>FREU01000002.1 GCA_900143615.1 Rhodobacteraceae bacterium Alg231-30
AAGAGACAGCTCCAAGGCCCTGTGATTTCAGGCGCAGTCACGATGTAATTGTGCGCGTCCTTAAAGTTACCATCAAGCCGTTTGACATCGGTATAGACGAGCCAGAACAGACCATCCGCAAAACTCAGGCAAGGCGCCCAGATGCCCCCACTGTCTTGGTTGCCCCGCATGTCCAGTTGTGCGGCGCGATCCAGAGGACGCGACACAAGTTCCCAGTTCACAAGATCGCGCGAGTGATGGATTTGAACGCCTGGGTACCACTCGAAGGTAGACGTTGCGATATAATAGTCCTCGCCGACCCGCCAGATGGACGGGTCGGGGTTGAAGCCGGGCAAAATCGGGTTCTGAATCATAACGGCCCCGTTACGCCAAAAGCGCTTGCGCCGCTGCTGGCGGCAAGGCTTCGGGACGCTCACAGGATGTGGTCATCTCGATAAAGCGACCTTCCTCACCAGAGGTCAGAATGGCGGTCATGACTTCTACCACATGCAACGAAAACTCCAGCGAACAGCGATGGCCGCGCCCCTCTAGAATAGCTTGTGCCATATCCGCGAGACCTGCGGCGCGATAGTTGGCGTTGGCCCCGTCATTGGCCACGCCAAAGGGATGGTTCCAACCGGAAACATTCACAAATGCGCCTTTGTCGGTCATGCGCAGCTCGCCCCCGAAAAAGTTCGGATCCGGCACATGCATTGTTCCGGTTTGGCCATAAAGCTCCATGTTGGAATGCCCGTGCTGCCAAACATCCCAGCTCGCGCAATAGGTCACCTGTGCGCCTGACTGGAACTGCAAAATGGCATGGATTGTCGTTGGGGTATCGACCGGAACTTTCTCGCCATGGCGCGGCTGGCTGGTGATTGTGCGCTCCTCAGACCCTTTCGACGCCATCGCCGTGACACGTTTCACCGGCCCCAAAAGCTGCACGAGGTTTGAGATATAATATGGCCCCAGATCAAGGATCGGCCCGCCACCGGGTTGGAAGAAAAAGTCAGGGTTAGGATGCCACATTTCCATCCCCGGACTTTGCACAAAGCAGGTCCCCGAGGTGATTTTTCCAACCGCATTTTCATCCACCAGCTGGCGCGCCAACTGATGGGTTCCGCCCATGAAAGTATCCGGGGCCGAGCCCACACGCAGCCCCTTGGAAGCAGCCAGTTCCTGCAAGGTCAAACCTTCCTCAAGGCTCAGCACAAAGGGCTTTTCAGAATAGACATGTTTGCCCGCTTCAAGCACACGTTTTGAGACCTCAAAATGCGCGTTGGGCACCGTTAGGTTCACCACGATATCGATGTCATCTGCCGCCAGCAGGCCTTTTATTGTTTCGGCCCGCAAACCGAACTCTTCGGCCCGCGCTTGAGCCGCTTGGGCGCTTAAATCCGCACATGCCCGCATTTCAATGCCCGAAAACATCGGAGCAAGACGCATATAGGCGGCCGAGATATTGCCACAACCGATAACGCCGATACCAAGTTTATTGCTCATGTTTGTCTCTCAATATGTCTTGAAGTTCTGAATGCTGCGCTTGGCAAAGCGGGCCGCATCGGATGGATTGTCATGCTCGGCCACAAAGATGTCACAGCCAACACCGCGCAACGCGGTCATAAGCGCGGGCCAATCCATTGTGCCATGCCCAACGTCGGCCCAGCCGTCTTCGTCTTCGCATTCGCCTTGGGGCGCGATGTCTTTCACATGTGCGGCCGTGATGCGGTTGGCGTGGGCTTTGATCCACTCCATCGGATCACCGCCACCACGCACGACCCATGCAACATCCATTTCCCATTCGATCGAGGGCGCATGCTCCAGAATGATATCCATCGGCAACGCCCCGTCTTGGGATGGCATAAATTCCCAGTGATGGTTGTGCCACCCAAATGCCAGACCGGCATCTCGAACGCGTTTTCCGGCATCTTCCAAGCGCCGCGCAAAGGCCATCCACTCCGCCGCAGGCGCGCCCTCACGGAACATGTCTTCAGGCGCCGGACAAAAGACTTTTTTCATGCCAAGCACCTTGGCCGCGGCCATTGAGGTGTCGAAAGCCTCTTCAAAGCTACCCAGCGGGAAGAAATGTCCGGTTGGCATGCTTAGACCGTTTTGGTCCAACATGTCGCGAAATCCCGAGGCGTCTTCGTAGACCCCCCCAAAACCTTCGACCTGCGTGTACCCCAGTGAGGCGATCATGCTAAGGACATCGGCCCAAGGTGTGAAATTACGTGCCGAATAAAGCTGGAAAGAAAAATCCATCATATGTTCCTGTTAATAAGCGCTGCCTAGAGGCGCTGTTCGCTTGAAGTGTCAAAAATATTGGCAAGGGCTGCGGAAAACCCGATTTGCAAATGGTCTCGCGGTTTTATCCCCGATTGACCGTCTAGCCGCACCCACATGGTTTGGCTGCTCACCTGGACCCGCGCTAAAGTGTCTGATCCCAAGGGCTCGACCAATTCGACAACCGCATCCATCGAGATCGGGTTGTCACTGGCCCCCTCTCCACAGGTGATATGTTCGGGGCGAATGCCAAACCACGCTTCCCCATCCGGCGCGGTCTTTGTCGCGAAGTCATACCCTTCGGTCGGGAATCCCCCTGCATCACAGGTGAACACGCCGCCAGAGAGATGTCCTTTAAAGAAGTTCATCGTCGGCGAGCCAATAAACTCCGCCACATATTTGTTGGCCGGTCGGCTATAGATTTCATTGGGGGTGTCCAGCTGCAGCACCTGACCGCCGCGCATGATCGCAATCCGGTCAGCCAGCGTCATCGCTTCGATCTGGTCATGGGTCACATAGATCATCGTGTTGTTCAGCGTCTGGTGCAGCTGCTTGATTTCCACCCGCAGGTCCGCACGCAATTTGGCATCCAGATTGGACAACGGTTCATCAAACAGGAACACATCAACCTCGCGCACCAGCGCGCGACCAATGGCAACCCTTTGGCGCTGACCGCCGGACAATGCGCCGGGCTTACGTTTGAGCAATGGCTCGATCTGCAGGGTCTTTGCCGCTTTGGCCACCCGTGCGGCGATCTCCGATTTGGGCATCCCTGCGTTTTTCAAACCAAAAGACAGGTTCCCCTCGACCGTCATCTGCGGGTACAGCGCATAGCTTTGAAAGACCATGCCGATGCCACGATCAGACGGTTCTTCCCAAGTCACATTGCGCCCGTTGATGAAGATCTGCCCGTCGGTCACATCCAGCAATCCAGCAATACAGTTCAAAAGCGTGGATTTACCGCAGCCTGATGACCCTAACAGAACCAGAAATTCGCCTTGGGCGATATCTAGATTGAGGTCCTTAAGTACCTCAACCAGACCGAAACTCAGATGCAGGTTCTTAATCTCGATGCTGGGGTCCTGATCTTGCGCTCCGTGAGTAGTGGCAAGTAGTTCAGCCGCAGCATCTTTGCTGATATATTCTTTATTTCCCATGATTTATCCCTTCACCGCGCCCGCAGCGATGCCACGAACAAACAGTTTGCCGGAGACGAAGTAGATGCCCAGAGGAACAAGCCCCGTCAGCAGCGTCGCGGCCATATTGACGTTGTATTCTTTGACACCCTGTACCGAGTTCACGATGTTATTGAGCTGCACGGTCATCGGGTAGATTTCGGGTTTGGTGTAGATCACGCCAAACAGGAAATCGTTCCAGATGCCGGTGACTTGCAGAATAATCGCCACCACAAAGATCGGCAGAGACATCGGCAACATCACTTGAAAATAGATCCGCCAGAATCCCGCACCATCAACACGCGCGGCCTTAAACAACTCTTCTGGAACAGACGTGAAGTAGTTGCGAAACAACAGCGTCAGGATCGGCATACCAAAAATCGAATGCACAATGACAAGTCCAGACAGGCTGCCCATCAGTCGGAAATTTGTACCCGTCGCGGCGGCGATCACATCACCTGTTTCGCGCAGCAGGATCACAATGGGATAGATCATGACCTGATAGGGAATGAAGGCGCCAAAGATGAGAATGGTAAAGAACACCTCGGAGCCTTTGAACTTCCAATTGGCCAGCGCATATCCGTTTACCGAGGCAATCGCGATCGAGATGATTACCGAGGGCACCATGATCTGGACCGAATTCCAGAAGCCGCGCGACAGACCATCACAGTTGATGCCGGTACAGGCTTCGGACCAGGCTTTGACCCAAGGCTCAAATGTAATGTCCACAGGTGGAGCAAACACATTGCCCAACCGGATTTCCGGCATGCCTTTTAGCGAGGTGACAATCATCACATAGAGCGGAAGCAAGTAGTAAACGGCCGCAATAAACAGCGTGCTGTAGAGCATGATATTTGCAGGCGACAGACGGCGGCGTGGTTTGGGGCCGCGCGGGCCGCTAAGAGAATGAGCAGAGAGATCAGTCACGACGCTTGCCTCCAAATTCGAGATAGGCCCAAGGGATCAGCACCACGAGAACGCTGACCAGCATCATGGTCGAGGCTGCAAAGCCTTGCCCAAGGTTCTGGGATTGGAACATTTTTTCGATGACGTATTTGGCGGGCACTTCGGACGCGATGCCCGGTCCCCCCGAGGTTTGCGCCACCACCAAATCATACACTTTGATGATCCCCGACGCGATCAACACAAGCGCGGTGACAAAAACTGGCCGCATCATCGGAATGATAACAACGATATAGGTTTTCCACGTCGGAATGCCGTCCACGCGGGTGGCCTTCCAGATATCTTCATCAATGCCGCGCAAACCGGCCAGCATGATCACCATGATGAAGCCCGAGCCTTGCCAGATACCCGCGATCAGGATGCCGTAAATGACGATATCGGCGTTGTTAAGCGGGTCAAAGGTGAAGCTTTCCCAACCCCAGTTTTGCACGACTTTCTGAATGCCGAATTGCGGGTTCAATATCCACTGCCATACAAGACCTGTCACAATGAAAGACAGCGCAAAGGGATAGAGGAAGATCGTACGAAAGACACCTTCACCGCGAATTTTCCGATCCAACAGAGCGGCAAGCGTAAAGCCAATCACCAAGCTCAGGATCAGAGAGCAAATTCCATAAATTGCGAGATTTTCGATACTGACCAACCAGCGTCGCGTACTCCAAAGTCGCTCATATTGATCTAACCCGACCCATTTATCCGGAGCGGGGAGCAATTTGGATTTGGTGAACGAGTGATAGATTGTCCACACTGTGCAGCCAATGAACACAACCAGCGCTGTGAAAATCATTGGAAGAGACGCGATCTTCGCGCTCATGTTTTTGAAAAGGCGGTTGGGTTTTTTGGGTGCAGTCCGCAAAGACTCCCTCCCCCCGCTGTCGGTCACAGCCATCGTCAGGCTCCCCCACTTGCACCCGCATCCTGCTGGGCCAAGCTAGATTCTAATTGAGTTTTAGGCGCGAAATGGCGGAGCCCGAAGATTTCCGGGCTCCGTTTTTACGCGATCAGTCTGCTTCAGCAATAATTGCAGCGTAACGCTCTTGCGCGTCTGCAGCCGAGTAAGACGGGTCGTTCCAGAACTCGACCATCAGATCTTCGATCTGGCCCTGAGTGTCTGGCGAGAGAGTTTGGTTTCCATCCGGCAGGATTGCTCCAGTGGCTAGGATTTCCAGACCTTTCTGCATACAATCGTTGGCGGCCTCGAGATTGACGTCGCCACGCACAGGCAGAGAACCTTTTTTCAGGTTAAAGTTTACCTGAACTTCAGGGCTCAGCAACAACGCCGCTAGCTCTTTCTGGGCTGCTTCGATTTCAGGATCGTCCTGCTTGGGGAAGTAGAACGCATCGCCACCTGTAGAGATGATCTCGTTCACACCCAAACCTGGCAGACAGGTGTAGTCTTCGCCGGCAACCTGATTTGCAACCTGGAATTCGCCCTGCGCCCAATCGCCCATGATTTGCGCACCAGCTTGGCCGGTGATCACGAGGTTTGTCGCTTGGTTCCAGTCCTGAACGTTTGAATTCGCAGCAAACGCACGGGCGTTGGCAGCAGCTTCAAAGACTTTCGCATACTCTGGACCAGCAGCGGTTTCCGCATTCTTTTCGATGGTGACTTGTGACCATGCATCCAGACCAGCGATCGCAATCGCCATCACGCCAAATGCGCCATTGGACTGCCAAGCTTGCTGACCCATTGCGAGAGGAATTTTACCGGCGGCTTCAAGCGCTGGAGCTGCGGCGACGAATTCATCCCAATTCGAAGGTACATCCGTTCCGGCATCGGCAAACGCCTTGTGGCTTAGCCAAATCCACTGCCAAGAGTGAATGTTGACGGGCGCACAGAAAATTTTGCCGTCCACTGTGCAGCTATCAAGCAGCGATGTCGGGTTTACAATGTCCGCCCAGCCTTCTGCTGCGGCGACATCACTCAGGTCTAGCATCAATCCCGCTTCGATAAGCTCTTCTGCCTGACGGCCGTGGTTGAGTTGGGTAGCGTGCATTGGATCGCCGCCAATAATGCGGCTGATAATGATAGGACGCGCAGTCCCGCCAGACCCGGCGATCGCACCGTCGACCCATTTGTGATCGGTGTTACCTTCCAAGGCGGCGGCAAACTCTGCCACAGCGGCCGCTTCACCACCGGATGTCCACCAGTGCGTGACTTCAAGATCAGCGGCAGACACAGCTGTCGCTGCACACAGGGCCGTCGTGCCCACAAGTGCATTGCGGATAAACTTCATCTTATTTCCTCCCTACAGGGCTGCTCCCTCGCCCTGTTTGTTACATGAGGCCACTCCCTAGCCCCTTACTGGTTATCGGCACTTGCCGATGTAATCGATTACAGATACCAAAAAACTTGACCATGTAATCGATTACAGCAACAATTCTCATTACGCAGGGTTTTGTCAAGAAAAAGGCTCAGATATTCGGTTCTCTTATGACCAACGATTCTATCGCACCTAAAAAAACCATCCGAATACAGGATGTTGCCCTTGCAGCGGGCGTCTCTACGGCGACTGTCAGCCGGACGCTGAGCGACCCGGAGAAAGTCACCAAGGAGACCCGCGAGAGTGTTTTTGAGGCGATTCGCGCAACCGGATACCGGCTTAACAAGGCCGCCAGAAACCTACGCAAACGCCAAGCTGGCGCGGTGCTTGTTCTTGTCCCAAATCTTGGCAATCCGTTTTTCTCACAAATCCTGGCGGGCATCAGCGCAGGCTTTGCCCAAAGCGACGTGTCGGTGTTGATGACGGACACAACCGTTCAACACGAGAGCGGCAAATCACTGGTAGATTACTTCTTGGATTCGCGCATTGATGGCATGATTTGTCTGGATGGCGGCCTGACGTTGGACGACCTCGACCATCTCGCAGCCCATAATGTTGGCGATAAAATCGTGTTTGCCTGCGAATGGGTACACGGCTCTGATCTGCCGTCTGTGCGCAGCAACAACGCATTGGGCGCGCAAATGGCGATCCGTCACCTCTATGACCTTGGCCATAGAAAGATCGCCCATATCACTGGCCCGCAAGGCAACGTGCTAACACGCGCACGCCGCGAGGGGATGCTGTCCGAGCGGCAGAGATTAAACCTGCCTGCACGCGATGACTGGATTGTGCGCGGAGACTTCTCCTTGCAATCAGGTCGCGATGCGGCTCAAAAAATTGCGGCCATGAGCGATCGGCCCACAGCCGTTTTCTGCGCCTCCGATATGGTCGCTTTTGGCCTGATCTCAGGGTTGAACGGGCTTGGCCTATCTGTTCCAGACGACATTTCGGTGGTTGGATTTGATGACATCGAAATGGCCGAATTTTCGTCACCACCGCTCACAACAGTGCGCCAAGATCGCAATTTACTAGGCCGTCGGGCTGCACAACGCCTGCTAGAGCGCCTCAAAGGTGGCCAGACAGGGTCCAGCGACCTGAACATTGATGAGCTAGACGTTCAGCTATCGGTGCGACAGAGCACCGCCGCCCCTCCCCGCCTGTAAAGCGCGCGTAAATGGCTACCTTTATACAAGCACTTCGATCTTGGCACCGGAGAATTGCGCCACCATATCGGCCCCTTCTTGAGGTGACATGAGACACAACGCCGTCGACAAACCGTCGGCAACAGCCGCTTGATCGGCGGATACCGATGCCAGCGCCTGCATTTGAGAAGCACCCTTAGGATGCAGGATATGGGAAGACATGCCCTCAAGCTTGGTGCCCGATGGCGCCGAGGTTGCCAACGCCCGATCCCTGAGCGAAACCCGCTCAACGATTGTGCCATCAGGCTGCGAAATGCCTGCTCGCCACGCGGCACCATCCGCACGATGGCCCAGCGCGGCAATCTCGCCCATGTCCATAAGAACATCGCCAAATCCCTCGCGCGTCATCAACGCAACGATTTGATCGGTGATATATCCTTGGGCGATCCCGTTTAAGGTCAATCCCATACCCTTGCGTTCAAAACCAACCTCTGAACTATCAAAATGCACCATGTGCCAACCGACCAGATTTGCCGCCGCTTCCACGTCTGCTTGTTGTGCAGTCGCGATCCACAAGGGTTGAACAGTTGGATCAAACGCCCCCTGACTGGCCGCGTTCAACTGGCTTGAGAGGCTCAGGACTTTCAACAAATCAAGGGACGGTGCCACAAGACGACCATCGCGATTCAGGCGGGTAAGCTGGGAGTCTTGAAACAGCGAGAATACCGCTTCAAGGCGACGCAATTCCGCTTCGACTTTCGCAAAAACTGGATCCGCTTGCGTTTGGCCCAACCCCACAATTTGCATTTGGGTGGACGCGCCCAGCGCGGTCCCGCGCCACTGCGCTGTCTGAGCCGACGCCATGCCCGCGGGCCATGCGACACATACTGCAGAAATGGTCAAAAACCGGCGGCGATTAATCAGGGTCATGACGGGGTCTCCAACGTCAGATCAATTTCCACAGGACCCAACACAACCTCGGCAGGGATGTCGTCCAATGCCATCACATCGCCCCCCCATTCTGTTGCAAAGTCCTGTGCTGCTTCTGTTTTCAAAAAGGGCACAACTTCCGGCGCGCCCATGCCACCTGCGACTTGGGCTCCCACGACAAATTGCGCCTCACTCGCCAGTATCCAATTGCCCGCACCGGCGTTGTCCCAACTGGGGGCCGCGCCCATGTCGCTCACATAGACACCGATGATCTGGGCATCGCGTTCCGGGCTTTTTAGATAAGCCACCAAATCGCGCACCTGCGCGAAAAACAAGGGTGACGGGAAGCCTTGAAGGTGGATTTGCCCCTTTGGGCCGCCATGCTCGCTGACGTCCATCTGACAGAAAAAGCTGACGGTTTCCTCGGTGATATCCACCGGAGGCGGCGCGTCGACCACTTCTTCTTTGCAGCCAGCCAATACCAACGCAGCAACCGCAACAAACACAAACCTCATGGCTCAACTCTCCCAAAGGCCGTCCGCGCAAAACCAAACCCCAGCAGCAACCACAGCACCAGCGACACAGGCGCTGCCCAAGACGGGAGAACGGACACCGCCCCCACCATGCCACTACTCAGCGCCATGCCTTCAGAGGAGGCGATATTCACCAACCGAAAGGCATCCGCCGGATTGGCCACCATAATCCACGGGAACAAGGTCTGCGTGAACCATCCGCCACCGTCCAACACTACCGCTCCCAACAGGCCGAGGTCATAAAGCACCACAAACACCAGCCACAGCCCTGCTCCCATGCCCGCAGCGGCAGTGGCCGACCGGGTCAGGGCCGAGACCATATAGCCAAGCAGTACGAACACCGCGCCTAGCACAACCGAAGTCACAATCAGTCGCGCCAGCGCGACAAGGCTTTCCGGCCCTGCACCACCGGAGAAAACCGCAACTGCGCCAGCGCTTCCAAAGCCGATGGTCATGGCGATGATTAAGGCACAGAGGTGCGCCACGAACTTACCCAACAAGATTTCCGCGCGCCCTGTTGGGTAGGTCAGCAGCAGACCCAAGGAACCGCGTTCTGCTTCGCCTGCGATGGCGTCAAAGGAAATCATCAGAGCCAGTAGCGGAGCAAGGTAGACAGACAAAGTCGTCATCGATGTGACTGTAATGGTCAGCATATCAACGCCAACCGACCCCGTCGGGGCACTGCCTGCGAAAGTCAGCGCCAAAGCAAACAGCACCATGATCAATGTCGCCATAAACAGCCAGCGGTTGCGGCGCAGAATGCGCAATTCAGCTTTGGTAATTGCCAAGAAACGTGTCATTGCAGACCCTCCCGCGCATAGTGACGATATAGCTCTTCCAAATCAGGCGGCGTGATATCGACATCCACCACCGCATCGCCCAGCGCCGCAATCCGTTGCAGGGTTTGCATCTTTTGTGGCGGCTCAATCTCGATTTCAACCGAGGCGCCGTTCACCTGACGCCCTCCTGTCAACGCCGCCAGGTCCGCAGCACTCTGTCCTGCTTTCAGCCGCACGCGCGTGCGCAAACCTGCCTGAGCGGACAGCCCAACCAGCGTATCATTGGCCACCAGTTTGCCCTTGCGCAAAATCGCGATCCGGTCCGTGCGTGCCTCGACCTCGGTCAAAGCATGACTGGCAATAAGAACGGCGCAGCCCGCAGCCGCCAATTCATCAATGATCTCATAGAGGTCTTGGCGCGAAATCGGGTCCAGACCGCTGGTCGGCTCATCCAACAGCGCCAACTGCGGTTTGCCCAACAACACCTGTGCAAGCCCCAATCGTTGCCGCATCCCCTTGGAGTAGGTGCCAATACGACGATCCAACGCATCCGCCAGCCCGACCCGATCCAGCAGACCTTCGATATCGGCTTTGACACCCGCCAATTGAGAAAACAGATGAAGCTGTTCGCGGCCTGTTAAGGCCGGATGGAAACTCACCGCCTCGGGCAAAAAGGCCGTCGCAGACCGCGCCGCCGCGCTGCCCGGTTTGTGCCCTGCCACCAAGACTTCGCCCTGCTCAAACGGCATCAGGCCCAAAACCGCCTTGATCAGGGTCGATTTGCCTGCGCCGTTGTGCCCTAAGAGCGCGACACGCTCTCCGGCCGTCACACTCAGCGACACATCATCCAGAACGCATGCCGCACCGCGGTTTTTACGCAGCCCTGTAATTTCCAGAACCTTATCCTGCATTTTCACCCTTTCCGGCCACGCTTGGCTTAACCGGTGTCATCAATGGAAAACTGTCAATCACACCACCGGGCAAAAGGGCCGGAAAAGCGGATTGGGACCAGCGCACGAGCTGTACCGCCGGCGAGCCAAGCAAAAGCTTGGCAGCGGGTTGGCTCCAGAGCACGTGATCCATGCTATCGTTTGGGCGGTATGGCATGTTTGCGATGCCATCTCCGTTCACATCATATGCCGCATTGTCACTCCAATAGTTGCCGCGTCCGTTCTCGGACCATTCATGCCATTTGGTTGAGACAAATTTGACTTGAGTTCGGTTTCCAACAAAGGAATTGCCGTAAATGCTGTTGTCTTGGCTCCCTGCCGAGAAATGAATACCGATGCCACAGTCTTCGAACCAGTTGTCCGCAAACAGGTTGCGGTTGGCATTGTACAGAAAGACGCATTTCTCTTTGGCTGAGCGAACGTAGTTTCCGGTGATTTCGCTGCGATTGGCATAGTTGAACATGATGCCATGCTCACGATCATCAATCGACACATTGTCTTTGACTTTGACGTTTGAGGTAAACATCACCGCATAGCCCAGATCATTGCCAATCGAGACATTGCCGGTGACCTCGGAATGGTCGGCATACATATAGTGCACCGCAAATCTCAGGTCTCTGAACAGATTGTTGCGAAAGATATTCTGGCGACTGGAATTCACAAAGATTCCGTCCCGTCCCCAGCGCACGTCGTTGTACTCGACAATCGCTCCGGGCGAATTCCAGACATAAATCCCGTTGCCGCGCCGGTTGACCAAGCGATCTTGACGCCCTTCGATACGATTACCAGAGACCAGAGCGTCAGGTGCGCCGTGGATATCGATGCCGTACAGGTTGCCCAAGACGACATTGTTCAAAATTTGCGGCGCGACAGCTGTTTTGGTCAACTGGATACCGCTGTCGATGGTCTCATGGTCAGAGCCTGAACCAATCACCGTCACGTTTTTAACCGTAATGCCTTCGCCGGTCACAGTGATCACGCTGCCGTGCTCTTGTGCATCAATGGTCGCGTGCCCCTGCCCGTCTAGGGTTACAGGTCGCTCTAGCACCACGTTCTCACGATAGGTGCCTGCGCCCAGGCGAAGGACGTCACCGTCCTCCGCCTGAGCAAGGTATTCGGAAATGGCTCCGTCATAGACCGGCACATCCCAGTCGGCTGCCAAGGCAGGTGACGCACCCAAACATACCAGACTAATCTGAAACCACTTCTTCATTTATTTACTCTCACTTCGGTTCAACGAACATACGGCCGCGCATTTCCATGTGCAGTGCGTGGCAGAACCACTGGCAATAGAACCAATGGACACCAGGACGTTCAGCAACGAAGGTGACAGAAGCTGTCGCCTGTGGGCCGATTTCCATCGCAACACCAAAGTTGGCCATGCACAAGCCGTGGGTCAGATCATCGATGTCATCAAGGTTGGTGATGATCATTGTGACCTCATCGCCCTGTTTGACGGTAAATTTCTCCATAGAGAAACTTGGCGCCATGCTGGACATGTAGACGCGCACTTTATTGCCATCACGAATGATCGCTTCGTGCCAGTCATCAATGTCAACGCCATCGGCTTCTGCCTGAGCACGGGTTTCTGCCCACATCGGGTCATTGCGATCCCAAACATCCACGGGATTCACAATATCACGACGCACTACGATGCTGTCATGGGGCTCGGCGAATGTCGGACCATCGTGAACAACTTCAAAGTTGTTACCCGAAATGTCGATCAACTGCTCGTTCTCAGGTTTGAGCGGCCCAGTATTCAAGAACCGGTCTTTTGAGAACTTGTTCATCGAAATCAGCCACTTGCCGTCAGCTTCTTTGGTTTCGCCCATCGAAGTCGAGTTGTGACCCGGCTGATAATGCACATCAACTTTTTCCAGGATCGGATCTACATCCTCACCTGCAAACTGTTTCAGAGCGGTCTCGATATTCCATTTCACAACTTGGCTGTCCAAAAACAGGGTCGTGAAGGCATTGCCTTTGCCATCATAGGCTGTGTGAAGTGGTCCCAGACCAAGCTGTGGTTCTGCAACAACAACCGAGCGTGGCTCTGCGCCGTCGTAGAAAATCGCGTCGAATTTTTCGACGTCCAGCACAGACACAGTTGGGCTTAGTTTACCTGCGACGCAGACGTGTTTGCCGTCCGGCGCAGTGTTGATGCCGTGTGGCGAGTTCGGGATTGGCACGTAACGGGTGTAATTTTTGTTCTGACCTTTCCGGCCATCCACAACTTTTACTCCGTTCAGTTCTTGGTAGTCGCCAGCTTCGATACCAGCTTCGATTTCCTTGAGGTTAAAGATCACCACGTGATCCATCTCAGCCTCGGTCATCTCGGCAAGGTTCATACCCATTTCCGAGTTGTAGGAGGTCGAGAAGGCATATTTGCCCTGATAGTCACAATCAGTGTTATCAAGGTTACCGGATACGATCACCTGCCACGCGACTTCCATCGTGTCACCGTCGATGGCGGTGTAGATGTTCACATACTGGGATGGATCATCCAGAACCGAGCCATCATTGACCAGCGGTGCTTCGTGCTCACCATTGGCAAAGACATAGCCGGTGCGTGGGAATTTCTGCGGACGCAGGCCGTGGATGTCGTGCGCATTCGGGATCTCAAGGATTTTGTCGCATTTCATCACGTCACAGCGCACACGTGCAACACGGGTGTTGGCTTTGTCATTCATGAACAAATAACGACCGTCATAGGTGCCGTCGGTGAAGGACATATGCGGGTGGTGGAGATCGCCGTTATCGTAGGTTTCCTTACCGTTGGCAGCGAGAAACTCTTTGGTTTTGTCGGTCAGACCATCGGTCAGGATTTTGAGCGATTCATTGGTCTGTCCCCAACCGGTGGCTGAGCAGCGATTGAACACAGGCACACGCATCAACTCGCGCATTGAGGGCACACCCAAAATACGCAGCTCACCAGTCTGACCTGACGACCAGAAGCCATAATAGTCATCCAGCTCGCCTGGGGCCAAATGTGCTTCGCTCGCAGCAAGCGCCGGCTTAGCGCTCATCAAAGTGCTCCCGACACCTGTTGTTGCCAACACCGCACCAGTTGCGGTCGCTCCCAGCATTCCGCGACGGGTCATGCTTAGGCCCATTTTGCTTTCTTCAGACATTGAAGTCTCCTTCTCTCTCATAAATTATGATGTCTTGGCGTTTGGATGGTTCGCCGGCGCTTTCCCTGTTGGGATCTTGATCTCGGCCGAACCGGTTGACGCCCGCCGCTTAAGTTGGCGGATGACAACAGGGCATTTCTGTTCGCTTTGGTAGAGCACCTGACAATGCAGGCAGTTCACGCATTCGTTGGGGTTGATCTCGCCAGTCGGGTGAATGGCCTGAACCGGACATTCGTTGGCACAGGTCTGACAGGGGCTACCGCACTCTTTGTAGCGTTTGAGCCAGTCAAACATTCTTATGCGCGCGGGGATCGCCAGCGCCCCGCCCAGCGGGCAGAGGTAGCGACAGTAAAACCGTTCCACAAACAGCCCTGCCAGCAACAATGCCAAGGCAAAGACCACAAACGGCCAATCACGCACGAATTTCAGGATGATCGCAGTTTTAAAAGGTTCGACTTCGGCTAATTGTTCCGCAAGAGACAGAGACGCAAGCGAGACGCCGAACAGCCCCAGGAAGATCATGTACTTCAGCGGCCAAAGGCGTTCATGGACGGCCCATGGAATGGTTATCTGAGGCACTTTAATGTAGCGCGCAATCTGGTTGGTCAACTCTTGCAGAGCACCAAATGGACATAGCCAGCCGCAATAAGCCCCACGTCCCCAGAAAATCAGAGCCGCAGCAATCGCAAACCACTGAATAAACACCAGCGGATCCAGCAGGAAGGCATCCCATGTAAAGCCCGAGCGCAGGCTGCCAGCCAAAGCCATAAGGTTGACCACTGACAGCTGTGCATTAGCGTACCAGCCGATAAAGACCAGCGACATGGTCAAGAAACCGATGCGGAACCAATAGAAGCGGCGCGCGTTCCAAGTGGCTTGAAACTGAAAGAAGAACGTCGCGGTCAGAACCATCAGCATTGCGCCGAGCACGGCAATTTCGACTGCCTTGTCTTTCCAGATACGTTGCCACAAGGCGGTCTTGGCGGCGGCCTCCTCGCTATCGCTATCCACCAACTGAACGGGCGCCACCGGCAGCAGATATTGCTCAGGCAGCTTGTAGCCCAGATCGTAAGTCAGGAAAGTCTTCTCGATCGCGCCCACGGCCCGCTGCGCCAACAGCTGAAGCCGGAACGGCGCGGCAGGGTCAAAATCGGCGTCGGCCTTAATTTTGAACAGATCAATCTCGACAAAGCTTGGCGAGTCTTCCGTGGCCAGCGCCCCAAGACGGCGGTGTTCCTTGTCAAAGAAACGCACACTGTTGTCACCTTGGATCAGCTGAATGCGGTCAAAAATGCCGCCGCGTACATACCCCGATCCTTTGAAGCTATAGGCCCCACGCCCCATCACCAAAATGGCGTGCTCATCTTCTTCCAACCATTCTGTCAGGTTTTTGTACTCGAACTCACCCAGCAGGCTGCGCCCGATAGACGGCACGCTGACCAACGCCATATGCATGTCGATATAGGTGTCTTCCGGATCGCCTTTCTCGGGGCGTTTTGCCGCCCGCTCGTCGTTGCTAGCGGCAAACGCTGCATTAATCTGACCAATGTCGAGTGTCAGGCGACGGATCGAGCCGTCTCCGGACAAGGTATGCCAATCCTCAGCACCTTGCGCTTCCAGATCCAGTTCACGTTTTGGACCGTCAGGCTGGTTTGGAGACAACCCGCCAAGTCCAAGACCGCGCGCAACACGGATGCCTGCGCGCACAATACTGTCGTCAATAATCATGATGGTGACGGTGGCGCCGGAAATGATATCCAGATCGTGACCTTCTCCGCCAGTCTCAGCCTCGCGCTTAAGATCAAGGCCGGCATAGCCTTCGGTCAACGCCTCCATTTTGCTGTTAGGAATGCCGATCAGGATAATCGGCTCGCTGTGCTCAACCAGTTTGGCACCAGTCAAAATGGCATCAGCATCAATCGCCCCAACAACGTGGATAGGTTTGCCACTATACCCGGTGGTGCCCACAAAATCGGATGTCAGAAAAGCCCAAGCAACAGTTTCGCCACCCTTGAGCACGGGGGCAACCGCGATGTCGTCTCGGACGGGTCCAAAGGCATCTGCGCCTGGAGCCAACTCAGCTGGGGAAAGATCAGGGAGAAAACTTGCTAAACTATCTGCATATGCGGCGTTCGAACCAAAGGCGCCGATCGAAAGGAATACGAAGAACAGACAGGACACAAATGCGCGTATTGCTTTCACAGCGCACCTCCCTTTGAATTTGGGGTCACTATGAAAGCGCGGCCAGCGCGCGCCGATTGAAGTATTGGCTCAACTGGGGGGCCACGTGTCATCCGCCAAACCGAAGAATGACTAGGCACGTTTTGTAACTCGGCCTGCCAGATCAGGCGGCTTTCATTCAAAGCTGATTTGCCGAGCAGAACAGTATTGAAAAGGGTCGCTTCACTCACTGATGCGCAGGTGAAACAGTCGGTGCATTTCAAACAAGGAGCATGGGCGGGGCTCTCCGCTTCGCCAGACGCCAGATCGCCATTTTGATCCACTTGAACCTGAACCAGCCCCGCTTCGGTACAAATTTCGATCCAGCCAGCAGCCGCATTTGAGGCATGCACCATGGGCGGCATCGAAATCTGCAACACCAAGACACACGCCGCGGCCAGTCCGGTCAAAACCCGAAATCTACACCCAGCAATGTACCTCACCAAGGCCAAGAGACTCTCCGTTTCCTAAAGTGTCTTGGTCAGGAGTAGGTGCAGCCACCGAGCGTATCCTTGACTTATGTCATGTATTCAAAGGCACACTGTAATAAATTTTGAGGAAAATTTGATCTTCTAAGGGGCTGTTTTTACAGGGGTTCAGCTGAGGTTCAAAGGCAAATTGAGACACTCAGACGCAGCGATAAATGTCTCATTTTAAGCTCAACTCCGCCGATCCATCAAACGCCGGATTTTGAGAACGACAAAATGCGCCACCTCGCGCCGAAAGCAACGAATCGCCACCTTGGCCAAGAGTGATGCCATGCGCCTGACGGCATCAGCCCACCCAAATATATCGCTCAAACGTGATCTGGGACATGCAACTTTGGCACCCGGAGGTTACCACGCAGCCACCGCAGGACGTGTCATCGTTTTGCTGACGTACAAGCCCCTTCTGCTCCCAATGCTGCATCATCCCGCGCACCGCTTCAGGGCTCATCCGAAACTTGTTGGAAAGGTCCAACAGACTTGTGGACTTATGCTCTCGTACATAGTTTCGCAGGTCTAAAAGCACTGACACTACTCAGCTCCCACCGATAGCCCTCTGGGGCCGCGGCCAATCCATTTGAGCACCCCAAACAGGCCCACAAGACAGGCAAACAGCCCAACCAACCAGCTTGTTGCGTATTGCGGGTCATCAGAGAACCGCGCGACCTGATAAAACCCCACAGCCGACCCATAGGCCAGCGCCATCGTCCACCCGCTGGCAAACGTCGCCCATTGCCAGCCGGTTTCGCGCCAGATCGCACCTACCGCAGCAACACAGGGCATATAGAGCAAAACCAGCAACAGATAGGCAAACGCGCCAACCTGCCCGTCAAACAACTCGGCCATGGTGCCAAATGTGGACCGCGAGACGTCCTGCTCCTCAGCCGCGATTTCAGGGTTCGCAACATCACCCACGTCAAGCCCCAAAGGATCTGGCGCCATTGCCAACGCATCGCGCAGGTTCGGGACAATTGTCGCCGTCGCCTCAGAAAGACCCGCCATCAACGAGAATTCCGCATCGTCATCGCTACCGGGTTTGGTATAGAGGGTATTCAGCGTGCCAACGACAGCTTCCTTCGCCAGAATGCCAGTGAAAATTCCCACAGTTGCAGGCCAGTTGTCTTCCTCAATGCCCATAGGTGCAAAGACCGGCGTCAAGCCGCGACCAATTTCCGAAAGAACAGAGGCTTCGCTGTCCTCGTTGCCAAAGCTGCCGTCGGTGCCCCACGAATTCAGGAAGGCAAGAACAGCCACCATCAATACAATGACCTGCCCTGCCTCGGTAAGAAAGTCGCGCATACGATGCCATGTGCGCCGCGCCATCCCACCCAGAGTTGGCAGATGATAGGGTGGCAGCTCCATCACAAACGGAGTCGGCTCCCCTTTCAGAATTGTTGATTTCAGCATCAATCCAGTGCCCACAGCGGCCACCAGCCCGAGAATATACAACAAGAAAACAAGGTTCTGTCCCCCAACAGGAAAGAACGCCGCTGCAAACAATGCATAGACCGGCAACCGTGCCCCGCAGGACATGAACGGTGCCATCATCACCGTCAAAGTCCGGTCTCGCGCGCTGTCCAATGTCCGCGTCGCCATGATCGCGGGCACATTACAGCCAAAGGCCACGATCAGCGGCACAAAACTTTTGCCGGGCAACCCGATAAAGCGCATGAAACGGTCCATCACAAAGGCGGCACGCGCCATGTAACCCGAGTCTTCTAAAACCGAGAGCGCAAAGAACAGACAGGCAACAATCGGAATGAACGTCGCAACGGTCTGAATGCCGCCGCCCACGCCCGTGGCCAGAATGGTCACCGCCCAGCCCGGCGCGCCGACGCTCTCCAAGAGAACGCCAAAACCGTCAACAAAGAACGTTCCCGCCAAAATATCGAAGAAGTCGATGAACGCCCCACCGATGTTTATGGTGAACATAAACATCAAATACATCACCAGCAAAAACACAGGGATACCCAAAGCGCGGTTCAGAATGAAACGATCCAAACGGTCCGACAGGGTTCGTGTGATTTCGTCTTTCCGGCTCAACACCAAACCAACAAGTTCGGCAACTTTATCGTACCGCCGACACGCAATAACGGTGTCTGCCTCAAGTTTGGCCTCCGCCTCAATAGCCGATCTTTCCTGCGCGGCTTCCTTAACAACCACAGGATCAGTCATCGCGGGGCAAAGATCGTCCCCTTCCAGATGTTTCAGCGCAAGCCAACGTGCATTTCCATGCTCGATGGACGACTTCACCGATGTTTCAAGTCGCGTCAGAGCCTGCTCAACCGCGCCTTCAAAAACCAAAGACTTAGGCACACTCTCGGACGTGACCATTTGGCCTTTGATCTCATCAAGCCCGCGCGCCTCGGTTGCAACCACTTCCACAACCGGGCAGCCAAGTTGTTCAGACAGTTTTCGGGCATCAATCTTTAACCGACGCGCCGCGGCAACATCCATCATGTTCAGCGCGACGATCATGGGCAGCCCCATCTCGATCAATTGCACCGTCAGGTAAAGGTTGCGCTCCAGATTTGACGCATCAATGACATTGATGATCAAATCCGGTTGCTCTGAAATGATGTAGTCACGCGCGATGCGCTCATCCAGCGACGAGGCGCCCCCCGCCACCGACAAAGAATACACGCCCGGCAAATCAACCAAGGTCAACGAAGTACCTTTGTGGCGCACCTCTCCCAGCTTTTTCTCAACCGTGACGCCCGGCCAGTTTCCGACTTGCTGGTGGCGTCCGGTCAGAGCGTTAAACAAAGTGGTTTTGCCGCAATTCGGGTTGCCGACAATTGCGATCGTACGTTGTAAAATCATTTTAGGTGCTATCCGGTTACGCGCAGGACGTTGATCGCCTCGGCTTCATGTTTGCGAAGAGACAGCGAATAGCCTCGGACCCGGATTTCGACAGGGTCGCCGAGCGGTGCAAGACGGCTCACGCGAAACTCAGCTCCCAAGGTGAGCCCCATGGACAACAACCTGCGCCGATAGCTCCCTGAACAAGTCCCGGCGAACCCCGAGACCGTTGCAACCTCACCTACTTCCAAATCTTTCAGTTTGGTCATCATCGTAATCACCTTGTCTCACGCAAATATTTCCGACTTAAACGCTAGGAATAATATGTAACGCATCCAGCGCCTTGATTTACATCAAGTCCTCAACACCAAGGGGTCTGTCTTCAGGCGACTGCGCCCTTTGCCCCCGCTTAGACCCGCGCAGTGCCTTTCTAGCCTTCGACCTGCTCCAACTCGGCAAAAATTCGCGCAAGGCCATCAAAAAGAAGAGCTGCGACAGCATCGACCTTGCCCCAAGACCGGAGCCTGCATAAGTAGCGCGAAACGCCGCCAACACACTACAGCGCCAACGTTTTTTTACCTGCTCCTTGAAGCTGGTCGAGGGCCACTGACTAAGCGGTATCTGCTCCTATTTCGACCGCGAAGCTGGGGGTAAAAACCACCGACTGCCCTTTGGAGGCTTCCGTTGCTAGCGTTTCGCAATTTCTTTTCGACCCTCGTTGCAATCACCGTGTTCCTCTGTGCGCTCGGCACGACCCCGATACGCGCGGAAAACCTCGAAGTTTATCTACAGCATCACGTTTCCCCTGAGGACCTTGCCCCCGGTGCGGATGCCTTTGGCGAGCCGCAAGACGACATGGCAGTCGTTCCGGTTCTCAAGCAGGGAGAGCCCATAGCATGGGCATTTCTCACCTCAGATTTTGTCGGCACCACAGGCTATAGCGGAGAGCCCATTCACATTGTTGCTGCGCTCGATCAGGACGGAGTTTTTACCGGTCTCAATCTGGTGGATCACAGCGAGCCCATTCTTATCAACGGCATCGCGCCAAACCGCAGACGCCTGATGCTGCAACGATATGTCGGGCGTGACATCACGTTAGAAGGGCGCCCAGATTTACGCACTTTAGGCATTGATATGATCTCCGGAGCAACTGTCACCGTCATGGTTGTCGATGACAGTATCATACGCTCTAGCTATCGCGTCGCTAGCATGCTTGGCCTTGGCGGGCTCGAACCTCCTCTGGATGGCGCTGCCCTGCGCCAGATCGACCCGGAACAGGAAGCGATCTCAGACTGGGCGAGCTTATCGCAAAACGGGTCAATTGGACGCCTTTCGCTCGACCTCGGCCAGATCAACGATGCCTTCGCAAAACACCATGACGAACGCGCCCGTCGCCTTCAGGCAGGTGATCGCGACGACAGCTTCGCCGACTTATATATGGCGGTCGCAACTGTCCCCACAATTGGCAAAACCCTATTGGGGGAAGCCGAATATGAACGCATGCTGAATTGGCTTGATGAAGACGAGCAAGCTATCCTGATTATGGGGCGCGGCTCCTACAGCCACCGCGATCCGCGGGTGTCTCAGGTCGGTATGTATGAACGCATTCAGCTCAAGCAGGGCAGCAACTATATCAATCTCTACATGTCAGACAGGCGGCGCATCGCCAAACTCGAAACAGAAGACAGTCCCGAGTTTTTACGGATGGATTTGTACAAGATCCCGACCGATCGCGACTTTTATGCAGCCCTACCATTCGAATTCAAACTGAATGTCGAAAGATCGGTGGGCTCGGTTAAGCCGGCCGTCCTGAGCTATTCGATGAGCCATGAGATACCCGGCGACTACTTTTTGCCAGCGCCGCCACCAGAAGTGATCGACTACGCCGCCGAAGAAGCGGCCGCCAAAGCCGCGTTAATCGAGCGGATCTGGCACGATCGCACGACAGACATCATTGTCCTTTTGGCGATGCTCGCGGTCGTAACGGCGACGTTCTTCTTCCAGTTTCAGGCAACATGGAACGCCCGCCGTTTCTACTGGTTCCGTATGGGGTTCTTGACCCTGACACTTGTCTTTATCGGATGGTACGCCAATGCGCAGCTTTCGGTGGTCAACCTTCTAGCACTGATCGGCAACCTGCGCTCGGGCTTCACATGGGATACTTTCCTGATGGACCCATTGGTGTTCATCCAGTGGTTTGCGATTGCAGCCGCTTTGCTGTTCTGGGGACGCGGTGCTTATTGCGGATGGCTCTGCCCCTTTGGCGCACTCCAAGAGCTGACCAATCAGATAGCCCGTTTCTTCAAAGTTCCCCAAATTACGGTCCCATGGGCCCTGCACGAGCGCCTATGGCCGATCAAATATATGATCTTCCTCGGACTCTTCGGAGCATCGCTTGTCTCGCTCACACTCGCGGAACAATTGGCAGAGGTCGAACCCTTCAAGACCGCCATCATCCTCAAGTTCATGCGCGAATGGCCGTTTGTTGTCTTTGCCCTCTCCTTGCTGTTTGCAGGATTGTTTATCGAACGCTTCTACTGCCGCTACCTTTGTCCGCTTGGTGGCGCGCTCGCTATCCCTGCGCGCCTGCGGATGTTTGACTGGATCAAACGCTATAGAGAATGCGGGAGTCCCTGTCAGAGCTGTGCCAACACCTGTCCGGTACAGGCAATCCACCCCACGGGTGAAGTCAATCCAAACGAATGCGTCAACTGTCTGCACTGTCAGGTGCTCTATCAGAACGAGACCAAATGTCCCGTTGTCATTCGCCAGCTCAAGCGGCGGGCCTCAGCAGGTGCTGCCAAAGTCGCACCGGCCTCAAAGGCTATCCCTCAAAATCACCCCAACGCCAAAACCACCTCATAGCAGATTTGGCCTGCGACGAGGGCGCGTGCAAGATCCAAAATCAACCTTGGAATGCTCGACTCATACCGCCGATTCGGCTGCAATACTCGAGCACCCCCAATAGTGTTTTTTACTCGCATCTTTTATTTAGCGATTTCTCTCCAATTTAGATATTTTCCGGCGAATGTCCGCCTACTCAAATATTTTCCTTTTTTCGGGTTTCGTCTTCCTTCCAGAGAGCGTCAAAATAGTCGCCAGCACTGCCATATTTTCGAAAGATTACCTAATTAGGTGTCACCACATTAATCAACAGTCCGACCACCTCATTTCGCGTTTCGCCTTGTATGCAATGGTATTCTGAAGATTTTTGAGGTTTCCGCCATCTCGATTTTTGTTTCACGACAAAGGCAAAAATTTTCGAAAATATATTTCCGACAGCGCCCAGAAATTCGCGTCAAAATATGGATGAAAATTTTCAGTTAGCCACCAGTTTCATTCTGTCTGGGCGGCTGATTGCTTATGCAAATAGGCCCTCCCTTTGCACGCGTTGACTTCAAATTGGGCTTCCTAGACCTTTCAGCGTCAACGCAACTCAAACACTGTAGGAGGAGGAGTAGTATGCGATCGATCTCCCTAATGACCTGTGCCGCAGCCCTTTGTGGTTTTGCGGGTATCGCCACCGCCCAAGACCAAATCGACAAGACTGGCTGGCCCAGTTCCTTTACCGTTGGATCAGCTTCCCAAGGCGGGACATATTTTGTTTACGGCTCTGGCTGGGCAAACCTTGTTGCTGAAGAACTCGGCCTATCCGGCGGCGCGGAAGTCACAGGTGGCCCAATGCAAAACATGGCGCTGGTACACACCGGTCAAGCGGCCTTTGGCATGACCACCATGGGCCCCGCTCAAGAATCCATGGACGGCATCAACCCCATCGCGCCCGGTCTGAAAATGGACAATGTCTGCGCGATGTTCCCGATGTATGAGACCCCTTTTTCGATCACCGCGCTCAGCTCTAAGGGCATCGAAACCATCTCTGACATCCCAGATGGTGCGCGCATCGGTTTTGGCCCAGCGGGCTCGACATCGGACACTTATTTCCCACGCATTCTTGAAGATCTGGGTGTGAAATTTGAGCGTCGAAACGGTGGTTGGACTGACCTTGGCGGCCAGCTTCAAGATGGCCTACTGGACGTAATTGCCTTTGCTGTCGGGGTCCCGACTCCCGCAGTGAGCCAACTGGAAGCCCAAGTAGACGTAAACATCGTCGGCTTCACCGAAGAAGAGCGTGCCCAAGTCCAAGCGGCTTTCCCTGTGTCGGCATTCGACATTCCTGCCAGCACCTATTCAACGCTGGAAGAAGACGCGCGTGCTGTGTCGATGTGGAACTTCGCCATCGCCGGATGTGATCTGCCCGAGAGCTTTGTGTACAATGCTGTTGATGTGGTCATGTCCGACAACGCCCGGATGACCTCCATCCACCGCTCGGCAACAACAACCATTCCTGCGAATTGGGACAAGAACGGTGTTCTGCCTTGGCATCCAGGTGCCGCCAAATGGTTCAATGAAAACGGCGCATCGATCGATCTCACCAACTAAGTGAGCGTTCTGTCACCTTTCAAAGCGCGGCCTACGGCAGCGCTTTGAATTCGCATGCCTACAACAAACATTCAGTGCAACAGCGCCCTAAGCGCATTTTTGCACTTTGCAGAAGGTGAATGTTCAAATGTCTCAAGATGTACAGAACAATGACGGCGCCATCGCCGAGGGCGTTGATGAGGTCACTGCGGCGTCCAACGAGCGTACGTTCAGTGGTATTATCAAGCTGGTAATCTTTGTGTTTGCAGGCCTTTACGCTGCTTTCCACGTTGCGGCCCTAAACGGTCTGTCCATTTCAGCCATAACAGGTATTACAATCCCGTTTTTGCCCACGCTTCCATTGGAAACATGGAATTACAGAATTCTGCACATTGCCGGTGCGTTGACACTAGGGTTCTTCACCTATTCCGCAGCCCGATTTTCTACTTCGGCAATTAAGAACTCCAACTGGCGGCATTTGGCAGGGTATCCTTTCCTCGTCCCAGCACTCCTTGCCCTAGCAACAACCTTCTTCTTCCAATATCAAATTAGCGCCCAAGGCGTCATGTGGAACGGGTTGGATGCAGATATCAAATTTAATGAAACCTATTACTTTGGCCTCCCCCTGCTGATTGCAACCGTCGGGGCAATTGTGACGTCGTGGTTTGAGCAACGAGAGCGCGATGCAATTCCTGTCTCGGACGTCGTTTTGGTGATTTGCGCCATTGCCGTCGCCTCTTACCTGATTTCGATTTATGGCACATTCGCGCGCAATGCCACGGGCACGCCATTTGCGCCCATTGGGATTTCACTCGCAGCCGTTTCAGGTACACTCTTGTTGCTGGAAATGACCCGCCGTGTGGCTGGCCTCGCGTTGGTAATCATTGCTGCTGTGTTCCTCAGCTATGTCTTTGTCGGCCCCATGATGCCGGGTTTTCTTAAGACGCCGGAAATCGGCTGGGCCCGTTTCTTTAGCCAAGTCTACACTGACGCAGGAATTTTGGGGCAAACCACAGCCGTTTCTTCAACCTATATCATCCTGTTCATCGTCTTCGCCGCCTTCCTGCAAGCATCCAAAGTCGGCGACTACTTTGTGAACTTTGCCTTCGCTGCCGCCGGTCGCGCCCGTGGTGGCCCTGCCAAAGTGTCGATCTTTGCATCCGGCCTTATGGGCATGATCAACGGCACCTCTGCAGGCAACGTTGTGGCGACTGGCTCGTTGACGATCCCACTGATGAAACGTGTCGGTTATGACCGCCGTGTTGCCGGAGCAATCGAAGCCGGAGCATCGACGGGTGGACAAATCATGCCCCCCATCATGGGCGCAGGCGCTTTCATCATGGCGGAAATTACCGGCGTGCCTTACTCGGAAATCGCGATTGCCGCGATCATTCCGGCGATCCTCTACTTTGCTTCGATCTACTTTATGGTCGACTTTGAAGCCGCCAAACTGGGCATGCGCGGTATGCGCGAGGATGAACTGCCCAAACTCAACAAGCTTCTGCGTCAGGCTTATTTGTTTGTGCCAATCATCATCCTGATCTACGCCCTCTTTATGGGGTATTCGGTGATCCGTGCAGGCACCTTGGCCACTGTCGCCGCCGCCGTGGTCAGCTGGCTCACACCACACCGCATGGGCCTGCGTGCCGTCGGTCGCGCCTTTAGCATGGCGGGTTCCATGTCGATCCAGATCATCATTGTCTGCGCCTGTGCAGGCGTGATCGTCGGGGTGATTTCGCTGACGGGTGTAGGCGCGCGCTTCTCCAACCTTTTGCTAGGTCTGGCCTCTGCAAGTCAGTTTCTCGCACTGGTCTTTGCGATGCTGATCTCGATCCTGCTTGGCATGGGGATGCCCACCACTGCGGCTTATGCAGTTGCAGCCTCCGTGGTTGCCCCCGGATTGATCAACCTTGGCATTGAGCCTCTGACCGCGCATTTCTTTGTGTTCTACTTCGCTGTGGTCTCAGCGATTACACCCCCAGTGGCGTTGGCGAGTTATGCGGCGGCAGGGATTAGCGGCTCCAACCCGATGGAGACCTCTATGGCCTCGTTCAAAATCGGTATTTCCGCTTTCATCGTGCCGTTTATGTTCTTCTACAACTCAGCCCTCTTAATGGATGGAACTGTCTTTGAAATCGCCTCGGCCCTGGCAACGGCGTTGGTTGGTGTGTTCCTGCTCAGTGCAGGCGCACAAGGATGGTTCTGGGGACTTCGCCCTGTGTGGTACTTGCGACTGACACTGGTCGTTTCGGCGCTTTTGCTCATCTCGGGAGGCCTTATCAGCGACGCGGCAGGTCTGCTGATCGCAGTGGCGGTGTTCTATCTGCAGAAATACTTCGTTGCAGATCAAAACCTCGCAACACCGGCCTGATCCGGGAAACCTGCCCAAAAAAAACGATGCCCCTTACGAGGGGCATCGTCACTTTCAAAACACTCTTTCTAAATCGCGTCAGAAGATCTCAGCCAAGTACGGCATCCATTGCACGCACCGTAGCCGCAACAATACGATCTGCCTCTGCACGGGTTAGACAGAATGGCGGCGCAAACCCCAGAATATCCCCCTGCGGCATCGCGCGCGCGATCACTTGGTCCTGTTCGAGAAGTTTTCCGGCAATCTGCGGTCCAATCTTGTCGCCCGCGTCAAAGAACTTACGATTGTCTTTGTCTGCCACGAACTCGACAGCACAAAGCATCCCCTCGCCGCGCACATCCCCAACATTTGGATGGCCCGCCAAAGCGTCCTGCATGGCCGCGTTCAAATACGCGCCCACAGTCCCAGCATTTTCAATCAGGCCCAGTTTGTCGATCAGCTGCAGGTTTGCCACGCCCGCGGCAGCACCAATCGGATGCGCTGAATAGGTCCATCCGTGACCAATGGGGCCGTTTTCATCGGTGCCCCGCTCCAACACGGCCCACATTTTCTCGGATACAATCGAGCCGGACAGCGGCGCATAGGCGGATGTGAGCCCTTTGGCGATGGTGATCAGATCAGGGCGCATTCCATAATGCTCAGCGCCAAACATCGCGCCCAAACGGCCAAATCCTGTGACAACCTCATCCGCGATCAGCAGGATATCATGGCGGTCCAAAACGCTCTGGATCGCAGGCCAATAACCCGCAGGCGGCGGCACAATGCCACCTGTGCCCAACACCGGCTCGCCGATAAAGGCGGCGATACTCTCCGCCCCTTCCCTTGCAATCAACGCTTCAAGTTCGGCAACACAATGGGCGACAAATTCGGCTTCACTCTGCGCAAGATCTTCGCGTCGGAAATAATACGGCGCTTGCGTATGCACGACCTGCGCCAGCGGCAAATCGAACTTCTTGTGAAACAGCTCCAGCCCCGTCAGTGACCCCGTCATCAGGCCGGATCCGTGATAGCCGCGCCAGCGTGAAATGATCTTTTTCTTCTCAGGACGCCCCAGAATGTTGTTGTAGTACCAGATCAGCTTGATGTTTGTTTCATTGGCATCTGAGCCGGACAATCCAAAATACACTTTGGACATATGATCCGGTGCGCGATCCAGCACCATTTTGGCCAATGTAATCGACGCTTCTGTACCGTGCCCGACATAGGAATGGTAATAGGCCAGCTCCTTGGCCTGTTCCGCGATGGCCTCGGCAATTTCCGGACGGCCGTAACCGACATTCACGCAATATAATCCGGCAAAAGCATCCAACATCTGAACGCCATCGCGATCTTCGATATGACACCCCGATCCCCCCGTAATCACGCGGTGCGCTAGGTTTCCGCGTGCAAAATCCGCCAAATGTGTCGATGGATGAAAGAAGTTCTCACGATCCCATTGTTCTAACTGGTCGTTGTGAAGCATGGTGTTTCCCTTTGATCTTGGCGGCGCGCGCCAGTTGCACAATACAAGGGAGCCAGACGCACGCTACGACCCAACCGGACCGTATTTCTGAGCAGAAAGGCTCCGCTCCGCCCAAGCAGCAGCGCGCAATGCCTTTATTGCCAGGGTCGCTTTAGTTGGAACACATAAGACCCGGCCAAAGCAACCTTAGACAACATGTTCTTTGGTGCGCGCACTTAAAATCTCGCATTGCGGCTATTAGTTCGGCGGAAGGACCCCTGTCCAAATCGGCGCACAGCCCCAAACGCAGTCCCCAAACGCAGCCGCCCGCTAGCCGCTGTTATAAAAACCAACCCATGTGGAATTTTCTTGGGGTTTTCTCTTGCGCTCGGCTGCGCGAAGCTCTAAATCGCCCCTCACACATCGCGCTCTGGTAGCTCAGCTGGATAGAGTACCTGACTACGAATCAGGGGGTCGGGGGTTCGAATCCTCCCCAGAGCGCCAGTGTTTTCCTGCTGAACGTCACATGGATCAGGCCTAAGCGTCACAGTCGGGCCAGAACACGCCTGACGAACAGTAAGTTTTTGGTTTAGCAGCCTCGTTTTCTTACTTATCGCTTCAAACAATTCTGAATTTGGGCGCTGATTCTGCTTGGCGAGCCCGAACCCTCTTTGCGATTCTCAGTCACTAATCTCATTTGTAGACGATTCTCCGTAAGAACGGCCCAAACCGAAAACTCGGTACAGACGTTTGTAGTTCACGCGCCACCCTTCGCGCTGCAATAGGATATGCAACCGGCGATACCCATACCGTATAGTCGGGCGCGCCCGGATATGGCTGCGGGGTGTCCAGAGCGGTTTGTGATGCTGGCGAAGATCGAAAGCAAGACACACAAAGCGTCATCACCGCCCTCATCAAGCAGGCGCGTAAGCTTCCCAAAGACTCTACAAATCGCTGACTTGGGATCGTGGGTAGAAATGGCATCTTTTGCCGCTTTGAGCCTGAAGGTGCGCAATGCAAAAATGGGGATTGGCGCTTACCGGACAATTCGTATTGACCACACGTCTAGCGTCAGTTAGCGAAAATCTACGCAGGGGAGTCCCGCCAAGGGGACTGAGAGGCTGACAGGACGTATGTCCGGCGAAGCAACCCTTTGAACCTGACCCAGTTGATACTGGCGTAGGAAGCTAGGTGCTCTAGGCACGGGGGGTGTTCCCTTGGGTCTCGTGTTTTCCGAACAACGGGGTTTTGTCTCCCCGTGTTTCCCCGTCCAAACCTCATCTGGTGTCTTTTTGAGTGACTTGCTTAAGGAGCACCGACATGAACGTTCCCAACCCTAAAATCACCACTGATGAATTGCCCGCATCGCGCAAGATCTATGTCCGCGGCGAAATTCACCCCGACATCCGTGTGCCAATGCGTGAGATCTCGGTACACCCCACCGCGGGAGAGCCGCCTTTGCCGGTCTATGACAGTTCGGGGCCCTATACTGACCTGGCTGTGCTGACTGACATTCGCCAGGGACTGCCGCAACTGCGCCGTAAGTGGATCGAGGCGCGCGGTGATGTGGAAAGCTACAAGGGCCGAGAGATCAAGCCCGAGGACAATGGCTTTGTTAAAGGCGATCATCTGACGCCGGAATTTTCGGTACGCGCGCGCCCGCTGCGCGCCCAAGAGGGCAAGGCCGTCACCCAACTGGCCTATGCGCGCGCCGGGATTATCACGCCCGAAATGGAGTTCGTTGCCATTCGCGAGAACCAGCTGCGCGAGGCAGTAAGCAAGACGCGGGACGGTCAGGATTGGGGCGCAAATATCCCCGATTACGTCACACCGGAATTTGTGCGTAACGAGGTTGCTGCGGGCCGGGCCATCATCCCCGCCAATATCAACCATCCGGAAAGCGAGCCGATGATCATTGGCCGTAATTTCCTCGTCAAGATCAACGCCAATATGGGCACCTCTGCCGTGACCTCTTCGATGGAAGAGGAGGTCGACAAAATGGTTTGGGCGATCCGCTGGGGCGCGGACACGGTGATGGACCTGTCGACGGGGCGCAATATCCACAACACCCGGGAATGGATCGTGCGCAATAGCCCAGTCCCGATTGGTACAGTGCCAATGTATCAGGCGCTCGAAAAGGTGAACGGCATTGCCGAGGACCTGACCTGGGATGTGTTCCGCGACACTCTGATTGAGCAGGCCGAACAGGGCGTCGACTATTTTACCATCCATGCTGGCGTTCGGTTGCACATGGTGCCCATGACGATCAACCGGGTGACAGGCATTGTTTCGCGCGGCGGCTCCATCATGGCCAAATGGTGCTTGCATCACCACAAGGAAAGCTTCCTTTACGAGCATTTTGACGAGATCTGCGACATTTGCCGTCAGTACGACGTGGCCTTCTCGCTGGGTGATGGGTTGCGCCCTGGCTCAATTGCCGACGCCAATGACGAGGCCCAGTTTGCCGAGTTGGAAACATTGGGAGAGCTAACCAAGATCGCCTGGGCCAAGGATTGTCAGGTGATTATCGAGGGCCCCGGTCATGTGGCCATGCATAAGATCAAAGAAAACATGGACAAGCAGATCGAGTGCTGCCACGAAGCGCCGTTCTACACGCTTGGGCCGCTGACCACGGATATCGCTCCGGGCTATGACCACATCACCAGCGGCATTGGTGCCGCAATGATCGGGTGGTTTGGCTGCGCCATGCTCTGCTATGTGACGCCAAAAGAGCATCTGGGCTTGCCTGATCGCGACGACGTAAAAACCGGGGTCATCACCTATAAGATCGCCGCCCATGCTGCCGATCTGGCCAAGGGGTTGCCCGGAGCGCAACGGCGTGACGATGCCCTGTCCCGCGCGCGGTTCGAATTCCGATGGGAAGACCAATTCAATCTGTCGCTTGATCCTGACACAGCACGGGATTTTCACGATCAGACCTTGCCGAAACAGGCCCATAAAGTCTCACATTTCTGTTCCATGTGCGGGCCCAAATTCTGCTCGATGCGGATTTCTCATGACATCCGTGCTGAGGCGCAGAAAGAGGGCATGGCTGCAATGGCTGAAAAGTTCCGCGAGACGGGCGATCTGTATCTGCCAGAAGACGGTGAAAGCGCATGATCACCTTGGCAAGAGCTGGTGTCACCGACCTTGTCAGCGCTTAAAAACTGCTCAATTACGGCGCAGCGGGACGCGGTATTAGAAACCGGCGCTGCGCCGTCTGCTAGGCCATGTTCATGGTTTGCGGTTGTCATGCTTGCACGGGTGCTGTCGCAAATTTTTCTGTGGCGCGAAGAGGCGGTACTCTAGACGCAGACGTGCCGCGAGATCCGCCATGACTTGATTGTAAGGTGCGTTCACCGATGCGGCATCTAATTTTCTGACTATAGATTTTCTCGGGGCGCCTCGAAATGTGGTTTGCATTGTGCACGCCGTGCGGTCTGCAGAAGTTGTAGAACCGCCCCCATTTGTCCCGTTTTGCTTAGAGATCGACGTCGCCCTTGTCGCTGAAGAGTTGGTAAAATTCTTGGCAATCCGAACAGTGCGAGCGTTCCACTTTTCCACTCAACTGAGGCGTGCTGGACCTGTTACGCTTGAGGGCCGCCCCAACTGCGCATGCTTTCTCTCTCATCACGCAGGATATACGAATTGAATCACACAAGGCAATTTGTGTTCCAAATTCGTTGCTTTTTGTAATAATGAATTCAATATTACATGAGATGAATACCCGCGTCCGGCCGCGACGTGCCAACTTAGGGCCGAACAAGCAACAAGGGCCATGACAATGCAAGACCAATCCCACGTGTTCAAACGCTTTGCCTCTGCCGTTGAGGGCGAGGTGATGACCGATGCTGCATCGCGTGGACGCTATGCCACGGATGCTTCGATCTATCAGATGGTTCCGCAGGCTGTCATCGTGCCCCAAACCGTGCGGGATGTAGAGGCCGCAATGGAGGTTGCGCGCGACGAGGGCGTCACCATTTTGGCGCGGGGCGGCGGCACCTCTCAGTGCGGGCAAACCGTTAATTCGGGCGTTGTGCTCGACAATTCGCGCCACTTGAATCAAGTCCTCGACATTGACCCGGGGGCTATGATGGCGCGGGTTCAGCCTGGGTTGGTTTTGGATGAACTCAACCGTGCGCTAAAACCCCACGGTTTGTGGTTTCCTGTTGATCCGTCCACGGCGTCGCGCTGCACCTTGGGAGGCATGGCGGCCAACAATTCGTCGGGCGGAAAATCTCTGCGCTACGGAATTATGCGCGACAATGTCCGCGCAATTTCCGCCATTCTTCCAGACGGAACCAAAGCGCGGTTTGACACTGCTACCGGCATGGGCAGCTACGGCGATCTTGTGTCGGATATGCGTAAACTGGGCCAACGCGAAGCCGATGAGATCGACGCGCGCTTTCCAAAGGTTCAGCGCCGCGTGGGGGGCTATAATATTGATGCTTTGACCGGCGATGACGTGAATATGGCGCATCTTTTGGTCGGCTCCGAAGGCACCCTTGCCTATTTCACCGAGTTAGAGCTAAGCCTCGCCAAACTGCCGAGCGAAAAAGTGGTTGGCGTTTGCCATTTTTCCACCTTTCACGGCGCGATGGATGCGGCGCAGCATTTGGTCACCTTGTCGCCTCAGGCTGTTGAATTGATCGACGACACGATGATTGCCTTGGGGCGTGATCTGCCCTTGTTCCGCAACACCATTGAAGCCTTTGTCCAAGGCGCGCCGGCAGCGGTATTGCTGGTTGAATTTGCCGAAGGCAGTGCTGAGGCCAATGCGGCCAAGCTCGCCGAACTGGCGGATCTCATGGGGGACTTAGGCTTTTCCTTTGACGCGCAAGGCGCCGCATGGGGCGGGGTTGTGCCTGTGATCGACACTGGCCTGCAAAACGCCATAGCCGAGTATCGCAAGGCCGGTCTGAACATCATGATGTCCATGAAGGAAGCGGGTAAGCCGATTTCCTTTGTCGAAGACTGTGCCGTGGGCTTGCCCGATCTGGCCGATTACACGCAGGGTTTGACAGAAATTTTTGCCCGCCATGGCACCAAAGGCACGTGGTATGCGCATGCGTCTGTTGGATGTTTGCATGTGCGTCCTGTGCTGAACATTCGCCAGGATCAAGACGTTAAAACCATGCGTGCCATCGCCGAAGAGGCGTTTGATCTGGTGAAGCAATATAAGGGATCGCATTCGGGCGAACATGGCGATGGGATTGTGCGCTCTGAGTTTCATGAAAAGATGTTTGGTGCGCGGATCGTGTCGGCCTTTGAGCAAGTGAAAACCCGCTTTGATCCCAACGGGCTGATGAATCCAGGCAAGATCGTGAATGCACCGGCGATGGATGACCGGCGGTTGTTTCGCTATGGGCCCGACTATGCGGTGGAAGACTTTGAACCCGCGCTGGACTGGTCCGCATGGCCAGGTGCGGCGGGCGGTTTTCAGGGCGCTGTTGAGATGTGCAACAACAACGGTGCCTGTCGCAAACTAAAAGGTGGGGTCATGTGCCCATCGTTTCGCGCCACGCGCAACGAACGCGATGTGACGCGGGGCCGCGCAAATACGTTGCGGTTTGCCATCAGTGGCCAAATTCCAGGCGGGATAGGCTCGGACGCTTTAGATGACACAATGAAGTACTGTTTGTCCTGCAAAGCGTGCAGCCGCGAATGCCCGACCGGGATAGATATGGCGCGCATGAAAATCGAAGTGCAGGCGGCGCGGTACAAGGCGCAGGGGGCTAAGCTGGCAGATAAGCTTGTTGGCTATCTGCCCCGCTATGCGCCGGTCGCGAGCAGGCTGTCTTGGCTGATGAACAGCCGCAATAAGATCGGTTTTGTACGCAAATGGAGTGAAACTCTGACCGGTGTTTCCCAAAAACGGGATGTGCCGGTTTGGTCCTCTGATCCGTTTCGCGATGCTGAAGCCCAAGATGCCGATCCCGATGTTTTATTGTTTGCCGATGTGTTCAACCGCTATTTTGAGCCTGAAAACCTCCGCGCGGCGCTGCGGGTGTTGCGCAGCGTTGGTCTGCGGGTTGCCGTTGCGCAGGACGGCAGCGGCAAAGCGTTGGATTGTGGGCGGACGTTTCTGGCCATTGGCGCCGTGGATGACGCCCGTAAAGAGGCGGAGCGCGTTATTGAGGCCACTAAAGATGCAGTTGCTGCGGGAGTGGCGGTGATCGGACTTGAGCCGTCTTCGATTTTTACGTTCCGGGACGAATTTTTGGGGTTATGCCCCGGACCTGATGCTCAAGCGCTGGCAGAACAGAGCTATAGTCTTGAAGAATATCTGATGAAATGCCCCCACCTAGAGCTGAAGCCTTTGCCGCAGCCCATCTATGTCCACGGCCATTGTCATCAAAAAGCCCAAGGCGCGATGTCTCCAGTCATGGATCTGCTGGGGCGCATTCCCGAGGCGCAGGTGACGCTGATCGAAAGCGGCTGCTGTGGCATGGCCGGTGCATTTGGCTACGCGCCCGCAACAGTTGATGTTTCGTTGAAGATTGCAAATCTCGATCTGGTTCCGGCGATTGACGCCGCCCCTGAAGATGCGATTATCGTTGCAGATGGTACGTCATGTCGCCATCAGATATCTGACACCAGTACGCGGCGCGCGATTCATGTCGCCCGCTTGCTTGATCAAATCCTATGAGGCTAGACTAACGCCATGACATTAGCACGAACGATCAAACGGCCGACGCTTCATCAGGAACTTGTGGATCGCATTCGTGACCTCGTGATTGAAGACCGGTTAAAACCAGGGGAAAAAGTTCCGGAAAAGGAGCTGTGCGAAGCCTTTGGTGTCTCGCGCACCCCGCTGAGAGAAGCTTTAAAGGTGCTGGCGTCTGAGGGTTTCGTGGAATTGCAAACCAATCGCGGCGCCCGCGTCGCTGAGGTGACCCGCGAAGAACTGCAAGACACGTTTCCCGTGATCGCTCGTTTGGAACAACTGGCCGGTGAGCTGGCCTGTGTTCAGCTAAGCGACGCGGAAATTGCAAGAATTGACGACAAACACAAAGCCATGGTTGCGGCGTTTGAGGCGCGGGACCGCCCTAGGTATTTCAAAGAAAACCAAAGCATTCATCAGGCGCTGATCAACGGGGCGAATAACAAGATTTTGCAAGATCATCACAAGCTGTTGGCCGCCAAAATCAAGCGCGCGCGCTTTATGGTCAACCTGTCTGATGAACGATGGGCCACTGCGATCGCGGAACATGAGATAATGATCGCCCAGTTGCGCGCCCGTGATGCAGAGCAACTGGGACAGACAATGAAGCACCATATCGAAAATAAATTTCGCAGCATTATGAAGCTACTGGACGATCAAGCCTAGCTTGATATGTGGCAAAGAGCAGACCCCTTTGCCACATTTTGATATTAGGTGACGCTCACCGTAAGCGTGCCGACGCCCTCAATCTCGGCTTCCATCACATCGCCCTTAACGACGGCGTTCACACCGGATGGGGTGCCGGCCATGATGACGTCACCTGCCTGAAGTTCAAAATAGTCTGACAGATAAGAAATCATCTCTGGCACTTTCCAGATCATCTGGTTCAGGTCGCCTTCTTGTCGCAGATCGCCATTGACGCTGACAGCGACACGGCCCTGATCAGGGTGCCCGACTTCGGAAACCGGCCGGATGGACCCAACCGGGCCAGAGCGTTCAAAGGCCTTGCCAATCTCCCATGGGCGGCCCATTTTTTTCATCTGACCTTGCAGATCTCGTCGCGTCATATCAAGCGACACACCGTATCCCCAGACATGCTCCAACGCCTGCTCCACCGCAATATTGGTGCCGCCGGATTTCAGGCAAACCAGCAATTCGACTTCGTGGTGCACGTCAGAAGTATGCGGCGGGTAGGGAAATTTGCCCGACGCATCGAGGTTGTTGGGGTTCTTTTGAAAGAAAAACGGAGGCTCACGATCAGGGTCATGGCCCATCTCAACCGCATGGGCGGCAAAGTTACGACCGATGCAATACACACGGCGCACTGGAAATTCCGCACCTGTGCTTGTGGGAATGCTATGCACCTGTGGTGTTGGAATTACATGGTTGGACATTAATCGACTCCTGATTGAATGACGGCTTGTCGGACCGAAATGAACAGCTTGGATCGTCGCGCTGCCGTGTGAAAGCGCGACCGGTTGCAGATCTAAATCGATAATTTGCGTGGTTTATCAAGGGGGCAGATCGCAAATCCGCCAAACCAATTTCGCCATTGGTTTGATTTTAGCCGTTAAGCCCTTATCTGAGCGAAAATATCGCCCCGGCATCCGCAGCGGACCAGCGCTGTGATCAAGTTTTGATTTTGGCCTTGTTCAGACGCAAATTTACGGTGTTTAAATGGTCCGTCATCACCGACGCTGCCGCGTCGCCGTCCCCCTTTATGATGCCTTCGACAATGGCGCTGTGCTCAAAGAAACTGACATAGTCCGAGGGGGGCTTGTCAGTGGTGCGTGGCTGGGCCCAAACAACAGATCTGCGTAGCGAATTCAATGTTTCAAAGAAGTATAGGAACAGATGATTTCGCGTTGCCCGGGCAATGGTGTGATGCAGATTATTGTCCCAAGCTTCATAGGTGCGCCAATCAGAAGATTCACAGCATTTATAGTGGCATAACCTCATTTGCTCGTGTTCAGATTTTGTAGCGTTGCGCGCCGCAAGACGGCACAACTCTGGTTCAATCGACAGGCGAACAGCCATCACCTGGTCGGGTTTCAACTGGTCCCGCAGATAGCTTACATCCTGAAGGTTGAGCACCGGGCGCGCGCCGACAAATGTGCCGCGTCCAACGTGGCGCCAAATCCTCCCTTCCGCCTCCAAACGAGCCAAAGCTTGGCGCAATTGATTGCGCGTCGTGTTAAACTTTTCGCACAGCTCGCGTTCGGGCGGGAACTTGTCGTTGTAGCGGTAGCCAGCGTTGTCCAAAAGGTCACGCAATTGGCTAACCAAATAATCTAAGTTGCTCATGGTCCGACCAATTTAAGGATTGGTTGCTTGATTATTAACCTAGTGCGGCGAAAACTTCTACTCAAATAACACATGGCGGTCGCCGCGGGCCGATGCTTGGCGGCGCCAGACCTATCATCAAAATGGAGGCAACCAGTGCGACTGGGGACAATTTCTGTGAATAATACAACGGTTTGCGTGGCAATACTGAAGGATGGCCAAAAGCTGGACATTGCCAAAGCAGCCCGGGGTCTTAGTAATGGCACAGCACATATCTTGCGTGATGCGACCATGCAGTCAATCATCGATTCTGGGCCGGCAGGGCTCGAAGAATTGACCAAATTGGTTGACCAAGCCGAAGCGGGAAAGCATGGCGATGCAATCGCTCCGGCAGATGCGCCCTTCATGGCGCCGATTCCGGAAATTCGCAAAAACGTACTGTGTGTTGGGCGCAACTACTCTGAACACATTGCCGAAGCAGACCGTGCCCAGAAGCAGAATGTCGGCATGGGAGAACACCCGGTATTCTTTACCAAGCCGCCAACCACAATCACCCCACCTGACGGGGACGTACCTATATTCCCGACTGTTTCGACAGCCGTTGATTATGAGGTCGAACTGGCGGTTATCATCGGTAAGCCGGGGATCAATATTGCCAAGGAAGACGCTTATGACCACGTGTTTGGTTATAGCGTGATGAACGACATTTCAGCGCGCGATATTCAACGCCGACATGGTGGTCAGAACTTTAAAGGCAAGGCGCTGGATGGGTCTTGTCCATTTGGCCCGACCATTGTCACCGCCGATGAAATTAAGAACCCGCATAACCTGCAGATCAGCCTGACCGTCAATGGTGAGCTGCGTCAGGACGGAAATACCGCCAATATGATCTTTGATATTCCCACTTTGATCGCGTCATTGTCCGAAGGCATGACGCTAGAACCGGGGGACATCATCGCGACCGGCACGCCTTCGGGAGTTGGCTATGCCATGGAGCCGCCCTGCTTTTTGAAAGATGGGGATGTCATGGTGTGCAACGTGGCCAAGGTTGGCACGCTCAGAAATACAGTTCGGAACGTTTGAGGGATTTCGCCGTGAAAGGCGAAATGGGCAAGCAATCAATTGCCCGAAATTGGGAGGAGAACCAAGTCATGATGAATAGAAGAACATTTACCAAGACGCTGCTGTCGGCAGTACCTGTCGCTGGCGCCTTTGGTACCGGAGCCTTTGCACAAAGTCTTCGCGATATCACTTTCGTGCAGCCTAGCCCGTCGGCGATTAACTCGTTTCCGGTCTTTGTAGCCATCGGCGAAGGTTATTTTGAGGAGGAGGGCCTCAATGTAACTGTCGAAGCGATCAACGGGTCTGGTGCGGTGCTTCAGGCGCTGTCGGCTGGCCAAGCTCAGTTCGGTCGCCCTGGTCCGGGTCCAATGCTGGCGGCGCGATCACGCGGCGTTGACGCTGTACACATTTATAATGTTGCTGCGCGCAGCAATTTTGGCATTGCGGTTCAGGCTGAATCGCCGATCCAGAATGTTGAAGAACTTCGCGGTAAGGTTATCGGTACCGGCACCGCCGATGGCGCCGAAGTAGGTTTTGCCCGCAACGTGATGACTAGCGCCGGTATGGTCGAAGGAACGGACTTCGAATTCCTGACCGTAGGCGATGGTGGCCCTGCAACTGCCGCATTCCTGAATGGCGAAATTGATGCCTATTCGTCGTCGACAGCGGACACAGCCATTTTGAACCAACGTGGCATGGCTGTGCGTGACATCACGCCGGCAGAGTTTGGTCGCTTCTTTGGGAATGGAATTGCGACCATGGCTGACACGATTGCCAATGATCGTGAACTGGTTGAAGGATGGAGCCGCGCCTTTGCACGTGCACATGCCTTTTCACTGGACGATGCCAACCGTGAAACCGTGCTGAAACATCTGGCGGCAGGCAACCCTCAGGAAGGCGAGGACAAAGAGTTCCAGTCAGCTCTGTTTGACGCAGTGCGTTCAAAAACCATTCCGACTAACATGGACAATGGCTATGGTTGGTACCCTGCTGAGGTTTGGGAAGAATGGCATCAGGCCTTGTTGGCTGGTGGCGAGATCCCAGCTGCACTTGAGGACCTAGACGCTGCTTGGACCAATGAGTTCGCCGCAATCGGTAATGAGGCGATTGGCGGATGAACACAGCAGTCGCGCTGGACAAGACCGGCTCACCATTGAGTGAGCCGGTTTACGAACTGTCTAATGTTAGCAAAACTTATGCCCGCAATCTTGTGGTCGCTCTGGAAGATGTAAGCCTGACCTTGCGCAAAGGCAGCTTTACGTCTGTGATCGGATCAAGTGGTTGCGGTAAATCTACACTCTTAAAAATTATGGCTGGATTGATCCCGCCATCGCAGGGTCGAGTGACTTTACAGGGGCAACCTGTCACCGGCACGCGGCGCGACATCGGTATGATGTTTCAGCAAGCCACGCTTTTCCCATGGAAAACCGCGGTGGAAAACATCGTGTTGCCCATTGAAATCCGCGATGGCAAAGCCGCCGCGACCAAAGCGTTGGGTAAAGCCCATGAACTGCTCGAGATCGTTGGGCTAAAGGGATTTGAAGACGTTTATCCAAACGAACTTTCCGGCGGAATGGCACAACGGGCGTCGATCTGTCGAATGCTGATCACTGAGCCAGCTGTTTTGTTGCTGGACGAGCCATTCAGTGCGTTGGATGAGCTATCACGTGATATGATGAACATGGAGTTGCAACGGATTTGCCGAGAGCAAGACGCCACGGCCTTCTTGGTGACCCATTCCATCCAAGAAGCAGTGATCTTGTCCGACGAGATCGTGGTGATGAAGCCGCGCCCTGGCCGCGTGGCGGAAGTTGTCAAAGTTGACCTGCCCCGTCCGAGAACTCTGGATATGATGACGACCCCAAAATTTGGCGAGATCGTTGATTACATCCGCGGCATGCTGGACAAAGGAGAAGACCTGTGAGCGACGTTGCATCCAACACGCCCCTAGCGAACCAGGACGGTGAAGATACTGTTTGGGTTCAGGAGTTGTCGCTAATCGACTCGGTTCCTCGTTCGATCGCGATGATCTTCGTTTTTGTTGTATTTGTCGGTACATGGCAATTGGTGACAGCCCTTGAGATGGTTTCGCCGATCATTTTACCAACTCCGTGGGAAACCCTAATGGACATGCTGTTTGTCGGTAAAAACCTACTGACTGGCGGCTATATGCTGGGAGCGCTTTGGATCACGATTCAAGAAGTGATCTTGGGTTTTGCACTGGCCATAGCGATCGGCTTTTCGCTGGGTATTTTGGTTGGCGAAACCGCCTTTGGCGAAAAGGCCGTGATGCCTTATTTGGTGGCCATCGACACAATGCCAAAGGTGGCTTTTGCGCCGTTGTTTGTGGCTTGGCTTGGTTTTGGGATTGAATCCAAGGTGGCTTTGGCGGCCTTTATTGCAACCTTTCCAATCGTGGTTGGCACAGCGGCCGGACTTCATTCTGCGGATGAAAACGCCCGTATGTTGTTTAAGACGATGGGCGCAACGCGGTTGCAAACCCTGTTCAAAATGAAGCTGCCATCGGGTCTGCCACAGATCTTTACCGGGCTGAAAATCGGTGCGGTTGGGGTGATGGCTGGCGCGATCACCGGGGAATTCCTTGGCGGCGGCAAAGGCTTTGGTGAGTTGATCCGGGTGGCGGCATCTCAGCTGAACACACCGCGGGTGTTTTCGCTGATCTTGTACCTCAGCCTTGTTGGTTTGGTGGTCTATCTGCTGGTGATGTATGCGCAACGCAAAATTGTGTTCTGGCATGAAGAGCGGGTTGGTGCGCATGACTAACAACACGACCAAAGATGTGATTCCCACCGATTCCTTGCGTGATTTTGTAGCCAATGCTTTGGCCGCGCAGGGGGTGCGATCAACCGACGCGCAAAAGGTTGCGGGCTTGATGGTCGAGGCCGATATCTATGGCTACGGCACCCATGGTGTGTTTCGCTTGCGCCAGTATCTGGCGCGGCTCAAAGGGGGCGGGTGCAATCCCACCCCCAATCTGTCTGTCGCGCATGAGACTGTGGCAACTGCGGTGATTGATGGCGACAACGGGCTGGGCCATCTGGCCATGGCCGCGGCGCGCGATCTGGCGATTGAAAAGGCCAGCCAAGCCGGAATTGGCTGGGTTGGCGTGCGCGCAGGCAATCACGCCGGACCGCTGGCGCTTTATGTGCGCCCTCAGACCGAGGCGGGGATGCTGGGCATGGCCGCCGCTGTGGGCAGCGCCAATCACGTACCACCTTATGGTGGATCAGACCTGTTGATTGGAACCAATCCCATTGCCTTTTCAGCGCCTGCTGACGGGCAGGATCCATTTGTGTTTGACATGGCGACCACGATAGCTGCGATGGGTAAGATCAAAACCTTGATCCAACAAGGTGAACCCATGCCCGAAGGCTGGATGGTCGGCAAAGATGGCAAGCCGCTTACCGATCCCAACCGCAAATCCGAAGGGTTTTTGCTACCGATTGGCGGGCCCAAAGGCTTTGGCCTCTCTGTCGCCATCGGTCTTTTGGCAGGTGTGCTAAATGGCGCGGCCTTTGGATCGGATGTGGTTGATTTCACATCAGACACGACCTCAAAAACCAACACCGGTCAGTTCGTCATGGCCCTGAACCCTCGGGCCTTTGGGTTGGAGGATGATTTTGGCAAGGAGGCAGCGCGTATCTTTGCGGAAATGCGAGCTTCTGCACCATTGCCTGGGCATGCTCCGGTTCGCTTGCCAGGCGATGGGAAAACCGCTGCTGCGGCCGCGATCCGCGACACAGGTATTGTGTTAAAACCAGCCCTACGTCGCGATCTTGATGTGCTGGCGGAAGAATACGGTTTTGCCAAGCTATAAGAAAAGAGGCCGGGTCAACCGGCCTCTCTTCAACAAAACTCGGGCGTGAGAAGATCCTAACCTCCGTCCGCCACAAACCCTGCCTTTTCGATACCTGCGATAGCGCAGGTTTCATCATTGTCAGAGCTGTCCCCCGTGACACCAACAGCCCCCAAAATAACGCCGTCTTGTTTGATCAAAACGCCGCCAGCCACCGGAACAAGCGAGCCGTCAGATAGGGCATTCATGGCTTGAATAAAGAAGGGTTCGACCTTGGCGCGCTCAAACAGCGCTCGCGATCCCAGCCCCATGGAAATCGCGCCGCGCGCTTTGCCTTGGGCGATTTCAGGGCGCAAGTTGCTGGTGCCATCTTCACGCGCGAGGGCCATAAGATGGCCGCCACTGTCCAAGACAGCCACGGTCAAAGGTTTGAGATTATTAACGTTTCGCCACGTCAGACAGCTACCAATGATGTCTTGGGCCTGTTGTAAAGTCAGGGTCATTTCACGTTTCTTTCTTTTTGGGTTTTTGTGAAGGTGCAGTTAAAGGCTCAGCCAGCAATCACAGCCTTAGACTGTATGAGCGCGTCGATTTCCGCGCGGCTGTAGCCAACTTCGCCGAGCACCTCGCGGCTATGTTGGCCCAATCGCGGCGCAGCGCGGTCAACACGGGTGGGGGTGCGGCTGTATTTCACCGGATGACCCAGTGTTTTGACAGGCCCGGCAGTGGGGTGATCAATTTCGACAATCATGTCGCGTGCCAAAGCCTGCGGGTCTTTGTGCATTTGCAAAATGTCGTTGACTGGTCCGGCGGGCAGGCGAGCCGCCTCCATTTTTGAGAGCCAGTTTTCGGTTGTGTCTTGGATCAGATAGCCATTCAGAATCTCGACCAAATCCGACAAGTTTGTTGCTCGTTGATGGTTGCTGGAAAACCGTGGATCATTGTTCAGATCGGGCGCGTTGATCACCTCAAGCAGACGCAGCCAATTGCTTTGGTTTGCGGCTCCAATGTTGATCCAGCCATCGCCGGTCTGAAAGGATTGATACGGCGCATTGAGCGGATGAGCTGAGCCTATTGGCACAGGCTTTTCGCCGGTCGCAAAGGCAATGGCCGACTGCCAGTATGTCTGTACAATTGCGGCTTCGAATAAAGAGGTGTCTACCTTTTGGCCCACCCCAGTTTGCAACATATTTGCATAGGCCGCAGAGATTCCCATCGCGGCTAGGATGCCGGAATTGATGTCTGAGATCGGTGCTGCGACTTTGACCGGGGGACGATCTGGCCCTTCGCCGGTGATCGACATCAAGCCGGACATGCCTTGGGCGATCAAATCAAACCCGCCGCGATCCGCATAGGGTCCGGTGCGCCCAAAACCAGAGATTTCGCAATAGATAAGGCGAGGATTGGTCTTGGACAGCTCTTCATAAGACAGCCCGAGCTTTTCCATCGTGCCTTTGCGGTAGTTTTCAATCACCACATCAGCTTCGGCCAGCATTTTGCGCAGAACAGCGATTGCGTTTGGATCTTTGAGGTTCAGCGCGATGCCGCGTTTGTTGCGGTTCATCATCATAAAGGCTGCGGCTTCGCCGTTGATTTCAGGCGGCACAAAACGACGGCTATCATCGCCTATCGGCTTTTCGACCTTAATTACATCCGCGCCCATATCTGCCAGCATCAGACCACAGACCGGCCCCGCCATAATATGCGCCAACTCAATGACACGCATGTCGTTCAGAGGACCGCCAGATTGGGTCACTTTCCTTTCCACACCGGTTTCTCTTTGGCAAGAAAGGCCTCCATTCCGGTTTTGAAATCTTCACTCATGTAACAGGAGGTGATCAGGTCGCTGTCATCCACTTGAGTGGCAGTGCGGGTGCGCCGCATCGCCTCTTTTGTTGCGCGCAAGGTCAGCGGAGCCATGGCGCCGATCTGTTCTGCAAGCTGACCGACGCGGGTCAAAAGCGTGTCTTCATCTTCCAAAACCTCGCTTACCAGACCGATACGCTGTGCTTCTTCAGCTTCGATCAAGCGGGCGGTGAAAATCATCTCGCGCACCCGTCCTGTGCCGATTAGGTCTGACAGCAGGGCCAGGCTGCCAGCGGCCAGACAATTGCCCAGCGTGCGCGCGATCGGAAAGCCAAACTTGAGCCGCGCTGACGCGATGCGGATGTCACAGGCTGCTGCGATAGCTGCACCACCGCCGGTACAGGCTCCGTGGATTGCGGCTATGGTCGGAACAGGGCAGCGTTCAACCGCTGTAAGAACGGCGGCTAGGTCTGCCTCATACTCCAAGGCGTCTTGTGCGGTTTCAAAGGCGCGAAACTGGGTCATGTCGGTACCCGCAGCAAAGGCCTTGCCTCCCGAGCCTTGGATGACGACCGCGCGAACGGCGCCATCCACAGGCATGTCCCGGCAGATTGCCGCAAGGCGATCATACATGCCAAAGGTCAAGGCATTGCGCGCCTGGGGGCGGTTGAAAGTGATCCACAGGATGCCTTCACGCAGTTCATCCAGGATTTCAGGTTCAGTTGTTGTCATCTGTAAAAATACTCCACGAGGAACATCGGGACGGCTGGCACATAGGTGCACAGCATCAGGACCGCCAATAGCACACCGACAAACCAGACGTTGACCTTTGATACCTCCCAGATGTTGGCACGCGCCACGGAGCAGGCTGTGATCAGCACGGAAGCTACGGGGGGTGTTTGTTGGCCAATTGCAAGGTTCAGTGTCACCACCAGACCAAAGTGAACCGGATCAATACCGGCAGCTGTGATCAACGGAATGACAATCGGGATTACCAGAATGATGGCGGCCGCAGAGTGTAGGAAGAATCCCACGATAAGAAAGAAAACGTTTAATATCAGCAGGATTGCCCATTGCTGTGTCGTGACCGAAAGAATGCTTTCTGCCAATTGCTGTGGGATCTGTGCGCGGGTCAAAAAGCCGCCCATCAGCACGGATGCCGCCACAAGCAGCATCACAACCGCTGTTTGAATGCCCCCATCCAACATCGCCCGACGCAGATGGGTCAGGTCAAGATTGCGATAGAAGGCAGAAACAACAAGCGACGCCAGAACCGCAAGGCCAGCGGCCTCGGTTGCCGTAACAAAGCCGCCAAAGATGCCGCCCAAGATAATTACCGGCAAAACAAAAGCTGGAAGCGCGTCGATAAATGTCTCACGTAGGCGCGCTAGGGCAAAGGCCTCTTCGGTGGGGAAATTATAACGTTTGGCAAACAGATATGCGACGGTCATCAACCCGCCTGCCCCCAGTAATCCCGGTACAACGCCAGCTACAAACAACTGCTCCACAGATGTATTGGCCGATGCCGCATAAAGGATCATTGGAATAGAGGGCGGGATGATAATCGCGAGGGAGGCGGAGGAGGATGTTACCGCTGCGCTGAATTCCTTGCTATAGCCGCGTTTCTTCATCTGGGGGATCAGGATCGAGCCCATGGCCGCCACGTCCGCGACGGCAGAGCCTGAAATCTCGGCAAAGAACAGTGAAACGCCAATGTTCACCATGGCAAGACCGCCGCGGATGAACCCGATGATCGCGGCGACAAAATTAATCAGCCGGTCGGTGATGCCGCCCGCATTCATGATCGCTCCGGCGAGGACAAACATCGGGATAGCGATCAGGGAAAATTTGGTCGATCCTCCGTACATATCCAGCGCAATCGTTACCAGACTATCGGCGCCTTCGGTCACCAAAAGCCCCAAGACACCGCACATTGCCAAGGCAACAGCGATGGGAACATTGATGCAGATCATCACCAGAAGTGCTGCAAAAATAACGGCGATCAACATCAGACGCGGTCCTTATTCTTTTCGAGCTCGGTTTCGACTTCTTCCTCGATATCAGCATGTTCCAGAGAGATGCCCGCAGCGGTCATCTTAAGGTACGCCGGCAAGCTCAACACTTGGCAGATCATGAACAGGATCGCGCCGATGGGAATGATCGACTGGGTCAACTGCACCGGCACCCAAGTCAGCGAGATCAATGTATCCCCTGCAAGCACTTCGAGAACTTGCAAGCCCGCGCGCGCCATCAAAAAGAAAAACAGCAAAACGATGATTTCACCGCCGAGCAGCGCCAGAATGCGCAGCTTGCGCGGAATACGCAAAAGCATCGTGTCAAAGCCGATGTGGCGACGATGCAGCGCAGCAAGGGCAGATCCGTAATAGGTGATCCAAGCCAGCAAGATCGCGGCAATTTCGTCATACCATGAGAAACTTTGCCCGATCAGACGGGCCATGACGGCCAGAGTCACAATCAGCGTCAAAACGATCATCAGGCTGATCGTGATCCATTCAAGAACCCGGCTGAACATCCGATTGATGCGCGACAGCGTGGGAAAGTCAGCATTTTCCATAGAGCTAGTGGCCTGTTGGAGATCAAAGGTCAGACGTGTTGAGAATTCCCTGTGGGATGGCTCGCACGCTGACCCTAGAAATTGTCAGATGGCAGGGATGAGCCTGCCACCCGATTAGGATGTGTGTGTCGGGATCAGTTGGTATTTCCCAGACCAAGAACCGTGTCGATCATGTCCTGACCGCCTTCGACCTCTTCAGCAAATTGCTTGTAGATTGGCGCAGAGGCTTCGATGAACGCGGCTTTGTCGGCAGTGTTCACGGCAACACCAGCATCCTCGATGACCTTCAGAAGGCTTGCTTCCAGTTCCGCCGCCTTTTCATAGGTGAAATCCTGTGTTTTGTTGGCGCACTCGGTCAGACCTGCCTGAAGCTCAGGGCTAAGAGCGTCAAATTTCTTTTTGGACATCAGGATATAGGCCGGCGTGTAGACATGTCCGGTGACCGACAGGTATTTCTGGACTTCCTGGAACTTGGCCGATGCGATTTGCGCATAGGGATTTTCCTGTCCGTCCATCACACCGGTTTGCAGTGCGGTGAACACGTCGGAAAAGGCCATGGGTGTCGGGTTCGCGCCGTATTCGCGGAACATTTTCAGACGCCAGACGCCATTTGGCGTGCGCAGTTTGATCCCAGCCAAATCCGACGGCACAGTGATCGGACGCACATTGTTGGTGATGTTACGGAAGCCGTTTTCGGCGAGGCCAACAATATGATACCCGTTGTCATTGGCCGCTGATTGGAACGTGTCCATCATTTCGCCCTGCACGCGGCGCATGTGGTCGCGATCAGTGATGATATAGGGCATTTCAAAGATGCCAAACGTATCGTCAACCGACGACATCACCGAAGAAGGTAAAGAGAAATCAACCTGACCAAGTTTTAGTTTTTGTAGCAGTTCTTGGTCTTTACCCAGCTGAGATGATCCAAAGGTCTGCACCAAGACTTCGCCTGCCAGCGCCGCGTTGGTACACTCCGCAAAATTTTCAGCCGTCGCCTCAAACAAGGACCCAGGGGCGCCGACATGTCCAAACTTCAGTGTCATTTCAGCTGCAGCACCTGATGCGATGCTCATAGCAGCCGTGGTCGCTAATGCTTTGAAAAGTACCTTCACGATTTTCTCCTCCCAGAGTTTTGCCAAAGTTTTGGCAGAAATCGACGGCGCAGTCTGGCTTTAGCTCAGCATCCGCATCGCCGCTTGTACCCCACCCTCCTCGTGGGGGATGTTGGCCGCCTTCAAGCCCATTTCGACACCGGACAAGGTCGCGATCAGCATAAGATCGTTAAAATCTCCAAGGTGGCCGATGCGGAACACCTTGTCCGCAACCTTGGACAGTCCGTTGCCCAGCGAAATGTCATAGGTCTCAAGTGTGGAGGCGCGGAATGCATCGGCACTGTGGCCCTCCGGCATAACAACCGCTGTCAGAACGCCACTTTCCTGCCCCTGTGTGGCGCAAAGTGTCTCAAGCCCCCAGGTTTTCACTGCGGTGCGCGCCGCAGCTCCATGACGCGCATGTCGCGCAAAGACGGCATCCAGACCTTCTTCATGCAGCATATCAATAGCTTCGTTCAGCCCGTAAAGCAGGTTGGTTGCGGGCGTATAAGGGAAATAGCCGGTCTTGTTAGGCCCAACCATGTCGGCCCAATCCCAGTAAGATCGTTGCAGTGTTGCAGCTTCATTGGCCGCCAATGCCTTGGCGCTAACGGCATTGAACGACAGGCCGGGTGGCAACATGAGACCCTTTTGTGAGCCGGATACCGTGACGTCGACACCCCATTCATCATGCTGATAGTCCAGAGACGCGAGACCCGAGATCGTGTCCACCATGAACAACGCCGGATGGCCTGCTTTGTCGATGGCTTTTCGCACCGCAGAAATCGGTGACACCGACCCGGTGGAGGTTTCGTTGTGCACCACGCAAACCGCTTTTATCTCGTGGTTTTTATCTTCGGCCAGATAGGATTCGATCAAGTCGGGATCAGCACCGCCGCGCCAATCTCCTTCAATGAACTCGGCTTTGAGCCCCAGTTTCTCGGCCAGCTTTTTCCACAGCGTCGCAAAGTGTCCTGTCTCAAACATCAACACCCGGTCGCCCGGCGACAGCGTGTTGACCAGCGCGGCTTCCCATGCGCCGGTGCCCGACGCGGGATAGATAAAGACGTTCTGTTCAGTCTTAAAGATCGACTTAAGTCCATTCAGGGCGCGTAAGCCGATTTTTCCAAAATCCGGGCCGCGGTGATCAACTGTTTGCTGCCCAATGGCGCTTAGAATTCTGTCAGGAACCGCGCTTGGCCCCGGGATCTGAAGGAAATGACGGCCGGCTTTTCTCATGTCGTTGAGTCTCACATTCTGATTTTCCCGCACGCGTAAGGATTGAAGGCGCGGCAATGGGTTCCTTTAATTATTGAGTACTTAATTTTGAATTCATTATTAAGTCAACGAATTTGTTCGCGGTCCCCGAAATGGATTCGGTGTCCAAAAAGTGGTGACTTGGCTGCAAATTTTAAGGTTGTGGCTGTTTTGCGGATTGTTCGGCGTTCAGTTGCGGGCTCGTCGCCGTGAACCGGTGGATGAGCTCCGCGTCGTTTGGGACGTCAGTATCCAGTGTGCCTGTGGCGTGTTGCAGGCACATCGCTCGCCCCATAGGGCCGCTCTTTCACAGAGCCGTCGGCAAGTGAGATTATTGACTGAGAACGGCAAGCGGCGTTCGGGCTCGCCAAACAGATTCGACACCCAACTTCAGAATCTTCTGAAGCGATAAGTAAGAAAACGAGGCCGCTAAACCAAAAACTGCTGTCCGTCAGTCATGTTCCGGTCCAAATGTGACGGCTAGGTCAGATTCATGTGACGTTCAGCAGGAAAACACTGGCGCTCTGGGGAGGATTCGAACCCCCGACCCCCTGATTCGTAGTCAGGTACTCTATCCAGCTGAGCTACCAGAGCGCGTTGTGTGAAAGGGGATTTAGAGACTCGTTCTCAAGAGTGCAAGGGCAAAAGCCAAGAAAATTTAGCCGCTGACGACATCCCCCTTGGGAAGGCAGATTTCAAAGCAAGTTCCTGCCGATCCCGTACTGTGCAAGGTCAATACCCCCCCATGGCCGCGAATAAGTTCGGATGAGATTGCCAGACCCAAACCGCTGCCGCCCTTGCGGATGCCGCCTTGGAAGGGGGTGAACAGATGTTCCTGTGCCTTGGGTGGCAGGCCTGGGCCGGTATCCGTGACATGGATAAACCACGCATCATCCGCTTCATGCGCCTCAACCGAGATTTCCCCCGGCTTGCCCGTCGCCACCAGCGCCTGACGGGCATTGCGTACCAGATTGGAAATCACCCGAAACAATTGCTCCGGATCGGCCCGCACCGTCAAACCAGCGGGGATATCCTCACCAAAACTCAGGTCATAGTCCCCAATCGCCAGCCGCTCGCTGTCGATCACATCTGCCACCACTTCTGCCAACAAGAAACGACTGAGCGTGGGAGGCGGCTCTTCGGCCTTGCCAAACGCCAGCGTGGATTCACACAGGTTGATCGCGCGCGTCATGGAATTCACCAGCTTGGGTGCCAGTCGCACCACGGTTGGGTCTTCGCTCATCTCGATACGGTCGGTGAACAGCTGCGCCGACGTGAGGATATTGCGCAAATCATGGCTGATCTTGGCCACCGCCCCGCCCAACTGCGCCAGCCGTTCTTTCTGCTTCAGAGCCGCGGTGAGTTCTGTCTGCATCGACTGCAACGCCTCTTCGGCTTCGCGCAGCTCGGTCACACCCGCCGAGGGTTGAATAATGCGGCGCGCATCTTCGGGGGCGGCGGCATAAGACTGCATGTAACCGACAACGCCTTTGATCGGCCGTACTAGGATGGCACGCACGGCCAGAAACAACAGAAACGCCGTGAATATCGAAATAACTGCGGACAGGAGAAGAATATTCACGCCATAATCAACCATCGCGCGCCGCAACCCGCCGGTTTCCATCGTGATCTCGATCAGCAACCCGGCATCCCACACAGGTGCCCCAATCACGCGGATCACACGGTCTTCACGGTCCAGCAGCTGCATCATCGCATCGCGGATCAGCTCGAACGCGCCGGCATTGCGGATGTCATAGGTCGAATAGATTGGACTGGGAATCGGCGAGCTCAACATCAGCTGACGCATTTCATCGCGCCGTAGCACCACGTTGAACACTTCGGCATTGCGCAACAGCTCATCTTCGAGCTCTTCTTCGATCATATCGTCCGCCAGCAAAGCCAGCGAAGCAATCTGCGCGCGCTCGAGGCGGGACAGCAAGTAGTCTTCGCGATAGCGCGCCACAGATGGCACAAAGATCAACACTTCGGCCAGCATCACAAAGATAACTGTCAGTATCAGAAAGCGGCCCGAAAGCGTGTTGAGCATCGTATTGCCTGTCCGTTTCTACGGCAGCCAGCGTTGCACCAACCCGACTACCGTCTTCACCTTAGGGTTATCAAAGAGTTGCGGGGAGAAATAGGCCCCCGCGACACGTTTATTGACTTCTCCCACCGTCGGATAGGGCGCAACCATCCCCGCCACTGCCGACATCTTCAATTTATTTGCGATCACCAAGGCCCAAAGGTTGATCAACTCGCCAGCCTGCGGTCCAGCAATCGACACCCCAATCGGTCGACCTTTTACCACCATCGCCTTGATCAATCCTTTCGCTTTGCGCTCAGCAATCAAGCGATCATTGTGATCAAACTCAAACCGCACCACGGTTAGCTTATCCCCGTAGACCTTATGCGCCTCACCCTCTGTTAGACCAATCTGCGCCAATTCAGGATCAGTATAGGTCGCATAGGGAATGTGATCTGTGCGCGCCTTGGCGGGCAATCCAAACAGCGCCGAGCGGATGATAATCCCCGCCTGATAGCCTGCCACATGGGTGAACTGCATGCCACCTGCCACATCGCCAATCGCATAGACACGCCGGTTGCTGGTTTTCAGGCCGGCATCCACTTTGATTCCCGTGCGCGTGGTCTCAATCCCGGCGGCCTCAAGGTTTAGACTTTCGGTATTCGCACGCCGCCCCACAGCCATCAGCAGATGACTGCCGCTAAAACTGCGCCCGTCCTGCGTTTCAAGGGTGATCGCCCCCGCCTGCCCGCTCACCTTCGCGGCCAGCGCGCCTTCGGCAATCTCCACGCCTTCAGCACGCAACGCATCCAAAACAATCGCCGCCATTTCAGGATCATCACGGCCCAGCGCCGTGGCGCCCTCGATCACCGTCACCTGACAGCCCAGCCGCACATGCGCCTGCGCCGTCTCGATGCCAATCGGCCCGCCGCCGACAATCAACAGGTGCTTAGGCTGTTCAGTCAACTGAAACAGTGTCTCGTTGGTCAGATAAGGAACATCGTCCAACCCCGGCACCGGCGGCACCAAGGGGCTTGAGCCGGTGGCAATCACCACACGCCGCGCCGTGATCCGATGCACGCCCGCTTCAACCACCTTGGGGCTGACAAAGCGGCCAAACTCGCGGATCACCCGCACCCCAAGACCCTCAAAACGCTCCTGGCTGTCCACCGGCGCAATCTGCGCAATCACATCCGCCACATGCGCTTTGGCCGCTGCATAATCCACCTGCGGGGTCACATCCTTGACGCCAAAAATCGCCGTTTGGGTCTGTGCATGTGCCGCCTTGCCACTGGCAATCAGCGCCTTGGAGGGCACACAACCCCAATTCAGGCAATCGCCGCCCATCTCATGGCCTTCCAACAGAACCACGCTGGCGCCCATCTGCACGGCCCCTGCCGCCACCGACAACCCGCCGGACCCGGCGCCAATGACCAACAAGTCTGTTTTGATCTCTTCCATCACAGCGCATCCTTTCCGCGCACAGCCTTCAACAGCATCGGCAAAGCCGCCAAAGCGCACAGGCCCAGAATCGGCAGTAATATCTGTGGTTCAAAGATCAGCCCCAAATCCGGCGTTTCACCACGCGCAAACACCTCGCCCAGCCCCGCGCCCACCGAGGTATAGACCAGCGCGCCCGGAATAATGCCGACAAAGGTGCTCACCACAAAGCGCCACAGTGAGACGCCCACCAAAGCAGGCACCAGATTGGCTACAAAGAATGGCACCAACGGCACCAAGCGGATCAGAAACAGCATCGACCACTGATTGTCATCGATACCGGCTTTGATCTTTTTGATCTTACCGTCGCTGGCATCCATCTTGGCGGACAGACGCGCGCCCAATCCCCAGCGGGCCGCCAGAAAAATCATCACAGCGCCCGTCGTTGCCGCGCCGACGTTGAAAACCACCCCCGGAAAGGTGCCAAACAAAAAGCCTCCCGTCAGCGTCGCCACAGTTGCGCCGGGCAAGGAGAAGCCGACAATTGCGACATAGACGGCCATGAAACCCAAAACAGTGATCAGGTAATGCGCATCTCGAAAGGCAATCAACGCCTCGCGGTTGTCGCGCAATGCCTCAAAGCTCAGCACGTCCTTTAATGTAAGCGCGCCAATCACCGCGACACAGAGAATCGCCACCAGAGGCAGCGTGCGTCCCCATCCGGTTTTTACAGAATCCTGCGGTTTTGGAGCTTGTTCAGTCACGTTTGTCATCTTGCGCCTGTGTCATTAACTTGCCAATTAACATGCGGCAGCGCTGTGCCAAACGATACCCGCCTCACGTCGGCTTGATGTCAAACCCTCGAATTCGTGAAGAAATCCGCCACTTTCACAAGAACTGAAACATTCGGGCGACCTCGTGCTTGCCTTTTTGTAGTAAAACCGTCATCAGCCGTTTGACTTATCTGGTCTACAGGTCTAAAGACCGGACTTCGAATAGCACCTGGGCCCGCGATTCCTGTCGCTGGGCGCCCTAAAACACGGAGACGGAGCGATGAAGCGCACCTACCAACCCTCGAACCTGGTTCGCAAACGGCGCCACGGTTTTCGTTCGCGCATGGCTACTAAAGCTGGCCGCAAAATTCTGAACGCACGCCGCGCACGCGGTCGTAAGTCGCTGAGCGCTTAAGCTCACCGACTGACGTTCTGACGGACATGACACCGCCGGAGGCCCCCAAGGATGGCACTGCCAGCCAAGGGATTACGCCCCCGGCGGTGTCCGTTTGTCTTGACGTAACCTGCCTTGAGGTCATCAAAAACCGCAGCGACTTTCTACGTGCTGCCCGCGCCCGACGTCAGGGCACCAAGGCCTTGATGCTTCAGGCCCGCAAACGCGCGGCCTCAGAAGATGTGCCTGAAGACACCATTCGCATCGGCTATACCTGTTCCAAAAAAGTCGGCAATGCCGTCGCGCGCAACCGTGCCAAACGCCGGATGCGCGAAGTGGCGCGGCTTGTGCTACCCATATTTGGCAAACCCGGTTGGGATTATGTGCTGATCGGACGCCGTGACGAAACCGCTGCACGCGATTTCGTAGCCCTGCAAAACGACGTAAAATACGCCCTGCGCAAAATCCACGCTCAAAAGTAAGCCCTCCGCAACACCGCCAGAGCTATTCCGCCACCTGTGCCTGTGCCACCGGATAGCTCATCCCCCACATACGCAGCCCTTCGATAACCCCCTGCAGATGCCGCCCTTTCTCGGTCAGGCTGTATTCCACCTTGGGCGGCACCACTGCATAGACCTTGCGATCCACAATCCCCGCCTCTTCCAGCTCGCGCAACTGTTTGGTGAGCGTGCGCTGCGTAACAGTGCCGAGTCGCCGCTTGATCTCGTTAAAGCGTAGCGTGCCACCCAACAGGTGATAGATCACCAAGCCTTTCCATTTGCCGGAAATCTGCTCCAGCGCTCCCTCAACAGGACAGCCCCCGCTGCAATCATAAGTCTCAAAGCGGCTGTCTTTGCCATCCGTCACGGTATCCATATGGCCCCTATATGCTCAAAATGTGCGTACTTGCGCGAATCCTCTCATAAATTTCACATCCAAAACACATCTTTCAAACCGCAAGGATACTCTCATGCCATTGACCATTCTCGCCCAGATCACTGCTAACCCCGGCCAAGAAGCCTTGGTGCGCTCCGAGTTGGAAAAACTGATCCCCATCACCCGCGCCGAGGCTGGCTGCATCAACTACGACCTGCATGTGGACAACGAAAATCCGGCGTTCTTTGTGTTTTACGAAAACTGGGAGAGCCGCGAGCTATGGCAGACCCACATGGGCGCGCCGCATCTGGCCGCCTATATGGCCGCCACGGACGGCAAAGTTGCCTCTTTTGAACTCAATGAATTGACCCCTATCGGGTAATTCGTCTTGGCGCCGGAGTTGCTCCGGCGCCTCAATCTTAAAACATCGCGATTACATATTTCACGATCCGATTGTTGTCGCTGTCCGCAAAGAAATACTCCATACCACGCACCGCCACGCCTTCGGGATCATCCAGCAGATTTGGCCCCAAGCCGGGCGCACCATCGCCGATCACGCCCATAACCTCACCGCTATAAGTGTCGATCTTGGTGATCTTATGCGCGTCCTGATCGGCCACCACCAGCGATCCATCTTCGGTGAAATCAAGATAGCGTGGTCCGACAAAGCCATATTCCGGCCCGTCCAGCACCCGCATCACCTCTAACCCCTGCGTGTATTGCACCAATCTCCGCTGTAATTGATCCGCCACCCAGATTGATCCGTCCGGCGCTTCGGTGACATCCTGCGCCCCGATCAAGCCCCCTTCGGCTGCGACAACCGTGCGGCCCGCATCGATCGCGTAGAGCCAGCCTTCACCCGATGCCATCACATACAGGTTTCCGTTGGAATGCGCCAAGGTCCCCGCGGTGGAGGGAAACGGGCCAAGCATGCCCTCGTTCTTGCGGTCCTCCTGATTGAGGTCATACAGCACAACGCCGTGCAGTCCGGCCGAGGCCACATACATCTGGTTATTGTGCCCAACCGACACATCATGGGGCTGTAGCAAAGTGCCCTCTCCGATGATTTCGGTTATTTCAAACGTATCCGGATCCATCACCACCACGCGGTCTGCTGCACGATCTGCAACATAAAGCATCCCGTCCGGCCCGAACTCCAGATCATGCGGATCACTGAACACCGCCTCGCTGGCTCCGGCAAAAGAGGCAAATGGCCCCGTCTGATCTGCGCTTACTGCGCTAAAACTTAACCCTACTCCTATCACAACCCCTGTAAATATCGTCTTCATAGTCCATTACCCTGTTGATTTTATTGGCTCCTTGTAGAGCTCCATATGTTTATCCCCCCAGTCTCTCAGCGCCGATAAAATCGGCTCAAGACCCCGTCCCATGTCTGTCAGCGCATATTCCACCTTGGGAGGCACCACCGGATAAACGGTCCGGCTGATCAGCCCATCGGCTTCCAACTCGCGCAGCTGATTGGTCAACATACGCTGCGTGACCCCCGGTATCCGGCGGCGCAACTCGTTGAAACGCAATGTTCCGTCCACCAACAGGTGCCACAGCACAACGCATTTCCACTTCCCGTCGATCAGATTGATCGCAGCCTCAACGGCACATCCGGGCGAGTCGTGACGCGGGAAACGGGGTTTGGTCATGGTTACGGTATCCTTTTTGATACTACTGGCGGTTTTTGTGCGTATTGCCGCATTTCGTATGCTCATTATTATTAGTTCACAAAGCAAATGGAGATTTCGTGATGAAAGCGATTGCCTTTAAAACCCCCGGTGCCATTGATCGCGCCGACAGCCTGATTGACGTCACTTTGGACAAGCCCGCCCCCACAGGCCGCGACCTTCTGGTCAAGGTCAACGCAGTCTCTGTGAACCCGGTGGACACCAAGGTGCGCCAACGTCCCCTGCCCGAAGGATCCGACCAATGGATATTGGGGTATGACGCTGCGGGCGTTGTGGATGCTGTCGGTCCCGATGTGACGGATTTCAACGTTGGAGATGCCGTTTTTTACGCAGGCTCTCTGGTGCGTCCCGGCACCAATAGCGAGTTTCATCTGGTGGATGAACGCATCGTTGGCCGCAAGCCCGCCAACCTTTCTGACGCTGCGTCAGCCGCCCTACCCCTGACAGCCATCACCGCAAGGGAAATGCTGTTTGATCGCCTGAACGTGCAAAATCCTCCTGCCCAAGGCGGCGATGTGATTCTGGTGATCGGCGGCGCAGGCGGCGTTGGCTCAATCACCATTCAGCTGTTGCGCGCGCTGACTGATCTGACCATCATCGCCACTGCCTCTCGCCCCGAAACTCAGGACTGGGTACGCGAATGTGGTGCCCATCACGTCATTGACCACCGCCAACCACTAGCCGCACAAGTCGCAGCGCTGGGTCTTGGCGCGCCGGGGTTTGTGTTCTCCACCACCCAGACCGACCTGCATTATGAGCAGATTGTCGAGCTGATAGCCCCCCAAGGCCGTTTGGGCCTGATTGATGATCCCGAAGGCGGGCTGAATATCATGCCCCTGAAACTCAAGGCGATCTCGCTGCATTGGGAAATGATGTTCACCCGTTCGCTGTTTGGCACACCGGATATGGCGGAACAGGGTAAACTGCTGAACGAAGTGGCAGCACTGGTCGAAGCAGGCAAGATCACATCGACTGCCACCGAGACCGCTGGCAAAATCGATGCCGCAACCCTCAAACGGGTGCATGCGCAGATCGAAAGCGGCACCGCACGTGGAAAAATCGTGCTGGAAGGCTTCTAGGCCCACCCAACAAAAAAGGGAGCCGGATATCCGGCTCCCTCATCATCTTAGAACTCTTTGTCTGCTCACTGTGTCTCGGACTGAGGACCTTCCTCGCTCTTGCCCTTTGAGGCAAAGAACTCGCGGGTTGCCACAATCACCACAGGGCTCAACAGCGCAACGGCGATCAGGTTCGGAATGGCCATCATCGCATTCAGCGTGTCCGCCAACAGCCAGATAAAGCCAAGATCAGCGGTCGCACCAAAGTAGATCATCCCGATAAAGATCAGACGATACGGCAACAACGCCCGCGCACCCGCCAGATATCCCACGCATTTTTCACCATAGTAGGACCAGCCCAGAATGGTGGTGAAGGCGAAAATCGACAGACATATGGCGATGATATAACCGCCGGAAGTGCCCAGAGACATCTCAAAGGCTTTCGATGTCAGCGCAGCGCCTGAGAGCACGTCGTCAGGGTTCTGGTTAAACATCGTGATCGAAACATCCAACGCGCCCGAAGCGATAATCGCCAGACCTGTGATCGAACATACGATGATCGTGTCAATGAATGTGCCCAACATCGCAATCAGACCCTGATTCACTGGACCTTTGGTCGCTGCAGCTGCGTGAGCAATCGGCGCCGATCCCAGACCAGCTTCGTTGGAAAACACACCACGCGCCACACCAAAGCGGATCGCCAACCATACAGCCGCACCAGCCGCGCCGCCTTTGGCCGCCCAAGGGGTAAAGGCATAGGTGAAGACGTCACGCAGCGCATCCCCAATAGCGCCAATGTTCAGCGCCAGAACCACCAGACCCGCAGCCACATAAAGCACCGCCATAAATGGCACGAGCTTACCAGCAACCGCCCCAATGCGCGTGATGCCACCCAGAATAACAGCGCCGACCAAAATCATCAGAACAACGCCGGTGATAGACGTGTTAAAGCCAAAGTTCGCTTCCAGCACCTGCGCCACACCATTGGCCTGTACACCGTTACCGATGCCAAAGGCGGCAAACGCGCCAAAGAAAGAGAACAGCACAGCCAGCCAGGCAAATTTCGGACCCAGACCGTTCTTGATGTAATACATCGGCCCGCCGACAAAGTTGCCAGCACCGTCACGCTCGCGGTATTTCACCGCCAGAACCGCTTCGGAATATTTGGTGGCCATACCGACCAAGGCCGTCATCCACATCCAGAACAGCGCACCGGGTCCGCCAAGGAAAACCGCCGTGGCTACACCGGCGATGTTGCCGGTTCCAATGGTCGCAGACAAAGCCGTCATCAGCGCCTGAAACGGGCTGATCTGACCATCACCTTGGACCTCGCGACCCTTGAACATCATCTTGAAGCCCAAGCCGAGTTTGCGGATCGGCATCAGTCGCAGGCTGACTTGCATAAACAGGCCGACGCCCAGAATGAGCACCAGCATCACCGGCCCCCACACCACGCCGTTCACGGCATTTACAATCGCGTTTAGTGTCTCCAAGGGGTTCTCCTCTTTAGCTTTCGCTTTGTATCTCTTTCACTTGCCCGGCTGCGTTCCAAATTGGGGCAGCCAAACGCGGTACGGAAAAACTACTCCGAAGCACTCGTGACACCTTTACTCAACAGATCTCATTTTCCGAGAGTCGATTAATCAAGGCATAGGGCGTTAAAAGTGCTTTTCAATGTCGCGGGCCACCTGTCGCTGAAACCGGCGGAAAAGCGCCCTAAATCAACATAAATTGTTAACGCATCGCGCCTCTGGACAGAAAGTTGCTCATTTTCTGGTCACAGAGCCACAAACCGCTCCCTTCGTGGTGTTGCGCAACGCGCGTTGCGTTAACCAGACCCACGTCAAAAACGGCACCGTCGCGATACTGATGCGATACCGACGCGTTGCAGACAGTTGTTTTGGGCAAATCCAACACATTAACCGCGATTCGTCGCAGATCGGCACTGTTCGCTTGGCACAAGAGATCGAAGCCGCTAACACAGCCTTTCAAAGAGGTCATTGAGATGAAGAAACAAGAGATGCACCGCGACTGGATCGCCACCGCCCGGACCTTGTCCCAAGCCCTGCCCTATTTGCAGCGCTACGCTGGTGCGATTGTCGTTGTTAAACTGGGCGGCCACGCGATGGGCAGCGACGAGGCGATGGAAGATTTCGCCCGCGACATGGTGCTGATGCGCCATGTTGGCATCAACCCCGTGGTTGTGCATGGCGGTGGTCCGATGATCAACGCGATGCTGGAAAAGCTTGAAATTAAATCAGAATTTGTCCACGGCAAACGTGTGACAGACCAAGCCACCGTCGAAGTCGTCGAGATGGTTTTGTCCGGTGTCGTCAACAAACGCATCGTTCAGGCGATCAACCGTCAGGGCGGCAAGGCTGTGGGTCTGTCAGGCAAAGACGCCAACCTGATGACCTGCGAGCAGACCAATCCATCGCTTGGTTTTGTCGGCTCTCCATCCAAGATGGACGCCTCTATCCTGCATGAACTTTTTGCCAACGACACAATCCCCGTTGTCGCCCCCTTGGGTGCCGGCGAGAACGGCGAGACATTCAACGTCAACGGCGACACCGCCGCCGGAGCTGTCGCTGCGGCCCTCAAAGCTGATCGATTGCTCTTGTTGACTGATGTTGAAGGTGTCAAAGACGCCGACGGCGACATCATGACCGAGCTAAAAGCCCAACAAATTCGGGACCTTACCATCGATGGCGTGATCGCCGGCGGCATGATCCCGAAGACCGAGACCGCGCTGGCCGCAATCTCGGGCGGGGTGCGCGCTGTGGTCATTCTGGATGGCCGTGCGCCCAACGCCTGTCTGCTGGAACTGTTCACCGAACACGGAGCAGGCTCCCTCATCCGCGCGGACTGATCCGCTATTTGGAAATTACCCCTCCTCTGAGCTATGCTGGCTGAATGCACTTAAGCAACACGTCCAGTTCAAGAGGAGGGATTTATGGCGCTGACGTCCGAAAGTTCTCACGTTTCTATACCCTTAGTCTCTCTAGACGACGTGACCTCGGCATCCGTCGCTCAGGGGCTCATCTTGATGGGGGCGCTACATCCACGTCGGGTTTACGACTTCGATGATCCCATCGGCACAACCGTCCTTCTCGGCACCGGACCCGGGTTTTGGGAAAAATTCATCAATTCCCCCGAGTATCACGACACCCGAAAAGACCCAATTGACCGATGGTCCAAACGTGTCGTGACCCAAATTGCCGCTCCAATCGCGGCCACCTGTAGTTTTCCCTCCGACGGTCCGCCCTATCCACCGTTCATAGACTGGGCTTTAAAGACTGGTCGCTTTCACCTCAGCCCTATCGGCATGATGGTGCATGACACTGTTGGATTGATGGTCTCGCTGCGCGGCGCGCTTCACCTTGCCGCAGAGATCGAATTCCCCCAAGTTGCAGCACATTCCCCCTGTGACACCTGCCATGCACCCTGCGCGACCACCTGTCCTGTCGGCGCACTCGGCGAGAAGTTGCCATATGACGTAGGGGCCTGCCGTATGCGACTGGACACCAGCGCCGGAAAGGACTGTATGAGCGGCGGGTGCCTCGCCCGACGCGCCTGCCCACTGAGTGCCGGTGCCGACCGCACAGACGCTCAATCTGCCTTACATATGAAAGCGTTCCATCCCTCATGAGCCTCACCCTCATCCTAATGCGCCACGCGAAATCCAGCTGGGACAATCCCCTCAATCTGGACCATGATCGCCCTCTCAACAAACGTGGCCGCAGCGCCGCCCGCGCGCTGGGACAATGGCTGGAAAACAAAGGGCTTTTGCCCGACGAAGTGCTCAGCTCGACCGCCGTGCGCACTCATGAAACATGGACCCGCCTTGGGCTGACTGCGCCGGAAGTTCGTTTTGAACGCAGCCTCTATCACGCCCCTGCAGAACGCATGATTCCCCTGTTGCACCGTGCCACCGGCAAAACCGTTCTGATGCTCGGCCACTATCCCGGCATTGCAGACCTGGCCCACCGCCTCGCCACCGCTCCTGTGCGCCATACACGTTTTCACGACTATCCGACTTGCGCCACAACCGTACTCACGTTCTCCGATACACGTTGGGAACATGTACGCTTTAAAACCGGCACAATTTCTGAGTTTGTCACCCCAAGCGATCTGCTTGAGACGGTTGACGCATAAGCCACTCTTTTGTGAAGCGCTCCACGTTGTCTAACCCCGCCCATTAGGATAGCGTCTCCCGCTGTAAATACTGCTTTGGAGCGCCTTTAATGCATCGTCGAGACCTACTGCTCGCAGGCCTAATTCTGCCTTTTTCAACTCTGCCTGCTTTTGCTCAGGATCCTGTCATTCAAGTCGTAAAGTCAGCGACTTGCGGGTGTTGCGGCGCTTGGGAAGACCACATGCGAGCAAATGGATTTTCGGTGGACAGTCAGACCGTGGACGACGACGTGCTGCACTCAATCAAGGGCCGTCTTGGCATCACCACAGACACGGCCTCCTGCCACACGGCAATGATCGAAGGATATGTCGTCGAAGGCCATGTGCCCGCCGAAGACGTCCGCAAGCTGTTGGCAGAGCGTCCCGAGGCCTTAGGACTAAGCGTTCCGGGGATGCCGATTGGGTCACCAGGAATGGAAATGGGGGATGAGGTCGAACCTTACGACACGCTCTTAATTGCGCCGGACCGCAGCACTACAGTCTTTGTAAGCCATTCATAACAAAAGGCCGGGCAATCGCCCGGCCTTTCTCGTTGATTGGGCTGGGGCGTTAGTGGCCCAGAATTTGGCTGAGGAACAACTTGGTCCGCTCGCTCTGAGGGTTGTTAAAGAACTCCTCAGGCTCGTTCTGTTCCACGATCTGACCGGCATCCATAAAGATCACGCGGTTGGCCACCTGACGCGCAAAACCCATCTCGTGGGTCACGCACAACATGGTCATGCCTTCTTCAGCCAGCTCGATCATAGTGTCGAGCACCTCTTTGATCATCTCGGGATCAAGCGCTGAGGTTGGTTCGTCAAACAACATGATCCGCGGCTTCATGCACAAGCTTCGCGCAATCGCTACACGCTGCTGCTGACCACCGGACAACTGACCGGGATATTTGTCAGCCTGCTCAGGGATTTTCACCTTTTCAAGGAAGTGCATCGCGGTTTCTTCGGCTTCTTTTCTGGGTGTCTTGCGAACCCAAATCGGTGCCAACGTGCAGTTTTCCAGAATAGTCAGGTGCGGGAACAGGTTGAAGTGCTGAAAGCACATGCCAACCTCAGAGCGGATCTTGTCGATGTTTTTGAGGTCCGAGGTCAACTCGATCCCATCGACAACAATCTTGCCCTGCTGATGCTCTTCCAAAGCGTTCAGACACCGGATCAGCGTTGATTTACCCGAGCCCGAAGGCCCCGCAATCACGATCCGCTCCCCCTGATTAACCGTCAGGTTGATGTCGCGCAGCACATGAAAGGTGCCGTACCACTTGTTCATATTGTTGATTTCAATCGCGACCTCATCAGAGACCTGCATTTTGGAGCGATCAATTTCACGATCTGTTTTAAGTTCAGACATCTGCAGAACTCCTTACTTGTGGCCAGTCTGAAGCTTACGCTCCAGATACATGGAATAACGTGACATCGAGAAACAGAAGACAAAGAACAGCAAGGCGATAAAGCCATAGAGTTCCCAGACAACCCCGTTCCAGTTGGCATCCGCGCGGATCGCGTTGGACAATCCCAATGGATCCAGCAGACCAATGATCGACACCAGCGTGGTGTCTTTGAAGACGCCGATGAATGTGCTCACAATGCCCGGGATCGAAATCTTCAGAGCCTGCGGCATGATCACCAAACGCTGTGCCTGCCAATAGTTCAGACCCAGAGAATCCGCGCCTTCGTATTGTCCTGTCGGAAGGGCTGCGAGGCCGCCCCGAACCACCTCAGCCATATAGGCCGCGGCAAACAGGGTCACCATGATCAGCACTCGAAGGATGATATCAAAGTTCGTGCCCGGAGGCATAAAGACGTTCAGCAAAGTCGACGCCACAAACAGCAACGTGATCAACGGAACACCCCGAATGAACTCGATAAAGCCCACGCACAACGCCTTGACGATCATCAGGTCAGACTGCCGACCCAGCGCCAGCACGATGCCCAAAGGCAACGAGCCCACAATGGCCACAACGCCGATGGTGATTGACAGCATAAAGCCACCAAACTTACGGCTTTGAACCGCTTCAATCGACAAAGGCAGGATGCTCTCGGCAATCGATGCAAAACCACCCACAAGGAACAGCCACCAAACCGCGGCCGCGACGACGCCACCGATCAGGCCAACAAGGCCACCGATGCTTCTTGCCAGAACAGTGTAGGCGACATAGCCCAACACAAACCCGAGCGCCGCACCAATAGGCAACCAGAATGACCCGCCCCAAAGAAGCCAAGGGAAGATAAACGGAAAGGCTGCTGTGAACATCAGCGGATTAGGAAGACGCTTTGCGCCCGCCGCCAGTTGCTCTGCACGATCGGTCTTGTTTACCGACACCAGCGTATACGCCAGATAGAGCGCACCCAGACCGCTCACGATCATCAAAATCCAAGCCATGATGCCGCTAAATGCCAACGTCGCCAAGAAGACAACCAATGCCAGCAGGAACCAGTTCATACGGCGCGAGATCATGTTGAACAGCACCGGAATCACCGCGACAAACAGCAATGCAAAGGTCAGGATCGGACGCCAGTACAGCTCTTTCGGGTAGAACCCGAACATCAGCTGAATCCAACGTTCCCGAATAACCCCCCAGCATGCGCCGGCAAAATGACCTTCCTTGCCCTGCGCATGCAGGATTTCACGACATTCGTTAAGCGACCCTGCATTCCACGTCGGTGAGAACACCCATGGCAGGAAGAACGACAACACTGCGTAGACCGCGTAAAGCGACAACAGCGTCATGATTGAGTTTACAACACCTGAGAACAGGTTGGCACGACACCAGCCGATGATCCCCACCGCCGAAGCCGGAGGTGCCTGTTCAGGCAGCATCTCTGTGCGGACAAATCCAATATCAGACATATCAGCGCTCCTTCAGCTTAACGGATTCATTGTACCAGTTCATCACTGCTGAAATGCTCAGCGAAATGATCAGGTAGCAGAGCATCAACAGCAACAGCGTCTCAAGCTCACGTCCGGTTTGGTTAAGAGTAATCCCACCCAAAGTGCCGGTGATGTCCATGTAGCCCACAGCAATCGCCAGCGACGAGTTTTTCGTCAGGTTGAGATAGTTTGAAATAAGCGGAGGAATGATCACCCGCAGCGCCTGAGGCAACACAACAAGGCTCATGATCCGGTTAGACCGCAATCCCAGAGCCGCTGCAGCTTCAGTCTGACCATGACTAATCGCCATAATCCCCGCGCGCACGATCTCCGCGATAAAGGCCGCCGTATACAGCGACAATGCCAACCAGAGCGCAATCAACGAGTTGCGCATGTGGGTGCCACCCTTAAAGTTAAAGCCCTTCAGCTCGGGGTAGCCAAGGTAGAAGCCCAAAGCGAACAAAACAGCCACGGTCGGCACAACAATCAGGCCAAGGCGGATATGCCAGGTTGTAGGACGGTCGCCTGTGGCTTCCTGCGTTTTATCTGCGCGCAGTTTCACTTTGCGAGCCGCATAAATGCCACCAAACAACACAGCCAGAATCACCAGAAGATCAATGCTGACATCAAAGGCACCGAACACCGAAAAGTCACCTAATCCGCGTGCAAAAAGCGGCTCGGGGACGTAGATGCCTCGGTTGGTAAAGACCACGCTTCCCGTTTCAACACCTTTGAACACACGCGGTGCCGGAAGGGTCTCAATCAAGATCGCCATCGTAAACACGATCCAAAGAAGCACTGGTACGTTGCGGAAGAACTCCACATAGACGGACATCAGCTGAGCGATCAGCCAATTTTTAGACAGGCGCAGAACTCCGATAATCACGCCCAAAATCGTAGCTGCAATACACCCCATGAACGCCACCAAGAGCGTGTTCAGAAGGCCAACAAAGGCGGCCCGCAGGTGTGTGCTTTGCGAAGTATACTCGATAAGACGTTGGTTGATGTCATAGCCCGCAGGCTCCATCAAAAATCCAAAGCTAGGTTCTTTGCCCAAATCCGCAAGGTTCTGTGCAGTGTTTGAAATGATCATGCCAATCAGCAGCATGAACCCAATTAGTGCGACGATCTGAATTGTCATCGAACGATACCGGGTGTCGTAAATCAGCATAGACAGCTGGAACGACTCCTTCGGAGGGTCGGTCAAAGTGGTCATATGGGATCTTCCCCGTTGCTCGGCCGTTTTTCTATTTGGCGTCTTTGCGCCGTGGCCGATTATTGGTGTGACATGTCACAGGATGTGGAAAGGGCGCGAGATACCTCGCGCCCCTCCAGTAGTGTAATTAACGGAAAGGAGGCGAATAGATCAGGCCGCCATCAGTCCACTGTGCGTTCAGACCACGCGCCAGACCGATTGGAGTGCTCTCACCGATGTTGCCTTCAAACAGCTCACCGTAGTTGCCGCCAGCCATAATGGCGTTTTTGGCCCAACCAGCGTCCAGACCCAGCATTTCGCCGAGGTTGCCTTCGGTGCCCAACAGGCGGTTCACTTCTGGGTTGTTTGTGCCAGCAGCCATCTCAGCGATGTTTGCAGATGTCACACCCAGCTCTTCAGCTGTAACCAGAGCGTTAAGCGACCAGCGCACGACATCGCCCCACTCGTTGTCGCCGTGACGGACCAGCGGACCGAGTGGCTCTTTCGAGATGATTTCCGGCAGCAGAACGTGACCAGCTGGATCTTCGAATGTGGCGCGTGTCGCGGCCAGACCAGAAGCATCCGTGGTGTAAACGTCACAAGCACCAGCCAGATACTGCTGCTGTGCTTCTGCGTTGGTTTCGATTGGCACTGGCTCATAGCTGATGTTGTTTGAACGGAAGAAGTCCGCCAAGTTCAGCTCGGTTGTTGTACCGGTTTGGATACATACAGTAGCGCCGTCCAGTTCTTTGGCCGAGCTCACGCCCAGATCCTTAGGAACCATAAAGCCCTGACCATCATAGTAGTTCACGCCAACGAAAGTGAACTTCAGGTCCACGTCGCGCGAGAAGGTCCATGTGGTGTTACGTGCCAGCATGTCGATTTCGCCAGATGCCAGCGCTGTAAAGCGTGTCTTACCAGTGGTTGGAACGAATTCCACAGCACTTGGATCACCCAAAACAGCAGCAGCAACCGCGCGGCAGACACCAACGTCGAATCCCATCCATTCGCCGTTTGCGTCCGGCGCAGCAAAGCCGACCAGACCAGTGGTTACGCCGCAGTTCAGCTTGCCACGTGCTTTCACGTCATCAAGCGTGCCAGCAGCAGCAGCGCCAGCTGCGAAGCCAGCAACCGTCAGCGCACCAAAAATTACGGATTTTTTCATTTTTACCTCTTCCTGATTACCCGCCATTTGTTGGCGGTTTTTTCGACCACTCCCGGCCGTAGAAGATAATGATGAAGAGTGACCCCATCACATCTGCCTCTAGTTTGGGCGCAATCATCGCAAAAGGTCAAGAGGTGCATCACGCAATATGATGGGCGCTCCCGCTTTGCGGGAAAACCCATCAAGTGTCAGACAACTATAACTAATTTTGGATCAACTTCACAAAGCGTGCGGCGTGTTGAAAGGCAGCAAATTTGATATCTGCCTGTTCTTTAGCCTCTTCATCAACGCCCCACAGCTCTTCCTGCCATCTCTCATCGACTCGCGACAGGTGCCAGAGCTCCTCAATGGGCGCCCATTCCTGCAACGCGGCAAAGCCGAGAATCAGTGACCCCGATATGCTGACGAGGTCATGAAAGGCCGCCATTTCGAAGGAATCCAAGGCATGAACCTGCGCGCTCAGCACTTCTAAAACCGCCGGATCTTGAGGCTGATGCATAATCCCTGAAACAGGTTTAAGCCTTGCGTTCAAAACTGTCTCGGCTTTGTCCAACATAGGATCCCAAGCCTCGGCTTGGCGGGCAATCAGCTCCTCAGGTGTAGTCGCGCGATAGCACAACAAATCGCTGCCGCCGTACTCCGCCAACATGTCTGCCACTTCGCCATGTTGCACAGCGACTTTGTCGATGGCCGCATTGGCCGAGCGCGTTACAGGCATTGAGGTTGGGTCAATCTCCCCGTCTTGTGCGTCCCATTCCGCCGCGATCGCCTCAGCCATTGCACGCGATGGCACAGCAAGCGCCGCCTTAGCCGGTGTTTTAACCGCACGTCCATCCAACAGAATCGAATAGCCGCCCTCGACTTCCGTTACTGTTGCCTCTTTCCAAAACCGTTTCTTGGCCCAGCCGCTCATAGTTTAATCCCTAAAACCCGTTCCAATGCTGCTGGAAGAGCAGCAAATCCATCAATCACTTCCACCGCCGCATGTAATGCGTCAGTAGCGTGATACCCCCAACTCACACCAATTCCAGCCACACCCGCAGCCTGCGCCATATCCATGTCATAGCTTGTGTCGCCGATCATCACCGCATCCTGCGGATCCAGTCCCGCGTCGCGACAAGCTTGCAATACCATCGAAGGGTGCGGTTTGGACGGGTGATCATCTGCCACTTGGCGGGTGTAAAAAACGCCCTCTAGGCCGTGCCCTTCGATCAACTTATCCAGTCCACGGCGCGATTTGCCCGTCGCAACACCCAGCAAAATCTCGTCCCGTGCGCGCAACATTTTCAGCGTTTCGCGTGCCCCCGGATATAGCGGAGACGACAATCGTGTCCCGACATCCTCGCGCCGCGCTTTGTAGGAAGATTTATACCCATCAACTAGCGCACGATGCTTGGCTTCACCCACATCAGGAGCAAGGCGCGCCATCGCCACATCCAGCGACAGGCCAACGATGCCGAGTACCTGCGCCCGCGGCGGCATTTCCAACCCGACACCTTTAAAGGCAAACGTCATGGCACGCACAATATCGGCCTGACTGTCCACCAGCGTGCCATCCACGTCAAAAATCACCAACTTGGGTGTCATATCACTTCTCGCATGCGACGGGCTGTGGCGGTGTGGCTGGCTCAGCTGACGGCCACACCACAGACTTAGTGCAATTCCTCAAACGGGTCATCCGCTGCCAAATCGGGCGTCCAACCAAAGGTGTCCCAAGTGCGCGCCATATGCTCCGGCAAATCCGCCACCACTCTGACCTCTTTACGCGTCATTGGATGCTCAAATGTCATTGAGCGCGCGTGCAAATGCAGCTTGTTGGAAATAATCCCACCCAGCTGCGCACCCCACCCGTCGCCCATGTTTTCTTGACCAGACCCGCCATATTTTCCGTCACCGACAATCGGATGACCAATCTCGGCCATATGCGCGCGCAACTGATGTGTGCGGCCGGTGATCGGCTCCATCGCCACCCACGCCGCGCGGCTGGCCACACGATAGAGCGTCGCATAATGGGTGATCGCCCGTTTTGCCCCAGGTGTGCTGTCCACATCGCGCGGATGTAACGCATGCATCTTCTCGCCTTCACCGCGCGCGCCATGCCCACCGGCCTTAACCAGACCATATTTGATCTCACCTAGATACGGCGTTGGCACACCAGCCACAACAGCCCAGTAAATCTTGCGGGTTTCTTTGTGCCGCATCGCCTTGGTCAAAGCACTCGCTGCTTCACGCGTGCGCGCCAGCAACAAAACACCCGAAGTGTCTTTGTCCAACCGGTGCACCAACCGCGGCTTATCCTCATAGTCAAACCGCAAAGCTTCGGACAATCCGTCCACATGGCGTGTCTGTTTGCTGCCGCCTTGCGTCGGCAAGCCTGCTGGTTTGTTGATGGCAATGATGTGGTCATCTTTGTAGATCACACAATCACGCATCAGCTTTTCATCCGCTTTAGACACCTTTGTACGCACCAAAGGCGGGCGCTCATGAGGCTCGGGCAATGGCGGAATACGCACGGTATGACCGGTTTCCAGCCGAGTTGACGCCTTCACACGTCCGCCATCGACCCGAATTTCTCCCTTGCGGCATAGCTTTTCGATCTGGCCTTGCGCCACATGCGGAAACATCCGGCGAAACCAGCGGTCCAGCCGTTGATCATTATCACCCGGCCCGATTGTCAGCGTTTGAACGCGACTCATGTTAATACTCCTCGGGCCACATATAGCCCCAACATCAGCCCGCCGATCGAGCCAACAACAGATATGGTCACGTAAGATGCCGCAGCACCCAATTGACCTCTTTCAAACAGGGTCACCGCTTCCAGCGAAAACGCCGAAAACGTGGTGAAGCCACCCAACAGTCCGGTCATCACCAGCGGCGACAAATGCGTCAGCCCGCGATGCGCCGCGAGAACAACAAAGGCCCCCATTAGAAACGAGCCCAGCACATTGACGGTGATAATGGCCATCGGAAATCCGGTGCCAACCAGCCGCACAATGCCAAGCCCCAGCAGATATCGCAGGCTCGCGCCCACCGCACCGCCAAGTGCCACATATGCCACGTTCAAAACCATCCGGCGTCTCTCTACCTACCGCGCGCCTTTGTCAAGCAAAGCGCAGTCCGCGCTTCCTTTTGCCATAAATATCCCGGGGAGTCCCAAGCTTGCTTGGGACGGGGCAGAGCCCCTACCCGTCCCGCGACAGGCGCAGTTTTGTGAAGTAGTCCAAACGCCGCTTTAGTTCGCGCTCATAACCACGCTCAACCGGTGAATAGAGCACGGGGCGCTTTACGCCTTCGGGGAAATAATTCTGCCCCGAAAAGCCGTCTTCGGCATCATGATCATACTGATAGCCATCCCCATAGCCTTGTTCAGCCATCAAAGATGTCGGCGCATTCAGAATATGTTTGGGCGGCGGCTCTGATCCGGTTTTCTTGGCCAGCGCTCGGGCGGCTTTGTAGGCCGCGTACCCCGCATTGGTCTTTGGCGCAAGCGCGAGATAAATCACCGCCTGCGCCAATGCCAATTCGCCTTCTGGGCTGCCTAACCGCTCATAGGTCTCCCATGCCCCTAGGCAAATCTGTTGCGCTTGCGGATCTGCCAACGCGATGTCTTCCACTGCCATGCGCACCAGTCTGCGCGCCAGATAACGGGGGTCCTCGCCCCCTTCCAGCATACGCGAATACCAATAAAGCGCCGCATCAGGGTCCGATCCACGCACCGATTTATGCAACGCACTGATCAGGTTGTAATGCTCATCACCGGATTTGTCGTATTTCGCCGCGCGCCGCATCAGACGCGTGGCCAGCTGATCCACATCCAGTTTGCCGCTGACCTTCCACGCCATGACCTGCTCGATCAGGTTCAACAGCGCGCGCCCGTCCCCATCGGCCATCTCCAGTAATGCTTCACGCGCAAGGCCGTTTAGCGGCATCGCACGATCAAGCTCCCCTTCAGCCCGCTGCGCCAATCGCTCAAGATCACTCAGCGCCAAACGCTCCAACACCAAAACCTGCGCACGGCTCAGTACCGCGGCGTTTAACTCAAAGCTCGGGTTTTCGGTGGTCGCGCCGACCAACAAAATGGTGCCGTCTTCCATATGGGGCAGAAAGCCGTCTTGCTGCGCTTTGTTGAACCGATGAATTTCGTCGACAAACAGCAACGTGCCCTTGCCGTTGGCCCGCCGCATCTTGGCAGCTTCAAACACTTTACGCAGCTCCGGCATGCCGGTAAAAATCGCGCTGATCTGCACAAAATGCAGATCGGTTTCATCCGCCAAGAGCCGCGCGATTGTAGTTTTGCCTACGCCCGGCGGCCCCCAAAACACCAAAGATGACAGCGATCCAGATGACAGCATCACACCCAGAGGTGCTTCTGGTCCTAACACCTGATCCTGCCCGATGACCTCGGCCAATGTTTTGGGGCGTAAACGATCCGCCAGCGGACGCGGTGCCGCGCCGCCTGTCGTGCTGTCCCGCGAGGCGGGCGTATCAAACAGATCGCTCATATTTCCTCAGAGTCTAAACCGCATCACAACACGCTGTGTGCCGCGTTGCACTTCGATCGTAAGGCGGTTTTTTGCATTGCGCAAAGCCCGATCAACATCTCCAGTAGAGGCAATTTCATGGCCATCGATCGCCCGTAAAACATCGCCCGCACCCAATCCCAGCCGTGCACCGGTCTCGCCAGGGGATTCCACGACCACGCCCTCGGTGCCCAATGGTAGATTGAACTGTCCCAAAACAGCCGGATTTATTCTGGAGATGACCAAACCCGGGATCGCTGAGCGGCGCCCCGTCTCGATAGTTTCGCGCGAGGGGCTGTCAGGTGCGATCGCCATTTTGACCTGCCGCATTTCTTCCCCATCATCTCCGGCAACCAAAACGTCTATTTCAGCTCCAAGCCCCGCCACTGACATGCGAAACACCATTTCCGCGGGCGTGTTCACCGGCAAGCCATCAACTTCCAAAATGACGTCTCCTGCTGCAAACCCAGCGGCACCAAAGGGACTCGCATCATGCAAATCGGAAACGACAATACCGCCTGGACGATCCAGTCCCAGTCCGTCCGCCATATCCGCATCGACCGGCTGGCCAAACATACCGGCCCACGGTCTCTGAAAGCTCTCATAGCCTTCGCGCGCCTGCGCCACAAACTGGGTGACCAGTTTGGCGGGAATAGCAAAGCCAATCCCGTTCGACCCACCAGAACGGGTCAGAATCGACGTATTGATCCCGATGAGATCCCCATTCACATCAATCAGCGCGCCGCCTGAGTTTCCTGGGTTGATTGGGGCATCGGTCTGGAGGAAGTAACCTCGTGCATTACCGGTCGCTACGCCCGAACGCGCCAAACCCGACACAATCCCGCTGGTCACGGTTTGACCAACACCAAACGGATTGCCAATCGCCAGCACCAACTCGCCAACTTCGACATTGTCGCTATCGCGCAGTTCCAAATAGGGCATGTCCTGCGCATCAGTCAGCTTGAGAATGGCCAAGTCTGACTCTTCATCCGCCAGCAAAACCTCAGCCCTGAATTCCCGCCGGTCTTTCAAATGCACGCGAATATCCGTGGACATGCCGACCACGTGGTAGTTGGACACCACAATGCCGTCACTGGACAAAATCACACCGGACCCAAGCGAGTTTTCAACCTGAGGCCGGCGCGATCCAAAATCGCGAAACAGGCCTTCAAAAAATGGATCACCCTGGAACGGGCTCTGACGGGCCTGCACCACGCGCTTGGCGTAGATGTTGACCACTGCGGGAGCGGCTTGCTTGACCAAAGGTGCAAAGCCTAGCGCTATGTCAGTTTGATGTCTGGGAACCTGCGTTTGCGCAGTAACCGGTTGAATGGACAGTGCAAGAGCGAGTGCGGCAGCGATAAGTCGAAGCATATTATTCCTCGGTTCAGAGGCTGTAGATATGCTCAGACCAAGGTAAAATTGCAAGACTTGGCGATGTCACAATCGCGCAGGTCCGAGACAGCCCAATATCCAGCCAATCGGCAAACAAAAAACCCGCGTCCGTTAGGACGCGGGTTTCATCAACCGGAAAACCGGAATGATCTTATTCTTCTGCAGCTTCTTCTTCGATCAGACGAGCTTTGTCTGCAGCGCCTTTGGCGTCGACATCACGATCAACGAATTCGATGATCGCCATTGGAGCCATGTCGCCGTAACGGAAGCCAGCTTTCAGGATGCGAACGTAACCACCGGAACGCTCAGCGTAGCGTGGGCCGAGGATGTCGAACAATTTGGTAACGTACTGATCTTCTTTCAGACGCGCACGTGCCTGACGGCGGGCGTGCAGGTCACCACGTTTTGCCAGCGTGATCATCTTTTCGATGATTGGGCGCAGTTCTTTTGCTTTTGGCAAAGTGGTTTTGATTTGTTCATGTTCAATCAACGAACCTGCCATGTTGGCAAACAATGCCTTGCGGTGTTCGTGAGTACGGTTCAGGCGGCGATAGCCACGTGCGTGACGCATTTGAATTCTCCTACTTGCGTTTTTGCTTTGTCCGGCAGCCGATGCGTGTCAGCCACTCTCCTTAGGGCATGTGCCCACGTATTCCCCGACAATTTCGGGCATTTGTGGAATTGGGCGGGGTTGCCCCCGCCCGAAACTCTTAGAAGTTGTCTTCGAACTTCTTGGCCAGGTCTTCGATGTTGTCCGGCGGCCAGTCCTCGACGTCCATGCCAAGGTGCAAGCCCATACCCGACAGCACTTCTTTGATTTCGTTCAAAGATTTGCGGCCAAAGTTCGGAGTGCGCAGCATTTCTGCTTCGGTTTTCTGGATCAGATCGCCGATGTAAACGATGTTGTCGTTCTTCAGGCAGTTTGCCGAACGAACAGACAGTTCCAGTTCGTCCACTTTCTTCAACAGAAGCGGGTTGAACTCGAGACCATCGTCTTCTTCCTGGCGGCCAGCAGATTCTGGCTCGTCGAAGTTCACAAAGATCGACAGTTGGTCCTGCAGAATGCGCGCAGCAAATGCGACAGCGTCTTCTGGCGTAACCGAACCATCGGTTTCGATCTTCATGGTCAGTTTGTCATAGTCCAGAACCTGACCTTCGCGGGTAGGTTGAACGTCATAAGACACTTTCTTAACCGGCGAGTAGATCGCATCGATTGGGATCAGACCAATTGGTGCATCTTCGGGTTTGTTTTTGTCGGCAGACACATAGCCTTTGCCAGTGTTGACAGTCAGTTCCATGTACAGATCCGCACCGTCATCAAGATGACAGATAACGTGCTCTTTGTTCAGAACTTCGATGCCAGCGCTGTCGCTGATGTCGCCAGCTGTAACTTCACCGGGGCCTTTTGCATTGATCGACAGACGCTTTGGTCCTTCGACTTCCATGCGCAACGAAACCTGCTTGAGGTTCAGGATCACGTCGGTGACGTCTTCACGCACACCGGCAACACTTGAGAACTCGTGCAGAACGTTGTCGATCTGTACGCTGGTGATCGCCGCACCTTGCAGCGAGCTCATCAACACGCGACGCAGCGCGTTGCCCATGGTCAAACCAAAGCCGCGTTCTAGCGGTTCTGCAACAACCGTTGCTTGGCGTGCTGGATCGTTTCCTGGCTTTACTTCAAGCTGGGTTGGCTTGATTAGTTCAGCCCAATTCTTATGGATCATGCGTCCCTCCATTCCAGTCTGGCTCCCATGTCCTAAAGAACCAGACGCCCGAGGTTTCAAAATGACGAACTGGGGCCGTGCCAAAAACGCGGCCCCAGGTTGAAAAAATACCGTTTATACGCGACGACGCTTTGGTGGGCGGCAGCCGTTGTGTGCAATCGGGGTCACGTCACGGATGGATGTGATGTTGAAACCGATCGCGGCCAGTGCGCGCAGAGCCGATTCACGACCAGAGCCTGGGCCCTGAACTTCGACTTCCAAAGTTTTTACGCCATGATCCTGTGCTTTTTTGCCTGCATCTTCAGCAGCCATTTGAGCAGCATAAGGAGTCGATTTACGCGATCCCTTGAAACCCATTGTACCAGCAGACGACCAAGAGATGGCGTTGCCCTGTACGTCAGAGATGAGGATCTTGGTGTTGTTGAACGACGAGTTAACGTGTGCAACACCAGAAGCGATATTCTTGCGCTCTTTTTTCTTAGCGCGAGTCTTTTCACGTGCCATTGATCAAACCCTCCCTTATTTCTTCTTACCAGCAATGGCCTTTGCAGGGCCTTTGCGAGTACGAGCGTTGGTGTGGGTACGCTGACCGCGAACGGGCAGGTTACGACGGTGACGCAGGCCGCGGTAGCAACCAAGGTCCATCAGGCGCTTGATGTTCATGGTCACTTCACGACGCAGATCACCTTCAACGGTGTAAGTCGCATCGATGTGCTCACGGATCGCCAAAACTTCTGCGTCGCTCAGTTCGTTTACACGACGAGTCGCGTCAATTTTAACGCTTTCGCAGATTTCGGCGGCCGATGTTGGGCCAATACCAGTGATATAAGTCAGGGCGATCGGGACCCGTTTATGGGTCGGGATGTTTACGCCGGCAATACGTGCCACGTGTCACTTTCCTTTTCGTTGCGGTTCCGTAACTCCGGAACCTTTTTTCACAACGTAAGCCCGACGCGTTAAGCGATCGGGCCTCAGCTGATCAGGTGATCTAGAATGCGGGGGCGACCCACAATCAGAAATATGATTCTCTGTAAAGAGAAGCTGTGATTTATGGGGGATTCCAAGATGTGTCAAGCGTCAAAGATCACAGAAGAATTCCTGATTAGTCGCGTCAATTAAGTCGTGGGTTGAGGCGTCATCAAAACAAGCGTCCAAATGACGATCCAAACCAATGAGAAAACCAACGGATGCTATTCCGAGCAAACGCAATCAAAACCCCAAAACGAAAACAAGCGGCCGTCTTAGGCCGCTTGTTCCATCATTTCGGATTGAACCGACCAGCGAGCTAGCCCAACACGCCTGCAATAGACGCTTCAACCTCATCCATCGACGCCAGACCATCAATCGCGGTCAGATTGCCTTTGGCGTGGTAATAGCCAATCAGCGGCGAAGTCTGTTTGTAATACGCCATCAGGCGCACTTTCAGGCTTTCCTCGTTGTCGTCTGCACGGGCTGTGCCGCCAGCGGCAACAGCCTCTTTGGCGCGGCCTACTATGCGATCCACCAGAACCTCATCATCCACCTGCATCTCGATCACTGCATCCAGCGTTTCACCACATTCGACCAACAGCGCCGCCAAAGCGTCGGCCTGTGCCAACGTGCGCGGAAAACCGTCAAAAATGAAACCACCCTGCTTGTCGCCTTCCAGCTGCTCACGGATCAGACCAATCACGATCTCATCAGTGACAAGCTCGCCGCGGTCCATGACCTCGGCCACGCGTTTGCCCATCTCTGTGCCAGAGGTTTTGGCAGCGCGCAGCATGTCACCGGTGGACAGCTGGATCATGTCCCGCTTTTCAACAAGGCGGGCAGCCTGAGTGCCTTTACCGGCACCAGGTGGTCCAAGCAGGATAATGTTCATCTACGAGCCGCTCCTTTGCGTGCACCGCGCTTCTTGTTTTTGCCGCGCAGCTGCGATTTCTCGATCAGCCCTTCATATTGATGGGCCAGCAAATGGCTCTGAACCTGTTGGATCGTATCCATTGTGACCGAAACCACAATCAGAACCGAGGTGCCGCCAAAATAGAACGGGATCGCAAATTGGCCACGCAGAATTTCCGGAAGGAGACAAACTGCCGCAAGATAGGCAGCGCCCATCACCAGAATGCGGTTCACCACATACTCGAGATATTCCGCTGTGCGTTTGCCGGGACGAATGCCGGGAACAAAGCCGTTCTGATTCTTCAGGTTGTCTGCAACCTCGTCAGGCTTGAAGCTGACGTTGAAGGTATAGAAGTAGGCAAAGAACACGATCATCGCGACGAAGAACAACAGATACAGCGGCTGACCAGGGCCAAAGTATGCCAGAACTGTCGACATGATCGGACCAGTTTGAGCGCCCGAGAATGTCGAAATCGTGGTTGGCAACAGCAGAAGCGAGCTGGCGAAGATGGCTGGGATCACCCCTGATGGGTTGACCTTGACCGGCAGGTGGCTGGAACCACCGTCATAAACCTTCATGCCAACCTGACGGCGCGGGTACTGAATATGGATCTTACGCAGAGCGCGTTCCATAAAGACCACAAAGGCAATTGTGCCCACCACCATGACAATCACCGAGACGATCACAATCGGGCTCAACGCACCAGAGCGACCAGACGCAAGGAACTGAGCCAGAGCGGCAGGAATTTCAGCGATAATACCGACAAAGATGATCAGCGAGATACCGTTGCCGATGCCGCGTGCGGTGATCTGCTCACCCAGCCACATCAGGAACATTGTACCGCCAACCAGCGTAATCAGGCAGGAAAAGCGGAAGAACAGGCCCGGATCGGTAACCAGATCGCCAGCCTCAAGGCTTGCGGCCAAACCGTAAGCCTGCAAAGTCGCTAGGAACACAGTTCCATAACGTGTGTACTGGTTGATCTTTTTGCGGCCTTGTTCGCCTTCTTTCTTGAGCTGCTCTAGCTGCGGGACCATCGAGGTCAGCAGCTGAACAATGATCGATGCCGAGATATACGGCATGATGCCCAAAGCAAAGATACCCATCCGGCCCAAGGCGCCCCCGGTGAACATCGACAAAATGCCCCCGATGCCGGCACCGGCCTCTTCCATGAACTCTCTCAAGGCTACGCCGTCGATGCCCGGAACCGGAATCCATGTGCCCAAGCGGTACACGATCAACAGACCGAGCGTGAACAGGATTCGATTACGAAGATCGGTGGCTTTACCCAGCGCGGCCCAGCTTGTGTTGGCCGCCATTTGCTCTGCTGCAGATACCATTCGGATCTCTCTTAGAAATGAAAACGCCGCCAGAACCGTTCTCCGGTCAGGCGGCGTTGGAAAACTTGCAAGGATATGTAAGCGGGTCGGTGCCCGCTCACAACCTCTTATTCAGCTGCTGGCGCAGATTTGACTGTCAGCGAGCCGCCCGCTTTCTCTACCGCTGCTACCGCAGACTTAGAGGCACCGGTTACTTCAATGGTCAAAGCGGCGGAAACTTCGCCTTTTGCCAGAACGCGGATGCCGTCCAGTTTGCGGCGCACTACGCCGGTCTCAACCAGAACATCTTCGGTAATCGCAGTTTTTGCGTCCAATGTGCCTGCATCAACAAATTTCTGGATCAGGCCCAGGTTGATAACAGCAAAAGACTTGCGGTTTGGCTTGTTAAAGCCACGCTTTGGCAAACGTTGGTACAATGGCATTTGGCCGCCTTCGTAACCGTTGATGGCTACACCCGAGCGGGACTTTTGACCTTTGATACCACGGCCACCCATTTTACCTTTGCCGGAACCGGGTCCGCGGCCAACGCGCATGCGTTTCTTGGTTGCACCTGGGTTATCGTGCAGTTCGTGCAGTTTCATATCGCTTCTCCTTGCCGGAACTGACCCACGAAGCGTTATCGGGCCAAACACGGCTTTTCTTGGTTTTTGATTCTGTGGCCACGATTGACCACCGGGGGCGTATAGACCTTTGGCTGTGCTGTTGCAAGCTTTGCCGACACGCCATTTCCCCCTGCCCCTTATAACACGAAAGCGCCCCTGAGTATCAGGGGCGCCCGGCTTGGACCTTCGAGGGAGGGAGGGAGGAAAAAGAAGGTTAGTTGCCGTAAACGTGCTGGTGCGCGAGTTGCGCGATGTCGTAGCGGGAAATGCCGATATCGCGAAGATCAGAATCGCTCAACTCGCTGAGTTCACGCACGGTGGCGCGGTACTTGGCGCTTAGCTCGCGGGCGTCTTTGAATTCAGCCCAAGCGGCTGAGAGACGTGCGGTGAAGCTGGAGGAGACGATTGGTGTGGTTGATACATGTGCCATTGTTAAAATCCTTACTGGTGCGGACCGGAACGAATTCTCCGGTGAGTACTGTGTGTCTGTTCTTGTTACACGACCGATATAGGGTCCCCGTTAGCGCAAACAATATCTACAAAATTCAACCCGCTATGCATTTTATGCATGCCTCGCACATCTTTTTTTGATTGATCAGAATCGATGCCTTGAAACCCCCAAAAGCAGTGAACGTTCGCACCAAAAACAAAAGCGCCCCTGAAATCAGGGGCGCCCGGCAAGAACCTTCGAGGGAGGGAGGGAGGGAGGAAAAAGAAGGTTAGTTGCCGTAAACGTGTTGCTGAGCAACCCGTGTAATGTCAAAGCGCGACACGCCGATGTCATCCAATTCAATGTCGCTCAGTTTGTTCAGTTCACGCACTGTGGCGCGATACTTGGCGTTCATCTCGCGGGCGTCTTTAAAACTGGCCCAAGCGGCTGCGAGGCGTGAGCTCAAGCTTGTGGAAACGATTGGTGTGGTTGAAACATGTGCCATTGTTAAAATCCTTACTGGTGCGGGCCGGAGCGAATTATCCGGTGAATACTGTGTGTCTTGTTACAGGACCGATATAGGAGCTCCGTTAGCGCAACCAATAGCTCTAAAGTACAACCCGATATGCAATTGACGCATGTCACTTACACATTTGTTTGCAAGGCCAATCGCAAACAAAAACCCCGATCCTCTAAGGATCGGGGTTACTCTTTAAGGAACCAAAACAGGCACTGGTATCGAACTACGAAACACAAAACATACAACTGGTTACTGAAACCAGATACTTGAACTAGCGATTTTCTAGGGGACGCTTACTACGCGAAAAGACCACTCATTACGCAATTCTAGAAACTCGAAACAGAAAACTCGTTACGAAAACAGAAACACGACAACTTGTTTACTCGTGACAAAATCCAACAAACAGAACCATAGAACTCGTGACCAAAACCGACGAACTCAAACCTAAAACTCGTTACGCAATCACAAAACTTGAAACGTTCAAGGCTACACTGCGCGCGGTGCGGCGCGGGCAACGTCTTCGATGTTCCAACGAGACAAACCGATGTCCAGCAACTCCGCGTCTGTCAAACGCGACAACTCTTTAACGGTCCGCCGAAACTCGACGCGACGCTGAAACGCGATCTGCATGTCTTCCAGCGCGTGCTGGAAACGACCAACGAAATCGACTGCTTCGATGTGGAAGCTAGGCGCATGCTGCATTTTCTGTATCCTTGAAAAACCAAAGCGCGGAAAAAAACAAATGCGCTTTCTCATGGGGTGAGGGTCAAATAGTACCTCTTTTGCCAGCAACAACTTCCGTAAATGCAAACCTGATATGCGCTAAGTGCAAAGCAGGGCATCGCGGAGCTTTGAGGTGCCCTATCCCGCCTAAAATCTGCCTGCTTTCTTTAAATTTACGCCTAAAAACAGCAAAACGCCCCGCAAAAATGCGGGGCGTTCTATCACTGAAACAACGTCTGGCCTAGGCCATTTGCTGCTTAGCCTTTTTCTTCGATGATCTCGACAAGATGCGGGATCTTGCGAACCATACCGCGCACCGAAGGAGTATCTTCCAGCTCACGTGTGCGGTTCATTTTGTTCAGACCCAGACCAACCAGCGTAGCACGCTGATCTGCGGGGCGACGGATCGGAGAACCGATCTGTTTGACTACAATAGTTTTCGCCATGTCTCGGGTTCCTTACGCTTCTGCCGCTGCAGGTGCGGCTGCCGGTGCTTCATCCTTTTTCAGGATGTCAGCAACCTTTTTGCCACGACGTGCTGCAACCTGACGGGGGCTCGACTCTTTGGTCAGGCCGTCCATGGTTGCGCGGATCATGTTGTAGGGGTTTTGCGAACCGAGCGACTTGGACACAACGTCCTTGATGCCCAGCATTTCGAAAACGGCACGCATTGGACCACCGGCGATGATACCAGTACCTTCAGGTGCTGTCCGCATCACAACTTTACCGGCGCCGTGGCGGCCTTCCATGTCGTGGTGCAACGTACGACCTTCGCGCAGAGGCACGCGGATCATTTGACGTTTCGCTTGCTCAGTGGCTTTGCGGATCGCCTCAGGCACTTCTTTAGCTTTACCTTTGCCAAAGCCAACACGGCCTTTTTGGTCGCCTACGACAACCAGAGCAGCAAAGCCGAAGCGCTTACCACCTTTTACGGTTTTCGATACACGGTTGATCGCGACTAGACGATCTGCGAATTCCGGAGTTTCGTCTTCGCGGTTACGACCACGACCCCGGCGGTTATCACGTTCTGCCATAGAGGCATTCCTTTCACATTGGCGCAGTGCGCCATAAAATCCAATCCAGGTGCCCCGCACGCAAATGCAGGGCCCGGATCATCGGGGGGACGTTGCCGTCCCCCACAAGTCCTTAGACCTTCAATCCACCTTCACGCGCAGCTTCGGCCAAGGCCTTCACTTTGCCGTGGAAGAGGAAACCGCCGCGGTCGAAATATGCTTCGCTCACGCCGGCTTTGGTCGCACGTTCCGCGATCGCTGCACCCACTTTTGCGGCTGCTTCGATGTTGTTTTTGCCAACAACGCCAAGATCTTTTTCCATCGACGATGCCGATGCCAAAGTCACGCCGTTCACATCGTCGATCACTTGAGCGCTGATGTTTTTGTTTGAACGGTGCACCGAAAGGCGCAGCTTTGTGCCGTTTACCTTGCGAAGTTTGTTCCGGACGCGCAGGCGGCGCTTGAGGAACAGGGTCCGTTTGCTGTTTGCCATCTGACTGGTCCTTACTTCTTCTTACCTTCCTTACGGAAGATAAATTCACCTTTGTAACGGATCCCTTTGCCTTTGTAGGGCTCTGGTTTCCGCCACTCGCGGATGTTTGCTGCTACTTGACCAACAAGCTGTGAGTCAGTGCCTTCAACGATGATCACAGTGGGCTTAGGCGCCGTAACTGTGATGCCCGCAGGCACTTCGAAGTTCACTTCATGCGACAGACCGAGCGACAGCTTCAGAGTGTTACCCTGCATCTGTGCACGATAACCAACACCCTGGATTTCAAGCTCTTTTTTGAAACCAGCTGTGCAGCCTGTTACCATGTTGGCGATGACAGTCCGTGACATACCCCATTGCTGACGTGCACGCTTGGACGAGCCACGCGGTGTCACGGTCACAACATTGTCGTTCACCGCAAGCGTGACATCGTCAGTTGCTGTGAAAGACTGGGCGTCCTTCGGACCTTTGATTTCGATGGTCTGGCCGGAGACAGAGGCAGTAACGCCGCTGGGCAGCTCGACCGGTTTTTTACCAATACGAGACATGTTCAGCTCTCCTTAGAAGACCGTGCAAAGAACTTCGCCGCCGATATTCTGGCTGCGAGCACTTGCATCCGACATCACACCCTTAGGGGTGGAGACAATCGACACACCCAAGCCCTGACGGACTTCTGGGATGTCTTTAACACCAACGTAAACGCGACGGCCGGGGGTCGAAACCCGCTTCAGTTCACGAATAACAGGGGTGCCTTCGTAGTATTTCAGGCTGATTTCGAACGCCGGATGGCCGTTCTCTTCGCCTGCTTCGTAGCCACGGATGTAACCTTCGTTTTGCAGTACATCCAAAACCCAACCACGCAGTTTAGACGCTGGTGTAGACACCACCGACTTGCCACGCATTTGGCCGTTACGGATACGAGTCAGCATATCACCGATAGGATCGTTCATAATACTCTCTCCTTACCAGCTAGATTTGACCATGCCGGGGATCTGACCAGCAGAACCCAGCTCGCGCAGCGCAATACGGCTGACCTTCAGCTTACGGTAGTAAGCGTGAGGACGACCTGTCAGCTGACAGCGATTGTGAAGACGAGTTGCCGAGCTGTTGCGCGGCAGTTTTGCCAGTTTCAGACGCGCTTTGAAACGCTCTTCCATTGGCAGGCTCTCGTCCTTTGCGATCTCTTTAAGCTCGGCACGTTTAGCGGCGTATTTTGCCACCAGACGTTCGCGCTTTTTCTCGCGTTCGATCATTGCTTTTTTAGCCATGTCTTTTTCCCTTCCCGAGCTTTACGCGTTGAAAGGCATGTTGAAAGCTTTCAACAGGCTCTTTGCTTCAGCGTCGGTGTCAGCGGTCGTGGTGATCACGATATCCATGCCCCAGTTCTCATCGACTTTGTCGAAATCGATCTCGGGGAATACGATGTGCTCTTTCAAGCCAGTGGCAAAGTTGCCGCGGCCATCAAAGCTCGGCTTCACACCACGGAAGTCGCGAATACGCGGCATTGCGATAGTGATCAGACGATCAAGGAAATCGTACATACGGTCGCCACGCAGGGTTACCTTGGCGCCCATCGGCATGCCTTCGCGAACGCGGAAGCCAGCGATAGAGTTCTTTGCCACGGTAGTCAGAGCTTTCTGACCTGAAATCAGGGTCAGATCAGCTTGGGCCGACTTGGCTTTTTTGCTGTCTTTGACGGCTGCACGGCCACAGCCGATGTTCAGCACGATCTTTTCCAGCTTGGGGATCTGCATGTCGCTCTTGTATCCGAACTCTTCTTTCAGAGCGGCACGGATAGTTTCGACATACTGCGCCTTCAGACGCGGGGTGTAGGTTGCGTTATCAAGCATCGATTACGTCCCCTGTAGTCTTAGCAAAGCGCACTTTCTTGTCGCCTTCCATGCGGAAGCCAACACGAGTTGCTTTGCCGTTTGCGTCCAAAAATGCCAGGTTCGACAGCTGAATAGGCATCGCTTTAGGAATGCGACCGCCTTGGTCTGTCTGGCTTTGCTTGGTGTGACGGATAGAGATGTTCACGCCGTCAACAACAGCTTTGCCGGCTTTGGGGTCAACAGAGGAAATAGTGCCCTCTTTGCCTTTGTCCTTACCAGCAAGAACGACGACCTTGTCGCCTTTTTTCAACTTAGCAGCCATCTTACAGCACCTCCGGCGCAAGCGAGATGATCTTCATGAAGTTCTTGGCGCGCAGCTCACGAACAACTGGTCCGAAGATACGTGTACCTACGGGCTCGTTTGCGTTGTTCAAAATAACAGCTGCATTGCGATCAAAGCGGATCGCTGTGCCATCTTCACGACGGACTTCTTTAGCGGTGCGAACGACGACGGCCTTGCGGACGTCCCCTTTTTTAACGCGACCGCGTGGAATGGCTTCCTTAACCGAGACAACGATAACGTCGCCTACGGATGCGTACTTACGCTTGGAACCACCCAGAACCTTGATGCACTGAACACGGCGAGCGCCGCTGTTGTCAGCTACATCCAGATTTGTTTGCATCTGGATCATGTGGTTTCTCCCGACCTATGGGGCACCGATGCGTGGTGTATCCCCCAGGGTTTCGACTAACTGTTAAGTCTAGTCGCCAGGAGTCTCTTACGAGACTCTTAGGCTTCCAGAACTTCCCAGCGTTTGGTTTTCGAACGCGGTGCGCATTCGATAATACGAACAATGTCGCCTACTTTGTAAGCGTTGTTCTCATCGTGAGCCCGGTACTTTTTGGACTTACGAATGGTCTTCTTCAGAACCGGGTGTGTAAAGCGACGTTCGATCGACACAGTTACGGTTTGGGCGTTGGCATCCGATGTTACGGTGCCAGTCAGGATACGTTTGGGCATCTATCAGGCTCCTATTACTCAGCTGCCGACTTGGCTTTTTCGTTCAGAATGGTCTTAACACGTGCAGCGTTACGACGCGCAGCACGGATCAAAGCCGGGTTTTCCATTTGGCCAGTGGCCTGCTGGAAACGTAGGTTGAACGATTCTTTTTTCAGATTGGCCAGCTCTTCACGAAGCTGATCCGGCGTTTTTTCACGCAGTTCGTTGGCGTTCATCGCCTCTTCCTTTCTCATACATCAGAAGGCGCCCGGTATATGTGCGGGGTAACCTTTTTGCCTGATGGACAAATACAAAACACACGAATCCCCTGAACGGGAATCCGCGAGATGGCGTGCTATACGGGGGTGCGCTGCTGATGGCAAGCGAAAACACCCCGTTTTTGCAATCCTGGTTCAATTGCCAACGGCGCGATGCTCCGCAGTGCTTAGCATTAGCAACAACATTGCCACCGCTTTTTCAATAAGGCTGTGTGTTTGCTCTTTATCTCCACGCGCAGATCGCAATCTCTGGGTTCGTTCCAAAACGACAATTCCGTGCAGCATAGCCATCGCAAGATCGGCAAACTGAACCGCTTCTTCCACGCTTAGCGAAGGTGCCAAAGCGCGGACCCCGTCCCGCAAAGCATCATATGACGGAACCTCTCGATCCCAACTTGCGTCGTCTGGACGATGAATGGGGGGCTCAAACATTAACTGGAACAGCCCCGGATGTTTTTGCGAAAAATCATAGTAGGCAAAAGCAAAAGCCCGAAAAGCTGCCGCCTCCGAGGCACTGCTAAGCGCAGCTTGCGACATGGCCGCGCCAAACTCTTCGAACCCTGCCTCAACGACAGCCTGCAACAAATCGGCTTTACTGTTGAAGTGCGCATAAGAAGCGGTACTAGACACCCCGATTTCTTTTGCCAGTCCGCGTAGCGAAAAATTCCGCTCCGGCGCGGCATCCAGCTTTCCTATCGCAAGCTCCACAAGCGCCCGCCGCAAATTTTTGTGGTGATAAGCCTTCTGCGCCATTCCCGAAATTTCCTTTTATGATCCTTGCTGAGCAATCTTAGCACTGCTAAGTAAGCACTGATTATATCCTTCTAACCAGAATCAGAAAGTCTTGCAATGTCTCCAATCTCTCTAAGAAAATCACTGCGTTGGTTTCACATCTTTGGCGGCTTGGTCCTTGGTACTTACCTGTACTCACCCTTATCGGAACAACCGTTGTTTGTGGCGCTGACGCTCTATTGCGTTGTTCCCTTGCTGGGCCTCAGCGGCTTGATCCTTTGGAAGCAGGGCGCGCTTATGCGCCTTTTGTCCTGAACAAAAAAAGCGGTGCTGATCAGCACCGCTTCTATTCATCGATCCCTGCTTAGCCTTTTACAGGCAAGCAGGGCGCTCCAATGTGCTTAGTCCACGATCGGCGTGACCATTTGGACAAAAGTTGTGTCCGGCGCCCGCGCCATCCGCATCTCGCGCGGGGCGGGTTTGTCACCAAACTGCAGGGTCACCCCAACATAGGCCCTCAGCGAAGACACGTCATCGCTGCGGCCCGAAGAAGAGCCTTCACTCAGGTCGATATAATCTAAACCCGCATCCAACATTAGCGCGTTTTGCCGACCAACCTGACCGATCTTATGCTGCACGTACACTCCGACGCCGTACCCGTCCACCGAATCTGGGCGAGACGAAGAGTCTGTGTCCTGTACACCATCAGCATAGTAGCCGTGCACACCCACAAAAGTATTGCCCGTTTCAAGCGCATATTCTGCCTGAAGTTTGAAAATGACTCCGTCATCCATCACTTCGGGATTTTCTGTCGCGTTCACATCCATAAACGTCAGCGACCCGCCATAGGCCCATTGCCCGCGCTCTGCGCCAGCCCCGATCCCCACAAGCCGATAATCCGCGTCCTGATCCACATCATCTGACGTAAAGCCTATGGTCCCGACGCCCGCAAAACCGCCTAGATATACACCGTTCTGAATCGTGCCAAGCGACGCAATCACTTGCCCTGCCTCCTTGGCCGCGTCATTTGCAGGAAAGCCCGGAGCGACAAAATCATCGTTGTCTGTTACAACGTAATGCCCCTCTAATGCAGCGACCAAGCCGCCATCGAATTGAAAGCCGATGCCTGCGTCCAGTCGGCCTGCCTTGAAATCCTCAGGTTCATCCGCAATCGACCCGGAGGCATTTACCGCTGATCCTGAAATGTCGTAGGCATCAAGACGTATGCCTGCGTGGCCAAAAGTCTCGGTCTCGGCGCATGCGACAGTCGCAGCACCGGCTGCCAGCAATATTGTCGCTGGCAAAGCAAAATTATTCATAAGTTCCCCGTTGGTAGTACCGTATTCATTTGAAAGGCATCGAGTTCAACAACCTTTCAAATGTTAAATATCCAAACTTGCTAAATTTTAATAGCCTTTTTATTCAATTGGTTAACTTCACATTTGCGCGAGAGAATTGGCGCCGCCACGAACCAGACAATGATCTCGGTGACAGAAAAAATGTTTCAAGAAGTTCATGCGCAATGCACTTCGGTGTTTCCGCGGCGACCATCGGCTTTTCCAGCAAAGAAGCCCTACTTGTGTCGTCCAGTGCGTAAATACTCGGTTGGAGATCGCCCCATTTGCTGACGGAAGGCCGCCGAAAACGTCGCCTGATCGGAATATCCAACTAAAAAGGCGGTCTCAGCCACACCGCGCCCGTCCCGCAGATGCGCCTGCGCCAAGTCAAACCGCAAAGCATTGCTCAACTGTCGGAACGTCAGCCCATCCTCTGCAAGCCGGCGTGCAAGCGTGCGTCGGCTCATGCCCATCTTTCCGGCCACTTCGTCCGCCGACAAAAACCGTTGCGGCAAAGCTGCGGTCATCATTCTCTCGACCTGTTCTTTCAAACTCAACCGCGTGCTGTCCTGCGCGTCCAGCTGCGTCATGCCTAGCGCCTCTAGATGCGCCACAAGGTCAGGGTCATGTGTGCTCAGGCGCATGTCCAAGACCCCGTCGTGAAACCGGATGCCGTTAAAACCCCCGCTAAACTCCACTGGGCAGCCTGCAAGCTGCCCGTAGGGTTTCACATCTCCCAACGCCGGATGAGACAACACAACACTCTTGGGCTGCAATCTGCGTCCCGCAATGCTCTGGACACGGGCCAAAACCGCAAAAACCATAAATTCCTGATACCGGTGATTGGCCGCCAAAGACGCCAGGGCGCTGCTAACGACCAACACATCTTCGCCGTCTACCCGACGTAAATCCAAAGAGGTGGTCGGGTCTGCCAATTTGTGAAACCGCGCCGCCGCTTCAATTGCTTCACGCAACGTCTGAGAGCTATACGCCAAATAGGACGCCAGAGTTTGCGCATCCCGATGCCGCATCCCAATCTTCGCTGCAAGCGTCGGATCTTCCCGTGCCAGACAGGCATTGCGCACCAAGGCTGCCTCCTGCAAGACGGTAGGATGTCCTTTTGCACCTGATGGCCTCCCGACTTGCTGCAGCAGGCGCACGGTGGCCTGCCCCCCTAACATCAGCTCCAATTGCTGCCTAACAAATCCAAACCTGCCGCTGCGCGTTTTTTCCATACCCCACTTTAGTACGTGCATTGCCAAAAGACAGAGCGAAGAGCCCCAAAACGCGAAATCCCATCTGCGGGAAACAGATGGGACTTAAGAGCGCATGAATTGGGTCTTTGGAAATTAGCCAGTGCGGCCGTCTTGTTTGCAATCACGTTTGTCCGCACCTGCCAGACCTTCGCTCTGGCGGCAGTCTTGGCGTGTATCGCGACGATCACCGCGGCGATCCATGCCCACTGTGCCGGCGACTTCGTAGCTTTCGCTTACCACTGGCTCTGCGGGAGCGGAGGAGCCGGTTGCAGTTGGTGCGGCATAAGCCAGTGAAGAAGAGAGAGCGACGACGAGGGCGGCGGAAGCGATTTTGTTGAACATTGTGAAATTCCTTTGCTTTGATTTTGACTTGGTTGCTTTGGTGTTCCTTATGAAAAAGATATGGGTGTCATGATCGCGAGGAATATTGGAATTTGGGTCAAGCATGTTGGAATTTGGGCCAACCTGTCCGTTGCCGACGTAAAAGGAAGCGTTTCACAAAAAAACGCCGCCCAATTGGACGGCGTTTCCGGATTTCACGAGGTTTCTAGCCCCTAGCGTTTGCGCTCTTTTATCAAGCCCAGCGTGAGCGACGCCACCATCAGCAACAGGACAAAGGCAAACGGAAAGCCAGTTGCGACAGACGCCGCCTGCAAGGCCCCAAGTCCGCCGCCCAGCAGCAGAACAATCGCCACAGCGCCGTTTAGCACACACCAGAACACGCGCTGCGCGGTGGGTGAGGCTGTTTTGCCGCCCGCCGTAATCGTGTCCACAACCAACGCACCGGAATCCGCGGATGTTACAAAGAACACCACCACTAGGATAACGCCAACCACAGACAACAGGCTGCTCATTGGCATGGTCTCAAACAGCTTGAACATTTTCAGATCCAGAACAGCACTCTGTAGACCTTCCCCCATTCCACCGATCACCAGATCGATAGACGCGCCACCAAAGACAGCCATCCACAACGCGCCGACAATTGTCGGCAGGATCAGAACACAGAACACGAACTCACGGATCGTACGACCAAACGAAATACGCGCGATGAACATGCCTACAAAAGGAGACCAGGAAATCCACCAAGCCCAATAGAAGGTCGTCCAGCCTTGCAGGAAGTTGCTGTCCTCACGACCAACAAAATTCGCCAAACCAGGCAGCTCTTTCACGTAGGCCACCATACCGGAAAAGAAACCTGACAGAATGGCAAGCGTTGGCCCAAGGATCAGAACCAACAACAGCAATGCCGCCGCCAAGCCCATGTTGATCTCGGACAAACGCTTGATGCCTTTTTCCAGTCCAGCCACCACCGAAATCAGAGCAATCGCTGTGATTGCGATGATCAACAGAACACTCATGCCGTCGCTGATGGGTACATCAAACAGATAATTCAAACCCGCCAAAGCCTGACTTGCGCCCAGTCCCAGAGAAGTGGCCAAGCCAAAGATTGTCGCAAACACCGCCAGCGTATCGACTGCATGCCCAACCGGACCCCAAGTCGCCTTGCCAAACAGCGGATAAAACACCGACCGCATGGTCAACGGCAAGCCGCGGTTATAGCTAAAGAATGCCAAGGCCAGGCCAACAACCGCATAGATCGCCCAAGGGTGTAGCCCCCAGTGGTAGATCGACGAAGCCATCGCAAGGCTACGGGCGGCCTCAATGTCGCCTTCCGCGCCCGCCAGCGGAGCCCAATCGGTACGTAGCCCATCTGCGCCAACCGCCGTGCCACCCAAAGCGGCCTCATAGTGGCCAACCGGCTCTGCAACGCCCCAAAACACCAGACCAATACCCATACCGGCCGCAAACAACATCGCAATCCAGCCGCGATATGTGTATTCCGGTTTGGCAGTTTCGCCGCCCAATCGGATCTTGCCAAACGGCGAGACAATCAAGAACAGGCAAAACAGCACAAAGATGTTGCCCGAAATAATAAAGAACCAGTCAAAGCGGCTGGTCAGCGCATTGCGGAAAACCGCGAAAAACTCTGTGGCTTGCTCACGAAACACCAGCGAAAAGAAAACAAATGCAATGATTGTCAGGCCCGAGATCGCAAAGACAGGGTTGTGAACGTCCAATCCCATGAATTGTACATTGTCCTGACCGGCCTCATAGTCGGTCTCATTATCAGTCATTCTATTCCCTTTATTTTGTTTCATTTGTCCAAACCAAGCGGGTCCGCAAGCGCAGACCCAAAACTTGAACCAAACAACAAGATACTCAGACGCCTAGAGCGCCCATAAAAAATCCGGTCAGGAACACACCTGACCGGTCCAAATGCTTCGCTAGAGTATTAACTCCAGGCGTAGTTGAAGCTCACAGAGATACGTTCCTCTTCCGCCATGTTCATCGGGACTTCGTGGCGTAACCAGCTTTCCCAAAGCAACACGTCGCCCACATCAGGCTTGGCGTAGATGAAACTTTGCATGTCACGGCGCGCGTCTTTCTTGCGCGCCGGGGCCGCCATCATGCGGCCAGACCGTGGATCTTCCAGCTTTAGGGCCCCTGCCCCATCCGGCAGCGACACATAGGTTGTGCCACTGATCACGGAATGTGGATGCAGGTGAGATGTATGCAACCCACCTTCTGGTAGGATGTTAATCCAGATATCTTCCAATTTCAGCTCGCGCCCGTCCAGATCAAACTCAAGATCTTCTGCAAAGGCAGCCACGTGTTTGTCCAAAGCGGCAACAATGTCGGCAAAAATCGGGAACCGCCAAGGCAGGTCTGTCAAAGACGCATAAGACGTATACCCGGGATAGCCGTTGCTCTCACACCATTGCTGACCAGCTTCGTCATCTTCAGCAATCGAGTAACAAGAGTTTTCCAACTCCTGCGGATCAATTTCAGCGCCATATTCAGTCAGGCGCGCGCGGTAAAGACGTGTAACAAACAGAGATTCAATATCAGCCATATGGGCGAACTACCGCGAATGATGTCAAAATACGAGGGGGACAAGAGTAATTAAGCGCCATCAGCAAAACTCCGCGCACGGACTGGCCGATCACCGCTCCCCTCACCGCCGTTCTCAGGCCTTTTTAGCGAAAGTTTGACCAAGCTGCGAGCGCCCGTTAGCCATCAACTCGTCCAACGCCGCAAGCCAAGCCCGCGCCATGTCGACTTGCCCACGCCGAAGCAGCGACAACGCCATATCGCGCTGGGGACAATCGGGATAATCTTGCACAATTTGGGCCACTTTTAGCTCTGATGACAGCTCAGGCATACAAGCCCCCTATAGTTAACCAATTGCGTTAACCATAATTAACGCAACCCTGCCGCTGCGTCATCAATAAAAAAACCCCCGCCGAATATCTTCGGCAGGGGTTTGAATTTTTAGATGACGGAGCGATCCGCCAAGACCTTTTACCAGTCTTCGCGAACAACTACGCGGGTTTTCACCGGCAGTTTCATCGCAGCAAGGCGCAGAGCCTCACGCGCGATTTCTTCGCTTACGCCGTCCAGTTCGAACATCACGCGGCCAGGCTTAACTTTGCAAACCCAACGGTCAACAGAGCCTTTACCTTTACCCATACGAACTTCGATCGGCTTTGCAGTGACCGGTACATCTGGGAAGATGCGGATCCAAACACGACCCTGACGTTTCATGTGACGTGTCATCGCGCGGCGAGCCGCTTCGATTTGACGGGCAGTCACACGCTCAGGTGTGGTGGCTTTCAGTCCGAAAGAGCCAAAGTTAAGATCGGAACCGCCTTTGGCGACGCCTTTGATCCGGCCTTTGTGCTGCTTGCGGAATTTAGTACGCTTTGGTTGAAGCATTGTTCAGTCTCCCTTAGCGACGACCGCCTGCACCGCGAGGTGCTGGGCCATCCTGGAGTTCCTGTGCTTTACGGTCACGCGCGGCTGGATCGTGCTCCATGATCTCACCTTTGAAGATCCATGTTTTGATCCCGATGATGCCATAGGCAGTCGTCGCTTCCACGTGTGCGTAATCGATGTCGGCACGCAGCGTGTGCAAAGGCACACGGCCTTCACGGTACCATTCAGTCCGCGCGATTTCAGCGCCGCCCAAACGACCTGCAACGTTTACGCGGATACCCAGGGCACCCATGCGCATAGCGTTCTGAACCGCACGCTTCATAGCGCGTCGGAACGAAACACGACGTTCCAGCTGTTGTGCGATGCTTTCGCCAACCAGTGCTGCATCCAACTCAGGCTTGCGCACTTCAACGATGTTGAGGTGCAGCTCGCTGTCGGTCATCGCGGCGATTTTCTTGCGCAGAGTTTCGATGTCTGCGCCTTTCTTGCCGATGATGACGCCAGGACGTGCAGTGTGAACCGTCACGCGGCACTTTTTGTGCGGACGTTCGATGATCACACGAGCAATACCAGCTTGCTTGCATTCTGTTTTGACAAAGTCGCGGATTTTCAGGTCTTCCAGAAGAAGATCACCGTAATCCTTGGTATCTGCATACCAGCGGCTGTCCCAGGTACGGTTGACCTGAAGGCGCATGCCAATCGGATTGACTTTATTACCCATTAAGCTTGCTCCTCAACTTGACGCACCTTGATGGTGAGCTCCGAGAACGGCTTTACGATCTTGCCGAAACGACCACGAGCCCGCGGACGACCGCGCTTCATGATCAAGTTTTTACCCACATAGGCCTCAGCAACGACGAGCTCGTCGACGTCAAGGTTGTGGTTGTTCTCAGCATTGGCGATTGCGGACTGAAGGCATTTCTTCACGTCTGCTGCGATCCGCTTGTTTGAGAAAGTCAGGTCGGTCAAAGCCCGATCAACTTTCTTGCCACGGATCATCGCGGCTACCAGGTTCAGTTTCTGCGGGCTGGTGCGAAGCATGCGCAGTTTTGCCATTGCTTCGTTGTCAGCCACGCGGCGGGGGTTTTTTTCCTTGCCCATGACTTACTTCCGCTTCGCTTTCTTGTCGGCAGCATGCCCGTAATACGTACGGGTCGGTGAGTATTCACCGAACTTCTGACCGATCATTTCCTCGGTAACCATCACTGGGATGTGTTTCTTGCCGTTGTAAACGCCAAACGTCAGACCCACGAATTGGGGCAGGATCGTCGAGCGACGCGACCAGATTTTGATGACTTCGTTAAGGCGACCCGACTCGCGCGTTGCTTCGGCTTTTTTCAGCACATAAGCATCGACAAAGGGGCCTTTCCATACAGAGCGAGACATAGATTAACGCCCTTTCTTCTTGGCGTGACGCGAGCGGATAATAAGCTTTTGCGACGCTTTGTTCTTGTTGCGGGTACGTGCACCTTTGGTCGGCTTACCCCAAGGAGTAACCGGGTGACGACCACCAGAAGTCCGGCCTTCACCACCACCGTGTGGGTGATCGATCGGGTTCATGACCACACCACGCACCGACGGACGCTTGCCTTTATGGCGCATACGACCGGCTTTACCGTAGTTCTGGTTGGAGTTGTCTGGGTTAGACACGGCACCAACGGTGGCCATGCATTCCTGACGTACCAGACGCAGTTCGCCCGAGCTCAGACGGATCTGAGCGTAGCCACCGTCACGACCAACAAACTGAGCATAAGTCCCAGCAGCACGAGCGATTTGACCGCCTTTGCCTGGCTTGAGCTCGATGTTGTGGATGATGGTACCGATAGGCATGCCCGAGAATGGCATTGCGTTGCCCGGCTTGATATCGGCCTTTGCAGACGCGACAACTTTGTCGCCAACTGCCAGACGCTGCGGCGCGAGGATATAGGCCTGCTCGCCGTCGTCATATTTGACCAATGCGATGAATGCAGTCCGGTTCGGGTCATATTCGATCCGTTCAACGGTTGCTGCGACATCAAATTTGTTACGTTTGAAATCAACGATCCGGTAGAGGCGTTTCGCCCCACCACCGCGGCGACGCGATGTGATCCGTCCGGTGTTGTTCCGGCCACCCGATTTCGTCAGACCCTGTGTGAGGGATTTGACGGGGCGTCCTTTCCAGAGCTCCGAACGGTCGATCAGCACCAACCCACGTTGGCCCGGCGTCGTCGGCTTATACGACTTAAGTGCCATGCTTTCTGTCTTCCGTTTAGCGTGCCAGACCTTAGGTTATTGTCTTTGGTCCAGCTATGTTAAAGGCCCCTGCTCGCACGGTTTTCAATCAAACCCACTACTAAGGTGCCAAGTCTATAGGGCCCCGAAGGTCCCCAGTTCAAAAAATCAATCGGCCCCAGAACGAATCTGAGGCCTCACGACTGGTGCGGATTAACAGGGAAGCATGGGGGTGTCTAGGGGGATGCCTGTTTTTGTTGGACCTGGCGACGCTATTGGGTAAATCCAACTCCCCCACTGACGCGTCTCGTGCCCAGTCCTCTGCGTCATTTCGACATGATGCTATCTGAAGACCCACTGCTGCCCTGACGGCTGCCCTCGCAACAATGCCGCCAAAGAGTAACAGTCTTGCCCTAAATCAATGCCCCTCAGCGCCCAACAACGCCATACCGGCAAGCAAAAGCAGCACGCCCAGCACGGTCTGCAAACTAATGCTCTGCCCGTAAATCATCACGCTGGCCAAGACTGCACCGACAGCCCCAATGCCCGTCCAGATCGGATAGGCCACGCCCAAAGGCAACCGCGCCATCGCCAAAGCCAGCAACACAAGTGACCCGATCATCGCCACTGCGGTAAACGCCAGAACATGCCATTCAAATCGCTCGGACACCGATTTCAACGATGCCGCCCACGCGGTTTCCAGAAGCCCTGCGAAAAGTAGATAAATCCAAGCCATAACGCCCCTCGTTTCATATTCAGAAACGGGCCGTCCCGAATGACCTTGGTGCGTTGGGCCGTCCCAACAGGCATAGCCAAGAGCTAACCTCGGCCGCGCACAAATTCAAGGCTAACAGGACACCCCCTGCTATCTCTGGCAGAGGTATTTCAGATGCCTGCCAATGTCTGATAGTGCGTCAAACCACCCCGTTCAGCCGCGCCACCAAAAACAGCGTTACCACCAGAACCACAGTAATAGGCGTGAACTGAGTCAGGTTGGCATCAGTCGCCATCTCGCGCCCCAGCAGTTTGAACTGATACTTCGGCACGCCATTGACCTTGTCCATCCCCGCGCCTCCGTAGATACGCTTGGTCGCAAATGCGATCCAGAACCCGCCAAGGCAGCTCACCGCCAGCGCCGCCGGAATCCACAGCAGCACAGTGTTGTCCCCCGCCGTCCAGATCACCACCAGCGACACCAGAGCGATCATGTCATAAGACGCCACCTGCCACACAACATGCCAGCGCGCATGGGGCGTCCAACTTGGGTTGGTCGCATGGGTATCGCTCAGGTCATACAGGGTTGGAATAACGCTGTACGTCAGCGTCAAAAACGTCAGCAAGATTTTTACAGTGATCAACATAGGTCCCTCCAGTCCTTTGAATCGCTACGCGCGATTTAGACCACCCTACCCAATCTAAAATCGATCAAACATGACATATGTCAAAAACATCGATTTTATTTCACGCAATTTTCTGACCGATACGCCAAAAAGCAGAAAGCCCCCGCAAACGCGAGGGCTTTCCAAAGTTCTAGAAGGGAAACGACTTACAGTCCGGTGGACACGTCGATTGTGTTGCCTTCTTCCAAGGTCACATAAGCCTTTTTAACGTCTTTACGCTTGCCAAGCTGGCCGCGGAAACGTTTGACTTTACCCTTGGTGATCGTGGTGTTGACCGCTTTAACCTTCACACCAAAGAGAGCTTCTACAGCTTCTTTGATCTGGGGTTTGTTGCTGTCGATTGCCACTTCGAAAACCACGGCACCGTTCTCGGATGCCATTGTGGATTTCTCGGTGATGATCGGCTTGCGGATCACGTCGTAATGTTCTGCTTTCGCGTTCATTTCAGACGAGCCTCCAGTGCTTCGATCCCCGCTTTGGTGATCACAAGTGTATCACGCTTGAGGATGTCATAAACGTTAGCGCCCATTGTCGGCAGGATATCCAGACCTTCAATGTTGCGCGATGCTTTCAGGAAGTCTTCGTTAACTGATGCACCGTCGATGACCAGAGCGCGTTTCCAGCCCAGGTTTGCAACCTGTTTGGCCAGAGCGGCAGTCTTGCCTTCTGTTGCAGCGTCTTCGATGACAACCAGTTCGCCAGCTTTCAGCTTAGCGGACAGCGCATGCTTCAGACCCAGTTTGCGGAATTTCTTCGTCAGGTCGTGGCCGTGGCTACGCACAACTGGACCTTTGTAGACGCCACCCCCGCGGAAGATCGGAGCCGAGCGAGCGCCGTGGCGTGCGCCACCGGTGCCTTTTTGGCGATAGATCTTCTTGGTTGAGTAGGACACTTCCGAACGGGTTTTCACTTTGTGAGTGCCCGCCTGAGCGTTGTTGCGCTGCCAGCGAACTACACGGTGCAGGATGTCCGCGCGGGGCTCCTGACCGAACAGGTCTTCAGACAGTTCAACTGAACCGGCGCTTGAGCCGTCGAGTTTGATCACGTCAAGTTTCATGCTTCACCACCTTCCGCGGCAACTTCTTCCGCAGGTGCTTCAGTTGCAGCAACTTTCAGACCAGCCGGGAAAGGCAGACCTTCAGGAGCTTTTTTCTTCACGGCATCCTTAACAGTGACCCAGCCACCTTTGGAGCCAGGTACGGCGCCTTTGATGAACACGAGACCGCGGTCGGCGTCAGTTTTGACGACTTCCAGGTTCTGTGTTGTCACGCGGACTGCACCCATGTGACCGGCCATCTTCTTGCCTTTGAAAACCTTACCGGGATCCTGACACTGACCAGTCGAACCGTGCGAACGGTGTGAAATCGAAACACCGTGTGTCGCGCGAAGACCACCAAAGTTGTGACGCTTCATAGCACCGGCAAAACCTTTACCGATCGAAGTGCCCGCAACGTCGACTTTCTGACCTTCAAGATAGTGTTCTGCTGAGATTTCAGCACCCACTTCGATCAGAGCATCTTCGGAGACGCGGAATTCCGCAACCTTACGCTTGGGCTCTACGTTGGCTTTGGCAAAGTGGCCGCGCATCGCTTGCGATGTGCGCTTTGCTTTTGCCGAACCGGCACCCAGCTGAACTGCGGTGTAACCGTCAGTATCAACAGTGCGCTGAGCAACAACCTGCAGGTTTTCCAGCTGAAGAACGGTCACAGGGATCTGTTTGCCGTCTTCCATGAACAAGCGGGTCATGCCCACTTTTTTAGCAATAATACCAGAGCGCATTATTTATACCCTCCGATTAGGACTGCAGCTTGATCTCGACGTCCACACCAGCGGCGAGGTCGAGCTTCATCAGCGCGTCAACGGTCTGGGGGGTCGGATCAACGATGTCGAGCATACGCTTGTGCGTACGGATCTCGAACTGGTCGCGAGACTTTTTGTCAACGTGGGGACCACGCAGAACGGTGAACTTCTCAATCTTGTTGGGAAGTGGGATCGGGCCACGAACCTGCGCGCCGGTGCGCTTAGCAGTGTTCACGATTTCCTGTGTGCTGGCATCCAGTACACGGTAATCAAAAGCCTTCAGCCGAATGCGAATATTTTGACTTTGCATTACGTCAGCCTTGTATAGGCGTGAGAGTTGAGAGGAGGATCTGCGACCACCGCAAACCCTCTTCGAACCCAAAAGGCGGGAATCACCCCGCCTCCGGCTCGCATGAGCGAACTCGCGCCATATATAGCTCGGTTTTGTGGGTGGCAAGGGGATTTTGTCACAAGCATCCCAAAACAACATACTCCAAGCGCGTCTTATTAAAACTGAGGCCCGCTATAGCGCCAAATCGGGCTTCGCGCCTTTGATGCGGCTTGCCAAAAGCTGCGCCAAAACACGGAACTTCTTGACGGGACGTTCGAAATAGCTGGCGAATACAATGCCAACCATAATGCATCCTCCCAGCAACAACGCGTCGCGCCCGAACATTTCTGGCAGCACGGCATCCAATAGGTGCAGAGCCGGATAATGCGTCACGTAAATTGAAAATGTCGCGCCTGCCAGCCACCGAATACTTTGTGTTAGAGGAAATTTCTGCGGGTTCAAAATGGCCACCCCTGCGACATTGGCAACAGCAAACGCTCCAATCAACGCGTTCCAAAGAAACTCATCGGAAAACCCCAAAACGAACCGTGCATCAGCCACGCCCAGCCAGGTCGCTGTGCCGGCTCTCAATGTCTCGGGCACTCCTATATAGTGGCACATCAAATAAGCCAAAGGCCCGCCGAGTGCCAAGGCCCAGCCAACATTTGCCCCCAAACATGCGGCACGCCCCGTACGTAACCAGCGCCACAGCGCCACGCCCATCAACCACGCAGGCATCAACAGCAAGACACTTGCCCCCGCCAGCAAAGCAATGGCCAAGACCGCGATGATGCGTGCCGGCCCTTTGATGAAAAGGGCGGCACCGAACATCGCATAGTAGGCCACCTCGTAGCTCAGCGACCAAAGCGGGCCATTTGTGCCAAGCCGAATTCGCCCAAACACATCCCATTGATTGGAAAACGTCAGACCGCGCAGAAAGAATTCTCCCGCGGACAGCGGCTGATAAAATCCGACTGGATACACGGTCTCATCAATACTGTGTCCAATGGTGTCAAAAGCCCACGTCAACACCAGCGCTGGCAGCATCACCGTCAACAACCTCGTGGCGCGATGAAACGCAAATCGCCCACCCGCGCCATCACGCTCAGCGGCATAAGCAATCACACAACCTGACATCACAAAGAACACAATCACGGCGTCACTGCCGACGTTCCAATCACGCAGAAACGCATAGCTGGTGCCGGTAAATCGCGGATAGGCAAGGTGGGACAACACCACAACAAAAGTCGCAATCACGCGCAGAAGGTCCAACCAGAGAGAAACGCCCTTGCTCATCTTAGCGCCCGTTCACTGCGCCAATGTCATTATCCTCACGCTCAGACCGCCGCATTTCGATACCTGTGGCCTCTTCGAAACTTTCCACAAACGGTTTTAGAAACGCGTCCTTTAAGGAATTATGCGGTTGTTCAATGCGCTGACCGGTAGCATCTGCCAAACCGAACTCAAGCTTCTCTTCGCCTTTTGGCACGTAAAGCGTGCCAAACATCCAATCCCAGATCGCGAACACTTCACCATAGTTTTTATTGAAATGCTTGACCGCACTTGAATGATGAATGTGATGTTGCGCAGGCGAGATAAAGATATGTTCCATCACACGGCCATAGCTAAGCCACACATGGCTATGACGCAAATTTGCACCCAGCATATTGAACAAGAAATACCCGGCGTTTGCTCCGCCAATTGTCAACAGGTCGATTTTACCAATCAATAAAAACAACGCCAATGCCTGCACGGCCCCCAGAACGAGGCTGTAAATAACATTCCGGACCAAAACAAAGACCGGGTGATTGCGGTTTGCGGTCAGCGGCGTCATGACCTCGGCAGAGTGATGCAGCGCATGAAATGGCCACAAGATTTTGCTTTCGTGATGAATGTAATGCGCCCAGTACTTGCAAAAATCCATGGCCAAGACCATGACTAGGGTCGCAACAGCGCTGCGGCCCCAAGAAACATCCAACGGCTGAAATGCGCTGCTTTGCAGAACGACAAGATTGTCCAATACAAAATTGGTCACGACCGGAGTGAACAAAACCGCCCCAAATATCCCGATTGATCCGAGAAACGCATTGATCAGAAAAACCTGTATATCAATGATATTGGAGCGGTGTAAAAACACCTCTCGTGGTAGTAAAAATCTCGTAAAACTAACGGGCTTACCGCGATAAAGCCAAATCGCATACACCATCACAACTGTCGCACAAATGTAGAAAAAAGCGAGCCGGGAACCCCATCCAAAAAAGGTGTTCCCCAGACTGTTCATGAAACCTTCGATAATGCCCAACTGCCCACTCCCATTCCCAAATGCGCCCCTCATTCACGGCGACGCCTTCTAGCACTGTGCCCCTAAAATTTGGGGAAAAAGTGGCACGTTAAGGCTGGTTCGGTGGCAAAATCACAAAAGGCCCCCGCGTCATGTATATCTCCCGCTATCATTCTCGCCGTCATCTTGAGACGTATTGCTAAGCCACAACCGCCTGACACTTTTAAACGCAAAAAATCAGCTGGATGTGCGCATCAATCGCTTCATTTTCTGGAAAACAGACGCAATACTCACACATAATAGAAGAGTCGCAGTCTCGATTCAGATCACGTCAATGTATTTTTTAAAGAGGTTTACCATGTATCGTACCAAGCTTTTTCTCATCGTTCCGCTCATCGGCAGTCTCGCCGCCTGTGAAAACAGCGGCGCGAACTATCAGCCTGTCATCGATGGCCCAGTTGGCCCGAACTACAGCACTGACCTAGCCCAGTGTCAAAACCTTGCGGCCTCCCAAGGCGCGCTTGATAGCAACGCCACAGGAAAAGCGGCCGCCGGAGCAGGCGTAGCGGCGGCAACCACCGCTGTCTTCAACAATGAAGGCAACAACGTGCGCGACGCGGCAGCGGTCGGCGCTCTGGCGGGGCTCACCGCAAGCGCGATCGATCAAAATTCCAAGAAAGAAACAATCGTGCGCAACTGCATGCGCCAGCGCGGCTATAACGTCGTCGGCTAAACCGTTTGGCCAACAGCCCCCCAGAAAAGGGCGCCGTCCAAAGCGCCCTTTTGCATTTCAACGCCCCAGTCAGCCTTCTAGACCGGAAGATACTTCCGCCAACTGTGTTCAGGGTTAAACCCCAACAGCGCTTTGGCTTTCTTGTTGGAATAAAACGTCTCTTCCGGTCCCATCGCTGCCACAGGCACCCCCTGATAGAACTCCGCGATCAACTCGGCGGTACTCCTTTCCACCGAATGCTCATCGTTTGAGGCATTAAAAATTTCAAATCCCAGCCCGTCTTTGGCAAGACAGCGATCCACCAACTGTCCCAAATCACGCGCATCTATATAGGCAAATATATTGCGCCGCCGCATATGGGGGGTCGCAATATAGGCGGGAAACAAGGTTTCATACTCATGCGGCTCAATCACGTTATTGATGCGAATGCCGTAGATATCAAAACCACTCCGACGCTGGAAACTGCGTGCGGTGACCTCATTTACCACCTTGGACATGGCATAGCTGTCTTCGGGCACCACCGGATGGACTTCATCAATGGGCAGATACTCGGGCTTGCGCTCGCCATCCGCAAAACACACGCCATAGGTTGTCTCAGAAGACGCAAAAATGATCTTTTTCACGCCAAATTTTACAGCCGCATCGATCACATTATAGGTCCCAAGCGTGTTGACCCGATAGCATTCATTGTCAGAAGTCATCAGCAACCGTGGTACCGCCGCAAAATGCACAACCGCATCAAAACGCGGCGCGCCGGTGCCCGGCTCCAATTCGTCATACCCGGCATAACTGGCCATCACGTCATACATTTGGCCCGCATCCGTCACATCTGCGATTCGCGTCTGTACCTCAGGGTGATCCAACAAAGTTTGGTCAACGTTCAAAACGCGATGTCCACGCGCCACCAAATAGTCCACGACATGACGGCCCGCTTTCCCCGAACCCCCTGTAAACAATACACGCATTCCGCATCCTCCTCACCGTTTCCAAGACTATACACACCGCTCGTTTCCACGAAACCCGCACAGGCATACATCCACCGCAGAAGACGCAGTTACGCGAAACCCCTTGCTTTTCTCACAAAAAAGGCCCATGTGATCAGCGCGACGTTACCTCTATCGGCTCTACACTGTCCTTTTCGGCTACAGTCTATCGATCTAGCACTGACTTTGCCGACCTGCCGCATTCCGCGGGCAGTATTTTTAAAGGAGACAGACGATGGCTACTGGCACCGTCAAATGGTTCAACACAACTAAAGGCTTCGGCTTCATCGCACCAGACGGCGGCAGCAAAGATGTATTCGTACACATCTCTGCCGTTGAGCGCGCAGGCCTGACAGGTCTGGCCGACAACCAGAAAGTTACTTTCGATATCGAGCCTGGCCGTGACGGCCGCGAGAGCGCGACAAACATCGCTCTGGCATAAGCCTCGCCCTTCGGGGATCGAAAGCAAGAATTCAGAAAGGCGCGCCAGTTTCGGCGCGCCTTTTCTTTTGGTCGCAATTTCCTTCTAAATGCCGCTCGCCAAAAAGAGGTTTTGCAAGTCCTAGAAACGCCAACTCAGACCGATAAACAAGGCTCTTCCCCAAAGAGAAAGCGCGACCAAATTGGCCGCGCTTCCAAGTTTCAAACCCAGTCTACTGGATCATTGCACCCGTAGTTATTCACCCAGATGTTCTAGGTAAGCACCGACTGCCTTGATGTTTTCATGACCGATGTGGAAGTTCTGGCGTAGGAAGTTCATCTCTTCAACGGATTGCATCGCTGCAAACACATCGTCCTCAGTGTAACCCCGAATGTCTGGCCCAACGTCGCCGCTTCCGTCCATTCCGTGGCAATCAGCACAGACCATAATGCCGGCTGTTTCCTCAAACAGTTTCTTGCCAATAGCCAAAAGTTCTTCTGGGTCAGAAGTTATCACCGCCGCACTATGGGTTTTCGCACTCAAGTCTCCAAGTTCGGCTTTTCGAGCCGTGGTTTTGTCGAGCACCATTTGCTGCATAACTTTTGATACAGGTCCACCTTGATCCGACATGACATCGCCGGTCCAGTCGGCCTCGTATTTGATAAATGCGCCGTTATGTGTGTCACCACCATGCGGGGTGGGGATATAAGCTTTGGGCGTCATGGTGTTGAGATCGAGAACAATTGTTTCCCATCCCTTCATGGAAGAAACCCACAGCTCATTCAATTCAGGATCAGGGTGCAGAATGGCGTGGTCCACGGAAGATGCTGAACCGCCCAAGAATATCGGCTGTTGCTTAAGCTCAGAGTAGGGGAGCATCGAGTCTGCTTGGAAGATACCAAGCGTCTGCCCGACATTGTGGGTGCCTTCCCCCTTGCCAACAGTGAACGCAAGGCTTTCATCCCAGTTCAAGACGATACCGTAAGGGCCCGCAACACCAGAACTGGTTTGAGCAATGACCGAGTTTGATTTGTTGTCAATCTTGTACACCCGGCTACCATGTCCATCGACGACAAATGTACTTTCCCCATCCATCGTGTGAGTGATGCCAATTGGATGATGGCCCGTGCCCATGATTTCGACAATTCCACCGGTCTCCAAGTTTACTTTTGCGACACCGGAACTTGGGGATTCTGCGTGGCGGATAACAGCAGAGCCCATCGAAACGTAAAGCGTCTTACAATCAGGGGACGCTGTGGTGAAGGGGTGCCCCATTGGGTGCACATCATCATATGTGATTGCGCGCTCTACACGGTTATCGTCCGCTGGATCCAGCACAAAGTGAGGCCCGCCATCTGCACTAAACCCGAATTGCAAAAAGACACGCTGCTGGCCGTCATCAGTTGTACAGCCCTGCACGTGGTGAATCGGGTTGGATCTTTGCTCTCCGCGATAGCGGCTCTGTTGTTTCAACAGCTTGTCGATCTTCATTGTTCGCATGTTGACCACTGCGACAAACCCCGTTTGCCGAGTTTCAAAGTCGCGAGTGCGCTCAACCCATCCAACATAGCCCCATTTGCCATCCGGCGAGACTGAAACACCGTGCGGACCACGTGGAATTCCAACATTGCCGTCAACGTTGGAGCCAATGTAGACAGCCACAACTTCATGCGTATAGCCATCAATCAAATGAAAGCCCGCAAAGCCGCCATCAAGCGTTTTATCGGGGTTGTTGCTTTGATGGGACTCAGACGTGATATACACCAGAGGGTGTTTCTCGACATCCCAAGCATCTGGCCCACTGGAATCATATTGTGCCACAAGATGAAGGCCACCACGAATAGACTCGTCGTTTGCCCAGTCCGAAGCTTCGGCGGCCATAACTGCCGCGGCAAAATCCGGGGCTTCAATTATCGCAGAGTCGGCAATGTTGGCGTGTAGGACCGAAGTCGACGCAATGGTCAGCGAAATCGCTGAAATGCCGCCGAGTGCGAGCCGTTTGCAAATTTTCATTTATTTTCTCCATTGTGAAACGAGGCTCGAAAATTTTTCCGAGCTTCCCATCAGGTTCGTTGACCTGACAGTTCACAGTAGGTTCACCAGAGCTTGGGGACTCATTGACATAAATCAATAGGTTTTTGCGTGTCCCACCCAATGAAAAAGTTAAGCCAAATTGTCGTCAGATAAAAGCTAATGAAGGCGTTGCGTAATTCACCTAAAAATTAATCATACATAATTCCCGCATATGAAAATAGACGGAAAGATAAACTAATCCAAAAACATCTATGCCGTATAATATATTATTCAAATAATATAAGAAAACGTCACCTTCATCAAATGCGGGCGCGTGATTTCTATTTGAATAAAACGCAACGCGTGGCACGCTTCTAGCACATGCACCGCCAGCATAATTGCGCCGACACCCAAGCAATTACCGGCACATGGACACACTGGACCTCAACATGTCGCATTGCGCATTCAATTTTTTCTTGAACGGCCTTTGTGGCTTATATTTTCGAAAATCTAGGGAGATTCACACACCAAACAAAGTCGACGCCACTAATACCCAAAGCAAAAAGGGCGCTCTTTCGAGCGCCCTTTCGTTTGTCAAATCTCTGAGAGATTACACGGAGTAATTACTCAGTGATTTTGGAAACAACACCAGATCCAACAGTGCGGCCGCCTTCGCGGATCGCAAAGCGCAGACCCTGCTCCATRGCGATYGGTGCGATCAGCTCAACGTTGAACTTCAGGTTGTCACCAGGCATCACCATYTCGGTGCCAGCTGGCAGCTCAACAGTGCCGGTCACGTCAGTGGTCCGGAAGTAGAACTGTGGACGGTAGTTCGCAAAGAACGGCGTGTGACGACCACCTTCATCCTTGGTCAGGATATAGGCTTCTGCTTCGAACTTGGTGTGAGGTGTCACGGAACCTGGGGCACAGAGAACCTGACCACGCTCAACAGATTCGCGGTCAACACCACGCAGCAATGCGCCGATGTTGTCGCCTGCTTCACCGCGRTCCAGCAGCTTGCGGAACATTTCAACACCAGTACAGGTTGTTGTTGTGGTGTCTTTGATGCCAACGATTTCGATGTTGTCGCCAACATTGATCACGCCACGCTCAACACGACCAGTTACAACAGTCCCGCGACCAGAGATCGAGAACACGTCTTCGATTGGCATCAGGAACGGCTCATCTACAGCRCGTGGTGGCTGTGGGATGAAGCTGTCAACAGCTGCCATCAGCTCAGCGATTTTCTCGGAACCGATGTTGTCGTCACGGCCTTCCAGAGCGGCCAGAGCCGAACCMGCGATCACAGGAATGTCGTCGCCGTTGTAGCCGTACTCAGACAGCAACTCACGGATTTCCATTTCAACCAGCTCGAGCAGCTCTTCGTCGTCGACCTGATCAACTTTGTTCATGAAGACAACCATTTCTGGGATGCCAACCTGGCGACCCAGAAGGATGTGCTCACGGGTCTGTGGCATKGGGCCGTCAGCTGCGTTCACAACCAGGATCGCGCCGTCCATCTGTGCCGCACCAGTGATCATGTTTTTCACATAGTCAGCGTGGCCGGGGCAGTCGACGTGGGCGTAGTGACGGTTTTCGGTCTCATACTCAACGTGCGCTGTCGAGATGGTGATGCCGCGGGCTTTTTCTTCTGGTGCGCCGTCGATTTCGTCGTACGCTTTGAAGTCACCATACTGTTTGGTGATCGCTGCCGTCAGCGTGGTTTTACCGTGGTCAACGTGACCAATGGTGCCGATGTTGCAGTGCGGTTTGCTGCGTTCAAACTTTTCCTTAGCCATGATGGCCTCCTTAATGTTGGAGGGGGAAGCGACAGATCGCTTCCCCGAATAGATTTAGGCGTATTTAGCCTGAATTTCGTCAGAGATGTTCTGTGGAACCGGATCATAGTGATCGAACTGCATCGAGAACTGGGCGCGGCCCGAGCTCATCGAACGCAGCGTGTTGATGTAACCGAACATGTTGGCCAGAGGCACAAATGAATCGATTGCAACAGCATTGCCGCGCTGTTCTTGACCAGTCACCTGACCACGACGCGATGTCAGATCGCCGATGATACCGCCGGTATAGTCTTCCGGAGTGATCACTTCGACTTTCATGATTGGCTCAAGCAGTTTCGCACCAGCGATCCGCATACCTTCGCGCATGCCCATACGTGCTGCGATTTCAAAGGCCAGAACCGAGGAGTCCACGTCGTGGAACTTACCGTCGATCAGAGCAACCTTGAAGTCGATCACAGGGAAGCCTGCCAGAGGACCGGAGTCCATGACCGACTTGATACCCTTTTCAACACCAGGGATGTATTCTTTTGGAACAGCACCACCAACGATGCGGCTCTCAAACGAATACCCTTCACCAGGCTCAGTTGGAGAGATGATCATTTTCACCTCAGCATACTGACCAGAACCACCCGACTGTTTCTTGTGGGTGTATGTGTGCTCAACTTCGTGACCAATAGTCTCGCGGTAAGCAACCTGAGGCGCACCAATGTTGGCTTCAACTTTGAATTCGCGCTTCAGACGGTCCACCAGGATGTCGAGGTGAAGTTCGCCCATGCCCTTCATGATGGTCTGGCCTGATTCCAGGTCAGTTTCCACACGGAAGGAAGGATCTTCTGCTGCCAGACGCTGCAGACCCTGAGACATTTTCTCTTGGTCAGCTTTTGTCTTAGGCTCAACGGCGATCTCGATCACAGGATCGGGGAACGTCATTGTTTCCAGAACCACTGGCTCTGCAACAGCACAAAGTGTGTCACCAGTTGTGGTGTCTTTCAGGCCCGCAAGCGCGATGATGTCACCAGCAAATGCTTCGGTGATTTCTTCGCGGTTGTTGGAGTGCATCATCATCATACGACCAATGCGCTCTTTACGACCTTTGGTCGAGTTGAGCAGCGTGTCGCCTTTTGACAAAGTCCCCGAGTAGATGCGGGTAAAGGTCAGCGAGCCAACAAAGGGGTCGTTCATGATTTTGAACGCCAGACCAGAGAACGCCATGTCATCGTCCGCACGACGTGCGATGTCACGAGTTTCTTCTTCGTCACCTGGTTTAAAGCCCATGTAATCAACAACGTCCAGCGGGCTGGGCAGATAGTCGATCACAGCGTTAAGCAGCGGCTGAACACCTTTGTTTTTGAACGCGGAACCGCCCAAAACAGGTACAAACGCCATTTCCAATGTGCCTTTACGCAGCAGTTTGCGCAAAGTTGGAACATCGGGCTCTTCGCCTTCAAGGTAGGCTTCCATGGCGTCGTCGTCCATTTCGACAGCCGCTTCAACCAGTTTGCCACGCCATTCGTTGGCCATGTCCTGCAGGCTCTCACGGATCGGTGCTTTGATCCATGACGCACCAAGGTCTTCACCCTGCCACAACCATTCTTCCATGGTCACCAGATCAACCAAGCCTTCCAGCTCGGTTTCGGCGCCGATTGGAACACCTACAGGCACAGCAACAGCGCCGGTGCGGTCTTCAATCATGTGAACGCAGTTAAAGAAGTCCGCGCCGATTTTGTCCATTTTGTTGACAAAAACCATCCGTGGAACTTTGTAGCGGTCAGCCTGACGCCAAACGGTCTCAGTCTGAGGCTCAACACCAGCGTTGGCGTCAAGAACACAAACAGCACCATCAAGAACCGCCAGCGAACGCTCAACTTCAATAGTAAAGTCAACGTGGCCGGGGGTGTCGATGATGTTCAGACGGTGCTTTGGTGTTTCAGCAGTTTCGCCATCTTCGGTGCGTTCCCAGAAAGTGGTGGTCGCCGCCGAAGTGATGGTGATGCCGCGTTCCTGCTCCTGCTCCATCCAGTCCATGGTGGCCGCACCATCGTGCACCTCACCAATGTTGTGGGATTTGCCGGTATAGTACAGGATACGCTCGGAACAGGTAGTTTTACCTGCATCGATGTGCGCCATGATACCAAAGTTGCGGTAGTGTTCGAGTGTATAGTCGCGTGCCATTGGTCTAATGTCCTCTGGAAATTACCAACGATAGTGGCTGAAGGCTTTGTTGGCTTCGGCCATTTTATGCGTGTCTTCGCGTTTCTTAACAGCAGTACCGCGCGAGTTAACAGCGTCCAGAAGTTCACCAGCAAGGCGCTCTTCCATCGTGTTCTCGTTGCGCTTGCGCGATGCTGTGATCAACCAACGGATGGCAAGGGCTTCACGACGCTCTGGGCGTACTTCAACCGGAACCTGGTAGGTTGCACCACCAACACGGCGCGAACGAACTTCGACGCTGGGTTTGATGTTGTCGAGCGCTTCGTGGAACACTTCGACGGGGGCGCGTTTGATTTTTGTCTCAACACGATCCAGCGCGTTGTAGACGATTTTCTCTGCGACCGACTTTTTGCCGTCGATCATCAGGTTGTTCATGAATTTGCTCAGCACCATATCGCCAAATTTGGCGTCGGGCAGAATCTCGCGTTTTTCAGCGGCGTGACGACGTGACATATCAGCCTCTCCTTCTTACTTGGGACGCTTCGCGCCGTATTTCGAACGACGTTGCTTACGGTCTTTGACGCCTTGGGTATCCAAAACACCACGCAGAATGTGGTAACGGACACCGGGAAGGTCTTTTACACGACCGCCACGGATCAGAACCACAGAGTGCTCCTGAAGGTTGTGGCTTTCACCTGGAATGTAGGAAATCACTTCGTAACCGTTGGTCAGGCGAACCTTTGCAACTTTACGCATAGCGGAGTTCGGTTTCTTAGGTGTCGTTGTATAGACACGTGTGCAAACGCCACGCTTTTGCGGGCATTGCTCGAGGTGCTGAGACTTGGAAGTCTTGCGTTTTGGCTGGCGCGGCTTGCGGATCAGCTGTTGGATCGTTGGCATAGGGTCTCTTTCCCGTTTGCTTCACTCAATATACGCGGGGCGAACCCGCGCGGCTTTTGTCTTTCTCGCAACTTGTGTTTCCACAAGCGCAAAAACCGCAATCGTTTCCATTCCGAGGCAAACGACGCGGTGGGTCTACAGAGGTTGCGAGCTTCAAATTAGCTCAGAACTTGACCACTACAGGTATGAATTCGGCTCACGAGGGGCTGCCCCCAATTGCCGGATGTCGCGCATATATGGGGAGTCGTTACACTTGTCAACAGCGCCCCTCGTATTGCGCCGCGCAACTGGCAATGTCATGGTCTCCCAAAGCAGGTCTAAAAAGAGGCGCAGAACATGCCAAGCCGTAATATGCAGGTCATCGGGCTGTGTCGCTTTTCCTATCCGGCACTGGGCGGATTTCAAGTGGAACACGACACCACCGCCGCGCGCATAGACTATTTGTTTGACCCAGCGCGGCTGGAAGAGAGGTTTCGCACCTTTCAGGCTTTTACCCTGCCCTGTATTGCGGCCCAAACCGACCCTGATTTCACCTTCCTTGTGGTCATCGGTAATCAGATGCCCAAGCTCTATCGCGACCGCCTGATGGATCTGCTCTCTGCCGTGCCGCAGGCCGTCGTCCAAGAACACGCCCCCGGCCCACACCGCCAAGTCATGCAGGCTGCTCTCAATTCTGTGCGCCGCGACACTCTTGCGCCTTGCCTGCAATTCCGTCTGGATGATGATGATGCGGTGTCAGTGCAATACGTCGAAGAGTTGCGCAATGCCGCGCGGCAACTGGACACTTTGGTCAGCACGAACCGCCACATCGCGATCGATTTCAATAACGGCTGGATCGCCAAACCAAGTAGTGCCGGTTTGTCGGTGGTGAACACAGTGCAATCCTTTTGGACGCCCGCTCTCGCGATCTCTGTGCAGCCGGGCACGGGCAAGTCGATCATGAATTTTGGTCACTCCAAACTGGCCCATCACATGCCTGCAGTGACCCTGCCCAACGAACATATGTTCATTCGCGGCCATAACGACTTCAACGACTCGCGGCAAAACAAACGCCGCACCAAACAATTCAATCTCGCACCGATCACCCAAGACCAAGCCGACTTGTTAAAACTTGGTTTTAACGTCGATACCGATCAGGTCCGCGCCTTATACGCCTGAGGCACCCTGTTGCCGCGCACCAAGGTGAAAACACCCGCTCCGACCACGATAGCCGCGCCCAATAAGGTGAGCATGTCTGGCCATTCATCAAAAAACAGCCATCCCAACACAAGCGCCCACAACAATCCGGAATACCGGAAGGTCGATGTGAAAGAGACCTCCCCCACACGCATGGTCATCACTGAAAACAGATAGCCGCCCATGATAAAACAGGACGCTCCCACGATCAGCCCCATTTGGCGCACCTCCAGCGGCACCCATTGCGTGCCCAGCCCCGCGATCCCAGCAAATACGGTGATACCCAATGTCGCCGCCAAGGTGACCGTCATCGACGGCACCGCCGCCGACATGCGCCGCGTGGACAAGTCGCGTATCGTGACACAAACCACCGCCGCCAAGGCATAGAGCGCATAAGTATCAAATCCCTCTGGCCCGGGTCTGACGATCAACAACATTCCGCAGAACCCTACAAGGATGGCCGATAGGCGGCGCCAGCCGACGGCCTCACCAAACAACATCGCGCCGCCCAGCGTAACGGTCAGCGGCAAAACTTGCAGCACTGCCGTCACGTTTGCAATCGGCATGTGATATAGCGCTGTAATAAAGAAATAAGCTGCCACGGCTTCGGCTACCGTGCGAACACCGACCAAGGCCCAATCACGTTTAGGAAACCGCAACTGGATTTTCCCGATCGAGCGCGCCAAGGCGTAGACCAGAACTGATGTCAGCACACCGCGCAAAAACAACATCTGCGACAGCGGCACCTCTGGGCCCAAGGCTTTGATGAACGTGTCATTCAACGTAAACCCAGCCATGGCGCACATCATCAACAACGCGCCTTTGGTATTGTCCGTCACTGCGAAACTCCCCTCCGCTGACAGCTGGATGACCCTAGAGGCGGTTTGAAATCTTGCCAAGTGGGGAAATGACTTGCCTTTTGAGTTGCAACCACCGCTATGGTTGACTTGGGCCTTAAACGGTTCGTCAAATATAGGCGAAAATGATGTTCTATCGACTATACATATGGATCAAACACGACGTGCTTGGTTATCCACGTTACTTATGCGGAACGCCTGCACTGCGTGCCAGATTTGATCGCGCAACCCACATTCCCGACAAAGACACGCTGCACTAACCGCTTCACCATCTCAAAGCAAAAGCCCCCGACCTTTCGGACGAGGGCTTTTGTTTGTCAAGCTGATCAGATTAGTCCTAATCGCGGCTTTCAGGTGTTTCCACCAGACCGCTGTCAAACACATCATCCGCGCTCAGATCTTCAACCGGAGCAGCCAAGGCTGCAGCGGCTTCCGCTTCCTCACGGCGCGCTTCAACAACAACGTTGTCACGGTCCTGAGCCACACGGCGCATCTGCTGGGTTGCCCCACCAGTCCCTGCTGGGATCAGACGACCGACGATCACGTTCTCTTTCAGACCAACCAACTTGTCTTTCTTACCCTGAACCGATGCTTCGGTCAGAACACGCGTGGTTTCCTGGAACGAGGCCGCCGAGATAAACGAACGCGTTTGCAGCGACGCTTTGGTGATACCCAGGAGGATCGGCTCGCCTTTTGCGGGGCGACGACCTTCACCCAATGCTTTCGCATTGGCAGCATCAAACTCGGCCTTCTCGACGTGCTCGCCTTTCAGCAGCGTGGTTTCTCCAGAGTCTTGGATTTCCCATTTTTGCAGCATCTGACGCACAATCACTTCGATGTGCTTGTCGTTGATTTTAACGCCCTGCAGACGATAAACGTCCTGAACTTCGTCGATCATATAGTCAGCCAGAGCTTCGACACCCATGATAGACAGAATGTCATGCGGCGCTGGGTTACCGTCCATGATGTAGTCGCCCTTTTGAACGAAGTCACCTTCCTGAACAGGAATGTGCTTGCCCTTAGGTACCATGTATTCAACGGTTTCCATCGACTCGTCAGTTGGCTCGATACCAATGCGACGCTTGTTTTTGTAGTCGCGGCCAAAGCGCACGTAACCATCGATTTCGGCGATGATCGCGTGATCTTTTGGACGGCGTGCTTCAAACAGTTCAGCAACACGTGGCAGACCACCGGTAATGTCTTTGGTCTTTGCACCTTCACGCGGAATACGTGCAACAACCTCACCAGCGACAATCTCTTGACCGTCTTCGATCGACAGAATGGCGTCCACAGACATTGGGTAATGCACTGGGTTGCCCGCATCATTGCGCACAGGCTCGCCATCAGCATCAACCAAGATGATTTCCGGCTTCAGCTCGTTGCCTTTGGGGGCCGCGCGCCAGTCAGACACGATACGCTGTGTCATGCCGGTTGCTTCATCGGTTTCTTCACGCAGCGCGATACCAGCCGTCAGATCGACAAACTTCGCGGTACCCGACTTCTCAGCCAGAATTGGCAGAGTGTAGGGATCCCATTCAAACAATTTGTCGCCCAGACCAATCGCCTGACCATCTTTGACGAACAGTTTAGAGCCGTATCCAACTTTGTGGTTGGCACGCTCTTCGCCGTTATCATCCAGAATGATCAGCTTCATGTTACGGCCCATGACCAGAGCTTCGCCATTGGCGTTCTCGAGCAGGCTTGCGTTATCAAAGACGATCTTACCTTCCTGGCTTGCTTCCAGGAACGACTGTTGACCACCCTGCGCAACACCACCGATGTGGAACGTCCGCATCGTCAGCTGTGTACCAGGTTCACCAATCGACTGAGCCGCAATAATGCCGACTGCTTCGCCAGTGTTGACCATTGTACCGCGTGCAAGGTCACGACCATAGCACATGGCGCAAACGCCTTCTTCAGCTTCACAAGTCAACGGGCTGCGGATACGGGCCGAGGCCACACCAGCTTCGTCAACAGCGTCAGACATACGTTCGTCGATCAGCTGACCTGCAGCAACGATCACCTCATCCGTACCCGGCTTGAGGATGTCATCAGCCGCAACACGACCCAGAACACGCTCTGCCAGAGAAGACACAACTTCGCCGTCGTTGACGGCCGCTTCAGCGGTGATCGCAGTGTCAGTGCCACAATCATGCGAGCGCACAATGCAGTCCTGAGCCACGTCCACCAGACGACGGGTCAAGTAACCCGAGTTCGCAGTCTTAAGCGCAGTATCCGACAGACCCTTACGGGCACCGTGGGTCGAGTTAAAGTACTCAAGCACGGTCAGGCCTTCTTTAAAGTTCGAGATAATCGGTGTCTCGATGATGTCGCCGTTTGGCTTGGCCATCAGGCCTCGCATACCGCCCAGCTGCTTCATCTGCGTAACCGAACCACGCGCACCAGAGTGCGCCATCATGTAGACCGAGTTTGGCTCTGCTTCAGCACCCGCCTCGTCCACTTTCGCAGCCGAGATGGTGTCCATCATCGCATCAGTGACTTTGTCGTTACACTTTGACCAGGCATCAACAACTTTGTTGTACTTTTCGCCCTGAGTGATCAGGCCGTCCATGTACTGTTGTTCAAAGTCTTTAACCTGATCGCGTGTCCCATCAACGATGGTCCATTTGTTGTCAGGTATAACCATGTCGTCTTTGCCGAATGAAATGCCCGCTTTAAAGGCTTCACGGAAACCCATGGTCATGATCTGGTCACAGAAGATAACCGACTCTTTCTGACCACAGTAGCGGTAGACGGTATCAATGACGTTCTGAACGTCTTTCTTGCGCAACAGCTTGTTGACCAGTTCGAAAGGCGCTTTGGCGTTTTGTGGCAGCAAAGATCCCAGACGCACACGACCTGGTGTGGTCTCAACGCGGGTCATGACTTCCAGACCGTTTTCGTCGAACTGCGGAATACGCGCCGTGATTTTCGAGTGCAGGTGAACTGCACCAGAATCCAGCGCATACTGCACCTCGTCAATCGAGGAGAAGACCATGCCCTCACCCTTCATGCCGTCACGCGCGATGGTCGTATAGTACAGACCCAAAATCATATCCTGCGAAGGAACGATGATTGGCGCGCCGTTGGCAGGCGACAGAACGTTGTTGGTCGACATCATCAGAACACGCGCTTCCAACTGGGCCTCAAGGCTCAGTGGGACGTGAACAGCCATTTGGTCACCGTCAAAGTCAGCGTTAAACGCCGAACAGACCAGCGGGTGCAGCTGGATAGCTTTCCCTTCGATCAGCACGGGTTCAAACGCCTGAATGCCCAAACGGTGCAGCGTCGGCGCACGGTTCAACATGACAGGGTGCTCGCGGATCACTTCGTCCAAGATATCCCAAACTTCGGGACGCTCTTTTTCGACGAGCTTCTTGGCTTGCTTCACTGTGGAAGACAGGCCTTTGGCCTCCAGACGCGAGTAGATGAACGGTTTGAACAGCTCGAGCGCCATCTTCTTGGGAAGGCCACACTGATGCAGTTTCAGTTCCGGACCGGTCACAATCACCGAACGGCCAGAGAAGTCGACGCGTTTCCCCAAAAGGTTTTGGCGGAAGCGACCCTGCTTGCCTTTCAGCATGTCAGACAGCGATTTCAACGGACGCTTGTTGGCGCCGGTGATCACGCGACCACGACGGCCGTTGTCAAACAATGCGTCCACAGATTCCTGCAGCATCCGCTTTTCGTTACGCACAATGATATCTGGCGCACGCAGCTCGATCAGACGCTTCAGACGGTTGTTCCGGTTGATCACACGGCGATACAGATCGTTCAAATCTGATGTCGCAAAGCGACCACCATCCAGCGGCACCAGCGGGCGCAGCTCAGGCGGGATCACAGGGATCACGGTCAGGATCATCCACTCAGGACGGTTGCCAGATTCAAGAAAGCTCTCAACCACCTTCAGGCGTTTGATGATCTTCTTGGGCTTCAACTCACCTGTGGCTTCGGCCAGATCGGCGCGCAGCTGGTCAGCCTCGGACTCAAGATCGATCTGAGCGAGCATTTCACGAATGGCTTCCGCACCGATGTTGGCGGTGAAAGCATCCATGCCATAGGCGTCTTGCGCGTCCATGTACTCTTCTTCGGTCATCATCTGGCCATAGGTCAGATCGGTCAGACCGGGTTCGATCACAACGTAGTTTTCAAAATAGAGAACACGTTCCAGATCACGCAGTGTCATGTCCAGCATCAGGCCGATGCGCGATGGCAGCGACTTGAGGAACCAGATGTGCGCAACAGGCGACGCCAGCTCGATGTGGCCCATACGCTCGCGGCGTACTTTTTGAAGCGTAACTTCAACACCACATTTTTCGCAGACAACGCCGCGATATTTCATGCGCTTATATTTGCCGCAGAGACATTCATAGTCTTTGATTGGGCCAAAGATACGCGCACAGAACAGACCGTCCCGCTCAGGCTTGAACGTACGGTAGTTGATGGTTTCCGGTTTTTTGATCTCACCATAAGACCAAGACAGGATGCGTTCCGGTGACGCCAGCGAGACTTTGATTTCGTCAAACGCCTTTTGGGGTGTCAGCGGGTTAAACGGGTTGTTCGTCAGTTCCTGGTTCATTTTGATACCTCAAATACTAGTGGGAGGGTGAAGGGGAGGAGAGCCGAAGCCCTCACTCCTCATCCTCCGCATCCAGGAGTTCCATATTCAGGCCGAGACCACGGACTTCTTTCACCAGAACGTTAAACGATTCTGGGACGCCCGCTTCAAAGTTGTCCTCGCCCTTGACGATCGATTCATAGACCTTGGTGCGGCCTGCCACGTCATCCGACTTCACAGTCAGCATCTCTTGCAGGGTATAGGCAGCGCCATAAGCTTCCAGAGCCCAGACTTCCATTTCCCCAAAGCGCTGGCCACCGAACTGCGCCTTACCACCCAGCGGCTGCTGAGTCACAAGCGAGTATGGTCCGGTCGAACGAGCGTGGATTTTGTCGTCCACCAAGTGGTGCAGTTTCAGCAGGTATTTGACACCCACAGTCACTTCACGTGCGAATTGCTCACCTGTGCGACCGTCAAACAGAACCGACTGACCAGATGTGTCAAAACCAGCACGGATCAACGCATCGTTGACGTCTGCCTCTTTGGCACCATCAAAGACCGGTGTGGCGATTGGAACACCGCGCGCAACGTTTTGCGCAGCTTCAACCAACGTGCCTTCGTCCATGTCGCGGATGCCTTCTTCGTAGACATCTTCACAATAGGCGTGGCCCATTGCGTCGCGAACAGGCGTCAGATCACCAGTGCGGCGATAGTCCTGCAGGGCGTCATCAACTTTGATGCCCAGACCACGTGCAGCCCAACCCATATGTGTTTCAAGGATCTGACCAACGTTCATCCGCGAAGGCACACCCAGTGGGTTCAAACAGAAGTCAACTGGCGTACCATCTTGCAGGAACGGCATGTCTTCCATTGGAACAACCTTGGAAATAACACCTTTGTTCCCGTGACGACCGGCCATTTTATCACCTGGCTGAAGCTTACGCTTCACAGCGATAAAGACTTTAACCATCTTCATCACACCCGGTGGCAGATCATCGCCGCGACGGACTTTTTCAACTTTGTCCTCAAAACGGGCATCAAGCGCACGCTTCTGGATTTCGTACTGTTCGTTCAGGGCTTCGACAATCTGTGCGTCGGCTTCGTCTGCCAGCGCAAGCTGCCACCACTGACCGCGGCTCATGCTTGCTAGCAGCTCTTCAGTGATTTCCGAGTTCGGACGCACACCTTTGGGGCCTTTAACAACCACTTTACCGGTGATCATACCACGCAGGCGCGCATAGATGTTGCGATCCAGAATGGCGAGCTCATCGTCACGGTCACGTGCCAGACGTTCGATCTCTTCACGTTCGATCTGCAGTGCACGTTCGTCTTTTTCCACACCATGGCGGTTAAAGACGCGCACTTCGACGACTGTGCCGAAATCACCCGGTTTCACACGCAGCGATGTATCGCGTACGTCCGAAGCTTTCTCGCCAAAGATGGCGCGCAAAAGCTTCTCTTCCGGTGTCATCGGGCTTTCACCCTTTGGCGTGATCTTACCGACCAGAATGTCGCCCGGCTCTACGTCCGCACCGATGTAAACAATACCAGCCTCATCGAGGTTGCGCAGCGCTTCTTCACCGACGTTCGGAATATCGCGAGTGATTTCTTCTGGGCCGAGTTTCGTGTCACGAGCGGCGACTTCAAATTCTTCGATATGTACCGAAGTAAAGACGTCATCACGCGCAATACGCTCAGAGATCAGGATCGAGTCTTCGTAGTTGTAGCCATTCCAAGGCATAAACGCGACGACCACGTTTTTACCCAGAGCCAATTCACCCAGATCCGTAGAAGGACCATCGGCGATGACTTCGTGTTTGCCAACTGTGTCACCCACCTTCACCAGCGGACGCTGGTTGATACAGGTGTTTTGGTTTGAGCGTTGGAACTTGCGCAGACGATAGATGTCCACACCAGCATCACCCAACTCCAGATCAGATGTCGCCCGCACAACAATACGCTGCGCATCAACTTGGTCCACGATACCGGCACGTTTCGCCTGAATAGCCGCACCCGAGTCGATGGCCACTTTGCCTTCGATACCTGTGCCGACCAGCGGGGCTTCTGCGCGCAGCAGAGGAACCGCCTGACGTTGCATGTTCGAGCCCATCAAGGCGCGGTTAGCATCGTCGTTTTCAAGGAACGGGATCAACGAGGCCGCAACAGATACCAACTGTTTTGGCGACACATCGATCAGATCAACATGCTCGCGCGGTGCCAATGTGTAGTCGCCAGACTGACGTGTCGACACCAGATCGTTTTGGAACTTGCCTTCACCATCCAAGGACGCGTTGGCCTGCGCAACAGTGTGGCGCATTTCTTCCGTTGCGGACATGTAGTGTACTTCGTCTGTCACCTTAGCGTCTTTAACCACGCGATATGGTGTTTCGATGAAGCCATATTTGTTCACACGGGCAAAGGTCGCCAGCGAGTTGATCAGACCAATGTTTGGCCCTTCCGGCGTTTCAATCGGGCACATCCGACCATAGTGGGTCGGGTGCACGTCGCGCACCTCAAAGCCGGCTCGTTCACGTGTCAGACCACCTGGCCCAAGAGCTGAGAGACGGCGTTTGTGGGTGACTTCCGACAGCGGGTTGGTTTGGTCCATGAACTGCGACAGCTGCGAGGAGCCAAAGAATTCACGAACAGCCGCAGCCGCAGGTTTCGCGTTGATCAGATCCTGTGGCATCACAGTGTCGATCTCAACCGAAGACATACGCTCTTTGATCGCGCGCTCCATGCGCAGCAGACCAACGCGGTACTGGTTTTCCATCAACTCGCCAACAGAACGCACACGACGGTTCCCAAGGTGGTCAATGTCGTCGATGTCGCCTTTGCCGTCGCGCAGCATAACCAGCGCTTTGATACAGGAAACGATATCTTCTTTGCGCAGAGTACGCTGTGTGTCTTCCGCATCCAGCGCCAGACGCATGTTCATTTTCACACGACCAACGGCCGAGAGATCATAGCGCTCGCTATCAAAGAACAATGTGTCAAACAGGTTGGACGCAGCTTCAACTGTGGGCGGCTCGCCTGGGCGCATCACACGGTAGATATCCATCAGCGCTGTGTCGCGCCCCATGTTTTTATCTGCCGCCATGGTGTTACGCATGTAGGGGCCGACGTTGACGTTATCGATGTCCAGCACAGGAATATCGGTGATGCCCGCATCAACCAAGTCTTTCACGGTGCCGCCGATCAAATCGCCGTCTTTGTCATATTCAAGCGTCAGCTCATCACCAGCTTCGACATAGATCGCGCCGTTTTCTTCGTTGATCATGTCAACGGCAACAAACTTGCCAACAATCTGCTCGAATGGGACCAGCAGTTGCGTGATTTTGCCTTCGTCGATGATCTTTTTGACCGAACGCGGGGTGATTTTCTTACCCGCTTCGCAGATGACTTCGCCTGTTGGCGCATCAACCAGATCAAATGTAGGACGTGTTCCGCGCACACGCTCGGGGAAGAACTTGGTGACCCAACCTTTGCTCTTCTTGTCCAAGCTATAGTTCACAGTGTCATAATAGGCATCCATGATGCCTTCCTGGTCCAGACCCAGCGCATACAGCAGAGTGGTCACAGGCAGCTTACGACGACGGTCGATGCGCGCAAAAACGATGTCTTTGGCGTCAAATTCAAAGTCCAGCCACGAGCCGCGATATGGGATGATGCGGCAAGCAAACAGCAATTTGCCCGAAGAGTGGGTTTTGCCTTTGTCGTGGTCAAAGAACACGCCGGGCGAACGGTGCATCTGGGAAACGATCACACGTTCGGTGCCGTTCACTATGAACGTCCCGTTTGGTGTCATCAAAGGCATATCACCCATGAAGACGTCTTGTTCTTTGATGTCTTTAACCGACTTCGCACCGGTGTCTTCATCGACATCAAATACGATCAAACGCAGAGTAACTTTCAGCGGGGCGCTGTAAGTCATGTCGCGTTGCTGACATTCTTCGGTGTCGTACTTAGGTTTTTCCAGCTCATAGTTCACGAATTCCAGCACGCTGGTTTCGTTGAAATCTTTGATCGGGAACACTGACTGGAAAACACCTTTGATGCCTTCACCGTCAGTTGGAATAATGTCGTCGCCTGATTTCAGGAACAAGTCATAAGAAGATTTCTGAACCTCAATAAGGTTCGGCATCTCTAAGACTTCACGGATTTTGCCATAGTATTTGCGCAAACGTTTCTGGCCAAGGTAGCTCTGAGCCATGGTCGATGTCACCTTTCATTTCTCACCGAGCGCGGCTGCCGTCGGGTCCCCGGCACCACACCCATACGAGATGGTCAAAATCTGGACAATTCCCGGCCACCGTCCCAAAGGCAGCCTCCCGTTCCAAACCTTGCCTTAGTCAAAGCTTTGTCAAAAGCCCTCACTAAGACAGGTTTGGCCGGGCCCGGATATACCGGACCCAGCCTTAAAATCACATCCAGGCAACGCCTGGCAGCAATTACTTAACTTCGACTTCAGCGCCAGCTGCTTCCAGCTTGCCCTTAACTTCTTCAGCTTCGTCTTTGCTAACGCCTTCTTTGACAGCTTTGCCACCGGCTTCAACCAGTTCTTTAGCTTCTTTGAGGCCCAGGCCAGTCAAGGCGCGAACTTCTTTGATGACGTTGATTTTAGAAGCACCAGGCGACTTCAGGATGACGTCGAACTCGGTTTTTTCTTCTTCAGATGCGCCACCAGCGTCAGCTGGGCCAGCCATCATTACAGCGCCGCCAGCAGCGGGCTCGATGCCATACTCGTCTTTGAGGATGGTTTTCAGTTCTTGTGCTTCCAGCAGGGTCAGACCCACGATGCTTTCTGCGAGTGCTTTCAGATCAGCCATTTTAGACTCTTTCCGTTCTTAGGTATGTGTTCCAACGTTGGGCAATTGTGCCTACGCGGCTCTCATTAAGTTGCTTACGCAGCCTCTGCCTTTTCCTCGACGGTAGACAGGATGGATGCGATGTTCGAAGCAGGTGCGCCAATTGCACCGGCGATGTTGGAAGCAGGGGCACCAAGCATGCCAGCGATCTGAGCAATAAGCTCGTCGCGCGAAGGCATTTTCGATACTGCTGTAACACCAGCACGGTCCAGAGCGTTCTCACCCATAGCCCCACCAAGGATTTCGAACTTTTTGTTCTCCTTGGCAAAGTCTTCGGCCACTTTGGCAGCTGCCACAGGGTCCTCAGAATAGGTTAGAACGGTCATACCCGACAGAAGGTCACCAATGCTTTCGCATGGTTTCCCATCAAGGGCGATCTTGGCGAGCCTGTTCTTGGCGACACGAACAGCACCACCCGCATCACGAGCACGTGCGCGAAGGTCCTGCATGTCAGCAACTGTAAGACCCGCGTAGTGGGCAACCACTACAACGCCAGAGCTTTCGAAGATCTGGCCGAGCTCGTCGACCAATTTCTCTTTCTGGGCTCTATCCACAGTTTTACTCCAAATTTGGGGATTGCTCCCCGGCTCAATTTTGCACACCAGACGGCGTGCGTTCAGGTCCAGTTAAGGGTCCAGAGGCCAGGATCGCTCGAAGGAAAGCCTTCAATAAATTCTTGTCTCGTTTCCCATCTCAGGAAGGAATTATTCTTGGCAGATGCCGCGAACCCTCCGTCTTGGACAGGCCATTCCACCATTACAGAATCGATTACTCGAATCTCCGGCGGGATGGGCAGAGGTCATTTAACTGTGGGTCATAGTGTTTGCAAGCATAGAAAAACAAAAAACTCCCCCGCCGGAAGCAAATCGCCCCAGTTGCGGTGGCGCCTACGCCTCTTTGTTTGGCGCGACGTATTTCATTTACTTAAGGCAACAATACCTAATACCGACGACAACCTCAACCAGATAGGCGATTGAAACTTGCGGCGCATTGCAGGCCGCGACGGGGCCAGCAATCCGAAAACGTTGCCGAAACCACGCCAAAATGGTACCTTGAACCATATTTAGGCGGCATTTTGCGCAACCATAGGCAAAGGCCTACACCCTATGACCATGTTTTTTTTGCGCCGTTTTAACAAGGAGTCTAACAATGCCTTTCATCGGCGGTACTGATGACGACGATCCATTTTTGGAAGGCACTGATCTTAACGACATTGTGAATGGGCGGGCGGGCAACGACGCTCTGTTTGGCAGGTTAGGCAACGACATCCTCCACGGCGAACTCGGCAACGACTTATTATTCGGCGGTCTGGGTAATGATTTTCTGTATGGAGGCACTGGTAACGACACATTGTTCGGTGGATCCGGCGATGATTTCTTGGCTGCCGGAGAAGGCAATGATGTCGTATTTGGCGGTGGCGGAAATGACCGCATAATCTGGGACATCGGTGACCAAACCTTCGACGGAGGACGCGGGTCGGACACAGTTTCGATGGTGCGGTATTTGGCAACCGAAGGTGTTACAATCGATTTAAACCTCAAAACTCCCCAGATAACCGAGTTCGGATCCATCACGCTGCGCTCGATCGAGAACCTCGACGGCTCTGAATTCGGAGATTTGATTAAAGGAACCGCCTCTGCAAACAGAATTGTGGGGCGTGAAGGCGACGACACCATCATCGGACGTGGGGGGGACGATGTACTGATGGGATGGAGCGACCACGACCTCCTTCGCGGCGGACGTGGAAATGACACCATTGAAGGGGACTACGTGCCCGACTACTCCCACATCCCCCAGCAAGGAAACGACACGATATTCGGCGGACGAGGAGACGATAGTCTGTTTGGTGGATATGGGGATGATCGGATTTTCGGCGGAGAAGACAACGACTCCCTGAACGGCTATGTCGGCGATGACCTCCTAAACGGCGGAGCCGGAGACGATACGCTGATTGGCTTTTGGGGCGAAGACACACTTATCGGCGGAACAGGCGACGATTCTTTGATCGGAAAAGGTGACAAAGACATTTTTGTTTTCCGTCCGGGTGACGGGCATGACGAAATTAAAAACGTGCAACGAATAGACGTCATTGACCTCACCGCCTTCGAGATTTTCGCCAGCCGCGACGACATTTTGGCAATCTCATCGGATGATCCGGGCTATCTGGTGATCAATCTTGGCATCGATCAGTCTGTGAGCTTGCTGAGCGAAACTTTAGCTGATTTTGACAATATTCAATTTCTGTTTTGATTACGCATCTCTGCGCATACCCAGCCCCACAATACTGTCACACAAACCCGCCAAACAAAAAAAGGCGCCCGCAAATGGGCGCCTTCTCATAATCAGTTACTGTGCCAGCTCAGATTACTGAGCGGCAGCGTTGTCCACAGAAATGGTCACGCCTGGGCCCATTGTCGAGCTCAGAGCGATTTTCTGAACATACGCACCTTTGGCGCCAGCAGGGCGGGCTTTTAGAACCGCATCCATAAAGGCGCGAACGTTCTCAACCAGCTTGCCTTCGTCAAACGAAGCTTTGCCAACACCGGCGTGTACAACACCAGCCTTTTCAACTTTGAACTGTACTTCGCCGCCTTTGGCGTTCTGTACGGCTTGCGCCACGTCCATAGTCACTGTGCCAACTTTTGGGTTTGGCATCAGGTTGCGTGGGCCAAGAACTTTACCCAAACGACCAACAACCGGCATCATGTCAGGTGTCGCGATGCAGCGATCAAAGTCGATAGTGCCGCCTTGAACGACTTCCATCAGATCTTCCGCACCTACGATGTCTGCACCAGCAGCCTGAGCTTCTTCAGCTTTCGGGCCACGAGCAAAAACAGCTACGCGAACGTTTTTGCCTGTGCCGTTAGGCAGACCAACTACGCCGCGGACCATTTGGTCTGCGTGACGTGGGTCAACACCCAGCACAACTGCGATTTCAACAGTTTCGTCGAATTTCGCTTTGGCATTGCCTTTGACCAGAGCAACAGCTTCTTCAACGGTCAGGTTTGATTTACCTGCGAACGCTTCGCGCGCTGCGGTAGTACGCTTACCAAGATTTGCCATTACTTCACCTCGATGCCCATAGAACGTGCAGAACCAAGGATGATCTGCATAGCAGCCTCGATGTCGTTTGCGTTCAGGTCTTTCATTTTCGCTTCGGCGATTTCTTTCACCTGAGCGGGTGTTACCGAACCAACAGTCTCACGACCTGGCAGGTTAGCACCGGACTTCAGCTTGGCAGCTTTTTTCAGGAAATAGGACGCAGGAGGCGTCTTAACGTCCATAGTGAACGACTTATCCTGATAGTATGTAATCACGGTTGGGCACGGCGCGCCGGGCTCAAGATCCTGTGTTTTTGCGTTAAACGCTTTACAGAATTCCATGATGTTGATGCCGCGCTGACCCAGCGCTGGACCAACGGGTGGAGATGGGTTGGCTTGACCTGCAGGAACCTGCAGCTTCATTGTACCAGCTAGCTTCTTAGCCATTTGGTTTTCCTTTCAACATAGACGAAACGCGTTCCGCCCGGTTTGTGTTGCGTGGTCCGGTTCAGACATCGCGATGCCCGAATCTCCCACGAGAGACCATCGCCCGAAGACGATAGAGGCGGCATTTACGCCCGAATTCACAGGTTGGCAAGAGGATTCGTCTGTTTGCGACGTAGCCCTAATAAAACAGGAAAATCTCTCATGGTTCTGGGAGAATGGCTGTTTCGGACCGCATTGCGACTGCGCAACGCTGCGGCCCGAAACAGTTTTCAATTAGTTACTTGGGGTCATGTCAACAATGGTTGGCTCTCGGTCGCCACTTGTCGCAAAAACGATCTTTTCATCACCCATATTGCCAAAGTCGATTTGTTTCATGTCCACCATATGAACCGTGCGGTCAAACATTGTGTGATAGTAGTAGACGAGTTCCTTAGAGTCGCTGGCCATAGTAATTTGTGTCGCGCTGTACAGCAGGTCCTCAGACTGGACATCGTCGTCGGCACCTTCTGCTGCATCAGCGGGAATGTTGAAGTTGTCGAGAATCCGGAACGCCTCACGTACAGTGTCATAGCCGCCTTGGGTTTCGCGCGCCGTTTGTGAGAAAGCAACCGCACGAACAAATCGCGAGGGCGGTGTGAAATCACCTGGCAGGCCAATCATGCCACTACCAGCACCCAGCGGCGCAAAGGAAACACCGCTCGCTTCGACGGACGGCAAACTGATCGCCGATAGGTTAACGTAGTTATTGAGATTGGTCATGTGCCAATCATAGTTTGGCGAGTTTGTAATGACACCAAGCGGTGCATCGAAAATGGTCAATTCGCCGTCGATGTATTCAACCACTATTCGACCACCGAACCGGTCAGCAACCAACATGTGAAATGGGAAAGGGAACCCAAGAGTTTCATCTACAACACCTACAACATTGACTGCTTCGAGCCCTGCCTGCGCCTCTCCAACTGTTTCGTATTGTGAAAGCACATAAGAGGCGAGCAAGTCACCGGGAATGGTGTTGTCGGCCAGCTCAGGCTTGTACTCTTGGTATTCGGTATACCCAGGAAGATAGAACAGTCCGGCCGTCAGCCCCGCTTCATTGATCCCGTCAGCAGGTCCTCCGTGATCCAGCATGCTGATCCCGACCATGCCATATTGACCGGTCCAAGTTGCGCCCATCGTACCATTAGGCATTTCGCCGGAATGATAGGTATAGCCGCGCGGAATAATGTTGATCTTCGTTTCGAGGTCAAACGGTCCCCATTCCGCAGTTCTCGCTCGAATTACATGCCCATCAGAACTGGTCAACATAATGCCGGTACAGGCCCAAGCGACTGACACACTCGCGACCAAAGCAACACCAGCGCGTGTAGCAGCCTTCAAAAATCCTAACTGCGACATCTATTTCCCTTTCTAAGAATTTAGCCAGGCACAGCATGCAAAACGGCGCCAACTCATTGCCTAACAACTTAGGCACCAACCAGTCCAATTGAAGTAATGTCGGCCAAATACCCAACTTTTTAGCAAAATTTCGCGCAAACGCAAAAAGACCAATTTTTCTATTGAAGAATAGCTGAATGCCTATCCCTGCGGCCCAAAAGAACTTCCGGTCGAATTTTTCTGACATGCCAAATGCCATAATTCAGAAACGCCAAGAGTCTTAAAAGTCCGCCGACTTCATCCAATCTTCCTTAGCTGCAACTTGGGCACTTAAAGAATCCAGACAACAAAAAACGCCCTGATGGTCATCCATCGGGGCGTTATTTAAGTTCGTGGTCGAGTTGGCTTACGCCTGCTTGGTCACCTGAGTGAACTCCAGTTCGACCGGCGTTTCCCGACCAAAGATCGACACCGTCACCTTCAGGCGCTGGTTGTCGTCGTCAACTTCTTCGACCATGCCGTCAAAGTCTTCAAACGGTCCGTCGTTGACTTTAACTTTCTCACCAACCTCAAAGCTGATCAGCAGCTTCGGCGCGGCTTCACCTTCTTCAACGCGACCCAAGATGCCCTGCACCTCCGCATCACGCATTGGCATCGGGCGCCCCTGTGGCCCCAGAAAACCGGTGACGCGGTTAATTGAGTTCACCAAGTGATAGCCCTGATCGCTCATTTCCATGTGCACCAAAACGTACCCGGGCATAAAGCGGCGCTCAGCGGTCACTTTTTTGCCGCGACGAACTTCGATCACTTCTTCGGTAGGCACCAAAACTTCGTCGATCTGATCTTCAAGACCCTGCTCTTCGACCGACTGCCGAATAGTCTCAGCGACCTTCTTTTCGAAGTTCGACAGCACACTTACCGAATACCACCGTTTCGCCATGAATCATTCTTCCCGTCGTTAGCCAGCATCAGGCCGGAATATCATTAATGTCAAAGCCCCAAATGGGCCTATTTGAAACACAAAATCGGCGTGCAACTCGAATCGCCACACGCCACGTCCCAAAGTAAGGCGTCACCTACCGCCGTTGACTATTGATTTCAAGAGGCAAAGCCGCCCCTCGCGATCAGCCAAACAGTGACAACACACCCTGCAATCCAGATTTAATCAGGATATCAACCAGCGAAAAGAACAACGCCGCCAGTGCTGACATGATAAACACCATGACAGTTGTCAGCATCACTTCGCGGCGGGTCGGCCAAACAACTTTGGAGACCTCAGCACGCACTTGCTGGATAAATGTGATCGGATTGGTTTTAGCCATGACGCTCTTCTTTGCCTTGATCAGAGGTTCACATACTTTGCGCCGCCGATGATTTCAAGGGCTGTTGCGCGATCATCCCCGTAACCGTGCTAACCTTGCTTCAAAAGAAGGATCAATGAGTCCATCCCACGTGTCATCATCGCCCATGGGGCGATATAAAAACGGGTGCAAGCGGCGTGGCAGCACTTTCTGTAACGCTCGCCCTCTACCAGAATCCGCCCAGACGTATTTCTTTGTCAGCTTCAGCAGGAACCGGCCCATTCGGTCTTGGCCAATGAAGACCCCTACCAAAAGAGGCAAGAAAAACAACGTAAGCACCACGACCAACACCAGCGAAGGAATAAACCAAGGACGCCAGATCGTGACGCCAGCAAGAAGCAAAATCGATGCGCCACGTGGTGTAAACAGCGCTCTTCGCACGGCACGCGCGACAGCTCCCTCTACCAGAGTGAGCTTGCGCCAAGATCCACGAGAGCCGAGCTCTTTCACCGCCCCGGCCTCGACACCTTCTTGAACAGGCGCACTGTGTATATGCGTGTCCAAGCCAATGTTAGCTTGCGTTTCTTGTGGCTGTGATTCTAATGGGTTGGACCGCTTGCGGCGACCAATCAATGTCGACATAGCCCCCTCAAACAGAGGCATTGTACCTTCATGCAGCTGTTCACTGGACACATCTGAAACGTCGTCGCTTTGAGCAACTAGATTTCGAATTGCGTCCAACGTGTCCCTGTCAAAAGGTTCACCTTGTTCAATAAGTTCTTCGCCATACTGGCGGGCCGACTCATCCAGGCGATCGGCAGCGCTTTCTTCGCTCATTTTAGTCACCGTGAAACGTTTGCCGGAAGACGGTTCAAATTGCCGACATACAGATCACGTCGGCTTCACCATCCCGGTGGGCTTCGCATTTACAGGAGTGACACATTCTTCGAAAATTCGGGCGACTTGACAGCATTTTAGTGACCAAACTGTGGCGTCTCCTCCTAACCTAGGACGCGAACCGCTTTCGTTGCCGCTGCACAAACCGCCAAACAAAGGCGAGTTCGGCTCCCCAAAGGCGTGCGAAACGCTGGCATGGGATTCGGATCACATCTCTTGCCCGCTCAGGGCCAATCGAAACCGAAGCGACAAGAAACAAAATGAGCGCCCAGATCAGCAAACGAAGAACGACGTCGGGAACCGACACTCCTACGATCATCACCAAGATTAAGCCAACCAATCTTGGCCGCGGCCAAAGCGCCTTTTGCTTAGGAGACATTTCCTCTAGCGCAGCCGTAAAGCACTCTCCACGACCAATGGCACCCTGCAAAGTTTGAGGTGCGGCCTCTGTATTTTCACAATGCCCTTTTTGCAAGATCACGTCTTGCTTCGCATTGGTTTCCCAACGCCGCGATGCTTCTTGCAACAGTTTATGATAGGTCGCGGGCTGCCCTTCAGGGTCATCACCTAACGGGGTATATTTCCACACCTCAGTTTCGTCCTTTCGGCCGTTCAATATGTCGCTGCAAACCACTGCATTCCCCGTAAATCGATCACCCCAAGAATATCGATCATCGCGCCCAACCAAATCGGCGCCTCAATCCTTAATATTTGATAAATGTGCGCTTGGGTTGACGGACATGGGGAAAAACAGGGGAAGAAAAATGTTCAAAAACGTCGGCAGGCCAGCAAGCTCTCAAACCGTCTGTGCCCCCCCCTCCTACGAGTCAGCGCTCTCCAAAAACTGGGACACCGCGTAAAAGGCTCTGACAATTGATAGTTCGAAACTAATCCTGCAGCGCCATACTTAAAAATTCCCAAAATGGCCCTAGCAGATAGGCGCCAAAGGTAATCTCGCGCCCTTCAAAGACCAAATTAATCGGCATATCATTCACAAGAGAGACATCACCCGCCAACTCAAGCAGCAAGTGGTCAAGCGCCTGAGCATCTATTTTTGCCACTCCGTCATAACCTAAAATAGTCCCCTCACTGTCACGCCGAGCGTCTGGCGAAAGAGACTGTATTTGAACTTCCACCCTAGGGTGATTGCGTTGTGAGAGAGACGTGATTGTTAAAACGCCTGTCATGCCTGCTCGCACTTGATCGATGAGGTGTGGCGAAACCCTAAAGGACACCGTGTGATCCTGTGTCAGGCGTGTAAGGGTTAAGACGGTTTGGCCACGCTGTACGAACATCTCGTCTGTTGGGTAATGCAGCCGCGTCACCACACCCGCTTCCGGCGCGCTGATTTCCGACTGATCAATCATGGCATTCAGACGGAGTATCTCCAGCCGCAACTTAGGTATTGTTTCAACAAGTTGAGCCTTGCGATCCAACAGATTCTGGCGAAATTCCAGCAGTTCCCGCGCCGTTTGCGTCCGTGTTTGAACGGCCTGATTGCGCAGCGATTGAATTTCGGCTCGTTCTGCCTCAAGACTGGCCTCAAGCTCAAGTATCTCCTCGAGCAGCACATCGTTTTCACTGACCCGCAGCGCGCCGTTTTCAACCAGAATGCGATATCGCTCAAGTCGCGCATGCATCGACTCTCTCTGGTTCAAACGTGCCGCCATGCTTTTCTCTATCCCCTCTGCACGTTGCAGGAACGCAGTTTCTGTGGCCTGCCCAACCTCGCGTTGCATCCTCAAAACCGCCTGCATATTTTTGACCCGCTCCTCCGAGAGATTTGCATACTCCGTCAGATCGCGAAGGGCCTCCCCAACGCCTTCAACAAGCACAATGTCCAATACGTCCAATTCCTGTCGCAGCGGTAACAGAGTTGCTTCCAGCTCGCGGCGTTGTGCTTTTGCGTTTTCAACATCAAATGCCAACAAAGCTTGTCCCGCCTCAACCACATCGTGTTCCCGCACATAAATAGCCGCAATGTCCCCGCCAAACGGATGCTGAATATCAAAGCTCGGATTGGCTGCGTTCAAATATCCAGCAGCATGTATAGATGTCGACAGAGGTGCGTGTGTTGCCCAGATCGTAAAGGCCGCAATGGCGCTAAAGATCACTATAAAGCCTACTCGAATAGGACGTGTCACGCCTTTGGGAAGCTTTGCGACCTCACGATGGATTTGCTCACTCATAGTTGCGCCACCTTCTTAAGCGGGTGGGGGTCCATGCTCAGCCTTGCGCGAAACTTAGATTGTCCTTGACTGTTTTGCACATCAAATTCTTCGGTCATTTGCAAAATCGCAGCAATTGCGACCTCGTCACTTGGCAAGGGAGGGGCTGTTGTGTCTACCAAACGCGGGCGCTTTGACACCTTTTCAATCATATCGGGCACCTCGGTTGGTGCGTCTTCTACAAGTGTGATCTCACAGGTCCCAGAACTCAAAAAGCCAAAATGAAGCGCCACGGTTCGCGGCGTATTTCTCTCCCCACTGTGCAAAACCAAGTTGTAAAGTTCGGTCGCCACGATCTCTGCGCGATGGGCCAACTCGGTGTCTCCGCCACGGGAAAACTGTGCATGAACCCAGTCGACCAGATCCTGTGTGGAATGCGCATTGAGCGGCAGCACAATACGACGGCGTCCCCCGCTCAGTCGGCCCAGAACCTCGGCGCGCGGGCCAAAGTCCGTGACCCGGCCAAAATCCATCGCTAACACATAATCAGCCAAGGCCATCACCCCCGAGCGGTGAACGATCATCACTATAGTCGTACCCTTGGTTTTTAGGCGCGCCAAAGTGGCGCACAGCTGGCGCTCGCCCAAGGCATCCAACAAAGCATTGGGTTCATCCAAAAACAAATACGTCGGGGTATGAAAAATCGCCCGCGCGAGGGCGACACGTTGCTTCTGTCCGGCGGACAACACATACGGCTCGACACCAATGTCCGTCTCATAGGAGTTCGGCAAGGCAGAGATCAGCCCATGAACCCCGGCTGTTTTGGCGGCGGCGATAATATCATCATCATTGCGCGCGGCCTCAAAACCGCAAATATTTTCGGCCAAACTGCCGCGAAACAAGTGCCCTTGTTGGGGGAGATACCCAATGTGATCTCTTCGACTGCTCAATGGCAGAGATTTGACTTCACTTTCATCCAAAAAGACCGAGCCGATCGGGCTTGGAACGGTGCCACTCAGGGCTTCTATCAAGGTTGTTTTGCCGCTGCCGGAGGCCCCCACGATCGCGAGACAGCTACCCGGAGTAAGTTCAAAACTTATTCTATCTAGCCGTGGCGGGGCGCCACCACCGCGTGGAAAAATCAATCCTTCACACTTTAAAGCCCCGGACAATTCGGGAATATGCAGCGTGGTGACCTCATGATCCGACGATACCGCATTCAGCATACCATAGGCCCGCAGCCCTGCGCGCAACTCACCCCAAGACATCACCACCATTTCAAAACTTGTCACTGTTTTGGTCAAAATGAGGCTGGCCGCAATCATTCCTCCCGCGCTCAACTCACTTGCGACCACCAAACTGGCGCCCAGACTCAACCCCACCAACTGGGTCGCGCTGCGTAAAAATGCCGACAGCGCCGCTGTTGTCGCGCCAACCACTTCCATTTGGTCGGCAAGCTCTGTACGCGCGCTTTGATAGGCGGCAAAGCGATCCATCAGGTTTTTAACCAAAACCGGAATCGAAGCCTGGCTCATCACGTCGCCCATATCCTGACGAGCAGAAGCCTCAGAATTTCTGCGCTGTGCGAGGTCTTTTTGATCCTGCGCAGAAAATGCGGCCGAGCCCATTCGCACCGCAGCCGCCACTCCTACAAGCATCAATGATACCGCCAGAAACCATGGGTGAATGACCCACAAAACGAGCAAGAAAAACGGCAACCAAGGCGCCGTCAACGCTGCGCTTACGGCGCCTCCCGACAGAACGGCGCTCATTTCAGCCAGCGCATTTAGGCGGACCTCCCTGAGCGGCGCATTCCCGGCTAAAATCACAGGCAGGTATTCCCGCTCAACCCAATGTGCCAGCCGCTTCAAGCTTAAGTTACGCAGCCCCTCCACAATGGCTTGCAGCACGAGCGCCCCTAGAGCGACGATCAGAAGCAAGACCAAAGTGTGCAGATTTCCCGTAGGAACGACCCGGTCCAACACCTGCATCATAAAAATTGGGCTGACCAAAATGGCCAGATTCGAAACGATGCTCAACGCCAACAGGGACGGCACCATCCCTTTTATAGGGGCCAATGAAACATCGCGCATTTTCAGACCTCAGAGCAGAAAATTGCTTTCATCCAATTCGTCCGGCCCCACAGATTTAAGAATTAAACGATCACCGCTCTCCCCGCCTGTCAGAGCGCTCAGGTCAATGACCGTAGCCCAGCCCTGATCTTGCAAATGTGCGGCCAAATCACTGTACTCAAGACCATAGGCGCTCAGATCAATGACGTCTTTTTCCACTTCAAAGTCGTGGATCATGTCTTTTCCGCCACCAGCAGAAACAACAAACATGTCGGCCTCACCATCGCTGGACCAATTGCCGCCCCACATGTTATCATCGCCGCTGCCTCCGACAATCGTGTCAGCGCCTGTACCACCGACCAGCTTGTCGGCTCCTGCGCCACCGTCGACACTATCGTTCCCTGATCCGGCATTCACATAGTCACGACCGTCCCCACCAGAAAGGCTGTCATCGCCTGCTTCACCAAGCACATGATCATCACCCGCCCCGCCCGAGGCGACGTCATCGCCAGCTCCGCCATATACACGGTCCGCCCCTGCATCCCCACGCAAGACGTCATCATCAGCACCACCATGCAAAGTGTCGTCGCCGCCGCCGCCCGCCATCGTGTCATTGCCCTCACCGCCACGTAGCTGGTCATTCCCCCCGGCATCACTGGACACTTCTGGGTTTCGGATAAGCAACGTACTGTCATGGTCCACAGTCGCGAAAGGATCGCTTGAACGGGGATCTACCGCCCCATCATTACTCCCAGTGGATTGTGCCTCCGCCATATATTCGGCATAGGCCGCGCCACCGCTCCAATCGACGTTGACCTTGTAGATCGCCCCCGCAGCGGCTGTTTCGCCATCAAGATCATGGTCGCCACGGTTCAAGCCAAAAAACAGATTTCCGTCACCATCCAAAAAGACAGCACCATAAGCGCCGCGCGGCATGCCCGCGGACATACCATCATCAAACAACGTGGCATTGATGGGAACTGAAGAAATTTCCGGCGCGCGCCCCTCTTCAATCCCGCGCAAATCGACACGATGAACCGTACCCTCGGCTCCGTTTCGTACTGGTGGCTCAACGGCATAAAAAACACCTTCGCTGGTGCTATAGGCAACGTCATAGGTGCGACCCGAAAACAGATCATTAGGCAGATCAAACTGTGTAGATTGCGGCGTGCCGTCGTCGTTGAGAGTGTCCACATCAATGCGCGTCACACTGTTCAAGGACGAGTTGAAAGCCCACAGATTGCCGTCACCGTCAAAATCACCGACATAGCTGCTCACAGGTGTCTTCCCAATGCCGTAGGCGTTGCCCTCAGCATCAACCATCACCAGATCCTGTACAGACACCGGATTGCCCAACGCATCTTGGCCATTGGCCTTGGCAATCCCGTAAATCAGGTCGTCTTCGGTATTAAAGCCAATCGCGTTGATTTTTAGCCCCGTCGGCTCACCTGCGACCTGATATTGCTCGGTTTCGGGGTCAAACACATTTAATTGCCCACTGATCATCTGGAACAATTTCGATTGACCCGGCGCAAAGGCGGCCACGTCAACATCCTCCTCACCAATAGCCACTGTCTTTTGGTAGGAAAAAATCGGGCCATCCGTGTTGATCTCGGGGCCATCAGAGGGCGGCGTTAACTCCCGAAAAGTCAGTTTGCCTTCGCCACCGCCTTCAACCGTAAACTCATGTGTTTCAAAGACACCCGAGGTGCTGGCCACTTCTCCAATCACCTTACCGTTCCACAGCACTTCAACCGATCCGCAGGTTGCACCTGCCGCAAGGTTGGCCGCCAATTCAAAAGAGACCGTATAACTCTCACCCGCCTGTGTCCCAACAGACTGGCTCATCTGGCGCTGCCCATCTTCTTGGCGCACATCCCAAGCCCCCGCTTCGCCATATTGCGCAAGCGAGGCCGCGCCCATGTCTGCGGCACTTAGCAAGTTATCCGTGGCCAGATCACCAAAAACCACATCATTGCCCGCGCCTGCATTGATTGTATCTGCACCAATGCCCCCCTGCGCCCAGTCATTGCCATCCTCCAGATTGAGAACATCATCGCCTGAACCGCCATCGACTGTATCTTGCCCAGTGCCCGCATTTACCAGATCATCACCGCTGCCCGCCGACAGAATGTCATGACCACCGTTGCCCAAAACCACATCATCTCCGCCACCAGCGTCGATAACGTCATTGTAGTCTCGCACAACACCGCCGCCGGTCACGACAATGTTCTCCGCGTTATAGACCCAACGCCCATCGATCAGTGCCCACTCCGCACCAACCATGTCTCCAGCGGTAAGATCATTACCATCGCCCGAGGAAATTGTATCGCTGCCCTCATGGCCGTTGATTGAACTTACGCCATCGCCGGAGTCGATAATATCATCGCCTTGCGACCCAATAATGACGTTCTGCGGCTCTTGGGAATTGCTCTGGGACATAACACACCACCAACTGACTAAAAACGAGTGCCAGACTGCTGTGTTCAACATAAAGAAGCGTAAACTGAGGGGGTAAATATGTCTTTTGGGTGTATGTTTATGTGGGGCATTTGACTCAAAATGAGAAGCGCGCACCTTTTGAAATTAAAAAGCCGCCGCACTCATGGTGCAGCGGCCAATCTCTTCATCGATGATGCGGTTAGCCCGCCTTGCGAACGGCCTCAACGACAGCGGCGAATTCAGCGTCACTTAGAATGTCGCGTTTCTCGATGCCTTTTTGCTTCACCTTGGCCAAGATTTCCGCGCCCTCTGCGTCAGACACGTCCCCCAAGCTCAGCTCTTCCAGCTTATACTGGATCGACGCCTTACCGGACTTCTTGCCCAAAACCACTTCACCCGCACGCCCTGTCAACGCAGGATGTGTGCCAAACATCACCAGCGGATCATTCATAACATATTGAATGCCAATGCCGGACTCGCGGATAAAGTTGCCATGTCCCAGCACCGGTTTATTGCGCGCAATCGGGATATTAGACAACTCAGATAGCAGATTGCCCAACTCGGGCAATTTGTCCAAATGATAACCCGTGTCATAGCCATACAGCAGATGCAGACCCAGCATTAGCTCTTCCAAGGCCGCATTGCCGGTACGCTCGCCCAAACCGTTGGCACAGCTGTGCACAACTTCCGCACCAGCGGTCACCGCAGCCAGCTCGGTCGCCACGCCCATGCCAAAATCATTGTGAGTGTGGATTTCGATTGGCAAGCCAGTCATGCCTTTGACCCAGCGCACCATATATTTAATTGCTTCAGGTGTCGCACAGCCCATTGTGTCAACGATGCCGACACTATCGGGTGGGCTTTCACGCATGATGTTGGTCAACAAATTGGTAAGATCATCCGGTCGCGCGCGGGTTGTGTCATACGGAAAGAACACCGTATAAAGCCCCTGCTCGCGCGCATAGTTGATCACATCGCGGCTTTTCTTGAAAACATCTTCCCATGTCCACCCAAACTGCGTGACCAGCTTTGGATAGCCGATTGGCACTTCGATAATCACACCATGTGCGCCACATTCCAGCGCCATATCGATGTCTTGCTTCATCGCGCGGGCAAAGGTGAAAATCTTGGACTTCAGACCAAGCTTTGAAATTTCCTTGATTGCCTCAGCATCTTGAGGCGACACCGCCGGCATTCCAGCCTCAATTCGCTCTACACCCACTTCGCTCAGCTTGGAGGCAATCCGGATTTTGTCATCGATAGAAAACACGACACCTGGCGTCTGCTCTCCATCGCGCAAAGTTGCGTCATGGATTTGAACATTTTGCGGCAGGTCTAGTGACTGACGTACTTCTGGCTGGAAATTGTAGGGGCTGACCCACCACTTACCATCTTCAAAATGACTTTCGCGCATCGGCGTCCCCTTAGGCTTAATCTCTATATCTCCGCCAATCGTTTTATTCGATAATCGAAGCCAAAACAACAAAAAAACGATATTATTGCAATCAAGCGAATTTTCTTTCCAAAGTTGTTGCTCGCCAAAGCCCAGTCGCGCACATATCCCCTGTTCATTTCGAGACGTCTGTTCCACCACAGAACAAAGAAGCTCTACTTTAATGCCTTTTCCGACTGATAATTCACCGGCGATAGAGTAAATTCGAAATTTCGACGGAATCGACAAAGTTACCGCCAAAACTTTTCCATCAGCGGAAAAATCGATATTAATTGCCATGCCGTCACAATTTTGCTTAATTACCACCATGCCAACATCTGTTCAAAAAACTGACCTCAACCAATCCGCGACACAGCGCACCTATTTCAGGCTGCGTGACGAAATCATCACTGGCCGTCTCGCACCGGGTGAACGGCTCAAGGTGGAAACGCTAAAAGAGGCCTACGGGACAGGGGCCTCACCGATCCGCGAAGCTCTGAGTCTTCTGACCTCTGACCAATTGGTTGAGCGGCTTGATCAGCGCGGATTTCGCGTCGCCGAGACCAGCGCACAACAATTTCAGGAAATTTTAAACTTGCGTTGCACGCTGGAAGACATGGCCCTGCGTCAAAGCCTACAAAACGGCGATCAGCCGTGGGAAGAAAACCTCGTCTTAATGCACCACTACTTGAGCCGCGAAGACCGCCAAGACCTGGAGCATTTTGAAGAACGCCATAAACAGTTTCATATGGCGCTGATCGGCGCATGCGACTCCCCCATTCTCATGCGGTTATGTGCGCAGCTTTACGACCTTAATGTGCGTTACAGGTTTCTTGCAGGCCGCGCCAAAACCTATTCACGACGCGACGTGGAAGCGGAACATCTTGCGATATTGAACTCAGCCGTCAGCCGCGACGTCGAAAAAACCTCACGCCTTTTGATGGACCACTACCGCAGCACCGGTGCCTTTCTTGGAGAACTGGTGACTTAAAGCGAAAGCCTACTTTTCTCGCCCTTATAAAACCGCCATCTCAGGAGTGCTTTATGCTCAAATTGTATCACGGAAGCACCAGCGTTTGCTCGGCCAAGGTGCGCGTTGGACTGGCAGAATTGGGCCTGAAATGGTCAGGGCCAATATTGAATCTGGCCAAAGGAGATCAACACGCCGAAAGCTATCTCAAGCTCAATCCCAAAGGGGTCGTTCCTACATTGATGGATGGGGAATTCGTGGTCACGGAATCAAGCGTGATCTTGGAGTATCTTGTCAACATCTCCGCCAATAGTGCGCTTGTGCCCATCACTGCTGTGGACCGCGCCAAAGTCTCTATGTGGCTCTCAGACTGCATAGACATCCATGCGGCGATCAACACCATGACCTTTGCGACGTCCAAACGTCTCCAGATACTTGAGAGTAAAACACCCCGGCAGATCGAAACCTCGATTGCAAAAATCGCACATCCAGCCAACGCTGCAAAACGCCGCGACATCATACAAAACGGTGTGGCCTCGGTTCATGTCGACATCGCGTTTTTCACTCTAGTAAACATGTTCTCAAAAATGCAGTCCGCGCTAGCAGATGCCCGTTGGTTGGTTGGTAATCGCTACAGCTTGGCAGATATTGCCCTGATAGCCTACCTAGACCGTCTGGACCGGTTAGGCCTGGCGGGACTATGGCAAGACGACTTTACAAATGTTGCGCACTGGCTTGAGAACTCGCGCAAGCGCAGCAGCTATCAAACAGCAATCGAAGATTTTGCAGGTCCTGCTCAATCGGACAGGGAAAATGGCCTCCATAGGGGAAACTGGACCCAGATTGCACCATTGTGGCGCACGCACCTTGCACAGCAGACCTAATACCAGCCTAACAGCCCTGCCAGACCCTGCGATGACTCCAATAAGTTGGGTACGCCCCTTAAGAAAAAGGGGCTCCGTTATTTTGTAAGCTGAGCAATCTTTGAATTGCGCTGCGCCAGCTTAGCCAATGATCTGACCCCCGACGCCGACGCCACAGTATTTTTCTCCCCAAAAGCTTCGACGTTCTGCGAGATTTTGGGCAGGTCATACAAGTAGTTCACCATAGCGCCCCGAGATTGCTGCATACCTTTTTCCGATCTATCAGCCTCGGCATGCACCATATGCACAAGCGCCCCATTGCTCAGATGGAACCGCGCAACCGGATCTAGAGGTTTGCCACCATCCCGCTTGGCTTCCAGCAGATATTGCGCCGCCAGTTGCCGCAATTCTTCGGCTTCAATGTCAGCCTCTGCCAATCCCTGCGATGTCAGCCACTTCTCAAACCCCGGAATGGGCGACAAGGTCACAAAACGCTTCAAATTGGGAAGCTCAGCCGACAAATCTCGGACCACCTGTTTGATCAAAGAATTACCAAAGGAAATACCTGCCAATCCGGCCTGACAATTGGAGATCGAATAGAACACCGCCGTATCCGCCTCATCCGCCATCAACTCTGAACGGCTGTCTGACAGGACATTCTGAATAGATCCCGGCACACCTTTCGTCAGCGCCACTTCGACAAAGATCAAAGGATCATCAGGCATGGCCGGATGGAAAAACGCAAAACAGCGTCTATCCTGCGGTTGTAGACGGCGGCGTAAATCGTCCCAGCTGTGAATCTGATGCACCGCCTCATATGCGATGATCCGCTCCAAGATTGACGCAGGTGTGTCCCAGGTGATCTGGCGCAGCACCAGAAACCCGCGATTGAACCACCCCCGTAGCAAATGCACCATATCCAGATCGGTGCGCCCAAATTCGGGATGTTCCTTCAAAAGCTTCAACAAACGCGCGCGCATCGCCACCAGCTCAGAGGTTCCATTGGGAACTTGGTTTAGGCGGCGAAACAAAACTTGGCGGCGCGATTCCGTTGCGCTGACAAGACGTTTAAAGTGGGCTGGGCTCGGGTCCTCTTTATAAGCTTCTGCCCTTGCCAGAACATCCACCGCATCAACGTCAAAAGCGTCGTTTAACATCGTGAAGAATTCACGCGCCTCATCATCAGACAGATTGCGAAACTGCTCTAGCACAGCCGCAGCCGACTGAAGTCCTGTTGCCGCGCCCTGCCCTGTTAACAACTCGGCACAGAGATGATCCAACGCGCCTTTCGCGCCGGATTTCCGATAAAACGGCCGCCGCTCCAGCAACGTCCCTAATAAATCACCCAATGGCCCAGTCTGAGGCATATCGGCTCCCATTCACGTCAATTTTGCAATACCTGTGGACAATCCAACGCTCACATTCAGGCTGCCTTCGTTGACCAGCCATTTTCGCAACGTGAAACTACGCGCACCGGAAGAATGCATTGGATCCGCCTCAGCAATAGCGCGTGCCGCCTCCATTGAAGCCGCCCGATACAAAATCATCCCGGCGCCCTGCATAAGCTCCCCACTGTCATCCGAAGTCGGACCAGCCATCACAAGAACCGACTGTTCTTCCATTTTACGCTGATAGTCCAAATGATCCGGCAGAGCTGCTTTAACATCTTCCGGTGTTTTCGCAGGCGTCGTTACAACTACGTACAGCTCCAGCGCCAACGCGCCGCGTCCTCGCGCCATTTCCTTATAATCGTTCCAAGATGGCATGTCTGGTCTCCAAATTCCAACTCCCTCAAAATATCGATTTTATTTGATAAGTCAAAACATCATCGTCAAAAAATCACCTTTTGCTGGATTGCGGCTCTGTCCGAAAGCCTGGCATCACATCAAGATCGACGTTAAGTTTTGATTTTCAGACGCAAGGGTGGCAATTGGGTCTGCCACTTTTTCAGAGCACATGGCGCTCAGGGCAATACTCTGGTATTTGAAGCGATTCTATATTCCAAGGCGCCGGCAATCATCGTTTGGAGGGACAAAAGCCCTTTGGCCTTTCCGTCCAATGGCTGCCTAATTGAATGAAGCGGCCGGGGCTAAAGAGAAACAAGTCCACCTTGGGACTCAGGTTATGTTTATCAGCCTAAAGTTGAGATTGCCTATCAGGATGTAGGCGACTATGACGGCACCGCATCGTTTACGCCCCATGACCTGCTGTATCGACCCCCGACATATGGGTGGCTTCGGCGCCTCAAAGGTGTTTTTGTTCGCAAAGGCTCACGCATCGACATAGAAACACGTAGCTATTCTTAACTTAGGAAACCGCAACGGTGACACGACCCAAGCCAACTGTCCATTTTGTCTACTGTAAACCGAAATGGGGCAGCACGCTTTTACGCATTTTTCAGCTAAGTGAGATCGTCGCGAAATATCTGGGTGATGAATGCGAGGTCCGACTAACCCGTTTGCCACGCCAGGCCCTGCCGGGCGCGCAATGGCTATGGGCAAAGGCTCAACCCAATGGCGGTGTCTATTTCTTCGGAAAAGCGTGTCTATCAAGGATTGATCCGGCGGCGTTTGATGTCATCCGTCGCAAGGCTACCGCGATTTGCTTTGACCATGTGGACGGGGATTTGCGAGAATCTCCGATCGCGGGCTGTGACCTGCACATTTGTACGTCCTACGCGCAAGCCACGGCGGTTGAGCGATTGACAGCCACCGGCGCGATGGGCGCGGGCCAACCCTTCGTGCTTCTACACAACAACGACACCCGATTGCCCGACCCACCACACGAGCGATTGAACGAGTTGCGAACTCTATATGTAGGCCTGCAGCGAAATCTACTGTTACCCAGTGAATTTAGCGGTCTTGTTGATGTTTTTGATCTCAGCGACGGCACACCATTTGAGAGCATTCTGCCAAAATTCTCTCAGTACAATTTCCACTATGCTGTGCGCCCGCCACGTGATCCTTCGACCGAAATATACAAACCGTTTCTAAAGGGATTTGTCGCAAGCAAGTGCGGTGCAAATGTCATTGCTCATAGAGAAACTGAGGACGTGATTCACTTCCTTGGGGATGACTACCCATATCTGGTAGACACCGTTTCATCGGACAGCGTGGGGGCAGCGTTTGCGCGAGCACAGCACGACTTTGGAGGTGCGGACTGGGCACGCGCACTAGACGTCGTGTCGTCAATGAAGGCCGATGTTGCCCCGCAAGGCATCGCCAATCGCTTCTTGGAAATGATTGAGATGCTGGGCATTGTCGCTCGCAAAGCCCGCTGAGTTGATCAAAAACTCCTTGGTGCCCTAATCAGTTTCAATTACTACGACTCATCGAACGAAAGTAGACAGCCATGACCAAGAATTGCATCTGCACCAAGTGGGGCGACAAATACACCTCAGAAGAGGTGAACGCGCTTTTCGCGGCAGTCGCGCGGAATACTTCGGGCGATGTCCGGTTTTTCTGCCTTACAGATGATGCGCAGGGACTGGCACCATGGATCGAAGCCCTGCCCCTTGAGGCCACCCCCCTTCAGAAGAGAATTGAAGCGGCGCAACCCAACCTTCGCCGCAGCGCCGGCGCGCTTCGTAAAGTGGCCGTTTTTTCCCCTGACCTGATCTCGGATCTTGATGGACCTTTGCTCTGCCTCGACATTGATGTGTTGATCACCGGATCCATGGACGCACTCTTTGAGTATATGCCAGACAAGGTCTGCATGCCGCCGCCCTTCAAGGCACGATCCCATATTGAAACCCGAGGCGAAGGATCGGTTATTCGGTTTGATCCAAAAATTCATGGGTTTCTATATAGCGAAATTGATGAGAACACCGAGGAAGCTCTGGTTTTTTCAAAGGGATCTGAGCAACGCTATACGTCGATGACCGCAGCTCGATTTGACGCGTTAGAGAACTATCCTTCGGAGTGGGTTGTAAGCTTCACCCGTAACTGCCGCCCCCCGCTCCCGCTTAACCTGTTCATGCAGCCTCGCTTGCCTGAAGGGGCAAGCGTTTTGTGTTTTCCATCTGAGCCCAAAGCGCGTGAGGCCGTTAATGGTCACAGAAACGGCCTCAAGTCCTTGCGACCGGCGCCTTGGATTACACAGTACCTCTAGGAACGTTAAGAGCGTCTAAGAGCGTCTAAGAGCGCGTCTCTCGCGACTGCGCTCAGACACCCAGCGCTGAAGAGCTTTTGGGGTTTCAAGGACTGCCCGCCCCAATGCTGCAACAAACCCTTCCTCTAGGACTTGTTGACGCAACCGTTGATCCTTTGCCGCATCACGCAAAAGAGAAAGAACGGCATCATTTTCAGAGTATCCAAAAGTTTGGGCATCTTGCAGGCGCGTTTCAAATACTTCTTCATAGAGACGCAAACGCTGTCCTCGCGCTGCGCGCCACTTGAGCTTTGAGGTGAGGTCTTTCTCGGTTGCGCTGATTCCAATCCCTGTTCGGTAGCGCACCAATGGTTCATCGATAAACACTGCCGCATCTTCTAAAGAAGCCCGAAATCCAAGGACAAGGTCCTCAAATGCTACGTTTGGTAGAGGACCATATTTCTCAAATAGCGATCGATGCCACGCGCCTGTTGCTCCGATGTGCATTGTTAAAGACGTCGCAACTTGCGTTAGGGCGTTTGCAGTGTGAAGCGCAGCACTTTTTTCTTCGGGCAGAGCCCGTCCGGCGACATCAATCAATTCGACCTGACTATGAACCAGCTTGGCTTCCGTGCGTGCAAAGGCTTCAAGAGTACGTTCAGATCGATGGATCTTCGAGCAATCGTCACCAGCGCCATAGATAATAATTTCCGCGTCTGTCGCTGATATACAGTAATTTATGTGTGCGTTGAGGCCCAAGTTTTTAGGTGTTTGCTGTACGAAAACGCGGTGTGGCCCCCGATACTCAGCCACAGTGTGTTTAATCGTCTCAAATGTGCCATCACGTGAGCAATCATCTGAAATGAGGATGTCCAATTCTGGACCAGATTGCCGCAGTGCTGCGCTGACCGCCTCGGCAACAAAGGCTTGTTGGCAGTAAGTCAGAAGAAGAAATAGTGGGCGTGACACTTTGGAGTACCTCGTCAGAAGCAAGCGCACCGAACATTGAATAAGATCGGTTGTCAATCCTGCCTAGATTGAGCTGTGGTGGATTCAGCAGATCAGCGAAACTCCGTTTTGGGTTCGTTGATTTTCTGGGCCGCGCCGATGCTCAAAACGGGACCAATGTATGAAATGTGAATTCGACGGCCGGACTCAATCATTAATTGGGGGGATTACCGACCCAGAAAACTGGGCAGTCAGCTAAGGTGTATCCCAAACCTTTGAAAGGATACGAACATGGCGAAGCGCCGGAACTATTCAGATCAGTTTCAGGCCAGGGTGACATTACAAGCGCTGCGTGGCGACACGACCGTGCAAACACCGTGAACACTTTATCTTTGTGATGACATATAGCGCCCTTCAGTTGATCGGTTGATCGCAGCCCCAAAAGAACGCTGTGAAATCTAAATCCAGCCCGCGCCGCCTTACAGACGTTAAAACCATTCCCGATTGGCCCAAAAAACCGCCGAAACATCCAATGCAAAAATTGTTCATGCCTTGTGTCTCCCGCTATGAGTAGTACATAGTTGGTTCGCGATAATTATCCCACGATGCACCTGCGCACACATGTCAAAAATGGACGGATTTCATGCTTCTTTCAATGTCACGAAAGTTCATTTTTATTCATATTCCCAAAACTGCCGGGTCTTCCATGAATCGCTTGCTTTTCCCCTACTGTGACAGACCACCGCGCAGTTTTAAGGGATCTCTGTATCGCCGACTTCCCATGCAGGTGGATCCGCGCAAAGCACACTTTCGCAACCATGACACCGCGTTGAAAGTCAGAACCAAGCTTGGTGCCGATTTTTTCAATAGCATGCACAGTTTCGCTGTGGTCAGAAATCCGTATGATCATGCGGTTTCCCATTATGAATATATGAAGCAGTACCGAAGCAAGCGTATCTCGAAAGAGTTTGCCCAGCTAAGCTTTGTGCAATATCTCAACCTGCGCCTTAAACCACGATATCCATGGCACCGTGTTTTTGCGCATTTGCCAGATCAAACCTACTTTGTTGTCGATAAATCCGAAAACATAGTCGTCAACGACGTTCTACATTTTGAAACGTTGCAGTCCGACATGGCTAAGCTGCAAGCACGTCTAAAGCTTGAGCCCGTCCCTTTGGGCCACAGTAATAAAACCAAAAGCCGCAAAACGAGCCGTTCCATTCAAGATTATTATGGTGACGAAGAGGTCAGTTTGGTGAACACACTCTACGATCGGGACTTTTCTCTTTTTGGCTACTCCCGCGATCTAGCTTAGTGTTAAGTGGCAACTTCACGTCAACCGCCGCCACAGTCCTTTTGGTTTTTTCAGCTTCCCAAAAGGGTTTCTGACGCCGTCAACGTCCACCTCCAACGCGGCTTTGTTGACCTCGGCGCGCTATAGTGATTTCCCTATCGAAAGCGACAATCGCACCGTTTGGCCGAGCTCTCCACCAAGGTGAGCTCTTGGTTGCTCGTAAAGCTTTTACAAACCCGAGTTCGAAGGCAACTAGGCCGACGAATTCCCTCAGTGTCGTTACCTTGATTGTTCCAATCTACCTCAGTGTATTCCACCGAAATTGGGGAATATAAGGGGAATAGATCCTCAAGCTCAGCTCAACACTATGAAAAATAACACTTTCTTGGAAAGTTTGGTGCGGTCGAGAAGACTCGAACTTCCACGGGTGTTACCCCACAGCGACCTCAACGCTGCGCGTCTACCAATTCCGCCACGACCGCACAGTCTTAGGCTTGGTGCGGCGGTTCCTATCGAAGCACTTCAGGAATGTGAAGAGCAAAAACGACGCAAACAGCAGATTCATGCTCACGGGCCGGCAATGACCGCCCCGTGATCTGACATTTATTGATCAATTCTCAAGGTTAAATGATGGCAAGGCGGCCGCGGTCGGCTGCGGCGCCGCAGTGTCGCCATTGGCAGAGCTCAAAGCAGCGCGTAGCAATTCCACGCGCTCTGGCTGTCCTGGCGCAACCACAGGCTCGGCACCTGCTGCCAGCGCATCAATTGCCGTCATATACCACCCTGTCGACTTGCTTGCATCAGCGCCAATACCAAACCCGTGCTCAAGATGATGTCCGACCAACTCGGCATAGGGTTTCTGACCCAAACCAACCATCAACAGAGCCGAGCCCAGCGCGACCTCCATGTTGTCACGACGATAACCCGAGAACAGACAGATTTTTGCGGTCCCAGCCAGTTGCTCAATCGACATGTTGGACTGCAACACAAAAGACTGCACCTCGGAAATCAAACCTGCCGCATCGCTGAGCGCCAGCTTTTGCACATAGGGCGCAAGCACGGGACCAAAGCTGTCACATTGCTGATCGACCTGCTGCGGCGTCACGCCCTGCAAACCACTGACGATTTGCTCACCGGTGCTGATCGAATAGGTCCGCGCAAGACAAAACTGCTCGCTGAGCGCCAAGTCGGGATCGGTGATATTGGACACAGTGGCAAACCCGCCATTCGAGCTGGTCAGCAGAGACACTTTTGAACAATGGCTGGCCAGAGACGGCGCTGCGGGCTGGGCCGGGGCTGTGTTAAACAACGCGAGACCGCTTAGACCGGTTTCCGCCGTATCAGCTCTGTGGCCGGAAGCCGCCACAGTGACCGGTTCTTGAGGGGCCGCTGCTTGTGGCGCGGGGGCCACAGCCAGCTGCGTGTTGGGTGTTTCATTCAAACGACAAACCGCCTGATGACATGAAAACATCGCCGGCGTCGCATCATGCGTTAGAAAATCGCTGCGCTGAAACCCCTGCGGTGTGGAGGCAAATACCATCACTGTACAGTTTTGCGCGCCACACCAGAATGAGCTGCCCGACACCGAAGTGTCCACGATATAGTCGGTTTTGCCATCGCCGTTCAGATCCGCCAATTGGATAAAGCCTGAGCGTTGCAGCAATTGCTCGGCACTTGGGTCCGAACTCTCGGCCACCTCATCAATAGCGGCGCTGACCGCAACCGGCATGCCAGCATATGTTGAGCCGGTACTGCGGGTGCCCGTGACCTCGTCATACCAAGTTGTGAGCAGGCTGCGCACACCATCTTGGTTTGTCTGCATCGCCTTTATGACTTGCGGACCACCAACTTGGGCGCGGTTATAAGACGACACAAGGAAATCGCGCTCATATTGCGACAAATTTCCGGTTACGGCAAAGCCAACATAAGCTTGGTACTGCGACACCGCCGTGCGCGAGCGGCTGCCCAGCACCCCATCCGGCGTTCCGGCATTGAACCCAAAATAATTCAACGCGGTCTGGGACTCACGATTATACGCGCGCGTCGCGGAATACTGCGACGACGTCGCGGTTGAGCGCTTCTTGTTCTTACTGGCTTCGTTCACGATGACGCCGCCAAGGATCGCTCCGGCGATCGCAGCGCCCACATCACTCGCATAGGCAGGGGTGACCGTCGCGCTCGCGGTCAATGCCGCGACAACATAGGCTTTCAAGGGTCTGAATTGCATCATACCTCTCCAATTATTTATGTTTATTGCTTTGAAAAACGCGGACTCTTTAAAAATCTGAATTCACGATAGACCATTCGCTCACCTCAAGCGAGAATGAATTATCTGAAAATCGCGTCAATTCCGCCCCTCTGGACAATCGCATGACGGCAGCGCTAAGTGCCTAGTCATCGTTCAGGCGCATCTAGGCGGACACACGCATGGTAGAATGGATTACAACAGACGGGCTCACCGACTATCAGGACGCCCTGACTTTCATGGAAGATCGCGCCAATGCCATCGCGCGCGGCGAGGCGGATGAATGCATCTGGTTGCTGGAACATCCGCCACTCTATACTGCGGGCACATCAGCGGACCGCAAAGACCTCACCGACCCTGATCGCTTTCCCGTCTATGACGCCAAACGCGGCGGCCAATACACCTATCACGGACCGGGCCAGCGGGTGGTCTATGTGATGCTTGATCTCAACAAACGTGGCCGCGACATCCGCGCCTTTGTGCAGCACCTCGAAGAATGGGTGATAGCGACTTTGGACGAGTTCAACCTGCGCGGCGAAATCCGTGAGGGGCGCGTGGGGGTCTGGATCGAGCGTGACGACAAGCCGCGCACCGCCTCTGGTGCCAAGGCCGAAGACAAAATTGCCGCCATCGGTATTCGCCTGCGCAAATGGGTCAGCTTTCACGGAATCTCAATCAACGTGGAACCGGACCTTGAGCACTTCAGCGGCATTGTCCCCTGCGGCATCACCGAGCATGGTGTCACATCGCTGGTGGATCTGGGATTGCCGGTAACGATGGATGACGTCGACGTTATCTTGCGCCGCCAGTTCGACATAACCTTTGGGGACACCCCGACAGACAGGCTCTAATTCGCTGAATTTTATTCTATAATTTCAAGCAGATGCCAGCATCACGGCGAAATCCCCATGCGTCAATCGGCCGCTTCTAGCTCATCTCCCACGCCCCCATTCTCTCGCCAGCTCGGCGTACCTACGTCTTAAGCACAGCGGCGCCGCCGCTTCGAATTGAATTGTGCGAAAAGGTAGACCTATGAAATTTGCATCCACATTGAGCGCCATTACCTTGGCAACGACACTGGCTGCTGCGCCAGCGATGGCCACAGATTGGACCGGCTTTTATGTCGGTGGTCAATTGGGCTATAGCGACGTTGAAACAAGCTCTGCATCCGGCGATGACGTCAGCTTTGGCATTCAGGCCGGCTATGATCACCAATTCTCTAACAACATGGTTCTTGGTGGTGAAGTCGCCTACAGCTACAGCGACACCAGTCTGAGCCGTGGTCAAGGCGACTTTAAGGACAGCATCGCGCTGAAAGGCCGTCTGGGCTACGCCCACAATGATTTTCTGTTTTACGGCACCGCCGGTATTGTCCGCGGTGAGGTCGACGGCGGCAGCATCAATTCCTCCGACAACGGCGTCGTCTACGGCGTGGGTATGGAATATATGATCAGCCAGCAGGTCAGCCTCGGCTTTGAAGTCCTGCAAAGCGAATATGACTCATTTGGCAACTCCGGTCGTGCGCTGCGCGACACAAGTGCAGCCGTCAAAGTGAACTACCGCTTCTGATCCCCTGCCCCTGCGCCCGTTGCCGCGGGCGCAGGACACGGGCGCGTTTTTCAGGTTGAACCACAATGCCTTTTGGAGAACTCGCCAAAAACCTGCTCAGAACTGCCAAGCTGCGTATGCGCTATAAAAGAACCGCCCCGCCCTGACTATGTCTGCTTCACAGCGGCACGACCGCCTCGGTTAAGACAGCAGAATATAAAGGGTAAAACTATGAAACTTGTCACTTCGCTCGGCGCCATCACTCTGGCAACAACTCTTGCAGCCGCGCCAGCCATGGCAACTGACTGGACCGGTTTTTACACCGGTGCCCAGCTTGGCTACAGTGACGTCGAAGGCGGTGGATCTTCAGGCGACAATACAAGCTTTGGCCTGCAAGCAGGCTACAACCACCAATTCACAAACAACATGGTTGTCGGTGGGGAAGCCGAATACCGCTATAACGACGCAGGCTTTGGCGGCGTCGCATTCTCTGACAGCATCGCACTCAAAGGCCGCGTTGGCTATGCGCACAACGATTACTTGTTCTACGGCACCGCGGGTGTCGTGCGCGGTCAGATCGACGGCGGGGGCACCTCGATTTCTGACGACGGCGTCGTCTATGGCGTGGGTGTGGAATACATGATCCAACAAGACGTCAGCGTCGGCTTTGAAGTTCTGCAAAGCGAATACAGCAACTTTGGCGGCTCCAGCCGCTCGGTACGCGACACCAGCGCCGCTCTCAAAGTGAACTACCGCTTCTAAAACGCTCCCCCTGCACCTGTTTCGGGTGCGGGGCACCCCCTCGCCACAAGGAACAAGGCCTGTTCAGGTGCATTTAGATCACGGGCAATCTAGGCATTAAATAGATATTTCAATTAGTTACGAAGCAAATAGACTTACGGAAGACTTTCACTTTTCAAGAGACTTCCGATGCCTTTTCGAACATTTCTTTCCGCCTCTGCCACAACCATATTTTTGTCCGCCCCCACGGTGGAGCACGACTGGACCGGCTTTTATGGCGGGCTCCAAATTGGTACAGGCCATTTCAACGAAAACTACGACGGCACTGATTACAGCACCGACAAATCCTTTAGCGGTGCGCAAATAGGCTATTTGCGCGACCTTGGCGACAGCGTGCTCGGGGTTGAGTTAGAATATCAACTGCCGCGCGCAGCGTATTACACATTTGATTATTGGGATGAATTAGAGCGGCTGTCTCACAGCTTTGCGCTCAAAGCACGCCTTGGTCACGATTTTGGTGGCACGCTTCTTTACGGGACATTTGGTGCGGCACATGGCGTTTTCCAAGGTATCTATGGATCGGACAAGGAGAATTATCATACCCGCGGCGTTCTTTTGGGCGTTGGTCTTGAACACGCGATCACCAACAATCTCAGCCTGGCGGTAGAATTGCAGCGGCAGCGATATGACGCGACAATCTATTCAGTCAGCAAACACACACACGACATCGCAACCTTCAAAATGAACTATCGTTTCTGATTTCAACGTGGGGGCTGCACAGCACCCCCACCAATCAAAACACCGTCAAGCCAAAAACACCTAAACCCTCAAACTGCGCGGATTCGCGCCTTGTCAATTCTTGCATCCTGACCGAACCTTTGTGCACTCTTGGAAACAGGACAAATCTTGCATGAGGCGAAACCCAATGAAAAACGTTCTGACCGCATTTGCGGCCACCCTGACCCTAGCAGCCCCGGCCATGGCCGAAGGCGACGCCGCCAAAGGCGAAAAAGAATTCAAAAAGTGCCGCGCCTGTCACTCGATTGTGGACGACGCCGGCGAAGCCATCGTTAAAGGCGGCAAAACCGGCCCGAACCTCTATGGTGTTGTCGGCCGTGTCGCGGGCTCCGAGGAATTTAAATACGGTGGTGGCCTCGCCGACGCCGCCGCAGCTGAATTTGTCTGGACCGAAGAAGCGCTGGCGGCCTACACGATGGATGCCAAAAAATGGCTGACTGACAATGGCTACTCTTCGCAGACAAAAATGACCTTTAAACTGAAGAAAGGCAGCGAAGACGTCGCCGCCTATCTGGCATCGGTTGCTGAATAAACAGTCTCGGTCTGTTGCACCACGCAACACATTGAAAGTCACCTCGCGCCCCTATGGCGCGGGGTTTTCTATTTTCAGTATCGACTGCCCGACGCAATCACGCAGCGGCAAAGCTTGATTACACCGCCTCGTCGCGGGACACCGACACGCGACTTGGCAAAGCGGTCTTTGACATCAATCGTGCCAAATCCGCGCCAGCCATGGCCTCATCCGCATAAGAAAAACTGCCAGTGCTCAGGATTTCTTGGGCGGCGCGCTGGACGGCGCCAAATGCAGCGCGCGCCAGCGACCCACCAACGCTGATGCGTTTAACACCCGCCTCAGACAACTCTGCCACTGAATAAAACGGTGCGCGCAGCCCCATCACCACATTCACCGGCTTGTCCACCTCACGACAGACTGTGGCAATCGCCTCAATGTCTGGAAGCGCGGGCGCATAAAGCACATCCGCCCCCGCCTCACCAAAGGCCTGAAGCCGCGCAATCGTGTCTTTTAGATCCGGCCGCCCCCAAAGGTAATTCTCCGCCCGCGCGGTCAATACAAAATCACGCCCGCGCGCGGCCTCGGCAGCGGCGCGCACCCGATCCACTGCCGCCTCAATCTCATAAATCGGCGTTGCGGCCTGCCCACTTGCATCCTCAATCGAGCCGCCGACCAGACCGACCTCGCGCGCCATGACAATCGTTTCCGCACATATCTCAGGGCCCGCACCAAACCCGTCCTCCAGATCCGCTGACACTGGCAAATCCGTTGCCGCAACGATCTCGGCAGCATTGCCCAGCAACGCGTCTCGACTCACGGCCTCCGCCGAATCCCGACGCCCGCGCGCAAAGGCATACCCCGCGCTGGTACTGGCTAAAGCCGCAAACCCCATCGACGCCAACAGGCGTGCGGTGCCTGCATCCCACGGGTTAGGCATCACAAAAGCACCCTCGCGCTGATGCAAGCTCAGAAACTCTTCATACTTTGCACGTTGATCTTTCATGCCATCCCTCCACACCTTTGAGACTGCCGCAAACCTGACTAGAGCAAACCGCCGAGACATTTCCAAGCGCCCAACAGGCACGCGCCCAGCCTCGCGCGTTTGCAAACGGCATCGAATCAATCAGCTTTGGACGCAAATTACCCTCTCAAAACAGGCAATTCCCTGCCACATCGCTCAAATTAAAGACAATTCTCCCACGCGTCCCGCAAAGCAGTTTTCACGACATACCTTTTGACACATCGCCGCCAATGACCCTCACAGGCCTTACTCTTTTACGCTTCGCGGGCCTTTCCTCTTGATTTCGCTCAAACTCCGTCCCCGAACTGCGCAGGGGGTGCGACAATTTTTTTTGATCTATATCAACTCCAGTTGTTGCCGCCTTGGCTTTCGGCCACTAAAACGACGTGGAAGCGACGTCGGCAAGAATCCGCGCGTCAGGAAACATACCAACAGGAGGCAACGCATGGCAGACGCAGCCATTCAGGGCCATGACCATCACGACGAGCGCGGATTTTTCACCCGCTGGTTTATGTCCACAAACCACAAGGACATCGGTCTACTCTATCTGATCGTCTCGGCACTCGCCGGTCTGATCGCCGTATTTTTTACCGTTTTGATGCGCCTCGAGCTTATGGATCCCGGCGTTCAATACATGTGTCTGGAGGGCGCACGCTTCTTGGGCGGCGGCGATGGGGTTTGTACGCCAAACGGCCACCTCTGGAACGTGCTGATCACTTATCACGGCGTCTTGATGATGTTCTTCGTGGTGATTCCCGCACTGTTCGGTGGCTTTGGTAACTACTTCATGCCACTGCAGATCGGCGCGCCGGACATGGCGTTCCCGCGGATGAACAACCTGTCGTTCTGGCTTTACGTGGCTGGTGTGTCACTTGGTGTGGCTTCGATGTTTGCACCTGGCGGCAATGGTCAACTAGGCTCTGGTGTGGGCTGGGTACTTTACCCGCCGCTTTCAACCACCGAAGCAGGCATGTCCATGGATCTCGCCATTTTTGCGGTGCACGTCTCAGGTGCCTCGTCCATTCTTGGCGCGATCAACATGATCACCACCTTCCTGAACATGCGCGCACCGGGCATGACATTGTTCAAAGTGCCGCTGTTTGCGTGGTCGATCTTTGTCACCGCATGGCTGATCCTTTTGGCGCTGCCGGTTCTGGCGGGTGCGATCACAATGCTGCTGACCGACCGTAACTTTGGCACAACCTTCTTTGATCCAGCAGGCGGCGGCGACCCGATCCTGTATCAGCACATCCTGTGGTTCTTTGGTCACCCCGAAGTGTACATCGTTGTGCTACCGGGCTTTGGTATCGCCTCTCACGTGATCTCGACCTTCTCGCGCAAACCGGTCTTTGGCTACCTGCCAATGGTCTGGGCAATCATCGCGATTGGCGCTCTGGGCTTCGTCGTTTGGGCGCACCACATGTACACCGTTGGTATGAGCCTGACCCAGCAGTCTTACTTTATGCTGGCGACAATGGTCATCGCGGTGCCCACGGGGATCAAGATCTTCTCGTGGATCGCAACCATGTGGGGGGGCTCGATCGAGTTCAAAACCCCGATGCTGTTCGCCATGGGCTTCCTGTTCCTCTTCACTGTTGGTGGTGTCACAGGTATCGTACTGTCTCAGGCAGGCATCGACCGCGCCTATCACGACACATATTATGTGGTGGCACACTTCCACTACACCATGTCGATGGGGGCTGCCTTCACCATCTTTGCAGGGGTATACTTCTACTTCGGCAAGATGACAGGCCGCCAGTACTCCGAGTTCTGGGGCAAGGTGCACTTCTGGATGTTCTTCATCGGCGTAAACATCACCTTCTTCCCACAGCACTTCCTGGGTCGCCAAGGTATGCCCCGCCGCTACATCGATTATCCAGAAGCCTTCGCGTATTGGAACAAGATTAGCTCTTACGGCGCCCTCTTGTCCTTCGCGTCCTTCCTGCTGTTCTTCGGTATCGTCTTCTACGCCCTCTTCCGCGGCGCACGGATTACCGAAAACAACTACTGGAACGAATATGCGGACACTCTGGAATGGACACTGCCGTGCCCACCACCAGAGCACACCTTTGAAATCCTGCCCAAGCAGGAAGACTGGGACAAGCCGCACGCCCACTAACGCGCGGGTCTCATCACAGACAACCAAAGGCCCCGACGCACATGCTCGGGGCCTTTTTTTCATCCAGAGCCAAACCGCGCCATGCCCGATCTCACCGCCATCAAGGCCCAGACCCTCGCCGTCTATGAACGGCAAGCACAGGCATGGGATCAGATCCGCGATGTTAGCCTCTATGAAAAGGACTGGCTCACCCGTCTTCTGGCAGATCACCCCTGCCCAGCGCGCGTCCTTGACCTTGGCTGCGGATCGGGCCGCCCAATCGGACAACACATCACCGCACTCGGCCACCAGTTTACCGGCATTGACGCCAGCCCCGCCATGATCGAGATTGCGAAACACCACCTGCCCGCTGCCACATGGCACGTCATGGACATCCGGGACCTGTCTCTCCACCAAACCTTTGACATCGTGCTTAGCTGGGACGGCTTCTTCCACCTCAGCGAAGAGGAACAACGTGCCGCCTTGCCCCACATCGCCGCGCTTGTGCAAAGGGGCGGCAACCTTCTTCTAACCGTGGGCCCTGATGCTGGCGAAGTCACCGGCACCGTGGCGGGCGAAACCGTCTATCACGCCAGCCTATCCCCCCAAGACTACCAAGCGATCCTCGCCCAAGCCGGCTTCCAAGATGTCACTCTGACTCCCAACGATGCCTCCGCATGGGGCCGCTCCATCCTATTTGCCCGCAACAAAGCCTGAGACCATGTCAAACCGCGTTTCCTCTTGCCAAAAATATCCCGGGGTGAATTGTCCGCAGGACAAGAGGGGCTGGCCCCTCAAGCAGGCGCGCTAACCGATGCCACACCACTGGAACAACAGCCCAACACCCGACGCGCCTTTACTCACCCTGCGCCCGCACCGTTCTCTGCCGCGGCGCGGCTTCGCCGCAATGATCATGATGGCGTTCACTCTGGGAACCATGCCCCTCTACGGACTTTTGGGCACAGTCTTCCTCTGGGGCATCCTACCATTTGTGCTGCTGATGGTGGCGGGGCTGTGGTGGGGGCTTGAGCGGTCTTATCAGGATGGCGACATCCTCGAAGAACTCTCCCTTCAAGACGACGTTTTGCACCTCAGCCACAAGCCGGCACGCGGCGCGACCAAAACATGGGAGTGCAATATCTACTGGGTACGCGCCGAACTCCACGTCAGCGGCACCCCCCTGCCCTACTACGTGACCCTGACCGGAAATGGCCGCACGGTGGAAATCGGCAGCTTCCTATCGGAGGATGAGCGCAAAATATTATTCACTGAACTTAAGGCGTTCTTAGACAGTGCCAACCGCGACAGACTCAGCTAGCAAGGTACAGACCGCCCCCTGTGCCACCATCCGCACTGTATCAAGGCGGCCTTGCTCCAAATCAGCGCCAAACAATTGTGCGACCTCGGCCTCTCCGGCCGCTCCCATCATGCCCGGCAGCAGGCTCTCACTGGCGAGCCCGTCCACAGTCAATATCTCATGCCCCTGCAGCAACACATGCACATAGGTAACATCCTCGATCGCGTGATCCACACAGATACTGTGATCATTGACCATCTTCACCACGGGCACCAGAACCTCGTCTTGCGCGCAATATAGCTCGGCCCGCCATCCGGTGACCAACACACGGTGCTGCGGTGATAAACGCGTAGCTCGCACCGGATGCCCCGCCCCAAAAGCATCCGCCTTAATCAGAATCGGCCGAAACTCCTGACACTGAGCCAAAACCGCTTGTGGCAAACAGGTTTGCATGACTTTCACAACCCGCTGAAACCCGTGATCTCGCGTTTTCACCAAATCACCAGAGCGTAAGCTTTCAACAGCCACTTCCCCGAGATCTGTTTCAATCATGCTTCCAGCCGTAAAGCACGGCGGGCTCGCCAAGTCGGAATAGGCTATGGAAGGTCCTTCTTGGTTGGAAATCACCGTGAGTTCCACGCCAATTGGCGGAAAGCCCCCAACACCCCCGACGAAGGCCAGACCTTCAACCGTCGCATAGGACGCGCCACCGCCTTCGTTGATATTAAATGCCACCAACGTATAGGTGTTGCCGTCGGGATCTTGCACCTCAATGGTAAATTCCGCTTCAACTCGGCTGCCGTCGCTGTAGCTGGTCCCATCAAACGTCTGATCACCGTCCAGCGTCTGAGAATTGTCACTGTCATCAAAGTTGGCTTCGGAATCATCGACCAGAACGGCTTCCCAGGCGTTGGCGTTCAACGTGATGGTCTGCCCAAGCAGATGCACCCCGCTGCCCTGTGATTGGCCAGACAACTCTTCACCACCGGAGACCGTGATGCTACTTTCCCCAAGGACGTAAACCGTTTCAGTTGCCATTGTCATTCCATGCAAAAACTATGAGCCAACCTCGCGCAGCAAGTGGTCAGCTTTGGGGCAGAAGTGGGGAAATATCCTCTCAAAAGGTGACACTTCGCTTAATCGCAGCGCTCAATAGAAAGGTCAGGCGCAACACGGCGCACCCTGCGGTAACAATTGCGGATTACCGAAAATCAGCCAAAATCTGCACCGTCGCAATACCGACGTAATACCGACGTGGTGCAGCCTGACTGCTCTCGGCCGGATCGTGGCTATCCCACCAAATGTTAACAGCGTCAAATAAACCACGTATTTTTTCGCAAATCCCCCTACACTCCCCAAAGTGTTAGTAAATGAAAGGACCAGCACCATGTCCGTGTCTCTACAAGTGATTTATCCCGTCAGCGACGGATCCACCTTTGACCATGACTACTATACATCCACGCATATGGCCTTGGTGGGCGAACATATGGGGCCACATATTGGCTCGACCGTGGTGACCAAAGGCCTTGCGGGCGGTCCGGATGTTCCCGCGCCGTTTCATGCCATTGCAACGATTGTGTTTAGCGATCAAGCGGCGATGGACGCCGCCATGTCAGCCGCTGGGCCGGTCATGGCGGACATTCCGAATTTCACCTCAGTGCAACCAACTGTGTTGATTGGAGAAGTGGTTGGCTGATCAGGCCATTCCACCCCGTACAAGCCCCTCGGCCAGCTGACCGTAGGCTTTGGCCATATCACTGTCCCCTGCGGCGATGGGGGTTCCCCCGTCGCCAGCGAGGCGCGTGTCAAGATCAATCGGTAAAGTACCCAGAAGGGGTAGACCCAGTTTGTCGGCTTCGGCTGCCACACCGCCTTGACCAAAGATATGGGCTTCGTGACCACAGTTCGGACAATGGAAAGTGCTCATGTTTTCAATGAGTCCCAATACCGGCGTCTTGAGCTGATCAAACATGCCCAAGGCCTTGCGCGCATCCAATAGCGCCACATCTTGCGGTGTGCTCACGACAATAGCGCCCGTCAGCTCGGTCTTTTGACACAGCGTCAGCTGAACGTCACCTGTGCCAGGTGGCAGATCTACGATCAGCACATCCAGCTCGCCCCATTGCACTTGGGTCAGCATTTGCTGCAACGCGCCCATCAGCATCGGACCGCGCCAAACCACGGGTTTGTCTTCTTCCAGCATGAAACCGAGCGACATAATAGTGACGCCATGTGAGTGAAGCGGAATGATGGTCTTTCCGTCAGGGCTGGCGGGACGTTTGTTCACGCCCATCATACGCGGCTGAGACGGTCCGTATATATCGGCATCCAGCAGCCCAACGCGACGGCCTTGCTTGGCAAGTGCCACAGCGAGGTTTGAAGAGACCGTGGATTTCCCCACACCGCCTTTGCCAGATCCGATCGCCAGAATGCGATCCACCCCCGCGACTTTCATCGGGCCTTGCTGTGGCTTTGGATGACCACCGACCTTCAGCGTTGGCGGGGCTTTGGCTTCATGTGCGGTTAAAAGCGCCGAAGTACTCTCAACTCCTGGCAAGTCCGACACGATTCGCTCCGCCGCCTGACGCAGTGATTCCATCTGCTTCGCCACCTCCGACGACGGCGCTTCGATGACAAATCGCACATTCGCGCCCTCAATCGTGATCGCACGAACCATGTCACGTGTGACCAAATCGCCACCATCGGGCAAAGCGAGACGCTGAAGCGCGTCAAGCACCTGCGGTTTTGTAACAGTCATGTAACACTCCTATGCTGCAACTGCAGAAAATCTCTGCGTATTCTGATCATCCAGACAAAAACTGTCGTTTTATACTGCAAACTTAGCTGGTTGCACAATTCATGTGCACTCAAAGTTGACGTTGGTTCCCCTATTCGTTTCGTGCATAGCTGCTTTGCATAGCTCCCCCATTGTGCACGCGCAGCATTACCCTATATCAAGGGTACAACAACGACGCGAACACATTCATCCGAAACCAAAGGGGTTCTCAAAATGGCCTTTGTCGCAAATCACAATCCGGTGGCTGCACGCGAAGTACGTAGCGAGCCTGGCATCTTTGCGAAACTTGCACTGCGCTACAGCCAGTACCGCAAGTATTGCGAGACCTATAATGAGCTTTCCGCTCTGTCGACCCGCGAGTTGGCCGACTTGGGGCTGAACCACTCGATGATCCGCCGTATCGCCATCGAGGCCGCATACGAGCACTAAGAATTTTTAGGAAGCCCACTCCTCCCTCAAGGCTTCCTTTAGACTGCGGCGACCCGCTCCTCCCTGGATCGTCGCAGAGATACAACGAGATCAAGGCGCCCCTCTCCTCCTCCCTGGGTCGTCTTGAGACTAGAGCGGCGGCACCTCTCCTCCTCCCTGGTGCTGCCGCACAGGAATTCGGGCGCAAGCCCAAAACAAGATCAAGGCTGTTCTCTTCTCCTCCCTGAACAGTCTTGAGACTAGAGCGACGGCACCTCTCCTCCTCCCTGGTGCCGTCGCACAGGAATTCGGACCTAGGTCCAAAACAAGATCAAGGCTGTTCTCTCCTCCTCCCTGAGCAGTCTTGAGACTAGAGCGGCGACACCTCTCCTCCTCCCTGGTGTCGCCGCACCTTCTCTCAAAAAAATCAGAAACGAGCCAATCTCAAAGCCCTGCGCTTGGGCGTTGTTTTATGGCGGCAAACCAGCTTTGCGTTGCCTCACTGGTCTCAGGGATCCGTTTGCGGACCACCCGCGCAAAGTCACAGAACACAAATCCAGTGATATCCGCCATCGTGAACCGCCCTGAGGCCAGCCAAGGGCTTTCTTGCAATCGCGCCTCCAGCGTTTCAAAGAACACGTCAATCTTGACCAGCCCACGGGCGGCCAATTCCGGAATTTGCGCGTAATCCAAATGCCCCGGAAGCGCGCGCCCCTTCATCGCGGGGCTAGAGTTTCTCAGAGCTTCCGCGATGGACATGCCCCCTTGGGCTTCACAGATTGCGTTCCACATCGCGACGGCGGCTTTTTCTTCAGCGCCCTCCCCCAACAGCGGCGGCGTCGGAAATTCCGCTTCCAGATAGGTGGCGATTGCGATGTTTTCGCTCAACACTTGCCCGCCTTCGGTCACTAGGACCGGGACAGTGGCGCGCGGGTTTATCGCCAGAAACGCGGCGCCTCGATGCTCATCATTGCGCAGATCAATATCGCGCGTTTCAATCTTGAGCCCTTTTTCCGCAATGAACATGCGCGCACGCCGTGGGCTGGGCGCGGTTGGGCAATCATAAAAAATCATCTGGTCCTCCCTCAATTGAGGTTAGACAAAAGTGCACATCGCCCTAAGTCAATGCCAACGTGGTGTCAGAACGGAATGTCATCAGAAGCTGTCACAAACCGCGCCACCACTTTCTTTTCACCCGCTTTTTCAAAGGCAATTGTCAGCTTGTCACCCTCGATCGCAGCGACAGACCCATAGCCGAATTTCTGGTGAAACACCCGATCCCCCACTGAAAAGCTCGACACTGCTTCAAGGTCAATCACGCTCTTTTTGGTTTCCCGCGGCTGGCTGGTGCCATACTGCCCAGAGCGAGCCTGCATGCGTTTCCAACCCGGAGAATTATAGGCACTCGCTTCCGATGCGCGCTCTTCAAGTCGGGACGACCCAGACGATGTTGCGGCCCCTGTATGTCCATACAAACCCGGAGGGGTGAGCACTTCGACATTTTCTTCCGGCAATTCATCAATGAACCGGCTCGGCATCTGACTTTGCCACTGGCCAAACACGCGCCGATTGCCTGCAAAAGAAATCGTGCACACTTCCTCGGCCCGCGTGATCCCCACATACGCCAAGCGCCGCTCTTCCTCTAACCCTTTGAGGCCGGACTCATCCATCGAGCGCTGTGACGGAAATAGCCCGTCTTCCCAACCGGGTAAAAATAAGGCCGGAAACTCCAAACCTTTGGCGGCATGCAGCGTCATGATGCTAACTTTTTCGCCCGCGTCGTCACTGGCATTGTCCATGACCAAACTAACGTGCTCTTGAAACCCTTGCAGGTTATCAAAGCTCTCCAACGCCTTGACCAGTTCCTTGAGGTTTTCAAGCCGCCCGGGTGCTTCCGGTGTTTTGTCGTTTTGCCACATCATAGTGTAGCCCGCTTCATCCAGAATCACCTGCGCCAATTCGACGTGAGACAGCTCTGGCTTCCCTTCCACAATACGAGTCGACTGCATTGTTGCACCATCATCAATTACAGCTTCATCATCCAGCGAAACCTCGATCTGCGGCGCCGTCCCTTGTCGCCGCCAGCGTTCCAAACCGTCGATCAGGATCGCCAACTCCTTGGCCCCCTTGCCACCAATCCCTTTTTCCTCAAGCAGAATGCGCGCGCCGTCGACAAGGCTAACACCGTTTTCCCGAGCACAAGTCTGGATCTTCTGCTGAGCAACATTGCCAAGGCCACGTTTTGGCGTATTCACAATCCGCTCAAAGGCAAGATCATCATCCGGGCTGACCACGAGGCGGAAGTAGGCCATTGCGTCCCGTATTTCCAAGCGTTCATAGAAACGCGGTCCACCAATCACTCGATACGGCAGGCCTATGGTGAGAAAACGATCCTCAAAGGCGCGCATCTGATGGCTGGCCCGCACGAGAATGGCCATATCGTCCAGCTTGCGCGGCTCCATGCCGCGTGTGCCGCGCTGCATCGCCTCAATCTCTTCACCGACCCAACGCGCCTCTTCCTCACCATCCCAATGGCCAATCAAGCGCACCTTTTCGCCGTCCGGCGCATCGGTCCAAAGCTCTTTTCCAAGTCGGTTGTCGTTACCGCGAATGACATTTGATGCTGCGGCCAAAATATTGCCAGTTGAGCGATAGTTTTGTTCTAGCCGCACCACATGCGCACCTGGAAAATCCTTTTCAAACCTCAGGATATTGCCCACTTCGGCCCCGCGCCAGCCATAGATCGACTGATCGTCATCCCCGACACAGCAGATGTTTTTGTGGCTTCCAGCCAGCAGCCGCAACCACAGGTATTGAGCGACGTTGGTATCCTGATACTCGTCCACCAGAACATAACGGAACCAACGTTGATATTGCGCCAGCACGTCGGGATGCGTCTGAAATATCGTAACCATATGCAAAAGAAGATCGCCGAAATCGACAGCGTTCAACTCTCTCAAGCGCAGCTGGTACTGTGCATACAGCTCACCGCCGCGATTGTTAAAAGCCCCCGCATCAGCCGCAGATAGCTTTTGAGGTGTCAAAGCACGGTTTTTCCAACCATCAATCAACGAGGCCAACTGTCGTGCAGGCCAGCGCTTGTCATCTATATTAGCGGCCTTCACCAATTGTTTGAGCAGCCGTATCTGGTCGTCCGTGTCCAGAATAGTAAAGCTGGATTTTAATCCAACCAATTCTGCATGACGGCGCAGCAGTTTCACACAGATGGCATGAAACGTCCCAAGCCATGGCACGCCTTCGATCTGATGCCCCAACATACGGCCAACGCGATTCTTCATTTCACGCGCTGCTTTATTGGTAAAAGTCACGGCCAAAATTTCATTCGGACGGGCGCGTCCGGTGTTGAGCAAGTGCACAATGCGTGCCGTTAACGCTTTGGTTTTGCCCGTACCAGCTCCCGCCAGCATTAACACAGGCCCGTCGAGTTTTTCGACAGCCTCGCGTTGCGCAGGGTTCAATTCATCAAGATACGGCATCGGCCGCGCTGCCATCGCGCGGGCCGAAAGGGATGCGCCGTCAAAGGCGTCGAATTCGTCAAAACTGCTCATGTGCACAGACTACCCCAAGCCAACGCAATACGGAAGAACCGTTCACATTATGTTCTTCACTCAATTCACTCTTGTTCATCATCAAATAAACTACTGCAGGAGTTGATCTAATGTCGCGATGTGAGCACGTCTCGAAATTCACGAGACACCTTACGCGTTGAATTTCCTAGACAGTCTGATGTACTTACGGAACAAATACATATGGACTTACACGCCCGCTATCCTGCCCTTTCTGATTTGCGCCACAAAGCGCAAAAACGGCTCCCTAAATTTGTCTGGGAGTTTCTGGATAGCGGCACGGGTGAAGAACGCACCAAAGCGCGCAACCGTGCGCAGTTGGACACAGTTTTGCTCTCTCCGTCGATTTTGCACGGTGAGATAACACCAAACGTGGCAACAACTTTTCTTGGCCTAGATTACCCTTTGCCAATCGGCATAGCCCCCGTAGGCATGTCCGGTTTAGTTTGGCCAAACGCCGAGCGACTTCTGGCCCGAACCGCCGCCGAATTTGGCGTGCCTTTCACCCTATCAACAGTGGCAAGTCAAACACCACGAGACCTAGCCAGTGACATTGGACCGAATGCTTGGTTTCAACTTTATCCGCCCCGAGATGAAGAAATCCGACGCGACATGATAACCCAAGCGAAGGACGCTGGGTTTGGCACATTGGTCCTAACCGTAGATGTCCCAACCGCCAGCCGCCGCGAACGCCAGCAGCGCTCAGGTTTGACGACTCCGCCTAAATTGACACCGCGCCTCTTAGCGCAAATCGCAACACGGCCAACTTGGGCGATGGGGATGGCATCGGTTGGCATGCCGCGCATGCGGTTAATCGATCAATACGCAGGTCAGTTGACCGGACTAAGCTCGACTGCACATGCCGGATATTTACTGCGCACGTCGCCCGATTGGGACTATTTAAAGTGGCTGAGGGACAATTGGCAGGGTCCGCTGATTGTCAAAGGCGTTATGCGCCCGCAAGATGCGACGCGTTTGGAGCAATGCGGCGTTGACGCGGTATGGATCTCAAATCACGCGGGTCGCCAATTTGATGGCTCCCCTGCCACAATCGAAGTCCTGCCCGGCATTCGACGCGCCACTCTCTTGCCAATCATTGTCGACAGCGGATTTGAAACAGGTCTCGACATCCTGCGCGCCATCGCGTTGGGCGCAAACTTTGTGATGATGGGCCGTGGTTTTCACTACGCTCTAGCCGCGCTCGGGCCAGACGGCCCTGCGCATCTGATCGATATTCTAACGAAAGATCTCATCGCGAATATGGGGCAACTCGGGGCTTCCCAGTTGTCCCAAATCCCAGATGCTCTTATTCGGCCACACTAAGGTCAACAGGCATTGCGCTTTGTGCCTCATCAATTGACACAACGGGCAATCCAGTGGGGATCCAACCGCGACCATTGGGGCCGCCTTGCATGCCTTCGATGACATTCAAGACGCCATGAACCCCATTGTCCTCCAACATGTTCACAAGAGTGCTTGACCGTTTCCCGGTCCGGCAAATGACGGCAACCTGATGGTTAGGGTTGCGCTCAAGGACCGACATAAATGCTTCTCTGAATTCCGGATCGCGCACATTCATTGGCCATGCGCCAGGCGCAACGCCCGTCTCATCCCATTCTTTGGGCGTGCGTACATCAACGAGTATAAGAGATCCCTCTTGTACGCCTGCAAACGCCTGCTCCGCAGAAAGAACATTTGAGTTGGCCAGTGCTGTCTGAGGAAAGAATGGCAGAGCCGCGAGGCTCAGGAGAATCATGCGTCGTTTCATGGGATATCACATTCCAAAAAGAGTATATCAAATCCATGGCACGGCGTACCCGAGCATACAACGCGGCAATTTTTCAAACAGAGAAATGCGCATTTTCCCGCCGAGACCGGAAACGGAACAAATTCTTACACAAAAGTTACATACTCCGTAACAGTAGGTATTGCTCTGCGCTGCAGCATGCTTAAGGTTCGCGCACCAATCGACCGGACAGACGCCAAAAGAGGAGGAGCCTGCCCATGTCAGACTTCGAAAAGATTCTAATCGCCAACCGAGGCGAAATTGCCATCCGTGTGATGCGCGCTGCCAACGAGATGGGCAAAAAGACCGTTGCGGTCTTTGCCGAGGAGGACAAACTTGGCCTGCACCGCTTCAAGGCCGATGAGGCTTACCGGATTGGCGAGGGGATGGGCCCGGTAGCAGCCTACCTTAGCATCGATGAAATCATCCGTGTCGCCAAGGAATGTGGCGCAGATGCCATCCACCCTGGCTATGGACTTTTGTCAGAAAACCCCGAGTTTGTGGATGCCTGCGAAGCCAACAACATCACCTTCATTGGCCCCAAAGCCGCGACGATGCGCGCCTTGGGCGACAAAGCAAGCGCACGCAAAGTGGCCATGGAAGCTGGCGTGCCGGTTATTCCGGCAACCAAGGTTCTAGGCGACGATATAGAAGCAATCAAAGCCGAAGCCGCAGAAGTTGGCTATCCTCTGATGCTCAAAGCCTCATGGGGCGGCGGCGGTCGCGGCATGCGGCCCATTTTTTCGGAAGACGAGGTTGAAGAAAAAGTTCTGGAAGGCCGACGCGAAGCTGAAGCCGCATTTGGCAATGGCGAAGGTTATCTGGAAAAGATGATCACCCGTGCCCGCCATGTTGAGGTTCAGATCCTTGGCGACCAAATGGGCAATATATATCACCTGTATGAGCGCGATTGCTCGGTCCAGCGCCGCAACCAAAAAGTGGTTGAACGCGCGCCAGCCCCCTATTTGTCCGAGGCACAACGTGAAGAGATTTGCGAACTCGGCCGCAAAATCTGCGCACATGTAAACTATGAATGCGCCGGCACCGTCGAGTTCCTGATGGATATGGAAACCGGCAAGTTTTACTTCATTGAAGTAAACCCGCGCGTTCAAGTTGAGCACACAGTGACCGAAGAAGTGACCGGCATCGATATTGTGCAGGCTCAGATCCTGATCTCCGAAGGCAAATCCATAGCCGAAGCCACAGGCAAGGCCAGCCAATATGACATTCGCTTGAACGGCCACGCCTTACAAACACGGATCACCACCGAAGATCCGCAAAACAACTTTATTCCGGACTATGGCCGCATTACCGCCTATCGCTCAGCCACTGGCATGGGCATTCGTCTGGATGGTGGCACCGCATATTCAGGCGGCGTCATCACGCGCTATTATGACTCGCTTCTGGTCAAAGTCACCGCACATGCGCCAACACCAGAAAAAGCCATTGCCCGTATGGACCGCGCGTTGCGTGAATTCCGCATTCGGGGTGTGAGCACCAACATCGCGTTTGTTGAAAACCTGCTGAAACACCCGACGTTCTTGAACAACCAGTACACAACCAAGTTCATCGACGAAACGCCGGGGCTCTTCCGCTTTAGCAAGCGTCGTGACCGCGGGACCAAAGTGCTGACCTACATTGCCGATATCTCAGTAAACGGTCACCCCGAAACAGACGGACGTGACGAGCCGGCAGCAGATGTCAAAGCGCCGACTCCTCCGAGCAAAAGAGCGGAACCCGCCTGGGGAACCCGCAATCTTCTGGAAGAGAAAGGCGCTCAGGCGGTTGCTGACTGGATGAAGGCACAGCCCCAGCTGCTGCTAACAGATACAACCATGCGCGACGGGCACCAATCATTGCTGGCGACTCGCATGCGCTCAATCGATATGATCAAGGTTGCGCCTGCCTATGCGGCAAACCTTCCACAACTCTTCTCGGTAGAATGCTGGGGTGGGGCTACTTTTGACGTCGCCTATCGCTTTTTGCAGGAATGCCCGTGGCAGCGCCTGCGTGACCTGCGTGCGGCGATGCCAAATGTCATGAGCCAGATGCTGCTGCGTGCCTCAAACGGTGTGGGCTACACGAACTATCCAGACAATGTTGTGCAGGAATTCGTGCGCCAAGCCGCAGAAACCGGCGTGGATGTTTTCCGAGTGTTTGACTCGCTCAACTGGGTGGAAAACATGCGCGTCGCGATGGATGCTGTGGTTGAAAGCGGCAAAGTCTGTGAGGGCGCGATTTGCTACACTGGTGACTTGCTTGACCCAGCGCGCAGCAAATACGACCTGAACTATTACGTCGGCATGGCCAAAGAGCTGGAGGCCGCAGGCGCGCATGTACTGGGTCTCAAGGATATGGCAGGACTGCTTAAACCAGCATCTGCCAAAATCCTGATCAAAGCGCTAAAAGAAGAAGTTGGCCTGCCAATTCACTTCCATACCCATGACACCAGCGGCATCGCAGGCGCAACAATTCTGGCGGCGGCCGAAGCGGGCGTTGACGCAGTTGACGCTGCCATGGATGCGTTTTCCGGCGGCACATCACAGCCGTGTCTTGGCTCCATCGTGGAAGCCACGCGTAACACAGACCGCGAAACCGGCCTTGATATCCACGCTGTGCGCGAGATCAGCGATTACTGGGAAGGCGTGCGTGCGCAATACGCCGCATTTGAAAGTGGTACAGCGGCGCCAGCCTCCGAAGTCTATCTTCACGAAATGCCAGGTGGTCAGTTCACCAACCTCAAAGCTCAGGCGCGCAGTCTGGGACTTGAGGAGCGCTGGCATGAGGTTGCCCAAACCTATGCTGACGTGAACCAGATGTTTGGCGACATCGTTAAGGTAACACCGTCGTCCAAAGTTGTGGGCGACATGGCACTGTTGATGGTGTCACAAGGCCTGACCCGCGAAGAAGTTGAAAACCCTCAGACAGATGTCGCCTTCCCGGACTCGGTTGTCGACATGATGCGTGGCAACCTTGGCCAGCCCCCCGGCGGTTTCCCAACTGCAATCATTGACAAGATCTTGAAGGGCGAACAGCCCAACACCGAGCGCCCTGGCAAGCATTTGGCCCCTGTGGATATCGAAGCAAAGCGTACCGAACTCTCCAAAGAGCTCAATGGGCTAAGCGTCGACGACGAGGACCTCAATGGATACCTCATGTACCCCAAGGTGTTTCTCGACTACATGGGCCGCCATCGCACATATGGTCCGGTTCGCACCTTGCCAACACGTACATTTTTCTACGGCATGGATCCCGGCGAAGAAATCACAGCCGAGATCGATCCGGGTAAAACACTGGAAATTCGCCTACAGGCGATTGGTGAAACGGATGAGAACGGTGAGGTCAAAGTCTTCTTTGAACTCAACGGTCAACCCCGCGTCATCCGCGTCCCAAACCGGTTGGTAAAGTCTTCAACCGCGCAGCGCCCCAAAGCCGAACTGGGAAATCCTAACCACATCGGGGCCCCAATGCCAGGTGTGACTGCTTCGGTTGCCGTCTCTGCGGGGCAGCAAGTTAAAGAGGGCGATCTGCTACTAACTATTGAAGCCATGAAAATGGAGACCGGCATTCATGCCGAGCGGGATGCAATCGTCAAGGCAGTCCATGCAACACCGGGCGGGCAGATCGATGCAAAAGATCTCTTGGTCGAGTTCGAATAGCATAAGAAATGGCCCAGCTTCGGCTGGGCCTTTATCGCCAAATTCCATATTTTTCTCGAAGGTAGGCTTCTGCGGTGAGATTAGCCGAGGTCCTGTCCTGACCATCTATGACAGTGCCTGCTAACCCATGCTGATTGGATTGCGGCAAAGCACGAGGGGTTCTGAAAAACGGAATCACCCAAACCGGATGCCCATTCTTGGCAGCGTTGCCTGAAAGCCAATAATCATCAACGGCCCAAACCTCTCGAGGAATGTCAAACACGCTCTCGTCAAAAAAGGTTGCGCGCACCATGACACCGCCAAACCCTTGAAACACTTCTTGAAAACCAGCAGTCAAGAATAGGCGTCGCCCAAGGTAACTGGGAACTTTTCCACGCCAGCGAACATTGAAATACTCAATCAGCTTTCGAATTCTCAATTCAGGATCAAGTATTGCCCACATTTTGCGTGGACGCGGGTACAAAGCATGCTCTCTCTGGCTAAGAGGAATCTGCGCAAGTTCGCCTCCAACCAAAGCCACGCATGCCTCTGGCTGCCGCGCACGCTGCCGGAGAAAAGCGGCGGCCCAATTTGGCGGATAATACATATCGTCGTCGCAAAAAAGTATATCAACGTCTGTCCCCGCAAATTGCACGAGTGCTGGCAGCAGCTTTGTCGCCGGACCATAGTCTTGATCGCATCGAACCAGTTCGACACCCTCTGGAAGTTTGGGGAGCTGTCCATCCCAATCCGGAAACCTGCGATACTGGTGAGGGATGTACACTATGACGCGTTCCGCAGGGACCGTTTGACGCAATAGCCCCTTCAAAGTTTCCTCTAAATATGAAAACCTAGTCGGAATCGACGATAATGAAATGATATATCGGTTCTGTTTGATTTCAGATGTCATAGTTCGCCTGCATATGTTCCCCCAACAATTGCGATCTCGGTGGTTTTTTCTTTGAGGGCCGCGCAAAGAAATCATCGCCGAAGACGACCGTCAAAACATCCTACACTCACACCAAGAACGGTATCCTAGCGGGCTTCATGGTTTGCAGCCACGTCCGACAACCATACCTGCTTTGCTCTGTCAGAGCCAAATTCCGTAAGTTTCCTGAAAATATCTCACAACGGCCACGTTTGAATTACCCCTGTCTACACCATCAAACTGATTTTTATGCAAAGCAGTCTCATCCCTGTGCGAAGGTTTGGGAAAAGGTCCAAGTAGAGGACCAAACATGCTTCCAATGATCCAAGCCCCATGGCCATTTCGCATCAAATGGCCCGACAACCAAACGTCATCTACCGGCCATGCAAAATCCGGAAGGTCAAAGACTTCATCAGGGAAAAATCTGGGATCGACCATGGCCCCCATCCAGCCCTCTAAGCCGTCGGCAAACCCTGCTCGCAAAACGCGCCGCCGCCCTGGTTTAGCAACTGGTTTGCCGGAAACGGCCGCGAATAAACGCGCAAAAGCAAATTTCAGATGCCACACGATATTCAAACTGCGTCTAAATAGAATTCGCCGGGGTCGCATGGGCGACTGGCGCTTGTGGTTTGGCGGCATATCAAAATCCATCATACCGCTCACAGCCACAGCGTCATTAGGTCTTAGTTTGCGCCCAGATAGCAAGCATTCCGCAAGATGCGGGCGGTAAACCTGATCATCGTCGCAAAACAGAATGTCAAAACCACTTTCTCGGAAATCCCGAACTGCGGGCAGGATTTTCGTCGCAGGCCCGAAATCTTCATCAACGCGCCGTATTTCGACACCTTCTGGAACGTTTGGTAAAACACCATCCCAGTTCGGAAATCGGCGGTATTCGCGGTTGATATACAGAATTATTTTTTCCGGACGCACGGTCTGTGCAAGCAAACTGTCCAGAGTAGTTTGCAATTGCCCGAACCTCGGCGGAATTGAAGAAAGCGAAATTATGTACTTCTGAGTCACGAGGGCCAAGTGTTTAGCTATTGAATGAACCCTCAGTCGGTACCATGCGCCCGCCCTAGCGCAAGGCCTTTCCACGAATGAAGACCTGATTTTCCCTAAAAATGCGATTTTTGAACACTTCATTTGGAGCGATCAAACAGGTTTGAACTTTTTTCAATTTAATCCCCGTTTTCCTCTTGCAGAGAACGCCGACTCTTTATATTCCACGCCTCACCCAAGGAAGCGGGCGTAGCTCAGGGGTAGAGCATAACCTTGCCAAGGTTAGGGTCGGGCGTTCGAATCGCCTCGCCCGCTCCAATATCCTCCCTACCGGAGGAACAATGAAAAAGGCGCGGATTTTTTCCGCGCCTTTTCCTTTTCTACAATGGCGCCCCAACAAGCAGTTTCCCGCTAACGCCATCACAATAGAATCCTTTTTGCTCTTGCAGTCTGTCGCGACTGAGTCTATTCCACGCCTCACCCAAGGAAGCGGGCGTAGCTCAGGGGTAGAGCATAACCTTGCCAAGGTTAGGGTCGGGCGTTCGAATCGCCTCGCCCGCTCCAAAAAACAAAAAGCGCGGACTTCGGTCCGCGCTTTTTGTTTTTCTTACACCAATTTTTTAAAGCGCAAGCCCACGTGCCAGTTCATTTTGCCGCTGCACAGTCGCAGCAAGATCAATGGTTGTCACTTGACCGTCTCGCACAACCTGACGCCCCTCAACGAACAGATCACGAACGGTCGTGGGCCCTGCCAATAAAATGGCGGCAGGATCCCAACTTCCTGCGCTTTGCACGCCACTGACATCCCAAATTGCAATATCAGCACGCTTGCCCACAGCAATTTGTCCACAATCAGGGCGTCCAAGAACTTGGGCGCCGCCACGTGTTGCGATCTCCAAAGCCTCTCGCGCACTCATGGCATCTGCCCCTTGCGCGACGCGCTGCAACAACATCGCCTGCCGCGCTTCTAGAACCAAATTGCCCGCATCATTGCTCGCCGATCCGTCTACCCCCAGCCCCACCGGGACGCCAAGATCACGCATCTTGCGGACTGGCGCGATCCCACTGCCCAAGCGACAGTTTGAGCAGGGGCAATGCGCCACACCAGTGCCTGTCTTTGCAAACAACTCCATTTCCGAAGAATCCAGCTTAACGCAATGTGCATGCCACACATCGGACCCAACCCACCCCAATTCCTCGGCGTATTGCCCGGGACGACAACCAAAGTTCTCAAGAGAGTATGCAATGTCCTCCTCGTTCTCTGCCAAATGAGTGTGTAACATGACGCCCTTATCGCGAGCGAGAATAGCCGCATCACGCATCAAATCACGGGTCACTGAAAACGGTGAGCACGGAGCGACCCCAACCCGAACCATCGCGCCCTCACGAGGGTCGTGATAGCGGTCAACCAACCGGATCGCATCTTCAAGAATTGCAGCCTCCTGTTCGACCAAACTGTCAGGCGGCAGCCCCCCTGCGCTTTCACCGATACTCATTGCACCACGGGTTGGATGAAACCGCATGCCGACTGCGCGCGCCGCATCAATTGTATCATCTAGCCGCGACCCATTTGGGTAAAGATAGAGATGGTCAGACGTAAGTGTGCATCCCGACAGTGCCAATTCCGCCAATCCGACCTGTGCGGAGACCCGCATTTCTTCCGGCCCGAACTTTGACCAAATGGGATACAGCGTTTTAAGCCACCCAAACAGCAATGCGTCTTGCCCACCTGGCACCGCGCGGGTCAACGTCTGATAGAGATGATGATGGGTGTTCACCAACCCAGGGGTAACAACACAGCCTGCGGCCAAAACCTCTTCACCGATGGTTTCAAGGTTTTCACCGATCTCGACAATCTGACCACCACGAATACGAATATCACATCCCGCCAGCTCTCGACGGGTATCATCCATTGTCACGATGGTTTGAGCGGATTTTATGAGTGTCTCTTGCACAACGGTCCTTTCACACTTCCTGCAGGCCTGTTTCGGTTGAGAAGCGTGAAAATGCGCCGACAGAATACAGGCAAAGGTCTCGGCACAGTACAATTGTAGAGCCACTCAGTAGTGGAATTCAAGCCTGTGACAGCACCGCCAAGGCCTCAGCGTGCAGTTCAGGGGTTGCTGCAGCAAGCACGCGACCTCCCTCATGCGCAGGACCGCCTTGCCAGTCCGTCACAACACCTCCAGCCGCCTGAATAACAGCAATTGGTGCCTGAATGTCGTAGGCATTCAGCCCAGCCTCAATCACAAGATCAACCTGCCCTGCAGCCAGCAAAACGTATGCATAGCAATCCATGCCATATCGGGTTAGCCGCACGTCACAGGCAACCGCTTCAAAAGCACTCCGCTCTTCAGGGGTTCCGACTTCTGGAAATGTGGTAAACAGAATCGCGTCGCGCAGATCCATAGTAGAGCGAACAGCAAGCGCGCGCGTGCCCAATGGCCCAGACATGTCAGCACGTCCAAACCCACCAAAAAATCTCTCGTTCATATAGGGTTGGTCTACAATTCCGAAAATCGGACCCGTTCTATCAGACAGGGCAATCAAGACCCCCCAGGTTGGCGTGCCGCTAATGAACCCGCGTGTGCCGTCGATGGGATCCAACACCCAAGTCAGCCCGCTTGTCCCTTCTTTGCGACCAAATTCTTCGCCAAAGATACCGTCTTGGGGACGTCGCTCAGCCAAAATTGCACGCATAGCCTGTTCGGCAGCACGGTCCGCGATCGTGACAGGGTCAAACCCGTCGATCAATTTGTTTTCGGCCGAAAGCCCAGCCTGTCGAAAATAGGGGAGAATCGCCTTTCGGGCAGCGTCCGCCATCGCGTCCGCCACCCGAATTATTTCATCTTGCTCGGTCTGTTTCACGTGCCTGATCCCGTCACTAAGCTTTGGGAAGTGGCTAGCTCAGTGCACGATCAAACTCAAGCAACGTCGCTGAGGACCCGCGCCAATTCAAACAAACGGCGACGTTGATTTTCAGGAATTGCATAGTAGCTACGGATCAGATCCAAAGCTTCTTTGTCCCCCATCAAATCTGCAGGCACCTTCTGAGCAAACTCACCTTCTTCAGCTTCTAGGCCTTCGAAGAAAAAGCTCACCGGAACATCAAGCGAGTCCGCGATGTCCCATAGACGAGACGCGCTGACGCGGTTGGCACCGGTTTCGTATTTTTGAATTTGCTGGAATTTAATGCCGACTTGCTCGGCGAGTTGCTGTTGCGTCATACCGGTCAGCCACCGTCTTTGACGAATTCGCTTTCCAACATGTACATCCACTGGGTGCGTCATTGCACAACTCCTTTTTTTACCTGTACAGGGGTTAAACCCAACGCACCCATCTGGATTTGTGAGCACGCATTTACCAAAAGTTACGTCGCCGCGCATCCCTACAGCGATATCCCACTGTATCAGTATTTGCTTTGCAATCAAGATATTTGACACAAGTCAACAGGGTGTGATCAAACGTCATAATCAATCTTAGCTTGTTCAAATTAGTGACGTAATGTCGCCAAAGAGGTGCATCCCGCATGTTCCTTTGACACGTAAGCGTGCATTCGCGTACCTCAAATGAAACAACAGGAGATAAACCATATGCGCGCTTTCACGGTCACTTCTCACGACTTGCCACCAATTCTAATCGACGCTCCGAAACCCACACCTGCGGCAGGTGAAGTATTGATTCGGATCAAAGCTTGCGCACTCAACTTTGCTGACCTGCTGATGATGAAAGGGACCTATCAAGACACTCCTCAATTGCCGTTCGTCCTTGGAATGGAGGTCGCCGGAGTAATAGAGGCATATGGTCCCGACACAGATGGACTCGCGATTGGTACCCGTGTCTTGGTTTTTTCTGGCCGCGGCGGCATCGCAGATTACGGCTGCTACCCTGTAGAATCACTCGTCCCGATCCCCATAAGCATGAGTTTTGAGGAAGCAGCATCCTTTCCAGTCGCCTACGGAACCAGCCATGTTGCCCTAGACTATCGCGCTAAACTCAAGCCAAACGAGAACCTATTGGTTCTCGGAGCCGCAGGCGGCGTCGGCTTAACCGCCGTCGAAATCGGCAAACTCATGGGAGCAAACGTCATTGCCTGCGCACGTGGCCCCGAAAAGCTAGAAATTGCACGCCAAGCAGGCGCAGACCATCTTATTGACGCCTCCTCTCAAGACATCCGGCAAACAGTCAAGGATCTGGGGGGTGCCGATGTAGTCTATGATCCGGTTGGTGGCGAACAGTTTAAAGCCGCCTTCAGAGCGTGTCGCCCCGAAGCACGCCTTCTCCCGATCGGATTTGCCTCCGGTGACATCCCATCTATCCCCGCCAATCACCTGCTCGTCAAAAACCTGACAGTTATGGGCCTCTATTGGGGAGGCTACATGGCCTTCAAACCCAGTGTGATCGCTGAGAGCATGCAGACACTTTTCAACTGGCACTCTGAGGGACAAATTAAGCCACATATCAGCCATGTTTTACCAATTGAAAAAGCGGGTGAGGCTTATGAGCTGCTGCGAAATCGGAAATCTACGGGTAAAGTTGTGATCCGCATGGATTGATTTTTTGGCTGGAGACGTGTTGTGCCTCCAGCCTCCACTTACCCCACAATGCCCAGGCGAATTGGGTGCTCGTTGCGCGTTTTCATCGGAAGGAACCCTTTTCGGATTAAATCGGCCAGCGACCCCATGACTTCTCCTTTGGAAGGATCAGCGCCGTACATGTTTATGTGCTGAAAACCCAAGTCGGGCAACGCGCCGGCATGGTCGATAACCTCCAAATGACGTGGTTCGGTTCCTTCAATCATCGCGCCCATGGCCAGGTCAGCAGCAATTGTCGCCTCAACAGTACGATCAGAATCTGTCTCAAGCGCCGAATCCCATTCGATACCTGCGCGATCAAAGGCCGAAATCGCCCGCTGACGAAATAGGCACTGCCGGCCGGAAGCGAAACGAATAGGTCTACGACGCCAGCTTGCGCCACCCGGCGCACCAATCCAAGCCAAAGGCAAAGTACACAACCCCTCTGAGGCTTCAGGAGTCTCTGCCTCAGTGGTCAAAATCAAATCTATCTCGCCTTTTCCAAACAGTTTTTTCAGCTCAATGGTAAAGGACGAGATTAAGTTCACTTTTACTCTGGGATAAGCGGCGCTGAATTGTTGCAACACCCGCGGAATCGCCGGGTAAACAATGTCGTGCGGCACACCCAGAGAAATCACACCTTCAAACTCTTCATGTGTCAAACGCCGCATTATTTCGTCATTCAGCGTCACCATGCGACGCGCATAGCCTAGCATTTGCTCCCCCGCTGGAGTCAAAGCCACACCTCGACCGGACCTGTCCAGCAAAGGAACACCAATTAGCTCTTCCAACCTTTTCAACTGCATAGAGACCGCTGATTGAGTCAAATGAAGGAAGCCAGCTGCCTTAGTTACACCGCCCAAATCAGCGACGGCCACAAAACTTCTAAGCGTCGTTACGTCAAGATTTCGCATCTCATCAATATCCTTGATGTAAAAGGTCACAAACATTCGCTTTAAAGATAGCACACTTTATCGGATAACCATCACACAAATTGATGCAGATCAAATAAATCATCGAATTTCAAGAAAGGAGAGACCCATGACTTTTATCAGCACTCTCAGCCGCCGGTCTGGCATGCCTGCTTTCAATGTTGGCTGGCTCTTTACACTACCAGCCGTGCGTCGCCAGCGCCGTCAACTAGCAAACCTGGATGAGGCAGCTCTACGTGACCTCGGCTTGACCAAAGCAGAGGTAGCTCATGAAGTGAACCGCTCCATTTGGGACGTGCCGGCAACCTGGCGCGTTTGATTCAAACTGTAAAATGCGATCAACTCTCGGCGATTTTCCGATTAGTACGCAATAGAATAGCTTGAAATCATCTTCCAGCTCTACGATATTTAAATAGACGGCCATCGGGACCCCCGGTGGCCTACCTGTTTAGGAATTGGAGGCTGAAATGGCTGAATTTGACACAATCCGGAGCGCCGCAGGCACGCGTACCGCCCAGATTGACGAGGGACTTCGCGCCCACATGAATAAAGTCTACGGCACAATGTCCGTGGGCACACTGATCACTTTTGTCGCAGCTTGGGCCATTGCTGGCCTAGCCGTGACATCTGATCCCGCTGGAGCCGTTGCTCAAATCGGCGCGGACAAATACCTGACCGGGTTGGGCTCGGCTATTTATATGTCACCCCTGAAATGGGTGATTATGTTGGCTCCATTGGGCATGGTGTTTGGCTTTGGTGCGGTGCTGAACAAGATTTCCGCCGCTGGCGCTCAGCTTTATTTCTACGCCTTCGCAACATTGATGGGTCTGTCGATCAGCTCGATCTTCATCATGTACGCTGGCGAATCGATTGCTCAGGTGTTCCTGATCACATCGATTGCTTTCGCAGGTCTGTCTCTCTGGGGCTACACAACTAAGAAAGACATCTCGGGTTGGGGCTCTTTCCTGATTATGGGTTTGATCGGTCTTATTGTTGCGTCCATCGTGAATATTTTTCTGGCGTCTTCAGCAATCGCATTTGCTGTGTCGATCATTGGTGTTCTGATCTTTGCTGGCCTGACCGCCTATGACACGCAGAAAATCAAAACCACCTATCTGCAGATGGCACATTCCGGGGATCAAGAATGGCTCGGTAAAGCGGCGATAATGGGTGCCCTGAGCCTGTATCTGGACTTTATCAACCTGTTCATGATGCTGCTCTCACTGCTGGGCAACCGCGAATAAGTTGCTGTTTCTGGTCTATTCAGACCATCCAACACAAGGGTCGGCTGTATTGGCCGACCTTTTTTACACCTAGTCGCGAAAACCTTCGCCCAATACAACTTGTGAGCTCTTCTATGATTGCCAGCCGTATCGCCCTCGCCGCCGTGTTGGGTGCCTGCGCCCAAACTGCTTCAGCCCAATCAGATGTCTGGCACTTGCTCGAACAAATCGAAATCGAAGAAGTCCTAAGAACGACCGAAGACGGGACAACCTATGAGGTCCGCAAGACCTTCCCCGATGCCCTGTCCGGCAAGAGCCTCGATGTTGAAATCACAGGCTATGCCGTGCCCGCCCTACCTGGAGATGTTGTTCAGGACTTAATTCTGGTCTCTGACATGGGCCTTTGTCCGCTTTGCGGCAGCGCGGATCACGGCGCGAGCCTCCAAGTCGCTCTAGCCGAGCCCATCGAAAGCTTTGATGAAAGCCGGCGACTGACTTTCAAAGGCAAGCTAAAGCCTGTTCTGGATCGCGAAACATGGCAGGCGGCAATGCTTGAGAACGCGTCGATTATTGGCCAGTAAACTACATTTTCTAGAAACGGGTCCGCACCGCGCCGGACCCGTTTTGCGATTTAAAGAGCGCGCGTCATCTGAACAGTCGGGAAATGAACGCCCGGCGCAAGCGACAGCTCAACAACACCGCGATCCTCAAAGCCCAGAGCTTCATAGAAACCGCGCGCGGTGAGGGTGCTCATGCAGCTCATGCGCTCCATCCCATGCGCTTCGGCTGACGCCAGTGTCACCTCAATGAGGCGACGCGCGACCCCACGACGCACCCAGTCTGAGCGGGTCGCAACATGACGCACGTGCCCGCGCCTGTCGTCTGACACGCCATTTGCGGGACTAATGTCTGTCCACCCTCCGGCTCCGATCACCTCTTCCGTTTCTGCGCATTCCGCCAGGAAATACGTCCCACATGTCATCAACGCAGGCTTTGCTCGCGTTATAAGGGGCAACACGTTGTTCAGGATTTCTGCGTCATAGTCCTGAGGCAAAAGCTCTGGGTAAGAGCGCGCCAACATGGCTTCAACGGCGGACGAATCGTCCGGTCTTGCGGGTCTGATAAAGATGGGGTGTCTCATGGGATGCGTCCTGTGGAATCCTGTTGGAGAGCCAGGGCGCGATCTTCCTAAATGCAAAAAGCCGCGCCTTGGTGTATGGCGCGGCCTTTGCAGTGTCTCAAAGAGGGGATCTTACTTGATCTTGCCTTCTTTATACTCGACATGCTTGCGCACCACCGGATCGTACTTACGTACGACCATCTTTTCGGTCATCGTGCGCGCATTTTTCTTGGTCACGTAGAAATGGCCCGTGCCCGCGGTCGAGTTCAGACGGATCTTGATTGTCGTCGGCTTCGCCATTTTTCTTCTCCTGCGACGGGACAGACAAATCCGTCCCGTAAAATCTCATGAAGTGTGCCTTTTACTGATGCCTGCACCCGAGTCAATGGGATTCCCCAAAGATTCTTTGCGAAGATGTGAATTTCCGCGCAACCTCGCCGTTGCACCTGCTTAAACAACCTTTAACCTGCGTTTTGACACGACCCACGCCCTTGGAAAGAATTAAACATGCTCTGGTTTTGGCTCGCCACACTGACCCCAATTCCGATTCTTTTGACTGCTGGATTTGTCGGTGGCGTCTGGTCCCTTCTCGCTCTCTTTTACATGACAATATTTACCTATTTCTTCGACAGTATCATCAAAGGGGCCGCAGTACGGTGCGGGAGCGATGGTGAATTTCCGTCTGGACACGCCCTCTCCATAACACTGGGCTTACTTCACTTCGCCCTTCTAGCTGTGGCGGTCTTTGCAATCTCCGGAGGCAGCAGGCTCGCCGTTTTTGATCGCTTCGTCTGCTTTCTGGCCTTCGGCCAATTCTTTGGACAAGTTAGCAATGCCAATGCGCATGAACTTATCCACCGCTCAGGCCGCTGGCCGCGCAGACTGGGGGCCATGGTCTACATCAGCTTGCTATTTGGTCATCATGTTTCCGCCCACCGATTGGTGCATCATGTCTGGGTGGCAACACCACAGGACCCAAACAGCCCCAAACCTGGAGAGAGCTTCTTTCGCTTTTGGCCACGGGCCTGGATCGGATCATTTCAAGAAGGCTTAAAGGCCGAAACCGCTTTACGTCGCCGCGCCACTTCTACGCAGCCAATATGGAGCCACCCGTATGTAAGCTATGTCTTGGGAGCGTTGGCCATACTTGCCTTCACTGCCGTGATTTTTGGCGGCGTTGGAGTGGCCGCGCTGATTGCCATCTGCGGCTATGCGCAAATGCAGCTTCTGTTGTCAGATTATGTCCAACACTATGGACTACGCCGCACACTGGATGCCAATGGCAAGCCTGAGCCAGTTAGCAACGCACACTCTTGGAACTCTCCTCAGCCCTTTTCTTCGGCCCTTATGCTCAACGCACCACGACATTCAGATCATCACCTTAATCCAACTCGGAGCTACCCGTCTTTGCGCCTTAACGCGTCAATGCCAACGCTACCAAGATCACTACCCGCAATGGCCACTCTGGCGCTTTGGCCTCGCATGTGGCGGCGCGTGATGGACCCCCGCGTCAAAGAAATTACCGCCTCACAAGATTGAGACTGGATCGAAAACGCAGCCTTTGGCAGCATAGGCATATGAAAAAGCTATTTCTCGCATTTTGCCTACTAACAGCACCCGCCTTTGCGCAATCCACAATGTCTGCCTCAGAATTCGAAAGCTATACGCAAGGGAAAACCCTATTCTTTGCCGCTGACGGGCGTCGCTATGGCGTTGAGGAATACCTGCCCGACCGTCGCGTTCGATGGTCGTTTATGGACGGGCAATGCAAAGAGGGGACATGGTTTGAGGACGCTGGGCAAATTTGCTTTGAATACGAAGACTCGCCTACGCCGCAATGCTGGAGCTTCTATCTAAGCGGCAACGGCCTCACGGCGCAGTTCGAAAATGAGCCGGACGGAACAGTGCTGTATGAAATCCAAGCCGCCAACGAAGAGATGGTTTGCCTAGGTCCAGAAATCGGCGTCTAACCTTTAAAACAAGCTCCCCTGATCTGATCCATCTGCGTCAGATGCCTTAGGTTTGGGTTTCGAGGGTTTTCGAATGATCGCAGTAGCCCCCGCCTCGCTTCCAACTGGAAAACGCCCATCGGCGAATTCGATTTCCAACGATTTGGCCTTGCCTGCGACGGCAACTGACTTGACCAACGCGCCAGTGTCGTCTCGCACAACAGCATACCCACGTTCCAGTGTCGCCTCATAGCCCAACGTGCGCCGCATACGCTCCAAAGCAGCTAGGCGCTCTTTCTGAGCGTCAACTCGGCGCGCGCCGGCTTCACTCAAACGCCGCGTCAGCTCTGCCACCTTTTCTTTCGTTCGCACAACATCGCGCAAAATCACGTCAGGTTTTAGTCGATCCGCGCTGCGGCCAAGCTTTTGATGCTGGGTCTCAATCACGCGGCGCAAAGTGCTGGCGCGCAAGCTGCCTGAGACTTCCGACAGAACAATCCGTCGCCGCTGCACCCCCACCTGCAAGGCTCTAGGCAAGGTGTCTGCTGCGGTATCCAATCTTTGACGCGGGCTTTGCAACAAAGCATCAGGTTTCGGCAATGCACGGGCAAGATCACGCAAACGCTGGTCACGCCGCGCCACGCCATCCGTCAAGGCTCGTGTTAGCCGCGCGCCCTGCTCGCCCGTCCAGCCCAACAAATCCAATCTGACAGGAACGGCCATTTCTGCCGCGGCCGTCGGCGTTGGCGCGCGTTTGTCGGACACAAAGTCAATCAATGTCGTATCGGTTTCATGGCCAACCGCGGAAATCAAAGGAATCTCAGAACGTGCAGCCGCACGGGCGACCACTTCTTCATTGAACCCCCATAGATCCTCAACACTGCCCCCACCGCGTGCCACGATAATCAAATCTGGACGCGGCATCGCCCCACCGACGCTCATCCGGTTGAAACCGTCGATCGCATTTGTAACCTGTGGCGCACATTGTTCGCCTTGAACCGCCACCGGCCAGATCAACACCTTGCGCGGAAACCGGTCGCGTAATCGATGCAGAATATCGCGAATTACGGCCCCGCTAGGGGATGTCACCACACCAATGATCTCAGGCAGATACGGCAGCGGGCGTTTGCGCTCCTCCGCGAACAGACCTTCGGCCGCCAACTGCTTCTTGCGCTTTTCCAACATCGCCATCAACGCGCCTTCGCCCGCCACAGCCACATCGTCCACGTTAAGTTGGTATTTAGACTGGCTGCCAAACGTCGTCAGCTTACCAGTGACAATAACCTCCATGCCCTCTTCGGGGCGGATCGAGAGCCGACTAACCTGTCCCTTCCAGCTCACAGCGGCCAGAACCGAACGGTCATCTTTGACGTCAAAATACAAATGCCCCGAACGCGCCAACATAACGCGACCGACTTCGCCGCGCACACGCACGCGCCCAAACGCCCCCTCGATGGTGCGTTTTAACGCGCCAGATATCTCGGAAACGCTAAACTCGGGGGCGTTTTCGCCCTCTAATGGAGTGTCGATCAAATCGGACATGTCGGCTCGCTTGTAAGACTGCTCGTCACAGCTTAGAACGCCCGCAACCGAAGGCCAAGCGGAAGGCAGCGCAATGAACATTCTTATTCTCGGCAGCGGCGGACGTGAGCACTCTCTTGCTTGGGCCGTGATGCAAAACCCCAAATGTGACAAGCTCATTGTAGCACCGGGGAATGCGGGCATCGCCAAGATCGCAGATTGCGCTGACTTTGATATCAACGACGGCGGCGAAGTGGTGAGTTTCGCGGCGGCCAATGCGATTGATTTTGTGATCGTAGGCCCAGAGGCCCCTCTGGCCAACGGTGTTGCCGATCGGCTGCGCGAAGCAGGTGTGCTTGTGTTTGGCCCCTCCAAAGAAGCTGCACGGCTGGAAGCCTCCAAAAGCTTTACCAAGGAAATTTGCGACGCAGCGAATGCGCCGACTGCCGGATATGGCCACTTCACAGATGCACAGGCGGCGAAGGACCATATTCTCGCCAAAGGCGCGCCAATTGTGGTCAAAGCGGACGGCTTGGCTGCTGGCAAGGGCGTGATTGTCGCCATGGATGAAGACACAGCCTTAGCGGCCATTGATGACATGTTTGGTGGTGCCTTTGGCGGAGCTGGTGCCGAAGTGGTTATCGAAGAATTCATGGAAGGCGAAGAAGCGTCGTACTTTATCCTTTGTGATGGCAAGACCGCCCTGCCCATCGGTACTGCCCAAGACCACAAACGCGTCGGAGAAGGCGACACCGGACCAAATACCGGCGGTATGGGGGCCTATTCACCAGCACCGGTTCTAACCGACGAGATTGCCCAAAAAGCTATCGACGAGATTGTTCAGCCAACCATTGATGAAATGGCACGACGCGGCAGCCCCTACCAAGGTGTGTTGTATGTCGGTCTGATGATCAAAGATGGCCAGCCCCGTCTGGTGGAATACAACGTGCGCTTTGGCGATCCTGAATGTCAGGTCCTGATGATGCGCCTCGGCGCTCAGGCGTTGGATTTGATGCAAGCCGCGGCAGAAGAACGCCTGCATGAAACAAGTGTCAATTGGGCGGACGACCACGCCATCACCGTTGTCATGGCCGCCAATGGCTATCCGGGCGCCTATGAAAAGGGCAGCGTGATCGGTGACCTCGACAGCTTGACCGAGGACAGCAAGAACATGGTGTTTCACGCTGGTACAACTGCCAAAGATGGTCAGGTGACCGCCACAGGTGGCCGCGTCCTGAATGTCACGGCCCGCGGTGCAAGCCTGTCAGAAGCACGTGATCGGGCTTATGCGATGGTTGATCAAATCGCATGGCCAGAAGGTTTCTATCGAAAAGATATTGGCTGGCGGGCGCTCTAAGCTGTGCAAGAGGTCCGACTGCGCCCCGCGCCTGCTCGTTCAGAGCGATGTTATAAAATTGGTCGCGGTCGGATTGTTTGTCATTTAGCCGATGACATTCTCTGGGACATTTCGCTATCTCAGATTAGCGACATTTCCTTTGTGTCGTGGAAAGCCCGCGACCGGCTTTTGTGGCGCATTGAACTGACCACACCAGAGCAAACCGTCGACATAAGCGCGAACCTTCCTACGCAAGGCACAGTAGTTTCTGATGACTATCTGTCCTTTCAAAAGATAGTGGCCGTGCTGACGACAGCGCTATTGGAACACCAGTCAGAAATGCAGATCACGCTTGGAGAGCGCGGATTCGCTCAGAAAGCTCTATTTGCCTTTGGTGTGCTGTCCACGCTCGCCGGAACGGGACTACTGATTGGTGCCGCTGTATCAGGGCTATCAATTAGCCGTTTGATTGCCGCAGCGACTCCTATGTGCCTCCTACTTCTGTTCGGCGTTCTTCTGTTGCGCAACTACCACCCTTGGCGTCACCCGGTAGTGATCCCGCTGTCCAAACTTTCCGAAGTTTTACGAGCCCTCGCTGGAGATCGACAAAACCGCCCTCAATCAGGGGGTTAGCCAATCCAATTGCGAAACCTTACGTCGCGACATAGTCTTTCGGAACAGGGGACAAAATGAACAGGCACGCAGCATGACTATGACAATCGACAAATGCTTTGAAACGCGTGATCTGACCGAGCTTGCCTTCAGCTTCGCGCCGGTGGGGCTGGTTGTGACCGAGAACCGCGTCATCCGTGAGTGCAATCAGACCTTCGCCGAAATGTTTGGCTATGCGCGCGAGGAATTGCACGACAGCACCTTCGCCATCCTCTACCCGACGCAAGAAGAGTTCGCCAACATCCGCACCCGCGGCATCCAAGAGCTGCGTGAAAGCAACCAATACTGGGACGAACGCGTCATGATGCGCCAAAGCGGCGATATGTTCTGGTGCCGCGTACGTGGTCATACCTTTACACCTGACGATCCCCTACAGCGTGCAGTCTGGAGTTTTGCGGACATCTCGGATGCACGTCCCTATCAGGCTCTGACCCGACGGGAGCGCGAAGTCTTCTCGCTGTTGGCAGAGGGTCTGACGAGCAAGGAAATTGCCATCAAACTGGGGATGTCCAATCGCACGGTTGAAGTGCATCGCGGAAAGCTGTTGAAGAAATTTGGAGCGTCTAACACCGCGAGCCTGTTTCAGTCCCTCGGTGCTATTGGCACCCGACATATTTATTCCGCAAGCGACGGCACGGTGCGCTAAACGCGCAGCCAACAGCCAGATTGTCTAAAGCGCACGACATTCCAAAGCGGCTTTGAAACTCTGTGTCCCGTCAAAAGGCGCAACAGTCCGCTTTTGAACTTTGGCTCCAGTAAGACGAACAGCCATTACATTTTGCCAATCAGCGTCTGCTGTGACGATCTCTGGCCCGTTCCCACAGTCGCGTATCCCGCCAGAAATGAAATCCTGCCCGATGCGGTGGTTGGTCAGCCCACCGCTGTCCGCGACATGTTCCAATGTGCCGTCAACAAAGCGCCAGATTCGCAAGGTTTTGGCCAGATGGGGGCGATCAATATAGGCCAACTCGACCAATCCGTCCCCGTCCAGATCAGCAGCTCCCAATGGTGCGAGCCAACGATTGCTACGCCCTATGTGCGGGGTTTGCGCCACTTTTCCATCTTCGTCGTAAATCGCCAAAGACGCACCAAGCGACATATCGCTTTCAATCACTACAACCTCGGGCGCGCCGTCCCCGTCAAGGTCAACAAGTCGCGGCGCGATATCTTCGAAAACACGGGATTGCGGCAGCGTTATTGTGACATTGACCAACTGACGCAGCGCGCAACTGGGACATTTATCGACCCGCAATTCAAGGCTGCCATATTCAATGGCATCGCCCAACACGCCGTGGGCGTAGCGCTCGGTCGGCGCTCCATATTGCGCTGACAGAATAGCGCGGTCCGGAATGCCCTCCGCCTGCGCGATGGGCGCAAAGAAAAGAGCAAACAGAACCGCAGCGCGCATCAGATTTGCTTTTCTGGTAGCTGAACCACCAGACCGTCCAGTTCGTCCGTTACTTTGACCTGACAGGTCAGGCGTGAACGAACAACATCTGGCTCATAGGCAAAATCCAGCATGTCCTGCTCCATCTCATCTTTGGCGGGCAGTTTTTCCACCCAATCAGGATGAACATAAACATGACAGGTCGAACATGCACAGGCTCCGCCACAATCGGCTTCAATACCGGGCACATTGTTATCGCGCGCGCCTTCCATCAAAGTCAGACCACTTTTGACGTCAACTGCGTGCTCGGTTCCGTTGTGCTCGACGTAGGTGATTTTCGCCATGCCAGTGGCTCCTTTGTGCTAATTTCCGTTCATACCTAATAAACGACTGCCACTGCTTCCAGCCCCTTTTGCGACCTCAGCTTTATCAAGTTGCGACAAAGTTGACATGTTCTCTATTTGTTCTATATAAAAATCATGCATTCAACCCCCATCAACAATTGGCCGCGTCCGCCGGCGGCCCTTGCCGCAACACAACTTTGCTTGCCCCCGAATGGGGCGCGGGTCACCGTGGCTGGGCTCGTCATTCTACGCCAACGGCCCGGAACCGCCAAAGGCGTGATTTTTGTGACGCTTGAGGACGAAACCGGCGTGGTCAACGTCATCGTTTGGCGCTCTATGTATGAAAAATTTCGCCGGGCCGTTATCGCGGGACGCCTGCTGCGTGTGACTGGCCGCATTCAACGAGAAGGTAGTGTCACCCATCTGATTGCAGACCATGTCGAGGACATATCACCTCTACTCGACCAGCTTACCGCACCACACGTCAGCTGAGGCTTTTGGCAAGATCAAAAACAGGTTAGAACGGGAAGACCAACATAAGCCCGCCCAAAAGAGGCCCGAGCATGTCCCTAAGAACAGCGACCCTACCGGCGCTTGCCATACTGACTTTGGTCAGCTGTCAAAAGGACAGTGCGCTCACCGCATACATCGCCCCCCCTACTCAGCCCGAGATTTTTCGCGCCGGAGATCCTGGCGCCCCACCCAATGCGCGCGAAGGAAGCTGCTGGGGGCGTGACGTATCGCCAGCGGTTGTTGAGACCGTAACCGAACAAATCATCGTTCAACCGGCAGAAGTGCTCGATGACGGCACTGTCCTCGCCCCCGCGATTTATCGCACCGAAACCCAACAGCGCATTGTCAAAGAACGGCGTGAAACGTGGTTTGAGACGCCATGCGCCGAAGTCTGGACAGAGGAATTTACCGCATCAGTACAGCGTGCCCTGCAGGCGCGCGGACTATTTCGCGGACAGATCACCAGTGCGGTCGACAACCGGACGCTCACAGCCATTCGAAAGTATCAAAAAGCCGGTGGCTTAGACAGCGCAATTCTGTCACTTGAGAGCGCCCGCCGTCTGGGATTGGTCGCCGTCGCGCGGGATACACAATAGCGCGCGATAGACGGCACAGAAATTCACTTTTCACAAAACAAAAGGGGCGCCTCACGACGCCCCCCTCATCAAGACTATGATCCAATTAGTCTTCCAAATTCAAAGCCACAAAGCGCGGTTCACCTCCACGCCGGATCAACAACAGAACAGACTTACGCCCTGCTTCCTCAGCTTCTTCAAGGCGGTCCTCAAGATCGGAAATTGTCAAAAGCTTCTGCTGGCTTGCTTCAGTCAAAACATCGCCTGCACGCAGCCCTTTTTCAAAAGCCTTAGACAGCTCATCAACTTCGCGCACGACCAGCCCCGTCACGTTTTCAGAAACGCCCAGCTCCTCACGCAAGTCATCCGTCAGCGGAGTAACCGTCAGACCGAGAATAGTCATTTCCTCAGGCTCGCTCATGTCGGGCACAGGTTGGCTTGCAGGAACTGCGCCTTCCGCTTCTTCGCGGCGACCAAGTGTGACCTCCAGAGTTTGCTCACGCCCACTGCGCAACACGACCACGTCCACGGATGCACCAACCTCGGTATTCCCGACGCGACGCACCAGCCCACGGACATTTGCAACTTCATGGCCATCAAAGGACATGATCACATCGCCTGCTTCCATACCTGCTTCACGGGACGGCCCTTCAGGAACATCTGTCACCATGGCACCAGATGCGGTTTCCAATCCGTCAATTGCATCGACCATGTCTTCCGTGACATCCTGAATGCGAACCCCAATCCAGCCGCGACGCGTCTCACCGTATTCCTGAAGCTGTCCAACCACACGCGTCACAACATTGGACGCCATTGAAAAGCCAATCCCGATGGACCCGCCGTTAGGTGACAGAATCGCGGTGTTCACACCAATCACTTCACCATCCAGATTGAACAACGGTCCTCCCGAGTTACCTCGGTTAATGGCCGCATCGGTCTGGATATAATCGTCATAACTACCGGAAAGCGCGCGGTTACGTGCCGAGACGATACCCGCTGAAACAGAAAAGCCCTGCCCCAACGGATTGCCCATTGCCACAACCCAGTCACCAACACGGGCGACGTCACTGTCACCGAATTCGACAAAAGCAAGCGGATCGTCAGACTCAACCTTCAGAAGCGCAATATCGGTGTTGCGATCGGTGCCCACCACTGTCGCGGGTAATTCGTCACCTGAGAAAAACTCGATCAGAATTTCGTCAGCCCCTTCAATGACGTGATTGTTGGTCACTACATAACCATCCGCTGAAATCACAAATCCGGAACCAAGCGCGGAGGTCCGACGTGGACGGTCACCATTGCCTTGGCGATCCTGAAATTCCCGAAAGAAATCCTCAAACGGGGACCCTTCAGGAACAATACCTTGCGGACCTGTGCGACCGGCGACAACTGTCGAAGTTGTGATATTCACCACAGCCGGGCTAATCTCTTCCGCGAGATCCGCAAGGCTATCGGGTCGCGATTGAGCAGACACGCTTTGAGCCAAAACAACCACTGCTGCGAGCGCAGCCATCCACATAAGGCGCCATTGCGTGAGCTGAGGCCTTTGCAGGGAAATAACCTGAGAATTCACTTCAGGAGCTCCTTCTATAATTTGTTTCGCTGCCCTGGTTCATTCCCAGAGCCTTGCCTAAAGAATGTGACGTTCACCACTTAAGTGCAACCGCCTGCCAATCGCGTTGCCACAATTACCCGTGATGAAATTGTGAAAGCTTGAAGTATTCGTGTTTCATGCGGCCGTTGCGCCCAACAAAAATCACTTCGCAAAACGATAAGAGCAAGACGTCACGCCCCCAACGATTTGGCAACCGCGACAAAAACGAACCCTAACGCCAGCGCGACAACCCCAATGGTGCGCCTTTGCCCTTCGGGCAGTGCGCGCAAGGCGGCAAGCAGGTCCTCAACAAGCGAAGGGGCCAGTACATAGACCAGCCCCTCCACAATTAACACCAAACCTATGGCCAGCAGCGCAGTGCTGATCATGGTCGACCTTGGTCGCTCTTCAGATAGTTAAAGAAGTCACTGTCAGGAGACATCACCATCGAAGAGTTGCCAGATTGAAGCGCATTTTTGTATGCATTCAGAGACCGGTAGAATTCAAAGAACTCCGGATCGGCTCCAAAAGCAGTCGCAAAAATTCCGTTGCGTTCCGCATCTGCTTCACCGCGTACAATCTCGGATTGACGTTGCGCATCCGACACCAGTTCGACCACCGTACGATCGGCTTGCGCACGAACTCGCTGTGCGGCTTCTTCACCACGCGCGATCTCGTCTGCGGCTTCCCGTTCACGTTCTGCGCGCATCCGCGCAAAGGTCGCTTCAAGGTTAGCCTGCGGCAAGTCGGTCCGTTTCAGACGAACGTCCACCACTTCCAGACCCAGTGAGCGCGCTTCAAAGATTGCCGCGTCACGAATGCGGTTCATCAAAGCACCACGGTCAGCTGATAGGATCGAATCCGAACGAACCGAACCCAGCACCTCACGTGTCTGTGCACGCAAGATGTTGTCCAGACGCTGTTCGGCCAATTCAACACCACCAGCACCAACAGCTTGACGGAACTGAGTCACATTGGCGATTCGATACCGCGCAAACGCATCCACAATCAGACGACGGTCATCCAGAGGTGTTACCTCAAGCGGGCCAACTTCGCGGCTCAGAATACGGTCATCGTATTTGACCACTTCTTGGATAAGCGGAATCTTAAATGCCAGACCAGGGTCTTCCTTGACAGAAACAACCCGACCAAACTGCAAAACCAGTGCTTTTTCTCGTTCATCAACGATAAAGACCGACGACAAGCCCGCAACGATTGCCACGACAAGAACGGGCAGAAGATAAGTTGTCTTCCTCATATCAGTTGTCCCCCGAATTCTTGCGAAGTTCGTTTAGCGGCAGATAGGGCACAACACCGTTGCTGCCTCCGGTTTGATCATCAATGATCACCTTGTCGATACCACCCAGAACTTCTTCCATGGTTTCCAGATACAGACGTTTGCGCGTCACTTCCGGAGCCTTCTTATACTCTGTCAAAACCGCACTAAAGCGGCTGGCTTCACCTTCAGCTTCGTTCACAACCCGTGCACGATAGCCTTCAGACTCTTCCAAAACCTGCGCAGCTTCACCACGTGCACCCGCCAGAACACGGTTGGCATAAGCATCAGCTTGCTTTTCCAAACGGTCACGTTCTTGGCTTGCGGACTGCACTTCGCGGAATGCGTCTTTTACAGACTCGGGGGGATCGGCACCGTCAAAGTTCACTCGCACGACATTCACGCCCGAGTTGTAACTATCCAGAGTTTCCTGAATGAGCTCCAGCAGACGATCCGTAATGATACCACGATCACGGTTCAGCACCGGCGCAAGCTCGGACTGTGCCATGATCTCGCGCATCGCCGATTCCGACACCGCGCGAATGGTTTCTTTGGGGTCACGCAGGTTGAACAGGTACTGAGCTGGATCATTGATGTTCCAAACGACTTGGAAATCGATGTCCACGATGTTCTCATCACCTGTCAGCATCAGGCCATCACCTGTCCGCGAGGGAATTTCTTCCGTTTGCTCGTTAGTCACCGGGACAACTTCTGCTGTCACAAGTGGCCAAGGCGCAAAGTTCAGACCTGGTTCACCAGTTGCGGAGTATTTGCCCAAAAACAGTTCAACCGATTTTTCTTCCGGTTTGACTGTGTAAAAGCTCGCCATGCCCCACATGACCGCAGCAACAGCCAGACCAATGCCGACTGTGCCTTTTGTAATGCCAGGACCGCCGCTGCTGCCGCCTTCGCCGCCGCTATTGCGTCCGCCGCCGTCGCCACCGCGACCGCCCATCAAAACGCGCAGTTGGTCCTGACCTTTTTTCATGAGGTCATCGATATCGGGGATTTGCGGTCCATCACCTTCGGGTGGACGTCGTCCATCACCGTTGTTGCCGCGATTTCCGCCGCCTTGATTGCCGCCCCCTCCCCAGGGGCCGCCGTTATTGCCTGCCATTCAGGTTCATCCTTTTACCATGTTCCTCGGCCTTCTCCTTAAATCTGAGGGTTAGACCGAAAAATTCAACCCATGCGCCACTTAGCTTCGGCGGACGGGTGCCTTCATCGTCACAATTTCTTCAGACATCGTCGGATGCACAGCAACTGTGCGATCAAAATCTTCTTTGGTTGCGCCCATTTTTACGGCTATGCCGGCCAGCTGGATCATTTCTCCCGCCCCGGGCGCCACAATGTGACAGCCTAGAACCTTACGGCTCGCTTGGCTAACGATCAACTTCATCAAGACACGCTCGGCCCGTCCGGCGAAACTCTGCTGCATTGGCTTAAAGCTCGTCGCAAAGACTTCAATCGGCTCAACCTCACGCGCCTGCTCTTCGCTTAGCCCCACAGTGCCCATTTCTGGCTGTGTGAAGATCGCTGTCGGAATCAAGTCATGATCCACCGTCGTCGGGTTGCCTTTGAATACAGTCTCGACAAACGCCATACCCTCGCGAATAGCAACCGGAGTGAGGTTAACACGATCGGTCACATCTCCAACGGCAAAGACAGACGGCACGCCGGTCTGGCTATAGTCGTCAACAAGCACCTCACCTTTACGCCCCAAAGCGACACCGATGTCCTCCAGCCCCATATTGTCGGTATTGGGCGTACGTCCGGTGGCAAACATCACTTGGTCAAACAGGCGTTCATCACCATTGGTGGCCTTGACCCAAATTTTGTCGCCTTCTTTGCGCATCTCAAGAATGTTGGTTCCCAGATGCACATCAACACCGCGTTGGCACATTTCTTCACAGACCAGCCCACGGGCTTCATCATCAAAACCGCGCAGAATTTGGGCACCGCGATAATACTGCGTGGTCTTCACACCCAGACCATTCATGATCCCCGCGAATTCACAGGCGATATACCCACCGCCGACAATCAGAATGTTCTCCGGCAGTTTCTCAAGATGGAAAATCTCATTGGAACTGATGCCAAGCTCTGATCCGGGAATTTCGGGCCAAACAGGACGACCGCCCATGGCCAATAGAATGTGTTTCGCCGACTTACGGCTGCCATCGGCCAACTCAACAGTATGCGCGTCCACCATCTTGGCACGCAGATCGAATGTCTCAACGCCGCTATTGGCCAGAAGGTTGCGATAGATGCCCTCAAGGCGGTCCAACTCGGCGTTCAGCTTGCCTTTGAACACATCCCAGTCAAAAGCTCCGGGCTTAATGTCCCAGCCATAAGCCTGCGCATCTTCGACAATGCCGGAATACTCACTCGCAAACACCATCAGTTTTTTAGGCACGCAGCCGCGGATCACACATGTGCCGCCATAGCGGTCTTCTTCCGCAAGAGCCACTTTGACGCCCTCAGCCGCCGCAACACGTGCGGCGCGAACCCCACCCGAGCCACCACCGATGACAAATAGATCGTAATCAAATGACATAGTCAGTCTTTTCCCTAGTCCACGAGATCCGTGAACAAATTGTCTGTTTCTGCGAAATCAAGCATCGCTTGCTCGATCGTGCCAGCATTGATGTCACGCACTTCTACGCGACCATCACCAAAGCCAACAATAACTGCATCACAAATATCGATAAACAGACCGTTTTCAACCACTCCTGGCATTTGGTTCATGACCATTGCCAGCTGTCGAGGATCCCCAATCCGATTCAGATGAAGGTCCAAAATGTGATTACCTTCATCGGTCACAAACGGCGCTGCCCCGTTCATGCGCAATGTGGTTCCACGCCCCAATACATCCATACTAACAAGGGTTTCCTCAATCAGCGCTTGGGTCGTTTGCCATCCAAAAGGAACCACCTCTACGGGGAGTGGAAAACCACCCAGCGTTTCGACTTCTTTTCCAACATCCGCAATCACGACCATTTGATCGCTCGCAGTTGCCACAATCTTTTCTTGCAGCAATGCCCCGCCCCCCCCTTTGATCAGGTTCAGCTCGGCATCAAATTCATCGGCGCCATCAATTGTCACATCCAACCATTTGGCTTCATCAAGGCTGATCACCTCGATCCCGACGTCACGCGCCAACTCAGCTGTACGTGTCGATGTTGGCACGCCTTTGATACGCAACCCCTGATCCCGCACCATTTCGCCCAAACAACGCACCAGCCAAGCGGCCGTTGACCCCGTCCCAAGACCGACCCGCATCCCGTCTTCTACATAGTCTGTCGCTCTCTTCGCGGCGACAAATTTGGCCTTGTCGATTGGGGACAGTTCTCCGGTCATGGCAAAGACTCCTCATTTCTTTGGATTGCTTATAGAAAAGAAGCAGCCTCGGTGCGAGAACAGATTGCGCTTATTGGCTGATGTACCGCCATAAAATGCACTTCCTTGCCTGAAACCAACCTTGCAAGCGAAAACCTAAATTATACGTTCTACTCTTCGAAAGCGTCGCAAACCGACCGCTTCGGTCATTCAGGCAAACTAAAACAAACATTATGACAGACACTTTGCGCCTTCACTATGCCCCCGATAATGCCTCGCTCATCATACGCTTGGCGCTAGAGGAGCTTGGGCTTCCCTATGAAACCGTTCTGGTGGATCGCAGCAAAAATGCCCAGCGCTCCGACAACTATCGCGCCCTAAATCCGGCTGGGAAAATCCCTGTTCTTGAGACCCCCGACGGGGCCATCTTTGAAACAGGCGCAATCCTGCTTTGGCTTGGAGATCGACATCAGAAGCTTTTGCCGCCCCCCGAGAGCGAACAGCGCGGCGATTTCCTGAAATGGATGTTTTATGCCTCAAATACGGTCCATGCCAATTTGCGCATGACGTTTTACCCCGAACAATATGTTGCAGCGGATCACCGCACAGCCCTGCGAGTTGGCGCACGCCAGAACCTCATATCCTCGCTCGATATGCTAGAAAGGCTCGCCAACGAAGGCCATCCTTGGTTTGCCGGGCCGCAGGTTTCTGTGCTCGACCTCTACGTTGTCGCAATGCTACGGTGGATGGCGCTCTATCCAGCAAATGACACCGACTGGTTTGATCTGAAGCGTTGGCCTCACCTGTTGCACCTTACAGAATGCTGCGAGGCGCGTGAGTCTGCCTCTGCTTTATGTCGCGCCGAAGGAATGGCGCCAAAACCGTTTTCTAAACCTGCCCCACCAAATCCGCCTGAAGGGTCCGCCATCTAATGTTTCTCTCGGTTTTTGATATGTTCAAAGTCGGCGTTGGCCCGTCGTCGTCTCACACAATGGGCCCGATGGTCGCTGCCGCGCGCTTTCTGGACATGATGCGCGCCTCCCCTTTTGAGTTCCACGGTCTGCGCGCCTCTTTGCATGGGTCTTTGGCGTTTACCGGAATTGGTCACGCAACCGACCGCGCAACGATTCTGGGATTGGCGGGCTTTCTGCCTGACACCTACGATCATGAAAAAGCCGAAGCTGCGCTTGAACGCATCCGTGAAACATCGTCCGTGTCGCCGGAAGGCTTACCAACCCTCAACTTTGATCCGCGCGAAGATCTTAGATTTGACTTTGGCCCAAACCTGCCCGGCCATTCCAATGGCATGATCCTAATGGCGACGGATGCGCAGGGCGATGTGACCTTACAAGAAACGTTCTATTCCATTGGTGGCGGTTTTGTTCTGACAGAGGGAGAACTCAGCGCAGGAAAAGACACGGATGACGGAAGCCCAGTCCCTTATCCCTTTAAGTCCGCCGTCGAGATGTTGGATATGGCAGAAAGATCCGGCAAAACGATCGCGGAGATGAAAAAGGCCAACGAGATCGCTGGAGGCTGCTCAGAAAGCTTAAGCCGAGGCTGCGCCCGCCTCTGGCAGGTTATGAATGACTGCATTGATCGCGGCCTCACCACGGACGGCATACTTCCCGGAGGTCTTGGCGTGCGCCGTCGCGCCAAATCCATCCATGATGCTCTTTTGGCAGAGCGCGGCATGAACCTGAACGCACCACATACCATCAATGACTGGATGAGCGCCTACGCCATGGCCGTGAATGAAGAGAACGCCGCAGGTGGACAGGTCGTCACCGCACCCACCAATGGGGCTGCAGGCGTGCTGCCTGCCGTTATCCGCTATTGGCTCGATCACGTTCCGGGCGCAGCCGCCTCACGGGTCGACGAATTTCTGCTTACCGCGGCGGCCATTGGTGGCCTCGTAAAATTCAACGCATCGATCTCAGGCGCAGAAGCCGGATGCCAAGCAGAAGTAGGCTCTGCCAGTGCTATGGCAGCCGCTGGTCTCTGCGCCGTGATGGGCGGCACATCTGCCCAAATCGAAAACGCCGCCGAAATCGCATTGGAGCATCACCTCGGTATGACTTGCGATCCCGTCAAAGGTTTGGTGCAAGTCCCCTGTATCGAGCGCAACGGGCTCGGGGCGATCAAAGCGGTCTCCGCAGCCTCTTTGGCATTGCGCGGAGACGGGAACCACCTCGTGCCTCTGGACAGCGTCATTGAGACGATGCGCCAAACGGGCGCTGATATGCACGAAAAGTACAAGGAAACGTCTTTGGGCGGGCTTGCGGTCAACGTACCCAATTGCTGATCTGCGCTATTTCATCGCAAACACGCAACCATCAGTAATCAATTCGGGCGGTGTCAGGCACATCGCCCGCGCCACAGCATAGGCTGCCAATACTTTAGGAACGTAGTCTCGCGTTTCCGCATAAGGCGGCACCCCATCATGCGCCCCTATTGAGTTTTCGCCGGCATTATAGCCCGCGAGCACCAAAATCGGATCATCATCAAATTTCTTCATTAGGAAATCGAGGAACTTCACCCCAGCGCCAATATTCTGGCTGGCGTCAAAACTTTCTTCAGCACCGAACCGGTCCGCAGTATCAGGCATAAGTTGCATAAGCCCCTGTGCTCCAGCACTACTTACAGCATCTAAGCGACCTCCCGATTCAATCGCAATAACCGCCAAGACAAGCGCCGGAGATACTTTGGTGCCGATCGTTGACATAAGGATGTCGCCACCAAAGGCGCTCACAATTGTTTGCAAATCACTCAGACGCGGCGCGGCAATCCCACGTCCAACCGGAGGGTTACTCAATTGCTGCAGAGCTGGCTCCAAGCGTCCCGGACCCGAGGCGCTTAATTCTGGCGATACCCCGTCCCAGAACCATCCATACGCCCCACTGGGCAACGCCACCTCAGTTGAGGGTTTAACCTTGGGCACCACAACAGGTGCTTCAGGATCTATCTGCACAATTTTGGGTCTAGGTTGGCCAGCCACCGGCGGCTTAACCCGTTTTGCGCTGAATTCGGGAAAAGGTGGCGGTGATTCCGCAATAACAGGGCATCCCACCAGGGAGATAGCGGCCGCGACTCGCAGCATTCTGCGTAGATCCATGATCAATATGCCTGTTTTGCTCTGTTCTTACTTAAATAATCGCAAAAATCTGCGGACCAAACCAGCCAAACTGTTCCTAAAACGTGCAAAATGACGTGTTTTCTTCCACACAGTGGCCACATTCCCCCGCAAATGGCCCAAACAACAAATAGTTTACCTATTAAGTTCATACAGTTAGCAAATAAATTTAGTTAAAATTCAAGCGATCCAAAATCGTTCCGATTGTGCCCCAATCACGCCCCATTCCAACGCGATATTGCTTTCATACCAAGTCAGACGGGCACAGAGAGAGACGCCCACAACATCTGACACGGTGAACTTGAAAAACTAAACTGATCCTTTGGAGGGACAAACAATGATCAAATTTATCAAAAACTTCCGCAAAGACGAAGCTGGCGCCGTAACTGTTGACTGGGTTGTTCTGACTGCTGCTGTAGTTGGCTTGGCTGTTGCCGCTTACACAACCATCGAAACTCAGACCAACAACCTTGCAGCTGACGCTGCTAGCGTAATTGGTTCAGAAATCAACGAAGCTCCAGCTGAAGAATAAGACGCACATCTTAAAAATGGCTGCATCCCAGGATGCAGCCATTTTGGCCATTCCGCCCATCTTATTCATTAGGGCAAACGGCCAACTCAGTTTATGCGGCGCGTTAAATCAACGTCCAAGCCGCGGCCAAAGACAGCCTTCAGAGAGTAGGCCTGCTATCCGTAAGATTAGGCAATTTCGCACCGCGATTTTCATCAACAGTTCAGCATGTCAACTCCCAGGTCGAGATCGAGTAAAGTCGGCAAGAACTCGGATTTACTCGTGAATCAAAGGAGCGCTAAATGTTAAAGCTGTACTCTAAAAAGTTTCGGAAAGATGCCGAAGGAGCCGTCACTGTAGACTGGGTTGTTCTAACAGCAGCAGTTGTTGGCTTAGCTGTTGTTGCTTATGTCGGCATCAAATCCAATACAACCGCCCTTGCAGAGAACACATCCACCGTCATTGCGAGCGAGATCGGGAACTAACGGTTCTTCGCTTTTGGATGCCCTGCGATTCCGTGTTTCCGCGCAAATAGCGATTTCAGCACAATAAGAGCTTTAACCACGTAAGGTTTTACTCACGCTGCCCCTTTAAGCGCAAAAATCATCGTAAAACTGGGCCAATCCCACCCTTAAATGGCCACAATTTTCTGCTTTACTCCACGCAGCACAATTTCGCACGATCCCGATTTCCGATCGGAAGGTCGCAGCAAACAAGAACCAGAGGTGACGTGTCATGCGCGCAATATTTGCAGCAGTACTCTTAGTAGGCCTCGGCCTTGCCGGATTTGCAGTCTACATGGCGCAAAACTACATCAAGGGTTACGAAAACGCATTAGCTCAACAGAAAACCGAACAGCCTCAAATAGATTTGGTGGACGGTTTTATCGTAAGCCGTGCCATAAAGTATGGTGAAAAGCTCGAGAAGAAAGACGTTCTGAGAGTTCAATGGCCCAAAGCTGCAATGCCCGATGGTATGTTCACAACCGTTGAAGAAATTTTCCCCGTAGGAGATGATCGTCGGCGCATCGTACTACGTGCGATGGAGCGTGGTGAAGTTCTTATTTCAGCCAAGCTTACCAAGCCGGGCGAAGACGCCGGGATTAACTCTCGCCTTGAGCGCGGACAGCGCGCATTTGCTCTCAAAGTCGATGTTGCAAGCGGCGTGTCAGGCTTTTTACGCCCAGGAGATCGCGTTGATATTTACTGGACTGGATCTTATGGAACGCGCGGCAGCGGCACGGGCGAATTCACAAAACTCATCGAAGCAAATGTGCAACTGATTGCCATCGATCAAACTGCAAGCGAAGAATTAGATGGCGCCTCCGTCGCACGCACTGTCACGGTCGCAGCGTCTTCACAGCAAGTCGCCGCCTTCGCACAGGCCCAATCCACAGGCAGTTTGTCACTCGCACTTGTTGGCGCAGAAGATGACACCGTTGCCTCAGCAATTGAAGTGAACCAAAAATCTCTGCTGGGTATCGTCGACGAAGTGCAAGAAATTGTGGAAATCGAAAAGAAAGAGGTGTGCACAATACGAACCCGCAAAGGCGCGGAGGTCGTACAAATCCCTATTCCGTGTACAAATTGACCCTTCCCCATCACTCTGAAACGGGCGTTCCATCTTTGGGGCGCCCTTTTGGCGTGGGTATCTGTGACCCCGATCACACATTCACTTTAACAAGGAAACCATTGATTCTTGCAAAAAAAATCAAACTGACGCACAGTGAGCGCAAATGTGGACAAAAAGATCCACGAACCGAGGCGTGATCGAGAGGCAGGTCACATGACATATAGAAGAATTTTTAGCGCAACCTTGTTGGGTCTGGCGCTTAGTATTTCGCCCATCGTTTTGGGCCAAGTTGAGGCAGAGACGCTGCGTGTTGTGCGCAGTGGTACGTCCTCTTCGCTCGGGGTTCCGATGAACCGCGCTGTAGTGGTCGAAAGCGACGTCCCATTTGCCGAGCTTTCCATCGCAAACCCGACAATTGCCGACATTTCATCCCTGTCTGACCGAACAATCTACGTTCTGGGGAAATCCCCAGGCATCACAACACTGACCCTATTTGACGCAACCGGCAAACTGATCACCAATGTTGAGGTCAGCGTTGCGCCTGATATCTCCGAGTTTAAAGAGCGCCTGCGACAGATCCTTCCCGGCGAAGAAATCGAAGTGCGCACGGCTAACGACGGGATTGTTCTATCCGGTACGGTATCTTCAGCCCAAAAATTACAACGAGCACTTGATCTTGCGGCGCGATATGCGCCTGAACGCGTGTCCAACCTCATGGTTGTTGGCGGTGTTCAACAAGTTATGCTGAAAGTGCGGTTCGCTGAAATGCAGCGCTCCGTGACCAAGGCTCTTAGCGCAACAACTTCCATTTCCGGCGAGGGCATTAATTTTGCCGGCGGCGGCGGTTCTTTAGCCGGAGCTTCCGGCATTTTGTCATTTGGATTTGATGTCGGCGCGTTCGAAGTCAACATGCTGTTGCAAGCTTTGGAATCCAAAGGCGTTGTGCGCACTCTAGCAGAGCCAAACTTAACGGCTTTGTCCGGACAGGAAGCGCGTTTCCTCGCCGGCGGTGAATACCCTGTTCCAGTGGCCCAAGAAGACGGTGTAATTTCCGTTGAATTCAAACCTTTTGGTGTCGAGCTCGACTTTATTCCCCGCGTGGTAGACGGTGACCTGATCAATCTTGAAATGGCAGCAGCGGTTTCATCTATCGACAGCGCAAACGGCATCTCGGATGGCACGTTGCAAATCGATGCTTTCAAGCGCCGTGAAACCTCGACAACCGTCGAGGTACGAGATGGCGAAAGCTTCGCAATCGCAGGTTTGTTGCAAGATGACTTCCTAGACAACAACAGCCAAGTTCCGTGGCTCGGAGATATCCCGGTATTGGGAGCATTGTTCCGAAGTGCTGACTATCAAAGGTCGCAGTCTGAGCTGGTGATCATTATCACCGCTCATCTGGTCACACCAACCCGCGGCGAGGCACTGGCTCTACCGACTGACAGGGTAAAACCACCGTCTGAAAAAGACCTCTTTCTATTTGGACATGTCGCACGCGACGTAAAACAGAACAAAGGCCCCGCTGGTGAAGTCGCAAAACAAGACTTTTCTGGCTCTTATGGCTATGTGATGGACTGAGGAACGCAAAATGCTTAAGAAACTTGCCGCTCTCGCCCTAATCACTCTAGCCGGTTGCTCCGATGGGGATGGAGCTATAACCCCTTCTTTCTTCAAAGAGGCTGGCGCCGTTGTTGACACAGGGGCTTTTGGAGCCGCCACAGCGAACAACACGGGCATCCAGTCTGGCGATAAGTCCTACGTTCTAAGCCTCGCCACGCGGTTTGCAGAAGAAGTCGACACAACTGTAAACTTTGCTTTCGACAGCACCCAGCTGGATGAAAACGCGCGCGCCAAATTGCGGCAACAAGCCGTTTGGATAAACCAATTTCCGGAAGTTCGCTTTAAGGTCTTTGGCCACACCGATGCTGTCGGCAGTGATGCTTACAATAAAAGTCTCGGCCTTCGCCGCGCAAAGGCGGTTGTCAGCTATTTGACAACTCAAGGCATTAGCCGTGATCGACTGGAAGCTGTTGTTTCTCTTGGAAAAACACAGCCTTTGGTGGTTACTCAGGGTCGCGAACGTCGCAATCGTCGTACTGTGACCGAAGTTACGGGATTTGTTTCAAGGCACCCAACAGTGTTGGACGGAAAATACGCTCAAGTTGTTTATCGTGAATACATTGCGAGCGGCGTGCCCACGACAGCCCTTGAAGGGTTGACTGCAGCTGAAGAATAACCTTGAACTTTGTAAGTTCTTGAAAAGACCGGCGCTCGCGTCGGTCTTTTTCGTTATAAACTAATTTCAACATTAGGCATCGTTCCAAAATATCGCACAATTTCGGCTTTTTGGCCCCAATGTTGCCCAACTTGCAAGCGACTCTCCCACTGTAGGCATCCGTGTGTTCGAAAGAATTTTCAGTCGCGGACACCAAGGCAGGCACTTGGGTGGCGTAACCAACCACCCCACCAAAAAGCGATTATCGCGGACTAGAAAGTTGAGGCAGATGACAACACCTGCGCCGAGTCAGAATGAACCGAGCCCAATCCTGGCATGCACCATTTGCCGGGATGTCCAGAATTTTGAGCTTCTCATTGTTGATATGGAGGAGGCTCTGGGTGAACAATGGGGTGACCTTGGTTTTGAAGACGCGATTCCGTTTATGGAACAGCCGGATGCACAAAATCTTGAGTTCATCGCCTTGGCGATAGATGACCTTGACGAAGACAGCCTCACAGATTTGACACATATCATCACCGAAGCCGGAAATCGCGGCATTCGGGTTCTGTTGATTGCAGAAGATGTGACGCCTGCCTCGCTTCATCACTTACTGCGACATGGTGCTGACGAATTCATCCCCTACCCGCTTCCGCCCGGAGAATTGCAAAACGCGATTACGAAAATCCGTTCGCCCGCTCCAAAAGTTGATGTCATCATTCAGCAAGCAGCTGCGAGCTTAAACGCATCTGCAGAGTCTCGCGACGGTGTGCTCATTGCTGTGCACGGAATGGCCGGCGGAACCGGGGCAAGCACCTTGGCGACAAATTTGGCTTGGGAGCTGGCCTTACTTAACGATAGTTCGTCTCCATCGGTGTGCCTCTTGGACCTTGATCTTCAATTTGGAACCGTTTCGACTTTTCTGGACTTGCCGCGGCAAGAGTCAGTTTTTGAATTGATTACAGATACCGAAAGCATGGATAGCGAGAGCTTTGGGCAAGCCCTGCAAACCTTTGAGGACAAGCTCGACGTCTTGACCTCTCCACCGGACATCATTCCGCTCGACATGATTTCGTCAGATGACATTGACCGAATTCTTCAAATGGCACGACGTCATTATGATTATGTGATCGTCGACATGCCAAAAACATTGATTCAGTGGACAGAAACCGTCCTGAACGCCGCGCACGTCTACTTTGCACCAATGGAAATCGATATGCGATCCGCTCAAAACGTGATGCGGGTCAAACGCGCACTTCAGGCCGAAGATCTGCCTTTCGAAAAACTCCGCTATGTTATGAACCGCGCTCCCAAATTTACGGATTTGTCCGGAAAAGGGCGGGTTAAGCGCCTCGCCGAAAGTTTGGGCATTTCGATTGATGTTCACATGCCTGACGGCGGGAAAGCAATCATGCAAGCCTCCGACCAGGGGCAACCACTCGCCATGAGCGCCGCCAAAAACCCGTTGCGAAAAGAAATCACCAAGCTTGCAAAGAGCTTACATGAACTTGATCAGACCGACGAAAAAGCAGCCTAGGAAAAGGAAAGCAGATGTTCTCAAGGTACAAGAAATCCGCAGACCAAACCTCAGGTGATGGGTCTGTACAAAACGCAATTTCGGCAAAACAAGCGCCAAAAGAACGCGCTGCGCCCAAAATGCAGCCAAGCGCAAAGGAACTCCCGGAAAAGCGGGTCTTGCGCAGATCTGTCGATAAGGCTCCGGCATCCGCTGGACCTGGCGACAAAGAGCGCCGCCGCAAAGAGCGGCTTGGAGAGATTAAACTAGAGCTACACCGCGAGCTTTTGGACAACCTCAACTTGGCCGCTTTGGACAAAGCCACGGAAAAGGATCTTCGCGCAGAGATCACGTCGATTGCAACAGAGGTTCTTCAGGACAAGGCGATTGTGCTAAACCGAGAAGAACGCAGCACACTGTTTCAGGAACTCTATGACGAAGTTACGGGACTGGGCCCCTTGGAAACCCTGCTTCAAGATGAGTCAGTGAACGACATTCTGGTCAACGGACCAAAACAGATTTTTGTTGAACGCGACGGTAAGCTTCAGGTCACAGACGTTGTTTTCAAAGACGAAAAACACCTCCTGCGCATAATCGACAAAATCGTTTCCGCTGTGGGACGACGGGTGGATGAATCCAACCCCTACGTTGATGCCCGTCTACAAGATGGGTCGCGTTTCAACGCCATGGTCCCGCCGATTGCGGTGGATGGATCGCTGGTGTCCATTCGGAAATTCAAAAAAGACAAACTTGGTATCGACGACCTTGTACAATTCGGCGCCTTTTCCGAAGAAATGGCGGCTTATCTACAAGCAGCGGTTTCAACCCGTCTCAATGTGATTGTGTCCGGCGGTACCGGTTCAGGGAAAACCACAACGCTCAACGCGCTCAGCTCTTTCATTGATGACGCCGAGCGCATTCTGACGATCGAAGACACCGCGGAACTCCAGTTGCAGCAGACCCATGTCGGCCGCATGGAAAGCCGCCCTCCCAACGTGGAAGGCAAAGGCGAAGTCAGCCCGCGCGACTGTTTGAAAAACGCGCTGCGCATGCGTCCGGATCGGATCATCGTTGGCGAAACCCGCGGCGAAGAAGTTATCGATATGCTTCAGGCGATGAACACCGGCCACGATGGATCCATGACCACGATTCACGCCAACTCAGCGCGTGACGGGGTGTCGCGTCTGGAAAACATGATCGCGATGGCGGGAATTGAAATGCCTCTAAAAGCGGTGCGCAGCCAAATTTCTTCCGCTGTCAATTTGATCGTTCAAGCAAGCCGCCTTCAAGACGGCTCACGCCGCATGACCTCCATCACCGAAATTACCGGCATGGAGGGCGACGTGATTTCGATGCAAGAAGTGTTCCGATATCAGCGCACAGGCCTGACCCCGGAAAATAAAATCATCGGTCACTTCACTGCGACGGGTGTGCGTTCGCACTATTCCGAACGCTTCCGGATGTGGGGCTATGATCTTCCAGCCGAAATTTACGAACCGAGCGCGGGGTAACCAAAATGCCATTCTCACCAGAACTTATCGTCTACGGCATGGTCTTTATTGGCGTGTTTGTCCTTGTAGAAGGGGTTTACCTCACGGTCTTTGGCAAATCGATCAGCCTGAATAATCGGGTTAATAGACGTCTGGAGATGCTCGACAAAGGCAAGCGTCGGGATGAAGTGCTGGAACAGCTTCGTAAAGAAATGAAGCAGCACGGCGAAAATCGCGGTATTCCACTTTATTCAATGCTGGCGGACAAAGCCCAAAAGGCGGCGATCGCCTTTACACCACAACAGCTCATTATGATGATGGGCGCAGTGACAGTATTTGCTTTTGTTGGCCTCTCTGTTGGAACCCAAACAGGGCTACCGACAAGAATTGCCATCTCGACGCTGATGGGCATTGGCGGCGTTTACACTTGGGTTTCGATGAAAGCGGGCAAACGCATCGCGATGATCGAGGAACAGTTGCCAGACGCCATTGAACTTATGGTGCGCTCCTTGAAAGTTGGTCACCCGTTTTCTTCTGCTATCCAGATTGTTGCAAGAGAGGTCGACGATCCCCTCGCAACCGAATTTGGCGTCATTGCGGATGAGTCAGCATACGGTCGTGATCTTGGTGAAGCACTTAAAGACATGGCAGAACGTTTAGACATGCAAGATCTTCGTTTTCTCGCGGTGGCCGTTGCCATTCAACAGCAGTCCGGCGGCAACCTTGCCGAAATCCTTGCAGGCCTTTCCAAAGTCATCCGCGCTCGGTTCCGCCTGTTCCGCCGCGTGAAAGCCATCACAGCCGAGGCCAAATGGTCCGGTAAATTTCTCTCAGCATTTCCCGTTGGCGCGCTCATTGTCATCAACTTGCTCGATCCGAACTACTTTGACGAAGTAAAACTACACGCTTGGTTCATTCCCGGCTGCATCGCTGTTGGCGGGTTCCTTGTTACGAACCTTTTCGTAATGCGCGTTCTAACCGACATCAAGGTCTGAGGAGGCCCCGACATGACTACGATGGAAGCACTCAACCTGATGATCACGGACATGCTTGGTCCCATGGGCCCCATGATCGCGGTGGGGATTTTGGGCGTGTTTGTTATATTGCTTGCAATCCCGCTGATTATTGCCCGTCGCGAAGATCCAATTGAAAAATTAAAGCGTTCCCAGAACGGGTCCGCAAAAGTTTCAAACGATCAAAAGGACAAACTGCGGCGAAAGTCCGCAAATGCGAAACTAGATCGTTATAAAGCCTTTTTGGAACCTCAGGACGCCAAAGAGCTAAGTTCCGTTCGCCTAAGGCTTATGCAAGCCGGATATCCATCGCGTGACGCTGTTCGTGCATTTCACTTGGCCCAGATGGTCTTGGGAATTGGCGGTCTCATCGCAGGCGTTGCCTATTTCGTCTTGGTAAAGGGCACCGACGGAGCCAGCACTCAAGATACTTTGATGTACACTCTCGGCCCAGGTGGAATTGGTTACATGTTGCCCAAGTATTGGGTCACACGACGTGTCGAAAGCCGCAAAGAGGAAATCACAGCCGGATTTCCGGATTCACTCGACATGATGTTGGTCTGCGTTGAAGCGGGGCAATCGTTAGATCAGTCTATTGTAAGGGTCGCATCCGAACTGCAGGCCTCCTACCCTTCTCTGGCTGATGAATTCGAAATCGTTGCTCATGAAATGAAAGCTGGTAAGGACAAAAGTCAGGTTCTATCGGACATGGGCGAGCGCTGTGGCGTTCAGGATGTATCTTCGTTCGTGACAGTCTTGATACAATCTGCGTCTTTCGGGACATCAATCGCCGACGCCTTGAGAGTCTACGCCGAAGAAATGCGCGACAAACGCGTCATGCGTGCCGAGGAGGCTGCAAACAAGTTGCCAACCAAGATGACCCTCGCCACAATGATGTTTACAGTGCCGCCTCTCTTGATCATTCTTGTGTCTCCCTCAGTCATCGGGATCACGAACATGGGCGGTCAATAGCAACGCAATCCCTATGGGCAAATGGCACACATCAAGAATTTATCTCTTAGTCTCATCGTACTGTGTTTAGCCGCCTGTTCTTCAGGCGGCTTCAACACATCAGAGGACACCCCCTTTGCGCCCGCTTTCGATTCCCAAAAAGAGGCGGTTGACGGGCTGGTCGTGGGCCGACGCTTAATGGATGCCGGAGAGTACGAACTGGCGCTAAGCGCCTTTACCCGCGCAGCCGCTGAGCAGGGTAAAACACCAGAGGTTTTGGCCGCCGCAGGAACGGCCAACCTCGCTTTGGGACGATTGGGTCAGGCTGAGAAAATGCTCAAATCCTCTCTGGAGGACGATCCCAACCAACCGGAAACATGGAACAACCTCGGCGTTCTCTTAATGGAGCAGGGCAAAACTGCCGAAGCAGAACAGATTTTCCGCAAAGCCTACGCCTTGGATAATGGCCAAAGTGACTCAATTCGCGACAACTTGCGCTTAGCACTCGCAAAATCGAATCATTCCGGTTATGGTGTGGACAACAATGAAGAATATAAATTGGTGCGGCGGGGTGGCAGCGACTACGTCATTCAGCAAACACCATAAACGGGGCAGAGCAGTAAAAGGACGCAAAAATGCGCCATCTTTTCCTTGGGACAGTTTGTGCGGCTGGTTTGGTCGCACTTTCGGCGTGCGGGGACGCCAACGATTCTAGTGTCGAACGTGCTATTCAAGACGTCAACGCAGTCGATGAAACCAATCTTTCCGATGTGATGTTGACCGTTGCGGACCCCAACGAAGGGGTGAATTATTTCCAACGCACTTTGAACGAAAATCCAGGCCGTATCGATCTGCAAAGAGGCCTCGCCGTTTCTTTCGTGCGTGCCAGACGGTACACTGAAGCCGTTCCCGCGTGGAAAAAAGTCACAACCAACCCTGATAGCACCCTGACCGATATGGTCGATCTTGCGGACTCTCAGATCAGGGCGGGCCAGTGGGAAGAAGCCCAAGCGACTTTAAATGATATCCCCCCGACGCATGAAACGTTCAAGCGCTACAGACTTGAAGCCATGATCGCTGACAGCAACCAGGATTGGGAGCGTGCCGACAGTTTCTATGAAATTGCGGTTGGCCTAACAACGCGCCCGGCCGGAGTTATGAACAACTGGGGGTATTCAAAACTGACGCGTGGCGATTACGCCGAGGCCGAGCGTTTGTTTAGCGAAGCGGTCCGTCAAGACAGCACGCTTTTCACAGCTAAGAACAACATGGTTTTGGCCCGTGGCGCGCAACGCAACTACACTTTGCCTGTGATGCCAATGGTGCAAACCGAACGCGCACAGCTTTTGCATACGCTGGCCTTGTCGGCCATCAAGCAAGGCGACACAGAAACCGGCAAAGGGCTGTTGAGAGAGGCCATCGCAACGCACCCGCAGCACTTTGAAGACGCCGTGCGATCCTTGCGTGCGCTAGAAGCCACCTAATACAGCATGCACATTTCGACTCTATCTGCGGTCTGCTTTCTGCTTCCGGCGCTTCCGATTTGCGTCTATATTTTCTATTCAGACATGAAATTCAAACGCATTAGCAACCTAAGTGTTTGGGCTTTGCTAATCGTGTTTATTATCGGCGGTCTCCTCACCTTGCCGTTTCAAGAGTTCCTTTGGCGTTTTGCTAATTATGCGATTGTATTTGCAGTGCTTTTTGTCATGTGGCTGGCACGTCAAATGGGGGCCGGCGACGTAAAACTCGCAGCGGTCGTGGCGCTGTTTATACACCCTTCCGACGCCAGCCCCGCGCTCTTCTTGGCGTTTTCCTCCGTGCTTGCCGCCACATTGGCGACCTTGATCGTGCGCAGTTCTCCTTTGCGCAACCTTGCGCCGGAATGGGCAGCTTGGGGGAACGCTGAAAACAGCTCTGCAAACTCGGTCGGGATTGGCAATCAATTCACCCTCCCTATGGGGACGGGAATTGGACTGACACTCTGCATTTACCTGCTTTTGGGCGCACTAAACGGTCAATAGCCGCAACGCTTCACCATGCGGGCGCGTTGCCGCCCCAATATCGCCCATTTTTCGCGATGTAGTCATCCGCAGCAAACCGATGGCCTCCAATGGCCCTGTAATGGAGCGTTTTGTCGATGAATATGCAGACTTCGCACGTGATGGCCCCACCGGCACCAAAACGGCTGGAAGACATGAAGCTTCCAATCGTCATGATGCGCGACATTCTTTTGAAAACCATCTTTCGCAAAAACGTGGACATGGTTTCGGACATCGCACGCTCGATCTGCCTGCCCACAGCCGTGACCCAAGAACTTGTCGATATGGCGCGGGAACAACGTCTGTTGGAAGCAACTGGGACGCTCAACGCCAACAGCGGCAACGAAATGGGTTATCAACTCACCGATACCGGCAAGGCCCGTGCCTTGGATGCTTTGGCGCAATCAGAGTACTACGGTGCGATGCCTGTGCCGCTGGATGTGTACCGCGAGCAGGTAAAGCGTCAATCCATTCGCAACATTCAAATTTCGCGCAAACAACTGACCGATGCGATGGGGCATCTGATCCTACCCCCTACTCTGCTTGACCAATTGGGGCCTGCGGTGGGCGCTGGTCGATCCATTCTGATGTACGGCCCTCCCGGAAACGGGAAATCATCGATTTCCAATGGCGTGCGTGATGCCATGGGAGACAAGGTCTACGTCCCCCATGCAATTGAATATTCCGGCCAAGTTATCACCGTCTATGACCCCATTGTTCATTCAGCCGCCGAAGGTGATGAGCAGGATGAAAACTCTTTGCGACGCGTCGCCCGCTTTGACAGCCGCTATGTCAAATGTGACCGGCCAACCGTCATCACAGGCGGCGAGCTGTCCCTGAAAATGCTGGACTTGGTCTACAACCCAACTGCGCGTACCTACCAGGCCCCGCTTCAGCTAAAATCAACCGGCGGAATTTTTATTGTCGATGACTTGGGACGGCAGGAAGAGCCACCACAATCACTAGTCAACCGCTGGATTGTGCCGCTTGAGGAATCCAAGGACATTCTGGCGCTTCAATCCGGTGAAAAATTTGAAGTCCCCTTTGACACGCTGGTTATTTTTTCGACCAACTTCCACCCAAACGAGATTTTCGACCAAGCGGCCCTGCGCCGGATCTTCTTCAAAATCAAAATCGACGGCCCTAGTCAGGAAAACTTTCTCAAGATTTTTGCACTCGTGGCCAAGAAAAAGCGTCTCCCACTGGACGAAGAGTCTTTGGTGCATCTTCTCAAAAACAAATATCGCGAGATTGATAATGTTTACGCCAATTATCAGCCCGTTTTCTTGATCGATCAAATCCTTTCGATCTGTGATTTCGAAGGTATCCCGTATCAGATGAATCCGGACCTCATCGACCGTGCTTGGGCCAACATGTTTGTAAAAGACGAACACATCGTTAAATGATTTATTGGGATTGATGGAAAAGCGGCCAAAAACCTACGAGAGGCTTTTGGCCGGAGTTGGTCGCGCCAGTCGCCCTTTCGGTCTGGCCTATCAACACCGCATCTGGACCAAGCTGACCACTCCCCGGCGGTCGGGACCCCGCAAAGGTTCCCTCCAAATGTGTATCGATAGGTCTTTTAACGACTGCTCCATCGCTTTCCGTCGAAAGTTGTTCAACAAAAGCGGTTGATCCTTCCGCAACACGTATCCAAAGACAATACGCTGCCGAGGAATCCCTCGACAGCGTTCAATTCGCATCGACTTATGGATGGGGCCGTCACCGCATCCAATTGTCAAGTATCGTCAATACAGACCTGCGTTTGCTCACCCAATCCTTCGATCCCCAAACGCACCTCATCTCCCGCTTTCAAGAAACGCGGTGGCGTAAAACCAAGCCCCACACCCGGAGGTGTGCCTGTAGAAATGATGTCACCTGGATGCAGCGTGAAGAACTGGCTCAGATAGCTGATCAGATGCGCCACCCCATAGACCATCGTCTTGGTCGAACCGTCTTGCACACGCTCGCCGTTGACCTCTAGCCACATACCAAGATTTTGCGGATCTCCTGCTTCATCCGGTGTCACCAGCCACGGCCCGGTCTGGCCAAAGTTGTCACAGGATTTGCCCTTGGACCATTGGCCTTGACGCTCAATCTGATACTCGCGCTCGGACACGTCATTGATCACGCAATAGCCTGCCACATGGTCAAGGGCGTCCGCTTCCGCGACGTATTTCGCCTTTTTGCCAATCACCACGCCCAGCTCGACTTCCCAGTCAGTCTTGACCGACCCCCGTGGAATAATGATCGGATCATTTGGTCCGCAAATGGCGGATGTGGCTTTCATGAACAGCACGGGCTCCGGTGGCACTTCCATGCCCGCTTCGGCAGCGTGATCTGCATAGTTCAGGCCGATACACATGAATTTTCCTGAACCGGCTACGCAAGGGCCGAGGCGCGGAGTGCCTTCTACAACAGGCAGACTGCTCGTATCGAGATCATCCAGTTTAGCGAGATCACCTAACACATCGCCCGCGAGGTCTCCCACAACAGCGCTCAAATCTCGAATGACGCCATCTGCATCCAGTAACCCGGGTTTCTCAGCCCCTTCCGGGCCGTAACGCAATAGTTTCATAAGTTTTCTGTTCCCCTAAGTCTCAAATTGTCCAACCGCCGTCGATATTTATCGCCTGTCCGGTCGTGAACGCTGCTTCATCAGAAGCGAGATAACAGGCCAAGGCCGCGATCTCCCCCACTGTCCCGACACGCCCCATTTTCTGACGTGCGTTAAAATCTTTCCACGCTTGCTCGTAGTTTCCTGTTGCCCGCAGCCTCTCATGCAATGACGGACTGTCAACCGTTCCCGGGCAAATTGCGTTACACCGGATACCGCGCTCGACATAGTCGGCCGCGACTGCCTTGGTCAGCCCGATAACTGCCGCTTTAGTGGTGCCATACACCACGCGATCCGGCACTCCGAGTGTAGAACTGGCCACGGATGCCATATTCACGATCGATCCTTGTCCACGTTCCAACATAGCTGGCAACACCGCCTGGATTGTACTGAACATCGATTTCACGTTGACCTCATACGCGAGATCAAGCTCGTCGTGACTGGCTTTCAACACATCCCCCGCATGCACAATACCCGCACAGTTAAACAGGATGTCGACATCTCCAGCCGCTTCAATGGCCGTTTTCACGGCGTCGGCGTCGGTGACATCGAGCTGGCGCACCTCCAGCCCTTCCGCACCTTCTAGGGCAGAAATATTGATATCCGTCGCGATAACCCGCGCCCCTTCTGCGGCCATGCGTTCAACCGTCGCGCGGCCAATACCCTGCGCGGCCGCAGTTGCAAAAACGGTTTTTCCCTCAAGTCTCTTCATGTTTTCTCTCTTCAACGCGCCGGCAGGCAAGCAGGCCCAATCGGTTCAAATGATTTATAAGTTAGGATGAATTCCTGATGCCCCAGCGCCTCAGACGCAGTCGCCTGACCTGCGGCAGTTGAACAAATCGCATCAACGATATCGCTGGCGACCTCATCAAGGCTGCGCATCCCTTCGATAATCGCACCCGCATTGATGTCCATGTCACCTTCCAAGGCGCGATATGTATCAGGATTGGCACAGATCTTGATGACGGGAGACAAAGCTGAGCCCACCACCGACCCGCGTCCAGTCACAAACAACGTCAGATGTGCGCCCGATGCGATCATCTCAACGATTTCGGCATTGTCGGAAATGTTTGGAAACCCGAACCGCACGTCGCCGTCCGGCACCACATCCATCAAATACAAGCCCGTCTTCGGGGGCACGTCTCCGGGTTTGATAATCCCGCTGATTGGCGAGTCACCCGACTTCACATAAGCCCCAAGCGACTTTTCCTCGATTGTGGTCAATCCACCTGTGGCATTTCCGGCGGCAAAACTACCAACCCCCAGAACATCATAATACTGTGCCGCCTTGGTGATGGCACGCCGCAGCTCTTCGCCCAACTCCGGCGTCACGGCACGCTCGGCCATCACATCTTCACAACCGATCAGCTCTCCGGTTTCCTCAAAAATACAGCGCGCGCCTTTGGCCACCAATTGGTCAAACGCCCGCCCAGCTGCGGGGTTTCCTGAGATCCCGCTGGTCCCGTCCGAGCCACCGCAGATTGTGCCCACAATCAAATCGCTCACGGCCATCTCAACGCGTGGCACCGTGGCCAGTTGCGCCATAGCATCACTGACAAAGGCGCAACCTTTGGCAATGGTTGCCGCCGACCCACCTGCCTTTTGAATGACCAGCGTTTCTACTGGCCGTCCGCTGTCCGCAATAACCTTGGCGAGTTTGGCCCGGTTAAAGCTCTCACACCCCAGTGACACCAACAGCACAGCACCCACATTTGGATGGGTACAAAGCTGCTCCATCATGCGTTGCGAATAGTCATTTGGAAAACAGCCGGGAAAGCCAATGAGATGCACCTCCTGATCCGGAAACTTTGCCGTAATCTTTGAGGCGACAAAATGCGCGCACTCCACCAGATAGGCAACAGCCACAACATTTCGAATGCCTTTGCGCCCGTCCTGCCGCAGATAGCCCTGCCAAACCTCACTCATACGCCACCCCCGAGTCTTCTACGCGATAATTTGTTGCTGTGTATCGGCTAGCAACATTGTGCACATGCACATGTGCACCGGCAGCAATGTCTTGCGTAGCCACGCCAATAGGCATGCCGTATTTCACAATCAAAGCCCCCTCAGAGATGGCCGTTGCCGCGATTTTATGACCCAAAGTCACTTGCGCGGGCATCTCCACACTCCGACCGTCCGGCAATGTCACCACACCCGGTCCAATAGGTCCCATCGCGACCAATACGTTGTCGGCCTCGTTTAGCAAAATCAACTTTGCCGCGTCAGTGCTCATGATAACGCCCCTCCGGCCCAATTCGTTGTGTTCTCGATCAAATTCCAATCTAACTCGACACCAAGCCCATGTGCCGTTGGCAGATGCGCCACCCCGTTCTTGATGGGCAGCGGCTGCGTCAAACCAAAGTCAAACTGCGCCAGAGGCATCAGTAACTCCAGATAACTGCAATTCTTCACTGCCCCGCACAGGTGCAGATTGACCATCTCCAATGGGTGGAAAATTGACGTGTGGATTTCGCAGTTCATACCAAATGCTTCTGCCATCTGCGCAGTTTTCATCACCGCTGTCACTCCACCAGACCAACTCACATCCGCGCGCACGACATCCACAACACGCTCGGCGATACATGCTGCCACTGAATAGGGATGTTTGGCCAGCGTTTCGGTGCCCACCACTGCGATATCCAAACTCTCTGTCAGCGCCTTTAGCGCAGGCATGTTCTCATCCTGCATGGGTTCTTCAAACCAAAGGTATCCCAACTCCTCGAGGTGACGCCCATAGCGCAGTGCCTCTGGATAGCTCATGAAGGCCACTGGATCACTCATCAGATCGAACTCAGACCCGACCTCCGCACGACATGCCGTATGAATTGCCAGATCCTCTTCAAGAGACTTCCCCGGAGGATGCAGTTTATAGGCTGCAAAACCGGCAGCTTTCGCCGCCACTGCCTCGTCTACATAGGTCTGTGGATCGTCATGAAACATCGAGCTCAGATACACGGGAACCTGATCACGATAGCCCCCAATATAGCGCCACAACGGCTGTCCAGCGGCCTCAGCCGCCAAAAGCCAAAGGCAACAATCAATCGGGCCCCAAACATAGACCGGCAGTAGGCTCCAAAACCGATCCTGCTTGCGAAAATCATGCCAAAGGGCCTCACGGTCCAACGCATTGCGACCCTTCAAAAACGGTCCAAGTGACAGCGCCAAGCGTGCCGACCCTTCTGCATCTGCTCCCGCGAACCCAAACATCGACGCTGATCGGCCGCACTCGGTGTGCAACGTATAGACCAGAAACTCCAACGCTTCTGGGCGCGTAACGCCGCGCAACGCATCGCTGGCAGCAACGTCGCTGCTCAACGCACAGGCGCGTACCTCAAGGGCGACAATCCGCATCAAAACTTCCCGTATTTCAGATAGGCATCTTGGGGATCGACCCCCTCCATGATGGCAGTGCGCACTTTGTTTTCCGTATGCATCGCCTCCACGGACTTAACCGTCACCTCTTCCAAATGGGCTTTGGGAATACGCACCATGCCGTCGCGATCTCCCAACAGATAATCACCAGGCTCGATACGCACATCCGCTATCTGGATCGGCACGTTGCTGGCCACGGGCAGCCAGCGCCCGACAATGTCTTTGGGCGTGTGCCCGATGCGCCACGTTTGAAAACCGATATCGAGCAGAAAATTTGTGTCGCGCGCATGCCCGTCCAGAACACAGCCCAACACGCCTTTCTTCTGCAAAGTCTCTGCCGACAATTCACCCATCTGCGCCAGATCATGGGTGTTTGGCTGACAGGTCCAGATGTGCCCTTCTGGCGCTTGCGACAAAAGCCCCGTCCACGCCAACAAAGTCTCATGGGCATCCGCTGTGTCATCCGGTCGGCCTTCAATTGTAAAGGCAGGCCCGCACAGGGTTTTCTCAGGCATCAATGGCGTGATGGTCGTGGGCAGAGTGAAATTGCGCATCCCCATCGCGCGCATGACATCATGCGCCACTCCGCTGTAACAACCGCCCAACTGCGCGCGTAAATCAGTCATGGTGAAACACCTCCTCCATCATCGCCCACCATTCCCCGTCGGCACGGCTCTCCAGCCCCTCCTGACAAGGGTCCGTCAATTTCCACCACTCTTGCGTTTTAGGGTCGGCCGCGATTTTGGCGGCATCCGCTTCAAAATCGGTGCCGTGGTATTCCCAATAGCCAAACAACAGGTTCTCGGGCTCACGCAGATAGATTGAATAGTTACGAATGTTGCTGCGGCTGATCCGGTCCAGAATTTCGGGCCAGCAATTGGCGTGCAGCTCTTTGTACTCGGGGATTTTCTCAGGCTTAATACCGATCACCATGGCCATACGTTCCATACCTGTCTCCTATCCCTCAATAACCACTGGCGTCATCGCAGCTCCGTGCGAAATCGCGTCCCAATCCCAATTGATTCCAATTCCGGCCTCCGGCGATGGTCGCGCCATACCCTCGCGTATGGTCATGCTTTGCGGCGCGATTAAATCCAGTTGCGGAATGTACTCCAGCCACCGCGCGTTCTGCACCGCACAGACTAGACTGACGTGCAGCTCCATCAGAAAATGCGGACAGATGGCGACGTTAAACGCTTCAGCCAAATGCGCGATCTTAAGCCATGGTGTGATCCCTCCCACCCGAGCCACATCCGCCTGCACAATGCTGCAGGCCCCGCTGGCCAGATAGTCTTTGAATTGCGACAGAGAGTACATGCTTTCGCCCACCGCGATCGGTACTGATGTGTGCGCCGCCAGCTGTTTATGCGCACCAACATCATCAGCGGGCAGAGGCTCTTCAAACCAACCGACACCAACCTCTTCCAGCACTTTGGCGCGACGCACAGCCTCGCCCATTGTAAAGCTCTGGTTGGCGTCGACCATAATCTCATAAGACGGCCCAACCGCCTCACGCAGCGCCATCAGCCGCGCGCGATCTTCACTCAGATGCGGCTTGCCGATCTTGATTTTCGAGCCCAGAAACCCCTTTTCCTGCACCGCCAACGCATCGTCGATCAACTCGGATGCCTCAATGTGCAGCCAGCCCCCCTCGGTCGTATATAGCGGCACCGCGTCACGGGCGCCCCCTGCCATCACCGACAGGGGCAATCCGGCACGCTTACAGCGCAAATCCCACAACGCGGTGTCCACCGCCGCCATAGCCAACGACGTTATCGCCCCGACCGCTGTGGCATGGGTGCGAAACAACATGTCGTTCCAGATTGCCTGGATTGTGTCCCCATCTCGCCCGATCAACATGGGCGCCAAGGTGTGCTCTAATAAGGCAATCACCGACGGGCCGCCCGTGCCGATCGTATAACTATACCCAACACCCACCGCACCATCCGCATCAGTGATACGCACAATCGGGGTTTCCTGACTTTCAAAGCTTTGAATGGCATCTGTGCGCCGCACTTTGGGCTTCAGATCCACCATAAAAATCTCAACGCGTTCAATCTTGGCCATGATTATCCCCGCAAACTTTGCGTCGTGTCCGCATCAAACAAATGGCATTTCTCCAGATGCAGCTCACAAGTCAAAACCTCGCCCGACGTCACCGGCCGTGGGTTATGCATACGCGCCTGAATGTCCTGCCCACCCAACGTTGTCAGCAGAATAGACTCCGACCCCAGCGGCTCGGCCATATCGATGGTCAGATCAATGTCATGCAACACACCACTCTCGGCGAGCGTATGCCCCTTAGGCATCAACACATCGGCGCGAAATCCAAAGACAACCCGCCGTCCATTGGCAATTTTACCTGTAAAATCCGGCGGCACCGGCAGGCTGCGCCCATCGCTAAACACCACATGATCGTCTTTCACAGACCCTTCGATCAAATTCATCGGCGGCGAGCCAATAAAACCCGCCACAAAGGTGTCAACCGGACGCTCAAACACCTCAAGCGGCGTGCCGATCTGCACAATGTGACCGTCCTTCATGATCACAATCCGGTCCGCCAGCGTCATCGCCTCGATCTGATCATGGGTCACATACACAATTGTGGTTTTGACCTTGGAATGCAGCTTCTTGATCTCGACCCGCATCTGCGTGCGCAACTTGGCATCCAGATTGGACAGCGGTTCATCAAACAGGAAAACATCAGGGTGACGCACAATCGCACGCCCCATCGCCACCCGCTGACGCTGCCCGCCGGACAGCTCGGCAGGCGTGCGCTCCAACAACTCGGTCAGGCCCAGAATGTCCGCCGCATCATCTACCGCTTTAGTGATGTCCTCCGGCGCCCGTTTGGCAATTTTCAGAGAAAACCCAAGGTTCTCGCGCACGCTCATATGCGGGTAAAGCGCATAGTTCTGAAACACCATCGAGATGTTGCGCTTGCGCGGCGGCAGCATGTTCACCACTTTGTCGCCAATCGCAATTTCGCCATCCGAGATGTCTTCAAGCCCGGCAATCATACGCAACGTCGTGGACTTGCCACAGCCCGACGGACCAACCAGCACCACAAATTCGTTGTGTGCAATCTCAAGATCAATGCCATGCACCACCTCAAGGGCGCCATAGCGTTTGACCACATTCTTCAGTGAGACTTCAGCCATTTCTTCTATCCTTTGACGCCGCCGAAAGTCAGGCCGGCTATGAGGTGTTTTTGTACTAGGAAGGTCAGGATCAGCGCGGGGATGATGATAATCACCGCCATCGCGCACATGCCTGCCCAGTCGATTGTGAATTGCGCGGTAAAGTCCATCAGACCTACGGGCAGGGTTTTACTATCGGTCGACCGCGTCAGCTGGCTGGCCAGCGCGTATTCATTCCAACTGGTGAGAAAAGCGAAAATTCCTGCACTTGCGATCCCGGATTTGGCCAGTGGAAATTCGATCTTCCAGAAGGCTTCCCAACGGGTGCATCCATCGATCTGTGCCGCCTCATTCAAATCCTGCGGAACTTGGCGGAAAAACCCTTCGGTCAGCCAGATCGTGAACGGCACGTTGATCGCGGTATAAACTAGGATCACACCAAACTTGGTATCGATGATCCCCATCCGCGACCAGATGATGAAGATCGGCAGCGACAGCGCAATACCGGGCACGGTGCGCGACAGCATCAGCCACAAAAACGTGCTGCCCTTGCCTGGAAACCGATAGCGCGCAAAGGCATAGCCGCCGGTCATACCAATAAACACCGCGAGGAAAGTGGAGGTTGCCGAAATGATAATCGAATTGCGAAAGTAGCTTGCGACCGGAACCCCAACCACATTCTCCCCATAACCAAAAATGGCGCGGAAGTTGTCGAGTGTCAGGGTCTCGGGAATCCAGATCGCGGGCTTGGTGAGAATTTCCCCATTGGTGCGAAAGGCTGACAAGATGATCCACAACCCCGGCATGCAGATGATCAGCATGATCATGAATGTGGTGATCCAGATCAGGATATCTTTGGTGCGTGACGGCATCAGAAAGCCCCCAGATGTTTGCGGGCATCCATCAGTTTTCTGAAGAAATACCAGGTAAAGAAAATTGACAGCAGGATCGACACATAGGCCATCGCATTGGCCCGCCCCATCCGCGCATCGTCATACGCTGTGCGCGCAATCAGCGTCCAAAGTAGCTCGGTACGCCCTGCGGGACCGCCGCCGGTCATCACATCGACCACGTCATAGGCGCGCGCCACATCCAGTGACCGGATGGTCATGGCGATATAGATAAACGGCATCAGAAACGGCAGGGTGATGTGGCGAAACACTTGCCAGTTGGAGCAACCATCCACCTTGGCGGCCTCGACCGGATCTTTGGGCATGGCAAACAGGCCTGCCAAAATCAGGATCGCGAAAATCGATGTGCTCATCCAGATTTCCGCAAATGCAATTGAGAAGAACGCCCACCACCGATCCACCAGAAACGGGATGGCCTCGTGGGTGATCCCCAATGCCTGCAGCGCGTTGTTGACCAACCCGATGGTGTCGTTGAACAAATACTTGAACTGAAAGCCGACCAAAATGGGTGAAAACATCATCGGAAACATCATGATGGTGCGCATAGTGCGCTGCCCATATGTGATCTTATTGACCAGCAAAGCCAGCCCCAGCCCAAACAGCATCTCAAGGTTTAGCGCGACGGTCAGGAACAGAACGGTCCGTCCAAAGGCCACCCAGAAATCCCAATCGCCCATGATGCGTTCATAGTTTCGCAGCCCGATCCAGTCCCACAACGTGTCTGGACGGATCAGCTTGTAATTGGAAAAGCTGGTGTAAAAGGAAAACAGCAGCGGCAACAAGACCACGATCAGAATGACCAGAATCGCGGGCGAGATTAGCGCAAAGGGCACTGCGTTTTCACGTATCGTGCGTCGAAAGCGGGACATAATTTATGTGTCTCCGTAGTGCGGTTGCAAACGAATTCGTTCAGATAAGTTGTGAGTGGTAGATCGGGTCGCCCCGCCCCTTAAACGCTAAGGGACAGGGCTCGGGAGTATGTCAGAGGTAACCTGCGTCTTCCATTACCTCGAGCACGTCTTCAGCCGCTTCGTCCAGCGCATCCTGAGCCGTTTTGTCACCCAGAATGGCAGCTTGCAAACGTGGCCACAAAGCGTTTGAAATCTCACCCCATTCCGCAATCAGCGGCGGCGTGAACGCGTGGTTGGCCATCGATTCAGCGTAGACTGCAAAGATCTCGACCATGTACTCGTTGCCATCGGCGGTGAACTCGGCGATCACATCATCCCAAACTTGGGTTCGTGTCGGCAGAATACCCGCGCGCGCTTCCAGCATTTGCGCATCATGGCTGGTCAGGAATGTGATCAGGCTGGTGGCTGCTTCTTGGTTGTCGCAATCTTTGGTCATCGAGAAGCTGTGCGAGCCGGACCAGCCGGTGCGCTTACCACTTGACCCGGTTGGCGCCAGCACAATACCAACGTCTCCGCCGATCTTGCTGTCATCACCATTGAAATACGCTGCCCATCCGCCCCAATCGAGGTTGAATGCCACGGCACCTGCCGCAAAGCCCAGTCCAAGATCATCCCAGACATAGTTCGTTGTACCCGCAGGAACCGCTTTGGCCTGATATAGATCGACGAACCAGTTCAGCGCAGCCACACCTTCAGGGCTGTTGAATGCTGGGCTCATATCATCATTGAGCAACGCGCCACCTTCAGCGACCAGCATCTCGTAAAACCGTCCGGTGATGCCTTCGTCTTTACCCGCAAAATGCGTGCCGTAACGATCCGGTGCATCGGTGAAGAATTTCGCCTGATCAGACGCTTGTGCCCATGTCGCGGGCGGGGTCAGATCATAGCCGTATTCCGCTTTGAACTTCGCCTGATTGTCCGCATCTTCATAGAGCGACTTGACGTAGTACATATTTGACACGTCCGAGTGACGCGGCATCGAAAACAGCTCACCTTTGACAGTCGCATGCTCAATCACAAGTGGTGAAAAAGCGGCCAAAGTGTCCTCTGCGATAAGACCATCCAACGGCTGGGTCATCACATCATACTGTGGTGCAAAGTTGGTGTGGTTTGAGAACATACAATAATCGATGTTACCCGACGCGATGTCCTGCTTCATTTCACGATCCAGCTCGAAATGGCTTTTACGCGACAGGATGTCGACTTTGGCACCAGTGGCTTCTTCCCACTGGGGAATCAGCGTGTAGAGCGGCTCATACTGAGCCCCCCCGATAAGCTTTACCCGCAGCGTATAGCCGTCGAAATTTCCATAATCAGAAGCACTTACTGCCCCCGCAACCGTCAATGCGGCCAAGCTCAAAACGCTTGTTTTAAACCTCTTTGACATGATTTCCTCCCCTTCATGACATTTGGTTTTCATATTTGAGTAGCTCATTCATCTGTAAAATTCAGCCTTGTGTCAAATGTATTTTTCAGCCATCTTCATTTTGCCTAGCAGTCGACTGACCAGAAATGAGAGGGTTTCAACATGAGTGACAGCGAAAAATACCGCGCGCCCGCATTGGACAAAGGCCTCGATATTCTTGAACTTCTGGCCAATTCCCCAACCGCGCTCAGTCAAGCCGAAATTGCCAAAGCGTTGGGGCGCACCACCAATGAAAATTATCGCATGCTCGACACGCTGGTGCGCCGCAGCTACGTGACACGCACCCCCGAAGGCGACCGCTATATGCTCTCGCTAAAGATGTTGGTGCTCGCCAATCAGCATCCACCGCGCCGTCGCATTCTGGACATTGCTGAACCCTTGATGCGTGCGCTTTCCATGAACAGCGAACAATCCTCTCATCTGGCCTTGTGGGAAGACAGCGACATCGTCATCGCCTCTGCCTTTTCCGCCCCGGGCAACTGGCGCCAATCCCTGCGCCCTGGCGCTGTCATCGGAATATACAACACCGGCTCCGGCCGCATCCTCGCGGCGTTCCAGAACAAAACCCTACGCTCACGTATGTTACAGGATCATCAACTCGTGGTCGGCGAAGAACGCGTGGACAACGCCACATTTAATGCCGAGCTCGACGCGCTGCGCGACAAAGGTTGTGCTGTGGAGCCCTCCAAAACCGTCCGCGGCACCACCAACATCTCTTTCCCGATCCTAGACCCCACAGGTAATGCCATCGCCGCTCTGACGTGCCCCTTCATTGAACGAATTGACGATTATGCCGCGCCCGATGTGCACGAAGTCACCCGAATGTTTGGTGACGCTGCACGCGACATCGGCCAACAAGTGAACGGAGCCTGAGCCTTGAGCATCGACACATCCAATCTCGGCCGCGCCCAGCTACCCGTCTCGCAACTAGGATTAGGCTGCGCCAGTCTGGCTGGCATCTTCCGCCCTGTCCCCGAAGCGGACGCCCGCGCCACGATTGCTGAGGCGATCGCGGCAGGGATCACCTATGTCGACACGGCTCCATTTTACGGTCATGGCCTGTCCGAACGGTTGACAGGTGACGGCATCCGTGGACGCGACTCCGTGGTGATCTCCTCCAAGGTCGGCCGCCTTCTTAGGCCAGGCATTCATGCGGACCCCGGCGCATGGGTGTCTGCGCTGCCGTTCACCCCCGAATATGACTATTCATATGACGGCGTTATGCGCAGCTACGAGGCCTCTCTGAACCGTACCGGCCTTGATCACATCGACATCCTGTATTTCCACGATATCGGCAATCTGACCCACGGCCCAGAGCTTGGCCCGACCTCGTTTGAGACCGCGATGAGCAGCGGCTACAAGGCTCTGGAAGAACTGCGCAGTAGCGGCGCCATCAAAGCCTTTGGGCTGGGTGTCAACGAAATTGCGGTTTGTGAACAGGCCTTGGAACGCGGCGATTGGGACGCTTTTTTGCTAGCAGGTCGCTACACACTTCTGGAGCAGGCCCCGCTGGACGGGTTGTTTGAAACCTGCACCAAACAAAACGTCGATATCGTGATTGGCGGGCCTTTCAATTCCGGCGTGTTGGTGGGGGGGGACAGCTTTGACTATGGTGCGATCCCGCCTGACGTCGCGCAAAAGGTCCAAGCCATGACGCGTGTTTGCGAGACACACAACGTCCCCCTTCCAGCCGCCGCGCTGCGCTTTCCACTGACCCATCCGGTGGTCAAAAGCACCATCCCCGGACCACGCACCCCGACCGAGTTGAAACAGATTCTTGACTGGTGGGAGCATCCGATCCCGCAAAGCCTCTGGTCAGATCTGAAATCCGAAGGCCTGCTGCGCGCAGACGCCCCGACGCCAAGCTAAAGGAGAGCATCATGCGCATTGACAGCCATCAACATTTCTGGACCCTTTCGCGCGGTGATTACGGCTGGATGAGCCCCGAACTTGACCCCATTTATCGAGACTTTGGCCCCGATGATCTCGCCCCGCTTATGCGTGCTGCAGGTATAGACAAGTCGATCGTAGTTCAGGCGGCTGACACGGTTGCCGAAACCGAATTTCTTCTGGGTTTGGCTGATAAAACCGACAGCATCGCCGGAGTCGTGGGCTGGGTCGACATGAGCGCGCCCGACGCGATCCAAACGTTGGAGAAGCTTGCGCAAAACCCGCACTTCAAAGGCATCCGGCCGATGATTCAGGACATTGCGGAAGATGAATGGATATTGCGTCCCGAACTGGACGCGACATTTCAGGCGCTGGTCGAGATGAACCTGAGCTTTGACGCCCTCGTGCTGCCACGCCACCTGCCGCACCTGCTGACACGTCTGGCGCGACACCCCGATCTGAATTGTGTGATCGACCATGCCGCCAAACCCGAACTCAAAACCGGCAATCTGACAGACTGGCGTGCCAATATGTCCCGTCTGGCCCAAGACACAGATGCCCTGGGCAAATTCTCGGGCCTTGTGACCGAGGCCCACCCAGCGGCCACCGCATCCGACCTTGCCCCTGCCACGGATCATGTGATCGCAGAATTTGGCGCATCTCGTCTAATGTTTGGCAGCGACTGGCCTGTGCTCAACTTGGCCAGCGACTATCAGGCTTGGGTCGACATGGCAGACGCCATTACAGGATTTGAAGGCGATGCTGCCAAGGCTTTCTGGGGCGGCAACGCGGCAGGTTTCTACAGCGTTACCGAACCGGCGTCTACTTAACCAACTGGCCCCAAAGGTCATATTCGCCAGCTTCATCCACGTCGACTGTCACAATGTCACCGACGGACAGACTGTCGGTGCCCTCATCGATAAACAGGTTGCCGTCGATTTCTGGCGCATCCGCTTTGGTGCGACACGTCGCAATACCGTCCGCGTCGATATCATCCACAATGACATCCATGCGCTGACCAACCTTGGCTTCCAGTTTGGCCTCGGAAATCGCCTGCGCCTTTTCCATGAACCGCTCCCAGCGCTCCTGTTTGACCTCTTCAGCCACATGATCAGGCAGCGCGTTTGAACGCGCGCCATCGACGTTTTCGTATTTGAAACAGCCCACGCGATCCAGCTGCGCCTCATCCATCCAGTCGAGCAGATGCTGGAACTCGGCCTCGGTTTCACCGGGGTAGCCGACAATAAAGGTCGAGCGCAGGGTGATATCAGGACACACGTCCCGCCAGCGGGCGATTTCATCCAAAGTCTTCGCCCCCGCCGCAGGCCGCGCCATGCGGCGCAACACATCGGGGTGGCTGTGTTGGAACGGAATATCCAGATAAGGCAACAACGCCGTATCTGGATCCGCCATAAGCGGGATCAGATCGCGCACATGCGGATAGGGGTAAACATAGTGCATCCGCACCCACAAATCCTTAGGCGCACCAAGGCGCCCCAACTCGTGCGCCAGATCGGTCACATGGCTGCGCACCTCTTCGCCTTTCCACGGATGTGCGGAATACTTGCGATCCAGCCCATAGGCCGAGGTGTCCTGAGAGATGACCAGCAATTCGCGCACGCCATTATCCACCAGCTTTTCCGCTTCGCGCAGCACCGCATGCACAGGGCGCGAGGCCAACTTGCCGCGCATGTCCGGAATGATGCAGAATTTGCAGGCGTGATTGCAGCCTTCGGAAATCTTCAGATAACTATAGTGGCGCGGTGTCAGCGACACACCGGATGCCGGCAGCAAATCCACGAACGGATCAGGGCTGGGCGGCACGGCCCCATGCACAGCGTCCAACACCTGCTCGTATTGATGTGGGCCAGTGACGGCCAAAACCTTGGGATGCGCGCCGGTGATATACTCGGGCTCAGCGCCAAGACAGCCGGTGACAATCACCTTGCCGTTTTCCTGAATGGCCTCACCAATCGCCTGCAAGCTCTCGGCTTTGGCGGAATCCAAAAACCCGCAGGTGTTCACCACAACCGCATCCGCACCGGAATAGTCCGGCGAAATGCCATAGCCTTCGGCGCGCAGTCTCGTCAAAATCCGTTCGCTATCCACCAGCGCTTTGGGACAGCCCAACGAGACCATTCCGATGGTCGGTTGGCCGGGGCGGGTCACACCTGCGCCCTCCGCGTCCTGTTGGATACGGGCATTGGCGAGGTCGGGGCGAAGGTCTGGCGGATTTGTTGACATGGCGGCGATATAGGCCACCCATGCGGACTTGCAAAGGGGAATGAATCATCCCCCCGCCAAGCTTACTTCAAAGCGCGTTCCAAAAATCGCTGGGTGTCTGCATGCTGTGGCGCCTCAAACAGCATATCCGGCGGTCCTTCTTCGACAATCTTGCCGTCCTTGAGAAAACACACTTTGTCGGCCGCTTCGCGTGCAAACGCCATCTCATGGGTAGCCAGCACCATGGTCATGCCACTGCCCTTGAGCAGACGCAAAACATCCAAAACCTCGCCCACCAACTGCGGATCCAGCGCCGAGGTGATCTCGTCAAACAGCATCACCTCAGGTTTCATCGCAAGCGCACGCACAATCGCCACCCGCTGTTGCTGCCCACCGGACAACTGATCGGGATAGTGATCCATCCGATCCGCCAATCCAAACCGCTCAAACAGCTCCGTCACTTCGGGCCGCAAAGCCGCGCGGCTCTTACGATACACCCTGCGCGGTGCCAGCATCACGTTTTCCGCCGCCGTCATATGCGGGAAAAGATTATAGCTCTGAAACACCATGCCAATGCGCTGGCGCACAGGCTGCGGGTTCAATCCGGGCAGCGAAATATCCTCGCCATCCAACAGGACCTCTCCGTCCTCAATAGTCTCCAGCAGATTGATGCAGCGCAGCAAGGTGGATTTCCCAGCCCCAGATGCCCCGATCAAACAGACCATCTCGCCTTCGTTTACGTCCAGATCGATGCCATCGCACACTGTGTGTTCGCCAAAGCGTTTGATCACGCCTTTCAGGGAGAGTTTGCTCATCAGCTACGCTCCCTATTCTGCTTGGCCATCAGATAATCGGCATAGCGTGTCGCTGGAATGGTCACCGCCAGAAAAATCACCGCCGCCCCCACATAGGGCGTAAAATTTGCCAGCAGGGATTTGAACACGCCTGCTTGGCGAAAGATCTCGACAGGCCCGATGAAACTCAACAAAGCCACATCTTTTTGCAGCGCGATGAACATGTTCATCTGCGCGGGGATCACCCGCCGAATAGCTTGGGGCAGGATAACAAACCGCATGCTGTCGCCTTCTGACAAACCCAACGACTGCGCTGCTGCACGTTGGCTGGCGTGCACCGAGTCGATGCCCGAGCGAAAGATCTCCGCCACATATGCCGAATAGGTTAGAACCAGCGCCAGCGAGCCCCATATATAGGGCGAATTCCACGGGCGTGGCAGCCCCAATCCCGGAATACCAAAGCCGATCAGATAGACGGTCAAAACCACCGGCACACCGCGGAAAATGTCGGTGTAGGCCGCGCCCAGAATGCGCAGCGGAAACAGCGCCGGATTGCGCGTGTCACGCGCCAGTGCGACCAGCAGGCCAAGGATCACAATTGCCGGAGCGCTCCACAGGAATATCGCCACATCAAGCTTGAACGCGCGCAGCAAGTCCGGAAATGTCTTGGCAAAGACCTCCCAGTTAAAAAAACTGGCCTTAACCTTGTCCCATCCCGGCGCCATTGGCACCAAAAGGAACACAGCAAGGAACACCGCCAAACTGCTTGCGCAGGCCACGATCAGCGACCGGCGACGCAGGCGGTCTTCGTAAATCTGGCGGCGGGTTTTCCCCGCCGCTGTATTCTTGGTCATATTATTTGATCAGCGGCACACCTGTGGTCTGCTGCAACCACTGGGCTTCTATCGCCGCAAGCTCCCCGTTTTCAGTCATGCTTGCGATAGCCTCATCCACACAGGCCTTCAAGGGGTTGCCCTCTTCCATCAGCATACCGAACAGATCAGGGTTCTCGCTGCGCTCCGCCGCGAACTGGCCAATCACCGACGATCCTTCGACCACCACTGCGCTGAGGTAGAGCGCGGTGGGCAAATCAAACAGCGCCGCATCAATCTGACCCGCCTGCATCGCGGCGGTCACGTCCGCATTGTCACCATAGAGCAAAGGCATTTTGCTCGGATCAATGGTATCCATGAGCACAGGCACAGCTGTGGTGCCACCCATCGCGCCCCAAACCAGATCTTTCATCGCCGCAGCGCTGGCCTCGGTGTCCGCAACATTGCCCGCCGCCAAAACCGCCATAGGAGCGGCATAATATGGCAGCGAGAAATCAACCATCTTCTCACGCTCTTCGGTAATCGAGAACTGCTGCAAATTCACGTCAAAATCCTTGGGACCAGGTTGGATAGCCTGATCAAAAGACGACCGCACCCAAACGACATCTTCAGCGGCAAAACCCATTTCCTTGGCTACCGCATAAGCCACCGCCGCCTCAAACCCTTCGCCGCTTTCCGGTGCATCATCCATCACCCACGGGTAATAGGCCGGATTGCCGGTCGCGACGGTCAGCTTGCCGTCCGTCAATGTTTTGCCCGCGGCGCAATGACCGTCCGCCATAGCGACGGTCGCGGAAAACACGCCGAACATTGCGGCTGTGATGATCTTGGTAGACATAATGTGGCCCCTCATAGGTTTTTCCTCGCGACAAAACCTAGGTGGCATGATCCGGCCTTGTCCAGCACAACCGTGCAGATGTTGCTATAAACTGGCAATGTGCTTTGAGGCGTTCCCGCACTTGACCAAATCACAATCATTTTCTCTCAGCTTGCGCGGCGCGGCCGCAAGCCTCGGAAACCTGTGGCCTTTCTCAGGTGCAAGTCTCAAGCACAAAACGGGGTAATTTCCACGCAAAAAGGCCGGAAAACAGCACCGTCGCAATACCGACGTAATACCGACGCGATACAGACAGCACAAATTGACCTTTTGCCCTGCTCTGCATCGCATTGTTTTTGGCCGATTACAGCCCCAGCGCCTGCCGTCTTTCTTCGGCAAATCCCTGCACCAATCGATCCGCCACCAAGGCCAATATCGCCATCGCTGCCCCTGCTGTGATGCCTAGTCCAATATCGGCCTGTCCAAGCGCAAGGAAGATCGACTGACCAAGGTCTGTTGTCCCGATCAATGCTGCAATCACCAGCATCGCAAAGGCATACAGAATGGTCTGGTTCAGCCCCAACAAAATAGTTGGTGCCGCATAGGGCGCACGCAACTCAACCATGGTCTGCCACCTCCCCGCCCCACTGGCCGTCGCCGCCTCGACCAGCTCGTCCGGGGTGCTGATCAAACCGTGTCGCGTATAGCGGATCATCGGCACGATCGCATACATGCAAATAGCGAGAAACGCGGAGAATTCACCGATTTGAAAGAACATCAAAACAGGAATGAGAAAGACAAAAAGCGGGATGGTTTGCAGCATGTCACAGACCGGACGGATCACCGCCCAAGCACGTGGACTAAGCGCCGACCAGAGCCCCAACAGGCCGCCAAATACAGCGCAGAAAAACACCGAAGCTCCCGCCAGATACAACGATAGCAAAGCACGGTCCCACAGGCCCGAAATCAGGATCAGCCCCAACAGGACTGTCACCAACCGTGCCAGCCTCCAGCCGCCAGAAACCCAGCCCAAAGCACCGACCCCCAAGAGCACAAACGGCCATGGCAACTGAGAAATACCTGTTTCCAGAATGAAGGCCGCAATCAGCACAATCAGCCCCCAAGTTAGCGACGACCGAAACGCAAAAAATCCTGCAAAGGCAACAGCAAACGCATAAAACACCTGCGTATGCATTTCCGTCCACTGAAACCCCCAGGTGAAGGGTAACACAGCATCTGACAGACCAATTCTGAGTGGCAAAAGCCCATAGAACATCGCGTTGTTTTTGATGTTATCCAACGCTGCTCCGTTCGCCGCCGTAAAGCCGCCAACCACCTCATCCACCCAGCTTGCAACGCCATCCAATGCGGCAAATCCGTTGGGGCTCCACCCCGCAATCAACGACCAGATGGTCACAGCCAAAGTGGCGGCCAAAATCCCATACCCCACCCGTCGGTCATAAGGCTGCCCTGGCAATGCCAAAGCGGAAGACATCCGGTCAATAATCACGGCAAAGATCACAATGACGGACCCCGCCAGAAAAGCCGGTCCAAACAGCGCCTTGCGCATGGTCAACAGCACTTCCCAGCCGATATCCTGAAACCCGCCAATCACCGCCGCGATGATCACCATCGACAAGGCTGCCATCAGGCATTGATTGAAACCCACCATGATCTGCTGCATCGCCGCGGGAAGCTCGATCAAAAACAGCTGTTGCCGGCGGGTGCCCCCGGACATAATAGCCGCCTCGCGGATGTCATCATCAACCCGCTCAAGCCCTAGCAGAACATTGCGTGCCATGGGCGGGGCCGCATAAATCGCGGAGGCGATCAAACCAACCACAGGACCAAAGCCAAACAGCACGAGAAGCGGTGTGAGATAGGCAAACGTCGGCACGGTCTGCATCACATCCAGAACCGCATTCACGGCACCTTTCACACGGGGAAACTCATAAGCCAGAACCCCAATCGCCAACCCCATTATGGCAGCCAATGGCACCGACACCGCCACCAACGCCAGCGTGTTCATGCCCTGTGACCAATAGCCTGAAATTACCACAAACCCGAGCCCAAAGAACCCCAATGCCGCCATGCGCGCGCCGCCAAGTTTCCATCCCAGCGCGGTTACCAACCCAACAACCAAAGGCCACGGCGCGCCGCCCAATAGGCTACCTGCCCAACTCATCGGGAAACTCAAGAGCCAGCTAAAGCGGCGGGCTAAGGGTTTGAAAAACTCTAGGAATTCTCCAACGGCCGTGCCAACCCAATCGGTCATCGGCACGGTCCAAGCGGCGGGCCAACCGACCAACCAAGTCACTTGATTTTCAAAAACACGACATAAAACTGCAATAGCAATCACAAACAAGGCCGCAATGGTACCTCGACTAAGCGAAATGCCCCGCCCGGCCTGCGCGCTCGGCGTATCGGGCGTGCTCATGTCTCTTCCGCCTGCAGCGCCTTGGCCAAATCCTTAGGGTGCACCGCACCAATCATTGTGCCCTGCGCATCGCGGACTGGCACAGGTTCATAAAGCGCCATGCATTTGGCCAAAGCCGTATCCAACGTCATGCCCACCCGCAATCCCGGGTCATCGGGCATATTGTCCGGCACCGCGTCTAGCATGATCGACTCAACACAGGCATGGCGCCCTTTGGGCACGTCTTTGGAGAACTCTGCGACGTAATCATCCACAGGATGCAGCACAATTTCTTCCGGCGTCCCAATTTGCACGATTTCACCATCGCGCATGATCGCAATGCGATCTGCAAGCTTAAGAGCTTCTGAAATATCGTGCGTAATGAACACGATAGACTTCTTTAGCGTTGCTTGGATGTTCAGGAATTCATCCTGCAACTGGCGCCGGATCAACGGATCAAGCGCTGAAAACGGTTCATCCAGAAACCAGATATCCGGATTGACGGCCAACGAGCGCGCAATACCGACGCGCTGACGCTGCCCACCGGACAACTCACGCGGATACGCCTCTTCACGGCCTTTTAGCCCAACTAGTTCCAACACTTCCAATGCGCGTTTGCGCCGCTCAACACGTCCAGCGCCTTGCATTTTAAGAGGAAAGCCAACATTATCGACCACTGTCATATGCGGAAACAGACCAAAGTGTTGGAACACCATACCCAGTTTGCGACGACGCAGCTCGATCAGGCGCTTTGGACTCGCCTGCAGAATATCTTCGCCATCGATGCGTACGGCTCCAGCAGTTGGCTCAATCAACCTTGAAATACAGCGCACCAAGGTCGATTTCCCCGACCCTGACAGCCCCATAATGACGAATAATTCGCCTGATTTAACCTCAAAATCGGCTTCCCGCACGGCGGGGATTAGTCCGTTTTTCTTGAGCCTATTTGCAATTTCATGGCGATCGCCTTGGCCGCGCACTTCGCGCAGAGTGACGTCGGCGCGCTCGCCGAAGACCTGCCAGAGGCCTTCGACGGCAATCGCCGGAGCAATGCTATTTTCTTGAGACATTTCGGCCTTACTTGATGGCCGCGTCCACGACGGGCTTCCACTTGTCTTCATTGGCGCCCATCCAGTCTTCGACCACGTCTTCGACAGAGCGGCCATCTACATCAACCGCGCCCATCATTGGCTGCTGATCTTCAACAGCCAGTTGGTAGTTGACCAAAATTTCATGTGCAGCTGGCCAGTTCTCTTTCAGACCAGGCCAGCCAGCTTTAAAGATCCGCGAAGGTGAAAAGTCACAGTCGTTGATGGCGTTCGGGTTCGGTCCCCAAGAAGGATCAGTAAAGCAAGCTTCCTCGCCCACTGGCAGATCGATAAATTTCACATCATAAGCCGCCATAGCCCAATGCGGTTGCCAGAACGTTACGAGCAAAGGAGATTTCTTCTCGGTCGACGCACGCAGCTCAGCAATCAAAGCGCCCTCGGAGCCTGCTGGCACTGCTTTGAACGGCAATGCAAGACCCGTCATGCGGTCAGCTCCCGGTGTGCCCCAATCAGCTGGGTAGTCCACCAATCGCCCCATTGGGATCGTTTCAGCTGTGGCGAAATTCATCGCACAGTCTTTTAGCGCTTCCCAAGCTGGCAAGCCTGGGCACAAGTCTTCCACGTGGGCGGGGTAGGCAATGCCTTCACGCGCATTTAGGCCAAGGTCTGAGAGCTCTTCCAATTGGCCCGCATCTTTGAGCACACCATATTGATCGGATACGTTGGACGACCAGATCTCTAGTGTCGCGTGAATGTCGCCATCCGCAATCGCCTGAAACTGGTTCATCATGCCAGCGGTGACATACTCTACCTCATAGCCTGCCGCTTTGAGCATTTCGCCCGCAACATGTGTGGTCACATGCTGTCCTGTCCATTCATTGATGGCCAGCTTGATCGGCTCACCCGTTGCGCCCATTTCGGCCGCCTGTGCGCCAACGACTAACGCTGACGTCATCGCAACTGTAGACAAACCTGTTTTCAAATAAGTTTTCATGGTGATCTCCCTGACACGGCCTTTTCTTAAATGGCCATTTAATTTTTTAACTGGCCGCATAAGAACATATGTCCCGCGACCTGCCAACAAAAATTACACCTGACCTACAATAGCGCGAAAGCCACGTTTAGGAAAACGTGCTCTCGGCGCATTTAAGCCTATGTAAATCATTGAAGAATCTTGAATGTGGTCACCGCACTCTAATTGAGCAACCGAATGGGGTTTTCACGAATCCGCAGTCAGAGCCCCAAGACATCAAACATATCGTACTCACCTGGCTTCTGGTCTTGACCCCATAACGCGGCTTTCAAGGCTCCACGTGCAAAGATCGCGCGATCCGTGGCTACATGGCGCAGGGTGATCCTTTCACCCGCTGCTGCAAACAGGACGTCATGTTCACCGACGATATCGCCGCCGCGAATGGCCGTGAACCCGATATCACCTTTCTTGCGCGCGCCGGTAATCCCGTCACGCCCACGATCAGACACATCCCTTAACGCGACACCGCGCCCCTCGGCTGCGGCTTCGCCCAGCATCAATGCTGTGCCAGAAGGCGCGTCAACCTTGTTGTGGTGATGCGCTTCAATGATTTCGATGTCGAAATCCTCATCCAGCGCTTGCGCCACTTTCTGAGTAAGTTTGGTCAACAAATTGACCCCTAAGCTCATATTGCCTGCTCTCACGATCACAGCATGGCGCGCACAGGGCTCAAGCTGCGCGATGTCTTCATCCGTCATGCCTGTGGTGCCGATCACATGCACTGCCCGGGCTTGCGCCGCAAGTTTGGCAAACTCGATTGTTGCGGCAGGCGCTGTAAAGTCAATCACCGCCTGCGCCTTGGCAAACGCGTCCAGCGGCTCATCGGTAACGATGACACCCAAAGCCGCGCCGCCCATAGCTTCACCGATATCGCGTCCAACCCAATCATGGCCGCCCCGCTCAACGACGCCAACCAAACGCGCCTTGTCGCTGTCCAAAACTGTCTTGATCAACATCTGCCCCATCCGGCCCGAAGCTCCGGTGATCACAATTCCTGGCAGATCCTGCATGCTCATTTCTCCATATTTCAGCGGTTCAGGGCAATTTCTCCCTGCTTACCCAATGCGCGCCCGCTTGGCAAAGCCTCTTGAAAGCCCTAAGTGGAGAATATGGCTAAGAACAATTTTCAAGACGCAGGTCCGTCCCAGCGCCAGTTACGCGTTGGTGAACTCATTCGCCGGACTCTGTCCGATTTGTTGATGCGCGGTGACGTGCACGATCCAGATCTCAATCGCATGTCCATTACCGTGGGCGAGGTGCGCGTCACCCCTGATCTCAAGATCGCCACGGTCTATGTGCTGCCCTTGGGCGGTATCGGCAAAGACGAGGTGATCGGTTTGCTGGCACGAAACAAAGGCGAGCTGCGCACCATGATTGGCAAAAAGGCCAAGCTTAAATGGGCGCCTGATCTGCGGTTCCAACTGGACATGACCTTTGACCAGATGGATCATACCCGCGAAATGCTCGCGCAAGAGCGCGTCCGTCAGGACACCGAAAACAAAGAGGATAGCGAGGAGTCGTGAAGCTACGTGCCAGCCTTTTGGCCCTGAGTTCAGGGATCACTTTGCTGTCCACCAGCGCAGCTTGGGCTGTGAATTGTGAAAACGCGCGCTATGAAGCCAACAGCTACACGCTTTGTGAAGTAGACCTTCAAACTGAAGACCTGCGCCTGTTTCTGCGCGATGAAGCGGGAGCTATTCTAGGACAGTTCTCCTCTGTGTCCAAAAGCTTAGGCGAAGATGAAACTCTCATCTTTGCCATGAATGCTGGCATGTATCACGCCAACCGCGCGCCCGTGGGGCATTACATGCAAGACGGTGTACAAGAGCAATCCTTGTTGACCGCCGCCAGCCCAGGAAACTTCGGCCTTTTACCCAATGGCGTGTTTTGCATCCGTGACGGGCGCGCCGATGTAATCGAAACACTGCGTTTTGCAAAGGAAGCCCCCGTGTGTCGCGACGCGACGCAGTCGGGTCCGATGCTCGTCATTGACGGCGCATTGCACCCGCGCTTTCTGGTGGACAGTTCTACCAGCTACATCCGCAACGGCGTTGGCACATCTTCAGATGGCCGTCGCGCGGTGTTCGTGATTTCCAACAATCCCGTCACATTCCATGAATTCGGGCGGTTCTTTCGTGATGTTTTGAAATTGCCCAACGCCCTGTATCTGGATGGCAAGGTCAGCCGCCTGATGGCCCCCGATCTCAACCGGTCGGATTTGGGCTTCTGGCTTGGCCCAATCGTGGGCGTTGTCGAAAAAAACTAAACACCATGCTCCAATACAAAACGCGCAGATGCATCTCTGCATCGGCGCGCCTTTTTAGGGTGTCTGCTCCGGTAATCAAACCGGAGCAAAACAATTTATTTACCTGGCAGCTCAAAGAACACTGGTGCATCGGGGCCCAGTGGCAGACCAGCAAAGGCCCACACGAGGAACAAGATGGTCCAGGCGATCAGGAACACGATCGAGAACGGCAGCATCAGCGACACCAGTGACCCGATCCCAAAGTTGGGGCGGTACTTTGCACCAACGGTGATAACAAACGCAAAGTAGGTCATCAGAGGTGTGATCAGGTTGGTGGTTGAATCACCGATCCGATACAGCATCTGCGTTGCAGCGGGTGTCAGTCCAACAGTCATCATCATCGGAATGAACACGGGTGCTAGGATCGCCCATTTGGCAGAGGCCGAGCCCATGAACAGGTTGATGATACCGGACAGGATCACAAAGCCAAAGATCATGCCAATCACACCGGCCATGCCTTCGGTTGGCATCGCTTCCAGCAGGGCAACACCCTTCATTGCGATCAGGACACCGATGTTTGAGGCGTTAAAGTAAGCCACAAACTGCGCCATGAAGAAGACCATGACGATGAAGCTCGCCATCGACACAGCCGCACGCTCCATGGTGTGCACAAAGTCACCACCGGTCTTGAACTTGCCGATCGAGACGCCGTAGGCAATGCCAGGCACCATGAACATAAAGAACAAAACAGTTACGATGATGTGGCCTTGGAACACAGGTGCGTGGGTGAAGTTCACCGCACCATACCGTTCAACCAAAGACGCTACTTCAGCAGCCGACAGAGTTGCCGTCGAGAACACACCCAACAGCGGGATGTTGCTGTCAAAAGGCAAACAGGTCCAGACGACTACAGCCGCATAGCCGAGGAAAGCCAAGCCAGCCATGCGCAGCGCGCGGCTTTCTTGTGGCGAAACAGTGTCAGGCATGTCGGGCACTTCAACGCCGTCAGGTACGTTGAATTTACCCAGATGTGGCTCAACAACTTTTTCGACAACCAGCGTACCAACGATCACCACCATCACGGTCGACGCGACCAGGAAGTAATAGTTCATTGTCGCGATATTCATCGTCGCAGCAAAGTCGGTTCCGATAATACCGTCGCCAATCGCGGCTGCCGATTGGGTAAAGCCCCCCAGCAACGGATCAAGCGAGGAGACCACGAGGTTGGCAGAGAAGCCACCGGAAACACCGGCAAACGCAGCGGCCAGACCTGCCAACGGGTGACGACCAAGGCCCCAGAAGACCAGCGGGCCCAATGGAATAAGAACAAAATAGCCAGCATCAGCCGCGATATTGGCAAGCACACCAGCCAAGACCACAGTAGGGGTCACCAGACGGGCAGGCACCGAAACAACCATTTTGCGAATTGTCGCGCTGATCAATCCACCGTGTTCTGCCACACCAATGGCAATCATGATTACGACGACCATGCCGAATGGGGCAAAGTTCACAAAGTTTGTCGTCAGGGTTTGGAACATATATTCCCAACCACTGGAGTAAGTCGCAACGACTGCGCCGGTGCGTGGGTTCTGAATTTCGACAACCCCGTTGCCGAGCAGATTATTGATCGCATAGGTGCCGGTAGGAGTGTCTACCGATACGCCAAACGCCGACAAAAGCGCCGTTGTGGCGAGGATAATGCCGATCAGGGCAATGAAGAGAATGGTTGGATGAGGCAGCTTGTTGCCGACCCCCTCGATCACACTGAGAAAACGCTGCATCGCGCCCTCGTTCTTCGCTTCCGTCCCGGTTTCGGTCATGGCATAGCCACCTTTCTGGTCATGTCATTCTAGCGCGCAAGGACTCAGACTGCACTCCGGACATTCAGTAAATGCCGAAAAATCAGCCCAGAAGGTCAGCCCGGCATCCTGCAGGCGCTCTTGAGGGGTTATTAGGTCAGGCGCTCGCGAACACCCGACTCTGACTCGACCTAACCTCTTTCAAAGTCCAGAAATCGAGGACGTCCCTGCAGGCAGACGTCGCAGGTGAGATAATGGGAATCGCGGCAATCGCAAGATATATCGCCTATTAATGACTCTTTTGTCGCGCCTTTGAACAAAATTCCGCCGATCACACCCTTTTTACATAGCAAAACCGTCCATTTTTGACGCTAACCCGCATCACTCAATTGATGCACCATTCATGGACCTTCTCAGAGACTCTGCCGAAAACAAAAACCTCCGACTGTTTCATCCTACAATTTGACAGTCAGGAATCAATCAGCTACGCCGCGCGCTTCATTCACGTACAGACATGGTAAGCTGACACATGGCACGCAAACGCAAGGGACGCGCAGTTTCCGGCTGGTTGGTAATCGACAAACCGGCAGGCATGACCTCCACCTCGGTGGTCAACAAGGTCAAATGGGCTCTGAATGCAAAGAAAGCTGGCCACGCAGGCACGCTGGATCCGGACGCCACCGGTGTCTTGGCCGTCGCGTTGGGCGAGGCCACCAAGACCGTGCCCTATATCACTGATGCGCTCAAAGCCTATCGTTTCACTGTGCGTCTCGGCCAATCCACCAACACCGATGATGCAGAAGGCGAAATCATCGCCTCCTCTGATGAGCGACCGACAGACGACGACATCAAAGCCGCCCTCGGCCAATTTGTTGGCGACATCATGCAAGTCCCGCCAAAATTCTCGGCTGTGAAAATTGACGGCCAACGCGCCTATAAACTGGCCCGTGATGGCGAAGACGTCGAGCTCGCCGCCCGCCCTCTCTGGGTCGAAGAGCTAGTCATGACCGATCGGGAAGACGCCGATCATGTCACGTTGGAAATGACCTGTGGCAAAGGTGGCTATGTACGTTCTATCGCACGTGATCTCGGCGCAGCCCTTGGGTGTCACGGTCACGTACGTGAGCTGCGCCGCATCTGGTCCGGTCCATTTGAAGCGACCGATGGCCTGACTATCCAACAGATCGACGACATGGCCAAAACGCCAGAACTCGACAGCTATTTGCACCCGCTAGAGCAGGGTCTTGAAGACTTGCCCGAAGTCAAAGCCACCGCCGAAGGCACCACACGCCTGCGCAACGGCAATCCTGGTATGGTACTGGCAAGCGACGTAGATTACGGCGACGAATGTTGGGCCTCTTATGACGGCCAAGCTGTGGCTGTCGGAATATATAAAGCGGGCGAGTTACACCCCAGCCGTGTTTTTGTGCACGAAGACGACCAGTCCGGCGAATGATCACCCGCAGCTTTCAGAAAAACGATGCCGCTTCCTCGGCGATCTATTCTGACTGCGAGACCTATCGCTATGCCCTCACCCGCATCTGGGACCCGGACGGGAAACGGCTACTCTATATCATGCTCAATCCGTCCAAGGCGACCGAGCGCCAGAATGACCCCACCATCGAGCGCTGCGAACGCCGCGCCCGCGCTTTGGGGTTCGGCGGCTTTCGCGCGGTCAATATTTTTGCACTGCGCGAAACCGACCCGCGGCTGCTGCGCCGCCACCCTGCCCCAGCAGGGCCGGACAACGATGCTGTTGTCGCCCAGAGTTGCGACTGGGCGGATGTAATCCTCGCTGCATGGGGTGCGCATGGCGAACACCTTGGTCAAGGCAATGCCATGCGAGAAGTGCTGCGTTCTTCCGGAGCACCACTTCATCACCTTGGACTAACCAAACACGGCCACCCACGTCACCCGCTCTATATTGCCTACAAGCAACCCCCAGAGCGCTGGGATTTGCCCGACCCTACGTAATTTCGTTAACCAGCAAAGTGATGCTTGCTTTACCCAACACGGCCCAACGTGGCCTAATGTGAGGGGGTTTTTGGTATGGTGTTTTACGATGCTCATGTTTGCGAGTTTTCTAAGTATCTTGGCCGGTGCCGGGATTATTGCCACGATGGACTTAAGCACTGACGAGGTTGAAGAAGGCACATCTGCCTCCGATGAGCCCGACGACAGTGAAGACACAAACGCCCCCTCCCAAACTGCTGATTTTGAAACAAACGACATTTTACAAATCGCCGGTAGCGCGGACGGCGACATACTGTCAGGCAGCGCAACAGCCGACGACATCACAGGGCACAGCGGCGAAGATCAGATCAACGGATATCAGGGGGACGACACCATTTCTGGGGGCGACGACAACGACATTCTGCACGGGGCATCCGGCGATGATCTGATCTCGGGCGATGCAGGCCACGACATCGCGCACGGAGAAGACGGGGCTGACACTTTATCCGGCGGTGAAGGTGACGATAGCCTATATGGCCACATGAATGATGATGCCCTGGAAGGTGGAGCAGGCGCAGACTCGCTAGTCGGAGGGTTTGGCGATGATGCGCTTGACGGCGGGGACGGAGACGATGCTCTCCATGGTGGCTATGGCGACGACACCCTAGACGGGGGTGAAGGGCAGGACACATTATTTGGCGGGGATGGAAATGACCTTCTCTCAGGCCTTTCACCTGCGAATGACGCGCAAGACACTGATTTTCTGAATGGCGGTGACGGCGACGACACGTTGATCGGCGGAGGCGGCGACATTCTGACCGGCGGAGATGGTGCCGACCAATTTACGCTTGGCGACCTTGGAGGGGATGTTCAGACCATCATGGATTTCAACAGCGCCGAAGACAATCTCGTGCTCCTCTATGAGGATTTCCAAACAGAGCCAGATATTGAAATCCGTCCCAGCGAGAACGCTGTGAATGTTGCTCATATCTTGGTCAACGGAGTTGAGTTGGCCGTGGTGCATGGCGGAGCAGACTTGGTGCCCGCCGACATCGCACTTCTTCCACAGGGCGCGGCGAATGGACCCGAAGTCCTACGCGTGTGATCCCCCTTCACAAATGCAGCAATCTATCCTATATCCGCCCTCTGCTAGGGGAATCTCTGGCAGACACTCCATGGACCTTGCTGGACGACATCCCGGCTCGTGCCCGTAACCCTTTTATTTAAGGAGACCCCGATGTCGATCACTGTTGAAGACAAAGCCCGCGTCATGAAAGAATTCGCAACCAAAGAAGGCGACACAGGTTCGCCCGAAGTTCAGGTTGCTATCCTCACATCACGCATCAACACTCTGACCGAGCACTTCAAAACCCACAAAAAAGACAACCACGGTCGCCGTGGTCTTTTGAAAATGGTTGCTCAGCGCCGTAAGCTGCTGGACTACCTGAAGGGCAAAGAAGAAGCACGTTATCAGGACCTGATCAAACGTCTCGGCATTCGCCGCTAAGACGTTTCGATTATCGAGATACAGAAGGCGCCTACTCTTTTGAGTGGGCGTTTTTTTATGTGCCCGCTGATCTAGTGATCTTTTAGCGTGGCAATGATGCGCTGTAGATACTGCAAAAACCGGGCCCGCTCATCTTCGGAAAAATCGGCCAAGGCGACATCATTCACCTCTGATGCCGCCTTATAGGCTTCTTGCTGGATCGCCTGTGCTTTCTCGGACAAACAAATAATCTTTGCGCGCCCATCTGTCGGATGAACCTTGCGCACAATTAGCCCGTCCCGCTCCATGCGGCTGAGCGTGTTGGCCATCGTCGCCTGTTCAAGATCCAGCTTGTCGACCAGCTCTTTTTGCGTCTGGCCGTCGTTTTGCCAAAGCAGCAACAAGGCAGGAAACTGCCCGGGGACAATTTCCAAAGGCTCAATGCGTTTGCGCAGCTCTTCATGGAACAGCCGTGCCAAGTAGTTCAGAAGATATCCGGCGGACGTTGTGTGATCAAAAGACATGCCGCACCCTAAAATTACATAGCAAGGAATGCAACTATCTCAATTTGGCATTTCGCACCGACCGCCATGATGTATGGCAATGTCCTCGTACAGCTTAGGGACATGGGCTCACCACACGAAGTTTGATGGTATTTAAAATCAATTTTACATTGCAAGCTATGTTAAATCAACATAGCAAGCTATCGAAAGGCACAACCAATGATTCGCACCAAACCACAAACATAGCTCGCTATCTTACAGGAAACGACAATGACAAAATTAATTCATCCGATTTCTGGCACTATTGCCCTATTGACCATCGCGACCTTCTGGCTTTCGACGATTACGGTCGAGATTTTTGGCACACATGCGCAAATCGCACTGGTAAAAACCTCAATCCCTTGGGGATTTTTCGTCCTCATCCCGGCCATCGCCATAACTGGCGCGACCGGCTTTGCAAGCGCGGGCAAAAGGCGCGGCGGCGTGTTGGCGCAAAAGGTGCGACGCATGCCTATTATTGCCGCAAACGGCATCCTCGTTTTGATCCCCTCAGCGCTGTACTTGGCTGCCAAGGCAAAATCCGGAGAGTTTGATGGCCTGTTCTATACGGTCCAACTGATAGAGCTGACTGCCGGAGCCGCTAACCTCTCCCTTTTAGGCCTAAGCATGCGCGACGGGCTTCGCCTAAAGGGCAGACTGCGCCGCTAACGACACAGCGCGCGGCCTTCCGCAAGAGATCCGCTGAAAGCCTGCGCCGCATCGCTCCTAAACACCTGATCTAAAACGATTACTCCCTTATAAATGCACGCCTATGGCGTGCACCGAACACACCAAAAAAGGAACTCTAAATCGTGTCCCTCATTCAAAAAACCCGCCAAACTCTTCTTGTTTTACTCGCATTGGCACTACTCCTTGGCACGCCAATCCATGCACAAGAGAGCGCAGGAGGTGCAACTTTCACGTCGTCCTGCGCCCAATGTCATACCGGCGGCGTTAAAGGCTTCTTGTCCGGAGCACCGAACATCAACAAACCCCATTCTTGGAGCAAACACCTCGGCAATGGCACCGATCAGGACATGCAAAACGCTCTGCTAAACAGCGTCAGGGATCACAAATCCCGTGGCGGCTGCAGCAACTGTACCGAGCAAGAAATCAAAGACGTCGTGACCTTTTTGCAATCTCGCTTGCGCTAATTCCAGCGTAACTCTCAACCGCAAGCCCCCTGCAAGAACGCCCCCTCGCAACAGGACTGGCGTTCTTGTGCTTTAAACATCGAGGTCAATTGCCTCGTTCAACCGAAGAAATCACTTCAGCAACCCGCATGCCAATCTCAGCACTTCCTTTGCGAGAAGGATGGATCATATCCGCCCCATGGTAACTCCGGTCCCCCGATGGCACCAAATCTGCGAGTGACACAAAATACATCTCAGGCAAGATGTCAGCCAGCTTTGCGATCCGCGCTTCAAGCGCGTCGCCATCGTCACGGCAACCTTCGATGGGCGACCAAGCACCCGGGCTGCGCAGATAGCCGACATAGATAACCTTCGCCCCTGTCTTGCGCAGGCTGTCCACCATATGTGGGATAGCCCCTTTGCGGCCATCTTCAGAAATCATCTTGTTCATGCGTTTCTCACACGCGCCGCAGCCGCAGCCCATCCACAAATCATTGCCGCCGCCATTGAGCACAACCCAATCCCAGTCGCCCTTGCGGTACTGATTAGAGATTTTCATCCCCATCGCGCCGGACACGGGCAATTTGTAAATCACCCGCGCACCACTGATGGCATGGTTGGAAACCGGCTCATCCAATACGGCTGACACCGTGTGGGCAATCGACCCGCCTGTCAGACTGTGCCAGGCCATCATACTATCACCCATCGCCAAAATGCGAGGCTGATCCGGCGCCGCTTGCTCCGCAGGCGGCTCAGCTTTCGCGACAACCGTCTCTGAGGGAATCGGCGTTTCAACGGCAAGTGCCTGATTTCGGGAAACGGTTTCGCTACAAGCGCTCAGCGCAAAAATTAGCGCAAACACCGCGAAATAAGGGGCTTTCATCATTCTGCTCTCACACTCTAGCGCCTTTTGGCGCGGTTGGAGTATCCCACAGCAAGCCCCCGCAGCTGCACAATACCGTCACAATCTTGCCAAAATTGGTTAAAAAAATCTATTCATTCTCTGTAAACAGTATGTTGCCGTTGCCCAAAAGCCTGTTTTTGCGACCCTAATGCAACGCTTGGCCACGATGATCACGGTAAATTTTAGTTTCCAAACCCCTTATTTTCAGCTATGCGCGCTGCATCTGAGACGTTGCGTTCTGACCTCGGCGCTCGAAATCAAGATTAAGAGGGGTCGGCGGCAATGGGGCCGCCATTTCAAACGGAAGACCCGGGATACGCTCGGGAGTGCTTCCAGCTAGGAATCGAAAATGTTCGACGTTACGACGAAAACGATGCAGTGGGGCGAAGAAACGCTGACACTGGAAACGGGCAATATTGCTCGTCAGGCCGACGGCTGTGTGATCGCCACTTTGGGCGAAACCTCTGTGATGGCTGCTGTGACCTTTGCAAAGGCACCTAAACCCGGTCAGGATTTCTTTCCTCTGACCGTCCACTACCAAGAAAAATACTATGCTGCCGGTAAAGTACCTGGCGGCTTCTTCAAACGTGAAGCACGTCCAACTGAAAAAGAGACGCTGACGTCTCGTCTGATCGACCGTCCGATCCGCCCTCTGTTTGTAGAAGGCTTTAAGAACGAAGTTCTGGTGATGTGCACCGTGCTGTCCCACGATCTGGTCAACGACCCCGACATGGTTGCCATGATCGCAGCTTCTGCGGCTCTGACCATTTCTGGTGCTCCATTCATGGGCCCAATCGGTGCTGCACGTGTTGGCTTTGAAGACGGTGAATACGTTTTGAACCCAACCGTTGATGACATGCAGGACCTGCGCAACAACCCAGATCAACGTCTGGATCTTGTTGTTGCCGGCACCAAAGACGCCGTCATGATGGTTGAATCCGAAGCTTATGAGCTGAACGAAGCTGAAATGCTTGGCGCGGTGAAATTCGCCCATGAAGCTATTCAGCCTGTCATCGACCTGATCATTGATCTGGCCGAAGACTGCGCCAAAGAGCCGTTTGACTTCCAAGCACCTGACTATGCCGATCTCTATGAGGCCGTCAAAGCCGCTGGTGAAGAGCAAATGCGGGCTGCTTTCGCTCTGACTGACAAGCAAGAGCGCACAACCGCTGTTGCAGCGGCACGTGAAGCCATCAAAGCCGCTCTGACAGATGAGCAGCTTGACGATGCAAACCTCGGCTCTGCTCTGAAAAAACTCGAAGCCGGCATTCTGCGCGGTGACGTTGTGAAAACCGGCTCGCGCATCGACGGTCGTAAGACTGACGAGATCCGTGACATTGTTTGCCAAACCGGCCTGCTGAAACGGACTCATGGTTCGGCTCTGTTCACCCGTGGTGAAACACAGGGTCTGGTTGTGACCACTCTGGGCACTGGCGATGATGAGCAATTCATCGACGCGCTGCACGGCAACTTCAAATCCAACTTCATGCTGCACTATAACTTCCCGCCCTATTCGGTTGGCGAAGTTGGTCGCGTTGGTGGCCCCGGCCGTCGTGAAATCGGCCACGGCAAACTGGCATGGCGCGCGCTTCAGGCTGTTCTGCCTGCTGCAACCGATTTCCCATACACCCTGCGCTTGGTGTCCGAAATCACTGAATCCAACGGCTCTTCGTCGATGGCTTCGGTTTGCGGCGGTTCGCTGTCGATGATGGACGCGGGTGTTCCGCTTAAATCTGCAGTTGCTGGTGTGGCCATGGGCCTGATCCTGGAAGAAGACGGCTCGTATGCGATCCTGTCTGACATTCTGGGTGACGAAGATCACCTCGGCGACATGGACTTCAAAGTAGCGGGTACCGAAAACGGCATCACCTCACTGCAGATGGACATCAAGATCGCAGGCATCACACCGGAAATCATGGAAAAAGCTTTGGCCCAAGCCAAAGACGGCCGCATGCATATCCTTGGTGAAATGGGCAAATCGATCACGGGTGCCGCTGAATTCTCAGTCCACGCACCTCGCATCGAAACCATGAACATCCCAACCGACAAGATCCGTGAAGTGATCGGTTCGGGCGGCAAGGTTATCCGTGAAATCGTTGAAGTATCCGGCGCCAAAGTCGATATCAACGATGACGGCGTGATCAAAATCGCATCGCCAAACGGCGAAGCCATCACCAAGGCTTATGAAATGATCCACGCGATTGTTGCCGAGCCCGAAGAAGGCGCGATCTACACCGGTAAAGTTGTCAAAATCGTCGACTTCGGCGCATTTGTGAACTTCTTCGGCAAGCGCGACGGTCTGGTGCACGTTTCTCAAATCGAGAACCGCCGCTTGAACCATCCTTCCGACGTTCTCAAAGAAGGTCAGGAAGTCAAAGTCAAACTCTTGGGCTTTGATGACCGCGGCAAAGTCCGTCTGGCGATGAAAATGGTTGATCAGGAAACTGGTGAAGAAATCGCACCAGAGAAAAAAGAAGACTAATCTTTTTCTTTGAACAATAGAAAAGCCCCGATGGAACCATCGGGGCTTTTTTGCTGCCCGATATTGCGCCCACAAGTTTGTGTCTGGCCCCGTAGCCGTCTCATGTTAGTCTCCTCGCACAACTTGAAGTTGCTCACAGGGAGACAGCAAGATGCAACGCAAGAAGGCTGCCGATTTCGATCCTCACATTCTCGAACTCTATGACGGGTATGTGCATGGCAAGATCACCAAGCGCGAATTTCTAAGAAACGCGGCGCAATATACTGCAGCGGGTGTCACCGCGGCGGCTTTGCTGCAAAGTCTGCAGCCGAACTACGCCCTCGCGCAACAGGTGGCGCCGGACGACCCCGCAATTGAAACCACAATCGCGGAATATGACAGCTCCGAAGGGCATGGCACCATCAAAGGTCTCATGGCCAAACCTGCCAATGCCTCAGGTAAACTACCGGCGGTACTGGTCATCCACGAAAACCGTGGGCTGAACCCTTACATCGAAGACGTCGTGCGTCGCACCGCCAAGGCAGGGTACCTCGCCTTTGGCCCCGATGGCCTCACCCCCTTGGGCGGCTACCCCGGCAATGACGACGAGGGCCGCACGATGCAAAAAGAACTGGATCGCACCAAACTGATGGAAGACTTCTTTGCCGCCTTTGAGTTTTTGGTAAACCACGAAGGGTCTACCGGCAAAGTTGGCGCTGTTGGATTTTGCTACGGCGGTGGCGTGTGCAATGCGCTGGCGGTGGCCTACCCCAACATGGGCGCGTCAGTTCCGTTTTACGGTCGTCAGCCGAGTGCCGAAGATGTTCCCGCAATCCAAGCACCGCTTTTGCTGCACTATGGCGAGCTTGACGAGCGGGTGAACGCCGGTTGGCCTGCCTATGAAGAAGCCCTCAAGCAGAACGGAAAATCGTTTGAGGCGCACATCTACCAAGGCGCCAACCACGGTTTCCACAACGACACAACGCCGCGGTATGATTCCGACGCGGCCAATCTGGCGTGGGAACGCACACTCGCCCACTTCGCCCGACACTTAGTATAACAAAAATCCACCCCGCGCTTCATAAAACGCGGGGTGTACATCACCGGATCATCAGGCAATCAATCTTATAGTTTAGTGGTACGCAGATACGGGAAATGCGTGGTGAATTCACCGTATTTCGCCTTGGCGTCCGCATCGCTGACCGCCACTGGGATCACCACATCCGCCCCCGGCGTCCAGTTTGCAGGCGTTGCGACATTCTCTTTCGCCGCCGTCTGCAACCCATCCAATGCGCGCAGCACTTCGGCAAAGTTGCGACCCACGTTCATCGGATAGGTCATCGACAGCTTCAATTGCTTGTCCGGCCCGATGATAAACACCGACCGCACCGTCGCACTGTCAGCGGGCGTGCGTCCATCCGGCATATAAGCCTCAGCCGGCAGCATGTCGAAAGCCTTGGACACGGCTAAACCTTCGTCGGCGATGATCGGGAAACTGGCCTCAACGCCACCAAAACTCTCGATGTCTTTTTTCCAGCCCTTGTGCTCTTCCACACCATCGACAGACACACCAATCACCTTGGTGCCACGCTTGGCCCATTCTTCAGCCAATTGCGCCACCGCACCAAATTCGGTTGTGCAAACGGGTGTAAAATCCTTGGGGTGTGAAAACAAGATGGCCCAGCTGTCGCCAATCCAGTCATGAAATGAAATTTCGCCCTGATCCGTGTCTGCCTTGAAATTCGGCACCGTGTCATTGATTCTCAGACCCATTGGTCTTCTCCCTCTTTAATCTCGAAATGGCCGCTCTGGCTTTGCGCGCGTTTTGCAAGCACACAGTCCCCAGCCAGAACCTTTTGAAATGACTCACTCGATCTTTTCGATCTTTTTCAGACTACACCCGTCTTTTTTCAACGCCACCCCTTTACCTGCACAATTAATTTGATCAAATTATTTGTGACTTCGCGTCCATTGCTCTTGCAGGGGATCAAACCCGCTGACAAGGTGGCGCAATTACAAGGGAGAGTTCCATGATTGAGAAACGCCAATTCTATATTAACGGCCAATGGGTCGCCCCCGCCGCCTCTAAAGATATGGATGTTATCGACCCGTCCACCGAAGAGGTTTGCGCTGTCATTTCAATCGGCGATCAAGCCGATACCGATGCCGCCGTCGCTGCCGCTCGCGCAGCCTTCCCGTCGTGGGCCGAGACCCCGCTAGAAGAGCGTGTCGCGCTGATCAAACGTCTGGGAGAAATTTACACCGAGCGCCGCGAAGAAATGGCCGAAGCCATGCGCGCAGAAATGGGCGCGCCGATTGATTTGGCCCGCAATGGCCAATGGGGCAGCGGCAGCTGGCATCTGGAAGGCTTCCTCGAAGCGCTCTCAAAATTCAATTTCGAAGAGCAAATGGGCGCGGATCGTATTCGCAAAGAACCTATTGGCGTCTGCGCCATGATCACGCCTTGGAACTGGCCGATGAATCAGGTCTTCCTCAAAGCGATCCCCGCGATGGCTGTGGGCTGCACTATGGTTCTGAAGCCATCTGAAATCGCGCCACTCAGCTCCATCCTTTTCACCGAGATGGTAGATCAGGCTGGCTTCCCGGCGGGCGTGTTCAACATGGTCAACGGCGACGGCGTCGGAGTTGGCTCACAACTCTCAGCACATCCTGATGTGGACATGGTTAGCTTCACCGGTTCCACGCGCGCAGGCATCGCCATCTCCAAAGCGGCCGCTGACACCCTCAAACGTGTCAGTCTTGAGCTGGGTGGCAAAGGTGCCAATGTGATCTTTGCCGACGCGGACGAGAAGGCCGTCAAACGCGGCGTAATCCACTGCATGGGCAACACAGGCCAGTCCTGTAACGCGCCAACCCGCATGATGGTCGAACAGTCGCGCTATGATGCGGCGGTTGAAGAGGCCAAATCAGCAGCAGAATCTATCCAAGTGGGCCCAACTACAGAATCGGGTCGCCACATCGGACCTGTTGTCTCGGAAGTTCAGTTCAACAAAATTCAGAGCCTGATCGAAACCGGCATCAAAGAGGGTGCAACTCTTCTGACTGGCGGACTTGGCCGCCCCGAAGGTGTCAACAGCGGATACTATGTCCGCCCAACAGTCTTTGCGGATGTCACAACCGACATGACCATCTATCGCGAAGAAATTTTTGGACCAGTGTTGGCGATCACACCCTTTGAGTCTGAGGAACAAGCTGTGGAAATGGCCAACGACACAGTCTACGGCCTGACCAACTACATCCAGACACAGGATGATGACAAACGCCTACGTATGGCCCGCCGCGTGCGCTCGGGCATGGTGGAAACCAATGGCATCAGCCGCGTGAACGGCTCACCTTTCGGTGGTTACAAACAGTCTGGAAATGGTCGAGAAGGCGGCGTTTGGGGGCTCGAAGAGTTCTGCGAAACCAAAGCTATTTCCGGCGTTCCGATGAGCTAAGTCAAAGCTTTATCCAAGACAAACCGCCGAGGCTCAACTGCCTCGGCGGTTTGCGTTAATATGCCGAAAGACCCACTAGCTTGCAAAAACCAGCTTGTCGGCGTGCAAAGTACCGATTTCAGGTGTTAGCATCGCCTTAAATTTCTGAAGCGCATCAGCTTTCAAATGCGCCCGAAAATGCGCCTCCGATTGCCACACTTCATAGATCAGCCAAGTCAGATCGCAATCGACCTCTTGGCAAACCTTGTAAACTTCGCAGCCCTCTTCCAGCAAAGACGCTTCGGCCAACGCGTTGATCTCTGCCGCCATATGATCTTGGTGACCCAAGCGCGCTTGGACATGCGCGACCACTACAAATCGCATTCTATCAAACTCCCGCACGGATCATCGCAGCAGCTTTCTCGGCAATCATGATGACCGGAGAGGCCGTGTTGCCCGACACAATCTTTGGCATGATCGATGCATCCACAACCCGCAATCCATCAAGGCCAAGCACCCGCAGCTGCGGATCAACCACGGCCTTGGCATCCATGCCCATTTTGCAGGTTCCGACTGGGTGAAAAATCGTCGTCGCAATGTCACCGATCGAGGACAGCAAATCTTCATCACTTTGCACCTTTTTTCCAGGCAATATTTCCTCAGGCTCATAGGGCTCAAGCGCCGCCGCGGTCATGACTTCGCGCGCCTGTTTGACCGCTGTGAGGGCAACCTGACGGTCCTTAGGTGCCGAAAGGTAATTCAGGCGAATATCGGGCTGCATTTCACGATCCACGGATGTGATGTGGCAGGAGCCAATGCTTTCAGGGCGCAAGTTACAGACCGACATGGTGATCGCGGGAAACGGATGCAGCGGATCTCCCAGCTTGTCGGTGGAAAGTGGCTGCACGTGATACTCCAAATCCGGTGTTTCCATCGACGGATCGGATTTGGTGAACATGCCAAACTGGCTTGGGGCCATCGACATCGGACCGGTTTGAGTGAACAAATACTGCAGTCCAATTTTGGCTTTCCCAACAACCGAATTGGCCTGCGTGTTCAGGGTCTTCGCGTTCTTCACCTTGTAAACCGTTCGGATTTGCAAATGATCCTGCAGGTTCTCCCCAACGCCATCACTTTCATGCTGCACGGAAATCCCAAGATCGCTCAAAACATTCGCGCGACCGATCCCTGACAGTTCTAGAATTTTGGGAGAGTTGATCGCACCTGCGGCCAGCAAAACCTCACGCGCGGCCCCCGCGATAAATTGTTGGCCCTTATGAGTAAACTGCACCCCAGTGACCCGCTTGCCGTCCAGCACAAGGTGATCCGTATGTGCCTCGGTCACCACCCGCAAATTGGGGCGCTTCATGGCAGGACGTAAAAACGCTTTGGATGTATTCCAACGCACGCCAGCCTTTTGGTTAACCTCAAACAGACCGCTGCCTTCGTTGTTGCCATCGTTAAAGTCCGCGCGCGGCTCGATGCCAAATTCTTTGGCGCCCTCCTGCACGGCACTCAGGATTTCCCAACCCAGCCGTTGTGTGGTCACTTTCCACTCGCCACCCGCGCCATGCATCTCGGTGTCACCAGCATGATGATCTTCCGATTTCAAAAAATACGGCAGAACATCATCCCAGCCCCAGCCAGCGTTGCCCAATTGCCGCCAATGGTCATAGTCCGCTGCTTGGCCGCGCATATAGATCATGCCATTCACAGAAGAGCAGCCACCCAACACCTTGCCACGCGGATACACCAATGATCGCCCGTTTAACCCTGGTTCATGGGCGGTTTTCATCATCCAATCGGTACGCGGGTTTCCGATGCAGTAGAGATAGCCCACAGGAATATGCACCCAATGGTAATTATCCGACTTACCCGCCTCTAGAAGCAGCACACGCGTCATCGGATCTTCGCTTAAGCGGTTGGCGAGAACGCATCCCCCCGTTCCCGCGCCTACAATTACGTAATCATAGTCGCCCTCAAAAGGTTTTGGCGATGTCATGTCTTAAGTCCTAAATTCTTAGTTCAATACGCAACGACGATCTTGCCTATGGTTGCGCCACTCTCAATCAATTGGTGGGCCTCGCGCAAGGTTTGCGCGCTTAAGCCGTGCAAAATTGTTGTCTCGGTCGTTTGAACCAACCCATCGTCAACCAATCGCGCCATACGGGACAGAATTTGCCCCTGCCGCGCCATATCGGCCGTGCCAAACAATGATCGCGTGAACATCAATTCCCACATCAAGGCTGCGGATTTTCCCTGCAGTGCGGAAATATCCAGCTTTGCGTCGGTTTCGACAATGGTCCCGATCCGTCCCTGCGGCGCAATCAACTCACACATGGCATCCCAGTGCTGCGCCGTGTCCGCATATTGCGCGATGTAATCCACAAATTGGCGGCCATTTGCGCGGGTGGCTTGGATCAGATCGCGGTGGTTTACCACGTCATGCGCCCCCATCTTACGACACCAGACTTCACTCTCAGGTCGTGACGCGGTCGCGATCACCTCTAAACCCGTCAACTTGCGCGCCAATTGCGTGGTGAGCGAGCCAACTCCGCCTGCCCCGCCGATCACTAACAAGGACCGCTGGCTTGCCCCCGTCGACACTTGTAGTCGATCAAACAGCATTTCCCACGAGGTCAAAGATACCAAAGGCAAAGAAGCCGCTGCAGCAGCGGCCACAGATGTCGGCGCATGGGATGCAATCCGATAGTCCACCGCTTGCATTTCGGCATATGACCCCTGCCGGTTCACATCCCCCGCATACCAGACCCTGTCGCCAACTGCGAAACCGGACACGTCCGCTCCGACGGCCTCGACTTTGCCCACCGCGTCATAGCCCAATATATGAGGCTCCGCATGAGGCGCATCTGCGGCTGATCGTATCCGTATTTTCGCGTCCGCCGGATTAACGGAAACCGCCTCGACGGACACAAGCAAATCAAGTGTGCCCAACTCCGGCGTCGCCATGTCTATTTCAAACAGGCTCTCGTCATGATCAATTGGAAGCGATTTCAAAAATCCAACAGCTTTCATGATGTAAACTCCTTGTTTTGCAATTGCGCCCAAAACGGCCCCATCGCCTCTGACAGGGCGCAGTACATTTCGTATCGCGTCTGGTAGTGCACAGTCATATTTTCATCAGGCGCAAACGCCTGTTTGGGACGGGTCATCAACCCGATGCCCTCTTCGTAATCCGCAACCAGTCCAGTGCCGACTGCAGCACCTATAGCTGCTCCCAAAGCACCGGTTTCCTGAGCTTGCGCAACAACGATTGGTACATTTAAACAATCTGCAAACATCTGTGGCCAATGCGGGCTACGTGATCCCCCACCCGACAAAATGGCTCGATTGAACTGAACTCCGGCGGCGCGCAACACGTCGATATGACGGCGATGTTCAAACATCACGCCTTCAAACAAAGCCCGCAGCATGTGACCTTCGGTGTGCCAGCCTGCCAGCCCATAGAAACCAGCGCGAAACTCGGCTCCCTGTCCTGATCCATAAAGGAACGGATGGAAAAACGGGTCATCCAACTGTGGCGCGACGTCACCCACACGCGCATTGCAATACCCAAACGGATTCTCGTGATGCCCGCCGCGTTCAACGAACTCGCGCACATACCATTCCAAACTAACCGCCGATGTGGCGCTGGCCTCGATGTTTACAAACCGTTTAGGACCAAAGGCTGATGCCATAAACACCGTGTCGTCGCGCACAGGTGTTTCAGAAAACACCTGATTGATACTCCAGGTTCCGGCGATGATCGACGCATCCCCTGCAAATCCCGCACCCGAGCCCAGCGCGCTGGAAACAACGTCAAAGTAGCCGCCAATCACTGGCGTGCCTGCGCGCAGCCCCGTCGCTGCGGCCGCGCCCTCAGTGATCTGCCCCGCGATATCTGCTGGATCGATCAAAGTCGGCAGTAAACCCCGTGCATCCTCCAGCCCGTAAAGCGACAACAATTCATTGTCATAAACGGCCTCGGGCATTTTCGTGAGCCCACAGCCAGACATATCGGAAATCTCGCTCACCCGCGCGCCGGTCAGTTGATAGGTGATGAAGTCTTTGCACAGTAGCACTGTGCCGATCTTGCTATAAACCTTAGGCATATGGCGCTTCACCCACGCCAGTAATACTGGCGTCTGTGAGGGCCAAGGCTTTTGCAAACACAGCTCATGCAATCGGGCTCCGGATGCGTCAGACAACTCCGCAGACAGCGCCGCCGCGCGCGTGTCCAGTGACTGAATGCCCATCAACGCGCCGCCATCTCGATCCAGTAGATAGAGACCGTTTCCATGTCCCGCACAGCCCACTGCCGCAATTTCATCTGGCGAGACACCTGCCTCGGCAATACAGCGCGATATGGCCACACCTGCATTGGCCCACAACTCGTCAAGATCGCGCTCGACATGGCCGGGTTGCGGCGTGCTGGACTGCCCATCCAGCGCATGCATCGCCACCTGCTGCCCTTCCAGATCGAACAACACCGCCTTAATGACCGTGTTGCCCGCATCGAGACCCAGTAGATATTTTTTCACCCGATCAGCCACCGTTATAAATGTCCCAGGCTTCTTCACCCGAGGCTCCGTTGTGGATCATCGACATCAGCGCTGCGACCACTGCTTTGGGATTGTCGTGCTGGTAAATATTGCGCCCATACACCATCCCCTGCGCCCCCTGCGCCATCAGCGCGGCAGACTTGTTCAACACGGATTTGAGATCCTCTTTACCCCCACCACGCACCAACACGGGCACCCGTGCAGCTTCGATGACACGGTGAAAATCTTCGGGGTTTTCGGTTGGGTCAGCTTTGATAATATCCGCCCCCATTTCCGAGGCCAGCCGCGTCAGCGTGACGATCTTCTCGGCATTGCCATCCACTTGGTAACCGCCACGCACATCGTTGGGCAACATAACCAGCGGCTCGATCATCAGCGGCATGCCGTATTTATCGCACGATGCACGCACCTTGCTGATGTTCTCGACACATTGGCGAAACAGCTCCGGCTCATCAGGCAGCATAAACAGGTTCACAACCACCGCCACCGCATCCATTTCCAAAGCACCAATGATCGGCTCTTCGGCGTTTTGCAACATTGACCACATCACGCGATGGCGCTGATCATTGTAGGGATTGCCCATATCGATGCGCATCACCAGTGCGGGTTTGTCTTTTTCCGGACGGTTTTGCAGCAGATCGGCCTGCCCATAGGCGCATTGAATGGCGTCAGGTCTCGCGCCGATCAGGGTATTCATCACAGCAGGCATGTCTTCCAAGCCCACCATAAAGCTCGGCTCGTTGCAAACCCCATGATCAATCGCCACGTCGAGACAGCCGCCGTTGGTGAACATTCGGTTCATGCGGGCTTTGGTACTTATGCGCATTGTTTACTCCGTAGATGTGTGCGTTCTGCCAGCATGTCCGGTGTGACACCGTAATACTCTGACAATTCCTCAACCAATTTGCTCTTCTGGAAAGCGATTTCTTTGGCGGACAGACCTTTCTCTGCTGCCAAAATCTGCGCAATCCCCTCTATCAGACCCGCCGAAATGGCACCGGTGATAGCCAATGCGGTGCGGCGCAACACCAAATCCGACAGGGTTTCGACCTGTTCGTTTTGAATGACTTTCCGAATTTCGGCATGCGTGTACTGAACCCCCTCGCCCAAGCTAAAGTCAGCGCCACCCCCAGCACAGGCATGCTGCATTGCGCTTGCCTGACTTCCGTAATGCGCAGCCAAATGCTCTGCCCGCTGCGCGCTGACGTTATGATCCCTCAGCAGATGCTCAATCAGAGCCTCCGGGTTCTCAGGGAATTCAGCCCCCCCGCCAATCGCCAGGTCCAGTGTGCTGCAAAGGCGGGTGCGTCCCAACTCATGCAAAACCATGTCTGTGGTCTGCTCGGCAAAGGCGCGGAACGTGGTCCACTTCCCCCCGACCATGCAAAACTGAGTGATATCCCCCTGCAACACGCGAACATCGTGCCCCCGTGAGATGCGCCCCGTGAATTCATGCTCACTTTGCGGCAAAGGACGAATGCCCGAATAGCTAAACACTACATCGCTCTGAGCGACATCAATCGAGGGAAACACCAACTTGAGAGACCCCAGAATATAGACTAGCTCATCATGTTCACAGCGCACTCGCTCCGCCTTGTCCACGCGGATATCGGTGGACCCTGCCAGCACTTTGCCCTGATAGGGAAACACGATGCAGACACGCCCGTCCGCATTCTCGAAATAGACCATATGACCACCCAGCGCGCGCTCCAGATCAGGATTGTCGATGATCAAATGCGACCCCTTTGTGCCCGCCACCATCTTCTCGACCGGTGTTGCGCTCAGAGACTGGACCGACGTGTCCAGCCAAGCCCCGGTTGCGTGCACTATCGCTTTGGGCTCGACAACAAAGTCTTTGCCACTGCGCAGACACTTTAGGTGGTATCCGCCGTCCGAGGTGGAAAACTCGGCGTAGTTCAACGCCACACTTTCAGGGGCCGCCGCAGCAACATCGCCAATCATCTCGATGCACAATCGCTCCGGATGAGAAATCCACGCATCATAGTATACCGCCGAGAAATTGGTGTGCTCTGTCAGCTCAGGCCACTTTGCGCGCGTGGCGTTACCGCTGTTAAAATGATGACAGGGCAAAGCGCGGTTCTTGCGTGTCACCCAGTCATACAGCGACAAGCCCATTTTGATCGGCAGCGCCCCGCGGCTTGAGGGCTTCCCGTTCCACCCAAAGAAGCTGGCCGCAGAATTCAGGATGCCGGAAAACAGTGACGTGATCGGGATAACCGTCGGCAAGGGCCGCACCATATGCGGCGCGTTGCGCAACAGCGCGTCGCGTTCGCGCAACGACTCCTGAACCAAATCGAACTCGCCGTTTTCCAGATACCTCAACCCGCCATGGATCATCCGCGACGGCGCTGCCGAGCAACCTGACGCATAATCGCAACGCTCCACCAACAGCACGCGCAGCCCTTGTAAAGAAAGCTCCCGGTAAACACCAATCCCGTTGACCCCACCGCCCACGACAACCACGTCAAAAACGTTGTTCTTCTCGATCATGGCCAGTCTTTTTTGGCGTACGTCAGACATATCTTTCCCGTTCACCGCCGCATGTGCGATGTCATTCTGGTTACGTTGTGACGGTGGTTACCCGTCGAGGTTGGTCAGATTCTTAGCGGCTGCCGCAGTGATCACACTCAGATCCTCTTTGCTTAGCCTTAGGCGACCTGCCTTTGCATTTTCTGCTGCCTGTTGCTCATCCCGTGCCCCGCACAGCGAAAACGTGATGCCCGGTTGTTGCAGGGTCCAAGCAATCACGGTTTGCGCCCGCGTTGCCCCATGAGTTTCAGCGACAGTGCCAATAGCCTCCATCAGCTGTACGACCTTCTGACGATTGGCCTGGGAAAACCGCGGATTGTCTTTGCGCAGATCATCGCCTTGGAAAACCCTATCCGGCCCCATTTTGCCGCTCAGCAATCCCAACGCCAAAGACGAATAGCTTAGGATCGACACGCCTTTCTGCTGACACATCGGCGCGACCGAAGCATCCAGATCGCGCTTGATCATTGAATACTCTTCCTGAATGGCATCCAGTTGCCCTGCCGCCAAATACTGCGCCACATCTTCAGAGCTTGTGTTGCTTGCTCCGATTGAGCGGATCTTGCCCTGCGCTTTCAATCGCTCCAGCGCCTCCATCGTTTCCTCAACCGGCGTGGTCGGATCCTGCCAATGGGTAATGTAGTGATCGATCACATCGGTCCCCAGACGTTTCAGACTTTGCTCAACCTCATGAATAATCGACTCTTTGCCCAGATAGCGATGCACCGGCCCGCTGTCGTAATCAAAGAAGTGGTTGCCCTTTTGCGTGTGCCAGACCAGCCCGCATTTGGTGGCCAGCACAACTTCGTCGCGCCGCCCCTTTATAGCTTTACCAACAATCTCTTCCGCCACGCCCTGCCCATAAGCCGGCGCAGTATCAATCAGGCTGATCCCTGCATCAATCGAGGCCTGAATAGCTGCAATCGATTTGGCCTCGTCTGTACCGCCCCACATCCAGCCGCCAATCGCCCAAGTGCCGAGCCCAATGGCCGACGCCTTGATGCCAGAGCCGCCGATTTCACGCGTCAACATATTGTGTTCCTGAGTATCAAGCATGAAGTGCTTCCTCTTTCAAAAGGGCCGTTGCCGTATGCTCATCCGTGACAAGCGAGTTAAAATATCCGCCATTCAGCGCTGCGGCGACCGGTTCAACTTTCTCAAGCCCCGAAGCAATCGCCATCGTCACCGGAATCTTGGCCAGCTCCTGAGGCAACAATGCCACAAGCCGCGAGTTGAAGCTGTTGCCGGACACCGATCCGTCTTGCTCAATCAGATGCCCTAGGAATTCGCTGCGCACACCAGACTGGTACAGCCGCTGCCGCTCTGCTTCCGACATCGGATGCGCCATGTAATAAGTGCTGTCCGCGCCCACCACGGCGCCGATCCCGACAACCGCAACATTCGCGCCACGCGCTTCATCCATCACTTCACGCACGGATTTCACCGACATCACCAGATCACGCTCGTCTGCAGAATCTGCATGCAGCGGGGCATGAATGAGCTTGGCACGCCCCGACAGTTTGTTGGCAAGCTCAGTCGCGATGTGATTCACATCGGTATAATGCTGGCCCTGCACTCCGCCGGTCATTGGCACAACTTCGACGTCGTACTCTGTGCCAACCGACATATTTTCGATCATAACACTCAACGTCTTGCCACCCGAAATTGCGATTGTGTCACCATCGCGAATGGCATCCTGCAACAATGTCGCCGCGCCCTTGCCAACTTCGTTCAAGGTCGTTGATGCACTGCCCGTCACAGCTGGCACAACCAGACACTTCTTTAGGTTCCAGCGCTTGGCAATCTCACGTTCCAGATCGAAAAACCTCAATAGAGGGCTTTTGATCGTGATCTGCACCATACCCAACTCGCGCCCCTGTTTGATCAACCGGTTCACTTTAGCGGTGGACAGCCCCAGCTCCTTGGCGATCTCCGATTGCAGCCGCTCTTCTTCATAGTGCAGTGACAAGACCCGTGCGATCAGGCGCATCTGCTCTGGATTGGGTGTTGGAAAACTCACGACGCTTTCCCCTTTCGGCTAACAAGATGGTTCGTTGCGGCCGCAGCCAACAACGCGGACCCAATGACAAGGGTTTGATAATAGGCAGGTACAATGGTCAACATCCCTACCGTCAATGCCATGATAATCAAGGCCCCTACAAATGAACGCAGAACTCGGCCCTCTCCTCCGCTAAACGCGGTCCCTCCCAAAAGCACAACCAAGATCGTGGTCAACTCCATTCCGTCGCCAGACAAGGGATCCCCCAAGGACATAAAGCTTGAGCGCGCAATACCTGCCAATGCCGCGGTAATACCGACGATCACATACAACAAGAACACGGTGCGCGCGGTGTTGATGCCCGATAGTTTTGCCGCCGTTGGATTGCCCCCCGTCGCGGCTGCATATTTCCCCAGCTTGCCGCGGTTCTGCACCACAATCAGAACCAGCGTCACTGCCACGGCAACCCAGAAGGCTGCTGGCAAATTGAGCAAAATCCCATCACGACCATAGTCATTGAACCATGATGGCATCTTTAACCCATTGCCAGATTTGATCGCGGACACCCCATCCGCCACGATCAACAATGCAACACCTTTGAACAAGCTCAGTGTAATCAATGTTGCAATGACCGGAGTAATGTTTAGCCGAACCACCAACAGCCCATTAATTGCACCCAATGCAGCCCCCGCTAAAACGGTTAACGCGAAAGCAGGCACAAATCCCACGCCATGCAGCGCCAGATAGGCATAGATCACAGCGCTTAACCCCATCGTGCTGCCCACGGACAAATCGATGTAGCCCGACACCATGAGAAGTGTGAAAGCTCCAGCCATGACCAGAATGGGCGCTGAGACACGCAAAATATTGATAATATTGCGCTTGTTGAGGAAATTCCCCCGCTCAAACAAGGCAAACTGATCCAGATTGGCAGTGCTGAGCAACACAACGACAGCCACCAGAACGAAATAGATATAGTAGGTCTGCAAGAACCGGGTCGTGCTGGTGCCCAAGCCCTGCCGCGAAGAGTTATTATGTGAAATCATCGACATGGCGCTTACCTGTTGCGGCGGGCCAGAGCCCACGTCTGAGTTACGATTGCCAGAAACACTGCGACAGCTTTGAGAATGAATTGCCAATCCGGCGACAGCACCAAACCTGTGGCGGCTGAGGTGACAACTGCCAGAATGATTGCGCCAAAGAACATCCCGATTACCGAACCAAAGCCACCCGCAATTGCCACGCCGCCCAAGAGCGCAATGACCAATGCGTCAAACTCCATCAACAGGCCGCGATTAGAAAACCCGGATTTATATTCAGACGCCAGCAAGATACCTACGACGCCCGCGATTGCCGCGCTGACCAGATACAGCTTGACCACATGCCAGCCTCGATCAATACCGGACAAAGTCGCGGCCTCAGGGTTGGCACCCACCCAATAGGTAATGCGCCCGAAAACCATTTTTCGTTCCACAAATATGGCGATCAACAACAGCAGCGCCATCAAAACCACCGGAAACTTAACCGAGCTGCCAAACATGGTGAGATTGCCAAGGAACCCAAACTCATCCGGCAGATTGGTGTTGCGCTGCGAGCCATGGGTGATCACCTGCGCAATTCCGCGCGCCACCATCATTGTTCCCAATGTCACGATGATAGATGGGATGCCAAACCGCACCACAAAAAGCGCATTCAAAGCCCCGATTGCAAACGCGCCGACCAAAGCACATGTCACCGCCATCGGGTAGGAAAACCCAAGCCCCGTGGACAATGGATTTGCGCCACCCGTGCTTTGCGCAAACCACACGGATAATACGCCTGACAAGGCGACAATACCGCCGACGGACAGATCGAAGTTGCCCGAGACCAATAGAAACGACACTCCGATCCCAAGAGAGATCACGGCCCAGTTGTTGGTGACCAGATTGACCACGTTTTGCCATTGAAAGAAGTTGGGCACCAACAGCGAGGCAACTAAAAACAAGCCAACAGCCACCGCTGCAACAAGCGCGGTGATAAACGCCTCATCACTCATCTTTTGGCGCGGTTTCGCTGCGGGAAGCTCTTCGGTCACGCTGCTCATGCCACGTCCTCCTCTTGTCCGCCGGTCACCACATTCAGGATATGTGCGATGTCGACATCCGGACCATTGATGATTTCTTCCTGCAAACGCCCGTCAAACATCAAAAACACGCGATCACAAATCCCAAGCACTTCTTCGAGCTCAGATGAAAAGACAGCCACCGAATTTCCATGATCGGCAAGGCTCTTTATGATGTCATAAATCTCAGTTTTTGCGCCCACATCTACGCCCCGCGTGGGCTCATCCAACAGCAGCAAATCTGCTTCGGAAAACAAACACTTGGCTAGAACAACTTTTTGCTGATTTCCACCTGAGAGCTTCTCTGTGTGTTTCTCAATTGAGCTGGTTGCGATGCCTAATTGTTTCACATAATCCAGTGCCGCGTCCTGCACATCAGCGGCCTTGAAAACCCCACCTTGCGACACCCGCGGCAAGTTCATCACCGGGATGTTCTCGCGAATTGTCAGGCTGGTAAACAGCCCTTGAGTGCGCCGTTCTTCCGGCACCAATGCAATCCCCGACGCAATCGCTTGCTTAGGGGTTTTGCCACTTGGCTGCCCCTTAAAGGTGACGCGCCCCTCAAAGCTGTCCGCGCCAAACAAGGCGCGAGCAACTTCGGTTTTACCGGCACCGACAAGGCCATAGAACCCAATAATTTCGCCGCTTTTGATGTCAAATGACACGTCTTTGAGCAACGCATTGCTCAGTCCTTCGGCCTTCAGCATCACCTTGTCACCAACCGTGCCGCGTGCCTCATAGTTCTGAAACACCGTGCGCCCGATCATCATCTCGATCAACTCGCCGCGGCCATCCACCTGGGTCAACGGACAGGTGGCAATATGTTTGCCGTCGCGCATCACAGTCACATTGTCGCCCAGCTCGAAAATCTCATCTAGCTTGTGCGAGATATAAATCACCGTGACATTGCTTTCGCGTAGCCTGCGGATCACTGTGAACAACCGCAAGACCTCGCGCTCTGACAAGGCGGCCGTCGGCTCATCCATAATGATGATATTTGCACCTGATGAGGCGGCGCGTGCGATTTCAATAATCTGCTTTTGCGCCACGCTTAAGGTCGACACCCGTGCCGCCGGATCAATCGAAGGCTCGATAGTGGCCAAGGTCCGAATGACGCGATCCTCAAGGTCTGATTTCACAAAAAAACCAAACCGACTTTTCTCCATGCCCAGTGTCAGGTTTTCTAAAACTGTCAGCTCATCTACCACATGCAATTCTTGAAACAGCGTGGCGATGCCACCGCTGCGCGCCTCAGACGGGCTAGTGGGCGCATAGGCAGCGCCATTCACCATCATGCCGCCGCTGGTGGGCTCCAATGCGCCGGTCAGCATCTTGACCAATGTCGATTTCCCAGCGCCGTTTTCCCCGACAAGGCAGTGCACTGTGCTGTTTTCTATTGAAAAGCTTACATCATCGACGGCCCGCACACCGGGGTAGTCTTTGGTCAAGCCTTCCACCGACAGCACCGTTGATGTTTCATTTATGGTCATTCCAATCCCTCCCCGGATCGGATGAGGCCCCAATTTCCCAAATCCGGGTCCTAAGAAACCTAATTCTATGCTGCAACACATTGGTTGCGTGTCTTGTTAATCTGGCGGCCAAGACAGAGTCCCCTGTCACATTTATGGCCGCCAGACCCCAGTTAGTTTAGCTGCCAAACTGCGCGTTTAGCCAATCCTGTGCCTCGTCCTGCTCCATCGTCCAGTTCGAAATGGTATAGGCCTTATAGAAGAATTCCTCGGCAGTTTCAGATTGCGCCGCAACCTTGCCATTCAGCACGTCCATAATCAGATCGATCCGACCTTGAGCTGTTTCCAGCGGCGGCAGACCCATCGAGACCTTCAGGCTCGAATTCGGATCAAACACATGGTCAATCTCAACCGCGTCAAAATCCACGCTGGCCACGATCTCGGTCAACGGTTTGCCGTCTTCAAACTTACCACGTCCAAGCTGTGACAGACCGGCCATTGTGCCCACTGTCAGGTTAGATGCTTCCGAATAAATCAGGTTCACTTCTGGACGTTGCGTGAGCAAATCAACGATGATCTGTTTCGCCGCTTCCTGACCTTTGCTGGAATCCAGCGCACCTAGGTTTTCCGCATTTGGATCGACTGACAACACGCCTTCAACAAATGGCGCTGTACGTCCCGAGTTCACCTCAGTGTGGTTTGGCCAGCCAAGCTGCACCATGACAATCGGCTTATCAGGATGGGCTTCTTTCCAAGCGGTCGCCATCTGTGCGCCCATTTCAAAAGACACTGTCGCCTCATCGCTGCGCGCCGTAGGAATGCCAGTGTCGGTGATCGGGCTAAAGAACGAGGTCATCACGATGCCCTCTTCTAACGCGTCCATCACCCCGGGGGTGGCCGCTTCGGCGTCCCAGATGTGCAATGTAGCGGCGTCAAATCCGCCTGCAACAACTTGGTCAACGTTTTGCGTCATCACCGCGCTATCGGCCTGACCATCAAAAACCACGACTTCGGCGCCGTATTTTTCCATCGCATATTTTTCAGCGGCCGCCGCTTGCGACTGATGAAATACGTTTGATAGGTCCGACACAAAGAACGCGATACGTTTGTCTTCCCCAGCAAACGCACCTGTCCCTGCAACCAATGCCAACGACGACGCAACCAGCGACGTCACAAGCTTATTCTTTCCAAAGATCCTCATTTCGCATTCCTCCCATGCTTTGGATCAATGGGGTGTTTTCCACCCCATGTTCTGTAGGCAGATCAGCGCACCCTCCCGAATCCGCAATAAATTTCGTCTGCTGAAATATATTCAGCATAAGCGGAAAATATGTCAACAAATGATTTCACCACCAACTTTCGTTAGTGGATTCCCTCTGAAACCCATCTCTTCGGGCTTCAAATTTCTATTTTATATCAATGTGTAAATGAAAGGAGGTCATCGATCGACCAACCTGCGCAACATCTAGTCTATGTGGAAATCTGCGCAAAAACCGAATTCCTTTTTTTGCGAATCCGGCGAAATTTCGAAAAAGTGAGGCGCGAACCGTTCCGATCCGCGCCCCCAATTCTTATACGATCAGCCTTTACCTTTCCAAGGCACCAGCATCCGCTCAGCCCAACGCATCAACATATCGATGCCAAAGCCAATGATGCCGATCAGAATGATTCCCATCAATACAATGTCAGTGTCTTGGAATTTAGACGCCGCCACGATCATTTTACCGACACCCTTTTCCGCCGCCACGAGCTCTGCGGCCACAACTGTGCCCCAACAGACGCCCATCGCCACACGAGCAGCGGTGAAAATCTCAGGCAAGGAGTTTGGAATAATCACGTGCCGCAGAATTTGGCGCCTGCTGGCACCCAGCGAATAAGCGGCATGCACTTTGGTGATATTCACACCAGACACACCAGATCGGGCGCCAATCGCCATGATCCACAACGCCGCAAGGAACAGCAGGATGATTTTACCCTGCTCACCAATTCCGGCCCATATGATGACCAAGGGGATCAATGCCAAAGGCGGCACCGGACGCATGAATTCCACAATCGGATCAAACCAACCACGTGCCCAATCGCTCAACCCCATGGCGTAGCCCAATGGAATGCCAACCAAAGCACCCAATGCAAAGCCAACGATGACGCGGAACAACGAAAAACTCAGGTGCTCTGCCAGCGTAACATTCTGATATCCGTCACGGCTGACGGAAATCAGACGGCTCCACACGCTTTCTGGGGCCGGCAGCCAGATGTTTTCCATCTGCATACCGTTCGCAGGGGAGAAGTTCAAAGTGCCTTTATCCGTCAATGCCACTGAGCCAAAACCCACATCAACTTTAGCGCTGCGATCTATCGGCTGCCCATCGATGGCAATGACCTTTGCGCCATCCTGACGCGTTACTTCGTCGTTTTGATCCCAACGCAGCAGTTTACTGCGATAGCTTTGCACAACGAGAGCATCATTTTTGGCCACACCCTCTCCAGGCTCAACGTCTGGCAGCTCCGCGGTTTCGCCCGCGGCATGCACAACCACATTGACGGTGGCATCATCCGTACTGCCGTCCTCGGCCTCAACCGTATAGGTAAAGCTTGCTTCGCCGACAAAAGGCCCCGGCGCATGCAGGAAACGCGGCAACCATTGCGATCCAGTAAAACTGCCCCAGAACACAAAGATCAGCACAATCGAAATCACCGATGCGGCCTTATTGGACACAACGGCACTTTCATCCCCGAAGGTCACAGTTTTTAACGATGTATAGTCATTCACAGGCGTGAGTTGGCGCTTAACCAGGTTGAAAACAAAGAAGGCAACCATAATGACGCCAACGTAGATGGCGACAAACGGAAGTGCCGATCCCAGAGAAAGCATCAGCGTCGCTAATTCGCCACCAAGGTCTGAAAAAATCTGTCCCATGTTATGCGCTCTCCTCGGTACGGCCCATGATCTCTTCTTCCATGTTCCAGATCATGTTGAGGATCTCTTCACGCGTTGGCGCATAATCGGGATGTTTCTTAACTTCACGCAGATCCGCACCAACGCCCATATCGGCAAAAGGCAATCGATATTCCTTATGAATACGCCCCGGACGCGGCGCCATGACGATCAGCCGTTCGCCCAACAACAATGCTTCTTCGACAGAGTGGGTAATCAGAATGATTGTCTTACCGGTTTCTTTCCAAAGCTTAAGAACGAGGCTCTGCATTTTTTCGCGCGTCAGCGCGTCAAGCGCGCCGAGCGGCTCGTCCATCAAAATTACATCGGGATCATTTGCCAGACAACGGGCCAATGCCACACGTTGCTGCATACCGCCCGATAGCTCATAAACCATCTTTTCCTTAAAGTCCTGAAGCCCGACCACGTCCAGAAGGTGATCAACGATCTCCGCACTTTCGGTCTTGGCCATGCCTTTCATGTCGGGTCCAAAACTCACGTTGTCTCGCACGCTCATCCATTCAAACAGCGCGCCCTGCTGAAACACCATGCCGCGCTCGGCATCTGGCCCCTGCACTGTATGGCCATTCATCTCAATCTGACCTTCAGTCGGCGCCAAAAAGCCAGCCACGATATTGAGCAACGTGGTTTTGCCACACCCCGAAGGCCCCAGCACACTCAACAATTCGCCCTGCTTTAGATCAATGCTCACGTCTTTTAACGCCTGAACATGACTGCCGTTGGGCAGGTCAAAGCGCATAGACAGGTTTTTTATGGTTAATCCGGTCATGGTCCCTATCAGTCTTTATGGTCGCTCACGCGATGCGCGACGGGTCTCCCAAAAGTTTTTCCTGAGAAAGTTTTTGAAAAAGGCCGGGCGCAGATTAGCGCCCGGCCCAAAGTCAAAGTGCTGAATTACATGCCTTTTGCTGCTTCCAGCGGACCAGTGTTCACAGCCCCATCATAGCTATCCAACGCGCTTGGGATCGAACCCGCATCCACAAAGACGCCGGCAACGCCACCCATAAACGACTGCGCTGTGCCGCCGAACCATGCGCCACCCAGTTGCTCATCGATTGTCGGGAACTTGAAGGTCGACAGCGTCGCTGCAGTACCTTCCTCGTCCATACCTGCGTCTTTGGCGATCACAGGAAGCATTTTCGCGTGATTGGCTTCATCTGCCCACATCGCGTTTGCATCCGCAGTCACCTTCAGGAACTTCGCCAGCATCTCGCCTTCTTCAGCGATAAACGATGCAGGGGCAGTTGTGGCGTCAAACACCAGAATACCCAGTTCTTCTTTCTCGGCACCGGTGAGCAGCACATTGCCGTGCTCTGTCATGCGACGCAGCGCGCCACCCCAACCACAAGCCATGTCCAGTGAACCCTGCGCCAGCGCTGCTGCGCCTTCTGCAGGAGCCATGTCCACAACTTCCATGCTGGAAACATCAACGCCAAAGTGGCTCATTTGGCTCAGGAAGCCATAGTGCGCAGCAGTACCCAATGGCACAGCCACTTTCTTGCCAGCCAACTCACCCGCGCTGTCTTTGTCGATCTCAAGACCAGAGGCAACAACACAGTTGTCGTTGTCGGAATAGCTTACAGCTACGTCAACGATCTGGATGTCCTGGCCTGCGGAAGCCGCAACAACGAACGGTGGTACACCTTGGCTGACGCTGATCTGGACGTCGCCCGACGCCATCGCCGCGCTCATCGCGGTGCCGGTGTCAAAGCTTACCCAGTTCACTGTCACGCCCAGCGCTTCGTCATACGTGCCGTTCACCTTGGCGTATTGAAATGGCATCGGCCACTCTAGGAAATACCCTACAGTGATATCGTCAGCCATCGCAGCCTGAGCACCCACTGACAAAGCAGCAACCGCAGCGGCGCTCTTAAAAGCCTTCTTGAAAGTCATCTTCATATTCTCCCGTAACAATCTGGCGCATCTCTAAAGTGCCGAAGAACTTGGGCGTTTTGCCTCTTTGATCCCCCTCGGCGGGTTCGCGCTTTTACATTCGGAACGGAATTCCGCCCCTCGATCAATGTTTTTTTCGACAATTGTGATGACATCATCGTAACCCACAATTGCGAATCCACCTTACGGCGGAAATACAAAAATGCAAAATATCAATAACTTAAGAATATCGAAAACTTTGTTTTGCGATTTGCGAAACCCAATTTGGACTTACACAGCCACCCCATTTGGACCTATAACTGCGCTTGAAAAAGGCGCGAGGATATCGTGCCTAAGGGCAAGCGATTCACTTAACAGATCGCCACCTAACTCTCGCACTCCAACCAGACTAAGGAGACCCGGCAATGGACGGCACTCTTAAGGAAAATGACCTCAGCCATGTCGTAAATGCCGACAAGGCGCACGTGTGGCACCACCTCGTTCAGCACAAGCCTTTCGAAACAAATGATCCGCGCATCATCATCGAAGGCAAAGATATGCGTGTGTGGGACCAAAACGGCAAAGAATACATCGATGCCGTGTCCGGTGCAGTCTGGACCGTCAACGTCGGCTATGGCCGCGAGCGCATTGCGAATGCCGTGCACGCTCAATTGATGAAAATGTGCTATTTTGCCAACGCAGCAGGTTCTGTGCCTGGCGCGCTCTACGCTGAAAAACTCATCTCGAAGATGCCCGGTCTCAGCCGTGTTTATTACACGAATTCAGGGTCCGAAGCGAACGAAAAGGCCTTCAAAATGGTGCGCCAGATCGCGCACAAAAAGTACGGCGGCAAGAAAAACAAGATTCTGTATCGCGACCGCGACTATCACGGCTCTACTCTGGCGGCGATGTCCGCGGGCGGCCAGGATGAGCGCAATATGCAATATGGCCCCTTCGCGCCAGGTTTTGTGCGCGTGCCTCACTGCATGGAATACCGCAAAGAAGAGCTTGGTCTGGAACACCTGTCCGGCCGCGACTTCGGCATTGCAGCGGCCAACCTGATCGAAGATGTGATCCTCAAAGAAGGCCCTGAAACTGTTGGCGCGCTCTGCCTTGAGCCTGTGACCGCAGGTGGTGGCGTCATCACGCCCCCTGAAGGCTATTGGGAACGGGTTCAGGAAATTTGCACACAGTACAACGTGCTGTTGCATATCGACGAAGTTGTCTGCGGCGTCGGCCGTACCGGCACCGAATGGTTCGGGTATCAGCACTACGGCATCAAACCTGACTTTGTGACCATGGCCAAAGGTGTCGCCTCCGGCTATGCGGCAATCGCCTGTATGGTCACCACCGAAGAGGTGTTTGATCTCTTCAAGGCGGATCCTACCGACAAGCTCGATCACTTCCGTGACATTTCCACCTTTGGTGGATGCACAGGTGGTCCTGCTGCAGCGCTCGAAAACATGGCCATCATCGAAGAAGAAGGCCTGCTTGAGAATTGCACTGCCATGGGTGAGCGTATGAAGAGCAACCTTCAAGCCTTGATGGAAAAACATCAAATCATTGGCGATGTACGTGGCAAAGGTCTCTTCCTTGGGGCCGAGCTGGTCAAAGACCGCGCCACCAAAGAGCCGGTTGATGAACAAGACGTCATGGCTGTTGTTGCCGATTGCGGCGCGCAGGGCGTGATTATTGGTTCTGCCAACCGCTCCATACCCGGGCGCAATAACGTGCTGTGTTTCTCGCCAGCACTGATCGCCACAGCGGACGACATTGACGCCATCACCAATGCCGTCGATGCCGCCCTGACCAAAGTGTTCGGCTAACACGCCAGCGATGCAGAACTCCGGTTGATGCGCCTCTGGCGCATTGACCCGTTGTTTTCGGCCCCTCCGCGGGGGCGAAAACAACGCACGCCATCAGAGGAAAACCCATGTGGCCTACCCCCGTTGTTCTCTCCGGCGCCCATGCCACGCTTGTCCCGCTATCCGCCGATCACGCCGCTGATCTGGCCGAAGCCAGCGCTGACGGCAATCTTCAACAACTCTGGTACACGACGATTCCCGCGCCAGACGAAGTGCCCGCCGAAATCACCCGCCGCCTGTCTCTCTCCAACATGTGCCCCTTCGCCATATTGGACCCCACAGGCAAAGCCGTCGGAATGACCACCTATATGAACACCGATGCCGCCAACCGCCGCGTCGAGATCGGATCAACTTGGCTGCGTAGCAGTGCCCAGCGTGGCCCGATCAACACCGAATGCAAACTGATGCTGCTGCGCCATGCCTTTGAGGCACTTGATTGTATCGCGGTCGAGTTTCGGACCCATTTCATGAATCGACAATCCCGCCGCGCCATCGAACGTTTGGGCGCCAAATTTGACGGCGTGCTGCGCAACCATATGATAATGGCCAATGGCTCTTTGCGTGACACAGCCATTTATTCCATCTGCCAACACGAATGGCCCGCAGCCCGCGCAGGGCTTGAGCTTAAGCTGTCCCAATCCACGTAAATGCATCAAATTCACGAGACCAGATTGCGTCGCAAATAAGTCCAGTATACCCTTCCCGACATGGCGATTTCAGTTGAAACCTTCTTCCTGAGCCCCGGATTTCAGGGCACCTTGCAGTCACAAATCCAACAGTTGATTGCCGAAGGCATCTTATCTGGACGGTTTCGCAAGGGTGAAAAACTCCCCTCATCTCGCCGTCTGGCCAAGCATCTTGGCGTCAGCCGGATCACCATAACACTTGCCTACACCGAGCTTCTCGCTAATGACTACCTCGCCTCGCGCGGACGGTCTGGCTATTTCGTGTCTGAGAATGCTCCGGTTCCCCCCAAGTTTTCACCTCCCAAACAGCGGGAAGACACCATCGACTGGACCCGCGCGATTGGCCGCCGCTTCACTGGCGGTGATACCCCTGAGAAACCGCTTGATTGGGCCAACTACAAATATCCCTTTGTCTATGGCCAGACCGACCCTACCCTATTTGACCATGCCAACTGGCGACTCTGCGCAATTCAAGCCTTGGGTCAAAAAGACTTCACCTCGCTGACTGCGGATTATTACGATCAAGACGATCCACGTCTGGTGGAATTTATCGCCCGCAACACCCTTCCGCGGCGTGGCATCCTCGCCCGACCCGAAGAGATCTTGATCACTTTAGGTGCCCAAAATGCGCTCTGGATTGCAGCGCAAATCTTGTTGACGCAACGGCGCGCCGCCGCCATCGAAGACCCCTGCTATCCGGCCTTGCGTGACATTCTCAACCAATCACGATGCCACGTCACGCCACTGCAAGTGGACCATGATGGCCTCCCCCCCGAGGCGGTTGCACCCGAAACCGACGTTATTTTCACAACGCCCAGCCACCAATGCCCAACGGCAGCCACGATGCCAATCGACCGCCGCCACGCGCTCTTAAAACACGCTCGTGAAATCGACGCTCTGGTTGTTGAGGACGACTATGAATTTGAGATGTCCTTTCTGGACTCGCCCTCACCTGCCCTGAAATCCCTCGATACCGAAGGCCGCGTGATCTATGTTGGCAGCTTCTCCAAATCTCTGTTTCCCGGCTTGCGCCTTGGCTATCTTGTCGGCTCCGAAAGCTTTATCCGTGAGGCACGCGCCCTGCGCGCCAGCGTGCTGCGCCACCCGCCGGGGCACATCCAACGCACTGCTGCGTATTTCCTCTCGCTTGGCCATTATGATGCGCTGATCCGGCGCCTGCGTGGCGCGCTCAAATCCCGTCGCGCTGTAATGCAACATGCTATTGATGACTGTGGCCTGACGATCGCAGGCCGCGGCGCCTTTGGCGGATCGTCATTCTGGATGCAGGCGCCGCAACATGTCGACACGGCCATCCTGGCAGATCGCCTGGCCACTAATGATGTGTTGATCGAACCGGGACACGCGTTTTTCAATGCCGCCGAGCGCCCAAAAAACTTCTATCGGTTGGGGTACAGCTCCATCGCCTCCGAACGCATTCCCGAAGGTGTCTCCCGAATTGCCCAAGCTATTCGGGCCTTTTGATTTTGGCCCTATTTGGGCGATCCATCTGGCCCTAACGTCCAATCCCTCAGCACCGTAATTTCATCTGGAAAACGCCTCTGGGCGAACTTGGAGTGATTCACATGAAAATGACCACCGAAGAGGCGTTCGTCAAAACGCTGCAAAAGCACGGTATCGAGCACGCTTTTGGCATTATTGGCTCGGCGATGATGCCAATTTCCGATCTTTTCCCCAAGGCGGGGATCATGTTCTGGGACTGCGCTCACGAAGGCTCTGCCGGTATGATGAGCGACGGCTACACCCGCGCCACCGGCAAAATGTCGATGATGATCGCCCAGAACGGTCCCGGCATCACCAACTTTGTGACCGCTGTAAAAACCGCCTATTGGAACCACACACCCCTGCTTTTGGTCACACCTCAGGCGGCCAACAAAACTATTGGTCAGGGTGGTTTCCAAGAAGTCGAACAGATGAAGCTGTTTGAAGACATGGTCGCCTATCAGGAAGAAGTTCGCGATCCGACCCGTGTGGCGGAAGTCCTGACCCGTGTGATTTCGCAAGCCAAACGCCTGTGTGGTCCGGCGCAACTGAACATTCCGCGCGATTTCTGGACTCAGGTTGTCGACATTGAAATCCCCGAGCCAATCGAGTTCGAAGCCTCCTCCGGTGGCACCAACTCTGTTGCTGACGCCGCGGCCCTGCTGTCCACTGCCAAAAACCCTGTCATCCTGAACGGCGCTGGCGTGGTTCTGTCTGCGGGCGGCATCCCAGCCTCAATGGCACTGGCCGAGCGTCTGGATGCACCCGTGTGTGTGGGCTATCAGCACAATGACGCCTTCCCCGGCTCTCACCCGCTGTTTGCTGGTCCTCTGGGCTACAACGGCTCCAAGGCTGGCATGGAGTTGATCAAAGACGCCGACGTGGTGCTCGCTCTTGGCACTCGTCTCAATCCATTCTCAACCTTGCCCGGCTACGGCATGGAGTACTGGCCAGCGGATGCCAAAATCATTCAGGTCGACATCAACCCCAACCGCATTGGCCTGACCAAGAAGGTCAGCGTAGGCATCGTCGGCGATGCCGCCAAAGTGGCGCACGGCATTCTGGAACAGCTCACCGAAGATGCCGGCGATGCAGGTCGCGATGACCGCAAGGCGCGCGTCTCCAAAGCCAAATCCGCATGGGCGCAGCAACTGTCCTCAATGGACCATGAGGACGACGATCCAGGCACATCGTGGAATGAACGCGCACGAGCTGACAAACCCGATTGGATGAGCCCACGCATGGCGTGGCGCGCCATTCAATCTGCCCTGCCGCGCGAAGCTATTATCAGCTCGGACATCGGCAACAACTGCGCCATCGGCAACGCCTATCCGGATTTTGACCAAGGCCGCAAATACCTCGCGCCTGGCCTATTTGGTCCTTGTGGCTATGGCCTGCCCGCCATCGTTGGCGCTAAAATCGGCCAGCCCGACGTGCCGGTCTGTGGCTTTGCGGGTGACGGCGCATTTGGTATCGCGGTGAACGAACTGACAGCCATTGGTCGTGGCGAATGGCCAGCGGTCACGCAAATCGTGTTCCGCAACTATCAGTGGGGCGCTGAAAAGCGTAACTCGACCCTTTGGTTTGACGACAACTTTGTTGGCACCGAACTGGACACGTCGGTGTCTTATGCCGGTATCGCGCAGGCCTGTGGCCTTGAAGGTGTTGTTGCCCGCACCATGGACGAGCTGACGGCCGCGTTGAAAAAGGCGCTAGACGATCAGATGAACCACGGCAAAACCACCTTGATCGAAGCCATGATCAACCAAGAACTGGGCGAACCTTTCCGTCGCGACGCGATGAAGAAACCTGTCTCCGTTGCCGGTATCGACGCTGCGGACATGGTCCCGCAGAAGGCCAGCTAAGGTCTTGTCAGGGGGGAAACTTACAAAGATCAGCAGATCGACTCATATTTCGGTCCGCGCCTGCCAGCCTCACAGCAGGCAGGCGCAAGCTGTGTCACGTTACCCCAATGCCAAGGCCACCGCCGTTGCGTTCACAATGTCATCAACCGTTGCGCCACGGCTTAAGTCACAAACCGGACGCCGGAAACCTTGCAGAATTGGCCCCAGCGCCTGCGCTCCAGCCAATTCCTGCGCCAGCTTATATGCAATGTTGCCCGCATCAAGATTGGGAAACACCAGAACATTTGCATCCCCTGCCCCCAAACCTTTCAACGCGGCCACTTGCGGATTGAGCGCAGCATCGCCTTGCAAGGGACCGGCAAACCCCGTGGCTTCAACGGCGGCGCGCACCTTGTCCACGCTTGCACCTGCGCCCGATGCACCCGTTGAAAATGACAACAGCGCCACTCGGGCCTCATCGAGCAATGCTGCGCCGCTGCGCGCGGAGGCCTGCGCAATCGCTGCCAATCCTTCAGCATCCGGATCAACATTCAAACCACAATCCGCAAAAATCATCTCGCGCCCGTCGGGAAATCGCATCAGGAAAAACGATGAAGGTAAGCTGACCCCATCGGCCAAACCGATCGCGATGCTTGCGGCTTCAATGACCTTTTTTGTCGACGCCACAGCGCCCGCCACCATCGCATCCGCTTCGCCCGCCGCAACCATCGCAGCTGCGCGATACAGATCCCGGGTCAACATGCGCCGCGCCAAAGCTTCTTTGAGACCACGTGCCTCGACCAGCGCCGCAACATACGCTTCCGTATTGTCGCCCGGTAAAACCGGCTCACAAATGCCTTCGCTTTTCAAACGCGCCGCCGCTTCGGCAACACGCGCATCATCCATTTCCGGCATTACGACACGCGCTTTGCGGGCCTTCGCGCCTGCTATGGCCTTCTCTAGTGCTGACATACATCCTCCCCAGTTTTCACAAAGGAGACATTCGTGACCGAAAACGTCAAGATCAACCGTGGCCTCAAAGGGGTCTATTTCGAACGCTCGGGCGTCAGCCACATCGATGGCTCCAAAGGCGAGCTGAGCTATCGCGGCTATTCCATCCACGATCTCGCCACCCAATCGACCTTCGAAGAAGTCTGCTATCTGCTCATCCACGGCGAGCTTCCGACAGCCTCGCAACTGAGTGACTTCGACAGCCAGCTCAAGGCCAACCGTGAGCTGCCTCCCGAAGTTCTCGACATCATCCGCGCCACCGCGTCAGGTCATCCGATGGACGTCCTGCGTACCGCAGTCTCTGCCCTCGCAGCCCTTGAGCCTGCGAGCCAAGACACCGCTGAGGGCGCGTTTCTGGCCAATGGCATCCGCCTGACGTCTCAGGTCCCGATGATCATCGCCGCGCATGAAGCCATCCGCAACGGCCGCGATCCTGTAGCTGCGGACAAAACCCTCAGTCATGCCGCCAACTGGCTCTGGATGCTCAAGGGTGAAAAACCTTCCGAGGACGCGGCCAAACTGGCCGACATCGACTTTATCCTGCACGCCGAACACGGCGCCAATGCCAGCTCCTTTGCGGCCCGTGTCACCATCGGCACCGACACCAACCTGCACGGCGGCATTGTCTCGGCCCTCGCCACGCTAGCCGGCCCTGCCCACGGCGGCGCCGCCGAAGATGTGATGAAAATGGTCACCGAAATCGGTACTCCGGACAACGCAGCCGCCTATGTCAAAGCCAAACGCGCCAATCGCGAGGCCGTGACCGGCTTTGGCCACCGAGTCTACCGCGCGGAAGACCCTCGCGCGCGTCACATGCGCGACGGTGTCAAGAAACTTGGCGAGGAAATGGGCGCGCCCGAGTGGTACGAAATCCTGCAAGGCGTCGTGGAAGCGATGAAACCCTACGCCCGCCACGGCCTGAATGTGAACGTCGATTTCTATTCCGGTGTGATCTACCAACTCCATGGCATCCCGATGGACCTATATGTGCCAATCTTTGCTATCGGCCGCATGCCTGGCTGGATCATCCAATGTATGGACCAGCAAGAGAGCAACATCCTGATCCGTCCGCTCACGCTCTACAACGGACCTGACATGCGCCCCTATGTTTCCATGGACGACCGCGCATGAACGTTATTTCGAAATTGATGCCCCTTGCTCGACGGTGGCGAATTGATGCACCAATGATGCACATTAACTTCAAGGCGCGCCCATGACCTTTCAGCAGCCCAAGCTCGACACCTCTCCCCCTGTCTCGGATGAGGTCCGCCAGACCACCTGCTACATGTGCGCCTGTCGCTGCGGCATTAACGTGCACATGAAAGAAGACGCCAACGGCAAAAAACAAGTTGCCTATATCGAAGGCAACCGCGACCATCCGGTCAACAAAGGTGTGCTCTGCGCCAAAGGCTCAGCTGGCATCATGCAAGTCAACGCACCTTCGCGCCTTAAAAAGCCCCTTAAACGCGTCGGGCCGCGCGGCTCTGGCGAGTTTGAAGAAATCTCTTGGGAAGAGGCCCTCAACACGGCTGTTGGCTGGCTCACGGAACTGCACGAAACTGCGCCGCAAAAGCTTGCCTTTTTCACAGGCCGCGACCAATCGCAGTCCTTCACATCCTTCTGGGCGCAACACTTTGGCACACCCAACTATGCCGCCCATGGCGGCTTCTGCTCTGTCAATATGGCAGCGGCAGGCATCTATACGATGGGCGGCGCGTTCTGGGAGTTTGGTCAACCTGACTGGGACCGCACCAAACTGTTCATGATCTTTGGCGTCGCTGAAGATCACGACAGCAACCCGATTAAAATTGGTCTGGGCAAACTCAAGGCCCGTGGTGCCAAAGTCATCGGCGTGAACCCTGTGCGCTCTGGCTACAATGCGATTGCAGACGAATGGGTTGGCATCACTCCCGGCACGGACGGCCTTTTCATCCTGTCGCTGGTGCACGAGCTGATGAAGGCTGGCAAAATCGATCTGACCTATCTGGCGCAATACACCAACGCGCCGGTTTTGGTGGATGCCGAAACCGGTCTCTTGATGCGCGACGAGAATGGCAAACAGCTGGTCATCGACCGCACCACTGGCAAGCTCACACCCTTTGACCAAAAAGGCGTGCGTCCTGATCTCTCAGCCAGCCACCGCCACGCTGGTGTGACCCACAAAACTGTCATGGCGATCATGGCCGAGAAATATCTCGACCCTCAATATGCGCCAGAAGCGGTGGCCGACCGCACCGGAATCTCAGCTCAAAAGATAAAAACCATCGCTGCCGAGCTCGCCCGCGTCGCCTTTGACGAGGCGTTTGAACTGGAACAGGAGTGGACCGACTTCCGCGGCGAAACCCACAAAACCATGACCGGTCGTCCTGTCAGCTTTCACGCCATGCGCGGTATCTCGGCCCACTCCAATGGCTTCCAGACCTGCCGCGCCCTACATGTGCTGCAAATCCTTTTGGGCACCGTCGAGGTACCCGGTGGCTTCCGCTTCAAACCACCCTATCCAAAACCGGTTGAGGCGCATCCGACCCCGCACGGCTATGGCCGCCCCGGCAAGCCGCTGGCAGGCCCGCACCTCGGCTTCCCGCGTGGCCCCGAAGATTTGCAGCTGCAAGAAGACGGCACCGCCTGCCGCATCGACAAAGCCTTCACATGGGAAAACCCCATGTCCGTACATGGCCTAATGCATATGGTGATCTCCAACGCCCACGCGCAGGATCCCTACCCGATCGACACGCTGTTCATGTATATGGCCAACATGTCGTGGAACTCGTCGATGAACACCTCCGGTGTGATGAAGATGCTCACCGACCGCAATGACGATGGCGGCTATCGCATCCCGCGCATCATCTATTCCGATGCTTACAATTCGGAAATGGTGGCCTATGCCGACCTCATACTGCCGGACACCACCTATCTGGAACGCCACGACTGTATCTCGCTGCTTGATCGCCCGATTTGCGAAGCCGACGGCGCAGCCGACGCCATCCGCTGGCCCGTGGTCGAACCCGACCGCGACGTGCGCGGCTTCCAATCTGTGCTGATTGAACTTGGCGCGCGCATCGGCCTGCCGCATTTCCTCAACGAGGACGGCACGCCAAAATGGAAAGACTACGCGGATTACATCGTGAACCACGAACGCCGCCCCGGTGTTGGCCCCTTGGCAGGGTTCCGCGGAGAAGACGGCGATCAATTTGGCCGCGGCGAGGTCAATCCAGAGCAGCTGGACCGCTACATCGAAAACGGCGGCTTCGCGATCCAGCACATTCCCGAAGAAGCGCTTTATATGAAGCCGTGGAACAAAGCCTATCAGGACTGGGCCGTCGAAATTGGATTGTATGATGCGCCACAGCCTTTCCTGTTCCAACTCTACGTCGAACCGATGCGCAAATTCCAACGCGCCGCCGAAGGCCACGGCGATATTCAACCGCCGGATCATCTGCGCGACCGCCTCACCGAGGTCATGGACCCGCTGCCGATCTGGTATGCGCCATTTGAGGACAGCGCGGTGGACACCGAAGAATTTGACGTACACGCCCTGACCCAACGCCCGATGGCAATGTATCACAGCTGGGGCACGCAAAACGCGTGGCTGCGCCAATTACACGGCCACAACCCGCTCTATCTGCCAACCAAGCTCTGGGAAAAACATGGGCTTTCTGAGGGCGACTGGGTGCGCGTCACTTCGGCCCACGGCGAAATCACCGTGCCTGTGGCGCATCAGGCGGCGCTCAATGAGAACACCGTCTGGACTTGGAACGCGATTGGCAAACGCAAAGGCACTTGGGCACTGGATGGCGACACGCCGGAAAACACCAAAGGCTTTTTACTCAACCACCTGATCCACGAGCTCTTGCCGCCCAAAGGCGACGGGCTGCGCTGGAACAACTCGGATCCGATCACAGGTCAGGCCGCTTGGTTTGATCTGCGTGTGAAAATCGAAAAAGTCGCGGCACCAACCGAAGCTGTCAGCCAGCCTTCATTTGAGCCGCTACAATCCTCCGTGCCGTCCGGCCCAGATGCGCTAAAATGGAAGGTGGGCAAATGACCTTCCCCAGACCTTCTCTTCTGCAGAAATACTTCGGGGGACTCGCGGCTTGCCGCGATGGGGGCAGCGCCCCCGACACCCAAAATCACACCGTCGCGATACCGTCGCAATACCGACGCAATACAGACAGGTTAAAATGACCGATTTACCCACACATACCGACCGCAAACTCGGCCTCGTGATTGATCTGGACACCTGCGTCGGCTGCCACGCCTGCGTGATCTCCTGCAAGGGCTGGAACACCGAAAACTACGGCGCGCCGCTCTCTGATCAACGCCCCTATGGGGATGAGCCGATGGGCACCTTCCTCAACCGCGTGCACAGCTATGAGGTCCAGCCCGAAGTTGGATCAGCGCAAACCGTGCACTTTCCAAAGTCTTGTTTACATTGCGAAGCTGCGCCCTGCGTCACCGTTTGTCCGACAGGCGCCAGCTACAAGCGGGTCGAAGACGGCATTGTGCTGGTGAACGAAGACAGCTGCATCGGCTGCGGGCTTTGCGCATGGGCCTGCCCCTATGGCGCACGCGAAATGGATCAGGCTGAAGGTGTGATGAAGAAATGCACCCTCTGCGTGGACCGCATCTACAATGAAAACCTCCCCGAAGAAGATCGCGAACCCTCCTGCGTGCGCACCTGCCCCGCCGGCGCCCGTCACTTTGGAGATTTCGCGGATCCAAATTCGAACGTCAGCCAACTGGTTGAAAACAGAGGTGGATTTGACCTGATGCCAGAAATGGGCACCCAGCCTGTGAACAAATATCTGCCCCCACGCCCCAAAGACAGCTGGGACAATGAAAGCCTTCTGGCGCCGCTTCTGGCGCCCGTCGCCCAAGAGCCCCAAGGCTTTCTTGGATGGCTTGACAAAGCGCTTGATAAACTGCCCGGAGGGCCAACCTAATGCACCCAGCTCCCTCTGTCATCGCATTCTCCACACTCTCAGGCCTCGGGTTTGGCCTGCTGTTCTGGCTCGGCATTTCCACCAGCCCGCCCACTGGCCTGTCTGCCTTCATCTGGTTCGCGATCGCCTTTGCGCTGGCCTGCGGCGGCCTGATGGCCTCGACCTTCCACCTCGGCCACCCCGAACGCGCATGGCGTGCGTTCAGCCAATGGCGCACCAGTTGGCTCTCACGCGAGGGCGTCTGCGCCGTTGTCGCCCTGATGGCTCTTGGTCTATACGCAGCCGCCCTCGTGTTCCTTGAACAGAAAATCACTGTACTGGGCTGGATCGGCGCGGCTTTGGCGCTGGGAACCGTGTTCACAACGTCCATGATCTATGCCCAATTGGCGACTGTGCCCCGCTGGAAAACCACTTTAACACCAGCGCTTTACCTAAGTTTTTCACTCGCAGGCGGCGCGCTGTTGTCAGGCCAAATCACGCGGGCCATCGTGCTATTGATGATCGCAGCGGGTATCCAACTCATTTGGTGGAAACGCGGCGACGCAGCGTTTCAAGACAGCGGAACAGACCTTGGCACAGCCACCGGGTTGGGCGAGCGCGGCACAGTCCGCTCCATGGCGCACCCCCACACGTCTCCAAACTACCTGATGAAAGAGTTCATCTATGTGATCGGGCGCAAACACGCCCAAAAACTCCGCGTGATTGCCTTTAGCCTCACCTTCGTAGTGCCGCTTGTTTTATTGTTCTTACCCTTCAACCATGTATTCGCGCTCCTTGCCGTGCTCAGCCATCTCACAGGTGTCGCCACGTCGCGCTGGTTGTTCTTCGCAGAGGCCGAGCATGTCGTCGGGCTGTATTATGGCATGCGGTAATGTCACTCAGGTCAGCCCGCCCATCTTGTGAGCAGGCTGATTGTCGGGGAATGCTGCAAACAAAACGATTGCGACCCCAATCCGACACATGCGTGCAGCGATGCGCCGCGCGGCGTGATTCAGGCTGCGAAGAGACGTGTGACCCCGATGAGCGACAATGATCTCAAAGCAAAACGGAAAAACGAGCTTGACCCAAACGCCCAATAAGATCAGCGGACCTTAGACGAACCAATCCCGTAAAAGATCAGCCCAGATGGTCTTACTCCATCGCCCGTTCACCCTCTTGGTTTCCCCTTAAACGTATCGAGCCAAGCACGTACCCTTCCGCGTTTATCGGCCAAGCTATCGCCCGCCGCGTCCAAACTATCGCCCATATCCTCTAGCACCGGATCAATCCGCGCCGCGCGAAACCGCCGCCACCGCACCCAAATGGCCCAAACAAGCGCCGCAAACACTGTCAAAATGGCAATATTTAGCCATGGAAAGATCGTCGCATCCGGTCCGTCTACGGCCTTTACTCCCACCGCGTTGGGATAGATCGACAGGAACTCGTTGCGCCATCCATAATGCTTTAGCGCGACCCACTGCGGATCGCTCGACGGTGATTTCAAATCTGCCGCTTCCGCCTGCAAATTGGAGGTATCAAACTTAAAATATGGTGGCCAACCCCAGCTCGTGTCCTCATTTCGGTAGACCATCACACGATCATTGGTGCGCCGCGTCTGAATGAAAAACACATCACGATTGACCGAGCCTATTGCATTACCGCTGTCTTCCTTGGCCCAGAAAATTGAGTTCTCACCAAAGTCGATCCGTTTTTCATAGGTATCAGAGATCCGGACAATATCGTGCTGCGGCAACGTATAGTGAAAAAACGCTGCCACCAGCAGCCAGAACAGCCCCCAGAAACCCCATTTAACATAGACCATCTCTTGGCCCCCTTAGTGAAAATTCATAAAATAGATCATACAGATAACCACCGTCACCGGGATAATATACACACCCCAGATCAATTTACGACGCAGCGATCCATCATAGTCGCGCAATCCCTGATCGATCCACGCCTCGCGATCGCCTTCCAGACCGCTTTGTTCCCATTCGGTCTCAAGTTTGCCCCGCCGCACAGAACGCGAATAGAGCGACAGGCAGAAATAGATCACGGTCAATACCACGAAACCAATTACCGAAAGTCTCAACAAGGCAAACATGTGTTATCTCCTTACCGCGCCCCAAGGCCCCACACGCGCGATCAAATCGTCTTTGACGCGGCGCGCCACGCGCGGCATTTCCAGCGGCGCTTCATGGCCGAACAAGGCCTCGCGCGTGCCTGCCTTATCGATCATATACTCACGCCCCAGAAAATCCGCGACATAAGATTTCTGGGTCTCACTCCACCCTGCATATGCGCGATAAAAGACTTCCTTGTGGCAAATGAACAATTGCCGCACGTCTTTGGGCGCAAGCTCTGCCAGCAGCATATTGACCAATGCCTTGTCGTCCGTGTCAGCCGCGCGCAGGGTATAGAAATAGGCTGGATGCTCGGATGTGATCTTGGGCCACGGCCCGTCCTCCTCGGCCCAATGCACCAACGCGCGCAGAGCATGATATTCTTGCGGCAATTGATCGGCATGCGCACGCGCCAACCCGCGAATGTCACGCCTTGTGGCACCTGTCAGATCCACACCGGCTTCTTGGGCTGCATCAACCACGATAAAATCCATTTTCTGGCGCAGGATGGCCGCCGCATCGATGCCGCGCGCCTTCACAATTGGTTCGGCCAGATCATTGTACTCGAAAAACTTCGCAATGCGGTTGCGATCGTGAAAATCGAATAGGTATTTGATCGGCAATTCGCCCAGCGCCGCCTTATGACCTGCCGCAATCGCCGCCGGATGATCAACACCGCGAAACAAATAGACCCCCCCATAATGCGCCGTCCAAAAGTTCTTTTGGTCAAATTCCATATGTTTCAGCGTGACCGGGTTACGTGTCACATCGCCAGTGCGTTTGGCCAGTGTGATCATGTCCGCGATCAACACATCATCAAACCATGCGTCCGGCTCGGATTTAAACCGGTTCACCAACCCGCCCAGCTCTTCTGCGTCGCGCAGCGTGCCCTCGGTTGTGTCCGCCTCAATCGTGACCATGCGAATATCAAACAGGCGCACAGGATCAGACACCGAAAACACCGAATTCACCAACTCACCTGCCACCGCATCCCTTGCAGTCAGCGCAAACAGCGGCGCTTCGTTTTCTTCGATAAAGTGGCGCAATATGTCTCGACTTGTGGAGAACTTTGCATTGAGCAGCGGCGCACGCATCTGATCCGTGGTCAGCAAGATAAACTGCCGATTACAGCCGCCTTGGTTGAGGTAAAGCGGATCGTTTAGTTCATCGCCAATCTCTGGGCTAAAGCCTGAGATATCGATATGAAAATCGGTGAGTGCCGTGGTCTTACCCGTCAGATGTTTCAACGCACGATTATAACGCTCGACTAAAACGGGCGAGGCCACCTCGATCAGATTGCCAAACATCAGACCGCGTTTGATGAGCCGTTTCATATTTCATCCTCGCCAAATCGTTTTTGTTGCCCTGTCACTAATGAAAGAAGCAGTGCCGGAACAAAAAACACGGAAAGCATCAGTATTTGAAACCGCACATACTGCCAAAACTCGTGGCCTTCAGCATGACCGTTCCCTGTATCCGTCGCTGATGCAAAAAGTATGGCCAATACAATTCCGGTGCCGGCGAGTGCAGCAAAACCAATTCCAAGGTACTTAAATGCAATAACCAAAAATGGTTCTTTAGATCTCATAGCCTTTCGCGACGCCCTATTCGCTCTACCGCAAAAAAGCGCTGCGAGAACGAGCCCTAACAAAAGTGGCAGAAAAAACGCAACTAGCCCAATCATACGAACCACCCGATTTGCCTCAATCGAAACTGCCCGACCTTAAGTGGGGCCGCGCCCCATTGCCCCGGCAGGGGCTTGCGCAGCAAGCGCCTGAGAGGGGACCTCCCCCAGGAGGGCGCGTTTGCACCGTTCTCCCCACAAACCACCGCCAGCGCCTTTTGCGCCGCAGCGCCCTCCAGGTCGGGCGCGGCCCTTCGCGCTTTATCCATCCCGCTCCTCCAAATACCGCCGCTTGGCCGCCTCGGTCCGCTGCATGTCGCGCACCATATTGGCAATCGCCACTTCATCGGACTTATCGGCATAACGGAATTCGCTGTCCGCGTAGCGGTTGATCTCCTGCACCACCATCTCGGTGGTGATCGGCACCCGCAGCTCGGCAATCATCGCTTTCTTGGCATCATAGTCTTTGAACAAAAACAGCTCGGGATTTTCCATCCATGCGTCCGGCAATTCAAAGTCCATCGCCCGCACCTTAACGGCATCGGTGATGTTCTTGATCGCACGGCCCGTAAAGCGTGGATCCGCCTCTTGAATAGCCTTCAGGTACGTCCCCATCTTGGCAATTGTGTCCAGCTCTCCGACCTGACCATGCACGCGATCAAACACATTCAACAGACCAGCTTCATGCGGTCGATTATGGCTCTCAAACGACGCTGCCACCGCTTTCTGGATCATCTGCGCTTCAAACAGGTCATGTTCTCCCAGCGCGATATCGTGGTTCCTGCCCATGAGCAGCGCGAGGATATCGATGTAATCCTCCCGCGTCTGCGGTCCGTCCACTAAAAACCGCGCCCCCGCCCGCTGGCGCAGCGCATCATCCACATTCTCCGGATAGTTGGAAAACATCCCAAAAGTACAATTGCCACGCACAACGGTATTGGCCCCGGCAAAAGCCTCCATGAACACCGCTGTGACCTCCTGCTGCCCCGCCGATGATTGCCGATCCCCGCGCTTGCCCGCGATCTGATCAATGTCATCAATGGTGCCAAAGCCAATCACTTGCGGATCCAGCACATTGGCGACAAAGGCCTTGGCATTCTGTCCCGACTTGCCCTGATAGCTATCGATATTGTCGATGCCAAAGTTCTGATAGCGGAACGGATAGCCCGCCACTTGGCAGTAATCATTCACCAAGCCCGCCATCATCTGGATCAGCGTGGTTTTCCCCGTCCCCGGCGCGCCATCGCCCATGAAGGTAAAGATAAACCCACCCAATTCGGCAAAGGGGTTAAGCCGACGATCAAAATCATAGGCCATCAACATCTTGGCCAGCTTCATCGCCTGATATTTGGCGATATGGTTGCCCACGACCTCGTTAGGCTTTTTGAAACTCATGGTGAGCTTGCTGCCCTTCGCAGCCCGCGCTGGCGTGAACCCGTTGATGGTTAGATCATCGGCTTCAACCTTCCAACTCGCCCCCACAAACGCCCCCAGCCGCGGCGCATTTTGTGCGCGCAAGGCCAGCTTTTCCATCAACTGCTCGGCAAAAGCACAGACACAAGCGACCAACCGCTCCTCGTCAGAAACCAGCGCCGCAATATCCTGATCCAACTCCCAAAGCGCGCCGTGCAACGCCAGCTGCGCATTGTCAGTCAAAACCTCTTCGACCTCGCCAACCTCAACCTGCGCCTCGCCCAACAAAGGTGCGAGCAGAAACGACATTGCATTGGCAAACACATAAGACACCGCCAAAGCCTCTGCCGCCAACAACTCGGAAAACGCCGTCTTCTTTTCTGCCCCCAGAGCACCGGCCAGATTGTCCCGCTTTAGCTCCGCCAATCCGGCGGCTTCGGCATAGTTTTCGCCCACCGCCAGCGCAATCGCCAGCGCGCGCCGCAGCCCATGCAATACATTGGCCTGCATAGGCGACACCAACGGATCGTCCCCGCCCGCGCTCTCAATGCGTTCTACCAGATGCACCCCTTCAGTCCGCGCCGTGGACCGTGTTACCAACCCCGGTGTGGTAGACCGAAATCGCCGCCGCGTGCCCAACCCCGCGGACCGCTCCGGCGCCGCCACATCTTTGCCTTTGCCAATGCGCGGCGTGTGATCAAACCCGTCCAGCATTGCCACCGCAGCCTCGTAATGCTTGCGAATATCCTCTTCGCGCAGCTCCATCTGATCACTTGTCAGGCTCATCTCAAATCCACTCCCCCGAATTCTTCTCTGCAAAAATACTTGCGCCGCAGGCATGGCCTATCAGGCCATTTAGTACCGCAGCACCCGCCCCTGATGCCCGACCACATACTTGGTCACTGAATTAAACCCTGGCGGATCGCGTTCTTCCAGCGCCTGAAACACCCGCTGCGGCACAATCACCGACCGTTCCATCCGCGTGGCCCCCGTGTCTGCCCCGCGTCCCGAGAAGGGATCTAGCGCAAAGACCTCGCGCTCCACCGTGCCAAACCAACCCGACCGCTCCTCAGTCACCCGTTCTGACAGCAATTCCTCTACTGTCCAGGCCATCGCCCAATCTTCGCCTTCTGGCGCGCGCGCGGCTTCCAGAACCTCGCGGATCGGCCCCGCCTGCCGTGTGAACGCATGTGAATACATCGGCCCCACGTGAATACGGCGCAGCCGCTTGGGATGCAGATCGTCAAAGCTCTCATCAAATCCCTTGGCGATGGTCACAGGCTTGAGCGCCCCCATGGCCTGCGCCATCAAATGCGCCTGCACCTCGGGCCAACGTCGCTCATCCTTGGGCAAGGCCGTGCGCCCGCTATCCTCAAGTTCCAACAGGTAGATCGTCGGTAGGTTGACCTGACTGTCATAGACCGCCCAATGTACTAAATACTTGCGCCGCTCGTCCACATCCCCCTGCCACAACGCCTCTGGATGGTTCTGCGCCCAGAACAACTCTCCCTTGGCCAGCTCCTCATAATAGAGCCGCTGGCTCAGCGCGAACTGCAGCTTGGTCGGCACCTCACGCTCACCAATAATCGCGCGCAGCATCTCATCCTTCAACGCCTCTGCGTAAGGCATGCCACGTAAATGCGTTTCCGCCTGTTGCGCGTCATTGGCCATGACCAACAGCTCATTGAACATCGGAAAGCCGCTTTCGACCGCATCCATCGCGAGGCTGCCAAAAAACCGCCCCGTTTCACGCCCCACCACCAAGTATTTCAGGCTCAGCGCATGAAAACTAAACCCAATCGCGCGCAGGTATCGCGTGAGCACATTGACATCCATGTCGCTCAATGCGCCTTCGGCCGCCCGCGCCGCCGCCACTTCGGTCAGATGGGTGACAATGCGGTCAAATTTTTGGAAATACCTACGCGACGCACGGGTCTCCATCAGGGCTGTTTGGTCTGATGTTGCTGTCATGTCTCACCCCCTGTTTTGCCTAGCAAAACCGATCGCGCCCGACCCCGCCCCTTAAGGCGGGCGCGATATTGCAACGCCATTTCTAGTCGACTCAGCCGTTGCTCCCCAAAACCTAGCGCCATTTTCAATCCCACTCTCGGCCTCGGGCGCGATCCTCTGTCATCTCCGACTTGCGCCACCCTAAATCCTCTTCCACAGCACGGCGGCAATCGCGCGTTTGATTTTGGTCATTGTACAAGTCATCCCTGCCGCTTGCTGAAAAATCCATCAACCGGGTTGTAGTAAGCAACCTCAGCCAAGTTCGAATCTGATTTTCTCAAGAATAAGAAGCAGAAAAATCGCAGCCAAAACCTAGCAACAAGCAACACCGTCAAAATCAAATACGACAAAAGCGAAGGCAATTCATCAGGCACGACAAACAACACCAATACGCCGAAACCCAAAACGATTTGAGAACCTAGCTCTACAACCCTCACAACGACAGGAACCTCAACATTCTTGCGCGTCTGACCAGTGTATGACTGCGGTCCTATTTGCCTTCGCGGATACCCCCTACCAAACCAAAAGAACAATGCGATGAAAGCCAATAGAAGAAAGAGCACCGAAACTTTCGCCAGCAACCAGAGAAACGCCCAAACCGGAGCCAATATCCCTAACCACAGCGCCGCCTGCCTGAGTGCCTTGGCGAATGTTCCTCGAAGTGATCCTTCTTGCAACGAAAGGTCACCCCAAACCGCCAAAAGCATAATAAAAGGCCAGAAAACAAACAAAAAGTAAGTGTTAGAATCCAAACCGAGTTACGCCCCATACAGGTTCTTATCGTGCTTTTCGACAATCTGCTGGAAGCGGCGCGCAAACCTCTCATCCGCCTTGGCCTTGGCCTCCAGCACATCGCGCGCATAGACCATATGCTCCTCATGGGCTTCCATCATATCGGCCATACGCTGGTTTGTGGCCGTGCCAATCGCCGCCATCGACGCCTGCGCTTCTTTATCGGTCTCAACGCCAATTTCGTTGATCCGATGCGCCACATCCTGCTGCTGCGCGGTCTTGAGCGATTTGGTCAACGCATCATACAGCACCACGCGCTGTTTGGTGTCGGTCTGTAGCTTGTTGATCAAAACCATCTGCGTCGCCGCTTGGTTCTGAAGGCTGTCGATCCAGGTTTTCCCCTTTTCGATATAGCGCTCGAGCGTCTGGCTTTTGGCCAGCTTGACCTGTTCCTGCTGCACCAGCTCGTTATATCCGGTGTTCAAATCCGCCAACTCGGTTTCCAGCTTGGTGCGCGCTGCCGCATCCTGTTCCACTGCAATCTTGTTCTCTAGCTCGATAATCTTGGGATCCATGCCCAATATCTCGGCCCGCAAGCTTTCAAGCTCACCCACTGTAAACTCACGCTCATCCAGCGTTTCGGTCAGATTGGTTTCAACTTTGCCCTTCTGCTCGTTCAAAACCACCAGCTGGCTTTCCAGCAGTTTGGTAATCACATCCGACTTCGCAATTAAGTCCTGCAGTTTGTCATCAATGCTGGCCGTCTTGATCCGCTCGGCGCGCATTGCTTCCGATTTGCCGCGGCTGAACACACCCACAAAGGCTTCCCAGCCGGTTTTATCCCGCATCTGGTCAAAGTCCTTTGAGAACGCGGCCGTCACATCATCCAGCCCCATAATCAACTCGGCGATATTGCCGTTCATCACCTCGGTATGGGCGTGCACATCATCCAGTGTGGCGTTCTCGATATCAATCGCCACATCCTCACCCGTTTTCATTTTCGTGCGTGCAGTTTCGATGCGGCTGCTAAGCTCCGCGATTTTGGATTGAGACTCCTCGACCTTGGCCTGTGTCTCACGGATCATTGCGTCAAATTCCGCCATGAAAACCTCCCTTTTTTCAATCTATTGTCTTCTATGTAGGTAATGTTACGACTATTTACATAAACAAAGGCACCGTTTTGCTGAACTGTTGCAAATGCGCACAACAAAAGAAAGAGAAACTGCAGTTTTTTACACCATACCCACATCACGCCAGCAAAATAGGCGGGTCTTCCAACAAGGAAGCAATTCGGCCGCCCCCACTCTTTAGAGGCGGCCTAAACCTGCCGCGCCGCAAGGCGCGACCATGTTCTTACCCTACAATGTTGAATTCCGGTCCATAGGGGTAGCCGGTAATGTTTTCGTTGCCATCTTCATTGATGACAAGGATGTCATGCTCACGATACCCGCCAGCACCCGCCTGCCCATCTGCGATGGTCAACATCGGTTCCATCGAAATCACCATCCCCGGTTCAAGAACAGTGTCGATGTCCTCGCGCAATTCCAAACCAGCTTCGCGGCCATAGTAGTGGCTCAGAACTCCAAACGAGTGCCCATATCCAAACGTGCGGTACTGCAGCAAATCACGCTCGGCAAAAAACGCGTTAATTTGCTCGGTCACCTCGGCGCAGCTTGCACCAGGTTGCAACAGCGAGATCCCCAACTCATGCGCCCCGACATTGGCTTCCCAAATCTTCAGGCTCGCATCATCCACTTCTCCGACGAACAAGGTCCGCTCCAAAGCGGTGTAATACCCTGAAATCATCGGGAATGTATTGAGCGACAAGATATCTCCGCGCTGCAGTTTTCGCGCGGTGACAGGGTTGTGCGCCCCATCCGTGTTGATGCCGGATTGAAACCAGACCCATGTGTCACGGTATTCCGCATCCGGAAAACGCTTGGCAATCTCAAGCTCCATCGCGTCGCGTCCTGCCATCGCAACGTCAATTTCGCGCACGCCTTCTTTGATGGCATCGCGGATCGCATAACCACCCACATCCGCCACGGCTGCTCCGGCACGGATCATTTCAATCTCAGCCGCGCTTTTGTGCATGCGCTGACGCATCGTGGCATCATACAGGTCCACGGTTGCCGCAGGCTTCAAAAACGCCACCAACTTGCTTTGCTGAAGCATGGTCAGGTGGTCGCTTTCCAACCCAACCCACGCGTTTTCTCCGGCAACCGACGCAATCGCGCGCCAATAGTTGTCGCGCTGCCAATCCGTGTAGGTGATGTTGTCGCCATAGCACCGCCGCCATGGCTGGCCAGCATCAATCCCGGCGGAAATGGTCACACATTCTGTTTCCGTGACGACCAACGCATAGGGGCGACCAAACGAACAATAGGTAAAGCCTGAATAATAAGACACGTTGTGCATCGATGTGAGCACAGCCGCGCTGACACCCGCGTCCGCCATGATCTTGCGCAATCCCGCGACACGCGCGGCATATTCGGCCTCGCTGAATTGCAATGGGGCTTTCTCGCCATTGTGAAAACGGTAAAATTCTGGACGTGCAGTCATTTCGACCTCCGATCAAAGAGGTCCCGGCGTTCAGGACTGGAATATTTCACGGGGCGCGTTTGCCTTCAAACGTGGCGACGCCATCGCCGGGCCCCTTGCCTTTTCCTGCCAAAAACGAGCCCCGCCATGCAAGCAAAATATGATGCCAGCGTAAAAATGTTCATTTTCGACGCAACCCGTCGGATCATCTTGCACTTGTTTGACCAAAGATTAGTCTGCGCTCAACAGAGAAGGAACGCATCATGAGACCTGGCCCACGCAATCTGATAACCGATGTCCAAGGCGTTCTGGTGGGTAATGCTCAAGATGACGTGCTCAAATCCGGCACCACCGTGATAACCTGTGACCGCGCAATGACTTGTGGCGTCAATGTCATGGGCGGCGCTCCCGGCACGCGCGAAACCGATCTACTATCAGCAGATAAAACTGTTCAACACGTCGACGCGCTGGTGTTGTCGGGCGGATCGGCCTTTGGGTTGGATGCAGCGTCCGGTGTCGCTGACGGGCTACGTGTTCAGGGGCACGGCTATGCGGTGGGTGATCAGGTGGTGCCAATTGTGCCCTCGGCAATCCTCTTCGATCTGATTAACGGCGGTGACAAGAACTGGACCCACAACCCCTATAATGCGCTGGGGCGCGCGGCGCTCGATGATGTTTCTACCGAGTTTGATCTTGGGTCGACTGGTGCGGGCACAGGCGCAACCACCGCTTCGCTCAAAGGCGGCCTGGGGTCGGCCTCCATAGTGCTACCCGGAGGCTATACCGTTGGCGCGCTGGTCGCAGTCAACGCTTTGGGAGACGCCACCGTCGATGGCAAGCATTTCTGGGCTGCGCCATGGGAAATCGACGGTGAATTTGGCGGTCTTGGCCCTGCCTCTAGCTTCCCCAAAGGGCTGCCTCCGACAAAGCTCAGCGCCCAGAACACCACCATTGCCATTGTCGCCACCGACGCGCTTCTGACCCAAGCGCAATGCACGCGCATGGCCGCTGCCGCCCACGACGGAATGGCCCGCGCACTTGTGCCGTCGCACACACCGATGGACGGCGATCTGGTCTTTGCCGCCTCCACCGGTGCCAAACCCTTGGCCGACCCCATCGCCGACACGCTTTATCTCGGCCACGCCGCCGCCACTTGCCTTGCCCGCGCTATTGCGCGGGGGGTCTATCATGCGACGGCGAAAGAGGGGGACGTCTTGCCGGTGTATGGGCAGGTGTAACGTTCATTCAAGGGAAAGTGGACCGTCTACCGGGTAGAAAACTCTACCATCAAACTCCGCCAAAACAACCCCAGGGAATGATAATGGAAGCGCGGCCGTAACCAGAGATGATTGCGTGCCATCGTCGCACACCCAAAGCTCTTCTTCTTTAGAAAAAGAGCACTTTGTGGCATCCGAGTCCAAAACTTGGTAGGTCATGGAGCCTCGAGAAATTATTAGGGTCGCACCATCTGGTGCTTGCATGACCGGCACCCCCGAGCACCCAAAGAGCAACATCGCTAGGGCCAGCTTCAACAGTGAGCTCGCTTTCTTGGCGTTGCACCTCCCTTTTAATTTTGCACCTGTTAGGGAAGACAAAAACGGATCTCGAAACTCAACAGAACTCAACCATAAAGCGTTCAATAAAGTCCTTTTCACGGTCATGGCAGGCGGAGCACAGCCAGAGGCCAGCAAAGACTGCCAATTGCCAAATCTTTGATTTGTCAGCGCCCGAACCACCCCCCCCGCGGTTCGGACGCGGTGCTAGATGGATAGAGTTGCGCGACCATGCAATCCGTTTTGTATCAAAACCCCCATCAAATCACTCTGCACATCCCCTAGCGCATCAATCACATCAAAATGATGCTTGCCCCCGGCGATCATCACATCGCAGCCCCAGCTCTGCGCCAGCCTTGTCGCCTGCTCCACAAATGCGGGTCGTTCATCCGCACCCACCCAGACCGTTACCGGAATGCCTGCTACAGGCTTTTTCAGCACTGGGCTTTCTGCCTCCGCCGCCGCCAGATCCAGCTTGAACTCTTCATTCATCGTGGTCTCTAGCAAAGGTCGCAAATCCGCCACAGGTGAGATTGGCACAACCTTGACAATCCGTGACACCACCTCTTCAGGCAATACACCTTCACAAATCATGCGCGCCACCAGATGCCCGCCTGCCGAGTGTCCTGCCAATACAATTGGCCCGTCGGTCTCCTCGGACAGTTTGCCCAAAAACGCTGCGATCTGCCGTGTGATATCCGCAATCCCAACCTCCGGGCACAAGTCATAGGACGGCATCGCGACCGACCAGCCATGCGCCAGCGCGCCCTCTGCAAGATGGGACCACCAACTCTTGTCAAATTTTAGCCAATAGCCGCCATGCACAAACACAAAGGTTCCTTTTGGCGGCCCCTTCGGTTCAAAAATATCATAAACCTGTCGGGCGCTTGGCCCATAAGATACATCGCGCGCTCCCGCGGTTGCCAAGCGTGTTGCCTTTGCGGCTGCAGCCCAGCGTGGCGGATACTCTTGCGCACCCGCGATATACGCCCCGTTAGCATAGGCATCATCCAACTTCATGATTTTTCCTTAACAAGTTATCTCTTCGACCTTATAGGCTTGTCTGGACAAATTTGATCAAAAATGTTTTGCCTTCGGTAATGCACAGAGAGGGAGCTCGCCATGCTGGATACAACCACAGATCTGAAATCACTGCTCAAGGACCCGAGCCTGCTTGAAACTCGCGCCTTTATCAATGGCCAATGGGTCGATGGAGCCGGCACATTTGACGTCACCAACCCGGCGCGTGGCGACGTGATCGCACAAGTGGCGGACTTAAGTCGCGCTCAAGTTGCCGACGCAATCGCAGGCGCTGATGCCGCTCAAAAAGAATGGGCCAAGTGGACCGGTAAAGAACGCGGAAATGTATTGCGCCGCTGGTTTGACCTGATGATAGAGAACCAGCAAGATCTAGGCGTCATTCTGACGGCCGAAATGGGCAAACCGCTGGCCGAGGCCGTAGGTGAAATTGGCTATGGCGCCTCATTCATCGAGTTCTTTGCCGAAGAAGCCAAGCGCATCTATGGCGAGACTATTCCGGGCCACCAGCGCGACAAACGCATCACAGTAATAAAACAACCTATCGGCGTGGCCGCCTCGATCACACCGTGGAACTTCCCCAACGCGATGATCACCCGCAAAGCTGGCCCCGCACTGGCCGCAGGCTGTGCTTTCGTCGCCCGCCCCGCCGAACTGACCCCTCTATCGGCAATTGCACTCGCCGTTCTGGCCGAACGCGCAGGCATTCCGGCCGGCGTCTTTAGCGTTGTGACCACATCGGACGCGCCTAGCACCGGTCAAGAGTTCTGTGAAAACCCTGCCGTACGTAAATTGACCTTCACTGGCTCAACCGCTGTTGGGCGCCTGCTATTGAAACAGGCCGCTGACAGCGTGATGAAATGCTCAATGGAGTTGGGCGGCAACGCACCATTCATCGTGTTTGATGACGCTGATCTGGACGCGGCTGTCGAAGGTGCCATTATGTGCAAGTTCCGCAACAACGGTCAAACCTGTGTCTGCGCCAACCGCATCTATGTACAGGCGGGCGTCTATGACGCTTTCGCCAGCAAACTCAAGGATCGCGTCGCGTCCATGAAAGTGGGCGACGGGCTGGACGACGGCACCCTCTTTGGGCCGCTGATCAACGCCAAAGCCGTGGCCAAGGTACAAGATCATATCGCTGATGCCACCGCAAAAGGTGCTGAGATCATTCTTGGCGGCAACCCGTCTGAGCTGGGCGGCACCTTCTTTGAGCCAACCATTGTCACCGGCGCAACACCGGACATGGCTTTCGCCCAAGACGAAACCTTCGGCCCCCTCGCCCCGCTCTTCAAATTTGAAGATGAGGACGAAGTTATCGCGATGGCTAACGACACAATCTTTGGCTTGGCCTCGTATTTCTACGCCAAAGATCTCAGCCGCGTTTACAATGTCGCCGAAGCCTTAGAATACGGCATCGTTGGCGTGAACACTGGAATTATCTCGACCGAAGTTGCCCCGTTTGGGGGCGTAAAACAGTCTGGGCTAGGCCGCGAGGGCAGCCACCATGGCATCGAGGATTATCTGGAGATGAAGTACATCTGCATGTCGGTTTAAACCTCCACGCCACTGGCCATACGGGACACAAGCACCCGTATGGCAGCTTGCCAGTCGCGCCACTCTTCAGCGCTCAACTCATCGTCAAAGACTTCTTCAAAGGCAGCAAACAGCGCTTGTTCAGCTAGCGCAAATTGCTTCGCGCTAACGTTCGTCCCCCGGTGCATTTGCGCCAATCGGTCTGCGATGTCTGACATCTTGTCAGGCTGATAAATGTGCCGCGCCACCAGCACAAGAATGTAGGAAAACATCTCGCGCTGAACGAACATTTCCTTGTGAAACAGCGCCTCAACTTCGGGTGCCAGCCGAAACAGGTGCTCATAAAACCTTACGGCCAGTTCTGCTTTCTGTGCAAAAACGCGGGCAAAGCTACCCTCGACATTATGTGTCATGAACTCACCAAAAACCCAAAATCGCGAAACGAGCGATCCCCAAATCTAATCGCAGTAGATGAATGCAGCGTTAAGGTTCGATCTCTGACTTTTGACCAACCGTTTCATAAATCTGTCACCACGCTGTTACCGGCGCGTCACCAAAAAGGAGTGAAGAAGCATAACAAAACAACAATAGGGAGTGTCGAGATGAACATCCGCACTATTTGCGTCACATCAGCGATTGCGCTGACGGCCAGCCAAGCGGCGGCTGACATGAATTTCAACCGGATCGCATCGTTTCCAGTGGTCAGCAATATGGCTGAAGGCGAAGATACTGCGCGGGAAACCTCGCCCGAGATTATCGACGTCACTGCGGATGGTATGACGTTGGTTTACACCGACAGCCCCCTTGGCGCGCTTGGGTTTATCGATATCAAAAACCCCGCAAATCCAGCCCCATTGGGCAACCTTGATCTGGGCGGCGAGCCTACGTCAGTTGCTATCATCGGCAAAACCGCTTTTGTAGGCGTGAACACATCGGAGAGCTACACAGCCCCCTCTGGCATGATCAAAGCTATCGACGTTGCCTCCAAAGCCGAGACCGGCGCATGCGATCTGGGGGGGCAGCCTGACAGCGTTGCCAAGGCACCCGACGGATCCTTCATCGCTATCGCGATTGAAAACGAGCGTGACGAAGACCTCAACGACGGCATTATCCCTCAGCTTCCCGCCGGATTTCTGGCGCTGATCGACATCCAAGACGGCGCGCTGGCCTGTGGCACGTTACGCTTTACCGACCTGACAGGCCTGGCTGATATCGCGCCTTCCGATCCTGAGCCCGAGTATGTGTCGATCAACGCCTTGGGCGAAGTGGTCGTGACCCTGCAGGAAAACAACCACATGGCAGTTGTGTCTCGCGATGGTGAAGTTCTAAGCCACTTCTCGGCCGGATCCGTAGATCTGGAAGGCATCGACGCCACAGACGAGCGCGGTGCGCTGCTCTTCACCGAGAGCCAAATGGGCCGCCTGCGAGAACCAGATGCGGTCACTTGGATCGACGACAACCACTTCGCCACAGCCAACGAAGGCGACTACAACGGCGGCTCACGCGGTTGGACGATCTTTAGCAAAGACGGCACGGTTGTTTATGAAAACGGCACCGACTTTGAAAAAGCGATCATCGAAATCGGCCACTACCCTGACAAACGCTCCGACAGCAAAGGCGTTGAGCCCGAGTCCGTGACTTTTGGCAACTTTGGCGGCACACCGTATGTGTTTGTTGGCGCCGAGCGCGCGTCAGTCGTCGGCGTCTATGACGTGACAAATCCTGCTAGGCCTGAGCTTAAGCAACTGCTGAGCTCCGGTGTGGGCCCAGAAGGCTACATCACAATCCCTGAGCGCAACCTGCTGATCTCGGCCAACGAGAAAGACCTGATTGAGGATGGCGGTGCCCGCGCACATGTCATGATCTTTAATTATCAGAATGCACCGGCGACCTATCCTCACCTGACATCTGCAGGAGCAGACGAGCTCATCGGATGGGGAGCGATTTCTGGTATGGTTGCTGACGAAGATGGCATGATCTACGCCGTTAACGACAGCTTCTACGGCTTCCAGCCTTCGATCTTCAAGATTGATCCTTCACAGACGCCTGCCCGCATCGTTGACGTGATCCGCGTGCACCGTGCCAATGGCCAGCCTGCCCAAAAGCTGGACCTTGAAGGCATTACGCTTGACGGCAATGGCGGCTTCTACCTCGCCTCAGAAGGCCGCACAGAACGTTTGATCCCTCACGCGATCTATCATGTTAGCGCCGAAGGTCTGATCGAGACCAACAAAGGCGAGATCGGCATCCCAGCCGAGTTGACAGCAGTTGAAAAGCGCTTTGGTTTTGAGGGTATCACCAAAATCGGTGACACGCTTTGGATGGCCGTTCAGCGCGAATGGAAAGACGATCCTGCAAACCATGTCAAATTGGTCTCCTACAACTTGGAAACCAACGAGTGGGGTGGGGTGCACTATCCAAAGGCCGAGCCCGCTACGGGTTGGGTTGGTCTGTCTGAGATCGTTGCTCATGGCGATTGGGTCTACATCGTTGAGCGTGACAATCAGCACGACCACCGCGCTGTCACCAAGAAAGTTTACCGTGTCCCCGCATCAGAAATGGTGCCAGCAGCACTTGGTAGCGACCTGCCAGTTGTGAGCAAAACTCTGGTGCGTGATCTGCTTCCAGACTTGAAATCAACCGGCGGCTACGTGTTGGATAAAGTTGAAGGCATGGCCATTATGGCGAACGGCGAAGCGTTCATTTCAACCGACAACGACGGTGTTGACGACAGCTCGGGCGAGACAATGTTCTTCTCGATCGGCAACGTCGACCTGCGCTCAAACTAGTCTAATCCAAGACGTCTTAGAAGGCCTCGGCTTTGCGTCGAGGCCTTTACTTTTGGCGGGCAAAACCCGCTGTAATCAAGCCCGCACACACAGTGGCAATGACACCTGCGTAAATCAACGTGGCTTGGATACCGACCAAATCTCCCGCGACCCCCATCAATCCAGCCCCCAAAGACGCGCCGCCTGCGGCAACAACAGCCCACAAACTCATCACGCGCCCCCGCATGTCGTCTTCTAGGTCCAGCTGGATCGCAGTTTGTACCGATATGGCCGTGATGGTGGTGACAAACGACATCCCAGCCACGACCACCAAAGCCATTTCCCAACTCTGCGCCAAACCAAGCGCAGACACCGAAAGCAGCCCCGCCAAAATCGTTGCCACCGTGAAACCCGATAGTTTGCCCGATTTTTGCGGCGGCAGCATGGCCTTCAAGAACCCGCCAATCACCGCACCAACACCCGTCACCGACAACAAAACGCCTAATCCATCTGGGCCACGGCCAAATACACCATCTGCAAGCGGCGGCAAAATCTCAAGAGCGCCACGCGCCACAATTGACAATACCCCGGCCAATAACATCGCCGAACGCACCACTGGCGATTGCCACGCATAAACAACACCTGCCTTCAATTCGCTCAGGAAGGACTCCTTCTTCGAATTACGTTCTCGGCGAGGGCGCAGAGCGACCATAGAGAGCGCGAGTATCATTGGCAGAAACAGAATCGCCTGTACGAAAAGTGTCGCCGCCACACCAATCACCGCCAATAAGAGACCAGCAATTGCCGGGCCTATCATGCGCGCAATGTTGAAATTAATCGCGACAATGTTGATGACCGAGCTGACGTATTCGCGATGCACAAGACGTGGTGTCAAAGCCATGCGCATAGGATGGTTCGCTGCCATAGAAATTCCGGTGATAACCGACAGCGTCATCATGATGGTGGGCGTCATGGCATCCACAGCGACAAAAACAAAAAAGCCAAGAATTACGAGGAAATTCACAACCTGTACCGCAATCATGGAACGCTTGACGTTCATGCGATCCGCTAGCACGCCAAACAGCGGAGACAAAACGATGGCGGGGGCAAACATCACCAAAGCGATTGCACCAACAAAGCTAGAAGATCCCGTCATGTCCCACGCGAGCCACCCAATGGTGACCCGCTGCATCCACATGCCTATCAAGCCAAAGATGCTGCCAGCAACGTAGGTTCGAAAATTTGACGATTTCAACGCACCTAGGTTCACACGGCACTCCTGTCTGCTTGCTGTATCGCTGGTTCGTCGCGCAGCCTTCACGGAAACGCAAGCCGTGGAGCGGTTTTTAGCCGCCTAAACTATCCGCGTTCTTATGCAATCAAGGCCATCCAGGGCCCGACAGAGACCATTTAAGTGGTCACCAAGCGCGTTCGAGGTAGATAGAACATCAGAACAAGCACCAAGAAGATAAAAACGATGCCCATCCACTGAATCGCCGATTGAACACCAAGTGCCAAACTCGCATACCCCAAGAAGCCAGCGCCAATCGATGGCGCTCCATTTGTGATCAAACTGTAAATACTCAGAACCCGCCCCCGTATAGCGTCATCGATTTCCAACTGAACTGCCGTTTGTACCGAGATCGTGGTGAAGGTGTTCGCAAACGATATTCCTGCGGCGGCCGCAATAACAACACCCCAAACAGGTGCAAGCCCGAGCAGTATGACACTGAACAACCCGATCAGAATGACAAAGCAAGCAAATCCGGAAAGATGCCCTTGCTTTTGCGGCGGCAAAATCAACTTGGTCAGACCGCCAAAAAGCGCCCCAAATCCCGATATCGTCAAGACAGTACTCAAACCCATCGCGCCCCGCTCAAAAATGCCATCTACTATAGGCGGAAGCATTTCCAGCGCGCCGCGCCCTGCAACGGACATGATCACGGCCAACACAAACGTGCGCAAAATTACGCGATTATTTAAGACATATCCGAAACCTTGCTTCAGGGATGTAGCAAACCCTTCAACAACATGCGTCTGCCGGCATGTTTCTCTTACCTGCAGTCCGACTAAGGCAACCAAGAATGGAACAAAAAGCAGCACTTGGAACAAGAGCGCCATGTCCATTCCAGCCTTAGCAATAAACAAACCCGCAAGGGCGGGCCCAACAATGCGAGCAGTGTTGACGCTCAGCGCAACAAAATTCACCACCGACGGGATGAGGTCTCGCGTGACCAACCTAGGTGTCAAAGATGCCCTGGTTGTATGGGTCGCCGCCGAGGTAATCCCGCCCCAAAGCGCTATGCTCAGCAGGATTTCGGTAGTCAGTAGATCCCAATGAACAGTAATAAATGCTGCGAGAATCCCAAGGGCGCGCACGAGCTGCACGACAATCATGGTGCGTTTTACATTTATGCGATCAACAAAGACCCCAAACACAGGTGCTAAGAGCAGCGTAGGGGCAAAACTCGCCATCGCCACCAACCCCACGAATGAAGCAGAACCAGTGATTTCCCAGGCCAGCCAACTAAGTGTCACGCGGTTCATCCAAACCGCGATCAACCCACATAAGCTGCCGACGAGATATCGCCGAAAGTTTTTCGACTTTAGTGCGCTTGTGTTCACGCCGAGTTCCACTCGATTCGTATTGATTACCCCCAACTTGCGCACGATCACGGTTAGTTCAAGTCGCCTAGGCAAAAAGGCGCGCAACGAGAGTCTCGATGCGCGCCCAAAGTCAAACACTCATTTTAAAAGTTTGATTTTTGGATTAATTTACCGGCTTGGCATCCACCACATCCGTGTCCAAAGACGCGGGTTTTGCTCCGGTTATTTCAATCCGGCGCGGCTTCAACGCCTCGGGAATCTCACGCTCAAGATCAATGTGCAACATGCCGTCCACATGGCTGGCCTCCGTCACACGCACGTGATCTGCTAAGTGAAAGCGGCGCTCAAATGCGCGCGTGCCAATACCGCGGTGCAGATAGGTTTTGCTCTCTTCGGTCTGCGCTTTGCGGGCGCTGACCAGCAACGCGTTTTCCTTAACTTCAATGTTAAGGTCGCCTGCCGAGAAACCCGCAACTGCAATCGAGATACGATAGGCATCGTCGGCGGTTTTTTCGATGTTGTAAGGGGGGTAGCTGGATTGTCCAACTTCGCTGGATAGGGCCCGGTCCATCAGGTTTGCCAACTGGTCAAATCCAACCGATGAACGGTATAGGGGCGTAAGGTCAAAATGTCTCATGGGTTATCCTCCATTTGAGCGACAACAAGTAGGTTTGTGCCTTCCGTGATTGGACAGGCGGTTATTTCCCGAAACCCGCTCTGCGGCGTCTCGGTGAGTGTTAGGTGTGCATAGATGAGATGGGTTTCAAGGGGGCTAGTCGACCTTGATGAATTTCGCGCTCGATCCGCTTTTGCCCACGCCCACCTGAACGCGTTTTGCACCGCTGCCAATCCGCAAAGTGGACGCATCCCCGACGCGCATGCGGTGCTTTAATTCGGCAACTATCTCTGGCAGCTCCATGCCGTAGGACCGCTTTTCGCCGTTGTGATCTTCGCCGATGGCGGACATCAGCGACAGTATGCGAACGCGATTTCCGTAACGTACGAAAACCGGGGCGCCGGATGATCCAAATGTCACATCACAATCAAACATCAAGAGCCCACCTGCGCGCTGCAATATAGCACAATCCCGTTGCCATGAAATGTGCTCGCTGCGCCCACGTCCATAGCTCAGAACCGAAACCTTTTCACCAGGTTTGGGATCCGTATAGATCGCAAAAGGATTTGCCTCGCCGCTCAGGATCGGAGACCTTAGACGGAGCAGTGCCACATCGTGACGCATCATAACGGACGAGATTTTCCCATTTGGAACGTCGTTGTAGCCAGCATCCACAACAATGCGCTCGACTTCACGCACTGACAACGCATCTCCTGAAACGTATCCCGCATGAAAGGTAATGCTCTCTGGCACCAGCTGGCGACCGGTCTCATCAAAAACGCAATGCGCAGCCGTTAGTACCTGATCCGGTGCTATAAGAGCCGCTGTGCAGAACCCTTGTCCGGCCAGATCCAGTCGACCAATCGCCTCCCATCCCAGCAACTCGCCCCGACTGCGTAATGGTTGAAGCGTTTCGCCGCCAATCGCGGGCAGAGCCATCAAGGAAGCCAAAAAGAAACAAATCATTCTAGAAGCGATCATTCAACATCCTCAAACCCGCTATGGTCTTACAAATTTGGCACCGATATTTCGCCGTCCCGCAGGCAGGTTTCCGGACGATGACACGCGACCAGATTCAGCCTCAAATGCGGCCTGAACTTCCAACAGGGACCGCCCCAAAACAGCCCCCAAAGAAACCTTGTCACCATTCATCTCAGCCTTGGCCGCAACGACAGAAGCAATGCGAACCTCGCCATTCTCCAATGCAAAAACGGGTGATCCGCTAGATCCAAAGTCGACGTCACACGACATAACATAAATACTTTTCTGCCGGCCCAACACACGACAGTCTTCTTGCAAAGACGGTGCCTCTGCACGACCAACTGCATAAGACACCACGCCGATATTTGTGCCTTTTCTCAACCGTTCTGTTGTTTCGAAAGGAACAATCTTGGTGTTACGAATTGGCAGTTGCAACTGCACCAAAGCAATATCGTTTTGCACACGCTCTGACGCAACACTCCGGCTAAATTGATACTCGGGATGCACGACAACAAGACGCACGCCGCGGTATGCCTCAGCCCGGCCATTGCGCCAGCCCGCTCTAAATTCAATGTCAGCGGCTTCAATCAACGCGCCGGTTTTGCTATCAAACAAACAATGGGCCGCTGTCAGCACCAGATCTGGTGCGACGAGCGCGCCTGTGCAAAACCCTCGGCCCCCGACTTCCAGCCGACCAACCGCGTCCCAGGCACGACCATCGTTGTTGCTGACCAGTTGGCGCAAACCAATATCCTGCGCCACAGCCGGAAAACCCGGCGCGATGATCAGCGACAAACAGAATATAAGGGCCCGCAAGACCATGAGATCTCCTCTTGTGCAACACCGTCGGGATACCCCTGCCCAAAGGCAGAATTGAGGCATCGACATGGCCACGATATGGGAGGATCACCCTAACGCAGGATCGGAATATCTGGAACCCGCTTACCTTCTTCAGTCAATGCACGTGGCTGTGGTCCGCCGGTCGCCCAGTCAATCAACTCGACCGTGTGCACAATTGGAATGTCAGTCCCGGATCCAATCTGCATCATGCAGCCAATATTTCCTGCCGCGATGATGTCGGGGCTCTTTGCCTCAATCGTACGCAGTTTTCGCTCTTTCAACTGCCCCGAAATCTCCGGCTGCATCAAGTTATACGTGCCCGCAGATCCACAACACAAATGACTGTCCGCAGGCTCTACAACCCGAAAGCCAACCTGTTTTAGCAGCTCCTTGGGATAGGTCTTGATTTGCTGCCCATGCTGCAATGAACAAGCCGCATGATAGGCAACCACAGTGTCTTTGCTGACCGCTTCCGGCACATCTAGCTGCATCAGCAGTTCAGATACATCCATGGCAATATCGCTGACACGCGCGGCGTCCGCCGCCAAAGCATCATTGCGAAACATATGACCATAGTCTTTGACGGTTGTGCCGCAGCCCGAGGTGTTGATCACGATCGCATCCAACCCATCGCCGTCCATTTCGCCACACCATGCGCGGATGTTTTTGGCCGCCGTAGCATGGCTCTCACTGGCCTTGCCCATGTGATGCGTCAGCGCCCCGCAACAACCAGCCCCTTCTGCAACCACCACTTCGCAACCCAGCCGCGTCAACAGCCGGATCGTGGCATCATTGATGTCAGTGTTCAGCGCCTTTTGAGCGCACCCCGTCATCAAGGCCACGCGTTTCTTACGCGCACCCTCTGAGGCAAAACTCTGCGGATCATCATTGCGGCTCACGGGCGGGATGGATTTCGGCGCCATATCCAGCATTGCGCGCAGCCGCGCATCTGGCATCAAGAATTTAAACGGTCGCCCCAGCTTGGCCCCTAGTAGCGCCAACCGGAACCGCGTCGGATAGGGCAAAATCTGTGCCAAGACCCAACGCAGCGCACGATCGGAAAACGGCCGCTTGTAATTCTGCTCTATGTACTCGCGCGCATGATCCACCAGATGCATGTAATGCACACCACTTGGGCAGGTCGTCATACAGGCCAGACAGCTCAGGCAGCGATCCACATGCAACACCGTCTTCTCGTCCGGTACGCGCTCGTTTTCCAGCATATCCTTGATCTGGTAAATCCGCCCGCGCGGACTGTCCAGCTCATCACCCAGAACTTGGTAGGTCGGGCATGTCGCCGTGCAAAACCCGCAATGCACACAGGCCCGCAAGATTTCATTGGCGCGCAGAATGCCCGGATCTTTCAACTGGTCTTCGGTAAATGTCGTTTGCATATGCCTATCCCATCAATCCCGCATTCAATATCCCGCGTGGATCAAATTTGTCTCGCAACCCTTTGGATATCTCCGCCAGCGGCTTCGGCTCCGGTTGAAACGTCGTAACGCGCTTGCGTGTGTCCTGCGACGCGCGCACCAATGTCGCATGCCCGTTGAAATCAAACCCTCGCAGGTCACTGCCTTCAGGACACTGCACCCAAATCAGCCCCCCACCCCAGTCATACAACACCTTACTCTCCGGATGCGCCCGCTGAATTTGCGCCACAAGGTCTGGCGCATCTGACGGCTTCACTGAAACCTTCCAAACATCACCGCCATCCGCCTGCATCAAGGCGACATCGCGCACCCATTGCCAGCCCGCAGCAACACTCTCGGCACTCCGCTCCACCGAAATTTCAGCCCCTGTCGCAGCCAACAGCGCTTTCAACTTCTCGGACCGATACGTGACCGAACTTTCTAAACCTTCGATCCTGATCATCGTGACAGGACTTCCATCCACCCCAACTGGTGCATGCGCAGCGCCGCTGACGTCATAAGGTGATCCCAACGCCGCACTCATCGCCGCCACTGCCGCGCGATCCTCAAGCCTGCGCAACAAAACGCATCCGACCGCTTCTGGGATCGCCTGAACCTTCAGGCTCACCTCAGTCAAAACACCCAAAGTGCCCCAACTGCCCGCCATCAGCTTGACCAGATCATAGCCTGTGACGTTTTTCATCACCCGACCGCCATTCTTCAGCACACGCCCCGCCCCATCGACAAAGCGCACCCCCAAAAGGCTATCGCGGCACGCCCCGACCTGAATACGTCGCGGCCCGCTGACATTTGCAGCCACCACGCCCCCAATTGTTGATCGACCGTCTGTCCCCAACAAACCACAATGGTCCATCGGCTCAAACGCCAGCCGCTGCCCCTCTGCAGCCAAAACCGCATCGATTTCCGCCACGGGGGTTCCAGCCTGCGCCACAATCGTCAATGCACCTGGCTCATATAGTGTCACGCCGTTCAGACCTTCCACCGACAGCAGCTGACCATCAACCGATGCCCCGATGGCGCGCGTGCCACCACCACAAATCCGCACCGGTCCAGCCGCGCTCGCCACCAATGCGGCCAATTCCGCTTCACTCTTGGGTCGCATCCTATTTCCTCTTGCCTCAAGTATCCCGGGGGAGTCTCAAGGCCATGGCCTTGGGACGGGGGCAGCGCCCCCTCTTACTGTGCCGCTTACTGTGAAGCCATCCTGCGTGCATCACTCACCGCTAACGGGAACACTTTGGCTGCATTCAGCAACCATTTGGGATCAAACACATCTTTGATCGCCATCTGGATATCCAGATCGGCCGGATCATACTGATCCACCATCAAATCGCGCTTCTCGATGCCGACACCATGCTCGCCGGTCAGGCATCCGCCGACCTCGACACACAGCCGTAAAATATCCGCGCCAAAGGCTTCGCATTTCTCCAGATCACCGGGTTTGTTGGCATCAAACAGGATCAGCGGATGCATATTGCCATCGCCCGCATGAAACACATTGCCCACGTCCAAGCCATATTCTTTGGACATCTCTCCAATCCGACGCAGCACATGTGGTAGCTGGCTTACAGGGATTGTCCCATCCAAACACATATAGTCGTTGATCTGGCCCATCGCCCCAAAGGCCGACTTACGCCCCAACCAAATCCGAGCGCTTTCATCAGCAGACGCGCTTTCACGCAACTCCACGGGATTATGCGTCTTCGCAATTCCCACAATCCGCCCAAGCTGTGCGTCAATCTCCTGATCGCTGCCCTCGACCTCCACGATCAACAGCGCTTCGCAATCAGGATATCCCGCGCCTGCAAATGCTTCCGTTGCACGAATACAGGGGCGATCCATGAATTCGATCGCCACAGGGAGAATACCGGATTTGATGATGTCGCTGACGCACTGCCCGGCCACTTCGTTGCTGTCAAAGCCCATCAACACCGGTCGCGCGCCTTCCGGTTTTCGCAATATGCGCAAGGTCGCTTCGGTGACGACGCCCAATTGGCCCTCGCTGCCGCAGATCACTCCCAATAGGTCCAAGCCGCCTGCATCCAGATGCGCGCCGCCGATTTCCACGACCTCACCATCCATCATGACCATTGTTACGCCCATCAGGTTGTTGGTGGTCACACCGTATTTCAAACAATGCGCGCCCCCCGAATTCATCGCGATGTTGCCAGCAATCGCGCAAGCAAGCTGGCTTGACGGGTCGGGTGCATAAAAGAAATCCTGCTCCTCCACCGCCCCTGACACACTCAGGTTGGTCCGCCCGGTTTGAACGCGGATAAAGCGGTTATCATAATCGGTTTCCAGCACCTCATTCATCCGCGCCACACCCAGAATGATCGCGTCTGCGGTGGGCATCGCCCCACCGGCCAGCGACGTTCCGGCCCCGCGTGGCACCACTGGAACGCCTTCGGCATGACACAGCTTCAAAACCGCCGCGACCTCTTGCGTTGTTGCAGGCAAAACCGCCGCCAAAGGCGGGCAGCGATAGGCAGTCAGCGCATCACACTCATAGGCGCGCGTTTCGGCAGGATCGGAAATCACCGCATCGCGCGGCAAAATCTGCCCTAACTTCTCAACAATCTGAGCCTTACGCCCCAAAATATCGGGGTTTGGAGTTGGCATCTCCATTAGCGCCTCCTGTAAAATTGGTAAACAAATATAACCAAAGTTATGATCTGGCAAGTCCCTTCATTCCTGATTAGGGTGGCATCATGTATTGGATTGACCGCCTCGCCCTGTTTTCAACGCTCGACCTTGTTGCCGTCTGCTTTCTTGTTTTTGCTTGGGTAAGCATTGGATTTTACATCGAAAATCCCCCAAAGAATCGCCCATCCGTGTCCAATCTGATGTCGTTCTACCGCCGCGAATGGATGCGTCACTTTGTGGACCGAAATCCACGTGTCTTTGATGCACAAATCCTGTCCACTTTGCGACAAGGTACCTCTTTCTTTGCGTCTGCCACGATGATTGCCTTTGGCGGCGGGCTTGCACTGATGGGCAATGCCGACCTGCTGGCGGGTGTCACCGAAGAATTCACTTTGGTGACTGCGCCTGCGATTGTCTTGGAAATCAAAATTGTGGTGATGTTGGTGTTTGTTGCCAACTCGTTTTTAAAATTTGTCTGGGCGCACCGGCTGTTTGGCTATTGCTCGGTGGTGATGTCCTCAGTGCCCAATGACGCCACCGATCCGCGTGCGCAACCGCGCGCTGACAAAGCCGCCGAAATCAACATCACCGCTTCGCGCAGCTTCAACCGCGCCATGCGCTCGGTCTACTTCGGCCTCAGCGCTGCGGCGTGGATACTCGGGCCAATTCCCTTAATGTTTGCGACGGTGTGTACCGTTTTTGTGCTGTGGCGGCGCGAATTTGCGTCACAATCTCGCGCAGCACTCTTAACAGACCCGCGCTAAATGCCCTTGTCAAACGCGGTGATACGGCGCGCCTGACAGGATAGAGGCCGCGCGGTAAAGCTGTTCGCTCAACATCACCCGCGCCAGCATATGCGGCCAAACCATTTTGCCAAAACTCAGCTTGGCATCGGCTTGCGCACGCAGCGCGGGATCAATCCCGTCTGCCCCACCGATAACAAACGCCAGATCGCCGCGGCCTTCGTCGCGCCAATTACCCATCATATTGGCAAAATCAGGCGAGCTCATCAGCTTGCCACGTTCATCCAGCGCACAAATCACGGCGCCACGCGGGATCACAGCAGACAGCAACCCTGCCTCAGTCGTCATCCCGCCACCCTTACGGTCATCCACCTCATGCATAGTCGCGGGGCCAAGACCCAGCGCGCGGCCGGTGCGATCAAACCGTGTCAGGTAGTCGTCAAGAAGATCGCGCTCAGGTCCGGACCGCAGCCGACCCACCGCGCAGATATGCACTTTCAGTGCCATTCTCTTCTCCCCAAGGCCCGCAGGCCTGAACGCGTCAGATCACGCGGTGCCGCCGGGCAACCACATTTTCTCGAGCTGATAGAACTCGCGCACTTCGGGGCGGAAGACGTGCACAATCACATCGCCGGTGTCGATCAACACCCAGTCGCCAGTCTCTTTGCCTTCGATCTTGCTGAAACGTCCAAATTCGGACTTCAGCCGGTCCACAAGCTTTTCTGAGATCGCGACCACCTGACGGGACGAACGCCCCGAACAGATCACCATGTAATCGCCGATAGCCGATTTGCCGCGCAGATCGATTTGCACAACATCTTCGGCCTTGTCTTCATCCAGAGAGGTAAGGATACGCGCGAGCAATGCATCGCTTGTCGCGCCGGTTTGGTCCGTAACAATGACCGGACCTTTGTCAGCAGCATGTGCCACGTCAGTATTCAAAGACAGAACTCTGCCCTCCTTATTGCACACCGCAAAACCCCGGTGCTGGGTATGGTTTCAAAGATAGCACCCTCAATATGACTTCTCAATGAATGGCAACCCCAGACCCTCTCATTGTCACGTTTTGTTACTGTTTCGGGGCGATTTCGGGCAAATCGTCGTCCAAAAGGCGCACTTCACGCTGTGGGAACGGGAAGGAAACGCCGTTTTCATGAAACGTATCCCACAAGGCCAGATAGACATTTCCGCGAATATTGGTCAGCCCTCCTGTCGGGTCTTCGATCCAGAATCGCAGGATATAGTCCACGCTGCTGTCGCCAAATCCGACGATATGACACACTGGCATCTTGGGAAAACTCAGCACCCGTGTCACCGTCTGCGCCGCCTCAATGGCCAGTGCGCGCACCTCATGTGGATCGTCCCCATAGGCCGTTCCAAAGTAGATATCGAGACGCACATATTTGTCAGAATGGGACCAGTTCACCACCTGATTGGTGATCAGATCCTCATTTGGGATCAGGAATTCTTTGCCGTCTCGTGTCACCACGCTGACATAGCGCGCACCAAGAGAGTTGATCCAGCCAAAGGTCTCTCCCAGCGATATCACATCGCCCGGCTTGATCGACTTATCCATCAGGATGATCACGCCGGACACAAGGTTTGAGACCACCTTTTGCAAGCCAAATCCAAGTCCGACGCCGATAAAGCCTGACATAAAGGCCAACCCGCGCAGATCGAAACCAATGATCCGCAGGCCGATAAAAAATGCCGCCCCATAGAGCACAACCTGCAGCATCTTGATAAACAGCACCTGCATGGATGGTGACATGTCCTCTGAGCGCTTGATGCGGCCAGCGCTCTGGCGCGAAAAGAATCGCGCCAAAGCAAAGGTCAATCCAAGCATCGCCAAAGCCTGAACGATCACCCACAACGAAATGCGGGTTTCCCCGAACTCCAGCGCAAGGCTGTCCATCAACTGCATGCTCTCCTCAGACAGACCAAGAATGACCAGCGTGACCCAAGCCCAAGCGCTATAGCGCAGTATCGTGCGCAGCACCGAATTCTGCACCAATCGCACAATCAAAACCACGACCAGCCAAGCTGTGGAAAGATTTGCAATGACGGCCAACAGATAGCTTCTGCTGGGCCATGTCGCCTCGCGCATTACCCAGACCGTTATCCAAACCAAGGCAACAAAAACAACCAGCGGCATCCTGCGATGCAACATCATTGCATATCGATACCGCCACTTTGGCCAACCCTCTCGCGTCTTTAGCCACTCATACAATCGCGGCTGAATGCCCCGCGCGACCAAAAACGCCAAACCCAACAATAAAAACGCAATAATGATCTGATAGGCTGCCCATGGCCGCAGCAGCCCTTCAAGAAAGTGGAACACCTGATCCCAGATCGACAAGGCAATCTCGGTTGTTTCAGCTTCCGACGCGGCATCATCGACCACACGCTCAGCCCCGGCGATACGCTCTTGGGCGGCGGCCTGTTCATCTGCTGTGCTGGTTTCATCTGCCATCCCCAGCATCATGCATATACTTAGCATGTGCGGCAATCGTCTTGCGCAAACAAAACCGGAAGCGTACCAATCCGGCTATGATCGACTTACTTATTGTTATCGCAGCCGGATTTGGTGCTGGAATAGTAAACGCTTTGGCCGGAGGCGGAACCTTTTTGACATTCCCGGCCCTCGTTTTCATTGGCATCCCACCCGTCATCGCCAACGCCACCAGCGCGGTTGCCGTCTTTCCGGGATATTTATCCGCGGCCTTGGGCTTTCGTGCCGAAATCGCTGCAATCCCCATGGCAAAGCTCTTGCGGGCGTGCCTCTGGTCCTTAATTGGCGGTTTGGCCGGAGGGCTTTTGCTACTGGTGTCGTCTGACGATGTCTTTTCGGCAATTGTGCCGTTCCTGCTTTTGGCGGCAACTCTGGCCTTTGCGTTTCAATCCCAATTGCAAAGATGGATGCGCTCCAGCGCCTTCAGAATCTCCCCATACGGCATCTTTGGCCTATTGGGCGTTTCGATTTACGGCGGCTATTTCAATGGCGGGCTCGGCATCGTTCTTTTGGCGCTGTTTGCGCTCTGGAGCATGGATGATCTCAACCAGATGAACGGCCTTAAGAACGCGCTTTCCTTTGTGATTTCGGCGATCTCGGTGGCGACATTTGCGGTCGCGGGCCTTGTTGTTTGGGATCAGGCGTTGATCATGGGAGCGGCAGCAATCTTTGGCGGCTTTGCAGGCGCACGGCTCGCAAAACGGCTGCCCAAGGCGGTCATTCGCAGCATTATTATCGCCATAGGTGCCAGCATGAGTGTGGTGTTCTTTGCACGCCTCTAAGCAAGTTTGCTTGAAGGAATCCATATAGCGGTGTAAGGCAGTCCCATGAAACGCATTTACGATATTGCAGACCACGCCTTTTTGCCTTGGCGATTCTTTGGTCAGTCCAAGTCAATAATCGCCGTGCTATGAGCTTGGGGCGCAGCTTTGCTGTGCCTGTCTGACAGCCATACTTTCTAGCTACCCAAACAGAATGGAGAGGACCCATGTCCCCCAAGACGCTCTATGACAAGATCTGGGATGCCCATGTCGCCCATGAATCTGAAGACGGCACTTGCCTGCTGTATATTGACCGCCACCTCGTACACGAGGTGACCAGCCCGCAAGCCTTTGAAGGTCTGCGTATGACCGGTCGCACCGTACGTGCGCCGGAAAAAACCATCGCTGTGCCCGATCATAACGTACCCACCACAGCGGGCCGTGATGATCCCGCCCAGATGACCGAAGAGAGCCGCATTCAGGTGCAGGCGCTGGACACAAACGCCCGCGAATTCGGCGTGCACTACTATCCAGTGTCTGACGTGCGTCAGGGTATCGTGCACATCGTTGGCCCCGAACAGGGCTGGACCCTGCCTGGCATGACCGTAGTCTGCGGTGACAGCCACACCGCCACACACGGTGCATTTGGCGCATTGGCCCACGGCATCGGCACATCCGAAGTTGAGCACGTTCTGGCGACGCAAACGCTGATCCAGAAGAAATCGCTCAACATGAAGGTCGAGATCACCGGTAAACTTAAGCCAGGCGTGACCGCCAAAGACATCACTCTTGCGGTGATTGGCGAAACCGGCACCGCAGGTGGCACCGGCTACGTCATCGAATATTGCGGCGAAGCGATCCGCGATTTGTCGATGGAAGGCCGCATGACCGTCTGTAACATGGCCATCGAAGGTGGTGCACGCGCAGGTTTGATCGCACCAGATGAGACCACGTTCAACTACGTCAAAGGTCGCCCACATGCGCCCAAGGCAGGAGCCTATGAGCAGGCGCTGGAGTATTGGCAAACCCTTTACACCGACGAAGGCGCGCATTTCGACAAGGTTGTGACCCTCAAAGGCGAAGACATCCAGCCGGTTGTCACTTGGGGCACCTCGCCCGAAGACGTTCTGCCGATCACCGGTGTTGTGCCAAGCCCCGAAGATTTTGAGGGTGGCAAGGTTGAAGCAGCCCGTCGCTCAATCGAATACATGGGTCTCACACCGGGTCAAAAACTGACCGACATCGAAATCGACACTGTGTTCATCGGCTCTTGCACCAATGGCCGTATCGAAGATTTCCGCGCGGTGGCCGAAGTGGTCAAAGGCAAGAAAATCAAAGACGGCATGCGCGCCATGATCGTTCCGGGCTCTGGCCTTGTTCGGGCTCAAGCCGAAGAAGAAGGTCTTGCCGACATCTTCCGCGAGGCCGGTTTTGAATGGCGTCTGGCAGGCTGTTCTATGTGTCTGGCGATGAACCCAGATCAGCTCAGTGAAGGCGAGCGTTGCGCCGCAACATCAAACCGCAACTTTGAAGGTCGTCAGGGATACAAAGGGCGTACGCACCTTGTATCTCCTGCGATGGCGGCAGCGGCAGCGCTGACCGGCAAGCTGACCGACATTCGCGAGCTGATGTAAGCCTGACCATGTGTGCTGCGCCCACCCATTCGGATCAATCGGACCGTCTCCGCGTGCTTGTCATCGCGGAAGCGGCCAATCCCGAATGGGTGAGCGTTCCGCTTGTCGGCTGGTCATTGGCGACTGCGCTGCGCGACATTTGTGACGTGCATATCGTGACCCAAATCCGCAACCGTGACGCCTTCCTGCGCGCGGGCTTGGTCGAGGGTACCGATTTCACAGCCATAGATTCCGAAGCTGTCGCCGGTGTTGTGCACCGCTTTGGCGAGCGATTGCGCATGGGAGAAGGCAAAGGCTGGACAACGGTCACCACCCTGTCCTCCCGTCTGTCTTATCCCTACTTTGAGCGTCTGGTTTGGAAGGCGTTCAAAGACCGCATTCAAGGCGGGGATTATGACATCGTGCATCGTGTGACACCGCTCACGCCGACGGCAAACAGCAGCCTTGCCCCCAAATGCAAGGCCGCAGGTGTGCCGTTTGTGATCGGTCCGCTCAACGGTGGTGTCCCTTGGCCGAAAGGCTTTGATACGGAACGTCGCCAAGAGCGCGAGTGGCTGTCCTATATACGGGCCGCCTACAAGGTCTCCAATGCACGTCGTCGTATGCTAAATGCCGCGTCCGCGATCATCGCGGGGTCTCGGTTTACCGCGCATGATCTACCGCAGCAGCACCGCTCCAAAACCACTTTGGTTCCGGAGAACAGCATCGATCCCAACCGGTTTGACCTGACACATGAGAACGCCAAACGGGGGCAATCTTTGCCTTTGCGTGGCTGTTTTGTCGGGCGTCTGGTGCCTTACAAAGGGCCGGACATGCTGATCGAAGCAGCCGAGCCGTTTCTGCGCGATGGCACGCTTGTTTTGGACATCATCGGCGATGGTCCGATGCGTCAGGACCTGCAGGCGATGGCACAGGAACACGGCCTATCGCAGGCGGTGAGCTTTCATGGCTGGGTGGCACATGAAGACGTGCAGACCACTTTGGCGCAGGCTGATCTCTTGACCTTTCCTTCGGTGCGAGAGTTCGGCGGCGGTGTGGTGCTTGAGGCGATGGCCTTGGGCGTGGTGCCGCTGATCTGCGATTATGCGGGGCCAGCAGAATTGGTGGATCAAGACACCGGTTTCAAAGTGGAAATGGGATCACGCGATCAGGTGATTGCAGGGTTGCGCGCACAATTGGGTGCTATTCTGAAGTCACCACAGGATCTCGCCCAGAAATCCACCGCCGCCCGCAACAAGGTCCAGACACATTACACATGGCAACGCAAAGCTGAGCAAATCAACGAAATCTATCAATGGGTTCTAAAGCGCGGCGGGCCTATCCCGATGCCCGCTCCGATGGAAACCGCCCTTTGGCACCCACATGAGACATGACCCATTCAGGAGAATGAGCTAATGGAAAAATTTGAAACCCTTCAAGGTATTGCCGCACCTATGCCGCTGGTAAATATCGACACCGACATGATCATCCCAAAGGTCTTTTTGAAGTCGATCCAACGGACCGGTTTTGGCAAAAACCTGTTTGACGAAATGCGTTATAACCGCGACGGCACCGAGATCGAAGACTTTGTGCTTAACAAACCACAGTACCGCGAAGCCTCTATTCTGGTGGCGGGCGACAACTTTGGCTGCGGCTCCTCGCGCGAACACGCCCCTTGGGCGATCGCGGATTTCGGCATCAAATGCGTGATCTCCACGTCGTTTGCCGACATCTTCTTTAACAACTGCTTCAAGAACGGTATCCTGCCAATCGTTCTGCCCCAAGAGCAGGTCGATCTGTTGATGAAAGACGCAGAAAAAGGCGCCAACGCGCGTATGACCGTCGATCTGGAAGCGCAAGAAATCACCTCATCAGACGGCGACGTGATTCCGTTCGAGGTTGACCCATTCAAAAAGCACTGCCTGATCAACGGTCTGGATGACATCGGCCTGACCATGGAAAAAGTCGACTCAATCGACGCCTTTGAAGCCAAGGCCAGCGCCGCACGTCCTTGGGTGTAAGCCCAACAGGTTAAGACCAGATGGCCTGCCAATCGCTGTTCCGGTTGGCAGGCCTTTTTGTTGGGGGGGGGATTTCAAATCAATGCCCATCGATCTACAAAACGCGTCGTTTGAAACAGAACGCCTCGTAGTGCGCAGCTGCCGCATCCAAGACGCCCCCGCATTGCAAGCCTTGATGACCCCAACCATTAGCAAGTGGGTCGCAACATGGCCGACCCCATTAACGATCGCCAAGACAACGGAGATTCTGCGCGATTGTTTGCAATCTGCCAACGCCGGCCAAAGCTTTGCGGCGGTTGTAGAACAAAAAAGCACAGCCACACCAATCGGGTGGTTGAAACTCGACATTAGCGTGACGGATCAGTCTCGCGCAGATTTAGGTTACTGGATTGGCGAAGACCACCAACGTCGCGGCTATGCATTGGAAATGAGCCAAGGCGCGATGACTTTTGTGTTTGATAGACTCCGACTGCACCGCATTCGTGCCGGCGCACAGGTGGCAAACACAGCCTCAATCGCCGTTCTGCAAAAACTCGGCATGACCGAGGAATTTGTCCAAGACGTCTGGGCCCCTGCCCGCCAACGCAGCGAAGCTTGCACGTTCTGGGAAATGGAAAACCCTTCATAGGCATCACTGGGCTTCTACGGTCCAGATCGCGTGCCTACCAGAATGTGGCGACAATGGGGCAAGGCCCTAATTCGCCGAGCGAGCGACAGTGTCTCTTAGTGCTGGCGCGGTATTCGTCCCACCACATCTTGTAGCCTCATGGGATTAAAGCCATTTTCAGGGCCACCACTTGATGTATTCGGGCACCAGTTCAAAAAACAACAAGATATTCTTAACCTTGCAATCAACAAACTCTTGAGCCCCAAAGCGATCGACTGCAAGAATACGGCAAGAATGAGGCACCCTCGCGCACAGCGCGATCAAGTTGGACAAAGCACGCGGCAAAGCATCGCGGCAGCCAGTTTGAGGAGTATAGGCAGTGGTCGGATCAGTTATAAGCGCGCTCACGCGAGCAATCTTAGTCGCGTTGCTCTTTGCAACGCCGGCAATGATATTGCCCAGCGTCAGCCCCGACGCGATCCAAATCGTTTTGCTCTTTGCGATGTTCTCGGCCTGCTTGATCTTCATCGAGTACTTTTCGACCTACCCTTCAATCATCGAATTCCGCTATGCGCCTCCATTCAACAGATTGCGGTTTTTGGCCATTTTTCTAACCGTATTCACCTTGTCGGTGATCGCTCGCGGCGAAACAGAGCCCAACGCACTAACCGCCTTTCTTCATACGTTGGGCATCATTGTTGGGGATGCGATCGATTTCCCATACTCCCCCGTGCGTCTGATGGTGATCATGCTACCGCAAGATGCCTCAACCGAGCTGACAAACGCAGTACGCACTGCATCGGGGCTGTCCTACCTGATCTCGTTAATCGCACTTGCGATCTTCTTTTTCTACGTGCGCATTCTGGGCTGGCCGGCCCGAAACGGCGCTTTCAACGTTTGGATCAACTTGCCTTTGTTTGACCCGACCGCCGGCGGGGATGTTCTTCCACGCCTGCAACGCGACGGCCGCCTTAATATTGCGTTAGGCTTTTTGATGCCATTCTTGATCCCTGCCATCGTCCAGATGATGTCTGATCTTGTTGACCCTATTTATCTGGACGATCCGATGACTCTGATCTGGACGATAAGTGCATGGGCCTTCATTCCGGCAAGTATGATTATGCGTGGCATTGCCATGACGCGGGTCGCCACCATGATCAGCGAAAACCGCCGCCGCGCTTATGCCGCGGCACGGGCTGTACAGCTCGCATAAGCTTTCGAGAATGCGCCCGCTTTTTGGGATTGGTCGGCCTCATCACAGCGTCCCTTTCGCTGCCAGTAAGCGCTGAAACCATTCGCGTTGCCACCTTTGACACAGAACTTGGGCAGTCCGGACCAGGCCTCATGCTGCGCGATATCCTAAAACCCACTCCACAAGTCCAAGCCGTATCCAACATCATCACCCATATCGCCCCAGACATCCTGTTGCTACAGGGGATCGACTTTGACACGCAACTCCACGGTGCCAAGGCCTTGCAATCTGCCTTGTTTGCGCAGGGCCTGCACTACGACCATATCTTTGCATTGCCGCCCAACACCGGCATCCCAACGGGTGTCGATCTCAATGGCGACGGCACCACCGACGGCCCCGCCGATGCGCAGGGCTACGGCAAATTTCGCGGTGCAGACGGAATGCTGCTGATGTCGCGCTGGCCGATCTCACGGCCAAACGTGCAGGATCATAGCGCGCTGTTGTGGCGCGACCTACCTGACGCACAGCTTCCATATGCCGACAATACGCCCTTTCCCAGCGCCAAGGGCCATGCAATCCAGCGCCTCTCCTCCACCGGTCACTGGGAAGTACCGGTTGTTTTGCCGAGCGGTCGCGCGATCACGCTGCTGGCCTTTTCCGCCACCCCGCCGGTCTTTGATGGCCCCGAGGATCGCAACGGGCTGCGCAATGCAGACGAAATCCTGCTGTGGCAGCATCGGCTTAACGGCGACATGGGGCCAGCACCGCAAATGCCCGCGATTGTCATCGGAGTGGTAAATCTTGACCCTAACCAAGGCCAAGGTCGCCACACCGCCATCCGCACGCTGCTTAACCACCCGCACCTCCAAGACCCGCACCAAGACGCCGGCCCAACTGTAGATTGGTCGGACCCCGTTCCGGGAGATTTGCGGGTCGACTATGTGCTGCCGTCTCGTGAGTTTGAGGTCACCGACGCCGGTGTGTTCTGGCCCCGCCCTGATGCGCCAGACCACGCGCTTCTCAGCCACAAAGACACCGCTGCAAGCCGTCACAGAATGGTCTGGGTCGATCTGGCGTTCTGAAATCTTTCCGGCGCAGTTTTCACCGTCTGCGCAAGCGCCATCGCCAAAGCCTGCTCGCAGTCCGTCGGCACAAATTCCGGCACCAACGCCTTAAACTTGGTGTCTTCAAGCTGATGCGGCATGTTCCACAAATACGACATTTCCAACAAATGCGGTGCCAGTTTCCAAAAGGGCCGCGCCAATCGAAGCGCCCACCACGCAAACGCCTTCGTATGCACCGGACGCGCCAAAACACTCGACAGGGATTGCTGCAACTCCTCTCCGGTCATCGTGTATCCGGCATAGGGCACATCCTCAAACTGCGAAAGAGACTCGCGCCGCTCTGCCAAGGCGACAGCCGCACGCCCAAGGTCCGGCAAAAACGCCCAAGCATGCGGCACATCGCACCGTCCCGGATAGGTTAGCTTTCCGGCCTCAATCGACTTGGTGATGATTGCGTCAAACCAATTCCCCGAGGCTTCGGTGTCAATGAAATCTCCCGCTCTCAATAGAATAGTCTGCACGCCGCTGTCGCGATACGCCTGCTCCATCTCGCGGCGGATTTTCCCCAAAGGGTTCTCGGCCCTATGCGCTGTCTGCGCAGACCAGACACCACCGTTCTCTGCGCCATAGACATAGACATTGCCCGGCACGATCACGCAGGCATTGACCGTTTTGGCAGCTGCAATCACCTCGTCATGCAGTTTGGGTACCAAGGCTGCCCAATCCGGATAAGCCGGATTCCATGCATTTACGATCACCTGAACCCCATGCACTGCAGAGCGCAAAGTGTCGCTGGCACGATCAAATTGACGAACCTGCCACCCTGCCCGCGAAAACGCCGCAGAAGCGTGGCGGCCAAATCGACCCGTTCCCCCAAGTATAAGCACCGTTTTTGACATCAGAACTCTCCTTACCACTGCCAATGACTTTGTTTACGAGATTCATTTTCAAATATTAATTCCCAAAATTGTAACCTCTGGTATACATTTGCGTATGGCAAACCTGATCCCAAAAACCGACTGGTCCCTGATCCAATCTTTTCTCGCCGTGGCGGAAACAGGCTCTCTATCTCAGGCGGCCCACCGTTTGGGCACCTCCCAACCCACCATCGGACGCCACATCAAAACGCTTGAGCAACAGCTCAACGTGGAGCTATTCAACCGACATGCGCGCGGATTCAACCTGACCCAACTTGGTCTGGAACTTATGCCTTCCGCCCAATCCATGGCCGCAGCAATGCAGGGCTTTCGCCTCGCTGCGGCGGGGCATGAAACCCGTCTCCAAGGGGATGTGCGCATCGCCTCCAGCATTTTTATGGCGCACCACGCTTTGCCACAAATAATCGCCGACATGCGCGTGGCAGAGCCCGATATCCAAATCGATCTTGTTCCCTCTGACACGTCTGAAAACCTCTTGTTTCGCGAAGCTGACATCGCTGTGCGCATGTATCGCCCGCATCAATTGGACATGATCACCAAGCATCTCGGAGATATCCATCTGGGCATGTTTGCGGCGCACTCCTATCTGGGCCGCAACCCACCTCCGCAAGGGGCCGGCGACCTGCCCGACCACGACATTGTCGGCTATGACACCAACGACGACATCATCCGCGAAATGCGCGCTATGGGCATTCCGGCAACCCGCGGGATGTTTTCGGTGCGCTGCGACAGTCAAGCTGCTTATTGGGAGCTGGTGCGCGCGGGCTGTGGACTGGGGTTTGGCCAAGAAAGCATCGGCCTTGCAGACCCCAAAGTCACCCAAGTCAACATAGATTTTCCCCTGCCTGTGCTGCCCGTCTGGCTCACCGCACACGAAGCCATCCGCCACACGCCCAGAATTGCGCGCATCTGGTCGCTATTAGAGGCCGGCTTACGCCCCTTCATTTCTTGATCTTTGCCACGTGGGACGCTACGGCATCTGAGGAAAATTTTTCAAGGATGGATGGACAGCCCAATGAGCAACCCTTCGCTTCTAATTCTCGCCGGTGACGGCATCGGCCCCGAGGTGATGACCGAAGTTCAGCGCATCATTACTTGGTTTGGCGAAAAGCGTGACCTCAACTTTGACGTTAGCGAAGATCTGGTGGGCGGCGCAGCGTATGACGCGCACGGCATTCCGCTGCATGACGATACCATGGCAAAGGCCCAAGAAGTTGACGCAGTTCTGCTTGGCGCTGTGGGTGGCCCCAAATACGACGATCTGGACTTTTCGGTAAAACCCGAACGCGGCCTGCTGCGTCTGCGCAAAGAAATGGATCTCTATGCCAACCTGCGCCCCGCGCAGTGCTTTGACGCATTGGCAGATTTCTCCTCTCTGAAAACCGAACTGGTCTCAGGCCTCGACATCATGATCGTGCGCGAATTGACAGCCGGTGTGTACTTTGGCGAACCCCGCGGCATCTTTGAAGAGGGCAACGAGCGCGTTGGCATCAACACACAGCGCTACACCGAAAGCGAAATCGAACGCGGTGCGCGCTCAGCCTTTGAACTGGCCATGCGTCGCAACAAAAAACTGTGTTCGATGGAAAAAGCCAACGTCATGGAAAGCGGCATCCTATGGCGTGAAGTTGTGACCGAAGTTGCCAAAGACTACCCCGAAGTCGAACTCAGCCACATGTATGCTGACAACGGCGCAATGCAGCTGGTCCGCGCCCCAAAACAGTTTGACGTGATCTACACCGACAACCTGTTCGGCGACATTCTCTCTGATTGTGCTGCCATGCTGACCGGCTCTCTAGGCATGTTGCCTTCTGCCAGCCTTGGCGCGCCGATGGCCAACGGTCGCCCCAAAGCGATGTATGAACCCGTACACGGCTCAGCCCCTGACATCACTGGTCAAGGCAAAGCCAACCCATGTGCCTGTATCCTCAGCTTTGCGATGGCTCTGCGCTATTCCTTTGACCAAGGCGCAGAAGCAGATCGTCTTGAAGCAGCCGTCGAGAAAGTTCTGGCGGACGGCGTGCGCACTGCAGATTTGATGCAAGCAGACGGCGGCACCCCTGTTTCAACAACTGAAATGGGTGATGCGGTTCTGGCAGCACTTGACGCCAGCCTCTAATCAATTGCTCTAAATGATTTCAAAGACCCTGCCTTGGCGGGGTCTTTTTGTTTGGTTTCATCGCGATTCTGTCGCATGAAAGGAGAACACACCCCACTACGGACACACGGACGCGCCTTTGAATATCAAAGCCATACTTCTCGCCTTGCTCGCTTTTGCAATTTTCTCCGGCCAAGATGCTTTGGTGAAATCTTTGGGTGGGACATTCTCGCCGTTTCAAATCGTGTTCTTCTCTAGCCTGTTTTCCTTCCCGCTTGTGACAATGATGATGGTGCGCGACGCCACTCAGGGCAATTTGCGCCCCGTACATCCATGGTGGGTTGCGCTACGATCTATCTGCACGGTTGTGACGCCTTGCGCTGGCTTTTTTGCCTTCACGCAACTGCCCATGACCGAAGTCTACGCGCTGTTGTTCACCATGCCCCTGCTGATCACGCTGCTCTCCATCCCGATTCTTGGCGAACGCGTGGGCATCTGGCGGATGCTGGCTGTGTTCGTTGGGCTGGGCGGTGTTCTGGTGGTCATGCGCCCCGGAGACACCGACCTGCAAATTGGCCACATCTCGGCACTGGTCGCCGCCCTATCCGGTGCCACGGCTTCAATCGTCGTGCGCAAAATTGGACGAGAAGAGCGCCGCGTGGTGCTCATGCTCTACCCACTTTTGATCAGCGTCTTCGTGATGGGCTCGATTATGGGGTTTGTGTATCAACCTATGCAGACCAGCGAGCTTGCCGGTATGGCCGCAGTCGCTGCCTTCAGCTTTGCGGCAACACTTCTGCTGGTCTACGCCTATACGCTGGGAGAAGCCGTCACAGTCGCTCCCATGCAATACTCTCAGATCATCTGGGCGCTGGTACTGGGCTATTATCTGTTTGGCGAACCCGTTGATACGACCACGCTGATCGGTGTCGGCATCATTATCGCCAGCGGCCTGTTCATCATCCTGCGCGAGGCCATTGGTGGATCGCAACAGACCCCCGTTCTGCGCACCCGCTCTCGCGGCTTGTCTCCGGGTGGCTTTGCTGTGTCTCAGGGTTTGAAACAGCCACCACGCAAACAATAAACCTGCACTCCCACCTCATTCCCTAGGCCAATACGAAGCCCATAGGCGGAAACCTGCCGCTGGGGTTTTCATTGATGTAAACTGGATCGAGAAGATTACGGTATGCATCAACGCGCCCACACCCTATTTGCGAAAACGGCCGCGCCCACTGTTCAAGGGAACCAGACATGTTTGACCCATCCCACATTTCCGAGGCCATTGCTTGGCGTCACGATTTGCATCGCCACCCCGAATTGGGTTTTGAGGAACACCGCACCTCGGCAATGATCGCCCAACTGCTTGATGATTGGGGCTGGCGCGTCCATCGCGGATTGGCGACCACGGGCGTTGTTGCCCAACTTGGCGATGGCCAAGGTCCCAAGATCGGACTGCGCGCCGATATCGACGCCCTGCCCATCACCGAAGCAACAGGGCTGAATCACGCCTCGACAATTGATGGAAAAATGCATGCATGCGGACATGACGGTCACACCGCCATGTTGTTGCTTGCCGCGCGCGAAATCGCAGCACGCGGTGTGAAAAATGGCACTGTCACCTTGATCTTCCAACCCGCCGAAGAAAACGACGGCGGCGCGCGTGTGATGATCCAAGACGGTCTGTTTGAACGTTTTGACTGTGATCAGGTGTTTGGCATTCACAACTGGCCTGCACTGGCACCGGGAAATCTGGTGGCCCGCGACGACGCAATGATGGCGGCCTTTGCTGTGTTTGAAATCACGATCTCGGGTAAGGGCGGTCATGGCGCGATGCCCGAGCAAAGCGACGGTGTTGTCGCTGCGGCCGCCCGCACCGCATCCTCACTCCAGGAGATCCCAGCGCGCAGCCTGTCCCCGCTAGAGCCCGGCGTCATTTCTGTCACCGAAATCCACACTGGCTCGGCATGGAATATCTGCCCCGACACAGCAGTGTTGCGTGGCACCGCCCGTTGGTTCGCTCCTGAAGCGGGCGACACCTTAGAGCACCGCCTGCGCGAGACAACCAACGGCATCGCATTGTCTCAAGGGTGCAGTGCCAAAGTGGACTATCAACGCCGCTATCCCGCAACGATCAACACAGCACCCGAGGCCGCGTTGGCGCGACAGGTTGCAAGCACAATGGATCTGCAAACGCCGGACAGCACCGCCAGCATGGCCTCTGAAGACTTTGCCTTCATGCTGCAAAACCGCCCCGGCGCGTACCTTTGGCTCGGCGCGGCGCGGCAGGGTGATAATCCGGGGCTGCATTCAGCCTATTACGACTTCAACGACGATGTTCTCGCAACAGGCGCCGAATATTGGGTCCGTCTGACGCAACACATTCTAAGAGGGTAATCACAGCACTATGGACCGTCTGGACAATCGTTTTTTGCGCGAATTTCTCAGCGTTGCCCAAGCCGGATCAATCCGTGCGGCGGCCGACCAGATGAATACCGTACCATCCGCCATAAGTCGCAAAATTGCTGCTGCGGAAGAACGGCTCGAAATCAAACTGTTTGAAAGGACCAGCCGTGGCGTCGCACTCACACAGGCAGGTGAATGCCTGCGTGAACATGCTCTCAATATTCAGGATGAACAAAGCTATGTCTTAGACCAGCTGCGGCGGTTTCATTCACTGGAAACCCACGAAGTACGAATCGCGGTCGGCGAAGGTTTTGTGGACGACTTGATGGAGAATGGTCTTGCGACGCTCAAAAAAAAGCAACAGCGCCTAAAATTTCATCTTGGCTACGCGGGCACCCAAGAGTTGCAGCGACGTGTGGCCCAAGGCGAAGTCGATATTGCCATCGCGTACAATCCGCAAATGCGCGATTCCATCCGGTCTCTCGCCGTAGGTCGTCAACCGCTCTACGCAATTGTGCCGCCGGATTCACCGTTGGCCGCGCGCGGGCCCGTGGGCCTGTCCGAAGTGCTAGAATACCCCATCTGTCTGCCAAATGATGACCATGCCATTCGAAGAATGGTCACACGGGCCGCAAGCGATCAAGGTCTGGTTCTCAATCCCCAGATCGAGACAGAATCCCTTAATTTACTGATAAAAAGCGTTTCTTCTGGGATGGGTGTCACATTTCTTCCACGTTGCTCTGTTACAAATCAAGAGAAGCGCAGAGAGGTGGTGGCTGTTCCTCTCAAAGAAGCCTCTTTTCAACGGGTAAGTGCACATCTCATGGTGCGCGCCCGCCGCCGCTTGCCTCAATCGGTCGAGGTCGCAGCAACGTTCCTGTCTGGGAGGATGCAAGCTTTTAACGGGTGACCATCCAATGGACAGCGCCCGGCGTTGCTAATTGAGCAACGCGATGTGCCCAGATTGATCACTTCTGCAACAGCTCACCCTCTGGAAGGCTCCATTGCATCCGGTCGTATGCATTCTGCCGTCAGGCAAAATCTAAACGTCCGGCACAAAGAGACACGATTTTGGAGCGAATATGTCAGCAGCAGAATTACCGCGCGTCGGCGTCATCGGCCTTGGGGCCATGGGAATGGGAATGGCGACCTCGCTCGCCAGCAAAGGCTTTGCCGTCACTGCATTTGATCTCTCAACAGAGGCCTGCGCCCACGCCGCCGCCGCTGGAATCGCAACGCCGGGCAACGTGCTATCGGTTTTCGCCAATGCCGACCAAATCCTGATTTCGCTTCCAAACGCGCGTATTGTCGAAGCTGTTCTTCAGGAAGCAGCCCCCGAACTAACCGCTGACAGCCCCTCGCGTATCATCATCGACGCTTCAACCTCAGAAGTTGAAGTTAGCCGCAAACTGGCGGCCGAGCTCGCTGAAAACGGCCATGGCTTTATTGACGCCCCCGTTAGCGGCGGCCCCTCTGGCGCAGCAGCAGGCAGCTTGGCGGTTATGGCAGGTGGTGAAGAAGTATTCTTCAACCGCGCCCTCAGTGTGTTGGAAGCAATCGCAACCAAAATTCTGCATGTTGGTCCGAGCGGCGCAGGCAATGTTGCCAAGCTGGTCAACAACATGCTGGTCGCCTGCCACATGCAAACCACGCGCGAAGCCCTCAAACTGTCTGAGGCCGCAGGTGTAAAAGCCGAAGACGCGCTGCGCGTGATTAACTCGGCGACGGGCCGCAGCGCCATTAGCGAAATCCACTTCCCCAACTGGGTTCTACCCGCCAGTTTCGACAGCGGGTTTTCCGCAGGTTTGATGCGCAAGGATGTGCGTCTGGCGCTGGAACTTGCCGAGACATCGGGCTGCAATCTGCCCATGGCAAGCCTGACCAAATCACTGTGGAGCGAGGCCAATACAGGCATCGCGGATACCGAAGACTTTATGCTTGCCGGTGACTACCGCAGCGCCAAATCCAAACTCAAAGACGAGGCCTAAATCATGGACGGAATGACCGTAAATACCGCAGCCCGCGTCGCTGCTCTGATGCAGGAATTGCTGGGAACCGATCAGGTTCAAAGCTATGTCGATGGTGCATTTGTAACTGGCAAGGGTGCCACACTCTCATTGACCGATCCGGCAACCGGCGATGTTTTTGCCCAATTCCCTGATGCGGATGCATCGGTGGTTGATGCCGCAGGTCGCGCAGCCCAAGCCGCACAAATAGAATGGTGGGCCAAAACCGCGTCTGAGCGCGGGCGCATCATGTTCGAAATCGGTCGTCAGCTGCGTGAAAATGCCGCCGCCCTTTCGGAACTGGAATGCATCTCCGCTGGCCGCCCCGTGCGCGACGCCGGTGGCGAGCCCCCCCGCATGGCCGAAATGTTTGAATATTATGCTGGCTGGTGTGACAAAATCCAAGGCGACGTTATCCCTGTGCCGAGCACGCATCTGAACTACACCCGCCGCGAACCTGTGGGAGTGGTCTCACAGATCACCCCTTGGAATGCTCCACTGTTCACCTGTTGCTGGCAAATCGCGCCCGCAATTTGCGCCGGCAACGGTGTTATCCTGAAACCCTCTGAGTTAACGCCGCTTAGCTCGATTGTTGTGGCTGTCCTCTGTGAAAAAGCTGGCGTGCCGCGCGGCTTGGTCAATGTGATCGCAGGTGCCGGGCCAACGGCTGGCCAAGCGATGATCGACCATGACGCAACAGGTCTTGTGGTGTTTGTGGGTTCTGCCGAGGCCGGTGAGAAAATCGCAAGCTCTGCCGCCAAGCGCGTGATCCCTTCGATCTTGGAACTGGGGGGCAAATCCGCCAATATCGTCTTTGAGGACGCTGACATTGACCGTGCTGTTGTCGGCACCCAAGCCGCAATCTTTGCAGCATGTGGTCAAAGTTGCGTCGCAGGCTCACGCCTTTTGGTGCAGGCCTCAATCAAAGATGAAGTTGTCGCCAAACTGGCCGAAGCCAGCGCTCGCATTCCGGTTGGCATGCCAATGAACCCCGACACTCAGGTCGGACCGGTCAACAATCTCGCACAGTGGCAAAAAATCGACAGCATGGTGCGCGAGGCCACCGATGCGGGTGCAACCATTGCCACAGGTGGCGCAAAACCTGCCGATCTGACGGACAGCAACGGTTATTTCTACGCGCCTACGGTACTGGACAATGTCACCCCTGACATGACCATCGCCAACGAAGAAGTCTTTGGTCCGGTGGTCAGCGTTCTGACCTTTGAGACCGAAGAAGATGCCATCGCGCTGGCCAATAACACACCTTACGGTCTGGCTGGTGCGGTCTGGACACGCGACGTCGGCCGCGCGCATCGCGTGGCATCCAAAGTGCGCGCGGGAACCTTTTGGATCAACAGCTACAAAACCATCAACGTCATGTCGCCCTTTGGCGGCTTTGGACGCTCTGGGTACGGACGTTCTTCGGGACGCGAGGCACTTGATGCTTACACCGTTACCAAATCTGTCTGGGTCGAAACCGCTGCTGACCCGGCAATTGCCTTTGGCTACGCGCCAGGCTGATACACACCGCCGGGGCGATCTGCCTTCGCCCCGGTCTCCTTTCGTTTAACGAAATTCCCTTCCCCTCCGCAAAAAGAGAGGCTCTAAACTAATGGATAAAGCAAAGGACATCGTCCTGGACTGGCGCCTACACGTCTCAGTGATCGCCATCACCGTCATCTCCGAATTGATTGGCATCATCGCTGTGCCAATTGGGATCGGCTCCATCCTTCTGTTGCCACTGTTGTATGCTTTTGTTCTTGGCTTGCTTATTAACCCCAACGTGATCCCTGCAGCACGCGCTTGGATTACTGATCGCGAAGTCAACGCAGCCTCGCCCCTGATCGTGATTGCGATCATGCCGTTTATCGCGAAATTCGGCACGATTGTTGGCCCCTCGATGGAGCAAATCATTGCGGCCGGTCCGGCGCTGATCCTGCAAGAGCTTGGAAACCTTGGCACCATTGTGCTCGCCTTCCCCGTCGCTGTTCTAGTGCTGCGTATGGGCCGTGAGTCTATCGGCGCCTGTTTCTCGGTCGCACGCGAACCCAACATCGCCATCATCGCGGATAAATATGGTCTCAAAAGCCAAGAAGGCGCAGGCGTCATGGGTGTCTACGTTGTCGGTACTCTGTTTGGCACGTTCATCTTTGCGATCCTCGCCTCTCTGCTGGCCTCAATGGGCGCTTTCAGCGTCGAAGCTTTGGCCATGGCGTGTGGCATTGGATCTGGCTCAATGATGGCGGCCTGCACAGGTGCATTGGTCAATACCGTGCCCGAAATGGAAGACAGCATTCTGGCACTGGCAGGTGCATCTAACGTGCTGACCTACGCCACAGGCATGTATCTCTGTATCTTCGTGGCTCTGCCAGTAACCGAAAAGCTCTACGCCCTTCTGGGTCGCAAAGACAACCTCAGCACCGTGAAAGCAGGAGAATAATCATGAGCGATCTTGCCTCCCAAGCGCCGCAGGAAGAAAGCGGCAACCCTGATCTTGTAATGCATGCCATCGTGCTGGTTGTCGTCTGCATTGTTGGTCTGATTGGCAACACTGTCGGCACCGACAACACTCTGCCACAAGGCCTCTTTGGTCTGGTTTTACTCTACGCCATTTGCATTGTGGGTCTAATTTTGACCAAAGTCGTCCCCTTCAAACTGCCATCCGTGGCGTGGATCTCGCTGGTCGGTATTCTGGTGACGATGCCATATACCCCGGGCAGCGAATGGATCCTGAGCAAAGTGGCGCATGTCAACTTTCTAACCTTAGCAACACCGTGTCTTGCATATGCAGGTATCGCGATTGCCAAACGTGAGATTGAAATCGCCAAAGCTTCCGGTTGGAAAATCATCCTGATCGCCGTCTTGGTGATGACCGGCACCTATGTTGGCTCGGCCTTCATCGCGGATCTGTTCCTATAAACCAATTTCGCGTCCGACCTTCAAACGTCGGGCGCGACTAACCCATCAGGGTCTACCGATCCAAGGCGCTAGATCAAACTAATCAAGACTTTGTGGGGAGTATTGGCTCAAACGGGTCTCCCGCTTTCCGCCCGAGAAACGGTCGTTTCCGAAAACAAACCCTAAAATGTGATGCCACCCGCGGGGATGCACCTTCCGATGGAGAGGTGCAAAGGCCCCGCGAGCATGCTCGATTTTAGCCTATTCAGCAGCGACAACCGCGTCTTTACGGGCAGCCACGGGAGCGGCCACAGGCGCTTTGGTCATGAAGGCGATAACCGCGGCCAGAACCAACATCGCAGCACTTGCTGCATAAGCTGTGTTGAAGCTACCTGTCATGTCCACAGACAAGGACGCCATCACCGGACCCAATGCGCCGGACAGACCCCAACCCAGATAGACCAGACCGTAGTTTGCGCCATAGCCTTTGAGGCCGAAGTAGTCGGCGGTCAGCGATGGGAACACGCTCAGCAATGTGCCGTAGAAGACAGCACCACCAATAGCACCAGCAATCAGCATGATCTCGGTTGAGATGTGCATGAAGAACCACATGTTTGCAGCTTGCAGCAAGAACACGATGATCAATGTGTTCACGCGACCGATTTTGTCAGACACGATACCACCAAGGATCCGGCCACTTGCGTTGGCAACCGCCAGCAAACCAACCAGATACACAGCGCTTTCCAGACCCACCTGAACGTTAGCAACCTGCGTGATTGTCCCAATCAACATCACGCCTGCGCTGGACGCCAGAGCGAACATCGACAGCAGGAAGTAGAACTGACGAGTCTTGATCATCTCACGCCATGTCATTTCCAGACCGGCAGTCGCAGCTTTCGTCGCAACGTTTTTCGGTGCGGCAGGTTTGTAACCTTCAGGCGGGTTCACAACGGTCATACCAAGGCCAACCGATACAATGATGATACCTGTACCCAAGATGACAAACGCTGTTTGAATGTCAAAGCTGTTGACCAGCGCTTTTGTCAGCGGTGCAACATAAACAGCACCAAGACCAAAACCACCAACGATCAGACCGCTGACCATGCCTTTTTTGGAAGGGTGCCACCACTTCATCGCAGCCGGTGTCACACAAGCGTAGGCGAAACCGATACCTGTCCCAACGGCAATACCAAAGGTCAGAACCATGGCGGTCGGGCTTGTTAAAAGACCCGAAGCAATCATGCCAAGGCCAACCAGCGAACCGCCGATCATAATGATTTTCCGTGGTCCAATTTTGTCCTGCAGAACACCCGCCGTCAAAGTTGCGATCGAAAATACGACAATCGCGACGCTATAAGGCGTCGAGGCTTGAGTGGCAGTCCATCCCAAGTCAGCAATAAGTGCGTCTTTGAAAACGCTCCAAGCGTACAAGACGCCAATCGAGAGGTTAATACCTATCCCTGCGAGCAGGATAGTAAGGGGTCTATTGGCCATCGTTACCGTTCCAAAACATTTATGTGAAGGCGGTAACGTAAGGACGCATTCTGGCTTAAAAAGGGGGCACCTGTCTGCTCTTTTGACTCCGCGCCAACTCGGGCGAAGTCACGCCGACCAGCGGCGAAAATTCGCCCAAAATAGCGCGCATCCTGTCGCAGGCAGATAAATCTGGATCGCGTGACTCGTAATTTGAGACATAAATCCTAATGCGTGCGCATCGCGCGGAGCGCGCACAAGAATTTGACCTGTGCTGCGCTTTCAATTGTGCCTGCTCGGGCCGTGCGGATTGCGTCAATCGCCACAGCGCTGGAATACCCAGCCAGAACCAGCAAGGCGGCAGCCACGGTCCCCGTACGCCCCAATCCGGCTGCGCAATGAAACACAACCCGCCCCCCGCGATCTAAAACCGTGGACAGCTCAGCCAGCTGCGCCGCCCAATCTGGCGTCGCGCCGCAGTCTGGGGCCATTAAGTTTGTGATTGGAAAATGCTGCCACTCAAACTGGGTCGAACGCATCTCCTGCGCAAAGCCTTGCACGCCCAATTCCCGGAACTCATGCGCCTCGATCAAACTGACCACGCGCTCCGCACGCCAGCTCTCGAGCGCAGCGATATCTTGAGACAAATCTCGGCACCACATTTCTCCGGCGGCCGACAGCCCTGTCCGCCCAGGACAGGCACACATTCCAATTATTCCGCCATTTGGCGTACGGACGGTATCTATTTTCACAGAACGACTTTGAATTTGGAGTCAGGTCGCGCTGCCATAACTCGGATATTTTAGGAAGAAATAGGCCCGGCAAAGCGCGACCGGGCCCATCTTGATGTTGTTGAGAATTCCTGTTCAGACTTTCCAGCCTGAAGCCATTAGGATCCTTCGGTCTTTTGCTCGTAGCGGCGACGCCACTCAGCAACGATTTCGTCTTTGTTGTTCGCCGACCAAACAAAGTCATTGTCGATCAGACGCTCATAGACTTCCTGTGGGAAGTTGGGCGTTTCAACAGCCACTTCGGGCATGGCCACAACCGAGTAGCTGGTCGAATAGGTTTTGATTGCCTCTTCTGAGATCGCCCAGTCCATAAAGATCTTGGCGGCATCCAATTGATCAGTGCCAGCAATGATCGCGCTGGCCTGCATTTCCCAGCCAACACCTTCGGTTGGGACAACCAACTCTAGCGGCGCGCCCTCTTCGATCAGCTTGGCGCCCCGAAATGGCCATGACACACCGATGGCAAACTCACCCGTCGCGGCCTGAACGCATGGCTTGGAGCCCGAGTGCGTGTAAACCGCGATGTTTTCATGCAGCGCATCCATGTAATCCCAGGCTTTGTCTTCACCAAACAATTGGATCCAGCTGGCAACATCCAGATACCCTGTGCCCGAAGACGCTGGGTTCGGCATTGAAATGTGACCTTGGTAAACTGGGTCTGTCAAATCAGCCCAAGTGGCAGGCATCGGCAGGTCAAGACGCTCCATTTCGATTGTGTTCACACACAACGCGCCAGCCCAGCCATACATGCCAACCCAGTTCATCTCGCCTTCGTTATCCAGATAGCGCGGGTCCAGCTTGTCGGTGCCTGCAGGCTGATATGCGTGGAACATGTCCAGATCTTCCATGGTCAACATGGAAGTCGCGGCCATTGCGAACAAAACGTCGGCACGCGGGTTGTCTTTTTCCGCCATCAGACGCGCATGCATGATGCCGGTTGAATCGCGGACCCATTCGGTTTCGATATCGGGGTGCGCGGCACTGAATGCATCCGCGAAAATCTTCAAATTGTCAGCGTCAGTCGACGAATAAATGACCAGCTTTTCGCTGGCAAATGCTGGCGTAAAACCAAGCGTGATCGCAAGGGCTGCGGCGGAGAAGCTGGTGGTGGTGAACTGGTGCATTTTGCATTCCAAACGTTGCAGAGTTGTCTTGCCCCCTGCCTAAACCAGCGGAGCACAAATAATAAATGAAACTTATATGACAGTTCGCAACAAATGACCGTATGTCAAGAACTCCACCAGCGCACCTAAGAATATTCCTTGTTTTACGCCTATTTATTGACGTCATTGGGAGGTTAATTCAGCCAAATTGAAATTTTCAATGCCCTCTCAATTCTCACTTAATAAGCAAATCTTATTTTTGTATCAATATTTTTCTCTCGACAGGCACCCTTAGACTTGCGTATCAAAGCCACAAAGTTACGCTGCTGGAATTCAGAAAATGACCATCCACGACACCAAACTCACGCCTGCAGAAACCTGCACGACGGACCCCAGGTCGCCCTATCTTGGCGTCAAAAATCTCACCAAAAAATTCGATGAGTCTACTGCACTTGATGATGTGTCCTTTGACATCTCCAAAGGTGAATTCATCTGTTTTCTAGGGCCATCAGGTTGCGGAAAAACCACGCTATTGCGCTGCATCGCCGGGCTGGAAACTCAGACCGCCGGCCAGATCATCCAGTCAGAAAAAGACATCTCGTGGCTGCCCCCCTCGGCACGCGATTTTGGCATTGTGTTTCAATCTTACGCGCTGTTTCCCAACCTCACGGTGGGCGACAATGTCGCCTATGGGCTGGTCAACACGGGTGCCAAACGGCGCGAGATCGCAGAAAAAGTTGACGGGTTACTCAAACTGGTGAACCTCAGCGCTCACAAATCAAAATATCCCGCGCAACTCTCCGGCGGTGAGCAACAACGCATCGCTTTGGTACGCGCCCTTGCGACATCGCCAGGCTTATTGTTACTGGATGAGCCGCTGTCAGCCCTTGATGCTCAAGTGCGCGAACACTTGCGCCGCGAAGTGCGCGCCCTGCAAAAACGTCTTGATGTGACCACCATCATGGTCACCCACGACCAAGACGAAGCCCTGACAATGGCCGATCGGATCGTTGTGATGAACGCAGGCAAGCTCGAGCAAATCGGCACGCCCCGAGAAATCTATGAGGAGCCAGCCACGCCATTTGTGGCACGGTTTATCGGTGAAACCAATGTCATTCCACTGGCCGAGTTCGAACATGGGCACGCCCGCTCAGGACGGTGCTGGTTGGACATCAGCCAAGCAAAGTCGGCGGATGAAACCGCGCCAAGCGGCACCGATGTGATCGCCGTGATCCGCCCCGAAGATGTGTTGATTGCTCAAAAAGACTGCCTCAACACCGTTCAGACCGACATCCTCGACGTCGAGTTTTTAGGGGATCACTTGACAGTCCACGTCCATGCTCCGGCTTTGGACTCAGATCGCCTCTCGGTGCGCATCAGCAAGCAACAGGCCCTGACGTTGGATCTCTCCGCCGGAACCAGACTTCCGCTCTGCCTGCCATCGCAAGCCCTGCGCTTACTGAACGCAACCTAAGGACAACAGCCATGATCGCTTCTCTGCGCGCGCCGCGTCAGGCGCTGGACAACGATGGCCGCCTGATGCGCCTGTTTCTGCTTGGCTATGTCGCCTTCTTTTTGGTGACACTGGTCCTGCCCCTATACGCGCTGGTGTCGACCGGCATGACCGACGGCAACGGTAATTTCGTCGGCTTGGCCAACTTTCGCACCTATTTTGAAACACCATCGCTGGTGCGCTCTCTGACCAACAGCTTTCAGGTCACTCTGATATCTACCGTCATCGTCACCTTTCTGGCCTTTGCCTATGCTTACGCGCTGACCCGCACCTGCATGCCTTTCAAAGGTGCCTTCAAACTCATCGCGCTCATTCCACTACTTAGCCCGTCCCTGTTGGCCGCGATTGCGCTGATCTATTGGTTTGGCAACCAAGGTGTGCTGCGCGATGTGATGATGGGCACCTCAATCTATGGTCCCACGGGCATCATCATGGCGTCGGTATTCTGGACCTTCCCGCACGCCTTGATGCTGATGATCACCGCATTGTCGGTGTCCGACGCCCGCCTTTACGAGGCTGCGGCAGTGATGAAAACCAGCCCGCTGCGCACTTTTCTGACGGTCACTCTCCCCGGTGCCAGATACGGTTTAATCAGCGCCTTTATCGTGGTCTTTATCCTGATTTTCACCGACTTCGGTGTGCCCAAAGTGATTGGCGGGAACTACAACGTGCTCGCCACCGATATCTACAAAGAGGTTGTCGGTCAGCAGAACTTTCAGATGGGCGCGGTGGTCTCAACTGTTCTGCTGATTCCGGCAGTCATCGCCTTTGCCATCGACCGTCGCGTGCAAAAATCGCAACGCTCCGCCCTGAATGCACGCTCGGTCAGCTATCACCCCAAACCCAACCGCACCATCGACACCTGCGCCTTGGTGTTTTGTGTGCTGATGAGCGTGATCATCTTTGGTATTGTCGGCATGGCCCAGTTTGCCTCGCTGGTGAAATTCTGGCCCTACAATCTCGACTTCACCCTGAAACACTATGAATTCAACTCAGCTGGCGTGGGCTGGTTTGCCTTTTTCAACTCGCTCAAGCTGGCCTTTTGGACAGCGATGATTGGCACGCCGCTAATCTTTTTCGGAGCCTATTTGGTGGAAAAACCACCGGTTTCGGGCCCGCTACGCCCCTTTGTGCATTTGATGGCGCTGATTCCACTGGCCGTGCCAGGACTGGTACTGGGTCTCAGCTACATCTTCTTCTTTAACCACCCGCTTAATCCATTGGTGGTGATCTATGGCACAATGGGCATCATGGTGCTCAACACGGTGACGCATTTCTACAGCGTGTCCCATCTCACGGCGGTGACGGCGCTCAAACAAATCGACCGCGAATTCGAAGCTGTCTCCGCCTCGCTCAAACGCTCGGTGCTGCACATGTTCTTCCGCGTGACCTTGCCGGTTAGCTTACCTGCAGTTCTGGACATCTGGGCCTATATGTTTGTGAATGCGATGACCACGGTGTCAGGTGTGATCTTCCTCTACGGGGCCAGCACAATCCTTGCCTCCGTGGGGGCCATCCACCTAGATGAACAAGGCGCCAGCGCCTCAGCCGCAGCCATGGCGATGCTGATCTTTTATGCCTCTGTGGTGGTGCGATTGTTGCATGCGGCCATCTCGCGCGTGTTGCTCAAACGCACACAGGCATGGCGTTTGGCCAAATAGAGAAACCAGCAACAGGCGCCCCGCACTTTGGGGCGTCTGTGACCTATAACCCACCCAAAACAGCGCGTATTTCTGCTTCCAAAGCGTCCAGATGCGCGGCATGGTCCGAGACCCGTGCCCGCGCAATACTCAGCTTGAGCGACACATCCGGAACAAAGCGGCGACACACCAGTTGACCTTGGCCGACCACTTCAGGGGTGTTGCGGTCACTAAAGGCCACCACGCCGCTGTCGATGGAAAACTGACAGAGCGACGCAAATAGATTGCTCTCCAGCACCGGCTCCCAAACGTGCCCCGCCCCTTCAAAGGCGCGCATCAACTGCTGCGAGCTAGGATGTTTCTGATACAAGGCCGCCAACTCACGTCCGGCCAAGTCGGCCACCTCGATCACCTCTTTTTGCGCCAAGGCGTCGTCGTGCCGCATCGTACAGAAGACCGGCACTTCCACGAATGATTGCTCACCGCCCACTGGCAACGAGGGGTCCACCTCAAACACCCCCATATCAAAGATATGGCTGTCGAGCATTTCCTGCACATGCACAGAAGACTGCGCCTGCAATGAAAACGTCAACTCAGGAAAGCGCGCCCGCATACCGGACAGGGCCCGTGGCAACGCGCTCATCGCAAAACCAACGGTGCAGCCAATTTGCAGATGGGTATTGGAATAGCCGCGCAAAGCCTCAGCCGCGCGGCGCGCTTCGGCAAAACTGTCCAACACATTTTGAGCTTGGGTCAGAAAGGCACGCCCCTGTGGCGTGACTTGGATTTTGCCCTGACGCCGCTCAAACACCGCAAAGCCCAGATCCTTTTCCAACCCGTTGATCAACTGGCTCACCGCGGGTTGGGTCACGCCCAAAACCTGCGCGGCGCGCACAGTGGTGCCATATTCGACGGTCAGCTTTAAAGCGCGCAGTTGGCGTTCGTTCATCAGGGCACCGATGGCTTGGGACTAGGTCCCTGCATAAAGGGGCTGGGACCCGCAAAAGTCCAGCCCCCCAACAAGTTTGCCTATCGCGCCTCTTCTTCTTCCAAAATTGCAGCCAAACCTTCGCGATAGCTTGGATAGAGTGGTTCAAACCCCAACTCTTTGCGGGCTTTGGAAATATCCAATCGCTTGCACTCCGCATAAAAGTGCAACGCCATCGGCGGCAATCCCGCCTCGTTAATTGGGACCGCAGGCGGCACCGGTAAACCTAGCAATTCCGCTCCATAGGCTGTGACCTCTTCGGCGGCAGCCGGCGCACCATCGGCTATATGAAACACCGGACCAGCCTCAGGCCGCGCCATGCCCAATCGGCACGCGGCGATAATGTCATCCACATGAATGCGGTTAAACACCTGCCCCTCTTTGATGATCCGCATCGCACGCCCCATACGCAGACGCCCCAACACCGATCGCCCCGCCCCGTAGATGCCTGGCAGACGGAACACCTGCACGGCCACGTCATGCGCTGCCCCAAAGGCCAGCCAGTCGTTCTCCATCTCCAACCGCGCCTCATTGGCGGCAGTCAACGGCGCAGGTGGATAACTCTCGTCAATCCACGCGCCCTCGGCATCACCGTAAACACCCGTGGTGGACAGAATACCGACCCACTGCAACGTCTTACAATCCGCCAAGGCCGACAGGTTTTTCTCAAGGCTCATGTCTCCTTCGCCAGACGGCGGAATCGAGACCAAGATGTGCGTGACGCCGTCAAAAGCGCCTTCCGGTAGGGCCGCAGTCCCGTCAAAGACGTGCCCCTGAATGCCCAACAGCCCCAACCGTTCTGCGCCAGCCTCTTGGCGCGAGGTTCCCGAAACAAGCCAACCCTTTTCCAAGAGCTGCTTGCCCATGCGCCGCGCGGTATATCCGCAGCCCAGCGCCATCAAATGCTGTGATGTCATATCGCTCATTCTGCCGCTGTAGCACACTCACACAGGCGCGCCTGCAAGTTTTCATAAGCCTGCAACTGCTCTGGCAAGAAATTGCGCTCGCTGTCGCGACTTAGATAGATTTTGAACATACACCCACCTTCACGGTTGAAAAACTGCACCGACTTGGTTGGCGTGCCCATGAAGGAGCTCGTGATAAATCCAACCGTCCCGCAATTCCCCGCCTTCAAATGACCGCCTGTGGGTTTGCCTTTCAGGTTATAAAAACCATGCCCCAACGCGCCGTCAGGCATCTCGGTTTTCACCTCAAGAATAACATCTGGTGTGTGCACCAGAAACATCAGCTCACCCCAGCTGCGCATGTCTTGCATGGCCTCCACGAAATGCGCGCCATCCGCAAAAGTGGTCTGCTCGTTGGCTTGATGACGCACCACGTCCAGCGCGGAACACCCCGCCTCTTTGGCGATGTATTCCGGTGTTTTGATTTGAACCGCCTCAGCGGCAGCATCGATACGTTTTGCAAGGTCAGACATCTGCTTTGTCCTTCAAGTTATACTGATTGATGTTTGTTTAAGCCGCCGCACGGCGATGGTTTGGATCTCTGCGCTCTGCGGGCGGCAGGTAAATCTCGGCAAAGAAGTTTGTCAGGCGTCCCGTCATCTGGACCTGCCAGAAACGTCCCGCCAAGGTCAGCTCATAAAACCGCCCGCGACGCGCCATCAGTCCGGCCTCGACCCATTGCGCCAACAGCGGCTCCAGCAAGCTCAACGCAGGCTTCTGTGCGCGCGCCGCACTGTCGAGATCACAGTCGACAAAGCCCTGCTCCAAGGCGCGCGTATCAAGGCGGGCGCGCTCCATTCCGGCGCGCGCCGCATTGACTAGCGGTGCAATTGCGCTGGCTTTGTTCAATCCCATAAACGGCGCTTCATCCGCGCTGACCTTGGCCGCATATGTCTCAAGCATCGGAATATTGAAATAGCTCAACCCGTTCAGCGAGCCACCCGCCCCCGCGCCGAGCGCAAAGAAATCCCAGCCGGTTTTAGCACCATAGTTATAGACAGAGCGTTCCCGCAGACTTGGCGACTGATAATGCGAGCACGAGATCGGCGCCCAGCCCAGATCTTTCATCTGCTCATGGCCCCGCGCATAGTATTCGCCCAATTCACTGCGGGTCAGAGGCGTCAGCTTGCCTTTTTCCACCGACGCCATCAGCGGCGTGCCTTTGATCATGTTCAGACCGTAGTGATCCACGCCATCAAGGCCAAGGTCATCCACCGTTGCGATGTCGCGCGCCCAAGTTTCATGGGTTTGATTGGGCAGGCCATAGATCAGATCGATCACAATCGCGGCCGCATCCTGCGCCACCAGGCGCGACAGCGTCGCTTTCACTTCCTCACCGCTGGCCTTGCGTCCCAATCGCTTGCGGATGGCGGTGTCAAAGGTCTGCACCCCTAGTGAGATCCGGTTCACACCCGCCTCAAACGCCGCATCCTGCTTGTCCGGAGTGAACGAGAAAATACGACCTTCCAGAGTGATCTCGCAATCCGGCGCCAGCGGTAGAATATCGCGCAATCCGCGCACCATACGGCCAATGTCTTTGGCGGCCAGCGCAGTCGGCGTGCCGCCCCCAAAATACAGCGCTCTCAGAGGCGGGCCTTCCAGCGCACCTTTGCCGCGCAACGTTTCAGCTTGGCGCAGCAACTGGTCAACATAGCCCGCGCCCAATTCGGGCTTCCACGCGTTCTGATAAAATCCGCAAAACAGACAGTGGTTCTCACAAAACGGCACGTGCACATAGGCCATGCCATGTTTCGTGCGTGGCGTTTGCTCGGCCGTTTCCCAAACCGCGCCCCATTGCTCTTTGGGCACCGGCACTGTGCTGGACCCACGGGGATGGGCCTGACGCCCCTCATCAAACGCGCCACTCATCGGGTCGTCGCAGACATTGGCGAAATAGGGTGAAAAGTCAGATACAGGGTGGGTCGCCATGCTGCGCAACGCCTCCGAAAGATATGTGAGAGGGGAAGACGGCTGGCAAAAGCTGGCGATGTCATGAGGGCCGCGAGATACGAGATTCGCCGCGCTGGGTCTTTGATTTTACGCAATAACTTATTATTTTAATCAGGTAAATCTCACAGCCTATAAATGCGCAGATTTTGGCCGATCACTACATAAGAAACCCAATGGGCCACAATGTGTCGCAGCTCCTTGGCTGCGCCCCAATTCCATCGGGCACCTTGAACCTACACCGCGCATCAGGCAGTTTGATCAGAAAGCAATCAAGGAAGAGAACAGGAAGCTGGAAGAGGCAAACAAACCCCACAACGTTAACGCTAAAATTCTTCCAGAACGCAAACCGCTTTGTCATCGTTTCCCAAAACACTTAAATTATTGATTTCGGGAAAACAGAGCGGAGTGACATAAACTTCTGTTTTGAAAAATATAAGTTTTAGTTGAGAGCTGAACTACGAAAGAACCCCACATTGAAAATTGTTCTCCATATAGGCATGCCTAAGACAGGATCCACGTCGATCCAGACTAATTTTGTTCAACACCATGAAAAACTGGCAAGCTATGGAATTAGCATGCCTCTTGAAAATCGGAATTTCATTCATCCCTTTCACTTAGCACGCCTTCTCTTTTCCCGCGATCTTGATCAAGATTTTTCCGCGCGGCCCAGACTAAAAAAAGCTTTGTCCCAAATCGACGCGGCAGCGGTCACTGATCCCGAAATCCTCTTTCTATCGAGCGAAGATGTCGCCTTGAGATACGAAGACTTCGACATTTTGAGGCGAAACCTATCGAGGTGGGCGTCTCAAATCAAAATCTTACTATACGTCCGTGATCCCGTTTCTTACTATCGATCGATGATCCAACATCATGTAAAATCTCAATATTTTATCCCATCTCCAGGCACTTGGACACATTGTTACCTTGAGACGATCAAATCAGGACAAGATGTTTTTGGCGAGGATTTTGAAGTTGTTCCCTTGCAGCGCAGCAGCTTACACGAGGGGTCAATTGTAAACGATGTCGTGCAACGCTGCGGACTGCCTGTCGCTATAAATGAGAATTTCGACACAATACACTCCAACTCATCCAGTGCCGCAGAAACAAGCGCTGTATTGCAAAGCTTTATGCGTCAATTCCAGCCAACTCAGAAAAAGTATGGTAAACGCAACACCAAATTGCGCCTGTTTCTGGAAAAATTCGTGCAACAGAATAATCTGGACGGAAAATGCCAGCTAAAGGAAAGTGTCACGCAGACCCTTTTGGCAAAATCGCGGGACGCGCTTATTGATTTGCGTTCAAATCATGGGCTGGTGTTCGATGCAATTGACTATGACACACTTGAGCATCAACAAGTTCATGAGGAGGCACTCAGCTACGACACTATTGCTCAGCTTTGTGTGTTGGACATGAGTACAGTGGCGTCTTTGGTGGAGACCGTTAATACGTCTTTTGTAAACCGTTACGATTTGCCTCCGCTTGAAGTGTAATGTTCGGAACGACCCACGATCGTCAAGGTGTTGGCATCAGCGTGCGACCCATCCAACGAGACTGATGCATGCCGCCAACTCAGCAACCTTTTCAATGCATTGCCGCATCCAAATGACTTCAACCTCAAACTACGACGAACCGATGCCCAATGGGCGACGCGCAAGGGCTGGTGTAGATTTCGGCCAAACAGCTCATAGCAGGCTTTTGCCACTAAACGCTGGTCGCTTGGGTTGACCCGCAAGGGCAGAGCGATAGCCGTAGATGAACACGGCCCAGCCCAGAACCCAGATCAGCGAGGCCGCAAGTAGGGCATCGTCATAGGCCGCAACCAGCGGCACTGCCAAGCGCACCAATGTGGCGCACCAGATCAGCCCAACGCCAACCGTGAACCCCCAACTGGCCCGCATACTGCCATCCGGCTGATGCGCTCCCGCACGGCCGGAAATCGCCATAATCAACCCCGCCGCAGCCCCCATAGTGACCGCGTGCAACGCATCGACCAATGGGTATGGAAACTGCATCAGCCCCAAAATACCGACCGCCGCGAGACCCAAAGCTAGGAACAGGTAAGAAACATGTAGCCCCGCCAACAGCGGATTGCGCAACGCCGCAGCACTGCGCCAGCCACGCATCATTGAAAGAACCGCTACCGCGCCTGCGATCAACAACGCAAAGCCCGCCGTCTGTTGTCCTAAAACCAGCGACACCAAAGCGGCCATGACCACTCCAACAGGCAACTGCCGTAAATACATCGGAGCGGTCGGCAACACATCTGCCCCAACCGAGCGCAGCCAATTGCTGGTGAACGCCGGAATGGCGCGCGCGCCAATGGCGATCATCAGCAGGCTTAGTACCAGCACTGCCGCGCGGATCAGCTCAAGGCTCACCCACGGCATCCCCAACTGCGCTGTCGCCACAAACCCCGCCTCAAGCGTGCCCATCACCAGCACTGCAATGCCAAACGGCAGCCGCTCATATGTGCGCGCAGCCACAATACGCGACAGCAGAATCCATGCCAGAAACAGGAAGTAGCAGGCGTTAACAATAAGCAGCAGCGCCAACGGCAACGGGTCCGCAAAAAAGATCAAACCCCGCGAACAAGCCCAGAAACCAAACAGCATCTTGAGCCGCCAGCCCACGATAGGCGCGCATCCGGTCCAACCGGGCAAGGCACTGAGCAGATAGCCCCCCTTGGCCAACGCGGCAAAACCAAACAGCATCTCATGCGCATGCCACATCACAGGCGGGCCAAACGCGGGCGCTCCCAGCCCCAGCGTTTCCCCGATCGGCCAGATCAGGATACAAATTAGCGCCCACAGATACGCAGACAGAAACAGCGGGCGGTAAGGCGCGTCCCAAAAATGGGCTAAAAACCCGCGCCCCAAACCCGCCATTGGGTTACTCAGCCGCCCATTCGACGCCGGTTTTTCCGGTCAGAAAACCGTTGGACAGGCGCATCTCTGAATCCATCGCCCGCAATGCCTCAGCCAAGGCTCCTCGGCCCAGATCGCCACCCAGACGCTGACGATACAACCCACAAATCTCGGCAAAACCTTTCGACTGAGGCGACAGGCGCAGCGCGGTCACGCCAGCCGATGTCAAAGCCTCAATCTGCTCATCGGCGCAGGCATAGGTGTCCGACAGGGTCTGCACGCCATTCATCGCCAAAAACGGCTGATCTTCCAGCGTGCGCACGTCCAACCCGTCAGGATCATCTTCACAGGCAAACTGACAGTTGTCTTTGGCCCGCTTGTGCATCCGCGCATGGTAACAGCGGCCTGAAATCGCCAGCGGCAGGCGCCCATGGCCCCAGACCTCAATCTCAACGCCAGCATCTTGCGCAGCCTTGCATAGAACCTCAACTGACTCCATCGGCAGCTCAGGCGGCAAACAAATCCGTGTTGCCCCACGTTCTGCCAACCAGTTCAACGTGCCCTCGTTATAGACGTTGATCAACGGGCCAACCGTAAATGCCATGCCTTCGGGCAGGTTTGCCAGAGCAGTCAGGTCATTAACCTCAACGCTCACGCCCATCTCCGCCAAAGCGTCCGTCTGCTTGCGCTCACGCTTAAGCGTCACCAAGGCAAGACTGGTCAGCATCACGTCTTTTCCCGCCGCCTGAAGCACTTCGATGGCCTCCGGAATGCGTTCTTGGAAAAACGGTAGACGTTTTGAGCACACCTGCTCGCCCAGAACCACGCGATCTACCGGCGCGCTTGCCAGCTCTTGATACAATTCGGCCCAGCGATCCGCAGCCCAGAAAAACTGATTTGGTCCAACAGTTAATTGCATACTCATTATCTCCAGGTCTTCTTGTAGGCACCGGTTGTTGTGGCCTGCCCTTCCGAGAGCGACGCCAAGAACCCTTCGGGCATTGGCTGCCCCGCATCCAGCGCGTCCACCGCGCGGCGGAAATTGCGCACCACCTGCGCCACATAAGAACGCGAGCGTTGCCGCCCTTCGATTTTCAGCGCGGTCACACCGGCCTTCTCAAGCTGTGGAATCAACTGTTCGGCATTCAAGCTGACCGGATCTTCAAACAGGTGGCCTGTGGCCTCGCCAGCCTTGAAACAGCCTTTGCACAACGTTGGATAGGGTGCGCCTTCGTCCTTGCCGACACGGTGAATAGTATACCCACCCAGACGCGCATCCAATGTCTCACCATCATCTTCATATTCGACATGGCTGGCAGGCGAACACACACCATTCATGTTGGGGGAAAGACCTGTCGCATAGGAGGACAGTGAACAGCGCCCTTCGGCCATCACGCACAACCCGCCAAACACAAACACTTCGGTTTCAACTTCGGTTTCGGCGTTGATCGCCGCAATTTCCGGCACCGACAAAACCCGTGGCAACACCACGCGCTTTACGCCAAAATCGCGCGCATACATGTTGATCACATCCGCATTGGCCGCTGCCGCCTGAACCGACAGATGCAGGCGCAAATTGGGGTGGTTTTTAGCGGCATAGGCCAACAGACCCACATCTGCCAAAATCACCGCATGCGCACCGGCCGCTTGGGCGTCCGCCACCGCCTCATGCCAAATATGTTCCGCACCCGCGCGCGGGAAGGTGTTGATCGCCACCAGCACTTTGGATCCATGCGCCTTGGCAAACGCAACGCCCTCAATCATTTCCTCGCGGTCAAAGTTCAAACCCGGAAAGTTGCGCGCATTGGTTTCGTTGTTAAAGCCACAATAGACCGTATGCGCGCCCGCCTTAACAGCCGCACGCAACGCCGCAGGTGTGCCTGCCGGACAAACGATTTCCATTACCATGTATCGACCTCCTGCGGGCGTGTCAGAGGCACGCCGGATTTTCTTTCTACAAACGTCAACAATTTGCTGATCTGGCGCGCAAACGGTCCAGTGGCACCGGCCATTTCTTCACCCAGATCCAACTCGGCATCATCAATCGCGTTACGCAGCGCCAGCGTTGCCGCCGTGTCGCCTTCGATCACCAGATCGCGCGAGAAAAACAGCGCATCGCCGTCAAACGCGCCATGCACCAATCCCATCAGCGCCGCCAATGGTCCTGCAATGCGGGCCGTGCCCTGACCATTACCGCGCACCACGGTGATACGCGGGTAACCTCGATTGGGGTTCATCTCGATCGAGATCGGCAGATCGGTTGGGTCCAACACAAAATCGGTTTTGTTGTGCTCACCCAATCGGCGCATCATGCTGGGGTGATTTTTGGCCACGCGACAGGCGTAACTACTCAAGATCAGCGACAAAGGCGCCAGCGGCACGTATTTTAACGCCGACGCCAACACGCGCGGCGCCGTCGGGATAGAAATCTGTGGGTCAGACAACGCGCAATCCTTAAATTGTTAAGTCTTTTACCGCCATTTCAGGACATATCTTCCTAATGCGGCGGGTAAGCGCTTAAATTGATAGAAGTCAATTTTGAACCGACTTTTTCTGTGCTACGCGCGATCTGTCCCTTTTTGAGCGGCCTTCAGCCCATTTCCCTCGATTGATGGAGCAAACCCATTCGCACCCTGCCCTCCTTCCCGACGCTTCGCAGCTTTATCTCTTGGTGCGAAGAAACCGATCAGATCCACACGGTCTCCGATCCGGTCTCCGTCAAACATCAAATGACAGCCGTGCACCGCGCTGTGCTGGAACGTGACGGGCCGGTATTGCAATTTGACAACTCGGTCTTGGAAAACGGCGCGACCTCAAAAATGCCGGTGCTGACCAACCTGTTTGGCACCACTGACCGTGTCGCCGCCGGTCTGGGTGTCACCATGGATCAGATCAACGATCTGGGCGAATTCCTCGCCGCCCTGCGTGCGCCCACACCGCCCGAAGGTCTGCGCGATGCATTGTCCCGTTGGCCAATGTTGCAAGCCGCGCTCAACACACGGCCCAAAGTGGTGTCTTCCGCCCCCGTACAGGACACCGTGATCGAAGGCGATGACATCGACCTGAATGCCATTCCGATCCAGACCCACTGGCCCGAAGATGCAGGCCCCCTGATCACGTGGCCCGTGGTTCTGACGCGCCCTCATGGCACCGCGCCCGAGGCCGCCAATGCCTATAACGCTGGCGTCTATCGTGTGCAGCAGATCGACAAAAACCGCCTGATTATGCGCTGGCTGGAACATCGCGGCGGTGCCTCACACTTCCGCACGTGGAAACAAGCCGGTGAGAAGATGCCCGTGGCCATCGTGCTGGGCGCTGACCCTGCCATGCTGCTCTCAGCTGCACTGCCTTTGCCTGAAACTGTCTCCGAGCTGACCTTTGCAGGCGCGCTAAACCAATCCCGCCCCCGCCTTGTGCGTGCCAAGACCATCCCGATGATGGTCCCCGCGGACGCCGAAATCATCATCGAAGGCTGGATCACACCGGGCGATGAGGCCCCCGAAGGCCCGTTTGGCGACCACACCGGATACTACAATCCCGCCGAAGACTTCCCCGTCATGGAAGTCAGCGCCATCACCCAACGCGCCAAGCCGATATACCTGTCGACTTACACCGGCCGCCCACCGGATGAGCCCGCCATCATCGGCGAGGTCTTCAACCAACTCGCCCTGCCCCAGTTCAAAGCCCAGCTGCCCGAAATCCAGGACCTCTGGCTGCCACCCGCCGCCTGTTCTTATCGTATGGCGGTGATCAGCATCGACAAACGCTACCCCGGTCAGGCGCGCCGTGTCATGATGGGGCTCTGGGGGATGCTGCCGCAATTCAGCTATACCAAGATGATCATTGTCGTGGACAAAGACATCGACCCGCGTAACTGGGATGATATATCTTGGGCCTTGGCCACCCGCATGGATCCAGGTCGCGACACGATGCTTATGGAGAATACGCCGATGGATTACCTCGACTTTGCCTCTCCCGAACCCGGTCTGGCGGGCAAAATCGGCATCGATGCAACCACAAAACTGGGCGCGGAAACCACCCGAGAATGGGGCACGGTGATGAAAACCGCCCCCGATGATCAGGCCTTCGCCATGGACATGCTGTCCAAAATCATGCCGGACGCACCAAAATGAGCGCGCCGCGGGTGATCCTTGGTGTCTCCGGTGCCTCTGGTGCCGCGCTTGCGCTGGCCACAGCCCAAGGTCTGCGCCGCGCAGGGGCCGAGATCGACCTTGTGGTCAGCCGCGCCGCCAAACGCACGCTGCTAGAAGAATGTGGTGAGGGTGCGCTGGAAGACTTGCGCGCTCAGGCCCATCGCGTACATGGCGTTGACGACATCGGTGCCTCCATCGCTTCAGGCTCGGTTCCTGTCACAGGCATGATCATGGCACCCTGTTCGATGCGCTCACTGGCCGCTGTCGCGATGGGACTGGACGACTCTCTGCTCATTCGCGCCGCCAGCGTGCAACTCAAGGAACGCCGCCGCCTGATCCTGATGACCCGCGAAGCGCCGCTGACGCTGACCCACCTGCGCAACATGACCACGGCCACCGAATTGGGCGCAATCATCCTGCCGCCCGTGCCTGCGTTTTATCTCAAGCCAAAATCTGTTTCAGACATTGTCGATCAGATCGCCGCGCGCGCGGTCGACCTATTGCAGCTCGCCCCACCTTTGGCGCAGCCATGGCAGGACACTTTAGGCGGTGACCAAGGCTAAAGGCTTTCCAGCTCTTTGATGCTCGGACGCGGAAGATGCTTAAGTGCCTGTAACACCACAGCGCGCGCACGCGCACCGGACCAATCCGGCGGCAACAAGCGATCCGCCAATATCCCATGACGCAGCCGCATCCGTCGCCATTGGTGCAAAATCACCAACCGCAATGCCGCCGACTCAAAACTGTCCCGAGGTGGCTCACACAGCAATAATCTCTCGACCTGCGTCTTCAGCTCTACAAACTGCGCCGTCAAATCCGGTGGCACCAACGTATCTTTGACCCATTCCGGTAGCGAGACCGGATCAAATTCCGTCACCAAAAACTGCTTGGGCAGTTTGAGATCACCCGCCACCAATCCATAGCGCGAGCTTAAAATAACAACTTCATCCGGCATCTGCTCGGCAAACTCAGCCGCCGTCATTTGGGGCGGCCCCAACACCAACCGCGACGGCATGTGATGCGGCACCTGAGCGCCATAAATCACCGACCGCACTTTCTGGGTTTCGCGCCACCCCAACGGGGTCAACCGATGACTTGATGTGCGCCCCACCTTGATGGTTTCAATCCACCCGTCACGCCGCAGTCGATGGCAAGCCACACGAAGAGCCTGATTGTTGATCCCCATTGGCGCGACCAACGCATCCAGCACACGACCGCTGATTTTTTCCCTTGGGCTTTGCTGAAGATCGCCAAGAATGGTCACGACCACAGACCACACCTTGAGCTTGCCGATGGCAGCTATACGGCGAATGTGATCCTGAGGGTTTTCAATCTGCATAACCCAAACCTAAGCACTCAAAGCTGCGCTCTCAAGGCACCTTGGGAAATTCCGCCAAAGATCCGCGCATTGCCCAGAACGCCTTGATCGAGAATACCTTTTCGCCATAGTGGCGCAATGACCGCTTTGCTCCCACCTGATATTGCCCATTCCGTTGCTCTCATCCTGCTGGCCAGCAGTTTTGCGGGTTCATTCATCACCGCCGCCTTTGGCATTGGGGGCGGTGTCGTTTTCCTTGGGGTCTGCGCCATCCTGTTGCCGCCGCTTGCAATCATTCCGGTGCATGGCGTCGTGCAGCTTGGCTCAAACAGCGTGCGCAGTTTGATGTTCATCCGCTATCTGGTCTGGTCCGCCCTTCCTGCTTTCGTCGCAGGGTCCCTGATCGGCGTCGCCATCGGCGGCAGCATCGTCGTCGCGCTCCCGGGCTGGCTGGTGCAATCGGTCGTTGGCTTCTTTATCCTGTTTGTTGTGTTCGCCCGCCCGCCGCGTTGGCTGTCACGCTGGCCGATTATCACGGGCCTGATTTCCAGCTTTCTCACCATGTTCTTTGGTGCAACCGGACCTTTTGTCGCCGGATACATCAAGTCACTAGATCTTGACCGTCTAAGCCACACAGCCACCCACGCCGCCACAATGACCGTGCAACACGGGCTCAAGGTCGCGATGTTCGGCTTTCTCGGGTTTGCCTATGCAGATTGGGCCGCTTTTATCGTCGGCCTCATAGGTGTTGGCGCGTTTGGGACATGGGTGGGGAAACAGGTTCTGCATCGCATGAGCGATCGGGGATTTCACAAAACGCTCAACGTCATTCTCATCCTGATTGCCTTGCGATTGATCTATGGCGGGATCACCGCAGCGCTGTAATAATTGCCGCAAATCTGTCGTTAAATCCAAAAAAACCACACCGTCGCGATACCTACGCAATACCGACGTGATACAGACAGGCAAATTTGCCCCGATTGCCCTAGGCCATGAACTTGTGTAGAGAGGCGCCTTGATCATGGAAGCGCGACCAATGACCCAACATAAATCAGAACTCCTCATGCCTGCGGGCAACCTGCGAAAACTCAAGATGGCAGTGCTCTATGGCGCCGATGCTGTCTACCTCGGTACGCCCGATATGAGCTTGCGCACCAAGTCTGAATTTTCCCTTGAGGATGTGATCGAAGGTGTAAAGTTCTGTCACGCCAATGGCCGCCGCGCCTATCTGACACTGAATTTATTTAGCCATAACAAAGACATCCCAAAACTTGACGAATACATCGACACGGTGCGCCAAGTGAACCCTGACGGGCTGATCATCTCTGACCCGGGCGTCTTTCAATACGTGCGCGAACGCGCCCCCGAAATTCCATTGCATGTCTCCACGCAGGCCAACATAGCCTCTTGGCTGACCACCCAGTTCTGGGAGGCCCAAGGCGCAGATCTGGTGGTTCTGGCGCGCGAAGTGTCCTTCCCCGAGTTAGAAGAAATCCGCGAAAAATGCCCTGATATCAAGCTCGAAGCCTTCGTTCACGGCGCCATGTGCATGACATATTCAGGCCGCTGCTTGCTGTCCAACTTCATGGCCGAACGCGGCGCAAACCAAGGCAACTGCGCCAACTCGTGCCGCTGGAACTACAAGTTTCACATGCGCCTCAAAGACGGCACCGTGCAGGAGCTGATTGTAGACGAAGACAACATCCATATGTTCGAATTCCTTCTGGAAGAAGGTGTGCGTCCCGGCGAATTTCTTCCAATCCATGAGGACGAGCGCGGCAGTTATATCCTTAATTCCAAAGACTTGTGCCTGATGCCCAAACTGGACGACTATCTGCGCATTGGCGTGGACAGCCTCAAGGTCGAAGGCCGCGGCAAGTCCGAATACTACGCCGCTGTAGTGGCCCGCGCCTATCGCATGGCGATCGATGACTACTATGCCGATCCGGAAAACTGGAACGCAGCCGACTATATGGAAGAGCTCGAAACCGTCGGCAACCGCGGCTACACCTTGGCCTTCCACAAAGGCCGCCTAACCAATCTGGCACATGGCTACGAGCAAACCGCAGCCCTTGCCCAATGGGAATACGCAGGCTTTGTTGCCGACGTGGTTGATGACGCCTTTCTTGTTGAAGTTAAAAACAAACTGGAACCCGGCGATGTTCTGGAAATCGTCTCGCCTGTAGCCCGAAACACCATTTTGCTGCGTGCCTACGACTACGAGATCGCCAAGACAGGTGAGAAGAAAGAGGTTGTGCACGGCTCAACCAAATCCGTGATTCGCCTGCCGTTTGCGCTGTTTGATCAAGAAGACATCAACGATCTGCGCACCAACTTCCCGCCGATGACCGTGATCCGCAAGGAACGCGCATTGACCGAAGAACAGTGGAAACGCCTGCAGCTCGACAAGACCGCGCTGGCGATGGAAGTCAAAGACAGCACAAACGAGACAGCCTATAAGCGCCGCCGCGATGCTCTGGTGGAGGCAATCGAAGCCGACACCAACACCAAGCGCTTCAAAACAAATAGAAAAGGCACCGAAGGCTGCTGCGGCAAAGGCTGCAACGGCTGCATGATCTTCTGGGAAGACGACATGTACGCCCACGCCCGCGAAGTTCTGGCGAAACGCAAACAGGGCGCCATGCTGACCAAGGCAGAGGCTGCCGAATTCAAACTGCCCGCCGCTGAATAATCAGCGTCGCAGCTTACGTGCGATAAAAATAGTAGCGATCCGGAGCAACACTCTCCGGGCCGCGCTCTTGCTGAAATCCAACCAACGGCTGCCCTGACACCAGCGCCCCACCAGGCACCATAACCTTGGCAATCATCGGTGACAGACGCGCAGCTTCAGCCACATCTTTAGCCTTGTCTCCAAAACCGAAATCATAGTGGGCCATCGCAATCTGCGCGCCGCTATCTGCCAGTTTCCCCAGCATTTCTTCGGCTTCGCCCTGCAAAAAATCCGCTTCGGGAGGCACACAGGATGGATGACATTGCAACAAGCGATCGATCACCCAAATCCGGCGATCCGGTGCAATCTCGCGGATGTGGTCATAGGTTCGCCCATTGCCCAGCCCCATATCGAGATAATCACCTTTGATATCGGCCACCAGATCATGCCCCCATTCGAGCCCCTCGGCTTGGGCCGACAGGCGACGCATCATACTGTTCAAACGGCTCATGATTTTTCCTTTTTATCATGGCGATAGAGCGTCACCGGCCCCTCGCAAATCTCCATCAGGAATTGTCGCGAAAACTCCCAGATATCAGCATCATGCACAAGGTGATGTGTCAAATATCCCAGCGGTTCACGTGCATCCGACAACCCAAGGCGACGCTCCTGCAACACATTGACAATCTGCGCCACAAGCTGCTCAGGTGGCACCAAACTGCGTGTACCGCGCCAAAAAATCGGATCGATATGCGTGTTGATCTGCTCGACACCTTGGGTCGGAAAAACCTGCTGACGGGCGTTAAACGTCGAAATGGCGTCAAACCCCATCTCGGACAACAAAGGCAGCAAGGCCGCGTCAAACCTGTTCCAAGGCGGCACAAACATCTTGCACAACCGCCCACCAAAAACGGCCTGCATGCGCTGCAAGGCCTGTGTCAGGTCCTGCTTGGCCTCCGCACTATCACGACCTTTGCCGAACTCGGCCTTTTTATGACCGCTTGGTGCGTGATTGTCATGTGCCCAGCCATGTACAACGGGGATCATGTTTTCCGTTAATGCGTGTGTCAAATCATCCTGAACATCGCGAGGTACAATCGCCAGATGCACCGGCACACCGCTGTCAGCACTCAACTCTTCCAACATCTTCAACTCTGATGTTGGGCCCACCGCATCGTCATCCCGCCACCAAAATGGCAAAGCGAGTTTTTCGCTCCTCCAGATCGCCAGCTCGGCACGCAAAGGGGTCCACTCGATCTTCACTCGCGCTGCTCCAACAGGTTTTCAACAATCCGCACGCTTTGCGCGGCGCCTTGCATTTGCAACCCAGCCGGACTGCGATGCCCGCTTGCCACAACCTGATCCACTGCCTCGGACAATGCGTCAGCCGTCGACTCGGCGGCGCTTAGAACCTCAATTCCCGACAGAGATGCCAACGCCTTTGCGCGCAGGGTCTGCTCAACTTCGCCACCGTCATCAAATGGCACCAAGACCGCAGGCAATCCAGTTTGCAGCAGGTCCAACGCAGTATTGTAGCCGCACATGCTGACCGACGCCGCAGCCCCATGTAACATCTGGCGAAAATCGGGCCGCACAGCTTCGATGGTAATGTCCAACGCCCCCGCAAGGTCACGCAGTTTTTCGATGCGATCAGCCCGATCCGCGCCTCCAACCAACAGCCGCCAATGTACGTCGCTTGTTCTGGCGGCGGCGATTGCACATTCAAACAAATCCTGCCCGACAGAGCCGCCCCCTGCACTGACCATCACTTCGCCGGCACCTTCAGCAGTGGGATGAGGGCCGGCAGGTGCCGCTGCCACAAAACCAGTATAATGCAGCATCTTTTGCAACTCTTCAGTCACCGGCCAACTGGTTTCCAATCGGGTAATGGCCTCATCAGAATGCACCAAAACACCGTCGTAGTTTTCAAGTATTATCTCTTGGGCACGCTCGGCTTTTGCAGGCTTAGAGGGGGGTGCAAGGATGTCGCGAATAGACGCCAAGATCAAAGGCCGTCGCCCTAACCCTTTGGCTGCATCCAAGAGCGCCAAAAATTCAGCGGACAGAACCCGACGCCCAAAGGGAAACAGCTCGGTGATTACCACATCTGGCGCTTCATCACGGATGGCCGCGACCATCATCTCGCGGCGGTCTTGTAAATATTCCGCGCTTGCCTCTTGTCCATCGCCATCCAAAAGGCGGGTGAAATTCACACCATCAGAGGCCAATGGCGGGGCCTGAATGAAGCCGACCAAATCCTCATCAATCTGAGGGGCCGCGCGTCCACCTGACAGCACTATCGCCTGATGGCCCGCCGCTACAAAGGCCCGCGCCAACGTCACCGCGCGCGACAGATGTCCGGTGCCCAGCAGATGCGTAACCGCGATGACGACCTTCATGGCGCGACTTTCTCAAGACGAATGATATCGGGCTCGCCAACCCGCAAACTGTCACCCTCAATCTCAACCACAAACAGCCTGTTGCGTTTGACCGCAAACGGGGCGGGTCCGTCGAAATCCCAACCATGAGCCTGCGCCAAGATCATTCGCATGATCCCGATATGGCACACCGCCACACAATCGCTCTGCAGCCCCAAGACCCATGGCTTCAGCCTCGCCCAAACCGCTGCCGGACTCTCGCCATGCGGCGGTTGATAGTCCCAGCCCCACTCTTCGATATCGCGAAAACCGCTTGCCGGATCAGCCTTTAGATCAACGCCATGCAAACCTTCCCAGTCGCCCCAGTCCATCTCGGTCAAGGCCGCCACCTGTTGCGGATCGCGCCGCGCCACAATCCGCGCCGTTTCAACAGCACGCAGCAACGGACTCGAAACCAAATCGGCTGTGTTCCAGCCTTTGGGCAACTGAAACGCCGCCAAGTCAGCCCGTGCCTGATCGTCCAAGGCGATATCCGTGCGCCCCTGAATCCGCCCAGCGCGGTTCCAGTCTGTGTGCCCATGTCGCAGCATCGCCAAACGGATCATGTGTCCCCCCGAACCAATGGTGTCAGCGCATGCCACAATGTCGAACGCGCCGCCCCTAACAAGTGATATTTTTCTACGCGCTCGCGGGCTGCATCTGCGCGCTTTGAATGGTACGCACCGTTATTCAAAAGCCGATGCAACTCTTGCGCAAGGCCAATCGGCGCACCTTGCGCCAGCAAACCGGCCTCCGCAACAACATCGCAAACCCCCGGACGGTTCTCGGCCACGACAGGCACACCATGTGCTTGCGCTTCCAAATACACCATACCAAAGGCTTCGTTCACTCCGGGCCATAACAAAACCGATGCCCGACGATAAGCTGCACCCATTTCGGCTGCATCCAACGCTCCGAGAAACTGCACTCGCGGCCCAAATGGTCCAAACAAAGCTTCTACATCGGCGCGTACCGGGCCATCGCCTGCGATCTCGACTGCCCAATCACCTTCCAAATGACGCATGGCCTCAGCTGCGATTTTGTAGGACCGTAGCTTGTCCCCCGCCCGCATCATTGCCACGATTAGGATAACAGGTTTTCGTGGTGTTGCTGCTTCAGGCAACGCCTCCAGCCCCAGAAACGGTGCCAAATGCACCAGCTGTTGCCCACCCTTTAGATGATCCCCTAGAGAAACGGAATCCCGGCTGGTCAAATAGAACAAAACCTCCGTCGCATCGCAGACTTGTTCTGCCTTTTGCTCAAACACATCCCACGGCCCACCGCGCCGTTTGGACGCGCGCGTTGCCTCAGCCACCACATAAGGAATGCCCAGCGCTCGCGCGACAACAGGACCCAACAAATCAGGCGCCTTGTAGTAGCTGTGATAGGTGACCCACGCGTCCCAGCCACCTTGGTCTACAAGCTCCTCGGCGATACGCGCGCCTTGATCAATCAACCGCGCCTGAAGCGCTGGATCGCCATGTTTGTCAAAGCTGCGAAACTCGGAGACCAGATCAATAGACCAGTCGGGCCGGGCCAATGCGGCCATCACATTGCGGGCCATCGTGCGCTCGCCCGAGGCAACGGGATGGTTTGGGGATTTTAGCGGTGCATAAAAGGCAATCCGACCCATGCCCTACGCCCGCTTCAGGCTTTGCAGCCGCTGATCCAGCTGCGCAATACCAGGCTGCATCAAAAAATGCGTTGTCAGGCGGCCATAAGCGGCGTCCGCCATGCGCATGCGTTGCGCGGGATCGCGTGCCAACTGTTCCAAGGCCTCCGCCAGCGCCTGTGGCGCATCATCGCTTAGAACACCGTGTTCACCATCCGTGATAAACTCTGGAATGGCAGAGACGGGTGTGGACAGCAAACACAGCTTTTGACTCGCGGCTTCCATCAAAACATTGGGCAACCCGTCGCGATCACCATCCTCAGCAATCCGGCTGGGCAACACAAACACATCCGACGCCCGCATCGCGTCAATCACTTCGGGCTGATCACAGGCGCCACGCCAATCGATACGATCTGCGACACCCAGTGTCTCAGCTTTGGCCGCCAGCTTTTCTCCCAGATCACCGCCGCCGATATGCTCCCAACGCCAGCTCATATCCTCGGGCAACAACGCCAGCGCGTCGATCAACCGATCAAATCCCTTTTTCTCAACCAGTCGCCCAACCGAGAGAAACCGAACAGTCTCAGACACAGGCTTTGGCTCCGGTGGCGCCGGAAAACGGGACAGATCAAGCCCATGGTAAATCAACTCAACCCGATCAGGTCGATCAGCCAGATCTGCCAGATGCCGTGCGCCAATGCCGGTGCAGGTCGCCAAAAACGCCGCGCCGTACGTGGCCTCTTGCAGCTTTTCGCGCTTTTCCCATTCGGGTGACGTCCAGATGTCTTTGGCATGGGCCGACACTGACCACGGCATGTCCCGCAATATCGCCGCATAACGTGCCACCGACGCGGGCGTGTGCATGAAATGCGCATACAGCGCGTCGATGTCTTCGCTCAGCTCATTCGCTAACACGCAGGCTTGGCCAAAGCGGCGCACGCGGTTGCGTGTGCCATCACGGCGTAAATCCCGCCACCAAACCCCAAAAGCCTTGGCAAATCCGCGCCGTCTCATCGATCCGAATACGCCACGCAAAACGCGCAGCGGTTCTTGATGCAGGTATTCCGGCAAATAGTTCACGTGCGCCGTCAGCCGCGCATGCAACGGGTGGCGTTTCTTGTCCGTTGGAAACCGCAGCGACCACAACTCCAACGCATAACCTGCCTCTTCTAAGGCAACCAGTTCTTGCGCAATAAAGGTCTCTGATAGACGTGGCCATCCTTTGACCACCACCGCCAGCCTAGGCCGTTCTGTTGTCATGCCACGCCTTGTGCCTTTTGCAGTCCAAGCATCTCAAGCGCGCGCGCCGAGACAAAATCCAACCCATCCAAAAGCCCGGGCACAAAGGCCGACGACGGTTTTGGTTGTGAAGGCAATTCCTGAATGGCTTTGATCATGGCCTCGGTGGTCAGGCCATCGCGCCATTTGTCCAATACCCGCACCAGCCCCAACTCTTCGGCGCGATGGGCGCGGATATATTGCTCAAGCCGTGGACGGGTTCGTGGCACAATCACAGCAGGTTTATCAAACGACAACACTTCGCAGAAGGTGTTGTAGCCGCCCATGCAGACAATGCCTTGCGCGCCTTCCACAAGGTTTTCCATCCGGCTGTCAAAGCCTGTCGTTTCCACACGCCCGTTGAGCGCATCAACGCGGGCTTCAAATTCCGCGCGCGCAGGCCCCGACAAAAACGGGCCGTAGACCAGCACGGCCTTAGGAGACAATTTCGGATCCTGCTCATAGGCGGACAACACGAGGTTGACCATGCTTGCCCCGTCACCACCACCACCTGGCGTGACAAGGATATAGGGCTCAGATGGGACGTCGCCTTCGCTCAACTCATCACGATGCAGATAGCCCGTGAATTTCATCTTCGAGCGAAACCCCGCGGACAAATCCAATCCCTCGGTGGGATCAAAGAACGAGCGCAACCCATAGACCCACGTCTCGTCATAGAACTCCTCAGCCGCCTCAACAGCGCGCTTGCGGTCCCATTCGGCCTTCAGAACTTCGGCCTCATCCAGAACGTCGCGTAGACCCAGCACAATATGCGCCTTACGCTTTTCACTCAGCCACTCCAGCGCGGGCAAAAGCTCTCCGCGAAATCCGGTTGGCTCTTTGTCCACAATCAGAATGTCAGGGTCAAAGTTCTCAGCAGTTGATTTGATAATGCCTGCCCGCAGGGCAGTGGTTTCATCAATATCCAGCCCCATACGCTCGGATTCATAGTTCCCGTCCGCTGTTTTGGTCACACCCGGCAAACGGATATGATCAACCCGCTCAGGGAACGTAAAACGCCCTGCCACAGGCGAACCGGTCAGGATCAACGCCGAAATACTGGTATCCGCATGGGTTATGGCACTGGCCAAGGCGCGCGAGCGGCGCAAATGGCCAAGGCCAAAGGTATCATGGCTGTAAAACAGCACCCGCGGCGACGTCTTACGCGCGGCATTCCCTTTTATCGAAATCGCTTCAGACACTGAAATGCCCCGCCAATCGCTCACTTACAGGCGCAGGTCCGACTCGGACCGCTCCAAAACCCCTTTGATATCGTAGAGCAAAACATCGCTTTTTCCGAGCGCTCTTATTGCCCTGCCGCCCATCGCCTTGAATTCATCATGCGATACAGCAATCACGATACCGTCGTAATCTGCCGCCGGTGCCTCCACCGTCGAAATTCCATATTGTTGCATCATGTCATCCGAATTGACCCAAGGGTCCCAAACATCGACGTCCGCCGAAAAGCTCTGCAACTCCTCCACAATGTCCGCCACACGTGTGTTGCGAATATCTGCGCAGTTCTCTTTAAATGTGAATCCCATGACCAAAACGCGCGCCCCCGATGGATTGGTGCCACGCGTTAGCATCGCCTTGACCATCTGCTGCGCCACATGACGCCCCATATGATCATTGATCCGGCGTCCTGCCAAAATCACTTCGGGGTGATAGCCCAACTGCTCTGCGCGATACGTCAGATAATACGGATCGACACCGATACAATGCCCGCCCACGAGACCTGGCTTAAACGGTAGGAAATTCCACTTTGTGCCCGCGGCCTCTAGCACCTCAAGTGTATCCAGACCAAGGCGTGAGAAAATCAGCGAAAACTCATTGACCAGCGCAATGTTCAAATCACGCTGCGTGTTTTCGATCACCTTGGCGGCTTCGGCGGTCTTGATCGAACTCGCACGGTGCAAACCCGCCTTGACCACAGGCGCATAAATCGCTTCGACCCGATCCAACGTGGCCTCATCCTGCGCCGAAATCACCTTGACCACGCTCTCCATCGAATGCTCGGCATCGCCAGGGTTCACCCGCTCAGGTGAATAGGCCATCTTGATTTGAGAATAGGGCTCAAGCCCGCTGTGTTTTGCCAACTCTGGCGCGCAAATGTCTTCGGTGACGCCGGGATAGACGGTGGACTCAAGGATCACCAAAGCATTGGGTGTCAGATGCTCGGCTATGGTCTTACACGCGCCGCGCACGGCGGTCAGGTCCGGCGCTTTGGCGTCGGTAATGGGCGTTGGCACCGTGATGACAAAAACCGTCGCGCCGGACAAATCAGAGGCAGATTGGCTGAATTTAATCGTGCTTTGGACGATTGACTCGCTGGCGACTTCCCCGTTGGGGTCGACACCTCGCAACAGACCTTCAATCAACTTTTCATTGGTATCATACCCAACGACGTCAAATCCTGCGCGCGCCAACCCAAGGGCAAGCGGCAGGCCGACATAGCCCAATCCTAAGACGGCAATTTTCTCTTGATGTGCTTGGCTCACTCTGGTCGTGCCCCTCAGCCTTCCTCTGCCTTTCAGCAAGGATTCGCTATCGGACTTAGGTCCTGATGTCACGCCCAAAACCTGACAATTCGCGTCGATCGCATCATTGGGTGCGCACCAATTCCGTCACATGTCACAAAAATGCACGAACCTCTGAAACAATGACATTTGCCCGAAGGCCGCGTTCGCGCTAAGCCACATTGTAATTGATAGGGAATTATTCTGCCATGCTGCGCATTTTGTTTTCAATTTTGTTTATGTGCCTTTGTCTCACGACAGGAATAGTGCACGCGCAAGACACTGCTGAAATTTCCGAGAGCAACACCAATGCAGCGATGTCACAAATTGTGCAGGAGGCTGCTCAAAATGGCATGACCGTGATCGTGCTGGACGCAAACGGAAATGCCGTTAGCACCGACACGGTTGACGATGTCGACGCCGCCTCAAACGATGACCACTCCGCAAACAGTAAAACTGCCGTGATGCGGGCACAGTCGCAGATTGACGATTTTAAATCCGTGCTGTCTCAACGGCTTGACGCCTTGCCCGCCGCCGTCGCCGAAGTGCTCTTTATCCTGCGCGCTTCAAGCCCTGACGGCACTATATTTGCATTCTTCGAAGCCTTTTTGTGGACCAGCCTGTTTTTGTTCATCGGCTATATCTTTTCAGGCAAAGTCTACGGACGGCGCATCGCTGCACGTTTTGTCGTTCCTTTGATCAAAGACGCCCCACAGGGCTATTCCGAAAAACTGCCGTTTCTCGTGGTGCGGTTTTTCGCAGGCGTCATTGGGGTCGCCGTGGCCGTAGCCGTAGGCCTATTGGTTGCTGGGATCGTCAAAGGTCCCTCAGATGACAGCGCAATCCGCTTTACGGTAACAACCATCATTGCCGCCTATGTGCTCAGTATGCTTGTCGCGCTGACATGGCGCATGATCCTTTCGCCATATTTGCAGCAATACAGAATTCCGTCTTTATCCACAAAAGATGCGCGCCGCTTGCACCTCTGGGTTTGCGCCCTAGGCGCCATGGACATTTGCACGATGCTCTTTGGCCAATGGCTCAATGAGCTGGGGCTCAACTATGATGTCTACGCTCTCATGACCCTTGCTTTGACCACCGTATTTGCACTGGCAAACGTTGCGATGGTTCTGGTCAACCGCATCGCGATATCGCGCGCTATCCGCAATGGACGCGACCCGGATGATGTCACCTTTGCAACTCGCTGGGCCAGCATGCTCTGGGCTCCGGCGTTTATCATTTACGTTGGCTATGGCTGGGCAGAACAAGCCTTTGATCTTGTCCTTGGTCAGGACACCTCAATCCCTCTGATCGCCGGAGCTTATATCATCTTCACCTCGGTGATCGTGGTCTATGCCACGATCAACTTTGCGATCGAGCGCTATTTCCAACGCTACCGCAACATTCAGGAAATGAATGACACCGCCGAAGCCCTACGCGACGAAATCGAGGATGACGGCATCATCAGCGAAGAACAGGAAGAAGAGCTCGCTGAAATCGAGGACTTTCTAGATCATCGCAGAATAAACACCTTCGAAGAACTCGCGCGTCGTGTCTCTGGTATTTTAGCGCTGGTGGCGGGGCTCTATGCGACCATCCGCATCTTTGGTGCTCAGGACCTGATGGCCGCAACCAACCGCTACGAGCGTTTTCTGGACGTCGTTGTTATCTTGTTCATCGGATACATCGTGTTTCATGTCTTCCGTATTTGGATCGACACCAAAATTCGCGATGAGCAAGGGGATGAAGGCGAAGAAGCCGAGCTTGGAGATGAAGGCGGCGCCAATAGTGCCAGCCGCCTTGCAACGCTGTTGCCTCTGTTTCGCAGCATCATCTTGATTGTGATTATTGTCACGATCGCGCTGATTGCCTTGCTGGAAATGGGCGTCAACGTCAGCCCCTTGTTTGCCGGTGCTGGTGTTGTGGGCTTGGCCGTCGGCTTTGGCGCGCAATCTCTGGTTCGGGACATTTTCTCCGGCGCGTTTTTCCTGTTCGATGATGCCTTCCGCAAAGGCGAATACATCGACATCGGCTCGGTCAAAGGTACGGTTGAAAAAATCTCGGTCCGCTCGTTCCAGTTGCGCCACCACCTCGGCCCGCTGCACACAATCCCATTTGGTGAAATTCAATTCCTCACCAACTATTCCCGCGATTGGGTGATCATGAAACTCAAACTCCGCGTGACCTACGACACCGATGTCGAGCGCGTACGCAAACTGATCAAGAAACTTGGCCTCGAGCTGCTGGACGACCCGGTGATTGGCCACAACTTCATCCAACCGCTGAAATCCCAAGGCGTGGTTGAAATGCAGGATTCAGCCATGATCATCCGCGTGAAGTTCATGACCAAACCCGGTGATCAATGGCTGGTGCGCAAAAAAGTCTACCAAGATATCCGCGATTTGTTTGAACGTGAAGGCATCCACTTTGCCCACCGCGAAGTCACTGTCCGGATCGCCGACGGCAAATCCGAGGAAGACCTGACGCCTAAACAACGTGAAGCAGTGGCCGGCGCCGTAGAAGCCGCCATAGACGAAGACGGCCTTTTGGATGACGGCGATGGCGGCGACGACCGTTAGTCCAGCGCAGCTATCACATCAACAAGATAACCGCCAAGCTGATGCCAGCTTGGCGTGCTATTGCGACAGTCCCAGATAGGGATAGACGGCATCGCTCAGAGTGTGGAAATTATCCGTGATCAACGCAATTCCGAATAAGATCATGACAACCGATCCGATCAGCCCGATAGATTTTGAATGGCGCGACACCAAGTGGAATAGCGGCTGCATTCTTGTGAAAAACAAAGCCGCCAGCATGAACGGAACAGCAACTCCTGCGGCGAACAGCCCCATGACCGCAGCCCCCACATAAGGGCTACCCAAAGCGCCGACATAGATAAACAATGTTCCGATAATGGCCCCGCCAAAGCAGGACAGGCACCCCAAGGAAAACGCGATCGACACCAACACGGTTCCCAAAACGCCGCGCGTTTTCATTTTTTCGATCAAACCTGCGCCGGGTATGCGGCACATCATCGGCGCACGCGACCGTATCCCCATCCAGAGCCCAAAGACGATGACGATGACACCGGACCCGATGGCAATCGGGCGGGAATAGAAGGCAAACAGCAGCTGGGCTTCCTTTCCCATGACCCCGATAAATGCGCCAGCCAAGGTGAAAAGCCACACATAACCGACGACAAATCCGGCGGCGGCCAAGAACACCTTGCGTCGCATTTCCCGCGAGATTGTCTGACCATTCGCGACTTCCTGTGCGGTAAGCCCCCCTAAGGTCGCCAAGAAAATGACGGCGAGCTGCAACAGGCAAGGCGTCAAAACGGCGGCCATCAGACCGGCAGAAAGGGAAAATAGCATCGCCGTTGTGAATGTGTTCCGCGACCGCAGATCTTCCGGAACTATAAGGGGCACAGGCCACTCGAATTCGACCGAGACATGGTTGTCCAGTCCTTCGCCCATGCGCAGCCACTCATTTGCCAACACCAGTTTGAGTTTAGTACCCTCGGTAAGGTCGATGGGTCTGCCAGTATCGTCAAATTTGGAAAAACTGACGGTGGTCATGCGGTGGTGCTCCACCAAATCCGGCCCATCTGTTTCTTCGGGGAAGAAATACTTCCCGTCGATTTCCAGATAGGCGTTGGGAACACGTCCGGGTAAATTGCCGGTGTGAACATCCTCCCACAAGAAAAACACAAAATTTCGGTCTGGCCTGTAATCGTCAACCGCAGACCCGCGACTGGCAAATTCAAAATACTCATCCGTCGCGTAAAGCGCCTTGATCGTCGTACCCCCGGGAACAAAAACCAGACGGGACAGAAAGTTCGTCAGATTGTTTTGGACACCCAAACGCTCTGATTGCACATCCACGCCTGTTTCATAGAGCATGTCCTTGCCGCTCATATAGTACGGAAAAACAAGCCACGAAAACGCGATCACAAGCACAGCGATCATACCCAGTACCGGCGTCATGGCCTTGCCAAGTGAATGGAACCGGCTTTTGAACGGCAGAGAATGACTGGTAATATCTGAGGGCATAAGGCGCTCCATCGCATCAGTTGGGCTAGGGCAGTGCTCGCACCCTAGCGCTCAAGTGATGTGCAAATTTTACCACCACGCTCATCATTCTTGCCCGGGACTGCCCATCACACGCCTAAGCGAAATTTTGCTCAAGGACGACTATGCGACCAATTCCCCAGTGGAGTTCAAATCGATCAGCGTCAAAATGACGTATCACTCGGGTTGCACCCCCGAAACTACATGGCTGCCCTGATGTCAGGCATAAGGAAATATTTGATGCCTCCAAGCGAGTCCGTCGCGCCGAGCAAAGACCCAAAGTGTCGATACGACGCCCAAAGCTATTCGCGAGATTTTCGCATGCCCAGCTGGCAAAAATATTTCTCGTATTTTTGGGGGCCCGCTAACGTTACTGCGCAATCCAATTCCCACTTTGACGCAAGCGTACAAAGTCAAAAAATCGGTGACCTGCGTCTCAACAACGTACGCTTTCAAGGACAACGGATCAAACGTAAGCCTGGTCACTCCGAGCTGCTAGATGGAACGTTTCACGCCCTTAATATTGTGCGCCACGGCGCGGGAACACTCACACGACCAGATACGACGACAACCGTTCGAGCGGGCGAAATCATGTTTTCCTCCAGCCGTTGCGGCAACGTTTTTACCGTACCAAAAAACTATGTTTCGACCCAATTGATGGTCCCCACCAAGCTTTTGACAGACTACATCCCCAATACGCCGGAAGTCATTGTGTTTCACAAAGCAGCGTCTTCAATGAAGATGTCATTACTCAGTTGCATGTTGGATCAGTTGGCCCAGACCAGTCACGGTCAAAACGTAGACGGTAGCACCGGGGGGCTGATCGAACGCCAATTGCTAGAGTTACTGGCCTTAGCGATCGAGACCGACGAATGCAGTCCGATATCTGATGAAAGCAGCGTACGCTTTGCGCACCGTTTACGCGTACAGCGCTTTATTCACGAACATTTGAGCAACCCCGATCTGAACCCCAACATTATTGCCGAAATGAACGGTCTATCAGAGAGCTATCTGCACAGAATTTTTGTGTCATCTGGGCATTCTCTCATGCAAACCGTCAAGCATCTTAGACTGGACAAAGCCAAAAGCTTGCTCCTTTCAGAAGCGCAGCCAAAGCTTTCGATGGGCGAAATTGCACATCAATGCGGCTTCGCCTCACACTCTTCCTTCACGCGCGCTTTCCAACAACATTTTGGGCTTTCCCCTAAAGACATGCGCCATCTGAAAGCTGAAGCGGCCAACTGAAACTTACGCTTTCGGCAACTGTGGGAAAAAACTCAGTGTTCCGACGGTCAAAAACACCGGGTTGAGACTCACTAGCCTATCGGTAGGAAACTGCGGCGATTTTTCGATCACTCTCGAGTCTATCGTCGTCACGAGCGGTCAGAATTGGGTCTAGCGTCCAATCAGAAGTCGCAGGTTTCCACGAAGCAAATGGAGAACCAATTCATGCCGTTAAGCCTAAAAGGAAGAGCGCTCCTTGTAACAGCCATCATCTCTTTGGGAGGAGTGCCAGCAATGGCCGCCACCTCCGAAGATGAAATGGCGGGCGTCGACGATCCGATCGAACAACTCATCGAACGTGGTCGCGAGATTTATTTTGAAGATGGGATGTGTGTGTCCTGTCACGGTTTCGAAGGTGAAGGCGCCATCGGGCCGTCACTTAGTAACATGCCCCGCAATCCACTTGATGTCAGCATTGCATTCAAATCGGTGCCGCGCATGGCGCCCTTCGTCAATGAACTTAATCCGGAAAAACGCGACTATCTCGCGATCTCCACCTTCCTCACTCAGGAGTTTGCCCAACACGACATCAATGAAGAGATGCTTGCCGGCTACAAAGAAGACCTGCATAAATTCTCATCCAAATCGACAATGTCGGGCTTTAAGCTCACGGAACGTGACAAGGCCATTATGGAGATCGAACCTTATGATCTCGTTCCCGAAACATGGGAGCGCCGTGCACATGAAGGGCCTTTGAAGAAAGAATTCGAATCGCGCGTTCTTGCAACGTGGGAATGGCCAGAGAGCGATATCATCTTCACCCCAGAGGCCGGTCGAACCTATTTCTATGAGAACACAGGGATCGACAAGCACCCCGGCTCAGCTGATTTCGTTGACTTCGCCGCGGAAAACTCACGCGTGACAATCGGTGATGCGGTAACGCACGAAATCTTGGCGAGCCGTGAGCTGCCTTTGGAAATGAAAGGGACAGTCCACTCCACCTTTGCCTCGCCAGATGGAAAATACATCTACATTTCGGGCGGCAAGTTCGGGCAATCGACGTCTTATACAACCGACCCGGATGCAGGGAACTTTGAAAACCTTGCCGAAGGCCCCGCCGCGGCCTCGTCGATGATGGCGGTTCTGGAGCTGATGTCCGCTCCGGCCACTATGATCAAGGTTGAAGCCGCGACCCTGCGCCCGGTCGCCCAGATTGACATTGGTGGACGTATTCACCACGGGCAAATCTTTCAGGACAGATATCTGCTAATCGACACGTTCTCGACCTCCGCAGGCGGTTTGGACGTGTTTATGTACGATCCTGAAACCGACACAGTTCTTGGCGGTGTGCAGGCCCTCGAACTTGGCGGATCACCCTACACCGCCTTCACAGATAACGAGTTCATCTATCTGCTTATGGAACCTGCCGGCTATGATCCGATGTCTTTGACACACACCGGATATATGGGCGCCTCGCTGACCAAAGTGGGCAAACTGACCACCATGCGGGATTTCTGGGTTGCCAAAATCGATCCTGAAACATGGGAAGTTGTTCAAGAGTATCCATATCCGGGCCACCGAGGTGACTGGGTCGTCGTGGATGCCGAGAAAGAACATATGTACATTCCTGCCGGCGGCACAGGCAACGTCTCTAAAATCAATCTGGAGACCGGTAAAAAAGTCTGGGCAAACCCTGTTGGAACTGGCCCATACGGCGCAACATTAAACGCTGATCAAACCGACTTGTGGGTCGCAAACAAAGGCGAAACCACCGGTCTGTTCGGTCGCACACTCACCGTATTGGACGCCGCAAGTGGTTGGCCCAAACACACGCTGGTGACCGGCTACATGACCGATCACGTCCTGCTTGCGCCAAACGGCAAAGAAATCTGGGCAACGTCAAATGGCGAAGGTCGGATCTATGTCTACGATGCCGCAACTTACGAGCTGAAAACCACAATGGACATGCCCGGTCACGGCGATGCTCATGGTCTGGTTTGGGTGCATGCGGATGAAAACGGAGAAACACAGGTCGTGCGCGATCAGGGGAACTTCCACAACGGCATTCATCCCGCCAAAGGTGTCGCGCTCAACTACTAAGGTACGTTAGCAAAATTCTGAGGGGCGTCTTTGTGCGCCCCTCATCCTACGTCTTCCACGCTTTAGCCCGCAGAAAGGCCGATATGGTTCGCCCCTTTTTGGTTCTCTTCCTTGCGACGATCCTGACCGCCAATTCGGCTCTGGCCGCGCAAGACAGCCGCTCAACTGATCTACGAGATGCGGAACGCTTTGCCTTTGCGCCAAGCTCGGAAGCCGCAAAAATTGTGGCGATTGATCTCTATCTTGGCGAAATGGCTGCAATCATTGATTTACCCAAGGCCCCTGGCGACATCCTGGTCTCAAAATTCATGGGCATGTTGTTCGCGACAGATCCTGATGCACAAGCGATTTACCCCGTGCTGCTGAGCACACAAGAGGTTGGCCCAGCCTTTGATATTGGCCTGCGCCCACAGAATGCCGTGCTCGAAACCCAAGGCCAGTTCGCCGCATTTTGGGACAACACCGGAAGCATTGCAGTTTGGGATCTCAAGAACATTCGAGCGATCTACAGATCAGACGGATATCTGCCAGACGCCCAGATTTCCTTTTCGCCAGACGGCCTAAGCCTCTACATCGTCGAAGGCCTGAAAAACAGAATGATTGTCGTCGACCTACAGTCCGCTGAAATTGTGGCTAGCGTTCCCTTGACGTTAGACCAACCCTCGCAACAAATCAGCGCCGTCAGTCGATCGATGGATGGTCGCGCCGGATACATTGCAGTCACGGATCATAACAAACTACTTGTCTTGGACCTGATCAATTTGGCTATCGTTGAGGAAATCGAGACGCCCAAAGGCCCACTACGTCCCTACAATACGACCTACGGGCGCTACGTTCTTGTTCCTAATCGGGACGCAAGATCAGTTTTAATCCTCGATGCAACCAACCATAATGTGCTGAAAACCATCCCGACAAAGGTCACGCCTTCCAACATCAATTCCGGCTGGTTTGAAAGCCGCGCCTATGTAATGTCCAAGCACCAAGACACCATTGACGTTATTGACCTTGACGCATTGACGCGGCTCCCAAGTATTTCACTGCCCACGTTAAGCGATCAGGGCGTCGTCAGCGCAGACATGCGCACTCTGGCAACGGCGCTGCCGGACACAGGTGAAGTGATCTTCATAAACGCCGCAGCCGGAGAAATCGGCGCTACGATCGCCACCGGTGTATTCGGTATCAGCGGAGTTCAAATTGGGGCGTCCAACAACATTTGCCACTAGGCACAAATGGTGTGACACGCCAATTCGCCGCATATTCACACTAGCGGGTCAACTGCGGTTTGGGTCCATCGCATCGCGCAGACCGTCGCCAAAGAAGTTGAATGCCAGCACCACAATCACAATGGGCAACATCGGGATCGCCGTCCACGGGTAGATCTCAATTGACGCCAAGTTCTGCGCGTCATTGAGCATCACACCCCAACTCACCGCCGGAGCCCTGAGCCCCAAGCCTAAAAACGACAGCGCAGTTTCCCCAAGGATCATGGCGGGTATCGATAAGGTCGCCGAGGCGATCAAATGGCTCAGAAAATTGGGCAACAAGTGTTTGCGGATCACCCGTGAGGGTTTTGCCCCCATCATTTCGGCGGCTTTCACAAACTCTTCTTCCCTCAAGCTTAGAAATTTGGATCGCACGGCCCTCGCCAATCCGGGCCAATCCAGTATCCCCAGAATTATCGAGATGATGAAAAACACCGCCACCGGACTCCAATGGGACGGCACCGCAGCAGACAGCGCCAGCCAAAGCGGCAATTCAGGCAAAGAGCGTAGGATTTCGATCACGCGATTGATGACCCAGTCCAAAAAACCGCCAAAATATCCGGCGATCGAGCCCAAAACGATGCCAATGACAAACGACACTGTGATCCCGACAAGCCCCACGGTTAGAGACAACTGCGCTCCGTAGAGGATGCGTGAAAACACATCGCGCCCTAACCGGTCCGCACCAAACAGAAAGATCGTGGCACCCTCTGGCGCGCAAAACATGTGTTTGTCGGTCACATACACGCCAGCCAGACGGTAAGAGCCGCCCTCGCAAAAATACTCAAGCGGTAGCGGCGTGTCCTTGTCGGGGACATATTTCCAACTGAAGGTTTCCAAATCCATCTCAGCCACGGTCGGGTAGACATGTGGCCCAATGAATTGCCCGTCATGAAACAGGCTAATCATCTGTGGCGGCGCGTAGATATAGTCTTCCAGCCGCTCATTTGGGGTGTAGGGCGCAATAAATCCTGCAAACGGCAGCGAAAAATACGCCAACAGCAGAAAGATCGCGGAAATTAGACCCAGTTTGTGTTGTTTGAATCGCAACCACAGCAGACGCGAGTTAGACATATCCAACTCGGCATTGCGCGCCTCAGCCCCCAGATCGCGTTCATAGGGGGTGTCATCAACAAAGCGGCCATCAGGACGTATGCTCATTTGTTACGTCCTCCAAAACGAATACGCGGATCGAGCAGCGCCAACAGAAGGTCAGACACCAAAGTTCCGATCAATGTTAAAAGCGCCACAAACATCAGCACAAAGGCTGACAGGAACAAATCCTGCGATTTGAGAGCCGTCAACAACAGCGGCCCGATGGTTTGCAATCCCAAGACCACCGACACCAGAACCGAGCCCGACACCAGCGAGGGGATCAAGGTGCCAATATCGGCCACGAAGGGGTTAAACGCGACGCGCAACGGATATTTCACCAACATCGAGCTTTCCCGCATCCCTTTGGCGCGTGCGGTTTCCACATAGGGCTTACCAAGTTCGTCCAACAGGTTTGCCCGCAATCGCTGCATCATTGCCGCCGCACCGGACGTGCCGATCACAAAGGTTGGAATGATCAAGTGAATGAGAACAGACTTCATCTTGTCAAAGGACATCGGTTGCCCTTCGTACTGCGGATCCATCAGCCCCCCGATCGGCAGGTTCAAATACCGGTTGCCGTAATAAAACAGAATCAAAGCCAACAGAAAGTTCGGCGTTGCCAATCCCAGATACCCGACAAGAGCCGAAGTATAATCAATCCATGTTTTGGATCGTGCCGCCGCGATCACACCTAATGGCAACGCCACCGCATAAATAAACACCACGGCGGCAAGATTGACCAAAATGGTCATCCATAGCGCCCCGCCAACCAGATCGGCCACCGGTTTATCAAACTCAAACGACCAGCCAAATTCACCTTGCAGCATCCCGGCCAAGCCATGCGGTCCGGGCATAAAGCCCATCCAGATCATGTATTGCCGCCACATCGGTTGATCCAGAGAATACTCTTGGCGCAGGAACTCCGCCTTGGCGATGCCGTTGGATTGCCCCGTCGCACGTAGCTCGTTGATCTGGTTGGACAGATAATCGCCCGGTGGCAGATTGATAATCAGGAAAATAAACACCGAGACCACCACAAGGGTGGCCAGCATTGTCAGAAACCGAAAGACTGCAAATCGCAGCAGGCCCATGGGATGCTCCTACTCGGTGAAGAAAAATTCATCTACGCGATGCATGCCAAAATGCGCACCGGGCGACCAAGCCCAGATTGCCTTTTCCGGCACATTCTGAAGTCGGTTGGAGACCACAACAGGCTGCGGCGCTTCGTTTAATAAGCCAATCGCAAAGATATTGTCGGCATGAATCTGAACCATTTTAGACCAGATGATACCGCGGTCTGCTGCCGAATAGGCCCGGTTCCACTCATGTGCTAAATCGTTGAGCGCGACAGCCGCCGGCATATCTGGCGCCTCGCCTGCCTCTCCGTGGGTCTGGTGATACTGTCCCCACTTGGGCCAAGCCAGAAATGCCTGATCCCAAGGTGCGAGATAGCTGGGGGACGTGTAAATCTGTGGCAGACCGTTGTCCCAACCAAACCAGGTCGACGCCATGGTTTCTCCCGCATAAACCCGATTTCGCAGAATATCGCGCTCCAGCGGACGCATAATCAATTTGATGCCGACGTCTTTCCAGTTATCGGTAATAATCTGGAGCGCATTTTCGACTTCCTGCCGCTCACCCGCGGTTTCGATAACCAACCACGCTGGTCGCCCGTCCTCCAGCATGCGATAGCCATCTTTGTCTCGTTCGGTCAGCCCCATCTCATCCAGCAGCGCATTGGCCTGATCTGGATCATAACTTGCCCAAGCGGCGCGATGCTCTTCCTTAAAGAAAGGGCTAATCGGCAACACTGACATGGCACCTTCTTTGGCCAGCCCGAAATACATACCCTTGTTGATGACCTTACGATTGATCGCCAAGGACAGCGCCCGCCGGAACCGCACATCACGCAAAACTTCACGCCAGCCGTCATCGTTGTAATTTAGGTTGGGATAGATCGCGATCTGCGAGGCGGTCCCATTCCCCCAAAGCAATGTTTTATAATTGCCCGCGTTTTCACCCTTCTTAAGGATCGCCGTATCTTTGAAATCCAGCCCACGCGCCTGAAGGTCAACTTCGCCCGCGTTTGCCTTGGCCGCCACCAATCCCGGTGCCACGACCTGCATTTCCACAACATCGACATAGGGCAATTGCACGCCCTTGGCGTCCATACGATGGTAATAAGGATTGCGCACAAACAGGAACCGGCTTTTCCCGTCTTTCGTGGCCAACATCCAAGGCTGCAATGTCGGCAGATCAGGATTGTCGAATTTATACATGTTGTCGCTGCGATTGTGCAGCGCTGGCCAACTGCGCACCCGCGCTTCGCGCAATTTTTCACGCAACTCTTCCTCGCCCACATAATCAGCATGCAGGTCCTTTAGGAAATGTGCCGGGCGAAAAATGAAGGGAGGGCGCGCCTCTGCCAACACCTGCAAGAACTGCGGATTGGGTTTAGACCACTCGTAAACAACTGTGTGGGCATCCGGATAGGTAACCTCTGGCAACTCTCCCTCAACCCGTAGAACGTCCAGCGGACCAGAAGGGGTCAACAATTCATTGTTGGCCACATCTTCCCACCAATAGCGAAAGTCCTCCGAGGTAAAGGGGTGCCCGTCCGACCAACGATGACCGGGGCGCAAATGCATCACAAACCGCGAGTCGTTTTCATTTTCTAACGACGCAAGCAAATCTGGTACGATCTCGTAACGCTCGTTGTAAACCATCAGACGGGCGTAACCGTAGACCACCATCTGGCGCACATCTTTGGAGCGCGCGACCATCGTGCGCAGTGTGCCGCCCTGCGTGCCATATTTCCGGCCGCGCACCTCAAGATCGACAACAAGTGGTTGAGACGGCATGCGGTCTGCGGCAACCGGTAAATCTCCGGCATCAACTTCGGCCTGCCAGAACGCGCTTTCTTGGACGTCCTGTGCGGACGCCCAATTGATTGGCAGAGCACAGGCAACGGCGAGCAAAGCGCCAAATAGTTTCTCTTTAAACATGACAACGCACCTTATGTCCGGGTCCTGTTTGGGTCAGCGGCGGCACCGCAAGACCGTCAAACCGGAATGCTTCGGGCCAACTGGAAGGCTCACCCGCCCCCTGAGCCACGATTTTTAGATTTATCGGTCGATTAATGTCGGGTTCTGGCTGCGCTGCAATCAACGCCTTGGTGTAGGGATGCTGCGGATTATAAAATAGCTGATCCGGCGGTCCTTGTTCCACCACCAGCCCCGAGCGCATCACCGCAACCTCATCCGCAATCCGCGCCACAACGGCCAGATCGTGGGAAATAAACAAATAACTTAGCTTCAGACGGTCGCGAATTTCTTCCAAAAGCTGCAAAACCTGCTCTTGCACAGAAACATCCAACGCTGACGTCGGCTCATCACAGACCAAAAACGTTGGCCCCAACATCAAAGCCCGGGCAATCGACAATCGCTGGCGTTGACCGCCGGAAAACGCATGCGGATACCGCGTCAGCATGTTTTCAGACAATCCCACCCAGCGCAGCATCTCTATCGCGCGGTCGACACGATCTGACGCCGAACCCACCCCGTGAATTTCCATAGGTTCGCACAGCGCGTCTTTGACCCGCATTCGGGGGTTCAATGTGGAATAGGGATCCTGAAACACCATCTGCGCCTTGCGTTGAAACGCCAATCGCTCGGCACGACCAAGGTCTTGCAGATTGATCGGATCAGCTCCGGTTTCTGCCCGAAACAGGATCGAAGCCCCCGGATCAGCGCGTTCCGCCCCCAAGGCCATGCGTGCACAGGTTGTCTTACCCGACCCGCTTTCGCCAACCACGGCCAGAGTTTTGCCGCGTTCAACCCCAAACTCGATCCCACGCACCGCATGCACCACCGTCTTGGGCTTCCAAGCCGAACTCCCCTTAAGCACAAAGGTTTTGGAAACCTCTTTCATCTCAAGAATAAGATCGCGCTCGCTGTCTTTGCTTTTGTCCATTGGCGTTGCCGGAATTTCGGGCGCGGCGGCCATCAAATCACGCGTGTAGCCGTGCTGCGGATCGCTCAAAATCAACGGCGCGGGGCCGGATTCCATCACCCGCCCGCGGTTCATCACCACAACGCTATCCGCCATGTTGGCCACAACGCCCAAGTCGTGGGTCACCAAAACAACAGCCATGCCGTATTCTTTTTGCAGGTCTTTGATGAGCCCCAAGACCTGCGCTTGCGTTGTCACATCCAACGCAGTCGTCGGCTCATCCGCAATCAACAACTCAGGGCGTCCAACCATAGCCATCGCAATCATGGCACGCTGGCGCATTCCCCCTGATAATTCAAAAGGATAGCTTTCGTAAATCCGCTCTGGATCCTTGAACCCCACTCGGTCAAACATCGCTAAAACACGCTTGAGTTGCTCCGCTCGACCCATCGCCTTATGCAGCCGCAAGACCTCAGTCACCTGATTGCCAATCCGATGCAGCGGCGACAGCGACCTCATAGGCTCTTGAAAGATCATCGAAACCCGCTCACCGCGAATTTTGCACATCTGACGCTCACTGGTCGCCATCAGATCCTGCTCTGGGTCACCGTTGCTTCCCGCCAACAAAACTTTACCCGACCGCAGCTGCGCCGCCGCTGGAAGGATACGTAGTGCGGCGCGACAACTCAAAGTCTTACCCGATCCGCTTTCCCCCACAAGAGCGAGCGTTTCGCCGGGTTCAACCGCAAAACTCACATCATCGACAACAGGTTCGGCACCGCCAAAGCCAATCGTTAAATTTTCAACCTTCAAGAGTGCCGTCACGCCAGATTCCCTCGTCACGCCCTCCAAAGTGCTCCCCAAGATGGTAAGACGCAGAAATTAGTGAACATGATTTGCTCCGTTGCCGCAAGCGTCTCGGGCACTCCACATTCAGTTAGGCCGATAAATTCGGATTTCTTTTCAAAGTAAGATGGTGGTTTTAGCGCAACACCAAAAACCTGTTCCTTGTCGCCTTCACCGATACCGTCACTTTTACTCACGCAGCCTAAGCGGCGGATCGGAAAGCGCGAAAAATGCACCAAAGCACTCTAAAGTTGTATTTCTGGAATTCTTGGCAGGAAATCTTGGCGCCAGCCCAGAAAATATGCGTCACAAGTGCACCAAATTTCCGCAAGATCGGTAATTCGCTAGACCACAGGCTGCAGAATCGTCATATTGCGTGAAAACAGGGACGGCGACAGTACATCTTTTAGGGATGATATGTTGGCACTTAAGATATTGAACATACCAAGGACTGCTCCGGTGCCGGAGACACAAAAATGAAAAAGACCGAATCCAGCTTCCTTTCTTATGCCGACAGACGGTTCCGCTTAAGCGGCAAAGCTCTGATTGAAAATGGGCATCCGTATTTTGTTCCCACAGACATGCTTGAGGATCAAAGCGACCAGTGGCCTAAAGGCTATCTATCGATGTCGCATTATGACTACCTCGGGTTAATGCATCACGAAGAGACAACTGGTGCTGCCAAAGTTGCTATCGACCGTCACGGCACAGGGGCCGGAGCGTCACGTCTGGTTGGCGGCGAAAGATGCGCGCATCGCATCTTTGAAAAAGATCTCGCTGACTTTCTGGGCGTTGGTGGTGTTCTGTCGATCATCTCGGGCTACCTGACCAATGTCTCTGTCATTGGCCTGCTGCTTGGCCCAAAGGATCTGGTGATCGTAGACGAGCTGGCGCACAACTCCATTATGGTTGGCGCACGCGGTGTCAAAGCTGAATTTGCGACCTACGCTCACAACAACCTTGAAGACCTGAACCGCATCCTGAACGAGCGCCGCGGAGAATTCTCACGCGTTTTGATCTGCACCGAAGGTCTGTTCTCGATGGACGGAGATATCACCGATCTTCCGCGCCTTCTGGAAATCAAGGATCAACACGATGCTTGGCTGTTGCTGGACGAAGCTCATTCTTATGGCGTTTTGGGACCAACTGGCCGCGGTTTGTGTGAACATTTTGGCGAAGACCCAAGCCGCGTGGAAATCGCCATTGGTACACTTTCCAAGAGCTTTGCGTCCTCCGGTGGCTTCATTGCCGCCAATGAGGAAGTGATCGAGTGGCTACGTTTCTGCTTGCCTGGATTTGTCTATTCAGTTGGCCTCTCGCCCTCAACCGTCGCCAGTGCCCACGCGGCCTTGGGCGTTTTGCGCCGCGAGCCCGACCGTGTCACCCGCCTGCGAGGCAACTCGGTGCGCTTCCTTCAAAAAGCACGTGATTTGGGGCTGAACACCGGAACCGCCATCGGCGAAGCCGTTGTGCCAATCCTGTTTGATACCCCCGAAGAATGCGTCTTTGTTGCCGAAGCCCTGATGGAGCAAGGCATCTATGCCCCACCGGTTGTCCATATTGGTGTGCCCAAGGATTTGCCGCGCATTCGCTTCTTCATTTCCGCCACACACACCGAGGCTGAAATCGATCGCGTTCTGCAAGCTGTGCTTGAGGCCTCTGGAGCAGCACAGGCCCTCTCTAACAGGCTGAGTGCGGAATAAAGTCATGAGTGCGCTGCGGTTGATGAAGTTGCTGACCTCCGGTGCGCTTGCGCTGGTGCTGGCGCTTTTGTTCCCATCCCAGCACATGGCCAATGCCAAACCTATCTTGGACGTTGTGTCGACCCAAACATCCAAAACACTACCCAAGGCCAATCTGGATTTCCCACACCCCAGAGAACAGCACCAAGTGTTTTTTGTGCAACGCACGACAAACGCGAATACCATTGTCTACGTGGCCCGGTTTGACGACAATGGAGACCTCAATCCCCAAAATCCAATCGATGTCTATTGGCGTCGCTTTGCCGGTACGGGGAAAATCAAAGACTTACGCTGGTATGAGCGTACATTTGGCTTTGGCGTGCGCACCCGCCCCTTGCCCGATTCAGATGGGTATCGGGTCGCGATGAACGCGGTCAAGGACCACCCTTTGGAGCTGCGGCAAAGCGCTCCTTTTGAGGCTGCTTTGTGGACAACACAAAACAACCGTGATTTTCGTCTCGTTTACGGGTATCTGGACATCGATGCATCCGGAATGATTCCAAAAGTCACCAGCATGCGCCTCTTTTCGACCGACCCGGAGACGGGCCTATACATAACACATAATATTGCCGTTTCCGGTGGAGCTTTCCGCGAATGACCTTGAAGACAACTGAGACAAAGATCCGCACCGTTATTGTAGGTGTGGGCAACTGCGCTAGCTCGCTTATTCAAGGGGTGTCCTATTGCAGGGCGCTGGGAGAGGCAGCCGTAGGTGTGAGTTTTCCCGAACTGGCCGGTTACACACCCGCAGATGTAGAACTTGTCGGCGGGTTTGATGTAGATGTGCGCAAGGTCGGCAAGACGCTGGGCGAAGCGGCCTTTGCCGCGCCCAACTGCACCGAACGCTTCCACACCGATCTGGCGGAACAAACCGGTCTGGTGTATCGCGGCCCCGATCTGGATGGCGTTGCTGCCCATATGCTGATCAAACCCGAAGACCGCAGCTTCCGCCTCTCGCCCGAAACGGCCATGACCAAAGCCGAGATCGTCGCCACACTCAAAGAACTCGACGCAGAGGTGATGATTATCTTCCTGCCCGTCGGGTCTCAGGATGCGGTTGAATTCTATGTTGAATGTGCGCTTGAGGCAGGCGTGGCCGTGGTCAACGGCATCCCCGTCTTTATTGCCTCCCACCCCGTTTGGGCAGAAAAATTCCGCGCGGCTGGCGTGCCAATTTTGGGCGACGACTTCAAAGCACAGCTTGGAGCTACGATTGTGCACCGCACCTTGGCAAATCTGGCCGAAATGCGCGGCGTCGAAGTGGACCGCACCTATCAGTTGAATGTGGGCGGCAACACCGACTTTCTCAACATGTCCGAAAACGAACGCCTCGCCAACAAACGCGAAAGCAAAACCGAAGCCGTGCAGGCGGTGATGGAAGAACGTTTGGCCGAAAACGACATTCGCATTGGGCCATCAGACTACGTGCCGTGGCTCAACGACCGCAAAGTCGCCTATGTCCGCCTCGAAGGGCGTCTCTTTGGCGGTGCGCGCACCAACATCGAAGTGCGTCTGGACGTTGAGGACAGCCCCAACGCCGCCGCCGAAGCGCTGGTCGCCATTCGACTGGCGCGCATTGCGCGTGACCGCGGCCTCTCTGGTCCGGTAGCAGAGGCCAGCGCCTTCCTGTTCAAACATCCGCCCGAACAGATTGAAGACACCGACGCCCATAACGTTGTGATGGACTTCGTCGCCGGAGACGGGACCCAAAGCTGATGCGTCCGGCCTTTGTCACTGGCGGCTCCAGCGGCATAGGACTGGCCGCGGCTCTCCAGTTGGCAAAACGAGGCCATGACATTGCGCTTTTTGCGCGCGACCCTCAGCGTCTGGCGCAAGCCCGCAAAGCCATCACCACCGCAGCGCCCGACGTGCGGGTGGCCGAATATGCCGTTGATGTCAGCGATCGCAAAGCCATCTATACGGCCGTGGATGAAGCCATTGCCGTTTTGGGCGCACCCGAAATGGCAATTGCCAGCGCGGGCATCGCCACACCCGGATTGTTCACCGATCAAGATATCGATCTGCACGAGCGCCACATGGCGATCAACTACTTTGGCACACTCTATTTCACCCACGCCGTAACGCCGCATATGCACCATGCAGGCGGCGGTCGACTTGGCCTCATCGCCTCAGGCGCCGCCTTTTTTGGCATCTATGGCTATGGCGCTTATGCGCCTTCCAAATTCGCCCTGCGCGCCCTTGCCGAAATTCTGAACCTCGAGCTGGCGGCGCAAGACATTTCCGTCACTCTAATCTATCCCCCCGACACACAGACTCCTCAACTGGAAGAAGAAAAGCGCACCAAACCCCAAGCCACCCAAGTGATCACCGAAGGCGGCGGCCTGTGGCAGGCCGAAGATATCGCCACACGTTTGCTTGATGGAATGGATCGTCAAAAACACGTTGTGACTCCCGGCTTCCAAATGTGGGCACTAAACAACTTGACCAGCCTGCTGTCTCCGCTACTTCGGTGGCATCAAAAACGTATCATCCGCAAGTATCGCTCATGACCGTCCTCAACCTGTCGCACATGGCTGCCGCCGCCGCCGCGCTCATCGCTGCGGGCTACCTCCTCTTAGGCACGGTCGCGCTCATGCCTGCGCGCCGCGCGATTGGCCTAGAGCTGATCCGCACATTTTTCAGCGCAACTCTGATCATCGCCATTTTGGTTGTGCTCTTTCTTGCCGGACCTCTGGCAATGATCCCCGCCATGGCGTTACTGGGACTGCGCATTGGCTATGAAGCTGCACATGTCCGAGTGGGAGCTGGTAGCACAACAAACGCCGTGGCCGTTCTAACCTCCGCGCTCGCTTTGGCCGCGATGCTTGTCCCGATGCTGGCCTTGGCAATGATTGGCTTTTGGCTGTTGTGCCTCTCGCGCATGGTTGCGGTGCCCCAAGGGGAACCATCGACGCCAATGAGCCTGCTTGATCTGCTGATTTATCCGGTTCTGCCATTTGCCGTACTCGCCTATGGCGCAAGCAATCCTGAATTGGCCGCTATGATGCTAGCCGCCTACATTCTGGTTGAAGTCTTTGACAGCTGTGCGCTGCTCTGCGGCAAACTCTTTGGCCGCACACCTGCCTTTCCCAACCTCAGCCCCCGCAAAACAATCGAAGGTCTGGCCGGCGGTGGTGCGTTTTTATGTCTCGCCGCCCTTCTGGCAGCCATGGGCCTATCGCTTCCTTTTGCAGGAACCGTTCTCACCGCGATTGCTGTTGGTGTTTTGGCAATCTGCGGCGACCTTGCCGCCTCGCGCCTTAAACGCAAAGGCGGCGTCAAAGATTTCCCCGTGGTGATGGCGCGCCAAGGTGGTGTTCTGGACAGTCTGGACAGCTGGATCGCAGCTGGTGCGGGATTAACCGCCTATCATATTTTGACAGGCCTGCTTTGAGTGGCTTGCGCAACACTCTGGGGCAAAGGACACTCCGCTCATGAGTGTTCTGCCGATGTTCCTGCGTTTGCCTGTCGTGCGTGTATTGATCCGCCCCATCGTGGCGCGGCTGCTGTTGTTGCTCGCCGTGGTCGAGGCAATCTTTCTGGCGGAAAGCTTTACCACACTGATGGAAAACGCCTTGCGGTATGGCGGACGTGCCGCCGATGTGGCGATCCTGCTGCTCTACAAAACGCCCGAAATTTTTGACCTTGCGCTGGCGATGAGCCTGTTGATTGCGGTCTATTTTGCAGTTTCAGATGCCCGAAATCGCGGCGAGCTGGTCATTCTCGCCACTGCGGGCATTCGCTGGACACGCGTGATCGCCTTTGTATTGGTCTGCGGTCTGACCGGCGGTCTGCTCAGCATGCTCAATGCGGGCTACCTTCTGCCAATGGCCAATTATGCGGAACGTGTGAAACTTACCCAATTGAGCAGCGACCACATTGTGTCACGCATTCAGGAACCCGGACCGCAAAGCGCGGTTCAGCAAATACGCGACACCACATTTATCGCAACGCCCCCCACCGATGTCATGGATCGTCGTGGACAGATTTTTGTGTTTCAGCCCGATGTCGGCGGCAATTGGCGGGCTGGTCAATCTCACAACTGGCGTATCGCGGCGCCTGAAAATGACGAAGATCACAAATTCATTTTGGAACAGCTTTCCGCCTACGAAGGCGCCTACCCCAAGCCCGACGGCAACCCGGTTTTTGTCAATCGCTTCACAGTCAATCTGGGAGAATTTGACTTCAAAATGGCCGACGTCATCCCAGACACCGAACAGGAACGCACTCAGGCCGAAAGACTTCTGGAACTCTCGGTTGATGAAACGCCACGCATCGCGCGGCTGGCGACCCGCGCGTTGATGGTGCCTATGGCGGGGCTGTTGGCGCTGGCTGCGGTGGTCGCGGCAGGCGCGGGCATGGGGCGATTCTTGGCTCTGCCCTTCGCCGCTCTTCTAATGATGACGGGCGATGTTCTGGGACGCGCTTTTGTCTCGGGTTCCATTGGCAATATGGGGCCAAGCGCCCTAATTGCGCTGGCCTTTCTGGTCTATCTTGGCCCACCGCTGGCCTATCTTTTGTGGCGCGGCGAAGCTTTGATGAAGCCGGACGGGCGGCGCACATGAATTTGCGGCGTCATACCGGCGTGGCTGTGCGCAGTATGGTGCGGGCCTATATATCCGCCATTGCATTTGTGATGTTCACACTGCTTGTCATCGCGCTCACCATTGATCTCGGCAATATGCTGGAAAACGTGCGTGCACGCGCCGCAGCGGAGAACGAACCCCTCTGGCGTGTGCTAATCCCCTATATGTCGTTTCGCGCGGTGGACATTATCACCCGCCTCTTGGGCATGGCCTGTCTGGCTGGCGCATTGGTGGCGACACTGCTGCGCCATCAACGACTGGAAGACGTCGTGCTCTCAGCAGCAGGCGCCCCACCAACCCTGACGCTGAGCGCGCTTTTAATCGTCGGCGTGATCATAGGCGCGGTGCAATTCAGCTTTCAGAACTGGCTGCGCCCACTCGCGGTGGCAACGCAGACCGAAATGCAACTGGGGCGCTATGGCAAACGCTTTGGGCAGACCGAATTGGGAGAGCGCTGGTTTGTGTCTGACACCACAGCGCTGCGTGCCGCCGTGACACGCGGCCACTCTGCCGCGCTGACTGACATTCAACTCTTTGAGGGCATCAACACGGGACAACTGGACCGTATCATTCTGGCCCATCGCGCAGAAGAGACCGAAACGCGCGGCGTTTGGCGACTAACCAATGCCACCATTTGGGGCGGCACAGGCGGCAATCTCACCCGCACCGAAGACGAAATAGACGTTGCGCTTCCTTTGAACCGTGACCGGGTGCAATGGTATGGAGTGCAGGGGCATTACCTGCCCAACTCTGCGGCCAGACAGATTGCACAACTGGATGGAATTCATGCTGCACGCGACGCCGCCACTGTGCTGGCAGCGCGCAAAATGTCGTTCTTCCTCCCGGGAATATTTGCCCTCTTAGGCGTGAGCCTCGCGCGCACCGGCACTCGAGGTCGACGCCTCGCCCCGTTTCGCCTCTTGGCGTTTGGGGCAATGGGCTATGTGGTGCTGGTCTCAGTCAAAGTCTTCTGGGCCTTGGGTATGCACGGCAGCCTGCCCCCCACGTTGGCCGCAACCATCCCCATTGCAGCAGCATTGATCTTTGCTGTTCTGTTGCAACTCAGACAGGCAGGCTATCTGCGTCGTGCGCACCGATCAGCCAGATGATCCTTCCCGTGCTTCAATCGCAGGCCAAACAACGCTCAGTGCACGCGCAAACATCGTCTCATCATCAATTTCCGTCCACGCCAAATCCTGCAGCAGAACCGCCTCGATGTCGGTACCTTCGGACAGCGCAATCACCGCGTCCTCATAATCTGCCTTAGGATTTTGCGCTGCCACGCCCTGCCCTGCCGCCTTGAGAGCCCGCGTGTTTTCAGCGGAAAAGCAGGTGATCCCCACCAATTCTCCAAAATGAGTTTCTGGGCGCGCCCCAATTTTCTTGGACATGAAATCAAACGCAGGCACATCAGCGGCCCCATCGCGCACCCACACATACACTTCGTCGGTCGCGTTGGTCTCACCTGACAACACAATCCGCGTCGCGCCCGATTGCACCGGCGACAAAGCCCGCGCTTCGTAGATCACATCGGACTCCAACACCACAAGGTTGCCGTCCACCCCGTTCAGGCCTGTCAAAAGCGATTTTAAACTGCCTGTATGATCATAGTCGGGGTTGTGGATCAGCTCGACATCGGCGTCATCTGCGAATTCGGCTTCATACTGCTCATTCAAATGTCCGGTCACAATCCGAATGTGTTTCAAGCCATGTTTGCGTAGCAATTCAACAGACCGACGTACCAAGGGGACACCCTCAATCTTTAGCAATCCCTTGGGTGTCAACTCACCGCGTGGCCCCATTCGAACCCCCAGACCAGCGGCTAAAATAAGTGCACTCAAATCAGTCATGTTTTCCGCATCCAAATTGTGTTTAAACGTGACGCGGACCCTAGGAGAGGCCTAAGGGAACCGCAACATACGAGACAGCGGATAGGGCATGAATTTCAGTTTTAAACAGGTTGTAGACGCCAACCGCGACGCCGGTCAGGCCGAGTATCTGGACAATTGGGCAATCTACCTTCTTTACCGCTGGCCCGGAAATGTTTTGGCATGGCTGCTGCTCAAGACCCCCCTAACCCCAACGCAAGTCACCCTAAGCGGCCTTGGTGTTGTGGGGCTTATGCTGTTGTGCGCGCTGCTGCTACCTTTGACCCTCGCACCATGGGTTACGCTAGCTTTGGCCATGCTATTTCAGGTTCTGGATTGCACCGACGGCGCCATGGCGCGCACCAGCGGGCGGACTTCAGCAGTCGGCGGTCGGCTCGATTTCATGGTGGATATGGTCCAATGGGGTATCCTCTATGCCTGCATTGGCATTCTGGCGGATCGAACACTTGAGACCGGCACTCTGTGGACCATGTTTGGGTTTGCCGCCGCATGGCTGCGTATGCTGGCCCGCATTGCCAATATGATGGCCAATCGGATGCGCGACCGCCAAGATAAACCTCCTACTTCCGCTGCCGCACCACAGCAGAAGAAAGTTCAATTGTTGGCAGGCCTTGGCGGCCTGCTGCCTTTTCTGGTCCTCACCGGCCCTTTTCTTTACATTTCCGTCGCCATCGTCCTGCTATACAGCTTGGGCGACCTATGGGACGCTGTTAGACGAATTTTATAATGAAGATATTGCAACTCAGTCCCTATTCCATGTCCCGACCCGGTGGCGTGCAGACCCATATTCGCTCTCTGAGCACTTGGTTGGAAAACCACGGGCACGAGGTCCGCATTATCGCTCCTCCCGGGGACACCGACCTTTCCAACCTCAAAACGATGGGACAATGCCGCAGCATCACCATGCACGGCACAGGCTTTGAGATAACCCGCGCCAAAAGAACCGAGCTGCGCCACTGCGTGGAAGAACTGCGCCATTGGGGTGCAGACATCGCCCATTTACACACACCTTGGACGCCGATGCTGCCATGGCAAATTTGGCGCAAACTGGGTGTTCCGGGGGTCGCCACGTTTCATGCCACTCTGCCCAAATCTCACCGTTTTGACCCGATGACATGGGCATTGCAGCGCAGCGCGCATTATTACAATCGCCGCCTCAAAGGCGTCGTGGTGCCCTCAGACAGCGCTTTGGCTCAGTGGAAAGCGATTTCTGCCGCGCCTTTACCCCGCGTTTTACCACCGGCCATCGATCTGTCCGCGTGGCGCGCCGCAAAAGAAATCACACCAAAATCAGACGGCTTTGATGTGGTCTATTTGGGCCGCCTTGAAGAACGCAAAGGCGTGGCGGTCCTGCTGCAAGCCTGGTCAGAGATCCAAGCCGCGCGCCCCGATGCCAAGCTGACAATCGCAGGCAGCGGCACAGAAGAGCCGCACCTGCGCCAAATGGTCCAAGACCTCGCCCTTTCTGGTGTGGCCTTCCGCCCGGCGCCCACCGATGCAGAGGCCCCCGCGCTGGTTGCGCAGGCCGACATTTTGGCAGCTCCGGCGTTGCACGGCGAAAGCTTTGGCTTGATCCTCATCGAAGCCATGGCCGCAGGCACCCTTCCTGTTGCTGCCGCCAATAGCGGATTTTCTACCGTGATGACCGGACCGGGGACTGAATTATTGGTGCCACCTGGTGACACCGCCGCCCTCGCGCGCAAACTTTTGGATCTGGCAACACATCCCGCAAAAATGACCCGCCTCCGCCGATGGGCCAAGGGGCACGCCGAAGTCTACGACGTGCGCACGCTCGGCGCGGTTTACGAAAGATGGTTTAAAAAAGCCCTTCAATAAAAGGGACTTGCCAAAGGTTACTCCAGATTGCCATTGCACTTCGGCAAACATTGTAATTCATTGCTTTCGAATATTTTTCCTTAAGGAACGACCCGTGTTAAAAGGCGATCTGGTCATTTCAGCCGACTTCGGCACCTCAGCTGTCAAAGTTGGTGTGGTGGACGGTGATCTCAACATTCTGGCGCGCGTCACACAAAGCTATCCAATCGCCTTGGGACCAGGCGGCTTTGCCGAACAAAACCCCGAGGACTGGTGGGGCGCACTGGCGCATGCGCTGGCAGATTTGCGGCGCGACGTCCCGGACCTGCGTCACCGCGCCGGCGCTATGACCTTTAGCAGCCAGATCTGCGGCCTGATTTGCACCGATGACAAGGGCATCCCACTGCGTCCCTGTATGACATGGTTGGACAAACGCAGCGCAGATCTCAGCCGTGAACTGATTGGCGGCAAACCCAATGTCCACGGCTACCAAATTGTTAAACTGATGCGCTGGCTGCGACTGGCCAATGGCGCTCCTGCCAAAAACGGAATGGATCCGACCGCGAAAATTCTTTGGGTGAAAGAAAACGAACCGGACATTTTTCGCCAAACCCGCTGGCTTTGTGATGTGCGCGACTGGCTTGTACACCGCGCCACCAACAAGATGACCTCTTGTCCTGAGAGTGCCAATGTCACTTGGGTCATGGACACCCGTCCGGGTCGCGAGGGCTGGTCTGAACCTTTGGCCGCCATGACAGGCATTCCTATCAACAAACTCCCCCCCATCGTGCAAGGTGAAGACGTGGTTGGCACGCTCACGCCTCAGGCCGCCGCCGAACTGGGTTTGGATGATTCCCTCTATGTCTTGGGCGGAACCTCTGATGTCACCGCCGCCGCATTGGGTTCAGGCGAAGTCGAAGACGGCGCACTTCATATTAGTGTTGCCACCAGCGCGTGGATTGCAGGTTTCTTTCCCGACCGCCGCCTCAGCGTGCCCAGCTCTTACGCGACCATTACCTCGGGGCTGAATTTTCGCCCCATGTTGGTGGCCAGTCAGGAAAACGCGGGCTCTGCTATGGAATGGGCCGTCAAGATTTCTGGTGGTCCGACGCAGGGCGAAGCGGTTGCAGCCGCCTATGGCGACATGGGTGATCCACAAAAGGACGACCCGTTTTTTCTTCCGTGGTTGGCGGGCGAGCGGGTTCCGGTTGACAACGACAGCCTGCGCGGCACCTTTCATGGGCTCAGCCTGCACCACGATCCCAAGGCGCTGCGACGCGCGGCAGTCGAAGGCGTCGCCCTCAACCTACGCTGGGCGATGTCCAAAGTCAGCCGCGAGCGGGGCGCGCGCACCGAGGGACCTCTGTCCATTGTTGGCGGCGCGGCAGCAAATGCAACGTTTTCGCAAACTTTGGCAAATGCGCTCAATCGCGAAGTCCGCGTGGGCGAGGCCCGCCATGCAGGCATGTTGGGTACAGCAACGCTTGCGGCGCCAATTATGGGCTGGGCGGACAGCGCAGCCGCCGCCGCTGCACGTCTAAAAACCCGCACCACCGCCAGCTATGCGCCCCAACCTGCACAGGTGGAAGCGCTTGCCATACGCGCCGCCAAACTGGATCGCATTCGCAAAATCGTACTGAAAAGTTACAAAGACGAAACCGCCACCACCTAATGGCCGACTAGGGGACCACCAATGATTGATGGCTTGATCAAAGATAAAATCGACCCGCTTTGGGAGGCCATGTCGACCCCTTTGGTGCGTGCCAAACTGTCGCCAAATCAGGTGACCATCGCGGGGCTGGTTTTGGTAGTTCTGGTTTCGCTTGCCTATCTTTGGCACGAATCGCCCGTTGTATATGGCCTGACACTGGCGCTGGCCTTTGCCTTTGATGCCCTTGACGGAGCCGTAGCGCGTCGGCGCAATATGCGCAGCAAGTCAGGCGGCTATCTCGACGCCATGGTGGATCGCTACCAAGAGCTCGCCGTGTTGGCCACATTGGCCTATGTACATGATCTCTGGGCGCTCGCGATGGCCTGTTTTGCGGGCAGCGTGATCACCTCTTACGCCAAAGCACGCACCGCGCTGGAAATCCCCACCGATAACGAAAACTGGCCCGATTTTTTTGAACGTATGGAACGTGTGATCTATATCTGCGTCATGTTGATCTTGGCCGGAATTCTGGGCGCGTGGATGGTCACTCTGGGCCTTGCAGGATTTGCTCTGCTGTCGCATTTCACAGCTCTCCAACGCGCGCATCGTGCATGGGGTATGCTAAAAGCGGTTGATGATCAGGACCGCCAATAGCTCCGCATAGCTGTCAGGCAATCCGGCGCATAGGCCAGCACGTAAAACAGAAACGATGACAACAGCAGCGGTTCCACCGATACATAGCCTGTGTAAAGCGGCTTGCTTAGTGCACCCAAATCAAAGTGCTTGATGACAAACAGCCCCAGATAGGCCACCCCAAGCGAAATAGGCACCCACACATAGCGTTTGCGAAACTGTGCAAACTTCGGTGAAAACACCAAGCCTTCCGGCGGCATCTTGGCATAAGACCGCGACAGGATTTCGCCAAAAACCACAACAAAGGCCTGACTGAAGAAGAACAAATAGCTTCCCGTCATATGCATGTCGTTGTGATCGGGGAACCGGTAATGGCTTAGCATAACCATTCCAACGCAGGCCAAGCCCTGCAAACCGCAGACCAAGCCTGTCAAAACCGTGATGCGCATTGCATCCCGTTTCGGCGGACGCCCCACCAATAGGAATTCTTTCAGCGCCATTCCGGCCAATAGCAAAACCCCCACAAAAAGCACCGGCGCGCAAATCGCCATCCACTCGGCAAATGGCTCGCCGACACGCGGATCAGACAGCGCCCGACTGATCGTAGGGGGGCGTTTGGCCATATACTCGGGGTGCCATTTGATGAAATCCCAACGCGCCGTGTAGATGAGATAGTTGACCACTACGACCACAAATGTGGTGCATGCCAGCGACACCGCCAAGGCCCGAGCAACTGTGCGCGACGGCGCATGCGTCGTCTGCTGGTCAGATAGGTTCTCCGTTACCGCACTCATGTCAGACTAGCCCGCGTTTTTTGGTCAAACTGTTCGTCCGAAACAATACGTCCACCTTCCATTTTGACCAAGCGATCGCATTTATGGAATTGATGATCATCATGTGTAACCGCCAGAACCAGACGCCCAGAGGCCGAAAGCTCAGGCACCAGAACATCATAGAAGAACGCCCGATTGGCGGGGTCTTGATCGGCGGCAAATTCATCCAGCACAATGATCGGACGTTGCTCTGCCAGAGCAACTGCCAGGGCCAGACGCCGACTTTGTCCGGCTGACAAAGAGGTGGTTGAGAACCGTCCATCCAGCATGCTGACCCGCTGGGATAGCCCAAGCTGCTCAATTCGGCGTTCCAGCTCGACCAACTCGTCCTGCGGCATCCCAAAGGCGCGGTCAAACAAGTGATATCCTGAAAAAACCCCCGAGAATAGCTCACGATACGGGCCGGTGGATTCGTCATCAAGCGAGACACCATCCAGCAGGATTTCACCCGCGCCCGGATGTCGAAGACCAGTGATCAGCGACAGTAACGTGGTCTTTCCTGACCCGTTGCCACCGCAAATAAAGACGGTTTCGCCGGGCTGAAACGTCAAATCAATTGGCCCCAAATGAAACGCCTCTGCGTCCGGCCGATCCAGTTCCCTAACATCCGCTTCCACCGCGGCCAGCTTGATCTCTTTAAAGCCCTGCAGCGGCGCACGATCAGCCAAAAGCACCTGACTTTGTGCATTTGCCAGCGATTTCTCGACACTTTGGATCTTATAGTACGCGTTTTCCGCACGGCTAAATCGCGGCATCAGACCAAACAGCGTTTCCACCGGCCCGTTCACCAAAAAGATCACTGTCAGCACCTGAAACATCGTTGTGGTGTCACCGCCCTGTAAAACAGGAACGGCGATCACAACAAAGCACAGCAACAGGATAACCGCAGACTGCCCGACACCTGTGCTGGCCGAGAACAATCGCTCTGCGGCCATCTTGCTCTCGACTTGGTCCCTGATCACGCGAATGGTCTCGCCTTCCAAGGCTTCGCGACGCGATCCGCGCAGTCGCAACTCTTTCCAGCCCCCCAGCATGTCGCCAACACGGTCGCAATATTCGTCAAACAACTGCGAAGATCTAAAACCAAAGCGCCGTGCGGGCCGGTCCAACAACACATAGCCAAGCATCCCAACCACAATAGCAATCAAGGCGACAACTCCGGTCCACCACGACACATAAAACAGATAGGGAATGGCAAACATCAAAACGATCACCGCGCCCGCGGCATCCACGATATTCATCACCGATCCCGACAGCACAGAGACCTCATTGGTCATCGCCGAATAGACCTGCCCGTGTTTGTTGGAAATCAGAAAATCGATATTGGCCCGCAACAGCAGGCGCGACATGCGTTCGCGCAAAGCGCGGTTGATGGTTGTAATCATCCGAAACGCCCGCAGACGTTGAAAATACCCTGTAATCAACAAGGTTCCGGCACAGGCCAGCAACAAAGCGACCGACCAACCGATCCCCTGATCTGCCGTCCGCGCAGTTTCATTGATCGCAAAAATCATCCCCGAGCGGCTAAAGCTGGTCATCAGCGTCAAGATCAGGATCGGATCACGCGCCACACCACCGGTGGCCATCAGGAATTGCAAAACCGTCTTGCGCCGTTGCACAAGCGCGCTGAACCGGCCGTCGTCCGGCTCGGGAATATCTTTAAATTCAATCGTCACTGTCTGTCTCATCCCTCACGCGCGGGACGCTAGCGAGTTTGGTTGTCATATGCCAGCAGCCTTTGCATCTGTGCGCCCCGCTTTTGGCCCGCCCACGCGCCAAAGATGCGCGTAATACCGTATCGATTTGGAGTTATTGCGATCCTCGGGCCGACCATCACCCTTATTCAACCGCGCCAGCGCAGTCGTGCGGAAATGCTGTTTATCCGCCTTGGGCAGACAGCTCAGCCCGCGACAGGGGATCGAGTGTTTTGCCACCTGACACAGAGCGCTTGTGCGCACATCATCAGTTAAAAACGCAAACTTCGGCGTGTCTGAAAAATCCGCCAATGCTTCCAAATCGTAGAATCGGGGACGCACAGCATATCCAAAAACGCCCAAAACGACGTCAATTTCACGCGGTTTGCGCAGACGTGTTCCCCGCAACGGCGCGGGCGGTTGCTTAAAGAAATTCGAGCGAATGGTTGTGCGCCGATCGATGAGATCCTGCGGCACAATCCAACCCGCCATCGTCAACGCCACATCAGGTGTCTTTTCAGCGCGACGCTCAAAGGTCTGAATAAAATCATGTGGATAGATGCGATCATCGTCCACCACGACAACCAGCTGATCCGCCTCGGCCGCCAATAACGTCGGGATCACCTTAGTTGCTGGCCCCCAATCGCGCCCGCGCCGCACCTCTACACTCGTCAACTTGAGCAGCCGCGCAGGCACCTCATATGCGACGTCCTCGCGCAATGAAAAATCCGGAACGTTCAACACAATCTTGCGCGGCGGCCGGGCCTGATCCATCAGGCTTTTCAGAGCCGTATCAACAAACTCGATCCGACTTGGAATTGTGGTCAGCGAGACCACGACATCTGCCTTCTCGGCCAGCTGCCAGCGTGCATCCTGCTGTGCCAATGTCCGGCGCGACAGCTTCCATTCTCGACACACGTCGCGCACATACCGCTCGCCCTCAAAAATGAAATGCACCCAATACGCCAGCGCCAGAACGACGCCAATTGCTGCAATGACTCCCACGTGTTGCCCCTTGGCTAATTATTCTTTCGCAAGCTTGGAATCTCTGTGGCCTTTCCAAATCCGCGACGCTTAAATGCGTTTACCTGAAATAGACCGTTGAGACCCTCCATGCCAAGCCGCAATGATGCAATTTATGTCACAGGGGCGGACGCTCGGTTTGCCCGCAATCTGCATCAATTACTGCGTGCCGTGTTGCGCCATCGATGGAACGTTGACGCACATTGGGTAATCTTTGACCTTGGAATGACCGCGGACCAACGCCGTGATCTGATGCAATCATTTCCATGGATCGAAGTGCGCACTCTGGATCTGGAAAAACTGCCGCCCCATTACGTACCGTCCTATGGGGCCTACGCATGGAAGGCCCATATTGTCTGGGAGGTCGCAGAACACGCCAAAGGACCTGTCATCTGGATGGACAGTGCCAATCTGCCACGTGGTTCCGCCCAGCCTATGCTCGACTGGATTCACACTCACGGATTTTACATGCTGCATGGCCGCTCGCCCCTTTTGGCGCGATGTGATCGCCGAATGCTAGAGCGTTTAGGTGTGCCGCGCTGGCTTTGGGGCTCACGTGAGTTGGCCTCAGGTCTTGTTGGGGCAGATATGGCGCGCCCCGAGATGCGCAAGCTCTTGCAGGATTGGGCAACGCTGTCTGATGACGAAGACATCATCCGCCCCAAACCCGATACCTTTCGCGGGCATCGCAACGATCAATCTGTGCTGAATGCTTTGGTGCAACCATTGGCCGCGCTCGGCCACATCAAGCTGCCCAATCTAGACATCGACATTTCCGCCCCCGATCCGGTTAAATTCCTCTCTACAAGAAACAAACTTAAACCAACGACGCCGCTGTGGGCCGATCCCCTCATGCGGGCCCGCTATGGCCTGATCAAAGCGGTTGATCAACTGGCCATTCGTACCAACAAGCTGATCAACCGCCGCTGGTTTCCCAGCCGATGGCGAGGTGAGTATTTCGAGCTGCGCACCACCAAGCGTGGGCAGCCCGATCAAACAGTCATTCCCTGCCCCGCCGGCCATTACTACGCTGACCCGTTCTTGTGGGACCACGATGGCCAGCCTTGGGTTTTCTTTGCGGATTTTCACTACTTTTCGATGCGCGGCACAATCGCCGCAATGCCGCTGGACGGGAAGCAAAAGGCCGTTCGGGTTCTCGATCCCGGCGTACACGCTTCTTTTCCATTTCTGTTTCGCCACGCGGGTAAACTCTGGATGATGCCGGAGACCTGCAAAAACGGACGGCTCGATCTCTACGAATGCACCCGCTTTCCCGACCAATGGCACCGCCATCGCACCGTCTTTGAAGACGTCAATACAGTGGACACCGTGGTATTTAAACATAACGGGCTTTGGTGGTTGATGACTTCAATGAAATCCCCTCAGGCGGGCGGGCCTCAACGTTATCTGGCAATCTATTACAGCGATGATCCAGTAGACGGCATCTGGCATCCCCATCCTGTCAATGTAGAGGGGCGCGAGATCACGTCCGCACATGGCACCGGCCGCAATGCGGGCGCCGTATTCGAGCATGACGGCCAGCTGATCCGCTGCGTACAATCCAGCCGCGACTATTACAGTCAGGGGATGGAATTGCGGGCTATGACCCTGACGCGCGAAAGCTTTACAGAGCGAAAGATCGCAACGCCCGATGATTTAACAATGATAGATGCCGAGGGCGTGCATCATGTCTCGCAACTGGGCGACAGGATCGTTTGGGACCGTCGAACACGCCACTAAAACCACAAAAATGACCGCAAAATCGCACCGTCGCGATACCGACGTAATACCGACGCAATACAGACAGCCGTTTTGGGGTTATTCCGCCCCCGCGCGCCACTCTTTGAAGCGAAGGTAAGCATTGGCACCCAGACTGGCCAAAGGCGTGGGTGGGAGCCGAATTGGTTCCTCTTCGGCGAGAAAATGACGCGTGATTTCACTAGAGTGACCACAGGCCATTTCCGCCGCCGCTATCCCCGTCAAAGTCCCCCGTGTTGTGCCCAATCCGTTCTGGACACAGGCCGCAAAAACACCGTCATCGACCTCTTTGGTAACGGCCACACCATTGCGGGACAGGCACAAATGACCGGCCCAGCTAAACTCCATATCAACTGACCTAAGCTGCGGAAACCTATCATCAAATTTTTTGCGATGCACTTTGCTTGCGCGCGCCATATCCGCCGACGATGTCTGCATGTTCGGACAGAACTTGGCGCAGGTGCGTGTAATGATGCGATGCCCGCCTTGCCCCGCATCGATCCGCCGCATCGTGGTGCCCATCGGATCACTTGGGGTAATCCCCCAACGCGGTGCTCCGCCCAAGACCTGCTGTTCTTGCTCTGTCAGTTCCCGCGTCATCGAAGCAAACAGAAAAATCTGCATCAACCGCCCTTGGGCGTACCCGAAACTCTCCAAATGTCCGTTGTTTGCCAATAGGATACGCGGCGTTGCAACAGACCCGTTATGCGTCTGAACCCGCCAACTACCCCCCTGTTTTTCAAAGCCTAGAACAGGTGAGTTTTCATGCAGAGCCACGCTATGTCGCAACCCATCCGCAAACTCGCGCACATAGCCCGCAGGCTGTAACATCACGGTGCCCGGCGTATACAAACCGGACCGATAATAGCGGCTTCCAGTCAGCTCCAGCATTTCCTTCTCATCGAGAATTTCGCAGGATTCACCTAATGCTTTTAGATGCTTGGCATAACTGATGTTATGCTCATGCCCCGCATCACCAACCGCGCCGTTCACCTTGCCGACCGGATCAAAATAGTCGACCTTGATCCCGTATTCACCAACCGCCTCACGCCCAAATGCAATGGCACGGCGGTTCAATTCGATCAGCGCCACGTCATCCCCCGCACCCGCATAGTCATCTGACGTCAGCTCATGTGGCAGATCGATCATGAACCCCGAATTACGCCCCGCCGCCCCTTGTGCGATCAGCCCGGCTTCCAGCAACACGACGCGAGTGTCGGGCTCCAGTTGCAGCACCCTGCGCGCCGCTGAAAGCCCTGCAAATCCGCCGCCTACAATTACTAAATCTGCAGTGATATCAGTACCTAAGGGATTGGCCGAGGTTTGATCTCCGAGAATGGATGACCATGCCGCCGGACCCGAGTGACACGGCAAAAACCGCGCTGTACGAAGTGTCACGACACGGCCTCATCATCGTCATCGGCTAGATCGATCCAAATGGTTTTCAGTTGCGTGTATTGGTCATGCGCATGCACGCCATTATCGCGACCACCAAAGCCGGATTGACCATACCCCCCAAAGGGAGTCGAGATGTCACCTTCTCCATAGGAATTTACCGTGACCGTGCCAGCCCGCAACATTCGAGCTCCGCGAATAGCCCGTTTTGTATTGGCGGTGAAAAGTGATGCAGCAAGGCCATAGTCAGTGTCATTGGCAACAGAAATCGCCTCGTCAAAGCTATCAACTGTAATCACCGACAGCACTGGTCCAAAAATCTCGTCGCGCGCCAATGTGTGTTTGTTATCAGATAGTTCAACAACAGTCGCCTCAACAAACCCGTCCTTTGCTATGCCTCCGAACACAACGTTTTCAGCGTGTTCGAGGTATCCACAAACCTTGTTGAAATGATTGACCGATACCAAGGCGCCTAGCCGTGTTTCAGGATCCAAGGGATCACCTACAGTCCACTGCTGTGCGTGATGCTCCACGCGCGCCAAAAGCTCGGTTTTTACGTCCGCATGAACGATCAAACGCGACGTAGCAGAGCAGTTTTCACCCATATTCCAGAACGCGCCATTGACGATGTGCTGCGCGACCCGATCAAGATTTTCTGCATCGTCCAAAACCACCGCTGGATTCTTACCGCCCATTTCCAACACCACTTCCTTAGCGTTGCTTTCGGCGGAATAAGTCAAAAACCGTTTCCCCGTCTCCGTCGATCCGGTGAACGATACCATGTCTATGTCCATGTGCCGCCCGATCGGTTCGCCCACCTGCGCACCACCGCCTGGCACGACGTTCAACACGCCGCGCGGCAAGCCTGCTTCGCTGGCCAGTTCCGCCACACGCAACGCAGTCAGCGAGGTTTCCTCTGCTGGCTTCACCACAACAGAGCAACCCGCCGCCAAGGCAGGGGCAATCTTCCAAGCCATCATAAGCAAAGGGAAATTCCATGGCAGAACCAGCCCGACCACACCAACTGGCTCACGGATAACCATTGCGATGTGATCATCTGAGGCTGGCGCAACCTGATCGTAAATTTTATCGATCGCTTCAGCATGCCACTTGATGCAGTGGATCGTTTCGGGGATGTCGACTGTCTCACAGTCATAAATGGTTTTACCGCTGTCTAAACTCTCCATCACAGCCAACTCACGCGCATTGCGAGTCAAGAGTTTGGCAAAGCGGATCAAAACATCCTTGCGCGCGCTGGGGTGCAATTTAGCCCAACGGCCATCGTCAAAAGATTCTCGGGCCTTAGCGACAGCAAAATCCACATCTTGCGCACTGCAGGATGCCACCTGCGCAATTTCTGCACCTGTGGCCGGATTTGTTGTGGTAAATGTTTCGCCTGACATTGCAGGCCGATACCCACCATCGACAAAGGCAGCTGTTGAAAAATCCAAGCTCGCTGCAATGGCGCGGTATTCTTCTTTGGTCAGCAAATCCATGTCTCAGCCCTCCGCCTCAATTTGTGCAATTGTTGTCTTGAGTACGCGCACCACTTGTTCCAACGCGCGTTTGTCTTCTTTATTCAAACCTTTCAACGGCGCACGCACCGGCCCTGCGCCCAACCCATTGAGCGTGACACCGTATTTGATGGTTTGAATGAATTTTCCGCCCTGTTCGAGCACTCGCATCAGCGGCATCATCGCCGACATGATCCGCCGCCCTTTGGCAAAATCGCCCTCAATGACGCAAGCGTTGTAGAGCGCAACATGTTCCTCTGGCAGGAAGTTAGATCCACCACATACCCAAAACGGCGCGCCCCAAGCAAAAAACTCCAGCGCCTGATCATCCATACCGCAGCCCAGTTGAATATGCGGATAATCCCGTGCCAACAAATGCACGCGATTGATATCGCCCGAGCTTTCCTTGATCCCACAAAAGTTGCGACTACGCCCCACACGATCCAGAAACTCTTCGCCCATCGTCGTACCCGTGCGTCCCGGATAATTGTAGAGCATCACAGGCAGGTTCGCGGCCTTATCGATCGCCAAAGCATTTAGCGCATTTTCACGATCCGTTGGCACCGCATAAGGTGGGCTTGCCAGTAAAATCGCGTCCGCATCAATTTCACGAGCCGCAGTTGCCAAAGCAACAGAATCGTCGGTGAGCATCGCACCAGTCCCGACAACCAACGGGACCCGTCCTTTGATTCGATCTTGGGTAAACCGAGCAAGATCTACGCGCTCAGCCACGGTTTGCGCATAATTCTCGCCGGTAGAACCACCAGTGATCAAGCCATGCACACCACTTGAGATAAGATGGTCTATCACGTCGGCGAGCGTGTCATAGTTCACACTCCCGTTGTCAAAGTGGGGAGTCACGAGAGGTGTATAGATACCTTCAAACTCAAAAATTGGTGTCATAATTTCCTCATGTAGAAAGCCCAATGGGCACCTGCCCCAGCGGCATGTCCAGCCCAGCTGGCATTACAAACATTTCGATTTTGCCACGTGACAAATTCCAGTGATCAATGGCCAATTGCGCACAGCCGACCTCGTCTCTTGCTTGGATCGCCGCGATGATTGCATCGTGTTGTGAGGCCGCTTCAGAAACGTCCTGCGCCATAACCTCGTGCTGCGGACGATAAAAAGTCATCGATATTCTTGCATGGTCAATCAACAGCCGATGAAAGCTGGGCAACAAATAGATGTTGTCCGCCATCTCTCCGGTGATTTCATGAAAGCGGTTGTTGGCCAGCGCGCGCTGTGCCCCTGTTCCGCCATCCAGAGCCGCGCGAAACGCATCCTGCGCCTTCACAAGCATGTCGACCTGATCCGGTCGCGCGTTCAATGCCGCCAAACGCATTACTGCCCCGTAAATCATTGGAGCAGCAAGAAAGAAGTCACGCAAGGTCTTGTGGCTCATCTCGGCCACTCTCGCTCCGCGGTTTTCACGCAGGTCCAAAAACCCCTCGCCTGCGAGATTTCGAAACACTTCCCGCAAAGGCGTACGCGACAGGGCGAACTGTTCGGACAGAGCGGTTTCATCCAAGTCCGACCCTGGCGGCAATTCCAACGTCAAGACTTGTGCCTTGAGCGTATCGTATAGCGCGGCCTTTCGCGATTTTGGATCACCTTGCACCGACGCTCTCCTTGTTGTGAATCATCGATTTCCACTCAAGATAGCGCAAAAATACAATATGTATACAAAAAGAATTTCACGAAGTCCGGCAGCCTATCTATGGTAGACTGAACGCCCAACAACAGTGACCCCAATGACAAAGACAGAACGTTTCGCCTTCCTATTGGTTCCAAACTTCACCCACATCGCGTTTTCCTGCGCGATTGAGCCGCTTCGGATTGCCAACCTTCTGAGCGGTGAAACGCTTTATGAATGGGTTTTGGCGAGCGCAAATGGAACACAAGAGACGTGCTCAAATGGAACGGTATCATTGGTAGATTGTTCGTTTCGTGACCTACCCTCGAGTGATCGGCTGTTTGTGTTATCCGGCATTCATGTTCAAAATCATATTGATCCCGACCTGCTCGCGGTGGTCAGGCGCGAACGGGCGCTTGGCGTAAACATCGGTGCGCTTTGTTCGGGCGCATATATATTGGCCAGAGGCGGGCTTTTGGATGGGAGTCGCGCAGCCATTCATTGGGATTTTCACGACGGCTTTATGGAAGAGTTTCCGGAAGTGAACCTCGTGAGCAATGTTTTTGTGGCAGATGAACCAATCATTACGGCCTCTGGCGGCACCGCCACCGCCGACTTAATGCTCCACATTATTAGTGAAAAACACGGTACTGATCTTGCAACCGAAGTGGCGGATCAGATGGTCTACAACGCTGTGCGAGAGGGATCAGCAGAGCAACGCGTCTCTTTGCAAAGCCGCCACGGCATGCGCAATCCCCACCTAGTACGCGCCATCCAGATAATGGGCGACTGTATAGAGACCCCTCGGTCCCCCTCAATCATCGCCGACGAAATCGGCATCTCAACCCGGCAGCTTGAGCGACTGTTCGGCCGTTATTTGAACTGTTCACCAAAAAAATATCTCATGGATTTACGGCTTCAGCGTGCCCGCAATCTGTTGGTTCAGACAGAGCAATCCGTGACCGAAGTTGCCTTGGCGTGTGGATTTGAAAGTCCGGGGCATTTTGCGCGGGTGTATCGTGGGAAATTTGGCATAACTCCGACGGCCCAACAATCTCGGATCAGCTAGAACAAGACTGCCGCGCCTGCGGAAACGTCATTTGAAAGGTCGTGCCAATACCCAAAGTGCTTTCGACAAAAATCTCACCATCAAAACGTTCAACAAGGCGTCGGGAAATCGACAATCCCAGACCGGTTCCTTCTCCCTGCTTGGTTGTAAAAAACGGATCAAACGCGCGTGCAACGACGTCTTCGCTCATCCCTGAACCGTTGTCACGCACCATGATTTGCACGCATGGTCCAGCCTCCTTAAGCGCCTCAGATACAGAGACCCACAATTGGCCACCGTGAGGCATCGCATGAATTGCATTTACGATTAGGTTCACCAGGACCTGCTGAAGCTCACTGCGATTGACCGCAATTGCGCAGTCCGTTTCCAACGAAAGGTGCAAGGATATATCAGAAGAGTTCAGCAAATGCTGCACAAGCGGGATTGTGTCACGCACAACATCAACAGGACGATGGACCTCCATACCATCCGCGAACTCGTCGGGACGCGTAAACTGGGAAAGCTTGCTGACAATTAGGAAAATAGAGTGCAGCTGTTCGTCTATCAGACGAAGTTCTGTTTTTACCCGCTCAGCATCGTCTCCCAATTCGATCTGCAAAACATCCAGATTGCCCTGAATAACCTGCACCGGATTGTTGACCTCATGTGCGACACCCGCCGCGATCTCTCCAATGGCTGCAAGTTTCTCTGACAAGACAAGCTGTTTGGTTGTTGCTTCCAGTCGCCGGTTCGCCTCTTCCAGATCACGAGTGCGTTCCAACACGCGGCGCGTTAATTCCTGATCACGCTCTTCGATCTGACCTAAAAGATCATCCATTTGCGCCGCAACCCGTCCAATTTCGTCACCGCTATTTTCAACACCTGTCCGCGCCGCAAGGTTGCCTTGTTCGACCTTTGCAATGGTGCCTGTCATACGCTCTAGCGGATCAAAAATTTGTCGGGCCCAGCGCAGAAAAACAGGCACCGAAATCAGCACAATGACGGCAAACGCAATTGCGAACCGCATAATCGTAGACACTTTTGCCTCTCGGAAAGGCGCCTCAAGAAACCCGACATACAACATGCCGACCCGGTTCCCAAAACTGTCGAGGATTGGCTCGTAAGCCGAGATATACCAATCATTCACAACAAAGGCCCGATCCAGCCACACCTCCCCACGTTCTAACACCGCTGTGCGTACGGCTGAAGAAACCCGCGTGCCCAAAGCTCGCTCGTTTTCAAAAAGACGGACATTTGTCGAAACGCGCACATCTTCCAGAAACAACGTCGCAGTTCCCTGGCTACCTTCTGTGAGACTGCCAACCGGAAAAACCAAATCGTTGATTGTATCGATAAACTCCAGGTTTCGGTTCAACAACAACCCGCCAACCAATGCTCCACCACGAGTTTCGCTGGGAACAGGCGTGGCCGCATGCACCATCATTCCCCGAGTTTCCGCGATCCGATCTGTGGGAACAGCGGCTTGCGTCTCCACCAAAGAAAACCGCGCACGCTCACTTAGCTCTAGTGACACTCCCTGCAGGTCTTCAACGTCAAAAATATCAATGTTGCTTGAGGCAGCCCCCGCGAGGGCCTGACTGACGACTGGCCATTTGACCAAATTATTGGTTTGCGCGAACTCCGGAGACGACAAAACCTCGCCATCGGGTGACATGTAATATAGAAAATCGAGCCCTAACTGCTCTCGTTGGGCTTGCAGAAATTTTCGCATCAAAGCCGCATCGCCGGTCTTTATGTGCGCCGCAAACTCTGCAGAGTCCGCAACTGCCCGCATTTGCAGGTCGCTGCTTTCCATCAAGCGCGACAAATACTGATGCGCTATCGTTAGCTCGTCGCTGACTTTGGCGATAAGAAGATTGTCAAACCGAGAGGACCAATTGTAAGCCGTACTCAAAAAAAACAACGGCATAATTGCCAAGGTCGGCAATAGCGCAATCGACAGCAACCGTATTCGGACCGACCGCGCCTTTTGCCAAAAACGTCTACGCCGATCAATCATTCCACATGGCACATTTTCGGTCGATCGTTTTGCGAGATATTCCCAATCTCCGGCCTGCTTCGGCCCGATTGCCGCCACAGGCATCCAAAACAGTGAGGATATGCCGGCGCTCGACCGCAGCGAGACTATCAACCGCCTCAACTTCTAGACCATTACGATCAGATGCAAACTCGGCAGGCCACTCTCCCACAATCAGCGAGCGCTCGATAAGGTTGCGTAATTCTCGTACATTGCCCGGCCAGTCATACCGCGAGAGGTTTAACAATACACCTTCACTCAATGTCAGAGGGGGAACACCCAAAGATTTGGCAATTTGCTGAATAAACATCAAAGCCAATTCTTTGATGTCTCCGATGCGATCTCTCAATACTGGCATACAAATATTCAGAACGTTAATGCGATGAAACAGATCCTCGCGAAATTTCCCCTGGTGGACAGCGTCTTCCAAGTTGCCGTTTGTTGCAAAGATGAAGCGCAGATCCAATGGCACTTCGCGCGCTGATCCAACCGGGCGCAGCTTGCGATGTTCTATGACGCGCAGCAAAGAGGCTTGAACATCAAGCGGCAACTCGATCACTTCGTCCAGATATAGCGTTCCGCCGTTTGCATTCATAAACACCCCGTCACGACGGACGGTGCGCCCTGCCGCATCCTGCCGGATTTGACCGAACAGTTCGCTCTCGATCAAATCCCCCGATATCGTTGCACAGTTAATTGGAACAAATGCCTTATCAGCGCGATCGGACATCACGTGTAACGCGCGTGCTGCAACTTCTTTTCCGGTACCTGTGTCGCCAGTCAACAACACAGGTGTTGGCAGAGGTGCCGCCCGCTCCAACGTTGTGCGAATGTTCTGTATCACCGCCGACGAGCCCAAAAGGCGGGACCGGGCAAGATCGTTGCCAGACGCAAGCTCATATTTGAGAAGGTAATTTTCCCGCCGCAAGTTCACCCGATCCACACAGCGCGCTACCGCGTTGAGAATTTGATTAGATCGGAACGGTTTCAAAACAAAATCAACGGCACCCGCACGCATCGCTTCAATCGCGGTGTCCATATCCGCAAAGGCTGTGATTAATATGGTATCAGCGAAAAAACCAAGCTTGCGCTGCTCAACCAACCACGACAAGCCGGTCGTTCCCGGCATAACATTGTCAAGAATGACAATATCGAAATGTGTAGTATCCAACAGGCGAGAGGCAATCTCTGCATTGGCCGCTTGTTCTACACGCCCGACCACCGGATGTAACAGTTTACCGATGAAGTTACGTATTCCCGGTTCGTCATCAACGACCAAGACCGACGCCGTGGATAGACCGTTCCCAAATTCTGACGGCGCTTTGTGCGTCGGCACCTTCTGCACATTATTCATGTGTTTAGTCGAGCCTCACAGAACTACCGGAATTCACATCCTGCGAAGAGAATCCCGCATTATGCAAACCATAGTAGGCGGCAATTGAAATCGCGACAGTTGCCACACAGGCCAAAAGGAATGTTCTCATTATTGATTTTCCTCAGTTTCACCAAACAATCGTAAATAATCGATCAGATCGGCACGGTCCTCAGGACGTGCGATGCGTTGAACTGGCATCTTTGTCCCTCGAATATACACGTCAGGCCCCATTTCAAAAAGGGCGTCGATTGTTTGTGCGTTCCAGATAATATCAGACCCGGTCAGCGTTTCCGAATAAACGTAGTCTTCCACTGTGCCAGCGGGACGGCCCATAACCCGGTTCAGAGTAGGCCCTGCCCGACGTTGGCTGTCGGCAGTAAGGCTATGACAGATCGAACATTTCCTTTGAAACTGTCGCTCTCCATTGGATGCGCTATCTGCCCCATTGAGGAACCCCCGCTGCTCTTCGACCATTTTGGGAGAGCTTTTTGCATCAGCCAAAGGCCAACTGAACATTTCATCGTCTAGTCCTCCGGCATGAATGTTTTCGCCATCCGGTGAAAACGCCAATGCCCAAATCGGACCACGGTGTGTCGCCCGAAAGTCCGCCTTAATCGTCCAGTCCGTAGCATCCAGCAGCATGATGTAGCCTTCACCGTCTCCAATCGCCAATGTCTGGGCATCACGACTAACAGCCATTGCCAAAATCGGCCGCCGCTCTAGCGTAACATCTTTTATAAGTTCTGCGGTTTGAGCATCTACGATGCGCGCCACCCCATCAACCGCTCCAAAGGCCAGCCAGCCTCTTTGGGTATCCAGAACCAAGGTATTCACACCAAAACCATTGCGCAGAAACAACCGGTTCAACTGCCCATTGGCAACGTCCCAGATCTGAATCTTCCCGTCAGAGGACGCCGAATAGAGCAGATTTCCTTCAGCACTAAAGGCAATGTCATTCACATTGGACCCGACATTGATTGTCTTTGATGCCTGACCAGCCAGCGACCATAATCTTATTGTCCCGTCCCAACTTGCGCTGGCCACCCAAGCCCCCCTCTTGGTGCTGGCCAGAGACATCACTTTTCCATGATGTTCTCCTAGTTTCTGGGATCGCCCTGTTTCCAGATCCCATACGAAAACACCAAAGTCGTCACCTGCGGAAACCGCAATGTCTTCACTCACAAACGCAACTACATTGACCGCTGCAGCATGCCCCTCCAGCCACTGCGGAGATCGGTCGCGCCAAAGACCAACCGAGTTGTCAAAACTTGCGGTTAAAATACTCTCTCCGTCAGGCGACACAGCGATACCTTTGATGGGGCCGCCGTGACCCTCAAGCGTAAAAAACTCGCCACCAACCGCCGGGGCTGACCACCCAAAAATCAATCCCAAAATCCAGATCAAACGGCGCATTACTCGGCAGGGTTGGCCTGCTCAGGCGCAGCATTTTTCTTGGCCATCTCTTTTTCATACCAAATTGAATGATGCTCTTTGGCCCATTGCTCATCCACTTCGCCAGACCCCATCGTTTCAATCGCACCTTCCATGCCGAAACTACCCAGATAAATGTGGGCAATGATGATGCCGATAAAGACAAAGGCAATGCCTGCGTGCCAAATCTGCGCCAGCTGCATTTCCTGATATGGCGACAAAACATCTTGCAAGGGCGCGCCGGAAATGAGCTTTGGCAAACCTGTAACATTCGCCACACTGAACAGCGGCTCAAAAATCGCAATCTCAAACGGAAACAACAGCGCCAGTCCAGTTGCAGAAATCGCCACCCCTAGAACGATGACTGACCAGAAAATAACCTTTTGGCCAGCGTTAAATTTCTTCGCGGGAGGGTGCACACCTTCGGAAAACAACCCTCCGGCTTGAGCCATCCATTTAATATCCGTGCGATTTGGAATGTTGTGATGCACCCACAAGAAAAACACTGGAACCAAACTCAACATAAAGGCCCATGAAACGTTGTTGTGGACCCACTTTCCGGCCGATGCGATGCTGGCAAAAGCCTCATGACCAAGCCAAGGGATGATAAAAGCACGCCCTGCGACCAAGAACAATCCTGTCAAACCCAAGACAATAAACGACACGCCCATGACCCAATGGCAAAACCTCTCAAACGAGGCAAACCGAACGATCTTGCGCCCAGTCTTCGGGCCCGCGATCATAATCTTACCGCGATAGGCATAAAAGATTGCGATCACCAAGATCATGCCCCCCAGATACAAGAAGCCGTATTTGGTCAGAGGCCCCTCGCGAAAGGACAGCCAAGTCATGCCGCTGTCTTGAATTAGCAAGTTGGTTGTTGGACCGCGCGCTGTTGTTGTTGTGTCCGCGCTGCCATAGCGTAGAGCGCGGAAGACTTCGGCATCTGACGCCACACCCCGAGTGCCCAACTGGCCAATAAGAGCTTCGACATTTCCTTGCCCAGTTGCGTCACGCCGGTCTGCATCATCAACGGTCTCCCCGCGCTGGCGGGCCATGATGTCTTCGAGAGTCTGCGCACCACCTGTGGCAGAACGATCAGGTGTCTGTTGAGCCACCGCAGGCAAAGCCAGTGCAACACACATTACAAGCCATAGAATTGCGCGCATCAAATCCTCGATTATCAAATTAGTCTTCAAAGCGCGCCGTATGCGGACGCGCTCTGAAATCTTAGTTTTGCGGTATCAAGAGCCGCCGATTCGAAGATCGCCGGCCTCAACAGCCGGTGCTTAACCGCCCTTTTGCTCATAGGCTGTGCCCCAGCCCCAAGCGCCGGTGCCAAAACCACGCGCCACGACACGTTCACGGTAGATGGCCGAGACAACGTCACCATCGCCGGCCAAGAGCGCCTTGGTAGAACACATTTCCGCGCAGAGCGGCAGCTTGCCTTCAGCAATCCGGTTGCGTCCGTACTTAGAGAATTCTGCATTAGAGTGGTTCTCCTCGGGACCACCCGCACAAAACGTACATTTGTCCATTTTGCCTCGGCTGCCAAAGTTGCCAGCCTGCGGATATTGCGGCGCACCAAACGGGCACGCATAGAAGCAATAGCCGCAGCCAATGCACAGATCCTTGGAATGCAACACCACACCTTCTTCATTCTGGTAAAAGCAATCCACCGGACAGACCGCCATACAGGGCGCGTCCGAACAATGCATACAGGCCACCGAGATCGAACGCTCGCCAGGGTTCCCATCATTGATGGTCACAACCCGACGGCGATTGATGCCCCAAGGGACCTCATGCTCGTTTTTGCAGGCCGTCACACAGGCGTTGCATTCAATGCAGCGTTCGCTGTCGCAGAGAAACTTACTTCGTGCCATTTCTCTTCCTCCTTATGCTGCCCAGACTTTGCAGAGAGTACACTTGGTCTCCTGCATCTGGGTCACGCTGTCATAGCCATAGGTTTGTGCCGTGTTTGTGCTCTCGCCCAACACATAGGGGTCCGCTCCGGAGGGGTATTTATCCCGCAGATCTTTCCCTTCGAAATGCCCACCAAAGTGGAACGGCATGAAGACCACACCTTCGCCAACCCGATTTGTCACCATAGCCATCACTTTGACTTTGGCGCCTTCGGCGCCTTCGACCCAGACCTGCGCCCGATCACGCACACCTAGATTATTCGCATCCCGTGGATTGATCTCGACAAACATGTCCTGTTGCAACTCGGCCAACCAAGGGTTGGAGCGGGTTTCGTCGCCACCACCTTCGTACTCAACCAATCGGCCTGACGTCAGGATCATGGGGTAATCCTTACTGAAGTCCTGCTTCTGGATCGAGGCATACATGGTTGGGAGGCGATAGAACTTGCGGTCCTCATAAGTTGGATAATCCGCAACCAGATCGCGCCGTGGCGTATAAAGCGGCTCACGGTGGGCTGGAATTGGATCAGGGAAGGTCCACACAACAGCGCGGGCCTTGGCATTGCCAAAGGGCGCACACTCATGTTTGATTGCCACCCGTTGGATGCCGCCGGACAGGTCGGTTTTCCAGTTGGTTTTCGGACCCGCCACCGCATCGATCGCAGCACGTTCCTCATCCGTCAAATCGCCGTCCCATCCAAGGTCCATCAGCATCTGCATGGTGAACTCGGGATAGCCATCCTGAATTTCGGAATCCAAACTTGCGACACCTTCTGCCAACAGGTTGGCACCATCCCTTTCGACACCAAAACGCGCGCGGAAGGTCAGACCGCCCTCCGAGACACGTTTTGACATGTCATAAAGGTTAGGCGTTCCGGGATGCCCCATCTCTGCGGTTCCCCAACATGGCCATGGCAAACCGTAATAGTCGCCATCAGCCGGCCCACCATTGGCGCGCAACGTGGTGCGGTCAAAGGTGTGCTGGTTCTCCATATGCATCTTGATGCGCTCTGGAGACTGTCCAGTGTACCCGATTGTCCACAGGCCTTTGTTGAACTCCCGCGTGATGCTCTCGACATTGGGTGTTTCTTCGTCTTCCATCTCGATATTGCGGAACAGACGATCCCCAAACCCAAGCTTATTCGCCAATTTAGCGATGATCACATGGTCAGGTTTGCTCTCAAACAGTGGATCAACAACCTTATCGCGCCACTGCAGGCTGCGGTTTGATGCCGTGACCGAACCACGGGTTTCAAACTGCGTTGCGGCGGGCAGCAAATAAACGCCATCAGTGCGGTCATTCATAACAGCAGAAACTGTAGGATACGGGTCAATCACGACCATCATATCCAGATTTTCCATCGCCGTTTTCATTTCCTTACCGCGTGTTTGCGAGTTAGGTGCATGTCCCCACAGAACCATGGCACGCACCTTGTCAGGGTTGTCCATATTCTCAGGATCTTCCAGCACGCCGTCGATCCAGCGCGAAACCGGAATACCGGTGAGGTTCTGCAATGACTTCTCTTTGCCATCCGCCCCTGTGGTTTTCGCAAACTGATTGCCGAGCCATTCTGGATCTTCTTCCCAGACCCGAGCCCAATGCGCCCACGCGCCTTTGGACAGGCCGTAATACCCCGGCAATGTGTGGCTTAGAACACCAAGGTCGGTTGCGCCTTGAACGTTGTCGTGGCCGCGGAAAATGTTTGTTCCACCACCCGAAGTGCCCATATTGCCCAGCGCCAGTTGCAGGATACAATACGCCCGCGTATTGTTATTCCCTGTGGTGTGCTGCGTACCACCCATGCACCAAATCACAGTGCCAGGACGGTTGTTAACCAAGGTCCGCGCTACACGGCGCAATTGCTCCGCCGGAGCACCTGTCACGCGTTCGACTTCTTCAGGGTTCCACTTACGCACTTCGTCGCGAATTTGATCCATGCCCCATACGCGGGTACGGATGAATTCTTTGTCTTCCCAGCCATTTTCAAAAATGTGCCACAGAATGCCCCAGACCAGTGCAACATCGGTACCCGGACGGAACCGGACATATTCATCCGCATGCGCAGCGGTGCGGGTAAAGCGCGGATCACAGACGATCACTGGCGCGTTGTTGCGTTCCTTGGCGCGCAACACATGGAGTAGTGAAACAGGGTGTGCCTCGGCAGGGTTTCCACCAATAATAAAGATGGCCTTGGAGTTGTGCATGTCGTTGAACGAGTTCGTCATCGCGCCATAGCCCCAAGTGTTTGCAACACCGGAAACTGTGGTCGAGTGACAAATCCGCGCCTGATGATCCACGTTGTTTGTGCCCCAATAGGCGGCAAACTTGCGGAACAGATAGGCCTGTTCGTTATTGTGTTTGGCCGAACCCAGCCAATAGACGCTGTCAGGTCCGCTTTCTTCACGGATCTGCATCATCTGGTCGCCGATCTCTTCGATCGCCTGCTCCCAGCTGATGCGCTTCCATTCCCCGCCTTCTTTCTTCATTGGGTACTTCAGCCGGCGCTCGCCATGGGCGTGCTCACGAACCGATGCCCCCTTCGCGCAATGCGCACCAAGATTGAAAGGGCTGTCCCATCCGGGTTCTTGCCCGATCCAGACGCCACCTTGCACTTCGGCCACAACAGAGCAGCCAACCGAACAATGCGTACAGACGGATTTCACCGTATTCACGGCCGTCGCAGCCGCATCTTGCGCCTGAGCCTGAGTTACTGTGCCGCCGGTGGCACCAATTGCTGCCAGCCCGCCAATGGCGAGTCCGGAGCCGCGCAAAAATGTGCGCCGATCCACAGCGGTGTTCGCTGCAACAGACAGGATACTGGTCCGCTGGGGGCGTCGCGCAACCCCGTTGGTCTTTTTCCTAAGCATAATTACCTCCCTTGCTATTCCGTAGAATTGGCTGGGTCACTTGTTAATCCCGGCCGGTGGGCGTCACGCAACCGGTGGCCGGGGATGAATTTGACCGAGCCCGCGCTAAAAGCGGGCGCTGTCCAGATATGAGCGTGTGTGCTCAGTGTCCTGCATCTTGGTGCTGGACAGATCAGCTGGCTGTGCTTCGCCGCTGTCCGGTGCAAGCACTGCCGCAGCAGCCGCCGCCGGAGCCGCAGTTGTCGCCATTTTCAGAAAATCCCGCCGCGATGTGCCGGTCTCTTCGACTGGTTTACTCATGACTTCCTCCCAGTTGTGTCGGCGGGGAGCCGACTGTTAGTTTCCAGCGCTTAGCCCGCCCCCATGCGGAACGCCTGCGTTTCAATTTCTAAAAAAGCTTTGCCGACAGTGCCGACCGGTGCGTAAAAGACCGAGTTTTCCGCCGCTTCTAGGTCCGAGAAAAAATGCTCGGCCCATGGTGCGATGTGGCGAAAGAAAAAGTCCTTCTGCTTTTGCAACGCCACTGGCGCGCCAAACCGTCCACGGATCATGCCCGCCATCATTTCCAAAAGGCTGGCAATGTTATCTTCGGGCTCATACACATTTGGCGCCCGTGTAATTCGTAAGGCCGCCATATCACCACGCAGCGTTGCGAGCGGCTTTTCGTTCAGAAAACCCGTCAGATAATAACTGGCATACGGCATCAACTCGCCGCGCGAGAGGCCGATGAACAACGCGTTGAACTCTCGCTCGGCGGCGCGTTCATCCAACACACGTGCCACACGGGACAAAGTTGAAACCGCTTGACCAAGCGAACTTTCGTCACCGCTCAGACTACTGGCTTTCGCCAAAAGAGCCCCACTTGGCGGCCCCGCCAAAAGCGCCGCCAAAAAGTCATACAAATCGGCACGCAGAGAGTCTTCTTCGGCGATACCGATTTGGGGGGCTACGTCGGTCATATTGTCTCCGTCAATGTCTGGTCATCTACGCCAACATACTCAAACCGCAGGCGGCGACGCGGAAAATGTAAAAGGTCTTCAGTCACCAAGGTTGAGGAAACCTCTTCATCCTCATAGCCCTGTGAATCCTCATCGTTTTTGTGCAGCGTCAATGCGGCCTCGGGCTGATCAATCGGCTCCGCAGCAGCTATCGGCGTATCCTGCGCCTCCTCGCCGATCGCCTCTTGGCTCTCTTCTTCCGTTTCCAAAGCAGCCTGACGCGCCATTTCCTCGACATGTTTCAGCATGCCCTTGCCCACTTGATACGCGGTCTGCATGCCTTCAATCACCATCGCCTTGTCGGTGTAGTCTTCGCCATAATCGACCAGCTGATCTAAATTGGCCAACACAGGGTTGGACAGCCAAAGCTTGCGCAATGCGCGTCGACGAATACGTTCCGGAACCGCCTTCGCCAGAAATACGGAAAAGTCGTCGCCCTGCTCCAAGCTGTCGGGATCAGGCAACTCAAGCTTTTCAAGAATTTCAGTGTCCGACTTTTCTTCAAGAACAGCCTGAGCGTCTTGATGTTCCACAAGCACTTGTTCTTGCTTTGCTTGCTCAGCCTCCTCCGCAACAAACGCCTTGCGCCGCGCCCAGAAGTCCGCAGTTCCAGTCATGCGGGCCTCCTTTGTTTGGGCGCACGATAAACATCGGACATCTGTGACACCCGCACATCGCCACGGCCGTCTTCAAACAGGTCTACCCGCTTTTTATCACGTTTACGTTTCTTGAAAGGCTCATCTTCGACGTGATGCTCATTAATAAAATCGCGGATCAGCGCGACCAAGCCTTCCGGCATCGGCACCAACTCAAGAATTTCTTCTCCGCTGTCAGCATAATCCTGCACTTCGTATGGCGAAGCCGTTACCAGAAGCACTTCCAACGGAGGCGCGTCGGACCCACCATCAATTTCACGCATCACTACACCAATCGAGGGAACTTCGGCGGCCAGTCCGGTCAGGTACGCTTCAGTATCAGTACGCCAGAGTTCTAGTGGAACGGTTGCCGCATGATATTCGACGCAATCACCCTCTTGCCGCATTGCTTGCCAATTTGCATCGGCGGCACCAGGAAGGACGCTCACGGGCTTCCATGTCCATTGAACCCAGCGGCTTGCCGAAGGGCTTTTACGAATCACTATACCAAGTGGCACTGACACCTGCGCTTGCCGCATAACCGAGTCGTCTCCTCCCGAAGCTACAAATTTCGCGAAAAGCAAAAAAGTAACGTTCACATACATGTTGAGCCGAATTGCCAGTTTTGCCAAAGAAATTCGCGAGATTGCTGCATTACCATACAATACTTGGACATTTTGGGGTTAAGGCACACAGGCCTACGAAACGGTGGGACAGATTGTCCAAAATCGACATTAACCAAGTAAAACGCTTAGGCATACAGGACGGCGTGAACTCGAATCGCGCGCAATCCTGAGGGGTTTACGTGCTGCGGAAATCATGCATCCTCAACATTCAAAGTATGATCGATTTTGGTTGTCTGTACGGGAGAAGTTATGCCTAAACCCCTGATTTTGTGCAATTGTGCCGACAGTCAGCCTATAAATGTCGATACTCTGGAAAGCGTTGACGGCGTCGTTTGTTCCAAAGTCCATTCCGGACTCTGTACGCATCAAGCTGATATGGCCGCGAGCCTAATAAAAACCGGCGACGCGATAATTGCCTGTGCTCAAGAGCGCGTATTTTTTGAAGAGTTGGCCGGCGACTTGGGTGTTTCGGCACCCGATTTCCTCGATCTGCGTGACCGCGCGGGATGGTCCGACGAAGCCAAGGACGCCGGTCCCAAAATGGCTGCACTGCTGACAGATTCGCTTTCTCCTGCGCCAGCCACCAAAACATTCGATGTGAGTTCGGACGGTCTTTGTCTCATTCTCGGAGCAGCTTCGGTTGTTGAAAAAGCTGCCCAAAACCTCAGACCGCACCTCAACGTCTCAACCTTACTTGAACCAGGTGATACGCCGTTTCAGGCGCGCGGTTTTGATGTGATTGCCGGAACTCTGAAACATGCATCTGGATCACTAGGCAACTTTGATGTGAAAATCGATGCCCTGCAACAGCTCGAACCAGGTGGCCGCGGAGCATTGGAATTTGGTGCGCCACGCGATGGTGCGCAAACCCAATGCGACATCATTCTTGATCTTCGCGGCGGCACGTCTTTGTTTCCCGCACCAGAAAAACGCGATGGGTATCTGCGCGCTGATCCCAACCACCCCGATGCCGTTGCCGCCGCCATCTTAGAAGCGTCCCACCTCATCGGAACGTTTGAAAAACCACTTTATCTCTCATTAAATCCCAGCCTTTGCGCACACTCCCGTGCCGAACAAACCGGATGCAGTAAATGTCTGGATATCTGCCCCACATCCGCGATCCTTCCGGCAGGGGACCATGTGGACATTAACCCTTCGGTTTGTGCCGGTTGCGGAGCCTGCGCCGCGCTGTGCCCGTCCGGAGCAATCTCCTATGATGACCCGACGCCGGATTTTCTGTTCCAACGCATGTCACGCTTGGCCGAAGCCTATATAAAAGCCGGTGGAACGAGCCCCAAACTCTTGGTGCATGACAAGGATTTTGGCAGTGAACTTATCGGGCTTGCGGCCCGATTTGAGCGCGGCCTGCCTGCTGATGTCATTCCGATGGACCTTGAGCGCGTATCAGGCTTTGGTCATGCTGAAATGCTGGCAGCATTGGCATGCGGTTTTAGTCGCGTGGATGTCCTGAAATCCCCGCATACTGAAAGCGATGCGCTTCAGAGCGAACTTGCCTTGGCGCAAGCAATGACAGCACATGTGTTTGAACTGCGTATCCTGGATCCAAATGAACCTAGCGCACTCTGCGAAGCTCTTTACGACGCGCCTTTGACGCAGGTACCTCACGATCAGATCTTACCTCTAGGAACACGTCGCCAAGTCTCACGCCTTGCAGTTAAAACGCTGCGTCCGAACCTTGAGGAGCCAGTACCGCTCCCAGCAGGCGCCCCATACGGCGCCGTATTGATAGACACAGATGCTTGTACACTCTGTCTAAGCTGCGCCTCCCTTTGCCCGTCTGGCGCTTTGGGTGACAACCCCGAAATGCCACAACTTCGCTTTCAGGAAGACGCCTGTTTACAATGTGGACTATGCACCAAAGTCTGCCCCGAAAATGCGATCACCCTTGTACCGCAACTAGACACATCTGACGGCGCTTTCACACAACGCGTATTGCATGAAGAAGAGCCTTTCCCCTGTGTCGAATGCGGAAAACTTTTTGGCGTCAAATCCACCATTGAAAAAGTCGCAGAAAAACTCGAAGGCAAACACGAATTGTTTGCCACATCTGATGCGGCTCGGATGATCCGCATGTGCGATGACTGCCGTGTGAATGCCCAATTCCATCAGACGGACAACCCCTTTGCGCAGGGTGAGCGCCCCCGGGTGCGCACGTCCGATGACTACTTTTCCAAACGTCGGGATCACTGATCTTGAATGGGCCCGCCCAAATCCGCTGGTGCAAGCGAGGCCACATAGGCCAAGATGTCCTCCAAATCCTCCAAACTCACTTGGATCGGAGCAATTGGCGGCGGCCGCGTTTCGTCAAACGCCTCGGTCACGTCGGGAATGATGGTAAAGGCAGGATGAGGATTGAGGACATAAAACGCCTCAAATCGGTTTTGCCAGTTTTCCAATGTGCGCAACACCGCAAAGGAGGGTGTCGATCCGATCCCTTGCATGCGATTAATGTCCCCGACAACATGACACCTGCCACAGGCGCTCAAAGAGACCTTAAGCCCCTTTGCCGCGTCTCCGTCCCAGACCACTGGCGCAGCTACTTTTTCAACAGGAGCGGGTTTGAAATAGATTTGGGCGTCTTCAACCTTGAACGCCAGAACAGTGCGGATACCGACCTCCGATCTAAGCCATGTCGCAAACCGATCCGCATCATCTCCACCGCTGGAAACTGTTATTCCAAGGTTTCGCGTCCCGTCAGAAAACAGCGGCGTAGCACTGCCAACTGTCAACGAAGCATCCGCCGGCACGCCTGCTCCGACCACGGCAACTCGAATACCATTTTTGAGCGAAAACCGTGGCAGCAAGTACTGCAAAAAACCGTTTTCAACCATTTCCGCGGGCGCAGACAAGGAAATCTCTTTTGTTTGTGCCAAGGCCCTATTGGGCACCCACAGAAAAGAGGCGACGACAACCGCCACCCAAGACAAAACCCGCATAAAGCCGCTATAAGAAACCATTCACTTAGCCTAAGCGGGCTCGGCTGCGTTGGTCAACTGGCACACGAAACATCAATTTTGTAAGGAAAAATAATGAGCGACGACTTTAATATGAGCATGCGCAAATTTTTGAAACAGGTCGGCGTGACATCACAGCAGGCCATCGAAGAGGCCATGCGCAATGCGGGCTCAGACGCCACAGCAGGCCGTGAATTTGACGCCAAAGTTGTGCTCACCATTGATGGAATTGAGATCGAACACGTCGTAACCGGCAAAATCGCGGGGCGCGGCTGAATGGCTGACCGCGAAGACGTATTAGCCGTTCTCAAGTCGATAAAAGACCCAGTGTCCGGCACGGATTTGGTGGCCTCAGGCATGGTGCGCGCCCTCAACGTCGATGGTGACACCGTGCGGTTTATCCTCGAGATCAATCCGGCGCATTCACAGGCCATGCAGCCCGTTAAGTCCCAAGCAGAAGAGGCCATTTCCAAGTTGGCGGGCATTACCACGGTATCGATCGTCATGACGGCACATGCCGCGCCTCAAGCGCCGCCTGATTTAAAACCCTCGCGACCAGCCGAACCTCAGGGGCCACAAAAGATCCCCGGAATTGATCGTATTCTCGCGGTTGCATCTGGCAAAGGCGGCGTCGGAAAATCCACCGTTTCCGCTAACCTTGCGGCTGCTCTTGCCGCCGAAGGCCGCCGTGTCGGCCTGCTTGATGCCGACGTTTACGGCCCCTCCCAACCGCGCATGCTTGGCGTCTCCGGCCGCCCTTCAAGCCCGGATGGCAAAACCATCCTACCGATGCGCAACCATGGCGTCACAATGATGTCGATTGGCTTGATGACCCGCGAAGAAGAGGCCGTTGTCTGGCGTGGCCCGATGTTGATGGGAGCGTTGCAACAGATGTTGAATCAGGTGCAATGGGGCGCGTTGGATGTGCTGATTGTCGACCTGCCCCCTGGCACTGGCGACGTTCAGATGACCTTGGCTCAAAAAGCCGAATTGACGGGGGCAATCGTTGTCTCAACCCCTCAGGACATCGCCCTTCTGGACGCCCGCAAAGGTATCAATATGTTTGAAAAACTCGGCACACCCATCATCGGGATGATCGAGAACATGAGTACGCACATTTGTTCCAAGTGCGGGCACGAAGAACATGTCTTTGGGCACGGCGGCGTCGCAGAAGAAGCCGCAAAAATGAATGTTCCCCTCTTGGCCGAAATCCCATTAGCGATGGACATACGCATCGCATCTGACGGTGGCGCACCCATTGTGGTCTCAAAACCGAATAGCCCACAAGCGCAAGCTTTTCGCACACTCGCCAAAACACTAGTCGAAAGTAATAACGCGTGAGCGACGCCCCGCAATTTCCACCCCTCTTCTCGGGCATGCCTCTTTCTGGGCATGCCGACCCGTTTGCCAAAGCACAGATGCAGGCCACTTTGGGCTGTGATGCGGGGCTTGTGGTCTACAACATCTCAGACACGTTGCTTCGGGCAGCAATGGTCTTTGCGCCCGATGTCACCTTGCAGAATGCGCTGCCCGTTACAATCGCCTGTGGCCTCGGCTTTCAAAACGCGCTTGGAGCATTGGCGCCGCCCGAAGTGAGCATTCACCTTGAATGGCACGGCGGCATTCGCATCAATGGTGCCAGCTGTGGTCAATTCCGCATTGCGGGATCGACCCAACATGCAGATGCACATCCCGACTGGATCGTTGTTGGACTAGAGCTGCCGCTTAGACCTCGCGATGCCGACACCCCCGGACAACGACCGGACCAGACATGGCTCTACGAGGAGGGCTGTGTTGAGGTCGCCCCCCCCAATTTAATTGGCGCTTGGGCGCGCCACACATTGGTTTGGATCAATCGTATGGAGTCCGACGGCTTAGCACCTCTGCATGCGGAATGGCGAGGCTTGGCGCAGGATTTGGGTGAAGAAGTCTCGTGGAACGTAGGAGGCAAAGAAGAGATCGGCACCTTTGTCGGAGTCGACGAAGAATTCGGTGCCCTTTTGCGCCGGGGAAATGCCACCCGTCTCATTCCGCTGATCACTCTATTGGAAGGGAAAACATGATATTTCTGGCACGAGCGATCCACTTTGACGAAAGCGACCAACGTGTGTTCTTCAATCCGGCCCGCACCGGAGAATGGGCCATCAGTGGCGGTTTTGAATTCTCAAACTGGACCCAAGCAGACCTGAGCGGCAAAGCGCGACAAGCTTTTTCAAATGGCTGGCTGGGAATCGAAACCTTTGGCCGCGTGACGTTTGTGGCCGTCACTCAAATCGAAGAATCAGAGCTCGAAATCCTAGCCAAAACTCTAGCCCAGCATTTTGTCGACATCTATGGCGCGCCTTCGTTTGAGGATGCGCTACCAGTTGCACGTGATGAACTCCGCCATATGAGTGATTTATGCAACGACCACGCAGCCAATACATTGTTAACAGTGTCACGAGAATTGACAGAAGCTGGCGTTCGCGAGCAATTTAGGTCAATAGAACCTGCAGAAGCTGACCTTGACCAATTTGCCATTCATTCAACCCCCGACACCTAAAGCGCCACATCTTAGCGCCGCTGAATCGGGGAATGTTGCCAATTTTACACGTTTTGGCAGATTTGCGCCATTTCTTGGCGATGGTTCCCATGCAGGAACGGTTCCGAACTCCTATATCTATTCTGGGCGGCAAAAAATGATCTCAGCCCGGAAAAGCTGCCCAGCAAGGCCGGGCCTGGAGAGTGTTAATATTCCAGGAAAGGAGGCCAGTTCGCCATGACCAAGTTTGACCAATTTGCGACATGTGGCACTGCGCAAAACACCCCACGCAAGACGTGTTCCGAACTCTTCCAACCGGGCGTCTGCGAAGCTCGGGTGAATGATTTCATTGACGATCTTCTCGACTTTGGCCCGACACCAATCGAGCCTTTAGAGGTGATGCCAGAGGCCGAAGAACCGCCCCTGACAGGTGTGTTTACTGTTCTGCGTTGAACACAAAAAGCTGTTCACCTTCAAGCATGTAGCCATCGATCAACGCTTTGGCGCGATCACTTACCAACCATGCTTCTAGCTTTGCGGAAAACGTGCTTTTCACATGCCCGTGCTTCTGCGGATTGACCGGCAAATAAGCGTATTGATTGAACAACACCGGATCACCTTGGAACAACAATCCAAGCTCGCGTTTGTTGCCAAAGTTCAGCCAACTTGCCCGATCTGACAAGATATACGCATTCATGCCCGACGCTGTGTTTAGCGCAGCGCCCATACCCGCTCCGGCTTCATTGTACCAAGACACGTCAAGCGCCTCTTGCGCATAGCCCGCACCGATCCACAAAGCTTTTTCCATCTTGTCAGTGCCGCTGTCATCCCCGCGGCTCACAAACGGCGTTTGTGCTTTGGCAATGCGCGTCAAAGCCTCAATTGCATTTGGCGCACCCGAAATGTCTGCCGGATCCTCACTGGGGCCAACAATGACAAAATCATTATACATAATTTCTGTGCGGTGGGTCCCATATCCCGCCGCAACAAACTCTTCCTCCGCGGCCTTTGAGTGCACCAAAATGGCGTCAACGTCGCCGGCTTCTCCCAATCGAAGAGCCTGGCCAGTGCCGACGACCAGCAACTGAACTTCCAACCCAAGATCTTTTTGGATCTCTGGCAACAGCACTTCGGCCAATCCAGAATTATGAAACGATGTGGTGACGGACATTTTCATGTCGTCAGCTTGGGCAAGGGTACCTGCTAGGGCATATGTTGCCGCTGTCAGCAGACCTGAAATTCTCATTCTACAATATCTCCATTAATAAATGCACGCGCTTCGGGGGTTTGGGGCGAGGCAAAAAACGCCTCGGCCGGACCTGCTTCATGCAGGTGGCCATGATTAATAAACCAGATGTCTTTGGCCAATCGTCGGGCTTGCCCTAGGTCATGTGTCGACATCACAATCCGTGTTCCGCGGGCAAAAGCATCGCAGACCAGTTCCTCAAATTCCCGCGTAGCGCGCCCATCCAGGCTAGCGCAAGGCTCATCCAGAAACAGGATTTCAGGCTTGCGGATCAACGCCCGCGCCATCGCCAGCTTTTGGCGCTCTCCACCGGATAAAACCGTCGCTTGTTTTGCGGCGCTTTCTTTTAACCCGACGCGCTCCAGCCAGTCAGCCGCGGCCGCGCGCGCCTCTGTTCTGGGCGTTCCATGCACCATCAACGGGTAGGCCACATTGTCGAGCACGGAACGACGCATCATAATCGGTGACTGAAATACAAACGCCTGTCGCTTGCGCGCTTGCTCCGGCGGTTGCTGCCAAGCCAAATGCCCTTCCGCGAGGCGCTCCATACCATGGAGCATGCGCAGCAACGTGGTTTTCCCGGCCCCGTTGGGGCCCATGACCACCGTCAAGCCATGTCGATGCACCGTTGTGGAAATCGGCCCGATGAGCCGTTTACCACGCCGCGTGACGCACGCTTTTTTCACCGTTAATGGAAGAATGGATCGGGTCACCATCGGCCACTTGTCTCCGTTTTTGACAGGCTATGGATGATCAGGTTCACAATGATCGCCAGCGCGATTAAAACAAAGCCCAAAGCCAACGCCAGCGCAAAGTTCCCTTTTCCGGTTTCCAACGAAATCGCGGTCGTCAGAACGCGCGTCACATGATCAATATTGCCGCCCACAATCATAATTGCACCAACCTCGCCAATACCGCGTCCAAAGCCGGCGAGCGATGCCGTCAACAGCGCGCGACGCCCATCCCAAATCAGCGCCGTTATTCTTTGGCGTCGGCTAGTGTTCATCGAGATCAAGAGATCGTGGTATTCCGCCCATAGCTCGCGGATCGCTTGGTGTGCGATCGAGGCAATCAGCGGCGTCAATATAATCACCTGCGCAATGACCATCGCTGTTGGGGTAAACAACAACCCAAAGACCCCGAACGGGCCCGACCGCGACAACAAAACGTAAACGATCAATCCAACCACCACCGGCGGCAGCCCCATCAAGGCATTCATCGTGGCAATCGCCAATCGGCGGTGTCGAAACCGCCGCACAGCCAACCAGCATCCCAGAGGCAAGCCAATCGCCGAGGCAATCGCGACGGCGGTCAAGGTCACGCGCAGAGACAACAGTGAAATCTCAATGAGATCACGGTCCAAAGAAATAATGAGGCGAAACGCCTCTAGCAGACCTTGGGTAATGTCATTCATGGGCGATGTTCAGTCCTGTCCCTGCCCCCATTCGGGGTTCCACTGGTCCGAATACACCCTGCTTAATTGCACAACTCAGACACTAAAGACTTGATTGTGTCATTTTACGGCACTGACAAATAGAGATTATTTTTGTTCGGCCAAAATGTGCCTGATGCCGCAACTTTGGCGCAAAATGTCCACGCACAAGCAGCCGGACATCGCCAAATTGTCCACTTGCCTGATGTTTCACTCACCGCCGAGCTAAAACGCAACATCTTACAGATTCGCCAAAGCCTGATCGATTTATCCGATCAGGCCGCGCGGTGGGCCCTTCGATGGGGCCTGTCGCGCGCCTCGCCACTATCCAAGATAGGCTTTCAATGAGGGCGGCGGATTTCGCAGCAACTCCACCGTTGGCATGGGCGCACTCGCACAGCCATCAGCCACCAGCACGGTTTGGTCCGCCACATGCAGCGCGTCTTGTGGGTCATGACTGACCATCATCAATGAAGCTCCGGTTTCTTGCAAAAGCTCGCCCACCAAATCCAGCATTTCTGCCTTGAGCGCAGGCCCCAAAGCCGCGAATGGCTCATCAAGTAACACCAACGGGCGATTCTGCACCATAACCCGCGCTAATGCAGCCCTGCTTTGCTGCCCACCCGACAGTTGAGCAGGCTTGCGCGAGCCAAATCCACCTAATCCAACGCGGTCCAACGCCGTCGCTACGCGCTGTTTTTCGTCGCTGCTGAGACGCAAGTTCGACCGCAAGCCCAACCCTACGTTTTGGGAAATGCTCAAGTGCGGAAACAGGTTGTTGTCCTGAAACAGCATCGCAATCGGCCGCGCGTCAGGGGCCGCCATTGAAATTTCCGTATCATTCCACATCAACTTTCCGGATGTCAGTGGCAAGAACCCGGCCAGCGCCGCCAGCAGCGTTGATTTACCCGCCCCCGATGGCCCGATCACAGCAACGCGCGCGCCGTCCTTGATCTCAAAATCCGCAGTCAGCTCAAACCAGTCTTGCATTAAAGTGATCGCCTCAAGCTTCAACACGTCCGCGCCCTCCTTTGTCAAACACCCAGAACAGACCGAAACTCAGGCACAGCAGCAACACCGCCGCACCAGCCGCTGCCTCCATTTTATAGGCCCCCATTAGACGGTACATCTGCAACGGTAATGTTGCGCTTTGTGGATCCGCAAACAAGGCCACCACGCCCAAATCGCCCATCGACATTGCTGCGGTTAGCCCACAGGCAAACCCCAGCCCCGCCCGACTGCGCGGGATCAAAACTAGGCGCACCCAGCTCCAGCCAGTCACGCCCAACGAGGCACTCAGGCGACCGTAGCCTTGTACCGCATCGCGCACCGGCGGCACCAATACACGCAGCGCAAATGGCAGCGCCATGATCGCGTTCACCACAGCCGTCACAGGAAAGGCCAAAAGAAACGGGTCAATGATGGGAAACACCACGATAAACAGCCCAGTACCGATCACCAAGGGGGATGCGGCAATTCCTAAAAGCCCCACAGCCTCTAACCAACCGCGCCCCGAGGCTGCGGCAACCGCGATCGGCAAGGCCAGACACAACATCAACACGGTAGAGCCTATCGCCACACACAACGACACACCCGCCGCGCGCCAGACAGACGCCGGCAAATCAAAGACAGCGGGCAAGCCGTCGATTAAGACAAGCCCGATTGGTACGACAAGAAACACTGTGGCGCAGAAAATCCAAGCCGCGTCGAGCCCGCGCATCAACGGCCGCGCGCCATCCCAACGCTGCACAGCCCGATCAAGCCCGGCACCAAAGCTGTCGCGTCCCGAAAAGGCGAGCGCTACCAAGGCGGCACTGCCAACCAGCACAATCTGGAAACAAGACAACAAGGCCGCACGCCCCAGATCAAAATCAAAGCGAAACGCCTGATAGATTGCCAGTTCCACAGTCGTCGCCCTAGGACCACCGCCAAGCGTCAGCGCCACGGCAAAGCTTGAGAGGCAGATCGCAAAAATCACCGCCGCCGCCCCGGGCACCACGCGCTTGAGCATTGGCCATTCCAGAACCCGCCAAATATCGCGCGGAGCAAAGCCTAACTGGGCCGCCAGCCGAAACCGTTCCGCCGGAATATCCTGCCAACCTTGCAAAATCAGGCGCGTCGCCAGCGGCAGATTAAAAAACACATGCGCCAGAACAACGCCGTGTAGCCCATAGATTTGAACCTCGGGCAGGCCAAGCCAACGCAGAAACACATTTAACACGCCGCTGCGCCCAAACAGCGACAACAACCCCATGACGGCCACAATAACCGGAAGGATAAAGGGGGCTCCTAGCAGAGTGATCAAGACACGCCGCCCCCAAAACCGCCGCCGCGCCAGCGCGCGCGCCACTGGGATTGCCAAACATACACTAATCAGCGCTGACAATGAGGCTTGCGATATCGTAAAGCGAAATGCTGCCCAATCGGCAGCGCTAATCCCGCGGCCCGCTTCCGCCCGCAGGGCCACGGCCGCCAATGTGCCCAGAACAATCACAGCGACAACCGCCGCTGCAACTGCTCCGGGCCACTGTCTTATTGCGAGAGTGCGTCCAGCCATTCGGCCAACGCCTCATCCCGTAGTGCCGGAACATCAGCCGGCGCAATCAAACGCGCCTGCTCTTGGCCAATCGGCTGGTCAAATGCTTCGGGTAGACCGCCGGACGGCATCATCGCAGGGTACATCCAGTTGGTCGTCGGGATGATGGACTGGAACGCGTCACTCAGCATGAAGTCCAAAAACTGATCCGCCAATTCTGGCTGCGGTGCGCTGGCCAATTTGCCTGCCACTTCGATTTGCATGTAGTGGCTGTCAAACAGAGCTGCTGATTTGCTCAGGTCTTCCTCCGCAACGATGTGATAAGCTGGCGAAGTTGTATAGCTCAGCACCATATCTGCTTCACCATCAGTGAACATTCCATAAGCTTCCGACCAGCCTTTGGTCACAGTCAGGATATTGTCGGACAGATCAGCCCAGATACCAGAAGCTTCGTCGCCATACTGTTCCTTGACCCACAACAGCAGCCCCAAACCAGGGGTCGAACTGCGCGGGTCTTGAATGACAATTTTCAGATCCGATGCCGCAAGCTCTTCAAAACTGCGGGGAGGTTCCGGCAATTTGACGTTGTCGTAAACAAAAGCAAAATAGCCCCAGTCAAACGGCAGGAAATGTGCATCATCCCAGCGACCAGGTGCGCCAAACGGATTGGGAACATCCACCATCGCGTCCGATCCATGCGGCGCAAATAGGCCTGTTTCCACGGCTGCGGCAGTCAAGTTGGTATCAAGGCCCAGAACAATGTCCGCCTTGGAACGCGCGCCTTCAAGCTTAACGCGGGCCAAAAGAGCTGCACCATCGCCTGCGCCGACAAAATTCAACTCACAGCCACAGACCTCTTCAAAAGCTTCTTTCACAGCCGGGCCTGGGCCCCACTCAGAAACAAAGCTGTCATATGTATAAACATTAAGTACGGGTGTTTCAGCTACGGCGGACGTAGCTGCAAACAATCCCGCTGCAAGACTCAGATACTTCATAGCATCCTCCAAATTGCGACGGGCGGAGCAAGTCTGGATGTATTCCATCGACCTTCCCTCCGCCGGTCTTAACCGGTTCAGGTTCAACGGGTTCGCACCATGCATCTCAGCCTAATTCTTAGGCACCCCGAGGTGTGGCGGACACTAGGGCCGCCAAGGTTCACTGACAAGCGAAAATCATAAGCCACCGAATTCTGCGGAGATCGCTCGCAATTTCCAAAAGGCCTGCCAACTTTCGATTTTTCAACACTCCGCGAGGCGATTTCAGACAGAGCAACACCACCAATAAGAGAGCATCCGTCTTAACCTTGATGTCCAGCACAGTTGAAAGCCCCGAACTCTGTGAACAAACGCATTGAGACCGCAAAGCCACTTGAGCCTGTCGGTCACTCCCGCTAGACCGTTGCGGCAGCTTGAGGAGCCCGCGCACCATGTCGATGAACAGCTTTGGCCATCTTTTCCGCGTCACCACTTGGGGTGAAAGCCACGGACCAGCGCTTGGCGCGACTGTTGATGGCTGTCCTCCAAACGTCGAAATCGACGCCGAAATGCTGCAACAATGGCTAGACAAGCGACGCCCCGGTCAAAACAAAAACACCACTCAACGCAACGAGCCAGATGCCGTGAAAATTCTGTCTGGTGTATTTGAAGGGCGCAGTACCGGCACGCCAATCCAGCTGATGATCGAAAACACAGATCAACGCTCGCGTGACTATGGCGAAATTTCCCAGACATTCCGCCCTGGGCACGCCGACATCACCTACCACCAAAAATACGGCAATCGCGATTATCGCGGCGGCGGGCGCAGTTCCGCCCGCGAAACCGCCGCCCGCGTGGCCGCCGGTGGCGTTGCACGCGAAGCGATTAAAGCGCTTGTACCCGGACTTGAGATCAAAGGCTATATGACCCGCATGGGCGATCTGGAAATTGATCGTGACCGTTTTGACTGGGATGCCATTGCGCAAAACGACTTTTGGATTCCACAAGGTTCGGATGTAGCGCAAGAATGGGAAGACTATCTCCAAGCGCTGCGCAAACAACATGACTCGGTGGGCGCTGTGATCGAAGTGGTCGCGCGCGGCGTGCCTGCCGGCATCGGTGCGCCTATATATGGCAAACTCGACACCGATCTGGCAGCGGCGATGATGTCAATCAATGCTGTGAAAGCCGTTGAAATTGGCGAAGGCATGGCCGCGGCAATGCTCAAAGGATCGCAAAACGCCGATGAAATCTACATGGGTGAAAACGGCCCTGAGTTCAGCTCAAACCACGCAGGCGGTATTCTAGGTGGTATTTCCACTGGGCAGGATGTTGTGGTGCGCTTTGCAGTGAAACCGACGTCTTCCATCCTGACCCCCCGCCAATCGATCCGCAAAGATGGCTCCTCCATCGAAGTTGTCACCAAAGGCCGCCATGACCCATGCGTCGGCATTCGTGCCGTGCCTGTGGCCGAGGCAATGATGGCTTGCGTGATTTTGGACCATCTTCTGCTGCACCGCGGCCAAATCGGCGAAAACCAAGGCACAATCGGCTAATCCGCGCAGCAAGCGCTCCCGCCCATTGTCACGGCCTGCGGCCCCTCCCTTGGTTGGGCCCGGCTCACCTTTGGTGAGCCTATTGCCGCTTTAGTGCCCCCCAGCGCCAAACACATCTGCATAGCTTTCCCGCAAAGCTTTTTTCTGCACTTTACCCATCGTATTACGCGGCAGTTCAGCAACCAGCGCAATGTGCTTGGGTTGCTTAAATTTTGCCAGATTTTCAGCCAGCACCACCAAAATAGCCGCCCTTGGGTCCGCATCTCCTTCTGCAACAACCACGGCAACAACAGCCTCGCCAAAGTCGTGGTGCGCTATCCCAATGACCGCGCTTTCTTTGACCCCCGCGACCTCGTCAATCAACGACTCAACCTCTTTGGGATAGACGTTAAACCCGCCCGTAATGATCAAATCCTTATCCCGTCCGACAATCGTGACGTAGCCGTCGCTATCGACAGAGGCCAAATCTCCGGTGATAAACCATCCATCCGGCAGCAATTCTTCCGCCGTTTTCTCAGGCATTTGCCAATAGCCTTGAAAAACATTGCGCCCGCGCACTTCCAGTACGCCAATTTCGCCCGCCGCAACCTCTTCGCCCTTAAGCCGTATGCGCGCCTCAACACCGGGCAAAGGAAACCCAACCGTGCCCGCGCGGCGCGCGCCATCATATGGGTTTGAACAGCTCATATTGGTTTCTGTCATGCCGTAACGCTCTAAGATGCGATGCCCCGTGCGCGCGTGCCACGCCACATGGGTATCTACCAGCAAAGGCGCCGACCCAGAGATAAACAGTCGCATATTTTGAGCCCGCGCGCGATCCAATCGAGAATCCTCCAGCAAGCGAGTGTAGAACGTTGGAACGCCCATAAGGCTCGTGGCGCGCGGCATTGCATCCAAAATGGCATCGGCGTCAAACTTGGCAAGAAACACCACCTGCGCGCCTGCCAAGAGGGCCACATTTGTGGCCACAAATAGCCCGTGTGTATGAAAGATCGGCAACGCATGGATCAGAACGTCCTGCACGCCAAAGTCCCAGTAATCTTTCAAAACTTCCGAATTTGACGCGAGATTGTCGTGGCTCAGCATCGCACCTTTGGAACGTCCGGTGGTGCCAGAGGTATACAGAATGGCCGCAAGATCATCTTGCCCGCGCACCACAGGCTCAAACCCGCTCTGCTGCGCGGCTGCGTCCACTAAGCTGCCCTCACCAGCCGCATCCAAAGTCGCAATAACCGCGTCTTGCGCAATTGAACGAATGTCGTCCAACCGCACTGGGTCGCACACCACAACGCGCGGCGTTGCATCCTCGACAAAATACGCAACCTCGGCCGTTGTATAAGCGGTGTTGAGCGGCAAAAACACACCACCTGCCATAACTGTGCCCAGATAAAGCTCGATGGCCTCAATCGTTTTCTCAACTTGCACTGCAACGCGGTCTCCCGGTTGCACGCCCATCCCAACAAGCGCCGCCGCCATATCTTCAGCTTTAGAAAAAAGCGCGCCAAATGACACCGGATTCTCATTTGGACGGTGTGCAAAAACGTGTTGATCACGCCCAAGCGACGCTGCCCGCAGCCGTGCTATAAGATAATTACCATCATACATCGTCTTGCTTCCCAGCCTCATTCAGGTTTATCTGCGCGCTTTCGGACTAAAAACCAAGTGCTTCGACTTGCCAAGCACCTCTTGCATCGTCACGTTCGGAAAATCGGTTTTTTAGAAGGTTAGCGCATGAACCCGGTTCGCGGCATCTCATACAAGATCGCCTCTATTGCGCTCTTTTCCGTAATGGCGGCCCTCATCAAAGCCACGGCCGACACGATTCCAGCGGGCGAAGCGGTCTTTTTCCGATCTTTCTTTGCGCTGTTTGTCACCATCGGTTGGCTAATGTACCGAGGTGATCTTCAATCTGGCCTGAAGGTCTCTAATTACATGGGGCATCTTTGGCGCGGCTTAATCGGCACAGCAGCCATGGCGATGAACTTCGCCGCTCTTGGTATGCTTCCGCTCCCCGAAGTCACGGCCATCGGTTTCACCTCCCCCCTTCTTACAGTTATCCTTGCAGCTATTTTTCTCGGCGAAACGGTCCGTGCCTTTCGCCTGACAGCGGTAGGGATCGGCCTCATTGGCGTCATTATTATCCTGTGGCCGCGCCTGACCATTTTTGGCGATACGCCTGCAGCAACCGTCGCAAGTATTGGTATCATTCTTGTTCTTGGCTCTGCCTTTTTTCGCGCCTTGGCACAAATCTACATTCGCCAGCTTGTGCAAACCGATCAGACTTCGGCAATTGTGTTTTACTTCTCGCTTAATGCCTCGATTTTGTCATTGCTCACCTTGCCATTTGGGTGGGTTGTGCCAAACGCATTGGATATGTTCATGCTGATTTGTGCCGGATTGTTAGGTGGCATTGCGCAAATCCTGCTAACAACCAGCTTCCGATATGCACAAGCCTCAACAATCGCGCCGTTTGATTATGTGTCGATCCTGTTTGCGTTGGTCATCGGCTATGTATGGTTCAGCGAAGTTCCCACACTGTGGATGTTGATTGGGTCTTCTATCGTCATCGCGGCTGGAATTCTGATTATCTGGCGCGAGCGACAACTGGGTCTGAAACGCGGCAAAGCGCGCCCCAGCCTGTCACCGCAAGGCTAGACCGTCTATTTGGTTTGAAACCATGACCCACAAACAAAATTCCATCAAAAAAGGGGCGCCCTAGCTGACGCCCCTTTGCAAGATACTAAGTTCCCAAGCCTAACGATTTAGGCGCGCACCAACTTCTCATAAGCCTCGGCGGTTTCGCGGGTCAGCTGACCAACCTCAAACGTATACTCGCCGATCTGTCCCACTGGCGTCACCTCAGCCGCAGTCCCCGTCAGCCAGCACTGCTCAAAATCAGCCATTTCCTCGGGCATGATATGACGCTCAATCACGGTCACGCCACGTTCTTTGAGCATCTCGATCACGGTCTGACGTGTCAGACCATTCAAGAAACAATCCGGCAGCGGCGTATGCACTTCACCATCTTTTACAAAGAAGATGTTGGCACCTGTCGCCTCAGCCACATAGCCGCGATAGTCCATGAACAAAGCGTCCGAACAGCCTTTGGCCTCAGCCTTATGCTTGGAGATCGTGCAGATCATATAGAGACCCGCTGCCTTAGCATGCACCGGAATCGTCTCTGGGCTTGGGCGCTTCCACTCTGCAATGTCCAGCTTGGCACCCTGCATTTTGGCATCACCATAATACGCCCCCCAAGGCCACACCGCGATTGCCATGCGCACAGGGTTTTTCGCAGACGCGACACCCATGTCTTCGCCTGACCCGCGCCAGACAACAGCCCGTACATAGGCATCTTCAAGACCGGACTTGGCCAAGGTCGCCTCTTTGGCGGCTTCGATCTCGTCCACCGACCACGGCATTGGCATATCCAGCGCCTTGGCACTTTCAATCAACCGTTCGGAATGCTCACGGCTTTTGAAAATCTTGCCGTTATATGCACGCTCGCCCTCAAACACAGAACTCGCATAGTGCATCGCGTGGGTCAGCACATGCACCTTTGCTTCGCGCCACTCCACAAACTCTCCATCCATCCAGATGTACCCGTCACGATCATCATATGCGCCCGCCATGGCTGCTTCCTTTCCTTGCGTCGCTTTTCATTTGTTGCGCAACTATGGCCGAAACGATCATATAATTGCGCAAAATCTGAGATTCGCTACCAGTTCCTACTTGGAGTGTCAACAAAGCTGACGTATTGTGACGGATAAACAGGCAAATTGTGAATTCCGGAGGGATCATGGTCGACGTCACCCGAAGCGAAAGCCTTCTCTATCTGACTGATGAGCAGTTAAGGCAGGGAATCGAGGCAATGTATTTCGCCTACCGCGGATTTACAGCGGACCCTGACCGCATTTTGGCGTCCATGGCCTATGGCCGCGCCCATCATCGCGCGATACACTTCATCAAACGCGCGCCGGGCACCACTGTGACCAACTTGTTGGACATTCTGGGCGTGACCAAACAATCGCTCAATCGCGTGTTGCGCACTTTGATTGAAGACGGATTGGTCGAAAGCCGCGTTGGCACAACCGACCGCCGCGAGCGCAACCTGCACCTGACCGAAGCCGGAGAGGCCCTAGAGAACCGTCTGTCGGACTCCCAACGCGCACGCATGCGCTCAGCTTTTCGTGACGCCGGCCCCGAAGCCGTTGCGGGCTTTCGTCGCGTTTTGGAATCGATGATGGACGGAGAGCTACACCGCCAGTACCTTTCCTTGCGAGAGGCTCCTAAATGACTGATGTAGACCCCCACCTGTTGATTGTCGACGACGACGAACGCATCCGAGGCTTGCTGCGCAAGTTCCTCATGCGCAACGGCTTTCTGGTCACCGCAGCACGCGATGCGGCTCATGCGCGTCGCATTCTGTCTGGGCTCGACTTTGACATGATTGTGCTGGACGTGATGATGCCAGGTGAAGACGGCATGTCCCTCACCCGCGCGATCCGCGAAAACTCTGATACTCCGGTTTTACTGCTCACTGCCAAAGGGGAAACCGACGACCGTATCGCGGGCTTTGAAGCGGGGGCTGACGACTACCTGCCCAAACCCTTTGAGCCTAAAGAACTGTTGCTGCGCATCAATGCCATACTGCGTCGAATGCCAGAGGTCGACAAAGCCGAAACCGTTCCCAAGGTGCTACATCTGGGTGACATCCGCTATGACATCGACCGCGCCGAGATGTGGCAAGGCGATGCACCTGTGCGCCTGACTGCGACGGAAAGCCAACTGATGCGCATCTTCTCTGCCCGCCCCGCCGAACCGATCAGCCGCACAACGCTTGTCGAGGAGCTAGGGCGCGACAAAGGTCAAGCTCAAGAACGCGCGGTAGACGTGCAAATCACACGTCTTCGACGCAAGATCGAAGCCGACCCGAAACAGCCGCGTTACCTACAGACCGTGCGCGGGGCAGGCTATATGCTGGCACCGGACTGATAACCAGTGAAAGGCGGCAGGATATCCTTGCTCGCCGCGCAACAGGCTGACTAGAGTGAGCGGATGACAACTGCTCTTTTTACCCACCCCGATTGCAAAAAACACATTACCCCGGCGGGCCATCCTGAACAGGTGGCCCGACTAGACCACATCGCCTCAGCTCTGTCGGCATCACAATTTAATACCTTAAGCCGCCAAGACGCACCGCTTTGCGCGGACGCCGACATTCTGCTGTGCCACCCTCAAGACCATCTGGATGCCATAACCGCGTCCGAGCCGACCTCAGGCACCATAGCCTTGGACGGAGACACCCACATGTCCCAAGGATCCACCCAAGCCGCCCGTCGCGCAGTGGGTGGTGCCGTTGCAGCAGTGGATGCTGTCTTGGGCGGAACCGCCAGCAACGCCTTTGTCGCCTGCCGCCCACCGGGCCATCATGCGGAGCAATCAAAACCTATGGGGTTTTGCCTATTTGGAAACGCCGCCATTGCCGCCAAACATGCTCTGGAACGTCACGACCTCAAACGAGTCGCGCTAATCGATTTTGACGTCCACCACGGCAATGGCACACAGGCTTTATTGTGGGATGAGCCACGCACGCTCTTTTTCTCTTCCCACCAAAATCCCCTTTGGCCGGGCACAGGTCTACCTGACGAAACCAGTGCGCATAATAACGTGCACAACCTGCCTCTGCCGCCGCACAGCGATGGCCGCCTGATGCGTGCCACCTATGAGGCCCATGTTTTTCCCGCCATACGCAACTTTGACCCCGAGCTGATTATCATCTCTGCAGGCTTTGATGCACACGAAGCTGACCCACTGGCGCAACTCAATTGGACCGTGGCGGATTTCGAATGGCTAACAGGTCAAATCTGCGATCTAGCAGACCATCATTGTCAGGGCCGTGTGGTCTCGACTTTGGAGGGCGGATATGATCTGAACGCGCTTGCGGCCTCGGTGGCCGCTCATGTCCGTATCTTGATGGAGAGAGCCCGATGAGTGACAATTCCGTTGCCGAAATGAGCTTTGAAGACGCCATGCGCGAACTGGAACAGGTTGTTGGCCAACTGGAACGTGGCGACGTTGCCTTGGAGAAATCTATCGAATTGTACGAACGCGGCGCTACCCTCAAGGCCCACTGCGAAGATGCCCTGAAAAAGGCCGAAGAGAAAGTTGCCGCCATCACGCTGGACAGCGACGGAAACCCTGCGGGTCTCAAACCCGTGGAAGGCCTTTGAGCATCTGATCTGAAAAGGACGCCCAAGGTGTTTCACTCCCGCCTCAAGGACGCCGCCGCGCAAGTCGAATGCCACTTACAACAGGTAATGCAGCCCTACGGTGATCTGCCAGTTGTGCAAGCAATGCGATATGCCAGCGCGGGCGGCAAACGCCTGCGCGCCTTTTTGGTGCTGGAAAGTGCGCGCCTGCACGAGATATCAAACGAAAACGCGATATGGCCCGCCACCGCAATCGAAGCCATGCATGCCTATTCACTCGTCCACGACGATCTGCCCTGTATGGATGACGACGATATGCGCCGTGGCTTGCCAACCACCCACGTAAAATGGGACGAATGCACCGCTGTTCTCGCCGGAGACGCTCTGCAAACGCTTGGTTTTGAATGTGTTTCCCGCCCCGAATGCCACTCAAACCCTGCAATCCGCGCCGAACTCACCTTGACCTTGGCACGCGCAGCAGGCGCTCAGGGCATGGTGTTGGGGCAGGCTTTGGACATCGCTGCCGAAACCGCACCAAACCCGCTGACGCTTGATGAAATCACGACACTTCAAGCGGGAAAAACTGGCGCACTGTTTGGCTGGTCCGCAACCGCTGGCGCACGCATGGCACAGGCCGATCCAGCACCGCTGGCCCGTTACGCCGCTGATCTCGGCCTTGCCTTTCAGATTGCCGACGACATTCTGGATGTCGAGGGAGATGCGCAGACCGTTGGCAAAGCTGTTGGCAAAGACGCCGAAGCGGGCAAAGCCACATTTGTCTCTCTCATGGGACTGGCGGCAGCAAAAGCCCGAGCAAATGATTTGATAAACGATGCCTGCGACGCGCTGTCCCCCTATGGGGCAGCCGCCGATCCCTTGCGAGAAGCCGCGCGTTTCGTTATTGCGCGCAATAGCTAATGACAAAGGCGACCCATGTCAGCCAGACCAGACACACCCCTGTTGGACCGGGTATCGACCCCGGAAGATCTCAAGCAGTTCTCTGACGCAGAACTGACGCAAATCGCGCATGAGCTGCGAAGTGAGACGATTTCCGCAGTTTCCGAGACAGGCGGCCACCTAGGTGCCGGTCTGGGCGTTGTAGAACTGACGGTGGCGCTGCATGCGGTGTTTGACACGCCGCGCGACAAAGTCATCTGGGACGTCGGCCACCAATGCTACCCGCATAAAATACTGACAGGCCGCCGTGAACGTATCCGCACCCTGCGCCAAGAGGGCGGCTTGTCCGGTTTCACCAAACGCAGCGAAAGCGTGTTTGATCCCTTTGGCGCAGCCCATAGCTCAACGTCGATTTCCGCAGCCTTGGGCTTTGCCGCAGCGCGCGACCTTGGCGGGCAATGCGACGGCGGGCTGGGTGACGCCATCGCGGTGATCGGCGATGGCTCGATCTCGGCGGGCATGGCCTATGAGGCGATGAACAACGCAGGTCATCTGGACAAGCGTATGTTTGTGGTGCTCAACGACAACGAGATGTCGATCGCGCCCCCCGTAGGTGCGATGTCGACCTACCTCTCCAAACTCTACGCCGGTGAGCCGTTTCAAGAGTTCCGCGCTGCCGCCAAAGGCGCAGTCTCACTATTGCCCGAACCCTTCCGCGAAGGCGCCAAACGCGCCAAGGAAATGCTCAAAGGCATGGCTGTGGGTGGGACGCTGTTTGAGGCACTTGGCTTTTCATATGTCGGCCCGATTGATGGCCACGACATGGACCAATTGCTGCCCGTACTGCGCACTCTGCGCCAACGTGCCACAGGCCCCGTGCTGCTGCACATCATCACTAAAAAAGGCAAAGGTTATGCCCCTGCCGAAGCCGCACGAGATAAGGGCCACGCCACAGCCAAATTTGACGTCGCCTCCGGCAAGCAGGTCAAAGCCCCCTCCAACGCGCCGTCTTATACGTCGGTCTTTGGCAACGCATTAGTGGAAGAAGCCGCGCGCGACGATAAGATCTGCGCCGTGACCGCCGCCATGCCAGATGGCACAGGGCTGAACCTCTTTGCCGAACGCTACCCAAGCCGCTGTTTTGATGTGGCCATTGCCGAACAACATGGCGTAACGTTTTCCGCCGCACTGGCTGCCGGTGGGATGAAGCCATTCTGCACGATCTATTCAACCTTCTTGCAACGTGGCTATGATCAGGTTGTGCATGATGTCGCGATCCAACGCCTCCCTGTGCGTTTTGCCATCGACCGCGCCGGGTTGGTCGGTGCCGATGGCGCCACTCACGCAGGCAGCTTTGACATTGCCTTTATGGCCAACCTGCCTGGCATGGTTGTGATGGCTGCGGCCGACGAAGCAGAGCTCAAGCATATGGTGGCGACCGCTGTTGCACATGATGATGGGCCGATTGCCTTCCGCTACCCTCGCGGTGAAGGCGCGGGTGTGGAAATGCCTGAGCACGGCGAAGTGCTTGAGATCGGCAAGGGTCGTATGATTCAGAAAGGCACGCGCGTGGCGCTCTTGTCATTTGGCACACGGCTCGAAGAAGTGCGCAAGGCCGCTGAAGCGCTGAGCGCGCGGGGAATCACTCCGACGATTGCGGATGCCCGTTTTGCCAAACCGCTTGATCAGGACATGATCCTTGGGCTTGCGGCCGACCACGAGGCGCTGATCACCATCGAAGAAGGCGCAATCGGCGGATTTGGCAGCCACGTTGCCCAGTTGTTGGCAGAAAATGAAGTGTTTGATCACGGTCTGAAATATCGCTCCATGGTGCTGCCGGACATATTTGTCGACCAAGCCAGCCCCGCCAAAATGTATCAGATCGCGGCCATGAACGCCGAGCAGATCGAGGCCAAAGTGCTCGATACTTTGGGGATTGCGACGCTGGACAGCCGCCGCGCCTGAAACAGTTGCCGCAGGCAAATGTCGAGGTAAACCTGTGCGCCCGCATGGGCGCTCAATTTGGTTAGGTTGACGGTAGCGCTCCCGCGGTTTTGTGCCCACCGCAAGCTGTGACACGCAGACTTGGGCCAAGCCGGGGCGCTGCCCCGGACCCCGAGGTATTTGAAGCACCAAAAAGACTAAGTGTTTTCTTCCTCTAGCATGGCGCGTAATGCATCCCGATAATTTGGGTATTTCAACCGCACGCCAAGCTCATCTTTGATGCGGTCATTTTTCACGCGTTTGCTGTCGGAATAAAAACTCCGCGCCATTGGATTCATCTCTGCCTCTTCAAATGGCACTTCCGGCGGCGGCTCCATTCCGAGAAGCTCTGCCGCATAGGTCAAAATGTCCTGAGGGGGGGCCGGACTATCGTCGCAGACATTATAGATCCGACCAGGGTTGGGCGTTTTAATCGAAGCCTCTAAAACTTGCGCGATGTCATCCACATGAGCGCGGCTGAAAACTTGGTTTTTTTTGATGATACGCCGCGCCGTGCCTCTGCGCAGTTTCGCAAATGGCCCACGTCCCGGCCCGTAAATTCCGGCCAATCGGAATATATGCAACGGCAACTCAGCGTGAACTTTCCACTCGGCTTCTGCCTTGACCCGCATCTGTCCGCGCAAACCACCAGGGCCTACTGGAGTGTCTTCATCTACCCAACCGCCGTCCATATCTCCATAAACGCCTGTTGTTGAAAGATATCCAACCCAACTTAGATTTGAGGCTACTGCGTCCAATGCACCTCTGCCAAGCCGCAAGACAGGATCACCGGACTCGTCGGGGCGTATCGACGTTAAGACATGTGTGACACCTTGCAACGCAGTTTCGAAATCAATCGGCCACATCAAAGGCGTCACGCCTGCGGCCTCTAGCTCATCCATCTTATCGGGATCACGCAGGGTTCCAATGACGGTCCAGCCTTGCGGCACCAATCGCCGCGCCAACGCCTGTGCGCAGTAGCCGTGGCCAAGAGAAAGGAGTGTTTTGCTCATGACCGCAAACTGCGCTTCAAAATTGGCAGGCACAAGGGCGACGCTTGATTTTTTGTGCCACACCCCACAAAGTCTAAAAAATGTGCCCTAAAAGCGACCCCAACCTTGAGGCAGCTTATGCGCTGCAAACGCCAGAAGACTCGCGTCGTCTTTATGCGGAATGGGCACAAAGCTATGATGACGATTTTGCCTTAGCCTCTGACTATGTGCTCCCACAAGAGGTTGCCCAACACTTCGCGTCAGCAGGCGGCATCGGGCCCGTTTTAGACATAGGTGCTGGCACTGGCCTCTGCGGTCAGGCTTTGCAGGCTCTTCAAATCACACCGATCGACGCCACCGATATTTCCTCCGAAATGTTGAATATTGCGCGCCAAAAATCATTCTATCGGCGGCTGTTCTTAGGGGATCTAACCAAACAGCTTGATGTGGCCGACAACACCTACGCCGGCATTGTCAGCTCAGGCACTTTCACAAACGGTCACGTTGGACCTGATGCCTTTGATGAAGTGCTTCGCATCACCCGCCCCGACGGTCTATTGGCCATATCGATTAATGCGCAGCATTTTGGATCCGCCGGCTTTGAGGCAAAATTTGCCGCCCTCACACCACGGATCACTGATTTACAGCTGCACAAGATCCGCTTTTACGGGCCTAAAGCAACCAGTGCCCACAAAGACGACACCGGTTTTGTCGCCCTTTTCAGAAAGCGAAACAGCTAGATCGGCCAGCGCTATTTTCCTTGCCAAACAGGATCACGTTTTTCGGCAAACGCGCGGGCGCCCTCTAACTGATCTTCGCTGTCATAGAGCACGTCCACGCTGCGCAACTGGCGTTGGGTAATGTGGTTCATCGCATCCTGAAACTTGGCATCTTCGGCATCGCGTACAATCTCTTTGATTGCGGCATATACCAGCGGCGGCCCCGAGGCCAAAAGCCGCGCTTGCTCCCACGCCCGATCCATCAAGGACTCAGCCGCAACAATTTCATTCACGAGCCCCCAGCGGTGCGCTTCATCCGCATCAAACCAGCGCCCAGTCAGCAACAATTCCATCGCGATGTGATAGGGAATGCGTTTGGGCAATTTGACCGAGGCTGCGTCTGCTACCGTGCCGGAGCGGATTTCGGGCAAAGCAAAACTGGCATGCTCCGCAGCGATAATGATGTCGGCCGAGATCATCAGCTCCAGACCGCCGCCACAGGCAATTCCATTCACGGCCGCGATCACCGGCTTGTTCATGTCGCGCATTTCCTGCAGCCCGCCAAAGCCACCAACACCATAGTCACCATCGACAGCATCGCCATCAGCGGCGGCCTTCAAATCCCAACCGGGGCAGAAAAATTTGTCGCCCCCTCCTGTCAGGATCGCCACACGCAATTCGGAATCATCACGGAAATCGCGAAACACCTCCCCCATGATGCGGCTGGTCGCCAAATCGATTGCATTTGCCTTTGGCCGGTCCAAAGTCACTTCAAGAATAGCGCCGTCGCGCCGTGTTTTCACGGGGCTGTCGGTCATGACATGTCCTTTCGTATCAGCGCATCCGCTGCCACCGCACGGGTTGGCGTGCAGATAAGCGGGTTTATTTCAACCTCTTCCAAGGTTGCGGCATTGGCAAGAACATAGGCTTGCACACTTTCAATTGCGTCCACAATTACCTCTCTCTTCGCAGCTTTGGCACCACGGTAGCCGCCCAACACCTTGGCTATCTTCAGCTGCCCCAAAGCCGCCTGCACAGCCTCTCGTGGGGACGGCACCAACAAAGAAACGCTATCTTGCAGCAATTCGGTCATCACACCGCCTGCGGCCAAGGTCAAAACAAACCCGTGCGCCGGATCTCGTGTGACGCCAACCAACAGTTCCGCGACACCGCCCTCGATCATTTCCTCGACCAAAAAGCTGTCCGTGGGCATCGCTTGCGCCGCCGCCACTAGATCCCGCGGCGCAAGGTTCAGCCGCACGGCACGGGCCTCGGTTTTATGCGCAATCCCTTGGCCTTTTAACACCAAAGGCGCGCGGAACATTTCTGCTGCACCCTCCAGCGCCACAGCCCCTTGAACGCTGGCCTTTTTGGGCACATCCACGCCATGTTCTGCCAGATAATCCTTTGCGGCATTCTCACTAATCACATCGCCATCACGCACGCCATCCGGCAGCAAGAGGGGCAGAGCTTCAGGAGCTTTGATCCGCGTCGCAGCCTCTGCAGCCAACACGGCCTCGCGCAGACCTATCAAAGGGACCACACCGCCTGCGATAAATTCCTGCGCCACATCCTCCGGCATCAACTCAGGCAGGCTGGCCACGACCGCGATGGCCCGCCCGGTTTTCTGCCGCGCCATGATTGCCGCCTGCGTTGCACAATTCCAGTCCTGCCGATTGTCGTGTGGATAGTCGACAATGGAAAAAGTCAACGCAATGTCTGACCCCGTCATCGCACCCCACGCGGTCGCCATTTTGTCCGCATCGCGCCAAATATAGGTGTGGTAATCAAGCGGATTCGCCAAAGCCACCATCGGACCTAAGACGTCCCCCAGAGTTTCCCGTTGTTCTGGCTTCAGTGCGGGAAACTCCAAAACCGTGTCGTGAGCCGTGTCCGCAATCAAGCTGGCTTCCCCACCCGAACAGCTGATCGACGCCACATTGGTCCCCGCAAGCGGTCCAACCATGTGCAAGAGCTTCAGCGTCTCAAGGAACACGCTCAAATCACCAACACGCGTAAAGCCCAGTCGGTCTATCAAAGCGCCTGCGCCAGCATTACTGCCTGCCAATGACGCCGTGTGGGACACCGTTGCCGCCTGAGCCTGATCAGAGGCACCGACCTTAAGCACAACCACGGGCACCGATTTTGCGTGGGCGGCACGTGCCAGTTCTTCCCAACCACGCAAGTCCGTGAACCCCTCGACATGCAAACCGATGGCTGTCACGCGCAGATCGTCCAGAAGCGCACGCGCAATTGCGGCCTGACTCAACTGGGCCATGTTGCCACACGTCGCCACATAGGCAATTGGCAGGCCACGACTTTGGTTGGTCAGGTTTATCGCAATGTTGGAACTCTGGGTCAGGATTGCAACGCCGCGCTCCACGCGCACGCACCCATGCTGATCAGGCCACAACGCCGCGCCATCCACGGCGTTTATCACGCCATAACAATTCGGCCCCAGAATCGGCATCTCGCCCGTGGCCGCCACCAAGTCAGCCTGCAAATCGCTGCCCTGGCTATCCTCTGCGGCGGCTTCAGAGAATCCCGAGGCAAAACACACTGCGCCGCCCGACCCAATGTCGCTTAGGACTTTAACAGCCTCAATTGAAGCGTGCCGATTGATCCCGACAAAGGCTGCATCCGGCGCGTCTGGCAAATCCTCAAGACGCGCGTAAGCCTGATAACCTGCAATTGTTTCCGCTCTCGGGTGCACCGGCCAAATGTCACCCTCATACTGGAATTTCTCAAGCTGGCGTACCACCTCAGCGCACCACGCCCCACCCCCAATCACTGCAACTTGGCGCGGCCTGAGCAATCTTGAAAAATCATACTTTTGTTTCATGTGCACACCTTAGATTTTAGGCCTCCGGCGGGGATATTTTGAGCAAGAGGAAGCAAGGTTTCATTAACCATGACGTGCCAACCTGTTCTCACGGTACAGGCGGGGACGCCGATGACCGTGCAAGGGGAAGCCGCCACGGCGCTTTTCCGGGAGGAGGCCGCGCGCCTCCTTCCTCTTGCTTAAAATATCCCGGGGAGTGCGAGGGGCTGGCCCCTCGCCTTGGTCGACGTGGCGCAGGCACGGCGAAACCCTCATGCCCCTAACGGCCTCAACATTTCGCGGCTGATAATATGTCGCTGAATTTCAGATGTGCCTTCCCAGATGCGTTCAACCCGCGCATCCCGCCAAATACGCTCCAAAGGCAACTCATCCATCAGCCCCATCCCTCCATGAATTTGAATGGCCTCATCCGCCACAAAGGCCAGCATTTCCGTCGCCTTGAGTTTTGCCATCGACATATCGGCTTCTGTGACTGTGCCCTGATCAAATTTCCAGCCAGCTTCCCAAGTCAGCAGGTTTGACGCTTTCAGCTCAAGCGCCATATCCGCCAGTTTGAAACTTACGCCCTGAAACTTGCCGATTTTCTGGCCGAATTGCGTGCGCTCCGCCGCATAGGCTACAGAATGTTCCAAGGCACGGTCTGCACGACCCAGGCATGTCGCAGCGACCTGTAGCCGTGTCGCGCCAAGCCAGTCATTGGCCACCTGAAATCCTTGATCAACCTCGCCCAACACAGCCTCGGCGGGCAAGCGGCAGTCGTCAAATTCCAAAACGGCGTTGGTATAACCGCGGTGGCTGACGTTGCCGTAACCTTCGCGTACCGCAAACCCCGGCGTACCCTTGTCGACAAAGAACGCCGTGATCTTTTTCTTTGGCCCACGCGGCGTGTCTTCCACACCAGTTGCCATAAAACAAATCGCAAAGTCGGCAATGTCGGCGTGGCTGATAAAATGCTTGGTGCCGTTCAGAATCCAGTCATCACCATCACGCCGCGCTGTTGCTTTCATTCCGCGCAGATCCGATCCCGCATCTGGCTCGGTCATCGCCAGACAATCCCACTTTTCCCCTTTCATACAGGGGTAGAGGTATTTCTCTTTCTGGGCATCCGTGCCCGCCAGCAAAATGTTTGAGGGCCGCGCCACGCCAGTCCAATGCAGCGCATAGTTGGCGCGTCCCAGCTCTTTCTCATACATAAGCCATGTGAGCGTATCGAGACCGGCACCGCCCACCTCTTCGGGCATATTGGCCGCATAGAGACCCGTCTCTATCGCCTTTTTCTGAACATCACGGATCACATCCATATCCAGATGCCCCGTGCGCTCGATCTCGGCCTCATGCGGGTATAGTTCGTTTTCCACAAAGGCCCGCGTAGTCTCCACGATCATGGCCTGTTCTTCAGTCATCCCGAAATGCATGCGACGTCTCCCTGATGCCAGACTTTTATTTGAAACAGCTTGCAACTGCTAATCATGCAGAGATAGATGTTTTACATGCCGCTTTGGACAAATAATTCCGCCGCGACGCAGCAAGTCGGCGTGCTACTCTTTGATGGGTTCTCCAACCATTGTTTGGCCAACACGGTTGAGCCTATGCGCGCCGCCAATATGCTTTCAGGCCAAACGCTCTATGAATGGTCGTTTTTGTCGCTCAATGCGCATCCTGTTTCTAGCTCCTCGGGATTGCCTGTCGCCCCCCACCAAAGACTTGGTGATGCGTCCGGCGATATGCTTGTGGTCATGCCCTCTTATGGGGTTCGCGCGCTTGGGGGATGGGCCACCAGCGCCGCTTTGCGTGCGGCGGCAAAACGGTTTGATGTACTGGCGGCAATGGACACCGGCAGTTGGCTCCTAGCCGAAGCGGGGCTTTTGGACGGTCACCGCGTGACCATCCATTGGGAAGAGTTGACCAACCTGGCCGAGCGGTTTCCTGATGTCGACGTGCACCGCGAACGATTTATCATTGATGGAAACCGCTTGACCTGTTCCGGCGCAATGGCGTCTTTTGATCTGATTTTGCATTTGATCGGACGCGATTTTGGCATGGCGCTGGCCCTAGAGGTGGCGCAATTGTTCATGACCCCTGACAGCCCACGCAGCCACACGGGAGGCGCCAGCCCTGCAGGACGCATGGTCAACCGGGCATTGGCGGCAATGCAGGAAAACATGGAGGCCCCTCTGCCGATCGCAGATATCGCACGGCATGCGGGAGCGACCCAACGCACACTAGAAGCCCGAATGCAGACCGAATTGGGCGCACCACCGCAAATGGTCTATCGCCGCCTGCGCCTGAACCTTGCTCGCAAGTTGGTCGTCGACACCGATCTCTCAGTTGCAGAAATCGCGCTGCGCGCGGGCTATATCAATCCCGCGGCCATGACTCGCGCGTTTAATAAAGAGTTTGGTAGAACACCGCGAAGTCTGCGCCAAAACGCATGAAACGGCAGCGCTCATGAGGCTGTTGAAATTTCGCGCGACATCCGGCCACCTGCCCCCGCCGTAAGGACGCAGAACGCGGGAACAGGGCCGGACGCAGTGTCTCCCCCTCACTGAAACACTGCCGTGGTAATTCGGTGAAAGCCCCGCCGTTTGGGAAGTTGCGGGATCGTTTTTCACCAACCACTCTTGTGAAGTACAACCTTCACACGCCTTCCAGCCTTGACTTTCGTTAGCTGAGGTTGCGCGCGTTTGGCGCAATCCTGTGCCTTTGACCTGCATCATGTTTCCAAAATCCAAGTTTTGTTAGCGTCGCGGCTTGGAGGACCCTTTGGGTCATATATGGGGAAAGGGAGGCCGCGCAAAATGCACGAAATCCATAAATCATTTGCGCGCAATGCTCTGTTGATCAAGACATTGCCAGAACAGCACATCGAACCGCTCCTGAGCAAAGCGCTCTGGCGACATTATGATCGGGGCGAGACCCTGTTTCTTCAGGACGAAGAGGCAACTGCCATCCACATCGTTCTGGACGGCTGGATCAAACTCTATCGCGTCACCCCCAGTGGCAACGAAGCCGTGGTGAGTGTCTTCACACGCGGCGAAAGCTTTGGCGAAGCAGTGGCGCTGCGAAACAAACCCTACCCCGTTTCCGCCGAGGCCGCGACGTCTTGCGAGGTCATGCATATTCCCTCGTCCGCGTTAATCGATTTGATCCGCCATGACGCCGAAGTCGGGCTAAGCATCCTATCCTTAACGTTCAACCATTTGCATTCACTGGTGTCACAGCTCGAACAACTCAAGGCTCAAACCGGCGCACAGCGTATTGGCGGGTTTCTCCTCAGCCTATGTGTACGTGAAAGCGGCCCCTGCGAAGTCAAACTTCCTTACGACAAGGTTCTCATCGCTGGCAGGCTGGGCATGAAACCGGAAAGCCTGTCACGCTCCTTTGCGCGCCTCAAGGAAGCAGGTGTGGCAATCGAACGTGACCTTGCCAAAATCAGCGACGTTGCCCGCCTGCGTGACTTTGTAGAAGAAGAGCACTGAGCCCGTGCCGGCTAACTTGAAGCGAGCAAATACAGGATCAAAACTGCAGCTTGGAACAGGCCTATCACCATCGTAAAGCCGCGCCCCCAAGTGGGCGTGTGCTTTAGGTCGAGATAGCAGACCAAGATGATCCGCGCCTTCAGCACTGCCAACACGAGGATCACGGGCCCCGCCAGTTGCATCGCCACGCTTTGGGTCAGGACTGCGGAAACCACCGATAACCCAATGAGCCCAAACCAAGCCGTCATTAGGGCGCGTGCTGTCATAGCGATTACCCCAACAAATAGATCACGGGAAACAACAGCACCCACACCAAATCAACCATGTGCCAAAACTGCCCTGCGGCTTCGATGTTCTGATGCGTGTCCTTCCACGCGACCGCCAACAACAGCACAATTCCTGCCACAACATGAGCAGCGTGAAATCCGGTCAACAAATAGTAAAAGGTGAAAAACGTATGGCTGTCCCATGCGATTCCTTGCGCCGCCTTGTCGGCATATTCAAGCGATTTGAACCCCAGAAAAACCACACCAAATGTTGCCGCCGCGATCAACGCCAATCGCGCCTGCACCCGATGGCCCGCTATGTGCCAGACATGCGCCAAAGCCGCCAGAAACCCGCTACTCACAAGCACGGCAGTGTTAAGCGCTGCCCCCGTGCGGTGCAAATATGTCTGCGCCTCAGCAAACCCCAAAGGATCGGTCAGACGCACGGCCATAAAGGCCAATAGCCCCGCCCCAAAGACCAGCAATTCCGAGATGATCAGCACCCACATCAGCAACTCACCCGGTGGTGACTTGCTAATTTGCGCTTGGGCGACAACGGTCACCGCATCACCAACTGTCGATAGATCTGCGGCAACGCATAAATCAACTTGTCCGGATCAGGCACAATCGAAAATCCGCCTTGGCCAAACATGCGCGCAAACCAGGACTTACCGTCGCGATCCACCGTGACGCCGTAAACCGAATGCCCAGCGCGCCGCGCTTCACGCACCGCCATGGCCGTGTCTTCAATCCCGTGGCGACCTTCATAGTGATCCAAATCATTGGGCTTGCCATCAGTGATCACCAACAGCAGCCGCCGCTTGCGAGTCTGCGCCGACAAATCTGCCGAAGTATGCCGGATCGCCGCCCCTAGACGTGTATAGAATCCGGGCCGCAGACTGCCGATGCGCTGCTCAACTAACCCGCTCATTGGTTCGTCAAACCCTTTGCATTTCTGGATATAAACTCTGTCGCGTTTTAGCGATGAAAACGCGTGAATGGCAAAATCGTCACCACAGGCATTGAGCCCCCACGCCAGCCCGTCCAACGCCTCACGCTCAATATCAATCACCGCGCGCCCACAGACCGCACTTTCGGTAGACCGGCTCACGTCCAACAGAATAGAGACCGCCAAATCCCGCGCCTCAGGGCGGGACTGCTGCCAAATCCGGTCGCTACCATCCCCGTCACAAATCCGATCGACCTGCGATCGCACCGCCGCATCCATGTCCAAAGCATCGCCATCCAAATGCCCGCGCGTCGTCACCCGTCCGGGGCGCAGGGCCTCAAACTGCCGCTTTACCTGCCGAATGCGCCGCGCTGCTGCCGGATCATTGGCATAGGCCTGATATTCTTCTTTGGCCTCCGCATCGCTGGTCAAAACACAGACATGGTCAGGCAAATACTGCCCCGACCGCACATCCCATTCCGGATACATCACCTTACCGGACAGCCGCTCTCGGTCCACGTCTTCGGGGGCCAGATCGAGATGCAGTTTCAACTTGGTGGGTGGCGCTTTGGAAATCTGCCCCAAGCCGATCTCATCCTGATCATCGGCCGCCTTTTTGGCGTTGTCAGGATCATCGTCATCCACCCGACGGTTCAGGTTGAGAAACTCGGCCCAGCTCAGGATCGCTTCAAACTTGTGCAGAATGAAGCTGTCTGTCCGCTCGGCCATGTCTGATTTGCGCCGTCGCGCGCGATGGGTTTTCTCGCTGCTATTGCCCTCTTCCGGTGGCCCCTCGGTTTCGCGATCCTCGACCTCGTGCCCTTCAGAAAACTGCACAGGACGCAACTCGGGCCAAAGCGGCACCGGTTTGAATCCGTGATATCCCCTCGGCGCTGTCATGTCGGGATCAAGCCGACGGGATGGCGACTGGCTGATCACTTCAAAATCATCCGCCCGCCCATCAAGCGGCGCAGTGTCACCCAACATATGTCGAATGAGACTTTCCATCGCAGCTTCTTGCGACGGCAGTTCACGCTGCTCGCGCACATGTAAAACGCCCTCGCAAAGCGCATGGTACAAAGGCCGCAAACCCGGCGCGTTTTCCAGCGTGTCCGCCACCATCTGACGCGCCGCACCAAGCGCGCGCAGATCTGCACGCAACGGATCATCCTCTGCGACACGTGGCGGCGCATGGGCTGCAACAGCGGCCAACCAGACATAAAGCGCCCCATTGGCCTCACGCGTCGGCAATACAGCCAACCGCGCAGGCAGTCGCAAAACCTCGCCATCAAAACTGCAGCGCGCTATTGCTTCAACTTCGGTCCCCAACCTTCTCCGCCAACTTAAACGGTGGTGTGAAACCTCATCAGAGACCGGGCGCAACTCTACACTTGGGTTGCCGCCTAATCCCCGAAAAAGAACTGCCAGCCGCCCGCCCACCTCAGAAAGGTCGACTCCGGCCTCATCATGTGCCTGTGGCACATCAAGGCGACTGGCAAACTTGTGCCATAGTTTCCCGATGGTTTCTTCGGGTTCCCATGGCTCAAACTCGATCTGTGCCATTACCGGCCTCACCCAAAGACAGCAGTGACTAGATCGAAGAGGCCGCGTTTGATATCCTCATCATCCGTTAAAGGCTCAACCATAGCTGCTCGCACAGCCCGATCTACCGACATACCCTGCGCGATCAGGGTTGCTGCATAGACCACAAGACGGGTTGAAACGCCTTCTTCAAGGTCCTGCCCCTTAAGCCCGCGCAGCTTGTTTGCGAGCCGTACAAGCGGCTTGACCCGCTCCATTTCCAGCCCACTTTCCTGCGCGACCACCTGCTCCTCCAATGCAGGTGCCGGAAAGTCGAACTCAACCGAAATAAAGCGCTGTCGCGTCGAAGGTTTCAGCGTCTTTAGGATATTCTGATAGCCGGGGTTGTAGGATGCCACGAGCATAAAGCCTTCCGCCGCCTGCAGCTCCTCTCCAGTACGGTCAATCGGCAAAATGCGTCGATCATCCGTCAGCGGATGCAACACCACTGTCACGTCTTTGCGCGCTTCCACCACCTCATCGAGATAGCAAATCGCGCCTTCGCGCACCGCCCGTGTCAATGGCCCGTCTACCCAGACGGTTTCCCCGCCTTTGAGCAGATAGCGCCCGATCAAATCCGCTGCCGCCAGATCGTCATGGCAGGCCACCGTATAGAGTGGTCGCCCCAGATTGGCCGCCATATGCGCCACGAACCGTGTTTTCCCACAGCCCGTTGGCCCCTTTAGAAGCATCGGCAAATTATTGGTATAGGCGGCAGAAAATACATCACATTCATCGCCTTGCGCGAGATAGAAGGGGGCGTCCGCCGCCCCCAACACTGGGTTCATTGAACCATCCATATCCATTACTCCGCAGGTGTTTCAGCAGCGCCGGATTCGATAACTTCCTTGCGCGGCATTGCCATGGCATAGATGAACAGGATCGCGCCAAGAACCACCACGATGCCGGATCCGAACCGCATCCAGTAAAAGATCGCGACCTGATCCTGCACATCCATGAAGTAATCGCCCAGAACCCGCTGCAGATGGGTTTGAATAGTGCCTGCAAAGGTCAGAACAAAGGTCATGAACACCATGCCCGAGGACATCATCCAAAACGACACCATGTTGAGCACCTGATTATAGGGATCACGGTTGCGCAGCACCGGCAGTGCGTAGCTGATGATCGCCAAGTTCAGACAAACATAGGCTCCGTAAAAGGCGAGGTGTCCGTGCGCTGCAGTAATTTGCGTTCCGTGAGTGTAGTAGTTCACGCCATGCAACGTATGCAGGAAACCCCAGACACCTGCGCCAAAGAAGGCCAGCGTGCCGCAGCCAAGCGACCACAACAGGGCGGCTTTGTTGGGATGATCGCGACGCCCTTTCCACACCATGACAAAGGCAAATGCCATCATGGCAAAGAACGGTATGACTTCGAGCGAACTAAAGATCGACCCGATCCACTGCCAGTAACCCGGCGTGCCGATCCAGTAATAGTGGTGACCTGTACCGAGGATTCCCGAGAACAAGGCGGCGGCAACAATCACATAGAGCCACTTCTCGACCACTTCACGGTCCACACCGGTCAGCTTGAGCATCAAGTAGGCAAGGATCGAAGCCATGATTAGCTCCCAAACACCCTCCACCCAAAGGTGAACAATGTACCACCAGTACTGCTTATCCAGCGCAAGGTTTTCAGGATTGTAGAAGCTGAACAGAAACAGCAACGCCAGTCCCCACAGACCCAACAACAAGATGTTGGTTATGGCGGTTTTCTTACCTTTCAACACCGTCAATGTGACGTTGTAGAGGAAGATTAGCGCAGCCACAACGATACCCGCCTTGACCCACTTGGGCTGTTCGATGAACTCACGGCCCTCTTTACCCAGCAACCAATGGCCTTCAAACAAGTTGAACAGATAGGTAACTACCACGCCCAGAGTTCCAAGCACCAGAATGGCCAGCTGTAGATAGGCCAGCTTTTCACTATGGATTTCACGCTCGGCTTCTTCCGGGATCAGGAAGTAGGCCGCACCAAAGAAGCCCAACAGCAACCAGACGATCAGCGAATTGGTGTGAAGCATCCGCACAATGTTAAAGGGAACAAGCTCCGACAATGTGTTCGGAGAGACATAGATCCAGCCGGCCAATAGACCACCCGAGACCTGGATCGCGAACAGGCCCATTGCCACGGCAAAGTAGACCAGCGCGATTTTTTGCGACTTATATTTCATGGTTCAGATCTCCTTAACCCGCGTCATTCGGCGGCCAGTCCTGCGTGTCGATCGTGCCGATCCACAAGAAGAACTCGGTCAAGTGGCGAACGTCGTCGTCACTCAGATTGAACTGGGGCATCTGGCGACGACCTTCGATGCCTGTGGGCTGCGAATCCATCCAGCCTTTTAGAACTTCGAACGCCATCTCTGGGTCGTCATCAACGCCCCAGCGGTTCATCACGTTGACCAGCTCTGGCGCAAAATATGCCCCCTCGCCCATCAGCGTATGACAGTTGATACACGCCTTATCTTCCCAAACCTTTTTGCCCAGAGCGACCTCATGCGTGAGGGTCTCTGCATTGGTGGATGTGGTGACGATATAGCGATGCGAATGGAACGACAGTCCCAGGAAGATAATGATGAAAAACAGGGACCCGCCGTAGAAAATATTTCGGGCCATGCTCTTGGTCATGACTTCGCGCATTGGGCTCTCCTTTGCGCCTGATTTTATGGTAGGACTGTTATCGGCGAGTTCCCGCCACCCCTCCTTAACCAAAGTCAAGCATTCGTGAACGAGAGCAGATCAGGGGCAGAAAACTAGAAATGACTGAGAATTATATTATTATAAAATAATGACTTAACATCAAACACGCGGCTGCGTTAGCGAAGCCCAAAGCCCCTTCAGAAACAAGGCAAAGACCCCCCCCCACAACAAGCTCAACACAGCCATTACCCCGAAATAAGCGCTGGGACTGACGACCGCCACTAGCCACCGAGCCAAGGCGATTCCCGCGATCAATCCATAACACCAGACCACCCCGCGCGGGGCTATCAGATCCCGGCCCGAGTGGCCCAGCGCGGCGCGGCTCATCACCGCAACGGTCATCCCGCCAACCCCGCCAATACCAATCACATGCAGCGCTGCCAGCTCCGGGCCAATCCCCAAAACGGCCAATCCCCACAGGATCAAACCGAGCGACAGCACCGTCAAAGACAGATGCAAAGCAAACAATATCGGTTGGCGTATTGCCCATCCCGCGCGCCATCGCGCCAGTCGTCCAAACTGCGCCAGCCCCAATAGAATGGCGACTGCGCCGCATACCGTGTCAGCCATCGCAAGCAGCAAGCACACCGGCAGCGCCAACCCTAAACCAAACGCTGCGCGATCCAGTACAGACGACGAAACCGGCCATGCTGCTTCCGCCAATCCCGCCCGTTTCATCGCATTGCGGGTAAACGCAGGAGTGATCCTCCCGCCCAACACCACGATCATTGTGCAGAGCGAAAACACCCCAACCCGCAACCCTGTCGCAGCAGAACCTGCATTGCTCCCCATCCACTCTAAATGCACAAATAGGTTGCCTAGCCAGAACAATGTCAGGATCAACAGAAACATCATATTTTGCGGCTTCGGCCGTTTGATCAACTGACTTGCGATCTTGAGGCCAAGAATGGGCACAAAACTAAGATCAATCACCGCCACCCACATCGGCGGCAGTGCCCCAGAAAACCACAATGCCAAACGCCCCGCCAGCCATAGTCCGGCGGCCACGCTTAGAAACACAGGGCGCGCGGCAGGCGTATTGGTCCAATTCGGAACAGCAGTCAGGAAAAATCCACCAGCCGCCGCGCCAGCATAGCCAAAAATCATCTCATGCGCGTGCCACGCTTGGGGGTTTACCAACCTCGGCAGCGGTGCCCACATCATTTGTTGGCCGATCAACCAATAGGCCCAAACCACCCCGGTGAAGAAACCATATAGACCTGCGGCAAGGAAGAAGACTCGGAATCCTTCACCAAAAATACGTTTGAAGACTGCCACTTGTTCACCTCACCAACCACGCCTGCACTTTTGGCGATACTGCGTGCCGCGCGCGCAAACCCCCTTAACAATTATCAATCTCAAACTCTGTTTTCTCTCCCCTAGCTGATCACGCTTTCGAGAGCGCAGTTAACGAAAGTCAAGGCGCAGAATCGCCCCCGACGTGAAATTGGCCCTGCCTCACCAGCAAACGGAGAGTGATTATGTCGCTTGGACTCACCTATAAAAAGTCACGTCAGGCATTGGGCTTAGGCTTTGCTCTGCTGATCGGCTCGACCGCCGTTCCAGCATTCGCCGAAGGCCCCACACTGAGTGAAGAAGCCTTTGACGCTTCTAAACAGCTTTATTTCGAACGTTGCGCGGGGTGCCATGGCGTTCTGCGCAAAGGCGCCACCGGTAAAAACCTTGAACCACATTGGAAAAAGACTGCTGCAGATGGCGCGGTCACCGAAGGTGGCACGCTACAACTGGGGCAGGAGCGCCTAGAGAAAATCATCTCATGGGGCACCGAAGGCGGCATGAACAACTTCTCGGATATTATGACCGAGCAAGAGATCAAAGACATGGCGACCTACATCATGATGGATCCGCCAAAGCCGCCAGAAATGTCACTGGCGCAGATGATGGAGACCCGCAAAGTTTACGTCGAGCCTGAAGATTACCCAACCGAGCCGCTGCACGGCCGCAACTGGGAAAACTTCTTTGTGGTCATCGAACGTGACGTGGGCAAAGTGGCCGTGATCGACGGCGATACCAAAGAGGTTCTGGCACACATCCCGACCGGATACGCTGTGCACGTTCTCAAAGCCTCCGAGCACCACACATTGGAAGAGCCTGAAAATCCAGGCCGCTTCTGGTACACCATGGGCCGCGACGGCAAGATGACCAAGATCGACCTCTGGCAAAACCCCGAGAACATGCTCGTGGCCGAAGTTTCCATTGGTTATGACGCGCGGGACGTGGCTGTGTCTGGTGACGGTAAATACGTCATCGGTGGTGCGTACTGGCCGCCACACTTTGCCATCGTGGACGCAGAAACCATGGAGCCCAAAAAGGTTGTCTCAACCCGTGGCATGAACGTCGATGGCGAATACGTCGAAGAAGCGCGTGTTGCTGCGATCTACACCACACCCAACGAACCCACTTGGATCGTTGCTGTGAAAGAACTCGGCCAGCTTTGGCAAGTGGACTACACCGATCTCGACAATCTTAGCATCACCAAGATCGACTCGGCCAAATTCCTGCACGACGGCTTCTTTGATCCAACCGGTCGTTACTTCCAAATCGCGGCCAACGCCTCCAACCAGATGGTTGTGGTGGACACCGAGACCCATAAACTCGAGGCCATCATCGACACCGCTCCGCTGCCGCATCCCGGCCCTGGTGCAAACTGGGTTGATCCAAACTGTGGTCCTGTTGCAGGCACAACCCACTTGGGCGAAGGCACCGTGACCGTTTGGGGCAACGACCCCGAAGGGCGTCCGGATGATGCGTGGAAAGTTTGCTATGAAGTCGAAACCGATGGCGCGGGCCTGTTTATCCGCACCCATCCAGAGTCCGACTACATCTGGGCGGATCAAACCAAGCACCCCGAGCCTGAAATTCAGCAATCGGTTCAGGTCATCTCTAAGGAGACCGGTGAGATCGTCAAAACCATCCAGATCACCGAAGACGAAGGCAACGTTGCTGTGCACTTTGAGTTCAATCAGGACGGCACCGAAGTTTGGGTCTCCAAATGGAACCGTGCTTCGTCACTCGAACCTGATGGGGAAATGGTGATCTACGACGCCAAGACCTTGGAAGAAATTGGACGGGTCAAAGGCCTCTATGCGCCGACCGGCAAGTTCAACGTCTACAACCGATCCAACCACGTCACCTGATCTGACGTCCGAAACACTCCTCCACGAAGGGCGGGCCCAACGCCCGCCCTTCCTTTTGTTGCGCCAGCGCCGCCCATCAGCCGTGCGAGCAACTCGCAAAAACAATCCCGACCAACGGGATCTCAACGAGAGACATACGGAGCCTGGACATGACCCAGACCAACAAAGCGGAACCCAAAAAGCCCGTCTGGCGGCGCTATGTCCTCTGGGGCGTACCTATCGGCGGAATACTCGCGGCCTTTATCGCCGGCATTATCTTCTGGGGCGGGTTTAACACCGCCATGGAAGCCACAAACAAAATGTCGTTCTGCATCTCGTGTCACGAGATGGGAGATTATGTTTACACCGAATACCAAGGCACGATTCACGATGTGAACCGGTCCGGCGTGGGGGCTGTCTGTTCAGATTGCCACGTCCCCAAAGATTGGACCCACAAAATTATTCGCAAGATCAAAGCTTCGCGAGAACTGTATGGCAAAGCCGTTGGCAGCATAAACACACCCGAAAAATTCGACGCCAAACGGCTACATCTGGCGATGAACGAATGGGAGCGGATGAAGAACACCGACTCACGCGAATGCCGCAACTGCCACGATTTTGAATCGATGATGCCCGAGTTTCAGGCCCCGCGCGCCCGTCAACAGCACTTGAACGCCATGAAAACCGGTCAGACTTGTATCGACTGTCACAAAGGTATTGCACACCTTGATGTACGTGATCGCGCTGAAGAAGAGTATCTGGCTGAACTCGAAGCCCCAAATCCCAAATATGTGCGTGAAATTCCTCAAGAGTATCTGGCAAGCCTTGCCAAGATCGAAGCTCAGGAAGAAGCCGAAGCCGCCGAAGCCTCTGCTGCCAAGAAAGCTGAAAAAGAAGCCGTCGCGGCCAAAATCGCCGCCGCCGTGGAAGTTGCACGTGAAGAAGAACGCGCACTCGCCGCCGGGCAGGCCAAAGAGGCCAGCGCAGGATCAGACGTAGGTGGATCTATCGACTGGGCGGCAGTTGAAAGCACAGACCTCACCCTGTTCTATCCGGGTCAGGCCAGCTTTGAATGGGTTCAAAACGGCAAACAACATGGCGGCGCACGTCCGCTGACCAAAGGCGGCGACGCCTGCACCACCTGCCACGCCAAAGAACTCGACGCGATTGGCAGCAAAATCGTGGCGGGCACCGAGGACACAGAACCGTCTCCAATCGCAGGCAAACGCGGCACCATTCCGGCCACCATTCAAGCCAGCCATGATGGCGAAAACGTCACCTTCCGCCTGCAATGGGAGGATGCAGGCCACGCACCGGTGCCCTTTGTTGATGGTGGCAAAATGGACCCTGACAACCAAATCAAAGTGGCGATGATGATCACCGGAACGGGCATTGAGATGGGCGAACAGGTTGGGTGCTGGGCGACATGTCACGCTGATAATACCTATATGCCCACCGCACCTGACGCCGAGACCATTGCCTCTGCCGCAGAAATTGCAGAACGCATTCAGGCAACGGATACGATCACCAAATATCTCAGCGAGAGCCGCACAGATATCGAGATCAAAGGCCGTCGCAATCCCCAAGGAGGTTGGGACAAACTCAAGCCTGCCGAGGAGATCGACGCCTATCTTGCTGATGGCACCTTCATGGATCTGATGCGCGTCTATGCGGACGGCTCTGCCAGCAACGGCTATCTGCTTGAGCAGCGGGTCGAGAACCAAGGTGAAATCACCGCCTCCGCCAGCCTTGATGCCGCCGGGACATGGACCGTGGTCTTCACCCGCCCTCTCGATACGGGGGCCGTTGGCGACATCGCACTGGAGGCGGGCAAAACCTACACCGTTGGCTTTGCGATCCACGATGACTTTGCCTCTGCGCGCTTTCACCACGTGACGCTTAACACCTCACTGGCGCTGGATGATGCCGAGGCACAAATCAACGTGATTGCACAATAAACCTCAAGACGGCCGCAGCCTGCTGCGGCCGTCTTTCTTTTATAAAAGGACTGCACCATGCGACGCATTTCTTGTCTCATCCTGCCTCTTCTTGCGCTTTCACTTGGCGGGCCTCTGTTGGCAGAGGACTCTGACAAAGCCGCCCTCTGTGCCGAGGCCGAGCAGCGCTATGTCGACCTCTTTGGCGCGCCGTCATCCGCTGCGGATGGCGTGACGGTTGTGACCATGTACAAATATAATTTCTGTCCTGCCGAAATCACCGTCCCGCGGGGCACGACCGTGCGTTGGGTCAATGTCGACAAACGCACCAGCCATTCGGTGCTCGCCCCCGATGCCAGTATGCCCGAATCCGATCGCGCCTTCCCCGAAGAGCACGTGGAGTTCACCTTTCTCGAATCTGGCACATCCCAAACCCTCTGTGGCCCGCACTGGGAAACCCAACAGATGATCGGCATGGTCACTATTACCGACTAAATCACTTGTTTTTAAGGGTTTTGAGGCGTGCCAAAACAGGGTGCGCCTTAACTTTTGTCAAGGATAACCCGCCCGCAAAAGGCGAGTGTTAACTCAAGAAACGTCAGGATTGCCCGCCTTCACCCCGTTTCGGCGCCCGCGCCACAGGCTTGTGCACCCCAGACGCCCAGACAAGCAAAGAGGTGCCCAATGACCGCAAAAGTGTCCCTGATCGGAGCTGGCCCAGGCGATCCCGAACTGATGACCCTGCGCGCGGTGCGCATGTTGTCTGAGGCAGATGTCGTGGTTTACGACCGTCTGGTGTCTGACGAAATTATGGCCCTTTGCCCCCCACATGCCGAGCTGATTGCGGTAGGTAAATGCCCCAAGAACCACCCCGTCCCACAGGACCGCATCAACGAAATTCTCTACGAGCAGGCTACCCAAGGCCGTCAGGTCGCACGCCTCAAGGGCGGCGATCCGATGATCTTTGGGCGCGGCTCTGAGGAAGCCGCCTATCTGATCGAAAATGGCATCGAAGTGGAATACGCCCCGGGCATCACCGCCGCGCAGGGCGCCAGCTGCTCCACCGGTGTGCCGCTGACCCACCGCGGTCTGGCCACGGGCGTTCAATATGTCACCGGCCACCGTCAGGCCGGCACCACTCTGGATCTCGATTGGAAACGCCTCGCGGATCCTGACACCACTTTGGTGATCTACATGGGCGTGTCCAACATCGGCCAGATCGCTGTCGGGCTGATGACAGAAGGCTTAGCGGCTTCCACGCCTGTGCTCGCTGTTTCCCGCGCGACCTCAGCACAAGAAGACCGCCTCCTCACCTCCCTTGGCTCTGTGGCCCAAGACAGCCGAGATGCCGGATTGAAACCACCCACGCTGTTTATCATCGGCAAAGTTGTCTCGCTCTATCGCGCCCAACCCCAAGAGCTGCCGCTCGCGGCGATCCGTGCCAATGGATAGATTCACCAAAACCTACCGCGATCCGGTGCCACCACCACGCCGCCGCACACGCTCGATGTTCACCGCCAATGCGGTGTTCTCCGCCGCCTTTCTATTGGCCACCGCCGCACTTGCCGCTGAAACCATCGATCCAGGCGCGCTCAAGCGACTGGTGCATCAGGACTGCGGCAGCTGCCACGGCCTCACGCTCAAGGGCGGGCTTGGCCCTGATCTGCGTGCCGAAAACATTCAACATCATGATGTGGACAGCCTGAAATTTGTGATCCTCAACGGCATCCCTGAAACACCGATGCCGCCATGGCAGCCCCTCATCTCTGAAGAAGAGGCTGAATGGGTTGCGCGCTATCTGCTAGATCCGGAGACCATGGAATGAAACCCTTTGCGCTTTCCCTGTTGGCAATGCTGTGCCTTTCGGCGGCCCATGCTGAACCGACCGCCACCGGCGATCTCGGTCTCATCATCGAGCGCGCCAAAGGGTCCGTTCTGTTGGTGGACCAATCCGAACGCGCCGCGCTGGCCCGTATCGAAGGCCTCGGCGACCTCTCCCACGCCAGCCTTGTCTATTCCTCGGACGAGCGTTTTGCCTATGTCTTTGGCCGCGACGGCGGGCTGACCAAAGTCGACATCGTCAAACGCGAGATTGCCAACCGCGTGGTGCAGGCAGGCAACGCCATCGGCGGGGCGATCTCGGATGACGGCACGCTTGTGGCCGTCTCCAACTACGAACCCGGCGGCGTGCGCATTTTTGACGCCGACACGCTTGAGATGGTGGCGGATATTGCCACCGACAGCAAAACCATCGGCCTTGTTGACGCCCCCGGTCGCCGCTTTGTTTTTACCATGTGGGACACAGGTGAGACATGGATTGCCGATCTCTCTGGCGCGTTGGAAATTACCAAAATCCCCGACATGGGTGACCGCCCCTATGACGCGTTGATCACGGCCAACGGGCGCACCTATATCACCGGCCTATTTGGCGAGGACGGGCTGACCGCACTGGATTTGTGGTCTGAGACCCCCGAACCGATCCGGGTGCTGCCCAACTACGGACGCGGGCAGGAGGAAATGCCGGTCTATAAAATGCCCCATCTGGAAGGCTGGGCCCACACAGGTGCCGAATTTGTCCTGCCTGCCGTTGGCCATCACGAAGTGCTCTGGATCGATGCGGACAGCTTGCAGGAAACCGGGCGCACGCGAACCCATGGCCAGCCCGTATTTGCCATGGCACGCCCTGACGGGCGTCATGTCTGGGTGAACTTCGCCCATCCCCTAAACGACACCATCCAAGTCATCGACACAGTGACCAAACAGATCGTGCATGAATTCAAACCCGGCCCCGCCGTGCTGCACATGGAGTTCACGCCCCGCGGCCACGAAGTATGGCTGAGCGTGCGCGACGCCGGAAAAGTCATGATCTACGACACCCACACCTTTGAAAAGCTGCGCGAAATCGAGGCGGATAGCCCCTCGGGCATCTTTTTCACCGCGCGCGCGCACCGGACGGGATTGTAAGCCATGAAAATTGTCGCAGACCCGATTGATCGCCAGCTTCTGGACAACTGGCAGCGCGATTTCCCAATCATCCCACGCCCCTTTGCCGAACTGGCGACAGCATTGGACATCACCGAAGACGATGTTCTGGACCGTCTGATCCGCATGCGCCAAAGCGGGCGCATCACGCGCGTCGGAGCGACCTGCGCACCCAACACCATCTCGGCCAGCACCCTCGCAGCCGTAGCGGCACCTGCGGAACGGATCGAGGAAGTCGCCGCCATCATTGGCCGCGAAGCAGGCGTAAACCATTCCTATGAACGCGAAGACCGCTGGAACCTGTGGTTTGTCGCCACCGGACCGGATCGGGATCATGTCACTGCCACTTTGAACCGGATTTCTCGAAAAACCGGACTGGAGGTCATGGACCTGCGGCTGGTGCGTCCCTTTAACGTTGACCTTGGCTTTCGCCTGATTGGCGACGCTGGCACGCGCGGGCTGCCTCCCCGGGCCAAACCAGTAAATTGCGCCGCCCTGCGCCCGGGCGACACCGACATCATGCAGGCGCTGACGACCGGGCTGAAATTGACGCCGCGCCCCTATGAAACGCTATCGCAATCGCTCAACCGTGGCGAAGACGAAATCCTCGCGCGCATCTCGGCCCTCAGCGCGGCAGGCATCATCTCGCGCCTTGGTGTGATCGTGCGCCACCGCGCATTGGGATGGCGCGCCAATGCGATGGTGGTCTGGGATTTGCCCCACGATCACATCACCACCGCGGGCCCCAAACTCGCCGCGCAAACGGGCGTGACGCTGTGTTACGAACGCACCCCAGTAGAAGGCCACTGGCCCTATCGGCTCTATTCGATGTTTCACGCACGCAGCCGCTCGGAAGCACTTGAAAACCTGCGCGCTGCCGCCGCATTGCCCGAGTTGCGCGAAGTGCCGCACAGAGCGCTGTTTTCCACGCGCTGTTTCAAACAAACCGGCGCGATGATCACCGCCCCAAAGGAGAGCGCCGCATGACATCTCTCACCCAAACCGACCGCGATCTGATCAACCGTCTTCAGGATGATCTACCGCTTGAAAACCGCCCCTTTTCCGCTCTGTCCGCCGAACTCGACATCACCGAAGAAGAGCTGATCACACGCGTCAAACGCCTGCGCTCCGAGGGTATCCTGACCCGCTTTGGACCTTTCTTTGATGCCGCAGCCATGGGTGGCGACTTCTGCCTCTGCGCCATCGCCGTGCCGCCTGACCAGTATGAAGCGGTCACCGAACAGGTCAACGCCTACCCCGAAGTGGCGCATAATTATGAGCGCACGCATCATCTCAACATGTGGTTTGTGCTGGCCTGCGAGACGCCCGAAGCGATTGATTTCACCGCCGATTTGATCCAAGCGGAAACCGGTCTAACCGTCTATCGCTTCCCCAAACTACAAGAATTTTTCATTGGCTTCAGGGTGGCGGCATGAGCATCGACGCAACAGACCGCCGCATTATCGAAGCCCTGCAATCGGGTCTTCCCCTGACGACAACGCCCTACGCCGAGGTCGCAGATAGCATCGGGCTGCCCGAAAACGATCTGCTCACCCGCCTTGAAGCCATGAAATCCAGCGGCATCATCCGTCGCATCGCCGCCGCGCCCAATCATTACAAACTGGGCATGGCCGCCAATGGCATGACCGTGTGGGATGTGGCCGACGACCACGTCGCCACACTGGGCGCACAAATCGGCGCGCTACCCTTTGTGACCCATTGTTACGAACGCCCCCGCGCATTGCCGGACTGGCCTTACAATCTCTTTGCGATGGTGCATGGCACGACGCGTGAAGAAGTCATCGAAAAACGCGAGATCATCGCCGAAATCTTGAGGCCCGCTCCGGGTGCCAGCGACATTCTCTACTCCACCCGGATTCTGAAAAAGACCGGATTGCGACTTAAGAAGCGAGGGTAATTTCATGTTCCGATTGACCGAATATATGCACCAGCTTGTCACCCCGACCCCCGTGCGCCTTCGCGATCCCAACCGTGTCGTGAAACCCGTGGTGATCTGGAACCTGACGCGCCGATGCAACCTCAAGTGCCGCCACTGCTACACTGTCTCGGCGGATGTGAATTTCCCGGGCGAACTCTCCGAAAACCAGGCTTTTGAGACACTCGAAGATCTTGGCCGTTTCAAAGTCCCCGCCATCATCCTCTCAGGCGGCGAACCGCTCGATAGCCCCTATCTGTTCCCCTTGGCCAAACGTGCTCGTGATCTGACCCGCGTGCTGGCGCTCTCGACAAACGGTACAAAAATCTATGGCGAAACTGCCGATCAAGTCGCCGAAATCGGCTTTGACTACGTCGGAATCTCCATCGACGGCATCGGTGAAACCAACGACTGGTTTCGCGGTGTCGATGGCGCGTTTGACGCCGCCCTGCGCGGTGTACGTGAGCTCAAAAAGCGGGGTGTCAAAGTTGGCCTGCGCTTTTGTCTGACCGAAGGCACCCAGCACCACCTGCCTGACCTGCTCAAACTCTGCGACGACGAAGGCGTCGACAAATTCTATCTCAGCCATTTGGTCTATGCCGGACGCGGCGACAAAAACCGCGGCGAGGACGCTCACCACATCCGCACCCGTCGCGGTCTTGACCTTTTGCTGGACCGCGCTTGGGTGGCGGTCGCCGAAAACAAACCCCTCGATATCGTCACCGGCAATAATGACGCCGATGCGGGGTATTTCCTGCAATGGGTGCGGCGCAATTTTGACGCAAGCCACGAAGCACACCTGCGCCAGCATCTGGCGGCATGGGGCGGCAACTCTTCCGGTCTGGGCGTCGCCAACATCGACTTTCTTGGCCAAGTCCACCCTGACACCTATTGGTCCGACTACACCGTCGGCAATGTCAAAACCACGCCGTTCTCCGAGTTGTGGACCGGCGACGATCCGATGCTCGCCACCCTGCGCACTCGCCCGCGCCCGCTCAAGAGCCGCTGTGGTGCCTGCAAGCTGCGCGATGTCTGCGGCGGCAACACCCGCATTCGCGCGCTGCAACTCACCGGTGATCCCTGGGCCGAAGATCCAGCCTGTTATCTGACCAATTCCGAGATTGGCGTGGCCGACAGCGCCCGTCTGGAAGTCTCACCTTTCAAAGGCAAAAGCCATGACCCGCAACATCAATTCTTCTGATCCCGCTCCCCACAAATCCCTGAAATCTGCACTTGCGCTGACCCTGACACTGCTCGCGGGACCGATCATCGCCGACCCAGCCGCAGACTACACCGAGTTTTGCGTTGAATGTCACGGCGCTGATCGTCTGGGCGGCGTTGGCCCTGCACTGATCCCGCAAACCCTGCGCCGCATGCGTGGCCCCAAAGTCGCCCATGTCATTTCCGAAGGGCGCGAGGCAACCCAAATGCCGGGATTTGCCGATCTTCTCGATCCTCCGGCCATCGAAGCCCTGACCGCATACCTCAAAACGCCGCTCGACTCTGTGCCGCCATGGAACGAAGCGGAAATCACCGCCAGCCGCGAGATGAACCCCGACTATACACCCGCAGAGACTCCGATCTGGCCCTCTGACCCGCTGAATATCACGCTGGCCGTGGAAACCGGAGATCATCACGTCAGCGTTCTGGACGGCGACACGTTCGAGGTGCTCGCCCGCTTTCCAACCCCGTTTGCCGTGCATGGCGGACCCAAGTTTGACCCCAAAGGGCGGTTTGTCTTCATCATGTCGCGCGATGGCTGGGTGCAGAAATATGACCTTTACGCGCTGCAAGAGGTCGGTCGCATCCGCGCCGGCCTGAACGCACGCAACATCGCTATGTCTGGGGATGGCAAATGGGTGGCCGTGGCCAACTATCTGCCCAACACCCTGACCATCCTGTCCACCGATGATCTGAGTGTCGCCAAAGTGCTCGACATCAAAGGCAAAGACGGCACCGACAGCCGTGTCTCTGCCGTCTACCAAGCGCCACCACGCGAAAGCTTTGTGCTCGCCCTCAAAGACGTGCCCGAAATTTGGGAAGTGTTCTACGGCGACAACCCTCCACAATTTGGCTTTGCCCACGACTGGCGCGACGAAGGCCCCGCCCACACCGACATCCCTTTTCCCGTGCGCAAAATCACCACACCGGACTATCTGGATGATTTCTTCTTTGACCAAAGCTACGAATACGTCATGGGCGCATCCCGTTCTGGCGATGGCGGTCAGGTGATTGATCTGGTGATTGGCCAAAAGGTGGCTGATCTGGACCTGCCCGGCATGCCCCACCTTGGCTCTGGCATCACATGGGCATGGAACGGCACCACCGTAATGGCCACGCCGCATCTGAAGGATGGTGTGATCTCGGTGATCGACATGCAGACTTGGGAAACCGTGAAGCAGATCAAAACTCAAGGCCCGGGATTTTTCATGCGCAGCCACGAGAATTCCAAATATGTCTGGGCCGATGTGTTCTTTGGCCCCAACCGCGACAAGATGCACATCATCGACAAGGAAACGCTTGAAATCGTGCACACTTTGCAGCCAGTCAAAGATGCCACCGTCGCCCATGTCGAGTTTACACGTGACGGGGCCGAGGCTTTGGTCTCGGTCTGGGAGGACGACGGCGCGGTAATCGTCTATGATGCCAACACCCTCGAAGAACTGCGCCGCCTGCCGATGCGTAAACCCTCAGGAAAATACAATGTCTTCAACAAAATCACCTTCTCTGAAGGCACCAGCCACTAACATGGATGCTGTCACGCAGCCCCCTTACTGGTCTCTTCGCCGCCTCTCCGCTTGGTTCTTTATCTTTGTCTGGGGAGCTGTGGCCATCAACCTCTATTTCTTGGGGTTGATGTGGCAGGCCTTGGGCTGGGCACATATTGCACCGGTCCCATCGATCCTGATTGCCTTTCCTCTTGCCTTCCCCGCCACTTGGGCCTCGGCACGATGGATTCGTGGTTTGATGGACGAGGCGGAGGCTGACGACTAACGACTACTTCACCCGGCTTCGTGTCTTTGACCGCTCTTTCATCATCGCCCTGCCCGCGTCCGTCCCGTCGTGAAACGTGCCAAAGACCTTGTCCCACGGCACCTCAAGCGTGCCATAGTTCACCTCAAAATACCGATGATGCAGCTGGTGATGGAAATTGCCCAAATGCACCCGTTTTCGTCCCGCGGCCCAAAGCCCCTCAAAACCTGTATGCGTGGTGATCGCGTAAAGCCCAAAGAACATCAGATGCACAACCACGTGAATAGGGTGGGTTGGCACCACAAAATGCACCAATGCCGTGCCAAAATAAAACACATGTTCAAACGGGTGCATCGACAGCCCCGACCAAGGGCCAACCTCTGTATTGCGATGATGCAGCGCATGGAACCGATACAGGATGTTGGAATGCAGCATCCTGTGAATCCAGTAAAAATACAGGCTTTCCCAAATCGGAATGAGAAAGAAGATCGCGACAAACCATACGCCACCATCTGACCACATCCAGACCGGCGCGTAGCCGTTGGCCATCGACCACCAGATCAGCACTTCAAAAGCCGACCAAATGGTTAAACCCGACGCCAAGGCCCAAAACACATTGTCCAAAAACTGATCGCCAAAAGTGAACATGCGCCCTTGTCGTGGAAACGGGCGCGGGTCGTATTTTTTGCTTGGCCCCTGCAAATCGCTGCGGTGAAACAACCAATGCAGCCCCTGCGCCAAAATCACCACCAACACAAAGTTACGCGCCCATATGCCCAAGACCCACCATCCTAAACTGGCGGTGTCACTCAACCTCGGCGCTGCCCAATAATAGACCGCACAGGCCAGCGCCACGATGGCCAAGTTGATCGAGATCGGGAACCAACTGGCCCAATACCATCGCAGAACCGCCTTAGGCGCCGGCGGCCACTGCCACAGCGGATTGACCCGTATCGGCAACTGGTCCGGCGTGTGGTTCCACTCTGACCGGCTCATCGCGTGTACATCTGTTTTTTGTGCGCCCGCGTTTGTGTGGTGCCCGCTTCTGACCCGTCATGAAACGTACCAAACCAGCGATCAAACGGGATTTCCGAGGTGCCGTAATTGCACTCAAAGTATCGGTGATGCAGTTGGTGAAAGAAGTCACCCGAACGCGCAATCTCGGCATCTTTGGCAATCAGCTTCTCAAATCCACAATGCGAAAACACAGGGCTGATTTGCTGAAAATAGACGTGAAACATCAGGTGCAGCGGGTTTGACGGCACCACCAAATGCACAAAATAGGTGGTGAAATAGAACATGTTTTCAAACCAGTGGTTCGAAATGCCCGACCATGGCCCCACGTTCACGTTGCGATGATGCACAGCATGCACATGCTTATAAAGCCGAGGATGATGTTCCAGCCGATGCACCCAATAAAAATGCAGGCTCGACCACGTGGGGATTAGCGCCATCCAGATCAGACTCCACACCGGATGATCGGCAAAACTCACCACCGGAACCCAACCATTGGCCATCACCCACAAGATTATGCATTGATACACTGTCGCTACGCTCATCGCGCTGCCCAGCGTCCACCAGATGTTGTCCAGCACCTGATTGCTAAACGTGAAGGTGCCGTTCTTGCGGGTCAGATCGCGTTTATCAAACTTCTTCTGCATCCCCTGACCGCGCCGCATATACAGCCACCAATGCAACGCGCCTGCCACCAATGTCTGCGGGATCACATTCATCATCCAAACTGTAAAAATCCACCCGAACTGAAACGTCTTCATCTGCTCCAGAGGCGGCAACACCAAGGCCCAGATCACCAACGCAATCGCCAACGGCACGGTCAATGCGGTGATCATCAACCACGCCCCGCGATACCACTGCCAAACGGCACGCGGGTTGGGTGGCCAGACAAACAACGGGTTTAATGTCAGAGGTTGCGGCGGGCGATAATTCCAGCGCGCCGCCTCAGCATCATTTGCAAAATCATGTGGCATGGCGCGTCCCTCCCAAGCTGCGCGACTCAACAATGTCAGCTGGCGTAGTTGGACCCCTCATCGTCCAGTATGCCCTTGAGCTCGGCCAGATGACGTACATCCTGTTCAGGGTATTCTTCCAACTCCCGCGCGGTCTTTTCTGCCACATCATCGGGCAACACCCGCAACGGCTGTCCCGTTTGCAGCGCCCGAATATAGGTCTCCGCAGCGCGCTCGAAATAATAGAGCCGGTTGAACGTATCCGCGACGCTGTTCCCGATCACCAGCACGCCATGATTGCCCATCACCATGACCTTTTGTTTGGGATCAGACAGCAAACTTGCACAGCGCTCACCTTCATCTTCAAAGGCCAAGCCGCCGTAGCCGTCGTCAATCACAATGCGATTGTAAAACGTGGCACAATTCTGATCCACAGGCAGCAAACGCGAGTCCGCCAGACTGGCCAGAACAGTGGCAAAAATCGAATGCACATGCATCACACACCGCGCATGCGGACAATGCCGATGCACCCCGCCATGCAATCCCCACGCGGTCGGATCCGGTGCATCCGGTCCACTTAACGTGTCGGGATCATTGGCATCCACCATGATCAAATCGCTGGCCTTAATGCGGGCAAAATGGGTCTGATTGGGATTCATCAGAAACTGTGTGCCGTCCTCATTCACAGCCAGACTGAAATGGTTGGCCACGCCTTCATGCATGTTCAACCGCGCCGTCCAACGAAACGCCGCCGCCATATCCACGCGCTCCTGCCAATGCTCCATATTGGGCCGCAATTCGGTAACACTCATGTTGAACTCCCCGCTTAATTTACCTTCAGGGTGGCCAAGACTGCCCCAAATTGCCATGTCAAAAACGACCTAGCACCGATTGGGCACCGCGATTTTTGCCGTTTCCGGACCTTCTTCAGCGTTTTATGCACAAAGAGTCATGTCGCCAAAGGCAGCTTCAAGCTCAAACTTGCCCCCGCCTCAACAGGATCAATCGAGACCTCGCCGCCGTGTTGTTCCGCCACCGATGCGACAATCGCCAAACCCAGCCCGCTACCGTCCGACGGTGCGACCTGCGAAAACCGCCCAAACGCCTGATCACTCTGCGCTGGTGTCAGACCAACACCATCGTCGCGCACTGTGATGCTGGCCGTGCCGTCGCCACTCGCAACATCAACCTGAATAGACGACAGCGCCGCACCTCCATGTTTCATCGCGTTATCAATCAGGTTTTTCAGCGCCTCACTCACATAGAACCGATCCGCTGTTATCTCGATCGCCTGATCCGGTGCTTCCAGACCAAAGTCGATACCCCGCCCCAACACGTCCTGCGCCATGTCGGTACAGACCTCTCGTGTCAAAGCACACAGATCAAAGGTCTCATGTTCGCGGCCTTGCGCACCATGCTGCAACCGATCAAGCGATAACAATTGTTCGGATATGCGCACTGATTCACGCGCCGCTGCCTCCAGTTCACGCAGACGAATGTCGCGATCCGCCTCACTGGGCGCATCCCTAAGCGCCTGCGCCATAGACTGCACCGCAGCGGCCGGATTACGCAATTGATGGGCGGCATCAGAGATGAACACCTGATGGGCATTGATGTTATACTCAAGTTGTTCAAAGAGCCGATTGAGCGTCTTAACAATTCCTTGGGCTTCAATTGGAACATGGCGCTTAATCTGGCTCAAATCATCAGGCGAACGGCGGTCAATCGCGTCCTCCAACTCAATCAGCGGGGCCAGCCCGCGGCGCACACCAAACCACACCACCAGCGCGACAGAAATCAACAGCGCACCAATCAAAATCGCCGCCCGAATAGCAAGCTGGTTGGCAAATGCTGTTCGATCAGCAATCCGCTGCCAGACCGTGATGATTGTGTCGCCGCTCATGCCTTGAATGGAAACCCGCTCTGTGATGCGCATAACCCGCACAGGCTCCGAGCGATAAGTGGCCTCATAAAACTGCTGCCCGTTTATCCCGTCGTTGCTTGGCGCCGTGGTGGTGGGCGGATAGGCATAGCCTGTGACATAGCTGCCGCCCGGCCCCGTCGCGTGGTAAAAAACTTCGCCGCCCGAGGCATCGCGGATCAAATCCCGAGTGGACGGCAATAAGGCATCGCCATCCGACACCGTTACATCACGCGAAATCGCCAATGCAGCCGACAGTAATCCGCGATCAAACAGCTCCTCTGCCGTTTCCTGTGCCACCATGTACCGCCAGACCCCCAAGGGCAGCGTCATTAAGATCAAAGGACACAGCACCAGCAAAAACAGCCGAAGTCGAAGGGAAAACCGGGGCGTCATCCGCGGGCTTCAAGCATATAGCCCAAACCACGAGCGGTCTTGATGGAAACGCCAAAGGCGCTCAGACGTTTGCGCAGCCGCGACACATGCGGCTCAATCGCTGTGTCATCCACATCCGCGCCCACACCATAAACATGATCGGTCAACTGCGCTTTGGACACGATGCGCCCACGCCGCTCTAGCAAGCACTCCAGCACCGCAACTTCACGTCTTGGGAAATCCTGCGTCACGCCGTCTGCGCTGACCTGCCGTGTGGCGCGATCAAACTCAAGACCGCCAACCGATTCACGCGCGCCATAGTCCAGATCTTTGCGACGCGACAACGCCCGCACACGCGCTTCCAGCTCATCCATCTCGAACGGCTTTACCAGATAATCATCTGCACCGGCATCAAGTCCGGCCACCCGATCACTGGTGTCAGACCGCGCAGTGAGCAAAATCACCGGCACGCTTTCTCCGCGAGCGCGAATCGCTGACAATACTTCCAACCCCGAACGCCCCGGAAGATTAACATCCAGCACCACCAGATCAGCCCCTTCACGCGCCAAAAACGCCGCTGCGTCGTCACCGTCGTGAATCACGTCAGTGGCATGCCCTCGATCTTGCAACCGATAAGATATTGCTTTTGCGAGAGTTTCGTTGTCTTCGATGATGGCTATTCGCATTTTTCCCGCCGCAAGCTTCACGCAAGGTTCGCACACCATTGTCGTCGGATCATTCGGGGAATCAATACCTCAAGTGCATAAAGAATCATCACTGTGCCGCTTATGTTCGCGATGATTCGACGGTCGTTAGGGAGGAAACCATGACCATTTCACGTTTTACACGTCGCGCCGCTCTGGGCGTTATTGCCGCTGCCGGACTGGCAGCCCCCGCCGCCGCCGAGGTCGATTTCTCAGGCAAGACCATTGATTGGGTGATCCCATTCTCTGAAACCGGCGGCTCGGCCAAATGGGCCAACTTCTTCGCACCACTCTTGTCCGAAGAGCTGCCCGGCAATCCCACAGTTGTGGTCAAATTCATGCCCGGTGCTGGCTCAACCAAAGGTGCTAACTGGTTTCAGGACCAAGAACACAAAGACGGCACCCTGTTGTTTGGCACATCGGGCTCAACCCAGTTCCCCTACCTGCTCAAAGATCCCCGCGTGCGCTATGAATACAAAGACTGGAACCCGGTCATGGCGTCCGGCACCGGCGGTGTGGCCTATCTGAACGCCGAAGACGGTGCCAAATTTGACGGCTCAGCCAACATGCTCAAAGACACCGACTTCATCTACGGCTCGCAGGGCGCGACTCGTCTTGACCTTGTGCCACTTCTGGCATGGCAAATGCTGGGCATAAATGTTGAGCCTGTGTTTGGCATCAAAGGCCGTGGCGATGGCCGTCTGATGTTTGAGCGTGGCGAAGCCACCATCGACTACCAAACCTCCTCCGGCTACCTCGGCGGCAGCGCTGATCTGGTTGCCGCCGGCACGGCTGTACCCATGATGACTTGGGGCTCGCTGGACGCCAATGGTGACATTGTCCGCGATCCGACCTTCCCTGAAATCGCCACCTTCAAAGAAGTTTGCGAAGCCACCGACGGCTGCGAAACATCTGGCGAAGCTTGGGATGCATGGAAAGCCTTCTTCGTCGCTGGCTTCCCCGTGCAAAAGCTGGCCTTCCTGCCAGCTGGCACACCACAGGACGTGATCGACACATACACTGCTGCGTTTGAAGCTGTCGTAGCCCGCGCCGATTTCCCTGAAATCTCCTCCAAGCGTGTTGGCAAATACTCGGTCTATACATCTGACGCTGTTCAAACGGCTCTGACAACTGCGACCGACGTGCCTGACGAAGCCGAAGCCTATGTGCTGAACTGGCTCAAAGAAGCTTATGGCGTAGAGCTCAAGTAAGCTCTTCCCAAGCGACGCGCGTTCTCTCTTCTCTCCAGAACGCGCGTCGCTCTCTTCTTAAAAATCGAACAACAGAAAGGCGGCTCCCATGGAGATGTTCGCTACCGCACTTCCTGCGCTTGGTGACGCGTGGGCTCTGATCCTGCAACCCATCGTTCTAGGCTATCTTATTCTGGGTGTGGTGATGGGGCTTGCGGTTGGGGTCTTCCCCGGTCTCGGCGGCATCGCTGGCCTTTCGCTACTTCTGCCTTTCATGTTTGGTATGGATCCCATCCTTGGCCTTGCACTGATGATCGGCATGGTGGCCGTTGTCCCCACCTCTGACACCTTCGCCTCTGTGCTTATGGGCATTCCCGGCTCCTCTGCGTCCCAAGCCACAGTGCTTGACGGTTTTCCGATGGCCAAGAAAGGCGAAGCCGCTCGCGCGCTCTCTGCTGCTTTTGCCTCATCGCTGTTTGGCGGCCTCGTCGGCGCGATGTTCCTGACCGTCTTTATCCTGATCGCGCGGCCCATCGTGCTAGCATTCGGTCTGCCCGAGATGTTGATGATCACGGTGCTCGGCCTGTCGATGGTCGCGGTTCTGGCCGGTCGCATCCCGCTTAAAGGTCTCGCCGCCGCGGGCCTTGGCATCATGGTAGGCACGATTGGCGAAGCCGACGCGGGCGGCAGCCTGCGCATGGCGACCTATGACATTCCCTATCTCACCGATGGCCTGCAATTGGTGATCGTCGGCCTTGGTATCTTTGCCATCCCCGAAATCGTCTCCCTGCTACGTCAGGATCGCTCGATTGCCAAAGGCGCTTCTCTGGGATCGGGCTGGATGGAAGGTGTGAAAGACTGGTTCGCCAACCGCTGGCTGTCGGTGCGCTGCTCTATCATCGGTGTGGTGATCGGCGTCATTCCCGGCCTTGGCGGCTCGGTGGTAGACTGGATCGCCTATGGCCATGCGGTGCAAACCACCAAAGACAAAACCAACTTTGGCAAAGGCGAAGTGCGCGGCGTGATCGGGCCGGAAAGCTCCAACAACGCCAAAGAAGGTGGCGGTCTGGTGCCAACACTGCTGTTTGGTATTCCCGGCTCCGGCTCCATGGCGATCTTTATCGGTGCCGTTGCCCTTTTGGGCTCAGGCGACATCGAAGTTGGCCCCAACATGCTCAAAAGCAATCTGGACATCACCTATGCCATCGTCTGGCTGCTGGCGCTGGCCAATGTTGTTGGCACGATCCTTTGTATCGCAGCTTCTGGCGGCATCGCCAAGCTGACCACCATCCGCTTTACCTATCTGGCGCCTTTCCTGTTCATGCTGATTAGCTTTGCGGCGTTTCAATCGGGCCAGAACTTCGAAGATGTTCTGGCGCTCGCAGCCATCGGCCTGATCGGCATCTTCTTACGCCGCTTCGACTGGTCGCGCCCTGCGTTTTTGATCGGTTTTGTGCTGTCCAATCCGGTTGAGAAATTCACCAACCAAGCGTTTCAGATCGCGTCTTTCAGGTTCCGCAAAGGCTTTGATGTGGGCATGGAGTATCTCTTTAGCCCGATCGTGATCATCCTGATCGTCATCACAGTTGTCTCGGTGGTCTTTGGCATTCGTCAGGCCAAGTCAATCATGGCCGAAGGCGAGGTCAAATCCGGCTCCAAGCGCGCACCTGTGGTGTTTCTGCTGGTAGTGATCGGCTACCTCGTTGCCGCTCTGATCAACGCCAATATGATCCCGGACTACAACATGACCGACAAAGTGATCCCGCTGGCAATCGGTGGCTTTGCTCTGGTGTGTTGTCTGATCCTGCTGGTGCAAATGATGCGCCTGCCCGAAGGCGACACCATCTTTGCCGACAAAGAAGTGGCCGGAGAAGACGCCGACGCGCCTTATGGTCTGTGGTCCACGCTGGCATGGTTTGCAGGCCTGATCATCGGCACCTATTTCGTCGGCTTCATCCTCGCACTGGTCGGATTCCTCGTGGCCTTCTTGCGCGTGCGTGCTGGCTCCAGCTGGTCCAAGACTCTCCTGCTGTCAGCCTGCGGCATCGCCTTCATGTGCTTCATGGCAGGTGCCTTGAACCGCGACTTCCCACCCGGCCTTCTGCAAGACGCTGTCGATCTGCCTTGGCCGCTTGGCGGGATGTAAGTCTTCGCCGCGCGCACCCCATCTGCGCGCGGCCCCACCGGATACACCCCTTTCCGCACTTAGGATCTGACATGACCCAAACCGGTATTCCTTATGTTTTCATGCGCGCAGGCACCTCACGCGGCCCGTTTTTCAACGCGGCCGATCTGCCCGCAGATCGCGACACCCGCGCCGAGGTGCTGATCAGCGCCGTTGGGGCAGGCCATGCCCTCAACATTGATGGCATCGGCGGCGGCGCCGCAGTGACCACCAAAGTCGCGATGCTTTCGCCCTCTGACGACGAATGGGCCGACATCGACTATTTCTTTGCACAGGTTGCGGTGACCGAACGCTTGGTAGATTTCAAACCCACCTGCGGCAATATCCTCTCAGGCGTTGGCCCTGCGGCGATCGAAATGGGCCTCATTACACCTTCGGGCGACACCACCGAGATCAAAATCCGCGCGGTCAACACGGGGGCACGGGTCATTGCGCGGATTGCCACACCAAACGGACAGTGGAGCTATGACGGCGACACAGAAATCGCGGGTGTGCCCGGCGCCTCTGCTGCGATTGCGCTCACCTTTATGGGCGTTGTTGGCTCCTCCACCGGTGCCTTTCTGCCCACCGGAAATCTGCGTGACACCATTGAGGGCATCGAGGTCACCTGCATGGATGTCGCCATGCCGGTCGTGATTGCGCGGGCTGCGGATTTTGGCCTAACAGGCTATGAAACCGTGCGGGAACTCGACGACAACCGCGACGTCTTTGCCCGCATGGAAACCATTCGCCTTCAGGCCGGCGCGCTGATGGGCATGGGGGATGTCACCAAATCCGTGACACCAAAGTTTGCCTTTCTTGCCCCCGCCCAAAACGGTGGCACCATCGCAGCGCGCTATTTCATGCCGTGGAACACCCATCCGTCGATGGCCGTCACGGGCGCACAATGTATCGCCTCCTGCGCACTCACTCCGGGCACGGTCGCCGACGGCCTGTTGACGCGTCCAAAGGACAGCCCGGCCCAAGTGGTTCTGGAACATGCGTCGGGCTCAATCGATGTGCTGGTAGACTACGACACAACTGACGGATTTGAACTCAACGCCGCCGGACTGGTCCGCACGGCCCGCAAACTGGCTGACGGACAGGTCTATGTGCCTGCTTCCGTCTGGGCCGGTCATGGAGAAACCAAATGAGCATGCAAAACATCCTTGTGGCCTTTAACGGCTCTGAACGCTCGGCCACCGCGCTGCGCTACGGCGCGGCACTCGCGCGGGAAAACGGTGGGCATGTCACCGCGATGCTGGCCTATTCCCAGCACGACATCATTGATCAGACCAACAAATGGATCCCCACCCGTGCACGCGAAATTCTCGCCGCAGCGAGCTCTGAGTTTCTGGTCGAAATAGAAGCGCAATTCAACGCCATGCGCGACGAATTGGGCCTCGCAGACCGTCTGCACTTTGAACGCATCGCAGGCAAAGTTGACGCGGTGCTCTCTGACAGCGCGCGCAGCTTTGATCTGCTGATTGTCGGTCACGATCAGGGCGACGCGGTTGACGGCCATGTTGTTGTACATGCCGACCGTATCGCGCTTTTGTCCGGCCGCCCCGTTTTGATTGTGCCCAAAGGATTTGACCCTGCCAAAAGCCACACCCACGCAGTCATGGCGTGGGATGGTGGTCGCGCAGCAGCGCGCGCACTCTCAGACGGGCTGGCCCTGTTGGAAGACCAAGGCAAAGTCACCGTGCTGACCGTGGGCGACGCAGAGCTGCCCCGCCCCATCGGCGACGTCTTGACCCATCTGGACCGCCACGGCGTCAAAGCGACCCACGAAGCCATTGCTGCAATGCCCGGCATTGCCCGCGCTATCGTGGCCTATTGTGTGGAAAAAGACCCCTGCCTGCTGGTGATGGGCGCTTATGAGCACTCCAAATTCCGCGAAGACTTCCTTGGCGGCGTCACTGCACGCGTGCTGCGCACCGTACCTGTTCCTGTACTGTTGTCCCATTAAAGAGAATAAAATGAATTCCCAAGACGCCCATGCCCGCCTGACCCAAGCGCTGGCTTTATTAACCGAAGTGCGCAATGAACTGGGCGAAGCACTCTGTGCCTCTCACGGCCAGCTCAACATGAAAGACCCCAAAGTGCGTCGCCAATCCGAACTGCACGACCGCGCCGCGCACTGTATCGCGGCCTATCACGCAGCCCCCTAACCCGCCCTATTCTCGTGAAAGACATCAGATGAAAGTTCACATCCTAGACGACTGGTTTGATACCCTGCGCCACCTGCCCTGTTACGCCAAACTGGCTGGACACGATGTGACGGTCTGGACTGACCACGTCGAAGACATCGACATTCTGGCACAGCGTTTGCAAGACGCCGTAGCTGTGGTGCTGTTTCGTGAACGCACCAAGGTCACCCGTGCCCTGCTCGAGAAATTGCCCAACCTCAAATTGATTTCCCAGCGCAGCGTTTATCCACACGTCGATTTGCCTGCCTGCACGGACAACAACGTGCTGCTCTGCTCCAACATGCACGGCGGCACGCCTTCTTATGCGGCGGCAGAATTGACCTTTGGTCTGATCCTGTCCGGCATGCGCCAAATCCCGGCCCAAATGGCCTCGGCCAAAGCGGGTAACTGGCAAATGGGCGTTGGCAAAACCCTGCGTGGCCGCACGCTTGGCCTCTATGGCTATGGCCGAATTGCGCAGGCCGTCGCAGGCTATGCCCAAGCCTTTGGCATGAAGGTCATCTGGTGGTCGTCTGAGGCAGGTCGCGCACGCGCTGCCGCCGATGGCGTGACTGTTGCACCCTCCCGCAAAGCCTTCTTTGCGAACTCTGATGTGGTTTCCGTTCACGTCCGCCAGAAACCGGACACCAAAGGCATCATCACAGCCGAGGATTTTGCCGCCATGCGCCCTGATGCTCTGTTTATCAACACTTCACGTGCAGGCCTCTTAGAACCCAACGCGCTGCTAAACGCGCTCAACGCGGGCTGTCCGGGCACTGCCGCGATTGATGTCTTTGACAACGAACCGCTCACCGATCCAACCGACCCATTGCTGGCGCATCCAAACCTGATCGCCACACCACACATCGGTTTTGTTACCGAAGACGAATTTGATCTGCAGTTCTCAGATATCTTTGATCAGGTGAATGCCTACGCTGCTGGCGCCCCCGAGCATATGATCAATCCGGCGGTTTGGGGCGCAACATCCGGCTGACAATCGGCGCGCCCAAAATGACCAGCACAATCCGCGTCAGGTGGTGGGCTATGACAAACCCAAGGTCCGCGCCCACCACAATCGCCAACACGGTCATTTCCGCCTGACCACCTGGTGCAAAGGCCAAGAACGCATCGACTGGCGGGGCAAATCCCAACAGCGTCACCGCCTCGGCAAACACCGCAGCCAATGCGGCCAACACCAGCATAAAGCCCAGCCCCGACACCACCACCTGCCGCAGCTCGCGCAGCGTGACACCAACGTAATGCACGCCAATGCCCATCCCGATGAAAAACTGAGCCGTCAAAATAGCCTCGGCAGGAGGGCGGGAATGGAACACGCCCATCATGGTTAAGAGGGCCGAGACAATCATCGGACCTAAAATGGACGCACCAAACAGCCCAATGCGCTCGCCGCCCTTCCAGCCGACGAAGGCGGCCACCACCATCAGCCCCAGCTCGCCCAGCGGCAATTCACTGGCAGGTTGGCCAATCGGGTTGCTCAGGCTCACACCGTACAGCGACGTCAAAAGGATCGGCGCTAACGTCACCACCACCAAAACCCGCGTCGCATGGATCAGCGACAGAATGCGCGGGTTTGCCCCTGCTTCCTGTCCAAAGATGATCATGTCCTGCAGCCCACCGGGCATCGCCGCGTAGTAGGACGTCACCGGATCAAATTTACAGATCTTGTGAAAGAACGGCACACCTATCACGCCGATCAAGATGACATATATCGGAATCAATGCCACCGATCCCACCATCTGGGGCAACTCGCCAATGACTTCGGGCGTGATCGAGGTGCCCACTGCCACACCCAGAATGGTGCGCGCGGCCACCGATACCTGTCCAAAGCCAACCATCTTGGCGCCTGCCAAAGCCACAATCAAACACGCGTTCATCGGCCCAAACAAAAACGGCAGCGGCAGACCCGCAAACCAAAACACCGCTGTGCCCAGCGCAGCGGTTATGAACGTCACGCCGCGGTGGCGCATCAGGGGTGAAAACATGTGTATTCCATAAATATTGACGTCTTGTATCCAAGTGTATACACAAGGATACAACTTGGCAAGAAAGGGATTCTCAGCCTTATGGACGACAGCGCAAATAGCACCGATGGCCTGCACGGCAATGCCGCCTATGTGACGCTCATGAACGAGATCCGTGATGGTAAACTGGTGCCCGGAGATCGATTGCGCGAAGTTGAACTGGCCGCCCGCCTCGGGGTGTCTCGCACGCCAGTACGCGAAGCCATTCGCCAGCTAGAGGCCGACGGACTTGTCACCCACCTGCCGCGCCAAGGGGCTTCGGTTCGCCAACTTGAATATCCCGAAGTGATGGAGCTCTATGAAATGCGCGCTGTGCTCGAAGGCACCGCCGCGCGTCTTGCTGCGCGCACCGCATCGGACGTGGAACTGGCCGAACTCACCGCCATCAACGAAGACATGCGTGCCTGCGACAGCGCCGAAGAAGCCGCCCGTCTCAACCGCGTTTTTCACGCCGCCCTTTTGGATGCGTCTAAAAACCGCTTTTTGCACAAATCCATGATGGGGCTGCACCGCGCCCTGATCATTCTCGGCCCCACGACCTTGTCCCAAACCCTGCGTTTTGAAAACGCGGTCGACGAACATGACAGCGTTCTCGCCGCCTTGCGCGCCCGCGACGGGGCCGCCGCCGAAACCGCAATGCGCGCCCATATCGAAGCCGCGCAACAAGTCCGCATTCGCGCCCTGCGCGCAACCAACCCCGCTCTGACCCCAGACTAACCTCAAGGCAAAGACCATGAAACCCAACGACTATGACATCGCCGTCATCGGTGGCGGCAACGCAGCGCTTTGCGCGGCGATGACAGCCGCAGAAGCTGGCGCGCGCGTGTTGATCCTTGAAACCGCCCCCAAAGCCTATCGCGGTGGCAATTCACGCCACACGCGCAACTTTCGCTGCATGCACCGCGCCCCGCTTGGACCACTGGTCGAAGCATACTCCGAAGATGAATACTTCGCTGATCTGATGAAGGTCACCAAGGGCAAGACCGACGAGCATCTCGCCCGTCTGGCAATCCGCACTTCAGAGGAATGCCTGCCATGGATGGAGGCGCACGGCGTGCGCTTTCAACCCTCGCTATCGGGCACGCTGTCGCTGGCGCGCACCAATGCGTTTTTCATGGGCGGCGGCAAATCCTTGGTGAATGCCTATTACCGCACCGCCGCCAAACTCGGCGTAGACGTGCTTTATGAAGCCAACGTCACCCACCTCGAACTGAACGGCGACACGATTGAGTGGATCGATTTCACCCACGAAGACCAAGACATCCGCATCACCCCCAAATCCGTGGTTGTAGCTTCGGGCGGCTTTCAGGCCGACACCGACTGGCTCACCCGCGCATGGGGGCCTGCGGCGAAAAACTTCCTCATTCGCGGTACACCTTATAACCGCGGCGTTGTGCTGGCCGATCTACTAGAGCAAGGCGTGTCTCAGGTTGGTGACGCCGACCAATGCCACGCCGTGGCCATCGACGGGCGCGCGCCGAAATTTGACGGCGGCATTGTCACGCGCCTTGACTGCGTGCCCTTCTCAATTGTGGTCAACAAGGACGCACAGCGGTTTTATGACGAGGGCGAAGACACATGGCCCAAACGCTATGCCATCTGGGGTCGCCTAGTGGCTGCCCAACCCGATCAGGTCGGCCATGTGGTGATCGACGCCAAATCTCTGAACCTGTTTATGCCTTCGGTCTTTCCCCCACTCAAAGCGGACACACTGGAAGAGCTTGCCGAAATGATGGGTATCCCCGCTGACAAGCTGGTTAAAACCGTCGAAGAGTTCAACGCCGCTTGCGGTGACACCTCAAACTTCCACCCCACGGAGCTGGACGGCGTGACCACCACCGGCATCACGCCCGCCAAAACCAACTGGGCGCGCCCCATTACCGAAGCACCATTCTATGGCTACTCGCTGCGCACCGGCGTGACCTTCACCTATCTGGGTCTCAAGGTCGATGAGAACGCACAATGCTCTACCGCCGATGGCCCGATCAAAAACCTCTGGGCGGCAGGGGAAACCATGGCCGGATCTATTCTGGGCCAAGGCTATCTCGCCGGATATGGCATGACCATCGGCACCGTATTTGGACGTATCGCAGGCCGGGAGGCAGCAAACCATGCAAACTAATGCACTCACTGATATGAACCCCGACTTTCTCGGTGAAGCACGCCGTCAGGCCGAGATTTGCAACGCCTGCCGCTATTGCGAAGGCTACTGCTCGGTCTTTCCCGCCCTGCATGCAGACCGCGCATTTTCAGACGGCGACATCACCCAGCTGGCCAACCTGTGCCACAACTGTCGTGGCTGTTACTACGCTTGCCAATACACCGCCCCGCATGAGTTTGAGCTCAACCTACCGGCAGCACTGGCCGAAGTGCGCCGCGACAGCTGGGAGAGCTTTGCGTGGCCCCAACCTGTCGCACGCCGCTTCCACACCAGCGGCGGTATGATCGCGCTGGCCTTGGTGATCGGCTTCGCTCTGATCCTGTTTGCCCTGCGCGCACTTGGCTCGGCAGGTGGCGAAGGCTTCTATGCGGCCATGTCACACAACGCCATGGTCGCCATTTTTGCGCCCGCGTTCATTTTGCCATTGGTTAGTCTCGCAATCAGCCTGCGCCGCTACTGGCACAGCGTTGGCGGAACCACACTCAAACTAGCCGACATAACCGGTGCCTTTGGGCGCGCCGCCAAAATGCAGGATCTGGCTGCAGGTCACGGCGAAGGCTGTAACTTTGAAGACGAAGACCGCTTCAGCCAGTCCCGCCGCCATGTGCATCAAATGGTGATGTATGGCTTCCTTCTGTGCTTTGCCGCCACGTCTTCTGCCACCGTCATGCACTACGTCTTTGGCCTGCACGCCCCTTACGCATTCTTTTCACTGCCCAAGCTTCTGGGCCTCATCGGAGGTCTGCTGCACACCATCGGCTGTGTCTGGATGGTCGCGCTCAAACTCAAATCAGACCGCCACTTGGGCGACGTCCAAGCATGGGGCGGCGAGATCGGGTTTATCGCCTTGCTGGGCTTTGTTGGCTTCTCCGGTCTCATGCTCTACGCACTTGGCCAAACCGCCCTGATGCCAGCAATGCTGGCAATCCACTTGGGTGCGGTTTTGACCTTCTTCCTGCTCACACCCTTCACCAAAATGGCGCACGGCTTCTACCGCCTCACCGCCCTGATCCGCGACGCCCAGCGCAAACGGCTTCAGGGATAGATCACCAGCTCCGACCATCTAGTCTAACCTTGGCGGGTCACCTTCGGGCGACCCGTTTTTATTTGCGACCGCGCCGACAGGTCTACTCAATTTTCGTAGCTAGGCGCGCCCAATCAATCCCAGGAAGCTGCCCGTTTTTTGTGGTTCGTAGTTCTGCCGTCAGTGTGCCTTTTTGACTTTCCACGCACCAGCATTCCCATTTGATCAAGCTCCTGAACCTGACCTGAGCGCACAGGGATCTGCGTACCATCCTCGGCAATTGCGACCTGATAGTAGGTAAAGCCTTTCCCCTTAAGGGTGTTCACACGAACCATGTCCGTTTTATAAGGAGTGCCATCAGCTTTCTTACCGCTTTCAACAAACGAACACTGTCCAATCACACGTTGGCAATTATGCGGCGTGTATTTGACGACACTAATTCCAAATTCACGTTTGATATTATTGCCCGATGCGTCTCTAAAGTCTCGGGAATGGCGTTCTCCATTCGGATCCTTGCCCGGCACCACATCATATACGTAGTAACGCCCTTGCTTGCCGCGAAACACATGTGTTGTGGCCTTGCCTCCACTGTCCATCAAGAACCAACTTCCAGCAGGGATCTGATCCATCTTGATGGAAATGTCTTGGGCTAAAACCATCGCAGGAAAAACGGCAAACGCGATCGAAGCGAAACATTTCATTCTAAAATTCCTTTTTAATATTCGTCGCAGTATTTCCCCGAAAGCAAAGAGTAATCAACCTAAAATAGAAATTTAATATAAATTACGCTGAATTTGAGAGTAGTTGGAACCCAATACAACACGCAATCAAACACCCTAGCGCGCCCCACTCTTAACCCAACGCCCTGCTCGCCACCCACGCATACCCGTTCTCACACACCAAATAGCATTCCCGCAAACCATGCGGTTTGTCTGTCGGCGCTTGCAGCACATGCATCCCCGCCGCCGCGCCACGGTCTGCCGCCACATCCGGATCAGTATCATACAACCGGATTTCCAATCCCGCCCCGCGTGCGCCACTTTCCGGCAGCAGGCTCAAGAGCGGATTGGAATGATAGGTCCCATCCGCATGCAGCTGAAACACCTGATCTCCATAAGTGACAATCGCAAAATCCGTGCTGACCTGATGGGCTTTCATGTCAAAAACAGTCTCTAACACACCGCAAAGCGCCACAACATCGCGTACCAAAAGGTTCAACCCGATGCCCCGCAGCGACTTGCCAAAATCTTCGGCACTGACGGTTTCAAAATCCACTTGAAACACCTTTCGTAAAACCTTCACCAGCACCCAGCTTGCGAAGCCGCGCGCTGCGTGTCAACTTGGGCCATGTCACAGACCAATTTCCCTACATGGGCCGAATGCGCCCCCCGCCTCGTTGCTGTCGCCGCCGGTCGCGCGGCTGCCGATACCGTCATCCGCAAGGGTCAGTGGGTCAACGTCCACACCCGCGAAGTGCTACCGGATCATGATATTGCTATTGCAGAGGGCCGCATTGCCTATGTCGGCCCTGACGCCAGCCATTGCATCGGCGAGAACACCGAGATCATCGAGGCCAATGGCCGCTTTATGATCCCCGGTCTGTGTGACGGCCATATGCATATCGAAAGCGGTATGCTCACACCCGCCGAATTTGCCCGCGCGGTCATTCCGCATGGCACCACCACCATGTTCACCGACCCCCACGAGATTGCCAATGTGCTGGGGCTGGACGGCGTGCGCATGATGCACGACGAAGCGCTGATGCAGCCGGTGAATATCTTCACCCAAATGCCCTCCTGCGCGCCGTCTGCCCCGGGACTTGAGACCACAGGCTTTGAAATCGGCCCCGAGGATGTGGCCAATGCCATGAGCTGGCCCGGCATCATCGGTCTGGGCGAGATGATGAACTTCCCCGGTGTGATCAACGGCAGCCAACAAATGCTGGCTGAAATTGCCGCCACGCAAAACGCGAACAAAACCGTGGGCGGCCATTATGCCAGCCCCGATCTTGGCCCCGCCTTTCATGCCTATGCCGCCGGCGGGCCTGCTGATGATCACGAAGGCACCTGTGAGGCCGACGCCATCGCCCGCGTGCGTCAGGGGATGCGCTCAATGATGCGTCTGGGGTCGGCGTGGTATGATGTCGAAACCCAGATTACCGCCGTGACTGAAAAAGGCCTCGATCCGCGCAGCTTTATCCTGTGCACCGATGATTGCCATTCCGGCACCTTGGTCAACGATGGTCACATGAACCGCGTCGTGCGCCACGCCATTGCCTGCGGATGTGATCCCGTGGTGGCCTTGCAAATGGCGACGATAAACACCGCCACACACTTTGGACTGGAGCGGGATTTAGGCTCTATTGCACCCGGAAGACGCGCCGATGTGATCCTGACCTCGGATTTGACCACCCTGCCGATTGAACATGTGATCGCACGCGGCGTGACCGTCGCGCAGCAGGGCGTGATCCAAGTGGATTGCCCGCATTACGACTGGCCCGCCCATGCGCGCCAAACCGTCAATCTGGGTCGCAACCGCACTGCCGCCGATTTTGAGATCAAAGCGCCCAAAGACGCCACCTCAGTCACCGCCAACGTGATCGGTGTGGTCGAAAACCAGGCCCCCACCAAGGCGCTCACCGCCGAACTGACCGTTCAGAACGGCATCGTTCAAGGTGATATAGAGACTGATATTGCCCAAATCGCCCTTGTGGAACGCCACCGCGCCACGGGCGAAGTCAGCAACGCCTTTGTCTCCGGCTTCGGCTACAAAGGTCGCATGGCCATGGCATCAACCGTGGCGCATGACAGCCACCACATGATCGTGGTGGGGACTGATCGCGAGATGATGGCGCAGGCCGCCAACCGTCTGGGCGAGGTCGGCGGTGGTGTTGTCGTCATCAAAGACGGCAAAGAGCTCGCGCTTGTGGAACTGCCCATCGCAGGCCTGATGTCAGATGCCCCCGCCACCGAGGTCGCCGCCAAGGCACAAAATATGGTTGAGGCGATGGAGGCTTGCGGCTGCACCCTGAATAATGCCTACATGCAACACTCGCTTCTGGCGCTGGTTGTGATCCCCGAACTGCGGATCTCAGACCTTGGCCTTGTCGATGTGACCCGTTTTGAGATGACCAGTGTAATCAAGGACCATAAATGACCCCGCAACACATTCCGGTTCTGACACCCGACGTTCCCGTTCCCGAAAGCTTTGACAATGCTGCTGCAGCCGTTGATCGCCTGACCGAGCTATACGGCATCGCCACCACCTTTTTATGCGCGCAATTTCGCGACGCGCTCACCAATGGCCCCGACGGCCACCGCATCCGCGCATTCTATCCCGAAATCCGTATCACCACGACCAGCTTTGCCCAGATCGACAGCCGCTTGTCTTATGGCCACGTCGCCGAGCCGGGCGTGCATGCAGCCACAATCACCCGCCCCGATCTGTTCCGAAACTATCTGGAGCAGCAAATCGACTTGTTGTTGTCCAACCACGGCGTCCCTGTGACCATCGGCGCCTCCACGACGCCGATCCCCGTGCATTTTGCCGTTGCCAGCGACAACAGCATTGTTGTCCCGCAAGAAGGCGCCGCCGATTTCACACTGCGTGACATCTTTGATGTGCCTGACCTGTCCACGACCAATGATGACATCGTCAACGGCATGCACAGCCATGATGAAATGGGTGTCGGGCCACTGGCCCCTTTTACCGCTCAGCGTGTGGATTACTCACTGGCGCGCCTGTCACATTATACCGCCACCGATCCCGAGCATTTCCAGAACCACGTGTTGTTCACAAACTATCAGTTCTACGTCACCGAATTCGAAGCATATGCACGCGAAATGCTGGCTGATCCCGCCTCGGGCTACACCAGCTTTGTCTCCACCGGAAATGTTGAAATCACTACGGCGGACGCAGAAATTCCCACTGTCGACAAACAACCACAAATGCCGACCTATCACCTCAAACGCGCCGATGGCGGGGGCATCACTTTGGTCAATATCGGCGTCGGACCGTCCAACGCCAAAACCGCCACAGACCACATCGCTGTGCTGCGGCCGCATGCTTGGGTTATGGTTGGTCACTGCGCGGGTCTGCGCAACTCTCAAAGCCTTGGGGATTTTGTCCTCGCCCACGCCTATCTGCGCGAAGATCACGTGCTGGATGACGACCTGCCGGTCTGGATTCCGATCCCTGCACTGGCCGAAGTTCAGGTCGCGCTCGAACAGGCCGTGGCCGATGTCACCGAACTGTCCGGTTATGATCTCAAACGGGTGATGCGCACCGGCACGGTCGCCACCATCGACAACCGCAACTGGGAGCTGCGCGAACACACCGGCCCTGTGCAACGCCTGTCCCAATCACGCTCGATCGCGCTGGATATGGAGAGCGCAACGATTGCCGCCAACGGCTATCGCTTCCGCGTCCCATATGGCACGCTGCTCTGTGTTAGCGACAAGCCGCTGCATGGCGAATTAAAGCTTCCCGGAATGGCTTCGGATTTCTATAAAACACAGGTGGCGCGCCATCTTTTGATAGGAATCCGCGCCATGGAAGCCCTGCGGGAAATGCCGCTGGAACGTCTCCATTCGCGGAAACTACGGTCTTTTGACGAGACAGCCTTCCTTTGACCCTACGTAAATCACCCAAAAACCCCTAAAAAACACGGTTTTTAACGATACTACAGATTGTGTTTGACCACTACATCCCGTTAAATGTCGCCCACGAGGCCCAATCACTCGGGCAGACAAGGAGACCTTTAATGGCAAAACCGATGACAAAGACCCAACTCGTTGCCGCCCTGGCCGAGCAACTGGGCTCAGACAAAAAATCCGCTGGCGCAGCTCTGGACGCAGTATGCGCCCTGATCACCAGCGAAGTATCCGGCGGCGGTGCCGTTACTCTTCCAGGTGTTGGCAAAATCTATTGCCGCGAGCGCCCAGAGCGTATGGTGCGCAACCCTGCCACCGGCGAGCAGATCAAGAAAGAAGCCGACAAGGTTGTGAAAATGACCATCGCCAAAGCGCTGAAAGACAGCGTGAACGGCTGATCGCTTCGATCATGAGTTACGAAAAGGGTCGCCCTCGGGCGGCCCTTTTTGTGTAAAGTGACATGTTCACGATAGCGATCCGCGAAAATACCTTCGTTGAGACCTTGCACCGAAGGCTGCGCCCGACACTAAGCGGGCGCGCTCCCAAGGTATTCAATAGACGGCGACGCCGCCAAAATAGCCAACGCCGCCGCATGTCTCAAACGCTGCATTGCGCCCTCCCGGGCGCGGCCCGAGGCCTACGGCCTGATCCGAACCAATGAGACTATCGCGCTATGATTAAAGCTGCGCGCTGGGCGTGGACTGCGAAATGGCGATCTCTGCCTCATCCATGTCTTCACCAATTCCGTCAAACAACGGCGTCGACAGGTAACGCTCGCCAGTGTCCGGCAGCATGACCAGAATATTACTGCCCTCCGGCGCGGTCTCGGCCACCTGCATGGCTGTCGCAAAAGTTGCGCCCGCCGAAATTCCGGTGAAGATACCTTCTTCCGCGGCCAGCCGTTTGGACCATGCAATCCCGTCTGGACCGGGCACCGTCAAAAGCTGATCATAATAGCCTTTGTCGATCGCCTCTTGCAGAACCCACGGAATGAAATCCGGCGTCCAGCCTTGGATCGGGTGGGGCTCAAAACTCGGGTGGCTTTCGGTGGTCTGATGGTCGTCGTTGCGGGTGTTGGTATACCCTGATCCAACCAGCGCCGCATTTGCAGGTTCTGACAGAATGATCTTGGTCGCAGGGCTTTGTGCGCGCAGCACCCGCGCTACACCGCTGACTGTCCCGCCGGTGCCATAGCCGGACACAAAGTAATCCAGCGTCTCGTCCCCAAAGTCGTTCAAAATCTCACGCGCTGTGGTGTTCTCGTGGATGTCGGCATTGTCAGCCGTTTCAAACTGGCTGGCCAAGAACCAACCGTTGGCCTCAGCCAATTCAATCGCTTTGGTATACATCCCAAAGCCCTTTTGGCCCTTTGGGGTCAAAACAACTTTGGCACCCAAAAACCGCATCAACCGGCGGCGTTCGACCGAGAAAGCCTCTGACATGGTGATGACCAGAGGATAGCCCTTGGCCGCGCAGACCATCGCGAGACCAATACCGGTGTTGCCCGACGTGGCCTCAACCACGGTCTGACCGGGTTTCAGCCGTCCGTCCCGTTCCGCCGCTTCAATGATGTTCAGCGCCAAACGGTCTTTGACCGACCCCGCAGGGTTGGCGGCTTCGAACTTAACAAAAACGTTCACATTCTTGGGCGCGATACGGTTGATGCGGATCACGGGGGTGTCGCCAACCGTGTCCAAAACGCTATCAAAAATACGGCCACGTCCGTTGGTCTGTCTGATGGTCATGAGAGAAATCCTTAGAATAACGCGCTGCGTCTACACTACCACATATGCCTCAAATAATCGGGGTTAAAGCTGTCGCTGTGAGATAAGATCACTTGTGTCACGGGTCCGATCCGTCTTGGGAAAAATTCCCAAAAACCACCTCAAATCACGGATGAAATCAAAATATGAGCAGCAAAGCTTGGACGCGCCGAACGTTTGTTCCACATCCATCATTCGCACTCAATCCAAAAAACACTGGATTTCCACCACATACCCGTTCGGGTCTTCACAAAAGAAACTGTAGATATTGAACGCCTTCAACACCTGTGGTGCGCCCCGCGAAGGCACATCCAGATCACATAATTGTCGATACCATTCATCCACCTGATCGCTATCGGCAACCAAGAGCGTGATCATGCTGCCCTCCGGCTGCACCACCCGCCCGTCAAAGGCCGTACACACGCCAATCCGCGCGCCCGGAACGGTTTCAAAAATCACCGCCGCCCCCGCGTCACGCACAATGCGCAACCCCAATGCATCACGCCAGAACGTCAGACTACGCTCAAGATCGTGCGTATAGACCCACGTGATCTGACCGATGACTTGGCTCATTTGGACATGGGCGGCTCATAGGGGTCCGGCGTGCCGGGCGGTATTGGCGGATACTGCTGGAAGGTTGCCAAATGCTCCTGCAACTGCGGCAGCGCTTTTTGAACGGCCCATGTGTGCGGGAAAAGCACGCTTTCCCGCTCATGCGGATCATTGAGCAGATTGTAAACGCGGGGCGTATCAAACGATTGGGTTGGGCTAAACGCAGTCTCGTTTTCCTTAAACAGCACTTTCCAGTCGTTCCATTTCACGCCAAATATCTGCTCGCCCATATAGACAATCACGCCCTCTCGGTTCGACTTGGGTTGATTACCCAAAAAGAACTCGGACTGATCGATGCCATCAATGGCACGATCGCTTGGCACCTCACCTCCGGCAAATGCCGCCAGCGTCGGGAAAAGGTCCATCGAATGCACCACGTCATTGCTGGCTGATCCGGCAGGGATTTTTCCGGGCCATTTGATCGCAAACGGCACACGCATGCTGCCTTCCAGACTGGTGAACAGGGTCCCACGCCAAGGCCCAGCCGTACCATGGACCGCAGGCACAGGTGACACATTAGCGTTGCCCACCGGCAAGGCCTCCGGCCCGTTATCAGCCGTGAAAATCACCACCGTGTTCTCGGCAACCCCCGCCGCCTCCAGCGCATCATTCACGCGACCAATATAGGTATCAACCTGCAACAGGATATCCGCCCAGACTCCATTGCCCGTGACTCCATCAAATTCGGGATGCGCGATATTGGGATAATGCGTCTGGGTATAGGCCAGATAGATAAAGAACGGATCGTCTTCTCCACTCTTGCGGTTGATGAAATCAACTGCCTTATCGGTCAGATCGCCATCGATCAGCCCGCGATACTCCAGATCATAGTCGCGCACCACAGTGGCAGGCTCCCCCGCGACGCCCTGTTTGACCGACGGCGTTTCCAGTTCCGATTCGGCAAATCCCGTCAGGTTCTGCCACACAGTGACGTCTGTGGTTTCCACACCGTAGAACTCGTCAAAGCCTTGATTGGAAGGATAGCGCCCTTCGCTCCAACCCAGATGCCACTTGCCATACATGGCCGTGTTATACCCAGCGCCCTTCAGCATCTCAGCCATGGTCACTTCCCATTGGGTCAACCCGTAGACACCACCGCCCAAAGGTACCGTATGATTACCACTGCGCACACCGTAACGGCCTGTCATTGTGGCCGCGCGGGACGGGGTGCATTGGCTTTCAACGTTGAAATTGGTCAGCCGCAATCCTTCCGCCGCCAGCGCATCCATCTCCGGCGTCGGCGTGCCCCGAATGATGCCGCCGCCATTGAACCCCGGCTCTCCCCAGCCGAAGTTATCAAGGAAAATAAAGACAATATTGGGTTTCTCCTGCGCCTGCGCCGCGCCAACCAAACCAAGGCTCGCCGAACAGGCGATCACGCCCGCCTTTAAAATAGACATATCCATCTCCCCTTAATCAATGACTACAACCTAGCATTGCATACCGATCCGGCGTCAAGCCTGCGCTATTTCAGCCGCCCGACGATGCGCCCGATAAAGATCGCCACAAACATCGTACCCGCAATCGCCTGCAACCCCGCCAAAGTCCGCGGCAAGCTCGCCGCCGGAGTGATCTCGCCATAGCCCACGGTGGTCATGGTGATCATCGAATAATAGACAAACGGCGCACGTGTCGCATTGGTGCCATCGGGCAGGTTGAACGCGCCGGGATTGCTGATTTCGATCCGCCAATAGATCAGGCCCCAGATCATCGCCAACAGCATATAGCCGAAAATCCCGCTCGACAGCCGCTCATATTCCGAATGCACGGGCGCAAATAGCTGGCGAAAGCTGGTGATCATGCAGCCGAACAGCAACACGGCGGACATATAGAACAGCCAGATGTCCACATTTCGCGACGAGCTGAACTCATTGATCAACACCAGTGCAAACCACAACAACACCGGCGTTGCCATCATCGCGCGCAGCCATGTGCGCCGCTCAATGGCGCCAACTACGCCTAGAAACAACAAACTCATTGCAATCATCGACGCGCTATCCAGCCATGCAAGCCGACCATCAAAAGCATCCAGCACAATCAAAAAGGTCAAGATTCCCAATAGAACCGACCACCGATGTTTGGCGACAAACGCGCCCCACTCATTATTCACCGTATCGTCCCTCATTTTTTTTCCCACTTTTTCAATGACTATGCCACACTAGCCAAAAATAGCGGCACGTGTCCTGCTGCATAACAATTCTAGCGTAAGCGGAAATTTGGTGACGAGGGAAGGGAATTGAGATGAATGAATCAGACGACAAACGTGTGATCGACCTTGGGGTGCGGCTGCTATTTCTGGCGGTTTTTGCTTTTGCGGCCTTTAGAATTATAGCCCCACTGGCAGGCATTGTGGTCTGGGCGATTATTCTCGCTGTGGCGATTTATCCTTTATTTGATTGGCTCGCAAACAAGCTTGGCGGACGCCGCGGCTGGGCGTCGACAATCATCACCCTCAGCGGTCTTGCATTGACCATTGGCCCACTTTGGGCCGCTGCCGGCGGATTGGCCGAAGGGCTTGCATTGGCCTCGGATAAACTACAAGCGGGCACGCTGGAAATCCCGCCACCGCCAGAAGGCGTCGAGGACATTCCGTTTGTCGGTCCCAAAATTGCACAAACATGGGAGCTGTTTAACAGCAACGTCACCGTCGCCTTTAACAAATACAGCTCGGTGATTCTTGCGTTCGCAGGCAAGGTCGGCGGCGCAGTGGCCGGTATCGGTATCGAGCTTCTGGCCATGGCGCTCTCTGTGATCGTCATGGGCATGATGCTCTCGCCGGGGCCCAAGCTGGGCGAAATGACCCAAAGCTTTGCCAATCGCGTCTTTGCCCCCAAAGGCGGCGAATTCATTGAAATGGCCGCCGCCACCGTGCGCAACGTGTCGCGTGGCGTACTGGGTGTTGCTGCCTTGCAATCCGCGCTCTTGGGCCTGTGCATGTGGGCATTTGGTATTGCCGCCGCTTGGCCTTTGGCGCTGCTCTGTCTGATCCTTGGTATCATTCAGGTGGGCCCGACCCTTGTGGTCATTCCTGCCGTGATCTGGGGCTTTGGCGCTCTGGGTACCGGCATGGCCATTCTATTTGCGGCCATCATGATCCCGCTGATGCTGATGGATAACATCCTGCGTCCGATCTTTATCGCCAAAGGCCTGACCACACCGATCCTTGTGATCTTGGTCGGTGTTATTGGTGGCGTGCTTAGCTCGGGTATTATCGGCATTTTCATCGGTCCCGTGATCCTGTCGGTCTTCTATGACCTTGTGGTGGCCTGGATGGGCGGGGACGAAGCCGAAGCGGCAGAAACGGAGGCCGAGGCATGAAAAACGCCTTCTGGTCGACCTTTGCGATCCTGATGGTTGTCGTGATGTGGTATCTGGCAGCAGACCGCATCACACCGTTCACCTCTAACGCGCGCGTCAAGGCGGTGATCACCCCGATCACCCCGCAGGTGTCGGGCACAGTGGTCGAAATCACGGCACAAAATGGCGAGATCATCGAAGCGGGCACAGTGGTTGCCCGCATCGATGCGCGCTCCTACGAGATTGCCAAGCAAAGTGCCGAGGCAGATCTGGAACGCGCCACGCAGGATGTGGGCGCGGATTCAGCAGATGTTGCGTCGGCTCAGGCCCGCGTGACCCGTGCCTCAACCGATCTGGAAACCGAAAAACTGCAATCCGCACGTGTCTTCGATCTGGAAGCCAAAGGGCTGATCCCCATCGCCCAAGCAGATGAAGCCCGCCGCCGTCTGGCCGACGCCGAGTCGTCTCTGGAACAGGCGCAATCAGATTTGGCCAGCGAACAGGAAGCTTTGGGCAGCACCGGTCAGGACAACCCGCGCATTCAAGCAGCACTCGCCAAACTGGCGGATGCCGAGCTCAAACTCAGCTGGACCGAACTGTCGGCCCCCGCGCGCGGCGTGCTTTCAGATCTGGATATCGCCGAGGGAAGCTATGCCCGCGCCGGTCAGGACCTGATGACCTTTCTGGACGCCACCAATGTTTGGGTCGAAGCCTATATGACCGAAAACAATGTCGGGCGCGTCAAAATCGGCGATCCCGTGGACGTGGTTCTGGATATGCATCCGGGTCGGGTTCTGCGCGGTGAAATCGCCAGCTTCTCCGGCGCTGCCTCAGACGGCACCACCTCGACCCCCGGCCAACCCGCCGCCGTACCGCGTGCCAGCGGTTGGCTGCGCGATCCGCAGCGTTTTCCGGTGCGCATTATCCTGCCCGAATATACCTCAGGCGATGAAACCGACGATGTGCGCTTTAATGTAAACGGTCAGGCCGATGTCATCGTCTACACAGGGGACGGCTGGTTCCTGAATACCGTGGGCCGGGTCTACATCAAACTCGTGTCGTGGTTCTCGTATGCCTACTAAGGCGAAGCCGAACACAGTCCAACGCCCCGAAGCCGAGCAACGCGCCCTGCGTCTCGGTGTCGGGGCAGGCCTGCATTTCGCCTTGGCGATCCTGATCGGTTGGCAACTGTCGACGATCTGTACGGTTTTTGTGGTGCTCTTCTTACAAGCCCCCGCCCCCGCGCCGGTGCCCGCAATCAAAATGCTGACCATGCAGGGCATCGTGTTTCTGTCGGCTTCATGGGTGATTTCGGGCCTGCTTGAGCCCTATCCGGTGGTCTTCCTCGGCGCGCTCGCACTGGCTGTGGCAACTTGTTTCTACTGGTCAACCCGTGGCGCGGGTATGCTCTCGGTGGTGCTGGCTCTGATGGCGGCGCTGATGCTGCCCACGTTGGTGATAACCTCACAGCAGCTGGCGCTGATCCTCGTGATCTGGGTGCCCGTCAACTTGTTTCTGGCATGGCTCTGGACGGTCTTTATGTTCAAGCTGTTCCCCCCCGGCACCATGCCAGCAGGCGGGGCCGCCAAACCGGGACCACCGCCAAATCCGGAACGTCTGGTTTGGCGCATGTCACTCGTGACCATTCCTTTTGCGATCTATTTTTATCTTGCGGGGTCCGCCGCGCTGGTCACGCTGCTGTTTGTCGCCATTCTCAGCCAACAACTGGCCGCTGCAACCGCTGCTGGCCCCACCGTGGCCAAAGGCATGCTTAAGGCCAATGTGATTGGCGGCATCGCCGCCATCTTTGCCTATAACATGACCATTATTGCGCCTTTGATGCTGGTCGCGCTTCTGGCCTTTGGGGTGGTGGCGCTCCTGCTGGCGGGTTGGCTGGTGTCAGACCGCGCGGACGCCTCGCTTGCGGGCTCGGCCTTAAGCACCTCAGTCATTCTCTTTGGTGGCTCAATTGCGCCCTTTGGCGATGACGCTGACGTCAAGATGATCGACCGCCTTTCGCAAATTGGCACCGCACTGGTGTTTGTGCTGATCGCCTATATTGTCGTTGATGCGTTTTTCCCGCTCAAGCCGCGCGAAGACCAACCCAAACGCCGCCCTCTGTTGCACCGATTGCGCCGCGACCGTGCGCAACCTTAACCGCAACACCCAATCAAATTTGGCGCAACGATACAGTCGTAATACCGTCGCGATACCGACGCATTACAGCACGGTTTTTCTCCCAAATATGGCATCTTAACAATTGCTCCGTTGCAGCTGCCTGCGGCTTGGGGTTACATCGCCTCAAATGATTAACATGTAAGGCAGACCCAATGGACATTCGCGCAATCGGCATGGGGCTGCTCTTTGCCTTTATCTGGTCCTCTGCCTTTACCTCTGCGCGCATCATTGTCGCCGATGCTCCGCCCTTGGCGATCTCGGCTATCCGCTTTGCTATTGCTGGGTTTATTGGTGTCTGCATCGCCCGCGCACTTGGTCAAACGTGGCACCTCACACGCAATCAATGGCGCGCCATTCTTATCTTTGGCCTCTGCCAGAACGCGCTCTATCTCGGCCTCAACTTCACTGCCATGACCACAATCGAGGCCTCTCTTGCCTCGATCATCGCCTCAACCATGCCCCTGATTGTGGCCCTTTTAGGCTGGGCCGCGATGGGGGAAAAGCTCACCCCAATGGCCGCTATTGGTCTGGTGGTCGGCTTTCTTGGCGTGATTGTCATCATGGGCGGTCGCATGGAGCAAGGCGTTGATATGTTTGGCGTAATCCTCTGCGTCATCGGCGCGCTTGCCTTGGCCATCGCCACGTTGGCGGTGCGTGGGGCTGCCGCTGGTGGCAACCTGATGATGATTGTCGGGCTTCAAATGTTTGTGGGCGCTTTGGTGCTGTTTGTGGCCTCCATGATCTTTGAGACATGGGAGTTCAACTGGAACATGCGCATGGGCAGCGCACTGATCTACACCATCCTTGCGCCCGGTCTTCTGGCCACTTGGATCTGGTTTTCGCTGGTGAGCCGCATTGGCGCAGTCAAGGCCGCGACCTTCCACTTTCTCAACCCCTTCTTTGGCGTCGCCGTAGCCGCCGTCATTCTTGGCGAAAGCCTGAATGTCATGGACATCATCGGCGTGTGCGTAATCGCGGCCGGCATTCTGGCTGTGCAGCTCTCAAAGCAGGCTCCTCCCCGCCCTTAGAGGAACCGCCCGAACCATGGGGTGCCGATAAGAAAGAAATCAAAGGCTTGCAAGACGCTGCACCGTCTTTTGCCAACGCCAGATGCTTTCCAATTTCACTCAGAAAACATCTGACAGAGCGCCCTTACGGCACGTCCTCTACCGCCGCCTTCGAAACATTTCGACACGCGTATGTGAAGCCGCTCACCGCAGTGTTACCTGACATTTCAAAGCCTTGCTGGCACTAAAATGCTCATGGAATTTCTCTTTGCATATGGCGCCGGCCTTCTAACCCTGATCAACCCTTGTGTTGTTCCGGTCCTCCCCATCGTGATCGCCACCGCGCTTCAAGCCAGCCGTCATGGCCCCGCGGCCCTCGCACTTGGCATGAGCGTTAGCTTTGTCGTGCTGGGCATGGCAGTGACCACCTTTGGCTATGCCATTGGGCTGACACCGGAAACCCTTGCTCAGGCCGGAGCGGTTCTGATGATCTTCTTCGGATCGGTGTTACTTATCCCGCGTTTCTCAATGGCGTTTTCCACGGCGACCGCAGGCGTCGCCGCACGGGCTGACGCGGGAATAGACACCGTCGATAATTCAACTCTGCGCGGCCAATTTCTGGGCGGTTTGCTTTTGGGAGCGGTCTGGTCTCCCTGCATCGGCCCAACGCTGGGCGGGGCCATTTCACTTGCCAGCCAAGGCGAAAGTCTGGGCCGCGCCACATTGATCATGGTCGCCTTCGCACTTGGTGTTTCAACTCTCATTCTCGGCCTTGGCTACGGCGCGCGAGGAGCGCTGCAACAACGCCAGGAGTTGATGCGCCGCATCGCCGCCAAGTCCCGCCCGATCATGGGTATCGTTTTTCTCGCCACGGGCCTTGCCCTGTTTTTCAACCTGCATCATCTGATCGAAGCCTGGCTCATCGGCGTCATGCCGGACTGGCTGATCGATCTATCTGTATCACTTTGACTCAAAAGGATAATCACATGAACCGTCGCGACTTTATTGCTCTCTCCGCCGCCTCAGTTGTTTTGCCCGCAACAGCCTTTGCCGCCAGCAATTACACACCCGGGTTGGTGCAAAAGCACCTTGCCGCAGGTGATACGGTCTTTCTGGACTTCAAAGCCAGCTGGTGCAGCACCTGCGCGGCCCAAGAACGTGTGATCAATGCCTTGAAGGCGGACAATCCGGCGTATGAAGCGGGCATCACCTTTATCGATGTGGACTGGGACGAGTTCGGCAAATCCGATCTGGTAAAATCCATGAACATCCCACGTCGCTCCACCCTTGTCGTTTTGAAAGGCGATCAAGAGCTGGGCCGCATCGTGGCAGGCACCTCCAAAAAAGACATCAAGGCACTGATGGACAAAGCCCTGACCGCCGCCTCCGCTTAACCGATTGATTTAGCTATATTTCAATCGCACTGACGATCTGCGCATAAGAGGCGCCGTGCATATCCCGATCAGCCACCGTGCCCTGCACCTGCGGGCGCGGTAGGCTGATTTTCACAACATTCAAATCGGCAATATCAAACCGCTTCAATTGCGCAGGCTCCAGCTGAAACAGCGCGACCAAAACGTCATCCGACAGCCCGCTCGACACCCGCTCAAATGCATCCGCAGAGCCGCAAAACACGTCAATCGTCAACCAGAACGGCCCCGCATTCTTTGACCGGACCTTCAGCACCAAATCCCCCAAACGGCTCATGTGTTGATCTCCTCAACTGACAGCGAAAACGCCTCCATCGGGTCCTCAAGCGTCATCACATGGTTCAGGCAAAACTCATAGATCGCACCACGCGAAATCTCTGCGGGGGAAAACGGAAACGCAAAGGTTGGCATCTCTTCCTGCTCAGTCAACGGGTGATGTAGCAGATACGGATTCAGCATCTTGGCAACTTCCCGGCTCTGCGCTTCGGTTGGTGCTGTGACAATGCCCAAAACCCCGACTTCGCTGCCCTTAACCGCCTGCACATCCAACGCACCCAAGGTGGCGTCCACACCGATCAAGCGTAACTCAATGGTGAACTCGCCGCCCACACGTTCCGCCGCTTTGGCTGAGCAGCGCGCCTGAATGTCATCACACCACGCTTGGATGTTTTCGACATAACGCGGATCGCGCACCAAGGCCAAAGCCACCGTTTGGTAGCCTGCCAGCCGCGCGCCTTCCAACTTGACGGTGTATTGGTCTGACACCACCCATTCGCTGCCTTCAACCCGCACCCGCCGGTCATCCAAAGCAGTGTATGTCGCCCCTGTCACATCCAGATACCCACCGGGTTCATACAATACGTAAGGGTCTGAATTTTCATATAACATATGCGCTGAAACAGTATGCGGCGTGGCGCGTGCCTCCTCGCCCATTGGGGTCATGGTAAAGCCCTGCTCGTCAAACTCGATCAGGATCGTGCCCGAGTTCGGGCTGGTGGTGGCCAGCGCCCCGCATTCACCAATTTTGGCCCCATGCCACGCGCCGCCCGCATGACATCCACGCGCCAAAGGCAACGCCGAAATGATCGCCGTGTCCGTGGTGCGCCCTGCAATCACAATATCCGCACCGGTGTCCAGCGCCGCCAAAACCTGCTCAGCCCCTGCCAAAGCGACGATGTTGCTACAGGCCTCAAAACTTGCCCCATCCACAGCGGGTGCGGCAGGCAATGGGGTCACCTTGCCTGCGTGATAGGCCGCAGCCACCGCGGCCTTGTCCTGCCCGCTCTTAAGCACCGCCACCTTCAGCGGCGCTCCGGTCTCCGCCGCAATCTCGCGGGTGATATCCATCAACCAGTCGACCGCGTCATCAGCCCCGCACGTCCCCGCCGTTCCGATCACCAACGGAACAGCGGCATGCGCGCGCGCCGCCATCAATTCGCGCCACTCAGCTTTGGTCGAGCCACGCGAATATTTCGATGTACCAGTGCCCAGATAATGCGGCCCACTGTCGGTCGAGCCACCATCAATCGCAATGATGTCGGGCTTTTGAGCAATCCCGCGCGCCAAAGCAGCACGATCATAGCCCAGCCCCAGCGCACCCGAAGGGATCAAAACTTTGACCATCAGTCAGACACCCTTTGTGGTTTGGTCAACACATTGCGCAGGAACATCGGCGCAACAAATCCGGCCACCGCCACAATCCACAACCCAATCGCGATCGGTGAACTGAACAGGTAAGTCACATCACCATCTGACAGCACCATAGCACGGCGCAGGCTGTCTTCCATATGACCACCCAACAGGATGCCAAGGATGATCGGCACTGTGGGCACGTCCAGTTTGCGCAAGACCCAGCCCAAGGCACCAAAGGCGACCATGAGCAGCAAATCAAAATAGCTGCCGGACAAGGAATAGATGCCCACAAAAGAGATCATCGTCACGCCGGGCAACAGCACCCACGGCGGCACCGACAGGATTTTCACAAAGACTTTGACCATCGGCACGTTCATCAACAGCAACACAAAGTTGGCAATCAACAACGAGGCAATCAAGCCCCAAACCACTTCGGGGCGGTCGGTGAACAATGTCGGTCCCGGTGTGATGTTCAACGTCATCAAGAGCGCCAGTAAAACCGCCGTTGTACCAGATCCCGGCACACCCAGCGTCAACATAGGCACCAGCGCGCCACCTGCGGCCGCGTTGTTGCCAGCCTCCGGCGCGGCCACGCCTTTGGCGACACCTGTGCCAAACTTGCCTTCCTCACCCGCAATCGATTTTTCGCCCATATAGGCCAAGAACGACCCAAGCGAGGCACCAGCGCCGGGCAATACGCCAGCAACAAAGCCAATCAACGACGCACGCAGCTGAGTCCATTTGGTGTTCCAGATATCACGCCAAGGCACCGTTACCTTTTCCAGCTTCACGCCGATCGAGGTGTTCTTGCCGTGGCTTTCGATAAAGAAAAATACTTCGGCGATGGCAAACAATCCAACGATGGCGACAAGGAAATCGATGCCGTCATAGAGATGCAGATTACCGCCGGTCAGCCGCGGCATGCCCGAGTTGTTGTCCACGCCAATCATGGCGATCCCCAAACCAATACAAGAGGCGATGGCCGCCTTGGCCTGATTGTTGGACGCAATGCCGCCCAAGGTGGCAAAGGCCAACAGATAAAGCGCAAAATATTCAGCCGGTCCAAATTGAAACGCAATTCGCGCCAACAAGGGAGCCAGCAGCATCAAGCCAACAGTGGACAAAAACGCCCCTGTGAATGACGCCACACCCGAAATCACCAACGCGTCGCCCGCGCGGCCTGCCTTGGCCATAGGGTAACCGTCCAATGTGGTCATCAAGGCTGGCTCATCTCCAGGGATGTTGAGCAGGATCGAACTGATCCGCCCGCCATACATTGCGCCGTAATACACCGCCGTCATCAACACCAAGGCCGATGTTGCATCCAGCCCCATCGAAAACGTCAGCGGGATCAGAATGGCCACACCATTTGAGGGCCCCAATCCGGGCAGCGCGCCAATGATGGTGCCGATAAAGCAGCCGAATACCGCCAGCATTAGGGTGTACGGGCTGAGTGCGATGGAAAATCCAATCGCAAGGTTGGCAAACAAGTCCATGAAACAGTCCTCAGCCGTGCAAGGCGGCCGGTAGCGCAACAAGGCCCAAGCCCAGTGCGAATTTGAAGATAAAGAAGAGCCCAACCGACAGCCCAACGCCCGCGAGCACCGCCCGCTTTGGGTTTGGGTTGATCTGATAAGACAGGATCGCGGCTGTGATCGCTGTTGGGATCAGAAATCCAAGGGGCTTTAGCGCATAGGCGTATCCGACAAGCACCACCACCGCGAGCACCAAAGCTCCCATGGTGCGCAACACCGGCCAAGTTGGATCGGGGTCAGGCTTAAACGCCACCAAAATCCCACAAAACGCCGCCACAGAGCCGACAAGGATCGGAAAGGTCCGCGGTCCCACAGGATCAGCAAGAAAGCTGGTCTGGATCTGAGTGGCGCTGGCAACATATGCCAACGCCACCAGCGTCACGACCGCGCCAAAGATGCGGTCAGATACCATTACTGGATCACTCCGATTTCTTTGGACAGGGTGCGGATTTCGGCAACCACTTCATCAACGTAAGACTGGAAATCGCCACCAACCTTGGTGAACGGTGCCAGACCGTTTGCCGCCATTGCTTCCTGCCATTCAGCACTGTCTGCCACTTTCTGAAGACGCTCGGCCCACATGTTGAACGTGTCATCGCTCACGCCTTTTGGCACGTACAGACCACGCCAGTTCACGGCAACGACTTCAAGGCCCTGCTCCATTGCGGTGGGGATATCCTCAAAGCCTGGAACACGCTCTTCGGTCAGAACAGCCAAGGCGCGCACGTCGCCTGACTTCAGAAAGCCGACCACTTCGGACATGTCGCCCGACATCGCTTGGGTAAAGCCGCCAACGGTTTGGGTGATCGCATCCGCGCCACCGTCAACGCCGATGTATTTGATCGCCTTCACGTTATCGATGCCAGCGCGCTGAATGATCATCAGCGGTTTGAGGTGGTCAAAACCACCAACTGCTGAACCACCCGCAAAAGCAATCTCGCCCGGGTTTTCCTGAATCGCAGAAACCAGATCACCGAGGGACTGATAGGGGCTGTCAGCCGCCACAACGATCACGCCGGGATCCGCACCGATGGCCCCAACAAAACGTACCTGATCCGCCGTCATGCCAGCATAAGCATTCTGTGCCAGACGTGTTGATGTGGCCGAAGACGCCGCCACGATCAGCTCGGCGTCATCATTGCGCTCAGACACTACATGGTTAAACGCCAGCCCCCCACCGGCGCCTGCCATATTGGTGACCTGAATTGGCTTATCAACCGCACCGATGTCATGCATGATTTTACCGATCTGGCGACAGGTGAAATCCCAGCCACCACCGGGGTTGGCGGGCGCAATACATTCGTTAGCATTGGCCGAAACTGCGCCGACACTCATTACGGCACCGGTCATCAGCGCCTTGAACAGACGATTTTTCATTATTTCCTCCCATTTGACATTCGCGGGAACTCCCGCTCATGCTTTAGGCAAACGCCCCAACCTGACACCAACCTGTCACATCTGAAAAAAGGTCGCCGATGCGGTTTCTGCTGATTGAAGACAATCAAAAACTGGCCAATGCCATTGTCGAACGGCTTCAGCTGGACGGCCATGCTGTGGATCACGCAGACACGCTCGATTCCGCCTCGGCCTGTATTTCGGTTGCGGATTATGACTTGATTTTGCTCGACATTATGCTTCCGGACGGCGACGGACGTGAGTTCTTGGAACGCCACCGACAAGCCGCCAATCGCACCCCTGTAGTGGTGACAACAGCACGCTCGGCAGTGTCAGATCGGGTTAGCCTTTTGGACCTTGGCGCAGATGATTACATCACCAAACCGTTCGATTTTTCCGAGCTAGAAGCCCGATGTCGCGCCGTATTGCGCCGCCAAGGCGGGGTTGCTGACAACCGTCGCACCTTTGAAAGCACCGTGCTTGATTCGACCGCCGGCGAGTTGCGATTTGGCGGAAATGCCATCTCGCTGCGCAATCGTGAACTGCGCCTGCTAGAAGTTTTCTTCAATGCACCTGGACAGGTTTTCTCAAAATCACACCTTCTGGACCGGCTGTTTTCGCTTTCTGACGAGGCCAGCGAAAACGCCATCGAAGTCTATGTGGCGCGCATCCGAAAACGGCTGCAAGGCTCGGGTGCCACCATCGAAACCGTGCGCGGCCTGGGCTATCGGATGGTCGCTGCGTGACCCCGAATGGCTCGATCAGACGGCGCCTTTTCTATCAGCTTGCCGGTGTCGCGGCGCTCTTGTCGCTGGCGTTTTTTCTGGTGGTGCGCGGGGTCGCTGAACGCGCCGCCGAAGGCACACAGGATGATATTCTTGCCGCCTCGGCCACAGCAATTGCCGACAGCATTCGCAGCGAAGCGGGCGGCGCCACGCTTGATCTGCCCTACTCTGCCCTCTCGATGTTGGGCACCGTGGGGCAGGATCGCGTCTTCTACCGCGTCACCGTCTCGGGGCAGACATTGACCGGCTACGATGACCTGCCCGCCCCGACCTTGACCCAACGCCACGGCGAGCCTGCGTTTGAAACCGCACTCTATCGCGATGACGAAATCCGCGTTGTCTCGATTGCCCGCCCGATTGGCGCACAGGCAAGCCGCTCTGTCGCCATCGTGACCGTCGCGCAAACCCGACAGGGGCTTGAGTCGATTTCACGACGCATCACCACGCTGGCAACGGGCATTGCTGCGGGTTTTTTCTTTCTGGCAACTGCCCTTAGCCTCTGGGCGGCGAGCTCGGCTTTGGCCCCGTTTGATCGCCTGACCGAGGCCGTCACCCGCCGCGGCCCCAAAGATTTGCGCCCGGTCACCGCCAACACACCCAGCGAACTGGTCCCTCTGGTGGACGCCCTCAACAGCTTCATGGGACGCCTGCGCACCTCGCTGCACCGCACCGAAGATTTTATTGCCGAGGCCGCCCACCGCGTTCGCACGCCGCTGGCCACAGTGCGCGCCCAAGCCGAGGTCACGCACCTCAAGCTCACCAAAGACGAGCATAAAAAAGCCATCCGCGAGATGATACGCGCCATTGACGAAAGCTCACGCTCAGCAGGCCAAATGCTGGATCACGCGATGGTCACCTTTCGGGCTGACAGTCTGACCCGCGAAGACCTTGATCTGGTAGCCGTTGCACAGGAAACCTGTGCGCGCCTTGGACCCACCGCCGACCTGAAAGACATCGCAATCCACCGTGTCATGCCGGATCACAAGGTTCACTTTCAGGGCGACGGCATTCTGTTGCAGGCAGCGCTGCTCAACATCTTGGACAACGCCATCAAATACTCGCCTGAAGAGAGCGAAATCACCGTGTCCCTGACCGAGGACGGGGACGGTTTGCGCCTCTCGGTCACCGATCAAGGCCGCGGCTTTGGCAACATCGATTTGTCCCGCCTCACCAATCGATACGAACGCGGAGCAAACGTCGGCGATGTGGTTGGTTCGGGCCTTGGGCTCACAATTGCCGAGGATGTCGCACAGGCGCACGGTGGCACACTGTCGGTGGCCTCAAATGCAAAAGGAGCTGGCGCATGCGTGTCCTTCATCTTGCCTCGATAATCTTGGCGTTTCTGGCCCAATCCGGCGCAGCCTTTGAGATTGAAGATCGCGTCGTCTACCCTGCGACGCACTCGGAAACATCTGTATTGCGCGTAATCTCAACCGCAGATCAGGCGGTGTTTGAACCCATCATTTTGGCCTACCAAATGGCGCATCCAGGCGTTCAGGTGGATTATACAATCACCGGCACAACCGATTTGATGCGCGCCATTCACGAAGAAGGCGCCGTGTTTGATCTGGCAATTTCTTCTGCCATGGACCTGCAGACCAAATTGGCTAACGACGGTTTGGCGCGCACTTATGATACGGCGGCAACCGACGGCCTGCCCGCTTGGGCCACATGGCGAAATCAGATTTTTGCCTTCACCCAAGAGCCCGCCGTCGTGGTGATATCTGACAGCTTTTTCCCGCTGGGCAATGCCCCCACAACAAGGGACGAGTTGATCGCGCTGCTACGTGAAAACCCAACCCGATTTTACAGCCGCGTCGGCACTTACGATGTGCGCATATCCGGCTTTGGCTATCTGATGGCAACCCAAGACAGCCGCAACAGCGAAGCCTTTTGGCGCCTGATGGAGGTCATGGGTCGGATGGATGCACAGCTCTATTGCTGCTCAGGCGACATGATCCGCGACGTCGCCAGCGGCAAACTTGCTCTGGCCTACAATGTTTTGGGCAGCTACGCCGCCTCACAGCAGGACACCGTGGAGGGGTTCTCAATCATTGAGTTGCAAGATTATGTGAGCGTTATGCTGCGCACCGCCTTGATCCCCACCACCGCGGAAAACACCCAAGACGCGGAAAACATGATCGATTTTCTTTTGGGCTTGGGCACCCGCCCCGACCTAGTTTCCGCCTCGGGATTACCTGCAATCGATACCGCAACCTTTCAACAAAACAGCGCTCTGCGCCCAATTCGTTTTGGTCCCGGTCTGATGGTGTTCCTCGATCAGCTGCGGCGCAGTAACTTTTTGCGCAACTGGGAAAACTCGCTGGTTCAGAAATGACCTTTACGGTGCAACCAGCGATCACCATAGCTTGACCCGCCTGCAATATCTCTTTTCAAATGCACTCCCGTCCCCATATTTCAGGAAACGGGAAGGAGACGCGCATGACGAAATATTACAAAGACCCAGATGTTGTTGCCACACTGACGGATGAGCAGTTTTGGGTGACGCAGGAGAGCGGCACCGAACGTCCGGGCAGCGGCAAGCTGCTTTATAACAAAGAGCCCGGCATTTATGTTGATGTCGTGTCCGGCGAGCCTCTGTTTGCCAGCAGCGACAAATATGAATCCGGCTGCGGCTGGCCCAGCTTCACCAAACCCATCGTGACCGAGCATGTGAGCGAATTGCATGATACCACCCATGGCATGGTACGCACCGAAGTGCGCTCAACCCACGGCGACAGCCATCTTGGACATGTGTTCCCCGACGGGCCGGCAGATCGCGGTGGGCTGCGCTATTGCATCAACTCCGCCTCACTGCGTTTCGTGAGCCGTGAAGACATGGAGAGCGAAGGCTATGGTGCCTTTCTCGATCAGGTAGAGGACATTGAACAATGACAGAGCGCGCAGTACTGGCCGGTGGCTGTTTCTGGGGCATGCAGGATCTGATCCGCAAAAAGAACGGCGTTGTCGCCACGCGGGTCGGCTATACCGGAGGGGATGTTTCCAACGCCACCTACCGCGACCATGGCACCCACGCCGAAGGCATCGAGATCATCTTTGATCCTGCCAAGATCAGCTACCGTGAAATCTTGGAATTCTTCTTCCAGATTCACGATCCCACTACGCCAAACCGTCAGGGCAACGACCTTGGCATGTCTTACCGCTCTGCAATTTACTTTGTGGACGAGGCCCAAAAACTGACAGCTCTGGACACTATTGCCGATGTTAATGCCTGCGGCTTGTGGCCCGGCAAGGTTGTGACCGAAGTCGAGCCTGCGAGCGAATTCTGGGAAGCCGAAGACTATCATCAGGATTATCTTGAGAAAAACTCCAACGGCTACACCTGCCATTTTGCGCGCCCCGATTGGGTTTTGCCCAAACGGAAAACTGCCTAAGCAGCCGTCATCGCAGCGCACGATAGCTGTCACACCTTAAACGAGGGGGCTTAGTTAGCCCCCTCGCATCTCGTTATCGAGCAATTCTAGGTCGCCCCGAGGCTTCCACTGTGATCGTTGCCTCAACAAAGATCTCACGCGCCTCGGCCTGCGTTGTGCGGATGTCTCTCTGCGTGGTGATGCGCACATCCTCCGCCCCCGCCGCTTGGGCGTTGTGTTTGGCCGCAGCCCCTAAGCACTGCTCCAAATGAGCCAATGCATCTTGGGACGAGGCGAAATCTTCCGGCCCACTGTCCAGATGCACGCGAAACAGCCCCTCATTGGGCGACGTCACCGTGCCGGACCTTCTGATCGTCACCCGCCCAACAACCGCGCCCACCGCATTGGCCACACCCGCATGCTCCGGCAGATCCAGCTTGCATCCAAGCAAGTCCCCCACCGCAGGATAATAGCTCTGCGCCGATGCCCCCAAGCCAATCAAAGGGGTCGCAAGCCCGGTTTCAACACGTACCAACCCGCGATGCCCGCCCGACAGCCCTCTTTGGGTCAACACATGCTGCGCCAGTTGCGATGCGGGTAACTCAAAGGGATTTTCTTCTTCCGCAAATGCTGTTTCCAAAAGCGCCAAACCAGTCTGATGCGTGAGCTGGTCAATAATGATCTGCGCCATCACGTCAGGCTCGGGTGCCAGCATGTTGCCCGCCCCCGTACGGCGACGCCCAAACAGACGTAGGGCTTTTTGCGCGGCCGATTTGTCCCAAACATCAACCCGCCCCAAGACATGGCTGGCATCCGACGGCGTAACACCCGCAATCTGGATCAACCCGCGTTCCACCAATCGCTTCAACGCCTTGATTTCGATCCTGTTGCGCAGCACCTCCTGCATTGGGCGGACCACATCACCAATCCGCTCCAACAATGCCGCCTCGCGCGCCTCAAGCCCAACCACCGCTAGCCCGACAACACGGCGCACAAACCGCCCGTCATGTTCCCCAGGCACCGCCCGACGCAGCTGATCTTCCAACGCGTCATGGACTGCATCACGCGCCTCCATGGCCAACAGGGAAATTGGCAACAGCCTGCGCGGGCCCAGCGCAACGCCCCCTTTGAGGCCTTCACTGACAAAATGCACTTCACTGTCACCACCCAATCCAAAAGTCCGCATCGCAACGGCTTCCACCATCGTGCGATACGGGCCAACGCGCGCCCCGTCAGGATCTATTGCCGGTCGCCCAGCACGCAACACAGCCACGTCAGTTGTGGTGCCGCCAATGTCGCTGACCAGCGCTTCCTGCGCGCCGGTCATCCAGCGCGCGCCAACAATCGACGCAGCCGGCCCGCTTAAAATGGTTTCAATCGGACGCTCACGCGCAAAACTTGCGGAAATCAACGCTCCATCGCCGCGCACCACCATCAACGGCGCTGCCACCCCCAATTCCCTTAGCCGCGCCTCAGCCCTTGAAATCAACCGATCAATCATGCCGATCAATCGCGCGTTCAACAGGGCCGTCAGCGCCCGTTTGGGACCATTTAATTTGGCCGAGAGATGATGAGACGCGCTAACGGGCTGTCCGGTCTGCTCAGCAATCAAGGCTGCGGCCCGCTGCTCATGCGCCGGATTACGCGTCGCAAATTGGGCCGCGACAGCAAATCCGCTCACCTCCTCGCCATGCTCGGCCAACCATGCGATCAGACGCGCGTCGTCCAGAGGCGCTTTTTCTCCGCCTGCGTGATCATGTCCCCCGTCGATCACCAAGACCGGATCGCCCGCCAAAGCCTGTGCCAGGCCGTGCTTCTCCAAATCCGCTTCGCGAAACCCGATCAGGATCAACCCAACGCGCCCGCCCTGACCTTCTACCAAAGCGTTGGTCGCCAATGTGGTCGACAAAGACGCCAGCGTGATGTCGGCAGGATCGACATTGGCACTGTCCAGCACCTGCGCCACCGCAGCGCCGATGCCTTCTGCCAAATCATGGCGTGTCGTCAGCGCCTTGGCGGATGCAATCACATCCCGTTCGTCGCGGATCAGCACGGCGTCGGTATATGTGCCACCGGTGTCCACACCCAAAGACAGGCTCATGTCGGAAATTCCTTTTGCTCGCAACACCCCAAATAGCGGGGAACGCCCCCCCTGTTCCAGTCTATTTGCGACTTATTTGAACCGCGAAACTGCCCATTGGGCAGCATCCGCAACGGTTGGGTCCGGATCATCACACAAAGACTGCGCGACCGATTTCAACTTTGGATCACCCGCGTTTCCAATGGCATATAAAACATTGCGCACAAATCGGTTTCGCCCAATGCGTTTGATTGGCGAGCCTGAAAAATGGGTGCGAAATTCAGCGTCCTGCAACTTGGCGAGTTCAGCCAATCGCGGTGCAATCAAATCATTGCGTGCATGGTATTTCGCTTCCCGCGCCGTGACCGCAAATTTGTTCCACGGACAGGCTGCCAGACAGTCATCACAGCCATAAATGCGGTTGCCCAACAAAGGTCGCAAATCCGCATCAACCGGCCCGTGATGCTCAATCGTCAGATAGGAAATGCACCGCCGCGCATCAATCTGGTGCGGCGCTGGAAAGGCCCCTGTCGGACAAACGTCCAAACAGGCCCGACAGGACCCGCAATGGTCGATTTCCGCCGGATCAGGGTCTAATTCCAATGTGGTAAAGACTGACCCGATAAAGAACCACGAGCCCAGATCGCGACTAACCAGATTGGTGTGTTTGCCCTGCCATCCCAACCCTGACGCCTGCCCCAAGGGCTTTTCCGGCACAGGTGCTGTATCCACGAACACCTTCACCTGTATTGCATCCCCCGTCTCGACTATCAACCAACGCGCCAGCCGCTTCAGCCGCTTCTTGACCGCATCATGATAGTCACGATTTTGCGCATAGACCGAGATCGCGCCTCGATCCGGTCGCGCATGCACCGCCGTTGGATCATGCTCGGGTGTATAGCTTTCCCCCAACACAATGACTGATCGCGCCTCGGGCCACAAAACGGAAGGATCCGCGCGCCAATGGGTACGCTCTGCCAACCATACCATCTGTCCGTGATAGCCCTGAGCCAGAAACCCCGCCAGCCCTTGTGCCACATGGCCCACCGCATCAGGGCGGCAAATCCGCGCCATATCAAACCCGATGGACTGCGCCTCGCGGACCAGACGGGTTTTTAACTCGTCACTCATACCAACCCCAAACTTTTTGATGCTGCAAATACCTTCTGGGGGTGAGGCCGCAGGCCGAGGGGGCAGACAGCCCCCTTTCGTTGATCGGGTTTAAAAATCCAGATCAGCATAGTGAGAAGGCGGCGGAAAACCCGGCACCTGATCTGCCAGAATTGCCCGAAACGCAGGCCGCGATTTGATGGTCGCATACCAATCTTTGATCACTGCCGAGCGGTTCCAATCCACATCCGAAATATAGTCCAACGCCGACAAATGCGCAGCAGCCGCAAAGTCAGCCATGCTCATAGACTCTCCGGCCAACCAGCGACGGCGATCCAGCAGCCAATGCATGTAATCAAGGTGGTATTTCACCGCCTTGGCACCCGCTTTCACATTGGCACTGTCGGGATATCCGGTGCCCATGATCTTTTTGTTGACCCGCTCATAGAGCAGCTTTGAGGTCACCTCGTGGTGAAACTTGTCATCAAACCAACTCACCAGACGGCGCACCTCATAGCGGCCGTCAGGGTCACGCGGCATCAACGCTGGCTCAGGGTACTTTTCCTCAAGGTATTCACAGATGGCGCTGCTTTCTGCCATCATCTTGCCGTCCATCTTCAACACCGGCACTTTGGCGGCCGGATTGCGGCGCAGAAAATCGGGATCTTGCTCCCAATACCGCTCCTCCACCAGCTCCACTTCAATCTTCTTCTCGGCAAGACACAAACGGACTTTGCGGCAGAAGGGCGACAAGGGAACATGAAAGAGGCGATTCATCGGGCAGGCACCATAACTCTGGGTTTTTCTCTAAATGCCTTGTGCAGAGACATTTTTCAATCCTCGAAACAGCTTGCGCGCCCATCGCGCCGGATGGTTTCGGCGCCATCCAGCGCGGCGGCAGCCCGGCCTCGCACATAAGCCGTCGGATTTGAGGCCGAACGCGACTTGGGACTTGGCAAGACAGCTGCAAGTCTTGCTGCCTGAACAGCGCTAAGACTCTCAGGCCCCACGCCGAAATAATGCCGTGCCGCCGCCTCGACGCCAAACACGCCTTCGTCAAACTCCGCCACGTTCAGATAGACCTCCAGAATGCGCCGCTTGGACCAGACGATTTCCACCAGCGGCGTCAAAACGGTCTCCATCGCCTTGCGCACCCAACTGCGCCCCTGCCACAGATAGACGTTCTTTGCGACTTGCTGAGTGATGGTCGAGGCCCCGCGTGCGCCGCCGCCATCAATCGCTGCGCGAATGGCTTCAACGTCAAATCCCCAATGCAGACAGAAGTTCGCATCCTCCGCGGCCACAACCGACCGCGCCATCACCGGCGCAATCCCGTCCATCTTGACCCACTGGCGATCAATCTGCCCCAATCGGCGTTTTTCCGAAATCATCGTCCAAGTGATTGGCGGGTTGATCACCGAAAACAGCAAAACAGCCAATATCGTCAGCGACACGCCCCAAATCGCGGCGCGTCGCATCCACGTTCGCAGACGGCGCCTTTGCTTGCCAAACCACTTGCGCTTCTTTGGCGCTTTCTTCTTGCCCATCTGCCTCTCACTCTGTCTTGCGCACTGCAGTACTCATTGCACCCTAGTCACGCAAGCTTGGCGTGGCGCCTCTAGTATGAGCAAGCCCAGACACGGATCGAACAACCGCCACCATTTTCATAGCAATATCCCATTGCATTGGCTTCGGCCTGTGATTGGCTGTCCGCCCAGCCAAATCCCCAGTTTCCGGAACTCCCCTGCGCCATCGCACCGCAGGTATTGTAGAAAGTACGCACCGTGTCACAATCTCCACCGCATTCTCTCTGCAATTCATTAACGGCGTCGGCTTCAGAAAACTGACCATAGGAATAACCCCACGCGCCACCAGACCCGACCCCGACAGCCCCCCAACAATAATCATACCCGCATTGACCGGCCACCGCCGACACAGGCATGGCAAAAGCCACCACAACACTCAATAAAAACACAATACGTTTCATAGAATTTTCCTTCCCGTCCAATTCGGACAGTATGAAGGAAGATCCTAAAAACCCAAACAGTCACAAGAAAAAGCCCCCGAGGTCTCACCAAAGGGGGCTTTTTCCAACCTTACTCTGCAGGCACCGCAGCTTGCTCGACACTGAGCGGATGCGCCAGATTATTCAGCATCTCTTTGGGGCAAACCTGCAAGAAATTGTCTTTCTCAATCTCCCAGTGCTGCAAGATATCAGCGGCCTTTCGGCTACCAGTCTCTGCAACATGGCGCTCGATCAGACCTTTCAACTGGTCCTCCCAATGCGCCACAGTCACCGGACATGTCACTAGCGTCTCAAGGTTCATCACCCCTTCGGCCTTGCCATCTGGGTTATACAAATAGGCCATGCCGCCGGTCATCCCTGCGCCAAAGTTGGCACCAATCTCGCCCAGAATAACAGCAACCCCACCGGTCATGTATTCACAACCGTTGGACCCGCAGCCCTCGATCACCACCTTAGCGCCCGAGTTACGCACCGCAAACCGCTCACCTGCACGTCCTGCCGCAAACAGGAACCCATCAGTGGCTCCATAAAGCACCGTGTTGCCGATGATGGTGTTGTCCGAGGCGGTCAAAGGCGTTGCCATCGGTGGACGCACCACCACGGTGCCGCCTGACAGACCTTTGCCGACATAGTCATTGGCATCGCCCGAGACTTCGATCTTCAGACCTGGTGCCGCAAACGCGCCCAGCGACTGACCGGCAGAACCTGTCAGCTTGACGGTCAAATGATCGTCCTGCAGCGCATTGCGCATGCCAAAATTGCGCACGATGTGGCTAGAGGTGCGCGTCCCAACCGAGCGATGCGTGTTTTGCACCGCATAGCTGAGCTGCATCTTCTCACCATCCTCAAGGAAGCGGTGAGCGTCGCGCACAATTTCCGCATCCAGCGTATCTGGCACCGCATTGCGATCTTTATAACGGTTGTAGACGATCTCGGATGCGCCATCGACGGTCAACAACAGCGGGTTCAAATCCAGATCATCCAGATGCGCCGAGCCACGGCTGACTTGGCTCAACAGGTCTGCACGCCCGATTACGTCTTCCAGTGACCGCGCCCCGATCGAGGCAAGGATTTCACGCACTTCTTGCGCATAGAAGGTGATCAGGTTCACAACCTTGTCGGCAGAGCCCGAGTACTTCTTACGCAGGTCTTCGTCCTGTGTGCACACACCCACTGGGCATGTGTTGGACTGGCACTGACGCACCATAATACAGCCCATCGCGATCAGGGCGGCGGTGCCGATGCCATATTCTTCGGCCCCCATCATCGCAGCCATGACAATGTCGCGTCCGGTGCGCAGACCACCATCGGTGCGCAATGTCACCCGCTCGCGCAGATTGTTCATTGCCAGCACCTGATGCGCCTCGGTCAGACCCATTTCCCATGGCAGACCTGCATATTTGATCGAGGTCGCCGGAGAGGCCCCTGTGCCGCCATTGTGGCCCGAGATCAGGATAATGTCGGCCTTGGCTTTCGCCACACCAGCCGCAATTGTGCCAACACCGCTTGAGGCCACCAGCTTCACCGTCACCTTACAGCGCGGGTTGATTTGCTTCAGATCGTAAATCAGCTGGGCAAGGTCTTCGATCGAATAGATGTCGTGGTGTGGTGGTGGCGAAATCAGCGTCACGCCTTTGGTCGAATGGCGCAGGCGCGCAATCAGGTCGGTAACCTTCATACCTGGCAATTGGCCGCCTTCACCGGGTTTCGCACCCTGCGCGACTTTGATCTCCAACTCTTCACACTGGTTCAAATACTCGGCGGTCACACCAAAGCGGCCAGACGCGACCTGTTTGATTTTTGCCGACGGGTTATCGCCGTTGGGTTCTGGCACAAAGTGTGCCGGATCTTCGCCGCCCTCACCCGAATCCGACTTGGCGCCGATGCGGTTCATCGCCACGTTCAGCGTTTTATGTGCCTCAGGGCTCAGCGCGCCCAAGGACATACCTGGTGTGACAAAGCGTTTGCGGATCGCAGTGATGCTTTCCACTTCCTCAATCGGAATGGCTTTGCCGATAGCTTTGATGTCCAGCATATCGCGCAGATGGATCGGCGGGTTGGCCTGCATCTTGGCGCTATATTGCTTCCACATCTCATATGAGGCGCGGTTACAGGCGGCTTGCAGCATGTGCATCGACTGCGCCCCCCAAGCATGGGTTTCGCCCGATTTGCGCGATTTGTAGAACCCACCGATGGGCAGAACATCCTGACCGCTCAACCAACCTTTGGCGTGGACTTGTTCGACTTTGCGTTGAATGCCACTGACACCGATGCCGGAAATGCGGCTTGTCATACCGGGGAAGTACTCCGCACACATCGCACGGCTCAGACCCACAGCCTCAAAGTTCAGACCGCCGCGATAAGACGAGATCACCGAAATGCCCATCTTGGCCATGATCTTGAGCAGACCTTGGTCGATCGCATCGCGATAACGCGCCATGTTTTCGGTCAGCGTGCCGTCCAGCAAGCCGCGATCGATGCGATCAGCCAATGAATCTTCTGCCAGATAAGCGTTGACCACAGTCGCGCCGGACCCGATGAGCACGGCAAAGTAGTGCGGATCAATACACTCTGCCGAGCGCACGTTCAGCGAACAGAAAGTCCGCAGACCTTTGCGGGTCAGGTGGCTGTGCACTGCACTGGTCGCCAAGATCATCGGCATGCCGACGCGGGATTCGTCCTGTTTCTTATCACTCAGAACAATGTGCCCAGCGCCCGAGCGAACAGCGTCTTCGGCTTCGGCGCGGATGCGCTCCAGCCCAGCGAGCAAAGCGCCAGCGCCTTCTTCCACATCAAACGTACAATCAATGCGCGCAACCGTGTCGCCAAAGCTCTCCAGCAGCTTTTCAAACTGGGTATTGGCCACAAACGGGCTCTCCAGCATGACAATCTCGGTCTGGCTGCCGTCTTCATCCAGCACGTTCTTCAAGTTGCCAAACCGTGTCTTCAGGCTCATCACGCGGTATTCACGCAAGCTGTCAATCGGCGGGTTGGTCACCTGAGAGAAATTCTGGCGGAAGAAATGGCTCAGCGGGCGATACATCTGGCTGAGCACAGCCGATGGTGTGTCATCCCCCATCGAAGCCAGTGTCTCTTTGCCATCCTCAGCCATGGGCGACAGGATCTGCTCGATCTCCTCCATGGTGAAGCCGGCCGCAATCTGCCGCTTGCGCAGCTCTTCTCCGGCGAAAATCGGCGTCTCGGTGACCCCTTTCAGCTCGGCCTCAAGGTCGCGAATTTTGCCAACCCATTCGCCATAAGGGCGCTTGTTGGCCAGTACGTCTTTGATCTCGGTGTCGTGGTAAAGCTTGCCCTCTTGCATATCCACAGCCAAAAGCTGCCCCGGACCCAACGCGCCTTTCTCCACAACGGTCATTTCATCAATTGGCACCATGCCCGCCTCAGAGCCCGCGATCAGCAGCCCGTCACCGGTCACCACATAGCGCATCGGGCGCAGACCGTTGCGGTCCAGACCGGCGCAGACCCAGCGACCATCGGTCATCGCCAACGCCGCAGGGCCATCCCAAGGCTCCATCACCGAGTTGCAATAAGAATACATATCGCGCCACGCCTGCGGCAGCTCCACCGCCTGCTTGGACCACGATTCAGGGATCAGCATGGTTTTCGCCATTGGCGCTGAGCGCCCCGCGCGCACCATCAATTCAAACACCGAATCCAGCGCCGCCGAGTCCGAGCTGCCGCCCGGCACAATCGGTTTGATATCCTCTGCCAGCTCTCCGAAAGTGGAGCTCGCCAGACGGATTTCGTGGCTCTTCATCCAGTTCAGGTTACCCTTCAACGTGTTGATTTCGCCGTTATGCGCCAACATGCGGAACGGCTGGGCCAACCACCACTGCGGGAAAGTATTGGTCGAATAGCGCTGGTGATAGAGCGCAAAGGCACTTTTGAAACGCTCGTCCAACAGGTCGGGATAGAACACCGCAACCTGCTCGGCCAACATCATGCCTTTGTAGATGATCGAGCGGCACGACAGCGACGCAATATACAGACCGTTGATCGAGGCTGCCAAAACGGCCTTCTCGATGCGGCGACGGATCACATACAGTTCACGCTCAAAGGTCTCTTCGTCAGAGCCTTTGGAGTTGGTGATCAGGATTTGTTCAATCTCGGGCCGTGTCGCATTGGCTTTCTCGCCCAGACAGGTGGTGTCCACCGGAACGTGACGCCAACCATAGATGCGATAGCCCATCTTCAGAACTTCGGTTTCCACGATGGTCCGGCAAGTTTCCTGCGCCCCGAAATCCGTACGTGGCAGGAACACCTGCCCCACCGCCATCAGCTCGTCATACAAGGGCTCATGGCCGGTGCGACGGATCTGGTCATAAAAGAACTCGACCGGAATTTGGACGTGAATACCCGCGCCATCGCCGGTCATCCCGTCGGCATCCACAGCCCCACGGTGCCAGATCGCCTTCAGCGCTGTAATGCCGGCCTCAACCACCTTGCGGCTGGGCTCTCCATCCACAGAAACAACAAGGCCAACCCCGCAAGAAGAATGCTCTTCTTCCTCGGTATAGAGACCATTTTCTGCCATGTACTTGCGCTTGGCTTCTTCGGCTCGCACCCAGTTTTCATCATATTTGGTCATTGCGGCTCTCCTTGTCCTAGGCTGGCACTCCGGCCTTGGTTCTTGTTGTCTCTCTGCGGCGCGCACGCCGCGTGGTTCATAGGGGCCGCGCACTTAGTCACAGCCAAATTCCGATACAGTCACGCCAAATCCAGCCTCATCAGGCCAAGCAATCCGACGCGGGGTCCATGCCAATTGAGTCTTGCGACCAAACTGATCCACCTCGGCGGACCCTTCGATAAACAGCGACGCATCCGGCGTGGCATAAACAGTAAAATCATATTGCGACGCCACACCGTTCTTCAGCACCGTGATGCGGCGGCTTAACGTGCCAACGCGCAGGCTATGCCCGCTCAGCTCGATCTGCTCACCGCCAAATTTCATGTCGGAACTCAGCGCGGCCTGTTCGCCCTTAAGCACTCCGGTTTGAAACTCCAGCACGCGCTCACCCGTACTTTGTCCCGTGGCCAGGGCCTCTCCCAGATTGGCCTCAGGCTTTGTGTCCTTGACCGCCTTAACCGCCATTTGTCCGGCTTCAGCCCAATAGCCGATCAATTCCCAATCAGGGCCAAAGACATGTGTGTCTTCCAATCGACCATCTTGATAGCTGGCGACCTGAACGCGACGGTCGCACTGAAAATACAACGACACGATACAACTGTCGCGATGCACAGTGGCAAAAGCGTCGCAGCCATCCGGCACCGGAGCCGTCTCCGCATGTGCAAAGCTGGCCAAACAACAGGACAAGGCAATCAATAAACGCTTCACTGGGCACTCACACCTTCTGGCGCAAACAGCGCCTCAACTTGTTGCGTAGTCATCTGTTCACGGTCTTCGGGCAACTCGTGCAAACAGGTCTTGCGATCCACATAGAACTCGCGCGCCAGTTTCATGCCGCTTACGTCATCCATCAACCCCACCGAGAGACTGGTTGATCCAGCCTGAGGTCCTGCGGTGATGCGAAACCACAACCCCGATCCACAATGGCGACAGAACGCGCGCTCTGCCCAATCAGAACTGCGCACAGAATTAATGTCTGCGCCGCCAAATACTTTCAGGTTTTGCGTATCAACATGCACGCCAACAAACCGATCCCCCGACCAGCGGCGGCAACTGTCGCAATAACAGGCCCCGAAATCAGACGGCACATTGTCAGCGCGGAATCGCACTGCACCACACATGCATTGTCCTGTTCGTGTAACCATGTTTTACGACTTTCCCACGTTGCGTCAGCAATGCTGACTTTTCAGGTTTACAAGTTCAGAAATGGCACCGTCGCGATACCGACGTAATACCGACGCGTTACAGCACCCTATTCTGCGGCCACTGAAACCGGCGCCCCGATGGTCTCCAGAATGGCGTCTGCACAGTCGCGACCGTCTTTGATCGCCCAAACCACAAGGCTTGCACCGCGCACAATATCCCCCACCGCATAGACCCCGTCGAGGTCGGTCTTACCGGTTGTGAACTGTGCTTTGACAGTGCCCCAGCGCGTGACTTCCAGCTCCGGCTGATCCCACAATGTCGGCAGATCTTCCGGCTCAAAGCCCAGCGCCTTGATCACCAGATCGGCCTCTTCAGCATAGTCAGCACCCTCAATCACTTCGGGGCTTTGGCGACCAGACGCATCAGGCTGACCCAGACGCATTTTCTGCACCATCACACCGCTCACAGGGTCTCCGGCAAAGCCTTTGGGCGCGGACAGCCAAACAAATTCGACACCTTCTTCTTCAGCGTTCTGTGTCTCACGCTGCGAGCCCGGCATGTTGGCGCGGTCACGACGATACAAACATTTCACGCTCTCCGCGCCCTGTCGGATGGCGGTGCGCACACAGTCCATTGCAGTGTCGCCACCACCGATAACAACAACCTTTTTGCCTTCGGCGTTTAGCTCACCACTTTCGAACTCGGCAACACTGTCACCAAAGCTCAAACGGTTGGACGCCGTCAGGTAATCCAATGCCTTGACGATGCCTTCAGCACCCGCGCCTGGACCGCCCAAATCGCGGCTCTTGTAAACGCCGGTGGCGATGATAACCGCATCATGTTGCTCACGAATTTCCGCAAAACTGATGTCGCGGCCGATCTCGCAATTCAGTTTAAATGTCACACCGCTCTGCGCCAGCTGCTCATTGCGGCGCATGACAATGTCTTTCTCCAGCTTAAAGCCGGGAATACCATAGGTCAGCAAGCCGCCCGCACGATCATGACGGTCATAAACCGTGACCTGAACACCTGCTCGGCGCAAACGGTCTGCGGCCGCCAGACCACCGGGACCCGCGCCAATGATCGCAACACTTTCGCCGCGCTCAACCGCAGGCGTAATCGGCTTGACCCAGCCCTGCTCCCACGCTGTGTCGGTGATATATTTCTCCACCGCACCGATGGTCACTGTGCCGTGGCCCGATTGCTCAATGACACAGTTGCCTTCACACAGACGATCCTGCGGACAAATGCGGCCACAGATTTCGGGGAAGGTGTTGGTGGCCTGACTGATGGCATAAGCCTCTTCCAAGCGACCGGTTGCGGTCATGTTCAGCCAATCGGGAATGTTGTTGTGCAGTGGACAGTGCGACTGACAATAGGGCACACCACATTGCGAGCACCGGCTGGCCTGCTCTTCAGCTTTGGCGGCTGCGAATTCGGCATAGATTTCATTGAAATCTTCTTTGCGCAGATTCGAATCCCGCTTTTGTGGCATGTCACGTTCGACATTCACAAATTTCAACATAGGTTGCTTCGCCACGGCCGCTGCCTCCAGATTAAGTTCCGTGACGCTTGTTTAAGCAATTAGCAATCAGTATTAAAGTCAGTATTGGTGACCTAAATGCATTATTTTTTGCGTGCACGCAAATAAATCTGCGTCAAATTGACATTTAATAGTCCGAATCGGACCTAAATGAGCTATTTCCCCTATTTTTGCAGGCACTTATAAGTCGGCTACCAGCCAAACGCGCGAGTCCCTATGACGCTTTTTCACATCTTCCTCGTGGCCATTATCCAAGGCCTTACCGAATTTTTACCCGTAAGCTCTTCGGCACACCTGATTCTGCTGCCGAGTCTCACAGGATTAGAAGACCAAGGTCTCGCAATTGATATGGCCGCTCACGTGGGAACACTGGGCGCAGTGATTCTGTATTTTTGGTCAGACGTTCGCGACGCAATTGCCGGCGTCCCGCGTATGCTCACTGGCCGCATCGACACCCCAGGTGCCCGCCTCGCCTTTCTCCTCGCGATAGCAACAATCCCCGTGGTGATATTTGGCTTCATCATTAAGTTGACGGGCCTTGATACTGCGATGCGCTCTGTTGCGCTGATTGGATGGACAATGATTGTCTTTGGCTTGGTGTTGTGGTGGGCTGACAAACGCCCTTCCAAACAAATGCCCGAAAAAACCCAAGCGGATTGGAATTTGCGCGACGCCGTATTGATGGGGATATGGCAAGCCGTTGCGCTAATCCCGGGCGCGTCCAGATCTGGCACCACAATCACAGGCGCACGTGCATTAGGATACTCAAGACACGACGCCGCAAAGCTGGCGATGCTCATGTCTATCCCCACCATCATTGCAGGCGGCATATTGCTTGGGATGGACTTGGTGGGACAATCCGATATGGAAACGCTTCGCGATGGCACAATTGCCGCCATACTGTCCTTTGTCGCAGCTCTTTTTGCGCTGAGCTTTATGATGCGCCTGCTACGCTCGGTCAGCTTCACACCCTACGTGATTTACCGGATCATTCTCGGGCTAATTCTCTTGGCGATTGCCTATACATAAAAAAGGGCGCGTCACCTAAGACGCACCCAATACATTGCCCTCGACGTAAAAGCCCAGCATCAAACCTTAAGGTTTTTTGCTGACTCCTTAATCTCGTCAAACTGGCCAGTTGGCCGGAACCGCCACAGGTAATCCGGAATTATTGTGCTTGGGTCATGCGGCTCAATATCCAAGTCAGCGAAGCTCTTAGCACCTTGCGACACGACATTGTCATTGCGCAACAATTTGACCTGATCGCGGGTCAAGATCGAATTGTCCCAAAGCCCCAAGGTGAGCTTGCTCACCATGTCGCACCCAAACGCGATCATGTTCCCAACCCAAAACGGCATATTCGCGATCAAACGGCGGCGGTAAACCACGTCCAGTATTTCGACCAACCACTCTCGCAATGAAGCGACCTTGGGTCCCCCCAATTCATAGATACCGGAGGCCTCGCCTAAAACGCCTTTGACCGCAGCCTTTGCGACATCGTCAACAAACACTGGCTGGAACTTAGTGCCGCCGCCCAAAAGCGGGAAGACGGGTCCCATCCGCGACATCGACGCAAAGCGGTTAAAGAACTGGTCATCCTGGCCAAATACCACCGACGGGCGCAATATCATCGCCTCAGGCATATGCTCAAGGACACCCTCTTCACCCAATGCTTTTGAGCGCGCGTATTCGCTATCGCTGTCACTGTCCGCGCCCAACGCAGAAAGCTGCACCATCGTCGCAACGCCAGCGTCCTTGGCAAGACGCGCGATACGCTCAGCGCCTTCGTGCTGAACAGCATCAAATGTATTGCGTCCACTCAGCGTCAGAATGCCAACACAGTTCACCACCGCATCCGCGCCCTGCATCACCGAAGCGACAGAGGCGTCATCACGAATATTGCAAAAAACAGGTTCAACCTGGCCTACCGTTCCGTAGGGTTTGACGTGCATCGCTTCATTTGGTCGTCGCACTGCGACGCGTACGCGCCAGCCCAGCTTAGCCATGCGCTGAGCAATGTGGCGCCCCACAAAACCAGAGCCGCCGTAGATGGTGACAAGTTTGGACATGGGTAGCCTCCAATTCGTGAAGTATCTCTGTTGGAATAGCGCCCTAGGGCCCGCCAAACAAGACGCAAACCCCAACACACAACAAGTTTCCAATCCATTTCATTAAGTTTTTTTCCCAAGATCAAACAGGACACAAAAACCCTGAGAATGAATTCAACAAATCTGCCAGAATCACATTGACACCCCCCTTCAGCAGGTCTAAACGCCCTTCACCAACCCGTGCCCAGATGGCGGAATTGGTAGACGCGCTAGCTTCAGGTGCTAGTGTCCGTATGGACGTGGAGGTTCGAGTCCTCTTCTGGGCACCAAAATCAAGCTTAAAATCGCTGGTTTTCTTGATTTTATAGGGCTTTTGCACTCATATTTCTGTTTTGCCACACATTTTGCCACACAAGTGGCAAGCTAACGCCTGCCCTGCCTGGACCGCACAGCGAACCTTCAGTCGCAGGAAGCCAGAAGTATGCTTCATAGCTTGCGAAAAAAATGAGTTGAACTTCTTGGGTTCTGGTTTTTTGCGTTCATATCGACTGCCAGACAGCAAAGGAGAGTCTGATGGATGTAGGCTTAGATCGTTTGAACGCAGCAAAGCGTGCTATGCTAAAGGTGATCAAAAACAGACCTGACGGAAGAACTTTCGTTCCATTCGTGCAGCGATTGGAGCGTGCAATCTCCGAATATAATGCCGATGAACTTGAGGTTGATCGGATAATGCGTATGGCAGAGAAGTTGTGAGGTGCATCATGTGCCAATGGCATAAATTGAGATCAAGGGGCCCAATGCTGGACCGTTCTCGAGTTGTGCCTCCTTGCTTCACTCAACAAGGCAGCTCTGTCGCGGGACATTATTGTTGTGCGCAACTCACCGCGACGGCCACCGAGAGCGATGATCACCTTTTCTCGTGCTCATGCAAGCAGTCCAAAAAAAGGTCAACAACCCTGTTTCCAATTTCCGCATGCGCCTCCTCAGAGAGTTTGTTCATGTCGATTGAAAGCAGTCTCTGACTATTGCAGCAGTGCGTAATCACGCGCAGGATACGCGCATTTTCCAACCGTTTACTTTCAAGAATTCGGTTTTTTTTGTGTTCCATGGTCCGTGCCCTATTTCCTCGTGGAAAGGAGATAGGGAAGGCGCACAACGGATAAAAACTATGTTTTTATCCAAGCGACACTCCCGAGATAGATGGCACTGTTTTCGTTTCGACATTCAGTAAAAACATTTTCGGAGAAATGCACAATCGAAGCTCGCGCTGCGACCATGGGGCAAACGACGGCGCATTTGAGGTATATCGCGCGCCCACAAGCAGCGCGTGTGGTTTTGCAAGAGCGATTGATGGGCAGCTTGCGCCAATCCGCCAATGAAGCGGAGAAAGACGCCCTTATCCGCCGAAAGGCTGCGAGGGAGGCCGCGCGACGAGCTGAGCGTGGCTCTTTGTCCAGAAAGGTTTATTTGAACCTAAACTCCGCCGCTCGCCAAGAAGTATGGAAAGATTATGGTCTCGGCAAAACGCAATATTATAAACGCAAAAAGGAAGGAACCTTGCCGCAAAAACGTACTCAAACAGAGTGAACTACTCCATGCTTGCTACAAGGGTATAACCATTGAAGGTTGAAAGAAGCAGGGCGTCTTGAAGTCACTAACCTATAACCGCCTAACCCAAACTGTCAAATCGCAGACCGACACTGTTTGGTTTGGGGAGGTCGACTTCTCAAAGGAAGCCGCGCAGCACGGACAAGAGATTGATGAAGCCGTCTTACTGCTATTCGGAGGTCCGGCGCCGGGTGGCGTGGCTATGGCAGAGTTTCCAGCAATTGGTCTAGACGCTTTCTGCCAAAAGCTATTGGTCTACGCAGACAAAAACGGTGGTTCGATCACTATATTCAATGACATCGCTGCATTAGCAGAGCTTCACTATGGTCGGACAGCAAAACCCCACCAAGCTTTGAGCGAGCGTCTAACGGCGACGTTCGAGCAAGCGCTAAAGTAGTAGGCAGTGTCGGATGTCCGAAAATGCCCAGACCAATAGAGGTTCAATGCGGTCAGATTGACAAAAAAAATGCTTGTCGTCGGACATCAATAAAACAGCTGGCTATTGACCGTGACGTTCTCCCAATCGCTTTTTTTGGGGGCTAGCCGGCAAAGTCCCGAGCCTTTCCGGCTTTACGCAACTCGTCAATTGTACGTCCTGCGCAGTCGCCAGGGTTCATCGTTGCCACAGGCTCAACCAACCCGTCCTTAGATGCTGTAACCGCTCCGCCACTAACCCCTGCGTAGAGTGCCGAGCCGTCACTGTCTAATTTGGTCAAGTAGAGGACAAATGTGGAATCCGAAACCGTGCAGAACAAGGCTGTCGGAAATGTGTCAAATTCGCTTGCATTTGCGGGGTTCGCCGCGACGATATGAGCGGCTAGGAAGGCGAGTGAAACGAAAGGCAACTTCGTTTTGGGCATAAGAATACTCCGTCAGATACCGGAACTAAGCATGGTGCAATATTGAAGAAAGTCGAGTCACGATTTCACTTCAACACTGAACGCCTCAGGGTCCTTTGCAAAGAAATCGAGGCGCCGAGACGCTTCATTGTAGAGCGGACCCTCGACTTTACCACAACGAAACCTCGGCGAATTTAGAGCGAACATCCGCTTTAGACGCGAAAGCGGTCATTCGTAGCTAAGGAATGGAAGGACTGCTTTGGGCCGCGTGAAGACGGCCCTTAGATTTAGATTTCTATCGCCTCGGCAATCGCCAAAGCGTCTTCCAGTTCAACACCGAGGTATCTGACTGTACTGTCCATCTTGGTGTGTCCAAGCAGGAGCTGAACAGCACGCAGATTGCCGGTCTTCCTGTAGATCTGAGCAACTTTCGTCCGCCGCATCGAATGGGTTCCGTACGCACTCGGCTCCAGCCCGATTGATTTCACCCAATCTCGCACCAGCCGCGCATATTGCCGTGTCGAAATGTGTAGCCGTTCATGGAAGCGCCCTGGCCAAAGGAATTCGGAGCCGACCATTAGTGGTTCCTCCATCCATCTCAAAAGCGATTTCCGCGTCCCCTCGGTAATCTCGAACCGGACAGGTTTCCGTGTCTTGCTTTGAATGATTGAAGCCCGCTCCTTGACCTGACCTGCGGCGTAAACGTCCGCCACCATCAGTTTGACCAGATCGCACCCCCTAAGTTTGCTGTCGATGGCAAGATTGAACAAAGCGAGGTCGCGGTGATTTTCAGCGATTTCCAAGCGCACACGGATTGCCCAGACATGCTTGGGCAAAAGTGGGCGTTTCTGCCCGACAATGCGGCCTTTGTTCCAGGCAGGGCGACATGCTCGAATGGCGGGTAAGTTTGGTGTTTGCATGGTGGATCCTCCGATCCGCCACTCCCTCCCACGGCGACAACCCGACGTTGACCTGGCCACCATATCACAGGATGCTGTACGGCCTCCGAGATCCGCTCCGAGCCCACACTTACCGATGCTGCATGATGCCCCAATGACAGCAAAGCGCAGATAGCGACATTTGCAAAGTGGTCACCCCTGATACTTTGATGCGTCACGAACGGCCCCAACCGGCCGTTCACAACAATGTCTGGCGCTGCGGCGCAGCTTCCCCAGACCAGACATTCGTGCATCCTGCAGCATTTCAGTATGCCCAATGGCTCCAATGCGGGACAAACCCGCCTTTTGCTCACGCGGCTATTGCTAGCGCAGCATTTCCTCGCCTGTGCGGAACGTTTGTTGTTGCAGTGCAGCGCAAGTCACCGAAGCAGTCATTCCACGGCGTCGATTTGGCTCGAACCGAAACTGAACTTTCGCCGCAGTTCGATCCGACAACTCAGACGCGGACAAAGTGAGCTTTCGCACCTGCGGTTACTGCTTGCGCAGCATTGGCTGGCATTCACAGCACGCAGATCGCTGCAGTGCAACGGAAGTCGCCAGATTGGTCATTCACGGGCTTTGAATTCACACAACCCGAAACCGTGCTTTCGTCGCCGCTTCTGCTACAACCAAACGGTGGGCAATTCGACACTTTGCAGGGGCGTCACCAGCCACGCTTTGGAAGAGAAGCGAACATTCAAATGCAAAGAGCGTAACAGATCATTGCGCTTAGCTGGCCGGGAAATTTGCAGAGATTATCTGGTTCGCAAGGTCAATGAGATCTTCTGAGAAGAAGTCAGGCTTGGGCACTTCAGGGGCTTTCAGAACGCTGTTGTGCGGTCGGGCGATGAAGGCACCCTGACACCCAACGGCTTGGGCACCGATGGTGTCCCATATGTGGCAGGCGACCATGCACGTATCAGATGTGCCCACCTCCAGCCTGTCCGCCACGAGTTGGTAGGTCGATGGATGGGGTTTGAACATGCCAACATCGGCGACGCTGAAGTGATCGTCGAAAAACGACGCGATCCCGGCCTTTTCCAACGGCGTAGGTGACGGCGATGGCGCGGAATTGGTGAGCGTGACCAGCGTGAACCCAGCATCGCGCAGGCTGGTCAGCGCAGGTTTCACATCCGCATGCGCCGGCATGGACCCGATGAGCGACGTCAATTCGGCCACATCACCATCGTGAACCGCAACGCCCTTGTTCTCCGCCACCATGCGCAGGATGCCGCCCGCCAGATCGCCGAAAGGCGTATAGAGTCCGGACAAGGTGATCGTCTGCGAATAGAGGATCAGTTCGGCGAACCATTCCCGCAGGACGCCCGCATTGCCAAACAGCCGCTGGAACAGAGGCTCAAGCCCGGTGATGTCGAGCAGCGTTTCGTTGACGTCAAAGACGATTGTTGAAACCGGTTTGCGATCGGGCATTGCGTGGTCCCTTCCTTTGTGCGTTCATTGATCGGTCGGAACCCAGTCGGGCAGCGGGGTACCGCCGGTATAGTGATTTTCCGCAGGGTTTTCGCGGAAAAGCACGTAGAGATCGACGGGATCGACCCCAAGCTCGGCGTGCAGGATCGCGGCGATGGCATCGGTCAGCGCCTTTTTGCGGCTGGCCTCGCGACCAGGTCGCAAATCCACCGTGACCAACGGCAAGCCATCGCCGATTTCACCGAACGCCTCGCGGACGGCGACGTAATCGTATTTGACCTCTTTCGGGGCGAGAGTATCGATCACCGCCAGTTTGACACCGTCCCGAATGCGTTTCTTGACCGGCGTTTGCGTGCCTTCGGGGACTTCGATGCGAATGACGGGCATGGTGGTATCTCCGTGTTTGTCTGATCCGTGACCATGGGCGCCTATCGGGTCGATCAGCGGCGCAAATAGCTTTCAAGCCGGGGCTTGATCAATGTGGTCAAGAGCATTGCCAACGCCAGTCCGACCGGGAAGGCGGCGGTAAAGGCAGTGGCCCATGCTTGCCGGAACAGGTCACCATCCGCAAATCCAACCGCCGTGCCTGCCGATATCGCCGCCACAAGAGACTGCATGATCACCGACATGACAAGCCCAAGGGCAATGTTGCGCTTGAGCGGCGCGATGTCGGGAAAGCGCCGTTCGGCCAGTTTGCCCAAAGCGGCCATGAGCAGCATGGCAAGCGGCATCAGCACAAAGAGCGCCTTTGCAAAGGAAAGGCCCCAATCGCGCAGGAAGGTCGGGCCGAACCCGACGTTGGCCCAGGTCATAATCGCCGTGAGAATGCCCGCGACCGACCCCATGACTGCCAGAACGGCGAGAATCTTGGCGGCGAGCGACGGGCGCGGGGAGATGTGGGATGAGATGGTCATGCGGGTAATCCGGTGTTTGAGGAAGATTCGGACGAGGCGCGGCCCAGAGCCGCTCAGGTTGTGTGCGGAGTGGGAAAGGCGGCATAGACCACACCCAGGACCGCGCCAAAGACGATGTGCAGGACCAGCGCCATCACCGCCGCCATGGCGCCGATGCCCAGACCGAACCCAAAAAGGCCCGCTCCGGCAATGGGCATCATGACGATCATCATGCCAAGCCAGGCGGCGACGCCGAAGAGGATCCCCTTGATGATCTGGCTGTTGCCAGGGATCACCGCATTGAGGACCGCAAAGCCGCCGCCCCAAGCGACTGTGCCGATCATGAAGTGACCGATCCAGCCGACCGCTGCCGAAGCACCGATCATTCCGGCGATCATCTTGATGGGATCGAGTTCAGGTAAGGCCCCGACTGTTCCCTTGATCAGCATCATTGCCGACAGCACGACTGTAGCGACAAAGCCTGCGATCAGTCCGTGTACAATATTGGCCATGTTCGTTCCTTTTTCTTGAGTGTGTTTGTGGTCGAATTCAGGAGGCAACCTGTGCCGCTGAAAATTTGCGCCCACGTATCAGGACAACACCAAGGCTGATCCACCACATCATGGCCAAGGCGATCATGCCGAGCAGTGCCCACAGGCGTTCCTGAAACGTGACATCGAAGAACCCCGACACCCAGCCGACAAGGCCAAGAAGACCGATCGCGATGCCCAAAATCGATTGGAACGTGCCAAGCCCGGCAAGGCGGAGGCCGTAGGCCAGAACGCCTGTGCCGATCATAGCGAGGATCATGTAATGCGCGCCGAAGCTGGCGGCGCTTTCAGTCACGGCCATGACGATCATGCCAGCGAACTCTTTCTCGGTGCCGCTTGCGGCCGCGTAGTGTTTTGAAACCGCGCCCAGAGCGATGCCATCAAGTGCCGCGCCGCTGAGATACAGCACGCCCGCCACAATGAGGATCACGAACCCGGCCAGGGTCACTCTTTCCGCTGGCGACACGCCAGATTGCGCGCGGACCGACTGGTACACGGCGAGGAAGCCGTAAATGAACAACGGCACCGTCAGCATCGCCATGATATGAGAGAAGTACCAACCGCCAAGCAGCGCGGTTTCAGCGGTCTGAGCGGCATTCTGGCCGGGAGGCAACGAGCCGGAGTGAAAGCCATCGCTGAAGACGACCGGTAGCATCCGGGTCAGGGTGAACAGCGCCGCGGCAATGAGCGCGAAACTCCCTGTCCGGACAATTAGGCTGGTGTTTGGGGTTGGCCGTGTCATAGCGCTCTCCTTTTTATCTTGTGTCCGGTTCTGCCGGAGTTGAAGGCGCCGGGGCTGCGACGGGAGAAACTGCAGCCCCGGACGCCGTGATCAGGCCGCCTTGTCAGTGGCGGACCAGGCAAATTTCTGGAACGGCTTGTCGACGGGTGTGTCGGCCAGGTGGTTGGTGTAGTTCGACATCACCTTCTGGCTGTAGCCGAGGATCACCTCAAGGATGTTACGCTTGGTGAACCCGGCATCTAGGAACGCCTGCACCGTCGCGTCATCAAGGTTGCCCCGGTCCCGCACCAGCGCCAGCGTGAAGTCGCGTAGCGCTTCCAGCTTGGCGTTCGGCAGCGGCGTTCCATTGCGAAGCGCCTCGGTGATGGCGTCATCGACACCCATGTTCTTGGCGATGCCGGTGTGGGCGGGCACACAGTAGTGGCAGGCGTTCTCGACGTTGACGGTCTGCCAGACGACGGTCAGTTCGTCCTTGTCGAAGCTGGAATTCACAAAGAGCTCATGCACGCGCTGGTAAGCTTCCAACAGCCCCGGCGCTTCGGCCATGACAGCGTGCAGGCCGGGGATCATGCCGTAAGCGGCCTTGGATTTTGCCAGCAGCGGTTGGCTGTCGTCGGGGGCGGTGGCCTCGTTGTGAAGGGTAAAGTCGGTCATTTTCAGTCTCCGTTTCAGGTTGGATTGGTTGTCTGGGTTGTAAAAATCGGCGGCGGCGATCGGTGGGAACGAGACGGCACCGCCGCCAGTCGGGGAGGTTTCAGATCTGCGTCCAGCCGCCATCGACAACCAGTTCGGTGCCGACGACGTAGGAGGAGTCACTGGACGCGAGGAACAGCACCGCACTTGCGATCTCGCGCGGTTCGGCAAAGCGTTTAAGCGGGATTTGATCTGCCATGCCTGCGCCCATTGCCTCGATCTCGTCTTCGGACAGACCGGCGCGGGTATAGATCGGCGTTGCGACCGGGCCGGGAGAGATGGCGTTGACGCGAATGCCGCGCGCCACCAGTTCGGCCGAAAACGTCCGGGCAAAGGAGCGGACGGCAGCCTTGCTGGCGGAATAGGCCGACATGCTGGCCATTCCCTTGGTGTTCGACACGGATGTGGTCAGCACAACCGAGGCCCCGTCGCTTAGCGCGTCGATCCCGCGCTGTACGGTCTTGAAAACTCCTTTGACGTTGACGTCAAAAACCCTATCGAAGTGGTCCACGCTTGCATCGGCAAGCGGCGCGAAATCCGCGATCCCCGCGTTGGCGAACAGCGCGTCGACCTTGCCGAAACGCTCCTTCGCGGCGGCGTAAAGCGCGTCGAGATCGGTGTCGCTGGTCACGTCGCCCCGAACACCAATTGCCGCCTCGCCCAGGGTTTCGACCGCATCGTCGAGCGATTTCTGATCGCGCCCGAAGATCACGACGTTAGCGCCTTCATCGACGAATGCCTTGGCGGTGCTTAGCCCGATCCCGCTGTTGCCGCCGGTGATCACGGCTGTTTTTCCTGAAAGCTTGCCCATGTTCTTTTCCTTCGAATGGTGCAGCCTTGCGCTGCGTTCGATCCCTATATGGCGCAAGCAACTTCCATATTGAAATTGAATGGTAGAACATTCTATATTCACATTATGAATTTACGTTCCTTGGACCTGAATCTACTGGTCGCCTTCGATGCACTGATGCGCGAACGCAATGTCACCCGCGCCGCCCGCGCCATCGGGTTGTCGCAGCCTGCCTTTTCCAATGCGTTGACACGGTTGCGCGAACGTCTGGGCGACGAGTTGTTCATCCGCACACCGGACGGCATGCGCCCGACCGCATGGGCACTGGAACTCAGCGGCCCGGTCAGCACCGCCTTGAGCGAGATTCAGATAGCGCTGGACGGCGCATCCTTTGATCCGGCGACGGCAACCCGGCTCTTCACCATCGCCACGCCGGATTACGCGACGATCACGCTGTTCCCGAAGTTGATGCAGCGGATCAAGAAAGAGGCACCCGGCGTCACGCTGCAAGCGATCACGCCCAGCCTGCATTACGGCGAATATCTCGACAATCAGCGCGCCGATGTGGCCCTGCTTGCCTGGCCGGACCCGCCTGACCGCTTCGTGTCCGAGCCACTGTTCGAGGAAAAATGGGTCTGCGCGATGCGCCCCGGTCACCCTATGGTCGGGAAAAAACCGACGCTGGATCGATATGCCTCAGTCGAGCACCTTCTTGTCAGCCCCGCGGGCAAGCGTCGGAATTGGGTGGATGATGCCCTGGCCGAACGCGGCCGGACCCGGCGCGTCGCCTACACGATGCCGACCTACGGCGGCGCGGCTCTCATCCTCGAAGCGACGGATCTGGTGGTTACCTGTCCGGGCAGTGTAGGTCATCTGTTCGGAAACCGGCTTGGCATGATGGTCTCCTCCTGTCCGCTCGAAACCCCGATGAGCCTGCGCAGTGTCGACATGGTCTGGCACGCCCGGCTCGGCAATCATCCGGCGCAGAAATGGTTGCGGGGCCTCTTGCGCGAGGTCGGGGCAGAGGTCGGCAAGTGAGCAAGAAGCCTCGTTTCTCTTCCAGCCATGGACAACGGATTACTGGCACGGCATTTGGGGTTTTCACCAAAAACACTCTTTAAGCCGCAAATTATCCCACAATGTCGTTCTTATGTATGACTGCGACCTTCGGATCAGATGCAGGATTCGCGCGCTTAGGCCCTACGGCAGCAACGCAAAATTCTCCGACGCATCGGAAACTGGCGGAAAGATGGGTATCGGTAATTCTCGAGTTTTTCCGACAGAATCAGCCCATAATTGCGAGATGCTGCGCGGCGCACGGAGGTCCGCTCGCCGGACTGGTGCGCTCTCAGCCGACTTCTACGAACTGGTTAAAGGCTCCACTCGTAGCCGACAGCTTTTTCAGACACCTCCCAGAGACGCGACATGACGGCTTTGTCATGGGCATGTGCGTTCAATGTGCCTTTGCCGACCGGGCCGACCGCTTCCATGCGGCCCGTCGGACCATACAGAGCGCGTTGCTCGGTCAACGCCTCTTCGGTCGCGCACATGACCTCAGGATATGAGCCTTGTTCCGCAGTCTGTACCATCGGCGTCTTGGTCATTAGCCACCAGATAAAACGCATCGTGCGGCTGCCGCTTGTTGTGATCAGAGAGGTCGCTGATGAGCCGGGATGGCACACGTACACTTCGACGTCCTTGCGCCCCGCAACGGCCAGCCGGTCTTGCAGTTCGTAGGCAAACATCATCTGTGCCAACTTGCTTTGCGAATAGGCGGTGTTTGCGCCGTAGCCTTCACCCCAGTTCATGTCGTCGAACTTGATGGTTTTCAGACCCAGGTTGTAGCCGAGGCTGGCGACGACCACGATCCGGCCTTTGCTTTCGGCGATGCGGTCAAAGAGCAGACCATTGAGCAGAAAATGCCCGTAGTGGTTGGTGCCAAGCTGGCTTTCGAACCCGTCGACGGTCAGCTTGCGCGTCGGCACCTGCGCGATGGCCGCGTTGTTGATCAGCGCGTCGATCCGAGGCACCGTCTTCAGAACTTCTTCGGCGGCCTCGCGCACGCTGTCCAGGACGGCCAGGTCCATGCGGATGAAGCTTACGTCGGCATTTGCACCCAATTCCTGTTTCAGGTCCGCAATTGCCACCTCGGATTTCTCGGCTGAGCGGTTCAGCATCACCACCTTGGCGTTCTTCTTCAGCAGAATCCGCGCGGCCTGAAAGCCTGCGCCCGCGTTGGCGCCGGTGATCATGTAGGTCTTGCCTGACTGGTCACCGAGGCGCTCGGGTGTCCAGCCTTTAGGTCCGAATGTCGTATCTGCCATTTTAGGTCTCCTGCCAGCCTGCGCTGGCTGTTTGCGGTGTCAATGTCTGAAAGCACAGATAGAACTCGGCAGGGTGCAGAAACAGGCGACATCCTCTCGATTATTTGCCCAATCGTCTCAACCCCATTGTAAAGATGAAAGTCCTCTGCCAGCTATAGTGCATGAGCAAAGACCAGATCAAAAACCTTATCGAGCGTCGTCTGCCAGAGGCAGGCCTCGCCGATACCGCGTTGAAAGGCGTCCAGCTTTTCCGGGTGACCGAGGCCATGCCCTGCGTGCCTGCTGTCTACGAGCCCACGGTGGTGGCTATTCTCAGTGGCACCAAGGAAGCTGTCCTGGACGGCGAGCACCACGTCTATGGCAGCGATAAATACCTGCTGTGCCCCATGACTTTACCGGTGGAAGCGGGCACGCCATTGGCTTCCAAGGACGATCCTCTGCTCGGCGTGATGATTGCGCTGGAGCCACGGATGATGCGGGAGCTCACCATGGAGATAGAGACCGCAGCCGGGGGCAATAGGCAGCCGCGGGGGAGCGCGCCGTCAGCTTTGGCATTGGCTTCCTGGGATGGTGATTTCACGCAGGCGCTGCTGCGGCTTCTCGATCTGCTCAACAATCCAGTTGATCTGGAGGTGCTCGGGCAGGGGCGAATGCGCGAGTTCTGTTACGCGGTGCTCATGGGCGAGGCCAGGGCCGCCGCAAGACGGGCCTTTGGCGTCGGCAACGAAATCGCACGCACCATCGACTACCTCTCAACCCACATGAACGAACAGGTCACCATCGACGATATGGCCGACCACGTCGGCATGAGCCGCGCTGTCTTTCATCGGCGTTTCAAAGAAGCCACGACAATGTCCCCGATCCAGTTCGTGAAATCCATGCGGCTGAACAACGCCGCCATGAAGATTGCCGAAGGAAAGACCGTGTCCGAAGCGGCCTGGGACGTAGGCTATCAAAGCTCCTCTCAATTCAGCCGCGAGTTTAAGCGGATGTACGGCCAGTCACCCCGGCAATGGAGCCACGCGGCGCAGGTGTTAGAACGACTGAACTAAGGCGCACCCCGCAGTACAGGCACAACGCGCAAACATGGAGCGCCCAAAGGAAACCAAAACGATGGATATTCTCAAGACAACGACCGACTGGGCAAAGGCGGAGTTGCTCTCAAACAGCCTCTTCGCTCTGTTCGGAGTGATGTTTGTCGCGGCCAGCCTTCTTTTTTGGTCCAAGGGAGAGACCGAAATGGCCAGGGCGCTCGTCCTCCCCATGCTAGTGGCGGGGGTGCTGATGCTGATCCTCGGTGGCGGGCTGTTCTATGGAACGTGGAAAAGCTCGACGGGCTTCGCGCCTGCCTACGCTGAGGACGCGGCGAGCTTTGTCGCTTCCGAGATCGAGCGCGTCGACAGGACCATGGCGCAATACACCACGGCGGTCTTCCAGGTGATGCCGCTTATGATCGCTGTAGCCGCTCTGTTGATCGTCTTCTTGCAGGGCCCCGGCTGGCGCGCGGCCCTTATCACGGCAATCGTCTTTCTAAGCCTCATTAAGCTGATCGACAGCAACGCCAATGCACGGCTGGAGTCCTACAAGGCAACTTTGGTTTCGGCGGTATCGGGTCGTTCACTGAACTAGAAATCAGCAATATTCCGAACGTCCGTTTCGTCCCGCGACCTGTGAATTCCTCTCCACAACTTCGCCGCACCATTGACGAATGGCAGCTATCTCTGCCGCCGTGCAGCGTTGTACATCGAGCACTTGCAGCGATTTTTGCGCTGCGTGCGCACGCAGCGCAAAAATCGAATTCACAGGTTGGGCTCGAAGCCGCCTTGCGGCGGTGCGGCAACACACCTGCAGCGAAATCATGTGTGATCCAGTGTGGCCAATGATTTCTCCCAGCCCAGAATGGACCGGGCGTTTGGAACGGACCGCTGAGACAGCACATGTAGATGGGCTAAAACCAGACCTTCGTTGCAATCGCGAAGCTTACTATTGGTATTGGGCTAAGCGGCCTTTGGGATCCCCATTCGGAAATTCATCGGTGTTCGTCAGAAACTTTTTCAACCCATGGGTGTTTCGACGTACAATGAGAGACTTTTATTCAGGTGTACAGGCGGTTGTGGCTGCGCCAAGTTGATAATTTTGGTCTCTGCAAACAAATTGGAAATATGGGCAGAACATGCTTTAAGTTCGTCAAACAAGAAAGGATTTATCCTATCAATAAGTTTGACCCAGAGACGCTCCCCATAACGCATCAAGACGTGCTCAAAAACACCCGTCAATGGCTTGACCAAATGGTAGTAGGATTAAACCTATGCCCATTTTCCTCAAGCGTCATAGCGCGAGACCAAGTGTATTATGCCGTATGTGATGCCACCACCGATGCACACCTAAAGCAGTTCTTTGTGACTGAATTACAGCGCATGCTTGGGGCTAACGAAAACGACATTGCCACGAGCTTGCTCATGTTTACCCATGGTCTGGAAGAGTTCGGCGATTACCTCGACTTACTCGATTGGTTTCAGAAACTATTGGAGAAAGCAGACCTAACAGAGCACGTGCAGTTGGCATCATTTCATCCTCAATATCAATTTGAGGGTGTGGCTGCAGACGATCTTAGCCACTTTACCAATCGCTCACCCTACCCAACCATACATCTTCTGCGCCAAGATCAGATGACCAAAGTCCTTGCTCACGTTTCGGATCCCGAGAAGATCTATATAGATAACATAGAAACATTGAATAAACTTGGTCGTCGACAGGTCGAAACACTCTGCCCCTGGGGTAAATAAAAACTGTTTTGCATCGTCGTGTAACCGCGTCTGTCGTCAGTTTTTGGGATCCAAAGGCGACTGAACCCAAATGAGAGTTTGCCTCATCTGGTTTGTGGCATTGATCTGGCCCAACTTAGGAGTGACTGGAGCAAAGTCCGCGCGGCTACCATCTAAGCCCGTGAAATATTGCGGGGTTGACCAACGTCTGCTTTCGTGGAGCTGCCGCACAGCATAGATAGACTGGTCAAAGGTCCGGTTTGGGGCGGTCGTGTCGCTTTAAGGCATCTGGGGCGGCCACTTTGCAAACGTTGATACCCGCGCGTAGCTGACCTTGAAGGCTGGCGCTGCATCAAGGCCAGAGCATTTCATCTCTGAATGACCGATTTCCTTAATCTAATGCAGTACCCATACAGGTGCGGCTAACGTCTGCAATCTGCCCTTACCGACTAAAGCGACGCATCGCCTACCTAGCAATTGATACCGGCGATATTTGGGCTGACATCAGCCATTCGCACAGTATTTCATGAATGGCCGCTTCGAGCCACTTATCAATCTGCCGGACAACAAACCTGCGCCATTTTTCCGTAGTTCCACATCCAGAGTCAGTGAAAATGTGAGCTGGGGGTATATTTGGGGGTACAAATAAATTTTGAGTGATTTCTTTGGCGATATTTCAATATGTTACCGATTTTTTTCGCCTCCTCTTCTGGCACCATTAAATCCCAAAAATGAATTCAATTCAGCAACTTGGCGTTTGGCCAAAGCTTTATTCCCCACATATTCCCCAAAATTTTCTGGGATTGTTTGGGGCCCAACGGAACATCCGACTGGACACCCCAAAGGAGTGACACTTGCTTCGTATTTCACTCGAGCCGACCTGCACCCAGTTTCAGGCGCAGCCCTGCGGCCTACTGCGGTCATTGTCACAAACTGTCACAAATGTCTGGTGCCAAGCCCAAAGGTGACCTTGTTGCGCCTCGCAGCTACCCGCGAACGTCAGGCTCTCATTCCACAGTTTTGAAGCTCGCTCGCGACAATGATGTTGAGCTGATGTTTACCTTGTCACAACTTAGCTATTGGCCTGCACTTCATATGGGCGGGACGGATGTTAAGTTCCTTGATGTACGAGGCCGGATGCAGGAAGGCATGGCTGCCGACATCGTTGTTTTTGACCCTGAGACCGTTGCTCCGGGATCAGATTATTAGGCAAAAATGCAAGGCACCCCTCCGATTGGTATCCCTCACGTAATGGTCAATGGTGTGTTTGCCAAACGCAACAATGAGCCAACTGGCGAACTGCCAGGGCAGCCAATGCGGTTCCCGGTCGAAGACGCACCTCGTCAAGTCAAAGTAGATACTCAGGTTTGGCTAAACACCTTCACGCTTCAGGATGGCGCGTTGGATGGTGTCGGGCCAAGTTTTGGAAAAGGTGATTAACGCAAGGATTATTGCTACAGATGCTGCCCTGTAGCGAACTCACCCTTGCCCGCATAGCAGCCGTTGGAACAAAGCGCAGCGTATGACCGCTTCCCGCCCAAGGTGCGACCTACTGCGAGGTAGCGCAAAATAGTCCGGGATGCTTGCACTCAAGCGTTGATACCCTTTTTGGCTTCGAAGTCACTTGAAGAACTGCGCTAGATGCGCTGTCCTATGACGCACCGTTGAATTACTAAGGCCCCTTGATCTTTCAACATCTTCGCGGGGCGCACCAGATGATCACGATATGACCCAACCTGTTTCGGTGTGATTTTGGCGAAAGAAATACTGCCCAAGAACATCTCAAAATCCCGGATGCTGACGAGGTGAGATTGCACAGTTTTGGGGCTGTAGCGCCCCGCATAGGCCTGCCAGTCGTATATGATCCGATCATTGATTGTGACCCACGCGCCCCCTTGAGAGGTGCTTTCCTTCTCAATACGAGCTGGGGTCTCAACTTTCTTTTCGCGTCAGAAACACGGGCCAAGACCGCGACCCGAGTTATTGCGGAAAATATACACCGCGAAGAAGAAGGCCTGCCGTTATTGCATCTGGTTGATCGTGGCGCTGGATATTGATCCAGTTGCAATCACCCATTTAGGCGCGCAGCGACAGAACAATTTTTGCCGCCCCCTGTTTAAGGCTGCAAAAACCGCGCTGCCATAGAGGCCTGCATAACCCGTTTGCTGTCCAGCGGGTTGGTCAGACTCCAACTGCTCCAAATCCGAAAGGCCCCGGGAATGCCGCTGCCTGCATGGTTGACCAATGGTCCAACGACTTGGTCGATATTAGGAAAACCATCTTCTGAAGGGTCCAGCACACTTATGTTGCCACGCACCGGTGCCACATGACATCGATCCAGCGACAGGTTGAAGGCGTTGAAATACTGATGGCCTCTGCGAGATTGCGTGATGAAGTTCTCATTCAAAATCGCCGAAATCTCTGGCAACGCAGCATGGTTAACCAAGGCCACAGCGTCTTCGATTTGCAAAAACTCTGCTTTCATTTTCAATCCTGCCGAGTTTTCGGCACTAAAACTCTGCTCGGTCATCTCGACCTCGGCCCAGTTTTTGGGCATCGAATAATAGAATTTACCATCAAAAATCGCCCGCCGATTGTTCACATACAGACACTTTGGATAGTAAAACTGTGCCCCGTCGGCCCGTTGTGTTTTGGTGAACGGAATCGCAAACGTCGCCTCGCCATAGGGGCGCATCGCCATAAAGTTTGGCGCAAAAGACCCCCGCACATTGTGAAATCGACAGAATGACGCCCCAACAGTGTGAAACCCGTCCGCCGCCAAAGGATCACGGCTCAGCTCGATACCTTGCGGGAGCAAGTTTTGCACCTGAGCCCGAGGCATCGCATAAAACGCAAACCAACCGGTCATGTCCCCGCGCGCATAAAATCCGGTCAGCGGCCAATTGGCACCGCTTACCAAACTGCTTTTAAACATTGCCTGTTCCGGTGCCGATTTGTCCGGGTCCAGATCGGTAGCCCCGACATTCAACAAAGGCTGCCTCGTCAACGCGCTCGCGGCAGCGATCCCCGAAATTGTTGCCGCCTCTACACAGCCCGCGTTTAGACCACAAACCGTCCAGTCCCCCGCCAAATACAGATTTGAAAACCCGCTCTCTCCGGGTTTGAGGCGATGAAACACAGACCCCGTGACAGACAGAACATAGCGCTCAGATCCATACATATTCACCCGTCGATATTGCGATGCAAATCCCTTTGGATCTTGGGGATATAGAATTTGGGTCTCAAATTTACCCTGCTCAACGGACTTAGGCCAAATTGCTGACAGATGTTGATCCGCCCAATGGTCTACCGCCTGCTCAAAGCCGTCCAAAGTCTCACCATCAGGCGCAGGCGCGCAAAAATAAGCCAGCGATTGCGGACCTTTACCGCCCCAAGCTTCGCGTTTTAGCAAATGGGACATATCCGCCCAAGTGTCGAGCGGCTCCGCCAAGCCGGTGATGATCGTGCGCAGCGGCGGCGTCGGGATCGAGCGCGCCGCGTTATGCTCTTTCACCTGTTGATCCCATCCCAACTGCGCGGCACTTTTTGACAGCCAAAGCTGCGTCGCATGGGTTCCCACGGTCTTCACAGTCTTCAACATGTTACGCCAGCGCGGCGAGGCGCTTTGAAGCTCTGGCGTCAGATACTGTAGCGACCCGATAGACGCCCCGAGCACCACGGTATCAAAATCAACGCCCCGTTTTAGTTGATACGCCCGCCCTATCGGGGGTGTTTTTTCACATTCGAAATCAATTCCGGATGCTTTAAGCTTATCACCATCCACCAATTGGTCCCAAAGGGGTGCAGAAGGCCAGCAAGGCAAGCCCTCAACATCAACCAGCGGATCATAATCGCCCCCCGACACGGCGGCCTGTTCGACCATATCTAGATGCTCAATCTGCGACTTGTCCGCGCTAAGCCCCAGATTTGTCGCCGCATTGAAATATTTAAACCTCACACCTTTGGCGCGCAAAACCTGATAATATGGCCCAAAAATAGTGTCCCCCATGCCGGCCTGCATCTTGTGAAAGATCGCGGTCGAATAGGTAAACAAAAGCCGCGACATCGCGCGCAGCGCTGTACCCGCACCCACATTTCCTGCTGAATTTGTGTCGCCGACCTCAAAGCCAAAGACAAAGTCATAACACCCGCGCACGGCCACCCAGGAAACCGCCGCTTCGCTGGCTCCGTTAGCGCGCAAGAAATCTGAGAACTCCACTTTGTCAAGGATATCATATCCTTTCACAAAGGTCTGCGTCGTGACCATTCCGTAAGCAAAAGCCATTGCCAAATCCATCAAATACAAAGCCCGGCGCAGCGGGTCATTGTCGATGTTCTTAGGCGTTTGCAGCGCATGAATGGCGTCTTGGGCATCCTTTATCAATTTGGCAATTGCGCTCAGATCGTCGCCGTCATGCAATTTGGGATCCTGCGGCAAGCTTTGTGCCGTGCGATGTATGGCTTCGTGCAACACATGCAGCCCCGACGGAGCGCTCAGGTCCATTCCGTTGATGGCAGGCTCATCCAATTCCCCATCTTTCAAAAATTCCACGCAAATCTTGAGGATATTGAGGAACATCTCAAACGGGCGGGGAACTGTAGTACGGCTCCCCGGAGGGACGTCGTTGGTTGGTAAGTCTAATATCCAGGGACGCCAGCTTTGCTCGACGTGTTCTGCGAGAAATATGTGAGACAGCGGCTTAAAGGCTGTCGCCATGGTCCCCAATGGGTCTTCGGGCTTTCGTAATCCAAGCGTTACCAATTCATCATAGCACGCCCCCATCATCCGAAAGGCATTGTCATAAAACCCAGCCCAAACATGCAGCCCATGTTCCTCGATCCGCTGGCCAAATTGCGCATTGCGCCCGCTTGCGCCCTTACCGCCGGACCGCCATCCCATCTGATAGACAGTGATCTCATATTTATCTTGCCAATTTGGTGTTTGCGTCACACCATAAATCGCCGTCATGGCGCCCACACCACTCCCGATGACTGCAATGCGTTCTTTTGCCATGTTTCCCTCGCAACAGTAAAAATCTTCACACCTGAATTGACCGTGAAATTGGACAGCGAAAGTGCCGAAAGCCGACGCCGACCGGCTCTAGGACACTAAATCTTTCAACAGGATTTCCGGATCGATCAGCCGGATGTGCCCCCGTCCACCTTCGATGGTTCCTGACTTTTTCAGCGCGGACATCGCTCGGCTCACGGCTTCACGATTGGCACCAATAAGGCTGGCAATTTCCGAATGCGTCGGTGCATCGGTGATTTCGCCAAAGTTATGCAGCGCGCGGGCATCCATCGCGATGCGCACAAGGCACATCTTCACGCGTTCCTCGACGGTCATGGTGGATGTTTGATACGCCCGCTCTGTCAAGCGCCGTACCAATGCGGTGAGGTTTTGCATGACCCGCAACGCCAAATCCGAATGCGTCGCCAGCAACCTCAAAAACCCGTTCCGAGGCATGGCGACCACTATGCTGTCTTTCTGCGCATAAACAGAAAGCGAGCGATCTCCGCCGTCAATCGCAGCGATTTCACCAACGCTATCGCCCTCTTCAATTCGCGAGAACAAGACCTCGCGCCCGTCACGCGTCCAATGCACCGCCAACAGCCGCCCTTTGATCAAAAAATAGACGTCCCCACGGCGATCTCCCTGTTCAAAAACGCGCTGCAATGGCGCCAGTTTCAGAATGCTTCCCCCTGCCATGTCCAAGTCATTTTCAGAAAGCGAGATTCCGTGAAACAATTTGGTGTTTAGCAATTCAGTTTTGAGTGAATTCATGTGTCCATAGTCTTTCTGGCAATATTGCATTCAAAAATCGCCCCCGAACGCTGATAATGCGCCCGTATCAAACGAGTTGAGAGCGGCGTATGCGCGCCGTTTTCCAGCGCGCCGTACAGATCCGCAATGGCAGGCAGCCAAAGAACTTCATCGGCCCTCAAACAAGACTTCAGAGCTCTTTCTATGACCTTGCATTGGCTTTCTTGCGGTGCTTGGCGCTGCTCGGCAAAAGCCAAAACAGATCGATGCATCGTCAAAGACAAAGACACGCCAATCGCTTCAAATTTTGGCAAAAGCTCCGCAAGAACCTGCGCCTGCCCTTCATGGCGACCATCATAAATCTCAAGAGTGGCCTGCCAAAGCCGCCCGTTCAGCTGCCAAAATCTCGCCCCCTGCTCATCTGCCAAAGCAACCCCCTGCGACAAGAACTGCCGTCCAAGCGCGCGCTCGCCGGCAAATGAAAATGCGGACGCCGAAAATATCTTGAGCCAAGGCAGCTGAAGATGTGCGGAAACATCACTCAGGTGCGCGCAAGCCCTGTCATAGGTTGCCGTCGCCGCCTCCAGATCGCGACGCAGCGCCCGCACATAAATCGCAGCAGATAACACCGACGCCAAAGGATCTGCGCCAGTGTGCAGATACAGCCACGAATGGGCCGCGGGAGAATAGATTTCCTCGACTTCGCCACATATTTCCAAAACCCGATCAAAGCGCGCGGAATACAAATTATAGGCGCATGCGTGCACAAGATGCAGCAAGCGAGTTTCAGATTCTGAGTGAGCTGCAATTTTCGCGGTTGTTTGCAAAACGCCCCGACACGCCCGCACTGACTGGCTAATCATCCGGTGAGACGTCAGCCCGTAATAGGCCAGCATCCGCGACAGATCACTACCGGATCCCGCGGCCGCTTCACGTTCAAGTTCTAGGTAACTGCTCTTGACCTTATCATGGCCAAAGCCAAATTTCTGGACTTTCGCCGCCGCCTTGAGCGACAAAACCGCAAGATAATCCTGCGGCGCGATTTCTGCATTTGGTTCGATTTCTTTTACCGCATCGCAGGCATGGTTGAGATAGTGCAATGCTTGATCCAGATCCGCCTGTCTCAAAAACCGCGAACTCGCTTCAATGACGATCTTTGGTATCTCGGCATAGATTTGCGCTTCGATAATGTGATCCGCAATAAGCTCTGGGAATTCCTTGCGAAATTCAGGATCCGCGCGCGATATTTCTAAGGCACAATTACTGTGCAACTCACGCCGACGGCTGGTCGGGATCATTTGATAGGCCACGTCCCGATACAACGGGTGACAAAACGAGACATCCCCTCCGCCGACCCGCAAAACCCGCGCCGCCACCAGATGCTCAAGCCCGAGGGCGAACTGCACCGCATCCTTGCCAACGGCAGACAAATGTCGCGCAGCAAAAGCCTGTCCCAAGACAGCAGCCGCCTCAAGAACATCGCTAAATCGCGGGTCTGATTTTAACTGTGCTTGGATCGAGGATTCTACGCTTTGCGGCAATGAGACCTTGTCGTCACCCCCAAGTGTTTCAAGCATGGACAACAAATACAAAGGATTGCCATTTGCCTTGGCCAAGATTGCCTCACAGACGTCCACTTTGGCAGTGTTAAAGCCTGAGCTTCTCAAAACTTGGCCCAGCACCTCCTTAGAAAGCACTGGAAGTTCTATGGCGTGCACACCAGCAGATGCACGAACGGGCTCGATCGCGCCCACATCACGCCCAAAAAGGAAGATTTGGAAGGGTGTCGCCTCCAAGGTCTTAATCAGCTCAAGCACAACCGATTGACTTGCCTCATCGCAACAATGAACATCGTCAAACAAGAGCGCGGCCTGCTGTGTGACAAGGTAGCTGTGCAGCACATTTACAAGCGTTGATTTGCGCAATTTTCCCAATTGGGCCGCATCCAAGTTTTGGGTCAGCGCGCCCAAATTCGATGGTATACGCAACGTCTCCAAGATGGCCCGATCCATCGTCGACAGCTCTGTCCCCACAACATCAAGCACCTTGCCCCAGTGGTCAGTCAACCACGTGCGAAACGGAAAAAGCGGCGAGCGCATGACATTTGAACGCGCGCAAAGGCCAACAACCTTCGTGTGCATCGCGAGCTTGCTTTGCAACGCCTTCAGCACTTCTGTTTTTCCCAATCCCGGGGGACCAAGGATCAGTTTTGCACAGTGCGGAGAGCTATTTAGCAACCCTTGCAAGAATGGCTCGCGCCCCAGAAAATCGGTCTCACGCTTTAGTCGGCCACGAAACGTAAGCGCTCCAATTTCAAACAGCTCTGTCGGCTGGCGCGTACCTTTCAAGCGCTTAAAGCCATGCGACTTGATCCGAACATTCGCGATAGGTTCAATCAACCCAAACGTTGCACCACTCACCATCACGCCATTTGGCGGGGCTTCACTTTGAACGCGCGCGGCGAGATTGACGTCAAAACCGGTCACCATGCCCGGCAGAACGTCCGCTTGGTGGCACATGACACTGCCGCTATGCAGCCCCACACGCACTTTTTGCCCATCCAGATGACGTGCACAGTCCTGAGTTATCGACAGTCCAGCTTGTGTGGCTGCAAATGCACTATCTTCCCCATCTTGAAGCAATCCGAACACTGCCAACAAACCATCGCCATAAACCTGTACAACACTGCCGTGATAGGCTTGAACGATTTGTCGAACCTGCGCGTGAAATCTGGTCAAAAACGCATCATAGCTGTCCAGATCAAGGCTTTCAGCCAATTGCGTTGAGGCTTGCAAGTCGACAAACAACAACGTCAGGATCCGTTTATGATGGCCATTTGCGGTCCGTACGGGCACAGCAGAAGCTGCCATAACCGCTGTTTCGTCAACATCGCTAAAACCGGTCTGCCCTATCCCAACAGGCAAACCATCCCAAACCTTTTTACTCATAACACTCGCAACCACAGAATAAGAGACCACGGACACGCCCCACACTACACGCTAAGATGGAAATCTTAATTTGTCCAACCCATTAAGGTGAACGCCTTTAAGGCGATCTCGTAAGACACCTCAAGACCGCGCCCAACAGGACGCGGCCAAGTGCTTACAGTCAGACCCATGTTGCGGGTTTATCAAAGGGTTCTGCGGCTCAAACGGCGCCGGGTGTCCAGCGTATGTCAAACTCAGGTGCTTTTTCATAACTAAAGCCGTCCCGCCCGTCTGACATAACGGGGTCTACCCTGTTCTCCATAACCCAAGCCGTGCCGTTTACGATTGTCGCCGCCCCGACCAAATCTCCGGGATCTCCCACGTTTTGGTTCCAGTAATTTCGGGCATAGGACAAAATGCTGGTAACTGTCCCCGCGGTAAGTTCCAATCCAATCAGATCGCGCAGCACGTCATCGTTTAACAGGTTGATCCCCGTCATCGTGTCAGCTGGCAAAGCAGACCGGAGCACCGACAAAACAAACGCGCGGACATTCTCACGCGCAAGCACAGTATGCTCGATCCCCTGCCCGTCACTGCCAATCAACAATGGAAACGCGTTCCCGCCATAGAGGTTATCAGACACGCGGCTCGTGCCAAACGTCGCATCAATGGCATGCTGCACATACTTCTGCGGCGCATACGACGTAAGTGTGCGAATACCCTTCGCGCTTTCATACTCATCAATCGAGCCATATTCTGTGCTCGATCCCGTAATGAAATTGCTGCCCAGGTTGGTGTCAAATGTGATGTTGCGAAAGCCATAGGCCAATCCGGGATATGCGCTGAGGTTGTGAATAAACTGCCGCGCATGATGGCCATGCCCCAACCTAATCACGATATTATCAAAGGCACTTTGACCCTGCTGATAGATCAAGTTCCCCGCATCGTCGGTTTTGATGGCGGCATGAAACAGCGACATCATATTGGTCTCGGCAATGTTGGAGATCCGATTGTGGGTCTTCTCGCTAAAGATGTTAAACCGCATGTCCTCATACGCACCGCCAAACACCTTATCCATCAGCTCGACCACATTGGGCCAACCATAAGGCGAGCTAGCCACAGGAGTACCGTTTCCAAAGGAGGCTAGTCGCGCCACAAAGTCCTGATAGGCGCTCTTTTTGGCAAAGACATTATCCACAGACGTCGAAATAATCTGCGACCCCAAAACACTGCGGTTATGGGGCGTCGTACCGGAACCTTCTCCGCAATGTATCCGCAAGGTAAACTTGCGCTTATGTGCCCAGATCCCGCCCATTCCGGCAAAGGTATTTGTCAAATTCTGAATTGCAGAAAACAGGTTTTCAAAATCGATGATGGACTCAGCACCTAAGAAATCGATGCCAATAACACGTTGATAAAACGGAGTATCCACCCTTTGAAAATCCCGCACCGCCCCATCCAGAAAGCTCTTTAATAGCTTTGGATCTGTGCCCACTGTGTGGTTGATATTGTGATAGAGAAGTTTGTGATTGGGCGTCCATGCATCGGCCGCGCCGACATTGGCATTCATGGCATCAAAGATCGGGTCTTCGCCGGGGGCGGGCGGATCAGCGCTATCCGGTCCGCCGATGGAAATTTGGGTATGGGTGATGCCGTTCTCGGTGTAATAGTCGCGGGTGTTTTGCACCAAAAACGCGTTCAGATGGAAGGTGTCGTCACCGTTCACAATCGGCGCAAGCCTCTTTAGGGCGTCGCGTCCAAAATAGGCATCATCAAACGGGGTATAGGTATTGGCCGCCAACATCTGATCGTTAAAATAATCATAGTAACGATAGATCGAACTCGGCGCTTTGAGAAATTTGGAAGTGTAGAAAATGTCTGGGATCAAGGCTACGCAGGCCTCCGACAAATCCGACAGCTCGGTGCCCGGATCGCCCGCAAGCGCAACAATCGTCTGTATGTCGTTTGCGGATACACCTTGCTGGGTCATCTGGGCGGTGAGCCCGCCAACCCATGCAGCACGTTTTTCTGCCGAGCCAAGGTCGTTCACTGTCAAAGAAAGCGTGTCCTGCTCAAGTCTAACAAGGCTTGCCTCCAAGGCGTCAACGGTTGTCTCGGGAAAGAGATTGAACATGTTTTTGAAAGGCAAAATCATATTGCGGGCGACGATCGCATTTTCGACAAAACACTCGCCGCGCAGATACTCTTGAAACGACGTGTTCACCTGCGCTGCATCGCTGATATAGCCGCGATCAATCGCAACCCAACCTTGCAGAGAAGCCTGTGCCTTGATGATACACAGCGCAAAAATGCGCCGCTTGACATCCAGCGCAGAAAAACCGGCAACCCCCGCCGCCGTATAGAACTGTTGTACAGCCCGCTCGACGCTGGGAGTTGCCAGGGGGTTTCCTGTTTTGGGGCGAAGCGGCAGGATCCCCCAGAAATGAGTGTGATAATCAAATGGGTAATGGGATAAATTGACCGGCATCGCGGAACCTCTTTTATGATGGATTACAAGGGAGGACCGACGACGCCAGTGATAGCCCCCAGATCAGGTCAGGCTGTGGTAAACCGTCTCGATCCGGGGACCATATGCCGTCATCAATTGCGGCTGCTCATCATGCGGGTCACCGCAAGCGCGTCCGAGACTGTGTCGACGCTGTAGATCTGCATCACACCTTGGGTTGTCGCCGCCTGAGACAGGATGTTCTGCTGGTTCTGTGCATTGACAGAGTTTTCATACATCATGCCCGTGGAGTGACCCGCGGTTTGATAGAGTGTTCCCATCGCCATCGCTGGCGCTTCGGCAACAACCTTGACGTTCGTCTGAGTGACGGCGTCGGTGATTTGTTCAGCTACAAAAGCCATACTTTTGTCCTTTCGTGGTTGGATTAAAGGCCCTGTTGGAGCCAAGGATGATGAGAGGTTCTCATCGCTTCTTAGCCGCCTTCAGCTCACTAAGAATTCGGTAAAGTCTCTTGCTCATTCGCTTAGGTTCATACCCGTGGTGGTGCTGCTTTTCAGGATGGCTCGCGCCGAGTATTTGCTTATAGCCTTGAGCGGTGTTGGCCAGAAAAACACTCTGGGCCTGATGTGAGCGGGTTATTCCAGCCTCCAGCATTTGACCGGTAGATTGAGAACCGGTCATGAACTGCTGGGCTTGGCTCATACTCGCGCTGAGCCCGACATTCATAACGTCATCATCTGTGCCGTAAGAGGTGCCATCTCCCTCAAAGGCGATTTCGACTTCGACTTCTTTTCGCGTGCTCTTGGCCATGATCATCCCTTCCTTGCAATGAAGGCTTTGAAATTTGAAATCTTGCGCTCAATGCGTTGGTTCATTTGCACCGTCATCTGCTCCACCAGCGCCTCATACTCCGACGCCATTTGCTCCGACGTTGGCGCGGTGTGCTGCCCTGCGCCCTCGGCTTGCTCCGCGATCTCCTTCAATTTCACCAACAAAGGATCGATCTGGGCGAGGACTTCATCAACCACCGCGTCACGGATCAGCGCTTCATCTTCGGTCAACGGACGCGTCGCTTTAGGGGGCGTGGTGTCCTCGGACGTTTGCTCATGTGGGTGTGTCATTTCGATTTCCGGCACTGCTGGGGCTGACATTTCCGGCACCACCGGCGCTTGCGGCGCAGGGATGTCGATCTTTTCAGGTTGTTCTTTCGCGGGTGACCCCGCCGATGCTTTAGCTGAAGAAGCTTTGCTTTTTGGCTTTGCCATTTGCGCCTCCACTGCTTGAGGATGTCTCCAAAGTCCCTTTGGCGGCGGAGTTGATCTTTTGAATGATGTCCGGCAAATCATTGGACAATGCGTCTGTGAACACTTTTAGCTCGTCGGTGCCGTCCGCCCCTTTGGTCTTGGCGATCTCGCCAGACGCCCAGCCGATGCCAGACAACATGATCTGCATAAAACCGTTGGCAAAGGATTCCACGTCCAACGCGATCATACCGGATGCCTGATCCTGCATACTGTCAGCAGCCACCGGCCCCGGAGTTGGCACTGTTGGGGCTGCGGCTTGTGCAGCTCCCGTGCTTTGCGCTTCTGATGTGGCCTGCGCGTTCGGCGATGTGCCGTTTTGTTCATTATTTGGATTTGCCATTGATCAGTCCTCACCTCACCAACTTGTAGTCACGCTCTCGCCGGATGGCCTAAGCAGAATTGATCGTCGCCACGGCCTGAGAGACGATGGCTGGGTTCAACTGGTTCAGGTTCTGCTGATTGGACGTCGCGTTGAACAAGGCGAGCCCGCTGGAATGTGCAAGCGACTGGTAAAGCGTCCCGATTGCCACCGCAGGTGCATCGGTCAAAACCCCCACATTCACTTGCGTCACCGCATCGGTCATTTGGCTGTTCACTGAATCTGACATGGTGCCCTCATTGAAATGCGTTCTGACATCATTTGTGCAGGAGGGCCCCGATTCCGTCTGTGTCGCGGCACACACAGACATCAAATTTCGCAACTAAAGGGAGAATTTCGCACTTTCGATCCGTAAAGAGATCTCACAAAAGCTTGGTCAACAACCCCTCTGAAGCAAGGGATTTCTCATCGAACTCAGATAGGAAAGCGGTCAAATATTCAAAGTATAATAACTCAAAATCAGTTACTTAGTAACCGTTTGGTCTGCCTGCTTCGGCTGGATCGGAGGGCTTTGTGTTACGCTGCTTGGGCAGCGTAACGCCATGGCATTGAGCCTCCCCCTTTGAAGTGGTCCGCCCCTATGATTAGGAAAGCGGAGAACCAGAGATGGCCATTAAGAGACCCAAGACCGAAGAGATTGTCGTGAAGTTACGGCAGGTTGACGTACTGATGGGGCAAGGCTTGCCTCGGATAGATGCGATCCGACAGATCGGCGTGACTGAACAAACCTATTACCGTTGGAAGAAGAATGGAGCCCTTGTTGAGCCATTGGTCCGAGCGACAATGGCGACGGGCGGAATAGGCACAGAACAACTCAAGGAACTGAAGCGGCTCCAGAAGGAAAATGAGCGCCTGAGACGGGCTGTGTCGGACCTGACGTTGGATAAACTGATCCTGTCAGAGGCCGCACGGGGAAACTTCTGAGCTCCTCGCGTCGTCGTGCCTGCATCGATCTTGTGCGCAGCCAGATGAGAGTTTCTGAGCGCCGTGTCTGTCGGGTCCTTGGCCAGTACCGGTCCACACAACGGCGATTGCCACAGGGGCTTGCGGACGAGGAACGCCTAGTTGCTGATGTGATCGAGCTGGCCCGCCGGTACGGTCGATATGGCTATCGCCGAGTTGCAGCCTTGCTGCGATACGCAGGCAGGGCCCCCTCTCGGCAGCATGCTTTGCATGCGCCTGCCGGGCAGCGAGTGAATGACAAACGTGTCGAGCATTTGTGGAAACGCGAGGGGCTCAAAGTGCCAATGAAACAACCAAAGAAGGGGCGGCTCTGGTTGAACGACGGATCATGTGTCCGACTGCGCTAGGAGTATCGTAATCACGTCTGGTCGTATGATTTCGTACACCACAGAACAGACGACGGCAGAGCCTTTAGGACGCTCAACATCTTGGATGAACATAGCCGAGAATGCTTGGCGATCCGGGTGAACCCTCGTGGAGCGTCGGGATCGCGCGATGGTCGCCTTTTCTTATGTCAGCGGCCTTCGAACTGGGGCCCTTACTTCAGTTTGCCTCAAACACCTCGACCTTGAGAAGCGAACGGTTGAGCAGGACGCCACTGACATGCGTGCCAAAAACGGTAAGAGCTATCGCGCAAATTGGTTTCCAAGAACGGAAAGCTTTCAAGAGGTGTTCATCGCGTGGCTGGAAGACCTGAGCAGGCTTGGCTTCAAGGATCAAGACGGTGTTTTCCCTTCAGCTAAGGACCTCAAGTTCCGCTTAGCCTCTGCGGCGCTTTGGGCACAAAGGGCGGAAACCGGACCTTAGCTGCATCTGCGAATGTTTAGCGCCAGACATGCAAAAGCGGCCATTCAACCGCAAATAGCCAAGCCTTCCATGCTGCATCAGGCCACCAAAGACCGATGTGCGCAGTTAGCGCCTCTTGCAAAGTTAGAAAAGTGTCCAGAGTAGGGGTGACATCTGTTTTGCACAATGCTGCGCATGTGATGGCTCGTGGCCCCCACCGTGGATGGCGCGTTGCCGGAGTTCTCTGTGACAGACGCTATGGCAGCCAAGGGCTGAATTTCAACATCAGTTGCCAACGCACTCGGAAACGCATGGCACCAGTTTTCAAAAAAAGAAATCGGATTATTTATGATTTTCTCGGGCGATTATGAGCCAAACTCGGTTAAACACTTTGGATGAAGTCTCTCGATCCGCAAAAAATTGATTTCTCGTCTCTTGCGATGTTGTGCCTCGTCCACGAGAAAAAGTCCTTTTCCGATGCTGCAGATGCAGTGGGTACAAATCAATCCACGGTTAGTTACACGATTGATCGTTTGCGTAGAGCTTTTGACGATCCACTTTTTACGCGACAGGGAGGTAGGATCGTTGCAACACCCAGATGCGACGATTTGGTTGTTGAAGCGCGGATCATCCTTGAAAAATTCAATGACATAGTGAACGCGGAAGAGTTCGATCCATCGACATCACGTACAACACTTCGTATTTCGAGCAACTACTACGAGCGGATCATAATATTACCACATCTGATCCGCGCGGTTAGAAAAGCAGCTCCCGGCATACATATAATGATGATCCCCGCCCAAGAATCTGGCGTTGACCAGCTTCAACAAGGGCAAACGGATGTTTTGTTGTCGCCTGCAAACCATACTTTGAATGGCATCTATTCCAAACTGCTTCTCAAAGACAAATACGTGTGCCTGATAGATCGCGCGAACCCGTTGTCCTCGGGTGAGTTCACCGAAGAAATGTTTCGTGAAGCGAATCACGCTTATGTATCGTTTGCCCAGATTTGGCGATCTTCTTACAGCACTGACATGCGCCGGAGAGGGCTTGATGTGAATCGCGCAATAAGTATCGCGAGCCCTGAGAACCTTGCGGCTTTGCTTGAAGGCACGGACATGATCGCTGCGGCTCCAAAGCGAATTGCGCAAATTACGCAACATCGTGTCCCTTTTCGAGATTGCCCTTTTGATGCGCCTTTTCAAGTGTCTATGTATTGGACGACACGCACACACAGTTCAAAGATGCACATCTGGCTTCGTGATTTGATCGTCAAAATCTGCCGCGAAAAAGTGGTCTAGCTTTCTTACCAAATCGAATTTTTCGATAATCTATATCAGCTAAATCCACTTGTCCGATTAGTTAATCTCGTGCAACCTTCAAGTGTTTTCTGGGGAGGAGCGCCAATGGCGTGTCGCGTCTTGCGCGAAGTGTTTTTGGTGCCCAGCAAAAACAAATCAGCAGCAAGGTCTCCGGATTTTGTTGTGAAAGCTGGCAAAAACGCCGGATCGATGGGAGGAACAATGACAAATTCTGTGAACCGAAGAAAATTCCTAAGCGGCAGTGCCGCTGTGGGCGCTGGCGCGCTGGCAGCCCCGGCGATTGCCGATAACCATACCACAACTTTGAAGATGCAAGCAGCCTGGGGAGGCGGCATTTTCCTTGAAAACGCTCAGTCCTACGTTGACCGCGTTCATGCGATGGCAGGTGATGCTTTGCGGATCGATCTTTTGGCGGTCGACTCCGTTGTTAAGACATCGCAAATGCAAGACGCTGTTCACCGCGGTGTTCTGGATGCCTGTCACTATGTGCCAGCATATTGGTACTCAAAATCCAAGACTGCTTCGCTGTTTGGCACTGGCCCCTGCTTTGGCTGGTCCTCTCAGGAGGTACTTGGCTGGGTCAACTATGGTGGCGGGCAAGAGCTGTTTGATGAGCTCATGGCTTCTCTTAAGTTGAACGTGGTGTCGTTCTTCAACTCACCCATGCCTGCGCAGCCTCTTGGCTGGTTCAAGGAGCAAATCACAGACGCAAGCCAAATGGACGGTCTCAAGTATCGGACCGTGGGGCTCGCAGCAGATGTTCTTTTGGAAATGGGTATGTCAGTTGTGCAGCTTCCTGGCGGGGAAATTCAGCCGGCGATGAAGTCTGGTCTGATCGACGCGGCTGAATTTAACAACCCAACGTCTGACCGAGATTTTGGTATGCAGGACGTTTCAAAGGACTATCACCTAGCGTCTTTCCACCAGTCTCAGGAGTTCTTTGAAGTGTCGTTCAACAAGGACGTTTACAATGGCCTTGCACCGGAACTTCAATCGATCCTGAAGTATGCGTCCGAAGCTGAAAATTCGAACTTCTACTGGCATAACACCAAGCGCTACGCTGATGATCTTGTCACTCTGCGCGATGAACAGGGTGTAAGTGTTCACCGCACACCTGACAGCGTTATGGCAGCCCAGCTTGCAGCCTGGGACGTTGTGGTTGACCGGATTGCGGCAGAAGACGAGTTCTTTGCGCGTGTCATCGAAAGCCAAAAGGCATATGCGAAGAACGTCATGGGTTATCTGAACCTGAACCAGCCGGACTACAAGTTGGCATACGACCACTACTTCGGTTGATCTCAAACAAAACTAAATTTCCAAGAGCCTTTGCAAGGCTCTTGGAATGCTGCGTGTCTTGGGGAGTACACAGGTGACTAAATTTGTCCATGCAATTGAGGGGCTTAGCCTTTGGGTCGGACGGGCCTTCGGGTGGTGTATCCTGATCCTGACCCTGTCAGTGTCATACGAAGTATTCATGCGCTATGTGCTGAATTCGCCCACCGTTTGGGCCTTTGACATGATGGTGCAGATGTATGGAGCCTTATTTTTGATGGCAGGACCCTATGCGCTCGCTCAAGACAGTCACGTGCGCGGCGACGTGCTGTACCGGCTCTTTCCTGTTAAATGGCAGGCGCGTCTCGATTTCCTGCTCTATCTTCTGTTTTTCTTTCCCGGCATCATGGCGCTGTTCTGGTTCGGTTGGGAAATCGCGTCAGACAGTTGGCGCTACAAAGAAGTGAGCTGGAACAGCCCCGCGCGCATTCAGATCTATTTCTTCAAGACACTTATCCCGCTCGCCGGTGGCCTATTGTTGCTTCAAGGAGTGGCAGAATTAGTGCGGTGCTGGAGCGCAATGCGAACTGGTCAGTGGATGGAACGTCTCGATGACGTTCGCGAAACGGAAGACATGCTGATGCACATGGACGACATCGTCACTCCTGGCAGTGCAGCAGAGAAATAAGCGACTTACCTCGAAACGAAAGACAAAAAGATGACAGACCCACAAGTCGCAATTCTCATGCTGTGCATGTTCATAGGGCTGGTCCTGCTCGGCTTCCCTATAGCTTTTACTCTGATCGCAATGGGCGTTGGCTTTGGCTATTACGCGTACTTTCGCGGCCCGCCTGAGGTGTTTTCGGACATCTTCAACAACAACATTTTCTATCTACTGAACCAGAACACCTATTCAGTGATGGAGAACGATACTCTGGTGGCAATTCCGCTGTTCCTGTTCATGGGCTACGTGGTCGAACGTGCAAATATCGTTGATCGACTGTTCTTCTCGCTTTACATGGCCGCGCGGAATTTGCCCGGTTCACTTGCTATCGCGGCGCTTTTGACCTGTGCGGTATTCTCTACGGCATCCGGTATCGTGGGGGCTGTTGTTACCTTGATGGGGCTTCTGGCTTATCCGGCAATGGCCAACGCGAATTACAATCGAAGCTTCGCGTCTGGTGTGATCTGCGCCGGTGGGACGCTGGGCATTTTGATCCCGCCATCGATCATGCTTATTGTGTATGCCGCGATTGGCAATTTGTCTCCGCTGCGCCTGTATGCGGCTGCTGTTTTTCCGGGGTTGCTGCTGGCAGGTCTTTACATCGTTTACGTGATCGTGCGTGTCTGGATAAATCCAAAGCTCGCTCCGAAACCAAACCTTGAAGACGTTCCACCACCCTCAAAGATCTACTGGGACTTGCTGGTTTCTTTTGTGCCTCTCACTGTCTTGATTGCACTGGTGTTGGGATCGATCTTAGGCGGTCTCGCAACACCTGCTGAGGCCGCTGCTATGGGGGCACTTGGCGGTATGGTATTGGCTGTTCTGTATCGCTCAATGACATGGCAGAAACTAAAGGAAAGCGTCTTCCTGACGGCGAAGGCCACGGCCATGGTGTGCTGGCTCTTTGTTGGCTCTTGGACATTCGCGTCGGTGTTTTCCTATCTCGGCGGACATGATCTGATCAGTGAGTGGGTGATCGGAATGGATCTCTCCACGATCCAGTTCTTGATTATGGCTCAGTTGATTATCTTTATCCTGGGGTGGCCGCTTGAGTGGTCTGAAATCCTGATCATCTTTGTTCCGATCTTTTTGCCACTTCTGGAGCCTTTTGGCGTCAACCCATACTTCTTCGCAATGCTTGTCGCGTTGAACTTGCAAACGTCATTCCTGACGCCGCCCATGGCGATGTCGGCGTATTATCTGAAAGGCGTGCTGAAGAAACAAATCGAATTGATCGAGATCTTCAAGGGGATCATGCCATACCTCGCCATTGTGATCCTAACCATGGTTCTGATGTACATTTTCCCTGGAATCGCACTTTGGTTCCCGGACTATCTGTTTGGTGAATACATCCCGTGAAGGTAGCTCCCTATACCCTTGCTGCCACAGAGGCAGCCCAAGCGATCTTGTCAGGACGGCTAAGTTCGGTGGATCTGGTGAAGTCCTGTCTCCAGAGGATCAGCGATACGGATAACGCCATCAAGGCTTGGGCTTATCTCGATGCTGAAGCCGCTTTGGCACAGGCGGCCGAATGTGATCGTATTCGAAAGGCCGGGCTTGCTACGGGGCCTTTGCATGGTGTTCCAGTTGGATTGAAAGATATCATTGATACCTCCGACATGCCCACACAACGAGGCTCTGCAATTTTTTCAGGGCGTCAATCAGAACAAGATGCACGGATCGTTGAACTGCTCCGCGAAGCGGGAGCCGTCATAATGGGCAAAACCGTGACGACGGAATTGGCGTTTGTTCATGCCAATGAAACGCGAAACCCGCATAGCACCGACCACAGCCCTGGTGGGTCATCAAGTGGGTCCGCCGCTGCAGTTGCTGCCGAGCATGTGCCGTTGGCGATCGGAACTCAAACAAATGGTTCAGTCATTCGCCCCGCATCCTTTTGTGGAACATTCGGATTTAAGCCAACGCGAGGTGTCATCAGCCGCAGCGGTGTATTACAGACCTCCGTATCGTTGGATCAAGTCGGCTGCTTTGGTCGCACTTTGACCGACGTTGCTTTGTTGACAGATGCCATAGGGGGCTACGATCAGCGCGACACCGAGAGTTTTGCGCGTCCGCGTCCACATATGAGCGGCGGCGCGGGTACAGAAGCCCCCGTTACTCCGGACTTCGTGTGGCTTGACTTGCCCTTCAACGGGCGATTGGCCGACGATGCGCGTTCTGGACTTGAATACATCCTTGACTCGCTTGGCCCTCAGCTGACGCGTATGACTGCCGCCGACACATTATCTAATCTGGTCGCCGTCCAAGCGCGCATCCATGAATATGAAATCTGCCAACATCAAGCCGATGTTTTTGAACAACACTGGCCTCAAATTAGCGAAACCCTGAAGCCGGTCGTCACGCGCGGGCAACAGATCACAAAGGCCGAGTACGAAGACGCATTGGCCGTCAAAGCATCAGCTCAAGCGTTTTTTGCCAACTTCTTCGACGATTTCGACGCGATCATTGCGCCAGCCGCTGCAGGCGAAGCACCCATTTTCGGTGACGGCACGGGTGATCCGATCTTCTGCACCTTGTGGACTTTGGCGGGTTTGCCTTGTGTCACAATCCCATTGCTTGTCGGGGATACCGGCTTGCCCATCGGCGTTCAATTGATCGGCGCCTTGGAAAAAGATGACCGATTGCTGCGCACCGCGCGTTGGCTTCAGATGCACTTGGCCGCCGAGTTGGCCTAAGAAAGGATAAAAGATGTCATATTCCGTAAAACTGATCATGGGTCTTATCGGAACAGGCCTATTCGTCGTTTTTATCGGCGGTTTGTCTCACAGTATCTCGACTGGTTTTGCGGGTTTCGAAGGCGGCTTACCTTTCATGATCATTGCGATCGTCATATGCGGAGCCGCGATTTACGACTTCTTTGATGAATGTGTACGTAAGAAATGAGCAAACCCAGATTGTGGATCACCCGCCGTTTGTCCGACGCAACGTTAGAGCGTGCGGCGAAAACCTATGATGTTGTGATCAACTATGACGACACGCCTGGCACCGCTGAACAGATTATCGCAGCAAGTGCCGAGTTTGACGCGATCCTGCCCTGCCATTCCGAACATTTCTCGGCAGAAGTTGTAGCCAAACTTGACCCGCGCTTGAAAATCGTCGCGAACCATTCCGTCGGCGTGGATCATTGTGATCTGGAGGCCCTTCGCGCGCGCGGGATAACGGTTACAAACACACCGGACGTTTTGTCCGATGCCACCGCCGAGTTGGCCATGCTGTTGATGTTGGGGGCCGCACGCCACGCTGTTGCGGGTGATCGCACCGTGCGCTCCGGAAAATGGGACAGCTGGTCACCGGCCTTTATGGTGGGCAAGCAGGTGACCGGTGCAAGGCTTGGCATCATTGGCATGGGCCGTGTCGGACGTGCATTTGCCGCCAAGGCACGAGGCTTTGACATGGAAATTCATTACTTTAATCGCTCGGAATTGCCTCCCACACAAGCCCAAGGCGCAAAGTATCATTCCTCTGTCGAAAGCTTGTTGTCGGTTGCGGACTTTCTCTCGCTTCATTGCCCGGCAACGGCAGAAACAAATGACCTGATGAATGCCGAACGCTTTGCATTGCTGCCCAAGGGGGCGGTCGTAGTGAACTCCGCCCGGGGCGCTTTGGTCGACGAAGAGGCTCTGATGGCTGCGTTGGACACCGGTCATGTGGCCGCCGCGGGACTGGATTGTTTCAAAGTCGAACCGGGTGGCAATCCTGCGTTTTCTGATTACCACAACGTCTTCATGTTGCCCCATATCGGCAGCGCCACACGCACCACTCGAGATGCGATGGGGTTTCGAGCACTTGATAACCTTGACGCATTTTTTGCCGGCAAAACGCCGCAAGATGTCCTTTGAAAACATAGGAAACAACGATGACAAAAATTTCATTCTTAGGCCTCGGCGTCATGGGCTACCCGATGGCAGGACATCTGGCCAAAGCAGGTCATGCGGTCACCGTTTTCAATCGCACCGCGTCCAAGGCCGAAGCTTGGGTTAAAGAACATGGCGGAGCGTCTGCTGCAACCCCGGCCGAGGCCGCGAAAGATGCCGAAATGGTCATGGCGTGTGTTGGCAACGATGATGATCTGCGTTCGGTCTGCCTTGGACCAAATGGCGCCTTCGCAACAATGTCGCCAGGCAGCATGTTTGTTGATCATACAACGGTCTCTGCAGCAGTGACGTCAGATCTCTATGGGGCGGCCAAGGCGAACGGCATTGCATTTGTCGACGCCCCGGTTTCAGGAGGTCAGGCGGGAGCCGAGAATGGTGCATTGTCCATCATGTGTGGTGGTGACCAATCAGACTATGATCGGGCCGAACCTGTGATGAATGTCTATGCCAAATTGTGTCGCAGAATCGGCGACAGCGGAGCCGGTCAAATGACCAAGATGTGCAATCAAATCGCCATTGCAGGCCTCGTTCAAGGCTTATCCGAAGCGCTCCATTTCGCGGACAAAGCTGGCTTGGATGGTGCCGCAGTGGTCGAGGTGATCAGTCAAGGTGCAGCGGGGTCATGGCAAATGTCTAACCGCTTTGAGACAATGCTAGACGACAACTTTGATCATGGTTTTGCCGTCGACTGGATGCGCAAAGACCTTGGCATTTGTTTAAGCACAGCGAACGAAAATGGCGCATCCCTACCCGTGACGGCGCTGGTTGATCAATTCTACAAGGATGTTCAGAAAATGGGCGGCGGACGGTGGGACACCTCAGCGCTATTTAAGCGGCTTCAAGTTCACTAGGTGTTCAGAATATCCGATCGCGCTGAAGGGTCAATCTTGCGCCGCAATCAACAGGGCCCCGTTCCCCTACCAGTTTGGCTTGCCAAAGTGACCATTTCCAGCATTGTGGTTGGCTTTTTGACAGGGTTGTGATGGTCGGAAAATCATTTATGTCTGGTTAGATCCCCCGATGTGTTTTCAGGAATTTTGCCGCCCATTTTGACGTCTTGGGCTTTTTCGGCACCGCAAACGTTACTTCACTGCCATTGTTCGCTCAGTTTGGCGTTTCTACAGCCCTGTCACTGTTTGCGACAGGGAAACTTCAATGCATGTCTTCAAAGGTTCAGAAGCTTGGTTTGACTCAGGCTGAGGACTGTCTCACACGACCACGGCTCATTGAGACCAAAAAACAGAAGGAAAAGCTCTGTTCAGATGAGGTTTAGTAGGGTGTCGACCGTCATTGCAGCCGCAGCGCCGATGCCAACCATCTCGAGAGAACTCCGGATTTGTCGCGCGTCGAGAGGTTCACCGGACAAAACGGCTTTAGCTTGAATTGCGCCGCCGACAAGCACGGAAGTTAAGACGCCATCTTGAAATACCTCCGAGAGATCTTCTCCAGCCAGCTCTTCAAGTGTGGTTCTTGTTTGTTCAGTGATGTCAGAATTGGAGAACTCTGAGTCTGCCAGTCTTTCTCCAAACTCGTCTGCCAGTTTTTCGTAAACCTCAGATGTCGCAATGACATCAATATCGGGATATCGCCGAAAGTGTTCAATGATGGCTGCGGGGTCTTGCACAGCTTTGACCTGTACAGACTCTATAACTTTTCCATCAAGAAAAAACTCAACGTCCGCTCCGGGGTAATTCGTTTGCTCTATCAAGGCAGCAGTGACTGGCTCACCGTCGGTATTGGCTGCCTGAGCCACGAGCATTTCATGGAAAATACCTTTTACGTTTGAGGCAACTCCTCTGAATTGCTCAGGTGACAGGTTGCGCACGTATTCGCCCAACTCTTCATCACTGGCTAAGTTCAGCGAGTTCTTTGATCTCCGAAGCGCCCTAAGCACAAGTTCTTGATCGTCCGTCCATCCAGTCGTCTTGCCTGAGACAAGCTGCTGAAGGGTAACAGCAATGGCGACCGCCGCGCTTCTCTTGATCATGGGGTTTCCAATTGTTTTTGTGAGCGTTTCAGGTTCACGATATGACCTCGAAGACGCGTTCGGGTATAAGTGTTCAAGTTGCTGAATTGGTTTTGAGTAAGCGCCAGTTCACATTCGGCCACCAGAGGAGCCACACCTATCCTCGCAAACATGGCCAGTTCCTCGCGTGAGATTGCTTTTTCACCTTCGATGACTGATTGCACAGAAGCTGCCATGGCTTGTGCGGCCATAAGTATCTTCTGCTCTAGTTCGGAGATATCTTCTGGATTGCGGGCATGTCCTAAAAGTGCGCGACGCACCTTGATCGACCCGTATATCCCAGTTGCAACGGCTCCTACGCCTAGTACGGCGGTTCCGGCAGCCACGCCACCTCCTACAAGACCACCAATCCAATACAACGTGGCCGTCGACTTCGCAGCGCCGAATAAACCCGCTATAGCCGCTCCGGTGCTGGCAGTTCCCAAAGACCCCACGGCTGCCATGGATGTGGCCACGAAGGAATAGCCAACGAATGCATTAGTTGCAGCGCCAAGAGCCACTCCCGCTTTGCGGTCTGTAATTTGAAGTATGCGTCCAGTGATTGATGTCAGTAAACTTAAGGTATTTCTCAGCTCGCGGTGAGAGCTGTCGACAAGTTTGGTCATTGAGTTGGTGTCTCGCTTGGCGCTTTTGGGAGGGTGCTGAGCTACAAGTTATCCGAGAAGAGTTCGTCAAGGCGAGGCTGGGTTAGTGAAAGTTTGACCTACATGGGTAGGTTATCGAAAATGAAGGAGCCAACTCCGTTTGGGGCGATGAATAGCGAGGGCGCGGCAGTAATTATTCTACTCGTAACCGAAAGGACCATACATTTGTAAATGCGTTGGTTTGCTGGAGTGAAGCTAGGCTAGGAGGCAGAAGTGCCCCCCTGTTTTAACGAACAGGTTTGAGACCATTATCCATTTGCATCTGTCACGTGTTCACTCGCAAAATCTTCGGGCTTTGACCATAAAACATCCCCAGTCCGTCTTCAGTCTGTCTCTAGTCAGTCTTACGTTAGAGGACCCTCAGGTATAGCAACAGGTCGTGGCTTCGAAGACCGGGACGTAAAGCGCTCTGCTGTTGTGTATTACGCACCAGAAGACGCAATTGGCGTCAAAAAACGAGCTTACCCGCATCTGAAAGATGCCGTCCCCGAAACGATGCCTTTTTTGTGGTCGAAAAAACTCCGAGTTTTTTTAAATGACACACACATCGATGGCATCATTCAAGATGTCGAGGAAGTGAAAGCGCAGGCCCAAACCGAAAGCGCGGTTGTCGTCATAGACACACTTAGGCTGAGCTTGAGGATGCCCTTGCGATTGCAGAAGCCATAGAAATCTAAGGAACCTGGGCCGTCTTCACTGACGGCCCAAAGCAGCAATTTGGTAATCACACGCTTGCTACAGTGGGGCTGTTCCAAAGCGGACATCTAAAAAATCATAAACACAAACCCGAACACTGGCCCGCTGCCTTCAGGCTTGAGCTACAGATAGGAACGCAGGCATGCCAGAATCGAGCCACCCAAAAACAGGAAAACGGCCGACCTCCAGCAACAGATCACCGACCCAGTTGGGAGCCTAGTTTGCTGGCGGGGGAGCAGGGCGCATCGTGGCAACCAGCTCTGCGACCTTCACTCCAAATTTGCGCAATTCGGACCTATTCATGATGACGCCATTTTCTGTGAGGTACAGCCAATCAGTGACTGACAGATTGTGGCCTCCAGACGCCTCAGGAAGGACAATTTGATATTTCATCTTGATAGTCGATCCGGACACGACACCTTGAGCCTCTCCAATGATATCATCAGCCGTAGCGGTGAAGGTGTTGTCGTCACCCAGCTTTAAGAACCACTTTCGGCTTTGACGTGTACCATTGGAGTAAGTGAACTCTTCGCTCAATGTACCGATGTCCCCCTCCCAATTGCCAACCATTCTGGCAACAAAGCTGTTTGTCACCTTTCCCGTTGGTCCAAAGATCACGCCTTCTGAAATGATCGGACCCGACAAATGGGATTTCAGTGACACTTTGGGGGCGGTGTCGGCATAGTCCTCAGGGGATTGGGATCGAAAACTGAACAATAGTGTTTTGGCCAAAATGGCCAGGACAGCCAGCCAAGGAAGAACAACCAAAAATTTCATGTCGGTGAGCCTTCTGATGGAAGTGTAAGAACCAGACCCAATGCAGCCAGCTTCAGGATGCAGGGTATGACGGCGTAGGAGAGGTTCAGACTAGCCAGCGCAGTGGCAGTGTTGGATGTACCGGGTACGAAACCTTGGTACTCCAGAAACGGAAGGACCATAAACGCTGCGAGCGCGAGGCCTAATTTCCCGGCGAAGGACCAGATTCCAAAGGCAACTGAGGGTTCCAATCCTGCCCGATTGAGGGCGACAGAGAACATCGTTGGCAAGATCACCATGTCCGCGCCAAGTGCTGCCCCGGAAGCGATGCAGATCAGGGCGAAGCCGACCAAATTTCCAGTTGATAGAAACGCGGCCCCGACAAATCCAAGGATCGCAAGCGGCATTGCAAGCAGTAGAGTTTGTTTTGCGCCACGTCTCTGGCAGAGTTTTGTCCAGATAGGCAAGCTGAGGCCAGCACTGAGAAAGAACAGGATCAAGAGAGGTCCCGCTTTGCCGGGCAGTTGCAGACGATCTTCGACAAAGAAAAGAAACAAGGTGGAGGTGATTGCAACCGGCAGGCTGTTGACCAGAGCCAGGCCTAATAAGCGCAAAGCACCTGAGTGTCTGAGGTCCGAGACATTTATTGGCTTTCCCGCGACCGGTCGACGTCGCCACATAGGGAACGATACAGTGGCACATGCGATGGCGAGTGTCCCCAAGAACACGCCGAAAGCGGGGTAGCCTTGTGCGCCAGCCCCAAGTGCCACAAAAGTAGCTGGCGCAATTGCAGCAAGCACAACGCCTGCCAGCATCCCGCCTTCTCGAAATGTCGCCATTGTCATTACGTCGTCTGGCGAAGGTGTCGCGGCAAGCGTTGTGCTTCTTGCATACATCAGGATCATGCCCAAGCTGTAAGACGAAAACAAAAGCACGAGTATCGCGACGAGCCAAACCACCGTTTTGGGTCCATCCGTCAGCGAGAACAACAGCGGAAACCCAACAGCCAGTCCGAAGGCCGCGATGAGTGCAAAGCCACGTTGGGCTCGCGGCCAATGATCAATGGCCCAGCCGATCAGAGGGTCCTGAAACAAGTCTATCAGCCGAATGACCAACAAAATCGTTCCAATGGTTCCCAGTCCAATGCCAAGATTCACTGATGCGAACCGCGGCAGGTGAATGTACAAAGGAATGCCCGCCGCCGCCAACATCAACGCATATAGGCTGACACGTGGGTAGTGCATCAATGACATACCCTACGACGCCTCCATTTGGTGAGGGTGTGTTGGAGATCGCCTATTATCGCCATGTAACAGACTAGGCATGGGCCAGTTCCACTTGCACGACACTGGTGTGTCCTACAGCGAACGATGCAGCACAGATTTCAAGGTAATACTGCCAGTTGCGGAAGAAGCTTTCAGTATATCCCATCGATTCTATCCGATGTTTTTGAGCGCAAAGACGTTGGGCCCAGATCCGACAGGTTTGAGCGTAGTCCTGCCCAAAGGCAAGCCTGTCCTGCACCGCAAATCCAGCGTGTTTTGCTTGGTGTTCAATCACGCTGTCGGAGAGAAGCATGCCGCCAGGAAAGACGTATTGGCGGATGTAGTCAGACGAGTTTCTGTAGGTCTCAAAAAAGCTGTCTTTGACGGTGATCGCCTGTAACAGAACCCGTCCACCTTCTGCCAAGTTTCGTTTGAGGGCGGAGAAGTAATTGGGCCAGTATCGCGCTCCAACAGCCTCGACCATTTCGATGGAAACGATGTTGTCAAACTGGCCGTGTATGTCTCGGTAGTCTCGCAGTTGGATGTCTGCGCGGCCGTCCAAGCGGCATTCGGCGTAGCTGTGTTGGTTGTGCGAAATTGTGACGCCGGTAACGTTCCGGCCCTCTTGACTGGCTTGTTCTGCAAACCCGCCCCAGCCGCAGCCAACTTCCAGCACTCTCTCGCCATCTCCAAGCCGAGACAAAATTCGATCGTTTTTGCGGCTTTGGGCCCGCGCCAGATCAGTGTCTCCAGCTGAAAACAGCCCTGATGAATAAGTCATGCCGTCGTCGAGCCATAGCGCATAGAACTCATTGCCGACGTCATAGTGCGACCGAATGTTTTGTCGGGACCCCCGTCGAGAGTTTCTACGTAAGATCGTGTCAACCATGCGAAATTTGGCTTTGTGTAACGCATTGGCATGGTCATAGGCACCAAGTGCGTCGCGATTGCGCATTGCCAATGACATCAACGCTTCTATCGACGGCGTGTCCCACAGCCCTTGCACATAGCTTTCGCCTAAACCGACCTGACCCTGCGCCGCCATGGCAGAAACGGCTGCCCAGTCATGAATGGTGAGTTCCACTTCGGGACCGGATTGACCAAATTGATAACGTGCGCCTTCTGGCGTCCGCAAGATTAACTGGCCATCACGCAGTTGCTCGCATGTCGATAGGAAGCTTGTTTTCAGCGCCTTGTCCGTAAACCGCATGGTCCGATCCTTCTATTTGATGTGGGGGGGTAAGTGCGCGCACAATGCGCATCGCACTGGCAATGCCATCTTCGTGGAACCCATGCCTATTCCATGCGCCAGCAAACCAAGTATGGTTCTGACCTTGCATATTGCGGATGCGCTGCTGCGCCTTTAGGGCAGCCTTGTCAAAAACCGGGTGATGGAACCGCACTTCATCGTAAATGGCTTCCTGCGGGATTTCCCGGGTTGGATTCAGGGTTACAAACAAGGGATCACTCTCTGGGATGCCCTGAAGTTTGTTCATCCAGTAAGTGACGCCAATGTTGCCATCCTGCGAATGGTAAGACCAGCTGGACCAACAGGCTCTGCGTCGTGGCATTTGGCCTGTGTCACAATGCAACACAGCTGTATTGGCCTGGTAGCGAATGGCGCCAAGTGCAGTGGCTTCTTCGCCTGTTGCGTCGTTCCCAAGTATTTTCAGATTTTGGTCTGAGTGGCAGGCCAGGATCAACTCGTCAAAAGCAGGCAGCGTGCCATTGTTGGTGTTGATTTGAACGCCAAAATCATCCCGTTGGATGTGCGCAACCGGTGTTCCCTTGCGGATGTCACACCCCCGCGCGATCAATGCGGCTTCCAGCCTCCGAACGTATTCGATACTGCCACCGTCAACGGTCCACCATTGGTGCTCTTTGGCGCCAGCTAAAAGCGCATGGTTGCGGAAAAATCTGACCAGAGACCTAGCCGGGAACTGGTCAACTTCGCTCACGGGGGTCGACCAAATAGCACCGCACATTGGCATCAGGTAATTGTCTCGGAACCATTGTCCCAATTTTAGATCATCTACCAATTCGCCAATGGTCTTCTCGTCATCCACCGCCGCGGCTTCTGCGCGCTTTCCGAAACGCACGATGTCGGCAATCATCTTGTAAAACTGTGGACGAAATAAATTTTCCTTTTGAGCTGTTATCGCGCCCAGTGAATTCAGGCCGTACTCTAGCTTGCCATCGTCGATACTGGCACCGAAACTCATTTCGCTCTTGATCACAGGCACATCAAGATCGCGAAACAAGCGCGTCAAAAACGGATATGTCGCGTAGTTGAAGACAATGAATCCCGTGTCGACGGGTTGATTGCCATGCTTTCCTGCCATCACCGTCCGCGCGTGCCCTCCCAGCCTAGGCGCTGCCTCAAACAAAGTCACATCATGGTAAGGGGCCAGATAATACGCAGCAGAAAGGCCCGAAATACCACCGCCAACGATGGCTATTCTCTTACGCGGGCCGTGAGTTTGGTCGTACATACTGTCCTCGCCATTGTTTTGTTGTAGAATAGGTACGTAAGGCCTTGGTGTTCGGATCAATTTTCTTTCAGGGAACCGACAGGCAAGGTGATCCAAGTGGCGCACCCATGCGTACCATTGTTATGACTTTGGAACACATTCAGGCCCAAACACATCATGCTCGCCGTGGCGCTTTGAAAAACGCGTTTACGTATGGCGTAGATTATGTGTTGACCGATTTTGGATCAGACACGCCACAGTTGCTGTCGCGCAATCGGTTCAATTTGTGGTCGCTGTGGGACCACAACCATGGCGGCGCACTCAAAGAGGGACAAGGTGCCGAGTGGTTCCGAACCGAACTAAGGCGACGCGGCCTTGTCACAGAAAACCTACAGATCCTGTTACTGACGCAACCCAATTTTCTGTGGTTCCATTTTAACCCTGTGAGCTTCTGGATCGCCTTGGTCGACGGCAGCCCATGCGCTTTCGTGGCGGAGGTCAACAACACCTTCGGCCAGAGGCATTGCTATTTTTGCGCCAAAGAGGACTTCGGGCCCATTGGCAAAGAAGATTGCCTTTTTGCAAAAAAGCTCATGCACGTGTCACCCTTCCAGAAAATAGTCGGCCATTATGAATTCAACTTCGGGATGACGGACGAGGCGATCGACATACGGATCACGTTCAGAAACGGGGATAAGGGGGTTTTGGCAACTTTGGCCGGAGCGCGCACCCCCGCGACCAATAGGTCTTTGGCCTGGGCTGCGATCAGGCGTCCATTTGGGGCTATGCGGGTTCTTGCGTTGATCCATTGGCAGGCAGCGATCTTATATCTCAAACGCGCTCCGTTCCTCAAAAAACAGCTTCCTCCGGATCGGTTGATTAGCGACGGTCATGATGTGTTGGACACAAAGAAATGAACCAGTTTCAGGGAAAGACCATTTGGCTCATTGGCGCCAGCGAAGGTCTGGGGAGAGCGCTGGCCAAGCGGTTGGATCAGGAAGGTGCGCGACTGATCCTTTCAGCGCGCAACACGAGGCGGCTTGATGACCTGCACCGGATGTTGAACAACTCAAAAGTGGTGCCGCTGGACGTGACTAAAATTGAAGCTGTCAAATGGGCTGCGAAGGTCGTTGGTCCCGTTGACGCAGTGGTCTACAATGCAGGGGTTTATGAGCCCATGCTGACAACGAACTGGGACAGCCCAGCCATCTTGCGAATGGCGGATGTAAATTTCTCAGGTGCGCTCCGGGTTCTTGGACAGGTGGTTCCTGATTTTGTCGAAAGAGGTCACGGCGATATCACGTTGGTCGGTTCATTGTCTGGGTATCGAGGACTGCCAGCTGCAGTTGGGTATGGCGCCAGCAAAGCCGCGCTGATCAGCCTGGCGGAGACCATGCGGTTTGATCTGAAAGACACCGGCGTCACTGTGAGGCTGGTAAATCCAGGGTTCATCAAAACTCGTCTGACCGAGAAAAACGGCTTCTACATGCCAATGCTGATGACACCGGAACAGGCTGCAAAGCGTGTTGTGTCAGCCATGCAAAAACGACGGTTTCGCACTGATTTCCCGGCACCGTTTTCTTGGGTGATCCGCGCGTTTAACTGGCTGCCTGATGTCCTTGTCTATCGCGGTAAATAGCGCGTTAGGTCTTAGATGAAGGGATCGTAAGACCACTGGAGCAAAGCTTGGCGCTGCCGCGGCCTGCAAAACACATCGCCTGGGTAACAATTGGCTCGAACCTGTCTTGCGTGTCGCGCAAATGCCTTCCAACGGCCAATTTGAGTTCGGTCAATTTCAGTCAGTCGGCGCCCTAGATAGTATCGGCAATACCATTGAAACCACCCGCGAGGGTCTGGCCCGTAAATCCAACCTTTCTCTCGCCAAGCACCCAACGGTTGACGGCTTTTGATGGCAAAATGGTTCAAGCTCACATCCGGCTGATCGCTGGTTTTGGCTTCGGTGAACCAAGAGTCCGGAAACTCATTGGTACAGTCGGAAAGGTATTTTCCCTCAAAAACGCCAAGTTTTAGCATCTCTTCTGGCGTGTAGTGAGGGCGAAAATCCTGAGCAATGCCTTCTCCGGTCTGCGTGGCCAGTTCATAGCGGTAGTCCGTCTGCATTTTGTCAGACACAAATATTCTCTGGCGGGGTGCCATGATCAATTTTGTCTTCGGTTCGGTCGTAGCCTAACGCACTGTAGCCGGTGATCCCGCAAGATCACCGGCTGAGTGCGTGTCCACCTGGTGTTATGTGGTGTCCGCAGATCAGTGGCAGTCAGGGCGTGTGCCGGGCAGCAACACTTTATCGACAACATGAATCACCCCGTTGTCCGCCTCAATGTTCGCAATCACGACATTTGCCATTTCTCCCGTGCCGTCTGCGATCATCACCCCGTCTGATCCGGACGTGATGCAAAGTCGCTCGCTGGAGAGCAGTGGCTTGAAATAGTTGGATCCAGCAGGGATCATGTCCGCGGTGAGTTTGCGGTCATCCACGTGGTACAAAAGCACATCAGTGAGTTGCTGTTTGTTTTCAGGTTTGAGCAACGTGTCTACTGTACCGGCGGGCAGCGCCGCAAAGGCATCATTGATCGGAGCATACACCGTGAATGGCCCGGGACCGGACAGCGTCTCGGCTAAACCAGCAGCAGTTACAGCCGCCACCAGAGTTGAGAAACGGTCATCGCCGACGGCAATGTCGACGATGGTGTTCGCGTGCGCGGCAGCTGCCGATACGCTCAGTGCTACAGCGGCGATGGATGTCTTTAGCTTCAATGTCACAGGATTTACTCCTTGTCGATGTGCAGGAATTGCACGGTTTTGCATTTGGTTTGTACAAGGAGTACGCATCCCTGCCGTCGCTGGATTTTCACCTCACGACGCTGTGACTAAGTGTTTTAAATAAAAAGAAACCACCGGATTTTCCGGTGGTTTCAATAGCGGTAAAACTGGCTTTGAAATCAAATTCGAAACAGCGGCTGTAATAGTCTCGGAACAAGCGCATTAAAGCGCAGTCTTGCGTCTGTGGCAGCCAAGCAAATACAGGCCGCACCTGGATCCGCGACAGGCGTGTGCTCTACGGTTTCGTCGGCGATTTCCAGATCTCCGACTCCAAATCTTCCAGTTTCATCGCTAAAGCTACCATGGAGGACAAGAGTCATTTCCAACCCATTGTGGCTGTGATCCGGCACAGCTTGTCCCGGCGGAATATAAAGCAAACGAACAGATCCTTGAGCGTCCGCCGACAAAATATCCTGCCGCACGCCCATCCCAAGCTTTTTCCAGCGCGGCGCACGACCCTGCATGGCCTCAATAACTGGGCCAGGATAGATCCCGTTACGTTCGTAAACGGGTTCCGGCGTGAATGGCACGTCAAGCTGATCCAGAATGCTGTTTCTCAAACTGCTGGACACCGCCACGGCTTCCGTATCTTCCAAAATCACACCACCAACGGCCTGGTGCGCTTCAAGCGCCGCGCGGCAATGAGCGCACAGAGAAACATGGCTGGCCACGGCCACGGCAAAGGCCTGTGGCAGGCTTCCAGCTGCATAGGCTGCCAAAATGGCGTCTGGCACGTGATGGGTTATGGCACTCATTGTGTGAGGTCCTTTAGTTCATGTCGTAACCGCTGTAATCCGAGCCGGATGCGCGATTTGATTGTTCCGAGTGGTAGACCGGTTTGCGTGCTGATTTCTTGATGCGTCAGCTCGCCCAAGTAAGCTTTCTCTATGACCTCGCGCTGCTCTGGTTTGAGGGCAGCAAGCGCGCATTTCAACTGCGTTGTCTCCTGCTCCAAACCAAGGATTTGACTGGCGTCAGGCTCAAGCTCCGGTTCTTCTTTCAGCGCCTCCGGCATGGGGCGGTTTTCTTTGCGTGCGATGTCAATCCGACGGTTGCGCGCTATCTGGTAGACCCAAGCTGATACTTGAGCTCGATGAGGATCAAACATGTCGGCTTTTCGCCAGATCGTCAGCATAACGTCTTGGACAATCTCCTCCGCTTGCTGCGGGCTTGCACCACCTTTAATGATGAAGCCTTTCAGGCGCGGCGCAAAATGGTCGAACAAGGCAGCAAAGGCCCCACGATCGCGGTCGTCACGTACCGCAAGCATCCAAATGGTTTCGTTCGAGTATTCGGTTTTGACTTGAGACACAGGTTTTCTTTCGCGCCGAGGCGTCACTTTTTCGCTTTTTACAAGCTTCTGGAGATCTATAGTCTGTGTCAACATATCTTACTTACGCAACCAACTAAGGAGCGGATCACTTTTTCAAGTCCTACCCAGTCTGCAATTGAAGCAACCAAAATCTCTCTTTGAATGGCCGCTTTCAATCCCCTGTTGGGTTTTAGTGCAGTTGCAGCGAATGACCGCTTCCGCCCGATATGCGCGGGAACCGCGGGCTATGTCGCAGCCATTCATGACCAGCATGGCAACGACATCAATAATCCTCATGCACATTTTGTTTTCTTCGACGTGCAGCAAAAGACCGGTGGGCGCGGCAGGCCCAAAAGCACACTTGGCCTTGCTCGCAAACCCGCCTTTCGGCAAGAAAAGCTCAATGAACTTCACGAATGAGGAAGGTGAGCAAGAAACCGATGATCTGACTTACAATCGCGCCGATTTTTGGACTACGACTTCAAACTAGCAACTGAACTTTGTCCAACATATCTTGCAATCGTTATTGAAAGAGCATCGTAGTGAGGTGTCACTCCTTTAAAGTACGTGTGCGCCAAGGAATTTCTATGTTCCTTTAGGTTTCCTAGTTCCGATTTAAAGCCAACCGAAACGGGAGTTGGAATGGTTTTCTCAAGAGCCTCGTAACCATGAAAACCAACCAACGATGTAATCAAGGACACGAAGTGTTTCTGATACTCGAAACCATAGTTTCGTTTAACCTTATCGCGAATTGCCTTGCGATTTTTGTCGTGCTTTAAGGCTCTTACACACCCTCGCAATACGATGTCATCCATTGACAACTCAATCCAACCACACAGTTCAAGAATTGCCAATTTAGAGCAATAGCTGGCCTCCGTAGTCGAATTGGTTTTGCGATAGACACGATCCAAATAGATCAAATTCTTCTTAATATAGCTATGTGAGATCAACTCAGCATGATGGCCTTTTTGTGCCGCGTCTGGCATGACGCACCGAAAGACAGCTTCTTGTTTCTGTCCACGTCAAACCCCGATAGCAGCAAGTGGCGTGAACACATTGTACGCGCCGATAAGGTTAAGGCTGACTTGAACAGGTTCTTGCGCAATTATTCGCGTTGTGATCACAACATGTACTTTGGCGTGAACCCATTTTCTCAGGATCGCCGTTTGAAAGATTATGCGCTGCCTACATCGTTGGGTTGGTGCGATATGGATGAGAGTAATCCAGACGCCTATAGACCACAGCCCAATCTTTTGTGGGAAACGTCGCCTGATCGGTTTCAAGCTCTGTGGTTGAGGCTCGTGAAAAGTTACGCGCCGCTGTCGGTGAGAGACACAATCTTTGGCGAGCGGTGGATCACGAAGGCGAAGTCCTAGAAAGCTTCGTCACGAAGTAGCGCAATAGGAAGGATACGTTTGAACTCATAGAGAAATTAGTACGTAAGCATGGTCGGCCCGCATCGTTCGTCATGGACCTGCTACGCACCTACGGAGCGGCAAAGCTCTTGCCGGGTGGCATGGCCTCTGCGCGGCGTAAGGGGCGGCTTCTCTTGCAGGCGGAGACTGCCTCGCTTTGGTCTGACCGCACCCTAAAGAGCGCACGACGGAATTGACCTATTTGCGTACATCTCAAACGCTGAAGGCCAATTCAAAATTTGAAATTGCACTGAAGAAGCGGATGAGTGTGATATCTGAAAACAAGTGAACGGCAGCAATGCGCAGGTTGCGACCTTTGCAAAGTCGGTCCTTCAATCTACGAAATCGGGCAGAGGACGCTGCAGTGCGGCGTGAGAACCGGTCATTGGTGAAGGCCAACACGAATTTCAGGGGGTGGAGGTCGGCAGCGCTGACAAAGCGGTAATTTTTCACCTTATATCTACTTAGATTAGAGTTCTGAAAACATCGCAGCCTCAACGGCATGGACTCCTATGCCTACGATTATTCCGGCAAAGATCAGTCCAACAAACGCATTTATAACCGCTAAAACTCGGCTCGCGGTTTTCTCAGGCTTGATGTCTCCGTAACCTACCGTGGTTGCGTTTATAAACGCGTGATAAAGGCTTGAACCGGTTGACCAGCCTTCAACCCTGCCCATCGCAATTCCTAATGCGCCTATCAAAATCAACAAAAACAACAGTATCGGCGATAGGTAGACCAAATCCCGAAGGAAGACTGACAGGAAGATACAAATGTAGCTGGCGTCACATTCCATGCTGAACTTTACCTCTCTGCTGGTCGAAACCTAATTAAACACCAGCGTCTTGACGGGAAGCAAAATGGCCTGCGCGCGCAGGACTATGGCGTTTGCGATCCCCATGCCATCAACAACCCTTGCAATGAAACTAGATAGTCCTGTGATTTCACCGGCATCGATGTCCTTTGCCCGACTCGTATAAGCAACGCCAACGCAGGCACTGCCCAAAGGAATGCTTTCCAAGTGCTCTGGGAAAATTGGAGCAAGGAACACTGTAACCGTACCGGGGCGTGCCCTATCTTGCTGATCCAGCAAAATATCTCCCGGTCGGAATTGCCCGGCAGCTATTGCGCCTTGAAGCTCATCAACTATCATTGGGATTATGGTCAAGGGTTTAGATGCACAGGTAATTTCCACCAGCATTCCCGGCTTGAGTACGTTTGCCGAGATCTGACTGAAAGCCGCGATAAAGCGTCCTTGTCCCGTGACATTGGGAACCAAGATGCCAGCGGGGCGCAAAATTGGATTAACGATGTCACCCGGTTTCAAGAGAAACTGCGTTACAGTTCCATCCACCTCCGCGAACACCGTTGATTTTGATATTTCATTCTCGGCCTCTTTCAAAATAGCCCGCGCAGTTTCAAGCTGTGCGGGCAGAAGAGTGATCTGGCGCACTTTCGCGCCGTCGAGCGCTGCAAGCGCCTCCAAGCTCCGACTTTCAGCAACCGACACTGCCGTTGTCAGGCGCTCCAATTCCTGCTCGCTTACAACGGTGTTGTTTCGTTCTGCAACCTCCAAACGTCGTTCCAAATCGCTCGAGGCCTGAGCAAGATCAGCCTCTGTCGCCCCAACACGAGCAGTTGCACTCGCAACTTCCGTCCCGGTTAGCCCCAACGCCGCCTCAATCTCTACAATGCGGCGCCGGGCTGTCTCGGCTGCTGCCTCCTGTCGGGTGGTGTCCAATCGAAAAATGGCGTCACCCGCAGTCACTCTGCCGTTATTGGAAACGAATACCTCTGCAACCCGGCCTCCGCGGTCGGATAGAATGGTAACCGTGCGAAACGCAGCCGACACGTTCTTTGTTGAAGGGTGGAAATAGAAGATCACAGTAATCAACGTCACGGCGAGGATCGCACATGCAGTGAGACCCCAACGCAATTCGTACCAAACATTGAACAGGGTTATTTCATGGCCCCATCTTTTACCCTGTTTGTAATGCCGGAACAGGTAGTCTGGAACGATTGTGATCAGCGCTGAGAATACCAACTCAAGCATCGTGGCTCTCCGGGAGGTCCGGTTCGGGCTTGAGTGGGAATATGTCATGTAAAGGCACGGCTGCGATTAGAATAGCGGCTATCCAGTAGGCATTGTTCAAGGTAAAGAGCGAGATCAACCCAAGCACACCGACCAATTGCATTTGGACCTTGTGTGTCCCGGCTGCCATGCGATCGGGAATGGCCTGCACGGTAAAATAGAGTGCGCCAAAACCTAAGATCACGACGACGAGAAGCAATCCAACAAAAACCAGAAAACCGTCTGTCTCTCCCGGAGGTGTCACCCAAAATGGGAGCCTTGCCAAAGCCTCATCAGAAATAGAACTGTTCAACTGTCCCCCCGTTTCCAAGTGGTCACATTCAAACATAACCGATTGAATTCAAAAAAACCAATTTTCTGCGGAAGCCGAGAAATATGCTCAATCTTGCGTGTGCAGCTTCGTCCGCTCCGTCGGCCTTTGTAACTCAGGTGTGGAGTCGATACTGAGAAAACTTCCTGAGCATCGATAGGTCCAATTTGGGCTCAATCCAGTCATTGATCGCAAAAGTCGGCTGTAGACCTCTGGAACGTCTGCTTTGAGGAACGTGAGATCCATTGATTGCAGTTGCAGCATCCTCGCTCCAAGTCAATTCTAGTTGGCCGTTTTGGGCTGGAAGCGGACGCGATCCGCTTTCTCCTTGAACAGCAGCTATGCGCAGATAGTGCGCTTTGCAAAGTCGGGGAATGGCTGTCACCTAAGCGGACTTTGCCGACCTTTGATTTTCTGACTTCGCTTACGCATCATCCGGTCGCAGTTGCGGCACATGTTTTGCCGCATCGCGGCTCACGCCGGCGAAGCGGCCATCCAGCTCCGTCAAAAGTCACCAAACCAGAACCGCCCTTTCGCCGCACACAAGACCAACACGAAAGTCGGGGACTTTCCCGCTGTTGCCTTTCAGGGAACCGTCTGCGCCGCTCGGGGTCTGCTGGAGCCTCAGAACAACTCGTCGGTTCGCCCCCTGACCGCCGGGGAAAAGCAGCACAGCAGACCGCCCATGGCAAACATGCCGAGGCAGGGAGGAGCGGGTTCAACCCGATGATGCACTGGCCAGCCCCAGAAATACGAAATCCGAGCGCCCCGCGCGGATTTCTCCTATCTCTTGCAAAAGGCGTAGCGAACGACCGTTACCCTGATCGAAACCGCCAAAATGAACAGCGTCGATCCCCAGGCGTGGCTAACATGGGTTTTGACACAAATCGCAGATCATGAAATTACACGCATGAACGAGCTCACACCCTATCGCTACGCTGCTACCGCAGCGTAGCAGGCACCGCTGGACCTGTGCCAGCGCACCTCTCCGGATCGTCAAAGGCAAAAGCGCACCTCAGCTTCCCGTTTCGCTTGCCTGCTCCGGCATTCATCGCAATAAGTTCAAATATAACTATTCCGTGAAGCATGGTCCGGAGAATATATGATCTACAAATATTGCGCATTTATCGACATTCTTGGATTTCGGCAGATACTGAAAGACTTTGATCGCGCCAACCAAATTTACTCAGAGCTCTTAACCGTGATGGCGCAAGAGGATCTGATTTACAAATCAACAGCCCAATTGCGCTGGGAAGAGGTGTCAAAAACACTGCAGAAGGAAACTGGAAAAACCGCAAAGACTATGCAAAACATTCCAGAAATTAAAATTATGTCGGACGCAATCGTCATCTCAGATGAAAGCTGGCCCACCGTATTCGATGCAGCCAAAAATGTGCAAGCCGAACTATTTAAGAAGAACATTCTGTGCCGCGGCGCAATATCCTTTGGAAAGCACAAATCTGAAGCAACCGACGCTGGCTATGCAGTGGTCAGTCAAGCTCTTTCTGCCGCTTACGAAGCTGAATCCAAAGATGCCATCTACCCGCGAATAATTCTGGATTCCGCTTGCTTAACGGCAATCGCACGAGAGTACCGCGCGGGAGCATCGTGGAACCGGATGTATATCCGCAACATCATAGTAGACAGCGCAAACACTTACTTTTTGCCTTTCGATTTCTCGCGTCATGACAACCCTCCAAAATTCCTCAATGAACAGATGAAAGAGGCAAAATCCCCAAGCGTGATTTCGAAGGTCAAGTGGCTCATTGAGTTCTATGATTATTTAGGAGAACTCACAAGTTCTCAGCAAGCCCGCATATCGCCAGTTACATATCGTTCTTTCAAGAATTTTTCAAACGGCGAGATTACTTACGCCCTTTCAAATCCCCAACGGGATCTTTTTGGCGAGAACGGCCTACTAAGATTCTATCACTACAATTAGTGCACCTATACCGGTGTCAGGTCATTTTGGCACGCCAACACATAGGCCATGCGGCGGTCGGCCGCCTTCGGCATTTTGCATGACATAAAACTGCTCATGCGCTCCGGCGCTTTGCTGCATTCCTTGGGCAGATCCGCCACTGCGACCGCCTTCACATAAGCGGTTCGGTCCGCGCCTTAGGCAATCTTGGGGGTATCCTTTTCGAGTGCAGCTAGCGATACCCCTATTCGTACCCTCTTTTGGGGTAGATGCCACCGAACGGCACTGGACCGCCTCGGACGTCAAAGATGGGTAAAGCCCATAAATTATTGACTATTATGGACTAATACAGACGTATACGGAAAGAATTATGGTGCCCAGGGGCGGAATCGAACCACCGACACGAGGATTTTCAATCCACTGCTCTACCCCTGAGCTACCCGGGCACCGGAGAACGATCACTCGTTCGGGTTTGCGCGTTCTATGATAGGCTGAAGGGGGTGTCCAGAGCTTTTTGGCAAAAAATTCAGTGCAAAGGCGAAGAGTTGCGCGATGCTGCTTCCCCAGCTTCAAGAGCCGCTTCCTCTGCGTCTTCTTCACGTTGGGATGGTACCGCGTATTGGCCGCTCATCCACTTGCCAAGATCAATGTCAGCGCAGCGCTTTGAACAAAAAGGACGATAAGTCTGAACTGTATCCTTGGCACATATGGGGCAACTCATTTCAACACCTCTGCCAGCGGGGCACGTGCACGTTTGCGTTGAAGCTCATAGTGGCCCAACGGCGTCCAGCCCACCAATGTCGTGTCAATTGTATCGGATCGGAAAGCGCCTCTCAGCGCGCTCTCAAATCCACGGCGCTCCTTCTTGGACATTGGCGCAAGATCAAGGACCACCTGTCCGCCCAGACCGCGCACGCGCAACGCACGTGGCAACATGCGGGCTGCTGCGAAGTTCGCGCGGGTGCCTGCCGCAGGAGAGGTGTCTCCTCCGGTGTTCACATCCACCGCAACCAGTGCACGGGTGGGTTCGACAAACATTGAGGCCCCGCCATCAAGCGCCACTTGATCCCCGCGAGCGTCTTCAAGCGCATCCAACACCCCGTGGGTTTCAAAACTACCCGCCTCAGTCACCACTTCTGCGGGATCAGACCAATCTCGCCACGCCGTGACGTGCGGTCCGTCGCCATCGATCAGTTTCTCAGCTGGGCCCTCTGAATCACGGCGAACCTGTTCAGCCAAATCCAGCATTGCAGTGATGTCTTCAGCGATCTCTTCAGGTTCCACACCCTCACAGGCCGACCGCAATATGAGGCCCATACCAGCCTCACCAGCGACGTCATGGGCAATCGCCAAAATTGCATCGCGCACGTCGTCGTCGCGGATCGAGCGGCTAACATTGATCCCCGGAGCATCAGGCGTCACAATCGCGTAACGGCTCTTAAACAAGACTTTCTGCGTGACTGGAATGGCCTTACCCGGTTCCGCCAAACCCGTGACTTGCACCAACATCGTATCACCCGGCGCCAAGCCTTTAACTTGGCGCAGGAATACATTGCCATCTGGCGTCTTCAAGAACATACCGCCCTGCCCTTTGACAGGACGATCCGCGATGGCGCGATAGATGGTGCCTGGGCGCGGCGCATCGCCGTCGACCAGAATATCGTCAAGCTTGCCATCCACCATCAACGCAGCAGCTTCGCGCCCATCGATGTGGTCAAGAACTATCTGACGGCCCTTCATGTGCGATCCTTCCAAACGGGGTAGCCTGCTGCTTGCAGCAGGCCCACGGTTTCGGCCACTGGCAGGCCAACAATACCAGTAAAACTCCCACTGATCCACGGAATGAACGCACCCGCGGGGCCTTGGATAGCATATCCCCCCGCCTTGCCTTGCCAATCATTTGTCGCAAGGTAGGCGTTCAATTCTTCGTCTGACAGGCGCTTCATTTTGACGTCACTGACAACATCGCGCTCCCAGATTTGGTCGCCGCGTCGTACAGCCACAGCCGTGATCACGCGATGACGACGGCCAGACAAAGACAGCAAAAACTCTGCAGCTTCAGCAGCATCACGCGGTTTGCCCAAAATACGACGCCCTAAGGCAACTGTGGTGTCCGCACACAACACGATGTCATCTGCATCAGCCACCACTGCCTCGGCCTTTTGCCGTGCAATGCGCTGGCAATAAGGTCGCGGGAGTTCGTTTTTCAGAGGGTCTTCGTTGATATCGGGCGGGCGGATATCCTCCGCCACAACCCCGATTTGCGCCAGCAATTCCCGGCGGCGCGGGCTACCCGAGCCGAGGATCAGTTTCATGCCAAACCTCGATTCTGCCAACTTTGGGCATTTGGGCAGCTGCTTATTTAAAGCGGTAGTTGATCCGGCCTTTGGTCAGATCATAAGGTGTCATTTCGACTTGCACTTTGTCGCCGGCCAGAACGCGGATGCGGTTTTTGCGCATCTTGCCTGCCGTATGTGCGATGATCTCATGGCCGTTTTCCAGCTCGACCCGAAACGTCGCGTTCGGCAGGAGTTCCTTCACGACACCGGGAAATTCGAGCAGTTCTTCCTTGGCCATGGTCTCTCCATATCTTTAACCACCCGCAGAGTCGCGGGATGCCCCTAAATGGGGTGATATTCTCTGATTTACAAGGGTAAACTCAGCGCGGCCAATGATATGTGACCGGATCGTAACGCCGCGCGGTTTTACGCCTTGCCGACACCTTCGGCTCCGTCACCCCATCGCTGGTCTAAATAAGCGACAATTTCATCGCGCGACTTTCGATACGCGTCCAGCTTATCCTCACGGGCTTCACCAATCCCAGAAGGATCTGACACCGGCCAAAACTCCAACTGCATGTGATAAAAACGCGTCAATCGCTCGGCTTCGGCACGGCTAGAGGGGGTTAGGGCAACAACAAGATCAAAAGAAGAAAGTTGATCTCCCCATTTTTCCATATCTTCAAAGCTACGGGATCTGTGACGTGACAGCTCAACCCCGAGTTCTTCACAAACAGAAATCGCAAAACCGTCCACATCCAGATCACTGCGAATACCGGCAGATTGGACATACACGTCCTGACCAAAGAATTTTTTCATGATGCCCTCAGCCATTGGCGAACGCACCGCGTTATGGTCACAACAAAACAAAACAGACTGAGGAAGCGCTTGGACCAACGATATCACGCTCCGAAATGCAAAACGCAAATCAGCGTGAACAGCCGCCTTGCTGTATCGGTATCAATATCAGCTTTTCCTTCCAGCCGCTCCTGGACAACACGTGCGCCTTCATTGTGAATGCCACGTCGCGCCATATCGATGGTTTCAATCTGGCTCGGCGGCAAGGATCGCACAGCGTCAAAGTAGCTTTCACAAATCGCCCAATAGTCTTTCACGACTTGGCGAAACGGCGACAAACTGAGGTGAAACTCAACAGCCTTGTCTCCTGTCTCCGTGCTGACATCAAAAACGAGACGTTTCTCACGGATCGAGAGCTCAACAGCATACGGCCCGTCCGGCGCGACGCGATCATCGCGCTTGGGCAAGTCGAAGTGGTTCTCTTCCAAGAGGTCGAAAATCGCCACCTTCCGCTCCTGATCGATCTCAGGAGTCGGCGGTGGAAGGTTTCGGTCATCAATTTCTATGCGACTGATATGAGACATGTTGCATCTCTATTGTTTAGCTTGGCAATCAGTACCGCAGGAAAGGTATTTCGGCAATGCGGCCGTAAACCTCAGCCTGCAGGAAACTTCACAACAACGCCGCCTATCCAGATCTTGTTTAACCCAGACTGCGCAGAAGTTCGGGCGAAGGTGTTCCGGTGGCGGGCACGCCAATACGCGATTGGTATGCGGAAATTGCTTCCTGACTCTTGGGGCCAATCACACCATCCGCGCCACCTGTATCAAATCCAGCTGCTGTCAGCTTTTCTTGCAGCGATATACGATCATCCTTAGTCAACCCATTGGCATCCGGTGGAAATTTTCCGCGCAGCGGACCACCACCTGCAATACGGTCTGCCAAATGCCCCACGCCAATCGCATAACTGTCGGAATTATTGTAGCGCTTTATCACGTCAAAATTGCTGGTAACAACAAAGGTTGGGCCGCCTTCCTGCGGCTGCAAAGTGCGGCCAGACGGCGCACCCGCACCGCTTTCTGCACCCCAGCGCAGTCCGCGTGTCCATCCGTTGCGTTGCAGATATGCAGCAGTAGATGCCAAGGCATCGGATGGATCTTCTGACCAAATGTCGCGCCGACCATCTCCTGTGAAATCTACAGCAAAGGCTTGGTAAGATGTGGGTATGAATTGGGTGTGCCCCATAGCGCCAGCCCAGCTTCCAGTCATACGAGCGGCGGGTATATCGCCGTTTTGCAGTATTTCCAAAGCCGCGATCAATTGTTTTTCAAAAAAACTGCCGCGCCGCCCGTCATACGCCAGTGTCGATGTCGCGGAAATCACCGAAACATCCCCGCGCCGCTCACCATAGTAGCTCTCAAGCCCCCAAATGGCTGCGATAATCTCGGCATCCACACCATAGGTGCTTTCTAGCGAGCTCAAGGTTGCTCGGTGGCGGGCGTATGCCGCCCGGCCTTTCGAGACGCGCTCATCTGATGCAGCGATCGACAGATAGTCCTCCAATGTGCGGGTAAATTCGGTCTGATTGCGGTCTCGCGACACCACTCCGGGTAGGTAACCAGCACCCCGGAACGCGGACGACAGGGTGCTTTGAGAGATTCCCTTTGCCAGCGCCCGTTGCTGAAACGACGAAACCCAAGCGTCATATCCCGCATTACGCACTGGGCGCAGGTCCTCGGGTAAACCGCTAGGCTCTGCAATGCTGGGGGATTTCAAAGTGCTGTTTGTGCACGCTGTAAGGCCCAGCGCCGCAACGCCAAAGCTAAAGTGCCGTCTCGAGATACTCATGCCTGATTTACCCATACTTGTGTCTGCCCGATGAACCACCCAAATCGCTTTGACGCCTTTCGGCTTGTTTGGGCTTTCCTAAAAGGTGACAGATAAACCATCGGCGGCCAAGTAGATGTCATGCAGTTTCATAATATGGGCATGTCTTTGCAGCATTTGTCAGCGCAAAAAAGAAAAGGGCCGACCCCACGTCGACCCTTTCCCAAGCGAAACAGTATGTCCTTCGGTATCAGCTGATCAGCTTCGCCTCGTGACGTTTCAGTGTTAGGCGCGCTGCGCTGTAGGCTTCCAGCCCTTCGGGCATGCGCAGATCCGGGAACAACGTATAGATTTCTTCACGCTGGTCGTGATCAATGCCTTCGATCGAATATTCACCCGGCTGGAAGCTCTCGCTCCATGCACCGTCTGCCAGCACCACTTCGTGATGATCGCACATAAAGTGAATGTATTCGATGCCCACCGCGTCGATCTGCTCCACCCCATCGAGGTGTGTCAGATGTTTGGCAGCCACCAGAACTTCGCGTTCGTCAAACAGCAACTCGGCCTCTTGAGACACGACCAACATACGGTGACTTGGAGACACCATCATATCGCGCTCTGGCTGGTTTGGACCCAAGGCACCCTGCTTGATAAGGATCGGGCGCAGTTTGGGGTTTGCCAAAAGCTCTTGCCCTGTGAGGCGCTTTTTGCCCGCCCAGCGGATTGTCTGAAGACCATTGTCACGAGTTACGACCTGATCACCTTCTTCAAGGTTCTCCACCGCAACTTCACCAGTTGGCGTCAGAATGCGCGTACCTGGGGTAAAGCAGACGATTTCGATGTTCTCGAAGGAAAGCGTACCCGTGACCCCACCGGAACTATCAAGGAACTCAACAGTACCGTCATAACCGTTGCCATCGCTGTCGGTTACGAGATCCACAAAGCGGTAATCTACGCCCTGCTCTCCAACGGCCGTGAGGTCAAAGCTATCGTTGTCGTCTCCGCCGTCTCCGCCGAGGATTTCATCGCCGATACCTTCTTCCGCCGAACCGATCTGGAATACATCGGCATCGTCGCCACCGGACAGTACGTCGGCACCCACACCACCGGAAATGACATCGTCACCGGCGCCGCCGGATACCGTATCATCACCTTCCTGACCATAGATGGTGTCGCTGCCGTCTCCGCCGTCGATGGAGTCATTGCCTGGCTCCAAGGCCAAAGCGTCGTCAAAATCACCTGGTCGGTCGACCACGGCACCAGTCGCTAGATCAAGGTCTTCTTCACCGTAAATGATGTCGTCGCCGTCGCCGCCAGTAATGGTGTCTCCACCGATACCACCGCCGATACTATCGTTATCATCGCCGCCATCGATCAGATCTCCACCGGAGGACCCAACGAGGATGTCATCGCCGTCGCCACCGGAAATAGTGTCCGGTGTCTGCCCCACAGATGGGACACCAACAACGCCCGGCGTACCACCGGTTATTGCGTCATTCCCCGCGCCGCCTTCAAGGGTATCTTCTCCAGCGCCACCGATAATAAGGTCATTACCTCCGCCGCCATCGATGCTATCGCCGCCAATACCGCCAATCAGGGTATCGTCGCCAATTCCTGCGATAACTTGGTTGTTGCCGGATCCAGCATCAACATAGTTCGCACCGTCGCCGGTCGAGATGATGTCGTCGCCGTCACCACCAAGGATCGAGTCGTCGCCACCGCCGCCTGACAAAAGGTCGGAGCCTTGGCCACCATCTAATGTGTCAGCGCCTTCACCGCCAAACAATGCGTCAGAGTCCGCTTCACCCAGAAGCATGTCGTCGCCTTCACCACCAAGGATAGTATCGCCTTGATCGCCGCCATAAATGACGTCAGCGCCCTCTTCTCCGTAGAGTTTATCAGTACCCAAGCCGCCGAAGATCGTATCGTCACCTTCGCCGCCTGCAACATCATCAAACCCGGCACCCGCGTCGATCGAGTCATTGCCCGCGCCGCCATGCACCACATCATCGCCATGACCGGACAATACTGTGTCATCACCATCTCCCGCAGCGACCGCGTCGCGGTTATCCCCGCGCGGTGTCCCGCCGGGATCTGAGAAGAAGCTGGAAGGAACAGTCGAGTCCAAGGCTTCGTCTAGGAAGTTGTCCAGCGCATCGTAATTGTCGATCATGTCGCCATCGGGATCGCCAACATATGTTGCATCGATCAGGTCATCACCGTCGGTTCCATCGACAATGCCGTCCAAAGTACCCGTATCAACAATTACAACGTTTTCGATGTTGATAAACGTGGTTGTAATACCCGTACGTACACCACCGTCATCTAGATAATGAACAACACCATTTTCAGGGTTCCCAGCGTCATATTCGACCTCAGCGTCGCCCAACACGCGGAGCGTGTCGAAGTCATCTCCACCCTCGCTGCCATCGACAAACTGATTGTCTTGCCCAACGACAATAATGGTATCGCGATCATCGCCACCGGTCACTTGGTCTTCACCGGGACCGGTCGAGATCAAGTCATCTCCAGCACCACCGTCGATCGTATCGTCACCATCGTTGGCCACCAAAGTGTCCGCGCCGTCGCCACCCAGAAGAACGTCGTCTCCAGGATTGCCTTCTAGGAAGTCATCTCCGGCACCACCGTCCAGCGTGTCATTGCCGCCACCGGCGTCCAATTGGTCATTGCCTGCGCCACCCTTCATCAGGTCGTCGCCTTGCGAGCCATCCAAGATGTCATCACCAGCGCCGCCTTCAAGCGTGTCGTTGCCGTCGCCGCCGCTAATATTGTCGTCACCTTCGCCACCAACGGCACGGTCATCGCCCGCACCACCAGTCAGCGTGTCGTCGCCGTCGCGGCCCAACACAAGGTCATCGCCCAACAGACCTTCGACATAATCGTTGCCATCGCCGCCGGTCATGCTGTCGTTACCCGCGCCACCGCCGATCACGTCATCTCCGTCACCGCCAAAGACGATATCGTCACCGGCACCGGCAACCACTGTATCATCGCCACCATAGGCCACGATAATGTCGTCATCTTCCGCCATCGTCGGGAAAATATTGTCCTGATTATCGACAAAATCGCCGTCTGGATCGCCATCGTAAACGCCATCGATCAATTCGGCGTCAGCAGTCCCTTCAACGATGCCGTCACGATCACGATCGGACAACTCGTCATAAAGGATGTTTTCGATATCTGTGAATTCAAAGGCTTCACCCGTTTCTTCGATCACGGCAACGCCGGATTCGATGTCGTCGGGATTGTAGACAATGGTAACCGGCCCTTGGCCGCGTAGATCCAAGGTGTCGTTGTCAGTACCCTCAGAACCACCGTCGACAAGATCGAGCATGGTACCACCGACGATACTGTCTTCGCCTTCGCCACCCATTATAGTGTCGATACCTTCGCCGCCGGTAATGGTGTCGTCGCCACCTTGGCCGTAAATCACATCTTCGCCGGCACCGCCGTTCAGTTCGTCACCTACGTCATCAAAGGCTGGCGGAACTGGAGACGTGAAAAAGATGTCGGAAACCGTTACATCGGACTCTGTTGTGCCGGTGTTAAGGTGAATGATCTCGATGCGCACAACGGGACCAGCCACATTGACAATGACCGAGTTCGCGGGATCACCGGCAACGCCTAGCGTACCATCAGCCAGTGCCGCTTCCTCACCGGGAACTCCGTCGATGTCCACAATTTTCAGATTGGTGTCGTCGCTTGCCGTCAGCTGAACTTCAACACGGTTGCCTTCAGCGTCATAGGCCCAGACCTTTACCGCAGAGTCCTTATCAACATCATTGATGCGGAATTGAATGTCTTCAACCGCTTCCGAGAAGTCTAGGTTATAAGTGGCACGTTCCTGAAACCCTACCGAAGACTGCAGGGCGCTGTTCTCATCACCGGTCTCGTCACCAGTGTCGATCCCATCCAGATACTGCGCGTCATCTTCAAACGTCGCTTCAGCCCCGAAATTGGAACCGGCAACACCCAATGTGAAAGTAACGTCAACCGTGCCGGTCGACTGTGTGTAAGGCGCGGTAAAGGCACCTTCGTCAGCAGGCGTGCCAACTTCGCTCCAGTTGAAGCTTTCGCGGTCGCCCGAATCAACCGGCGTCACACCAGGTTCGTAGCCACCATAAATCGTGTCGTTTCCGTCGCCGCCGTTGATGGTGTCACTTCCACCCTCACCTGCGATCAGGTCATCGCCCGGCGAAACTTCACCGGCTGGTGTCCCAACTTCGTCGCCTTCGATCACATCGTCACCGCGTCCGCCGCGCAATGTGTCTGAGCCGTTGCCACCAAATATTGTATCATCGCCCGATCCACCCTGAACCGAGTCGTCGCCGTCGTGCGCGCTGATAACGTTGCCGTCATTCCCAATCGAATCGCCGTCTACATCGACGTAACCAATGCTCATGTCGTCATCGTTTGTAGTGCCGTCCACGATGCCAGGACCTGTCGGATCAGCCATAATAACCTCATTTCTTCCGTTTCGCGCCGCACGAACTGCACAGGAATACCATCGGCGGGAAATGCAACTTGCCCGCACGCCTGAACAGCGCTCATCCGGCACCTCAAGGATGCTTCACATATCGGTTGGCTGCCCCAAGCCAGAACTCCCGCCCCCCAGTTGGGCGTGAGACAAATATGAGGCAAGAATGACGCTTAGAAAACAAAAACCTCCTCAATTTGACAAAAAAGAGGCGAAAAAGATCTCGGATAGAGCGTTAACCATTGTCATGTTTTAAAGGGATAATCAGGCGATTGTTTCCGAATAGAGGCTTAAATGTGGCATTAACGGCAGGTTAGTGGGTCCAAAAAACGACACAATTAGGCCTTTTTTGCCTGCCACTCCAAGAAACAAGCAGCTTTGACCGCACCCCGTTTCCGAATTAGAACCAATACAAGTCCAAATTCGGCATAAAATCGCCGCACACCCCACCGACACTCGTCGCTAGAAAATTAACCATAATCAGAAAACAAAGCAGCCATCTACCTCAGTATTGACCACAAAATCGAAACAAAGCTGATTCGAATCACGACTGAATGTTTAGATTTCGTTTAATTCGATTCGCAGCAGATATACATTCGAATACGCGGCCTACCCGTCGGGCGAAGCGGACAAACTAAAAATTTCAGAAGATGAATTGATGAGAAAGATGGAGCTGTGAGGGAGGATTGAACTCCCGACCTCACCCTTACCAAAAGTGTGATGTACCCGCCAGCCGCGTTCATGCCCGCTCTACCGTAGGTGAACACGGTCTTGCCGGGTTGCAATCTGTCGAGTGCATTACGGAAGGCGGCGAGGTCAGCCACCTGCACAACGCGCGCATGGGCTTCGCTGAAACCATTTCCGCCTGATTTTGTGATTTGACCGTTGCGGTCCAGTGCGTAGTGCTTTCCCCCTGTCGCAGGCGTCACCAAGTTGAACAGGGTGAAGAAGGCGGTGCCGGGAATAGTTGTGTTTGTGGTGGCCGCTTCCGGGGCCTGATTTTCTGGCTCAGATTTTTCTGAGAAATTACAGATGGGATACTTTGGATATTCATAATAGCAGACGCCTCCAATGGGGGATTCCGGCCAAACGCCGAAAGCCCGAACGGCGATGGACGTTCAGGCTTTTGCGGCTCAGGCGTTGTCCTCATCAAATACTTCTGCAGCGTCGAGTGCTTCCAAGAGGTGCTTGCCACGGTAGCGGGGTGGCGCAGATGGAAAGAGGCGCGTGACCTTGGGGCCTTGTCCCTCCATGCGCCAGCGGCGCAAAGTGGATACCCCAACAGAGAGAATGATGGCCGCCTCGGACGTGCTGTAGAGTTTGTCGTGCAAGATGGGTGTGCCGTATCTCTTTGCGCTGCGTGTGTCATCTTTGTCTCCGTTGCATGAGGTCTGATGACACTTCATCAACCACACCAAACGGGAGACATGACATCGGGGGGTATGTCTCTTTTTGCACTTATTCAAGGTGACGCAGTGGCACCTTTTAGGCGTCTGAAAATGCCGGACAAGCCTTAGAGGCATTGTCCGGTTCGTCGAATTTGCCCTCAGTTTATTGTGAAATTCACTTGGGCAGCATTTGCTGTCGTGATCGTGATTTTGCTACCTGCAACTACAATTTGCTGACCTATCGGTACTTCGATGTTCAAGTCGCGGACACCTGCTACTCGATCTTGCGGAGTGTTTGGCGGAAGAATGATTGGGTATGCGTTGGTGCTTGAAGTGCCGCTGTAGGGTATACCTGCGACGTTACCGGAAAAAGTTGACTGTGTGCTTGGGTTAATCACAGTCGGAGAGCTATTCATTGTTGTTTTTTCGCTGTGGATTAGGACGTCGCGTCGCACAAATTGTGCCTTTCCATTACTGACGCCATGAAAATATACAGTGGTAGTTCCTGTCGGCCGGGTTCTGCCAAAGATGTCTGCGCCTCCAAATGCGTTCGGAAGGCTTTCAGAGTTCTCAATGGTCAGAACGGCATCACCAATACCGGCAATGTATTCTCCGCCGGCAGAAATCGAGGATGCCTTTGTTGCGGAGTGATCTTGGATGTCTCCGCATGCTGAAAGCGCGATGCCAACGCCGGCTAGTGACGCGATAAATGCTGTCTTCATTCTACTATTCCTAAGTTAATGTGTGTGATCTCTGCCGCCCAAAAATATGTGTTAGCTGCAATTCAGAAATGGTGGGCCCCTCATGCAAAGGGGATTGCATGTGTCGCCATCTTTTTGCGATTTTCCGCCAAGAGTAATTTTTTTGGTGTTGGGGTCCGTTGGAAGTATCGATTTTCTTGCTTAGGAGCGGGAAATACACTCTTTACGTAACGTCATCGCATCTGAGAGCATCACCCAAACCGGGTGGCTCCGTGGGTGACCAGAGCAATTTAACACGTCAAAAATGGGACGCTAAATGCCGGCATTCATTTGATTTAATTGAGAGAAAAGATGGTGCTGTGAGGGAGGATTGAACTCCCGACCTCACCCTTACCAAGGGTGCGCTCTACCACTGAGCTACCACAGCATCTATCGTGGCGCGGTGATTAACTCCAAACTTTGTGGTGTGCAAGCGCAATCTGGACGCTTTTTTATGGCTCATGTAAGGAAAGCATATGGAACGCAAAACGCCCCCCACATCCAAGCCTCAAAAGGCACTCTCTAAGGAGGATCGCTTAAAGGCGGCTCTCAAGGCAAACATGGGCCGTCGAAAGGCCCAAGCAAAAGCACGGGCTGCGGGGCAGACCGAGGCAGAAAGCAAAGGGCAGGACTGATGGACTCAATTATCGTACGCGGCAACGGGCCGCTTAAGGGACAAATTCCGATCGCAGGCGCCAAGAATGCCTGCCTGACACTTATGCCGGCCACCTTGCTGAGCGAAGAGCCTCTGACACTCACCAACGCGCCGCGCCTGAGTGACATTAAGACCATGAGCGAGCTTCTGGGGTCGCTTGGCGCTGAAGTCACAAGCCTGCAGGATGGCAAAGTGCTGGCGATGTCGAGCCATGACATTAACAACCACATCGCGGATTACGACATTGTCCGTAAGATGCGCGCCTCGAACCTTGTGCTTGGCCCGATGCTGGCACGTTTAGGCCACGCAGTTGTGTCGCTGCCCGGTGGCTGTGCGATTGGCGCGCGGCCAATGGACTTGCACATTCACGGGCTTGAAGCGCTGGGTGCCCAGATCGAATTGAAAGACGGATACCTGCACGCTCAGGCACCCAAAGGGTTGAAAGGCGCTGTGATTGAACTGGCCTTTGCCTCTGTCGGTGCCACTGAGAACATCCTGATGGCCTCGACACTGGCCAAAGGCACAACTGTCATCAAGAATGCTGCGCGTGAACCGGAAATCGTTGATCTTGCAACATGTTTGCGCGCGATGGGCGCTCAGATTGACGGCGACGGGACATCGGAAATCACCATTCAGGGTGTGGATCGACTACATGGCGCAACCCACCCTGTTGTTGCTGACCGCATTGAGCTTGGCACTTATATGCTCGCACCGGCTTTCTGCGGTGGAGAAGTTGAGCTGCTGGGCGGCAAAATGCACTTGGTAAAGTCCTTTGTCGAAAAGCTGGAGATGACCGGCATCCACGTAGAAGAGACCAAAGCTGGCCTCAAAGTTGCCCGGCGGGGCGCGCGGGTACAGGCTGTGGATATCACCACAGAACCCTTCCCAGGCTTCCCGACGGACCTTCAGGCCCAGATGATGGCACTGCTTTGCACGGCTGAAGGCACCTCTGTTTTAGAAGAAAAAATCTTTGAAAACAGGTTCATGCATGCTCCTGAGCTCGTGCGGATGGGGGCGTCTATTGAAGTTCACGGTGGGACGGCTACGGTGCATGGTGTGGAACAACTAAAAGGTGCGCCAGTCATGGCGACGGACCTGCGCGCCAGTGTCTCGTTGATTTTGGCGGGGCTGGCGGCCGAAGGTGAAACCATTGTAAGTCGCGTCTATCACCTTGATCGGGGATATGAGCGGGTCGAGGAAAAGTTGGGCAATGTTGGGGCCCATATTGAGAGGGTAAAAGACACGTGACCGAAGACGCATTATTTGAAGACGGTGGGGAATCCCCGCTGAACCTTGGCGCGCTGGACAGTGAAGACCTGCAAGTCATCTCAACCTTGGCTCAAGACGCTGTGTTCCCCGCAGCCGAAATGCAATGGATACCATCAGAGCGCCGTTTTGCTTTACTTTTGAACAGGTTCCGCTGGGAAGACCTCGACGCGGCACGACTGCGAAAGCGTGATGTGGAGCGGGTTCAATCACTGTTGGTGATCGACAATGTGATGGGCGTTTCCAGCCAAGGCGTTGAGCGCGGTGATGCGGATACAATCCTGTCTTTGCTGACGGTGACCTTTGAAGCCGGCGAAGATGGCGCGGGTGAAATCAAGCTGACTTTGGCCGGAGATGGCGGGATTCGCCTGAAGGTCGAAGCGCTGGAACTCACCCTGAAAGACGTGACTCGCCCCTATAAAGCGCCCTCAAAAAGCGTGCCTGATCACGTCGACTGAGCCTGCATCAAACGGCCAAATCTTTGGCCGTTTGCGCAATGTCTTAACAGAGCATCGCGCCCCAAAACCCCTGTCTGTAACGCGTCGGTATCCCGTCGGTATTGCGACGGTGGCATTTTGGGCGCGAAAAAAGGTTAACACCTGCGCATAATGACGCGCCCACCGCATCTGCTAAAAGCTTGAGGCCACAGCGCGACAACGGTATGGAGCCACGCAAGCAAGGAGTTCCAAATGCCCCAGTTTCTGAATGCCGCTGATGCTGATTTCGAGGACCGCTTTACCGCCCTTTTGGGGGCCAAGCGCGAAGACAGCCCAGATGTTGATGCTATCGTTGCTGATATTATCGCAGACGTGCGCCATCGCGGCGACGCAGCGGTCATCGAACTGACGGCGAAATTTGACCGCTTGGAGCTGACACCGGAAACGCTGCGGTTTTCCGAAGCTGAAATGGACAGCTACTGCGCACAGGTGATCGACAGTGACCGCGCGGCGTTGGAGCTGGCAGCCGAGCGCATCCGCGCCTATCACGCGCGTCAGATGCCCCAAGACGCCAGCTGGACAGAAGACAATGGCGCCACATTGGGCTGGCGCTGGACCCCTGTGTCCGCAGCAGGTCTGTATGTGCCGGGCGGTTTGGCAAGCTATCCTTCATCGGTTTTGATGAATGCGATCCCGGCCAAAGTTGCAGGCGTTGCGCGGCTGGCCATTGTGGTACCAACCCCCGACGGTATCGCCAATCCGCTGGTCCTGCTGGCGGCGCGGCTGGCGGGAGTTGATGAAGTTTACCGCATTGGCGGTGCTCAGGCCGTGGCCGCCTTGGCCTATGGCACCGACACAATTGCGCCGGTGGACAAGATCACCGGACCGGGCAATGCCTTTGTCGCCGCCGCCAAGCGCCGCGTGTTTGGCAAAGTGGGTATCGATATGATCGCAGGCCCGTCTGAAATTCTGGTGATTGCCGACAAAGACAACAATCCCGATTGGATCGCCTTGGATCTGCTCAGCCAGGCTGAGCATGACGAAAGCGCGCAAAGCATCCTGATCACCGATGATGCCGCTTTTGGACAAGCAGTGGCAGATGCGGTGGACAAGCGGCTTGAGACATTGGAGCGCCGCGCCATTGCAGGCGTAAGCTGGCGTGATTTTGGCGCGGTGATCACCGTGCCGGATCTGGACACAGCCGCAAAACTGTCCAATCGCGTGGCGCCTGAGCACCTTGAGCTCTGTGTGGCCGATCCCGATGGTTTATCTGAGCAAATCACCCATGCGGGTGCCATTTTCTTGGGACAGTATACGCCTGAGGCGATTGGCGACTATGTCGGTGGACCAAACCACGTGTTGCCCACGGCGCGCTCGGCACGGTTCTCCTCCGGTCTTTCGGTGATGGATTTTGTTAAGCGCACAACGCTCTCAAAAATGACTCCTGAAGCATTGCGTGCCATTGGTCCGGCGGCGGAAACGCTGGCGATCAGCGAAAGCCTTGAAGCGCACGGGTTAAGCGTGCGGGCGCGGCTGGATGCATTAAACGACTGACTGCGCTGTCAACATCCTAGCGATCACACTCAAGCGCGGCGATTTTCAAATTGCGGCATGACAGGGCTTTCGCGGGATGGTGGGCGCGGTGAACCGTTGCAAAAAATGAAAATCCCGCACACCATAGCGACATGCCCAACATCTTATGTTCGGTTTTGAATTCGGACGTCCGATCCAATTGAAAATAGGAGACGGACGCCGACGGGGCAGCCCAAGGGGCCGCCCCACATTGCCGCGCCCGCGTCTCGAGACTATCGCGACCTCGGGCGCGGCGTCTCACGGATCACTTGTGCGGATCACATCTGACTGGGGCGCGACGTCCGTGGACAGCCGGGACGCGGCCAATTGAAAGTGCCTCAGAAACAAAGGGGTGTTGCTGCATGCCATTATTCGTAGATCTGGCGTTGGCGCGGCCAAAAAATTAAAATTGTTCCAAACGCGATAGAAACCTGCTCAAGTCTCTGCAAATCAATGTGAAACCGGAGACCACTGATGGAATCTGCAAAGCGTATCCTCGTCACCGGCGGTGCGGGCTTTATCGGATCGCACCTGATTGACCGGTTGCTAGATATGAACCATGACGTTCTGTGCGTGGATAATCTCTACACCGGGACAAAGCGGAATTTTGAAAAACATCTGCAAAATCCGCGGTTCGACTTTTTGCGCCATGACATCACCCAGCCCTTGTTTGTCGAGGTCGACGAAATCTACAATCTCGCCTGTCCAGCGTCTCCAATTCACTATCAAAACGATCCGGTTCAAACGACCAAAACCTCGGTACATGGCGCGATCAACGTTTTGGGTCTCGCAAAACGATTGAAATGCAAGATACTTCAGGCATCGACCTCCGAAGTCTATGGCGATCCCGTTGAGCACCCCCAAACAGAAAACTACTGGGGGAATGTTAACCCGATTGGACCAAGATCCTGCTACGACGAAGGCAAGCGCTGCGCAGAGACGCTGTTTTTTGACTACCATCGTCAACATCAACTTCGGATCAAGGTTGCGCGCATCTTTAACACCTATGGACCGCGCATGCATCTTGAGGACGGGCGTGTTGTTTCAAATTTTGTCGTCCAATCGCTGCGCAACCAGAGTGTCACAATCTACGGAGATGGTAGCCAAACGCGGGCCTTTTGTTTCGTGGATGACCTCGTCGATGGATTGATCGCTCTGATGGAGAGCCCTGACGAGATCACCGGCCCCATCAATCTTGGCAACCCCGATGAGCTGACCATTCACCAGATTGCGGATAAAATCCGGAACATGTGCGGGTCGCACGCGCCGATTTCATTCAAAGAGTTGCCCGGCGACGATCCTCGTCAACGGTGTCCAGACATCCGAGAAGCAAAAACCCAACTTGGATGGACGCCGCATACGAACCTGGAAGAAGGGCTCGAAACCACCATCCAATATTTCAGAAGCGTCTTAAGGCTGGAGACAAGCGAGGGGTTCGATGGATGATGTAACTCAAGACGGGATCTTCCTTTCAATCATCATCAATTGCTACAACTACGAGCGCTTTGTCGGCGAGGCGATCGAAAGTGCGCTTGCGGCCTCAGACGCTGATTGCGAGATTATCGTGGTTGATGATGGCTCCACGGACGGCTCGCTGGATATCATTCGCAGCTATGAGAATGTTCAAGTTGTGCAAAAGGAGAATGGGGGTCAGGCCTCTGCACTCAATGCCGGATTCAAACAGGCGCGCGGACGCTATGTCCATTTTCTTGATGCCGATGATTTATTGCTCAAAGACGCGGTGAAGGTCATTCGCGACACCATGCCCGGCCAACATTTGATGTGGTATGCGATTGAGGTTCTGGACGAAGATCTGGGTGTCGTCTCCTATTATCCCTCCAGCAGAGTCCCACCCGAACGCAGTTTTTGGAGCACCTATTTTGGGAAAGGCGCAGCTTGGCTGCGACCGATGTCCGGCAACGTGTTTTCCCGAGAGCTATTGTCCAAGACCTTTCCCTTGCCGGAAGGGAACTGGAGAATTTGCGCAGATCACATCGCGCTTTGTCTGGCCGCACTTTACACAGATTACCAAGGCAGCAATCAGGTGATCAACCAGTATCGGTTTCACGGCGATAACCTGTATTTTTCCAATACTCTCTCATCACTGGACACGCATATTTATGAGGATCCGTATTTCATAAAGAATAGCACCCATTACCGGCATTTCTTTGTCGCCGGGTGTGATTGCCTTATGCGTGTCTCCGATCCGGAACGATACGCCGCGGTCCTGAATCACTGGCTCGCTTTCGGAGAAAAACTCAAGGAAGATGCGGAGCTGCTTGAGACCCATTATGACGAAATCAGCGAGGCCTCGGATCGGCTCTTGCGATCACAGCGCCCTAGTTTTTGGCAAGTTGCCGCGCAAAACCTGTTTCGCACGCAGGTCGACCCGCTGCACCTTTCGGCATTTCATGTGCCGCCTGAGGCAGATGCTCTCAACCCTCAGAATACGCCCACGCCGCCGCCCTTTTTGGAAATGGAACGCGAGCTGACCCCAGACGCGCTTGCCACTCACTTTCAAGGCGGCTTCAAAGTGTGGAATGAAATATCTGATGAATGGTCCTATAGCCTCAGTCAGGCCTGTCGCTTCCGTGCCGCGGTCAATCGCATGTCCGGGGTTTTTCGCTTTTCGATGACCCTTACGGCGGAAACAGTCTATGGCGATGTCAGGATTGTAAATTGCGACGGGCGCATCGCCGAAGTCAAACACATCGATGACGCTTGGCTGGCCGACATCCCCTGTAGCTGGGTGATCAATGGTGTTCTGGAATTCTACTTGGTTTTCGAAGCCCTCGGACTTCCCCAGGCCGACGAATGGTCAAGTTTCGATACCTGCCTGACCGGTGGATATTTGCGCAGTTGCAAGTTTCAGGTCCCGCCTGCCAGCCATTTCTACAAACCGTTGCACCTTGGCGAAACCTTATCTGCGAGAACATTGCTTTCCCCAGTCCGCCATCTGGCGAACCAGATAGACGAAACCGGGCCCGTGACTCTTTCGCGGACGCCGACTTATTTTGGAATGTCTTTGCCTTTCAAAACATCGGACCACGAGCGACTGGTCTTTGATGTTCAAAACACCAGCGACGCGCCATGCGCGATCAAAGTTGTCACAGATTTCGCGGATCTCGAGACGACGCGGAATATATCGGATCAGATTGTACTCCCCTCCAAGTTTCAGGGAAAAATCTCCATCCCCATTGGATTTGAACTTTTCGCAGAAACCTTGCCAGAGGTCGCACTGTCGTTGCTTGCCTCAGTTGACCAATCCGGCCAGATTTCCGTTCGCAACATCACCCTTGCGCAGTCAAAGGCGAACGTGGTGCATATGCCGCCAGACAACTCAATCACCTTCGGTCCAAACTCGATCGCAGGGTCCACGCTTGGCAAAGGATGGCTGCAAGGGTCTGCAGGTATCGTTGCGAATTCGCAAACCCCTGAGGATTTAGTCATTATTCTTGAAGACGACATGCCCAAATCCCTGCTCATGCGTTTTGAAAAACCACGGCGCAGCCGGTATGATCAGGTCCCAAATGAACTCTGGGTGACGCTCAACGGACGCGTTGTTTGCTGTCCTTTGTGCGACGAAGCCACTTATCGCCTCGACGTTGACACGGCACAGCATATCGCAATTTCTGGATGGTGGAGCGAAACCGCTTTTGGAGATGCCGAACTGGTGCGCATTTCAACACAGCGCGCTCCCAATGATGAAGCAATTCTCTGAAACTGCGGTTTTCTTGACCGTAAGCTGAAAAACTGCTAATTTTTAACAACTTTAGCAATATTTTGACCCGACGTATTTGACCCAAGGAAAAGAGATGCAAAAGTTCATTAAGGCTCTTATCGCCGGTGTTGTGGGAGCGAGCGCAACGCAAGCTGCCGCGCGCATCCCGCTGGAAGATGAACTGTATCAGGCAACCTTGGATCAGCGAACACTCGCAGCTGCGGAAGTGTTCACAAACACATTTCCTGACTCAAAATTCGCTGGGGAGATCGATGCGCTCGTCAACGAGCTGATCCTGATACAGGTCCGCAACCCCAGTTTTGAACCCGGCGAGTCCCTGCTGGCCAAACACGGACAGAAAAAAGCTAAAGGCGCCCGAAACAACAGGGGCAAGGGATATTCCAAGGGTAAAAGCCAGCGCAAAGGCAAAGGACACCACAAGGGGAAAGGCAAAGGGCATCACAAAGGCAAGGGAAAAGGACACGGTCGCTACTAAATCCCAATCGATTTTGCCCTTTGGAAACTTGACGACCATGAAGCCTTTGACCCCTTTTGATAGCCCGATTGGCGACCTGTGAAACTACGTCACTTTTTTCTACAAAATCTGTCTCGAAAGACCGGCACCCCCAATGCGTTGATCATCGACCATTCTTTAATGGATGCCGCCGGGCACCACCTCAATGTCACGCAAGCATTGATCAAAACATTCTCGGATGCCGGCATCACACCTCGTGTAATGTCTCACCAAGCGTTCTCGGCGGAAAAGTGTGGTGTGCCCAATTGCACACCCGCGTTTTTAAACCGCACCTACGACGGTGTCAGCGAGGCCCTAGCCGCCCCGGCTCTTCAAGCGCCACTTGCGCGCAAGTTTCAGGTCGAACTTTCACATTTTCTGACCGATGCTTGCGAAACCATCATTGTTTTTCCAACCGTGACGTTCATGGAATTGCCCGGAATTGCCGCTTGGGTGTCAAATCATCCCAACAGGCAAAACCTTCAGGTATTTTTCTGGCTGGTATTTGGCCCCGAATTCCTCACCCAAAAGCCTTCAGAAGAGGCTTTGGTGGAGACGTGGAGCCGAGAAGGGTTTGAGGCTTTAGAAAGGGCTGCGAGAACCGGGGCCCGCGTGTGTCCGATCGTAGAAACGCCGGGGTTGAAAGACCGCTGGCAGCCGTTGTGTAAACTCCCGATTTCCGTGATACGCCTGCCCTCCATGGTGCACCATTTGGCAAAGGCCAGCGGCACTCGCACCCAAAGCGCACCCGTCATTGGCTACGGGGGGGATGTACGAGACGGTAAGGGGTTTGAGCATCTGCCAGAGATTGTGGAACAGGTGTTGTCACACCATCCACATGTGCGCTTTGATTTGCGTCTTGCAATTGACTCTACGCGCGATGATCTCCCCCGCATTGCAGCCCTTAAAGCACTGGGCGATCGCGTTTCAGTGCAAACAGGAAGTATGCAGCCGCTCGCGTTTCAGACGTTTCTTTCTGAATGTGATCTCATCCTACTGCCTTACGACCCTCAGATTTACGCGCTGCGCGGATCCTCTATCTGCGATGAGGTAGAAGCCCTTGGCCTGCCACAGATTGTGCCCAATGAGGTCAGCTTTGCCCAGAAAGTCATAACCCTTGGGAGCGCCGTTGGATTTTCCGAGTTTACGGCCGAAGCAATCACCGCTGCAGTCATTGATGCTGTCGACCAAATCGACCGTCTCACCCAAAAAGCCCAATCTCAGCGCGAACAGATTATTGATCAGAACCAACAGTTTCTTGACCTGCTAAACACCAGATAAGACGGAGACTCCATGTCACTTATTATCGTCACCGGATCGAGCGGCCTCGTCGGCTCCGAAACCGTCAAATACTATTGCCAGTTGGGTGCTGATGTCATCGGCATCGATAACGACCAGCGGGCCGCCTTTTTTGGCGACAGTGCCAGTACCGCTCATATGGCGCACGCGTTGTCTCAACAGTTCCCGAACTTTACGCATGTCGATTGCGACATTCGAGACTACGCCCAAATCGAAAGCATACTCAAACGGCACAACACCGCGATCTCCGGCATCATTCATACCGCAGCCCAACCTTCCCATGATTGGGCTGCCAGCGCTCCGGCACTGGATTTCGAAATCAACGCCGTGGCAACTCTGCGCCTGCTCGAACTGGCGCGCACCTACTGCCCGACAACCCCCTTTGTCTTTACTTCGACCAACAAAGTTTACGGAGATCACGTAAACGACCAGCAATATGACGAGCGCGCAACACGCTGGGAAATCTCAGAACAGCACTCTTGGTTTTCGCATGGTGTTCCCGAATCTGCGTCTATCGATGCAACCAAACACTCCGTCTTTGGCGTCTCAAAGGCTTCCGCGGATTTGATGGTTCAGGAATATGGCCGGTATTTCGACTTGCCGACAGCCTGCTTTAGATGTGGGTGCATCACCGGCTCCGACCACTCTGGTGTTAAGCTGCACGGTTTTCTGTCCTACCTCGTAAACTGCGCCCAAAATGACCGGCCCTATACGGTGATTGGACACAAGGGCAAACAAGTGCGCGACAACATTCACGGCTCAGACCTTGTGGCCGCATTCGCCGCCTTCATTGAAGCTCCCCGTATTGGCGAGGTTTACAACATGGGCGGCGGCAGAGAGATCAATGTCTCAATGCTAGAAGCGATCGCACAATGCGAAGCCAGAACCGGACGGCAAATGCGCATCAATGTTGACGACGAAATGCGCAGCGGAGATCATATCTGGTGGATTTCAGACCTTCGAAAATTCAAAACCCACTACCCAGACTGGCGCATGAAGTTCAATTTGGATCTTGTTTTTGACGATCTGTTTGAAACTGGCGAGAGGTCTGATTGATCGCGATCTTTCAAGCGCTTTCTCAGCTCAAAATAGAAATATTGCGCTCTTTGCCCCGGCATCGCCGCCATGAAGGCCTGCGTTACGAGGTCCGCGACGACGGGGAATATCAAATCCGATAGGTGTGAATTGGACGCTCCCACAGGATCTCGTCATTCAAAAACCTGAGAAGAAAGAGCGCTGATAGCATTCCTTTTGAAACGCATGTGCCTTTGATCTCCGGTGCAACATGACGGCTTGGCTAAGCGTCAATCGCAACGACGCCGCTGATCAGATTTTCCCGCATCAAACGTTGCTCTAAAGTGCCCTTTGGAAACGCAATCTCTGCCAGATAGATGTCGCGTTTTTCGGCACTATCGCGCGCGAACTTAATGGCGTCGGCGGGTGACACTGCTGAGAAATGCAACGGATCCCGCGCGCGCATCTGACACAGCCTGTCCAGATCATCGGCCAGCACCGTTGCAATCTTGGGATAGCCGCCGGTGGTTTGATGATCCGCCAGAAGAACGGTGGCAACTCCATCCCCCGCGACTTGGACGGAACCGCGCACAATTGGCTCAGACGGGATGGAAAGAGCACCTGAAAGATCAAGTTTTGGCCCAGACAGGCGAACGCCCATGCGATCATAAGCATCCGTCAAGGCGAACTCTTGCGTGTGAAATGCGGCCAGCGCGGCACTTGAGAAGTACTTGTCCTGCGGACCCAGAACGACGCGGCAGTGTGATCCTGCCTCCACAAAATCGGGACGCAGAATGTCACCGTGCCGCTCTTCACGTAGCTGCGTATCACTGACTTGCAACAATTGACCCGCGTGTAATTGGCCACCGCCAAAACCGGATGTCGAGTGGGTCGCACTATGCCCAAGCCATTTAGGCGTCTGCACATTTCCAGCAAAAGCCAGATAGGCCCAACTGCCCGATTTACCGGGTCGAATGGTAAGCTTTTCACCTTGTTCAAGAGCGAAGGTAGTCCAACTGCTCAGCCTGTCTCCGGCACGGTCGATGGAGAAGTCTCCGCCTGCCACAGCCAGTGATAGCGCCCCTGACAGACATTCCAGTATGAGACCGCCCATGGAAATTTCAACGGCAGTTGCTTGGGCGGGGTTGCCGAGCGCCACATTGGCGGCCGCATGGGACAGGCGATCCATTGGACCCGACGCCGCCACACCAAAACGCATATGGCCAACGCGACCGGCGTCCTGAAAGGTCACCAAGGGACCAGCAAAGCTAACGCGTAAAGTGGCTTGGCTCATCCCGTCCGCCCCGTGCTCAATTCCTCAAATTCAGAGCGGGTGATCTGTTTGAATTTCACCTCATCTCCGACGTCGAACAAAAACGGCCGGTCGGGATCGCTGCGCAGGATTTCAGTGGGCGAGCGTCCGATGATGGACCATCCGGTTGGCATGGTCAGCGTGGTCACCAGACATTGCGGACCCGCGATCAACACACTGCCTGCTGGGATGTCACGGACCGCAGCGGGTTTGCGCGGCAGCTGCAAGGCTTCGGGCACTCCAGAAAGATAAGCATAGCCCGGTGCGAACCCATACATGCCCACTTTGAAAGTGCTGGCGAGATGGGTGGCAATAACAGCCTCGCGGCTCAGACCTGTCGCCTGTACGACAGCCTCAAGGTCCGGCGCCAGATCGTCGTCGTAACAAACCAAAACTTCGCGCAAAGTGCTGTCCGCCGTGGCGGCCTCGCCTTTCCCAACCAGCGCACGGATTGTTGTCGCCATTTCGTCGTGGTCTGTCACCAACGGATCAAAATCGACCAGCAGATTAACAAAGGCCGGTATCGTTTCGCGCAACCCTTTGGGAGAAGCTTGGGCAATCGCGCGATCCAGCTGTTGAACTTGTTGGTTCAGATCGTCAGAGATCTCATCTCCAAGACGCACCAACAGCGCATGATCCGCGATAGGTTTAAAGGACAGTGTCTGCATTTCTAGGGGGCCAGAAAGCCGGAAAGCGTGACACCCTCTGCGGTCAGCCGGTTTTGGATTTCTGTTGCCATTGCCACCGCCCCCGAACTGTCGCCGTGCACGCAGATTGAATGCGCCTCCAGAGCAATCGGATCGCCATCGATCACCGGCATCAGGCCGGTTTTCAAAAATTCAATCAAACGCTCGGCGGCCTCATTGACATCATGGATCATTGCCCCGTCTGTGCCACGCGGGACAAGCTGACCCGAACTCAGATACCCCCTGTCCGCAAAAATCTCGGAATAGACTGATAAACCGATCTCACGCGCAGCTTGTTCCAGACAGGTTCCGGAAATGGCCAAGATCGCAAGCTGGGCATCGATCTGATGAACAACCTGGGCGATTGCACGCGCCACATCCATGTCCCGCGCCGCCAGATTTGCCAAAGCGCCATGCGGTTTGACATAGCGCACCGAAACCGGAACCAAAGCTGAAACCGCGACTAAAGCCCCGACTTGTGCGGCAACCATACGGCCAATCTCGTCCGGGGCCATCGGGATCACGCGTCGTCCAAACCCTTCGCGGTCGTTGTACCCGGGATGGGCGCCAACGATCACGTTATTTTTTGCCGCCAGCTTTAGGGTTTGAAACATGGTTTCGGGATCACTGGCATGGCCACCACAAGCGATGTTCGCGCTGTTCACCAGCGCCAGCATCGCCGCATCGTTCCCCATGGGCCATGGCCCAAAGCCTTCGCCAAGGTCCGAATTTAGATCAATACGCACGTTTTAGACCTCTTTCACCGCAACAATGTCGACCAGCACGCGGCGGCCACCGTCCGGTTTATTTGTTTCACCCGTAATGTATGACGTGTCATCGCTTGCGAGGAAAGAAACAACCGACGCAATTTCGCAGGGCGCTCCATAAGGTCCCAAAAGGCCGCGCGACAGGATGGCTTGGGTGCCCGCATCCAAAAGAGAGGCCCCCTGTGATCATTTGGCCGATCCTCTCCCACGGCAGTCGTCCGCTCTCAGAGAGACAAACAGAAGAAACTGAGCCGCTCCCCTTGTTCGGACACGCGGCTGGAGATGTTTCGGGGGTGAGGCTCGGCGCGCTTGCAGCATCCCTGAGCCATTCACCCGCGTGACTGGCAGATTATTCCCGATAGCGCTATGCGGGCGCACTTCGTTGACGCCTCTTCGCCACGCCTCAATTTTTGACCGGGCATCGTCAAGGCTCATGGGTCAATTTGTTTTGAGGCATTCTTCTCGGAACTTTCCGTTGAAGCTTGCAATGAAGGCGTTGGCATCAGACAGCCTCGCGTCCGCTTTAAAACAAGAAGTCATCCGCGGAGAAGAGTTGCCCATCACCAACATCTGCAAAGTTCACACCGTTCAGGAGAATGGTATTGGCCCCGTCGACGATTTGTGCGGTGCCGCCGATATTGGCGAGATGATTGGCCACCAGATCGGTGAAATCTGTGATCGCGCTCACACCAGCAAGGCTGATATCCTCGCCATTATCGGCGTCAAAACCAAACACCGTGTCCTGACCAAAGCCGTTGGCAAAGAAGAATGTGTCGTTGTCGGCACCGCCCCACAATTGGTCTAGCCCGTTGCCCCCCCAGAGTTCGTCCGAACCAGCCCCGCCATAGAGCTTGTCGAAATTGGCACCGCCATAGAGACGGTCATCGCCGGTCCCGCCAAACAGCACATCATTGTGGGTGTTGCCAAAGAGCACGTCATTGCCCCCACCACCATTGATCACGTCATTGCCGTTGCCGCCATTGACCGTGTCTTGGCCATTCACCCCACCTTGGGCGTTGTCAAAGAACACATCGTTGCCGTTGCCAAGCAACACCTTGTCGCGCCCGTTGCCGCCGGTGATGCTATCATTGCCATCGCCGCCATCCAGCGTGTCGAACCCGTCACCACCAAACAGCTTGTCATCGCCCAGCCGTCCGCGGATCACGTCATTGCCCAGATCGCCGTAGAAGACATCATTGCCCCCTCCGCCTTCGATGGTGTCATTGCCTTGGTTGCCGTTGACTGTATCGGAGGCATTGGCACCGGTCTGACCGTTGTCAAAGAACACATCGTTGCCGTTGCCAAGCAGCACCTTATCGCGACCGTTGCCGCCGGTGATGCTGTCATTGCCATCGCCGCCATCCAGCGTGTCGGACCCGTCACCACCAAACAGCTTGTCATCGCCCAGCCGTCCGCGGATCACGTCATTGCCCAGATCGCCGTAGAAGACATCATTGCCCCCTCCGCCTTCGATGGTGTCATTGCCTTGGTTGCCATTCACCGTGTCCTGACCATTGGTGCCGCCCTGAGCGTTATCCTGATAGAGGTCATTTCCCGCCCCCATCGCCGCCTTATCACGACCATTTCCGCCATTCAGCGTGTCATTGCCCGCGCCGCCATACAACGAGTCAAACCCGTCGCCGCCAAGGAGAGAGTCGTCGCCTTGGCCAGCGGTTAGAGTGTCATTGCCGGCGAGACCGAGCATCGTGTCTGGCTGCTCTGTTCCAACCAAGTTGTCGCCACCGGATGTGCCGACAATATCGGTCGGTGTGTCAAAATCAGCCCATGCAACAACCGAGAATGGAGAAAACGGTCCGGATGTTGGCGGAGTCCACCACCCGGTGGCATTTTGTAAAAACAAATCAAACGCTTCAGGTGACGCAAAACTGGGTAAAGGGGCACCGTCCATGACGATGTAGACGTCGTCGAACCCGATCAAGTTGCCGCTGGAATCCCGAACGTGAACGGAAATGTTCAGTATAGTGGAGACCAGACCACCGCTATGGGTGACCTCACTTATCCCCATGGCCTGCTCGTTGCTGAGAAATACGGAATCTGCCCCATAGAACATTTCATGGTCATCCAACTCGGTTCCATCCAACCCGCCATATTCGGTGATGGTAAAGCTCTGCTCGTCATCCGGAACCAGAATTGAAACAGTATCGAAATCATATGTTTGCGCGACGACACTCCAATCTGAATTGGGGCGTTGCGTCAGAATATGGGCTGAAAAGGAAAACGAAACAGGCATGGCTAACTCCTTTGTGGATACCCATGTATTGTTTCATGTTTACCTAAAATTTACGTTGATTTGAGTCAAAACACATAAGGCAAACAGAATGTGTCTAATGTCTTTTCACCAGCGCTACTACCTCGGAACAAAGGTCAACCGCAGAGTGCTATTACCACGCCTTTGCGATCTGCTGGCACCGGTCATGTGTCTAAATTCAAACGTGCCGATGCGCCTCAAAATACTTCCATTGCAGATAAGCAGATGACAGGCATCGCAACGGGATGGTTCGTTTGTCATCCAACAAGAATTAAAGTGTGTTTGGCATAGGGTTTCTCAATTGAGAACCATGTTCCAGCGGACATTATTTTGCATTCCTTTGACGGCGGCGTTGATCTATCGGGGGGCGTCCATATCTGACCAAGGTGTACAACCATGCTGGCCGCCCGTGCATTGACCCAAAACTTAGGATGCGGATGTCGCCCCTGCTCTATCCCAGACACAGCAATATGCCATCTATCGGAAGAGAACATGCGCCGATTTGAGAGGGGCAAGCACACGCTTTGCGTTGTTAGCTTTCGTAAAAACAGCCAGCAGCTTAACGTTTTTTTTTGCTAATGAGGGCAGGCTGCAAACCGTGTTTTGACAAGTAAAACAGGGTATTTTGCGATGGCGACTGCCGATCTTCCGACTGAGAGGCATGTGTGGATTGATGCGCTGCGTCTGTTTGCCGGGCTTTCCATGGTTGGATTGCATGCAACCGCAGATGCATACGGGCAGCCTTTTCCCGACTATGATGCTACCCAGCGTATCGCACCGATGCTGCTGCGGGCGGTCTTGTACACAGCGCGCACAGAGCTGTTCTTGATGATCTCCATTTTCCTGCTGCTTATGTCTCTGGATCGCAAGCCGCGCCCCTATGCATCCGTCATCGGTGAGCAAAGTCGCCGACTGCTCATCCCGTTTCTGTTCTGGACGGTGTTCTATGCCTTCTACGGTCTGATAAAGGCAAATGCGCTTGGCTATCTTCAGGCAGAATTGGCGCGTTTGACCTCTCTGTCTGACTGGATCGCTTTTCTCCTGCTGGGGCAGGTCAAATACCACATGCATTTCATTCCCACCTTGTTCGCGCTGGTCCTGTTTTACCCGATGTTTTTATGCGCCAAACGCGCACCGGTTTTTGGTGGCGTCGTGCTGATTTGTCTTTTGATGAAACAACATCTGGACGCCTACATTTATGCTAATTTCTGGGGGACCGAGGCGCTTGCCTATTTGGTGCGCGCCGTCAAAGTCCTAAGTTATTGTGGCTATGGGCTGGCGGCAGGCGCGGTTTTGGGACTTTGGCAGCGCCATCGTGATGACGCACGTGACATCTGGCTCCCCCCGCTCCTGCTTGTGGCGGGACTGTTGTTCATTTTCAAACTGATATCGATTGAAACCGTGATTGTGACAGGTGCTTGGAATTTCACCTATTCCCCGGGCTACTGGGCGGATTTCCTGATGCCTCTGCTACTTCTGATAATTTGCGCCAGCTTGTGGCAGTCAAACTGGCCCCAGAAAATCTCTGACATGGCGCCGTATTCATTCGGGATTTACCTGTGCCATCCGATCTTTCTCGATTTGGTCGAAATTCTGTTGGCGGGCCGCGCTCTGGCACCGATGACACAAGTCCTCATTGAGCTGGCGACGGTTGTCCCCCTCACAGCGATGTTTGTGGTGGCCGTTTCGCGAATGCCCGCCTTTGCCTGGAGCATCGGCCTTGGTCCATTGCCCAAAACCCCACACTGGCAAGGCACTCTTTTGGGGCGAAAATCGGGTTCGCGCCTGCCCCAGCCCAAGCGAAACCAGAAGTAAGGAGAGATCATGAAGCGTATTTTGACGATTTTGGGCGTGTCTGTGTGGAGCTTGACAGGTACGACAACCGCACACGCAAACGACAAGTTCTGGGTTCTGTGGGAAAGGATCAGCCACATCGGACAAAACTGTCCGAGCGGCGCGGGATGTCTGGAAAAGCGCACCTATGCCAGCCGCCCGCTTGATATGCCGGACAATGAGATAATCTATCGCATGTTTGGCGCCACCTCCGGACACAAATCCGGCGCGACCTTTCCTGCCGAACATCCTGATGCTCCGCGTATCTGCAATAGCAATTTCGCGGAGCTCTCGCTTGGGTTTCAACCCGAAGCGCTGCCGCGGTCGATCAAGATCGAGGCTCTTCGCGGCATCGACACCGTGTTTGTCGACATTCGCAACCTCAAGAGCCCTCCGGGATTTGAAGAGAACTTTGGCGAGAAAACCCATCATGAATTTGTCCGGATTCTAGAGCGTGGCGGCATCAAAGTTGTCACCGAAGAAGAATTGTCTGCCGTTCCCGGACATCCGAAATTGGCGGTGTTCTTTTCGTTTACCGATCCGGACGGGACCTGTGATTACGAATATTCTGTCTTTGCCAGCCTGTCACAGGATGTTCTGCTGTCGCGGGATCTAAGGATCAAAATCGAAGCAGGGGTTTGGGCCTTTTCAACAGGCTCTAACAGCGCCGATCATTTCGGTGATGAAGGCGATGCGATCTTACGTGTTGCGGATGGGTTGGTGCGCGATCATCGAAAGGTGAACAGCCGCTGAGCGCCTGACCGCATCAGACCCATAGTACGGCGGTGCCCTCGCTCAAACGGTGCAAGTGTTCCGCGCGCGCCTTGCAGACGCGCTTAGTTTCAAAGGCGCCTCAGCACGCCTTCAAGTCATCGCCTGCCTTCTAGAGCCGCTAAGCTCACGCCAATACGCGTGCCTCATCCTCTAACAGCACCGGAATGCCATTGCGGATCGGAAAGGCCAGATTGGCGGATTTGGACACCAATTCCTGCTTATCGGCATCATATTCCAGCGTTGTCCGTGTCAGCGGGCACACCAGCGCCTCTAGCATCCGGCGATCTATCACGGGGGCATTGCTCATTGCATCAAGTCCTCTCCAGCGCCGCCGCGCAGCGCGAATTCTATCAAAGTCACCAGCGTTTCGCGCCGGGTTGCCAGCGATGGGGCCTCAAGCAGCGCCTGTTTGTCCTCGGCACTGAAATCCAAAAGCATCGCCAGCGAGTTGAGCAACAGCTCATCTTCCGCGTCTTTTAGCGTTTCCCAATCTGTGCTCAACCCAAGTGTCTCAAAATATCGCTGCAACAGCGACATAAACGCACCGCGGTCAAAATCTGTGTCATGCTCTGCAGCCCCAAGATCGCGCGCAAACCCGTCCCAGCTAACCTTGCAGCGTCGATACGGCGTAAAGCCCTCAACCTCGCTCAGCACCCGAAACCGCGAGATGCCGGTCAGGGTGATCATATACCGATTGTCTTCAGTTTCCGAAAACTGCGTCACGCGCCCAACACAGCCAATCAGCTGCAATCCCGGCCCTTCACGGCCCGGAACCTCATTGGGCTGCACCATGCCAATCAACCGCCCATCGGTTTTTAAAACGTCATCCAGCATCGCCAGATACCGCGGCTCAAAGAGCTGCAGCGGCATGCGCGAGCGTGGCAACAGCAGCGCCCCCGACAAAGGGAACACCGCCAATACATCCGGTAGGTCAGCTGCCTTGATCATAGCTTAGCCTAGCGCAGAACGTGCATTCAGGCAAAGATCATCGAGCTGAGCTTGCGCCGCCCGTTTAACACCACAGGATCATTGGGTTTGAGCGCTTCAAAAACGGTAAACAGTTGCGCCTTGGCCGCCCCGTCATTCCACTCGCGGTCCCTCCGGAACAACTCCAACAATTCATTCACGGCCGCCTCGACCTCATCCGCCGCATGCAACGCCTGCGCCAGATCCAGACGTGCCTGATGGTTGTCAGGGTCTGCTTCAACCTGCGCACGCAGCTCCGCAACCGGCCCGGCGTTTTCCGCCTGCCGCGCCAGCGCAAGCTGTGCATGCGCTGCTTCCACTTCTGGAGCGTCAGCAAAAGCTGCCGGCGCGCCATTCAGCACCGCCTCGGCCTGATCCAATGCGCCCATGGCAATATTGGCCCGCGCCAATCCGGCAAAGGCCGCGATATTGTCGGTATCCTGCTCAAGGATCGCGGCAAACGTCTCGCCCGCGTCCATCGCGTGACCTTCTACCAGCATTTCTTCTGCCGCGGCCAGCGCCTCCTCCAGACCTCCCTCCGGCATCTCACCGCCCGAAGTCTCAACAACCTTGGCGACAAACGCCTCGATTTCACTGGCTGGTAGCGCCCCCTGAAAGCCATCCACAGGCTGGCCCTGCCAGAACGCATAGACCGTCGGGATCGACTGTACCCGTAGTTGACCAGCAATGCCTTGGTTCTCATCCACGTTGACCTTGGCCATCGTGACCGCCCCACCGGCCGCCGTGACCGCTGCTTCCAGCGCAGGCCCCAGCGTTTTACATGGGCCACACCACGGTGCCCAGAAATCGACAATCACAGGCGTCGTCATCGAGGCATCCACCACCTCGGCCATAAATGTGGCTTCGCTCACGTCCTTGATCAAATCTGTGGCGGGGGCTGCTGCTGCGCCCTGTCCCAACTCAAGCATCTGTGTATTCCTTCACCAAACTTGGCTTCTATATGACGATCTTCGCGCCGGTTTCAAAGCGCATTCCGCGCCCGCCCCCCCGCGTCACCTTCAAATATCAAACGTTGCAAACACCGGCGCATGATCACTTGGCTTTTCCCAGCCCCGCGCCGCGCGCATCACCCGACTGGAATGCGCCGCGTTTGAAATGTCCGGCGTGGCCCAGACGTGATCCAACCGCCGCCCTTTGTCGGCGACGTCCCAATCGCGCGCCCGATAAGACCACCAGCTATACAGCTGCCCCTCGGGAATGTCAGCTCGGGTCACATCTACCCAGTCACCCGCCTCCTGAGTCTCTGCCAGCTTTTCCACCTCAATTGGCGTGTGGCTCACGACCTTCAAGAGCTTCTTGTGATCCCACACATCATCTTCGCGCGGTGCGATATTCAAATCCCCGACGAGGATTGATTTCTGAGGTTTTTCACGCCGGAACCAATCCCGCATGTCCGCCAGATAATCCAGCTTCTGACCAAATTTCTCGTTCTTCTCGCGATCCGGCACATCTCCACCCGCAGGCACATAGAAGTTCTGCACCGTCACACCGTTCTCAAGTTTGCCCGCAATATGACGGGCATGGCCGAGATCGGCAAAATCCTCCGCCGCCGCTTCCACCATCGGGATCTTGGAGAGGATCGCCACTCCGTTATAGCCCTTCTGCCCACGCGCCACCATGTGTGTGTAGCCAAGTGCTGCAAAGCCTTCGGTTGGAATTTTGTCGACCGGGCTCTTACACTCTTGCAGACACAGGACATCGGGCGCCTCTTCCTGCAATAGCTTCAAGACAATCGGCTCGCGCAGCCGCACCGAGTTGATATTCCAAGTGGCAAGTGTGAACGACATAAGGTCCTCCTGCGGACAAAATCTGTTGCCAAAACCTAACCACCAAACACACAACATACCATCCCCATAGGCGCACCCAGTTTAGGCTTTTTGGTGCAGCTAAATACCTCGGGGTGAATTGGCCGTCAGGCCAAGAGGGGCTGGCCCCTAAAATTGGGCCAGGCAAATAATTGGACCATGCCAAAAAAAACCCGGGTACAAGACCCGGGCTAGTCCAACAGGGAGGTACATGTCTATAACCCGGGCATGCACGGTATCTCGTGTCTGGCCAAACCAGACTCCAGGCCAGCATACTGTCGCCAACCTTAATTATTTATAACAAACTCTGGCGTGCGGCGCCACTCAGGCACCGGCAACTTCCCGCTGACTGCAGCAAACCCGTCACGCAACCAAACGATAGCCACCGCTCTCGGTGATCAACAGGCGCGCATTAGAGGGATCTGGCTCAATCTTCTGGCGCAGGCGATAGATGTGAGTTTCCAGCGTGTGGGTTGTCACCCCCGCATTATAGCCCCAAACCTCATGCAACAACACATCGCGTGCCACCACTCCGTCGGTAGAGCGGTACAAGAACTTGAGAATATTGGTCTCTTTCTCGGTCAGCCGGATTTTGCGCTCATCCTCGGTCAAAAGCATCTTCATGGATGGCTTAAAGGTATAAGGCCCCATCTGGAACACCGCATCCTCGGACTGCTCGTGTTGGCGCAATTGCGCACGAATACGTGCCAGCAGCACTGGGAATTTGAACGGCTTGGTGACGTAGTCATTTGCGCCAGAATCCAAACCCAGAATTGTATCCGCGTCGCTGTCATGTCCAGTCAGCATCAAGATCGGGCTTTTCACGCCCTGCTTGCGCATCAGACGACACAGTTCGCGGCCATCTGTATCGGGCAGACCCACATCCAGAATAATCATGTCAAAAAGGCCCTCTTTGACACGCGCCATGGCCTCCGAGCCATTACCCGCCTCAAACACGTCAAAATCCTCGGTCATGATCAACTGTTCGGACAAAGCCTCACGTAGGTCTTCATCGTCATCCACCAAGAGAATCTTTTTTAGTTGTGCCATGTGGGCCTCCTTGCTTCGACTGTTGTGACTGATGTGGCGTCACATCACAGCTTCGACAAGAAATGCTGCAACCGCCTCACGCCCTCGTGTTCCAGCGCTGGTAAATGTTTCATATTCCTGCCATCAGAGGTACATCAGAGCCGACAACCAACCGCCAAAATCGGGTTTAGTATGACTTTCGCCCCGGACATCATTGAACGTCTCGCCCGCGCGCGCGCAGATTTGCGCATGGGGGTGCCCATTGTGCTGACCGGCGATGCACAGGCGCTTTTGGTGTTTGCCGCCGAAACTCTCAGCGCGCCGCGCCTCCATGATCTACGCCAACTTGATGGCCACCCTATTCTTGCCATCACAGCGCGCCGCGCAGAAACACTCAAGGCACGCGCCTATGACGGCGATTTGGCCCGCGTCACCCTGCCTCAAGATGCCGATTTGGCATGGGTGCACAGCATCGCCAGCCCTGATGACGATCTGCGCACACCGATGAAGGGTCCATTGACCACCGAACGCGACGGCCCTGCGGATCTGCATCGCACCGCCATCAAACTCGCCAAAACAGCCCAGCTTCTGCCCGCAGCCCTGACATTGCCGCTGCAGAACGCGGCGCGTTTTGTCTTGGATCATGGGCTGACCAGCTTGCCTGCCGAGATTGCCACCCCTCACCTTAACGCCACCAGCCCGCTGCACCCGGTTGTGCACGCCCGCCTGCCGATGGCCGCCGCCGAGGCAGGACGGCTGCACATCTTTCGCCCCGAAGACGGCGGCGAAGAACACTACGCCATCGAAATCGGCCGCCCTGCGCGCGACAAGCCCGTGCTCGCACGTCTGCACTCGGCCTGCTTTACCGGCGATGTACTTGGCTCTCTGAAATGCGACTGCGGCCCGCAACTGCACGCGGCCCTCACCCAAATGGGCCATCAAGGCAGCGGCGTGCTGCTGTATCTCAACCAAGAAGGGCGCGGCATTGGCCTCGCCAATAAAATGCGCGCCTACTCGCTTCAGGACCAAGGCTTTGACACTGTACAAGCCAACCACCGCCTCGGTTTTGAAGATGATGAGCGGGACTTCCGCATCGGCGCCAAAATCCTTCAGGAGATGGGCTTCTCCTCGGTGCGCCTTCTGACCAACAATCCCCGCAAAATCGAGATGATGCAAAATACCGGCATCGCTGTCGCAGAGCGCGTGCCGCTCAAAGTGGGTGAAAACGCCTTTAACAGCGCCTATCTGGCCACCAAAGCCAGCAAATCCGGCCACCTTCTGTGACCGCCTCGTCACCATTTGACATGGTCCTCACGCCCCGCGGCCTGCGCTTTCGCGGGCACTACTTTCCCTGCTCCATCGGGCGCGGCGGCATCACATCCCACAAACGCGAAGGCGACGGCGCCACCCCGCGCGGCACTCATCTCATCACAGGCCTGTTCTATCGCGCAGACCGCATGCCGGCGCCCGCCCCTTGGGCGCAGCCTATTGGCAAAGATGACCTCTGGTCCGATGCCCCTGAGGATTCACAATACAATAAGTTGGTCACAGCTCCTTATGCGCCCAGCCACGAGGCTCTGCGTCGTGCCGACCCGCTCTATGATGTGATCCTGACAACAGACTGGAACTGGCCCCACGCAACGCCCTACAAAGGCTCAGCCATTTTCCTGCACCAATGGCGTCGCGCTGGCTTCCCGACCGAAGGCTGCATCGCTTTCGCCCGCCAAGACATGCACCAAATCGCCGCCCTCGCATCCCCCGGCACCCGCCTGATTGTGCCCTGACGCTCAGGTTTCTCAGGCTTCCTCTTGCCTTAAATATCCCCGCCGGAGGCATCCATCAAGTGCCCCACCCGCAGATCTAGCGAGGATCGAAAGGCCTTCTAGCTCGCGCGCTCACCAAAGATCGCCGACCCAACCCGTACATGTGTCGCGCCCTGCGCCACCGCACGTTCAAAATCGCCGCTCATGCCCATGCTCACCCCGTCAAGCCCATTGCGCGCCGCGATTTTGGCCAGCAACGCGAAATGCAATGCAGGCTCTTCGTCAACCGGTGGGATGCACATCACCCCAATGACCGGCAACTCCAAGGCGCGGCATTCAGCAATGAAGGTATCCGCGTCTTGGGGCAACACACCCGCTTTTTGCGGCTCTTCGCCAGTGTTGATCTGGATAAACAGTTTTGGACACTGCCCCAACTCGTCCCGCAAACGCGCCAAAGTCTTGGCCAGCTTGGGGCGATCCAGCGAATGGATCACATCAAACAGCTCCATCGCCTGTCGCGCCTTATTGGTCTGCAACGGCCCCAACAAATGCACCTCGACGCCGTCATATTGCGCGCGAAACGCTGGCCATTTGCCTGCCGCTTCCTGCACCTGGTTTTCGCCAAACACACGATGGCCCTGCGCCAGTACTTCTGCGACCCGCGCGTCCGGCTGGCGTTTGCTGACAGCAATCAGCTGTACAGCCCCCTCAGCGCGTCCGGCGGTAGCTTCCGCTTTGTGTACTCGGGAAATAATCTCTTGCAGCGACATAGGGGCCTCTTGGGGTTAACGCGCCAGATCAAACACACCTTATGCCAAAAGAAAAGGGCGAGCTCAAAAGAGCCCGCCCAAATTCATCGTGGATCAGGTCAGCTTAGAAGCTGAAGATCACACCAGCGTCTGCTTGGGTGTTGCCCGAAGTATCGGAACCAACACCACCTTTCAGAGTAACACCACCGCCGAGGCTGTGTGCTACGCCGATGCCGTAAGCGTCATCAGTAGATGCGCCACCGCCAGAGTAGATTGCTGAGATCGAAGTCGCGGCAGAGATAGCGTAGTTGCCGGACAGACCGTAGCTTGTGCCTTCGCTGTTGGCTTCACCAACGATTGCAGCGTAGGAGAAGTCGCCGAACGAACCGTCTGCACCGATGACCCAGAAGTCATAGTCAGCAGTTTGGTTGTCGCCGTATACGAGGCCAACGCTGTGGTCGCCGAAGTTATAGCCAGCACCGATCTGGAACACTTCGTCAGAAGTGATGTTTGTCTGTGGTGCGTAAGACATGTTGACAGTGAAGTCGCCTGCAGAGTAGCGCAGTTTAACTTTCTGTACTTTTTCTTCGCCATCTGTAGCTGCACCGAAACCGCCTGCAACGAACGAGCCGTCATAGAAAGCAGAGTTCTGCTCCAGGAAGCCAGTCAGACCAACACCGTAACCGTAGTAGTTCAGTGTGTCGCCTGAATCCAGGGCGTCAGACACGTGACCTACGTCCAGACGGAAGCCGCCGGAAGTTACAGCGAAACCAGCAGGACCTGGGCCTTTGCCCGAAGCTTTGTCGCCGGTGTCGTTGGTTTCAAACCGGATACGACCTTCGAACTTAACGCCGTTGTCAGACTCTGCAACGCCGGTCACTGTCAGACGGAAACGCTGTTCCAGCGAAGTTTCAGCCTTTGCGCCTTCGTCATAACGAATACCAAAACGTCCGTAACCGCCGAACGAGATCTCTGCTGCCGCCATTCCAGTTGTGGCGACCAGTGCTGTTGAAGCAATGAGAAGCTTTTTCATGATTTTCCCTCGAATTTCCAATTCATGCGCCCAATCCGGAGAATCCCAGGCTGGGTATGTGGTAGTCTGTCGCTCTTTTTGGGGTCTCATTGCAAGCTTAGCGGATTGCCGCCGAGGAATGCAGCGTAAGATGATGCAGACATGCCACAGTCGGCCTTATGCCGCCGAGAGCGCACCCCGGGACGGCCAATTCCCGCCAAAGGTCCAACTTGACGCATATTCACTAAGAGCCTTGCCCATTGCGGCGTGCTTGGCTAGGACGGTTACAACGTAAGACTTGAGGCTTTGTCATGGATCTAATCCGCCGTCCCTTAACGCTCCTCTTGGTACTGTCCATTATGGGGGTTGCCGCCTGCGGCAATAATCGCAGCTCCACTGCTTCTGACGATATTGGCGGCCGCAGCATCGAAGATGGCGGCGACAATATCTCGTCAGACCGAGACACAATCTGGGACATCTTTGACAGCAGTGACTCTGACGTCACAGTTCGGGTCAACAAATACCTCTGGGCCGCCTCGCTTGAGGTTCTCGACTTTCTGCCAGTGCAAAGCGTTGATCCGTTTTCCGGCGTGATCTCAACAGGATACGGCACACCTCCAGGTGGCAGCCGCGCCTATCGCGCCACGGTTTATATCCGCGACCCCGCACTAGAAGCGCGCTCGCTCAACGTCGCGATGCAGACTCGCAGCGGCGGCGCAGTGGCGGCCGGGACTGTGCAAGCGGTCGAAGACGCGATCATGACCCGCGCGCGGCAACTGCGGATCGCCGACAACAAGTTCTGATCTGACAGAGCATAAAGTTAACCAAGGTCGCACCCCTAGGGCGCGGCCTTTTTTATGTGCCAATTTCGCCGGGCGCCATATCGTGCAATTTCTGGATCCACTCAAGCTGACGCGGCAAACACCGGGTCTGTAGATCGTAGCCCTCAACCGCAAACGCGCGCGCCTGCTGTCCCAAGCGTTGCCGCAATTCCGGGTCCTCCAGCACTGAACAGACCTCTTGAACGAGTTTTTCCTGATCAAAAAACTCAAACAAGCGTCCGGTCTCATTATGCGTGATCACTTCACGCAACGGTGCCGTGTCACTGGCCACAATCGGCGCGCCCGCCGCCATCGCCTCAATCAACGACCAGCTCAGCACAAACGGATAGGTCAGATACACATGCGCACGGCTGATCTGCAAAAGGCTGAGAAACCGATCATAGGGAATGCGCCCCAAAAAATGCACCCGCTGCCAATTGGCTGTCGGAATGCGCCCGCGCACCTCATCAATATATTTCTGCTTCCACGTCTGCCCCTTGGGCGGCTGCGCGCCATAGCTGACCTCGTCCCCGCCAACAATCAACACCTGTGCATTGGGCCGCGCTTTTAGCAACTCAGGCAAAGCACGCATAAACACATGATAGCCGCGATAGGGTTCAAGATTGCGGTTCACAAAGGTTATGACCTCATCATCCCGACTAAGAACGCGCCCCTCACCCAGATCAAAAGTCACATCAGGATTGGGCTTCACCACAGCCGTATCGATACCATCATGAATCACGCTGATCTTTTTGCGAAACACGTCTGGAAAACTATTGGCCTGAAATTCGGTAGGACTAATCCCCATGTCACAAACCTGCTGATGCAGAACGTTGTTCAGGTTCTTCAGTCGCAAGCGGATCATATCCGCCTCGCCGCCACCCTTTGGGAACTCGGGATCAAAGCCGACATCATTGTCTTCTTTGGAATAATACAGCTCGCAATATAGCCCGATCCGCGCCGTCGGCCACAGATCCCGCAAAAACATGGATTCACCCCAACCGTGGTGGGCCACGATCACATCCGGCACATATCCCTGTTGCCGTAACTTACTGGCTGCGGCGTAACAGGATTCCGCGCGCAACAACTTACTCTCAAAATCGACCAGCCAAGGGTGCAGCCCCTGCGCGGGCTTACGTTGCACCGTGTAGGGGATCAGCCGCACCCCTTTCCACAGGGACTTTTCCTTGACCCGCAACGTCAGAGACATGACCTCATGCCCAGCCTCAACAAGTGCCGGAGCCAGATGCTTGAACTGGCCGGGGAAATTCTGGTGTATAAAAAGGACTTTCATCAATACCGCCTGCAAATCTGCTTTGGCTGTTTATACCGCAGATTCGCCGCCCGCATAGGCATGCGATTGGACAAAAGAAAAGGCGGGCTGAAACAGCCCGCCTCTCTGAAATGGTATCAGCTCAACTTAGAAGTCGAAACGTACACCGAAGTCAGCTTCTGTGTTGTCGTCGGCGTTGTTCGCAACACCACCGCGCAGCGATACACCGCCGCCCAGGCTGTGGATGAAGCCAACACCGTATGCTGTGTTGTCAGCTGTGCCGCCGCCAGCAACCAGTGCTTGGATCGAAGTCGCAGAAGAGAGAGTGTACTGAGCAGAAGCACCCCATGCCAGATCGTCGTACAGGTCGTGGTCACCTACAACAGCTTGGAATGCGAAGTCGCCTGCAGCGCCGTCAAAACCAACCAACCAGTAGTCGCCTGTGAATTCGTTGTCGCCGTAGACTGCGCCAACGTTGTAGTCACCAAAGCGGTAACCAGCACCAACCTGCCAGTACTCTTCAGCACCTGCTTCAGGAGCAAAAGTTGCTGCAACTGTCAGGCCAGCGTTCGAGTAAGTTGCAGTGATACGCTGCTGGCTTTCTTCGTCGTTAGACAGACCGTTTGCGTCGTGCAGGCCGAATGCTGCATCAGTTTCGAGGATGTATGTCAGACCAGCGCCGTAACCGAAGAAGTTTACAACGTTTTCAGCATCGATAACGTCAGACGCGTTACCGAACTCAGCGTTGAAACCGCCATATGTCAGGCCGAATACGCCAGCTGACAGAGGACGACCGTATGCGGAGTCATCGTCGTTGCTGTCTGCTTGCAGACGAACTGTACCGTAAACTTCAACACCACCGTTTGTTTCGGTTGCTGCGGTGATGTTCAGACGGAAACGCTGGTGCAGGTTTGTGTCACCATCGTTATGTGTCAAACCGAAACGACCGTAGCCGTCAAAAGTTACGTCTGCTGCGGCAACGCCGGCAGTTGCGATCAGAGCTGTGGAAGCAATGAGGATCTTTTTCATGAGTGTACTTGAGCCTTTTCACTATCTCCGGCTGCAGACAAATAGCGGCCGGTACAGTGCGACATTTCGGCTCTTGAATGCCCCCATTCAAGACTTCCACCCTACCTCCAAAGACTGCTGCTGAATCGGGTGATGTAAGTGCGTCACAAAACCACCTAAATCTGCATATCTCGCGCAGCTTTCCGCTGAACCCCTTATTTTTAGGCGGATTTCCCCACTCAATTTTTTGGAAACCTTGAAATGGCTGACGCTCAAACAGGGTGACATTTTGCCCTCTGCGACTGATCGTCCAAACAAAAAGGGCGGCCTGAAACCAGACCGCCCCGAATCTCTTTTTCAGGATACAGGTGCTAGAAGTCGAACCACACACCCAAGTCAGCAACGGTATCCCCTGAGGAAACCTGTGCAACACCACCCATCAAGCGAACGCCGCCGCCAAGACCGTGGTGAAAGCCGATGCCATATGCTGTGTCATTGGAATCAACGCCACCGCCTGAGACCATACCTTGGATCGCCGTGGCGGTAGACACTGCGTATTCACCGGACAGAGACCAGGCAACATCATCCTGAACGTCACTGTCCCCTACAACCGCCGCATAACCGACTTCACCAAAGCCGCCGTTTGCGCCCAAGACCCAATAGTCGCCGCTGCCCTGATTGTCGCCGTAGATAACGCCAACCTGATGGTCACCAAAGGCATAGGCGCCGCCAATTTGCCAGTACTCATCATATACGTTGGTCTGCGGCGCATATGTTGCAGCCACAGTCACACCCGAGTCCGTCGAATAATGTGCTGACACACGCTGTTGAACGTCGTTGTCTGCACCAAAACCTTCGGCATCAACACCCGAGAACGGATTGTCCATCTCGTAGAACTCGCTCAGACCGATGCTGTAGCCGAAGAAGTCCAGCACATCACCCGCATCAACCACATCCGAGACGTGACCAAAGTCCATCCGGAAGCCACTTGTTGAAACCGAAAATCCAGCCGCACCCGGTCCAAATCCTGACGCCTTGTTACCACTGTCATCAGTCTGGAAACGGAAGAAGCCTTCGAATTTGACCCCATTATCTGTCTCGGTATTGGCGTTGACGGTCAGACGGAAACGCTGCTCGAGGCTAGTTTCCTTGTCAGCGCCCTCATCGTAGATCAGACCAAAACGGCCATAGCCGCTAAAAGAAATGTCCGCCGCTGCGACACCAGCCGTGGCGATCAATGCTGTCGATGCAAACAGAATATTTTTCATGATGTGTTCCAAACTCTAATCACTCATCCCAAACCCTGAAATACGGGTCGAACTGTCATAATAATCTGCCCCACCGACCTATGATGCAAGTGCAGCATACCATTTGGTCAAATTCCGCATCGGCATGATGCAACCACGCCACAATTGCGCAACGTCAGGGCTCACATGCCTATTATACCATATTTCAATCAAAAAGGGCGGACCAAAATGGCCCGCCCGGAAGATCTCAAAAGGCTCTGCGCGACTTAGAAGTCGAAGCGGATACCAAAGTCTGCTTTGGTGAATCCGTTGCCACCATCGATTTTGCTGTCAGAAACCTGAGCCACAGCACCGCGCAGGGTTACACCGCCGCCGAGGTTGTGGATGAAGCCTACACCATAGTGGTCGTCATTCGCCTTGTCGCCGCCACCCGAGTAGATCGCGAGCAGCTTGGTTGCGGAACCCACTTGGTAGTCAGCGCTGAAACCGTAAACAGTGTCGTCCAGTGCGTCACTTTCACCAACGATACCACCGACGTTAAAGTCGCCAAAGCTCATGTCCAGAGCGGCAACCCAGTATTCGCCTTTGATGTCGCTGTCGCCGTAGCCCAAACCAACGGTGCCGTTGCCAAAGTTGTAGCCAACACCAACCTGAGTATAGGCGTTCTCGTTAGAACCGGTCTCAAGCGTGTGAGTCGCCGCGCCTGTGAAGCCCGAGTTTGTGTAAACAACGTTGATACGCTGCTGGTTGTCACCGTCTTGACCCATGTCGTTACGATCAAAACCGTCATTGAAAGCGTGACGACGGCTAGAGATGCCGGTCAGACCAATGTTTGCACCTTGGTATTTGAACGCTTTCTGTTGGAACAGCATGTCTTCTGCGTTGCCAACTTCCATCGAGAAACCGCCATAGGCCAGACCGAACTTAGCAGAGCTCAGGTCGCGACCAAATGCAGAGTCGTCAGCTTTGCTGTCGGCTTGCAGACGAACTGTACCGCTAACAGCCAGACCGCCAGTGGTTTCAGTCTTCGCAGTGATGTTCAGACGGAAACGCTGGTGCATGTTGTTGTCACCATCGGAGTGAACCACACCAAAACGGCCGTAGCCGCCAAAAGAGACGTCTGCAGCAGCCATGCCAGCAGTTGCGATGAGGGCTGTCGTTGCAACGAGGATTTTTTTCATTTTTGAGTTCCTTGAATTTTGCGGTCATCCAGCTCCGGGGGAGAGTTCAAGCTGGTGACGCCGCTGATTTCGGATCAGAAGCGCCTTCTCGCAACGGGCTCCGCGTCACCACCAAGAAGGGTGATGCATCGGAGACACGATTTTTAATATACATATCAATTAGTTCGGCAATTGACTGCCCAAGCCACACCGCAAAGCGCAAATTGCCGCCCAACAGAGGAAACCGCCGGAGTTTCAAAAGCCTCAGGCTTGAAATGGAAAATTCATGACAGGTTTGATGTTCGACCTTCTGCGGCCCGATCCCACCGCCGCAATCCGCGCGTCAGAATCAAATATTCAGACCCAAAACAGCTTACCGAATTGAAAAGAGCGGGCCAAAACACGACCCGCTCAGGCTCAAAGGAACTCAGATCAGCTTAGAAGCTGAACTTGATACCAAAGTCACCGCGGGTGTTGCCGTTGCTTTTTTGGCCTACGCCGCCCAGCAATGACACACCACCACCCAGCGAGTGCGCAAAGCCAACTGCATAGGTGTCGTCAGTGGAGTCGATACCGCTGATTGAAACAGCAGCCATCAGAGATGTCGCAGAGCTTACGGCATACTTCACCGAGCCACCGTAAGAAACGTCGTCCTGAGCTTCGCTGTCACCAACGATCACAGCATAAGCCAGATCACCAGCCGCGCCGTTCAGACCAACGACCCAGTAATCGCCATTATCTTCATTGTCACCATAGGTGAAACCAGCGTGAACCGGACCAAAGTTGTAGCCAGCACCGATCTGCCAGTATTCGCTAGCGCCAGCTTCAGGAGTATAGGCAGCCGAAGCAACAAAGTCGCCAGCTGTGTAACGCGCCTTCACACGCTGCTGGACGCCGGATTTTTGGTCAAAACCGTTTTTGTCAAAGCCGACAAAAGACGACCGCTGGTTGGCCCAGTCGGTCAGACCGATGTTGAAGTGGGTGTAAGCAAAGGTGTCAGCCGAATCCAGAACGTCAGATACGTGACCTACGTCCAGACGGAAACCGCCTGTGGAAACCGCAAAGCCTGCGGCACCTGGGCCCATGCCGGATGCAGAGTTTTCACCTTCTTCATCGTCAGTCTGCAGACGGAAGCGGCCTTCCAGTTTCACGCCATTGTCGGTTTCGGTAGTCGCAGTGATAGTCAGACGGAAACGCTGATCAAGTGAAGTTTTTTCGCCGTATGCGTCATTGTCTTCATAAACAACACCAAAGCGGCCGTAGCCACCGAAGGAGATTTCTGCAGCTGCCATGCCGGCGGTCGCTACAAGTGCGGTAGTCGCGATCAGGATCTTTTTCATAATTCTATTCCAAGTTGTTTTTTGCCCGACCGGGGAGTTCGTTGCCGGGGTGCCTTTTCTTCGTGCTTTCGGCCTACTCTCGCAACCGGCACACACCTCAGATGGCGCCGCATGGTGCCTGATCGACACAGTTTCAAGGACAAGCACGGGGTCGCTCAGCGAACCGCCGCTCAGAAGTCTATCGAATCAGCGCAATTTCGCTACTAACTACTGTTTTTAAATGACTTTTAAAGGCGTATTTACTCAGCAACACTGCCAAATTGTCGCGCACACAAGGAGCCTTTTCGCTTATCAACATCACCAAGCGAATCCATGCTCATGCCGCAGACAGCGATTGCCCCCGCGTTTCGCCACCTCACATCCGACGACCAAAAACGCCACCGCCATCCCAAACCACTCCCCACCTTGGGTGTCAAAATACATACATCTTAAACGTGTATTTTGAACTGTCCCCGCCCCCATAAAAAACGGGCGAGCCACATAGTGACCCGCCCGAATTTTTTAGGATGTGTACTTCAGCTTAGAAGTTGAACACTACACCGAAGTCCGCTTTGGTAACTTCTGCAGAGTCGCTACCAACACCGCCGCGCAAGGACACACCGCCACCCAAGCTGTGTGCGAAACCAACGCCGTATGCTGTTTCAGCATCAGTTGCGCCGCCGCCGGTGACGACTGCAGTGATTGTAGTGGCCGAAGACACCGCATAGGCACCCGTCAGACCCCAGGACACATCTTCTTGACCGTCGCTGTCACCGACCATGGCGGAGTAGCCGAAATCACCAACCGCGCCATCGGCACCCAATACCCAGTAGTCGCCGAGACCGTCTTTGTCGCCATAGACTGCGCCTACGTTGACGGCATCAAAGCTATAACCGGCACCGATCTGCCAGTATTCACCCAGCACTTCTTCGTCAGGCGTGCCGATAGCGACTGTAACCTTTGGTGCGTAGGAAGCGGCTACCGTGAAAGCGCCCGCAGAGTAGCGCACTTTTACTTTCTGCTGGATGTCACTGTCGTTGCCAAAGCCGTTTGCGTCAAATCCCGCAAAGTTCTCAGGTGCTTCAAGGAAGTAGGTCAGACCAACACCGTTGCCGTAGTAGTCAAGCACATCGCCGGAATCCAAAACGTCAGACACGTGACCAACGTCCAGACGGAAGCCGCCTGTAGATACAGCAAAGCCAGCAGCACCGGGACCTTCGCCAGACGCAGTGTTGTCACCAGCGTTGTCATCAGCCTGCAGACGGATACGGCCTTCAACCTTGATGCCGCTGTCAGTTTCAGCTGTTGCAGTTGCTGTCAGACGGAAACGCTGCTCGAGTGAAGTTTTGTTTTCGAGAGCGTCGTCATCGGCATAAGTCACACCAAAGCGACCATAGCCACCAAAGGTAATGTCAGCGGCAGCCATGCCAGCAGTTGCAACAAGTGCGGTCGTCGCGATGAGAATTTTTTTCATAATACCATCCTAAGTTGTGTACGATCCAGCCAAACAATTTTGACCGATGCTGCCCCTTCCTCGCCGTCACGCCCCCCTCACGGCAACCGTCGCACCTCGCGGCCGAACCCGAATGGTGCGCCAATGACACGCTTTTTGAGTGCGGCGCACAGTCGCTCAGCGACATTTCGCCAGACAGACTTCTCGCTGCGCAATTATCCGCCCAATATGATGTAATAGTTAAATATTTATCGGTCCCATTTAGCCAACCAAAGACAAAGGATGCGCGACTCTCTGCGCCTGGGGCGATTCACCCCTCGCCACTCCGGCCAAAATGCGCCCAAGCGCTTCGCCTCAAGCCAACTCTCGCCACCAACTGCCATGGCGGCCTTGAAACGCCCCTTGTTTTTCAAGAATCCACTTCCATGAGGATGAAACCAACTCCCCTTAAAGATGTATCTAGAATGCCAAATCCGGCAACTTAAATCCGACCGAACGCCACAAATCGCCACCGCCAATAGGAATTCCCACTCCTAGGCACTGGACCAGCGCGCTTCAGCGGCCTATCACCCCTTGCAAACAAGGCCGCCTTGCGGCTCAGATGCGTTAAGAAAAGGTGCCATATATATGTCGCGCTATACCGCCGCCGAAATCGAAGCCAAGTGGCAAGAAGCCTGGTCCAAGAACGAAACCTTCAAGGCCGTTCGCGACGAGAGCAAACCCAAGTATTATGTGCTTGAGATGTTCCCCTACCCGTCGGGCAAGCTGCACATGGGCCACGTGCGCAACTACACGATGGGCGATGTGATCGCGCGCTACAAGATTGCCACCGGACATAACGTGCTGCACCCGATGGGCTTTGACGCCTTTGGCATGCCCGCCGAAAACGCCGCGATGGCCAGCGGCGGTCACCCCAAAGATTGGACCTACGCCAATATCGACACAATGGTCGATCAGATGAAACCTCTGGGCCTGTCGCTGGACTGGTCGCGCATGTTCGCCACCTGTGACACCGAATACTATGGCCAGCAGCAGGCGCTGTTCCTCGACTTTTTGAACGAAGGTCTGGTCTATCGCAAAAACGCGGTGGTGAACTGGGATCCGGTAGATATGACCGTTCTGGCTAACGAACAGGTCGAAGGTGGGCGCGGCTGGCGGTCGGGCGCTTTGGTGGAACGGCGCGAGCTAACCCAGTGGTTCTTTAAAATCTCGGATCACTCGGACGAGTTGTTGCAGGCTCTGGACGCATTGGACAACTGGCCCGCCAAAGTGCGCCTGATGCAGGAAAACTGGATCGGCAAATCGCGCGGTCTGGAGTTCGGGTTCGAGCGTGTCGATGGTGCCGATCCGATCACCGTTTATACCACCCGCCCCGACACATTGATGGGCGCGTCCTTTGTGGGCATCTCACCCGACCACCCGATTTCCAAAGAGATGGAAGCCGACAACCCCGAGCTGGCGGCATTTCTGGCCGAGTGCCGCAAGGTTGGTACCACCGAAGAAGCCATCGAGACCGCGCCCAAGCTGGGTTATGACACTGGCATCCGCGTCAAACACCCGCTCAATCCCGACTGGGAGCTGCCGGTCTGGATCGCCAACTTCATCCTGATGGATTACGGCACCGGCGCCATCTTTGCCTGTCCCGCCCATGATCAGCGCGATCTGGACTTCTGTCGCAAATACGACCTGCCCGTCACCAACACTTTCTTTATGCTGGATGACGACACACCCGTCGCGAATGAGGCTTTGGTACCCACCAAATCCGAGCGCGTGCGCTGGGTCGACCACTTTGCAGGCCTTGATGTGGCCACCGGCGAAGAAGCGATCAATGCGACCGTCGATTTTGCCGAAAAGGCAGGTTGGGGCACAGGCGTGACCAAATTCCGCCTGCGCGACTGGGGCCTGTCGCGCCAACGCTATTGGGGCTGTCCGATCCCTGTGGTGCATTGCGACACCTGCGGCGTGGTTCCCGAGAAGAAAGAGAACCTGCCGATCGAGCTGCCTTATGACGAAGACGGCAAGGCGATCGATTTCTCGGTGCCCGGCAACCCGCTGGACCGCCATCCGACATGGCGCGACTGCGCCTGCCCATCCTGTGGCGCGGCCGCCAAACGCGAAACCGACACGATGGACACCTTTGTCGATAGCTCGTGGTATTTCGCCCGCTTCACCGCCCCGCGCGCCGACACGCCGACCGTGGCCGAGGACGCCGCCTATTGGATGAATGTCGACCAATATATCGGTGGCATTGAGCATGCGATCCTGCACCTGCTCTATTCGCGCTTCTTTGCGCGGGCGATGCACATCTGTGGGCATTTGCCCGAGTCTGCCAAAGAGCCGTTTGATGCGCTCTTTACCCAAGGCATGGTGACGCACGCGATCTATCAGACACCAAACGCCAATGGCCGGCCAACCTATCACTACCCCGAGGACGTGGAGCTGCGCGACGGCAAAGGCTTCTTGGCCGATGGCACCGAGGTCGAGATCATCCCCTCGGCCAAAATGTCCAAATCCAAAAACAATGTGGTGGATCCGGTCAGTATCATCGACGGCTTTGGCGCAGACACCGCGCGGTGGTTTGTGCTCTCGGACTCCCCTCCCGAGCGCGATGTGGAATGGACCGCCTCCGGTGCGGAAGCTGCGTTCAAACATCTCTCGCGTGTCTACCGCATCGCCACAGATGTGGCAGGCTCCGACACAGGCGCTCAGGCCGCAGACGAAGAGCTTCTGCGCGAAATGCACAAGGCCATCCGTGACGTGACGATGGGTGTGGAGAGCTTTGGCTTTAACGCCTCTATCGCCAAGCTTTACGGTTTCACCAACACGCTGGCGAAATCCAAAGCTGGCAGCGATGCCAAACGCCAAGCCGCGCGCACCTTGGCACAGTTGATGTCGCCAATGACGCCGCATTTGTCCGAAGAAATCTGGCAACTGCTGGGCGGTGAAGGTCTGGTGGTCAACGCGCCGTGGCCGGTGGCGGATGAGGCCATGTTGGTTGAGGCCAGCGTGACCATGCCGATCCAAATCAACGGCAAACGTCGTGGCGAGATCACAGTGCCCAAAGATATGCCCAAGGAAGAGGTTGAAAAACTTGTTCTGGCGCATGAAGCTGTGACCAGCCGGCTGGAAGGGGCCCAGCCCAAGAAACTCATCGTTGTCCCCGGTCGGATTGTGAATGTCGTTGTATAACCGCCGCTCAATTCTGCTCATGACTGCCGCCGCCCCCCTTGTGGCGGGCTGCGGCTTTGAGCCCGTTTATGGACCTGATGGCGGGGCCAGCGGGTTGCTCAATAATGTCCTGGTAGATGAGCCAACAAACAATCAAACCTATCTGTTGGTGCGCGAGCTGGAAGACCGGCTTGGACGCAGCAATGGTGCCGAGACATACGGCCTCTCGATGTCGGTTAAAACCAGCCGCAAAAGCGTGGGTAAAACCGTCGCCCAAGTGACCTCGCGGTTTGACATTCTTGGAGAAGCCACCTTTGCACTGCGCAACATGGACACCCGCGAAGTGGTCACCTCGGGCAAGGTCGATGGCTTTGTCGGCTACTCGGCCTCAGGGTCCACCGTCTCTGAATTGGCGGCAGAGTCAGATGCCTACGAGCGCTTGATGATCATTCTGGCCGATAAGATCGTGGTGCAACTGCAAGCCTATGGCACCACAAACCCGCTATGAAGCTTTCTGCCCGCGACGCCAACCGCTACTTCTCCAAACCTGATCCTGACCGTACCGGTCTGTTGATCTACGGACCGGATGCGATGCGCGTCGCGCTGAAACGCCAAGAAGTCATCGCAGCCCTCATCGGCCCGCAAGGCGAAGAGGAAATGCGCCTCACCCGCATTCCCGGCGGCGAGCTGCGCAAAGATCCCGCGCGCTTGGGCGACGCGCTAAAAGAGGTCAGCTTTTTCCCCGGCCCGCGTGTGGCCTTTGTCGAAGACGCCACCGACACCGCCGCGCCATCAATCCTTGCCGCGTTAGAAGACTGGGCACCGGGTGATGCGCAGATCATCGTGACAGCGGGGCAACTCAAAGCCAGCTCTAAGGTACGCAAAGCTTTTGAGAACCACCCGAGGACCTATGCTGTTGGCATCTACAACGACCCGCCCACCCGCGAAGAGATCGAAGCCGACCTAAAAGGCGCAGGGTTGAAAAACATCGACCGCGAAGCGATGACCGATCTGGCAAATCTGGCGCGCGAACTGGACCCGGGCGATTTCCGCCAGACCTGTGAAAAGCTGGCGCTGTACAAATGGAACGACGATTTGCCGGTGACCTCCGAAGATGTGGCCGCCTGCGCGCCTGTTTCAACCGAAGCTGCGCTGGATGATGTCCTCAATATCGTTGCCGAAGGCCGCGCACAGGAATTGGGGCCAGTGATGCGCAAACTTCAGGCGCAGGGCGTAAATCCCGTGACGCTCATCATCTCGGCTACCCGCCATTTCCGCGCGCTTTATACCGCGGCCTCTGATCCCGGAGGCGCTGCCGCTGGCATCGCGCGCATGCGCCCGCCTATTTTTGGCCCCCGCCGCGATCGCATGTTGCGTCAGGCCTCAAGTTGGGGTGCTCCAAAGCTGGAAGAAGCGCTGACAGGTTTGACCGACACCGATTTGAAACTCCGCTCAGCTGGCCAGCATGCGCCGGATATGGCGCTGGTAGAGCGCATGTTTCTGCGCATGTCCATGCTGGCGCGGCGCTAAGAGCAGGCAAGAGCTCCCGCCCCTGCGGGTTGGGCCAAGCGCCGGGCGGCGGCCCTAAACGGGCCTGCCCCGGCGCAACACCACGTCATGTTCAGACAATTCGCTTGCTGTCACGCGAGCCGCCTGACAGGTTTTGGCCAGAGAGGGAGGACAGACGATGTATGAAGTGATTGGCAGCCCCACCAGCCGGGCGTTCCGTGTGATCTGGATGTTGGAAGAGTTGGGCGTGCCCTACACTCTATCACCGGAACAGCCGCAATCTGATCGGGCGCGTGAGGTGAATCCTTCGGGCAAGGTGCCGGTCCTGATCGAAGGCGACCAGCACATTATCGACAGCACAGCCATCCTGACCTATCTGGCCGACAAACACGGCGCGCTGACCTTTCCGGCAGGCACGATTGAGCGTGCACAGCAGGACAGCATGACCCATCTGATTCTGGACGAGATAGACGCGGTTCTGTGGACCGCAGCGCGCCACAGCTTCATTCTGCCGAAAGACAAGCGCGTGGCGGAAGTGAAGCCCTCGCTGAAGTGGGAATACGCGCGTAACCTGACCACCGTGATGGACCGTATGAAAGGCCCCTATCTGATGGGCGAAGTGATGACTGTGCCCGACATCATCCTCACCCATTGCGCGACATGGGCCAAGTTTGCAGGCTTTCCCACCGACAACGAAGCCTTTGTCAGCTATATCCGCGCCACCCGCGCACGGCCTGCATTCCAGAAGCTTCTGCCGAAGAAGTGAGGGGCCAGCCCCTCACGCTCCCCGAGGTATTTTCAGCACCAAAAAGTTAGGGGCGGGTGAGCCAATCGCAGGCACCCTGCCCTGCGCGGCGACCAGTGGCGAGGCAGGCGGTCAGCAAATAGCCTCCTGTCGGGGCTTCCCAATCCAGCATTTCTCCGGCGGCAAAAACACCCGGTTGGGATGTAAGCATCATCTGTGGGTCCACCGCGTCCAGTTTTAGCCCCCCCGCGGTGCTGATCGCCTCATCCATCGGGCGCGCGCCGGCGTGGCGCAGCGGGAGGGATTTGAGAACAGGGGCAATGTCATCGGGCAAGGGGCGCCCAAATTCCATCACCAGGGCGATTTTGAGCGGATCCAGTTTGAGCGTTTTGCGCAAGTGATTGCTCAGGCTTGCCTTGCCCCGCGGGCGCGCCAAACGGGCGCGGACTTCTGCCAAATCAAGATCGGGCAGCAGGTCAAGGGTTAGGGCATGCCCCTCGCGCATCGCGCGCGACACAGCATAAATGCCGCCGCCCTCAATCCCGCGTTGCGAAACCACAAATTCCGCGCGCACAGACCTGTCGCCAGCCTTCAAAGCCACATTTTTCACAGGGCTGCCAAAATGGCGGGCCATATGGGGCGACCAATCCACGACAAAGCCCATATTTGCGGGTTGAAACGGCGCAATCGGAGCCTCTATCCAATCGGCCCAAGCCCCGTCAGAGCCCAGCCGCGCCCAGCTTGCCCCGCCACAGGTCAACACACAGGCATCCGGCGTGATCTCTTTCATCCCCTCCGGTGTGGCAAACTGATAGTGCCCTCCGGTCCAGCGCCAACGGGTGCGAAAGGTGACGCCTTGCTCAGCCAGCCGCCGCAGCCAGGCCCGCAACAGCGGCGAGCCCTTCATAGTCTTGGGAAACACCCGCCCCGAGGAGCCAGTGAACATCTCCTGCTCCAGCCCCTCTGCCCAAGCCACCACCTGTCGCGGGCCAAAATCCTCAAGCATGGGGCGCAAAACAGGGGCGGCCTCTTCATAGGCGGCCAGAAACGTCTCAAACGGTTCGTCTTTGGTCAGATTCAAACCGGATTTGCCCGCCATCAAAAACTTGCGTGCGACAGACGGCTTGGCTTCGGCGATAATGACCTGATGCCCTGCGGCCGAAATCACCTCGGCCGCCATCAAACCGGCCGGTCCACCCCCGATGATCAGCGCGGTTTTCATACGAGATCGGCACCTTTGCGTAACTCGACCACACGATGTGGATAGGGAATGGTGATGCCTTCCGCCTTGAGCGCATTCCAGATCAGAAACAGCACATCGGACTGGAATTTGTTTTTGCCGTCATCAATGCCTTCAACCCAGAACTCGACACAGAAATCCACGCCACTGTCGCCAAACCCGCGCAGCTCACAATCCGGTGGATAAGGCGTATCCAACACGCCGGGATGTTTGGCCACCGCCGCTTCGATGATCGCGGGCACCAGATTGATATCGGTGTCATAACTCACCGAGAAATCGGCCTCATATCGGTTGGCAGAGCCGCTGTCAGAGTAGTTCACAACCCGCGTGGTGATGAAATCCTCGTTGGGCACCACAATCCAGCGCCCGTCATAGGTCTCAAGGATGGTGGCGCGCGCCGTCATCTTGATGATCGTCCCTGCCTCGCCGCCGTCCAACTCGACATAATCACCCACGGTCGCTTGCCCCTCAAGCAACAGAATGACGCCCGAGATAAAGTTGGAGGCGATCTTTTGCAGACCAAAGCCGAGGCCAACACCGATCACACCGGTGAGCACCGCAAGAGAGGTCAGCGAGATCCCCATAATGTTCATCAACAACAGGAACGCGACGCCAAAGATCGAGATTTCGATTGTCTTGGCGGCCAGCTCACGCATCGCGGGCCGCATCTCTTCCTGTTTCTTGATGAACTGCGAGGATTGCTCGTTGGACCAGCGACCCAGCCAGAATATCGCCCCGCCAATCAACAGGAAGCGGATCGCAAACAACAGCGAGAAGGACAGGTTGCCCAAGGGCACAATGGTTTCATCAAGTGCGATGCGCACCTCGTCCAGCAATCCCACCGCATAAAGTGCGGCCACAGGGATCAGGACATATTTGCCAAGCACTTTCATCAACGGGTCGGTGATGATCTCACGCACCAAAATGCGCACCGCCAGAAACAGGAATACCCGTTTGCCAAAGGCGATCACCGCACCCGAGCCAAACAAGGACATTGTCACGCCCTCGCCAACGCCAGTGAAGGCATAGGCCAGAAGCGGCAACATCAATGGCACAAACAGCAAAACAAACCGGCGCGCCTTGGCGATGGCATGATCCTGAGCCTCTGGCGGCGTCAAGAGACGGGTCGCCAGAGGGCGCAGTTTGCGTGCCACATAGATGGCCGCCACATAGGCTACCACCAATAGTGCAAACTGTGACCACGCTGCGGGGCTCAGCAACCAGCCCTGCGCAATATCCCAAAGCCGGTCTGCTTGCTCCAGACCTTCGGCGAGAATGGCATCTGTGTCCATTTTTCCCTCTTTATCCGTCCCTGTGCTGTGCAGTCTCATGCCTGCACGCGCGCTCAAACTCAAGGAAAAGCCCGCAATCTGATGCCGATGATGTTTGGTTTTGTCGACTGAGTCGATATCCGATCCCGCATGACGTTAAGCAAACCCTACATGGGCGTGCCCTGCGGTTGCATGGTGATCAGGCCCACAATGCGACATTGTTCGGTTGGCTGTCCCTCTGAACGCCACATCAGGCGGTTTCGCGCAACGTACGGTCTCTCAACACCATGTCGCGTGCGAAATAGCACCGTCGTAATACCGACGCGATACCGACGTAATACAGACGGGATTTTGTGGCGTTAACTTAGCCTGTTGCGCGGGTTTTTCCGAGGATGTTGCTCACCAGAAACAGCACGGCCGCGACGCAGACAATAGAAGGTCCAGACGGGGTATCAAACAGGTATGACGCCCACAGCCCGCCCGCCGCAGAGAGCGTTCCAATCCCCACGGCGCCATAGGCCATCGCTTCAGGCGAACGCGCCAAGGCACGCGCGCTGGCGGCGGGAATAATCAGCAACGCCACGATCAGCAAAGCGCCGACAACCTTGATCGCCACGGCCACCACCACGGCCAGCCCCAATGTCAAAACCAGCTGTTCGCGCTTGGGGTTTATGCCACTGGCATACGCCAGATCAGGGTTCAAAGTGGACGTCAGCAGCGCCTGCCAGCGCCAGATTGTGAGGCCCAGAACCACCATCGCGCCACTCCAGATCACGGCCAGATCAGATTTGCCAACCGCCAGGATATCGCCAAACAGATAGGTCATTGGATCCAGCCGCACGCCTTTGATCAGCGACACAGCCACTAGGCCGAACGCCAAAGCAGAATGCGCCATGACCCCCAGTAATGTGTCCATCGCATACCCGCGCCCACTAAGGGCCGAGACGGTCAATGCCATTGTCAGAGCCACCGCCAATGCGCCTGCAAATACCGAGATCCCAAACCCCAACGACAGCGCCACTCCGAGGATCGCAGCATGGGCGGTCGCGTCGCCAAAATAGGCCATCCGTCGCCAGACGACAAAACACCCCAAAGGTGCAGCAGCAAGGGCGACACCAATGCCCGCCAAAACAGCTCTAACAAGGAAATCATCCATCATTTCAATGGCTCCCGTGGTCGTGGGGATGGTCATGGGTATGCTCATGATCGTGGTCATGCTGATGGTCATGTTCGTGGCGATAGAGCGCAAGTGCGCCTTGTGTTCCGCTGCCAAAGAGGGCGCGGTACTCTGGCGCCGAGGCGACAATTTCCGGCGTTCCGTGACAACAAACGTGACCATTCAAACAGACAACGCGATCGCTCGCGCTCATGACAACATGAAGTTCGTGGCTGACCATCAACACCGCGGCTCCGGTTGTTTGGCGCAGCTCTTCTATCAATCCGTACAGCGCCGCAGAGCCTGGTTGATCGAGCCCTGTTGTGGGCTCATCAAGGATCAACAAATCAGGGTTTTCAAGCAGCGCGCGCGCTAAAAGAACGCGCTGAAACTGGCCCCCTGACAGGGCCGTCATCGGGCGATGGTCCAATGCGTCAGCCCCAGCCAATCCCAGAGCATTGCTAATGTCTTTCTGGCTACGTCGCTTTGGGAGGGACAAGAAGCGCGACACCGAAATTGGCAGAGTTGGGTCAATTGACAGTCTCTGTGGAACATACCCGATCCGCATTCCGGCGGTCCGCAGCACTGTACCACTGTCCGGCCGCAAGGCGCCAATTATGGCGCGCAAAAGTGTTGTTTTACCGGAACCATTCGGCCCGACAATCGTGACGATTTCACCCTTGTCGATGGTCAGATCGACGTTCTTGATCGCTGATGTACTTCCGTGGGAAACGGACATGTTCGAAATCGTCAGTAATCTCATGGATTTGCCACTTCTAAGCACTTCGGACACAGACCTTCTGCTTCGACAACAGTGGCCTCAATCACAAATCCCATTTGGTCTGCGGCTTGCCCAAGGCTGGCCCGCAGCGACGCTGTCGTTTCCGCGACAGTGCCACAGTTTCTGCAAATCAAGAAAACAGGCGAATGATCATCTCCGGGGTGCATGCAGGCCACATAGGCGTTTAGCTTTTCAATCTTATGGGCAAAGCCATTACCGACCAGAAAGTCCAAAGCGCGGTAGACCACAGGCGGTTGCGCACGAAACCCTTCTTCCGCCAACAATCCAAGAATGTCGTAAGCCCCCATAGCGCGATGTTCTTGCAACAAAATCTCCAACACCCGCCGACGTCCTTTGGTCAGACGTAACCCTTTTGACGAACATGTCTGTTCCGCGCTTTCCAGCGCGTCACCCATACATGTTGAATGGTCATGATGTTCAAAGCCAATGCTGTCCAAGGCGCTCTCCATAAGAAAACTCGAATTTAGACTTGATACATTATATCATTTCAAGTTATGCCGCGCCCTGTAATAGCGCAAGGACGTCAAACATGAAACTCCCCCTTCTAGGTTTTTTGACCGCCGCAGGTTTAGCGTCGCCGGTTTTGGCGGATTCTCCAAAGGTTGTGACGGACATCGCACCGATACACTCTTTGGTTTCACAGGTCATGCAAGGCGTTGGAGAACCCGCCCTCTTGATTCAAGCAAATGTCTCTCCGCATAATTATTCGATGCGCCCCTCAGAAGCCCGTGCTCTGCAGAATGCCGATGCGGTGTTTTGGGTTGGCCCCGAATTGTCTCCGGGGTTAGGCGAGGCAATCGCAAAAGTTTCAAACGCAGACTACATGGTCGAGCTCTTAGAAGTGGCCGGCATTTCGAAATTTGAATTCCGTGATTTAGACGACTTCATCGCAAACGCTACGGATGCGCATGATCACGATGACCACGATGACCACGGTCATGAAGAGCATGACGAGCACAATCATGACGATCACAGCGACGACAAACACGAAGGCCACGATGACCACGACGAAGACGCGCATGATCATGCGCATGACGGTGTGGACCCACATGCGTGGCTCGACCCAAGCAACGGCCAAGTATGGCTGGCGGAAATCGCGCGTGTTTTATCGGAAATCGACCCAGACAACGCCAATACTTACGCGGCAAATGCTCAAGCGGCACAGGGTGAACTTGACGTTTTGATCACAACATCCAAGGAAAAACTTGGAGAGATCCACGATGCGCGCTTTGTGGTGTTTCATGACGCATATCAGTACTTTGAAAAACGTTTTGACGTAGTCGCCTATGGCGCTCTGCTAGATAGCGATGCCGCGTCTCCTAGTGCGAGCCGCCTGAGCCAAATCCGCGACACTCTGAAATCACAGCATGTGCACTGTGTGTTCTCGGAACCTCAGTTCAACGATGACATTATCGCCTCAATAACCGAAGGGCTTGATGTACGTGTAGAGAAACTCGATCCAATTGGTCTCGACGTCGAGATTGGAGCAGGTCTCTATGCGCAGATCATTTCAGGCTTGGTCGACGGTTTTGAACATTGCTTGGAAGAGGGTGACCACGCGCACGATCACTAGGCGCACCTCAAACAAAAAATCATAACAGTGTTGGGGCGTGTCACCGAACACACCCCTCACGAAAACGGGCCGCCCAAGGGCGGCCCGAAACTTGTCTAGGACAAAGATTAGGTCCAGTGCATTTCCGCTGGACGATACTCAAACGAGATGTGGTGAGCACAGCCCGCCAAACCCTCAACTGTGTGGTTTGACAGAGACCGCCAATACGGCTGAATGGTGACGCCCTCGCCTTGGATAATCGCCTCACCCTTGGCCATCAGTTCGCGACGTGCTTCAACGTCTGCCGTGGCCAGAGCCTGCTCCAAAATGCCGTCAAATTCAGCGTTGGACCAACCCATTTCATTCCATGCTTCGCCAGAACGATAAGCCAGAGCCCAGATCTGAACGCCAAGTGGGCGATGGTTCCAGTTGGTCGAGCTAAACGGATATTTGGCCCAGTCATTCCAGAAAGTAGAGCCGGGCAGGATCGTACGCTTCACCTTGATACCCGCATCGCGCAACTGAGCCGCGACGGCGTCGGTGGTGTTTTTGCGCCAAGCATCATCAATCGAAATCAACTCATGCTCAAAATCACCCATGCCTGCTTCGTCCATCAACGCCTTGGCACCTGCCGGATCATGTTTTGGCATGCCAATGTCGGCATATTCAGGGTGCGCAGGACCAACATGGTGGTTTGCAGCGACGACGCCGCGGCCATCATAGCCCAATTCCAGCAGGACGTTATTGTCGACGGCCATGGAAATCGCCTGACGGACACGGACGTCAGCATATGGTTTCATGCCATCCACTTCGGCCAGCTGGTTAGGACGGATCAAGATCGTCGCCATCGTGACAACATCGTTTTGCACCCAGCCATCCAATGTACCAATCAGGTCAATGAACTCGCCATCAACCGAATATGTGGCGTCAATTTCTTCCGCTTCGGCAGCGGCAACCCAAGCTGCTGGATCCGTGCCGTAATCAACGTATTCCAAACGATCGATCCAAGCACCGTTGCCCTCATTCCACCATGTGTGGTTTTCATTGCGCACCAGCACACTTTTAACGCCGACTTCGAGATCTTCAGGCAGATATGGGCCGGTGCCAACAGGGTTTGACAGCATGTCTTCTGGGTTGTGGTGATCCGGGTGCACGATAGCAGCTGGATAATCGGCCATACCCGGCACAAGCGAAATATCTGCACTTGGCAGGTTCAGCTTGATGGTGTGGCTGTCGACCACTTCGATTGCGCCTTCCAGAGCCTTATTCGTGTCGGGGTCAATAAGTGTCCCAAAACGTCCGGCCATCGAGTTGCCTTCAACGTCTTTGTCACACCAACCGGCGATGTTTGCGGCAATATGTTCTGCGGTCAGGTCATCGCCATTGTTCCACTTCACACCCTTACGCACGTTTAGCGTATAGGTTTTCGCGTCTTCAGAGATGTCCCAGCTTTCCAGCAGTGATGGCTTGAATGTGCCGTCATTCTCGTAGGTCACCAGATACTCGAGCCAGCCCCGTGAGAAGTTGGCGATTTGTGACCAGTCATAGGTCCGTGGATCTTTAAGAGCGCGCACTTCCATTTGCATACGCACTGTGCCACCCATTTTGGCGTGGCCATCGGCCATCGCAGGACGGGCCAATCCAAGCATAGAATAGGCAGTCGCAGCGGTTGCGCCAAAAGCACTGGCCAGCGCCAAGAACTCGCGCCGGCTGACCGCGTCGTCTCCGACTTTCGATGCCTGATCAACAATTACGCTGGGCATCGGCTGTCCGTTACGCTTCAAAAATGTCATAGTCTTCCTCTCTGTTGGTGTCGCGGGGGCAGCCCCGGAATGCAGCTTTTGCTGCTTTGTTGAGACAGGCCGACAAGCGCCCCATCAGCTTTATCAAAAACCTTTCAGCGTCTCTCCCAGCCTATCCCCACAGCCAAGTTAGACGCGTGTACTGGCAAACTGGCGCGACCTCGGATTGGAGGCCTTCGCGTACGTCCTGTCATGTAACTGTGCCTAACTTTGACCAGCTATTGTCCATCGCTCATAGCGACGCGATGGGTGTCATGCTCCTAGGTACGTCTCTTTTCAGCTCTTTTTATCGAGCGTCACCATCCTCCTTCTTGTAACCATCCACGGCAAAAGCCGGTGATGCAACATTTAAACTTTCCTTGTCGTTGGTTAGATTAGTCAAGGCCGTGTGCAGATTTTGCCGAGCGATGAGATCCGACAAAGGCCGATCCCACATCCGCTCTGCCGCGCTGTAAGTGGAGTGCATGTAATGTGAGCTGGAATAAATATCGCGACCCTCCAACGAATTGGAGGATAAAGGAGCGGGCCAGAATACGCAGTCCGAAAGACAGTTCATAGATGATAGTACCTTTAGAGAACGCATAATGCTCTGGCCTGTTAGCGACTGGTATTGTTTAAAATTCGACACAGCATGAAGGAACTCTTCTCGCCATTTGTGTATTTCGGACTTTGGTTATCTGGAATGGTTGAATCCACATCGCCAATTCACTTCGGGCCACGGCTGTCTCATCTCAGGATCAGGTCGACATCGATCAGGGAATTGCAAAGAAGGTCTTGAAATGCGACGCTTGAGAAAGCGGCGATTTCAATGCCCTAGGGAGGCATCAAGAAGATAAATGGCAAAGCGAAACGCTGATTTCGACAATAGTGCAGACAACAGCACTGCGCCAAAACGATTGCTGAGTGGTTGGGTCAAATAATGCGCGTTCTGGCGGTAACATCGGTCCGAAACGAGGGGCCCTATCTACTAGAGTGGATCGCGCATCATATGGCGGCCGGCTTTACGGATTTCTTGATTTATTCCAACGATTGTCACGATGGCACCCATGAAATGCTGATCGCATTACATGAAGCAGGCGTCGTCACCCATGTTGATCATGTTCCCGAGGACGGCAAAAGCATCCAATGGCAAGCTCTGCGTCAAGCATGGCGACACGATTTGCGCAAAGCCGCGGATTGGATATTGGTGAGTGATGTTGATGAGTTTCTAAATATCCATGCGGAAGGGCATCGCGTTGCGGACCTCCTGTCAAAAGTGCCCGAAGAGACCGATGCAATTGTTTTGCCATGGCGTCTCTTTGGCAATAATGAGGTCGTTGAAATTCTTGATATTCCAACCACCGAACAATTTACGCGCGCGATCCCAGCTGACGCGCAATACCCCATCGCTGCCAGTTTTTTTAAGACATTGTTTCGACCATCAGGGCCGTTTAACCAATTTGGAGTGCACCGCCCCAAGCAAAAACGGATCGAAAATGCGGGCCTCCCAAAAATTGTGGATGGGTCTGGAAATGCCGCGCATCCAGCCCTAGTGCGAAGACCGCAAAGGCTCTCGTTGTATGATTTAGGCGTTGCGAGAGAATTGGTGGAACTTAATCACTATTCACTGCGGTCCGCATCGGGGTTCTTGGTCAAACGGGACCGCGGGCTACCGAACCGCAGCAGCAAAGGCATCGATCTAGCCTATTGGGTCGAAAGAAATTTCAACACGGTCGAAGATAAATCGATTAGTCGGATGGCCCAGGCCACAAAGATCGCGTTGGAGGAATTAAAGTCCCTTCCTCAAGTCTCTGAATGGCATGATCACGCACTGCAATGGCATCAAAACCGATTTACGTCGCTCGCAGCAACGCTCGAAGGCCAAGAGCTTTTGTCTCAGATCTTATGTGCTGGCGATAGCCTAGTGCCCCGTCGCGAGCTCCAAAAGCAACTCGTGCGATGGTATCAAATGGCAATTAAATAGACCCCGCGCTCCCGAGTGAACGCTTTCTGTTCCTGTGCTCAAAACTTACGCGCGGCCTACGCTCTCAAGGTCGACGCAAGGTGTCGCCATAGCTAATTGTCGGAGAGAGCGCGATTTCGGTGTCCACACTTTCTTCCGTCACTCGGCGCGCGATGATCTCAGCTGCCTTACGGCCAATGTCCAGACGGCAAGCGTCCATAGTGGCCAATTGTCTAGGCAAGCCCTGCAAGAGTTCCACCCCATTAAATCCGGCTAAGCCAATCTGACCGGGGATATCAACGCCTTGCTCCAACAAGTACAACAGGCCACCTGCCCCGATCATGTCGTTAGAGTAATAGATGAAATCGATATCGGGTGTACGTTCCAAAACGGCTTGGGTCATCTCTCGCCCTTTGGCCAGCGCTGATCCACCGGAATAGAATTCGCGTTCACACACCTCTACGCCAGATTTGGCCAGCGCTTCGGTGAACCCTTCAAATCGTTTGCGCGCTCGATGGTCGAGCGGCATTTTGGTGCCCAGAAAGGCTATTTTTTTATATCCAGCTTCCAAAATGGCCAGTGCCATCTCCCGCCCGGCGCGACGGTGGGAAATACCAACCATCGCGTCCACGGGATTGCCATCAGTATCCATAATCTCGACAACAGGGATTCCACTGGCTTTAAGCATCGCACGTGCAGCATCTGTGTGCTCCAACCCCGCGATGATCACACCCGATGGGCGCCAAGACAGCATTTCGTAGAGAACCTTTTCTTCCTTCTCGGGAAGGTAATCTGTGACACCCACGACCGGCTGCAAATCCGTGTCTTCCAATATTTGACTGATACCGGAAAGAACCTCTGGAAAAACCATGTTTGAAAGCGATGGGATGATGACCGCGACCAGATTAACGCGCTGACTTGCCAAGGCGCCCGCGATTTTGTTTGGCACGTAACCGAGTTCTTTGGCAGCCGTTAAAACGCGCTCTCGCGTTGCGGCAGAGACGTCTCCTCGATTGCGCAAAACGCGGCTAACAGTCATTTCCGATACTCCGGAAGCTTCCGAAACATCGCGCAAGGTCAAAGAACGTTTGGATTGTGTCACGAAGGGTCACCCTGTGTTGGTTGAGTGATGTTATCGCGAACATGATTCAGGGTTCAAGCGTCGCATTCCATTTTTGGCACATTCCTAAAGTGCAAAGCTTTCAATGGGCTCTGATACGTTGTGTAAGGATAGCGCCCCAAGGGGTTGAAACCCACTGTCATGAGCCGCAACCTCAGCAGATACAACAATAGAGCGCCCAATTGTTTTACCGTGGTCACCCAGCCTTGCAGCAATATTTGCGGGCGCCCCGATCACTGTGAAATCCAAACGCTCTCGCGATCCGACATTTCCAAAGGTCACACGACCGTAAGACAGGCCGATCGAACAATCGATCGCGGGTAGAGGACATGTGTCTGGCAAATTCGCGAGGCTCTGGACCGCCTGTCGTGCCGCTTTTGTGGCATTGGAACATGCGAGTGCCGCGTTGCCTTCAACCGGAAAGACGGCAAGCACCGCATCTCCAATAAATTTCAGTACTTCGCCACCGTTTTCTTCGACCGCGTCAGATGTGGTTTCAAAGAACTGGTTCAACAGATTGAGATAGGCATCGCGACCAAGCTTCTCTTCCAGACCCGTCGAGTTCCGCAGGTCACAAAACATAATCGCAGCATCGATTTCGTCACCGTCGCCACGTCTGATTTCTCCGCCTAAAACGCGTGCACCGGTGCGACGCCCAACGTATGTCTCAAGTAAGGCCCTTGCATTCTCTCTTTGTGTAAAGACTTCAAAGAACCTGCTAATCACGGATGAGATTTCAAAAATCAGACCGAGATTTGCCGTCGTAAATCCATTTGGATGATCGCTGGCCAAAGTCAGAACATTGATTTGTCCGTTGGAGAATTGCAGCGGCATAGCGACATAATCGGTCGCACCTTCCTCTTTTAGATCTTTCATGATCGGAAATTGCATGTCTTTTTCGGGCACCGATAGCTTTTGGCGCACACCGCCCAGACCAGCCGATACATGGTGAAGAGGGCTATTTTGATAAGATGGGTGATCGTGCAATTCATACGAAGGTGCAAAGGTGCGAATTTCATCTTCGCCCTTCTGCCATATGTAATTCTTGCCAACGATCATCGGGTGTAGTGACCAGATCATCGCGCTCATTCGGCTAATCGCGACCCCACTCTCCAGCATCTTCTCGGCAAGCGCCTTGGTGAATTCCTCAGGTGTGGGCAAAAAGGCAGCCCCTCGCATCAACCAATCGACCAATGGTCCACTGATATTACCATCCGCCATCTCCTCTAAGGAGCCCCCGCCCAACTCCACTTTGGTATAAGTGCCTGGCAAAAATCCGATGTAGCCATTGATACCCCGGCTCTCTGGTAAAGCATCATCATATGACCAAACACCATTGGGCACATCTGTGTCGGGAAGCACGACATCTCGGTACCGGGCGGTGCCTTTAAACGGGCAAAACGTTTTCAACTCTGTCTGGGCTGAAAGCGGAACTAGAATGTCATCCAATGGCACGTAAATTTGCGGCTTTAGACGGGTCTCATACATAATTTTGGCGCGCGTACTTTCCGCCAGTATCACATCGCCTCTAAGGACACGCACACGTCCCTCAAAAAGTCGAATATCAATGCCATAGTGCTGCCCCGCAGCGAATTGCTCACGTTTCATACGCTTGGCCACTCCTCTACCGCCTCTATGAATTTGGGGGTGCGGAGATGAGTTTCCAACAAAATTGATTGTGATGATAGAAAGAAAGGTCAGAGCACGCGAATGACATCTTTGTCGATCGACAGCATATAGCCTTTGCGCGCGATGTTCTTCACCAGCAATTCGCTAACCATTTGATTGCCAAGTGCGTCGCGCAGCCGCTTGATACGGGTTGCGCCTGCCGCCTCTTCACAATCGACCGCCGGTTTACCAGATATTACGGACTCGATTTCCAAACCCGAAAGCACATCATCATCGAGGCGTGCCTCAGCCAACACACAAAGAGTCTCAAGCGCCGCTTCGGTCAGCTTGAAGCCCATGTTATTGAGGTACACTTTCTTTTCCTCACGGCTGATCAACAGTGAGCTAACTTGAATTCCTGCCCGCTCAATTTGGGCCATACGACGGTTCATGGAAATCAGCATCACCAGAAACACGAGAGCGGCAATCATCATGCCGGATGCAAAGACCAGCAAAACCAAAATCACCATTCGATAACTGGCCAAAGTGTCGGCAAATGCCGTGCCAGACTGGGCCAATATTTCAAGTAACTTGATTTCAGCTTGGCTGTTTAGTGTGTCGTTTTCTAGAAACAACTGCTCAACGCGATGGTTAAAGGCATTGGCGTCCGGCAGGGTGAACAGCAATAAAGCGGCCACGGCCAACAAGATTGCGACAATCGCAATGATGCCAAACGTCACCACACGACCGCCATTGCGCCGAGCCTCAATAGCGGAGGAAGAATTGTCCGGCACTTGATCTCTTTCCTTGCAGTTTGGACGCATCAAACACAGAGACGACATTCAGTAAAGCCCAGCCGTCTCGGCCTATGCGTTTAGAGATTTCGCCCTTCGCCTTAGACTTATCACAGGCCCCTTTGAGTTCAATCACACCGTAGTGCAGCCGCAAAGGGTCATCCATCTTAGCCTTGTAGTCGGCATAACAGTCCGCTGCCTGAACAGACGTGGCAAACAGAAGGTTCGCAACAACAAGAGGCAGCAGGCGCTTATGTTTAAAGGTTTTGAACATGGTCGCACATTGCTCTGAACACGACTGTTATTCAATAACCAACACAATTCATTCTGCGGATAGGCGATATCAGGTCGATGATATTGAGAGACTTTTACCGCTTGGGGAAGATTGCTCCAATCAGGTCGCCAACAAGGGACCTCACCAGCAAACCGATAGGTAAATGGAGCAAGTCATGACATCTAAAAAGTTCATCGCCACGATCGCTAGTCTCGCCATGATGGTAACAGGGTTTTCGGCTGCACAGGCCAAAGCAATGGACGGCGATGATCTCGCAAAGATCCTGCTTGGGGCAACCGCTCTTGTGGTCGTTGGGAAGGCCATTCACTCTAACAAAAACGACAAGCCTTCACATGCCACTCCCTCTAAGCCGCCACATGTAACCACCAAGAAATTGCCGAACAAATGTTCCAAGACGTTCAAAACACACAACGAGCGTAGAGTTGCTGCATATGAAACAAACTGTCTGCACCGCGAACGTGTGAATGTCCGCCAGCTTCCACAGCAATGTCGCGTCACCATCCGCGAAAAGAAGGCGACACATAAGGGCTTTGAGACTCACTGCCTTCAGCGCAAGGGCTACCGGGTGAGCTGGAAATAACATCTTCAAAGACAACGGTCCGAGAGGCAGATGTGTTGCTCGGACTTTTTAAGGTTGCGTGATTGCTTAGTTGGTGTTTTCTCAAGCTATGACTTTACCTGATTACGCCTTAGAAGAAGACGCAATTTCCCAAGGGGCAACCTGTGTGGCCGGCGTTGATGAAGTGGGGCGCGGCCCCATTGCCGGCCCAGTCACGGCGGCGGCTGTTGTACTTGACCCCAAAAACATCCCAGATGGGTTGAACGACTCAAAGAAGCTGTCGGCGAAACGCCGCGCACTTCTTTCCGCCGAAATCTGGGAGACAGCGTCCGTTTGCGTAGCACATGCCACCGTCGAAGAAATTGACCACCACAATATCTTGCGTGCCAGCCACATAGCAATGTGTCGTGCCATCGCTGGTCTGAATACGGCCCCGGATCACCTGTTGATCGACGGAAATATGATCCCGCGGGGTTTGGAAACATCGTCGGAAGCAGTGGTGAAAGGGGACGCGCGCTCGTTATCTATTGCAGCTGCTTCCATTGTTGCAAAAGTTGTACGTGATCAGATCATGATGGATTTAGCGCAACAGTTCCCCGGCTACGGGTGGGAGACCAATGCCGGTTATCCATCGAAAAGTCACAAAGCCGCTCTGCTTGATCTTGGGGTGACCCCACACCATAGACGTTCGTTCAAACCCGTCCACAATATCTTGTATCAAGGGTAAATCGTAAGCGGTTGATTCAAAAAAGAATTTGACGGCGAATCCCTATTGAATCATTCTTATCCACATCAACGAGCGCAAAAAAACCGCGCCGTGCATGAGGCAGAGAATGAATACTATGACAAAAGCGAAGGGCGCATCCGCGCTCCCGATCAATACGATATTGTCCGGCGACTGCATCGAAGTGATGAACAGTCTGCCCGAGAATTCGGTCGATCTGATTTTTGCAGATCCACCGTATAACCTTCAATTGAAGGGCGATTTGCATCGCCCCGACAACTCAAAAGTCGATGCAGTCGATGATGCATGGGATCAGTTTTCATCCTTTGCAGCTTACGACAAATTCACGCAAGACTGGCTGGCAGCGGCACGTCGTTTGCTGAAACCGAACGGCGCGATTTGGGTGATTGGCTCATATCACAACATTTTCCGAGTCGGATCGGCGCTTCAAAACGCTGGCTACTGGATTTTGAACGATGTGGTGTGGCGCAAATCCAATCCGATGCCAAACTTTCGCGGCAAACGTTTTACGAACGCGCATGAGACCATGATTTGGGCCTCAAAATCGGAAGGCGCTAAATACACTTTCAACTACGAAGCGCTCAAATCTTTGAACGAAGGCATTCAGATGCGTTCGGACTGGGTTCTGCCCATTTGTAACGGACATGAGCGCCTCAAGAACGAAGACGGCGACAAAGCCCATCCGACGCAGAAGCCTGAATCGCTGCTGCATCGTGTTCTTGTAGGATCAACCAACCCCGGTGACGTAGTTCTAGACCCGTTCTTTGGCACAGGCACCACCGGTGCGGTTGCCAAGATGTTGGGACGTGAGTTCATCGGCATAGAGCGCGAAGAAGCCTACCGCAAGGTTGCGGAGAAACGCCTTAAGAATACGCGCAAGTATGACCGCGAGGCCCTGCAGGTATCGGTTAGCAAACGCGCTGAACCCCGTGTTCCGTTTGGCCAGTTGGTCGAGCGCGGCATGCTGCGTCCCGGCGAAGAGCTTTATTCGATGAACAAGCGTCACAAAGCCAAGGTCCGCGCCGATGGCACGTTGATTGGTGATGACATCAAAGGATCCATCCACCAGGTCGGAGCGCATCTTGAAGGCGCGCCAAGCTGTAACGGATGGACGTACTGGTGCTTCAAGCAAGACGGAAAAAAGGTTCCGATTGACGTTTTGCGTCAACAGATCCGCGCAGAGATGGCTGTCCGCCCAAACTAATAACGGCTTACCGCCGGTGCCTAGGACCCTTTCGGGGCAGGCACCACACCTTACCCCGTCGCTTTGCGGCGGGGTTTTTTGTCTTTAGGGATGCAGAGACCGCAGGAATTCCTTATCCTGTAGCGGTAGAGACAGAGAGGACGATGATGTCGGATCACACAGTCAGCAGTCCTGCAAAGCCTCGCGCATTTGGGCAACTGGATGCTGAAGCTGACTTGCCTGACAACAGCTATACAGACGACATTTTGGAACGTCACAAGCGCGAAGGACTAGAGCTGGCGGTAAAGGCCCGTTGGTTTGCCATGTCTGTGGTGGGTGTCTTTTTGCTGTTTGTTGCACCATGGCCCGAGGTTCTGTTCTACGAAGCCATTTTACTGATCTTGTGCCTTAATGGATGGCTCTTGCGCCGCGTTGGGCGGGTCGGCCGATCTCGAACCGAGCTGTTTTTACTCTTCGCTGATTTGTTTGTCATGACAGTCGGAATGATGGCTCCGAACCCGTTTTCTTCGTTGGATTGGCCAAACGCGATGCAGTTCCGTTTTGACAATTTCATTTACTTTTTCCTTATTCTCGCAGCTGGAACATTGGCCTATTCATGGCGCACGGTCATGGCGATTGGCACGTGGACGGCAATGATGTGGGTTGTTGGGATAGGGCTTTCGAATTGGCTGTCCGAGCCGGTTCCGGGCCTAACGGAAACAGTGTACGAAGCTTTCAGCCATGATCCGGTCTTGGCCCAGACACTTGATCCAAACAGTTTTCAGCTACAGCTGCGCATTCAGGAAGTTGTGGTGTTTTTGCTGGTTGCCGCAACGATGGCCATCACTGTTCGCCGCTTTAACGGGTTATTGCGATCCAACGCCGCGCTAGAACGTGAACGCACGAACCTGTCGCGATATTTTTCTCCAAACGTCGTCGAAGAGCTCTCCCAAAACGACGAGCCCCTCAAGCAGATCAGAAACCACAATATTGCAGTACTATTTGTCGATATTGTTGGATTTACGGAATTTTCGGCATCTCGCGAACCCGAGCAGGTCATCGAGACCCTTAGAGAGTTTCACGGCCTTATGGAAACGGCTGTTTTCTCGCACAATGGTACGCTCGACAAATACCTCGGCGACGGCCTTATGGCCACCTTTGGAACGCCCTACCCGACCGAACAGGATGCCATCAACGCGCTTAGATGTGTGCATGATATGATGGATGCGATGGATGTGTGGAACGAGGGGCGGATAGCCAAAGGGCTACAGCCTTTGCGTGTAGGATTCGGCGCTCACTATGGGCCCGCAGTTTTGGCCGATATCGGTGCCAACCGGCTGGAATTTGCTGTGGTCGGAAACACAGTCAATATTGCATCGCGGCTTGAGGCGCTGACTCGTGGCCTCAATGCACGTCTCGTCATCAGCGACAGCATGCGTGCCGAAGTCATTGATGAGGGCGGGCATGAGTGTTTGATGGAATTGCAGCGCTTTGATGATCAGGACATTCGCGGCGTTTCCCAAAAACTAACTGTCTGGGCGATCAACCGTCCTGCGTCTCAAAACTAGCGCGGCATCGGCGTCTTAGCTTTGTTGTAAGCTTTCCAGTCGGTGATTTCCGGATAGTACATGGCGCGCCAGCGCTTCACCCTCCGGTTCATGATCTTTTTCCAGACCGGCGGCACCATGGCGGCCATTGTCATCACAGGATAGCCAAACGGCAATTGCGGCGCTTCTGCCTCGGTATAGTTCTGCAGCAGCGGAAAGCGGCGCTTGGGCTTGTAGTGATGGTCTGAATGACGTTGAAGGTTGATAAGCAACCAGTTTGACGCCTTATGGGCCGCATTCCAGCTGTGATGCGGTTTGACGTGTTCATATTTGCCGTCACCCACGTGTTTGCGCGTGAGCCCGTAGTGTTCGACGTAGTTCGTTAACTCAAGCTGCCAGATCGCGACAAACGCTTGCCAAATAAACAACATGACGCCAAGCCAGCCACCGACAATCAGCGCCAGAACAAGCATTCCGGCCTGCAACGCCCAATAGCGAAAAAACGGATTGGACAGGTCGGTCCATGGCAATCCCTTGCGTTGCAGCATGGCTTGCTCGGCGCGGAAGGACGACTTGAGACACGATATCAGAACGCGCGGGAAGAAACGATGAAACCCCTCGTTATAGCGCGCAGTGACCGGATCGCGTGGTGTCCCCACATAAGGATGATGAACCAGCAGATGCTCTGAGCGAAAATGAGAATAGAGGACCATCGACAAAAGGATGTCGCCGAGCCAACGCTCGGTCTTATTTGATTGATGCAACAATTCATGGCTGTAGACGATTCCAACGGTTCCGGTGACGACTCCGACACCAAAAAACAGACCAATTTTGGCAGCTGCCGACAAATGATCGGTGTGCGTCGCATACCAAATCAGGCCAAAGAGGGTCGCAAACTGAACTACTGGCCATATCATCGTCACGAGCCGATACCAGAATAGATCTTCGTCCGGCGTGTCTGGATCGGCATTATCAAGATTGAGGCCAAGCAGCGCATCAAGACCGGAAAACAAATACCACGTCGAAATTGGCACCAGCAACACCCACCAAGTACCTTGGATCGCCACGAACCAAATCAACGGAACAAGAAATAAAGGCAGCGCAAAAGGCAGCGCTTTTGAGAGTTTGGATACTTCCGCTGGAGCGTTCATGGCACGGTTCCTACTTCCTCATCACACCAAGTATGCGGTCTTGACGCGGTTGCCGCAATGCGCCGGATGCACACAGCTTATCGTTTTACCGTTTCGCGTATAAATCAAATGCTTTGCGCATCACAGTTGGCAGGTCTGTTGGCTCAAAGACAGAGGCTTCCATAAAACTCCCAATTTTGGGTTGCCGGTCCATCGGAACCAACGCATGGCGCACGGTGAGGCGAAGATGAAAATGTGTAAAAGTGTGACGAGCCTCACCCGGAAGAGTTTTCCATTCCGCCCGAATTGGCGCGCTATGGTCTGGCGTTTCTGTTTCCTGCCATTCAGATCCAGGCCAGCCGAGCATGCCGCCCAGAAGCCCTTTGTCAGGTCTCTGCTCGAGCAAAAGCGCGCCATCTATTCGGCGCGCAACATATACTGTGCCAAAGCGAATTGGTTTGGGTTTCTTAGGCTTTTTCTTAGGAAGCTGCACAGCCGTGCCACGCTCACGTGCCATACAAGGAGCTCGCCAAGGGCAAATTCCGCACGCAGGGTTACGCGGCGTGCAAATGGTCGCGCCCAAGTCCATTACCGCTTGCGCGTAATCACCCGGGCGTAACTGTGGGGTGAGAGCCGCCGCACGTTCTGTCAATTCAGGCTTTGCGTCAGGCAATGGGGTGTGAATATCAAACAAGCGCGCCATAACACGTTCGACATTTCCATCCACCACTGTCGCTGGCTCATCAAAGGCAATCGCTGCGATGGCTGCCGATGTGTACGGCCCAATGCCGGGCAATGTGCTCAACTCTGAGGAAGATTGAGGAAAAACACCACCTAATTCATCCGAAACGACACGGGCGCACTTTAACAAGTTTCGTGCGCGGGCGTAGTAGCCAAGCCCCGCCCAAGCAGCCATTACATCCGCGTCTTCCGCTGCCGCCAAGTTAAGAACCTGCGGCCAGCGTTCTGTGAACTGCTCGAAGTAAGTCTGAACAGCCGCCACCGTTGTCTGTTGCAACATGACCTCAGACAGCCAAATGCGGTAAGGATCAGGCGTTATCCCCGCCGCGCGATCTTTTGGACCCACCCGCCAAGGCATTTTGCGCGCATGACGGTCATACCATTCCAGCAAGTCGGCACTTTTCGGCAAGTCACGCAAGATTTATCCCCTGTGTAGAACGGTTTCGCTGGCGCCCTTGCGCCGTGTCACTAAAATAGCGCTAGCACAAAGGATGCAAGACCCACATGCGCCGCGCAACGACCAAAGGCTTCAAACGCACGTCATCGCTCTTGCGGGATAAGATCCGCAAGGCAGGCGAAAGCCGTGGATTTGCGGTTACACGCGTATTGACTCATTGGGCAGAAATCGTTGGCGAAGACATGTCGCGGATCTGCCGGCCTGTAGATGTGAAATACGGTCGCAACGGCTTTGGTGCCACCTTAACCGTTCTGACAACTGGTGCGCAGGCGCCCATGCTTGAGATGCAGAAAGAAACACTGCGCTCCAAGGTCAACTCAGTTTACGGCTACAACGCCATTGCACACCTAAGGATAACACAGACCGCTCCGGTCGGTTTTTCCGAGGGACAAGCAAACTTTGCTCCGGCAAAGAAACCGGAAAAATCTCAACTCAACCCCGAAGTACGTAAAGAGGCCGAGCACGTCGCTGCTCCGTTTCAGGATCCAGACTTGCGGCAAGCACTGGAGCGTCTGGCGGGAAATGTCTTATCGAAACACAAAAACTCAAAGGAAGGTTTGTAGATGAACCGTTTCACTCCACTGCTCGCCGGAGCCGCTATTGCTCTTGCCGGCGGAACATTCGCATATGCACAATCCGGTGCGCAGCCGTCCATTACAATGATTCAAGAAGTTGCCTCAGATGGCGCCGAAAGCTCAGAAGTTGTAGAAATGGTCATGGGTGCGGAAGATGCCCCCATCACGATTATTGAATACGCGTCTTTCACCTGTTCGCATTGCGCAACCTTCCATGAAAACACGCTGTCTCAACTCAAAACTGACTATGTTGATACCGGCAAAGTCAAATTCATCTTCCGCGAAGTCTACTTTGATCGTTTCGGACTTTGGGCTTCTATGGTTGCACGCTGTGGCGGTGAAGAACGTTTCTTTGGAATGGCTGATATTTTGATGAAAACTCAAGCCGAGTGGACACGTGGCGGCGATCCGGTCGCAATTTCGGATTCACTGCGCAAAACAGGCCGGATGGCCGGTTTGGGCGACGATCAAATTCAGGCGTGTCTGCAAAATGAAGATAGCGCGAAGGCTCTGGTTTCTTGGTATCAAGAAAACGCTTCCGCCGATGGGATTGAAGCGACTCCGACTCTAATTATTGACGGTGAAAAGCACTCCAATATGAGCTATTCGGATCTTCGCAAGATCCTTGACGCCAAACTGTAGGTGCAAACGAAACGCTTCGTTTTGGCCGGCCAGCTTAGTCTGTGTCGGCCAAAATTTTGTCCAAAGCTCTATCCATCGCAGACCAATCTGAGATTTCCAAACGCACCGGCAACGTCAAAATTCGCGCGCGCATGTCTTGTGGTAACCGTACAGCGTCTTTTTCAGTCGTAACCAACTGCGCACCTAGCGTGTCCGCTTCTAACTTTAATCGTGCCAGAAGCGCCGAGGTAAGTTCTTGGTGATCTTCAAGAGATTCCGCACGGATTAACCTTGCGCCCAATCCTCTAAGCGTTGCAAAAAACTTTTCTGGATAACCGATACCGGCAAAGGCAAGAAACGGCGTCTCTGTCCAGTCCATACCGGTTTGCAACGGCGCTAGGACGCCTTCTACGTGGGGGATCGAAACGCTCTCGCCCCAAGCTTTTTTAAAGGTAGCTTGTGCCGGAGGCGCGCCGATGGACAGCACAATGTCAGCCCGCGCCATGCCCGCTGAGACGCTTTCACGTAATGGCCCTGCGGGGATGCAACGCCCGTTGCCAAAGCCGCGTTTTGCGTCCACCACAACAACGCTCAAATCCTTGAAGACAGACGGGTTTTGAAATCCATCATCCAGCAAAACCACGTCAGCACCCGCATCAATTGCTGCCTTAACTCCGGCAGCACGATCTTTCGAAACCCACGTCGGTCCAAAAGCAGCAAGTAAGAGCGGTTCATCACCTGTTTGCGATGCCTTGTGGTCACGTTCAGAAACCCGCACAGGGCCTTCCAACGAGCCACCATAGCCACGAGAAACCACATGCGGCGTCAATCCGCGAACCTGAAGCCTTTGAACCAATGCAATTGTAGTGGGTGTTTTTCCTGTTCCACCAGCGTTGATGTTCCCAACACAGATCACGGGCTTTGTAGAGCGATACGCGTTGTCTGTTCTTGCGACTCGCCACCGGGTCGCCTGCGCGTAAACAGCTCCCAAAGGCGCCAACAAACGCGCTTGCCAACCAGGCGCTTTCGGCGGGTTCTGCCAAAACACTGGAGGCCTCATTCCAAATCCTCACTGCCATCAAGAAGCTCATTGGACTTCTGGATAACTCTATTAGAAACATCGGCAGCTTCGGCGATCGCTAACCAGCCGCCATGAGCCATAGCCGCAACCTTTTCTGCTGCAGTCAAACGCGACACGGCGTTGGTTAGCGTCTCGAGGTCCTTCACTACGATAGCCGCGTCCATACGCATCAACCGATCATAGCTTTCCTTAAACTGCTGCATGTTAGGCCCATGTATTACCGCTGACCCCAAACCAGCCGCCACGAGAGGATCACGCCCCCCGTGGCCATTTGCCAACGATGAACCAACAAAGCTTATAGGAGCAATTCGGTACCAAAGACCAAGCTCTTGGGGACCCTCGGTCACGACAATCTGAGTATTGTCGTCTGGAATCTCACCATCCTCCCAAAACGCAGCGCGCCAATGTTGTTGCGCAATCATATCGGAGAAATTTTTTGCGACACTTCCTTGGGCGGGCACAACCACCAGCACCATACGGTGCGAAACCCGCAACACCTTGCGAAAGGCATCCAGCACGATGGGTAATTCACTCAACTGCAGGTGTGCTGCGACCCATACAGGACGCCCTGCGAAAGAGGTTCTCAGTTCCTCAAGGTCAGAGTCATTACAAGGCAGCACCGGGGCATCATCGCTGAGCCTCCCATTGGTCTGGATGACTTTGGCCGCGTCTGGAATCAATCTTTGCAATCGAGTTTTTGCCTCATCACTCACCGCAAAAATACTCGAAAACAGACTTAGCGAACCCCGAATAGGCTCCGGCCCGATCAATGGCAGTCGGCGGTGATCCAAAACCGGCACATCAACCTCGATGAGCAGGCAGGGAATGCTGCGACGATGCGTTTCCACAATAAGCGCAGGCCTTAGGCCCGACCCCACCCAAATCAGCAATTCAGGCCGCCAATGGATCAAAAAAGCAATTGCGTCGTCGGGGTTTTCTGTAGGGCATTCTTGCCAAATAACATTTTCCGGCAAGTCACTAAGTTTGGGGATGCCAGGAATCGTTGTGAGCAAAACCGTTGCCCCATCTCGAGACTCGGCAAGCCTTTGTCCAAAATGAATGAGCTGGCGCGCTCGGTCTGGTTCAGAACAATGCAACCAAATCAGCGCCCCCGGCGGGCGGGGATGCGTGAAAGGTGTCTGGCTTGGTGCCTGACGTTTTGCAAAAGCCAGATAAGCGGAGAGGCTGAGCGTGCCCGGCATTCTTGGGTTTTACCCAAGCTCTTCTGTCGAGGAGGCGGCGGCTTCTTCGTCGCGCAGACGATGCAAATGCGCAATGAAGTACCGCATATGCGCGTTGTCGACGGTCTTTTGGGCCTCAGCCTTCCACGCATCAAAAGCAGTGTCGTAGTCAGGGAAAATTCCAACAACATGAATGTCGTCCACATTCTTGAAGGCGTTTTTGGTTGGGTCGATTAGTTCTCCACCAAAGACGAGGTGCAAACGCTGTGTCATTGGGCGACTCCTATGCAATGCGAATTTCCGGCAACCTAAGCCTGTTGGTCTGCGGTCTCAAGAGCAGAGGTGAAACATCCGTATCCGTTATTGACGCAAGCGCCCCTGTCAGGCAACCACATGCAAAGACAAAAGGACTCTCCGAAATGAAACCTTTCCTGATCTTGCAACTGCGCCCTGAAACCGAAGCATCAGATGATGAGTTCGCGGCGATTTTGCGCAAAAGCGATTTGGCAGCAGAGAATGTGCATCGGATCAGATTGGATTGTGAGGCACTACCTGAGGATTTAGCGCTCGACGATTATGCAGGTGTCATTGTCGGTGGCGGCCCCGGTTGTGTCAGCGACGCACCGGAAGATAAATCCGACGTAGAAGCACGGATCGAAACGGCCGTGCTTTCCTTGATGCCAGAAATCACCAAACGCGATTTTCCGTTTCTCGGCTGTTGTTACGGAATAGGTATTTTGGGTCATCATTTAGCCCGTGCCGTCAGCAAGGCACGTTTCTCAGAAGACGTGGGTGCGGCGGATTGCACCGTGACCGAAGAGGGACGCACCGATGCATTGCTTCAGGACATTCCTGACCGGTTTGGGGCATTTGTTGGCCACAAAGAGGCGCTTCAAGAACTCCCTGACGGATGCACGCATCTGGTCAGCTCACCAACCTGCCCCTATCAAATGATCCGGTTTGGGCAAAACGTTTATGCCACGCAATTTCATCCTGAGGCAGATAGCGATGGATTTGAGCTGCGCATCAACATCTACAAGCACAAAGGCTACTTTCCGCCCGAAGAAGCCGAGACCTTGGTTGCGATGTGCCGCGCTGCTGACGTGCATGCACCGGAGAGTATTTTGCGGAATTTTGTCCGTAAATACAGCGGTTAAACCGGGGTCAGCTCTGCGCAGAGCGCTTGCCAAACCATGGTATTTGCGGCCACGACACCTGATAGCCGGGGATCTGCGTTATTAAACCGAAGTGGCGCTCCAGTGCGGTCCGATGCAGCCCCATGGGCTTCGCGCACGATCAAATCTCCCGCCGCAATGTCCCACTCCCATGTTGGGCGCAGTGTCAGCATAGCGTCGAAGCGTCCTTCGGCAACAAGCGCCATCCGATACGCCAATGAAGGGCGGTAGCTTTTATCAATATCTGGCGGCGCTAATTTCCAATGGCGCGGCTCCATCACTGGGCGCGCGGCAAGAACTTTAGCACCTTTCAATTTCACCTGTTGGCTCGTCGAAATGGTTTTCCCGTTCAAAAAAGCGCCACGGCCCTTTGACGCGGTATAGAGTTTGTCCAAAAGCGGAAGATAGATCACCGCTGCAGTCACTTCACCCTCAGTTGCTATGGCTAAGGAGTGCGCCCAAGTTTTTGAACCATCGATAAAACTACGCGTGCCATCAATTGGATCGATGATAAAAACCTGATGAACGGAGAGCCGGTCGCTTCCATCCAAAGATTCTTCGCTGAGCCATCCATAATCCGGACGCGCGCTGCGAAGGCGCGCTTCGAGCATATCGTTCACGGCCAAATCAGCTTCGGTTACTGGCCCTGCATCTTCTGGTTTATTCCAGGCCTTTGCTTCCGGCCCGGTAAAACTGGTCGCAATGCGCCCAGCTTCCCGCGCGGCGTCAATCAAAAGGTCGAGGTCAGTTTCCGGCAAGGGTCATCCCTTCGACCAAGAGCGAAGGCACAACGCGTGAAAGATGTGTGCGCGCATCGTTGCCAGGTACAAGGTTGCGCAACATATCATTCAAATTACCCGCGATGGTGCATTCATTCACCGGATAGGCGATTTCGCCATTTTCCACCCAAAAGCCTGCTGCCCCACGGGAATAGTCGCCAGTGTTTGGATTGATGGTGGAGCCAATCAGCGACGTCACCAACAGGCCGTTGCCCATTTCTTTGAGCAAACCTTCGCGGTTGTGTGTGCCCTGTGTGATTGCAAGGTTCCAATTACTTGGCGACGGCGGCGAGGACACGCCACGCGCAGCATTGGCTGTTGTGGTCAAACCAAGTTTTCGGGCCGTGGCAAGATCCAATGTCCAGCCGGTCAACACGCCATCTTCGACGATGACACGGCGTTGGGTCGGCAAACCTTCGGCATCAAAAGGACGAGACCCAGACACACGCGCACGGTGAGGATCTTCGATCAAGGACAGCTCTTTGGGTAAAACCTGCTCTCCCAAACGCTCTCGCAACCAGCTTGATCCACGGGCAATAGAAGAGCCGTTTGCAGCGGCGACAAGGTGGCCAATCAGAGAAGACGAGATGCGTTCGTCAAACATCACCGGATAGGCGCCGGTATTGGGCTTTCGGGCATTCAAACGCTCTACCGCTCGCTGTCCGGCCTGCGTGCCAATGTCCTGTGCTGCGCGTAGGTCTCTTTGATAAATGCGCCCATCGCCATCGTGGTCGCGTTCCATTTGCGCTCCGCTACCGGCGATAGCCGTGCAATAGGTGGCGCGGCTGGTGCGGTCATACCCGCCGGAAAACCCGTTAGAAGCTGCAAGATGTACAGAGGTGCGGCTATAGCCTGCCGTGGCGGACTGAACTTGCGACACACCTTCAACAGCCAGAGCCGCAGATTCAGCTTGTTGCGCGTCGTCTTGCAATGCCGCGGGCTGTGGCTCGGCACTTGGGTCGCACAACTCAAAGCTATCGATATCAAAGCCCTGAATGATCATGTCGGGATCAGCGAGGCCGATAAAGGGATCTTGCGGTGCTTCGCGCGCCATAGCGACCGCGCGTTCTGCCATATTGCGTATCGACTCGGGCTGCGCATCAGAGATCGACACATTGGCCTGCCTCTGCCCGACAAACACCCGCAAACCCAAATCCATCCCCTCAGAGCGCTCTGCCTGTTCCAACGCGCCGTCACGCACCTCGATTGAGAGCGAAGTGCCTTGTATGACCATTGCATCGGCGGCGTCGGCGCCTGCCTTTTGCGCGGCTTCAAGAAGGTGATGTGAGAGAGTTTGGATATCGTGTGGCATGGGGCCTCGGCTGTCTGTTTCATTTCAGGTAGACTGCGCCACGCGACGAAGCAAGCGCGCGTTATGCAAAAGGGGCCGCAAATCGCGACCCCTTCAAGTATTTCCGCAACTGGCTTGAGGTTACTTCAAACGCTGCCCGTTCGCCAGAACGTGACCTTGTTCGTTGACTTCGATTTTCGAATTCAGCTCATCAGGTCCGGCGCCGGGCACCGAGAACATGCTCATCATCATACGTGCGCCCATCGCTTGCTCTTCGGGCAAAAGCCCCATTTGAACCAGCTTATCCATCAGTCCGTTCACGCCCAAAATCTTGACATCCAACGCGCCTTCGGGACGGGGGAAGCCATCAAAAGATACCATGTCAGTGTTATCAAAAGTGAAATCACCCACACCGGATACAGTTGCTCCAGCGACGTCCAATTGCAGGTTCTTAAGCGTCAGTGCATTCAACTCACCAGGAACTTCGGTGGTGTTTTCATCCAGCGTCATCAGGTTGGTAAACACGGTTGCCTTGCCGACCAAATCTACGACTAATGTGGCTGGATCATGTGGCAGCACCTGACCGGGATCAAACATGCCCCAAATCAGTTCAGACACGCCCAGATCAACCAGCTTGAGGTTCATGGCGAGGTCCTGAGGTGCATCACCTGACGCCAGCGGCAATTGGATGCCATAGCCAAATTCGCCCATTGAAACGTCAATCGGCAGTGGGATGTCAGGACCCATCGCATTCATCTGAACATCTGTGACCGACCCATTATAAGCCATGACGCTGCCGTTCATTTCCAATGCCATGGAACCTGCGCCAGAAGACGCGCTCACAGCTCCAGGCGCCCCTTGCTCAATGAAATTGAGAGAAAAGTCAGATCCTTGCATCGTGTATGTGCCGTTGATATCAAAGCCGGCCTCAAACATCGCCGTTGGATCATCGCCATAGTCGCCTTGTGGGATCACGCCGGTCGCATCACCTTCAAGCCCCGTGACGCTACCTTTTAGGTCAATGGAACCGCTGCCGGCAGGGTCTTCGCCTTTGACAAGATAACTCAGGCTATCAACGCTCATTTTCTGCTCGGTGGTGATGACATCGCCCATCGCCATCCGCGAGCGCCCCAAAATACCATCCATCACCATGCTGACATCAAAGTCCGGCAGAGCTTCACCATCTACCACCAATTTGGCAAGCGCTGCGGTCATTTGTGTGGCGTTGTACGTGTAGGTCATTTCCTCGGGCGTGCCGGACACCACCATGCTCATGCCGGTGTGACCGATCATGACTTCGGCGTCGACGTCTTCGCCTTCAGCATTTGCCAGAATGCGCATAGGCATCTCGTTGGGCATCACAACATCAACGGTGCCGTCGCCGTTTTCAACAAACTGCATCTCACCAAAAGAGATCGAAACCGATCCTTCCTCTTCCGGCATGGCGACATTCATAATCAGATCTCTAACTGTCAGAGTGTTGCCATCTTCTTGTTCTGTCGCGGTAATTTCATTTCCCATACCGGCGAGGTAATCGCGCCAGCTTTCCCATACGTCGCGTGCGCCGACATCTGCGAAAACCGGAGTTCCAAGGAACATCGCCGACATTACGCCCGCGCTAATAAATGTCTTTTGGTCAAAATGCATTGGGGTGCCTTCCCTTTCGAAATCGTTGTCGACAGCTTCCGCCTTAGGCTGCGCAGGGTCAAGTGGCAAGGGCTGGACCTGCGGCTTTGTGTTCTCTAAATCTTGGGCTGATAAGGGGCGCTTGGAGGGCGAAAAATGTCAAATATCTCAGGAAAAACTGTATTAATAACAGGGGCTAGCCGAGGAATTGGTGAAAGCGCTGCGCGGGAATTTGCGCAAGCGGGGGCGAATGTCGTGCTGACAGCCCGCAGCGGCGGTGCAATCGAGGCAATCGCTGCGGACATCGGATCGCAAGCATTGGCGGTCACTTGTGATGTTGCGGACAACAGCCAAGTGGTTGCGGCGGTGAATGCCGCAGTGGAGAAATTTGGCGGGCTGGACGTGCTAATCAACAACGCAGGCTTGATCGAGCCGATCTCGCATCTTGACCAATCGGATCCGGAGAGCTGGGGTCAAGTGATTGATGTTAATGTAAAAGGTGTCTACTACGGGATGCGCGCTGCGATGCCTGTGATGGAAGCAGCAGGCGGTGGATCAATCCTGACGATCAGCTCGGGGGCGGCGCATGGGCCTGTTGAAGCGTGGAGCCATTACTGTGCCTCCAAGGCGGCGGTGAATATGCTGACGCGCTGTGTAGATAAAGAGGCCCGCGAAAAGGGCATTCGCGCTATTGGCCTGTCTCCGGGGACGGTTGCGACACAGATGCAACGTGATATCAAAGCCAGCGGCATAAACCCTGTGAGCAAGCTCGACTGGTCCGATCATGTCCCACCCGAATGGCCCGCGAAATGTCTGATGTGGATGTGTGAACCCGAGGCGGATGCATGGTTGGGGGATGAAATTTCCCTGCGAGATGAAGGCATTAGAAAGGCCGTTGGTCTGATATGATCGCGCTGGACAAACAGGATTCAGGGCTGTGGGTTGTGACAATTGACCGCCCTGAAAAAGCCAACTCTCTCACGCTTGAGATGCTCACCAAATTGGCAGACATTGCCGAAGAGGCGCAGGATGCGCGGGCATTGATCCTGACCGGTGTTGGCAAGGTGTTCTCTGCAGGCGCTGATCTGGAGGAAGCCCGTGCAGGGTTGGCGACCAATGCTGTCTGGGAGAGACTATCAGGAGCAATTGCCGCCTTGCCCGGACTCAGCATCGCCGCGCTCAATGGCACTTTGGCAGGCGGGGCTATGGGTATGGCCTTGGCGTGTGATTTGCGTCTAAGCGTTAGTAATGCAAAGTTTTTCTATCCTGTGATGAAGCTTGGATTTCTGCCCCAGCCGTCCGATCCGACACGGATGGAGGCCTTGATCGGTCCGGCGCGCACCAAGCTCATCCTTATGGGTGGACAAAAAATCACGGCGCAGGAAGCCTATCAGTTTGGATTGGTAGATCGCATCGTTGAGGGTGACAGCTTGCTGGAGGCCGCAATCGACATCGCAACCGATACGATAGCGGCTAAAAGCGAGATCGCCAGTGGTATAAAACGCCTCTGTCAGCGCACTTAAACTGGCTCAAAAACCCTGTCTGTATCGCGTCGGTATTACGTCGGTATTGCGACGGTGTCATTTTCGACCCTAAGACCAGCCCAAAAGGGGCGGTTTTGGTGCCAGAACAGGACGGCGCATTGCGAGGCTGCGGTGCGCTTCATCACTCAGGCCAAGCCGCAAAAGCACATTGACGTAGGCCAGCTCGAGAAGATCACGTTGCGCACGGCTGCCTCCCAACCGTTCGGTGGTCGCCAGAACCGGAGTCATCTCGGCCAAGGCCAATGACCAGTCCTCACGTGCAATGGCACCCCATGCTTTGGCCATGGGCTGCACCAAATCTCCGGCATAGCCTTTGGCGGTTTCTATGATGTGCGCCAAGCGCGCGCCCTCACCCGCCATAGCGTGACTAAGCGCAGCATGCAGATCCGCAAAGCTCTGACCAGTGTTGGGGAAAAACTGCGCGGCATAATCGCTGAGCGCTGCCCAGCGCGCGGGATCAACTGTCTCCCCAGCCAAGGATGCACGATAATAGATCGCCGCCGTATCGGTCAGCACATTGATTGGCAATCCGGTGGCCGCCCCCGGCGCAACGCCTGCGTCTACGGCCAGCCACATGGCGTCGGGATCATCATCATGCAGCGCCCAAAGGGCCTCGTGCCAACTAAGATGGCTATGGAGTACCGAGCGGTTGTCATACCCCGCCATCCAATCGCGCAGATAGGCCCTGCCCTGTTTCACTTCGCCAATTTCATAGAGCGCGTGCGCCTTGAAGTGCGCGCCATTTGCATTGTGCGCATTTTGCGCCAGAGTTTTCTCCATCATTGGCAAAGACGCCTCGGCCTGTCCTGTTTCGCACAGCGACAACGCATGCATGGACGTCATCCACCAATCGTCGCCGTAATGGGGCAGCAGGGATTGGGTATAGGCCAAAAGATCGGCTTCGCGGCCGACTTTACCCGAAAATCCGATCAGCCCGAAAACATTGGTGCACAGTTGGGCAGCCATCGCATCGCGGGGGTATTCCAAGACATGCGCCTGCACTTGTTTGCGTGCGCCGACCGGATCACCGGACAATAATGCGACCATGGCAGAAATATGTGATTGCTCGCGCGGCGTGACGTTGGGCAGTGAGGCTGCGGTGGTGATAGAGGCTTTGGCCGCGGCCATATCGCCAGACATCATCTGGGCGCGGGCTAGCCCCGCATGGGCCAGAGCAAAGTCGGGATCAGCCTCAACAGATTGAGCAAAGGCGTTTAGCCCCGCATATTGCCCCCCCAGAAAATGGCGCACGCCTTGATCATAAAATTCCCGTGCCTGATCCGAAGAGGTGGAAATTGCATTGTCGTAATTGTCCAGCATTCCAAGGTGCTCCTGTGCGCGCGAAAACGGGAGCTTAGGGCATTCTCGGAAATTCTCAAAACGCGGGGGAGTGCCTGTGCGGGTTAGTCGATCGAGTCAGTCGACCAGCGCGGCATGCACCAATGCCTTGAGTTGTGCACGGGTCGGGTAGGAGCTTGATGGAGAGAGTTGAGTAAAAAACACTACCGAGAGAGCTTGCACCGGATCGACCCAAAAGAAGGTCGAGGCCATGCCACCCCAACTGAAGTCTCCAACGCTACCTTGGGTGCGCGCCCGTGCCGGATCAAGCACCACTGCACCGCCTAGTCCAAATCCCATGCCCTCCATCGGCTGCTCGGCAAAGCTTTGCGGCCCCATGGATGCAATATCACCGGGCAGATGATTGGACATCATAAAGCGCGTGGTGTGTGGGCTAAGTAGTCTCGTCCCGCCCAGCGCGCCGCCGCAACGCAACATTTCAGCAAAGCGCAGATAGTCATCAATTGTGCCCACCAGACCGCCGCCACCGGAAAACATATCTGCTGACAGAAACGGCGAGCCTTCGGGACTGTCGGTCAGGCGCAACGGCTCGGAGCCGGTTTCAGCAGAGTTGAGATCAAAAGCATCCCCCGCCAAAGGTGTGTAGAGCGCTGCAAAGCGTTCCCGACCTGAGGCGGGTACAGAGAATCCGGTTTCGCTCAAACCTAAGGGGTTGAGGATATGTTGCTGTAGGAAAGTGTCCAAAGACAGACCCGAGACAACTTCGATCACGCGCCCCAAGATATCGATCCCCACCGAGTATTCCCAACGGGTGCCGGGACGAAAGGCCAGCGGAAGAGCTGCAACCTGATCCGCCATCGCGCCGAGTGGTCCTTGGTTGGGTTTGAACAGCAGGTCTTGGGCGTCCATTGCTGACGCCAGCAAGCCCGGATTGAACGGGTAGCTGAGACCGCTGGTATGGGTCAGAAGCTGATGCAGCGTGGGCGGGGCGCAGGGTTCGGTTTGCTCAATTGTGCTGGCATTCGGGACAAGCGCGCGACAGTCGGCAAATGCGGGGATAAACTCGGACACGGGCGCATCCAGATGCAGCAAACCCTGTTCAACCAACATCATCAAGGCCACCGATGTCACGGGTTTGGTCATCGAATAAATCCGCGCCACGGTGTCGCGCTGAAACGGTGTGTTATTCTCGAGGCTGCGCAGGCCTGTGGCATAGTCAAACACCACGTCGCCATCACGTGCGATCAACAGGCTGTTGCCCGCATATTTTTGCGAGTGCACCAGATCATCCATCCAGCCACGCAAGATCTTCAGGCGTCCAAGGTCAAACCCTTTGGACTGCGGGTCTGCGGTCCCAATCATTATATGCCTCCCGGTCTTGCGCTCCTCGGCAGTCAGAGTGCCTTTTTGCGCCCCCGACAGGCAAGGCTGTAAGAATACGTAGTTGATGCCGATCATTTCGTGACAACTGTTTATTGGCAGCGCACAGGGAATCGCGACATAGTTGGGGTGGGACGTGAGAGGGACACTGATGCGGGCATTGGCAATAATTCTGGTTTTGGGGCTGAATGTGATCCGCCCCGCGCAAGGCGTGGCGCAGACGGACGATGTGTTGAACGTCTATGTTTATGGCAACAGCTTGATCCACCATCTGACCGACAGCGACGAAACCACCACACCGCATTGGATGGCTAAGCTGGCCGAGGCTCAGGGCACCGGATTTGCGCTGGATGGGCAATGGGGGTTCTTGCGTGATTTTGCCAAACCGGAGCGCCCCAAAGCCAACTGGAAGTTCAAAGAAGTGCCACGCGCTTGGACACGGCAGTACCGCAATTTTGAGGATGTCGATTGGGACGTTGTGATGTTCAACGTCGAAAACTGGGTGCAATACCGGTCCGCAGACGAGCCGTTTGAGTGGGAAAACACCGATAACAGCAGCCCGTTGTCTGCGGCTTTGGCGATGGTGGATCGGCTGGAGATAAAGGATGGGCGGCCGCGTGTGGCGGTCTATGAAGGCTGGGCCTTTATGAAAGAATTCATGCGAAGGTTTCCGCCAAATGCGCGCCAGATCAGAAAGTACCAGCAATACAACATGGGCGAGTACCATGATTGGTACGTCGATTTCGTGGAGCAGCTTCAGACCGCGCGACCGGATGTGTCCTTTGAGCTGATCCCTGTGGCCAGTGTCTTGGCCGAATTGCTTGAGGGCGGTGTTCTGGATGGCATGGATCCTGAGGTGTTTTATTCCGACGATGGACCACACGGCACGCCAACACTGTATTTTCTAGCCGGCGCGATCACTTATGTTGCGCTGTTTGAGGCGCCATTGCCTGAGGCGATTGATCTGCCGGACACGATCCATGAGGAGGTGCGCACCTATTACGCCGCCGTGAGGGATGAAATCCACCGGATGGTGCTGCGCCCAATTCAGGAAAGCAACTCCACACCAGCGGGCCCGACTGCACAGGTTCAGACGGCTGAAGCCAGTTCTTCGTCGGCTTTTCCGACGCCTGTTGCCAGTGCAAACCAGCAAGGCATCCTAGGGCTAGGGCTTGAAAATCCGGCGCTGTCGATGGGGTTGAACGGGGTGACCGATTGGTCAACGCAACACCCTTTCATTGACCGCATGAAGACCGCGCGCACGTGGATTGGGCATCTGCCCGGGCAGTGGGGTGGTTTGAACGCGCAGGATTTGGCGGATGGCGGCTATCTGGACGAAGACGGCTGGGTCTGGGGTATTCCGCAGGACTTAGAATCGATTGAAACGCTGCTGTTCACAGGCCAGCCCGAAGACGCAACCGGATTGGCGGGGCGGTATAGGATGACGTGGCAGGGCACCGGCACAATTGACGTGACCGGCGGGCGCGCTAGGATTGTCAGTCGTGATCCACAGGAAATCTGGTTTGACTACACGCCAGGCGAAGGTCATGTCGGCATCAAGATCGAAGTGACGGACCCCGAACGCACCGGCGATTATATTCACAACATCGAAATCGTCGCTGAGGAGCACATTTCACTGCACGAGGCTGGGGCGGTATTTAACCCAGACTGGCTGGCTGTGGTGCAAGATTTGCGCAGCGTGCGCTTTATGGATTGGATGATGACCAATGGCTCGGCCCAAAGTCAGTGGGCTGATCGACCGCAGGTGAATGATTTCACATGGACCTGGCGCGGGGTGCCCGTGGAAGTCATGGTTCAGCTGGCCAACGAAATAGGGGCTGACCCTTGGTTCACGATGCCCCATCTGGCCGATGAGGATTATATTGCGCAATTTGCGAGCTATGTGCATGACACGCTGAATTCAGACCTGAAGGTCTTTGTTGAATATTCAAACGAGCTTTGGAACTGGGGATTTGCGCAGGCGCAGTGGGCCGTGAAACAAGCCGAGGCGCGTTGGGGCAAAGACGCTGCCGGCGATGCATGGATGCAGTTTGCCGGACTGAAGGCAGCACAAACCGCGCAAATTTGGACCGAAGCGTTTGGGGATGAGAGTGAGGCAAGGCTGGTGCGCGTTGTTGCAACCCACACCGATTGGCGCAGTCTTGAAGAAGGTTTGCTGCAAGCCCCGCTATGGCAGGCAGAGGGCAACCCGCCACCTGTTGATTGGTTTGATGCCTATGCGGTGACCGGATATTTTGGTGTGACTCTGGGCAACGATGAGGGTGCGCCACAGGTGATTGAATGGCTGGATGAGGCCCGCGCCAAGGCGGAATCTGACGGGGTAGCGCAAGGTTTGAAACGCGCCGCCCTAGAAGCCTATGTTGGCGAGCACCGTCACGACGGGTTGTTTGAACGTGCCGCGATCGCTCTTGAGCAAGGTGATTTGGCGCATATGCTGACCACCGCCCTGCCGTATCAAGCCAAAGTCGCGCGCGACAATGGTCTGGCGTTGGTGATGTATGAAGGCGGCAACCATGTGGTTGGAATTGGCGAATGGGGTAAGAACGACGCCTTAACCGACTTTTTCACCGCGCTGAGCACAAGCCCCGAGATGGGCGCACTTTACGAATCGCTGCTGGACGGCTGGCAAGACTTGGGTGGGCAAAGCTTTAACGCCTTTGTCGACGTCGCACAGGCCACCAAATGGGGCAGTTGGGGACACCTGCGCCATCTTTGGGACGAAACACCGCGCAATGATGTATTGAGCGCATACAACCAAAAGACCGCGCATTGGCAGGATGCGCGTGCCAAGGGGGCGTTTTTGCACGGCGGTGTGTTTGAGGGCAGCGACGCAGATGAGCGGTTAGAGGGCACCGCCAAACGCGATGTGTTGCTCGCGGGTGCTGGTAACGACATTCTGGTGGCGCGCGGGGCAAGTGATCTGTTGCATGGTGGCGCAGGACAGGATCTTGCCCAATTGCCAGGCGCGCGCGATGACTACAGCTTTGAGGTCGATGGCCAGAGAGTTCGGGCATCAGCGGAAGGGCGGCACTACCTGTTGTGCGAGATTGAATCCGTCAGTTTCTCCGAAACACCGAACTTGGTGCTGCCACTGGAGGGGCTTTTGTGACACAGCCCTCAGGCCTCACGGCGAAAACGGCTGGCCCGACAAGCACTTAATCTGTTATCTTCGCACCAAGCCTGACAAAAAGGTGCGAAGGCAGACCAACAGTGTTGAGCATTATCATTCCGGCCAATAATGAAGCCGCCCATATTGGGGCGTGCCTCTCGGCTTTGCTTGCTTCGACCGGGCCGGATGGCGTGCAAGTGATCGTGGCGGCCAATGGATGTTCGGATGCCACAGTTGCGTTGGCCGAAGCGTTTCATTCTCAAGCCGAAGCGCAAGGCTGGCAGTTAAGTGTGATGGACTTGCCCGCATTAGGAAAAATCGGAACGCTGAATGCCGCGGACGAAGCGGCGCGATTTGGCAGTCGCGTGTATCTGGATGCAGATGTGGTGGTTGAGCCTGATCTCATGGCGCAGCTGTTTGATGCGCTGGATCAAGAGGCTCCTGTTTACGCCAGCGGTCAGTTGCAATTAGCACCTGCGCAAAGTTGGACGACGCGCGCCTATGCCCGTATCTATGCGCGCGTTCCATTTGTCACCGATGGCGTGCCCGGAGCAGGATTGTTTGCAGTCAATGCGGCGGGGCGCACACGATGGGCTGAATTCCCCGACATTATCTCGGACGATACATTTGTGCGGCTGAGTTTTGCCCCAAATGAACGTATCGGAGTGCCTGCCGGTTACTCTTGGCCGTTGGTGGAAGGGTTTTCAAATCTTGTACGCGTGCGGCGGCGGCAGAATGCAGGTGTGGCACAGGTTGGCGCTCTTTTTGCTGACCTGATACACAATGACGACAAGCACTCTCTGGGGATTTCAGGGATCGCCAAGCTGGCGATGTCAGATCCATTGGGGTTTGCGATCTATGGTGGCGTATCCCTCATGGTCAAACTGCGTCCCCAACAAGGCACCGACTGGGAGCGCGGCAGATGAGTCGGCTAAACGGTCTGCTAAAGGGGGATGGGCTGCGCGCGCGCGTTATGCGCAGCGGTGCATTGACGGTCTTTGGGTATGGCGCGTCGCAAGCGCTGCGGCTGGCGTCTAACCTGATCCTGACCCGATTGTTATTTCCTGAAGCCTTTGGGTTGATGAGCCTTGTCTGGGTGTTTCTGCAAGGTCTGTCCAACATGTCCGATATGGGCGTTGGCCAATCAATCTTGCAGTCCAAACGCGGTGAGGACCAAGATTTTCTGGACACAGGCTGGACCATTCAGGTCATTCGGGGCGCAATACTTTGGGCCGCGACTTGGGCTTTGGCGGCGCCGGTGGCCACGTTTTATGACGCGCCTGAATTGCGCGAGCTGCTGCCAGTTGTCGGGTTTTCGCTGTTCATTATGGGGCTGTTCCCGACAAAATGCGAAAGCGCCAATCGCCGTTTGGTTTTGGGCAGGGTCACGGTCATCGATCTAAGTGCGCAATTGATTGGCCTGCTTGCCGGCGTTATCGTTGCATGGCTGACCGGATCGGTCTGGGCGCTGGTCGTGAGCGCGGTCATCGTCAACGTGATGCTGCTCATCTTCTATACGATCTTTCTACCTGGCGCGCTAAACCGGCCCAGATGGGAACCAACCGCGGCGCATGAATTGATCCATTTCGGCAAGTGGATCTTCCTAAGCACAGCGGCCGGGTTTTTGCTGTCGCAGGGCGATAAGCTGGTCTTGGGCAGATATTTAAACCTTGAGGCGTTGGGGATTTACAACATCGGTTTCTTCATCGCCGCCTTTCCGCTGGCTTTGGGCAGAACGGTTGTGCACCGGATCTTGATCCCTGTGTATCGTGAAAAGCCCCCATCCGAAAGCGCCGCCAACGCAGCCGCCCTCAGCAAGTTGCGGTTCCTTTTGTCGGGCGGTCTGATGGTGTTAATCTTTGCCTTTGCCCTATCAGGCGCGTGGCTGGTGCAGTTTCTTTACGACCCCCGTTATGTGCTGGCCGGAGGCGTCGCGGTTTTGCTGGCTGTGATCCAAATCCCGCAGCTGATTGTGATGACCTATGACAGCGCGGCTCTGGCAGCGGGCGACAGTCGGCGCTTTTTTGTCCTAACGGCCGTGCGTGCGTGTTTGATGATGGCCGGATTACTGATCGGCGCGGCACAAGGCGGATTGATCGGAGCATTGATCGGCCAAGGCGCGGCGGTGGTGTTGGCGACCCCAGTGGTAATCTGGCTAGCACGCTGTCATGGCGCGTGGGACGTACGTCATGACGCGTTGTTTTGGGTAGCGGGCATCGCGATCACTATGATTTGCGTGGCGTTCAACCAAGAGGCAATTGCAGCGCTAAATGCCCTCAATTTGCCCTGATTTGACCTTCCTGCTGGGCGTTTGGCATTCTAACGTCTGGTAAAAGAATAAGGCCCACACAACATGCGGGCCGTTTAAAGTACCGATTGAGAACAGGTTTTTTGCTGTGACAGATGACGCGAACCGAAACGTGAGCGAGACCGATATCGCTATTGTGGGCATGGCCGCCCACTTGCCTGGCGCGCCGGGTATCGCGCATTATTGGGAAAACCTGCGCGACGGTATCGAATCCATCACCCGACTAAGCGAAGACGATCTTGCCGCCAATGGCGAGAGCTCAGCGCGGATGCGGCACCGTAATTATGTGCCTGCGGCAGCGATGCTGGACGGATTTGCCGAGTTTGACGCCGATTTCTTTGGCCTCAGCCCCAAAGAAGCCGCGATCATGGACCCGCAGCATCGCCAGTTTCTGGAAGTGAGCTGGGAGGCCTTGGAAAACGCAGGCCATATGCCGGAAGATTTTGGCGGCCCAATCGGCGTTTTTGCAGGCTGCGGAATGGGCAGCTATTTCTATTTCAACATCTGTTCCAACCGCGATCTGGTAGATGGAACGGGCATGTTTCTGTTGCGCCACACCGGAAATGACAAAGATTTCCTGTCCACGCGCCTAAGCCATATCCTTGATCTCAAAGGACCATCTCTGGGATTGCAGACCGCCTGTTCGACCTCGCTAGTCGCCGTGCATTACGCTGCCCAAGCGATCCTGAACGGGGAATGCGACATGGCCTTGGCGGGGGGCGTGACCATCGAGTTGCCTCACGGGCGCGGCTATGTGTTTGAAGACGGGGAAATCTTATCCCCTGACGGGCATTGCCATGCCTTTGACCATCGCGCGCAAGGCACCGTGTTTGGCTCAGGCGCGGGGGTCGTTGTGTTGCGCCGCCTGTCAGATGCGATTGCGGATGGCGACCATATCTGGGCCGTTATCAAGGGCTCGGCGGTCAACAACGACGGATCTGCCAAAGCCGGTTATCTGGCGCCCTCGGTGGATGGCCAAGCCGCCGCCGTGGCGGATGCGCTGGCGATTGCGGATGTGAGCGCAGACACGGTTGATTATGTCGAATGTCACGGCACAGGCACCTATCTGGGCGACCCGATCGAAGTGGCCGCGCTGACCGAAGCGTTTCGCGAAACCACCGAGGAGACAGGGTTTTGCCGGATTGGATCAGTCAAAACCAACATTGGCCATTTGGACACCGCCGCGGGGGCGGCCAGCCTGATCAAAGCGTCAATGGCGCTGCATCATCAGCAAATGCCGCCATCTCTGGGATATGAGGCCCCCAATCCCGCGATTGATTTTGACAACAGCCCGTTTTCGGTAAACGACCAATTGCAAGACTGGCACAGCACCAAGGGACCGCGTCGAGCGGGGGTGAACAGTTTGGGCGTTGGCGGCACAAACGCCCATGTGGTTCTGCAAGAAGCGCCAGAGCGCGCAGCCGCAAAATCCAACGACTGGCCATTTCAGTTGTTGGTGGTGTCAGGGCGCAGCACCAAGGCGCTGGACGCGAACGCGGCCAACTTGGCGGCGCATCTGCGTGCGCACCCCGAGCAACCGCTGGCCGATGTGGCGCATACATTGCTGAATGGGCGGCGCGGCTTTGAGAAACGCCGCGTTTTGGTCGCGGAAACCCATGAAGAAGCCGCGAGCCTTTTGGAGAGCGCAAACCCGCGCCGTGTGTTCACCCATGCTGCGGAGACTGAAAACCCAGAAGTGGTGTTCATGTTCCCCGGTGGGGGCGCGCAATATGTCGGCATGGGGCGCGATCTCTATGAGACCGAGCCTGTTTTTGCCCAATGGATGGATCGTGGTTTTGACCTCTTGGCGGCTAAGGGCGGCGCAGAGCTGCGCGCCTTGTGGCTGGCCGAGGGCGATGACCTGCAGGCTGCGGAACAGAAGCTACGTACCCCGTCATTACAGCTACCGCTGATCATGATGGTGGAAATGGCGCTGGCGCAGCTGTGGATCAGCTGGGGCGTCAAACCCGCAGCGCTGGTGGGCCATTCGATGGGCGAAAACACCGCGGCCGCCTTGGCTGGCGTGATGTCATTTGAAGACTGTCTTGGACTGGTTCAGCTGCGTGGTCAGCTGTTTGACACCGTGCCTGCGGGGGGCATGTTAAGTGTGCCACTCACACTGGCCGAGGTGACGCCACACCTGAGTGATGATCTGGACATCGCATCGCTGAATGCGCCGTCACTCACGGTAATTTCCGGACCAGACGCGGCGCTTGAGGCATTAGCCGAAAAGCTTGCTACGCAAGATGTGGACACCCAGCGCGTCCCGATCAACATCGCTGCGCATTCGCGCATGTTAGAGCCGATTTTGGCTCAATTCAGAGCCTATCTGACGTCCATTAATCTGAATGCCCCGACGCTGCCAATCATTTCAAACCGCAGCGGCGCGACTTTGCTGGCCGAGCAAGCCACCGATCCCGAATATTGGGTGCAGCATCTACGCAATACGGTGCTGTTTGCCGATGACATCACAACACTGGCACAGCAGTCAGGTCGGATATTTCTGGAGGTTGGCCCCGGTAAGGCACTGTCTTCTCTGGTGAAAATGCATGGCGGTGTGAAGCCGGACAAGGTGCTGTCCTCCCTGCGCCATCCAGAGGATGCGATTGAGGATGATGCGTACTTCCTGATGGTTTTGGGACAGCTTTGGGCCTGTGGCGCTGAGGTGGATTTCGACCAATATTGGGGTGACGCGCCGCGACAGCGGGTTGTGTTGCCAAGTTATGCGTTCCAGCGCGCGCACTATTTCATCGAGCCGGGCAAAGATCAGATCGACGCCCCCGACGATATGCTGATGCGGCTGGAAGACACCGCAGACTGGACCTATGCGCCAGCGTGGAAGCCAGCCTTGGCGGAATGCGAGATCGACATTGACACCGAGCTGGGCAGCGCGGCCAAGCATCGCTGGTTGATCTTTTTGGACACGGGCGGCACCGGTGCGGTGCTGACCAAACGGCTGCGCGACGCGGGCCAAGATGTGGTGACCGTGCGCAATGGCGATGCCTTTGGTCGAGATGGCGAGGATGGATTTTTTCTGGCGCCGGAACGCGGGCGCGATGGGTATGACGCGTTGCTTCGAGACCTGATGGCGCAAGGGCGTGTGCCGGACCGGATTGTGCATTTGTGGTTGTTGACCGAAGATGAGCAGCACCGCCCCGGATCAAGCTTTTTTCACCGCAATCAGGAACAGGGATTGATGAGCCTGTTCTTATTGGCGCAGGCAATTGCCGAGGAAAACCTGCCCACGCCGCTGCATATTACAACGATCAGTTCGGGCAGTGTTCAAGTGCGCCGCGAAGCCTTGTCCTATCCAGAGAAATCCACCGTTTTGGGCGCGGTTCAAGTGATCCCGCGCGAGTTAGCCGGCGTCAGTTGTGCGCTGTTGGATGTCGAGGCACCAGCGCGCAAAACCCATGGGATATTGGCGGCGCGCCTGCTGGAAGACCTAATGGCCCCACCGCGTAATCTGGTGGGGGCTTTGCGCGGCGAGAAACGGTTTGAGCGAGTTTATCGCAAGCTTGATGTTCAGGCCGAGGCGTTTGACGTCTGGCGCAAAGGCGGCACCTATTTAATCACAGGCGGCTTTGGCGGCATCGGGTTGACGCTTGCGGAACGAATGGTGCGGGAGGCTGGCGCCAACGTGGTGCTGGTGTCGCGCGAAGAGTTGCCTGATGCCACAATGTGGGACAGCTATCTGCGCGGGCTTGCCCCCCAAGACCGCCTTGCGCGCCGCATTCGGGCTGTGCAGCGGCTGCAAAGCCTTGGTGGACAGGTTCTGACCGTGGTTGCAGATGTGTGCAACGTCGATGAGATGCAAGCCGCAGTAGAGGCAGCCCAGCACAGATTTGGTGAGATTTCCGGTGTGATCCATGCGGCAGGCGTGATTGATGACGGGCCGTTGCTCTCCAAGACCTCTGCCGGAATTGATGACGTGCTGGCCCCCAAGCTGCACGGCACACAGGTTTTAGAGCGCTTGTTTCCGGATGGAACCTTGGATTGGTTGGTGCTGTTTGCCTCGTCCTCTACCGCCACGGCCCCTGCGGGTCAGATCGATTATGTTGCGGCCAATGCGTATCTGAATGCCTATGCGCAATCGCGTGCGGGAGACAAAACCCGTGTGCGGGCGATCAACTGGGGGCTCTGGGCCGAGGTTGGCATGGCCGCCGAAGCAGTCGCCGCGCGGCAGGGGATCACACCCGAGAGCACCCAAAACAGCATCGAGGCGCCGCTGCTTGAGCGCACGGGCTTTGACGCAAACGGACATCGTATATTTGAAGCCACTCTAGACACGTCACAGTGGATTCTGGACCAGCACCGCACCGCACAAGGTCAGGCTATATTGCCCGGCACAGGCTATATCGAACTGGCCGCCGAGGCGCTAGCGGCACAGGGCGAACCGGCAACATTTGAAATCAATGACCTCCTGTTCTTGCGTCCATTGCAGGTTGCAGATGGCGCGTCATGTGAGGTGCGCGTTCGGTTGATCCGCAATGACGCGGGCTATCACTTTGACGTTTTGAGCAAGTGCCTGCTTGAAGGGCGCAGCGGGTGGCAAACCCACGCTGAGGCGCAGTTGGTGATCACGCCCACTCCGCGCTCGGATGCGGCGGAAGACACTCTCGACCTAGGTCCGATTTGGGCGCGGTGCCCCAACCAACAGATGGCAGATGGCACCGCATTGGTCGCGCCGCAAGAGGCCCATATGACGTTCGGGTCCCGTTGGAAAGTGTTGCGCAAAACGGCGCTTGGAGACGCAGAAGGGATCGCACAGCTGTCGCTTGCGCCGCATTTTGCGCAAGACAATTGCCCCCTCCCGCCAGGCCTCATGGATATCGCCACCGGCTGGGCGATGAATTTGATCCCCGGCTATGGTCAAGACCACCTTTGGGTGCCCGTGGGCTATGGCCGTTTGCAGGTTATACGCCCCTTGCCCCTCGATGTGGTGAGCCATGTCCGGCTGACGGAAGGCGACAGCGCACAGGGCAGTGCGCGCTTTGACGTGACGCTGTGCGCGCCAGATGGCACGGTTTGTTTGCGCGTCACGGATTTATCCATCCGGCAGGTCGACAGTTCAGCCTTTACCAAGCCGACACCGCTGCGCAGCTCTGAAGTGATCTTTGAGCAAAATGCCGAGACACCCCAACCGCTCTCTGCGGCAGAAGAACGTCTGGCGCACAATCTCACGCAGGGTATTCCACCTCTGGAAGGTGCTGTACTCTTTGAAACGGCGCTGCGGGGGCCTCAAAGCCAACTTGTGGTCTCCTCGCTTGATTTAGCTAAGTTAATAGAACAGACAGCCGCCCCTTTTGTATCCAAAACAGACGGTCAAACGTTTGAGCGACCCGAATTGGACACCGACTTTGTCGAACCCAGCACCGACATCGAACGTATGTTGGCGGGGTTCTGGCAAGACCTTTTAGGTGTCGAGTCCGTAGGCATTCACGACAGTTTCTTCGATCTTGGGGGCCACAGCCTGATCGCGGTGCGCCTGTTTGCGATGGTCAAAAAAGCCTGGCGCATTGAGTTTCCGATTTCGGTGCTGTTTGAAGCTCCAACCATTGAGACCTGCGCGGCGATGATTGCGCAACAGCTGGGGCCGGACGCCCAAGAGGAGGACGAGGGTGTCACACCGTCAGGTGGGGTGCCAGAGGAGGCCTCTGCTACCCCGCGCCGCTTTACCCACCTCGTCCCGATGCACAGCGCAGAAAGTGGCAAACGCCAGCCGTTTTTTCTTGTTGCTGGCATGTTTGGAAATGTTTTGAACCTGCGCCATCTGGCACATCTGATTGGCGCGGATCGCCCGTTTTACGGCCTTCAGGCGCGTGGTTTGTTTGGCGATGAGCACCCGCATGACGATCTGGTTGACGCCGCGCGCGACTATATTGCTGAAATGCGCCAAGTGCAGCCACATGGGCCTTATCTTTTGGGCGGGTTTTCCGGCGGCGGCATTACCGCCTTTGAAATTGCCCGCCAGCTTGAGGAGGCTGGTGAGGAGATCGCGCTGGTGGCGATGCTGGATACGCCGCTTCCGCAACGCCGCCCGCTCAGCCGCAGCGATCGCGCGAAGATTCAACTGCAGGAATTGCGCGCCAAGGGGGTCACTTATCCCCTCATCTGGGCAAGAAACCGACTTCAATGGGAGCTGTCCAAACGCCGCGCGCCTGAAGAAACAGACACAGATACCCAAGGCCAACAGTTCCACGATGCCGAGATCGAGAGCGCGTTTCTGGGCGCGATCGCAGCGTATCAGATGCACAGTTGGAGCGGAAATCTTGTGCTGTTCCGCCCGCCGTTGGCGGGTAAATGGGACATGGGCGATGGCCGCATGGTCGATGCGGATCGTGCCTATGTGTTTGAGGACAATGATTGGGCGCAATGGGTGCCAAATGTACGTGTCTTCGAGGTGCCCGGCGATCACGACAGTATGGTGTTGGAACCCAATGTGCGGGTTTTGGCGACGCGCCTGAAAAAGATCATCTCCGAGGCCGAAGCGTCGATGGCGAAACCCTCACGGAGGGCTGCGGAATGACGTTATCTGATGCTTCTGTTCTCACCGTCATACTAAACTGGCGCACGCCAGAGATGACGTTGCGCTCCGCCAAATCCGCCATTCGCGAGATGGTCGACATCCGTGGAAAGATCATCATTGTCGACAATGACAGCGGTGATGGCAGCTTTGAAACCATGTCCTCCGCCATTGCCGATGCGGCTTGGGCACAAGACCGCATTACAGTTGTGCAATCAGGTCACAATGGTGGCTTTGGCGCTGGCAATAATTTTGGCATTCTGCACGCGGGATCGGAAAACTACGATTTCATCTATGTGCTTAATTCAGACGCTTTTCCCGATCCCGACAGCATTGTGCGGCTGCGCGATCACATGTCGCAAAACCCCAAAGTAGGCATCAGCGGCAGCTATATTCACGGCGAAGACGGCGCGGCGCATTTGACCGCCTTTCGCTTCCCCTCAATCTGGGGAGAGCTGGAAGGGGCCGCGCGCGTTGGCGCAGTCAGTCGCATATTGGAAAAGCACATCGTGCCCTTGCCCATTCCGCCCGTCACCACGCAAGTGGACTGGTTGTCGGGTGCCTCGATCATGTTTCGGCGCGACATGCTTGAGCAGATCGGCCTGTTTGATGAAACCTTCTTTTTATATTTTGAAGAAACCGATCTCTGCCTGCGTGCGGCCCGCGCGGGCTGGCAATGTGATTACGTGCGCGCCAGTGAAGTGACCCATATCGGTTCTGTGTCCACGGGTATGAAAACATGGGAGCGCATGCCGACCTATTGGTTTGACAGCCGCCTGTATTTCTTTCGCCGCAACCACGGCGGCCTCTATACGTTTTGCGCCACCTTGATGCATGTCCTTGGTGTATTGCTGTGCAAATTACGCCGCACAATTGCGCGCAAACCCTCATTGGATCCTGATGGTTTTCTTTGGGATCTTATCAAACATTATTTCAAAACCGCATTCACCCGGACACCGCGCGAACGCTCCGACATTCCCCGTATAAAGCCGCGCAAGGAGGCCATCTCATGAGCCTTGATACCAGCCCCACCCAATCTATGACGGCGGTCATGATCGGCAATGAAAGTCTGCTCATCCAATGTGCCACGCTCTGGCAGGAGGCTGGCCACCAGATCAGCGCCATCGTCACGCGCATGCCTGAAATTGTGGTCTGGGCGCAAAGTCTGGGGCTACCAGTGGTCTCGGCGGATGAACGTTTGGCGGAGGCTTTGGCGGAGCATCGGTTTGATTGGCTGCTGAGTGTTGCCAATCTGGACATGCTGGCGACACCTGTTTTGGACATGCCTCTCAAAGGCGCGGTCAATTTTCACGACGGACCTTTGCCGCATTATGCGGGCCTAAATGCGCCTGTCTGGGCACGATTGGCACAAGAGGCACGCCACGGCATCAGCTGGCACACAATGCAAGCGCGCGCTGACACCGGCGAGGTTCTGGTGCAACGCATGTTTGATATCCGTCAAACCGACACGGCGCTCACGCTCAACACCAGATGCTATGCCGCCGCAATCGAGAGCTTTCCAGACGTGATCCGTGCGCTTCAACAGGGTGCCAAAGGTCAGGCGCAGGACATGAGTGCGCGTAGCTATTATGGCCGCGATCACCTGCCGGATGCGGCTGGCAGGATTGATTTTCATCGCGACGCCCAAGAGGTTGTCGCATTGGTGCGCGCGCTCGATCACGGCGATTATCACAACCCTGTCACAAGCCCCAAACTGGTCGCCGCAGGCAAGATTATCTTGGTCAAAACCGCCGAGTTGGCCGAAAGCGCGGGACAGGGCGAACCCGGTGCTGTGTTGGCAGTTGCAGAGGATCGATTGACCGTGGCCTGTGGGCGTGGCGCGGTGGTGCTCTCAAACCTAAGTGACAGCAACGGCGACCCTCTCGCATCCGGACAGCTTGTTGCAGCAGGAGCGCGTTTGCCGGTAGCGGCCCCGCAAGCTGCAGCGCGTTTGAAGGATGTCATGGCATCGGCGGCGCGGCATGAGAGTTTTTGGCGCAAACGACTGAAAGGGTTTCATGCGGCATCCCTGCCATTGATCGCGGCCTCAGGAGATTTGCCGGACGTTCGCAGCATGCAAATTGAGCTGTCCGGTGCCGACCCGCTTGGCGTCATTGCGCTTTGGGCTTTGCGCTCAGGAGCACCAGAGAGTTGCGACATCGCCTTTCGCGGCGCTGATCAACCACATGCGGCCGGATTTCTCAGCGATTGGGTGCCCCTGCGCATCACGTCAGATGTCCTGCAAGGCACGGTCAAGCAAGCCTTGACCGAGTTACAAGCCGAGCAAGCCAGTTGTCAGCGCCATGGGAGTTTTGCCGCCGATCTGATTGCCCGCGATCCAGCGCTGTCAAAACTGGATATGCCGGACGTTGCAATTTCACTTGATGCTGAGCTTGGTCCACTGAACGGGGCCGCGTTGAGTTTTGTCGTATCTGAGAACGGCACGACGTTGCACTATGATACGGCCCGCGTGCCCCCCGATCATGCCGAGAGGCTGGTCGCGCGGCTGACTCTGTTGGCACAATCGATAGAGGCGGATGCCGCCGTCAAGGACCTGCCGTTTTTGCCGGAAGCCGAACGTCGCCAAATGCTGGTTGATTGGAACGCGACCGAGACCGCGTTTAACCCCGACGCGACGCTGGTCACCCAGTTTGAAGCCCAAGTGGGTCAAACCCCCGATGCAACCGCCCTGGTTTTTGAACACGATCTGCTGAGCTATGCCGAGCTGAACGCGCGCGCCAATCGTGCGGCGCATGTATTGCGTACCATGGGGGTGACGCGCGGATCACTGGTAGGTCTGTATTCAAAGCGCTCGCCCGATCTTGTGGTGGCGGCATTGGCGATCCTGAAAGCTGGCGGGGCCTATGTGCCGCTGGATCCGGCCTATCCGGCGGACCGCATCGCGCATTACATTGCAGATTCAGGCTGTGAGGTCATCATCACCCAAGCTACGTTGAGCGCCGAGCTGCCCGCCCATCAGGCGCAAGTTCTGGAATTGGATGCAGACGTGCGTTTGAATGATGCCAAGGACACAAATCCAGATCGCGTAAACGACGGTAGTGATCTGGCCTATCTGATTTACACTTCCGGCTCTACCGGCACGCCCAAAGGCGTGATGGTCGAGCATGGCAATGTTGCCAACTTCTTTGCCGGGATGGACGCACGTATCCCGCATCAGGTCGGTGACAGCTGGCTAGCGGTGACATCGTTGAGCTTCGATATCTCGGTGCTCGAATTGTTCTGGACGCTGTCGCGTGGCTTTAAGTTGGTTTTGTCTGGCGATGAGACCAGCACGCAAATCTCAAACGGGCGCTTGCCCGCCAGTTCAGGCGGCATGGAGTTCTCGATCTACTATTGGGGAAATGACGACGGCCAAGGGCGGCAGAAATACGATTTGCTGCTGGAAGGCGCCAAGTTTGCCGATGCGCACGGGTTTTGTGCGGTCTGGACGCCAGAGCGGCATTTCCATGCCTTTGGTGGTCCCTACCCGAACCCCTCGGTGACAGGCGCCGCAGTGGCGGCGGTGACCAAACAAATTGGTGTGCGGGCCGGATCCTGTGTCGCGCCATTGCACCATACCGCCCGCATTGCCGAAGAATGGTCGGTGATCGACAACCTCACCAATGGCCGCGCCGGATTGGCGATTGCAAGTGGATGGCAGCCGGATGATTTCGTGCTGCGCCCAGAGAACACCCCCCCAGCCAACAAGCCGGCGATGTTCGAACAAATGGCTGAACTGCGCAAGTTGTGGCGCGGAGAAGAAGTTGCCTTTCCCAAGAAGGACGGCGCGCTGCATCCGGTGATTACGCAGCCCCGCCCGGTTTCCAAGGAACTGCCCTTGTGGGTGACCACGGCGGGCAACCCCGAAACATGGAAAGAGGCGGGGCGGCATGGATGTCATGTTCTGACGCATCTTTTGGGTCAGAGTGTAGACGAAGTGGGCACCAAGATTGCGCTGTATCACGATGCTTTGCGTGAGGCGGGGCATGATCCAGACGATTTCACCGTAACTTTGATGTTGCACAGTTTTCTAGCTGAAGACCGTGACACGGCGCGCGAAATAGCGCGGGAGCCGATGAAAGACTATCTGCGTTCGGCGGCGGGCCTGATCAAGCAATATGCCTGGGCCTTTCCGGCGTTTAAGAAACCCGAAGGCGTCGACAATGCCTTTCAGCTGGATTTGGGCATACTCTCAGAAGACGAACTGGAAGAGATCCTCGATTTTGCCTTTCTGCGGTATTTTGAAGAAAGCGGGTTGTTTGGCACCATTGAGGATGCGTTGGATCGTGTTGAACAGGTCAAACGCATTGGCGTGACGGAAATTGCCTGTCTTATCGATTATGGCATCGATAGTGCCACCGTCTTGCAAGGGTTACGTCCGCTTGCAGAGGTCTTGCGCCTAGCCAATGAAGGCGGCGAGTTGGACCCCGAGGATGTGTCCATTGCCGCGCAAATGCTGCGCCACAACGTCACCCACATGCAATGCACACCGTCTATGGCGCGCATGATTGCGATGAATGACGAGGCGCGGTTTGCGCTGAGCGGCGTGCGACAGATGATGATTGGGGGCGAAGCGCTGCCCGGTGCATTGGTGGCCGATCTCAATGGAGCAACGCAGGCCCATATCGAAAATATGTACGGGCCGACCGAAACGACCATTTGGTCGACAACGGCCCCGACGGTGGCAGGCGACGGTGTTGCCTCGATCGGGCGTCCGATTGCCAACACTCAGGTTTATGTCGTGGACGAAAACGATGCGCCATTGCCAATTGGTGTGGCAGGCGAGTTGCTGATTGGCGGGGCTGGTGTGACGCGCGGCTACTGGCAACGCGAGGCGTTGAGCCAAGAGCGCTTTATCGACAATCCGTTTGGCGCGGGGCAGCTCTATCGCACCGGCGATCTGGTGCGGTGGCGCATGGACGGAACGCTCGATTTCCTTGGACGGGTCGATCATCAGGTCAAATTGCGCGGCTATCGCATCGAGTTGGGCGAGATTGAAACGCGGCTGGAAGAGTTGGCCGGAATTGATCAGGCGGTTGTCATGGCGCGTGAAGACAGCCCTGGTGACGTGCGTCTGGTGGCCTATGTGCGCGGCGCGGCGGTGCCTATCGATGTCGACATCCGCAAAGCTGTACGCGGCAGCCTACCCGACTTCATGCGCCCGCAGCATTATGTGACGCTACAGACATTTCCTTTGACGCCGAACAAAAAGGTGGATCGCAATGCGTTGCCCCCACCGGAGGCTGCGCGCAGTGTGACGGTGCCCAAAGCTGAGGTGTCACAGGATGCAGCGGTCGGGGGCGCGATGGATGGCGACATGGTGCAGTTGATCGCCGAAGTGTGGTCGCGTGTGCTGGGTGTTGCTCAGATCGCGGCAAGCGACAACTTCTTTGATCTGGGAGGTCATTCGCTGCTGGCGGTGCAAGCCCATCGGGAAATTCGCGACAAAAGCGGCGCTGCCAAACTGTCGATTACAGACGTGTTTCGTTTCCCGACTCTGGGCGCGCTGGCGCGACGGGTCGAAGAGTTGCACGGCCGACCCCGCCCTGCTGACAGCCCTGTGCCCGCCAGTTCTGAAAAAGCCGCAGAACGTGCTGATAATCGCAGCGAAACAATGGCCAAACGGCGCGCAATGCGGGCGCGCAGACGCAGAGGGGCAGCCTAATGCAACGTGATCATCTGACAGCTTTGCGTGATTTGGCCCAAGCGATGCAGCCTGACGGAGTCGCATTGGCTGTGGCTGACACACAACGCAGTGCGGCACCGATCTGGCCGGAAGAAGCACCAGCCATGGCCCGCGCGATACCCCGTCGCAGGCGGGAGTTCGCAGCTGGGCGTCAAGCGGCCCGCATGGCGATGGCGACACTAGGAAAAGCAGCGCGCGCTATTCCGGGCGGGGCGGATCGTGCTCCGGTTTGGCCAACAGGCATCACGGGATCGATCAGCCACGACGCCACCAGCAGCATCGCAATTGTGGCACGTTCCTCTCAATATCGCGCGCTGGGGATAGATGTTGAGCCCAACGCGCCGCTACCCGACGATCTGATCAACGAAATATGTGTTCCCTCAGAGCGCACGTGGCTGGCAAATCTGCCAGCTGCGCGTCGCCACCTTATGGCCCGTCGCATTTTCTGCGCCAAAGAAGCCGTCTTCAAAGCCCAATTTCCGCTGACATGCCAATATTTCGGGTTTGACGCGGTGGAAACCCACCTCAATACGATGGAACCTGAATTCACCGCGCGCTTCCTGCACTCCGTTGGGCCGATCCAAAAGGGCACTATGTTGACCGGAAAATGCGATGACGCGGGCGGGCATATTCTGGCTTTGGTGACTCTGGGCGCTCTGAGGGGCATGGAGAACGCCAGATTTCCCCTTTCAGCCACGGGATAACCACAATCACGTTTTATTATCCAAGAAACAGAGCGCAAAATGAGTCGCGCCAAAACACATTGAGGACCGGGCATGGATAAGACCCAGACACTTGGCGAAGTGCTAAGCCTGCTGCGTAGGAGGGTGCTGCTATGGAGCAGTACGGTTGCGCTTGGTCTGTTGATTTCTCTGGCCTATGCGCTGAGCCTGCCGCCAGAGTATCAAACCTCGGCAACCATCCAGATCGAACAGCCGCCCATCCAGACCGGCGATGGATCACGTGGCTCACTGAATGCTGATATGTTGCAAAAGCTGCAGATCGTCGAACAACGGGTCATGGCGCGCGACAATCTTTTGGCGATTATCGACAAGTTTTCTTTGTATTCGGATGCCTCGAGCTTGAGCGACGTTCAAAAAGTCGATCTTTTGCGACGTGCCGCGAACGTCACCCATATCACCAACCCGGAATTCCGGTGGCGACAGGACATCAGCCCGTCTGCGCTTTTGGTCACCGTTCGCATGTCCGATCCAAACCTTGTCGCGGATGTCGCCAATGAATTGGTCACCAACGTTCTGGATCAAGAACAACGCCGCCGTTCGGATCGTGTGCGCGAAACCCTCGAGTTTTTTGATAGCGAAGAAGAGCGCATAGAAGGCGCAATCAACGCCCTTGAAGAAGAGATCGCCAACTATCGGCTCGCAAATGATGTGCTGTTGCCCGGTGGCATCGAGGCGTTGCGTGAACGCTTGTCCGACCTGCAACAAGTCGAGTTGGAAGTGGAGCGCGAAATCCTAACGCTTCAAGGCGGCAGCACTGATAACTCGATCCGCGGACAGCGGCTGCGCCGGCTTGAGGAAGAACGCAGCATCTACCTCACTAAGATGGCAGACATCCGCAAGGATATCGCGGAAACGCCTCGGCTGGAAAAACACCTATCGGCGCTTGAGCGGGAATTAGGCAAGTTGGAAGACCAGTATCAGGCCATAACATCCGGCAAAGCCGAAGCCGAAATGGAACAAATGCTGGAAGCCAGCCGCCAATCCAATAGCTTTGCCGTGTTGGAGCAGGCGATTGCTCCGAAATGGCCGATCGCACCTTCGCGTAAAAAGATCATGGCGATGGGTGGGCTGCTCAGTGCGATGGCCGCGCTGACACTCCTGTTCCTTGCGGAAATGCGCAATCCCGTTTTACGAACCCTCAACCAGTTTGAACGCCAGCTCCACCAACGTGCTGTTGCGGTCATTCCAACAATAGAGAGTCCCCGCCAACGGCGTCGCAGAAGTTTTGGGACCCTGGCGCGCCTTGGCAGCGTTGTGGGCGTGTTTATTGCGTTGTCGGCGATCATTCTTAAATTTGGCCGATAATAAAATCACGGCCTCATTTCTGACACAAAGCCAAATGGAACAAGTTAAGTAGCGAATCAATCTGCTCTAAAAAGCGGGTCGATCACAGGGTGCCCTAACGTCATGATGCTCTAGGGTGGAAACAATAACTCACCACTCCCGCAAATCGTTTCCAATTCCAATTGGTAATGAGAGTTTGAGCAGCACCAAATTAAGCATAATTGCATTTATTTACCTTTCACTAACCAATCACATTGTTTTAAATCAATAGCTTAGCGGTTTTTGACGCAAAGTTTCGGTGGATTTCTAGAAAATTGTGTCTAATCTATGTCCTTGGGTGGGCGCTTCTTTGGAGGGAGCACCAAAAAATAAAGTCACAACTGCTTGAACGCAAAGCCCCGCTGCCAGGGCGCTTTATGAAGAGCTAAGAGACATATAGCGGCGGGCCGGTTGGTCAACCGATCAATGGTCTTTGTTCTGCGGGTCAAGTTGAAGGCTTTTTTGCGCGGTGCACCCGTTAGGGTTTGGGGATACGCTAATGGCGATTTATTCGCGCAGGGATTTCGAAAAGGCATTCGAGGTATCAACACCTCGTACTGGCTTTTACCGTCGTCACGTGAAACGTGCGCTCGACATTGTCTTTGTCGCGCTCATTGCCGTGCCCGTCGCTCTTGTCGTTGGCCTGCTCGCAGTGCTGATTTCACTAGACGGAGCCTCGCCGATTTATCGTCAAGAACGCGTCGGGTTGAATGGCCGCCGGTTCCAGATGCTTAAACTGCGCTCAATGGTGCCTGATGCAGACCACCAGCTTATGAAATTGCTTCGTTCCAGCCCTGCAGCACGCCAAGAATGGGAAGAAAAGCAAAAACTAACTCATGACCCGCGCATCACCAAGATCGGCAAGTTTATCCGCAAGACGTCTCTGGATGAGTTGCCACAGTTTTGGAATGTTTTACGTGGAGATATGTCAGTCGTAGGGCCCCGTCCGATGATGACAAAACAGGTCCAATTGTACCCCGGGACCGTCTATTATGCGATGCGCCCTGGTATCACCGGGTTTTGGCAAATCTCTGACCGCAACGAAAGCAGCTTTGCCCAGCGCGCCTTGTATGATGATGACTACCATCGCGCCCTGTCGTTTAGCACCGATGTTGCTGTCATTGTGCGTACGGTGGCTGTTGTGGCAACTGCGACGGGCATGTGACGCAGAGAAGAGAGCTAGCGGTGTACCCATAGTTCGCTATAGTCTCTGCATACAAAGTTATAACAGGAACGCTCTGGCCTGATGCCAAATACGCTTGCCACGCTTGTGCTTCTGCTTTGGCCATTTGTCGTCTGGCGTCTCTTCCTGCGCTTGCCGCCGGGACGCGCACTTATTTGGTCGTTGCTCGGTGCGTATTTGCTCCTACCACCGTTGCCAGCGGAAATAGACTTTCCTCTTCTGCCATCGATAAACAAAAGCTCTCTGCCCAGTCTGGCCGCGCTTGCGATGGCCTATTTATTCGCGCCACAGAGACCCAAATTGTTGCCTGAAACACCAATGGCCAGAAGGTTGTTGATCGTTTTTATTCTCAGCCCGATTGCCACCGTTTTCACCAATTCTGAACCGCTCGTATTTACGACAAATTTCATTCCTGGAATGGCCTTTCAGGATGCGATCTCTCAACCCATCAACCGGTTTTTTATCGTGATCGGCTTTTTGCTAGCGCGCAATTATCTCACCACCCGCGAAGACCAGCGGGACTTTCTGATTGCAATGCTGGTGGCGGGATTAGCGTATAGTATCCCGACCCTCCTGGAAGTCCGCTTAAGCCCGCAATTGAACAACTGGGTTTACGGCTACTATCAACATTTGTTCAGCCAAACAATCCGCTCGGGTGGCTATCGTCCCATGGTGTTTTTGTATCATGGCATCTGGTTGGCATTCTTCATGCTCACCTGCCTTTTGTCCGCGCTCGCGCTGTGGAAGGCCGAACCCCAACAAATGCGGTCAAAATACATGATCGCAGCCTTTTATCTCGGGGTGATACTGGTGCTTTGCAAAACATTGGCGGTGCTGGTTTACGCGCTCGCGATTGCGCCCCTCATGTTGTTGCTCCGGACACGATCGCAATTGCGCATTGCCGTTCTACTCACCGTTTTGGCAGTAGGATATCCCATTTTTAAGTCGCTTGACCTTGTGCCCGCTCGGGCAATCCTTGCACAAGCCGAGGCGATCAGCCCCGAGCGTTCGCAATCACTGGCCTTTCGCTTTCACAATGAAGACATCCTCTCGGAGCGCGCCGAGTTAAAACCCGTTTTTGGATGGGGAACATGGGGGCGTAACCAGCTGCATGATCCAGATACAGGAGAGATCACCTCGGTCTCAGATGGATATTGGATTATTCTGCTTGGAAGTTGGGGGTGGGTCGGTTTCCTTGCCCAGTTTGTTCTGATGTCTCTGCCGATCTGGCTTTTGCTCAAGGAGTTGAACTGGCTGCGCAAGGCCGAACGTCGGGCATTTAAGCGGGGCATGACTTTCTCATTGAAGGGCATCAAGAATAGCCAATTCGCCAAGCCGCTAGAACACTCGCCTTATATTGGTCCGCTTGCGCTCATGCTTGGTTTTAACTTGGTGGACCTGTTGCCCAACGCGACACTCACGCCGATGACCTGGCTGATTTCAGGCATGCTCTTAGGGCATGCGGAACAGCTGGCCCGAGACCGACGTGCCGCGGAAAGGATATCTGCGTCTTCATCCGGTTCATCTGCACCGACTGCGGATGCCGAGCCGCAGCTCAGAACATAAGCCCGCTTAGGCCTGCGAGAACCCCGGTTTCATTCGGATAATGCGCGCAGGAACACCTGCGACGACTGCTCCGGCAGGCACATCTTTTGTCACCACGGCATTTGCGCCGACTTCAACGTGATCGCCAATCTTGAGGGGACCGAGCACTTTGGCTCCGGTGCCGATATCGACATGCCCACCAAGGTGGACAGCGCCTGAGAGCGTGACCTGATGCATCAGCAGACAGTTGGGCCCCAAGACAGCCTCTGGGTGCACAATGATTCCAGTTGGGTGCGGCAACAAAAGCCCGCCTGCAATATGCATGTTCAAGTGCAATTCGGATTGCGTCATGAGAGACCAAAATCGGTGCGACAATACCCAATACTTGGACATCACCCGCCCAGATACGCCCCCGCGTGCACGGGCGGATTGGTAGCGACGAATAGAGCGCATCAGGCGCGCGCCCGGATCCCAAAGGCGCGTGATCTGTTCACGCGACCAGTCAGGTTCGGTGGCTGATACTGTGGTGTTCTGTTCCAAACGGGGGGTCCTCACCGCAAACTCTAGCTAAGCCGTTGTCGCAAAACCGCTCTTGTTGCGCAATGTTCCTGTACAAGGCGACAGGTTACCCCGCGCGCCGGAGACGTAGCGCATCGACAAAAAGACGGGGCAAAATCCCGATGCAGCGCAGATAGCGCCGTGCCAACCGTAGTGGGCTAGAGATCAGGCGCCACAGCCACTCTAACGCCAAAATCTGCATCCAGCGCGGCGCGCGACGTTGATGGCCTGTCAAAAAATCAAGCCCTGCGCCGATACTGGCAAATCCCACATTCGGGGCAGAGGTTCGCCCGCGTGCAGCCAAAATTTCTTGCTTGGGGGCGCCAAGCGCTAAAAAGGCTAGCCCAGCTCCGCTTCGCACAACTTCCGCCAAAGCGGCATCCGCGTCTGAACTGTTTGGGTCAAACCCCATTTTCGGGGCAATCTGCGAGACAACCTGCAACTCTGGAACCAAAGTCTGCAAGGCCTGCGCGGCACCCGATAGTGCGTCATCGGTACTACCCACCAAGGCAATTGGCACATCCAGCCGCGCCGCGATTTTGGCCAATGGCACAACTAGATCCGACCCCGGCATCAACGCGACAGGTTTTTTCGCCAATCGCGACATCCAGACCACCGGATTGCCATCTGCGACAATAAAATCCTGTGATTGGTAGGCGATGCTAAACGCGTCATCACGATGAAGCTTTACAAGATGATCAAGGTTCAGAGTGGCCAGTGCAAAGCCCTCTTTCGCGGTCAGACGCGCGCTTACGGCGTCTGACAAAGCGTCTGGTGTCGCCATATTGACCCTGATTGACCCTTGAAGCGTCTCAAATTGCACTGAGCAGTCTCCCCGTGTTCCCGCGCCCAACCCTACCACCTTGAGCCAACACGACCAGTGATCGCCACTGAAATTCGCATAATCCGCATAAGTGGTTCCGATGGGTCACAAATTGCCGTACAAATGTGCGGCCGGATGGATTTCACATGGCTCTAACCTATATTTGAGGTCAGATGTTTTCGGAAAAGGTGTCCCCATGATCAAACCTGCTGCGCGCAGTGTCTCTATTATCGGCTGCGGCTTTGTCGCGGATTTGTATATGCGTTCGCTTACGGCCCACGCAGATGTCGCTGTAACACAGGTTTATGACCATGATCCCGAACGGTTGCGGGCGTTTTGTGACCATTGGGGGCTGAACCGCGCAAACAGCTTGCCAAGATTTTTAAAGAACCTGCCACGCGGCTCGTTGGTGTTAAATCTGACAAACCCCGATGCGCATTATGAAATCACACGGGCGTGCTTGGAAGCCGGTTTGCATGTCTATTCTGAAAAGCCGTTGGCCATGGACATGGCTCAAGCTTTGGAGTTGCACGATTTAGCCGCCCAAAACGATGTGCAGTTGGCCTCTGCCCCTTGCTCGGCTCTCGGGGAAGCCGCGCAAACTTTGTCATATGCAATCCGAAACGACATCGCAGGCACGCCACGACTAATCTATGCCGAGCTGGACGACGGCTTCATTCCACAAGCCCCCTATGCAGATTGGAAGAGCGACAGCGGCGCTCCGTGGCCCGCGCGCGATGAGTTTACTGTGGGATGTACCGCCGAACATGCCGGATATTATCTGACATGGCTGATTGCGACTTTTGGCGCAGTACGGCGTGTGGTTGCGGCCTCGGCAGAGGTGGTCGCCGACAAAGAGGCCAGCGGCACACCCGATTTTTCAACTGCAACGCTATTTTTTGAAAGCGGCATGGTCGCGCGGCTGACATGTTCCATTGTGGCCAGCCATGATCATCGGTTGCGCGTGTTTGGAGACAAAGGCGTTTTGCAAGTCAAACAGGCATGGGACAATGATGCCGCGGTCACGTTCCATCGCCGCTTTACCCTGCGTCGCCGCCTGATGGAAATGCCATTTGGAAAACGTGTCCGTCTTGGACATGACACCCATCCCAAAGTCGAACGCTGGGGGGCGGCCGCGATGAATTTCGCACTTGGTCCGGTTGAGATGCTGGATGCGCTGGAGGAGGGGCGGCCGTGTCGTTTGTCGTCCGATTTTGCATTGCACCTCAACGAGGTCACGCTGGCCATACAAACTGCGGGCGACGCAGGCTGTGCGCAGGATATGACCACCCGTTGTGAGGCCATGGAGCCAATGCCATGGGCGCAGTAGATGGCCCGTTGATTGTCACTGGGGCCAGCGGCTTTATCGGGCGATATACGGTTGCGCACGCCCGCGCGGCTGGTCGGCCCGTAAAGGCATTGGTCCGGCGTGCAGAAGCGGTGCCAAAAGAGTGGCGCGCAGATGAAGGGATCGACATTGGCGTTGTTGATCTCGCCGCACACGCTGACCTTGCATCGCTGTTTAAAGGCGCAGGCACCGTCATTCACACGGCAGGAACATTTGGCGGAGATCATACACGAGACACATTAGACGCCAGCCGCAAAGTCATCGCCGCTGTTGTGGCTGCGGGTGTTCCTCATGTGGTCTTGGCAGGATCAATCGCGGTTTATGATTTTGCAACGTTGGCAGATCATGACGTCGTGAGCGAGTTTACTGCGGTAAACGGAGAAGGCCGCGACGCCTATGTTGCAGCCAAAGTTGCTCAGGAAGTGTTGTTTGCCCAAGCAGCTGGCGAGCATGGCTTTAGTCTCTCGATCTTGCGATTTGGGGCCGTTTGGGGGCCGACACGGTTGTTCAACGCCCACATTGGTCCCAGCATTGGGCCAATACTGGCGATGATTGACAGCGGTGGGCGGGTTCCGATTGCGCATGTTGATCTGGCGGCGGAATGCCTACTGCAAGCTGCGCGTAACCCCATGGGCATCGAAACCCTGAACATTGTCGATGATGCCTTGCCTGGTCGGGATCGGTTTCTCAAAGCATTTCGCGCGTGTGGCTGGCCCAAGCTGGCGTTACATATTCCGCTGGGCATGATGCGATTTCTAGCCTCCGTGACACCGAATGGGCCGAAAATGCCCGGGTTGTTACGTTCGGCCACATTAGAAGCACGCCATAAACCACTGCATTACCCAAATGCCGCGATGCACAAACGCCTAAAGCCTGTCACAATGCTGCCCTTTGAAGAGGCTATGTCGCAGGCAATTGAGATCGAGCAGGGTCTGACATTGTGAGTGACACCGACACACATCCCATCGCCTATCTGACAGGTGAATATCCCCGCGCGACGGATACATTTATCCAGCGTGAAGTGGCTGCATTGCGTGACATGGGGCGACAGGTTGAGACATGTTCAGTGCGCCGCACAGGGGATGAACATCTGGTCGGTGAAGAGCAAAAAGCCGAGGCGGCCAGCACGTTCTACATTTTGGCTGCGGCGCGTCCTTTTCATTTGGTCGCCTGTATCTTCGCGGCGCTGATCCGTGCACCAGCGCGGTTTTTCCGCACGTTGTGGCTCGCGTTTCGCACCTCTCCGGCTGGGGTGCGCGGCATGGCGTATCAGTTGTTTTACTTCATCGAGGCCACCATTTTGGCGGCCCATCTGCGCAAAAAAGGCGTGCGCCACCTACACAATCACATCGCCAAATCCTCTTGTACGGTTGCGATGCTGACCTCAGAACTAACGGGCATTCCCTATAGTTTCACACTGCATGGGCCCGATATCTTTTTTGCGCCAGATCACTGGCGGTTGGACGAAAAAATAGCGCGGGCCAGTTTTGTGGCCTGCATCAGCCAGTTTTGTCGCGCGCAGGCCATGGCTTTCTCGGACCCGCGTCATTGGGGCAAGCTACATATCATCCACTGCGGGGTTGATCCCGACCGATATGTGAATTTTGAGTATCCGATGGGGCATAATTTGCTGTTTGTCGGCCGGCTTGCACCGGTCAAAGGTCTGCCCATTCTGCTGCGCGCCCTAGAGCCTCTCAAAGAGCAGTTTCCAAAGATACATCTGACCGTGATCGGGGATGGGCCAGGACGTGCCGCTCTGCAGTCCCAAGCTGAGGCAAGCGGATTGAGCGATCATGTCACATTTGCCGGATATAAATCTCAAACAGAGGTGGCCAAAGCTTTGGTGGATACAGATTTATTTGTGCTGCCAAGCTTTGCCGAGGGTGTTCCGGTTGTATTGATGGAAGCCATGGCCGCCTCGCGCCCTGTGGTCACAACCCATATTGCCGGTGTGCCGGAGCTGGTCACGGATGGCGCATCAGGTTTGCTAGTGCCCCCCGGAGACATCGACGCCTTGACCGCAGCAATTGCCAAGATCATCGGCAATCCGTCGCGGGCCACAGGCATGGGCATTTCCGGCCGTGCCAAGATCGAAGCTGCGTTTGATGTGGTCAAAGAAACCCATCGCCTGGCTGACCTGTTTGACGGTGTCGGGAGATGACCACAGTCGTCATCATCGGGCGCAATGAAGGCGACCGTTTGGTGGCCGGACTGGACGCTTTGGTGCAACAAGGTGTTGATATCGTCTACGTGGACAGCGGCAGCAGCGACGGCTCAGTAGAACGAGCCCGCCAAGTTGGCGCTCTGGTTGTTGAGTTGGATATGTCGGTGCCCTTTACTGCGGCGCGTGCGCGGCAGGCGGGTGTTGAGGCGCTGCGAGCGAAAGGAAACCTGCCGGATTTCATACAGTTTATTGATGGCGACTGTGCGCTTGTCGCGGGCTGGATTGACGCTGCAGAAGCAGCCCTGCGCGAAGATCCCGAGCTTGGATTGGTGACCGGATGGCGCGTCGAGCTTTATCCTGAGCGTAGCCTCTACAATGCGATGTGCGAATTTGAATGGCACGGGCCAGTGGGAGATATCGTTTTTTGCGGCGGCGATATGATGGTGCGACGTACCGCTTATGAGGCGATTGGGGGATTTGACACTGGCCTGATTGCCTCAGAAGACCATGATATCTGCATCCGCTTGGCCAAAGCGGGCTGGTCTCTGCGACGCCTGCCGCTTCAGATGACACGCCATGATGCGGATATGATGCACTTTTCACAGTGGTGGCGACGCGCGGTGCGTTCGGGTCATGGGTTTGCCCAAATCGGGTGGATGCACCCACCGTATTTCAGACGCGAACAACTGCGCGCGCTGTTTTACGGGTTGCTTTTGCCGCTACTGATGATCGCGGGCGTTTTTTGTTCAGGATATTTGGTGCTAGGTGTCTTAGCGCTTTTTGGGATGTCTTATGTGCGCACAACAAAAGGATTGGTCGATGCCGGTCTTACCGGCTGGGAAGCCCGGCGACACGCGCGCCTACTAACACTGTCTAAATTTCCGAATATCATAGGCATGGCGATGTATCACTGGCGGCGCCTGATGGGACACAAAATGCATCTTATCGAATACAAATAGATGCACAGAGCAACACCGCCACCCCGTGAAGACACCCAATTTGCGCCATTATTTTGTCTGCATTGATCTGCTAAAGTCATCAGAGTGAGCAACCCGGGAAATATCATGACCAACCAAGACGCAGTACAAAAAGACGGCGTACAAGAGGCGCTGGATCGGGTGCCCGCGGTACATGATCCAAGCATTTATTGGGACAGTCTCAACCAAGTGTCCGTTGAGCAAGATACTCTGTATCGTCACAACATCATCAGCGCCACGCGAGACCATCCCGCGCATTCCGCATTTGACATGCTGCGCACGCGCCTGCTGCAGGCTATGAGCGATCAAGGCTGGACGCGCGTGGCGATCACCGCCCCGACACGCGGCTGTGGCAGCAGCTTTGTCACCGCCAATCTGGCCTTTGCCGTTTCGCGGCTAGAGGCCGTGCGTTCCATTGTGCTGGATCTTGATGTGCGCGCACCAAGCTTGCACGAGATACTTGGGGTTGCGGCAAATGACACGATGTCCAACTATCTTCAGGGGGGGGTCGCCCCCGAGGATTATTTACAGCGCGTCGGGTCTAATTTGGCTTTTGGTCTAAATTCAGAGCCCGGAGCGGATTCATCAGAGACGTTTCAAAACACAATGTCATCCGATGTTTTGGATGAATTACAGGATCTGTTTGAACCTGACCTTATCCTTTTTGACATGCCACCAGCGTTGGAATTTGACGACGTTTTAGCCTTTCTTCCAAACATAGACGCGGTGCTTGTGGTTGCAGGCGGTGGGGTTTCAACAGCGGAAGAAGTGGTCAAAGTTGAGCAGATCCTAAGTGAAGTGAAACCTGTGATGGGCGTCATGCTCAACAATGCGTCCGGGCGCGCCACTCTCTAGCTATTAGAGACAATCGAAAGACCGAATTTCAGCATCCACAGGGCGCCCCAAGCTGTGCGAGATGCTTTCTAACCGGATTTGTCATCAAGAAATCCTTTGTGTTCCGCAGATGAGGTGCCAAACTCTCTACATTCGACAAAGCCGGAATTGTTCGGTGTTTTTTGGAGGAGAGTATTAGTAATGATTGCCACGAATTTCACAAAAGCCGCTATCACAAGCTTGATTTTAAGCGCGGGCACAATGGCTTGGGCCGAAGACAAATCAGGCACCAATGCAGCCCAAGGTGCTGAGGGCGGACAAGGTCCGGTTGCCCAACTCGCGATGGCGCAGAACCTTTATCAATATGGCATGGCGCAGAAAAATGCTCTGGCGGTTTTGACCGCGGCGCAGATCACCATGTCCATTGATGTGACCGATGTTGAGCGCGACGTGGAAAATAAGCCAACCGAGGGGGCCGGAGAGGTCGCTGATGGTGGTGAAGGGGCCGAAGCGCCGGTAGATGCCGCTGTTATGCTTGCATCGGCGCGCTCGCTTGCCGCAGATGACGAGACTATTATTGGCCTGATCGAAGATGCCGAGGCAGAAGGCGCACGCGGTCGCATTGGTGGACCCTCGCGCACGCTAAGCCGGTTGCATGCCGGGCGCACAGATGTCTTCCGCGTACCGTTTTATGGCAACAGCTTGGCCGAACTGGCCATCATCGGTGACGGTGATGCAGACCTCGATCTCTTGGTGACGGATGAAAATGGCAATGTGATTTGCCAAGACGTGAGCTATTCCGATCAGCTCTATTGCTCATGGACGCCGCGTTGGGATGGTAACTTCCTTGTGGGAGTCGTCAATCAGGGCCGAGTGCGCAACAGCTATTACATTCTGACCAACTAATCCCGCCGCTACCCTGTAAAAAGCGCCCAAAGATTTGGGCGCTTTTTCATGTCTTGACGCTAAATTCAATTGTTGCGTGAAATCGTATCGTTGAGCCAATCGACATAGTTTGCGGTGCGTGTATAGGCCGAGAAGATCGCGTCTTCGGCACAGGTTTTGCCGTTGCTGGCGGACAATCCCCAGCTGACCACACCTGCTTGGATGAACGAGCCGTCGTTCAATGGCACCACCAGGGGCCCGCCGCTGTCGCCTTGGCAGGAGGTTTTGCCGCCTTCAAAAGTGCCTGAGCAGATCATGTTCTGGGTCATGGGCTCTGGGACAAATTGGACAAAATCGGACCACGCTTGCTCGGCCGTCGCGGTGTCCATACCAAACACTTCGGCGGCATAGCCGAACCCTTTGACCGCCTCTTGAGCGCGCGCTTCGAGCAGCAGGCCGTTGCACATATCGCGTTCCATCATCTCGATCTGAACTTCGCGCAGCTTGTCGGGGTTTTGCGCCCCTTCGATCAATCCCCATCCGGTGACATAGGTGGTCACCCCAGGTTGCTCGAGGTAGTCGCCAAACTCGGCATCTGGTATCGAAATTGTTTCATAAGGCGCCTGCGGTGCACGCGCCAATTTGATCAAGGCGATGTCGTGATCAAACTCGTCGCCACGATAAGATGGATGGCGATAAACAGCCTCGACGGGAACAACGTCGCCATTGCCATCCGCCAAGTGATTGGTGCCTACAACAATGTTGAACCGCTGTGGATCAATGTCGAAATACGTGCCGTCCTCATCCGCCATATGCACACAATGCGCCGCCGTCAAAACCCATTGATCCAACACCATGGAGCCGCCGCAAAACTGAATGTCAGGTTGCAGAGGGTAGCCGCCCACCACCAAGGCGACTTGCCAAGGCCACTCGCCTTCATCGGCCAACTGTCCGCCGATTACTTTTGATCCGCTGTCCTGAGCAGCAACTTCTTTGGCACGCTCAGCCTTTTTTTGGCTGTCTGCAAAGCTAAACGGGGACGCAAAAACCGGGTCTGCGGCGCCAACATCAAAACTTTGGGCTGTGGCGACCGATCCGGCAAGAGCGGTTATTCCAAGTATCTGACAAAAAATAGATTTTCGCATAATCGTAAACTCCTATTCACTCGTATCAAATTGTTGGGGATGAACTTCAAAGGTAAATCTGTTGACTTTCAAAGGGGCCAGCGCGCCGCTAAGAGACAAAGCACGTGACGCGCTGTCGGGTTCAAGTGAGACCCCCAAGAACTGTTCAAGCGGTGTCGCATCAGCCGCGCGGGTTTGTCCGGTCTCGGCCAAGGACGTCAGCACAACCCGCGGCGCGGTGCTGTCCACTGGAACGGACAGAACAATCAGCTCTTCGTGCCCGACAGCAAAAGGCATCTCCGGCCCCGCCGGATTGACGATTTGCATCCCGATCTTTTTCTTGCCGCCCGGCGCGATGCGGTTGGACAGGTTTGCGCTGGGCCAGATCGGTTGGATTTCAAAATGCCGATCCACATAAAGCAGCGTCACATCCTGCGCGCTATTGGACAGGTTTGAGAGATGCACCCAGACCTGATCGCAGTGGTTAAGTAGCGCACCATCGCCGATTTTCTCCGATGTCGCGGGCTTCACGCATGCGTCGTCCTTTGCGGCAGACGGGCGGCGCTCCAGCTTGACGGTCATGCCTGTGCCCGCAAGGGCAAAGCCGCCGCGCCCAGCACTGTTGAGCGCCGAAGAGAGGCGATATACGCGCGCCAAACGGGACAACCATTGCGCCAAATCTTCGCCAAGGTCGCCATCAGAGGTCGGGGCAAAGCGTGGCGACGTTCCAAGACCTGCGGCATCGACAATGCCATCCGGTCCCGCCAGAACGAGGCGGCCATCCATCAAAATGAGGCTGGCATCAAAGGCATCGTCGCTCAGAGCCACTGCGTCGAGCAAATCATCCTCATGAAGTTGGTCCAGCGCCTCGGTCAGGGGGCGGTAATCATAACCGTCAAAATCATTCGGAGCACGCGGACGGCTCAGCGTCATCACCGCAGGCGGGCCAGGTGACAATAGCTCTGCATATCCGGCAACGGGGACTGTCGCGCCTTCCAGCCCAATGAGGCGTGATTGCGTGGGCTGCACCTTTGAAACTTCCGCACGACCAATTTCGATACCATCAATGGCATCATCGTAAAGCGCGTAAACCGCTCCGGGCAGCACATCTGAGAGCGCACCGAGTTGCAGCTGGCCATCACGGATCACAATCCGTTGGACTCCGGTGCTGGCAACTCCGAGAACGGCGGCATCCAACAGGCTGCCCTCGCCGTCCGGCGTTTGGGTGGCTGTGGCTGAGGCCTTGCGCATTCCGTCACGTGTAGCCTGAAGCCATTGGCCATAGCTCATCTCACCGGATTGCTGCAAGACATTCACAAGATTTCGTGTGAAGTCGCCATACCAATTCGCGGGGTCTTCGGCATCATCCAGAGGATACTCAAAACTGCGCTGATCGGATTGGGACGAATAGAGGAAAACAAATTCGCCGTTTAGGGGAGAGGCCGTCACGTCTGGCGCGACCTCATCGACATCTCCTATACTTGGCACGCCCAGAGCCTCGGGGGCAATATAACGTGCTTGGGCCGTGGTCTCACCCAACGCGCGGAACCCTGTTCCTGAATGGCAGGCGTCGATGATCGCGACCAGCTTCACCTCCCGATCCAAGACCGATTTAGCCCACATCCGCAGTTCGTCATCCAAAATGGCGTTCTCAACTGCCCCAAGGGCGGCGGTCCAATTGCGCGCATCTGCGGGCAGGAAAATCTGGTCATGCCCCCCCTGCTCATCTCCCGAAGTGTCGGGCATTTGCGAACCGTGACCAGAAAAATAGAACAGTATCGTGTCACCAGGGGCACTGGCTTCACGCAAATCTGACATCGCTGCGAGAATGGCCGCGCGCGTGGGTTTACCTTGGCGCGCTTGTGGCAAATCCTTGATGCCTTCAGAAAGCACCACCATGTTTTGCGCGGAAATTCCCCGCGCAGCCAAGCCCTGTGCCATCAAAGCGACGTCATTGAGAGGGCCACGTAGATCGGCATCAAGGTGGTAATAGTCGCTGACTCCAATCAAAAGCGCGCGGGTTTCGCCTTCTTCCTGAGTCTCAGACACCGAGGCAGAACCAATGAGGCACAGACAGCAAACACATGCTGCCAACTTACGCCAAACGAACTCATTCATGCTGAAACTCAATACCATAATGCCTGAGAATACGTTGGATGAGATTTGGATCAAGTTTTGCGCCTTATGTGACGGGATTTGTAATCAATTCTGCACAGGCTGGATTTGGCGCGGTGCAATCTGCGTGCCTTGGGGTTTGGGTTCTGGCGGCTTCAGGCTGCGTAAGAAACCGTTTAACTCGGGATTCAGCCGCGCGGATTGACGGGCTGCGGAAATGGCAAGATCAACCTGTTCTTCAGGCAGTCGCAAACGGGTCGGAATGAGGTCCAACTGATCCTGCATCTCTTTGGGGAGGGGATCAAAATTCACCTCGCCTACAAATAGCTTTACGTCTTGGCAATCCCAGTCTTCCAGCGTGCCGCGCAGCTTGGCGACCTCTTCATCTGGCAGCTCACACCGCCAATCCACAAGGTCCTTATGCCAGCGATCCAAGGTCAGACGCATCACATCAAATCCCACACGGGTGGCCGCGCTCATCGAGCTGTTTGCAATCGACATGGCCAATTCAACTCCGCCGGGGCCTTTGACTTGCTGGGTCCAATCATAGTCCTGTTGCACACCCGCATTGGCCACGAGAAACAACATGCGCCGCATGCGCACAGCTTGTTTTGCTGAGAGTGGACCATAGTTGTTTTGCGATTTCGCCCGCGCCACAGACAGGCCCGTGGTGCCAAAGTTGTCGGTTACCGCGCCATCCAGAAGCTTGACGTATCGCACCTTGGCAGGGTCGCGATAGCTTTCTAATGCGCTGGCATAGGCTTTCATCGCCGAAGTGGCCTCGGGGTTATGACGCGCGGCGGTCAGCCAGTCGGGCTCGCGGTAATTGCAATCCTGATGGCTCTCCAAGACGATGGGAGAAAACACCACAGGAAAGGCCGCCGATGCCGCGACAGCCTCAGACACTGGCAGTTTGCGCAAGTCACTGCACAGGGCCGCAAAAGTTTCGGGTGAGAAGAGGAACGGCGTGTTGTTGGCGACATCGCTGGCATTGATCCATGTTTCGATGCCGGTTTTCATCAGATCGCCAAATGTCGCGTTCTTAAAAATTGTCTCATCCAAAAAACGTGCAAATGTGGTGCGATCATTGGCGCCGCCCGTCATGCCTCGCACCAATGTGAGCGGATTGACCGGATTATTGGCCATATATTGCTCGGCATCTTGAACTAGATAGGTGTCGCGGTAGCGATCCATGCCTTTGACGCCGTGCAGACCAAAATATGCAGCCGTCACAGACCCGCCGGACACACCGGATACCAACCGCACATGTTTGAGCAGACCTTTGGCGCGCAACTCTTCAAGCAGGCCATAAGAAAAGGAGGATGCGCGTGTCCCACCGCCGGAAAAAGCCAGCCCGATAAACACGTCATCATTTGCGCCGACGCCCCGCGTTACGGCTCCGCCTGACACCCCATCTTGAGAGGCGACATTGATCGGCTCGTTCACAACGGTGCACGCGGCCGCGAATAAAATTGCGCCAAATCCGAGACGGCGCAGAAACAGATTAACCAATACCCCACCCAATTCCTAATACTCTCAGGCTTGGGTAACCTTAGGCCAAAGGCATAGAACGGCAAAGCCTTTCTGATCCGATACGATCTCAAGCTTGGCCCCATGGCGGGTGGCAATGGCGCGCACCAAGGCCAACCCTAGGCCGTGACCCGGTATTTCGCCATCCTGCGTGCCGCGCTGGAAGGGCTCAAAGACATGGGCGCGCGGTGCGTCGGGCATGCCCGGTCCGGTGTCAGAAACGCTAAGCCGATGACGCGCACCATTGGGGTGCAGACCTAGCTCCACGGTATCGCCGCAACATGTGTATTTCATCGCGTTGTCCAGCAGGTTGGCAAGCAAGCGCGACACCAGATTGGCGTCTCCGACAATCCACAAATCCGGCGCAATTCGCGCTTGAACCTTTAGGCCGCGCTCTTCTCCGATAGGTTCGTAGAGATCGAAAAGGTTCTGACAGAGGGCTGAAAGATTGACAGGCGTCAGGCTGGGCATATCCCCTGTCGCTGCCTCGGCAGCCGCAATATCCAAAAGCGCTTCAAACACGCGCACGGTGTCACGCAACTCGGCTTTCAATGCGTCCACAACCTCGGCGGGCCCCGTCAAATCATCCAACCGCTGCCGCATCCGATTTAGGGGCGTGCGTAATTCATGCGCGACATTATCAGAGAGCCGCGCGGTCGCAGCCTGAAGCGCCTCAATGCGGTCAAGCATGTGGTGAACGTGATCTTCTAACCGACCAAACTCATCATCAGATCGAGGTTCGGGAATACGCGCGGCCAGCTCTCCGGCGGCCACACGATCCGCCAAGGTATTCACACGATCAATGCGCCCTATCACCAATCGGCTGACCAGCCACCCCGCCAGCGCGCTAAGCACCACCATTCCCAAAGCCGCAAGCATAATGGCCGAGCGCATCTCGCCCAAAAGTTGGGCGCGTGGTGACAATGACTGGGCCACAAGGATCGGGAAACCGCCAGGAAGATCGCGCGCGACCCCTATAAAGGTTTGGTGTGTGCCGTCCGGCAGATCATAAGAAAACCTTTGCAAAGGATCGGCTTGAAACCCGGTGGCGCTGGTTTGCACATTGGCTGGCCAAGTCGGGATGTTCCCAGCAAGCGGCGCATGTTGTTTGTCCAACAACAAATATATGCGCTCATATCCCGTTTGGGTTTGGGCGCGAAATTCCATCGCCTGTCGCAGGGCCGGAATACGGCGCTGTTCATATAGGGCTGAGTATCCTTCAAGATCCGCTTGCAAGGTTTGAACCTGCTGCGCATCAAACGCGCGAGTGACTTGGACATATTGAAACCAGAGACCAAAGATCGACAGCAAAGCCATCGCGCCAGCAATTGTAACGGTTAATCGCAGGCTTGCGGAGGATGCCAATTGATGTCGCATTTACAGAGTGCTCTTTAGATCAAGGTGGGAAAAGATGTACCCCTCGCCGCGATTGGTGTGGATAAATGTGACACCTGTTTCAGCCTCAAGCTTACGTCTGAGGCGACTGATGTGGACATCAACAACGTTGGTGCCGGGATCAAAATGCAGGTTCCAGACTTCGGACAAGAGCTGGGTGCGGGTCACTGGTTGCTCAGCATTGCGGGCGAAGAAGGTGATTAATTCGAACTCTTTCGGGGTCAGTTTGATATGGGTTTGGCCAAAATGGGCTGTGCGCGCCTTTAGACGAATTTCCAGATCGCCAAACACCAAAATATCGTTGTCCGAGGATTGCATACGTATCCGCCGCAGCAGGGCCGCGATGCGCGCGCGCAATTCTTCGGGATCAAACGGTTTCGCCAAATAATCGTCAGCGCCACGCTCCAATCCTTCTATCTTATTGGCGGATCGGCCCAGCGCGCTAACAACCAGAACCAAGGCATTTGACCCAGCTGCACGCATTTTGGGGATCGCATCAACCCCATCCCCTCCGGGCAGCATGCGATCCAGAATGATCAGATCAAAGTGATCTACCGATGCGCGCGCCAAGCCATCTTCAAAGGTGGTTTCTATTGACACCGAACACCCCAGATCCCGCGCCATATGTGACGTTGCCTCTGCCGTGAGCAGGTCATCTTCGATGATCAGGATCGCAGGTTTTGTCATATCGCCTCCACAGCCCATAGGTTCAGAAAACAACAACGCTCTCGTCAAGAACATTCGCGCCTGTCACGGGGCGCAGACGTCCCGAGCGCGCCCAAGGGTCCAAAATAACGTGTTTGGTTGAGCCGTCCGACAAGGCCAGTAGTAACAATGCGGGCTGGGTAATTTGGGGATCATGTGCGGGCAAGTCAGCAAATTTGACGCCGTTAATGGACAGGATCCGGTCTCTGGCCCGCAGGCCTTGATAATGGGCAAGACTCAATTCCGTCACCGCCTCAACGTACCCGTCCGCACCTATCTGTAGTCCGGTTTCCGACAAAAGGTACGCTTGGCGCTGTTGCGGTGTGCCTTTGGAGGCGACAGTGGTGAGAGGCGCGACCTCTCCCTGCGTGATTGTCACGGATATGCGATGCATGGCGCGCAGGACAATTAGGTCATAGGTTGTTTGACCCGTCACAGCCTCAAGTGCGAAGGCCAGATCACCGATTTTCCGCAGCGGCATGCCAGCAACTGACAAGAGAATGTCACCCGGCAACAGCCCCGCACCCGCAGCCGCAGCATCCGCGGCAACCGACTCGACAAGAACACCCGCGCGAGACGTCAAACCCAGCGCCGCGGCAATCTTGGCAGAAACGGGCCGGACCTTGAGGCCCAAGCTGGGAAACGGTTGATGCAAGCCCTGTTCCAATTGGACGATTTGATGGGCAAGCGTGGCAGCGGGAATCGCATAGGCCATACCTACAAAACTGCGAAACCCGTCTTCGATCTGGCTATTCATACCCACCAGATGGCCGTTTGCGTCCACCAATGGACCTCCTGAGCTGCCTGGATTTACGGCTGCATCATGCTGGATCATCCGCACAGGCACATTTGCTTCGATCTGGCGATCTGCCGCCGAGATGACCCCGCGCGTTAGGGTAAATTCAGCCCCAAACGGCGCCCCAATCGCGTAGACGGTTTGACCCAAGGTCAGAACGGCATCCGGGCGCGGCATAAGATAGCTGTCATCCACAGGCACGCGCAGCACTGCGATATCGCGCAGGCTATCCACACCAATCACGGCAGCGACAAACCTTTCCCCGTCTACATCTTGCGCCACCACCTCCTGGTGTCCGGCCACAACATGGGCGTTGGTTACAACAAGGTCCGCGCGCAGATAACGAAACCCCGACCCCAAGAGTTGCTCTTCCAAATCAGCAGAAAACAGCACCACACTGGCCGCAATCGCGTGCTGTATCCCGTTTTGCGCCTGCGCGGCTGCGGGTCGCAAAAACGACGCGAAAATCATCAACATCAGAACAAAACTACGGGCCATCAACTTCTCCTTTGAGCTGTTGTGACCTTAGCCAAACCACACATCGCAGGCTCATGACAAATCCCGTAACAAAGGCGCTGACTCCAGAAACCTGTTGCTTGAGAGCCGCCCTGCTCCTTTAATCAGGTGTGTTTACGAGTATTTTTTAGGAGTTTGCGATGCTGCCGAAATTCCTCTGTTTGTGTTTTGCAATGTGTTTGGCCTCACAAGGGGCCGCCCAATCCGGGTCTTCCGATATTTCACGGCTAAAGCTCTCGGCGCAGCTGTTTGCGGCGGGTCAAAACGAGAACGATCCGCTCTTGATGATAGCGGCCGCAAAAATCCGACAAAACACCAACCTCACCCCCGCGGAAGGTTCTAAGGCGCTGGATTGGTCCATGATGTTGGACAGGGCAGCTGCGATGGCTTCGGATAACGACATGCTGACAGAGTTGATCGAAGATATCCGCGCAGAGCGGGACAAGGGCGTGGCCAGCGGTCCGGTCTACAGCTTGGTCGAAATTCGCGGCGGCGGCACAGATGAATATGCGGCGCTGCCGTTTTCCGGCGGCGCGTATGCCGAGGTCTATATTGAAGGCAAAGGTGACTCGGACCTGAACCTGTTTATCTATGACGCCCAAGACCGGCTGGTCTGCTCTGATACTGATATCAGCGACATTGCCTATTGCGGTTGGCGCCCCGCCAGCACCAGCGCCTTTCGCGTGGAGGTGCGCAATCGGGGAGATCAGACCAATCAATATGCGTTGATCACCAACTAAGGAGGCAATGATGCACAGTTTTCTCAAATCTGCATGTGCGGCAGTTTGCCTTTCGATTTTGGCATGGACTGCACAGGCGCGCGAAAACCATGCGATTTTAATTGGGGCGTCGACTTATCCCAATCTGGATGAGCGATTCTGGCTGCGGGGACCTGCCAATGACATCGATCTGGTACACACCTATCTGACCACCTCGGCCACAATTCCGTTTGTGCCAGAAAACATCGCGGTATTGGCGGATGGGTTAGAAGATGGCACCCCGCCAACATTGGCGGCCATTCGGTCAGCGTTCAGTGACTTGGCGGACCGGATTGAGCCAGGGGATTTTGTCTATCTGCATTTCTCGGGGCATGGATCCCAAGCCCCCGCAATCGATCCCGACAGCGAGCTGGACGGGCTCGATGAGTTGTTCTTGCCGGTGGATATTGGGCCATGGAGCGACACCGTCGGCAGTGTTGAGAACGCGCTGGTGGACAATGAAATCGGAGACCTTATCGGTGCGCTGCGCGCCAAGGGCGCAACTGTTTGGGCTGTGTTTGATAGCTGTCATTCCGGCACGGCAACCCGCGCCGCGCCTTCGGGTGATGACGACGTTCGATTGCGCAAACTGACACCTGCGGCCTTGGGTATTCCGAGCGACATGATGGACGATGCAACGGAGCTCTCACGCGCTTTGCCTGATCCACGCGCCCGACCCGACAGCCCTGTGCAAGCCGGTCAGGATGGCGGGTTTGTCGGGTTTTTCGCGGCCCAGACAAACGAGACCACACCGGAAAAGCGCATGCCAAAGGGCAAGAAAGGACGGCGCTCACAAGGGGTGTTTACCTATGTGCTGTTTGAAATCCTGAGCCAAAACCCCGGCATCACCTATCGCCAACTCGGCCAAGAAATCTTGCGCCGATATTCGGTTAAAAACCTCGCACGCTCTACCCCGATGTTTGAAGGTGATCTGGACAATGTGGTGTTTTCAGGAGAGGCCGCAACCCCAGTCTCGCAATGGCCGGTTGAAATCACCGATGGGGTCATCACCATCGCGGCGGGCGCCCTGCACAATTTGACCGAGGGCGCGCATTTGGCACTCTTTGCAGCCGCCAGTGACGCGGACGATCAAACACTTGGCACCTACAAAGTGGTCTATTCCGACACGTTTTCCGCCGAGCTTACGCCTGTGCAGGACGACTCAGATGCTGCCTTTGAAACAAGCGAAATCCCTGCCGGTGCATTTATGCGCAAACTAGCAGAGGATGTGGATTTTTCTCTGACCGTCGCGCTGCCGCCGCTGGACGACAGCGCGCCAAATGCGACGCTGACGCAGGCAGTGGACATCATGCAAGCCGATCAACCCGCAACCGGCCGGATCAGATTTGTGCCCGCTGGGTCTGACGCGGACGTCAGATTGGCAATCTTGCCAGACAGTGCGCGGCCAGATGCGATCTGGCTACTGCCGGCTTCGGGTTTAATCGACCCCGAGAACCCGCTGGGAACCCCGTCAATCGGCACAGCAGATAAAGATGCAGAGGCGTTTGCGGTCCCTCTGGAGGAGACCTTGACCCATATGGCCAAGGCGCTGAACCTTCTCAAGATCGGTGCGGGTTATGGCGTGTCTGATTTGGACGTCGATGTGGGACTGCGTACGCGCAACAAGCGCAACAAGACGTTGCGCGACTTGGATACGCTATCGGTGCCACGCCTGATCCCGGGTGACGAAGTGCATGTTGTTGCGCAAAACAACACGGATCTGCCGGTGGACATTAACGTGCTTTATGTCGGCAGTGACTTTTCAATTGGTCATTTTTTCGCGGGTCGCATGCAACCAGGTGATACGCTCAAAAAAGGCCTGTTGCGGATCACTGATTCCGCGTTTGGGCGAGATCGTGTGATCATGGTCCTCTCACCCGCCAAACCGCAGTCTTTGGTCGAAAACCTATCCTTTCTTGAACAGGAAGAGTTGGAAATGACACGCGGCTCGGCACCAACTTCGGTCGCGGCGGCACTAATGGAAGCAGGTTTTGGCACCACGACCCGCGGCGCGATCGCATTGGATGATGAAGAAGCAGACGGTCCTGTCGGGCAAATACTGCAATTTGAAATCGACGCCGTCCCAGGAGGATAGACAGAAGGACAACGCGCCATGAAAGCTCTGAGTTCAATGACATTTGCGGCGCTGATCGTGCTGACACTTGGCACGCCTCTGGGTGCCGATGAGTTGACCGAAGAAGAAGGCGCGATCATCACGCAGAGCTTTGAGATGTCGATGCAGGCGCGCGATTTGTTTTATGAGGGCCGCTTCAAAGAAGCGGAAGTTTTGATGCGCGAAGTCGTGGCATTAAACCGATCTCTGCCAAACAATGAACTGAGCATCGCCTCCAGCCTTCACAACCTTGCTGCAGCTCTCGGCTCTCAAGGCAATTTGCGTGAAGCAGAAAGCTTGGCGCGAACCGCTTTGGAATTGCGATTGGCGCATGGTGGCGTGGACTTTGTTATCATCAGCACAAGGACACTGTTGGCCAGCATCCTAAGCGATCTCAGTCAGTTCCAAGAGGCGCGCATGCTGCAACAAGAGGCCGTGGCGCTAGGACTGTCGAGCCAAACCGCCGATCCGGTAAACTTGGTCCAGAATATCACAACACTGGCCTACTACACTGCGGAGGACGGCTATGTGGCCGACGGGATTGGCATCCTCAATGAAATCGCCCCGATGATCCCTGATCTCCCGGATTATGACGTGGTGCGCCTGTTGAATGCGCTGGGACGCCTGTCATCGATGAATGGGCAGCCCCAAGCGGCCGAGACCTATTACCGCGAAGCACTGGCGCGCCAAACCCCGATGCCAGATGGCCCCGATTGGTCCGCTCGCGACAAGGCCACAGTTGTCGGCAACCTCGCCTCTATCCTGCGTGGCCAAGGCAGGTATCACGAAGCACTGGGTCTGTTTTTAACCGCCGACAATATGATGGTGTCGGCCCATGCCGCGCAAAGCGAAAGCCGCGCGACGATATTGGATGGTCTGGGCGAATCCCATCGAGAGCTGGGACAGTTTGAGGAGGCTTTCGCGACGCAAAGGTTGGCTTTGGACATTCGGCTCGCAATTTTGCCCGAAGGAAACGTGCGGACGGGTATTTCATTCTCCAATCTCGGACTAACTCTATTGCAGGCTGGACATATTGCAGAGGCACGGCAGGCGCTGAGCAAAGCCGTTCAAATTCAGCGCGAAAATGGCGATCCGATCCGGTTCGCCAATGCTGCCATGAACTTGTCGGGCGCTTTGGCCGCCTCAGGCGCGACTGAAGAGGCAACTCTCGTGGCGCAAGAGGCGCAGACCGCGATGGCGAAAGTGCTTGATGAAGCGCATCCAAGTGTCGTTCGCGCCGGTTTCAACCAAGCTTGGATGTTGTTGGCGGCCGGAAAAAATCAGGCGGCACATCAACAAGCGCTGGGTGCGCTTGCCGCTTATGAAGCTAAGATCTGGCAAGCGGGTACCGAACGTACAGTTGGTGCGGGAGCAGTGCGTGATACCCGACGGCAAATCTTGGCGGCGGTGGTCAGCACATGGGAAGTCAATCGCGATGCTGGCATAGAAGATGCGTTTCGCGCTGCCCAATGGGCGCAGGCCAGCAAAGCCGCACAGGTCAGCCAACGTGTTGCCGCCAGATTTGCAACTGGCGAAGGCGAGCTATCCACGCTGGCGAGACAAAAGCAGACCTTGGTGGATACATGGCAAGCCACCGACGCGCAGTATCTGGCGCTCTTGTCTCAAGCACCGCAAGGCGATCCCCGCATCGGCGCAGTGCAATCCCAAATCGCAACGCTGGAAGGGCAGATTAAGACGCTCGATGCCGAGCTTGACGCCCGCTTTCCACAGTTCAAACAACTGACACAGCCCAGCACGACTACAATCGCGCAGATTCAAGCCACGCTCGGTCCCTCTGAGGCACTGTTGATGCCAATCACAACGCTAGACGAGACATACGTTTTTGCGATCACACAAGACGATGCAACGTGGCAAAGAACGCCTCTGACCTCCAGTATGCTTGGGGACTATGTGCGCCGGTTGCGGGCCGATTTGAACCCGACCGAGACAGCACGCGGGGCAGAAGCGCTTGATGATGACTTTGCCCAAGACGGTCTGCGGGATTTTGATGCGGAAGCGGCACACGCGCTACATGACTTGCTGATCGCGCCGGTGAGCGACGTTCTTGCCGGCTCTGAAACAATTTATGTGGTCAAAGAGGGTGCTTTGTCCGGATTGCCTTTGAGCATTCTACTGCAAGAACCAACCAGCCTAGACGGTGGCGACGCAGAGGCATTTTCCCAAGCACCTTGGCTGCTGCGTCAACACGCAATTGCGACGATACCTTCACCGCAAGCCTTTGTGTCTCAACGCGCACTAACACGGTCACGACAACCTACCGCACCTCTTGTTGGGTTTGCTGATCCGGTGTTTTCCGGCGCAGAGAACGCACCATCTCAGGATATCGCTTTGCTTTTGTCACGCGGTGTGGGCAACACCGCCGGTGTGCAAAATCTGGCGCGTCTGCCGGGAACACGACGCGAGCTTTTGGAGTTGGCGCGCGTGACACAGGCCCGCGCTGATGATGTTTTTCTGGGCGCTGATGCCACCGAAACCCGCGTCAAAACCAACGCCGCTTTGCGCAATGCCAACGTCTTGGTCTTTGCCACACATGGGCTAATTTCAGGCGAGTTGAGCGGCCTTGCTGAACCGGCGCTTGCGTTTACCCCGCCTGACACCGCCACTGCGATGGACGACGGGCTGTTGACGGCATCCGAGGCAGCCAATTTGGATCTGGTCGCCGATTGGGTGATCCTGTCAGCGTGTAACACCGCTTCGGCAGACGGCACACCGGGGGGCGAAGGTCTGTCAGGATTGGCGAGCGCCTTTCTCTTTGCCGGCGCACGCGCGCTGGTAGTGTCACATTGGCCGGTACGCGATGATGCGGCGCCTGTTCTGACGGTGGGCATGCTAAGGGCTGAGGGGGAAAGACCGAAGAATACCAAAGCTCAGCACTTGCGTCAGGCCATGCTGGACTTGATTGATAGCGGGACAATTCCGCAGAACGCCCATCCCTCAACTTGGGCGCCATTTGTTGTAGTGGCTGTCGACTGAGAACGGACATTAGGCTGCGCTAGGCCTCTTCGCGCATGCCCGCCTTGCGCAATCCCGAAATGTAGCGATTTGCGCTGCCTTCAAGCGCAAATACATTGCGCGCCTGAATGGCCAACATGCTATCATCCGGCTGTAGGCGCAGAGCTGTAGCGACAGCTTGCGACGCTTTTTCATCTTGACCAAGTTGCGCATGCGCCGCTGCTAAAATTCGGTACAATGTGGTGTAACCAACGCTAAGATTGATACCCTCTTGCGCCATTTTTACGGCCTCTTCATCTTGTCCGGCCTGAAGGAACGCCATCGCCAAACCGCCTCGAATGGACAGCGCCCAAGGGCTTTTGCCGCCAAGCAAATAGGCCTTTTGCAAACAATCGATGGCCTCGTCATGGTCACCGATCCAAATATAAGCCCATCCGCTGAGCGCCAGTGTAACAAAATCGGATGATGATTGGCGCAAAGCATTTTCAACGACGGCTCGTAGAATGGGGGGCTCGCGATGTTGCGAATAGGTGGTGACCCCCAAAGCCAGTCGCAGCAAAGAGTGGTTTTCCGCGATGGGCATTGCAGCCTTACACCACCCCGGTACTGAGGCGCCGTATTTACGTGAAATAGTGTCAAACCCCATGACGGTGGCCGACAAATATGCCACCAGCGCCAGCGCAAATGGGTGCGGTAAGGTAGGGTCTTTCTCAATAGCGGCACTTGAGTACATCAGCGCAGCTTCAAAGGCGTCAGGGTCCAATCGGTCAATTGCGATTTGCCCGCGCAATTCACATTGGTTTGCGGTCATGTCAACCACAGCCATCTTATCCAACTGCCGACGTTCCCGATCGAACGTCGCCGTCATAACCTGACTGACCAATGCCTCCGCCGTTTCATCCTGCCAATCAAATGCCTCGTCCAAATTTCCGTCAATCTTAGTGGACCACAGTTCGGTCCCCGAAGGTGAGCTATATTTTATTTCTAAACGCAAACGCGGACCGCTGGCACGAATTCTACCTGTGAGCACATAAGCCTTTCGTCCGGTCTCACGGGGTGCCACAGAGAGCCAATGTGTGGCCCCAAGGTAGGTCATCAGATCACCCGTCAAAGCATCCGATAGCTCTTTTACCTCGTCTCGCGGGTCGGAAGTCTCTATCGGACTGACCACGATCTGAGGTCTTTGCGACCCTGAGTGAGCACTCGCTTGATGGCCGGGGAGCGATCCGCGCGTCCACACCCGAACAGGCTTGGAAATATTCTTAAGATCATGCTCGCCTGCATCGTCAAACGACGGGCGCAAGGTCCCATCAAGGCTGCCAAAGACTGCGTCAGATATTACGATACTGCCCGGCGCCGCGATTTCCTCTAGGCGGGCGGCGATGTTCACACCATCCCCAAAAACGTCTTCTTCTTCCTCAACAACATCACCAACATGCAACCCTAGCCGCAGTTGCATGGAAGGATGAGCGGGATCAATCTCTTTGGACAGCAAATCCTGAATTTGCAGCGCACATGTCGCCGCATCAGAGGCCGCACTGAACAGAACAATCCAGCCGTCACCCATGTTTTTGACAACGCGCCCGCGACGCGATGCAACGGTTGGTCTGAATACTTCTGAGCGCAGCTTTCTGAGCGCCGTAAGCGTGCCTTCGGTATCTTTACCCAGTAACTCTGAATAACCCGCGACATCCGCCGCCAAAACTGCGGCAAGACTACGCCGCATGCACCTTTCCCCCACGATCTTGATTTTCTGTTCCCACACGTAAGTTTGGCCAAATCGCCTAGGTTACACAAGGTTTTCCTCGAATTTGTGAGTTTCAGGCTTGTTCACACCTCCCTTTTTTCCAAGCTCTTGCTCGCCTGAGTTGAATCAAGGGGGCACTTAAGGTACATCCTTGGGATATCAATGTTTCGCGAGAGGTGTTTCGCCATGGGGCTGCATTGGAAAAGCATCCAGCAAAAGTTGCGAGATTTTGGCTGTTATTTGCATAGAGTTGACGGAGTTTGTGGCCCAAACACCATCGAAGCAGTAACGGCTTTTCAGAAACAGCGCAAACTCACCCAAGACGGTATTGTCGGAGCCAATACACTTAGAGAACTTGGTTTATTTGATGATGGTCATCCCGATCATTCGATTGCGACGTCAGCCGAATTGATCAAGCTTTCATACAAGATAAAAAAGCAGGGCATCACTAAGATAAACGAAACGCTGCGCAACGACTTTGGAACTTCGGTCATTCGTTCCTGCCCTGCCAAAGGTGTCGAAGCCTATATGTTGAGCAACAGGGTTCTGTTGGTTCCAGGCAGCAACTCGTTGTGGGACTATGCCAAATTTAACTTCCGTCTTCTCAACATCGGCAAATCCCGTTTGCGTCTAAAATGGCGTCGCGACAAGACCGCCAAAGAAGATACCAAGACTCACAAGGATTCTCATGGGTTGGTCTGGCATCAGGGGTTTTTTACGCATGCGAACCATGTGAACAAATGGATCGGCACCAATCGGGCAAACTGGCCGAGATTGATTATTGGTCATTCACTCGGTGCGGCCTCAGCTCAGGTTCTATCCACGATTTGGTCAGCCCCCTCAATCGGATTTGCCGCGCCGCGCATCCTGCAATCCTCGGCCACGCCAGAATTTGAGAACTTGTCGCTTTCTATTTGTCGAAATGACGACATCGTCTGTCGATACCCCAGCGGTTTTGAGCGTCTCGGCCGATCTGAAGAATTGATCCACAAAAAGCGCCGCCGCGGGCTCAATCACAATATGAAATCGTACATCGACGCATTGAACAATCAGGCCGATGGCCTCAACATTCCCACGTATTGGAACCCCTGATGTCCTCACAGAATACTACGAACTATGGAAGCGCGTCCCAAAAATCATGTTTCTAATCCATTTGTGAGCCGGTTGTTTTGACGGCGTTCACCCCCATGGCAGACTTAGGTGAAACTTCGAAACCTCAGCCGATGCAAGGCAGGAGCTTCGTGAAAACCTCAAGTTGAACTGATATTCTGACTGGCATGTTTCGCGCGCGAAGGAGGCCGCAGGATTTCCGATTTGGGTGATTATCACCCTGCGGCTGACACCATAGCTGTCCCGAAGCTGCCGCGCGGCAGCTCGGGAATTTGGTTTTTTTCGGTCAGTGGCCACATCGGTGGCGCATGGCACGTTGGCATCCATTGTGGGCGCACTCTGCCAGTTTCTGGATCACTTAATCAGGTAGTTGTGGCGGCGACCTGCAAAACTCTGTCTGCGACCCAAGACAGAAATCGCGCGATTTTTAGTACCGGATATTCGCACGGGCGCTCCCCGCACGGCCATTGAAACCGGATTGGGTCAGCCGAACCTTTTTGCCATGAGGCTGAGCAAAACACTTTGCAATTCATTGGCCTTGGCCTTTGGTCAATTCACCCCCAGAGTGTTTTTACTAGGAAGAAGGGTTGTGAATATGGCAGCAGAATCTTTGCTGGACGTCATTGGCGCTACACCATCGGTTTGGCTGGACCGTTTGGTCACCAATCGAGGATTAGAGGGGCGTATTCTGGCCAAGCTTGACTATCTAAACCCCGGCTTTTCCAAGAAAGACCGTGCTGCCAAGGGCATCATTGAGATGGCGGAAGCCGAAAGAGCCCTCCATCCGGGACAAACCGTTGTTGAGTTGACCAGCGGCAATATGGGCACCGGGCTGGCAATTGTTTGCGGGCTGAAAGGATACCCTTTTGTTGCTGTGATGAGCCGCGGAAACTCGATGGAGCGGGCCCGCATGATGACCGCATTGGGAGCGGAAGTTGTGTTGGTGGATCAATTGCCGGGATCAGTTGTCGGGCAAGTGTCTGGCGGGGATTTGGCCGAGGTCGACCGGATCGCACAACAAATCGTCTCCGAGCGTGGCGCGTTTCGAGCAGATCAGTTTCACCACGCGGGCAATGCGCAAGCGCATTTTGAAACCACTGGGCCTGAGATGTGGGCCGAAAGTGGTGGCACCTTGACGGCGTTCGTGGATTTTGCCGGATCTGGCGGTACTTACGCTGGCACTGTTCGGGCGTTGAAGACCTTTTCAAGCAACCTAAAGGGCTTTGTCGTGGAACCAACGGGCGCGCGGGCCTTGGCCGGTGAGGACGTGACCGCCGCTGCGCATCCAATTCAAGGCGGTGGCTATGTCATGGAGACCTTGAAGTTTATGAAAGATGCGCCAGTGGATGGATATGTGCATGTATCAGGTGAGGCGGCGCGCATGACCACGCGCGCCCTTGCGCGTGAAGAAGGTATTTTTGGCGGGTTCTCAGCAGGCGCAAATGTCGCCGCCGCATTGGACCTCCTTAAGGGCCCGATGCAGGGCGGTGTAATCGGCATAGTAATCTGCGACAGCGGCCTAAAATACTTGTCTACTGATCTATGGGACTAGCTTGAGAATATCCTACGCGTAAAAGTTGTTAAATTCGAAATATAGGTCCCAATATCGATGGTCCCGGCAATAAAGCCGACCGTTATTTGAGCGCCGCAGGAAAAATAAATACATTTCGGCAATACTTTTCTTGCAAATTGGTACTGTGCTGTCGAAGTTGCGGCAATGATAAAAGGACTTTCAAATGTCGGTTTGTAATCGCCCAGATTCCCGCGATGCGCAACAGAACGATCACAGAGCGGCACCCAAGAATTTCCAGCTAGGCAGCTTAAAAAACACAATACCTCCCAAGGCAGAACCTGTCGCGCACATCGTAGGATCTTGGACGCCGCTACGACAAAATCGGCTAACTTCAAACCTCAAGACGATTAATCAACCCACTTGTGCAGACCACGATATCCACGACTTCAGTAACCACGCACCACTGGTTCAACTCTGGTTTAAACCAGCCCTCCTGCATGTAGAGGTCACCGTTTAACATCATGACTTGTTTTGAAAATTTAAACATTTCCTTTGCATTCTCTGCCGCCGCCGTACTGTGGGGTGTCTGTGCAATTATTTTATTTTGGGTTCGGCGGAACAACCGTTTCGCAGGGCATTCTGCCTTTGTCCTCACGTTGTTGGCGATGTTGTGGTGGCTCTTTGCCGTTGTGTTCGAACTGGCCTCTCAAAGTGAAGCCTGCAAGATAGGTTGGGCGCTGGCAGCATGGCCAGGAATAGTTTTGCTGCCAATCGCTTGGATGTTCTTTGTTTTTGATCACACGATGACGCCCGATCAGCACAAACATCCCGTGCGAGTTATCTACTATATTGTTTTACCATGTATTGTCAGCGCGGTTGCTCTAACTAACAGTCACACTGAGTTGCTATACAAATCGGGCACGCGTCTTATTGATGACGGGCAGATGCCTTTCGTCGACTTTGATCACGGCCCACTCTTTTTTGCGATTGCAGCAAGCCTCTACATTTTTGTGACAAGCGCCTTAGTCATTCTTGGGTATGCCTTCGTTAAAGCCCAAAAACCTATTAGACCGTATTTGGGTCTCATTTTTCTGATTACCGCGGCACCCTTGGTGGCTAACGTGGCATATGTCATTTGGGATATAACGGTCTTTGGATTCGACCCGACCCCTTTCCTATTCGCAGTTTCCCTCATTTTGCTGAGCTGGCTCATTTTGAATAATTCGATGATGGACACAGCCGTTCAAGGTCGAAATCTTCTCTACTATGCCACGCACGATCCTGTGATCCTGATGAGCAAGGACGGATTGTTTGTTGGCGCAAATCCGGCGGCGCGGGATTTGTTTAACAGTCAGATACCTAAAACGGGTGAACCGCTTGATCACCTTGAAATGGTTGGCTCGTGGATCAACAATTTTCTCAAAATTGACCAGATCAACGGCACGGATCCGATAAGGCTTGCTGGTCGCATTTTTGATCCACGCGTTTTTCCAATTGAGCATCCGATCCAGACGAAAAACCCCATTTTGGGGTGGTCTCTTTCTTTGGTGGATATCACCGAACGTGAACACTCTGCCGAAGCACTGCGCGAGGCATTGTCGCGCGCCGAGGCAGCCAACCTGGCCAAGTCCCAGTTTCTTGCAAACGTCAGCCATGAGATCCGCACGCCACTAAACGGCATACTTGGCATGGCCTCGGTGCTTGGCGAAACAGAACTCGGTAAAGAACAACGCGACTATCTTCAAACCATCGAGGCATCCGGGCAAGTGCTGTTGACGACCATTGGCGACGTCCTTGATCTGTCAAAAATCGAAGCGGGCAAGATGGATCTGGAAGATCATCCATTCGTTCTGTGCGATGCCATCGAAGGCGCCCGCGCCTTGTTTTCGGCAAGCGCTGCGGAAAAAGGTTTGGTGCTCACCGCAGCGGTGCAAGAAGGGCTGCCAAAAACCATTATTGGGGATGGGCACAGGTTCCGTCAGGTGCTGCACAATTTGGTGTCCAACGCCATCAAGTTCACAGAGACGGGCGCTGTGACAATCTCTGCGAAACCTGCTGAAAACAAAGATTATTTATTGCTGGTTCAAGTTGCAGACACGGGCCAAGGCGTTCCTGAAAAAGCCCGCCAAGCGATCTTTCAACCGTTCCAGCAGGCGGATGCGGGGGACACTCGGAAATTTGGTGGAACGGGGCTTGGGCTTTCGATTTCGCGGCAGCTTTGTCACCTGATGGGAGGCGAGCTGAGGCTGGTGGAAGGTCAAACTCAGGGAGCCACTTTTGAGATCAGAATCCCACTGGTATCTGAACCTGAGGCGCAAGTTCCGTTGCAAGAGGCCAAAGTCTCTTCTGAGGGGGCGTCAGAGATCCCCGCGATGGATGTTCTTGTGGTGGATGACAACAAAACAAACCGCGTTATTTTGCAAAAATTCCTGTCCAAAACAGCCTGTCGGGTGCACTTGGTCGCAAGTGGTCGTGAGGCCATCGAGAGCGTTAAAAACAAAGCGTTTGACGTCATTTTGATGGACATTCAGATGCCCAAGATGAACGGCATGGAGGCCACCAAAGCGATCCGCGACGTCGAGCAGTCCAAAGGCCGTACGCCCAGCTTTATTGTGGCTGTGACCGCCAACGCAATGCCCGAGCAGTTTGAGGAATATCTCACCGCACAGATGGACAATGTTTTGCCAAAACCAGTGTCCAAACAGCAGCTGCTTGCGATGATCGCAGAGCATCACATTCCGACGGTTTAGACGGGAGTTTTGCGGGAGTCATTTGAGGCGGGTTAACGCCCAAATCCGCTGGCTGTATCGCGTCGGTATTCCGTCGGTATTACGACGGTGTGAAAATCACGGGTTTTGCATCGTTAACATATTGACGCTTGATGGCGTCAGGATGAAAGAAACAGGTTAAAGGTACTGAGACGCCTTAACATAAAAGAGGCGCGACCGGACCGACCGCGCCTCAATTAGTGACGACTATGTTGCGTTATTTTTTAAGTGTCTCAAGATATGCACCAACCGCGAACATCTCAGGACCATCGATTGGAACGGTTGCACGTACAAACTGCATCTCTGTTACAGCTTGGAGAGCCGCCTTGAGATCCATTTCGTTGAAACCGCGAATGTCAGGGCCGACATCTCCGCTTCCGTCCGCGCCGTGACACGCCGCACACCCCATTTCGCCAGCTGTTTCTTCAAACAGCTTTTTGCCGAGAGCCAGTTTCTCTTCAGCAGACATCACTGCAGGCGCAGAAGCCTTGGTTGCGTCCACCGCTGGAGCGCGTTCGGCAGCTTTTGCACGAACGAGTTCCTGCATTTCTTTAGAAACTGGACCGCCTTGGTCAGACATCACGTCACCATTCCAATCAGCGTCGTAGCGGATGAACGCACCGCTATGGGTGTCACCGCCATTTGGCGTTGGAATATAGGCTTTGGGCTCAAATGTGTTGAGATCCACCACAATTGTTTCCCAGCCCTTCATCGAAGACACCCAGAGTTCGTTCAACTCGGGATCGGGATGCAGGATCGCATGGTCAACGGAAGACGCTGATCCGCCAAGAACCACCGGCTGTTGCCGCAAACCTTGGAACGGTGACATGTGATCAGCCTGGAAGATACCCAAAGTTTGGCCCACGTTGTGGATACCTTCACCTTTGCCAACGGTCAGGGCGAGAGATTCATCCCAGTTGAGCGCAATGCCGTAAGGTCCTGCAACACCGGCGCCTGTGTGACCGATTACCGAGTTTGTGGCATTGTCGATTTTATACACATGGCTGCCATGCCCATCGACGACGAAAGTATATTTACCGTCCATCGTGTTGGTGATGCCGATCGGGTGGTGGCCAGTTCCCATGATGGTGGTGACGCCACCGGTGTCCATATTCAGTTTGGCGATGCCTGAGCTCGGCGCATATGCCCCGCGAATTTCGGGAGAGCCGATTGAAATATAGGTCTCGGTGCAATCAGGAGAGGCCGTCATGAAGGGGTGGCCCATCAATTGAACGTCTTCATATGTGATCGCACGTTCAACGCGGTTGTTGTCCTCAGGATCAAGAATGAAGTGTGGTCCACCAGAGGCGCCAAAGCCGAACTGAAGAATCACACGTTGCCTACCTTCTTCAGTTGTACAGCTTTGAACATGGTGGATCGGGTTGGAGCGTTGCTCGCCCTGGAAGCGGCTTTGCTGTTTGAACAGCTTGTCGATTTTCATCGTACGCAGGTTTACAACCGCAACAAATCCGGTTTGGCGGACGTCTGCGTCGGGTGTCCTTTCGACCCAGCCAACATAAGCCCACTTGCCATCAGGAGAAGCAGAGACCCCGTGTGGTCCGCGCGGGATTTGTGATCCACGGTCCGCGTGTGAGCCGATGTATTGCGCTACGATTTCATGGGTATAGCCATCAACAAGATGGAAGCCGGAAAAGCTGCCGTCCAAACCGCGGTCCATGTTGTTGTTTTGATGTGATTCAGAGGTCAGATAAACCAATGGGTGCTTGGAAGGATCCCATGCATCAGGGCCGCTGGAATCATATTCGGCGACCAGATGTAGGCCCCCTCGAATTGATTCATCGTTTGCCCAATCCGAAATGCCCGCCGCGGCCACAGCAGCTTCAAATTCCGGAGCTTCCAGGATCGATGAAGTCGCGATATTTGCATGCAAGGCGGCAGTGGAAGCTAGCGTCAGCGAAATCGCCGAAACGCCTCCAAATACCATGCGCTTGGTTAAAATCATGTGGTTCTCCATAATTACGACAGGTGAAACTAGTTTTCACCATTCGATTAGGTTCGTTGACCTAACGCGGTCTATTGGGGAGAAATAAAATCGAGCGCTCTTTGACCCACATCAATAGGTTTTCTTGCGTTTGATGGCGAGATCGATACGCACGATCCCATTTAGCAATCATACATATACACCTACGCCATTCAGAAGAATACAACACAGAACCGAAGACCCCAAATTCGCTTATCCAATGCGATTTGGAAAATACACACACTAGATGCAAATAAAGTGGCGCTGCAGATTAATAATCACCCATAAGATTTTAACTCTACCGAAAGAGTGGAGTTGTTTAAAATTATGGCTTTCTGGCGGCATACACGCCTTCCCGTAGCGCCTTTATGCTGACGGCAGGCATAGAGCAGCCTATGCGATTTTTGCTGCTGCAACTTGCCAAATTGACGAATAACCCAATGCCCCTGCAACGGACGAAAAAGTGGCGCCATCATTCGATGGCGCCACGTTTTCATCAACGTCAGGGATCATCTTAGCCAAAGGCGGCGCCGTCTTCGCGCCACACAGACACAACCGAAGAGCGTGGCTTACCTGCGCCATCCGGCCAGCTGCCGCCGGGGTGCTGTACGCCGACAAAGGCCACGGTTTTGTCCAGCGACCAGCACAGGCCGGTGACTTCGGCGCCATACGGCACGGTCATAAAGCGGATGATTTCACCCGTTTCAGGGTCTCCCACCAGCATCTGGTTGTTGCCCATGCCCGCGAAGTCGCCTTCGTTTTTGTAGTTGCCGTCGGTCTGGATCCACAGCAGGCCATCAGAGGAGAACGCCATCCCGTCAGGCGAGTTGAACATATTGCCGTCGTTGACATTGTCCGAGCCGCCGTAAGCGTTGTCATAGACGGTGGGGTTGCCCGCCATCACGTAGAGATCCCACGCAAAGCTGTCGGCGGCGTGGTTTTCGCCAGTTGGACGCCAGCGCACGATCTGACCATAGTTGTTGGTGTCGCGCGGGTTGGGGCCGTTGGGGGCGGTGTCATCGCCCCCGGCGTTTGGTTTCACGCCACGGTTTTTATTGTTGGTCAGCGCCACATAGGCTTCGGCGCGCAGAGGGTTGACGGCAACCCATTCGGGGCGATCCATGGTTGTGCCGCCCGCGGCCGAGGCCGCCATGCGGGTGAAGGCGAGGATTTCAGCGGCGTCCATGCCGGTGGTTTGTGGCGTCAGGGGCAGCCATTCGCCTGATAGATCGTCGTTGAATTTGGCGACATAGAGCGTGCCGTCATCCAGCAGGCCCTCGGGCGACGCACCCTCGGTCCATGAGTTGGTGGACACGTAACGGTAGAGGTATTCGCCGCGCTCATCATCCCCCAGATAGACCACAATGCGGCCATCAGAGGCGTGCACCATCTCGGCGTTTTCATGTTTGAAACGACCAAGGGCTGTGCGTTTGACGGGGGTGGATGTTGGGTCAGACGGGTCGATCTCGGTGATAAAGCCGTGGCGGTGTGGCTCGTTTGGCTCGTTTGAGATGTCATAGCGCGGATCGAATATCTCGTAAGCATAGCGCCCCTGCCCGCCGATGCCGTAGCGGATGTAGCCTTCGCCCTCGGGCATCTCGCCGGTGGCGCCAAAGTAGCCGTTGAAGTTTTCTTCGCAGGTCAGATAGGTGCCCCAGAGCGTTTTGCCCGAACCACAGTTGTTCATGGTGCCGCGGACCTTGGTGCCGGTTGGATCGGCTTTAGTTTTCACCAGATCATGACCCGCCAGAGGACCACCGATGGTCATTTCTGTCTCATGGGTGATGCGGCGATTATAGGGGCTGTCCACGACCACTTTGTAGCCTTGGCCGTCGTTGGCGATTTCCATCACCGTCACGCCTTGGAGGTTTTTAAGCAGTGCAACTTCGTCCGCGGATTTGGCCATACCCTCGGAGGCGGCGGGCAGGTTGATTTTCGGGTTCACATACTCGGAATTGACCGCAATGACTTCGCGCCCGTCGACTTCGAAGAGCTCCATGCCGTCTGTGTTTTCACCGAATACCTTGTCAGACACATCAAGCGACACACCGGTTTCGGCAGAGTAAGCGCCCTCAGCGTCGGACCACAGCGCATCGCCCCAGCGCACCAGAACTTCGGATTTAAAGCCGGCTGGGACGTGGATTTCAAAATCGGTGGCCACATCAACGGGGGCAAAATTGAATTTGGCGGTGGCGGCTTGGCTCATGCTGGTGGAAGACAGCAAGCCTGATCCAAAGACCGCAGCGCCCGAGCCAAAGGCCAATGCTCCGCCCAAGAAACCGCGGCGTGACACGGCACGCTCGACCACAGCGTCAAATTGGTTTTCCACGGGGCGCGGATCACGGTGTTCGTCAAAATCGTCCCAAGACAAGTCGGTGAGTGAAGTATCGGTCATTGAGAATATCCCTAGCTTATTTTCTGTTGGCTGGGTTCGGAAAGAATACTCCGAGCAGCTCGCCGACGAAACCTAAGGGGAGACGTGTGTCGGAACCGTGACAGATTTATTAAACATCGCAAACAAAATTGCGCCTCAATATGCGTATATTTGATACCTGTTTAAGGCGCGATAAGGGCGTCGCGCCCCTGATCGCTCAGCACCCAGCACGCCTGCCCCTCAAACACCGCCGTCGTGAGCGCGCGCCCGTGGCCTGCTCCGCTGTCCAGATTAACACGGTTACCGCAATGCTCGGGTGCGCTCACTGCAGTGTGGCCATGCACAACCAGATAGGGGTGCGGTTTGGCGTAGCTCAAAAAAGGGTCGCGAATCCAAGAAAGGTCATCGGGATTTTGATCTGCCAGCGCGACCTCTGGGCGGATGCCTGCATGCACGAACAGTAGATCGCCAACCTGATGATACGGCTGCAAGGTACGCAAAAACGCGACGTGGCTTTGCGGCACCGTGGCGCGGGCAGCGGCGTGAATTTCTCCAAGACGCGCGCCTTGCGCAATGTCGACACCGTAGGAGGCCAGCGTTGTGTCACCGCCCAGCCGTTGATGCAGCCAAAACAGATCATAGCGCAGACAGGGATCTGAGCGAGGCTGATCCTCAAGAAAATAGCTGAACATCCGGTCGTGATTGCCGCGCACGGCGGTCCAGTTGCGCCCCGCCGCCATGCCTGCGCGCAGCAATTCGATCACGCCTTGGCTGTCGAGACCTCGGTCGACCAAATCTCCGAGAAACACAATTTGGGCATCCGGTCCGCCATCGCGCTCGATTTTGTCCAACGCATCTTCCAACTTGTCGAGATGACCGTGAATATCGCCGATCGCGTAAATGGGAGTCATAGAGGCCTCTTGCATTGTATATCGGCGTTTTAGACTGCCGCCGAGCAAGGGGAAAGGGCCGCGTTCACTGCGGTATAATCTCGTTGCCATTGTTGCGGTAAGACCATGAAGAAAGAGCGCAAACACACACCAAGGTCAATTGTCACGAGTGCTTACCTATGCGTTAAGCAACACGTCCAAGCCAACCCTCGCTCCCCTTATGAAGGGCCTAAACCTCAAGACGCAGTCAAAGCGAGCAGCGGAGGTTCCCCGATTGTTAGGGGTCCGTTTGCCTTGGTCCACTTCTGCGCAATGGCAGGCATTGCCTGATGGTTGAAAGGTCGATCTTGTAATGTATCGCTTTGCAAAATGCCTGGGAAAGATACCCAGAACGTACTTCCAACACCATATTCGCTCTCTACGCCAAAGGCTGCCCCCAAAGATTGCGCAGCTGATGCCAGAATACTGAGACCAAGACCGGTCCCTTCAGTGCGGCGGCTGTAGCTCGCATCTGCAACGGCAAACGGTTCAAAGATTTTGCTTTGATCCTGCTTCCTGATTCCAATGCCTGAATCCACAACACAAATTTTGACATCTTCATCCTCTTCTTTGGAGACAATCACGTGAATGGTGTTGTGGTCGGAAAATTTGGCGGCGTTGCCGATGAGATTTGACGCAATTTTTCTAATTTTGATGATGTCAGATTTCACAAACAGCGGCTGACCTTGCGGTAGATCTAACGCGACGGTGTTTTCCTTCGCCATCAACATCGGGCTATTTTCTTCAATAATGTCAGACAACAAGTTCTGGAGGTTAAAGACAGTTTGGCTCTCTTGCGTGTCGGGTTCGCATGGGCGGTTTGCATCCAAAACATCATTAACGTGTCGCAATAGTGTTTGCGAAGACGTCTGGATCATTGCGAAATAACGTTTTTGCATTTCAGACAATTCGGTGTCGCTCAGCAACTCATTTGCTCCGAGAATCCCGTTTAGAGGCGTGCGCATTTCGTGGCTAAGAACAGTCACTGCTTTGGTTTTGTAGGCGTTCGCGAGTTCGGCCTCCTTCAAAGATTTCTGCAAAGCCGCTTTGCTTTCGCCTATGGAATCCATCAGAGCGTTAAAGGCATCTCGAAGTCCGATCATCTCTTTGGAGGCGATTGCCCCCGGAACCGGTACGCGTGCAGACATGTCACCTGATTGAATGCGTGACACTGTGTCCGACAATTGCGCCAGTGGTTTGGAAATGAGGCCTGACAGCACCCAACTCACCATTGCCGCGACCGCAAAAAGCACCAAAAGAACACGCATCATATGCGACGCTTCTGCCTTGGCTGCTAAGCGCAGTTCTTCAATCGGCTGCGGAACCATCACGCCCCAGCCCGGACCGGCAACGCTGGTGTATCCGGACACAACATCCGCCTTCATTGGCGGGGCGTAAAACTGTAAAACACCGGTCTCTCCAGAGATCATACGTTGGACAACTTCGAGCCCAGACGCATCTTTGGACGTCGACTGCCATTCAGGGTTCGGATGCGCCAAGACGCGGCCGTTTTTGTCCACAATCATTGCATGACCCCGTTCGCCAAAGGCGACCTTTTTCTGAATGTCGGACATATAAGAGGTGTCAAAAGCGCCAATGTGAAGGTTTTCCTGAGCATCGCGCCGTACCGCAAACAACACAGGTTCGCCGTAGAGCTGTTTTACGCCGGTAATGATGGTTGCATTCAGCCGCGCTTCATTTCGCAAATCGGCAAGCAAGTCCGGCGAGGGCAGCTCCGCAGAAAGGGTTATTGGATCGTTCTTGAGACGACCTGATGAGTCAAATGAAAGGACATACCGGAAATCATAGCTCGCAAGCAGGTCTCGGGCGGCTTCGCTACCTTGCACGCTGTCACCGGCGCCGATGATAAAATCAAACGTTGCTGTCAAATCAGACGCATATCGAGACAAAGCCTCAGACAGGTTTCGCGCAATGATCAGGTGGCCCTGTTCAACCTTTTCAAGTTCGCGTTCAAAGGCTTGCTGTTCTCTTTGTTGAGATAGGTAAACCACGGGAACGAGTACAACGATCAACATACACAGGAAGATATAGCTTCTCAGAGAAACCATACTCGAACGCGAAAAAATCACACTAATGATCTGCATCTTCTTCCCCTGACGCTCTCGGCGCCATTACCGGCCGACTTCTTTATCCCTTCAGAACTTACAGGATTTTTGTGAGAGCTAGGGCGCGAAGAAGAATAGCCACCTATACTTTAGGTTAGTTGATCGCCGAAAACGCCGCCGCTGTCGCATGTGCACAGCGCCACCTTCTGTCCCAAGGAGCCGCGTTTGGGTCAGCTTGAGGCTGTTCATGTCTTAAGTGTCAGTCGGGATTTCTTGGAAACCGCCGTGAGACGGTACACTACGCCCTTGCTATATTTAAACTTTCACAACGAAAAAGGCAGCCCCGCATGGGACCGCCTTTCTAAGCATGGTTTAGTCTGTGCGTCGCTTACACGACGTCAAACGCCAGCGGCTTGACCTGACGGAACATACCGGTGTCGGTCAATTTGCTGAGGATCGGCGCAGGTACCGGTGCATCGACATAAAGCAGCGCAATCGCCTCGCCGCCCACATCGGCACGGCCTAGAGTAAAGTTGGCGATGTTGACGCCGTTTTCGCCCATGGTCTGACCCAAGGTGCCGATGATGCCCGGCACGTCTTCGTTGGTGGTGTAAAGCATGTTGGCGCCAACTTCGGCGTCGATGTTGATGCCTTTGATCTGGATAAAGCGTGGCTTGCCATCGCTGAAAACGGTTCCCGCAACCGAGCGTTCACGCTCTTCCGTCACCACGGTCACTTTAATGTAGCCCGCAAAGGTGCCGGATTTGTCCTGATTGGTGGTGCTGATCTGGATGCCACGTTCTTTGGCGACAACGGGGGCTGAGACCATGTTCACGTCAGGGTTGGCTTTTTTCATGATGCCTGCGACCACGGCACAGTTGAGTGCGGCTAGGTTCATTTCCGAAACCACACCATCATAGAGGATGTTGATGGCTTTGATCGGCTCATCTGTCATCTGGCCCGAGAAGGCCCCGAGGTGTTCGGCCAGCTTGATCCATGGCCCCATAACCTTGGCCTCTTCGGCGGTCACAGACGGCATGTTCAGCGCGTTTTCCACAGCACCGGTCAGCAGGTAGTTGGACATCTGCTCGGCCACTTGCAGCGCCACGTTTTCCTGCGCTTCGGTTGTGGCCGCGCCCAAGTGGGGTGTACAGACGACGTTGGGCAGGTTGAAGAGCGCGTTTTCTTTGGCGGGTTCTTCTTTGAACACGTCGAAAGCTGCGCCAGCGACATGGCCGGATTTCAAAAGCTCAGCCAGCGCTTCTTCGTCCACCAGACCACCACGGGCACAGTTGATGATGCGCACGCCTTTTTTGGTTTTGGCAAGGTTTTCAGCGGACAGGATGTTGGCTGTGGCTTCGGTGAACGGCACGTGCAGAGTGATGAAGTCGGCGCGTTTGAGAAGCTCCTCCAGCTCGACTTTTTCGACCTGCATTTTCTCGGCTTTTTCTTCCGACAGGAAGGGGTCATAGGCGACCACTTTCATCTTCAGGCCACGCGCACGATCACAGACGATGCCACCGATGTTGCCGGCACCGATGACGCCGAGGGTTTTGTTGGTCAGCTCGGTGCCCATGAACTTGGACTTTTCCCATTTGCCAGCGTGTGTAGATTCGCTGGCTTCAGGAATTTGACGGGCCACGGCGAACATCATCGCGATAGCATGCTCTGCTGTCGTGATCATGTTGCCAAACGGCGTGTTCATCACGATCACGCCCTTTTTGGACGCAGCTTCTTTGTCGACGTTGTCGGTGCCGATGCCGGCGCGGCCGATAACTTTGAGGTTGTCGGCGTTTTCCAGCAGCTTGGCAGTGGCTTTGGTGGCCGAGCGGATGGCGAGACCATCATATTGGCCAATCACTGCGGCCAGCGCGTCTTTGTCTTTGCCAAGGTCGGGCATGAAATCAACGTCGATGCCACGATCACGGAAGATCTGAACGGCGGTTTCACTGAGTTTGTCGGAGACGAGTACTTTGGGAGCCATTTTGTAGGTCCTTTGAATATCGGGGCCGGTGTGCACCTAGGGCAGCGACCGACCGAGGAAGGGTGCGAAGCGCCCGCCCGTGGGGGCGGTTGGGCGCTGCCCGGCCTTGCGACCGGGCGGTTCAATTAGGAAGCTTGAGCTGCGATCTCGGCGTCAAAGGCCCATGCCAGCCAAGGCAGCATCGCGGCGATGTCAGCGGTTTCCACCGTGCCACCGCACCAGATGCGCAGACCAGCTGGTGCGTCGCGATAAGCGCCGATGTCGAGCGCGATGTTTTCCGCCTCAAGACGTTTGGCAACTGCCTTGGCAAAGGCGGCACCGTCTTGGATACGGTCATCTGTGAACTTCAGACACACGGATGTGTTGGAGCGTGTCGCGTCATCTTCGGCCAGATTGGCGATCCAGTCGTTAGCCTCGCAGAAATCAAACACGGCCTGTGCGTTGGCATCAGCGCGTGCGATCAACCCCTGAAGGCCACCCTCGGAGCGGGCCCAGTCCAGCGCGAAGAGGTAATCTTCGACCGCCAGCATCGAGGGCGTGTTGATGGTAGCGCCGGTAAAAATACCTTCGATCAGCTTGCCGCCTTTGGTCAGGCGGAAGATTTTTGGCAGCGGCCAAGCCGGTGTGTAGCTTTCCAGACGTTCCACAGCGCGGGGGCTCAAAACAATCACACCGTGGGCTGCTTCGCCGCCCAGAACCTTCTGCCAAGAGAAAGTTGTCACGTCGAGCTTGTCCCAAGGCAGATCCATCGCGAAAGCCGCTGAGGTGGCATCACAGATGGTCAGGCCGGTGCGATCCTCGGCGATCCAGTCGCCGTTTGGCACGCGCACACCAGAGGTGGTGCCGTTCCATGTAAAGACCACGTCGTTATTGAAATCAACCGAGGCAAGGTCAACGATCTGGCCATAGTCAGCGATCTTGGCTTCGGCATCGATCTTGAGCTGTTTCACAACATCGGTGACCCAGCCTGCGCCAAAGGATTCCCATGCCAGCATCTCGACTTTGCGTTCGCCCAGAAGCGACCACAGAGCCATCTCAACAGCACCTGTGTCAGATGCCGGAACGATGCCGATTTTATAGTCAGCGGGGATGCCCAGAACCTCGCGAGTGCCTTCGATGGCATCCTTCAGCTTGGCTTTGCCAACAGCTGCGCGGTGGCTGCGACCCAGAGGGGCGTCGGCCAGTTTGGACAATTCGAATGTGGGGGGTTTGGCACAGGGGCCAGAAGAAAAACGCGGGTTAGCCGGCCGCGTTGCCGGTTGCTGAGTAGCCATTGATGCTATCCTTACAGATATCTGCCCTTCGTTGGGGAAGGGTGTCCCACCTGTCGGGATAGAGGGCGAATCGCGGGCTGGCAACAGGGAAAGTTGCGACATTCCGACCTGTGATTGAGTTTTTGCGACGTGTCGCGACCACTATCGGAAACTTTTGCATCTGGCAGGTTTTAGAGTTTCACGGCCTCAAGTGTGTCTTTCAAAAGTTGGGCAGAGGCTTTGAGGGCCTCATGTTCAGCGGCATCCAATTCGGGGGGCAGATCGGCGATCACGCCGGATTTTCCAACGATACGCGGCAAGGACAGAGGCACATCGCGAATCCCCTCAACTTCGGGCGTCATGATCGACACGGAGTGCACCGAATGCTCATCGCCGCCGATGGCCGCGACCAAACGCGCCAGACCGCCACCGATGCCATAGTAGGTCGCGCCTTTGCCTTCGATGATGCGATAGGCGGCGTTGCGCACGCCGTCATCGATGCGCGCGCGCACCTCGCCTGTGATGGGGCGGCCCAGCTCGGCAGCGATGGATTGCAGATCGCGGGCACCCACTTGGGCTGCCGACCACGACAGCACTTCGCTGTCGCCATGTTCGCCCAACACATAGGCATGGATTGAGCGCGGATCGATATCCAGATGCTGTCCCAGCAGGACGCGAAACCGCGCTGTGTCCAGAATGGTGCCTGACCCGATGACGCGGGATGCAGGCAGTCCGGTCAGCCGTTGGGTGATGCCGGTCATGATGTCCACAGGGTTGGACGCAATCAGCAGGATCGCATCGGGTGCATGGGTCAGCACCTCGCCGGTGACGGCACGAAACACTTCGGCATTGCGGGTCAAAAGGTCGATGCGGGTTTCGCCCGACTTCTGGCTGACACCGGCGGCGATGATCACCACGGCTGCGCCGGACAGGTCGGCATAGTGGCCTGCGCGGATCTCGGTGGTCGCGGCAAAAGGTTGGGCGTGCGAGATATCCTCGGCCTGAGCGGCGGCATATTTTGGGTCCAGATCGATCAGGACGATCTCGCGCGCGGTGCCCATGAGTGCCACCGCATAAGCCGCGGATGCACCCACCTGTCCTGCGCCCACTATTCCGATTTTCATTGTCACACTCCGAGAAGACCACACCGTGTTAGCGATAACGCATTCCGGGGCTGGTGTTAAGCCGCGACCCGTGGTCTATGACTGCGCAAAATTCCACGCCATCGATTGAGGCCCGCTATGTTTGTTGCCACGCTTTTAACCGCCCCCACAAACCCGTCGCTAGAGGCTGCTTTGGTTGACTCGCTGCGCAATGCCTGGGGCGGCGGCGATGCCAACTGGCTGGCGGTGGATGAGGCGGCAGAATTCCCGCTAACGGAAATGCCCGACAACCGATGGGATGTTTGGGCGGATTTGCAGAATCTGGGCGTCGATTTGGTGGTGCAACCTCTTGAGGGGCGTCGCAAGAAAATGCTGCTGGCGGATATGGACAGCACCATGATCGAGCAGGAATGCATCGATGAGCTGGCGGATGAGGCCGGTGTGGGCGCGCGCGTCAAAGACATCACCGCACGCGCAATGAATGGCGAGCTGGATTTCGAAGGCGCGCTGACCGAACGGGTTGGGTTGTTGCAAGGACTCGATGAGGCCGTCATTGCCAAAGTGCTGGCCGAGCGGATCACCTTGATGCCCGGCAGCAAGGCGCTATTGGCCACGATGAAAGCTGAGGGCGCGTTTGCCGCGCTGGTCTCAGGCGGGTTCACCGCCTTTACCGCCAAAGTGGCGGCTGAACTGGGCTTTGACGAAAACCGTGCCAACACTTTGCTTGTGGCAGACGGCAGGCTGACCGGCGACGTGGGGCGGCCCATTTTGGGCCGCGAAGCCAAAGTTCAGGCCTTAAATGAGATCACCGCGCGACTTGGTCTGACCCAATCAGATGTGATGGCGGTGGGCGACGGTGCCAATGATCTTGGTATGCTCGGATTGGCCGGATCCGGCGTGGCGTTGCACGCGAAACCTTCGGTTGCGGCAGAATGTGACATTCGTATCAACTACGGAGATCTCAGCGCGCTGCTTTACATCCAGGGCTATGCCAAGGCCGACTTTCAAGGCGCATAAACAATGTTTGAACTGGGCATTGAAGCGTTGCCGATCCTGATTTCGGCGGCGTTTGTTGCGGGGTTTGTCGATGCTATTGCAGGTGGCGGCGGGTTGATCACAGTGCCTGCGCTGATGCTTGTGGGGGTGCCGCCTGTGCAGGCATTGGCCACCAATAAAATCCAAGGCCTGTTTGGAACCGGCACCGCTGCGCTGTCGTATGCGCGCGCTGGGCATGTTGATTTAAAGTCGCAGAAATGGCTGGCGTTATTGGCTTTTTTTGCTGCGGCGGGGGGCGCGATGCTGGTGTCAGTGCTGCCGACACAGTGGATCGAGTTGACCTTGCCAGTGCTTTTGATCGGGATCGCCGCCTTTTTTGCCTTTCGAAAGTCCGCGGCCTCGATTGAGCGTAATGCGCGGTTGACGCCATTGACCTTCAGCCTCACCGCGGTGCCTCTGGTGGCGGCTTATGATGGGCTCTTGGGGCCGGGGGCGGGCAGCTTTTACATGATCGCCTTTGTGGCGCTGGCGGGGCACGGCATTTTGAAAGCCACGGCACATACCAAGCTTTTGAACTTCTCATCCAACCTTGGCGGTCTGGCCGGGTTTATCCTAGTTGCGCAACCGCTTTGGGCGGTGGGGTTGATGATGGGGGTTGCCCAGATGTTGGGCGCGCGACTTGGGGCCAAAATGGCGATGGCCAAGGGGGCAAAGTTGATCCAACCTCTCTTGGTCGTGACCTCAATGACATTGGCTGCGAAGTTGTTATGGGACATGATGTAACGCCACGGGTCGCTCCCTGTGCTATACTCAAACCCACCTGAGGCTTCTACAAAGAATTGATTTTCACCGCGCCAATGCCGCGCGAGGTGATTTCTGCGCTGTTTCTTTTGACCCGTAACCTTGAAATCAAGGAGATTTATCATGCCCAAATTTATGTTCATTTACCACGGTGGTGGCCGCCCTGAAACGCCGGAAGAAGGCGAAAAAGTCATGGCCGCTTGGATGTCCTGGATGGCGGGCATCGGCGCGGATCTTGTGGATGGCGGCAACCCTGCTGGCATGTCCAAAACGGTCACTGCGAATGGTGTTGAAGACAACGGCGGCGCCAATCCGGTGTCAGGCTATACGCTGATCAATGCGCAGGACATGGACGCGGCCTGCAAAATCGCCGCAGGCTGCCCCATACTTGAGAATGGCATGGGCACCGTCGAGGTGGCTGAAGCGATGGAAATGTAGCGCAAAACACATAAACTTGCGCCTGAGGCACGGCTTGGATGCCTGCGGCGCAACTTTCTGCGACGCAGCTTGTCTGCGTTTCAAAAAGGCGGGAGCACGTTGTTTTAGAGTAAACTTGCTGACGGTCGCATTGTGCCTGTTCGCACGTCGCGCCAGTTGGTTATTGGGGCGTTTACCAAGGCTTTTGCCTCAGGATGACCCTCCTCCAGCACACCCAGACGGATCAATATAGCCGCCATCGTCGCTTCGGCGGCGCGGGTTGTGCCATCAGCGATTTTCAAAGCCACACCCAGTCCCCGCTTCGGCACCATCGCGACGAAATACCCTTCCGCGCCGGTTTTCACAGCAACGCCATTGCCCGCCGCGCGCATCAAAGCAGTGCACGCACGCCCCTCACCTGCGACATATTCCGGATGTTGTGCCATTGCTGCGCGCAGACGGGCTGCGGCAGTGGCGCGACTGCCTTGCCCGTCGCGGGCCGCCGCAAAAAACGCCATTGCGCGGGCCATACCGTGCAAGGTGCAAGCAAAATTGGGGGCTGAGCAGCCATCAATGGCATAACCGGGAGAGGTTTCGCCGGTCACATCCTCGAAAGCTTCCCGCACAACCACCTGCACTGGATGGTTTGGATCAATGTATTCCGGACCTGCGCCCAGATGTTTAGTGAGCGTCAAAAACCCTGTGTGTTTCCCCGAGCAATTGTTATGCACCTGACACACGGGATCGTCGCATTTGATCAGCGCATTACGTGCTGCAATATCGCGGGGTTCTTGCGGCCCGCAGCGGAGGTCATTCTCGCGTAGCCCAAGAGCCGCCAGCCAGTCGCGCACCATGTCGTTGTGGATCGCGGCCCCATTATGGGAGGCGCAGGCCAGTGCCAATTGCTGTGTCGTCAACCCCGCCGCATCCGCCGCGCCACTTTCAATCAGCGGCAGCGCCTGAATCATTTTGGACGAGCTGCGCGGCAGCACAATTGCCTCTGGATCACCCCAAGCCTCGACAATTTCTCCTGCTGAATCACAAATTACGGCATGGCCAGAATGCACGCTTTCCTTGAATTGTCCGCGCCAGATTTCCGTTAGAGGGGCTGGTTGTGTCATGGTGCCTCGCAAATTGGTGGGCAAATATGTGCCAACGGGTCTTTCGCCCATCAAAGTTATTAGGCTAAAGTGACGTTATCGAGTTAATAATGTCCAGCCCGACAATAAGGCGCAAAGCCATGGTCGCGGGACACTTTGAGGCACACCACAGCTTGGAGGCTGTTGATTATGGGATCACGTTTGCTGAAAGCACTTGCCGCTGCAAGTTTGCCGCTTTGGGCCATGGGCGCACATGCGCAGGAAAGCAGCAACAATCAAGTTGCAGCCATGACCGACTGGAGCGTGTTTGAGCACAAGGATGCTGAAAAACACGAATGCTGGGCCGTCAGCACCGCCAAGGAAACCGTGAACACGCGGGATGGCAAAGTTGTCGCCGTGGTGCGCAGCGATATCCTGTTGATGGTGTCTTACCTGCCGCATCTGAAAGTCGCGGGCCAAGTTGGTTTTACTGGCGGCTATCCTTTTGCCAGTGGATCACAAGTGTCTGTGGACATTGATGGCAACAGCTTTGCGCTGATTACCGAAGGCGAGTGGGCATGGCCTGCCTCGTCAGGCGATGACACCAAGATCATTGCAGCTATGAAGCGCGGCTCTAACGCCAAGCTGACGGCGCGCAGCTCGCGCGGCACACAAACCCAAGATACATTCTCGCTGCGCGGTGTCACCGCCGCCATTGAAGACGCCGAGAAACGTTGCGCGCAATAAAATAACAAAGGCTCTCTGACAAACGGAGAGCCGAGTCCCTGCCAGGACTTTAAAGCACTGCCACATCGCCACGGGGGGAAACGGTCGGATCAACCGACCGCCCAACAGAGGTGTGAGACAGGTATGCCAGTTCCGAATTTAACCGAGATCAAATATCGCGGCGGCCAGAATGACGACTTTCTCGAAGTTGCCATAGACGCGGGGGCCGATGCGAGCGGCATCCAGATTGTGGTGTATCACCCCAATGGCAGCCTGCTCTCAACAACCCAGCTTAACGAACTTCAAGACACGACGTTTGGGCGCGATTTGTATGCCCTAAGCGCTGGCCTCATTCGACAGGGCGCTGTGGCCTTGGCGCAGAACGGTGCGCTCCTCGATTTTGTGTCCTTTGATCGCACAGTCACGGCTAAGACCGGTCCGGCAGCGGGTGCAACGTCCCGCCAAATCAGCGTGAGCAGCGGCGATGAAATCCACTCGGACACGGATGATGCTTTGGGCTCAGGTGACACCAATGAGCGCGCGATTCCCTGCTTTCTGGCCGGGACAAAGATCGCAACCCGACGCGGCGAAATTGCGGTAGAAGATTTGCGCCCCGGCGATCATGTGATGGTGCGCGATGGGGGATTTGCGCCCATTCGCTGGATTGGGTCCTATTGTGCCAATGCGCGTGGCGACGCATTTGAAATGGCGGCCCCGATCAAGATCCCGCGCGGCGCAATGGGGCGCGGCGTGCCCACTCGCGATTTGTATGTATCGCCCAACCATCGTGTCTGGATGAAAGATGCGCGTTTTGAGATGTTGTTTGATGAGCGAGAAGTTTTGATCCCTGCCAAGCAATTGGTTGGCTGGAAGGGGATCACGCAAGTGTCCTATGTTCCCACGCCGGAATACTTTCACATCCTGTTTGATGCGCATCAGATCATTCTATCCGATGGCATGTTGACCGAGAGCTTTCATCCAAGCGAGTTGTCACTGGATCACTTTGAGCACGAGACCCGTGATGAGCTGTTGCGAATGTTCCCGGAATTGATCGAAGTGGCCGCCAAAGGATCGGCTGCGCGGCGGTGTTTAAAGCGCCATGAGGCGCGATTGGCGGTACAGAGCAAGTGGGTCGCCTAAGCGCAGCCCTTGTTTTATTTGCTTTGTGGTCCAAATGGTGTATTGCACCCGCCTGATCTTTCAAGACTGGACCCAGAGCCATGACCGCCAGCGCCCCCATTACGCAGGACGTACACACAATTCCGCGCAAGCTGCCTGAGGGCGGTAAAATCAATCTGGTTGGATTGACGCGCGCGCGCCTGCGCGAGGTGTTGATTGAAAACGGCACGGCGGAAAAACAGGCCAAGATGCGCACCAATCAGATCTGGCAGTGGATCTATCAATGGGGCGTGCGCGATTTTGCGGCGATGACCAACCTGTCCAAAGCCTATCGCGCGGAGCTTGACGAAAAATTCGAGGTCGCCATTCCCGAAGTTGTGACCCGCCAGATCAGCGAAGATGGCACGCGTAAATATCTGGTGCGGATTGCGGGCGGCCATGAGGTTGAGGTGGTCTATATCCCCGAAGAGGGTCGCGGCACGCTTTGCATCAGCTCGCAGGTGGGCTGTACGCTGACCTGCACCTTCTGCCACACGGGCACGCAAAAGCTGGTGCGCAATCTGACCGCGGCGGAAATCATCGGTCAGGTGATGATGGCGCGCGACGATCTGGACGAGTGGCCCGAGCCGGGCACGCGCACAGATCAGGACCAGCCGCGCCTATTGTCCAACATTGTGCTGATGGGCATGGGCGAGCCGCTGTATAACTTTGAAAATGTGCGCGATGCGATGAAGATCGCGATGGATCCTGAAGGCATTCAGTTGAGCCGTCGCCGCATTACGCTGTCCACATCCGGTGTGGTGTCCGAAATGGCACGTACCGCCGAGGAAATTGGCTGTCAGTTGGCGATTTCCTATCACGCCACCACAGATGAAGTGCGTGATGTTCTGGTTCCGATCAACAAACGCTGGAAGCTCGGCAGCTTGCTTGAGGCTTTGGCGAGCTACCCCAAAGTGTCCAATTCCGAACGGATCACCTTTGAGTATGTGATGCTGAAAGGCGTGAATGACAGCGATGCGGATGCGCATCGACTGGTCGGGCAAATCCGCGACTATGGCATTCCGGCCAAGATCAACCTGATCCCGTTTAACGAATGGCCCGGCAGCCCCTATGAGCGCTCGTCCAATAACCGCATTCGCGCCTTTGCCGATATCGTGCACAATGCCGGATATTCCAGCCCGATCCGCAAACCGCGCGGTGAAGACATCATGGCGGCTTGTGGTCAGTTGAAGTCAGCCACCGAACGCGCGCGCAAGTCGCGCCGCCAGATCGAAGCTGAAGCGGGCATGGGAAATAGCTAAGCCGCAAAGAAGCGGGTGGTATTTATCGAAATCCGGTCTAGGCTGCAGGTGTTTCTTCTGAGAAAGGCCTGTGAATGCCCAAATTTGTTGTTTCCGCCGCCGCGCATCTGATTGCCAACGCCATTGGTTTACTGCTCGCGACACTGTTGCTGGACGGGTTTTCCCTCTCGCCGCTGGGATTGGTCATCGTGACCGTAATCTTCACGGTGATTTTGATGATCATCACGCCGATCATTCGCAAAATATCTGAAAAGAACATGCCTTCGCTGTTGGGCGGATTGTCATTGGTCACGATCTTCTTTGGTCTGTTGATCACCCAGCCGTTTGTTGCGGGCTTTTCGATTGGGGGCACGGCCAACCTGTTGGCGGCCACTTTGCTGGTCTGGCTGGGGGCATTGATCGCAGGGATCGTCCTGCCGAAATATGTATTTACCTCACTCACTGGCCCCAAAAAGTAAACAATCAGCCAGTTTGCCTTAAACTTTCCACAATCGCGGACCAATTGCGCCGCGATCAACAGTCAGTTTCCAAATTGTAAACAACACAATTGGAGGACTGAGAAATGGCATTTGCAGATATTGGCGGGGCAGTCATCGACGCTCCGGTACTTGATTTTCTGGCACGCGAACGCACCAAGGCGCTAAGTGCGCGGGAATGGAAATTCCGTCTGGCCGGTTATGGCTACGGCATCAAAGACGTGGCAGGCCGACAGGTTGTCACCAAGCTGCCTCAGGGCACTGAATTGGGTATTTTGCCGACCACCTTTCACTAATGGGTGAAACGAGCCGGCTTTCAATTTAGGTTGAGGTCATGGCGTCTGGAGACGCCATGAAGAGCGCGGTAGGCCGGAGTTACCGGCCGGGAATTTCGGCGCGACGTCCACAGGCATCCCAGTTTTCGATCACGTCAATCGCCTCTTCGGCGGTTTCGACAAACTTGAAAAGCTCCAGATCTTTTTCTGCGATGGTGCCAGCATCCGCCAGCGCCTCCCAATTGATGATCTTCTCCCAAAACTCGCGGCCAAACAGCACCACAGGGATACATTCCATGCGGCCGGTCTGGATGAGGGTCAGAGTCTCAAACAGCTCATCAAGCGTGCCAAACCCGCCCGGAAACGCACAGAGTGCGCGGGCGCGCATCAGAAAGTGCATTTTGCGGATCGCAAAGTAGTGAAAGTTAAAGCACAACTCGGGCGTGACATACTCGTTGGGGGCTTGTTCGTGTGGCAAAACGATATTGAGGCCAATGGATTTGCCACCTGCATCCAGCGCACCGCGATTGGCAGCCTCCATGACACCAGGACCTCCGCCTGAGACAATCACATTTTTACGCCCGTTGCTGCGTTCGGTCATCAGACGGGAAAAGGTGCGGGCCTCGTCATAAAATCGCGACAGATCGGCCAGTGTTTTGGTGCGCGCGCTATCTTTGTTGGCAGGCGCCGGAATGCGCGCGCCGCCAAACATCACAACAGTGCTTTCAATTTTATGTTCGTCCAAAACCAGCTGTGGCTTGAGCAACTCGAGCTGCAGTCGCACAGGGCGCAACTCGTCGCGACATAGAAAATCTTCGTCGGCAAAGGCCAGTCGGTAGGCGGGCGAACGGGTCTGCGGGGTGTCGGGTACCTCGGTGGCCGCGCTGCGGTCGCTGTGAGCATCGGAAAGAGGGTGGAGACGATCATCAGTCATAATACTGGTCCTAAAATACTTACTTGCCTTAAGGCCTAGCGTCTTTGGTCAGGACACGCCAGTGATAGCATTGTGAAGGCTTAAAGGCGGGTTCATCTGCAAATCGGGCGTATTGGGTGGGTGACGCGGCGCGCGCTTGTCGCTATGAAAGCGCAAATCCCGTGAATTGGAGCCCTAAAGTAATGTCGAATGCCCAACTGGAACAAGCCATCGAAGCCGCGTGGGACGCGCGCGACACAATCACACCGGCCACAACCGGCGAAACCCGCGACGCCATCGAAGATACTCTGGCTGCGCTGGATTCAGGCAAGCTGCGTGTTGCTGAAAAGCAGGACAGCGGTGACTGGCATGTGAACCAATGGGCCAAAAAGGCTGTGTTGCTGGGCTTTCGTCTGAAAGACATGGAAGAGCAATCCGGTGGACCGCAGGGTTCTGGCTGGTGGGACAAAGTCGACAGCAAATTCAAAGGTTGGGGCGCGGATCAGTGGTCCGAGGCCGGCTTCCGCGCTGTGCCCAACGCGATTGTGCGTAAATCGGCATTTGTGGCGCCTGGTGTTGTGCTGATGCCATCGTTTGTGAACCTCGGCGCCTATGTCGACGAAGGCACGATGGTGGACACATGGGCGACTGTGGGCAGCTGTGCGCAGATCGGTAAAAACGTGCACCTGTCCGGTGGCGTTGGCATTGGCGGCGTGTTGGAGCCGATGCAGGCTGGCCCGACCATCATTGAGGACAATTGTTTCATCGGTGCGCGCTCGGAAGTTGTCGAAGGCTGCATCGTGCGTGAAGGATCGGTGCTGGGCATGGGTGTGTTCATCGGCCAGTCCACCAAGATCGTAGATCGTGAAACCGGCGAAGTGATGTACGGCGAAGTGCCACCCTATTCAGTGGTTGTCGCAGGCTCGATGCCCTCCAAAAACGGCATCAACCTGTATTGCGCTGTGATCGTGAAACGCGTCGATGAGCGGACTCGCTCCAAGACCGGCATCAACGAGCTGCTGCGCGACTAATACGAGATAGAAAAACAAAACGGGCGCGCCTGAGAAGGCGCGCCCGTTTTGTGTTCGTGAGTGGTAATTAGGCTGCTCGAATAAGTGCTTTGGTTTCGTATTTGCGCAGGGAAACTCGCGCAGCTGGGCCAAAGCCATATCCCATCATCGCATCTGTATTTGGCATCAGGCGCAGAATTTCATTGCGCGTATCGGCATCAAAACTGTCGATGGTTTCCTGACCTGGATGATAGCTTTCGCTGTCAAGTCCATTGGCCCGCACGATCTCGTGGCGATCAAACAGAAGATGCACATAGGTGATCGACGCGCCGTCTTCGCGGAAAGTGATGGTGTCGCCATTCACCAGGTCCTTGGCTTTGACCAACACTTCGGATTCGCCGAACAACAGAGTTGCACGACTGGAGTTTAGCAATACGCGGTGATTGGGCGAAAACTCAACTTCATCGTGATTGCCCAGCGCGCCGGCGGCGAAATGCACTGGCGCGTCCTGACCGGTGGCCCGACGCGCGGTTTGACCGACCCAGCGTAGCGGTTGAAATCCATTGTCGCGGGTGAGGATCATATGTCCTGGTTCAAGCTCTTCGATGAGCAAGGTGCCCGTCTGGGTCACGATCAGCGTGCCTTTGACAAAACAGGGCGCAGGGGTGGTTTCGACATTCACAAATGCGGTGTCGGTGTTGCCGTCTTCATCCGCGACTTGGTAGGTGAAGATGCTCTCACCTTCTGCGTCTCCCGCCGTCAGGGTGATAGTGCCATCTGCGTTCAAAATGATGGTTTCACCTGTCGCCAAGGTGATTTCATCGCCTGCATTCACCGGCTGGCCGTTGATATGGGTGATGGTCAGCGTTCCGCCGTCCTTGATCGCGTCATTGTCGAGCAAATCAACTGTCGTGGTCTCATTTGCGGCCAGTTCGATTTCGTCGTCTTCCGCCAATAGGACACATTGGATAGAGTCCCCGGCGATCAAGAGGTTACTGTCGTATCTGGAATCCCCCGCATCCGCGATGCCGATCTTGATGGTGTTCTCTTCCCCGGGATTCACAGGAGCTTTCAAAGTCAGCGTGACCGTGAAGCCATCCATTTCGGTATTGGCAACTTCGGCGTTAGAGGGGTTGTCGACATAAAGGTTCTGGTTGGATTCATCGTTGATGTTGTTGATGGTAATGTCACCGCTACCCACAGTCAGCTCGGCCTGCACGCCGTTGACCCAGATTCCAACCGCATCATTGAAACCGGAGCCGACATATTCGAGGTATTCTTCGGAGGAAAATACAATCTGCATGGTCAACATGCTGCCATCGGGCACAAAGGTGGCCTCAAAAACAGCGGCATCATAGGTTTGGAAACCCGCGATGTCGGTAAGGTCGTCATCCCCTGCGGTGCGCATATTGCCAGAGGTGCGGTCCGAGGTGTTCGCTTCGCCCGAGCTGTTGGTCACGCTATCAGCCCGACCAGTGGACAGGATCACCCCTGTATCGGACGGTGTGAACTGGGGCGCGACATCGTCGCCGTCACTGTACACGCCGGAGGATGCGCTGTGCCCCGTGTAGTCAGCAGATACGATTTCAATGCCAGACCCAAACATGGACTCAGCCATCTCCAATGCAGTGGCGGAGGTGTCAATTGGCAATTCAGAGGCGGTTGGCATATGCGATACCCTTTTTATCTTACTCCATCAGACGTAGTGCCGATTGAGACAAATTCTGTCCGAATTTCCGCCGCATTCTTAGGAGAAACTGCCAGCTTTATTCCCCCCCGATTTTCGGGGTCTCGAACTGCCTCGTCTCCACGTCATCTTCAGAGCTCAAAGACAGGCAAGAATCTGCTCGTTTTAGTCAAAATGATTTTGATACAAACGTGCTTTCTATTCTATGCACCGCGCCGCGCTTAATGGTTCAGATGTGAGTCAATTTTTACCCAATCCTGACCTTTGGACGTGCACAGGTTGACCTTTTGGCACATAGCGCGATAAGGCGGGGCCATGGAAAAGACGAAAAAGAAATCCCGCCAGCAAGTGTTCACCCTGTTGGTTCAGGTTGGTCGAAAAGAAGACGACGGGCTGCCCGAAGGGGCAACCGGTGGTGCCTTGATGATCTACGCCAGCGGCGTGGATGAAGCGGAAGCTGTGCGCGAAACCGTGGCCATTCTGAAGCAAGCGGACCTAAACCCGCTGGATGTGACCGGATATGGCACAATTGAAGAGCGCGAGGCGCAGGGTCATGACATCGCGGATGATGAGCGTGAGCTGATGGCGCGGGCTCTGGAAGAAAACTCGGTTGTTGTGGCGCAGCTGACCCCGTTTTTCCATGGTGAGGAAAGCGAAGGCGAGATGCCCGAGCAGTAAGACGTCTTAGGCGACGCGTTGCGCCGCCAGCGTCAGGGCATCAAATTCACGCAGCACCGGATAGGCAGTGCGCGAATGCTCCGGCAACTCGGCGCGGGGCATATTCACGAAAAGGCTGGCACGTAAAACATCACGTTTTCGGCGAATGCGGCCCAAATCAAGAGTTTCCAGATAGGTGCCCGCGGCCAGAACAGCCTCGTGATCTGGCAAAATCAACTGACAATAGGTGGTGAGCGTCTGTGGCTTGCAATACTGCGCGGCATTGCCGTGTAGCAAATTTCCCGCAGGAACCAGAACGAATTCCGAGCCAAACATATATTCCACCCGCGAGCCGCCAATGACCAACCGTTGCATGCAGCCCATAGCGATCCGTTTACTCAGGCCAAAAAACGGCGCGCGCAATTCTATAGGGGCAAACAACCCGACTGCGGGAACGGTGCGATGGACTGTATTCAAAACGGGCACATAGCTGCCGTTACTGGCCTGAACGACATCGCCGCGCTTGATCTCGCCTGCCGCAACATAACCACTCGGTGTCATAACCGGCGTGTCCAGACAAAGTGTTGGCATCGGGCCGATCGGCTCAACCTTGTTGGAGAACGCAACATAACTCAGATCGCCGGACAGCACGCGCGCATTAGGATCACACACGATCTGTTGCACATCCAGCAAGCTAAGCGGCAAGGGACTTTCAAGATCGCGCAAAGCAACAAGATGTGTCCCTGGAAACTCGACGGCAATCCTGCCGATGTTTGCGTTGCTATCCCACGAATAGGTCACCCGCAGCACGTCAATACGCCCGCCGGTATCCAGATTGGCTGCGGCGTGAAAGGTTTCGCCGTTTCGAGTCAGGATCAGGACAATCCCGCCGCCAGGCACAGCTTGCAGCACCATGCCGATGCCGCCAGACCGTCTGGGCTCGACCCCCAAAAGCATTTGAGGACGATCGTAGGGAGAGGCCCGTGTTTCAATAACCAGACTGCCAGTGCTCATGGGTGCTGCAAGATTCAGATCATCAACCGGCACCTCAGTACCCAGACGCGCCAATCCATCCGCGCGAAACAGGGCCTGATCACCGTTTATCAGACCGATCCAACTCATGCAGCGCTGGTCCAATGGGTAAGAGCCGTGGCTTCGAATTGCTTAAGTCCGGGACGCACCATGGGGCCGTAGCCTGTGCCATCTTCGGGATCGAGCTCTGGGAAAATAGTACAGATTTCTTCGACAATTTCAGGCTCGAAACTCTCAGACGTTTGCGGTCCCGGCAAATAGCTCTCGGTTTTCAGGTTTTCGGAGAAGACAATCTGATGATCATCAAACAGGATATGGAAATACTCGACCTCGCCGCCAGAGACTTGGCGTACGGTCTGGTCATTCACCAAGTCCCGAGCGGAGATCAGAACTTCGTCCTCGCCAAAGAGCAATTGCGCCCATCCGTTCTCAACCATGACCCTGTGCAAAGGCGAAAGTTTCAAATCACCATGATCCCCTAGGGCACCCGCCTCGATGTGAATGGGGGCCAATTTGCCAACGGCGGGAACTTTTCGATTGCCGATCCAGCGAATGGGTTGCGGACCGTTGTCCAGCGTTTCCACCAGATCACCCTGAACCAAGTCCTGCACCGGCACTTCTCCGTGGGGGGTGCGAATAAAGGTTCCAGCGACAAAACAGGGAGCTTGATTGACGGTTACAAACCCAACGTCCGTGATGCCGTCGCCGTCTGACACGGTATAGGTGAAGTTGACGGTTTCCTCGTCATCATCGGAGTCAATTGTGACGGTGCCGTCTGCGTTAAGCGTAATGACCTGCCCGTTGGTCAAGGTGATCGGAACGCCAACAACCGCAGTCTGTCCATTGATATGGGTGATCGACAGCATATTGCCGGTGTTGTTCTGATCATTGTCCAGCAGGTCGACAGTACGCGAGGCATCCAGCCCCATATTGATCGTGTCGGTTTCTGCAATCAGCGAGGTCTGCAACGAATCTGCCGCGATCAGCAGATTACTATCGTAACTGCTGTCACTGACGTCAGCGATGGCGATGCGGATGTTATTCAACTCGTCGGGATTGACCGTCATGGTCAAGGTCATGGTCAGCGTAAAGCCGTCCATTTCGGTGTTATAAGTCCCGCCTGTGTTGTTGATAAACAGGCTTTCGTTTTCGCCACCGTTGATGTTTCCGGGGTCAACATCGCCATTGCCGATCTGCATCGGCACAAGTTCCCCATTGATCCAGACCGCGACAAAATCCTGATACACGGAATCGACATATTCGGGGTATTCCTCGGAAGCGAAGACAAACTGCATCGTCAACGTATCGCCGTCGGGGATGAATTCTATAAAAAGCTCGGCCGCGTCATAGGTTGCCGCGCCTGCGGTGTCGTCAAACAGATCATTGCCATCCTCGCCGCTGGTGTTGGTCGAGGTGTTTGTATCCTGATTGTTGCCGCCATTGCGGTTGGTAAAATCACGTACCCGCCCCGTGGACAGGATCACGCCAGTGTCGCTGGGCGTGACATCAGGCGAAACCGAGTCACCGTTTGAGTAGATTCCCGATGCTTGGGAATCGCCGCTATAGGACGCGCTTTCAACCGAGACGCCATCCCCAAAGATGGTTTCCGCCATCTGTTCCGCGCTCGCGTTCTGGCTGACTGGAAGTCGTGCCATGCCGTTTTTGCCCCTCTGCTCACGAGGGCACGCCACACAACATCGCCGGATTTTTCCGGTTCACATAAATCCGTCTTTTGAAACTCATTGGTTTCTTGCAAAAACGGATAGGGCCTTTTGCGGCCAAACTGCTGAGCGACCTGCCTCGGTCAATATTTATTGACGCCAATAAACAACAAATTTTAGCGTCTGTTAAGAGGGTTAGCGCATTTTGCCCTTCGCTCGCGCCGTTTTTGTGGCTTTCCGGCCATGGCGGCCTGTGGCAAAAGGTTTTGGTTCCGCACCCCTGATGTTTGAAAGTAAGCCCATGACACAAATCGACGCCTCAGAGCTCACCGCTGATTTGATCCGCTGCCCGTCTGTGACACCAGAAGAAGGTGGCGCACTGGTGCTGCTTGAGAAGCTGCTCAACACACATGGATTTGACTGCACGCGCGTGGATCGTGGCGGTATTTCCAACCTGTTTGCGCGTTGGGGCGCTAAAGGCCACAGTCAGACGTTCGGGTTTAACGGTCACACCGATGTTGTGCCTGTGGGCGACATTGCGGCCTGGACTACGGACCCGTTTGGCGCGGAAATTCGCGACGGCGTCATGTACGGGCGCGGTGCGACGGACATGAAATCCGGCGTGGCCGCCTTTGCCGCCGCCGCGATCGATTTTGTGCAGGACACGCCACCCGAGGGCGCCATTATCCTCGCTATCACCGGCGATGAGGAAGCGGACGCACTGGACGGAACCACGGCACTCCTCGACTATATGGGCACTGAGGGCGAACAAATGTCGGTGTGCCTTGTGGGTGAGCCGACAAGCCCCAACGAGATGGGCGAGATGATGAAAATCGGGCGGCGCGGTTCGCTGACGGCCTATTTCACCTTCACCGGTCAACAAGGCCATTCCGCCTATCCGCACCGCGCCAAAAACCCGCTCAACGCCATGGCGCAGCTGATGAACCTGTTTGGTCGCTACGAACTGGATCAGGGCACCGAACATTTTGACGCCTCAACACTGGCAATTGTCACCATGGATACCGGAAATCCGGCCACCAATGTGATCCCTGCAGAATGTCGCGCTACGGTGAACATTCGTTTTAACGATGCCCATTCCGGCGCGTCCCTCACGGAGTGGATGCAAACACAACTGGATCAGGTGGCCCAAGACACCGGTATCGAGATCGCCATGCAGGTCAAGATTTCCGGCGAAAGCTTTATCACGCCCCCCGGTGCCTTGTCCGATTTGGTGGCCGCCAGCGTGCAGGCAGAAACCAACCGCGTGCCAGAGCTGTCCACCTCCGGCGGCACATCGGATGCGCGCTTTGTCCAACATCACTGCCCCGTGGTGGAATTTGGCCTCGTAGGCAAGACCATGCATCAGGTGGACGAATGTGTGCCCGTCGATCAGATCCATCAGCTCAAACGCATCTATACGCGGATTTTGCGTGACTATTTCGCCTGATCCGCGCTGGCGCCGCCGTCTGGTGGTGATGCTGAAAGAGCCGCGCGCAGGCCGTGTGAAAACCCGCCTCGGGCGTGATATTGGCATGACACCGGCGGCGTGGTGGTTTCGCCACCAAAGCGCGGCGCTGCTGCGGCGGTTGCGCGACCCGCGCTGGGAACTCACCCTCGCAATCACGCCCGACGTCAAAACGATCGACACCCGCCTCTGGCCCTCTGACCTTGCGCGCATCCCGCAGGGAACAGGGTCTCTGGGCGATCGAATGGGCCGCGTGATGCGCACCTTGCCGCGTGGGCCAATCTGCATCATCGGTGCCGACATTCCCGCCATCAACCGCCACCATATTGCGGCTGCCTTTACATCGCTGGGCGATCACGACGCCACCTTTGGCCCTGCCAGCGACGGGGGGTATTGGCTGGTGGGTCTCAAACGTACTGCGCCACCGCCGCCCTCCTTGTTTCAAAACGTGCGATGGTCGAGCAAACACGCCCTAAGCGACAGCATTGCCACCCTGCCCCACCACCGCATTGCAACGCTTGCCTCGCTGGAGGATGTCGATACGGCAGAAGATCTCGCGCGTCTGGCTTTTTGGTGCCGCCAAATACCTCGGGGTTGAATTGGCCCAATGGGCCAAGAAGGGGCTGGCCCCTTCATCCCCACGTGACGTTATGTCCCGCCCATGTTAGGGGGACACATGCGTATTCCAACCAAAGAGGAAATCCTAGACTGGATTTCCGAGAACCCGACCCTCACCTCCAAACGTGACATCTCCAAAGCTTTTGGCATCAAAGGGGCTGCGCGGATCGATCTGAAACGGCTTCTGCGCGAGCTTGAGGCCGACGGGCATCTTTCAAAACGCAAAAAGACCTATCGCGACCCCGACAAGCTTGCGCCTGTATCCGTGCTGCAAATCACCGGCCCCAACGACGATGGCGACCTGTTTGCCCGCCCACTAGAGTGGCACGGCGACGGCGAGGCACCCAGCATTCTGGTGATCCTGCGCGCCTCTGATCCGGCGCTTGGCGAAGGCGATCGTATTCTTGGACGTCTGACCGAAGTCTCCGGGGACGACCACAGCTATGAAGCCCGTCTAATCCGGCGCATTGGCACCAATCCCAAACGTGTGTTGGGTGTGTTCCGCAAATCGGCCGAAGGCGGTCGCATTCTGCCCATCGACAAAGGTGACGGCAAAGAATGGATGGTGCTCAGCGATCAGACCAACGGTGCCAAAGATGGCGAATTGGTTGAGGCGGAGCAAACCGGACCCAAAGGCCGTATGGGTTTGCCGCGTGCCAAGATTGTCACGCGACTGGGCGATCCCAGCGCACCCAAGGCCGTGTCGCTGATTGCGATCCACCAGCATGGCATACCCGACAGCTTTCCCGATGCGGTGATTGCCGAGGCGGACGCGGCCAAACCCGCGGGCCTTGGTCAGCGCGAAGATCTGCGCGATCTGCCCTTTGTCACCATCGATCCGGCAGATGCGCGCGATCACGATGACGCCTGTTGGGCACATGCGGACGATGACCCAAAGAATGCAGACGGTCATGTTCTATGGGTCGCAATTGCCGATGTGGCGCAATATGTGCGCCCCAATACGGCGCTGGACCGTGAGGCGCGCAAGCGCGGCAATTCCAGCTATTTCCCCGACCGCGTGGTGCCAATGTTGCCGGATCGCTTGTCCGGCGATTTGTGCTCGTTGCACGAAGGTGTGCCGCGCGCTGTGCTGGCGCTGCGCATCCAGATCAACAGTCACGGCGAAAAAATCGGCCATCGCTTCACCCGGGCAATGATCCGGTCTGTGGCTTCGTTGAACTATGAGGAAGTGCAACAGGCCCGCGACGGTGCGCCCAACGACACCTGCGCACCACTGATGGATGAGATCATCAACCCGCTCTATGAGGCCTATGAAGCCTTGGTCAAAGCGCGTGGGCGTCGCCAGCCGCTGGATCTGGATTTGCCGGAGCGACGCATCGAATTAACAGACGCTGGCGTTGTGTCTTCGGTGAATTTCCGTGACCGGTTTGATGCGCACAAGCTGGTTGAGGAATCCATGGTTCTGGCCAATGTGTGTGCGGCGGAAACGCTGATTGCCAAAGGCTCGTCGCTGTTGTTCCGCGTGCATGAGGAACCCAGCCCCGAAAAACTGGATGCGCTGCGCGAAACCGCACAATCTGCGGGATTGAATTTGGCCAAGGGCCAAGTGTTGCAAACCCGCCATCTGAATGCGCTGTTGCATGCGGCCTCGGGCAAGGATGAGGCGGAGTTGATCAACCTCTCCACATTGCGCTCGATGACGCAGGCCTATTATTCGCCGTCAAACTTTGGGCACTTTGGTCTGGCGCTGAAATCCTATGCGCATTTCACCTCGCCGATCCGACGTTATGCCGACCTGATTGTGCATCGCGCCTTAATCACTTCACACGGCTGGGGCGACGACGGATTGACGCCAGAAGATGTGGAAAGCCTTGAGAACACATCAAAACATATTTCGGACACCGAGCGGCGTTCGATGTTGGCAGAGCGTGATACCACAGATCGCTATCTGGCGGCCTATTTGTCCGAGCGGATCGGAAATGAGTTCACTGGACGGGTCAGCGGCATCACCCGCTTTGGCGTGTTTGTGAAGCTGGATGAAACCGGAGCGGACGGGTTGATCCCGATGCGCGAGTTGGGACGGGAATATTTCCACTACGATCAGGAGAGCAACACGCTAGTCGGATCGGATACGGGAACCGTGATCGGATTGGGACAACGGGTGACAGCGCGTCTGAAGGAAGCCGCGCCTGTGACAGGGGGCATCGCGCTTGAGTTGCTCTCGCTGGATGGTGAATTGGTCAAACGCGCACCGCGCGGCGGTCGTGGCCGCCCGGTGCGCCGCAAGGCCACCAAGGCCAAGCGCAAAGCCGATAAGGTCAAACGCAAGGTTACGCGGCGGCGGTAGCTGTCGCAAAACGCTTCATGGGCGGATAGAGTGCCGCGCGCACACGCGCCACATAAGGTGCAAATGCGGGGTGAGATTCAGCCGCCAGTCGCAAACCTGTGGGCGCTGGCAGGCGCAGGATCATATCCAACACCGGCCCAATCGCCGCATCCGCAGCGGTTGGGCTGTCACCAAACATAAAGTCCTTGTCCGCCAGTTTGGCCGCCAAAACCGCAAGGTCTTTGGTGAGACGCCGCGTGCGATCTTGGGGGGTAAACTGCGCGATGCCGTTGCCCATAAGGCCGTGGCGGACCAGTGTTTGTACGCCTGCGGCGACCTCGTCTCTGGCCGGGGCCGGCACGCCAGCAAAGAAGGTTTCACGCATAAGCGGCCAGCAGGTTTCGTCCAGCCAACGATCATGTACCAGGCCAAGGCGCAGACTTTCTTCGGTCATGCGCACCAGAGCATGGGAAGCCGCGCGCTCGATATCTGTCAGGCCAGCATAAAAGTCAGTGCCAAGCGCCTCGAGGTATTCCTGAATATGGTGGCTGTCAGGGATCAGCCGATCACCCAGACGCAACACCGGCACGCGGCCCAAGGGCATGGTGGAAAGGTCCTGAATATACTCGGGCTGCCAGTCATGACCGGCCATTTCCATCAGACACATGGCCTTGACGCAGAAGGGTGAATGGCTGGGCAGATCGGCATCGCCGTGAAAGATGATGAGATGGGTCATAAAAACGCTCCTGTTGAATGTGGGATTTACCTAACAGGGTCTCTTGCCAATTTTTGTCAGTAGGGCGCAGTATGGTAGATCATGAGTCGTACCGATCGATTGTTTAGCCTGATGCAGGCGCTGCGTAATTTGACACCTCCCGCCACGGCACAGTCTTTGGCGCAGGAAACCGGTGTGTCGGTGCGCACGATCTATCGCGATATCGACAGTTTGCGCGGTCTGGGCGCGGTGATTGATGGCGAAGCAGGGTTTGGTTTTACCCTGATTGAGGACGCGACCCTGCCGCCCTTGGGATTTGTGCCCGAAGAGATCGAAGCGCTGGTGGTTGGGCTGCGCGAAGTGATGGAAGTTGGCGACCCGTCTTTGGCGGCGGCTGCAAAATCCGCACTCAGCAAGCTAAAGGCGAGATTGCCGCATGGCCAAGCGCATCGGTTGGAGCAAGCCGTGCTGTACGCCAAACGTTTCAACCTACCACCCCCGCCGGGCATTGATGCCGGAACACTCCGTCAAGCGACGTGGGATGAGGTCACGGTTGAGTTTGCATATGCTGATGTGCAGGGCCACAAGACACGGCGCGCGGTCGATCCGTTATCGATTGTGTTTATGCAAGAGAGCCATTGTCTGTTGGCCTATTGTCATTTGCGGTGCGATTATCGGGTATTCCGATTGGACCGGATGTCAGACATGGAATTGACCGGCGGCTCCTTCCGTCCGCGCCGTGTGCCGATGCTGCGCGAATTTCACCTACGCCTAAAGCAGGAAAAATCGTGATCGGCGAAACCTCGCGCATGATGACGGCAGGCTAGGTGAAAACAGGCTTTTGCGGTACACTTTTGGAAAACGAGCAGGAGCACAGGCATGCGTTTGACGAGTTTTGCGGCAGGTATTGCTGCCATTTCAACCCTTTGCGGGGCCGGATTTGTATCGGCGGCTCCGAACTCCAATGATTCAAAAAATGCGAAGACACCGCAAGTTTGGCTGGCCTCGGCGGCACCTCAGAATTCTTTGCGCCCGTCTGTGCGTCCCGCGCAGATAAAAGTCAGCAAAACAGCCGAAGATGATGACATCAGCAATCTTGGGTTTCGCGATTGGCTGGCTGAATATCGCCCCCGCGCGATGGCCGCAGGGATTTCAGCAGCAACACTGGACCTGAGCCTGTCTGGCATTCACTACAACACCAACGTCATTCAGCGCGATCGCAACCAGTCCGAATTTAGCAAGACAATCTGGGAGTATCTCGACAGTGCTGCGTCGGATGTGCGGATTTCAAACGGGCGAGCCGCTTTGGCAAAACATGATGCCGTGCTGAGCCGGATTGAAGCGCATTACGGCGTTGAAAAAGAAGTTGTGACCGCGGTTTGGGGGCTTGAGAGCGCCTATGGCACGTTTCGCGGATCCACACCGATCATTGAAGCCTTGGCAACCTTGGCGTTTGACGGGCGGCGCGGTGCGTTTTTTGAAACCCAGCTGACAGCGGCCCTGCAGATCATTCAAAGCGGCGATGTGCGCCCAGAAGGAATGACCGGAAGTTGGGCGGGTGCGATGGGGCATACGCAGTTTATTCCAACATCCTACCTGTCACTGGCAGTGGATTTTGACGGCGACGGTAAACGTGACATCTGGTCGGACGATCCCACAGACGCGCTGGCGTCTACAGCAGCCTATTTGGAAAGCAACGGCTGGACCAAGGGGCAACCTTGGGGTGTAGAAGTGCAGCTGCCGGACGGTTTTGATTATGCTTTGGCCAAGCGCGATATCCTGAAAACCCCAAGCCTGTGGGCCCAGATGGGAGTCGTGGATATGTCTGGTAAAGCGGTGCCAAACCATGGGCAGGCCTCTGTTTTGCTGCCTGCCGGAGCGCAGGGTGTGGCCTTGATGATCTTTGACAATTTCCGCGTGATCGAAACCTACAACACAGCGGATGCGTATGTGATTGGCGTTGGCCTGCTCAGCGACAGGATTGGTGGGGCTGGCCCGTTGCAAGGCGATTGGCCGCGTGAGGACCGCGCCTTGACCTATGCCGAGCGGATCGAGTTGCAAGAGCGGCTGACCACTGCCGGTTTTGACACGCAAAAGATCGACGGCAAGATTGGCCCGCTGACCATCGAAGCAGTGCGGCAGTATCAGCGCAGCATCGGGGCTGCGCCAGATGGCTATGCCTCGTTGCAGATCCTGAAGAAGCTGCGCTAGGGCGCTACATTACGGTGACTTTGGTTCCCAACGGCAGGATGTTGTAGAGATGTTCTACATGGGCATTCAGCATGCGGATGCAGCCGTTGGAGGACGGCGTGCCGATGGATTGCGGCACATTGGTACCGTGGATACGGAACAACGTGTCCTGACCGTTCTGATAGAGATAGAGCGCGCGTGAGCCCAACGGGTTGTTCGGACCTCCGGGCATGCCATCCTTCCAGCGCGCATAACCGGGGTTGCGTTCGATCATCTCGGCGGTGGGGGTCCAGCGCGGCCATTCAACTTTGCGGTCAATGGTGGCATCGCCGTAAAAGTTCAGCCCTTCTTTGCCAACTGCCACGCCATAGCGGATCGCCGTACGTTCGTCCTGCATGTGATAGAGCATCAAGGCCGATAGGGTGACCACAATTTGCCCCGGTTCAAAGCCGTATTTCTTCTGAACTCTGACTTCGCGGGGTTGCAGGTGTTCCATCAACACAAACGGATCGCCTTCAGCCGCACGCACAATGCTTGGGCTTAACAGGGTTGCCGCGGTACCTGCGGCGAGAAAACTACGTCTCTTCATCACTCGTCTCCTACTAGAAGATTAGTGTGACATATGACGCATCAGTCTGAATAGAGTGTGCACGCAGCTGTGATCCGGGCCATTGTAAGGCGGCAACAGCATTCAGGAGCGAAAATAGGCTAGCTGCGCTGTGACCAGCCCTCTTCCCAGCCTTTGATCAGCACGGCGCGGCGACCGGGGTATTTGTCAGTCAGCGTCACGAGGTTTCGCACCCGATCGGTTTTGAAATGCCGGTAATCCTGACGCGCTTCACACCATGCGACGATGTAGCGGTTGCGATGTAGGTAGGCGATTAACAGGGGCCATATCACCCGTTCAGAATACTGCCCCCCTTGATCGCGGTAGCTCAGCGCGAGTTTGTAACGTTCGCGAATTGCGCGGCGCAGAATGGCGCCATCAAACTGTTCCGGCCTTTCAGGCTGTATCGGAAATGTTCGGGACCCGGCATCCAGGATGATCGGGCGCAGCTCGTCGGGAATGGCCTCAGACAGTTTTGACACCAGATCGCGCGCGGCACGCGCCAGCGACGGGTCCGCCTGCGCAGCCACAAGAGATGCGCCCAAGGCAGCGGCCTCTAACTCGTCTGCGGTTAACATCAGAGGCGGCATGTCGTAGCCATCATCCAGCACATAACCGGTGCCTGCCTCGCCTGTGACAGGGACACGTTGGGCGATGAGTTCCGCCATGTCGCGATAAAGTGTGCGCAGAGAGATCTCCAGCTCATCAGCAAGCATCCTTCCGGTGACCGGCGCGCGGGTGGCGCGCAATATCTGGATAATCTGAAACAGCCGTTCGGTGCGACGCATTTTTGCCTCCTGCTGACATACTGCTGCCATAACGCTGTCAGCAGTGCAAGGTTATGACCGTCATCAGACAGTTTGAAACGCGACCCTTTCACAATGTTGAGGCCCAAAATGATCCACCACCAGCGCTCCCTTATGATTGACGCCACACCCGAAGCCATTTGGTCAGTGTTGGGCCGGTTTATGCATATCGATGAATTTGCTCCACTAGTTTCCAAGGTTGACGCGCTCACCTCGGGGGATGCCAATGTTGGCGCAAAACGGCGGTGCCACTTTGAGGACGGCGGCTCGGTTGTGGAAGAGGTGACGAATTGGGTGCCAAATCGCGGCTATCGTGTGTTGCTGTCGGAAACCGACCCAATGCCGATCACACAAGCCCACGCTGAGCTGCGCATTCACCCCAAGGCTGGCGGAAATGCGGAAGTGGTCTGGAGTATGGATTACCAGATGAAATTTGGCCCCTTGGGATGGCTTTTGGGGCAGACCGTGATGAAGCGGATGATGGGCAAGGTTCTGGACGGGAACCTACAAGGACTAGCTGCGCAAGTGCAGCGGTCCACGCAAGCGGCCTAACCAAAAAGCCCCGCCAGAATTAGGGCGGGGCTTTTTTATAGTTTCAAAGTCGATGCGCCTTTTTAACCTGGAGACAGGCCTCGCAGGCGCTCGGAGCGGCGACGCAGCATTTCGACTGTTGCCAGCAACAAGATAGAAATGCCGACAAGGATTGTTGCCACCGCCAGAATGGTTGGCGAGATTTGCTCGCGCAGGCCGGTGAACATCTGCCACGGCAGGGTTTTCTGGCTGGCAGAGCCGACGAACAGCACCACAACCACTTCGTCAAACGAGGTGATAAAGGCAAACAGGCCGCCGGAAATCACGCCGGGCAAGATCAGCGGCATCTGCACGCGGAAGAAAGTTGTGACCGGATTGGCGCCCATGTTGGCCGCGGCGCGGGTCAAGGAGTGATCAAAGCCGACCAAAGTGGCGGTCACTGTGATGATCACAAAAGGAATGCCCAAGACGGCATGCGCCAGAACAACTTTGATGTAGCCGACGAAGTTTTTGTCCAGACCCAACGTTCCCTCGAGCCAATTACCGATCTGGCTGTAGAAGAAGAACATACCAGTGGCCGAGATGATCAGCGGTACAATCATTGGCGAGATCATAATCGCCATGATCGCGCGTTTTCCCGGAACGTGGCTTTGGGACAGGCCGATGGCGGCCAAAGTGCCAAGGCTGACCGAAATCACCGTCGCAATCGGCGCAATGATCAGCGAGTTTTTGAAGGACCGCTGCCATTCGTTATTCGAGAAGAAGTCCTGATAGTGTTTGAGCGAATAGCCTTCGGCTTTGAACTGCAGCATCTCTGGTGTGAAGGTGAAGAAATCCTCGGCGTTAAACGACAGCGGCATCACAACAAGGATCGGCGTGATCAGGAAGACAAAGATCGCCCCACAGATCACACGGAAGCCGTAGTGCCAAAGCACCTGACCGGGTGTGAGATAGGGCAAAAGGCGTGCGCGATAGCGGCCTTCGTAAAGCCAGTAAGTGAACCAGTAAAACAGCCAGCCGAAAATGAGCCCGAGAACAACGCCCGGGATGCCGCCTGCGAAGAAGCCGAAACCGGCAAACAGCACGATGGAAATCCATTTTGCCATCTGCTCGTTCTTGAGCACCGCAATGTAGAAAAATCCAAGCGCGGCCACCAAAGCAGCGCCGATCAGCACGCCAAGCGTGCTTTGATCTTTGGCGGTGCCGACGAACAGGCCAAGGAGCCCGCCCGCGGCAGCAATGCAAGGTAGAACCAGCGACAGTGGCTTGCGGGATATAGGTGTGAGTGCTGCCATGATCTTATCCCAACTTCACATTGTCGATGCCGACGATCTTGTCATAGGCCCAATAAAGGACCAGCACGACCGCCAGAAGGATGGTGCCCAGCGCGGCCGCGAGGCCCCAGTTGAGCGAGCTGGAAATGTGATAGGCAATCCGGTTGGAAATGAAGACGCCTTTGGTGCCGCCAACAATTTCCGGTGTGATGTAGTAGCCAATCGACAGGATGAACACGAGGATCGACCCTGCGCCGATGCCCGGTACAGACAACGGGAAATAGACCCGCCAGAAGGCTGTCCAGTTGGTTGCGCCCATCGATTTCGCTGCGCGAAGATAGGTTGGCTTGATCGTTTGCATGACGGAATACATGGGCAGGATCATGAACGGCAACAGGATGTGCGTCATCGCAATGATAGTACCGAGCTGGTTGTTGATCATCACAAGGCGTGCGTCATCAGCCACAATGCCAAGCCAGACCAAGACTTCGTTGATCACGCCTTGCTGTTGCAACATGACTTTCCATGCCGAGGTTCGCACCAAGAGCGAGGTCCAGAACGGCAGGAGCACAAGGATCATCAACACGTTTGCGGTGCGGGCAGGCAGATTGGCCAAGAGCCACGCCACCGGATAGCCCAGCAAAATACAGGACACCGTAATGACCATCGACATGAACAGGGTACGCTGGAACAGCTTGATCAGGATCTGTTTGTCTTCGGGCTGCGCCTTGGCCCCTTCGACTGTGCGCTGCATGTCGATCGCGTTCAGGAAGTAGCCGTTGGTATATTTGACAGAGTGGGTTTTGATCACCTGCCAAGTTTCAACGTCACCCCATTTTTTGTCGATGTCGATGATCTTGTCTTTGAAAGGGGCATCAGCTGCAGGATCCAGCTTTTTGATCTGTCGGCCGGACTTGCGGAACAGCGACGACATACCGGTGTGTTCATAGTTCAAACGGCTGCCGAGGCGGGTGTGTTTCTTGGCCTCAATCGCGGCAACCATGTCGGTGGTAAAGGCCGCATAGAGTGCTTCGTCGGGCAATTCGCCAGAGGTGGCATCCCAATTTTGCAGCTCGGCCACTGTCAGCGGAAGGGTTTCAGCCACACTGCCGTTTTCGACAGAGCGAAACAGCATGGAGCCGATCGGGATCACGAAAGACACCAGCACAAAGATCAGCAGCGGCGCAATCAGTGCGAGCGCGCGCATTTTCTGAAGTCTGAGCGCGCGGGCCAGACTTTTCTTGAGCGGTGTGCCATCCGCCGCGAGCATCGGCCCGCTTTGCGTGGACGTGTCGGTCATATGATCCCCGTTAATTCTTTTGTCGCCGGACTTGTGCCCGATCGTTTTGTAGGGGAAAGGGCCGACGCGCGGCCCTTTCCGTTATCCTAAGCGGCGATTATTTCGCCAACCACGCCTGGAATTTGGCGTCGATGTCGTCACGGTAGTCAGCCCAGAATTCGTAGTTGTAGAGGAACGTGTTCTTGGCGTTTTCCGGATCGGTTGGCATGTGTGGCGCCATGTCGATACCCAGTTCAGCGTGCTGACCTACGAGAGGTGCAGAAGACTTACGTGCAGGACCGTACGAGATGTACTTGGCCTGATCCGCCAGACGCTGTGTGTCTGTTGCGAACATGATGTAGTCCAGAGCACGGGCTTTACGCTCATCACTCAGACCGGCCGGGATGATCCAGCCGTCAAGGTCAAACACTTGCGCGTCCCACAGCATGGCTACTGGCTGTTTCTGCTCTTCGATCACCGAGAACAGACGACCGTTGTAGGTTGAGCCCATGATGACTTCGCCGTCAGCCAGCAGCTGAGGTGTGTCAGCACCAGCAGACCACCAGATCACGCTGTCTTTGATGGTGTCGAGTTTGGCCAGAGCCTGATCCTGACCTTCTGGAGTGGCCAGAACGTCATATACGTCATCTTTGGCGACGCCGTCACAGAGCAGAGCCCATTCCATGTTGTTGATTGGGCGTTTTTCCAGCGAACGTTTGCCGGGGTATGCGTCCAGATCAAATACTGAACAGATCTCTGTTGGAGCTGTGTCGCCAACCAGATCTGTGCGGTAGCCGAAAGTGGTCGAGTACACGATCTGAGGGATAAAGCACTCAGACACCAGCAGGTCGCCGAAATCTTCGGAAGCAGATGTTCCGTCAGGTGCAGCCGCCAGTTGGGTGTCTGCGTCGATTTCCATCGCCAGACCTTCGTCACACAGACGCATGGCGTCCGCAGCAACAACGTCAACAACGTCCCATGTTACGTTGCCGGCTTCGTCCATGGCGCGCAGTTTGGCCACAGCTTCAGCAGAGCTGTCGTCATTCAGAATGGTGACGCCGGTCTTTTCCGAATAGGGCTCGTGATAAGCTTTGAGCTGTGATTTGGAATAAGCACCGCCCCAAGACACGATGGTCATTTCTTCAGCGATGGCTGCAGGTGCAACCAGCGCAGTCGTGACGGCCAATGCTGTCAGTTTGGTTTTCATATTTAACACTCCTTGTTGAACTTTTTTGGTCTTTATGAGGCCGGGTCTTGCGCCCGGTTTGGCACATCGTACAGTTTATGCGTCCAATGCGCGGCAATCTTCCGGCAACCAACCCACTTCGATTTGTTGCCCCGGTGTCAGACGTTCCACATCCGGCGCGTTGCGGGTTTTGATGATGAACTCATCATTGCCAGCCACGGACAAACGGGTACGGAAAATGTCGCCCATATAGATGAACTCTTTCACCACGGCCTTGAGGGTATGTGCGCCCTCCTGGATGCGGTCTTTGTTATACTCCACCCGCTCCGGACGGATCGACACGCGGGTGCGCGCACCCGGCTTGACGCTCTCATGCACGGGTTTACAGTCGATCAGCTCACCGTCATCCAGCTCAACCAGCGCAAGGCCGTTGTTGATCTCTTTGACCACGCCTTCCAGCGTGTTGTTCTCGCCAATGAACTGCGCCACAAAGCTGTTCTGCGGCTCTTCATATAGCGTGTCCGGCGGATCGAGCTGTTGAATGCGACCATCATCAAACACCGCGACGCGATCTGACATGGTCAGTGCTTCGGTTTGATCGTGGGTCACATAAACCGTGGTGATGCCCAGGTTATGCGCGAGATTAGTGATCTCGAACTGCATTTTTTCCCGAAGCTGTTTGTCGAGCGCGCCGAGCGGCTCATCCATCAGCACCAGCTCGGGTTCGAACACCAGCGCCCGCGCCAAGGCGATCCGCTGCTGCTGACCACCGGAAAGCTGTGCCGGACGGCGGCCGCCGAAAGCGCCCATTTCCACCATGTCCAGTGCACGCTTGATTTTCGCTTCGCGGTCAGACTTGCCCATCTTGCGCACCTCAAGCGGAAAGCTGAGGTTTTCGGCAATGGTCATATGCGGAAACAGCGCGTAGTTCTGGAACACCATGCCGATGCCGCGTTTGTGCGGTGGGATGTTGTTAATCGAGGTGCCGCCCAGACGAATGTCGCCATGGGTCGCAGTCTCAAATCCAGCCAACATCATCAAGCAGGTTGTCTTGCCAGAACCAGAGGGGCCGAGCATCGTCAGGAACTCGCCCCGTGGCATGGTCAGGTTCAGATCTTTGACAACGAGAATTTCGCCATCATAGCTCTTTTGAACGCGGTCGAATTCGACAAACGCGTCATTAGATTCAGTATCAGCCAAAACCGGCTCCCTGTTTTTTCATAGGCAGATTTGCTCTGCACTTGTGTCCCTTAGGTAAGCACACCTGCAGGCAGATGTGCAACAACGCGTTAGGATCGGTAGATTTTGCGACGAAAGCCCAAGCCACACAGGCTTTTTGCGACATATTTCACGTCGTTTTCGTCATAAGTTTAGTTTTTTATTCACCGAGTCGACGTTGCGTCACCTTGGTCATATGCCTGAAATCACGGCAAAATCGAATTTTTGCGGCAAAAGCGCTTTTTATATGCATATTTTGACGGTGTCATTGCCTAAGGATTCGGCACGGCTCGGCCCGCCGCATAAAAAAACCCGGAGACAAAAGCCGCCGGGTTTTCGAGGCACCACGGGAGATTGGTTACCCCATCAGTCCTTCTGCTTTGATCTGCTCATAGGTCAGATCCAGAGCGCGGGTGGCGCGTTCAATCAAGGTGTCAATCTCTTCAGGTGTGATCACCAGCGGCGGCGAAATAATCATACGATCGCCGACATGGCGCATCACCAGATTGTTGGCGAAACAGTGCTCGCGGCATTTGTAGCCCACTGATCCGGCATGCTCGCCAAAGGTGGCGCGGGTGGCTTTGTTTGGCGTCAGGGTAATAGACCCCATCATGCCAACAAGATTGGCCTCGCCCACAAGCGGGTGGTCCGCAAGCGCCTGCCATTTCTTCTTGAGGTGTGGTCCGGCGACGTTGCGCACGTGGCCAATCACATCCTCTTCTTCAAGGATCCGCAGGTTTTCTAGCGCAACCGCGGCAGCAACCGGATGTCCGGAATAGGTATAGCCGTGATTAAATTCCGTTGCGCCCACAACTTTTGCCACCTCGTCACAAACGATCGAGCCACCGATGGGCGCATAGCCCGAGCTAAGGCCCTTGGCGATGGTCATGATGTGTGGCGTCCACCCGACGGTTTGTGATCCAAACCAGTTACCGGTACGGCCAAACCCACAAATCACTTCGTCGGCAATCAACAGGATTTCATATTTGTCGCAGATGCGCTGAATTTCAGGGTAATAGCTCTCCGGTGGGACAATCACACCGCCGGCGCCTTGAACAGGCTCGGCGATAAAGGCCGCAACACGGTCTTCACCAATTTCCAGAATTGCTTTTTCCAGCTCTTGGGCGCGGGCCAAGCCAAACTCCTCTGGAGACATGTCACCACCTTCAGACCACCAGTTGGGCTGAGGAATGTGATGCACATCAGGAATTGGCAAGCCGCCCTGCTGATGCATCGGAATCATGCCGCCAAGGCTTGCCCCACCCAGCGTCGAACCGTGATACGCGTTCTGGCGTGAGATGATGACATTTTTGTCCGGCTTACCTTTGGCCGACCAATAGTGACGTACCATACGGATGTTTGTGTCGTTGGCTTCTGAACCAGACCCCGCATAGAAGACGTGGTTCAGATCACCCGGCGCCAGTTCGGCAAGTTTGGCCGAAAGCGCGATGACCGGAGCGTGCGACGTCATAAAGAAAGTGTTGTAATAGGGTAGCTCACGCATTTGACGCGCGGCCACATCGGCCAACTCGTCGCGGCCGTAACCGATATTGACACACCACAGACCGGCCATTGCATCAAGGATCTGGTTCCCCTCACTATCCGTCAGGGTCACGCCGGACGCGCTGGTTATGATACGTGCCCCACGTTCCGCCAGCTCATCCTGATTGGAAAACGGATGCATATGGTGCGCGGCATCCAAAGCCTGAAGCTCGGCAGTCGGTAGGTGATTGGTGATCATATTCATGTGGTACCTCGTCGGACGATCAATGGACACAAACCAGCGGTTTTATGTCTCTGTTTGCTGCCGACAAGAATATGATCAAATTATGATTAGTCAATCACCTCTGCAAATGATGAGGAATTTTCCATCGCCGCGCGCATTTGCTCCATACCTTGATGGACGTCTTCACGAATGGCTTCGGCGGTGGCTTCAGAATCACGCGCAGTGAGAGCCAACAGAGCTTTTTTGTGTTTGTCCGGCAGGTTTTGCGTGCCCATGCGGCCACAAACAACCCGCATAGCAGGACCAAACCGCAACCAAATGCTCTCGGCCACTTCATTTAAAATGGGCGCATCTGCGATGGCGTACAGCTTCGCGTGGAACGCATAATTGTGCCGCAGGTAGGCTTCGACATCGCCGCGAGAAATAGAGTCGTCCAAAATCGAGTCAATTTCCGTTAATTCCGCAATCTGGGAATCCGTGATATTTCCTACAGCCATAGCAGCAAGTTGCGGTTCGATGAATTCCCTCAACAGGATTAACTCATTGATATCTTTGATAGTTGGCGTCGGAACAATCACCCGACGGTTACCGCGAAATTCAAGGGCGCCTTCGCTGGTCAAACGGCGGATCGCCTCTCGAATCGGGGTCATGCCTGCACCGGTGCGTTCAATCAGACCTTGAATGGTCACAGCCTCACCAGGCGTCAGCTCGCCGAACATCACAGCGTTGCGCAATTGCTGATAGACCTGCTGGTGAACCGGAATGCGGCGTTCGGTTTGCGGTTCTTTTCCCAAAGTATGATTATTTTCAAAACTGCCTTGCATGTCTGCTATTTTCACTCCACTTCACCCGTTCGCGCACCCTCCGTACCATCTTTGGGGCACGCGGATAATTCCACAGTAAAAAACTTGATCAAATTGTCCACTATTAAGGCAGTTTAGTCAAATCCATAACACGTCAGGGGACTCAGATGAAGACTTCTCTCTTTGCGCTCGCCACCACTTTTTCAGCGCTGGCCTCGGCCAGTTTTGCTGACGAAATCAATGTCTACAACTGGTCAGACTACATCGACAGAAGCCTTTTAAACCAATTCGAAGAAGAAACTGGTATTAAGCTGATCTATGATGTTTTTGACAGTAACGACGTGCTGGAAACCAAGCTATTGGCGGGCAATTCCGGCTACGACGTTGTGGCCCCTTCCAGCCTGTTTCTGCAACGCCAGATCACGGCAGGGGCTTTCCAAAAACTGGACAAATCACAACTACCTAATTCTGAAAACATGTGGGATGTGATCGAAGAACGGACGTCCATTCACGATCCGGATAACGCCTATTCCATCAACTATATGTGGGGCACCACCGGGTTGGGTGTAAATGTGGGCAAGGTTCGCGACATTCTTGGTGACGATGCGCCCATCGACTCGCTCGCATTGATTTTTGATCCAGAGAACATGGAAAAGCTGGCGAAATGCGGTGTGCACTTCCTTGACGCGGCGGATGAAATGATCCCTGCGGCGCTGGCCTATATTGGCGAAGATCCTAACAGCCATGATCCCGAAGTTATTGCCAAGGCCGAACCCGTGCTAATGGCAGTGCGTCCGTATGTGCAGAAATTTCATAGCTCGGAATATGTCAACGGTCTCGCCAATGGTGAAATTTGTGTTGCGATCGGCTGGTCCGGCGACATTCTGCAGGCGGCGGAACGTGCTTTGGAGGCTGACAATGGTGTCGAAATTGCGTTTAACTCGACCAAAGAGGGCGCAATGATGTGGTTTGACCAATTGGCCATTCCGGTGGACGCCCCAAATCCCGAAGGCGCTCATAAATTTCTGAACTTCATCATGGATGCGCAGAACATGGCCGTGGCGTCGAACTATGTCTACTACGCAAACGGCAACAAAGCGTCTCAGGAATTTCTTGAAGAGGATGTGATTGGCGATCCTGCGATTTATCCCGATGAGGACACGATGGAGAACCTTTTCATCACAACGCCCTATCCGCTAAAGACCCAACGCATTGTGACGCGGCTTTTTACAAGAATTAAGTCAGGCGTCTAAAAGGCGACATGACTGGCGGCGCAGCAGAACCAAGGTTGTCCTGTCGCGCCGCCTTAAAGCTCCATTCACGATGTAAGATTTGATCAAATTTAGGATTCGGCTTCGTTTAGATAACCCAAGAATCGGTGCGCGAAACGCTTGTAGCCAGCTATGTGCCCAACCACGAGCCATATAGAAGCCGATGAGCGAAAGTTGCATATTTTCTACTCATCGCGAAATCAAACCCCCTAGAAACACAGAGTTTGGCGCGAAAATTTTAGGCGCTCCTAAAGAAGTTATCCCAGTTTGAAGACAGTTTTTACGTTCAAAACGCACAAGTATGTTGCGTTATTCCGGAAACTTGATCAAATTAATCTCACTCAAACGATGATCAGGCCAAAGCCTGACAACCAACCGGGAGACACCAATGAACAAGACACTTGTGACTCTAACTGCGTCTGTCGCGCTGTGCGCCATGGCGGCCAGCGCTGAAGAAGTGCGCGTCTATAACTGGTCTGACTACATCGATGAAGACTTGCTAACCAAGTTTGAAGAAGAGACAGGCATCAAGCTGATCTACGACGTTTTTGACAGCAACGACGTGCTGGAAACAAAAATGCTGGCAGGTAACTCTGGCTATGACGTTGTGGTGCCATCGGGCACATTTTTGCAGCGTCAGATCTCAGCAGGCGCGTTCCAAAAACTGGACGAAGCGCAGCTGAGCAACAAGGGCAACATGTGGGGCGTGATTGAAGACCGCACAGCTAAGTATGATCCCGACAACGCCTACTCGATTAACTATATGTGGGGCACCACTGGCATTGGTGTGAACCTCGCCAAGGTACAAGAAGCGCTGGGTGAAGACGCCCCGATTACCTCGCTTGATCTGGTTTTCAACCCGGAAAACATGGAAAAGCTGGCCGATTGTGGCGTGCATTTCCTTGATGCTGCAGACGAGATCATCCCTGCGGTGCTGGCCTATCTGGGCGAAGAACCGGACAGCCACGACACTGATGTGATTGCCAAAGCCGAAGCGGTGCTGGCCGGTGTTAGCCCGTATGTACAGAAATTCCACAGCTCGGAATACATCAACGGTTTGGCCAACGGCGACATCTGCGTTGCAATCGGCTGGTCAGGTGACATCCTGCAAGCACGCGACCGTGCGGCAGAAGCCGAGAACGGCGTGGAAATCGCCTATAACGCCCCTTCTGAGGGTGCGCTGATGTGGTTTGACCAAATGGCGATCCCGGTAGATGCGCCAAACGCTGAAGCCGCGCATAAATTCCTCAACTTTATCATGGATGCGGAAAACATGGCGGCGGCGTCCAACTATGTCTACTACGCCAACGGCAACGAGGCATCCCAGCCGATGCTGGAAGAAGACGTAATTGGCGATCCGGCAATTTACCCGGACGCGGCGACACTGGAAAATCTATACACCACATCGCCCTATCCTCCAAAAACACAGCGGATCGTGACCCGTATGTGGACCAAAATTAAGTCAGGCATATAAGCCAAAGACCACTTCGGCCCGCGCAAGGAATTGCGCGGGTACACTCATGATAAACGGAGGCCCTCCATGGCGCTTGACGTATTTGCTCCCTGGGACAACCCGGACGCGAAACCCCTGATCCAATTTAAAAATGTTACCAAGCGGTTCGGCGATTTCACAGCGATCGATGATTTGACGGTCGACATCTTTGAGAGTGAATTTTTTGCGCTATTGGGGCCCTCGGGCTGTGGCAAAACCACAATGATGCGGATGTTGGCCGGCTTTGAGACGCCAACAGAGGGCACCATTCGTTTGGCCGGAGAAGACATCGCGCCCATTCCGCCCAACAAACGGGCGGTGAATATGATGTTTCAGTCCTATGCTCTATTTCCGCATCTGACGATTTGGGACAACATCGCGTTTGGTCTCAAGCGCGACAGAATGCCGAAAGGCGAGATTGAGGCGCGCGTTGACGAAATGCTGCGCCTGACGCGGATGGAACAGTTTGCCAAACGCAAGCCCCACCAAGTTTCGGGCGGTCAACGCCAGCGGGTGGCGCTTGCACGTTCATTGGCCAAGGCACCAAAGCTATTGTTGCTGGATGAACCGCTGGGTGCGCTGGACAAAAAGCTGCGTCAGGAAACTCAGTTTGAGTTGATGGACATTCAGGAAAAGACAGGCACGACCTTTGTGATTGTGACCCACGATCAGGAAGAAGCCATGACTGTGGCCAGCCGAGTGGCGGTGATGGATCACGGCAAAATCGTGCAGGTGTCCACACCGGACGCGATTTATGAAACACCAAACTCGACTTATGTTGCTGATTTTATTGGCGACGTGAATCTGATCCAAGGCAAAGCGGATCCCAAGGGCGACAAAATCTACATCGCTTGGGCTGAGGGCCAACCCGAGATTGTTGGCACACCAATGTCGGATTTCTCGCACGGGCAAGACGTGCATTTCGCAATTCGCCCCGAAAAAGTGTCCATTTCTGCCGACAAGCCTGAAGGCGCTGCCAACGCGATCAAGGGCAAAGTGCTCGACATTGCCTATCTCGGCAATATCTCGACCTACCATGTTGAATTGCCCGGCGGTCAGGTTATCAAAGCCCAGACTGCAAACAATCGCCGGATCTCGCGTCGATCCTTTACATGGGAAGACGACGTTTGGCTCAGTTTCACGGACACCGCCGGTGTTCTGCTGGAGCGCTGATCATGCGGCGTTTTACCCTTATCGCAATTCCATATGCTTGGCTTCTGGCCCTGTTTTTGGTGCCATTCCTCATCGTATTTAAAATCTCACTGTCCGATTTGGCGATGGCGATCCCGCCTTACACGCCAAATCTGGACCTGAGCACCGGTTGGGCGGGCTTCAAAGACTTCCTGTCGCAGCTTGATTTTGAAAACTTCATCTGGCTGACCCAAGACGACCTCTATTGGAAAGCCTATCTGTCGAGCGCAAAAATTGCGGCAATTTCAACGATCCTAACCATCATCGTAGGCTTTCCAATCGCCTATGGTATGGCACGCGCTCCAGAAGAATGGCGCGCCACATTGTTAATGCTGGTGATCTTGCCATTCTGGACCAGCTTTCTAATCCGCGTCTATTCTTGGATGGGGATTTTGAGCCAAGAGGGGTATTTGAACCAATTCCTGATGTCGATTGGCGTGATTTCAGAGCCTTTGATCATTCTGAACACCAATATCGCGGTCTATATTGGCATCGTTTACACCTATCTGCCGTTTATGATCCTGCCGATCTATGCTGCGCTCGAAAAACTAGACGAAAGCCTTCTGGAAGCCGCCGAAGACCTTGGATGTTCGCGTATGTCGGCCTTTTGGCTGATCACTGTGCCGCTATCAAAACAAGGTGTTATTGCCGGCAGTTTCCTGGTCTTTATTCCAACCCTTGGTGAATTTGTGATCCCCTCGTTGCTGGGCGGCTCCAAGACGCTGATGATTGGTAAAGTTTTGTGGGAAGAATTCTTCTCAAACCGCGATTGGCCGGTGGCCAGTGCTGTGGCGGTGGTTCTTTTGTTGATCCTGATCATTCCGATCATCTTGTTCCAACGCAACGAGCAAAAACAGCGGGAGGCCGAGGGATGAAACGTTTTTCCTGGTTCAATGCAACCTCTCTGACATTGGGATTTGCCTTCCTGTATCTGCCAATGGTCATTCTGGTGATCTACAGCTTCAACGAATCCAAGCTGGTCACAGTTTGGGCCGGTTTCTCGACCAAATGGTATGGCGAGCTGTTCCAAAATGACGCATTTCTTGATGCCGCTTGGGTGACCATCAAAGTCGCAGTGATGAGTTCGACCCTGGCAACCGTGTTGGGCACTATGGCAGCTATTGTTTTGGTGCGCGCAGGGCGGTTTCGGGGGCGCACGCTGTTTTCAGGCATGATTTATGCGCCTTTGGTGATGCCCGAAGTCATCACCGGTCTGTCGCTGTTGCTGCTGTTTATCGGCATTGGCATGGATCGTGGCGTGTTCACCATTGTGCTGGCACACACCACATTTGCGATGTGTTATGTGTCTGTTGTGGTCAGCTCACGCCTGGTCAGCTTTGATCAATCGCTGGAAGAGGCCGCGCTGGATCTTGGCTGTTCGCCGTTTCAGGCATTTCGTCTTGTCACCCTGCCCATCATCGCGCCGTCGGTGATTTCCGGTTGGCTTCTGGCGTTCACCCTGTCGCTGGATGATCTGGTAATTGCGTCGTTTGCCTCGGGCCCATCTGCCACGACATTGCCGATGAAAATCTGGAGTTCGGTGCGATTGGGTGTGAGCCCAGAGATTAACGCGCTTTCGACCTTGATGATTGGCGTTGTGGCCGCTGGCGTTATCACAGCATCGCTGGTGTCCAAACGCGCGGCAACCCGTCAACAGCGTGAAGAACGAGCGGCGGCGCGTCTGGCATGAGCCGGATTTGCAATGACTTCGCCTATGGCGACGGTCCAGTGGCCAAATGCTTCTGGACCGACACGGTCTCGCCCACACCGCGCGCGGCGTTAAACGAAGACACAACCGCCGAAGTCGCCATTATTGGCGCCGGCTTCACCGGAATAAACGCTGCGCTGGCCTTGGCTGAAGCGGGCGTGGACGTTGTGGTGATCGATGCGCATCAAGTTGGTTGGGGTGCGTCCGGTCGCAATGGTGGGTTTTGCTGCCTGGGCGGCGCCAAAGCCGGTGACGCCACGCTGACGCGGCGATTTGGGGCCGAGGCAACGCAAGATTATCGGCTGGCGGAACGTGACGCGGTGGATCATGTGGATGCACTTCTTGAGCGGTTCGCAATCGATGTTGATCGGCACAGTGACGGCGAAACGATGTTGGCACACCGCCCTAAAGATGCGCAGGGTTTGGCCACCTATGCAGAGTCTATTTCGGCCACATATGGCGTTTCCTCCGAAGTATTACCCGCTGAAGCATTGCCTGAGCGCGGGTTGGGCACACAGTTCCATGGTGCCGTGACAACGCCAATTGGGTTTGCATTAAATCCGCTCAAATACATCCTTGGATTGGCGGAAGCTGCCGAGAAAGCGGGGGTTCGCATTTTTGCGGATACCAAGGCGCGCAAGATTTCCAAAATGGGGTCGACTTGGCAAGTCACGACCAAAACAGGCTCTATTAAGGCCCAAAAGCTAGTCATTGCCACCAATGGGTACTCGAGCGAAGACCTACCGGATTGGATGGCGGGGCGGTATTTTCCAGTACAGTCTAGTGTATTGGTCACCCGAAAACTCACCCAAGAAGAACAAGAGGCGCAAGGCTGGACATCGCTGCAGATGTCTTATGACAGTCGTAATCTGCTGCATTATTTTCATTTGATGCCGGATGGGCGGTTTATTTTTGGCATGCGCGGCGGGATCGCAACTTCTGGCGGTGTACATGATGCCATTCGCAATCGCGCCCGTGGCGATTTTGACAAGATGTTCCCTGCCTGGAAAAACGTGGAAACCCCATGGTATTGGGCTGGGTTTGTCTGCATGTCGCGCAGTATGACACCTTTTGCCGGGGCGGTACCGGATCAAGAAGGGCTCTATGCCGCATTTGCCTATCATGGCAATGGCGTTGCGATGGGCAGCTATTGCGGCGCATTGGTGGCTGATGCCATTTTGGGGCACGACAAATTGCGATACCCCCGCTTGATGACTAAGGCACCTGCTCGTTTCCCCGGCGGACGCTTTCGCCGCCTTGCAATGTATCCGGCTTATCTCGGGTATGTGCTGTCGGATCTGTAGAGGTTCGTCAGCTCTAATGCGCGCGCGGCGACATAGTCTGGGCGACCGTTTTCGATTTGCCACTGACAATAAGAAGCCATGCGCCAATGATATAGTGACGCAAGGCTTTCATACCGCCGTCGAACAATTGTGTTGTCGTAGGCGCCCCAGAATTCGTCGATCTCGTGATGGGTGAGTGGGCTTCCGCGATACAGTTGTTGCATCGCCGGAGACAGAAAAATCGCAATATCCTCACAAGGGTCCCCCATCGCGGGGCACTGCCAATCAATCAAATGCAGGCCGGATTTGTTGCGGATCAGATTTCCCGGCACAATGTCACCGTGTAAAAGCGATAGGTCGCAAGACGGCGCTACACTTTGTCCGCGTGGCACCTGTGTCAGGTCAGCGCAGTCCCTGCATTGCGCGAGAATTTCTCGGGTTTGTTCTACAAGCTGCGCGCGACCATCAGCCACCACACGCAGCCCTAAAGGCGCTGGCGTATCATGCAGTCGCTTCATAAGCCGCGCAACATCTGCCGCGCCAGCAACCCAGGTTTCTCCTGGAATATGGGCGTAAACGTTGCATGTCCCCTCCGCAGTTTCAAACGACGCCAACCGTTTCGGGGCAATTGGATTGATTGCTAACACATCCAGTAGGCGTGCTTCGGCTTGCGGGTCATTTGGAAACAACGGATTACGCGCGGGGCCGCTGTATTGCTTAAGTACAATATCCTGCCTTCCGCCACTGCCTAGCCAAGCCATATTGGTTCGCCCCCCATACAGGGGCGACCACGAAATGCATGAAAACTCGGGCAAGGCCTTCACCAAAGCCGTTAGCACCGGCAAGGGAGGCGTCAGGGGAAAAGAAGTCAGCGCGGCGCTCCTTACGAAATCGCCGCGACGCTATTTCACGAATACGGATCTGGCAAGACCGACGAGTCGTCCTGAACCTCTCGAAGCGCAACAATATCTGTGACCAGAAAGGCGATCCCTCCACGCCCGACGAGAGTCGCTCCATTTACTCCGCCGCGTGCTTCGGTGATACGCACAAAGGTATCCGCATAGACAGTATCTAGCAGTTCACCTTCTGAGTGACTTTCAACTTCAAAAGTATAAACGCCTTCTGCATAGGGCTTTCCATTGTCATCCAAACCATCCCATTCAATCGACGTTTCTTTGGGGTCAATCGGGATTTTTTGAATTTCATTGCCGCCGTCGTCGTAGACAATCAAATAGGCTTCATCGGCAAGCGCGTTGGTGTTGGGTACAATTTCAACAGGCCCCTCGCCATCAAAGAAGCCCAATCCCGGAATGCGTGCCTCCATGCCGATTAGGTTTGCATAGCTGCTCACACCCAAATCACCCATCTGCATCCCCAGCTGTACCAACAAATCATTGGTTAAAACTTGCTGTTCGACCTGTGAAAAGGTTGCGAGCTGCACAGCAAAGTCAGAACTATCCATCGGATTGAGAGGATCTTGGTTCTGGATTTGCGCCGTGAGCATTTTAAGAAACGTGTCAAAATCCGAGGAAATGGTGCCGGAACTGGTCGCGGCGGGTGCCGCTCCTGTGGTGTAGGTCTGTGCCTGACCGCTTTGAGTTGCTGTCACTGTCATCGCGAGTTCCTAGATTCTGATGTCAATACCGGTTGCCGCAACCATCTGCGGGTCAAGCTCGGTTTGAGAGGACTGTTCAAGCGTGGAGTCCCCAGATGCAGGGGGATATCCGGATGGGTTGTCTTGGGCTTGCGCGTCACTGCCGCCGTCAAAGGAAAAGGCCACATCTTTGTATCCCTGATCAAGGAATTCACGACGCAACAGCTCCATATGGCGGCGCATTAAATCTGACGTCGCGGGGTTTTCCGCATTGATAGAGACATTCATGATGCCCTGAACTTCGGAGAGCGTCATGCGCACACGCCCCAATTCCGGCGGGTCCATCGTCAACTCGATGACGGGTCGATCGGCGATACGCACGGCCTGCCCCAATTGGCGCACAACATGTGCCGCTGTATTGGCGTTGGGGGCCATACGAGAACGGGTTGCCGCCTCGGCCGGAGTTTCTACCCGAAAGGGTGCCTCCTCACGCACCGAGAGCGCTGTGCCAGTCTCAACACGGAGCAAGGAGGATTCAGCAGCTTCTGCACCGCGGGAGGCCTGCATCGCCGCCTGCGCCGGCTCGGCACCTGTTGGCGGGGGGGGCGCAAAGGTCGTGGACTGCGGTTTGACTTCAGTTTTTGCCGTCGAAAGCGCACTATCACTCAATGCAAACCGCGCGGCGCGCGGCGATTGCGTCTGGTTGGGCGTTACTTGCGGCAAGGCCTCTCCAACCGGCTTGGCGGTTTGCGAGGCGGCTTCAGTGCGTACTTGTACACGCATTGCTTCAAGATCTTCGCCAACCTGCACTTGTGGAACCGCTTTTGAGGCTGAACCCTGATCCGGAGTAGCACCCTGAAGGACCTTGTCAGCCGCGCTCTGCGATGTCTGTGGAAATCCCATAATCTTCATTTGTGCCGCGCTCATCACAACCTGTGCAGGCGCGTTGCGAGACGCGGTTTCGGAAGATGTCGCAGGGGCCGTAAGCTTGACCTCTTCGCCCGGAACTCTCACTGCGATCAGAGAGGGATCTGCCTCAGGCAGTTCTTCCTCGGTGGTGTCTGCGTCGGTAAACGCGCCATCGTCGGTTTGGTCTTCTGCCGTCTCAGTCTGCTCTGGCGTCTCTTCTGTCTCGGCAACATCTTGGGATTCGACGTCTTGCGAGCCCCGCAGCGGGGCTTTCTCTGACGCATCCAGCGCATCAAAAACCGAAGAAAACTCGGACTCAGACGATTTTTTAGAGGAGTCGTTAGACACAGGACGGCTGTCAGGCGGCGGCGCTGGCGACAAAAAGGGTAGGTTCAACATGTGGACTCCGGGAATTCTTCCGCTCAGACCCACTCTTGCCGCGTCATCGTTACCACTTCTTTACCGCTGGCAGGGCAAATTGGAAAAAATCCGGATCAATTTGGAGAATTTGAATGATCCCGCCCGTCCTACATGCCGCTTCGCCTCAGCTGTCGTCACAAATGAGCGCGCAGAAATCCAATGACGACGTGCTGCGAGAGGCGGCAAAGGCGCTGGAGACCTCTTTTCTCGCTGAAATGTTAAAATCCGCTGGCGTTGGTAAAACCCGCGACAGTTTTGGGGGCGGCGCAGGTGAAGATCAATTCGCCTCGTTTCTGGTCACCGAACAGGCACGCGCCATGGTGGACGCAGGCGGCATTGGTCTGACCGAAACGGTCTTTAACGCATTAAAGGAGAGATCGGGTGAGTAATGAGGAGGCATCCGAGCTGTTTGACGCGCTCAACCAATTGCTCGACGACGAACGCGAGACCCTGCTGAAAGGCAAACTCGACGCGCTGGATCCACTGCTGCAGCGCAAAGAAACGCTGTTTTCCGAAATTCTCACGCTGGAAGATCAACCCAAAGACAGGCTGGCCACGTTGCGCGCCAAATCGCAACGCAATCAAGTTTTGCTGGAGTCTGCCCTGCAAGGAATTCGCGCGGTGTCCGATCGCATGAAAATCCTGCGCCGCGTCAAGGGATCGCTGGAAACCTACAACAACCAAGGCCAACGGCAGGCGGTCGATCTGTCCGCAGGTCGCAAAGTCGAGAAACGTGCCTGAGAGGATTTAGTTAAAATGCGCAGCAACCCGAGGGGTCGCCTTAGCACTCCATTAGCATTTCGCGCGCCAAAGTAAGCCTGCATCCGATTGGATGGCGCTGATCCGGAAAACCGGCACAGCAATTGTCAGAATGACGCTCATGCGTGTCCTCAAAAAGAGGGCGCAACTTAAATCCCGGTGCAAAGCGCCGATTGATACTAAGGAAATGCCATGTCCAGCATTCTCACAAACAACAGTGCCATGGTTGCACTGCAAACTCTCAAAACAATCAACAAAGACCTGGGTTCGACTCAATCTGCGATCTCGACTGGTAAAGAAGTCGCGACTGCAAAAGACAACGCTGCGATCTGGGCTGTGTCGAAAGTTATGGAATCGGATGCTTCTGGTTTTAAAACAATCGGTGACGGCCTGTCTCTGGGTGAAGCCACTGTTGCGGTTGCACAAAAAGCGGCTGAACAGATCGTTGACATCCTGACTGAGATGAAAGACCTGATCATCGGTGCGCAAGGCGAAAACGTCGACCACGCCAAGATCGCAACTGACCTGACCGCAAAGCAAGACCAGATCACTGACATCGTCTCGGGTGCTCAGTTCAACGGTCACAACCTTCTGAACAATGCTGGCGGCCCACTTCAAGTTCTGGCGTCGCTTGACCGTTCCGGCGCAGGTACTCCGGTTCCAAACTACATCACTGTTGCTTCGGTTGATTTCGAGACTAGCCTTGATTTCAGCAACATTGACGTGACAACCGATGCGGCTTCGCGTGCAACTTCGCTTGACGAAATCGACACCCTGATCGGCACAGCCGTTGACGGTGCTGCTGCACTGGGTTCTTCCAACAAGCACATTGCTGACCAAGGTACATTCGTTGGCAACATGGTTGACTCGTTGAACTCAGGTGTTGGCGCACTTGTTGACGCCGATATGGAAGCTGCGTCTGCTCGCCTGCAAGCTCTGCAGGTTCAACAGCAGCTGGCAACACAGTCGCTGTCAATCGCCAACCAGGCACCTCAGAACATCTTGTCGCTGTTCCGCTAAACTCATCGCTGAGGCGCGCAGAAATCGCGCGCCTCACACCCCTGCAACTGAACGACTAACCAGAAGGTTTTGACGTGACACCCAATGCTCTTGCCCAGCAGGCCTATGCACAGGCCAATGCGCCCACCAGAACGCCACGCAAGATCGAGTACGACGCCATTGCGCGTATCACGTTTCAGCTAAAAGCCGCAGCTCAGAAAGGAAAGAAAGAGTTTCCTGCACTTGTCGCTGCCATTCATGAAAATCGCAAGCTCTGGACCCTATTGGCAACAATGGTTGCCGATCCTCAAAACGAATTGCCAGAGAGCTTGCGTGCCCAGATTTTTTATCTTGCCGAATTTACACGGCAACACAGTTCACGAGTTTTGTCGGGAGAGGAATCTGTCCGTCCTCTCCTTGAAGTTAACGCAGCGATCCTGAAGGGATTGCGAGGAGGAGAGACCCCAACATGAGCGGATTAGTCTTAAAATTAAGCCCCAAGGAACGCATTCTGATCAACGGAGCCGTTCTTGAAAACGGGGATCGTCGCAGTCGGATTTCGATCCTGACGCCGAACGCCAATATCCTGCGTCTGCGCGATGCAATCCATCCCACAGATGCCGATACACCGGTCAAACGCGCCTGTTATGCACTGCAACTGGTGTTGACCGGGGATTCCAACCCGGATGAGGTTGAACTGACCCTGTTGCGCCACATCGAGGACCTGAGTCAGGTCTTTATCGATGCTGACAGCCGCAAACAGTTGACTCTCGCAACACAATCCGTTCTGGGCGCGCGCCACTATCAGGCGCTTAAGGCGCTCCGCGCTCTAATCGCGCGTGAAGAACGACTTTTGGCAGCGAGGCGAGCATGAGCTTTCAACCAATTGTCCCAGCAACCGGTCTTGTCGGTTGGTCCTTCCTGCAACGCACGATGGAGACCCAGACCGCCGCGTTTGAAACGTCACCACAGATCACGCGTGACACGGAATACTTCATCGAGAACATCGGCAAAATCCAATCCGCCGAGGAATTGGTGGGTGACTACCGCCTGTTTAAGGTGGCGTTGGGAGCTTTTGGTTTGGATGATCATATCCAAGACCGATTTTTCATCCAGAAGATGCTTGAGGAAGGCACGTTGGCCGATGACGCCATGGCCAACCGGATGACCGACCCGCGGTACGGCGCGATGGTGGATGCCTTTGGGTTTGGCAATCCTTTTGGATCAAATATTGGCAACGAAGGATTCGCCGACGGCATTATTGCCTCCTACACGACACGGCAGTTCGAAATTGCAGTGGGCCAACAGGATGACACAATGCGTCAGGCCCTGAACGCGGTTCGTGAATTGGAAGATCTCGCCTCTCAAGACATCAGCAATGATGCGATGTGGTATTCAATCTTGGGAAGTGCGCCAATGCGGTCCGTTTTTGAGACTGCGCTGGCTTTGCCGAATTCTATTGTAAACCTAGACTTGGACAAGCAGGTCGATTTGTTCAAGGATCGACTGCAAAAGGTGACTGGTAGTGACGAAATTGCGCAGTTTTCTTCAGAAGGCGCGCGCGAACAGATTGTGCAGCGCTATTTCCTGATGGACCAAATCTCCAACGTTGACGTGATGAATTCTAGCCAGATCGCTTTGTCGCTACTTCAGATGTAGGTCACTCTGACATCGCAAATTCTAAGCCGCGCCCGTCAGCGCGGCTTTGTCATTTTTTACATTGTTTTTGCCCCGGCCCGTCGCAGTAGAAGATTGAGCTTCGCAAACGAAGTCTCGACAGACGGTGCGCCCTGATCACCTAGGTAGGCATCGATCTCGGGCCACGCACGGATGGCAATATCGAGCACAGGATCGGTGCCTTCGGTATATAGCCCCGCGCGGATCATGGTCGCGGATTGCTCATAAGCCCCAAGCAGGCGGCGCGCCTCGCCTATCAGCAGGTTTTCCCCTGAGGTCGCCGCCGCAGGCAAGCTTCGCGACACCGATCGCAGCAAATCCACCGCGGGAAACCGGCCACGTTCCGCGATCTTTCGATCCAGCACGACGTGCCCGTCCAACACCCCCCGCAGAATATCCGCAATGGGTTCATCCATATCTGACCCAGCCACCAATACGCTGAAAATTCCGGTGATGTCGCCCTGCCCGTCGCATCCCGGCCCTGCCCGTTCACAGAGCGACATGATCATATGTGCAGTTGATGGCGGGTAACCCCGCAGCGCCGGCATTTCACCGCTGGCCACGGCCACTTCACGGTGGGCTTCGGCAAAACGGGTGATCGAATCGGCCAAGAACAGGACATGTTTGCCCTGATCTCGGAAATGTTCGGCAACGCTCATCGCGGCCAAGGCACAGCGGCGGCGCACCAAGGGCGATTGGTCTGATGTGGCAGCAACAACAATTGAACGCGCCAAGCCTTCAAGCCCCAATACGTTTTCAACAAATTCGCGCAATTCGCGTCCGCGTTCTCCGACCAATGCTATGACTGCGACATCTGCCTGTAGCTGACAGGCAAATTTTCCCATTAGGCTGGTCTTACCAACACCCGACCCCGCGAAAAGCCCCAAACGTTGTCCTTGGACAATTGGGAGAAGGGTGTTGAAGGTGGACATTCCCGTTTCAAGGCGCTTGCCCATCGCGCGCCGTTCCGCCGGTGCCGGTGGATCGTTTTTCAACGACCGCATTTCCGGCCCGCGCAAAAGCGGTTTGCCATCCAACGGGTTTCCGTAGGGGTCAATCACCCGCCCGATCCACGAATTTGCGGGGGCAATGCCCATGTGATCACGCAACGCAACACGGTCGCCAATCGAAACGCCATCAGGTTGCGTATCGGGCAACATTGTCATGTCTGTGCCGTGCAGCTGAATCACTTCGCCCAGAATAGACCGGCCATCACGCAGCCAGACTTGCAACACATCCCCGATGCTTGCGGCTTCGCCCAGACCACCGACCCGCAGCAAGCTACCTTCTACCGAAACAACTTTGCCCAATTCCTGAACAACGCGCAGAGTTGCAAGCTCGGCGCGCAGGCTATTGATGGTTTGGTTCTCCATAGACGGCTCCATGTGCTCTTTGAAAGACTTTCTAAACGAATCGGAGTTAAGCCTTGATTTAAGTCTTTCGAGGGAGAAGCCCCGATGTTCAAATCTTTGGAAATCTTCAAGATTTCTCACGCAATGGCAAGTCATGCCGCAACCCGTCAAACGGTTGTTGCGCAGAATATGGCCAACGCGGACACCCCCGGCTATGTCGCGCGCGATCTTGTGCCGTTTACCGAAATATACGAGTCGGCTCAGTCCAGCCGCACTATGCGCGCCACCCGCGCAGGCCATCATGGCAACGCACTAGAAGCCAGCCCGATCACACCCCGCGAGACGCTGGCGGACACATCCCCCAATGGCAATACCGTGTCGCTGGAAGAAGAAATGATCAAGTCAGCCAACGTGAAGAGCCAGCATGATCGCGCGCTGGCAATCTACAAATCTTCGATGAACGTGCTGCGCACGACCATCGGAAGCTGATTGCGAAAAGGACCTCAAAATGAATGATTTCACCTCGGCCCTTAGCATCAGTTCAAGTGGGATGCGCGCGCAGGCCAATCGTATTCGCCATGTCTCTGAAAACATCGCAAATGCCGACACGCCTGGCTACAAGCGCAAGGTCATCAGTTTTGAAGAAAACACCGTAACCCGCGACGGCCAAGTTCAGGCCGGGCGTGTTCAACTCGATCAAAGCGAACGCCAACAGATGTTTGACCCCAGCCACCCACTGGCAGACGAAACTGGTCACTATCTGGGGTCCAACGTTGACCTGATTATCGAAGTTGCTGACGCACGTGAGGCGCAGCGCAGCTATGAAGCCAATCTCAAGATGTTCGATCAGACACGACAAATGTCATCGTCGTTGATGGACCTCTTGCGCAAATAACGACAGTCAAGGAAAGCCAGAATGGAAATCCAATCAGTCCTCGCCGCTCAGAAATATACCGCGTCTAAGCCGGTTACCGATCCGGTTGCAGGTGGTGACGGCAACACGCTTGTCGGTCTCGCGAAAGACTTCGCAGCGACACTTCAGGAAAGCGAAGAGGTCGCAAAGCAGGCGATGACCAGTTCTGCAGATCCGCACACGTTGGTGCAGGCTCTGGCGCAAACAGAACTGGCTGTCGAAGCCGCCGTTGCGGTGCGCAACAAGGTGGTGGAAGCCTATCAAGAAATTCTGCGCATGCCTGTCTAATGCTGGAACAAACGATCTTTTTTGACACTCTTCGTCAGGGCCTCTGGGTCGCAGTTATCATTGCGTTGCCTATTCTTACGGCGGCTCTCTTGTCTGGTGTCACGGTGGGTCTCTTTCAGGCGCTGACGTCTATTCAGGAAATGACACTGACGTTTGTACCCAAGCTGTTGGCCATTGTCGTCGTGTTCTGGCTGACAATGGGGTTCATGGTTCAGACGCTTGTCTCGTTTTTCCAAAACCAAATCATTCCGCTGATCATAGGAGGGTAACCATGAATAACGCTGGTTATACTACGCTTACGCGCCAATCCGGATTGAACCGCGAAATGTCGGTTCTGGCCAACAACATTGCGAACGCGCAAACCACAGGATTTCGCCAAGAAGGCATAACCTTCACCGAGTTTATTAAGACTGCAGAAGGTGCCGAAAGCCTGTCGATGGGGGTTGCCAATGTGCAAACGACCTCATTTACCCAGGGGGCTTTGACCCAAACCAACGGCGCGTTTGATATGGCGATCGAGGGGTCGGGATTTTTCATGGTGCAGACGCCAAACGGCGAGCGCCTGACCCGCGCTGGCAGCTTTGTAGCAAATGCGGAAGGTGATCTTGTCACTCTGGAAGGCCATTTGGTTATGGACGCTGGCGGCGCGCCAATCTTTATCCCGCCTGACGTCGAAGGTGTGGATATTTCAGCCGATGGCACCTTTAGCGTTGATGGTCGCCCCATCGCACAGATCGGTCTTTTCGAACCGATCAATCCACGTGACCTGAAACGGGAATCCGGAGTTCTCATGGAGGCCCCGGATGGCACCGAACCCATGGTGGACGGTCGCGTTTTGCAGGGATTTCTGGAAGGCTCCAACGTAAACCCAATCGGGCAGTTGACGCGGATGATCGAAGTCCAGCGCGCCTATGAGATGGGTCAATCCTTTTCGGATGCCGAGGATGAGCGCATCCGTAACGCCGTAAAATCACTTGTCCGCTAATCAAAGGAGATCGCCATGCGCGCCCTGTCTATCGCAGCAACCGGTATGAGCGCCCAGCAATTGCGGGTCGAAACCATTTCAAACAACCTCGCGAACATGTCGACCACGGGCTACAACGCTCGTCGCGCCGAATTTGCAGATCTGCACTATCAGCAAGTGTCGCGCGCCGGCGCGATCAGCGCGTCGGATGGTTCAATGTTGCCAACCGGTATTCAAGTTGGTCTGGGTGTGCGGCCCGCCGCCATCACAATGCATCTTCAACAAGGTGCCCTGACCCAAACTGGCGGTAGCTTGGACCTGGCGATTGAAGGTAATGGCTATCTGGAAGTTGAACTGCCCTCCGGTCAGTCAGCCTATACACGGGACGGTGGTCTTAAACAGAGCGCGGATGGTTTGATCGTAACCTCCGAAGGGTATCCGGTTGCCCCCGAAATCACCATTCCAGAAGACGCTCGTGAAATCAGCATCAACGCCGATGGTGAGGTCTACGCCTATTTTGACGATACCGTCGAAGCTGAGCTATTAGGGCAGTTCACGTTGACCGGTTTCTCCAACGCCAAGGGCCTTGAGGCCATCGGCGGCAACCTGTTTTTGGAAACCGAGGCCTCTGGTGTGCCTTTGACGTCTGATCCGGGCGAAGATGGCTTGGGCATTGTCCGCCAGGGCTATCTCGAAGCCAGTTCCGTTGATGCGGTAAAAGAATTGACCGAACTGATCGAGGCCCAGCGTGGATACGAGCTAAACGCCAAAGTGATCACCGCCGCCGACCAGATGATGTCGGCCACAACGCAGATCCGCTGATATGCGTAGGGTCGCACTTCTTCTAGCCTTGCTAGCTTGCACCCCGGTTGCGGCAGACATTGTTGTGGCGACCCAAATCATTCGACCAAATGCGATCATCTCAGCAAATTCCGTCACCCTGCAACGCGGCGAAGCCGCTGGCGTTTACTCGGAATTAGAGTCTGTTGTGGGCCTAGAAGCCCGCAACGCGCTCTATCCAGGGCGTCCAGTGCGATTTGACGACGTCGGACAGCCTGCCTTGGTGGAACGTAATCAGGTCATTGTTTTGATCTACGACAACGCGGGTTTGAGCATCCGAACCGACGCAAGGTCGTTGGATCGTGCGGGCGCCGGTGAGCGCCTGAAAGTGATGAATTTAAACTCCCGAACAACCGTCACAGGCACTGTCATGCCGGACGGCACTGTCCGCGTCATGAATTAAGAGGATCCCCCATTGCGAGCGTTCAGCCTTATTCTTCTTGTTGGAACACTATTTGTCTCGGCTTGTGATCGGATGGATCATGTCGGTAAAGCGCCGACATTTTCACCAACAGTGAACAACCAAGAACACTATGCGATGATGAACCCGCCCCTCCCAAAGAGCGTACAAACATCTTTGCCGACGGAGGATGCGTCTCTGTGGAGCGGGAATAGAAAGTCACTGTTGGGCGATCGACGTGCAATGCAGCGCGGCGACATCATGACCGTGGTTATCGAAGTCGATGAACGCGCCCAAATTGACAATGAAACTGACCGCAGCCGTAGCAATTCCGAAAGCATGGGGGTCCCACAGCTATTCGGTATCCCACAGAGAATCGACAATCACTTACCGGACGGTGCCTCTATGGACACCGCGGTCGATTTTAATTCGCGCAGCAGCAGTAGCGGCGATGGTTCGGTCAAACGCAGTGAGAAGCTTTTGCTACGTGTAGCGGCAACAGTTGTGGATGTACTGCCCAACGGTGTTTTGTCCATTGAGGGCACTCAGGAATTGCGGGTGAATTTTGAGCTTCGCGAGCTTCTTGTATCCGGTTATGTGCGCCCCGAGGATATCTCTCGGCAAAACGAAATCACCTTTGACAAGATTGCTTCGGCGCGTGTGTCTTATGGCGGTCGCGGTCAGATCACTGACGTGCAACAGCCAAGATATGGCCAGCAAGTCATGGACGTCATTCTGCCCTTCTGATCCGGAGCAATCATGAAAAAAATAATTCCCATCGCGCTCTTGTTGATCGGCATCGCAGCTGGCATCGGTACAGGGCTATTTTTGCGACCAGTAAGTGAAACAATCGGGCAGGGCGACACAAGCGCAAGCACCTCCCGCATACCGGTGTCTCAGCCCAGCGGTGCCACTGAATTTGTCAAAGTTGGCAATCAGTTTGTCGTGCCTGTGGTCTCAAGCGACGTTGTCGTTTCGATGATCATCATGCAAGTCAGCGTCGAAGTCCCCAAGGGAAAACGGGATGATGTCATCATGCTAGAGCCACGTCTGCGGGACGGCTTTTTGCAGGTCATGTTTGATCATGCCAACGCAGGCGGATTTGATGGGGCTTTCACGAACTCGACGAAGCTTGATGTTTTGCGCGCCACTCTGCTGGATGTGGCCAAGAAACAATACGACAGCCTCATTCGGGATGTCTTGATCACCGACATCGGACGCCAGGACGTCTGAGACGCGTTGTTCAGAACATCCAGGCTGTATCAGTCAGCGTGTTGACCATAGCTTGCTGTTTTTCTTTTCGGTGTAGGGTTTTCTGATCCTGCACCATTTTTTCGAGAACATCTGCCTTACCAAATGTGGCTTGCAGATCGCGAAATGCGCGCTCTTTTCGAACCATTATATTGGCCAGTTCCATATTTAAAATCCGACGATTGCGCCCAATCCAACTGTTCCATGCCAAATCCCCCCCAGTTTTTTGAATATCGGAATCTTGCGCCATAATCTGGCGACCGGATCTCTCTTGGTTGTTAAGATCCTTAAGCATGTCACGCACGCGCCTCTCTTCCGCCAACACGGCTTGCATAGCTGCTTGCGCCTGTTGATATCGGGCGTCCGTGATTTGATGCAGAGCTTCTAGGTCATTACTCATTTCCAGCGCTTCGCTTTCCGGCGCATTTCGTCTGAGAAGCGGATTGCGGCTGCCACTTGCTGGTATTGGTCTGGTGGAATTTCCTGCCCGATCTCCACAATCGCATGCAGCGCTCGGGCCGTGGGCGGATCGCTATGGATGGGAACCGATGAGTCATTTGCGATTTCACGGATTTTGGCCGCAACTTCATCCACGCCTTTGGCCACACATACCGGCGCTTCTCCTGGCAGGCGGCTCCATGTCAGCGCAACCGCGTAATGGGTCGGGTTAACAACAACGACATCAGCCGTCGGAACGTCGGCCATCATTTGACTGTTAGCAATTTCCTGTGCTTTTTGGCGACGCTGTCCTTTGAGGTGGGGATCACCCTCAGCTTCTTTGTTTTCATCCATCAGCTCTTTGTGCGACATCATGTTTTTGCGAACATGTTCGGCGCGTTGCCAAAGATAGTCCACCAGAGCAATGGAGGCGGCAATCATCACAACAATCGACAAAAACTCGGCCATCATGCGGGTCAGCTGTGCCGGGACCATCATTGGATCAAGTTGAATGGCGGAAACCGTGTCTTCGATGCGAATTTTCAGGAAGAACCCAAGCGACACGGAGTAGATCATCAATTTGGCAAAGCTTTTGCCGAACTCAAACAACCCATTGCGTCCAAATTTCTGTTTCGCGTTCTGTATAGGGTTCAACCGAGACGCTTTGAAATTTAGTTTTGAGGGTGTGAAGATAATCGCTTGTTGGGCGAATAGCCCTACCAGAACGGCCAGCGCGGGTACCATGAACCACGGGGCAAGCGACCATCCCATATGAAAGAGCATACCGCCAAACGGCGGTTGAGGAGCCCCGCCAAACATCAGTAAAGATAGCTCACTTGACTGATCCAGCAGGACCATCAATCCACCACCCGCCGAGGCAACCGCACCTGCCCCGACAGCAGAAAAAGCCAGCAATAGACCCGCATATGCGGCTGCAACGTTCACATCAGTTGAGCGAACAATGTCACCTTTTTTGCGCGCCTGCTCAAGTTTATGCGGCGTCGGCTCATATGGCTTTTCACTGTCATCATCCTGACCGCCGCTCATGGAATACCCTCGGCTGGATTGATCAGGAACGCCTCAAAAGCGGACCACCAAAGGCTGAGGAGAATGGGCGCGGAGAGAAACAGGATAAACAACCCGCCAGCGGTGATCACAGGCGCACCCACCAACGCGACCATTAACTGGGGCATGGCGCGGTTGATCACACCGAGCGTCAGATAATAGAGCGCAGAGATAATCACAAAGGGCGCGGCAAACCGAAAAGCGAGGGCAAACGCGCTGGATACATGCTGCAATCCCCATTGCGAAATGATTTCGGCAATCGGAAAGGTGCCCGCGGGAAAGATCATGTAAGACCCAATAAAGTAGCGCGCCACATGCACATGCAGACCCGCCGTGACCGCAAGCGCCAGCCCGGCAACCACCAGAACATTGCCAATCGCAGGCATTGGCTCACCTGCTGCGCCACCCAAAAGCTGCGCCAAAGACGTGGATTGTGCCGCGATAGAGCCTGCTGTCTGCAAGATTAGAATAAACATCCTGACCGCAACACCAAGGATAAGGCCATTTACAGATTCACTTACCGCAAACCACCCCAATGTTGAAAACTGGGGGCCAGTGTCTTCAAATACGGGCACCGCAGGCGCGACAATCACTGTGAACGCCAGCGCCAGTCCAATTTTGATACGCGTCGGGACCGAGGTTTCCCCGAAAGCCGGCAAAACAGAGACTGCTGCGCCTACTCTGAGAAACACAAGGAATCCGTGCCACAACAATGCCTCCCAAGCGGTTAGAACCTCTTGAGCAACCTCGATCATGCCGCCACGACCCCAACGAGAGACGGGCGCGCATCCAAACCGATTTCTTCAAACGACAGAACCGGATTAGAAATGCCTTTGGCCGACATCACGGTGCGCAGGAACCGGCGGCGGCGGGTAGAAGTCACGAGGGCGGCGTTGATGCCGTTTTCACCAGCATCTGACATGCGATTGGCAATGGATTGTGCAAGTGTGTTGAAGACATCCGGTGGCAAGGCCACATCCAATCCGCCTTTGTCACCATCAACCTGATAGGTCGAGAATGTATCTTCCCACTCGGGAGCCAATTGAACCAAGGGAATGGTGCCATCTTCGCGCTTGAGAGCCGAGACAAGCTGAAAGCCCAAACGTTGACGTACATGTTCGCAGATCGCCTCTGGATGCACTTGCAGATGCCGTACTTCGGCAATGGATTCGATAATGAGGGGCATATTTCGGATCGAAACCTGTTCTTCCAACAGCATCCGAAGAACGCGATGCAGCATGTCCAAAGGCACTTTGTCGGGCACCAACTCATCCAGCAATTTGCGGTTGGCGTCGGCGCGGTTGGTATCGGTAAGGTTCACCATCTCATCCAAAATACGCCGCAAGGCTTTGAAGGTGAGAAGGCGGCTGAAGTTGCCTTTTATTGTCTCTAATAGATGGGTGGCTAGTACTTCGCCGGGGCTGACAATGGTCACACCTGAGAGCGCGGCTCGATCCTGATCTGTAGGGCTGATCCAGCGCGCAGGCGCACCGTAGACCGGTTCGGCACAATCTTGTCCCGCGGGCAGTCTGTCCGAGGTGTCAGCCACAAGCGCGAGAACGCGTTCCGCTTCAAGGCGCGCGCGCACTTGTTCGACCCCTTGAATGCGGATGGTATAGATGCCGGACGGAAGCGAAGGATCATCCGTGAGACGAATTTCCGGCAAGATTATTCCAAAGGTTGAGGCAACATGCGTGCGCATATTTGCGATCCGCGCATCCAATCCGGCTCCGGGGTCCAACACCATATTGACCAGATCCGCGGCAAATTCGACGTGCACATCATCAAGATCCAACACATCGCCGATGGGTTTGCGATAGGGCTCAAGTGGCTCATCAGGCACCAAGGGCACATCGGCTTCATCGTCGATAGCAGCATTGCGCACGTAATAGGCTGCGCCTCCCAACACCATACCGCCAACGATGAAGGGTACAAAAGGCAGACCGGGGACCAACGCAAACAAAATCATCAAGACCGCAACCGTTGCCAGCGCACCGGGATATTTCCCCAACTGCTTAACCAAGGTCAGGTCAGTCGAGCCAGTGGCACCGCCTCGGGCCAACAAAAGAGCAGACGCGATTGAGATAATAACGGCCGGAATTTGGGTCACCAATCCGTCACCGACTGTCAGGATAGCGTAAGTTTCAAAGGCTTGCCGCATGGGCATGCCTTGGACCACAACCCCCATGATCAACCCCATCACGAGGTTTAGGAGTGTGATCAAGAGGCCGGCAATTGCATCGCCTTTGACAAATTTTGATGCGCCATCCAGCGAGCCAAAAAAGGTGGTTTCTTGCTGTTCGCGTTCGCGACGTGCTTTGGCTTCGGCGTGATCAATGGCACCCGCTGACATATCGCTGTCAATTGCCAATTGTTTACCTGGCATGCCGTCGAGCGCAAAGCGCGCGCCAACTTCGGCCATACGTGCGGCGCCCTTGGTGATCACAAGGAAGTTGACGATCAGCAGGACACCAAACACCACCAATCCCAGAAATACGCTGCCACCCATAACAAAGTTGGCAAACCCCTCAATCACGTCACCTGCAGCGTTCGTACCCGTGTGCCCCTGACCAATGATCAATTTGGTGGATGAGACGTTTAGCGACAGACGCAACATAACGGCTGCCAGCAGAACCGTGGGAAAAGCTGAGAAATCCAATGGTCGTTCAATGAACAATGTCACAGTGAAAATTAGAATGGCCAAAGCAAAAGAAGTCGCGAGCCCGATGTCGAGCACCCAAGCGGGCACCGGCAAAATCATCATCACGATGATGGCCATCAGGGCCAAGGCCAGCAGGATCGTCGGGCTAAAAAGCGATTTTAGTGTTTGTGCAGACACGGCCTAGCCTCCGTTTGGAAACAGCGAGCGTGCGCTGTTGTTGCCGAGAGGCATAAGTGATCCCATGACGGCCGTTTGCGACCCCCTTTGCAGCAAAGGAAAGCTGTTTTCGCGCGGCGCAATATCGACCGCAGCTGCCGCCGCCGTCACAACTGGAACTCCAACGCCTTTTGCCAAGCCAGCTATGATGCGCTGAAAGCGGGTTTTGTATTTCTCGGCAAACTCGGGCGTTCTGGAATGATAGGCGGCGGCTGCAGAGTCCCATGACCCAGATTCAGCGTAAAGTTCAGATAGAAACTCGGCTGCATAACGCGCGTTTTCGATAGGTTCAAACATATGGGCAATGTCGCGAAAATGCATGCCGTGCCAGCGATAATTCAGCTGAAAACACCCGACATCAAAGCTGCGCGCGCCCTCTTTGAAATGGTCTAAAGCATAGGCTTGCGCTTCTAGGCGTGTATCGAACCAAACGCCTTTGCCTTCCATGTTCACAGTCCAGGGCCACGGAGCAAGTACGCCATCTGTTGTGCGACCCGTTTCCGTGCGTGTGATTGCGAGCATGACATTAACCGGCACACCAACTTCGTGGGCGGCCAATCGCGCAACCCGATCGCATACCTCAGCACCAGACGGTTGGGATGCCTGTGCAATGCCCCCCGTCCAACCCGCGACCAATGCCACAACACAGGCCAAAGCCCGGTTGGGAACCGCGTTTCTCAAGCGCCCCATACGCCGGGAAACATTCTGTCTTTTCATACCAATAGCTTTCTGCTCAGGTTTGAGCCCAAGCTATTGGTCGTTCGTTTAGATTTGGTAAGCGGCCTAAGAGGAAGGCCCGGAAATCTGATGATGTTTCAACAATTCATTCACCACTTCGCGCGCGCGCTCACTTTCTTCCAAAAGCGCGCGATTTCGACTCAGAACTCCGGGTGTGAGCGGCTCAACTTCGCTCGCCGCTGGCGCGACCTCTTCTGTGGATAACAACGTCGCCGCATCGCGATACACGGCCTCTTCTGAGGCACTGAGCGCCTGCCAGTCACTGCCAAGCCACGCCTCTGACATTGCCTGATCGGACTCGCCAAGTTCGGCCAGAATTTCCGCAGCTGCCACGTGATCCCCCGCCATCGACCGAGCAGTTGCCCGCAACGTATCGACCTCTGGGCCTGTCATGCCCAAAAGCTCGGCTTCTGCTCGTCGCGGCAAGTTTTCAGCTAGGGCAATCTGTGCCTTAAGCACGCGCCGTTCTTGGGGAAAGGCCAATGCATCAGTGGTCTGCAGCAATTGTTTTGCTTCGTTCAAAAACCCAAGCTCAAAAGCACGGTTGGCTAGATTTATAGCGACTTCAGCGCTCACTTGACCAGGATCAGTCAATTGCTCGCGTGTTAGATGTTCAACAAAATCATAAGAACCTGCTGTGTCAGCCAATGTCGATGCGACTCGGTTTCTAAGGTTCATTGCAGATGCTGCACCGTCACGATCAGCCACTTCTGCCAGCAAGGCAAAAGCGGTGGCAAACTCACCATTTTGGACCCGTGCTAAAACATGTGCGCGCCGCAATTCCGGGCCGAATTGCCCCGATTTATGCTCGACAGCCAACGCACCGACCAAAGCAATATTGTCGTCAGATACGGACAAATCACCTGCCACATGCGCGTCGATCAAATCAACCATCGCCAGAGGCGCAACTGCTGTGTTGTCGTTGGCAAGCTTTTCATAAGCCTTTGCGGCAGCTTCCGTATCGCCATTGTGCGCTTCCAAAGCGGCTTGAGCCATCTCAAACTGCGGGCTTGGCATCTCAGTTGTGCGTTCAATTGCGTTCAAAACCAACGCAGCAGCTTCGTCTTGCCCCATTGCCAAAAGGTTGCGACTTAGCCGTGGGCCAAGGTGTTCTCGCAGATGACGCGGCAATCCGTTCATTGTATTCAGCGCAGCGTCAACTGCGGTGGACCCAAAGAGAACCTCACCGGATAGAGCTGCCCAAAACGCAGTTTCTGACTCACAGTGGCCCGCCCCAACAAATGGATGGTTCGCGCCAAGTTTTCCGCCTTCGACTAAGGCTGCCATGGCCTTGATGACCGCTGTGTCTGCGTCTCGTGGCAATTGCTCAAGCGTGTGAATGGCTTCAAGCCCGAATGTAAAATGTATATAAAGTTGCGCCAGTTCTTCTAAAACTTCCGGATCATTTGGCCCCTTTTCCCCGGCAAGAGTTTTGCGCAGCTTTGCGAGCTGAACTTCAAAAGGATCTCCGTCGGACCAACTTGAAATGTCCAGCGTTTCGCTCGAATAACAGCGACCAGAGCTGGCATTTCCGCTTAAGGCCTGGGCAACCAAAAGTCCGGCTTCGTCAACAGCGTTGTACGTTGAGATATTCAGTATTTCATGCTGAAACTTCGCGCTCACATCATTTAGATTTTGCTCATTTGCCGAAGATGTCCGCGGCCCAAACGCAAGGTCTTGGAAGTCCGGCTCTAGCAGATTTTGAGTCGCAGCCCGACCAATCTGTTCGTATAGTTCGCCGCTAATCGCTCCGACAATAGCCTGTCGCTCAACATACCCACCAATCGCTAGGGCTTCCTCAATCAAGGCTTGAGGAGGCGGTGTCACCCGTGGTCGTGCGGGCGGAAGTATTGGAAGTTGTGCAACTTCTTCCGTGACTGTTTCCGGTTTGGGGCGAGGTCCCAGTGTCAAAGGTGTATAGGGCTGAGACAAGGCAAACCGGAAAGATCCGTTATGCTGTCTGTCGCTCAGGTTTAAAGCAAAGTTCGGGTCAACCAAGCGCGCCGCGCTCTCTTCGGGCTCAGCGTCAAAGATATCAAAGATAACATACCTTTGTTTGAAAGGTGCCGTAGTGATTCGACACCGGCAAGCAAGCTGTAGCTCCAACTCGCCGGTGGTTGGATCGCTGACGATATTGGCAACCCGGTCTTTGCCGATCCGATTGAAAACCGCGTCGGTTTGAAACGTAACATCATCGCCTTCAACCTTGATGCGATACCGCTCCCCACCGCCAGTCAAACTCCATTGGGTTTCTGAACTGGGAAGGCGTGCAACAAGCCGAGTAAACTCGCCATGCTCACCGGATTCAAACACCACTTCATCCGCGGCTGCAGCCGTCGCAAGAACCGCCAATGGCACTGTCAAAACAGACCGCTTCATGCTGCTTCTCTTTTCACCGCTTTAAGCGCATCTTCAAGCTCGGAATACCCTGGCCGATTGTGCGATGGTGTGTTTTGCCGCCCAACTTCGATACAAATGCTGGTCGCGTGGTTGTGCAAATTGGCGACCAGAACTTCGCGAATGAGCTGATAGAAGTGCGCATCTTCTTCTGTGGCGGCTTTCAATTTTGCTGCAAACGGCCCGACAACACCATAGGCTAAAAACACCCCCAAGAAAGTGCCTACCAAGGCTGACCCGATCATTTTTCCCAAAATTTCAGGAGGTTGATCGATAGACCCCATCGTTTTGATCACGCCCAAGACGGCGGCAACAATGCCTAGTGCGGGGAGACCATCCGCCATGATCTGGAGCGCGTGACTGGGATGCATCGCCCGCTGAAAGCTCGCCTCGATGCGCTTTTCCAGAACCTCTTCCACCTGATGTGGATCGTCATAGTTCATCGAAGCCGAGCGCATCGTATCCGCAATCAAATCGACCGCTTCCGAGTCTTCAAGAATGCGCGGGTAGCGCATAAAAACTTCAGATTCTTGCGGGTTTTCAATATGCTCCTCCACGGAAAGAGGATTTTGGCGCGCCAAACGGATCAATTCATAAAGCAGGCACAATAGCTCGCGGTAGTCCTGCGGTTTCCATTTTGGACCGCGAAAAACCTTGCCCAAATCCTTGAGCGTATGCTTGACCGACGCCATGTCGTTGGCCAGCAAAAAGGCTCCGACTCCGGCACCGCCGATAATAAGAAATTCAACCGGCATGGCCTTCATAAGAATGCTCAAATTGCCGCCTGAAATGATATAACCACCAAAAACCATTACGAAAACAACAGCAATTCCAACTACGCCGATCACGGTGGATCCTCCTGCACTGTCTTCCGGACTACCTTGTCTGGAGGGAAATTAAGAAACCGTCATTCTGTTGGAACACCAACATTTCGACCTGCGAGAATAACACTAATGGCGTAAGCCCCTTTGGGTGTCATACCCGCCAGCACGCCAGCCGCCGCCTGAGGCGTCATCCGCCCAACAAAACCGGCGGCAAATTCAGGAGCCATTTCCTCAAATAGTATCGCCGCCTCCTTGGGTTTCATTGTCTCATAAACCGTTGTAAGACGAGACAAATCATCCTCGGCAGCGGTTTCCGCCAAAGCGATTGTTTCGCGTAGCCGCGTTTCCGCACCCTCAAGTGCTGCCAACTTTCGCGAAACTTCAATGTCTGCGACGGATAGCGCTTGAAGGCGGTTTCGGATCTCACTTTCTTGCAGCTTGATGCGGTCCTCTCGCGCATCAAACGCGTCCATCAGCCTGCGATAATCTTCAGTCGGAGCGCAGGATTGCTCACTTGCGCCTCCCTGTGACATCGACAATTGAAATGGCTCTTCTCGCGCCATGGCCTGTCCGGCCCCTACGCCAACCCTAAGGACAGCAGATCCAATCAAAAAGGACGCGATCAGGAAAAGACTGCCCTTTCCGGGGCGTCGACGACCTGTTCGTGTTAATGGTTTGGTGGTTTGTTTCATGATGCTTTCTCCGCATCAAAGGCGCGGCGCACAAACACAGTATCTGCCGCGTCTTCTTGCGATGATTCTGTGGATTTCGTTGCGTCGGGCAAATCATGCATGGAGGCAACCATTAGCTCCAACCGCTTGGCGACATCCTCGGCGCGCCCTGTCAACTCTCCTAAAGAGTCAGTGGAGTTGCTGGCCGTTTTTTGCGCCGCCTGCAAAGTCCGCGTCAAATCGTCCACTTGGGCAGAAAGAACAGCAACTGCACCGCCCACGCCGCTCTCAAGATCGTTGAAACGGGCCAGACGTCGAGCCAGAACAAAGCAGTACACGCCTGCTCCTAAAGCACCCGCAACCAGCAATACATCCGCGATAAAGTCCATTTCGTCTTCCTCAGTTCAACACGAATTCCATGACAAGCAGGTCTTTGACCCGTTCCTTGCCGGTCACAATTTGGATGCGGCGCAGCATTTGCGCGCGCATATGAATCAACGCGTCCGGTGCCTCAATGTCTGAGGGCTCCAAAGCACGAAGGTAGCTATTCAATACGTCGACAACGCGCGGAAGAATTCGAATCACTTCAGCTTGATGTTGCGCTGCAACCTCAAGCTGGGCGCTGAACCTGAGATGCTTTGCCGAACTCGTTGCGGGAAGAGAAATAATAATGGGTTCAACCGGAACATAGGCCACATTTGCCCACCCCGGTTTAACGCCATCTGGATTGGCCGTGTTTGTTGAGGCAGCTTGGGTGGGCAAAATCAGCCCAGAGTAGGCTGCATAGTATCCTCCCGCTGCACCGGCGAGAGACAAAATAACTCCGAGGATCAAAGGCCATTTCAAGCCCGCTTTCGGAACATCGTCTAATGCGATGGCGGTATCGGTCATTTCTAGTTCCCAATTCTTGGTCCCTGTTGTTTTAGCCGCATAGAAACTAACCGATTGTTAAGTCAGATCAGAGAAACATGCAGTTATAGCCGGGCAGAAGGTCCGGTATGACGGAGGATTGTCGTGCAGCAGATTTTAAGTATCTGGGCGAGCTTGGATCTACGAAAGAAAATCATCGTAGTTCTGGCCACTGTTGCAGTGTTCGCGGCCGTGTTGTCTTTGACACGCGTCGCCACGAAACCAGGAATGGCTCTACTTTACAGTGGTTTAGAAAGCGGTGCGGCCGGTGATGTTGTTCGTGCATTGGAACAACATGGAGCAAAATACGAAGTCCGCGGTGGCGCGATCTATGTAGACACAGGCACCCGCGATGAATTGCGTATGACGCTGGCCAGCGAAGGGCTGCCGGCGAATTCAACCCAAGGCTACGAGCTTCTTGATACATTGTCCGGCTTTGGCACCACGTCGCAAATGTTTGACGCAGCATATTGGCGTGCAAAAGAAGGTGAGCTGGCCCGAACTATCGTTGGCAGCCCGCTGATAAATCAGGCACGTGTCCATATTGCGAACGCCAGTTCCAATCCGTTTCAGCGCAATAGCAAATCCTCGGCCTCGGTCACAATTACATCCAACTCTGGCGCAATTCCGACCAAGCAGGCACAAGCTTTGCGCTTTTTGGTGGCCTCGGCAGTTGCCGGATTGGCACCGGAAGATGTGGCCATTATTGATGGCAACGGTGGCTTGGTCGGAGCTGCAGACGAGCCAACCTCCAAAGGCGGGGAAGATCGCGCTGAACAAATGCGCGCCTCGGTGCAGCGTTTGCTTGAAGCGCGTGTCGGCACAGGAAATGCAGTTGTCGAAGTCAATTTAGAGACGGTGACTGAAAGCGAATTGATCACTCAGCGGATTTTTGATCCAGACAGCCGAGTCGCGATTAGTGTGGACACCGAAGAGCTTAGTACTGATTCGCAAAACTCTGGGAACGGGCAGGTGACAGTTGCCTCCAACTTGCCAGACGGTGATGTGGTAGATGGCGCTGGTTCCATGAATCAGAATCGCGAAAGCCGAGAGCGCATAAACTACGAGGTTTCTGAAACCCAACGCGAAGTGATCCGCGAGCCTGGTGCAATCCGTCGGCTCTCGGTTGCGGTCCTGATCAATGGCACACCGGGAGTTTCCGAGGCAGGAGATGCCATCCTAATACCGCGCCCGGAAGAGGAATTGGCCGCTATGCACGAGCTGGTAGCCTCGGCCGTTGGCTTTGATGAGGCTCGTGGTGACGTCATCACTTTAAAATCAATGAACTTCCTGCCTGTTGTGCCGTTAGGGACAAGCGCGGAATCGAGCTTCTTTAATCAAGTCGAATGGGACGCAATGTCTTTGGTTCAAATGGCTGTACTAGCGATTGTCGCCGTGATCCTTGGAGTGTTTGTCATTCGCCCTCTGCTCATGCGTAGCAAAGACCTTAACGCGCTGCCCGAAGCCGCTCAAATCTCTGGTCCTGACGTCGCTGGAGGTGGTGTTGACCCAACCGCATCGTTGATGGGGGAAATCGACCCGGATGCACTTCCTGCACCAGAAGGCGATGCGCCTGAAGATTTGCCGCTTCCGGCGCACTTGATGACCCAGTCCGACGCGGTGGAACGGCTACGTTCGATGATCAATGATCGCCAACAAGAAACCGTGGAAATTCTGCGCAGTTGGCTAGATGACGGCGAGGAGAAAGCCTGATGACAATCGCGCATCTTCTAGAAGATTTTGGGCGTCTTACAGAAATCCAGGAAACCTCGTCTGCGGACGGCACTCCGGGCGAAGCAGAGTTGCTGGACAGTTTTGAACAGGGGTATAAAGCGGGATGGGACGATGCCATCGTCGCAAAATCTGAAGAGCGTTCCAACGTGTCCGCGGATTTCGCTCGCAACCTGTCCGATCTCGGTTTTACCTATTTTGAAGCGCGCGATGCGATGGTCGCAGAAATCGCACCTGTGGTGGAAGAGGCCGTTAAAATTGTCCTCCCGGAAGTGTCTCGTCAATCGATGGGTGACTTAGTGGTAGAACAATTGCGCGAAATCATTGAGGAAAACGCAGACACTCCTGTCATCATCATGACGTCATCCGATGACTATCAGGCGCTTTCTGACATCATGCCAGATGACGTCAACTTCCCCATCGATATCGTTCGTGATGCCAAAATGTCGTCTGGGCAAGTTCGCTTTCAATTCGGACAACGCGAACGTCAGCTTGATCTGGATGCTTTGGTTAAAGGCGTTCAGAAAGCATTTTCCGGATTCTCACATGAAACACTAAGGGAGGCCAAGAATGGCTGATTCTACCTTTAAAACCGACTTCAACAGCCCGTTCACATCGGTTCCGGTTGAGATTACAATTTCCGTCGGCAAGGCGCGGCCCCTGATTGGTGAGTTGCTGAACTTGGGCGAAAATTCCGTACTGGCTTTGGACAAACGCGTCGACGATCCGGTGGAGCTATTTGTCGGAGACCGCCTGATCGCCCGTGGCGAATTGGAAGAGCTTGAAGGCGCTCAATCGGGCCAGCTCGCCGTGCGTTTGACTGAAGTCGCAGAATTCCAGAACGGTCTCTAATGTCTAAAAATATATTGTGGTTCTGCGGCTTCGCGGGCTTGTTTGTGTTTTTGCAAACAAGTCCGGCCTTGGCGCAGGACCTCACCCTGTCTCTGGGCGATGGCGGGGCGCTCTCGGCGCGTACAATCCAGATATTTTTACTACTGACGGTTCTGAGCCTTGCGCCCGGCATTGCGATAATGGTGACCTGCTTCCCATTTATCGTAACAGTGCTCTCGATTTTGCGTCAGGCTTTGGGGTTGCAGCAATCTCCTCCCAATATGCTGATCGTTTCGCTGGCACTGTTTCTAACCTATTTTGTCATGGAACCGGTTTTCGATCGCGCCTGGACCGAGGGCATCACCCCTTTGATGAATGAAGTGATCGATGCGGAAACGGCTATTGTGAGAACGCTCGAGCCGTTCCGTATTTTCATGGCAGCGCGCCTAAATCCGGAAACATTTGAAGCTATGGCGTCTCTGCGACCCGATGCAGCAGCCGAAGTTCCCGGTCCAGATGCCCCGTTATCAATCCTTGTGCCCAGCTTTATGCTCTCTGAGATCGCACGCGCGTTTCAAATCGGTTTCTTGATCTTCCTTCCTTTCCTGATCATCGATTTGGTTGTGGCAGCAATTTTGATGTCGATGGGGATGATGATGGTGCCACCCGCAATCGTGTCATTGCCCTTCAAATTGAGTTTCTTTGTGATCGCAGACGGTTGGAGCCTCGTCGCTGGAAGCTTGGTCCGAGGATATTTCTAATCCGCCGGTCTCAACCTTCGCGCTAGGTCTGCTCGCCCGAGAGTTTGGTTTTTAGGTGACCCGATTCCAGTTTTTATCTACGCACCATCGAGACTGTGAAGAAATTGGCACGTTGTCAGCAATTGTTCCTCTTGTGCTGGCAAGCTTTATGTCGGAGTTTACCGCGCTCAAACCTAAGGAGAATTCGCCATGTTCGTCTATGGACTTAGCACTTGCCCAATTTGCAAAAAAGCCCTCAAGGCACTGGAGGCTGCGGGCCTGGAATTCGAATTCAGAGACGTACGCGCAACTCCCTTGAGCGAAACAGAGCTTGCAGGATTGATTGCTGAATTTGGGGATCGCTTAGTAGATAGAACGACAAACGACTGGCGGGGATTGAGCGATTGGTTGAAACACTCGGAAGCTGAGGACCAACTTGCGGCTAAGCCAAAGTTGATGGCGCGTCCTGTGATTGAAGTTGATGGTGCGTATTATCTCGGGTGGGACGAGGCCGTGCAGAAAGCCGTTCTTCCTGCGCAATAGGTGTGCTGAGCAAATGGCATTCACCGCAATTTATCAAGTTGCTGAGAGTACCAACGTCTGCACGGCTTTTGCGTCGGCACCTAAAAATTTAGCCAAGCGTTGTAGCGATGGGCATTGGCGTATGTGGATTTGATCTAGCTTTAAATTGCGAATCCTCTCGCGTGATGGCAACGCGACGTTCCCAGTCCTTAACGTGATCTTCCTGCCACCTCCTCAACGCCGCGCCAGTGAGGCGGCAATAGGTTGACATGAAGGCAGCGTCAAAATGTTCCCTCGGCTCCTTGGGCCATGCGCGATGGAATCTCATCCGCCCATTGGGAAGCTCTTTGATGTACTTCAGTTTCATCGTGATCGCCATTCGATTGTCCCACCGATTGGCTCGGGACATCGGATAAAAGGACAATTAAACAATGAAATAAGTCTGTCTAGCGTTGCTAGTGGTGCCTCAAGAGGGACTCGAACCCCCGACCTTGTCCTTACGAAGGACCTGCTCTACCAGCTGAGCTATTGAGGCATAGGACAGGTTTTATAGAATTCACAAAACAACATGGCAAGCCAAATGAAACGCATTCCATCATCGGATTTCAGAGCACATCATCAGCGGATTCACTGCAATCACCTCAGTCACTTAGACTTCAGTCTCTAACTCAATTCACAACAACTGGGCACTAAGTTCCCTTAATAATCCCGCTGGTAGAAAATCCCTATACCGCTTTCGTTTTCATTATCGACTTTGCCTTTGAGCTTTACCTTATCATTTACGTCGAAGTTCAGGCTGATTGAGCTTTTGCCTGAGCTGTCCACTTCGACTTCAGAATACAGGCTTTCATTAATGTATGCGCCTGCGCGCACTCCAGGCGTGCCATCCTCGTCAAATGTCAAAGATAAATCGTCAAGACCCGTGCTGCTCGCGAGTCCGCCGCCCACCGCAGGACCTTGCCCAGACAATGTCGCCAGGGCCCCGGCAAGTTGCGCAGCTTGAAGTGGTGAAATGCTGGATAAGTCACGTCCAAACAACAATTGGGACAGCACTTCATCCTCGGGCAATTCCGGATCTGACTCTAGAATGATTTCTGGCGAATCCAGTCGGCCGTCCAGAATAAGTCGAATGGTGGCATTAGGCTGTTCAGATGTCGCTTGGACACGCATTGTCGGGACAAAATCGCCTTCGAGTTTGACACGACCTTCGTCTAGTTCAAAGTTTTTGGACAGAAACGCCATACGGCCGCGAATGAGATCAAGCTCGCCGCTGGTAATAATGTTGTTGGTATTTCCCTGTAACGAAATACCACCGTCAAAATCTGCATTTAGGCCGAGACCGCGCACCGAAATACGTTCGGCGACTCGAATGGCGAGGTCTAGGTTAAAAGGGCGACTGCTGGATGTAGAAGCGTCCTCATCCACGATAAGTCCCGCGCGAGACCGCGTTGCAAAACCAGCCGAGGTTTCGCCAACGTGGCGAATTTCCGGAATGGCTCCACCACCACCAAGCGCAGAAGACGAAATCCGAATGTCCGTTTGACCCAAATCTATACCACCCGAGATCAGCCCACCCCCAGTCAGAGGTCCCGATAAGGTGACTGTGCCGTTCAAAGAGGTCTCCAAAAGCTTGCCCTCTCTATGGCGCAAGTTGGAAATCTGCACGGGCAGATTAGCCTGAAACGGAGGAAGCAAGCTCAGAGACCCGTTAACGCTAATCTGACCACCGCCAGAATATGTGCTGCTCACCGCAATCGCGGCAGAGCTGTTGTCTAGCCCAATCGTGCCATTAATGTCTTCAAGCGCGACGCGAGCCGATGGCACCGCAAAACGAACCCCTGCAAGGGTCACATTGCCAGATAGGGCCTCAAGGGAGGGTGCGCCTTGCAGGCTCAGATCGTAGTTGGCCATTCCCTGAATAGAATTGGGCTGAAGCATGCGATTTAGCGCCGCTAAAGGCACCGAGCCTGATAGTTGTACGTCGTTTTGATTGCCCTGCGGGTCAAGTGTCCCTCGGCCAGTTGCACTGCTTTGAAACGGCCCTGATGCATCCAATGCCACTTGCCAGAGGTCACCGCTCTGTTCAGCGGCGGCTTTGACGCGCGCTTCTCCGGGGAGAGCAGGTAGAAAGCGTTCAACTTCTCGTACAATAAGGTCAGCCTTGACGCTTCCTTCGCGGCCATCAGGCAATTCTGCATGTATTTGACCTTCGACCCCGGCGGGGCCAGACCCTTCGACATCGACAAGCCAATCCGCCCCTGTTTGGTGGCCTCTCCCGGTGATCGAAATGGGCCCTGAAACAGACTCGATGAGCCGTTCCACTTGAGCAATATCTGCAGAAAAACTTAGGTCACTGTCTTCACTTGCCAGCAATCCTTGTGCGGCGACGTCCACGCCATTGCCCCGAAGTTCGACATTGTGGATCGTCAGCCCGCCCCCATCACGCTCAGCGGCAATGGCCAGAACCACCTCGCCAGAGGCAAGTTCATCAACCCGTGGGTCCGACACTGACAAATCGCGGCCGGTTCCTGTCAAATCGACGTTAAAGGCTCCCGTCAATGTCGCATAGTGCCCCGCGACCTGAGCCGTCAACTGTCCCCCAAGGTCCCGTTTTGCCAAGCCCGAAAAGCGCGCGATATCAGCCACTAGAAATTGGCTCCGTCCGCCAACAGCCAAATCACTTTCCAGTCCGGAGAAATATGCAGATCCTCTCGCCAACATGCCTTCGGTGGAAAGTTCATATGAGCTTATTTCCAGGTCCTGACCCTGCTCCCAAAACAGGTCTGCAGTCATTTGTGCGTCTTTTCCGACTGCTTGGCTGAGCGCGGCATCCTCAAGCTGCAAGCCAGTCATACCCAGCTTTAAAGCAGCAGAAACACGAGGCACACCTCTTTCACTAATTATGCCTGATCCATCCAGATCGAGACCGCCAAGAGAGATATCTTGAGTTTTAAGCCCGTCTATTGTGCCCGCAAGCGTCCAGCGATCACCGTCATCTGCGTCAAACATCGCAGCCAGTTCAGCATTTTGCACGAAAGTCTGGCCACCACTCACTGGCAATAGGATAGGGTCTCCATCCTGAGCCGCGAGCAGGAGGTCCAAATCAAATCTGGTCGGAAGTCCGCCCGCAGATAATTCCAACGTTCCCTGAAGATCCAGCGCCGCGGATTGCAGCGACAATGTGTCGACACTTTTGCGGCCATCGGGGTAAAGATGCGCCAGTGTTTTCAAGGCAATGCTCTGCCCAAAAAACTCTTGGTATTCGGGCGCAAAAATCGGCGCCATATCGCCGGAGATATCAGCCCGTATTGTCCGCGTCGCGCCCTCCTCAGGGTCGTCGCTGCTGTTGGTGGCCAACTCGACCTGACCCGCCAAACGTTCCTGCCCTGCACTTGTCATACGCAGATCGGCAGTAAAATCATCCAATGGACCTTCGCCAAGAACCGTCAGTCCAAGCTCAGGCGCGCCGGGCATTTTTGTGAGGGTAACTATGATCCCCCCCGCGTCCTCATGCGCATCAAGGTCTATCCGCAACTGGCGCGTCTCATTGGAAAACGCAGCATCAATGCGAAACTTACCAGCAGGACCTTCCAGACGGGTTGCGTCCAAAAGGGTTTCGCCAATTCCCCCCTCAAGCACCAACCGCGTTGTCAGCGACATGACAATCTCTTCGCCCAATATCGGCGCGCCTAGTTCTATACGGTCTGCTTGCAGTTTCTGGATGTTGATACTGACGGGCAACTCAGGCAGTGCAAACGGCGATGTCTCCGCTGTTGTTGCTTTTGGGTCTGTGCCCGGAAGGCGGGACAGTGAAATCAAATCAGCCGAGAGTTCGTTGACGTTAATGTTGCCGCGCAAAACAGCGAGGCGGTTCCAATTCAGGGTGACCCCTTTAAGCGTGAGCCATAGGCCATCGTCATCTGAAATCAGAATTTCATCTATCGTTGCCTCTGAGCTTATCGCGCCGCGCAGCCCGTTGACCTCAACACTGCGCCCAGCGCCAGAGAGCGATGACTCAATAAAATTCGTGAGCATGCCTTTGTCTTCGTCGGATGCTTCTTCCTGAGCCCAAACAAAGCAAGGCAACACAATCAGAGCTATGGAAATAAACCAGCGCATCAGAAAGCGTGCCCAATACCGATATAAAGCTGAAGCCCGCCATCCGTTTCGCCAGATACTGGCATTGCCAGATCCACACGCAACGGCCCGAACCCAGTATTGTAGCGCACACCAAGGCCAGCGCCCGCATGCCAGTTACCTTCTCCAGTGAAGTCCGAAGTCTCGCCCACAAATCCAGCATCATAGAAGGCAACGGTCGAGATTTGGCGGGTCACCTTAACACGCATTTCCCCAGACAGGCCAACAAAGGAAAGGCCACCGCTCTCGATGCCATTCACCGTGACAAAATTGGACTGATAGGGTTGCCCACGCACGGTGTCACCGCCGCCGGAGAAAAACAGTAAGTCGGGGGGCGTCGTGTCGAGAGACGGACCAATGATTGAACCAAGTTGCAGCCGACCTGCCGCCACAACATTGTTGTTGGCGCCAATACCTCGATATCCACGTAAATCGCTATATAGGTACAAGCCGTTTTCAGCGTCTGAATATCCAAGATACGGCGATGCATCCAAAGCCCAATAATACCCACGCGTAGGGTCAAGAATATCATCGCGCTCATCCAATTTTGCACGAATGGGAATGCCGTAAACGGAGAAATCCCTTTCACCGAAATTGTCGTCGACTTCCGAGATTTGAAATCCCAACCCCACACTGACTTCGAACCGCTCGGACACATACCGTTTTAAAGCAATCTGAGACGCTACCTGCTTGATAAAATAAAGTGGTTCATCCTCTTGTTTGAGTTCAAACCCAAAAGTCAGGTCAGTGTCCGAACGCAGAGTTGCAGGGCGGGTATATAGAACGCCTACGCGATAGTCAGTTCCGCCATTTTGCGCCCCGATGTTCTCGATGGAAGCGTCGAACCGCAAGCTTTCTGCACCACCAAACAAGTTCCGGTGCAACCAATACGACGACAAGCTGATACCGTCGCGGCTTTCAAACTCAGCGCCAAAACCGATCCGGCGTTTCAAATCATCTACAACGGTTAACTCCATATCAAGACTGTCATCCGCACCCAGCTCATCTGCTTCACGCAAATCAACGGATCGGAACGTACCTGTCCGACGCAAACGTGTCGCGACTTGCTTTGCAGTTTCCGGATCAAACGTCTGGCCTGCAGGAAGGTCTGCAATTTTGCGAATACGTTCCTCGCGCACCGCCGATTTACCTTTATAGACCAGCTCACCAAAGGTGGCTTGAGGGCCGGGATCTAAATCAACATCGACATCCAGCTTTTGATTACGATGATCCGCTGTAATGGATTGTCCGGATACGTTTGCCTTGGCGTGACCAACGTCACGCCACCCCGCCACACCGGCGCTTGCCGCACCTTCTATGACAGAAACACGCGCTTCTTTCTCAGGTGCAAAGCCTTCGGGTAATTCAGTGTCGGGCGCCAAAGGGGCCAGATCTGTTTTACCAAAGTTAAACTTTGGGCCCGTGACAACTGTCATGGAAATGAGCGACACCGATGCGATATTGGCAAAAGGCGAGATTTCAGAAGCCTCTTGGCCATCAACACTAATTTTGATGGAGGGGCCAAAATACCCTTGCGAATAAAGCACACCAATGAGGCGCCGATAGTCAGATTGAGCCGCTGCAATGATATCTTGTCCGTCGGTCGTACCATCATTTTTTGCAGCGTAAATTAAGGAAGACGCAAATATCCGTTTGCGCAGATCGTCCTCTGCCCCGGGGGTTACGAGCTGGATTTCAAAAGCCGAAACAGACTGCGGAACAAACCATAAGCTCATCAGCGTAAAAAGCAGCTTCGCCACTACCGTTCGATGGGGCAAAAGTGTCCGCAACTTCATGCCAAATAGACCTTTTGGATCATACTAAATACTGCGCGCTCTTCATGGGGCAAAGCCCCACTTTTCCATCAGACTAGCCTAAGGTGTGTCCCCTGACCATAGGTCGTCGCAACCATTTTTTGCACCCTTGCAAAAGCACACTTTGCAGCGGTGCCGCACAAAGGTATGACAAAGCAACATTTCCTTTCGGGTACGCCAAACATGCGCCCACGTGCATCTTTTTTAGTCTATGTACGAAGCCTGTGCTTCTACGGAGCCTCGGCTTTGACTGCGCTTCCTTTTCTATTGTTGTGGCCCGCAGTTTGGCTACCTGGAAACACTCTGGCTCGAATTTTAGATTGTTACCTTCGCCTGCAATTGCTGATTTTAAAGTACACCGCGGGCATCACTTATCAACTGGAAGGACGTGAGAACCTTCCGCGCGGCGCGTTCTTGATTGCTTCGCAACACGAATCTTCCTGGGAAACCATCTACTTCAATATTCTGCTGGACCGTCCGGCGATGTTCGCGAAGAAAGAGATCTTCTCCTACCCGCTGGTAGGGCCGCTCACGCGAAAAATGGGCCATATACCGGTTGATAAAAACGGCTCTGGGGACGCCATGAGAGACGGGTTTCGCCAAGGTCAGGCAATAATAAAACAAGGGCGCAAACTGCTCATATTTCCCAGCGGCACCAGACGAATATCCGAAGCGGCAAATCTTCAAGCTGGCGTCGGCGTGATCTACCAACTATGCCGCGTTCCTGTGGTGCCCGTCTTGTTGAACTCGGGAAAATGCTGGCCTTACGGCTCGTTGCTCAAGTATCCCGGCACTATTCATGTACGCATCTTACCGCCATTGCCGGCCAATCTTGAACGTGGTGAATTCATGAGGTTGCTGAGTAGCGAACTGTCGCAACCTGCCGTTAAATAAGTTTCATAAAATTCAATACATTAAGGCCCAAGTAACGCCTAGATTGTAGTCCTGTTTGAAGTGAGAGAAACAGGTGGTGAACCATGGTGATGTCAATCAACGATGCGCCAGTCGTCATCAGACGGAAAAAAGTGAAGGTTAAGGGCAACGCACCGCATCATGGTGGTGCATGGAAAGTTGCTTATGCCGACTTTGTAACGGCCATGATGGCCTTTTTCCTAATGATGTGGCTGCTAAATTCGACAACTGAGCAACAGCGTCAGGGGATTGCCGACTATTTTAGCCCGACAATTGCATTGAATAGAATGTCAGGCGGCGGTGACGGATTAATGGGTGGCTCAAGCCTCCACAGTGAAGAGGTATTGGCAAAACTTGGCGAAGGGGGTTTGCCGACAGATCTCACTGGGGTTGGTTTGCCCAATGATAAAGAACAGGCTCGGCTGTCGGAAATCCAAGACATGCTGGTCGGCGGCGGTGGCGAAAGCTTTTTAGATGACAATCTGCGCAAGCATGTCGTGACAAAACTAACCGACCGCGGATTGGTCATTGAGTTATTTGCGTCAGAACAGACGCCCCTATTTGTAGAGGGCAAGGACGCACCGTATCGAATCATGGCGGATCTTGTTCGCGCAGTGACGCGAGCGGCAAACTTGGTCACAAACCAAATTTCAGTCGAAGCGCATTTACGTTCGGAACTATCCGTCGTTCGTGACCCCATTGGGTGGACTTTGTCCTCGGACCGCGCAAATACGACGCGCCGCATGTTGGAAACACAGGGAATCGAGCCCACTCGGATTGTGCGGGTCACTGGTCATTCAGATAGGGACAAGGTTTCCGCCAACCCGCGGGATATGCGCAATAATCGGATCGAAGTGATCCTTTTACGAAGTGATCGCCGCTAAAACGACGGCAAGTCGCTGCTCTAATTGGGAAAGATTTTATTCGTTAGTCCGCTGTTAAGCTGCTCCACCGTATCCGTTTAAGTGAAACAGTTGATACAGCAGAAAGGCGTACCATGACTCTTTCATCCTCGCTGAACGCGGGCGTCGCAGGGCTAACCGCCAATGCTACCCGCCTCGCCGCAATCTCGGACAATATCGCGAACTCTGGCACAATCGGCTATCGCCGGGTGCAATCGGATTTCCACTCGATGGTGACGAGCTCGTCAGGTGGCGGATATTCCGCTGGCGGCGTGATGGCCACGACACAACGCCTGATCACCGAACAAGGACCGTTGATCCCAACGTCAAACTCGACTGACCTTGCTGTCGGTGGTGGTGGGTTCTTCCCAGTTTCCTCCATGACCGAAGTTTACGGCGGCGCAACAACGCCTCAGATGATGCTGGCATCAACTGGCTCTTTCCGCCCCAATGCTGATGGCTATCTGGTGTCCCCAGCAGGTCACGTTTTGATGGGCTGGCCCGCCAATGCCGACGGCACTATTCCGAATTACTCACGGGATTCCAACACAGACCTTAAACCCGTTCAGCTAGACTTCAATAAAATGTCCGGCTCTCCAACGACGCTCATCACACTTGGCGCAAACCTACCTGCAACATCTGCGGTCGCCGGAGCGCCAGGGGATCCCGAATTCCTTTCAGTGGAATACTTCGGGAATTTGGGAAGCAGTGAATCGCTCGACATTGAATTCACGCCCACAGGTGTGAATGACAATGAATGGACCATGTCTATTTCGGATTCCGCCTCTGCCGTGAACCCGATTGCCGAATTCACACTGACGTTCTTGGATGACCGAACCGACGGCGGAAGCCTTGAATCGGTCACGTTTCTGAGCAGCCCGACAACCCCTCCTGCAACATATGACCCTCTAACCGGGAAAATTATGATGGAAGTCGATGGCGGGCCTATGGAGTTAGACATCGGGATGCCGGGAGCGGGATCAAGTTTGACACAGCTGTCTGACACATTTGCTCCACAGCAGATTACCAAAGATGGCGCCGCTGTTGGCAGCATGGTCGGGGTCGAAGTTGACGCAAATGGTTTTGTACATGCGTACTATGACAACGGCACGTCACGGAAAATCTATCAGGTACCGCTCGTCGATATGCCAAACCCAAACGGGATGATCGCGATGGATGGCCAAGTTTACATGCCATCCAATGAAAGCGGCTCGTTCTTCTTGTGGGATGCGGGCACTGGACCAACCGGAGAGTTGGTGGGCTATGCCCTGCAGGAATCGGCAACCGATGTTGCAACTGAGTTGACCGATCTTATCCAAACCCAACGCGCCTATAGCTCAAGCGCCAAAGTCATTCAGACCGTGGACGAGATGCTTCAGGAAACCACCAATATCAAGCGTTGATAAAACGCGTCGCGGCCTTCAGCCGGAAAGGATAAAACATGAGCCTTACAGGTGCTATGTCCAACGCTATGGGCGGCCTGAATGCCGCGGCGCGCTCAGCACAGGTGGTGTCAACCAACCTCGCAAATGCCATGACAACGGGTTATGCCCGTCGCAGTCTGGCATTGTCGGGCACCAGTCAATACTCGCACGGCGGTGTGCGGGTGGATGGCATTGTGCGACACGTCAATCCAGTCCTATTGTCCGAGGCCCGTTTGGCAGATGCCGAGTTGGGTAACGCCATGGTAAAAAACGGCTTTTACACGCGACTAGAATCCGTTCTGGGGACACCCGACCAAACAACAAGCCTCACTGGGTTAATGGCAAGTTTCGAGGCAAGTCTCGTTGCAGCAGCGGGATCGCCCAACAGCACAACGCATCTCAGCTCAATTGCCAACGATGCCTCCCAGTTTGTCAAAGCTCTAAACGATGCATCAAGCAGCATACAAAGCATGCGCTCGGAAGCTGATCGAAATATCGCGACCATGGTTGATCGCATGAACGAACTACTTCAGCAGACCGAAGACTTGAATGCCAAGATTGCGTCAGCTCAAAGTCAGGGGCTGGACACCTCGTCATTGCTGGATGCTCGTCAAGCCGCTGTGGATGAAATTTCAGCGTTGGTTCCGGTGCGTACAGTCGATCGTCCTAATGGCGGGATCGCACTCTATTCGACCAGCGGCGCTTTGCTGCTGGATGGCAAGGCCGCCGAAATCGAGTTCTCGCAGACCTCTACGATTACACCCTATATGACTCAGGACAACGGGCAGCTTTCCGGTCTTACGATCAACGGCATTCCGGTTCGCACGGATTCATCAAATGGTGCGTTGAGTGGTGGTGCTCTGGGTGCTCAGTTCGCGATCCGAGATGAACAGGCTATCGAGGCACAAGCACAGCTCGACGAAGTGGCGCGAGACTTCATTTTGCGCTTTCAAGGCGATGCGGTTGACCCAACATTGGGCGCCGGTGATGCAGGCCTGTTCACGGACGGGGGCGGGTTCTTTATTGACGGCGACGAAGTTGGTTTGGCCGGACGGATCGCGCTGAACGAGCTGGTTGACCCAAATGGTGCCAATGAAGTTTGGCGCATTCGCGACGGACTGGGAGCCACAGCGCCCGGTGAAGAAGGCGATGCTAGCCTATTGAATGGTTTAGTAGACGCACTGCGTGAGCCGATCGTCAATTCATCCGGAATACTTGGGACCTCTGCAATGTCTGCATCCGAGTTGACCAGCCAGTTTATGTCAAACATGAGCACCCAGCGCGTGCGAAGTGACGAGGCTCTAAGCTTTGCCGCCACACAGCAGGCAAATCTCGCCGAAATGTTGGCGGCGGACGGAGTAGACAGTGATTATGAAATGCAGCAGCTTTTGCTTGTGGAGCAAGCCTATGCTGCCAACGCCCGCGTGATTTCCGCGGTTGATGAAATGATGCAAACTTTGCTGAGGATCTAAGTCATGACCACAACGCACTTTGGCGATTTGGCTCAACACATGATGTTGTCGCGTCAGACAAACAACGTCAAAACCAATTTGAACCGACTGGCCCTAGAACTGGCAACAGGCACAACCTCGGATGTATCCAAAGCCGTGCGCGGAGACTTTACGCTTCTCTCGGACGTGGAGCGGCAGTTGACCGTGCTGAAGAGTTACGAGGCTGCAAATGCCAAGGCCTCGCTTATTACCGAAACTGCTCAGTACTCTCTGGAAATGATTCAAAGCATTACCGAGGATTTGTCCAACTCGATCTTAGGACTCTCTTCTGGGTCACTCGATGCTCCCTTGGACAACGTCATCTACCAATCTCAGGAAGCATTTGAAGCAATCGTCGGATTCTTGAATACACGGGTAGCTGGAAGTTCAGTTTTTGCTGGGGCTGACACAGGAAGCGGTGCTCTTGCAAGCGCAAGCGATATGATGGCCGAACTGTCCGCTGCCGTAGCCGGCGCGGCGACTCCAGCGGATGTCGCCGCAATTGTTGACGATTGGTTTATGTCTCCAGGCGGTGGCTTTGAAACGAACGGCTATTCGGGTTCCGCGAACGACATGGCAGATTTCCAACTTTCCGAAACCGAAAAGGCCAGCTTTGGAACACGTGCAGATGACATGGTTCTGCGCCAAATCATGCGAGACGTCGCGATCGCAGCTCTGGCAGATGATCCGGGATTGGGGTTCGATTCCGATCAGAAAGCTGAACTCGTGCAGCTAGGAGGCGAGTCTCTGTTTGTTAATCAGCAGGATTTGACGTCCCTTCGTGCCGAAGTTGGTTTTGTTGAACAGCGCATCGAAGATATCGGCACACGAAATGCCGCACGCACTACCAGCCTGAGCATAACATTGAATGATCTCATTTCAGTCGACCCTGTCGATATTGCTGGAGAACTGACTCAGGCCGAAACGCAGTTAGAAATGATCTATGCAGTTACGGCGCGACTTTCGAGCCTGTCGCTCATGAATTATATGAGGTAATTGATCTCGTGACCCTACTCCGCGCACTTTGTGTTTTGCTTTTGTTGCCTGCACTGGCAACGGCCAGCCCCATTCGGATCAAGGATCTGGTTGAATTTGACGGTGTGCGCGGAAATGATCTTGTCGGATACGGACTCGTTGTGGGGTTAAATGGGTCGGGCGATGGGTTACGGAACGCACCTTTCACCGAAGAAATCATGTCCAACATTCTGGAGCGACTTGGCGTAAATGTTGTCGGTGAACAAATGCGGCCTAAAAACGTGGCGGCCGTGTTTGTGACAGCGACTTTGCCGCCCTTCGCCCGCGCTGGTGGCCAGATCGACATAACTGTTTCCGCCATAGGGGATGCTAAAAGCCTGCTTGGCGGAACATTGGTTATGACACCGCTTAACGCGGCTGATGGCGACATATACGCCGTCGCACAAGGGACTGTAATTGCCGGAGGTGCCTCGGCCGAGGGACAAGCAGGTAGCGTCACACAGGGTGTTCCAACCTCCGGAATGATCCCTGCGGGGGCGCGGGTCGAACGGGAAATAGATTTTGACTTTTCCTCGCTTACCAGCATGCGCCTCGCGCTGCGAGAACCGGACTTCACCACTGCTGGACGGATTGAGCAGGCGATCAACAATAATTTCGGCCGCCGTGTGGCTTTGATGACGGACCCAGGCACAGTAGAGCTCGACATCGCCGGAACAGGACAAATTTCGCCCGCCCACGCCCTGGGTCAGATCGAAAACATTTTGGTCGAACCGGAACGCAAGGCGCGTGTCGTCGTTGATCAAAGGTCAGGCACCATTGTGATGGGGGATGAAGTGCGCATTTCCCGAGTTGCTGTGTCGCAAGGCAACCTGACACTTCGCATTCAGGAAACTCCGATTGCGGTGCAGCCAAATCCGTTTGCACGGGGCGAAACAGTCATCGTGCCACGCACCGACGCGGAAATTATCGAAGAAGATGGCATTGGCTTGGCAGAAGTTCCGGAGACCACTTCGCTTAGTGACGTGATAGCGGGCTTGAACGCTCTTGGCGTATCACCACGCGACATGATCGACATCTTAAAAAGCATCAAGGCCGCTGGGGCGCTACATGCGGAATTTGTCGTCCGCTAATCTGCCGAGAGAAATTACATAGTACAGGTCAGGGGAGGCACGATAGCCACCCCAAACCGATGTCTCATAACGTTAACCTCAACCGACAATCAACTGTTTCAGCTGAAGCGCTTCATGCTCAAGCTGGTTTAGCCTGAAATTCACCATATCCCCGATCGTTACCATTCCGACCAATCCGGTATCATCCAAAACCGGCATATGGCGGAACCGTCCCTCGGTCATGCGGCGCAACACCGACACAAGCGGCTCTTGCGGAGTGCAGGTTTGCACCTGAGAGGTCATCACATCTTCTACCTTTTGAGGCAAAGTTTGACCGGGTGTGTCTGCCAGTTTTCGTACAATGTCACGCTCTGACAGGATGCCTTGTAGCGCACCAGTGGCATCCGTCACCACCAAGGCCCCGATCCGACGGTCACGCAAAATCTTGACAGCCTCACCCAGAGTGTCTTGAGGGCGGATAGCATATACATCGCCGCCTTTTTGCTCAATCACCCGCTGCACATAAACAACTTCCGACGCGACATTGGATGTTGTCGATTGGCTAACTGTGCGGTTTTTTTCATCTGATTGGCGGTTTGGGGCTTGATAAGACGTTGGCATTTGACGGCTCCTTGCGTGCAGGAAAGACAGTAAGTATGTCTTCAGCCTATCGCCAAACTCAACCTTTTGGGATTTTTCTTTTGTCGGAATTTACACTTACGCCTGCTGTGGCGACCCCACTCTTTATTCTTGCGTGCCTAGCAGGGCATCGATTCAGAAAAGTGTGGAAAGATGAAGGGCCGAATTGGCAGCTCTGGCTGTCCGGACTGATTGCGGGTGGTTGTTTGATCTTTTTGGCACTTGTGCCAATGGGCTACAGCTAAAACAAAGGCCGCTGTAGAATCAGCGGCCCAAGGTACTTGTAGATTGTGTTAGGTAGGGGCGTTTTCCGCGTTCATTTCTGCGACCATTTTACGGGCGCGCTTACAATGAATGCGATCACGCAACGGGCTGTCGGGATCGACATCTTTTTTGCAGATTAGGCATTTATCAGATCCCTCAACTGCATTGAGGCCACCACAAGATCCTTTGATGGTTTTACCGCGGAACATCACACCAACAGACATTCCGAGAATGACCAGCAGCAAAAGCACAAATGCGAACACGAAAGTTTCCAAGGCCTGATGCCTCCTTAGCTAGATTTCAACGCAATAAAGCCGGCAGATGGGGTCGAAATAAAGCTCAATTCTTCTTGGCTTGTATCCCGTTCGATGAAATATGCTGCAAGACCTTGCTCCTCAGCGATTTCCAGACCGCGTTCGCGACCAACAACCAAGAGCGCAGTCGCCCAAGCGTCTGCCATCATTGCATTGTCTGTCAGCACTGTGACTGATGCAGTTGTATGTGCCACGGGGCGCCCGGTTTTAGAGTCGATAATGTGGGAATAGCGCACACCATCTTCTTCAAAGTAGTTCCGATAGTCACCTGAGGTAGCCATGCCATAGTCCGAAATCCGTACAACGCTCATGATCTCGACTTTAGACGAATCAGGTGTTTCTATGGCGATATTCCAAGGCACACCGTCGGGGTTATTGCCTTTGGCGAGCAGGTCTCCGCCAATTTCAACCATGTAATTTGTGATTCCAAAGCTCTCAAGTGTCGCTCCGAGCTGGTCGACACCAAAGCCCTTACCAATTGCGGCGAGGTACATTTCAGCCTCAGGCTTGAGTTTAAGCAGTTTTCCGCCGTCTAGTTTCACCGAAGAGGTTTGTCCGATGAGGTCCAAAGTCGCGGCAATTTCAGCATCCGAAGGGATCTCGCTATCAGCACCCTTTTTTCCAAAACCCCAAAGCTCGATAAGCGGCCCGACCGTCAAATCAAACTGACCGTCACTTGCCATGTGCACCTCTTGCGCGGCGCGCAGCAGGTAGTCCATTTCCGGTGATATTTCAATCGGATCGGTCGAACGGCTTGCGTTGATTTGCGAAATCTCGGACTGGGGATTCCAGTTCGACATTTGCTTATCTGTTTGACTTAGAGAGGATTCAATTGCTTCCAGAAGCTTTTCCTTGGTAAGGGATTTGTCTGGGTCCACAGCAACGACAGTATAGTTGGTTCCCATCGTCTGACCGGTCAGGGTGATGTCGTCGGCACCGCGCTTACAAGCCGCCAAAGCAAGTGTCATCAGAATAAAACTGCGTCGAGAAATACTGGTCATAGCGCACACTTTTTTGAGGGTTGGGCGCGACAAGGTGACGCGCTTTTCGCAGGTATTTCACCGCACTTTTCTTTGCGCGCGGACATTATTTCGCCCATCGCGAAGAAACAATAGGAAATCGAAATGATAAACACTGGCTGCCAGCCAAAAACCCGAGTATATGGCCCCTCGAGACAATCCTCATAATACAACTAACGACAGGATGACATTGGCGTGCAGCATTTCGTGCTACGAAAAGGCCTGAATCTTCCGGTCACCGGCGCACCCGGCGAAGGAATTCATGAAGGCCCCGCGGTTAAGACCGTAGGCATCTTGGGTTCAGACTACATAGGACTGAAACCCAGACTTTCAATCGCAGAGGGTGATATTGTGGCCGCGGGTTCCCCGCTCATGGCCCATAAAGATACCCCGCAAGCAGTGGTGGTGTCCCCGGTATCGGGACGGATCAAATCAATCAACCGCGGCGCGAGGCGTGTGCTGTTGAGTATTGAGATAGAGGTGGACGCAAGCGCGGCCGACCCTATCAACTTCTCTGACATCGGCGATGCCGCCACCCGAGAGGGGTTGGTGGAGCGACTGTGTGCTGCAGGGCAATGGGGCGCGTTCCGCACACGTCCTTATTCCAAGGTTCCAGAAACCGACACGACGCCGGCGGCGATTTACGTCACCGCAATGGACAGCGAGCCTCTGACGGCAGATCCTGAAGTGGTCATCGCGGAGCGTGGCGAGGACTTTGCAAAAGGTCTGGCGGCAGTCGCAAAGCTGAGTGGCGGCAAAACCTATCTGTGTCACGCCAAAGATGCCAAAGTTCCCGGTGCCGACATTGAAGGTGTGGAAGTTGCAACTTTTGATGGTCCCCACCCAGCAGGTCTGGCCGGTACTCACATGCATTTCCTTGAGCCAGCTTCAGCTACCAAGACAGTGTGGTCGATTGGCTATCAAGATGTGATCGCAATTGGACGCTTGCTGGAAACTGGCAATGTCGACGCAACCCGCGTGATTGCACTATGTGGTCCGCTTTGCGCCAACCCTCGCCTCGTGCGCACGCTGACGGGCGCGTCGATGGTAGAATTGACTGAAGGTGACATCACTGGTGACAGTGCCATCCGTTTGATCTCGGGATCGATCCTGAGCGGAAAATCAGGCGAACCGGTAGAAGCATATCTGGGTCGCTACGCACGTCAACTGACCGTTATCGAAGAAGACACCTATAAAATTCCGATGGGCTGGATTCGCCCGATGGGAAGCAAGTATTCCTACTTGCCGGTTTTGGCGTCTGCCTTCTCCAAAAAGCTGTTCCCGCTGACGTCCAACATGAATGGCGGTCGTCGTGCGATGGTGCCTCTAGGCACTTTCGAAGAGCTCATGCCTCAGGATTACCTACCCACGCAATTGCTGCGTGCGCTACTGGTGATGGACACAGATGACGCCCAAGCTCTCGGTGCGTTGGAACTGGACGAAGAAGACCTCGGCCTTGTTGGATTTGCTTGCCCTGCAAAATACGAATACGGCATGGCGCTGCGCGACAGCCTAATCAAGATTGAAAGGGAGGGCTGACATGGGGTTACGCAACTTCTTTGAACGCATCGAGCCGCACTTTGAAAAAGGTGGCAAATATGAGCGTTACTTCCCCATCTACGAGATGGTGGAGAGCCTGGTCTATACACCCAAGACCGTAACCACTGCCGCGCCACATGCGCGCTCGTATGTGGATATGAAGCGGATCATGACCTACGTCGTGCTCGCAACGATCCCCTGTATCATCATGGGGCTCTACAACGTCGGCCTTCAGGTCAACTCGGCTTATGAAACAATTCCTGTTTCAGGCTGGCGCGCCGCGATCATCGACTTTGTCGGTATCGGTTTTAATGCGGCCAACCCGCTGGCGAACATCGCACACGGTTTGATGTACTTTATCCCAATCTACCTGACCACGCTTGTCGTTGGCGGTATATGGGAAGTGCTTTTCGCCACTGTGCGCCGCCACGAAGTTAACGAAGGCTTCCTCGTTTCCTCAATGCTATTTGCCTTGATCCTGCCGCCAGCAACTCCGCTGTGGCAAGTGGCTCTGGGCATCAGTTTTGGTGTGGTCATCGGTAAAGAAGTCTTTGGCGGCACTGGCAAGAACTTCCTCAACCCTGCTCTGACAGGTCGGGCATTCCTGTACTTCGCTTATCCGGCATATATGTCTGGCGATACAGTTTGGACGCCTGTTGACGGCTTCTCCGGCGCGACCGCACTGTCGGTTTCGGCTTCTGAGGGATATCAGGCGCTGGCAGCAAACGGCGTGAACTGGATGAATTCCTTTGTCGGTACAATCCAAGGGTCGATTGGTGAAACATCTGCGCTGGCTTGCTTGATTGGCCTCGCCTTCCTGTTGATCACCAAAATCGCAAACTGGCGCCTTGTTGTCGGGTGTATGGCTGGCATGGTCGGTTTCTCGCTCTTGCTCAACATGATCGGTTCCGAAACCAACCCAATGTTTGCAATGCCTTGGTACTGGCACTTTGTGGTTGGCGGATTTGCTTTTGGCCTCGTCTTCATGGTCACCGAACCCGTTTCCGCATCACACACAAACGTCGGGCGCTATATCTACGGCGCGCTGATTGGCTTCATGGTTGTCATGATCCGCGTAATCAACCCAGCGTTCCCCGAAGGCATGATGCTGGCCATCTTGTTTGGCAACGTCTTCGCACCGCTGATTGACTACTTTGTGGTTCAGGCCAACATCAAACGGAGGGCGCGTCGCAATGCCTGATGTCCAGACACAAAAACAGGGACCTTTGGCCCGCTTTCTGGCTATGCCGCCCGATAGCACGCCCAAGACGGTCTTTATCGCAGTCGCTCTCTGCCTCGTCGCATCCATGATCGTATCTGCAACTTCGGTTGCGCTGCGCCCATTGCAAGAGCAGAACAAACTCATCGACAAGCAGAAAAACGTTCTGCAAGTAGCTGGCCTGTACGAGCCTGGCATGAATGTTCTGGAGGCCTTTAGCGTCTTTGAACCTCATGTTGTGGATATGGCCACTGGCACCTTCACCGATGAGTTTGACGCGACAACGTTTGATGATCGCGCGGCTGCAAGAGATCCGGAACTTTCAATCCGTCTTACGGACGATCCTGCCGGGATCGGTCGTCAAACTAAATACGCGACGATCTATTTGCTGCGTGATGACGATGGCAACATCGACAAGGTGATCCTGCCGATGCATGGCTACGGTTTGTGGTCGACAATGTACGGCTTTATTGCGCTGGAAGAGAACGGCAATGACATCTTTGGTCTGCAGTTCTATGACCATGGTGAAACACCCGGTCTTGGCGCTGAAATCGACAACCCACGCTGGAAAGCGTTGTGGGGTGGTAAGAAGCTGCTGGACGACCAAGGCGAGCTGCAAATCACTGTCGCCAAATCCGCTCCGGCCGCAGGGTCTGATTTCCATGTGGACGCTATCGCGGGTGCAACACTGACCTCTGTTGGTGTCGACAACCTCGTACGTTTCTGGATGGGCGAAGCTGGCTTTGCGCCATTCCTTGAAACCCTCAAAGCGGGAGACATCTAATGGCTCAAACCAAGAAAACCCTGCTGACCCAGCCGCTGGTCGACAACAACCCGATTACACTTCAGGTATTGGGGATTTGTTCGGCACTGGCGGTGACGTCTTCGCTGCAAGTCGCGCTCGTTATGGCGTTGGCCGTAACAGCCGTGACCGGCTTTGCGTCCATGTTCATTTCGGTACTGCGCAACCAGATTCCGGGGTCTATTCGGATCATCGTGCAGATGGTGATCATCGCCTCTCTGGTGATCATCGTGGATCAAGTGCTAAAAGCCTACGCCTATGACGTCTCTAAGACATTGTCGGTGTTTGTCGGCCTGATCATCACCAACTGTATTGTGATGGGCCGCGCTGAAGCCTTCGCCATGAAAAACCCGCCCATCGACAGCTTTATCGACGGTGTCGGTAACGGCTTGGGATATGGTGCGTTGCTTCTGGTCGTCGGATTTATCCGCGAATTGTTCGGAGCTGGAAGCCTGTTCGGAATCACCATCTTTGAAACCGTAAACAACGGCGGCTGGTATGTGCCAAACGGCATGCTGCTTCTGCCTCCTTCCGCTTTCTTCATCATCGGTCTACTGATCTGGGCAATCCGGAGCTGGAAACCGAAACAGGTGGAAGAGCGTGAATACAAAATCCAGACTGTGGAGGGCCACTGATGGAAGAGCTCATTTCCTTAGCCGTAAAGGCTGTCTTTGTTGAGAACCTTGCGCTCTCATTCTTCCTTGGCATGTGTACCTTCTTGGCTGTGTCCAAGAAAATTTCAACTGCCATTGGTCTGGGTGTGTCGGTGATGGTGGTACAGTTGATTACTGTACCTACCAACTACCTGTTGCTGACCTTTCTGCTTGCGCCTGGTGCGCTGGCCTGGGCGGGCTTTCCCAATGTCGATCTCACCTTCTTGGGTCTGATCTGCTACATCGGCGTGATCGCGGCGATGGTACAGATCCTTGAGATGGTCCTCGATAAGTTCTTCCCACCACTCTACAACGCTTTGGGTGTGTTCTTGCCATTGATTACCGTGAACTGCGCCATCCTCGGTGGGTCGCTGTTCATGGTGGAGCGGGACTACAACTTTGCCGAAAGCATGACCTACGGTCTGTCTTCCGGCTTTGGTTGGGCACTGGCAATTGCCGCTATGGCAGGTGTGCGCGAAAAGCTGAAGTACTCCGATATTCCTGATGGCCTGCAAGGGCTGGGAATTACCTTCATCTCGGCGGGATTGATGGCTTTGGCCTTCATGTCCTTCTCCGGCGTGAAACTCTGAAGGGCAAAACGACATGGAAACTTTTACTCTAGGCGTCTTGCTATTCACGCTGATCGTTCTTGCTCTTGTAACGATCATCATTTTCGCGCGCTCAAAACTGGTGTCTTCGGGCAACGTCAATATCACCATCAACGGTGAAAAGACCATTTCCGTACCTGCTGGCGGCAAACTGCTGCAAACACTAGCAGAACAGAAGATGTTCGTACCTTCCGCCTGTGGCGGCGGCGGAACCTGCGCTCAGTGCCGTGTGCGCGTTCACTCAGGCGGCGGGTCGATCTTGCCAACGGAAGAAGGCCACATCACAAAACGTGAAGCGGCCTGTGGCGACCGCCTGTCCTGTCAGGTGGCCGTCAAGCAGAACATGGACATCGAAGTCCCTGAAGAAGTGTTCGGCGTGAAAAAGTGGGAGTGCACAGTGCGCTCCAACGAGAACGTCGCAACCTTCATCAAGAACCTGGTTCTGGAACTGCCCGAAGGCGAAGACGTGGCCTTCCGCGCAGGCGGCTACATTCAGATTGAAGCCCCTGCACACAAGCTGAAGTATACCGACTTTGACATCGAAGAAGAATACCGTGAGGACTGGGACAAGTTTAACTTGTGGCAGTTTGAATCGGTGGTTGATGAGCCGGTTGAACGCGCCTATTCGATGGCCAACTACCCAGATGAAAAAGGGCTCATCATGCTGAACGTGCGTGTGGCATCGCCCCCTCCGGGCAGCCAAGGCATTCCAGCTGGTAAGATGTCGTCCTACATCTTTAACCTCAAGCCGGGTGACAAGGTCACCATCTCGGGTCCATATGGCGAATTCTTCGCGCGTGAGACTCAAAAAGAAATGGTCTTTGTCGGCGGTGGTGCTGGTATGGCGCCAATGCGCAGCCACATCTTTGACCAACTCAAGCGTCTGCAGAACCGTGATCGCAAGATCTCATTCTGGTACGGTGCACGCTCTAAGCGCGAGATGTTCTTTGTTGAAGACTTTGACGGCCTGGCCAAAGAGTTCGACAACTTTGACTGGCACGTAGCGCTCTCAGATGCACTGCCTGAGGATGATTGGGGTGGTTACACCGGCTTCATTCACAACGTGCTGTTTGAAGAATATCTCAAGAACCATCCAGCACCTGAAGACTGTGAATACTACATGTGTGGCCCGCCCATCATGAACCAGTCCGTGATCAACATGCTGCTGGAACTCGGCGTTGACCGCGAAGACATCATGCTCGATGACTTTGGCGGCTAACCTAAAGCCCCAGAAAACGAAAACGCCGCCCATTGAGGCGGCGTTTTCTTTTGAGTACTACAGTTTTTGGGAGACCCTTATTAAGTCTGTTCTGAAATCACAAAACGTACCGGCTCACGTCCACGGATTTCGCCAATTCACCGAGGTTCTTTTCAACAAAGGCGGCATCTACTGTGACCTCCTGACCGGGTTGATCCGGTGCAGAAAAGCTAAGTTCCTCAAAGACCCGTTCGATAATCGTATAAAGCCGACGCGCCCCGATGTTTTCAACAGACTGGTTCACGTCAGCCGCGATTTTCGCCAACGCAGCAATACCGTCCTCGGTAAAGGTCACTTCAACCTCTTCGGTCTGCATCAGCGCGGTGTATTGAAGCGTCAGCGCATTGTCAGTCTCGGTCAGAATTCGCACAAAATCTCCTTCGGTCAGGGCACGAAGTTCTACGCGAATTGGCAAACGACCCTGAAGTTCTGGCAGAAGGTCCGAAGGTTTAGCAATATGAAACGCACCAGAGGCAATAAACAGAATGTGGTCGGTTTTCACCGCACCGTATTTTGTGGACACCGTTGTGCCTTCAATCAGGGGAAGTAGGTCACGCTGCACACCTTCGCGGGACACATCTCCACCGCGCGCCTCTTGGCGCGCACAAACCTTGTCGATTTCGTCCAAAAACACGATACCGTTTTGCTCAACAGCTTCCAAAGCCGCACGGTTGACTGTTTCGTCATCCAGCAGCTTGTCGGCTTCCTCAGAGATCAACAGCTCATAGCTCTCAGCCACGGTCAGGCGTTTCTTAACAGTACGACCGCCCATAGCTTTGCCGAATAGATCGCCGAGGTTCATCATTCCCATTTGGCCACCACCGGGCTGACCTGGGATATCAAACATTCCGCCCATAGGGTTTGACGTATCTGCAAGCTCAAGCTCGATGACGGTGCTATCCAGCTCGCCTGCCTTTAGCTTTTTGCGGAACATGTCGCGCGTGCCTTCGCGCGCATCTTTTCCGGCAATTGCTTCGATCACACGGTCTTCGGCAGCCTGATGCGCATTGGCTTTGACATCATCTCGCATTTGCTCGCGAACCTGAATGATGGCCGCATCCATCAAATCGCGGATAATCTGTTCGACATCACGGCCAACGTAGCCAACTTCGGTGAATTTGGTGGCTTCAACCTTGATGAACGGCGCCTTGGCAAGCTTTGCCAAACGGCGGCTAATCTCGGTTTTGCCAACACCCGTGGGCCCAATCATCAAGATGTTTTTGGGATATACCTCGTCACGTAGATCATCTGAGAGCTGCTTTCGCCGCCAGCGATTGCGCAAGGCCACAGCCACAGCGCGTTTTGCGTCGTTTTGGCCAATGATGAAACGGTCAAGTTCGGATACGATTTCGCGGGGTGTAAGATCAGTCACGACAAGGCCTTTGTATACATTTCGTCGGTCATCATGTCGTCAAACCATTCAGGGTAACGACGGTTGGGCAGTGCAGCAGCGTCTATTGCCGCCATCTCGCCCAGCGATAGTTTGATATTGGCAGCCGCAATCCCGCTTTCAAGCTGGGACAGTTTTGAAGCGCCTAGAATAACCGTGTGGTCACGGCGTCTGTTTAGGACCCAAGCCTGTGCAATCTGGGCAGGCGTAGCGCTGTGCGCTGCTGCAGCCGCGCTCAGGGCATCTATCGCCTTGCGCGCCTGCTCTGGTGACACTTGCAGGAAGTTGCCCTCAGAGAGGCGTCCGTCGCCACTCTCAAGATCCGCAGGATCGTATTTGCCAGTTAAAAGGCCTCCGGCAAGCGGCGACCATGCCATCAGACCAACACCCAACTCTTCTCCAAGCCGCAGGACATCCATTTCGATGTCACGACCCACTGCGTTGTAGAGGTATTGCCCTGCCACAAATTGCTGCATGCCATTGTCACGTTGAAACTGAATTGCCTGTGACAGCTTCCATGCAGGCCAGTTCGACACACCGATGTGACGTATCTTCCCCGCATTGATCAGGGACTGCAGCGTGCCAAGTGTCTCAGCCATTGGCGTGGTGAAATCAGTCTTGTGCAGCACCAGCAAATCAATCCAATCTGTATCAAGGCGGCGCAGGCAACCTTCAACAGACGAGATAATATGACCACGTGACAGGCCCGCATCGGTGATGCGATCCGACTGGCGAAAACCCAACTTGGTGCAAATGACCGCCGCTTGGCGTTTCCCCTTAAGCGTCTTGCCGAGAATGTCTTCGGCCTCTCCGTTGGAATAGCCGTCAGCGGCATCAAAGAAATTCACACCTCGGTCCAGCGCTAAATCGACCATGCGCTGTGCGTCATCCAGACCGACCTTGGCCACACCTGGGATCCAGTCTGAACCATGCGTAAACGTCATTGTGCCCAGCGCAACGCGCGAAACAACCAGGCCGGAACTGCCCATGCGGGTATAGGTCATCTCACTCATTTAGAGATGGTCTCGACGGTCAGATTGCCATTTGTGTAAACGCAGATGTCTCCTGCGATCGCCATTGCCTTCCGCGCGACTTCCTCAGCGCTCAGGTCTGTGTCCATCAAAGCGCGACCAGCCGCCAACGCATAGTTTCCGCCGGAGCCGATTGCCGTGACATCATGTTCAGGCTCTAATACGTCGCCTGCGCCAGTGATAACAAAGATATCCGCACCGTCAGATACGATCAGCATCGCCTCGAGTTTTTGCAGGTACTTGTCAGTGCGCCAATCCTTGGCCAGCTCCACACTTGCGCGCGCCAATTGACCCGGAGTGGCCTCCAGCTTGGTTTCCAACCGCTCAAGAAGCGTAAAAGCGTCTGCGGTGGAGCCCGCAAACCCAGCAACAATGTCATAGCCGCCCGGGCTAAGTCTGCGCACTTTGCGAGCTGTGCCTTTGATGACCGTTTGGCCGAGCGAGACCTGTCCGTCACCCGCAATCACCACTTCGCCTTCTTTCTTGACTCCGATGATGGTTGTGCCGTGCCAACCGGGGAAGTTTTGTTTATCCATAAATCTGGGTCTCCGTTTTGGCTGTATTTGTAGATCCTGCCGGAAGTAAACAAGGGAATACAGGGTAAAGGATCAAAGGTGAACGTGAATTCGAAAATCGAAGCGCTGGCGCAGAAAACCTTTGCCCACCTTGCTAATCAAGCAGACTTAGGTGGCGCCTATCAAAAAACGCGTAGCTGGATCAAGAATGACAAACGACGGCTACACATCGTACAAAGGTATGATGCCAAGGATCGTGAACCGGTGATTTTAAAGCAAGTATTTCGGCCGGAAGACCCGACCGAATTCCACGGCATTTTGGATGCTCATCACTTGGCGGCACGGGCGTTAAAGAATTGCGCAGACGAGCACGCACCGGAGATATTGGTAGAAGATCGCACCTCAATGTCTTGCTTGATGCAATTTCAGCCCGGAGAAACCCTGCGCGATCTGTGTGAAACACGCGAAGACCATTCAGCGCTTTTGATTGGTTCGGGGCGGTGGTTGGCCGCGTATCATCGTGGCACCTTTGAGCAGGCGCGCAACTTTCAACCAAAGTTTATGGCACGGCATATGCTGCATTTGGCAGATCAGATGCAGAAAGGCGAGCGGCGTATCAAAGGTCAGAAAAGTTTTATTGCTCTTGCGCAGCAATCGCAGGAGCTAGTAGCGGAATATAAGGGGCGACCCAGCAAAATTTCTGCAAAACATGGTGACTTCAACAGCCACAACATCCTCATTGATGGTTCTCGAACTGCCGCGTTTGACTTTCTGCCCGTCAGCCATGCACCTGTTGGCTATGACATTGCCCGCATCCTGCTAAGCTATGCGTTGACCACGGCAGATCTGGCTCGCATTCCCAAAGGACATGTTTTGCCTCCAGACGCTCTTGAGGCGTTTTTTGCAGGATATGATTTTGTGCCCGCGGATGATCCCAGCGTGGGCTTTTTGCTGCGCATTCAAATTTTGAGCGATTGGAACCGCATGAGCGACAAAAAAGGCGTCCAAAATCTCATCAATTTCGAACGCCTTCGTGTTATTGCGCGTCGCGCATTCGCTTAGAGCGAGTCTTCAATCCAGCTTTGCAACGCAGCTTTTGGCGCAGCGCCAGCACGGTTAGAAACAACCTGACCGTCTTTGAAAATAAACAGCGCGGGAATGCCACGTACGCCCAGCGCCGCAGCGGCATTCGGGTTGCTGTCTACGTCAACTTTGGCAATCTTAATCTTGCCGTCCATTTCAGCGGCCAACTCTTCGAGAGACGGGCCGATCTGTTTACAAGGGCCACACCATTCGGCCCAAAAATCCACAACGACGGGCACGTCGGAGTTTTTAACTTCTTCATCGAAAGTGGCATCGGTGACAGCAACAGTTGCCATAAGGGGTTCTCCTGAGAGTGAATTGGGTTTGAGAGAACCTAGGAGTCGGCTGGCTGAGCGTCAAGGTGCCCACTTGTGGCAAGTGCAGTTGTCACAAGATCGTGTGGCATAGGCATCAACGTGGCAGTACGGGTCCAAAGAATATAGGTTTCAATGCTCCGATCAGGATAGATTTGAGCAAGCGCATGGGCGTAAGCGCCCATTTGCCGCAGAAGTCCATCGGGGCTTTTCTGAGGTACATCGGGAACGACCGCATTGGTTTTGAAATCCACAATCCGAACCACATTCGGCAAAATAACCAGCCGGTCAATAATGCCATGCAAGCGCGCATCACCAAGCGTTGCAGTTAGAGGCACTTCGGCAAGCGTGCCCTGATCAAAAAGCCACTCAAGCTCGGGATTTTGCAACACTTGTGACACCTCGGCCAGCAAACCTTCAAATTCACCAGGCCACATTTCAAAGATATCTGCGGCCAAAATGTTGCGCGCCATATCGGGCCAAGTGTCAGGCGAATGGCCCGGCAGGTGTTCTAGCAACAAGTGAATCCAGTTGCCGCGCTGCATGGCCTTTTCTGGGTCCGCACCGTCTTCGCCAGGCAAGGCTTTTGCACCGCCCAAATCAGAGGGGCTTAACGCACCTGTAACCGGCTGTGGATCCGGCGCAGAACAGTTTAGATAATCCGGTACATTTGCGAGTTCTGCACTTGCCTGAGCCTTAGTCTCGAGAACGCTCCCAGACCAATCCCCACATTCGAACCGCAGACCTTCGCCGCCCAAGTATTTATAGGGCTCAGCTCCAGCACGCCCCATGCCAGCGGCTACAATGTCATACCAGCTTTTGCCGTCTTTCCCTAAATCACCCGCGGCAGCAACAATCAGCCATTTCTCCGCACGTGTCATCGCCACGTAAAGCAGGCGCAGACGCTCTGCTTCTTGTTTCTCAGCCATAATCGTGCGCGCGTCCGACAGCCTCTCCGGTGCAGCGTCAGAGGCCATGTTCCACAAAGCAATATCTGCGACAGGCACGATAGGCGCATCTGTGCGTACCAGCCGTTTACCAGTGTCAGGCATGATCACAATCGGAGCTTCCAACCCTTTAGAGCCGTGCACAGTCATGACCCGAATTCGGTCTCCGGCACTGTCCATTTGACGTTTGATCTCAAGATCGTCTGTCTGCATCCACTGTAAAAACCCCGTAAGGCTGGGTACAGACGATTTTTCAAATGCCAGAGCCTGAGAGAGCAGGGCGTTGATGCCATCCTCTGCTTCGGTTCCCAGGCGGGACAACAGTTTTTTGCGACCAAGGTGGCGGGTCAAAATACGTTCGATCAAATCATAGGGACGCAAAAAGTCGGCCTGCTGCAACAAGTCGTCAAACAAGGCCATGGTTTTCGGGACTGCTTCTCGCCGCTTGCGCAAAGCTTGCCAAAGATACGACTTGGGTTCGCGTCGATGGGAGAGATCAAACAGCTGCTGCTCGGTCAAACCGCACAACGGTGAGCGAAGCACAGTGGCGAGCGATAAATCATCTTCTGGTGTTTCAAGAAACGATAGCAAAGCGGCAAGGTCCCGCACGGCCAATTCTGCACCAACTTTAAGACGGTCAGCCCCTGCAATCGGAAGCTTGCGCGATTTACATGCGCGGATGATTTCATGAAAGAGGTCAGACCGCCTCTGGACAAGGATCAGAAAATCCCCAGCCCGTACCGGACGACGCATGAATACTCCGTTGGGTCCTTTTTGCGCAGCAATAGTCTCTTTTTGTGCGATCATGCGTTTGATCTCATCCGCCACACGTTCCGCTAGAACAACCGTGTGATGGGTGTCCCCCAACCGATCCACAGGATCAAACCAATCAGATTTCTCCGCTTTTCCCGTCGGCTCAACCACCGGCCAAAGGTCTACGCGACCCGGCATTTGGTCGTGAAAAGAAATGTGGCTATTGCCGTCCGGAAAACCTGCCGCCACCCGATTTTCGAAACAAAAGTCCACAAGGTTTAAAACTGCAGGGGAGGAGCGAAACGAATGCTCAAGGCTCAACGATTGTAGAGCGTTGCCCGTTGACTCTAACCGCCCACCAAATTCGTCCCGCATCCGGTCAAATTCTGCCGGGTCCGCCCCCTGAAAACTGTAAATCGACTGTTTTTGGTCGCCAACAACAAAGATCGTGCGCGTAACATCGCTGCGAGCGCCGCTTCCGCTGGTGAATTCTTGTGCGAGCCGCTCGATCACCTGCCATTGTTGCGGGCTGGTGTCTTGCGCCTCATCTACAAGAATATGATCGATCCCTCCATCCAGCCTGTACAAGACCCATTCAGCCACAGCAGGATCATTCAACAAGGCACGAGCGCGCAAAATCAGGTCGTCAAAGTCCAGCCAACCACGCAATTGCTTTTGTCGCTCGTAGTGCTGCATAAACCGATGCGCAAATGCGTGAAGCGCACCGCTACGCCTGACCGCTGACAGAGCCAAACGCGTCGATCTCGCATCCTCAACGCGCAGCATCAAGGGCTCCAGGCGCGCAATCAAATCAGGGTGCTCGTTTTGCAGTTTTTTTGTTGGAAATGACCCTAACTTGGCGGAAAATGGCTCTTTTGCGCCCTTTCCGTTTAACAATACGCCTTCAAGACATTGAATTGCTGATAGATCTGGACCGGAGATCGCAGCCAGCTTATCGGCCGCCTTATTGTCATTCACTCCGCCCGTTTTCAGAACAGTGCATAAGTCAGTGATCAGCTCTATCTCGCCACCTAGAAAAACACGCCCCAAAAGCTCAGTCTCATCAAAGCCGTTCGGCAACTCGAAAACTGACATTAAGTCCGACGGTGTTTTGAGGCCGCGGAAATAATCAGCTTTCCGAACAATTTCAGCCGTAAGATCCTCTAAGTTCTCACCCGTAAAATGAACGGCAAGATCCGCCACCAGACTTGCTTCACTGCCCTCAGCCATCTGTTCAACAATTTCTTCGCGCAACAGTGCCGCGGCACGATCTTCCATTTCGCTAAACAACGGCGAAACACCAGCTTCAAGCGGAAATCGGCGCAACAAAGCAGCACAGAACGAGTGAATGGTTTGAATTTTCAAGCCACCGGGTGTCTCAATGGCGCGTGCAAATAGAGTTCGCGCACGCCGTAAATCGTCTGCCCCCGCGCCACCCGTGACGCCTAGCTCCAACAGTTCCGCACGCAGCAGCTCGTCGTTTTTCATCGCCCAGTTGCCCAATCGTTTAAACAATCGGTTTTGCATCTCGGTAGCGGCAGCTTTGGTATAGGTCAGGCACAGAATATGTTGGGGCAACACGCCTTCGAGCAAAAGCCGCGCAACCCGGTCAGTAAGAACGCGCGTCTTTCCCGAGCCCGCATTGGCTGACAACCACGTACTCTTGTAAGGTTCAGCCGCTTGAATCTGGCGTTTTGTCGCATCGTTAAGGATCATCAGCTTAAATCCTGTGGTTCAGGTTCATCTGTCACGTCCCATTCCCCAAATCGCGCCAGTTGGTCGTAGTCACCCGCATTACTGTCTGACTGCATGGCACGGCGGGACGTAAAACCCTTGCCGTCCGCGACGTAATGGCCAATCAGAGCTGTGAATTCTTCCCAAATCTGTTCCGGTGGCGTTTCTGCAAGCGGGGCAGACAAATCCCGAGGCTTTGGGCCCAGTCCAATATAGACCGCATCAGCAACATCGGCGGGATCGATCTCGTCAAACCCTCCCTGACGGGCAATGGCAGCTTCGAGCAAAAGCTGTTTGTCAAAATAAAGCTGTTCCTCTCGCGAAGGTGGGGTGCCCGTTTTGTAATCATAGAGGATCAAATCGCCATTGGGCATCCGGTCGATGCGATCTGCGGTCCCCGTCAAATCAAACCCCAGCTCAGGTATTGAAGCACGTGCCCTGCGCTCATAAGCGATAGGAATGCCCTTTGCATGACGGGCTTTTTCGCCCTCCACAAAGTGATCGGCAACACGATCCAGACGCGCCTGCCACAGCGCGCGTGCTGTTGGCCAAGGCACTTTCTGCGAAAGAACGTTCTGGGCAATTTCTAGAAGTCGGTCACGCGTGATAGGGGATTTGTCTTGCGCGCCCTCGCGCACCAATTTCTCCAGCACTTCATGCAAAACGATGCCGCGCAATAAGGCGTCTGGGGTGCGCATCAAAGGATCCAACGGCCGCAGGCGCAACACATGTTTGGCATAGATTGCATAGGGGTCTCGGATCAAACGTTTGACTTCAGTCACCGACATTTTCAAAGGCCGTGCGCCTACCGGCGGGGTGGGAGAAGGCCGCTTGGCTGCGGGCACGGCGTCATATGTTTCAAGGGCACGCACACGATCTATCCAAAGACGGCCGCATGCCCGCATCTGATCCAAAGCTTGCGGGCCATCTTGGTCAGGCAGCCCATCCAACAGGTTCATGAGACGGTTCAACCACCGCGAAGGTACCGTTTCGGCCTCATCGGAACGCACCGACCGCGTGAGCCATACCTCAGGCGCGCAGATCGCTTGCTGGAAATCATGCGCAGACAGACCAATGCGACGTTCCGGCAACAACAGGCCAGCGTCATGACGCATTTTACGATTGAGCCAAGGATCAGCCGACGGCGCCTCAGGCCAACTGCCCTCATTCAACCCGCCGAGAATGACAATGTCGGCGCCCTGAACACGCGCTTCTAGCGTACCCCAAATCAAAATATTGGGATGGCCCGCATCCCGATCCCGCACTTCGCCGCGCGCCAAAACCGCTCCAAACAGATCTGCGTAATCCGCGGCACCGATGCCCCCAACCGCCGCAGAATTTTCGCGCAGCTCAGCAACAAGGTTAGCCGCGCTCCGCCCCGCCGCTTCTTTCCAAAGGCCGCCGGACCCTTCTCCTGGGCCTTGTGCAATACGCTCGCCCAGCGCGATGTGGTCTATGAGCCGCTGCGCCAAATCCACTTGTCCAAGATTTTCTCGATCACATGTGACTTCGACAACCCATTCAACCCAGTCTTGGACAGGTTGGCCGTCATTGTGTATCAAAGCCCAGCCGCGCAACACTTCCGGAGTAGGGTAGGTGACACCGTTTTGGCGTATCCACAGTTCCAACTCTCGCGTCCAACGCAAATGAAAATTGCGATCTGACCCGCTATGAGTCAGCGGATGTTTCAACAGAGTCAAAAGCGTCTCAGAAGTCAGTTTGCGGTGAAATAGACTCGAAATATGGCGCAAAAGCCGACCGGGAGGCGTCAACTGGAGCGGCATCCCAGCGCTGTCATCAGGTACGATGTCCCAACGATCCAACGCGGCGGTAACTTGGCGAGTTAACATCCGGTCGGGTGTGATCAGAGCACAGGTTTTGCCTTCATCGATTGCCAGCCGCATCCGTGATGCAATGGCCAAAGCCTCTTCACGTTGCGTGGCAGCTTCAAGCAGACTTACTTGATCTGTTGCGCCCAAAAGATCGTTAAGTGAAGGGCCTTCCGACAACCATTGATCCGTCACGGGCGCGGGTCGCAATGCCAATGACACCAACTTGTTGCGTGCCGCATTTGGCGTGCTCACATCTTCCCACGGTCGAATGTCATCCATGTCGAGATCAAGGGTAGCCGCAAGTTTTCGAAATCTGAATTGTGGGTGATCTTCAGCATCCATCGCGCTAGACATATGCGCCCAAACGTCGCTCGGCATATCAAAATCATAGCCGGGTAAGACAATCGCGCCTTGGGGCAATTGCGCGACAGCCTGCATCAACAACATCATTGTCCCGCGAGAGCCTGTCGATCCGGCCAAAATAACAGGGTGTTCAGGAGGCGAGGTACGCCAATTTTCTGCCAACAACTCTATCGCTTGGCGCTGTCGCGCTTCGCCGCTGGGGGTAGCGTCGACATCATCCAAGAAATGTCGCGCAATTCCAAAAAATGCTTGAGTGCGCGCCCAATGGCCGGATTGATCCGACACATCCAGAGCCTCGATAGCGTCAACCGGCACGCCTTCGCCCTGCATTTCGTCAAACAATGTGGCAAGACTGTCAGCAAGATCATACACCGATGCACGCGCCGCCAGATCCGGCTGCTGCTCAAGCAATCGGGTGACAAGTTGAATTAACTCCAACCGATGGCGCAGAGGCGACGCAGCGTGCGGCAATGTCGCAGCTGCGCCCTTTGAAACGTCAGACAACAGCTGAATACGAGGTAAAAGAGTTGCGGGACCGCAATCAAATAACGTGTTGACCCGCCGCGCCATCCGAGAGGTATTCACGATCACTTGCACCCGCGCCATCTCTTCGGGCGCAAGCCCCTTAAGACGCTTTCGCAGCCCTTCAACCAGCACTTTTGGGAAATCGGCACCAGGTGCGACACCAAAAACGCGAGGCGTTTCACACACGCTAAACATAGCTGCCTTTCAACAAAGTTTCGGCAAGCTGTATCCCCTGCGGTGACCCGACATCACACCAACGCCCCGGATATGTCAGACCAAATAATCTATCTGTGGCCAGCATTTGATCCCAAAGCTGATTCAATGAAAAAGCTCTGTCCGTTATATTTTTCAGACCGTCCGTTTTAATAATCTGAATACCGCCATAGATCACACCCGGACCACGGTGAAGCCGACCATCTGTGTCTATCCTAAAGTCGCCGCCCCCTGCGTGCCCAACAGCCTGATCAGGTGAAATACATACCAGCAAAGCATCCATAGTTTCAGGGTTCCAAGCTTGGCGAGCCAAAGAAAACGGATTGGGGCCCGCCCAAATGGCATCGGTATTTCCAGTGAACACCGGACCCTCTCCCAGCAAAGGCAGTGCTGCGCGCAGCCCACCACCAGTTTCCAATATGTCGGGAGCTTCATAAGACAGCTGTACATCGGTTTCTGACAAATGCGCCGCTAGCAATTCGGACAGATAATGCGCATTGGCAACGATGTGTTTTGGCGAAAGCTCACGGGCCAGTTTTAGCGTATGGTCAATGAGGGCCGTACCTCCAACCTCGATCAAAGGTTTAGGACAGTTTTTGGTCAAAGCACCCATGCGTGTCCCAAATCCTGCGGCGAACAACATGACAGAGTCTGGTGTGTTAGTCATGGTGCCTCAAAGCTTGAAGTTTTTCAAATGTTGGCTCTGGCAGCGTTTCTTTTAACAAGCCCGCAACCGGTATCAGAGCTGGATGATCGAGGTTTCGCATGAGGTGTTGATATACCCTTGGGATCAAATCCACATACTGAGATTTGCCCATTTCCTTTGAAAGGCGCGCAAAAATGCCCAAGATACGTAGGTTTCGTTGCGCACCCATAACGGCATATGCCGCTTCAAAAGATTTTTTGCGCGCCCCAATTTTTTCTTGGTAGTACGTTTTTGTTGCGGCAACAATATGATCAGGAACATTCCGCCGCGCGTCCTCAAGAAGGGACACAAGATCATAGACAGGGTCTGCCAGCACTGCGTCTTGGAAGTCTAAAAGACCAACCTGCTGGTGTCCTTCACGCTCTTCCAACCAAATTAAATTTTCGGCGTGATAGTCCCGCAGAGCCAACACCGATTTCTCAGTAAGATGTTGTGTCAGGATGTCGACAAATATCGTGGAGAAATCTTCATATCCGCGACGCCAATCGCATTCTTCTCCCCCAAGATACCACTGGAAGGCGAGATCCGTCATCTGCGTCATATTATGCGGGTCGAAAACAACTACATTTGGAAGAGAGTCCTGTCGTTGAATATGCACCAAGACATCTACCGCAGCAAAATAGAGCCTTTGCTCGAATGCGGGTTTCTTTTTCACAATCCGCGCATACAAATCATCGCCCAAATCTTCGAGTAGCAGAAGTCCGGCACGTTCGTCAGCAGAATAGACTTCTGGCGCTGACAGCCCAATTTTTGATAGGTAATTGGCAATCTCAACAAACGGATGAACATCTTCTCCCCGCTTAGGGTCAGCATCCATCAGAACCGCATGACCCAGTGCCGGATCAATCAACCGTTCATACCGCCGATTGGATGCATCGCCTGTAATTACGTGCCGTTCTGCTCCATCCCAACCGGCTTTGCTCAAAAACCCTTCGATGAGAGCCGTGCGAGTATTCATGCCAAAAGCCCTCTCGTGATCTCGTCCCATCGCGCAGAGCGCCACGAGATTACCAAATTTCGGTGGCCGGCTTTGGCATGCATCGCAAACGACATAGTCAGGGCCGTATTAGGTCTGAGTTCAGCCAAACGGTCCGGCCACTCTATGAGACAAATTGCATCCTCAAAGGCATCCAACAGACCCAGCTCAATCACTTCGTCTGGAGAGTTCAAACGGTATAAGTCAGCGTGCCAGACTTCACCCTTTTCAGTGTCATACTGCTGAACCAAGGTAAATGTTGGCGAAGGCACGTCTTCTGGCACCTGCAGGATCGACTGGATCAAACCGCGGGCAAAATGGGTTTTCCCGGCACCAATATCACCTTCAAGTAGCAACGTATCACCAGGCTCAAGCAATTCAGCAAACCTGCGGGCAAGTTCACTGGTGTCTTCAGGGGTTGGCAGGCTTAAACTGAAAGTTTTGTTCGTCATGCGCCATCATTACAACGCCAGCGACCACCTGCAAGTTGGATCACCTAGGATCGTGTTCCATCTAGGCAGAAAGCCCCGTTTTTGAAAACGATGGTCGTTCGTCAAACCGGACAAGTATGGCGCCACCCAGTACTGGCGACACCCGGACGCCAACCACTTGACCGGACTTTAGGACAACTTCGTCGCTCCATTGCAAACGCTCTGCATCTTTTGAGACTGTTTGCTTTAGTCGGTCCCAGACCTCGGTTTCTGTGCTGGCGGCTCGCCATACGAGAAGCGCATCCCGTAAGCCATAGTCGCCAAGAGCTTCCTCGGGATCGCTAGTCCATAATTCGCAGTAGGCTTGATTGCACAATGCCACTTTGCCAGACGCTGAAAACAAAACCAGCCCAGAGTCCAAAGTGTCCAAAACAGACTGACTCAATTCAATTTCCGCGCGGAAATGGCGCGTTAAAGAAATTTCAGCGCTGATGTCTTCAAACAAAAAAGCAATTGCACCATCAGGATGAGGTCGGCCAGAAACTCGGTAGGTCAAGCCTGACGGCAGCGTCCATGTCTCTGCGTATCTCCCATCAGATGCCGCAATAACCAAATCGGCGATTTGCTCACGCCAGCTGGCATAGCTTTTTGGCTCCGGCATAACCCGACTGTCACGCATCCGGTCAAAAAAGGACAGCACGCTTGGTCTAGAAGATAAGAACTCCGCGGGTAACGTGGTCAAATCAATAAGCGCTGGATTGAACAGTGCCAATTGCCGGTCCTTGTCGAAAATCGCGAGACCAATTGACAACTGTGCAAAGGTTTTTGTGAGTGTTTGCACAAAATTTCTTTGTGCAATTTCTGCCCTGACAATCGCATCCGCGTCTGTCGCGTAAAACACTGTCTCCTCGTTGACTGTATAGGTTTTTACATCAAACCAAAATGTCTCGCTCTTCTCAGGATGGCTAACCCCTGTTCGAACCGTTTCCTTATCTCGGTACAACCCGCCAATATCAAAAATTGGCTTTTGCCCAAGAGGTTCCCCATACCCAAGTTTTTCTGAAAAAATTTGATATGCTAAGTTGTGCCAAACCAGCCGGTTTTCTGCATCAGTCTTCCAAATTGGATAAGGCGCATCTAAAACTACCTGTTTTGAAATAATCTCGGATTGGGTCTGCGCGTAAGAGTTACATTCGACGGAAACTCTGGCGGTGTCACCCCATTGATCGATCGTTATGGTGGCAGGATCGTCATCGTCATAGGATTCCAAGACAAGCATGTTTTGCGCTTCAAACGAACCTTGGCGTGCCGGAAAATCTGGAAACCGCCGCGACAGGATCTGATGAAGGGAATCCCAAAAAAGATCACCAGAACCTTGGCATAATTTCAACGCAGGTCGATTGGCATCAACAAGGACCCCTGCTCGAAACAGAAAGATCGCCGTAGTTTTTTCATCATTTCTGGAAACACGGACACTTTGTTTTTTGGACCCAGTCCAAACCGAAGATAAAATGTACAGCAACACTCCGGCGATCGCACCACTCAGCGCGGCGGTCTGAAAATATTGAAGTGCTGTGGCATTAAGCATCAGAGCGCCTCCAGGTGTTTCGCAACAAGTGTTAACATTGCTCTCACGTGGTTAACAGCGAGTAAACTTTCAACACTTCAACTATGACGTGATCTGCGGATTGTTTCCAAGTGGTGTTTTGTTTTTGATAGACTTTGCGTCAATTTTCTCACGTGCCCAAACCACTTCGACGATGGCGCCAGATCTCGAAGGCTGTCCCGCTTCACGAGAAAAATCGCCTGATCCATTCGCAAAATTCAATTCTGCTCCAGTCCGCTCCAACAGCGTCTTCGCAATAAACAAACCAAGGCCCATACCTTCGTATCCTGGGCGTTGTTTGCGGTCCCTTTCCGATTTGCGCTTACGCACAAAAGGATCACCTATTCGACCAATGAGATGTGGTGGATAGCCTCTTCCATCATCCATAATTCGAACGGAAATTGTCTGATCATTCCACTCGGATTCCACCCACACGGTACTTGCTGCAAAATCGACCGCATTCTGCACAAGGTTTCTTAAACCGTGAATAATCTCCGGGCGACGCGTTATTTCCGGCCCATGAACTACATCAAAATGTTCAAACATAATATGTTTTCCACGGTCCATATGCGGTTCGGCAGCTTCCTCGATGACCGTCGAAAGAGGCGCCTTGCGAATATGAAGGTCTTCTTTTCCCGCCCGTCCCATTGATTGCATAATGTCCCGACAACGGTCTGCTTGCTCACGGATCAATGCCGCGTCTTCTTGCAATTCGGGACGGTCGTCCAACTCTTCCATAAGCTCAGCACTGGTCAGTTTAATTGTCGCCAAAGGCGTGCCCAACTCATGCGCGGCGGCGGCAACAACACCGCCAAGGTCCGTCAATTTTTGTTCGCGAGACAGCGCCATTTGGGTCGCCGCCAAGGCTTGCGCCATCGAGGACATCTCGGACACAACTTTTCGCGAATATATTGAAGAAAACAGGATCGCGATCACAATGGCCGCCCAGTTACCAAAAAGAAAGACATCCGGAATGCGCAGCAAGAAATATTGCGACGTGCGAAGTGGCAAATAGAACTCTAATAGCAGCGTCACAGCGAGGATCGCGAGCGACGCAATCACGACGGTGGACCGTACAGAGAGAACTGCTGCGGAAATAGTTACCGGGCCTGCCATCAAAAACGAAAACGGGTTGTTTAACCCGCCGGTTAAAAACAATAAAAACCCCAATTGAACCACATCAAACAGGATCATGAAACTGTTCTCAGTTTCGCTGAGTAGTTTGTTCTCAGGGAAGACAAAAATAGCGATCAAGTTGCCAATCACAGACACGCCAACCGCGAGATAACATAGCCCATATTCAAGCTGGAGACCGAACCCGAATTGAGCGACCAGTAGCGCCGCTGTTTGACCGCAAATCGCGATCCATCTGACAAGGATAATCGTACGAAGACGTATCCAATTACTACGCCGTTCAACTGAGAGCAATTCCGCCGACATATCCGTCATTAGGGGGCTTTCCTCTTGTTTCCTGTGCACAAATTGTTAGCTGTGTCGCAACTGTCTTTCAACTCGTGCATCTTAGAGGTTCCATTATGGTTCGTACCGCCGCCGTTATTGCAGTGTTTGCCGCTATTTTCGCTTTGGCAGGCATCTGGTTTGTTTCTCGTGACACTGAAGCTGGTGATCAATTTGCGCAGTGCCGTCAAGGCCAAGTTGCTGGTGGAACAGCTGCGATCGGCGGACCCTTCGAGTTGGTTGACCACAACGGCAATACAGTCACAGACGAAGATGTTCTGAATGTACCTACGTTGCTTTATTTCGGCTACACTTACTGCCCCGATATCTGCCCATTGGATGTTACTCGAAACGTTGAAGCAATCGACCTGCTGGACGAAGCGGGCAAGGAAATCCAACCTGTCTTTATAACAATCGACCCAGAGCGTGACACGCAGGAAATCATGCAGAGCTATGTCGAATATATGCACCCGCGCATGCTTGGTCTTTCCGGCACACCCGAGCAGGTAAAAGCCGCAAGCCAAGCCTACCGAACCTACTACAAGAAACAGGAATCAGAGCACGGCGATGATTTCTATCTGGTTGATCACTCGACATTTTCTTACCTGACACTGCCGGGGCATGGGTTTGTGGAATTCTTCCGGCGTGACTTGTCGCCTGAAGCTATGGCGGAGCAAATCGGTTGTTTCGTGGACAATATGTGATCCGTCGCAAATTTGACCGAGTAACACACTCAAGCTAATACTGGAAAAAATAGCTGAAAGGGCTGGCATATGGCGGAACTTGACCCGTTGGAAATCGGACCAGATAAAACACTGCTTCTGGTCGATGACGACGAGCCGTTTTTGCGGCGTCTGGCCAAAGCTATGGAGAAACGCGGCTTTGAGGTGGAAACCGCATTGTCGGTGGCAGGTGGCAAAGCCATCGCCACAGCGAGACCACCTGCTTATGCCGTGATCGATCTACGTTTAGAGGATGGCAGCGGCTTGGATGTCGTTGAAGTTCTTAGAGAAAAACGTGAAGATGCGCGGATCGTCGTTCTGACTGGATACGGCGCAATTGCCACCGCTGTGGCGGCTGTGAAAATTGGCGCGACCGATTATCTATCTAAGCCAGCTGATGCGACAGACGTCATGAATGCGCTGTTGAGCACCGGAGATGAGCTGCCGCCGCCACCGGAAAACCCGATGAGTGCGGACCGTGTTCGTTGGGAGCATATCCAGCGCGTTTATGAGCTGTGTGATCGCAACGTGAGCGAAACTGCGCGGCGTTTGAACATGCACCGCCGGACATTGCAGCGCATTTTGGCCAAGCGGAGCCCGCGTTAAGGTTTAGACATTCCGGCCAATTTGGCCTGTCTGTAACGCGTCGGTATTACCTCGGTATCGCGACGGTGCCAAGATCCGAGAATTGACGTTAACAAATAGAATGACCCGGACGCTCGTCCGGGTCTTTTTAGTTCCAATATCGCTTTGCCGTTAGGCTGCTTTGGCGAGCAACATGTCGTTGACTGTCGAGGTGGCAATCGCATCTGGGCTGCAATCAGTTTGGGCTGCGCGGGTCAATATCCTATCCAGCGTTGCGTCCAGCGCGACCAGCTTGTCAGCAACCCAATCCTGTTGATTATCAATCGCCAGAATCTCGGTAGCGACGTTGATGATGCCGCCGCCATTGGCGACAAAATCAGGCGCATACAAAATACCGCGCTCATGCAGTCGCGCGCCGTCGTCAGCAGTGGCCAGCTGATTGTTGGCACCACCTGCGACAACGGCCACATTGAGCGCCGCAATGGTATCTGCATTGAGAATGGCGCCAATAGCGCAAGGCGCGAAGATATCGGCCTGCACCGTCATGATGCCAGCAACCGAAGCAGTCTCGGCGTTAAAGGCCGTTTTGGCCTGCGCCACACGGTCCGCATCAATGTCAGACACAATCAACTTGGCACCAGCGCCGTGCAACAGGCTGCACAGATGCGCGCCTACATGGCCCAAACCTTGAACAGCAACTCGGCGGCCAGCAAGATCCGGTGTACCGAACCGATGACGCGCCGTGGTTTTGATCGCATTAAATATTCCGCGCGCCGTGACAGGCGAGGGGTCGCCCGATGCGTGGGGGCCATGCGGCAGTCCGGCGACAAATTTGGTTTCTTGCGCCATCAGGCTCATGTCTTGGGGGGACATGCCCATGTCTTCGGCGGTCCAATACCGGCCCTGCAAGGTATCGATGGCACGGGCAAAGGCCAAAAGCTGTTGTGGTGTTTTCTGTGCGGCATCTCCGAGTATAACTGCCTTGCCACCGCCCAAGGGCAGACCAGCCGCGGCGTTTTTATACGTCATGCCTTCGCTCAGACGCAGCACATCGGTCAGGGCCTCTTGTTCGGACCCATAGGGACGCATGCGCAGGCCTCCGGCGGCAGGGCCAAGACGGGTGGAATGCACGGCAATAAAGCCCGTCAGATCAAGCGCTGCGTCATGGATGCGTAAAACGGTTTCATGCGTGTCGGTGGCAACCTGAGTGATGTCCATCGAGGGTCCCTTTGTAGTGGAGTTGCTGGTGGGAGGGGTTATGCCACAGGCCAAGGAGTGATTTCCGCCAAGTTTGCCTGCGCAGGCGAACAATGTTAGAGATTAAACGCAACTGGGTATCATGTTTTAGGGGTAATCGGCGTGGATAAGATAGATCGCAAGATTCTGCGTGTGTTGCAAAGGGACGGACGTATGAAAATTGCCGATCTGGCTGAAGCTGTCGGATTGTCCGCAACCCCCTGTGCAAGGCGTCTTGAGCGGCTACAGACGGACGGTGTGATTACCGGCTATGGCGCGCGGGTGGATGCGCGCAAGGTTGGCTTGCCTGTGACGGTGTTTGTCTCTGTTGAGCTGGAAACACAGGGTGGCGTTGCGATGAGTGCATTTGAGCAATCTGTGCGCAATTTTGAGGAAGTGATGGAGTGTCATCTGATGACCGGATCACGCGATATTCTGCTGCGTGTTGTGGTGGCGGATCTGCAAGCCTACGACTGGTTTTTGGAACACCGGCTGATGAAGGTGCACGGCATTCGCAATATGCGGTCGAACTTTGCGCTGCGCGCGATGGTGCAGCGAGATGCCTTGCCCGACACCGCCTGACAGCCGCTAGAGATTGTAGCGTTTGCAGCGCTTATCAACCACCATGCCATTGTCCAAAACCACATCACGCACGATGTCATAATCTTCAAAGCCGCGGCTTTGGTAATAGGCCAACCCGCCCGAATTGTCGGCGCGAATGATGGCGCGTATCCAGCTAAACCCCAACCCACGGGCCGCTGTCTTGGTGGCTTCAAACAGTTTTGAGCCAACACCCAAGCCGGTCTGGCCGGTTTTCACATAAGTCCCGATTTCGCAGGCCTCCGGCGGCAACACGTCAACGCGCCCAATCCATTGAAACCCCAGAATATCACCAGCCTCGGTCTCAGCCACCTGCCACGCGGAATAGTCGGGATCATTGAGCAACCAGCCCCCCAATGCTTCGCGGTCTAATTCTGTCGTCAACGCGGTTGTGCCACCCGCCGCAACAATGGTGTTCAACAAATCAGAAGCCTGGCGCAGGTCAGCCGCAGAGCCGGATCGAATAATCAGTTCAGTCATAATACCACTCTTAAAATCAGTCTCTAATATAGCTTAAATCGACTTATATCTGAGCCAACAACACCTCATGGCGGGCCGTAAAATCGATGCGCACATCCACCGGAGGGCGCAGATGAATTGAGAGGCCTTCAGTGAACTTGGGATCGGGGCGTCCAAAAAGTTTGTTGGCCTCAGACACGGAGAAGCCAGCGATCTGTGTGGCCTCCATCCATGCCGAGATTTTGTCAGCTTTTTTGATCTGCGCCTTGATGCGTTTGGGTGTGGCCGCTGGTAGCCCGAAACGGATGTGAATGGCGGCCGTCAGGCGATCATCCAAGGTGCCATAGTCTGGACCTATGGCGGCTTTGACCGGTGAAATCATATCGCCAATCACATATTCGGGCGCATCATGCAGGAGCGCGGCAAGGCGCCATTTGAGGGGGGCGTCGGGGTACATGCGGCCAAAAATCTCTTCGACCAGCAGCGAATGCTCCGCGACAGAATAGGCAAAATCACCCTGCGTTTGCCCGTTCCAACGCGCCACAAACGCCAAACCGTGGGCGATGTCTTCGATTTCGATATCAACCGGTGTCGGATCTAGCAGGTCAAGCCTGCGACCGGAAAGCATGCGTTGCCAAGCTCGAGCCATTGGCAGACCTCGTTCATTTTCTGTTGGAACTTGGTTAGCGACGAGACGTGCCCCGTGCAACGAATTTAAGCGTCATAACAGCGTATCAAAGGGGGTCGCGAAACGACCTGTCAACTGCTGCAATACTTCAGGGTGAGACCGCGCGTAGTGCCACGATCGCAGGTTTTTCACTATCGGCGTCCTGCGCCCTCCTGGCAGCAAGGTTTTGAACGCCATTTCACCACCATGTTTGTCAAAGAACTCCTGGTATTCCCGGATCAGAGTTGGCGCGAAACGCGTTCGTCTTCTGTGCGCGCGCCAAGGTTTTTTGAAACCAACAAAGTGCAACATATGCGGGGTAACCTGACGGGTGAAAACCGGATATTTTTGCATCCATTGCCAGTTCCAGACCGGGCTAAGCTCTGCCCATTTTCCACGCAAGACGAGGTTAAACAGGGATTGGTCATGCTGGGTTGTGGGCGTATCTGAGGCATTGATTTCCAGTAGCCGCTCTAATAGGCGCGTCGCCACAAACCGTTCGCTGTCGATCAACATCACGCCGGAGTTGAGACATTTTTCTGCCGGCATATTCAAAGCGAGAAAATCATGCACCTGTGCGTCCAGGTTGATCCATTGCTGCACATCACGAACGCCCGCGATTTCATATGGTCCCATATCGACATCGAATAGATCCGTCAGATCAGGCGCGCAGAGATAGGTATCGGTGTCCGCATAGAGAATTCGGCTGTATTGATGCCCCAAATATTGCGGCAGCCATAGCCGCAGATAAGCCTCCAGTGGTAACCATTTAATCCGTAAATTCAGTTGCGACAGCTTCTCTCGCAGAGGCAACACGATGTTGCGCACCCCCAATTCAGCGATTTCGGTTGGAATGACAACCGGCTCGAACGAACAAATTAAGATATCAAAATCACGGTTTCTGCTGACAGTCGCAGCTTTTTTTGCCGCAAATAAAGCGAGCGGTAGCTGAGTGCGGTCTGACACATAGGCCAGACATTTGAAATTCTCGCTATGAACAGAAAGCAAAAGAAAACCCTTGTAGTGCAATAAATTAGTGATCGCATCATTGCCGCCGCGTTTTTGATTTGGCAACACTTTTGCTCCACAAACACCCGCGCCACAAAAAAGACATATTCCAGAAGCACCATTAACCATCATCGGGATCACGGGCTGCCAAGCGAAACGTGATGGGGCGTGTTTTGAAAACCCGCCGGACAATCCCGACATATACTACGAGGGGGGCACGTAATTGCTTCCTCCCGCGTGTCCTCCTCTTAACACTTTAAACTCGTGTTCAGAGAAGGAGAAACCCCATGTTTAAGCGCGTATTTGTGGCAGCACTCTTGTTTGGCATGGCAGCAACCGCACCCCCTGTGTTTGCGCAGCACTGCGGCATTAGGGATGCGATGGTGGAACGCTTACAAAAAGCTTATTCCGAAACACTTTCTGCCGGAGGGCTTCAGGGCAGCGCGTCCGACAACGCCATGCTGGTCGAGGTCTGGTCTTCTGAGAAAACCGGCACCTTCACTGTGATGCTCACCAATCCACAAGGGATTACCTGCATTATGGCGGCCGGCACAGACTGGCATCAATCAAGGCCCATCGCAGAGCCGCCCGGCACAGCGGGATAGGTGGCATTGTGAAGTAAGACTTGCGGTGTTATCTGCTGCGCAACAGATAACGCGTAAGGAGCTGGGCGCCATGGCGACCGATTACACTGTAAAAGACATCAGTCTGGCCGATTTCGGCCGCAAGGAACTGGACATCGCTGAAACTGAAATGCCGGGCCTGATGGCGCTGCGGGAAGAGTTTGGCGACAGCAAACCGCTGGCAGGATCGCGCATCGTTGGCTCGCTGCACATGACCATTCAAACCGCCGTTTTGATTGAAACATTGGTTGAACTGGGCGCGGACGTGCGTTGGGCCAGCTGCAACATCTTCTCAACCCAAGACCACGCGGCGGCAGCGATTGCAGCGGCAGGTGTTCCTGTCTTTGCGATCAAAGGTCAATCTCTGGAAGAGCATTGGGATTACTTGGATAAATCCTTTATGTTCCCCGAAGGTCCAAACATGATTTTGGACGATGGCGGCGACGCGACCTTGTACATCTTGCTGGGTGCCAAGGCGGAAGCGGGCGAAGATTTGGGTGTTGCGACATCTGAGGAAGAAGAAGCCATTCACGCACAGATCGCCAAGCGTATGGCCGCAAGCCCCGGTTGGTTCACCAAGACCCGTGACGCCATCAAAGGCGTTTCCGAGGAAACCACTACCGGTGTGCACCGTCTGTATGATCTTGTGAAAAAGGGCGAGCTGCCATTCCCAGCGATCAATGTGAACGACAGTGTGACCAAGTCGAAGTTTGACAATAAATACGGCTGTAAAGAATCGCTGGTCGACGGCATCCGTCGCGCGACAGACACCATGATGGCAGGCAAAGTGGCTGTGGTTTGTGGCTATGGCGACGTTGGCAAAGGCTCGGCTGCATCGCTGCGCGGCGCTGGCGCGCGTGTGAAGGTCACCGAAGTTGACCCGATCTGCGCCTTGCAGGCGGCGATGGACGGCTTTGAGGTCACCACGCTGGAAGACGAAGCCGCAAGCGCGGATATCTTCATCACCACCACCGGCAACAAAGACGTGATCCGTATCGAGCACATGCGCGAGATGAAGGACATGGCGATCGTTGGCAACATCGGCCACTTTGATAATGAAATTCAGGTCGCAAACCTGAAGAACCACAAGTGGACCAACATCAAAGAACAGGTCGACATGATCGAGATGCCGTCTGGCAGCCGTCTGATCCTGCTGTCTGAAGGTCGTTTGCTGAACCTTGGCAACGCCACCGGTCACCCGAGCTTTGTGATGTCGGCCTCTTTCACCAACCAGGTTCTGGCGCAGATCGAGTTGTTTTCCAAAGGCGATGAGTACAACAACGAGGTCTACATCCTGCCCAAACATCTGGACGAAAAGGTTGCCATGCTGCACCTCGCCAAAGTGGGCGCCAAACTGTCCAAGCTGAGCAAAGAGCAGGCTGATTACATCGGTGTTGGCGAAGCTGGTCCGTTTAAGCCGGAACACTATCGCTACTAAGCGCTCTGATAAAATTTGACATGCGGCGTCCCTAGTTTGGGGCGCCGTTTTTTGTGCCAAGGCCTCAGATCGGGATTTTGCTCAAGGGTCTCACAAAATTCTGCGCTTTACTGCGGGGAAACCATAAGCGTTTTTCCCTTTGTGATGTGCTTTGGAATGGCTAACCTGTTTGCAGGGCATAAGACCCTCTTTGATTTTTGCGGGGCACGACCCCGGCGCATAGGGAGACTAATTTCATGGGCAAACGCGACGATCTGATCGCCAAATACGCGGATGATTTGAAAAACAAATGCGGCATGGACGCGGACATGGACCTGTTGACCAAGGTCACCATCGGCTGTGGTCCGGCGATCTACAACGACGACGCTTCAACCGTCGCGGGTTCGCAAGAGAGCGAGCTGGAAACCGTCAAGAACAACTTCCTGATCAAGAAGCTTGGTCTGGCGGATAGTCCCGAGCTGATGGATGCGATCAATGCCGTGATCGAAACCTACGGTAAGTCCGAGCGCAACAAATACCGTGTTGTGGTTTACTACATGCTGACCAAGCATTTTGGCAAAGAAGCCATCTACGGCTAAGGTCACCCTACATGCTAAATTGAAACGCTCAGGCCGCCGGTTTGGGCGTTTTTCTTTTGGTTTGTAAGTCACTTAATTTTGTGAACAAATCCCACCACAAGGATAATTCTTCTTTATCCGGTTTATTTCCCAGTCCCCTGTTTTTTTCTGTTGTTGCTTGTGCCAGCCCCTTTTCGTTTGCGGCGTAGCCTTTGGCCGTTCCTTTCAAGCAAATCTGAAAACCAATGCCAGAAAAAGTTGTCTTCCATCTGCCAAGGGTGGGTCTGCACCAAAGTTTCACCGACAGGCCACACCTCAAAATATTTAAAAAGATTCAACACCTTATACAATCTCGGGGCGGCGAGATTGAAATCCGCGCCCGCATTGGCGGCCAAAGGGACCCCAGCCTTAGAAATTGGGAAGACCTCATCGAACCGCATAATCTGCACATCATTGAAAATGGGCAAGTCCGCCAAAGCAATGCGATAAACACCACAGTGTCCTACATTCAGCCGTTTTTTCATTTTGACCAGAAAGGGACGCTGGCTCATAGCAGCGCGGCCGAGGCTGTGTTTGACAATGTATCTGTGGACCCCGAAGCAGCCGAGCGCTTTGTGAAAACCTTAAGGAATACTTTGGTGGTGCCCCGTTGCAGTCGCTACAGCCCCCAAAAGCAATACACAGATATTCCCGAAGGCTGCATTGCGGTGTTTCTCCAAGGGAGCTTTCCCCATACTTATGGCACAGCCTTTTGCGACAACGAAACTCTGTTGCGCACCGTCTTGGCAAACGCCAACGGGCGGCCTGTTGTGGTAAAAGCGCATCCGGTCAAAGATTCCCTAAAAGATGCCAAGCTGATCTATGCTTTGATGCAGGAAGGGCTGAGCGTTGAGGCGACGGACGCCAATATTCACGATATTCTGGCCAAATGCGCCGTCACTGTCAGCTATAACTCCGCAGTTTCAGTCGAAGGATTTTTGCACGGAAAACCGGCAATATTGTTCGGGAAATCCGACTTTCACCATGTTTGCGAAACTGTAACCGATCCAACCCAGTTTCCGCAAAAACTCGACGCTGCGTTGAACTCTACGCACGACTATGTGCGGTATCTCTATTGGTATTTCAGCGAATTCTGTCTTTCGACGAAGGATCCCTGCTTTGACCAAAAAATTCTGCGTCAGTTTGAAAACATGGGATTTGACGACAAACGGCTTGGCCTGAACAGCATCCAAACGCCCAAGTGGATTGACGGCTTGATTGACGATAGCGCAGCGGCCAACGCAGCTTTGGCAGTTCTAAAAACATTGCCTGAGGTGCAAAGCGTCAAAGTGCGGCGTGTGCTGAAGGTCTCGGAGGCCAGTCATGTTTTTCTATGCTCGCTCAACGGTCAGAAAGTTGTGGTCAAACGGTTCTTTGGCGAGGATCCGGCCCACACGGTGCGCAGCCTGAAGGCCGAGCTGGATTACCTTGAAGGGATATTTGGCGAGGGAAATTGCCAGGCCAACCGCTGTTTAATGGCATGGCCGGATCATGGTTTGGTTGTCTTAAGTCATGCACCGGGCGTGCGACTTGAGGAGAAGATCGCGGGTGAGACAGATGCCGCACGCGCCAAACTTATGCGTCAGAGTGGGCGTTGGCTGGCAGCCTACACCGGCGCTCGCCAGCGACAGTCCACGTTTGCTCCTAAGTTTTGGATACAGCGCGCCGAGCAAGTCGATCTCGGCCACATCACCAAGCCCGAAGACCTAGAATTGACGGATCGGCTGTTGGCGGCGCTTAGAAAACTGGCGCGTAGGGCCAAGGGAAAGCCTGTTCAACATGCCGCTACACATGGAGAATTTGTGGGCGCCAATCTGCATTATTCTAAGGGCGTTATTTGTGGTGTGGACATTCAAGGGGAATGCTGGACGGCTTTGGCGCGTGAAGTGGCGCGTTTTTTGGTCTGGCAACAGCTGCATGATCCGCTGAACACCGAAGACACCCGATATGGTATCAACCGCCGAGATTGGCGGGCCTTTTTAACCTGCGGTGTGGTGGAAGAGCATGAAAAATGGACTACTCTGCCATTTTTCGTTGCGGAACAGTTTTTCAACAGATTTGTCCAAGACTATCACCGCTCGATCGTCCGAGACCAAGGCCGCATCGCCATTCGTAACTTTCTTGCAGAGGTCGAATTGACGGGCGGCTAAAGCAACGTCAGAACTGCCCCCATGATGGTGCAGCCTATTGTGGCATAGCCGCCGTCAATCAACATCAGTTTGCGGCTGCGGCCCGCAAAACCATAGTTGGTGACAACCCAAGGTGCCGCCAGAAACAACCCGATGCCAAGACCGGCCATGACGCCTTTGGCCAACGTGTCGATATTGGACAGAGCAAAGATATGGCGCATCATGCCTGCCACAACGACGGTACAGAGAAACGCCAGAATATACGGTTTGGGATCACCCGCATTGGCAGGCTTGCCATCGTCGCCGGTTTCAACTCCGGCCTCGACCATCCAGGTTTTGGCCAGCGCCATATACCAGATTGCCCCGAATATATACGACGCCACCGCGGCGACAAGAACAGCCAGAAATCCCATGGAACCCTCCCAGTTTCCGTATTCGAAACCACAAGAGTAGGGCGAAATTCTAGCTTTGCACACCACCTAGGTCGCAGATGATCTGCCATTCATCCTCTGTGACGGGCTGAACCGACAGGCGCGAGCTTTTGACCAGCACCATCTCGGCCAAACGGGGATCAGCTTTGATAATGTCCAGAGACACTGGGTTGGGGACCGTGGCGACGGCCTTGATGTCGACGCAGTCCCAACGGTCATCATCGGTAGTGCTGTCGGGGTGTGCGGTGGCGCAGACCTCGACAATGCCGACCACCGACTTTTCTTTCTGGCTGTGATAGAAGAAGCCGCGATCGCCCAAGGCCATCTCACGCATGAAATTGCGCGCCTGATAGTTGCGCACGCCATCCCATTCTTCACCAACCTCGCCTTTGGCCTGCTGGTCATGCCAACCCCAGGTCGAAGGTTCGGATTTGAACAGCCAGTAGCGCATCAACCCAGTACCTTATTCCATGCGCTCAGCTCGACGCTGGCGAATAGATCGGCGGCTTTGTAGGGGTCGGCGGCTGCCCATGCTTCGGCCTCGGCCATGTTTTCAACGTTCAGGATGATCAACGAACCACACATTTCGCCGTTGGCGTCCAGAAACGGACCGGCCATTTCGACAGTTTCGCCGCTGCCTTTGAGATAGGCGACATGGGCGTCGCGGTTGGCTTTGCGGATGTCCAGCGCGCCGGGTTTGTCTTTGGCGATGAGTGCGATACGCATGAATTTTATTCCTCCTTGAGTGGCCGTGAAAGCAGGGCCTCCATAATTTCGCGAATATGCATATCACCGTCGAGAAGCGCAACGACTGCGGCGGTAATCGGCATGTCGATCTGCATCACATTTGCGCGTTCAAGCACGGCGCGCGCGGTGGCGGCGCCTTCGACGGTGATGGACGGGTCAAACCGCTCGCCACGACCGATTGAGAGGCCAAAGCGGTAGTTGCGCGATTGCTCTGATGTGCAGGTCAGCGCCAGATCGCCAAAACCGGACAGGCCAGCCAGCGTTTCTGGCTGCGCGCCCAGCGCGCGGGCCATGCGTTGCATTTCGGCATAACCGCGCGTCATCAGGGCGGCGCGGGCGCTGTCGCCCAGCTGAGCACCAATTACGACACCGCAAGCAATTGCAATCACGTTCTTCAGAGCGCCACCAAGCTCGGCGCCCACGGTGTCTGTGGTGCGATAAATCCGCAAGTTAGGCGTAATTAGAGTCTGTTGGAGCAGCTTGCCGTCTGCGTCATTCGACGTGGCCAATGTCAGTGCCGTTGGAAGACCACGCGCGATGTCGGCGGCAAAACTGGGGCCGGTCAGAATGGCAGGCGTGGCCTTGGGCGCACAATCTGTAATCACCGCGACAGGGCCAAGCTGGCTACCTAGCTCAACACCCTTGCAGCATGCCACCAAATTGCGGCCGTCCAGTTCTGGATGGGTTGTCAGAAACTCACGCAATTTCTGCATGGGGGTCGCCAACAAAAGCGTGTCGGCCAGCGCAGCGTTGAAATCAGAGGTGACAGAAACAGTCTCGGGCAGTTTTACACCGGGCAAGCGGGCAGCGTTTTCGCCTGTTTCGCGCATTTTTCTCGCGGCATCCGGATCGCGCGCCCAAAGCGTGACATTCACGCCCCCACGCCCCAAGGCAATTGCCAACGCCGTGCCAAATGCACCAGCACCTATGACGGAAACGCTCACGCTTTAGCTCCTTTTTTGCCACTACCCAAAAGTGCAGGCGCGGTTTGATCCAGCGGCCAACGCGGACGCGCCTGAAGGGACATGTCATCACGAGCACCTTCGCGATACCGCTCAAGACCAGCATAGGCAATCATGGCGGCGTTATCGGTGCAAAGCGCCAAGGGCGGGGCGGTGAATTCAACGCCATTTTGCTCACAAACAGACTCTAACTCAGCGCGAATGGCGGTATTTGCGGCCACGCCGCCCGCCACAGCCAACACGGGTTGAGAGGGATTCTCGGCAATATAGACCAGCAAAGCACGGCGGGTTTTCTCGGCCAGAACCGCAACAACGGCGGCTTGAAATCCGGCACAAAGATCGGCGCGGTCTTGGACAGTCAGCCCGCCTTTTTCAGCGATGATGGCATCGCGGGCGCGCAGGAGCGCGGTTTTGAGGCCTGAGAACGACATATCGCATCCCGGCCGGTTGAGAAGCGGGCGCGGGAAGGTGAAGCGTTTTGGATCGCCTTTGAGGGCCTCTGCCTGAACGGACGGGCCGCCAGGTTGAGGCAGGCCCAACAGTCGCGCGGTTTTGTCAAAAGCTTCGCCAGGGGCGTCGTCAATGGTGCCGCCAAGCCGCGTAAAGCTCTCGGGGCCGTGCGCAATCAGAAATTGGCAATGCCCACCAGAGACAAGCAACATCAAATAGGGGAACGCCACCTGATCGGTCAGCCGTGGCGTGAGCGCATGGCCTGCCAGATGGTTTACACCGATCAGGGGAATGTTCAGCGCTGCCGACAACCCCTTGGCGCACATCACGCCGGACAACACACCCCCGATTAAACCGGGCCCTGCGGTAACGGCCACTGCATCAATTTGCGACAAGGCGAGACCTGATGCCTGCAGCGCTTCTTCAACGCAGATATCCAGTTTCTCGGCATGGGCGCGGGCGGCAATCTCGGGCACTACGCCACCAAAAGGTGCGTGCAAATCCGCCTGACCATGCACAACAGAGGCCAGTATTTCAGGCGCATCATTGTCGGATTGGCGAATAATGGCGGCGGCGGTATCATCGCAGCTGCTCTCAAGGCCAAGAATGGTCAGGGTTGTACTCATTGGGCGTTCTATGATCCAGATCGTTGCGTGGGTGGTTAAGCGCAGGTAACACCACAAGGCGGCTCAAACAATCCCGGTGACATGATGATACCTCAACCCCCGACGATATTGCTGACCCGACCCGACGCGGATTCCGCGCGGTTTGCGCAATGCCTGCGGGAAGCCGGCATTCAGGCTGAAATCGTTATCTCGCCGCTCTTGGGAATTTCCTCGCTGGACGTTGCGCCTGATTTTGATGAGGTGCGCGGGGTCATTTTCACGTCGCGTAATGGCGTGGCGTCGGTGGCTGCGTGGAATTTGCCTGCATGGTGTGTGGGGCAAGCCACGCGAGACAGCGCCGCGCATGCAGGGTGGCAAGCTATCAGCGGAGGTGGCGATGCCGAGGCTTTGTTGCAAACCATTCTAGCCGATGCCCCTGCAGGTCCGTTGCTACATGTGCGGGGTGAACATGCGCGCGGAGATCTGGCCGCAAGATTGTCGGCGGCGGGTATCCCCACAGACGAAGTGGTGAGCTATCGCCAAGAGGCAAAAGCGCTAAGTTCTGAGGCAAAAAGGCTTATTCAGGGGGACTTTCCGCTTATTCTTCCCATTTTTTCGCCGCGCACCGCACGTCACCTTTGCACTCTAGGACCCTTTGCGGCACCTTTGAAAGTGGTGGCGATGAGCGCTGCTGTGGCGCAGGCTTTGACGGAATTAGACGTTCAAAACACTGTGATTGCGTCGCAACCAAACGCAGAAGCCATGATCGAAGCCATATCGGGACTGATCGACGCAGGCTAACCCGTTGAGGAGTGAGGAGACCTCGCCTAGATTAAGAGTATTCGTTTTGTAATTTTTGGATTCGAAAGGGCAACTGGTGGCCAAATCCGATAAGACTAACAAGACCAAGAAATCTGACGCGCCAAGCGACGAGCTACGCGACACAGAGACACCTCTCGTGGAGACGCCCAGCGAAGGCGATTCCAAAGAGGTCGACGCCAACGACGACGCGGTCGAAATTGTGGAACCCGCAGCAGAAGAAGCACCAGAGCCGGAAGTTTTGGAGGCTGAAGCTGATGGCGGCACCGACAGTCCTTGGGAGCCTGAAGAAGAGAGAGCGCAAGAAGAACCTGCGGCGGAAGAGTATGTAGACATTTCGCAAGAGCCTCCCCAAGTTGAAGAAGACTCAATTGAACCTGAGACTGCCGCGCAAGAGACAGTCGAACCAACTGTGTCTCACGCGTCCACGCCGGTTGAGGACAAGGCGCGAGGAGGATTTTTCCCGCTTGTTCTAGGGGGTGTGGTTGCGGCCGCGGTGGGCTTTGGGGGCGCGCTGTATTTTGGTGATGAACTGGGGCTTGGTGGAAACACCGATGAGGTGATTGCCGATTTGCAACGCCAGTTAAGTGCACAGAACGATGCCCTTTCTTCACTGAAATCCAATCAGGAAAATATCGGGCAAACCGCCACTGCGGCGCAACAATCCGCAGCTGAGCTTGGGGGTTTGGGGGATGCGGTTGCAGCCCTTCAGGCGCAATCTTCGACGCTGGAAACTATGGTTGAGACATTTAACATCCGCCTGTCAGACATTGAAAAACGTCCACTGAACGAAGGGCTGTCGGCAGCCGCAATTGCGGCCTATGAGCGCGAGGTCAACGACCTCAAGGAGCTGGTCGCTGCGCAGAAAGCCGAAGCATCGGAGCTAAAAGACAGTGCTGATATATCGGCAAAAACCGCATTGGCGCGCTCGGCTGTGACCCGGATCGTGGCGGCCTTGGACAGCGGCGCGCCTTATCGGGCCGCAATTGTCGATTTTGCCAGCGCCACAGGGCGGGGCGTCCCCGCTGTTCTGGAGGCAAATGCAGATAGCGGTGTGGTGACAATGACCGCACTGCAGGACGGTTTCCCGGATACAGCGCGCGCAGCCTTGGCAGCAGCGCGCGGGGCCAATGTTGACGCACCCTCTGACGAAAGCCTTGGCGGAAAGCTGGGCGATTTCTTCAAATCCCACCTTGGTGCGCGCTCGGTTGAACCCAAAGCGGGCACAGATACCGACGCTATTCTGAGCCGCGCCGAAGCTGCCTTGCGCGCAGGCAACCTTGCGGATTGTTTTGCTGAACTGGATGGTTTGGCCGATGCCCCCGCACAAGCCTTGGCCGATTGGCGTGCCCAAGCTGATACACGCCTTGCCGCCACACGCGCCGCCGAAGACTTGGCGCAAAGCCTGAACTCGAACTGAAGGACCTCACATGCTCTGGTCGTTACTTAAAATTCTGGTGTTTGTCGCGATTATCGCCGGGCTGACCTATGGGTCAATCTACCTGTTGGAAAGCGACGGCGGTGTGATGGTCACCGTGGCAGGTGTGGAATATTCACTTGGACCGTTTCAGGCCGTTCTCGCGTTGATCGCACTGGTGGCGCTGGTTTGGATTGCGCTACGGCTTGCGGGCCTGATGGTGGCGGTGCTGAAGTTTCTGAACGGTGATGACACGGCAATCAGCCGCTATTTTGACCGCAATCGCGAACAAAAAGGCTATCAGGCATTGGCGGATGGGTTGATGGCGCTTGCCTCAGGTGAAGGGCGGACCGCGATGGATAAAGCACGTCGCGCTGAGAAGTACCTCAAGCGCCCCGAACTGACCAATCTGATCACGGCCCAAGCCGCCGAGATGACGGGTGACAAGACCAAAGCCGAAACAGTCTACAAACAGCTGTTGCAGGACGAGCGCACGCGGTTTGTCGGTGTGCGCGGTCTGATGAAGCAAAAGCTTTCTGAAGGCAAAACCGAGGTGGCATTAAAGCTGGCCGAAACAGCCTTTGCGTTAAAGCCCCGCCATGAGGAAGTGCAAGATCTGCTGCTGCAGCTTCAGACCGAAACGAAAGACTGGGCGGGTGCGCGCGGTACCTTAAATGCCAAGCTCAAACATGGTGCGCTACCACGGGATGTGCACCGTCGCCGCGATGCTGTGCTGGCGCTGAGTGAGGCCAAAGATGTAGTTGATGAGGCCAATTCGATTGAGGCGCGCGAACGTGCCATCGAGGCCAACCGCCTATCGCCTGATTTGATCCCTGCGGCGGTGATGGCCGCGCATGGCTATATCGATCAAGAACGGCCCCGCAACGCAACGCGCTTGTTGAAAAAAGCATGGTCTGTGCAACCGCATCCTGACCTTGCCGCCGCTTATGCAGCGATTGCGCCCGATGAGACACCTGAGGCGCGCATCAAACGCTTTGCTGCGTTAATCAAAGGTCGTCCGGACCATTCCGAAGCCAAAATGCTGATGGCAGAATTGTACATTGCCGCCGAAGATTTTCCGCAGGCGCGCCGCGCTTTGGGGGATCTGCATGAGATGGACCCGACCCAGCGGTCGCTGACCATTATGGCGGCGATTGAACGTGGCGAGGGGGCCTCGGATGCGGTGGTCAAAGGGTTCCTGGCAAAGGCTCTGACCTCGCCGCGTGGGCCACAGTGGGTCTGTGACAACTGTCATGCCATCCACGCCGAATGGGCACCATCCTGTGAGAATTGCCACAGCTTTGATACGCTGAGTTGGACAGCACCACCGGAAGCCGCAACACGCAGCGGAACCGGTGCGGATATGCTGCCGTTGATCATCGGGGCGCTTGAGGATCACAGCCAGAGCGCGGTTGATGATGTGCAAGAGGCAGAAACCGTTCCAGGTGACGCCGATGCAGTTGTCGAGGGTGAACTGTCGGACGGTGAGGAAGCAAAACCTGTAAGCTCAGAGGCAAAACCTGCGGCTTAGACCGATCTCTCAGAACCTTTGAAAACACCCATCTGTCAAAGTGCAGGTGGGTGTTTTTTATCGCGTGGTGATAGAAAATTTAGTGGCGCACTGTGGTGACCCGCCCCCCAGTGAACTCGGCCAAACCGGCCAAACGGCGCGAAATCGTGTCATAAAGCTTGCGCACTTTGCGTTTCTTGATCTTGGGGCGCGACGAAATCATCGAGTAACTGACTTCGTGAATGGTGTCATCAAACAGCGGCACAAGATCACCTCTGCGCAGCTCGTCTGCGCAAAGCAACTCATCCGCAATCAAGGCGCCTTCGCCCATGACCGCAGCCCGCGTGGTCATCGAGAAATCATCGTAATACGTGTTGGCGCAGCTCGACGAATTTGCGTCTGCATATTTGTTTAACCACAAGGTCCACGAGCCACGATCATCGCCGTGCAACAGCGGCATTTCTAAAATGTCTGCAGGTTTCTTGATGTCGGGATGGCGCTTAAGCAGTTCGGGGCTACAGGCGGGAAATCCGTGTACTTCGACCAAAGCTTTGGTTTTGACGTCTTTCCAGTCTGGCGGGAATGAGAAATGGATGACGATATCTACGTCATCGGGGAAGTGCCGTGGCAGGCTGCGTGTTGTGACAATGTCGATGATGGTGTCGCCCGCAGCTTTGCGCAGCGCCGGCATATGTTCGATCAGGCATTTGTTGAAAAACGCCGGTTCGCATTGAATGACCAAGTTTTTCTGATCTTCCTCGGCAGACAACTCTCCCGTGGTCTCTTCGATCATGGCCAGCGCCTTGGAGTAGCCGCCCAATAATTTCTCGCCAGTTGGGTTCAAAGTCAAACGGCCACCTTCGCGGGAAAACAATTCGATTTGAAACCACTCTTCCAGCCGCTTGACCTGTTGGCTGAGCGCGCTGTGAGAGACGTTCAGCTCACTGGCTGCGTCTCCAAGGTGTTCGTGCCGCGCCACCGCCTCAAAAGACCGGATGGCATTCAACGGGGGGAGATTTCTACGTGTATGCATACTCTACCATTTGTGAAACATTGAGACCAAGAGACTCGGTAAAACAACACTGAGAGCCAAGAGCAGCCTGCTTGGGGCAAATCCATATCGTGACACGGAACATTATGACTAGGCCCCCTCCACCGAAACGATTTTAGTTGGCGCAGGAGGTTTGGTTTTCCCTCTGATACTAAATTCAACCAATCCGATAGCTGCCATGATTCCGATCAAAATGGGGGCGGATTCGACCAGGTCGACGTCTCCGGTACTAAGGCCGGGAAAGACAAATACGACACATGAGATTGTCAGAACGAGCCCTTGGCTGAGGACCACAATCCATGCGCCAACCATGCCACCGGGCACTTTAAAGGGGCGCGGTGCGTCGGGACGCAGCAGGCGCAGTTTGATAAAGGACGCCAGAAGGAAGAAATAGGTCATGAACAGCAGGAAGCTGGAGAAGGCAAAGAGGTTCCAGAACAGATCGTCAGCGGAGTTGGAGACCAATCCGTAGATAAACAGGGCTGCGGTGGCTGTTAGCCCTGTCATGACATTGGCTCCAACCGGACTGCCCACAGCATTTGTACGGCCGAAAACCTCAGGGAGCTCGCCGTCGTGGGCGCCTTCGGCAGCTGCACGGGAGGAAGCCATCATCCAAGGTACGATGGTTGCGAACAAGGCGATCACAGCCACAGCCGACAGCAACAGAGACAGCGTGCCACCGAGACCCGTGGTGCCAAAGAGCACGCCAAACGTCTGGGTAATTCCGCCAACAAGGCTTAGTTCTTCGGGCGGAATGGCAATCATTTTGCCCGCTATGGCAAAGGAATAGAGCGCGATGATCAGGATCAACGCCATCAACAGGCCCAAAGGCAAGTTGCGCCCCGGATTGCGCAGTGCGCCACCCAGACAGGCCACGGTTTCAGCACCGACAATCAAATAGACCAGCGTGGGCGCATAGAGAAATCCGGCGTCAAATCGCGGACGCATGGTTTCCAAATTCAAGGTTGTGGCCGAACCGTAGTTGATGGCGTGATAGAGACCGCCACCGATCAGTGCCAGCAGCACACCAACCTTGGCGATGCCGCCCACGACAGCCACGGCGCTGCCCAGATCGGTGGACGCGTTGGCAATCAAAACGGTCGCCCAAACAAGGACAATGGCGACCATACACATGATCCAAACCGGCATATCAGGCCAGACAAGTTCGGAAAGAATGCCAGCGGCGATCAGATAGACAGCGGGGATCCAGAAGGGGACGTTGATCCAGTAATACCATCCCACGCGAGCCGCTTGTTTGGGCCCCAGGGCCGTCCGTGCCCAGTCATACACAGCGCCATCGGAGGGAAAGGAGCTTCCCAACTCGGAAATCATGAGCAGATTGGGAATAAGAAACAGGAGGATGATGACCAGCCACCATCCAAAAACCGAGGGGCCAATTGAGGCTGTTGCGGACAGCCCATCAAATCCGACCATACTGGCAATTACAAAAAATATGACACCAAAGAGACCTATGCCTTTGCCAGATTTACTCATAGCGACGATCTCCACTGAATTTCTGCAACGCTTGCGCAGAAATGCGTGAAAGTCTGATGAGTCGAATGTGTTGGGGCAAAAGTGACTTGTGTCAGCCCCGATGCAGTTCGTCTAAGTGGATCGGACAACATGAACATCTCCATCAGCAGCTATGTATGTGTTAGCAAAGCTTCAAGGCGTGCCGGATTGGATTCCAGCACGCCCAATGTCGCAGGGGCCTAGACGGCAGGAACCTGCTGAGTAATGCAGTGAACGTTGCCACCACCGAGCAAAATTTCACGCGCCGGAACGCCGACAATTTCATAATCAGGGAAGGCGGTCTCAAGCACCTTGCGGGCTTCGCCATCCCATTTTTCGTCGAGCAACGGCAGAATGATGCGACCGTTGGTGATCAGGAAGTTGGCGTAAGAGCCTGCCATCCGCTCACCTTCTTCACGCTCCATGCCTTCGGACATATCGATGCCTGCGGCTTCCTCGGCTGTGAAATACAGAGGACCAGGGATGTGCATCTTGTGGATCTTCAACTTGCGGCCTTTGGCGTCGGTCGCATTGCTGAGGAACTCATAGGCACGCTGGGAAATCTCGTACTGGGGATCTTCTTTGTCTTCGGTCCAGCTCAGGATCACTTCGCCTGGACGTACGATGTGGATCAGATTGTCGATATGACCGTTTGTTTCGTCGTTATAGAGCCCATCAGGCAACCAGAGGACTTTCTCAACACCAAGATGATCCTTGAGCGCTTGCTCGATCTCATCTTTGGTCATGTCGGGATTTCGCGAGGGGTGCAGCAAGCATTCCTCGTTGGTGTAAAGCGTACCATCGCCATCGGTGTGGATCGAGCCACCTTCGAGGATAAACCCGGCTTTGTAGCTGTCTTCGCGATAGGAGTCACAGATCTTGCCTGCCACTTCGTTGTCGCGGTTCCAAGGAGAATACAGACCGTCGACCAAGCCCCCCCAGGCGTTGAATTCCCACTGAACACCACGGCGTTCACCTTTGTTGTTTACAACGTACGTCGGGCCGATATCGCGCATCCAACTGTCGTCTGTGGACATTTCCATAACACGGATATTCTCCGGCAGACGGCCACGGGCGTTGTCGTACTGAGCGGCTGACACGGTCATGGTGACCGGGGTCACTTCTGCAATGGCTTTGGCGACGTCAACAAAGCACTCTTGAGCGGGCTTACCGCCCAGACGCCAGTTGTCGTTACGCTCGGGCCAGGCCATCCAGATTTCATCGTGGCGCTCATGCTCACCTGGCATATGGAAGCCATCTTGAATCGGGGTTGTTTGGAGAACGGTACTCATTTTCGCAATCCTTAGCTTTACGCTTTCACGGTTTTATGTGGGGAGGAACCCGACCACCGACAATTGATCGGTGGTCGGCAGAGCTTGTATTGGCGACTATTCGCCAAACTTTGGCGGATAGTCTTTGCCTTGGACCGACTAGCGCTCCATCTTGGCCATACGTTTCTCAGCACCATTCAAGAGGTACTCACCGATGCCGATGGTGATCAGAACACCCAGAGCGACAGGGATGGTGTAGCCCCACTCGATCACACCCGAGAAGATGTCGGGGAAGATGAAGAGCAGAACGGCCTGACCGATGAACACCAGAGAGATCAGCGACATCGCCCACTGAACGCCCATGCCACCTTTGATCTTGAAGGGGCGCGGGGTGTCAGCATCCGCGTAACGCAGCTTGAGGTGTGCCGGGAACATGAACAGGTACGGCAGCAGGAAGATGCAGCTTGAGAAGGCAAACACAGTCCAGAACAGCTCGTCGCCGGTTGCGGATCCCATCACAGTCAGCACGAGGCCATAGATCACGATCACAGCAACCGAGATAACACCGGTGATGTTGTTGGCACCAACAGGTGTGCCGTGTACCGGGTGCTCTTGGGCAACCATTTCGGGCAGCTCGCCGGTTTGAGCCGCTTCCATTGCGGCGCGTGATGCACCCATGGTCCATGTCACCATGTTGGCGACAAATGTGAACAGAGCCAGACAGCCGACAGCATATACCATGAAAGTTCCCGCAGCGCTGTCACCAAACAGTGTTTTCAGGGTTTCGATGATACCAGCCACAAGACCAACCTGCTCTACGGGCAGAGCCAGAAGAATGCCGATTGTGCCGAAGATATAGAGGCCGGTCACGATACCTGCAGACAGGAACACCGACAAAGGAAGGTCGCGTTTGGGGTTTTTGATTTCCTTGCCCATGGTGGCGATCAGCTCAAACCCAAGCAGGTTGAAGACAATCACCGGCAAGAAGCCCAGCGCGCTGTCAAAGGACGGCGTCATGGTTTCCCATGTGAACTCGTTGGCGATGCCGTTTTTGGCGGCATAGATTGCGCCACCGATGCCGAGAACACCAATCACGATGATCTTGGCGGCAGCGCCGAGGTTCACAACCCACACACCTGCATCCACCGAGATGTTACAGATATAGACGGTCAGCCAGGTCAGCGCGATGCAGATCAGGATCTGCCACCAGATACCAAGATCCGGCATGAACATTTCGGCAAACATACCCGCAAACATGATGTAGACCGCAGGCATCCACAGGGCGACGTTAATCCAGTAGAACCAGGTGGTGCGCACCGCCCATCGGGTGCCAAACGCGCGTTTGACCCAGTCGTAGATCCCACCTTCGCCGGGATAGGCTGTGCCCAGCTCAATGGAGATCAAGCCATAGGGAATTACAAAAAGAACTAGGGTGATGAGCCACCAAGTGATGGCGGACGGCCCAAGCATGGCTGAGGCTGTCAGGGTATCAATGACCAACACGGCACAAACGCTAAAGAGCGTCAGGCTCATGAGGCCCATTTTCCCTCCGGTATTTTCTTCTGTCATGGTCTCGCTTTCTCGTTTCTGTTTTTCGAGATGCGACCAGGGAACGCCTTGGCCGCCCATCGGGCAGCCTGTTTTTGTGGCAACTGGCTGTCAGTCTTTGGGCAAACGGCCGGCGATTTTTCCCTTTGGTGCCAATCCGGCAAAGGGCTGATCGCGGATAAGGTGGCGCAGGCGGTCCAAGGTCACCGTTTTGGTGTATCGCCTGCGCCATCGGCTCATTGCTTTGCGGGACGTTGGTGGCAGATAAGACGCATTTTGCAGTCGCAATCTGCTCGTCACCCCTCACGCGTCACGGCGCATTAGCAAGGGCCGATTGGCTGGGTTCGCGCACACTTCGCAGCAAGTGGCGCGAACCGTTAGGATCAGAGCTTTCCGAGGAACGCTGTGATGCCGTCTTCATGCGCTTTGACAACTTCTGCTGTCGGCGCAGGAATGTCCTTGTGGGTGAAGTAAACCAACAGAGCCATTTGAGCGGTCAGACGGTTTTCCGCTTCATCCATGATCACCGAACGTGGGCCATCCATGACGTCGCGGGTGGTTTCACGCTGGTCGTTGGCAGGCAGACAATGCATGAAGATCGCTTGGGGGCCTGCGAGGTCCATCAGGCGCTGATCAACCACATACTCGGGCATGAAGGTCGCCAGACGCTCTTCTTTTTCGGCTTCCTGACCGAACCAGTAGAAGCTGTCCGCAACCAGAATGTCGAAGCCTTTGACCGCATTGATGTCATCGGTCATCACGAAGGAGCCGCCGTACTCGTTGCAGTTGTCATTGACCATGCCCACAATCTCTTCGGTCATGTGGTATTTCTTTGGTCCAACGTGGGCGTATTCCATGCCGAACTTGGTGCAGATCATCGCAAGCTCGTTGGACACGTTGGTCGCATCGCCAATAAAGGCCACCTTCAAATCGTCCAGCTTTTTGCCTTCGGGCAGGTGCTCAAACATTGTGAAGATGTCAGCCATCATCTGGGTGGGGTGCAGCCAGTCGCACAGACCGTTAATAACGGGCACAGACGCGCCTTCTGCCAGACCTGCAACGGTCGAGTGGACGTCCACGCGCGCCATGATCACGTCAACCATACGCGACAGAACTTTACCTGTGTCTTCTAGGCTTTCTTTGCTGCCCAAGTGAATGTCGGTTGGTGACAGGAACTGTGCGTGACCGCCCAGAATGGTGGCTGCAGCTTCGAAAGAAACACGTGTCCGTGTGGAAGGCTGTTCAAAGATCATACCAACTGTCTTGCCGGCAAACAGCTGAGGAACAGCATTGGCACGACGCGCGTTTTTAAGCAGCAGCATCAGGTCGAGAATTTCTTGCAACTCGGCGCGCGTGAAATCCTGTGTCTTCAGGAAGTGGCGCAATGTTGGTTTGTTCAACTCGGTCGCTGTGGACGAGGTCAGGGCTGCTTCGAATGTGACGTCTTTCATTGTAAACTCCGATATCTAAAACACTCACGCCGTTTGTTTGGCGCGAAATTCCTGACGGAGCCGGTTCCGAAGATGCTTCGTTTCGCTTGCTCCGTTGCCAATGGATTTAGGCACTCTCGGCGCGTTTAAAATTTCGAAATTCTTACGGGTCTGTAAGTTTTACTTAAGTGCGACATGGTTCTTAATCTATTAATTTCATTGGGTTTTATGAGAAGTCACTGACAATATTGAACAATTCAGATGTATCCCAGTGCATACGTTTTGGCCCATGGAGGCCAAGTCCAATCAGCGTGTTCAGAAAATTGAAGGCGGCCCATTTTGCCGCACGCGCGCCAAGCAACGTTTCGCAGTATGGGTGATAAATTCAGGCCCGCATCACCCCGACAGCGCACAAAATTGGCGAATTCTTGCGAGTGACCTATCGCTGCGGAAGCGACAGGGAATTGCACTGGAAGCTGGGGAAAAACCCTGCGCATAGTCCCCGAAATACCAGCCATCCGGAACCAGACCGTGCATCGCATATTCCTCTCAATTTTTGCGCTGATCGTGACGTCCTGCGCCGAACCCACCTATGCCCCTGTGGTGCCTGAAGCACTCGGCTCACCAGTCACGCGATCGGTGTTTGTGGCGACAAATCGTGGTCGCAACGCACAAGGGTTCTATGACCACAGTCGTGCAGAGACCGTGAGCTACCTTGATACAATTGTGTCGATGCCACCGGACAGATCGCCCGGAGAGGCGCCAGTTTTCAAACGCGACCCGGACCCAAAGCGCGACTTTGTGATTGCCCAACAGGACGAATTGCAAGACCTCGACCAATTCGTTTCCAAAATTCGCACCCAATTACAGGCCGCGCCCGCCGATCATCAAGAGCTTTCGGTGTTTGTTCATGGGTTTTACAACACCTATTCCAACGCCTTGTTTCGCACGGCCCAAGTGGCCAATGATCTTGAGCTAACAGCTCCGGTGGTCAATTTCACATGGCCCAGCGCAGGACACCCATTGGGCTATGCCTATGATCGCGAAAGTGTGCTGTTTGCGCGTGATGATCTGGAGAAACTATTGTTGGCGCTGCCGCGCGCGCAACCTGAAGGATTTATTCTAGTCGGCCATTCCATGGGCGCGCATCTGGTGATGGAAACGTTACGCCAGATCGAGTTGATCCAACCCGGATGGAGCCACAAATACCTGAAGGGTCTGGTCCTGCTGGCACCCGATATTCCGGTGGATGTTTTTGTGCGCACAACCGAGCGGTTTGACTCACTGCCCGAACCCTTCATTATTTTTGCTTCAAACACGGATCGCGCCCTAAGTCTGTCCAATCATGTGAATGGAAGCGCTGCACGGTTGGGGCAAATTGACTCGCCGCAAACACTTGATACTCTGCCGGTAATCATTTTTGACATTTCAGATTTTTCGCAGCGGGGAAGCAATAACCACATGATATTTGCGGAATCTCCGGCCTTGTTGAAACTTATGCGTGATGCAAACCAGATTGACACAATCCTCAACAGTGAACCGTTGCTGAGAGACTATTTTGGTGACCACAGCACGACGCGCCATGAGTCTGGTACAACCATTCATTTATCGTCAGACGTCGCAGGACAGCAGACGCAATGATACCGTCATCGGGGTTCTTGCGCCAAAATGCCCTTTGGCTCACCCCGGGGTTCTTACTAACCTTCCTGTCCTGTTTTGGGCAGACCTTCTTTATCTCGCTCTTTGCTGAAGACATTCGGGCCGCCTATGGCCTGTCCCATGGGCAATGGGGCAGCCTCTATTCAATTGGCACTACGGCCTCTGCAGTGGTGATGATCTGGGCTGGGGTACTGACCGATCATTTTCGCGTGCGCAGTCTGGGTGCGCTGGTTCTGCTCATTCTGGCGGCCGCCTGTCTGATGATGACGCAGACCCATCCAGTTTGGGTGTTGCCGTTTATCATCTTTGCACTGCGGTTTGCGGGACAGGGCATGTTGGGCCACATCGCGGTTGTCGCTATGGCGCGCTGGTTTGTGAAAACGCGGGGGCGGGCGTTGGCCTTTGCGGCGCTTGGATTTTCTGTCGGCGAAGCGTTTTTGCCGCTGTTGATCGTATCCCTACGGACCTCGGTAGATTGGCATATAGTCTGGTTGTTTGCAGCTTTGGTTGCATTGTTGGGAATTCCGGTTTTGTGGGGCCTGCTGGCGCGCGAACGCACGCCACAAGCCTCCGCCGACGTCATGCAATCTCTGGGCATGCAGAACCGGCACTGGAGTCGCCGTGAATGTCTACGCCATGGATTATTCTGGTTTATGGTTCCGGCAATTTTGGGACCGTCAGCCTTTAACACAGCGTTTTTCTTTCAACAGATGCACTATGTTGACATCAAGGGTTGGACCCATCTCGACTTGGTCAGCCTGTATCCCGTGTTCACTGTGACCAGCATTGGCGCGTTGCTTCTGTCCGGATGGCTGTTGGATAAACTGGGCACGGCGCGGTTGCTGCCATGGTCGCAGGTGCCAATGGTACTGGGCTTTGTGTGCTTTGCGCAGGCCGACAGCACATGGGGCGCACTGGCTGGATTGGTCTTTATGGGGCTGACGGCGGGGGCAATCACCACGCTGGTTGCGGCCTTTTGGGCGGAGTTCTACGGCACCCGCCATATCGGCGCGATCAAAGCCGCCGCTGCTGCGATCATGGTGTTGGGATCGGCCATCGGGCCTGCGCTTACGGGGGTTTTAATCGACCTTCAGATTGGCCTTGAAGTTCAGTATTTGGGTGTGGCGGTGTTTTTCATCTTTTCCACGATCAGTATGGTGATTGGCGTGGCGCGGTATCGCCAAGACCTACCGACAGCTTAACGGCGCAGATAGACGTAATAGGCGCCAGAGCCACCGTGGCGGATATGCGCCTCGGACACTTGCATCACGCGGCTGGCCAAAGGTGCCATACGCAGCCATTGCGGCACTTGGTGTTTTAACACCCCGATGCGGGTCGGGATCGGGCCGCCATCGTCTTTCACCTTACCTTTGCCGGTAATCACCAGCACCAGCCGTTTACCTTCGGTGTGGGATTGGTAAATGAAGCCAGTCAGCGCGCCATGCGCCTGCTGCAAGTTCAGCCCGTGCAAATCAATCCGGCCCTCGGGCAACAGTTTGCCACGCTTGAGCTTGCCAAACTTCTTCTTGTCCATCTGCAAGTTTTGTTGTGCCAGACTGTTCGCAATGGTCGGTGCAAGATCCAATGTGGTTTGGTGCGCCCGCGATCTGGACCCAACAACAAATTGTTTGATGGCAGGTGGTGGAGCTGGCTTGGGGTCCGGGATAACTTTGGATGTCGGCTTGGGCGCAGGCAGGGCGAGCTTGGGGGTTGGTCCTCCCAAACGTTCGGTTGTGTCCGCAACCCTGCGCCAGAGTTGTTTGTCTTCCTCACTTAGTTTGCGACGACGGCTCACAGAACGGACTCCGGCAACATGGCGTAAGCGCGTTGAATAGGAAGTAAAATAATCATCCTACCAGAATCCTTGAGCCTTCCGGCCTCTTGGCCTGCATCTTCTCCGGTGCCAAAGAAAATATCAGCCCGTTGGGGGCCCTTGATAGCCGATCCGGTGTCTTGTGCAATCATCAATCGGCGCAGTGGCGTTTCGCCGTCTTTTTCTATCCAAACTGGAGCGCCCAAAGGTGTAAACTTGGGGTCCACCGCCACCGACCGCATGGTGGTGATCGAGCGGTTCATCGCCCCAAGTGGGCCTTTATCAGCAGCCACACGGCTGACTTCACGGAAGAAAACATAATTCGCGTTTTGGCGCAGCACTTCCATCCCTTCGACGGGATTGCGTCGCACCCAATTTGCGATGACTTTGGCGCTGGCCTGATGGATGCCAAGCGCACCCCGCCGCACCAATTCAACCCCTAGTGAGCGACGCGGATGGCCATTGCTGCCACCATAGCCAACCCGAATAGCCCCCCCATCATTCAACCGGATACGACCTGACCCTTGGATCTGTAAAAATTGCAACTCGACTGGATCATCCACCCACGCGATTTCTAAACCACGACCGCGCATTGCGTCGCCAGTTTCAATTTCGCGGCGAGACAACCAAGTGGTTGCATCGCGGGCTTCGGGGGGCATTTTATAAACTGGATAGCGGTATTTTCCGCCCGCATACCGTGCGCCGTTTAGCTCTGGTTCATAGTACCCTGTAAACAGAGGCGGTCTTTCGTCTTCAATCAAAACGGGTCGAAAAAACAACTCAAAGAACTGGCGTGCGTCAGGGATACCTTGAGCGGCGGCGCATAAATTGCGCCAATCCGGTGCTTCAAAGTCGCGGCAGGTGTTTAGAAAAACATCACGGGCGGCGGCGTGATCATCCGCCTGCCACCCGTCTAGATCTTCAAAAGACAGAATCTTCATTGACGTTTCGGACAACGCCGCGCTGCCAACCATCATAAAGATGGCTGCAAGTGCCGCCCGAAACGTCTGGGTCATTCGCCCGTGGCAACTAGCTGCCAGTTGGGATCGTTGGTTCCCATCTTGCGTGCAAAGGTCCAAACATCCTTCTGGCGTTTGACCTGCGTCTCGCTGCCTTCCACAATTTCGCCGGCGCGGTCGCGGACCACATAGGTCAGTTCGCCCACAAATTTCACCGAAATCTCACCTTCGCTGGTGGCTTCGTCAAATGTTGCGTCATAGAGCGACATTTCACGCACACCGATAAATTCGCTTTCGATACTTAGCCCTTGCTTTTCGCGTGATTCCACAACTTCGGCAAAAGTTTCATAAACTTCCTCGCTCAGGAAATCCTTGATCGAGCCAAGATCACCTTTTTCAAAGGCCATCAGGATCATTTCATAGGCACCACGACCACCCTGAAGGAAGTCGCTGACACCAAAGGTCGGATCAACCGATTTCATGCGGATCAGAGCATTGGCAATGTCACTGCCTTCTTCAGCATGATCCAACACATCGCGGTCCGGTCCACCTTCGATCACCTCAAGATCAGGGCCACCGCTGCGTTGGGAGGTGTTGATCTGCTCGCGAGGCGGCTCAAAGCCTTCGCGCGTTCCTAAAACATTGCGTAAACGCAAGATCAGAAAAACTGCGATTCCGGCTAGAACCAGAAGTTGAATAAGGGATGAATTCATCTGAACCTCGTATTGGGCATGGAAACGTCGTCCTGTGGCACTTATGTAAGTCACGCGCGGGGTCAAGTCCACCTTGCCTATAAGTGAGCGGAGAAGTGAAAACATGTGGCTGCTTTTAGCATTTGTTGCGGTTCCTTTGATTGAAATTGCACTGTTTATCCAAGTTGGCGGAGCTATTGGCCTTTGGCCCACTCTCAGCATTGTGTTGATCACAGCGATTACCGGTACATGGTTGGTGCGCAATCAGGGCGCTTTGGCAATCGGGAATCTGCAACGTTCTTTTTCGGAACTGGATGATCCAACCGAACCTTTGGCGCATGGCGCAATGATCCTAATCTCCGGGGCATTGTTGCTCACGCCGGGATTTTTCACAGATGCCATCGGTTTTGCCCTTTTGATGCCGCCAGTGCGGATTGCTGTCTTTAATTACGTACGTCGCCGCGTTCAGGTTCAAAGCTTTTCAATGGGTGGCATGCATACCGGCGCACATTCGCGCCAGCCCAACAGCCGTCCGGATGTGATAGATGGCGAATTTACCGAGGTTGATAGCTCAAAACCGCCTTCTGACGATCCCTCGGGGTGGACAAAGCATTGAGACCGAGGGTGTGACCTGTTAAACGGGCATTAAGCGACTTAAAGCCCTATTTTTCAGGAGTACCACATGTCGGAAAACGGCAACGGCGCGGCTCAGCCGCAACCAGCACAAGTTAAAATGAATGTACTGGCACAATATGTGCGGGACATGTCCTTTGAAAACATTCTCGCTCAAAAAGGTGGCGGCGGCAACGCGCAACCTGATGTTCAGGTTCAGGTCAATCTGGATGCGAAGAAGCGTTCGACTGAAAATCAGTACGAAGTCGCCATCAAATTGAACATCGTTTCCAAAAACAAAGAAAATGATGCTGAATTGTTCATCTTTGAATTGGACTATGCTGGCGTTTTCAACATCGAAGGCGTTCCAGAAGACCAGATGCACCCGTTCTTGCTGATCGAATGCCCACGTCTTCTGTTCCCGTTTGTGCGCCGCGTTGTCAGCGACGTCACACGCGACGGTGGCTTCCCGCCGCTGAACCTAGAAAACATCGACTTCATGGCACTGTACCGTCAGGAAATCGCACGCCGCGCCGCTGCTGAAAAAACAGAAGAGCAGCCGGCAGTAAACTAAGCTATTTGGGCGCCGCTTTCGCGGCGGCGCCTATACCAGCTTGTTCCACAGGGCGTTGTCGCCCATTTTTTCCACAAATTCTTTATGTGCAGCGTCTTCTTCGGCTGTCAGCCGAGACGGCAGTTTTGTGGCGCGTGGGCTTGGCCGCCAAGCATCATCGCTACCAGCAGATTTTGATCCGGAGTCTGCGGCCAGCACCAATCCGGGTTGGCGCCCACCAATCAGCTCAAGATACACTTCTGCGAGAATTTCGGAGTCCAACAAAGCGCCGTGCAATGTCCGCGACGTGTTGTCGATGCCAAAGCGGCGGCACAAAGCATCCAAAGAGGCGGGAGATCCGGGGAATTTCTTGCGCGCGATGGCCAGCGTATCAATCGCCTGTTCCCAAGGGATTTGCGGCAAATTCATTTTGCCCAATTCGAAGTTCAGGAATTTGACATCAAAGGCCGCGTTGTGGATGACAAGTTTCCCATCACCGATGAAATCCAGAAACTTTTGACCAATCTTCTCAAATACAGGTTTGTCTTTGAGTAGAACCTCGCCCGGTTCGGCGGGACGTGGCACCGTCAACAGATCCGGTCCAATCCCGTGTACCTTAAAGGCGCCTTCCGGCATGCCGCGTTCAGGAAAGATGTACTCGTGAAAAGTTTTGCCCGTGGGCAAGTGGTTATACAGCTCAATCGCCCCGATCTCGACGATCCGGTCACCTGCTTCCGGATCAAACCCTGTGGTTTCCGTATCAAGCACGATTTCACGCATTGGCCAGCTGCTCCTGAATGGTTGAAACGATCTTCTCCACCTGCGCGCGCGCGTGGTCAAGCGTATCTGTCTCGATCACATAGGTGGCACGGGCGCATTTTTCAGAATTTGGCATCTGTTGGGCGCGGATCATCTCAAATTGGGCGTCTGTCATCGTGCCGCGCGCCATCACCCGCGCTTTTTGAACGTCTGGGGGCACCGAAACACAGGCCACGGCATCCATCTGGGCATCCCCACCTGTTTCAAACAACAGTGGGATGTCAAACACGAGGATGTCGGCCGTAGCCGTTTTTACAAAATCCGCTCGGTCTTGTGCCACCAAAGGATGCACGATCGCCTCGATGTCTTTCAAAACTCTGCGATCTGCGGCGATTGCAGTTTTCAAAACATCCCGCGAGACCGCGCCATCCACAGCGGCCTCCGCAATAAAAGCCGCGATAGGGTCGACCGCTGCACCACCCCGACTATATAGACGGTGAACTGCCGCATCAGCGTCCCACAAAGCGCACCCCAAGTCTTGAAACATCCGCGCCGTGGTGGATTTGCCCATTCCGATAGATCCGGTCAAACCCAGACGGAAGCTCATGACATAATCGCGGCGCGGGTGGCCTTATCAACCTCAGGGCGCTTGCCAAACCAACGCTCAAATCCTGGAACTGCCTGATATAGCAGCATTCCCAGCCCATCCACGCTGACGCAGCCTTTGGCGCGTGCTGCCTTAAGCAAATCTGTTTCCAGCGGTGAATAGACCAAGTCTGTTACCACCGTATCGGCGCGCAAACCGTCCAGAGATATTTTGAGGTCTGGCTTGCCCGACATCCCAAGTGAGGTGGTGTTCACCAGCGTATCGGCCTGTTCAATGATATTTGCGGCCTGAACCCAATCGACCACTTTGACCCGCGCGCCAAAGTCTTCGCGCAACTTATCTGCGCGGGCACGCGTGCGGTTGGTCAACAGAATTTCAGGTGTTCCCGCGTCCAGAAGGGATGCAACAACTGCGCGCGCCGCGCCGCCTGCGCCTAAAACCACTGCAGGGCCTGCGTCCGCGTGCCAATCCGGTGCACCGTTGCGCAGGTTTTCGATAAACCCGTAACCGTCGGTGTTGTCCCCAAGGATTGTACCATCCGCTTTGAACGTCAGCGTATTAATCGCGCCAATCAGAGAAGCGCGGTCTGTGACCTGATCTACAAGCTCTAGAATACGCACCTTGTGGGGAATGGTCACGTTTGCGCCAACGAAGCCCATTTTGGGCATTTGTTGCAGAACAGTCTCCAAGTCGTCTGCTTCGACGTGCAAAGGCACCATGTGACCTTTGATGCCATAGGTTTTGAGCCAATGCCCGTGCAGCTGTGGCGATTTAGAATGGGCTATCGGGTTCCCAATCACACCCGCAAGCGGGATTTTAGGCAAATTCATTTCTCAAGCTCCCCCCTCAGGGTCAAATAAGACAGTATCTCCACTAAGGGCATACCAAGAACTGTGAAATAATCACCATCGATTTTTTCAAACAGCCGCACGCCTTCCTCTTCCAACTTATATCCACCCACTGAAAACCGGATGCTGTCCCAATTGCGATCAAGATATGCGTCTAAGAACGCATCGCTGAAATCTCGCATCGTCAGGCGCACAGTACCTGTGAAGCGCCACAGAGGTTCCCCGTCCATATATATGACAGAGGCGGACAGTAATTTATGACGCTGGCCCCGCAAACGCATCAGCTGTTCCCGGGCATCTTGCACGTTTTGAGGCTTGGAAAAAATCTCACCTTGGAAATCCAACACCTGATCACAGCCTAAAACCATCGCTCCGGCGGATTTTGAGCTACCTTTGCGCGCTTTGGCCTCAGCCAGCGCATCCACAATCTTATCTGGTTGCGCGCCGTCTGCTGTCAGGGCGCGGCGGATCATTTCTTCGTCCACTTTCACCGGCAGGACATCAAAATCCACACAGGCATTTTGCAGCAGCTGCGCACGAATTTCGGAACCAGAAGCTAAGATCAGGCGGTGAGACATGTGGATAATTCCGTGGAAAAGGGATGGAACGACTCTGGTATCCTTATTGTAGAGTTTCACGGAAATCCGCAAGTTGGGGAAACTTTGGAAATCTCAGGGAAAACTCTGCCGATTCCTGCACGGTGGATGGGGATAACTTTTGCCTTGGGATGACTGTCGAACATACCGTTTCATCAACAAAGTTATCCACAGATTGATCCGATTCTTAAATTATCTAATCTATTGAAATAAAGAAACAAAAATACCAGACGTAAGAATATTTCGTGCGGCCTCTTTTTTTCTGTCCCATTGTGGATAAGTCTCTGGAAGAGTCAATAATCCCAAGCTTTTGACCACACTACAAAATCATCAACCTTTTCTATTTTTCTTTGATTATTTAGAAGGGGGATATCGACCCAAAAGGACCAAACCACATGATCGATTTTCTCATCGATTTTCTGCTCGACTATTATCTTTGGATTCTCTCGCTCCACATCATGGCAGTGATTTCGTGGATGGCAGGTTTGTTCTATCTTCCGCGTCTCTTCGTGTATCACGTCGAGCATGCGCAGAAGGGTGATAACCTTGATGAGACCCTCAAGATCATGGAGTACAAACTTCAACGCTACATCATGGCGCCTGCAAGCGTCGTAGCGTGGGTTGCAGGGCTTGCTTTGGTCTTCACCCCTGGAATTGTCGACTGGGGCTCTGTGTGGCCTTACACGAAGGCTGCCTGCGTTATTGCGATGACAGCTTACGATCACTGGCTGCTTCAGATGCGTAAGAAATTTGGGCGTGGCGACAACACCCTTACGGGTCGCCAGTATCGATTTGCCAATGAAATTCCGACAATCCTGATGATTGTGATCGTGCTGTCGGTTGTTCTGAAATTCTGAGTTGATTGACTCGACGCAGTTGAATGCCTAGATAGGATTCTAGCTGGCCCGTCCGGGCTAAGCGCTTTCCGTATTCAGACCCCATGACCTGTCCCCCCTCGGGGCAGCCGCAGGATATTTTTATGACCGAAGAAACACTCGCCCTTGCAGATCTCAAGAAACAGAGCCCCGCGGCTTTGTTGTCGATGGCTGAAGAGCTTGAGATCGAAAACGCCTCGACCATGCGCAAAGGCGAGATGATGTTCCAAATTCTGCGAGAACGCGCAGATGACGGTTGGGAAATCTCTGGTGACGGTGTTCTAGAAGTGTTGCAGGACGGCTTTGGCTTTCTGCGCTCACCGGAAGCGAACTATCTTTCCGGGCCTGACGATATTTATGTCTCTCCAGAAATGATCCGCAAACATTCCTTGCGCACTGGTGACACCATTGACGGTGAAATCAAAGCGCCTGAGGACACAGAGCGTTACTTTGCGCTGACCAACGTCGCGCTGATCAACTTTGAAGAGCCAGAAAAAGCGCGTCACAAAATTGCGTTTGATAACCTCACTCCACTCTATCCGGATGAGCGTCTGAAGATGGAGATCGAAGATCCAACTATCAAAGACAAATCCGCACGTGTGATCGATCTGGTGGCACCGATCGGGAAAGGCCAGCGTTCGCTGATCGTTGCGCCGCCACGGACTGGTAAAACCGTAATCCTGCAGAACATCGCGCATTCGATCGAAGCAAACCATCCAGAATGTTATTTGATCGTTCTGCTGATCGATGAACGCCCTGAAGAAGTGACCGACATGCAGCGCTCTGTGAAGGGCGAAGTGATTTCTTCAACCTTTGATGAACCTGCGACACGCCACGTTGCTGTGTCCGAGATGGTCATCGAAAAAGCCAAGCGTCTGGTCGAACATAAACGAGATGTTGTTATCCTTCTCGATTCGATCACAAGACTTGGTAGAGCCTTCAACACCGTTGTGCCGTCTTCTGGTAAAGTTTTGACGGGTGGTGTGGACGCCAACGCCTTGCAGCGCCCCAAGCGTTTCTTTGGTGCGGCGCGAAACATCGAAGAAGGTGGGTCCCTGACCATTATCTCAACCGCGCTGATCGACACAGGCTCGCGAATGGACGAAGTCATCTTTGAAGAATTCAAGGGTACAGGTAACTCTGAGATCGTTCTGGATCGCAAAGTGGCGGACAAACGTGTCTTCCCAGCGATCGACATTCTCAAGTCGGGCACGCGGAAAGAAGAGCTGTTGGTTGACAAGGTTGATCTGGCGAAAACATTCGTTCTGCGCCGCATCCTGAACCCAATGGGGACCACCGACGGTGTCGAGTTCTTGCTGGGCAAACTAAAGCAAACCAAATCCAACGCCGAGTTCTTTGACTCGATGAACACCTAAGGGTCGCGCGATGGCTTACGAGCCGGACACAATTTTCGCCTTAGCAACGGCCCCCGGTAAAGCGGGGGTCGCTGTCGTTCGGATATCCGGTTCTTTGGCGGCATTGGCAGGTCAGACGTTGTTTGGCGCATTGCCGGACCCGCGCATGGCCTCGTTGCGGTTGCTGAAGGATCGCGAAGGTCGCCGGTTGGATCAGGCGCTTGTGTTGTATTTTCAGAAAAACAGCAGCTTTACCGGAGAAGATGTTGTTGAATTACATCTTCATGGCTCAGTTGCTGTTGTGAACGCTGTGTTGCGCGAATTGTCGGACATGGATGGTTTGCGCTTGGCGGAGGCGGGAGAGTTCACCCGTCGTGCGCTAGAGAACGGATGTTTGGACTTGGCCCAGGTTGAAGGGCTGGCTGATTTAATTGACGCCGAAACCGAAGCGCAACGCCGTCAGGCGCTGCGTGTTCTGTCTGGTGATCTTGGCAATCTCGCCGGTGGCTGGCGCGCAGATCTTATTCGTGCGGCTGCCTTGATCGAAGCGACAATTGATTTCGCAGACGAAGACGTGCCGGTGGATGTGACGCCGGAAGTGAACGAACTGTTGGCTGGGGTACGAACGCAGCTGGATTCCGAAATTGCCGGTGTCCAAACAGCAGAGCGCATACGAACAGGATTTGAGGTGGCTATCCTTGGTGCGCCAAATGTTGGCAAGTCAACTTTGTTGAATGCTTTGGCAGGCCGTGAGGCGGCGATCACCTCGGAATACGCAGGTACGACGCGTGATGTGATCGAAGTACGGATGGAGTTGAACGGCTTACCAGTGACTTTGCTTGATACAGCAGGGCTGCGCGAAACCGAAGATTTCGTAGAAGGCATAGGTATTCAAAGGGCGCGGGAACGGGCGGAAGCTGCAGACCTTCGGATTTTCCTGTCCTCCGCGGATGAGTTTCCTGATTTTGAACCTTTACCCTCAGATGTCGTGCGTTTTGCAAAAGCGGATACTTTGGACAATCCAGAGAATGCAATTTCCGGGGCGACTGGGTTTGGCGTTTCTGAGCTTGTAGCTGAAGTGACCGAGAAACTGTCCGAGCGGGCAGGGCGATCTGGAATTGCAACGCGCGAGCGGCATCGTGTGGCGATGACGCGGGCCTCGGAGTCTCTGGACGCAGCACGCGCCGTTTTGGCTTTGGGACCGGAGCACTATGATATTGGAGCCGAAGAACTGCGCACCGCGATTCGGGCGCTTGATTCGATTGTTGGCCGTGTGGATGTTGAAAACCTTTTGGATGAGATTTTTTCGAGCTTCTGCATTGGTAAGTAGGGAGTGTTTCACGTGAAACATTTTGACGTCGTTGTTGTTGGTGGTGGACACGCTGGTACGGATGCGGCCCACGCGGCTGCGCGGATGGGCGCGAAAACTGCATTGATAACACTTAAGACTTCGGGGATTGGTGTGATGTCCTGTAATCCGGCCATTGGCGGATTGGGCAAAGGCCACCTTGTGCGTGAAATTGATGCCTTGGATGGATTGATGGGGCGTGTTGCAGATCGCGCAGGAATTCAGTTCCGATTGCTAAACCGCCGAAAGGGTCCTGCGGTGCAGGGTCCCAGAGCGCAAGCAGATCGCAAAATCTACCGCGAGACCATGCTCGCCGAAATTCAGGCAACGCCAAATTTGACGGTGATCGAAGGCGAAGCCACCGATTTTCGTATGGAAGGTGAGGCCGTCCGGGGCATTATCTTGGACGATGGTAGCGAGATTTCTGCGCATGCAGTTGTTCTAACAACCGGAACATTTTTGCGGGGTGTTATCCATATTGGGGATGTCTCGCGACCCGGTGGGCGCATGGGTGACAAACCCTCTGTTAAACTAGCAGAGCGGATTGATAGTTTTGAATTGCCTTTGGGGCGTCTGAAAACCGGGACGCCACCTCGTCTGGATGGTAAATCTATCAAATGGGATTTGCTTGAATCCCAGCCTGGGGATGAAGACCCCGCGATGTTCTCCTTCCTGAACAAATCTCCTTCTGCGCGTCAAATTTCCTGTGGGATCACACATACAAACGAAAAGACCCACGAAATTATCCGCGAAAACCTAGGACGCTCCGCCATGTACGGCGGACATATTGAGGGCGTCGGACCTCGCTATTGCCCGTCCATCGAGGATAAAATCGTTCGGTTTGCAGACAAAACCTCTCATCAGGTGTTTCTAGAGCCCGAGGGATTGGATGATTCAACGGTCTATCCAAATGGGATTTCGACATCGTTGCCAGTTGATGTGCAGGAAGCCTATGTGCATTCGATGTATGGTTTAGAAGACTGCAAAATCATTCAGCCGGGTTATGCGATTGAATATGACTATGTCGATCCGCGGGCATTAGATGCGGCTTTGGCAGTTAAGACTGTCCCAGGTCTATATCTAGCGGGTCAGATCAACGGAACTACCGGATATGAGGAGGCAGCAGCTCAAGGTCTGGTCGCCGGTTTGAATGCGGCCTTGTCATCGCAAGGGCGCGAGGCGCATTATTTTAGCCGATCTGACAGCTATATCGGTGTCATGGTGGATGATCTGATCACGCGGGGTGTGTCCGAACCTTATCGCATGTTTACGTCGCGCGCTGAATTCCGTCTTTCTCTGCGTGCGGACAATGCGGATCAACGGCTTACACCTATTGGAACAGAGCTTGGTTTGGTGGGGGAAACCCGTCAGCAGATCTTTGATGACAAGTATGAGCGCTTGCTAGCCGGCAAGGCGCTTTTGCAAGATCGCGAATTCTCACCCAAGCAAATCAACGCAAGTGGTATTTCCGTCAATCAAGATGGTAAGAAACGTACAGCTTTTGTTGTTTTGGGATTTCCCAATGTGACGTTTTCGAACTTGCTTGGCTTGGATGAACGTTTTGAAAGTGTGGAGTCTGAAATTCGGCTCCAATTGGAGCGCGATGCGCTTTATGCCAACTATATCGATCGTCAGCAGCGCGATGTTGACGCTATGCGTCGCGACGAGAATCAACGTATTCCCAGCAATTTTGATTTCGATGTGATTGATGGGCTGTCAAACGAGTTGAAACTTAAACTCAATGCCACGCGGCCCGTGAATTTAGGGCAGGCAGGGCGCATTGATGGTATGACACCCGCTGCTTTAACTCTGCTCTTGGCGCGATTGCGCAGCTTACAAAAGGAAAAATCTGCGTAATGACGGATGCGGATCACGTATTGGCACAAATCAATGTTTCACGTGAAACATCTGAACGCCTAAAAACTCTGGCGGATCTCTTGGTTAAGTGGAATCCACGCATCAATTTGGTTTCGAAGTCCACAATTGAGCATTTATGGACCCGGCATATTCTCGATTCTGCTCAGATTTTTCAGCTATCCCACGCAAATTGTGCGCATTGGGTAGATATAGGTAGCGGCGGGGGCTTTCCCGGTTTGGTAGTCGCGTTGATGGTCGCGGAAGCCAACGGCCCCCAAAACGTGACTTTGATTGAAAGTGATCAACGTAAATGTGCCTTTTTGCGCACCGTCCTGCGTGAGACTGGGGTCTCTGCCAAGGTGGTTAGCGAGAGAATCGAAGCCGTTGAACCTCAGAAAGCAGATATTTTGTCGGCCCGCGCGCTTGCAGATTTGCCTCTTTTACTGGATTTCGCGCATCGACATTTGGCCGTCGGCGGGTTTTGTGTGTTTCCAAAGGGGGCAACATGGGAAAAAGAGGTCGAAGCCGCACGGAAGTCGTGGTCATTCGATCTTGAGGTGATACAAAGCATAACTGAACCCCAAGCCGTAATTCTGAAGGTCGGAGAGCTGCTACGTGTCTGATCCCACGCGCCCCAAGGGCCCGAAAATCATCGCCATTGCGAACCAAAAGGGCGGGGTTGGCAAAACCACGACCACAATCAATCTCGCAGCCGCGCTGGCCGAAGAAAATTGCCGCGTTCTCTTGGTTGATCTTGACCCACAGGGTAACGCCTCAACCGGTCTTGGGATCGATGACGAGCTTCGCGATTACACGACCTACGATCTTTTGGTTGATGACGTCGATCTGGATGATGTCATTCAGCCCACTGACAATGATGGATTGTTCATAATTCCAGCAACGGTGGACCTTAGCTCGGCCGATATTGAGCTCATTTCAAACGAAAAACGCAGTTTTCTTTTGCATGATGCGTTGCGCCAACCGGCCATGGACGCATATGAGCTCGACTATATTCTGATCGATTGTCCGCCTTCGCTAAACCTTTTGACCGTCAACGCGATGATCGCAGCGCATTCGGTATTGATCCCGCTGCAAAGTGAATTCTTTGCGCTGGAAGGTTTGTCTCAGCTTATGCTGACGGTGCGCGAAGTGCGTCAGACGGCCAATACAGAACTGAGAATTGAAGGCGTGGTTCTGACGATGTTTGATGCGCGCAACAACCTGTCGCAACAGGTTGAAGAGGATGCGCGAGACAACCTTCGCGACCTGGTCTTCGAGACAAAAATTCCACGAAATGTGCGTGTTTCCGAAGCTCCCTCTTTCGCCCAGTCGGTTCTTGACTATGATCCTATGTCCAAGGGGGCCAAAGCTTATCGTAAACTTGCGAAAGAGCTGTTGGAAAAACATATGGGGCGCGCTGCGTAAGGAAGGCATATCATGGCAAGCAAGAAGAAACCTCGTGGGTTAGGTCGTGGCCTGAGTGCCTTGATGGCGGATGTCACCGAAGACAACGCCGTTCAGACCAGCGATTCCGGGCCTCGCCGCCCGGATATGTATGTTCCGATTGAACGTATCGTTCCAAATCCTGACCAGCCACGCCGAGACTTTACGCCCGAGCAATTGGAAGAGCTTGCCAATTCGATCCGCGAAAAGGGTGTTATTCAACCTCTGATTGTTCGTGAAAAGGGTGCTAACTCATACGAGATTGTTGCGGGTGAACGCCGTTGGCGCGCTTCGCAGATGGCACAATTGCATGAGCTTCCAATTGTTGTGCGAGAGTATGACGATACCGAAGTTCTGGAAATCGCGATCATCGAGAACATTCAGCGGGCCGATCTGAACCCGGTGGAAGAGGCGATGGGCTATCGTCATCTGATGGAGAAATTCGGCCACACGCAAGAGAAGCTATCTGAGGCTTTGGGCAAGAGCCGTAGCCATATTGCAAACTTGATGCGTCTTCTCAATCTGCCCGATGATGTATTGGGGATGCTAAAAGAGGGGCATCTGTCGGCGGGACATGCGCGCGCCTTGGTGCCCAGTGACAACGCTTCCGAGCTGGCCAAGAAAGTTGTCAAAGGTGGACTATCCGTTCGCCAGACTGAAAAACTGGCGAAAAAGCCGAGCTCTCTCGTCGAGCAAAATTCAAAATCACGTCCCAAGACCCAAAAGGACGCCGACACAGTCGCGCTAGAGGGCGATCTTTCAGCGAATTTGGGCATGAAAGTTTCTGTCGATCACACAACTGGCGGCGAAAGCGGTAAAATAACCGTTTTATATCAGACACTTGATGAACTTGACGAATTGTGCCGGATCTTGACCGCTAGCCGTTAGGCGGCGTCCAGATGAAAATAAGTACTGCGCTCAAAACCACTGCTTGAATGCCCAAAACCATAAGTTTGACGCCCAAAAGCAGGGAAATCGCAAAAGTAGCGACAATCGATGCGGTTGCAGCATATTTTGCGCGGGGACGGATGGCACCTCGAGTGTTCCAGTCATCGATGAGCGGACCAAAGGTTTTGTGGGTCAACAACCAGTGATGAAGCCGCTCGGACGAGCGGCCAAAGCAAAATGCGGCCAATAGCAAAAATGGGACGGTCGGCAGCAACGGCAGGATGACACCGCCCATCGCAAGCCCGACGCAGATCAGTCCAAAGAAAGCCCAAAGATAGCGCATCTAGTCGACCAACAATTCGGCAAGTACAGAATTCAAAACCATACGGCCTTTGGGCAGCACCATTAGTCGATGGTTGGTCAGGTCGACAAATCCAAGGTTGAGTAGATTGTCCAATCGTTGTTTGTTCAATGACGATCCGGACAAGGCGCTAAATCGGTTCAGGTCTACGCCTTCGGTCAGCCGTAGCCCCATCATCAGAAACTCGGATGCCTGATCGGGAAGGGCAATCGCTTCGCGCGGTTTTTCACCGTTGCCACCTTCAATAGCGTCCAACCACTTGGTTGGGTTGCGCCATGCTTCGATGGCATGTCGAGTGCCATTCAAAGTCAGCCGCGCATGGGCTCCAGGACCAATGCCCGCGTAATCACCATAGCGCCAATAGATTTGGTTATGGCGGGATTCAGAACCAATGGCGGCGTAGTTGGACACCTCGTAGGGCAACATGCCGGCCTTGGCGCAAATCTCTTGCGTGACCTCATACATGTCTGCAGCCAGCTCATCTTCGGGCAACCCGCGCAATTTGCCGCGCTCATATCGGTCACCAAAAGCTGTGCCTTGCTCAACAGTCAGCTGATAAAGAGACAGGTGATCGATGGCCATCGAGAGGGCTTCGTTGAGCTCGCTGGTCCAAGCGTCTAGCGTTTGATTTTGTCGGGCATAGATCAGATCAAAGCTGACTCGGTCAAAAGTTTTACGCGCAATATCAAATGCTTGCCGCGCTTCCGCGACAGAATGAATACGGCCCAAGCGTTGTAGATCAGCGTCGTTTAGCGCCTGAATGCCCATGGAAATCCGGTTCACGCCACCGTCGCGATAGCCAACAAAACGGCCCGCTTCGACCGATCCGGGATTGGCTTCCAGCGTCACTTCCATATCGTTTGAGGTGGGCCACAGCTTGCGTACACGTTCCAAAATGGCGGCAACCACGTCAGGATGCATTAAGCTGGGCGTGCCGCCGCCAAAGAAAACCGTGTTTAAAACCCGATCTGGAACCTCGGCGGCAACGCGGTCAAGTTCGCCTAAATAGGCTCTAAGCCAGCGAAATTGGTCGATTTCACGGGAAACATGGCTGTTAAAATCGCAATAGGGGCATTTAGCCTGACAGAAAGGCCAATGGATGTAGAGACCAAAGCCCCCGTTTTGCCAATCTTCAGCCAAAACAACCCGCCACGAATGCTTCGACTGCCTTGCCGCGGTGGCTGATCTTGTTCTTTTCCCAACGATCCATCTCGGCGAATGTCACGTCATATCCGTCGGGAACAAACATCGGATCGTAGCCAAAACCGTCTTTGCCGCGCATCGGCCACACAAGATGTCCAGGGGCGACGCCCTCGAACACTTCGTCGTGACCGTCCGGCCATGCCAGAACCAAGGTGCTGCGGAATTGCGCCAAGCGGGGATGAGGCGCATTAGCTGCCTCAAGCTCGTTATGGGCGCGGGTCATGGCCATGACAAAATCACGGCCATTTCCGGTTTCGGCCCAATCGGCGGTGTAGACACCCGGCGCGCCGTTCAGTGCGTCGATTGTAATGCCGCTGTCATCAGAAAGGGCAGGGAGCCCAGTCGCCTGAGCGGCGGCATGGGCTTTGATGCGGGCGTTGCCGACAAAGGTATCTTCGGTTTCTTCCGGTTCCGGCAGATCCATCTCGGCTGCGCCAATCACGCTCACGCCAAAAGGCTCAAGCAGGTGGATCATTTCCTCCAACTTGCCCTTGTTGTGCGTCGCCATCAGAAGTTTTTTGTCGGCAAATTTACGCATCAGGCTGTGGCCGCCAATTGCATCGCAACCAATTCGTCGACGCCTTTTTCAGCCAAATCGAGCAGTTGATTCATCTGATCACGCGAATAAGTGGAGCCTTCGGCGCTCATCTGGGTTTCGATCATCTGTTTGTTACCCAGCATGATAAAGTTGCCATCAACACCGGCTTCGCTGTCTTCAGGGTAGTCAAGATCCAATACTGGCTGTCCGGCATAGATGCCACAGGACACCGCAGCGACCGGCGAAATCAGCGGATCAGAGATCACATCGCCCGCTTTGATCAGCTTGTTAACGGCCAGTTTCAGAGCCACCCAACCGCCAGTGATTGACGCACAACGGGTACCGCCGTCAGCTTGGATAACGTCACAGTCGACAGTGATTTGACGCTCGCCCAAGGCGACGCGATCCACGCCAGCGCGTAGGCTACGACCGATAAGCCTTTGAATTTCAACAGTTCTTCCACCCTGCTTGCCTGCGGTGGCCTCGCGGCGCATGCGGCTGGTGGTGGAGCGCGGCAGCATGCCGTATTCCGCAGTGACCCACCCAAGACCAGAGCCTTTGATGAATGGGGGCACGCGGTTTTCCAAAGTCGCGGTGCACAACACATGGGTGTCGCCCATCTTGATCATACAGGACCCTTCGGCGTGTTTGGTCACGTCGATATCGATCGAGACTTGGCGCATTTCATTAAGCTGACGTCCAGAGGGGCGCATGGCAGATATCCTTATACTGTTTGGGCATGGGCATACTCGGGCGGGCAGGGGTCGCGCAACCCCGATTGACCTTTGTGGTGCAGGGCTTTTAATGAAGACTGCAAGGCGTGGGGCGATGACAGACCAGACATGACAGATAGTACAAGAATTCTTGAAGAAATGAACGACCGCTCACGTGAAGTGTTTCGCCGTGTGGTCGAGGGCTATCTTGAAACCGGCGACCCGGTTGGCTCACGCACCTTGACGCGCTCGCTCAGCGAAAAGGTCAGCGCAGCCACAATTCGCAACGTGATGCAGGATCTTGAACATCTTGGTCTGCTCGACAGCCCCCATATTTCCGCTGGTCGCATCCCGACGCAGGTTGGATTGCGGATGTTTGTCGATGGTCTGCTGGAAGTGGGCGATTTGGACCAAACAGACCGTAAAAAGATCGACGCAACGCTGGGGGATAACGCCGGTGATGTCGGATCGATGCTGGATCGGGTTAGTACGGCGTTGTCGGGCGTGACACACGGAGCGTCTCTGGTTTTGGCGCCCAAGCATGAGGCGCCCATCAAACACATCGAATTCGTGAGCCTTGCTCATGACCGCGCCTTGGTCGTGCTGGTGTTTGCTGATGGTCATGTGGAAAACCGTCTGTTCACGCCGCCAGTTGGTCAAACACCCAGCTCGTTGCGCGAGGCGGCGAATTTCTTAAATGCGGTGGCCGAGGGGCGCACGTTGTCTGAGTTGCAGTCCGCAGTGCGCAAAGAAATCGAAAACCGCCGTCAGGAAATCGACAGCCTGGCGCGCGATATGGTGGAAAACGGTCTTGCGCTTTGGGCGGATGATGGTGAGCAGCAAGAGCGTTTGATTGTGCGTGGACGGGCGAATCTTTTGGGTTCGGATGAGGAAGAAGGCGATCTGGATCGTATCAGAACGCTGTTTGATGACCTCGAACGCAAGCGGGACATCGCCGATTTTCTGGAACTTGCCGAACAAGGCGACGGTGTGCGCATTTTTATTGGCTCAGAGAACAAACTTTTTTCACTTTCGGGTTCCTCTTTGGTGGTTTCCCCATATATGAACGCTGATCGTAAGATCGTGGGTGCTGTCGGGGTCATCGGACCCAAGCGCCTAAACTATGGACGTATCGTGCCGATCGTGGATTACACGGCACAGCTGGTTGGCAAATTGATCGCTGACCGCGGTTAGAGGTGAGAAATGGCAGACCCGAAAGAAAACGAATTTCTGGACGATATCGCTGACGCTGAAGCTGAGGAATTTGCTCAGAGCCTTGACGAGCTTGATGATGAAGCCGTCGAGATTGACTCGCTTCGTGCCGAACGTGATGAGATGAAAGACCGCTGGATGCGCGCATTGGCAGATGCCGAAAACGTGCGCAAACGTGGCGAACGCACCCGTCGTGAAGCCGAGCAATATGGCGGCTCTAAACTGGCTCGGGACATGCTGCCGGTGTTTGACAACATGAAGCGTGCTGTTGAAACCATTACAGACGAGCAAAAAGAAGCGGCATCCGCCTTGATCGAAGGTATCGAGCTGACAATGCGCGAGCTGGTCAAAGTGTTCGGCAAACATGGTATCGAGATCGTATCCCCAGAAGTAGGCGACAAGTTCGATCCCAACGTTCACGAAGCAATGTTTGAGGCTCCGGTGCCTGGAACCAAGGCTGGTGAAATCATCGATGTATCCGCCCAAGGCTTTATGTTGCACGACCGTTTGTTGCGGCCCGCAAAGGTCGGAGTTTCTTCAAATCTCGGCTAAACATCGCCTAAAGAACTTGTTAGAAGGCTCTCGAATACTCGGGAGCCTTTTGCTTTGCGCCAGACGCTGATCCTTTTAGCTTCGCTATGGTTTACATGGATATCCCCAGCAAATGCTCAGGTTTATCCAGACTACCACGAAGTCTACATCAATGATTTTGCACGACTTTTGTCTCAGGTGGACAAGGAAAGGATTCGTGGCAAGCTACGCAATCTCAAAGAAGAAACAGGCATTGAATTCACTGTCGTCACGTTGGGATCCAAAGAAACTGTCGGTCATCACGCTACAATCGAATCTCTAGCGACAGGTTTGTTCAATCACTGGGGTGTCGGCGATCCATTTCGCAATGATGGCATCATGATGTTGGTCATCAGTGAAGACCGCGCGCTACGTATCGAGATCGGATCCGGCTATACCGTGACCGTAGATGACACAATGAAAGATTTGATTGAGCAAGATATTCTACCTCAGTTTCGCTCGGGAGATTTCACCAGCGGCATTGAGGAAGGTGTTGATACCATCATTTATAAATTGACGGATCAATGGCCGGATGAACAGCGCCAGCAAAGGGTTCCCACAAATATAGAAATCTTCGTCAACAAGATTGGGGCCTGGTTCTATGTGGTCTTGGCTCCGATTTTTCTTGTTATTGTGCGAATCTACCGTGAGCGACAGCGCAACAGACCAAGAGCTTGTCCTCGTGACGGCCTGTTGATGGTTCGCTTGGATGAAGACTTGGATGATAGCCATTTAGAAAATGGCCAGCAGACCGAAGAACACCTCAAGTCTGTGGATCACGACGTCTGGAGTTGCGCCAAATGTGATCACGTGACCATCGAAGCGTATAAGACGTGGTTTAGCAAATGTGGCGCGTGCCGCAGTTGTGGCTACCGGACGGTTGAGGGGGATACCACTATTCTGAAATTCGCCACGACATCATCACAAGGCAGCAAGCGGATCGACTATTACTGTCACCATTGCAACGACGCCTGGAGCGCGACACATTCTATCCCACGATTGTCGGAGTCCTCAGGCCCTTCTTCGTCGTCCTAGTTCTATGGTGGTGGCTCATCCTTTGGTGGCGGTGCATCTGGAAGCTGGTGACACCTTACCCCTCACTCAGAGCTTTCAGCTCATAGATCAAATCCAACGCCGCTTTGGGTGAGAGTGTATCCGGATGAATGTCCTCAAGTTTTTGCTCGACTTCTGAAGGGCCTTTCGAGGCCACCATCGCCGCAGGCGCAGGTGTGACAGCAAACAGCGGTAGATCATCGATCAGGGCTTTGTGGGTTGCTCCCTCGCGCTCGCCCTTTTCTAGAGCCTCAAGCACGGTACGCGCGCGCTCAACCACTGCTGCGGGCAACCCGGCTAGCTGAGCAACCTGCACACCATAAGACCGATCAGCGGCGCCCTGTTTGACCTCATGCAGGAAGATCACTTCACCTTCCCATTCGCGCACCGTCACGGTGGCATTGTCCACGCCCGCCATCTTGCCCGCCAACTGCGTCATCTCGTGATAATGCGTGGCAAACAGTGCGCGCGATTTGTTTACATCATGCAGATGCTCCAAAGTCGCCCAAGCGATCGACAAACCATCATAGGTGGCGGTGCCTCGGCCAATTTCATCCAGAATAACTAGCGCGCGGTCGTCAGCTTGGTTCAAAATAGCGGCTGTTTCCACCATCTCGACCATAAAGGTCGACCGACCCCGTGCCAGATCATCTGACGCCCCTACGCGGCTGAACAACTGGCTGACCAACCCGATCCGGGCCTTATCCGCAGGCACAAAGCTCCCCATCTGCGCCAATAGCGCGATAAGAGCGTTTTGGCGCAGGAAAGTCGATTTACCCGCCATGTTCGGACCGGTCAGCAACCAGATATTGGCAACGTCCTGACCGGACAAGTCACAATCATTGGCCACAAAGGGATCACCCGACTTTCGCAGCGCGGCTTCGACAACCGGATGCCGCCCGCCTTCAATGGCAAAATCTCGGCTTTCGTTGACCTCTGGACAGGTCCAGTTTTCCGTGGACGCAAGCTCAGCCATCGCTGCCGCCAGATCAAATTCGGCTAATCCCTTTGAGGCGCCGGCGACCTGTGCTGATTTTTCCAAAATAGCATCTTTTAGGCTGGAATAGAGCCGCTTTTCGATTTCCAGTGCCCGATTGCCGGCGTTCAGAATCTTGGTTTCAAGCTCGCTCAGTTCAACAGTGGTAAACCGGACTTGGTTGGCTGTGGTTTGGCGATGAATAAAGGTTTCATTCAACGGCGCAGACATCATGACGTCTGCATGTTTGGCAGTGGTGTCGATGAAATAACCCAGCACATTGTTGTGCTTGATTTTGAGCGAGGTAATTCCTGTTTGCTCCGCATATTGCGCCTGCATCGCGGCAATCACACTGCGCCCCTCGTCGCGTAACTCGCGGCTTTCGTCGAGCTCTTGGTTATATCCCGGTGCGATGAATCCACCATCACGCGCCAACAGTGGTGGCTCTGCGATCAAGGCCTCATCAAGCAAGCTAAGAAGGTCTTCGTGCCCCTCAAGGTTTTTGCGTGCACTCTCCAAATCGGCGCTCAGCTCATCTGGATAGTCCCAGCCAGCGAGTTCTTCCGCCTGCGCCAACCCGTTGCGCACAGCGGCCAAATCACGTGGTCCACCCCGATCCAGAGCCAGACGAGACAGGGCGCGGTCCAGATCCGGCACTTTGCGCAAAGACTCGCGCAATTGCTGGGCTAAATGACGTTGCGCGCACATGTAGGTGACTGACTGAAGCCTTTGTTGGATAACCTGCAGTCGCATCGATGGTGAGGACAGGCGTTGTTCCAGCAGACGCGCGCCGCTGGATGTGACTGTGCGATCAATTGTTGCCAACAGCGATCCGGCGCGCCCACCTGACAGGCTGGCGGTCAGCTCTAGATTGCGACGGGTTGCAGCATCGATTTGCATCACACCTTGTGACGCTTCCCGCAACGGCGGTTGCAACAGCGGCAATTTCCCTTTCTGTGTGAGATCAAGGTAATCCACAATCGCGCCAAGCGCCCCAGCCTCAGCCCGCCCAAAGGTCCCAAAGGCTTCTAGCGATGCAGCCTTAAACAATCCCGAAACACGCTTTTCCGCCGAAACAGAGTCGAAACTGCCCCGTGAAACCGAGGTCAACGGTACACCCAGGTCTTCGCTGATGTTGACCAGCTCCAGCTCTTGGCCTTCTGCCACCAACAACTCGCTGGGCGCCAGTCGGGCAAGTTCAGGCCCAAGACGCACGGGCGCAATCGCCATCACATGCAACGCACCGGTTGAAATATCAGCCCAAGCCAAAGCCGCTTCATCGCGCACAACTGCATAAGCTGCCAAAAAGTTGTGGCGTCGCGCATCCAACAGGCTGTCTTCGGTCAATGTGCCCGGCGTCACCAGCCGCACAACATCGCGTTTTACAACGGCCTTGTAGCCGCGCTTTTTGGCTTCTGCGGGACTTTCCATCTGCTCACAGACCGCAACGCGAAAGCCTTTGCGGATCAAGGTCAGAAAATAACCCTCGGCCGCATGATGGGGCACGCCGCACATCGGAATCTCTGATCCCTCGTGTTTGCCACGCTTAGTCAGCGCAATATCCAGCGCTTCGGCGGCCGCCACCGCGTCGTCAAAAAACATTTCATAGAAATCTCCCATCCGATAGAACAGCAAGGCGTCCGGATATTGTGCTTTGATTTCCAGATATTGCGCCATCATCGGCGTAACGGTCGGCTTTACCGCGTTCACTTGTTCTACCCCCAAGGTGACTGGCCTCCACAGATAGCAAACACGCACGGCCTTCGGAAAGCCGAAAACATCCCCATGTGGCGCTTTCCTGCATGGACAAGCTTGTGTTGTTTTGTTCGACTGCGCCTAAGTTAACCAGAGGCCCCCAATGGCGATTTACAACCTTGGCTCAATCAACGCCGATAACTTCTATCGGGTCCCGCACTTGCCGGGTCCGGGTGAAACCCTGGCTGCGCGTGAACTGACACGTGGATTGGGTGGCAAAGGTGCCAATATGTCGGTGGCCGCTGCCCGTGCCGCTGCCCGTACGGTACACATTGGAGCTGTGGGTCACGACGGCCTTTGGGCGCGCGATCGGCTGACCGAATTTGGCGTGGACACCCGTCACATTGCGGTGCTGCGCGACACCCCCACGGGCCACGCCATTATCAATGTCGATAATGCTGGTGAGAACGCAATTGTTCTGTTTCCTGGGGCCAATCATGAAATCCCTGCCAACACGCTTGGCGCCGCTTTGTCCGAAGCGTCTCCAGGCGATACATTGCTCTTTCAAAACGAGACCACCCAACAGATCGAAGCCGCCCAAATGGCGCGCAGTCTCGGCTTAACCATCGCCTATGCGGCCGCCCCGTTTAGCGCCGCGGCCACGGCTGCGGTTCTCCCATTGTTGGATTTTCTAATTCTGAATGCAGTAGAGGCGGATCAATTGACTGCCGCGACAGGCATTGCGCCCGAAACTCTGGGCGTCACAGATATCATTATCACACTGGGCGCGGATGGCGCGCGCTGGTTACACAAAGGTGTGGCGCGTGACTTCCCCGCCATGCCAGTCACCCCCGTGGATACCACAGGTGCTGGGGATACGTTTACCGGATATGTTTTGGCGGCACGTGATCGGGGACTCCCCATGGAACAGTCGATCATGCTCGCCACCCGCGCAGCCGCCTTGATGGTGACGCGCGCAGGCACAGCCGATGTCATTCCCGATCTTAAAGAGGTTTCAGACGTCCATTTCTAAGTGTGCAAAGATGCTTTTTGGTGCTGAAAACACCTTGGGGGAGTTCCAAGTTTGCTTGGGACGGGGGCAAAGCCCCCCCTGCTCAATGACTTTCACTTAATGGCTTACAAAAGGCGCTTCGTCGCCCCAAAGGGCTTCCACTGTGCGATCACGCCCGCAAGCTTGGCGATAGCGCTTGTAGGCTTCGCTTTGCTTTTTCGGACCAAAGCGCGTCAGAACAACCTTTTTACCTTTGTAGTAATCCTGGTGATAATCCTCGGCCTCATAAAACGGGCCAGCTTGCAAAATCGGCGTCACAATGGTTTTGCCCAATGCTGCCTGCGCCTCGGCCTTGGTGGCTTCGGCAAGCTGTTTTTCGGCTGAATTAGAGACGAAAATTGCTGTTCTGTAGCTTTCGCCACGATCACAAAACTGTCCGCCGGCATCCGTGGGATCAACTGAGCGGAAAAACATGTGCAACAGCGCCTCGCGGCTCACACGCGACGGGTTAAACCGAATTTCGACCGCCTCGTAATGACCGGTGCCGCCCTTGGTAACCTGTTTATAGGTGGGCCCCTCGGTGTTGCCGCCGGTATACCCCGACACAACTTCGCGCACACCAGGCACGCTTTCAAAATCGCTTTCGACACACCAAAAACAGCCACCCGCGACGGTCAGGACCTCTGTACCGGCAGCATGTAGCTTTTGACCCTGAATAGCGCCCCCTAACAGGATCAGCACAAACAGCGCCACGGATTTCAAATTGTTCAGTGTCGACATGGTGTAACTCCTCTGGCGCCACGCTGCGGGTATTTCGTAGGCCACACAACCATGTGTCATCAAATGTCACGCCTTGGTGAGTTGAATTTACCGCTTGGCGAGGTGGCGCTCCGGTTCTAGCGTCTCAGCCAACAGGCGCAGGAGAAATTATGACCGACCACGTGACCACCCATCAGGCGCAAGAAGACGCGCGCAACGACAACATACTGATTTGGCTGAACGGCCGGATTGTCCCCAAGGCCGAGGCCGTGGTGAGCGTGTATGACAGCGGATTTATGTTAGGTGATGGCGTCTGGGAAGGGTTGCGCCTCTATGACGGGCACTGGGCCTTTCTGAGCGAACATATGGACCGTCTGTTTGAGGCTGCCAAGGCGATCGATCTGGACATTGAAATGAATAAGTCTGCGATGATTGCCGCGCTTGAAGACACACGTACGGCCAATGGTATGACCACCGACGCCCATGCGCGTTTGATGGTCACCCGCGGCGTAAAAACCCGTCCGTTCCAACACCCGGGTCTGTCACAACAAGGGCCAACCGTGACGATAATCATGGAGCATTCGCGCCCGTCCTTGCCGCGTCCGATCCGGCTGGCCACTGTGCCACATATCCGTGGTCTGCCGATGACGCAGGACCCCAAGCTCAATTCTCATTCTAAACTGAACTGTATCCTTGCGTGCATTGCGGCTGAAAAGGCCGGCGCGGATGAGGCGTTGATGCTGGACGTGCATGGGTTTGTGAACACCACCAATGCCTGTAACTTTTTCATTGTGCGCAAAGGTGAAGTTTGGACCAGCACCGGCGACTACTGCATGAACGGTATCACCCGCCAAAAGGTGATCGATGTGTGCCGTGCTGACGGTATTGAAGTGTATGAACGCAACTATTCTCTGGTGGATGCCTACGGCGCGGATGAGGCGTTTTTGACCGGCACCTTTGGAGCCCAAACTCCTGTAAGCGAGATTGATGGGCGCACGATTGGCGCTGGCGACATGGGACCCGTAACCCAACATATTCGCGCGCTTTACAAGAATTTGGTCGCCAAGGACGCCGCCAAATGACACCGAATTCTTTGGGGGATTTGAGCACATGAGAATCGCCATGTGGAGTGGGCCACGCAATCTTTCGACTGCGATGATGTACGCCTTTGGAAACCGCGCCGACTGCGCTGTGGTGGATGAGCCGTTCTATGCGGCTTACTTAAAAATGACAGGGTTAGAGCACCCGATGCGCACCGAAATTCTGCGGGATCAATCGCAAGATCCACAGCGGGTGGTTTCGCAAGTTTTAGAGACTATTCCAGCCCAAAACCCACATTATTACCAGAAACATATGACGCAACATATGATTGACGGTGTGCCGCGAGACTGGATGCGCGATGTGACCAATGTCTTTCTGATCCGTCATCCCGCGCGGGTCATTGCTAGCTATGGTGCCAAACGTGAAAATCCGACGCTGGAAGATATCGGATTCCTCCAACAGGCAGAATTGTTTGAATTGGTCCAAACATGGGGGCAGACCCCAATTGTCATCGACAGTGATGACATCCGCCAAAACCCAGAAGTGATGCTTGGCAAACTGTGTGAGGCCATTGGTTTGGCCTTTGATCCTGCGATGCTCAGCTGGCCGCGCGGAGGGCATCCGGCAGATGGCATTTGGGCGGCGCATTGGTATGGGGCGGTGTGGAAGTCTACAGGGTTTGCTGGGCCCGAAGGACAATTACCAGACGTCTCACAGGCGCTGCAGCCCGTATTAGAGGACGCACTGAAGCCTTATCGAAAACTGCACGCCCTACGTTTGCGTCCGGACTGACTAGAACGATGCAGAGTAGCCAAAGGTCACCCCGTGAAACAGGGTGTTTTCATCGTGCAAATATGTCTTTTGATCGCGGCATCTGTCGCATCAAAAGACTTCGCGCCTTGTTTACGGAAATTATCCCAACAGCTTTCCCAATTTCATGGCCACAGACATGTCGCCGGACACCTTTAATTTGCCCATCATCACGCCAGTCATCGGGTTGAGTTTTCCGGTGAGTAGCTTGACCAGATTATCCTGTGAAATCTTGATGGTGCAATCCGTGTCCTGATCGGCAGTGGTGGCCGTTCCGTCCGCCAAAACGATCACGCCATCGTCTCCGCAATCAAATTTCAATGATCCGTCAAACGCCTTGGAGGCTAGCGCGCTTTGCATGCGCTCTACGATCTGGTCCAACATGTGTCATTCCCTGTGTCTGGCCGTCATTGGCCAGTTGTTGCCACAGACAGTAGCTCGCGCTCAACGGTGACGTTTGGACACCTGACAAAGACAGTTCATTTTAGCTGATAGATATCGGGCACACAGGGCTTACGCTCGGTAGGCATTTGATCTGCGCCATCGGCTCTTTTGCTGCGCGATCCTCCGATATCCAGTTTGAATTTGGGCTCCGACAGTTTGCCAGTTACATCAAATGGCCAAGCACTGCGTGACAATGGTTTTCCAACCCGACGCGGTTCGGCACGCACCGATATTGTGTCGCCAAGCAAGTCTACTTCACCTTTGGCCACCAGTTGTACCTTGTCCGTTTCTACCGTTATCGCATTGAAGGCGGCCTTGCCGTTGCCCAGCCTGACAGGCGCTCGCACACAGGTGACGTCGGCGCGTCCGTTTGCCAGTTCTTCAGATACCAACCAAGGGAATATGCCTAGCCCCGCCAGCTCGATCAGGCTGGTTCCGATATAACCTTGACCCATGCTCACGGTGACGTCGCCTGCCATACTGCGCATAATAGCCGACTTTGATGAGATATTAGCCGCCACATTGACCCACGCACCAAGTTGCCCGCGCGCATCGATTTTCACACCAACCGCATCTAAAATTTCGCCGAAGTCCCATCCCGTTGTCGAGCCTTCGACCTTAAGAGTGTCCGGCTCCTCAACGGCATCCATGGCAGCGGTGACATTGAAATGTCCGCCACCATAGTAAAGCTCAAGCGGACCGGCCTGAAGCTTGCCCTGATCGGCGACAAACAGGCTGGTCATTGCAGAGGTGCCCGATGGTCCGACAAATTCCAGAAGATCCAAAGTGATCTCAAGATCGGTCTGGGTCAAAATGCGGTTCAGGTTAAAAACACCGGGCTCTTTCTCTTCTTCGGGCTCAGCTTCGGCTTCGTCAGTATCTTGAGGTTTGTCGGCGCTGGTGGCTTTCTTGAGCTGCATCAGGGCCTTGACCCCGTCGCGTAGGTCTTCAAGTTGAATACGCTGGCTGACGATCGAGCCGCGAATGACGTTGACCTCGGTGCTCAGGTCCGCAGACATTGTGGTTGCGACATCGCTTTGCCCTGCTTGAAATAACAGATCCAGATTGACAAGATCGGGCAAAGTGTCCGCGCTCATCGAAAAATCAAGCGCACCGACGTCCACCTCTTCGACACCCAGTTTGCTCAGAAAATCTGCCGAATCCGCGATCCCAAGCGCAAGATCCGCATCCAAGCCGGTTAACTTGGTGACGTCTTCCACCGACAGGTTCGCGTCCAGCGCCCACAGTTCGGTGTCGAGCGCTTGAGCTGATAGTTGGGTCAATGCCAGATGGCCCGGTGCGTCCGAAACTTCAAATGTGGCTGTGACACGGCCAAACTCTTCTGCCGTCTCCAGAGACTTTAAAAGCAGCGCCATCGACCCATTCAGCTGACCTTTAAATGCCACCTCTTTAAACGTGAAAAGGTCGCCTACGTCTCCGGCCGCGATCAGATACGGTTCACCAACAGGTCCTACTTGAACATCTATGTTCTCAAGTCCCAAGGTTGCGTTTTCGGTTTTGTAAATCCGCCCGATCGAGATTGGGCCGACTTTATCCAACCCTTGTTCAAAGGCGTTTGTCCCAATCTCCAGCTTCTCAAACTCCAGATCCTGATTTTGGCTGACAATATGGGCTTCGATGTCGGTTAGCTTAAGCTCCTTCAAGGAACTTGCAGGTGCTGGCGGTTCTCCCTCGGGATACAGGCGGGCCATAGCGGTTATGTCGAGGCCTGTGCGCTCGCGGATGTCTTCAATCCCACCGGTGACAGTGATTTCACGGCCGTCTTTGAGCTGAAAACGCGTATCAAGGTCGGCGATGCCAAAAGCCTCGGGAAAGTTGTTGATCTGGGCGGTGATTTCTCCGCTGCCTTCCAGGCTGCGTTTTAAACCAAGCACATCAAACAACTCGCCAATTTCGCCCGTGCTTAAGGCCAGTTTGGCTGTGTGCCCACCTCCCTCACTTAGCGGGGTTGCGGTGCCGTCATACGACAGGGACATGTCGCCGAATGTCACCAGATTGGTGAACGGCTGGCCCTTGGGATAAATGCCTTCCAACTCAAACGCAGTCCCATTCACTGACCCCTGTCCGGTGACGCTGACAGATTTCTCTTCCTTAAGTTGTTGCAGCTTGGTGTCCTGAATTGCGAAATCAAAAACAAACCCGTTTTGGTCGTTTTTTAACAGCAATCCAATGTCGGTGAACGTGACGGTCTTGTCGCTGATAAAAGCCCGAATAGAGCGCCCCTCGCCCTCTGGATTGCTTGCCGGTGTTACCTCTTCTGCGGTTTCACCTTCCTCTTTCGGTTCAGCCTTGGCACGGTTTACTTTTTTCCAGCTTGTCGTGCCATCCTGCAAAGTCACCAAATTGGCCTGCAGCCCGTCGATCACCAGATTATCAAGGTTTATGCGTCCGGCGAGTAACGCCTTTATGTCGATTTCCAACTCCAACAAGTTCAGTTCGGCCAATGCCATATCGTCGATTTGATTGCTGGGAATATGAGCGCCGCTGATATGAACCTGGGTGGTTAGCCCTGGTGACACCCAGACGTCGCCATCAACAACAAAGGGTTGGCCGATCTGTTCTGATAGAACACGTTCCACCAATTGCGTGCGCATCCCGTTAAAGGGCGCCGTCGCCAATACTGCCCACGCCAAACCCACAACGATGATACACAGTAAGGCGATCAGTTTTAGGGTGGTGAAAATCCATTTTGGCATTGCGGCCTCCTTGGCAGATACTTTTCAACATACAGGCCTAACACATCCCTATGCGTCAGGTTTGGCTTTCGGGGTCTCTTCGTCTTGTTTGGTCTCATGGGCCAAAGGTTCGTCCCACTCGGTCTCGGATATCTTCAGGTCAGGTGTGTCTGCTTCATAAGAAGGTGTCATGATCTGCACCCCGTTTTCATTAAAAACATCCGAGATGTTCTTGTGCAGTTCTGACAACAACAGCGGCAAATACGATCCGCGTGTGGTGAAAGCGTTGATTTGATAATTCATGGCATAATCGGCCAGTGCGGTCACTAGAACAAACGGCGCTGGCGACTTTTTCAACCCGCTGGTGCGATGCGCGGCTTCCACCAGCATCGCCTCCACTTTGTTGCGCGGTTCTTCATATCCAATGCCAACGGTGGTGTGCAGCAACAGACCTTTGCCATCAATTTTGCTGCTGTAATTGATCACTTCGGTGGATAACAGGGTGGCGTTGGGGATGCTGATCAACTCGTTTTTGACGGATTTCAGATAGGTTTCCATCAGCCGGATTTGCATCACATCGCCGTAAAAATCACCCACACGAATACGGTCGCCGACGTTCATGCTGCGTTTATAGAGAACAAACAAACCCGCCAGCACGTTTGAGATCACAGAGTTTGATCCCAAAGACACCATCACACCTACAAGGATCGTAAGTCCCTGAAAAGCCGCGGAATCCGAACCTGGAATATAGGGAAAACAAATCACTGCGGCGATCAGGATCAATCCGCCTCGGATCAAGTTATAGGTTGGCCAAACCCAATGTGGTTCAAATGAACGTAGCTCGATCACACCCTGATCGACACTTTCGAAGAACAGGCGGATACCTTTGATCATCCAAGCGGTGATGGCCACGATGATCGCGATGGTGATCATATTGGGCACAAAGGACAAAAAGCCCTGCATTAATCCAATGATCGGATCGGTCACATAGCGGATCAATAGCTCTGCGACCGGGCGTGTGTTGGGAAACGACAGTAATACAAACGACAGATAGTAATAAAAGCCGGTAAATAGTGTGAGATCCACCAGCAATCGGATCAGGAATTTGGCGATGTTGGACACTGCGCTACTTTGCACAATGTCCTTGGTCGCGGCTTGAATGGCGCGTGTGCGTCGCTCAACAATGCGCGCAACCAAATGAGGTGCGCGTTTGCGTATCCACAAAAGCAACGCGCAATAAAGCGCAAAAACTCCGGACCAGACTAGTGCCGTGATGGTGCTTTGAGAAAACGCCTCATCCGTCCGATTTGCGCGATACTCTAAAATTGCGCGCTCGATTGCCTCGGATTGCAGGCTGGCCAGAACCACCATGTCCATTTGCTCATAGTCAGCATCCGCGCGCGTGGTGACTGTGATCATCACGCCATCGGCAAATATGGTCTGCCCTAATTCGCCCTTCTCACTCCGGATGGCGATGCTGGTGGCTTCACTGGATTCCGCGACTTGAATGATACGCTGAGCCACCAATTCGGCCCGTTCTTCGGCAGGGAGAGCGGTGGAGCCCCGTACCACAAAGATCTCTTCGCCATCTACGATGACAGGTTGGGAGTATACTTCTTCGTCCAATTCGCCAACTTTGGCGACTTCGTCTTCCACATCTTGAGCGAATCCGACAGAGCCGAGCATTAAACACAGACAGACCGTCCACGCGACAAAACGCGAGAAATTCCCCATGAACGCAGCCCTCCCCGGCGCATAACCAACTAAAAGCACTTCAAATACTCTTTTCAGAGGATGCTATAGGCGCATCCCCTGATCTCAAAGCGATAGTTTTGTAAGGACTTAGCGGTTTAGAGCCTCAAGCAAATCGGCATCCCGTTCATAGATGTCTTCACGGAAATGCACGGCTCCGTCTTCAACCCATGCCGTCCAATACAACAGCAACACGGGCACAGGAGTTGGCAGATCAATGCGTGTTGTGCGTTCGCTCGCCAAAATATCGTCCAGACGGGCCGTGTTCCATTGCGCATCGCCTTCCATTAGAAAACTGGCAAATTCAAAAGGATATTCGATCCTAACACAGCCGGAACTAAGGTTTCTCTCGTTGCGATCAAACAGTCCACGCGCATTGGTATCGTGCAAATAAACAGCGTGCTCGTTGGGGAACATGAATTTGACCATCCCCAGCGCGTTGTGTGATCCCGGTAGCTGCATCAACGTGACGGGTGGGTTTTTATTGGCCCAATCTACAGAAAACGGGTCAATGATGTCGCCGTCTCTATTTTTCACAACGAAATGGTTGTTGCTAAGATAGGTGATGTCGGCGCGGATTTTGGGCAACTGGTCTTTGATGAAAATCGAGTGTGGCACGGTCCACGTTGGGTTGATTTCCATATAGCGAATTGCGTCACGAAACACGGGTGTCTGGCGGTACTCTGATCCTGTGACCGAACGCGTGCTCCATACGTCCGCCCCATTGACATAATAGGTGCGCCCACCGGCAATATTGACCAAGACAAAGCGGCTTTCGAGACCGTGCATCACCCAACGGGCCCGTTCCAGACTGAGCCGAATTTGATCCATGCGCTCGGCGGTTGTGCGGTTGAGCGCAACAAACGTGTTACGGCCAATGATGCCATCCGCCTCAAGCCCGTGGCGGCTTTGAAAAGCCCTAACGTCTTGTGCCAGCCCTTCGTCATAAACCCAACTCGCATCTTCACCGGTTTCCGGCGCGGGCGGCAGGATTTGACCGGCGTTCAACGCATGCTCTGCGGCCAGCCGATAGCGCACGTCACGAACAGCTTCGTCAATCATACCCGGACGCAGGGTTTGATCATCTGCTACGTTCGGCCAGCCCCCTTTTGCGTCAAGCTCTCGGTATTTAGCCAAAGCGCGTATGAGATTTCTGTATTGCTCATCTTGCAAAACAATCTGATCCATCAGCGCGGCAAAGCCAGAGCTGTTAAGCCATGCATTGACGACAGCGGGCGGGTTTTGTTCCAGAACTGGTGGGTCAAAGTTCCAATTTGGGTCCTGCTTGGCAGCATCGACTTTGCCATAGATAGAATATCGCATCAGCTGCGCGGCGGTGGCACTGGCTGTGACGTCAAACATGGCAATATCGCGGGCGCTTTCTGTGTTTTGCGCGGTCAAATATAGTTGCGCCAGTTTTGAAAGCTCAAAGTCTTGTGCGTGAAACCCCTGTGCGACGCCTTGGTTAAGTGCATCAAACAGGTCTTGCGCTGCTGGCGTGCCATACCAAGCGGGTGCAAAATTGCGTAGTTTGTAAAATTGAGGAACAAAGACGCTGGCATCGGTTTGCGGGCTTCTCGCGGCCGCCTGTTGCGGGTCATATGTGGCGATCAAACTCTGAATTTGGCTCTCGACCGCGCCGGCATTCACGGCGCCAGCACCCAACCCGAGCATGATCGCAACGGCGCGAAGACTTGCGCGAAATCCAACCTGTATCACGACGTCACCTTAAAAATTAACATTGAGGTCTGCGCCTCATCCGTCGCTCACTCTGGCCCTTTGTTAATACATCGTCAACGAAGAGCAGCAAAAAGCCCCGCCGGAGGTCCAGCGGGGCTTTGAATCTTTAGGTGTTCATAGGGTTATAGGCCCAGACGTTTGTCCCGCATCGCGAGCAGGCGCAGACGCAGCGCGTTCAGCTTGATAAAGCCTGCCGCGTCTTTCTGATCATAGGCACCAGCATCATCTTCAAAGGTCACATGCTCTTCGGAATAGAGCGAATGATCAGACCAGCGACCAACGGTCGTGGCCAACCCTTTATAGAGCTTCACGCGGACCGTGCCGGTCACATGCCGTTGGCTGTGATCAATCGCAGCCTGCAACATTTCACGCTCGGGGCTGTACCAGAAGCCGTTATAGATCAGCTCGGCATAGCGTGGCATCAGCTCATCCTTTAGATGGGCTTCGCCGCGATCCAGTGTGATCTGCTCGATACCGCGATGGGCTTCAAGCAACACGGTGCCACCAGGGGTTTCGTAGATGCCCCGTGACTTCATGCCAACAAAGCGACCTTCTACCAGATCCAGTCGGCCAATCCCGTGTTTGCCACCCAGCTCGTTGAGCTTGGTCAGGATGGTGGCTGGGCTCAACGCCTCGCCATTGATGCTGACTGCGTCGCCTTTTTCGAACCCGATTTCGATGAATTCGGGCGTGTTTGGCGCATCTTCTGGGTTCACGGTTCTCTGATAGACATAATCGGGCGCTTCTGCGGCCGGATCTTCGAGAACTTTCCCCTCAGATGAGGTGTGCAACAGGTTGGCATCCACCGAAAACGGCGCTTCGCCTTTGTTGTCCTTGGCGATCGGAATTTGATGGGCTTCAGCAAATTCCAACAGCTTGGTCCGGCTGCTCAGATCCCACTCGCGCCATGGCGCAATCACCTGAATGTCAGGGTTGAGCGCATATGCTGCGAGTTCAAAGCGCACCTGATCGTTCCCTTTGCCAGTGGCACCATGCGAAACCGCATCAGCACCTGTAGCTTCGGCAATCTCGATCAAACGTTTCGAGATCAAAGGACGCGCAATGGATGTGCCAAGAAGGTACTGACCTTCATAAACCGCGTTTGCCCGGAACATCGGGAAAACAAAGTCACGCACAAATTCTTCCCGCACGTCTTCGATGTAGATGTTCTTTGGATCGATGCCCAGCAGTTCCGCTTTTCGTCGTGCAGGCTCGAGCTCCTCACCCTGACCTAGGTCGGCGGTAAAGGTTACCACCTCGCAGCCGTATTCGGTCTGCAACCATTTCAGGATAATCGAGGTATCGAGGCCTCCGGAGTAGGCCAGCACAACTTTTTTTGGTGCGGACATGACATGATCCTTATTTTGTCAACGCTGGCGCACTAGCGGGTTTTAGCTGGCAGGGCAAGGCGCTCAGAGAAATCCCTTGAAATTAGTCTCTATTATACAGTCATGTGTCTCATATGCACTTTTTGAGAGGGACTATTTGATGCTGGGTTGGAAAATTTTTGAGCATTCTGTGATGCTTGTGCTGCGAAACTGGCGCGAAGCCTTGCGGATTTTCCTCGTCCCCGCTTTGGTCGCCGTTGCCGTCATCGCAGGTGTCGGTGCGTCAATTGGGCTCTCATTCGCGACCCTGTCCGACCCTGAACAAATGTCCGGGGTTGTCGCGGAAGGTGGGTTTTTTCTGGCCCTTGCGATAATGTGGATCACGCTTCCAACCTGTGCGTTGTGGGCGACGGTGTCGTGGCATCGTTTTGTGTTGCTTGAGCAATATCCTCAAGGCTGGGTCCCGCCATTCGAGCTAAATCGCATTCTTGCGTATTTCGGACGCGGTCTATTGCTGCTGGGAGTTATGTTTGCCTGCATGCTGCCGGTCGTGCTGATCCTCGCAACGGCAGGGCAAGCGGCGGGTGCGCTGTTTTTTGTGGTTGGGGTACCATTGATGTTTGCGCTGATCGTTTTGGTCTATCGCTTGTCACTGATCCTTCCGGCGGCGGCCATTGGGCGGAGCCTGAGCCTTAAGGAATCTTTGGACGCAACCAAAGGTGCATGGGGGGCGATCATTGTTCTGCTGGTCGTATCGGGGTTGGTGCAGGTTGGTTTGCAAGCAATCATTACGGTGATGGCGGCGTTGAGCCCCGTGTTGGCCGAATTGTTTGCCCTATTTATTGGGGTCACGATGGCTGTTGCCAACATCAGCATTTTGACGACGTTTTACGGCCTTTACGTTGAGGGGCGTGAACTGGGGTAATGCGAATAGTGGCGCGGGGACGTCTGTCGCCGCGCCGTCTTTTGGCGCGAATCGATTGAGAAGACTGTATCGGGGTGCGGTTTTAGGCAGCTGCCAGTTTGTTCTCAAATTCCATTTTACTGTCTTCAAAACTCTGCAGAATTTCGGAAAGATTAACCTCTTCTGGTTTGCCGTTCCCAGAAAGGTTTTCGCCAGCTTGACATAGTGTCGAAAAGTTCTGGAAGCCCAAGTTCAAAGCACTGCCTTTGAGGAAGTGTAAGTCGGCGCCCAGCTGTGCCATGTCAGGCGCAGTGCGCAGTCGACCAATCACTTCCTGGACTTCGTCCAGAAACATCTCGACCACTTCACCAAAGTCTTCTGGTCCGATTTCATCGCGAAGTTCCTCAACGCGCTCCCAGTCGATCATCAAGACACCCTCTTTTTTTTCAGCTAAACGCAAAATTGTTAATATATTCTGGTGCCGAAAAGGGGAATATTCGCATTTTTAAAATTGACCCGATGTTAAGTTGCAGACTTTAAACAGAGTGAGGAATTGGCGGAAATTCTATCGCCTAGGGGATGACAGTTTGCAAATTATGGCAAAACCTGAACTAGAGAAACCGATTGTCACCGGCGCGATTAGGCGTGTGCTGCTTGTGGATGACAGCCGTGTTCAGCGGCGCATCCTAAGTGTGTCACTCAAACGCGACGGCTATGAGGTATTTGAGGCCGCGTCGGGCCAAGAAGCACTTGAAATCTGCAAACAAATCCCCCCTGATCTTGTGCTATCCGACTGGGTTATGCCAGGGATGTCAGGATTGGAATTCTGCCGCGAATTTCGCGCTCTGACTGGGGATGACTACGGCTACTTTATTCTGCTGACTTCTAAGAGCGAAAAGGCGGAAGTGGCCCAAGGTTTTGACGCGGGCGCAGATGATTTCCTGACAAAGCCAGTGAACGGCTACGAGTTGCGTGCGCGGATTAGCGCAGGCGAGCGTATCTTGCGTATGCAGCGCGAACTAACCGACAAGAATCGTATGATTTCTGAAACGTTGGATGAACTTCAACGGGTATATGACTCGCTTGATTCCGATTTGCTGGCCGCGAAGAAGCTTCAACAGTCTCTAGTACCTGAACGATTCCACGATTTTGGCACTGCAGCTGTGTCGTTGTTATTGCAATCTTCGGGGCATGTTGGCGGGGATCTGGTTGGTTATTATCCAATTAGCGACACACGTATCGGCCTCTACAGCATTGATGTCTCGGGCCACGGCATCAGTTCCGCCCTGATCACAGCACGTTTGGCGGGGTATCTGTCGAGTTCTTCGCCGCAAATTCACGTCGGCATGCAGGTATTACCCGATGGCTCTCATGTGCATTTGGAACCGAGTGCGATTGTGGCTCGCCTCAATGAAATCATGCTCGATGAGATGGAGACTGAGCATTATTTCACGATGCTTTTGGCGGATGTTGATCTGGAAACCGGTCTTGTTGTCATGGCGCAGGCAGGCCACCCTCACCCGATCATTCAACGGGCAGATGGCACCATCATCCAAGATGGTCCGGGTGGGTTGCCCGTGGGGCTCATTCCAGATGCAGAATTTACGCAGTTCGAATTGAAGCTGCATAAAGGAGATCGTCTGTATTTATTGTCAGACGGGGTTGTGGAATGTCCGGATCAAGGCGGCACGATGTTGGGCGAAGAAGGCTTAGAAGACATCATCGCCGAGCTGCGGGATCAAACCCTTGAAAATGCGCTTCAAGCCATTGTGACCAAACTGGAAAAAATGACAGGCGGGGCCGGTTTCCCCGATGACATTTCTGGGATTCTGTTTGAATGCAGGGGCTGTTAACCGCAGTATTTTTCTACAAAATAGCGATCGCCAGAGTTACCTAGCAACGGCGCGGCGTCTTTTGCAGATACCCAATGGGCTGTATGGCCGGCCTCGGTTGGGGGTCCCAATCGGCGACAGGGTTGAGCCAGATAGATTGTACACAGCTTTTCGGCCCACATGTCGTATTCCGGCATAAAAACAAACCTCCTAAACGCACCCAATCGTTTGGGGTTTGATATGGTCCAGCCGGTTTCTTCCCAAACTTCGCGATGCAGCGCCACAGTGGGGGATTCCCCCGGATCGATCCCGCCTCCAGGCAGTTGGAATTCATCATCGGGCGCAGCCTGATAGGTGATCAGCATCTCGGATCCGCGCAGCAAAATCGCATAGGCTCCGGGGCGCAATTTGTAGTTTACATCTGCTCGTGGAGCGGGTCCGAAACGCGGTATCATTGGTGAAACCTCTTTTTGTATGGCTTGTCGCCCTTATATAGTCGCGTTATGGCAAGGAAAGGCCGATAGGAAAACCCAATGACACTTGGTGATAAAATCGCTTGGGACGACACAGTATTGCCGTTCCAACTGGACAAATCTGATATTCGCGGGCGCGTAGCCCGTCTTGATGGCGTGCTTTCGGGTGTGCTCAACCAACATGCCTACCCTCCGCAGGTCGAAGCGCTGGTGGCAGAGATGGCTTTGTTGACCGCTTTGATTGGGCAAACCGTCAAACTGCGCTGGAAACTTTCCCTTCAGGTGCAGTCCAACGGTCCTGTGCGCATGATTGCAACCGACTATTATGGTCCCACCAACGAAGGTGATCCCGCGCGCATCCGCGCCTATGCCACTTATGATGCGGACCGTTTGACCGACAGCACCCCGTTTGAGCAACTCGGCAAAGGCTATTTCGCGATCCTGATTGACCAAGGCCAAGGCATGAAGCCGTACCAAGGCATCACCGGTCTCACCGGTGGGTCGCTGCAAGCCTGCGCCGAAGCCTATTTCGCCCAGTCCGAACAGCTGGCGACACGGTTTTCGCTGAAGTTTGGTAAATCCATTGAACCCGGCGTGCCCGAGCATTGGCGCGCTGGCGGCGTGATGTTGCAGCATATGCCCAAAGCCAGCCCCGAAGTTTCAGGCGAAGGTGGATCAGGCGAAGAAGGCTTGCTGACAGCAATGGACGTGCTGGATGAGGATGACGGCGAAAACTGGAACCGCGTCAACATCCTGCTCGACACCGTGGAGGATCTGGAAATGATCGGCCCCTCGGTGCCCCCTACTGACCTTTTGGTGCGTCTGTTTCATGAGGAACAGCCACGGGTGTTTGACGCTCAATCGGTTAAATTCGGATGCACCTGTTCTGAAGACCGCGTACGTCAGTCGCTTTCGATTTACTCGGTTAAAGACATCGAGACGATGACCACCGACGAAGGCACCGTGACTGCGGATTGTCAGTTCTGTGGCAAACACTATGTGCTTGATCCCGCCACGGTTGGCAAAGATGCCAAACCAATGGATGGGGACGCTGCGGGTGCCTGATCCGCTGGCATCAGTTCTGGCCGCGCTGTCACGAGACAGCGTGGCCTCTTCTGATTTTGATTTGAACCCGGATGTGGTTCTCCCCAAAGGGCGCAAACTCCGCCCTGCCGGAGTTTTGATCCCGATCCAGATGCGCGGAGACATACCGCATATTCTACTGACCAAACGGGCCAGCCATCTCAAACACCACCCCGGCCAGATCGCCTTTCCTGGTGGTAAGCAAGATGAGGGAGACGCGGATGTCATCGCGGCCGCGTTGCGTGAAGCGGATGAAGAGATCGGCCTGCCTGTCCAAAACGTCGAAGTTCTGGGCACACTGCCGACCCATGAAACCGTCACAAGTTTCTCCATGACACCCGTTTTGGGCCGTATTAGAGCCGATTTTGATATCAAACCCGAACCTGGCGAAGTGGATGAAGTTTTCTCGGTGCCATTGGCGCACGTCACAGACCCTGCACGGTTTTCGGTCCAGTCGCGTCGCTGGCAAGGTCAGCGCCGTCATTTCTTCACCGTACCCTACGGCCCCTACTACATCTGGGGCGCGACCGCGCGTATACTGCGCGGGCTTGCGGATAGAATGACCGCGCCATGAAGGTGTCGGGCGACTGGCTGACTGCCCCGGCCACCCAAGCGGTCTGTGCAATGCTGACCAATGCGGGGTATCAGGCCTTGTTTGTCGGCGGCTGTGTGCGCAATGCGTTACTGAATGCACCAGTCAATGACATCGACATCTCGACCGATGCGCGCCCACAGCAGGTGATCGATCTTGCGCGTGCTGCAGGCCTGAATGCGGTGCCGACCGGAATTGATCACGGTACCATCACTGTGATCTCTGATCATATTGCACATGAAATCACCACCTTTCGCAAAGACGTTGAGACAGACGGCCGCCGCGCCGTTGTCGCGTTCTCCGACCACGTGGAAGATGACGCCAAGCGGCGCGATTTCACGATGAATGCTCTATACGCGCGGCCTGATGGAACGGTTGTTGATCCATTGGGGGGCATGGATGATCTACGCGCTCGGCGGGTGCGATTTATCGACGACGCCACCCAGCGCATTCGCGAAGACTATCTGCGCATCCTGCGCTATTTCCGCTTTCATGCTTGGTATGGCGATGCAGATGCGGGCATGGACCCAGATGCGCTTTCCGCGATTGCGCAAAACATAGATGGCCTCGATCAATTGTCTCGCGAACGCGTTGGCACCGAGATGCTAAAACTGTTGGCTGCAACCAACCCCGCCCCTGCCGTTGCGGCGATGCGCAGCTGTGGCGGGCTGGGCGCAGTGATCACTGGTGCGGACGACAAAGCCCTCGCCCCCCTTGTGCATCTGCAAGAGATTTATAGCGCTGCGCCCGATACGATTTGTCGTTTGGCGGCTCTGGGAGGCCAAGACGTGCCGCGAGCGTTGCGACTGTCCAAGAAAAATGCGCGCCAGCATGCTCTTTTGCGCGAACAGGTTGAGGCCATGACGCCGACACATGCGCTGGGCTATTGCTTCGGCGATGATATGGCGCGTGCGGTGGTGCTGTTGCGCGCCGCGCTGATCGACTCACCGGTGCCTTTGGATTTTGAGAAGGAAATCATGCTTGGTAGTAAAGCGGTTTTTCCAATCAAACCCCAAGACCTGATGCCTGCCCTCTCCGGCCCTGATTTGGGTGCCGCGCTTAAATTGCTTGAGCAGCGTTGGCTCGACAGCCGATTTAGCCTGCAAGCGGCGGAATTGATCGCGTCTTTGCCCTGAAAACCGATGAAAATGGCACCGTCGTAATACCGTCGCGATACCGACGTAATACAGACAGCGTTTTTGGGACGTTTCGACAGACAATTGACAGACGATCCAAGTTCGGCCAGCATGCCCCTGCACAGAACATGGAGGGTGCAAAATGTATCGTGGGATCTGGTTCGGTTAACGACCATACGACCGCAGTGGCGGCCGTATGGCACGTCATGACATTTTGCATTCTATTTTCAGGCTTTTTCCATGTTCAAGTTTTTCGAAACTCTCGTTGATCCCTATTGCGACCACCTCGATGAGGATGTGCCGCCCACCAAACTTTGGCCGTTTATGGCGCGCTATATGCGTCCGTTTCGAAGCGTATTCGTTGCTGCGACACTCATGTCGATTGTCGTTGCTGCGGTCGAAATTGGTCTCATCGCCTATATGGGGCGCATTGTTGATTTGCTGGCCAAGGAGCCCACGCAGGTTTGGGCTGACCATGGTTCAGAACTAATCATTGTAGCACTTGTTGTGTTGTTTATCAGGCCTTTGCTTCAGGCTGTCGATGTCTTGATTCTCAACAACACGGTTTTACCTAACCTTGGAACTTTGATCCGCTGGCGGGCGCACAAACATGTTTTGCGTCAATCGGTCGGCTGGTTTGAAAACGACTTTGCTGGACGGATTGCCAACCGAATCATGCAAACCCCGCCTGCCGCAGGAGAAGCGGTGTTTCAGGTGTTTGACGCGATAACCTTTTCGCTGGCCTACCTGATTGGAGCGGCGATTTTGTTGATGGATGCGGACCCGCGATTGTTGCTGCCGATGCTTGCTTGGATCGTGCTCTATGGCTGTCTGGTGAAATGGACTGTGAAGCGCGTCGGCCCCGCCTCCAAAGCGGCCTCTGATGCACGATCCAAGGTGACCGGTCGCGTGGTGGATGCCTATACAAATATCCATTCCGTCAAACTTTTTGCACATAATAACAGAGAGTTAGAATACGCAAAAGAATCCATAGAAGAGTCGCGTCAAACCTTTCAAGTTGAGATGCGAATCTTTACTTTGATGGATTTCATGCTGGTCGTGTTGAATGGCTTGCTGATTGTCGCAGTGGTCGGATGGGCGATTTGGTTGTGGATGCAGGGCAGCGCCAGTGTTGGCGTTGTTGCCGCCGCGACCGCCCTCACTTTGCGTCTGAACGCGATGACCGGCTGGATCATGTGGGCTCTGACCTCGTTCTTTCGCCAACTCGGCGTCGTGGCAGAAGGTATGGAGACAATTGCACAGCCGATTGATCTTGTGGATTCGCCTGCCGCGAAATCTTTGCAAATGTCTGATGGTAAACTGGAAATTCAAAATCTTTCGCATCACTACGGACGTGGGTCAGGCGGATTGGATCAGATTTCACTGACAATCAATCCCGGTGAAAAGATTGGCCTGATCGGTCGGTCAGGTGCTGGGAAATCCACGCTAGTAAAGCTGCTTTTGCGGTTTTACGACGTTGAAAGCGGTCGCATTTTGATCGATGGCCAGGACATTTCGCAAGTTCGTCAGGATAGCTTGCGTGATGTTATCGGTATGGTGCAGCAGGATAGCTCGCTTTTGCATCGCTCTGTGCGAGACAATATCCTCTATGGACGTCCTGATGCCAGCGAAGACGACATGATCGCCGCTGCGAAGAAGGCGGAAGCTCATGAGTTTATTGGAGATTTGCAGGACCCCGAAGGGCGCCAAGGGTATGAGGCTCACGTTGGTGAGCGTGGTGTGAAGCTCTCTGGAGGACAACGGCAACGGATTACTCTTGCGCGCGTCATTTTGAAGGACGCGCCGATCTTGCTGTTGGATGAAGCCACCAGCGCCTTGGACAGCGAAGTCGAAGCTGCCATTCAGGAAACGCTTTATGGCATGATGCAGGGCAAGACCGTGATCGCGATTGCGCACCGTCTGTCGACGATTGCGCAAATGGATCGGATTTTGGTTCTGGATCAGGGACATATCGTTGAACAGGGTACACATTCGGAGTTGCTTGGCTTGGGCGGCGTTTACGCTGGCTTTTGGCAACGCCAGTCAGGTGGATTCCTAAATGCCGACGAAGCAGCCGAGTAGGGTTTGACCACGGGGCACTTCACAGGATAGGTGCGGCGCATGACAGAGATCGACATAAAACGGCTGGGCCTGCACGGCGATGGCATCGCGGATGGGCCAGTGTTTGTCCCGCTCACCTTGCCGGGCGAGCGCGTGAGTGGTGAAATTGACGGTAACCGCTTGAAAGATATGCGGATCATTGAACCGTCCGGAGATCGGGTGAAACCACTATGCCGCCATTTTAAAGCCTGTGGCGGCTGCCAGCTTCAGCACGCATCAGACGCGCTTGTGGCGACATGGAAGGCGGACGTTGTGCGCCAAGCTCTGACTGCGCAGGGCTTGGAAGCGGATATGCGTCCGATTGTGACATCGCCGCCGCGGTCGAGACGCCGCGCCGTTCTTTCGGCGCGCCGCACCAAAAAAGGCGCATTGGTTGGTTTTCATGGGCGCGCGTCTGATGTGATTTCCGAGATTCCGGACTGTCAGTTGCTGGATCCCGCGATGATGCCCGCGATGAATATCGTGGGAGAGCTGGCGCGTGTCGGGAGTTCTCGTAAGGGTGAAATCAGCGCCACGGTGACACTTTCGTCTGCTGGTCTGGATATCTCGGTTCAGGGCGGCAAACCGTTGGATGGTCCGTTTCTATCCATCTTGGCGCAAGAAACCGAACGTCATAGAATCGCGCGACTGACGTGGGATGGTGAAGTTGTGGCCACGCGGGTTCCTCCGTTGCAATCTTTTGGGAACGCACAAGTTTTGCCTCCTCCAGGCGCGTTTTTGCAAGCTACGCCTCATGGTGAAGCCGCTCTTCTGGCAGCTGTCCAAGAGGCGATTACGTCTGGTGACAAGGGCGTCGATCTGTTTGCAGGTTGTGGCACGTTTACACTGCCGTTGGCAGAACGTGCTCAGATGCATGGCGTCGAAAGTGAGCGGGACATGCTACAGGCGCTGGATGCTGGGTGGCGTATGGCACAGGGCCTCAAGCAAGTCACAACAGAGGCACGTGATTTGTTCAGAAACCCATTTATGGCCGAGGATCTGACGTATGATTTTGCGGTAATTGATCCACCCCGTGCGGGTGCGGAAGCGCAGGTTGCCGAATTGGCGAAATCCGACATCCCCGAAGTTGCATTTGTATCCTGTAATCCGGTCACTTTCGCGCGTGATGCTAAGACTTTGATTGCAGGTGGTTACAGGCTGAACTGGGTGCAGGTTGTCGATCAATTCCGCTGGTCGTCTCACATCGAGTTGGCGGCGCGTTTCATCCGCGAATAATTGCCTCACACAGGCGTGAAAGGCCATCTTGCTCTGGTTCTGCTATAAGCGCGCAGATAAGAGGCAGTGAGGCAGATAAGGAAAACATTGATGCGCTGGATTTCGGCCATTCTGATCGCTGTTGTGGCGTTCGCTGTCGCAGGGTGTGACAACAAATTCAAAACCTACAACGGGCCCGAAGTGACCCGAATCGCGGTCTTTAAAGAGAAGCGCAAAATGTATCTATTGCATCATGATAAGGTGTTGAAATCGTATGATATTGGGCTTGGGTTTGCACCGGAGCAGCATAAGCAAATAGAAGGCGACGGGCGGACCCCCGAAGGGGACTATTTCATAGACCGGAAAAATCCCAACAGTCAGTTCTATTTGTCGATTGGGATGAATTACCCAAATGCCGCTGACCGAGCGTACGCACGATCAATCGGTAAATCTCCGGGAGGCGACATTTTTATTCATGGCCGTCCTTCGATATATCAGAACGGCCTGGATGATTGGACGGCGGGTTGCATCGCGGTTACCAACAAAGAGATGCGCGATATCTATGCGATGGTGAACGTAGGTACCGTTATTTCGGTATATCCGTAAGTATCACTCAGACAATGACGCAAGCGTATATCCCGTGCGCTTGCCCATCACCATTGTCCACCAGATCTTGCCGTTGCTTTCTTGGAACCACGCAATGCCGAGGTCCTGTGCCTCAGGATCCATAATAACTGCACGCGTGTCATCTTGCTCAAGCCATGCAGCCAGCGTTTCCATCTCTGTTTCATAAGTCTCTGAGATGGTTTCACCTGTCAGCTCACCTGGATATCCAACGCGAGCGACCCGATCGAGTGGAGAAGATCCGTCAGAGCCAAAGTGCCAAGGGCGGTTTTGCAAAGACATGTCACGCGCATGTGTGGCCGCAGCAGCATTGAGTTCACCGTTTAGCTCCAACGCGCTGGCGCCGGATGCTTGGCGTAGGGCATTCACAGAATCCAATACGCGATATTGGATTTTCGAAGTGCTGCTCGACGAAATGCGGTATTGTTTCGTACCGGAATACCCACCAGAGGGACCGCAGGCCGCGAGGCCAAGGGCGGCGATCAAAAGAATTGCAATCGAGCGCATACTAGTTCCTGTTCCTTGATTTGGCGTAACCTCTGGTCTACCTCGGTCACGAAGACTTGAAAACCCACATCAGCGTGACAATGCTGGTCTGACGATTGATTGATTTGAGACTGGCGCATTCTGGCAATAATATTGCACAATTGAATTATTGAAGCTCTTGGAGAAAAACATGACAGATAGGCGTTTTCCCAAAATCGACCGCCGAGCGTTTCTGGCGACGGGGGCTGCATTTATGGGAACCCCCGCTCTGGCGCAGTCAACGCCAGACACCACCGAGGTTGAACGGGATCTCAGTGAACAAGTTGTACGTAATATTTCGAGCTTTCGATCTTTGGATTGGCAGCCCTATTTTTCCAACCTGAATAATGGTGCGGTGCTTGTCGATGTAACGTCGCGCGCCTTACATTATTGGTCGGAAGACCAATCGGTCTACAAATTGTATCCAACATCGGTTCCTTTGACCGAAGACCTTACGCGCCGTGGACGTACAAAAGTTGTTCAAATGGTCGATGGCCCTAGCTGGCGTCCGACGCCTTCAATGAAAAAACGAAATCCCGAATGGCCTGACTATGTGGAGCCGGGTCCAGACAATCCACTTGGCACGCATGCTCTCTATCTGAGCTGGACTTATTATCGGATCCACGGGACGCATGACACGCGTAAAATTGGCCGAAGATCGTCCAATGGGTGTATTGGGCTGTACAATGAACACATTGCCGAGCTGTTTTCATTGACCAAGGTTGGCACCCAAGTGTTGCTTATTTGACGACATTTTGACTTCTCGGCCCTGTCGAAGGCAATCTTGGGTTTGCAAAAAACCACTTTTGTTGTTTAGACAATAGTACGAGGTAAGTCTTGGGTGCTTGGCACGTTTTGTTGTGCCGAGCGAATTCTGGAGGATATTATGAAGAAACTCGTTCTCGCTGCTGCTCTGACTGCTGCTGCTTCGACCGCGTTTGCAGGTTCCATGGCCGATCCGGTTGTTGAGCCAGTTGTAATCGAAGAAGAAGCTGGTAGCTCGTCTGCTGGCATTTGGGTTCCACTGCTTCTGCTGGCCGTTGTTGCCGGCGCCGCAGCTAGCTAATCCGCGTTACTTAACGCTGAAAACTAAAAAGGCGGAGCTTTTGCTCCGCCTTTTTTATTGTCCGTCACATGAAGAATCAGTCGACCCAACCACCAAGGTTTTCGTCGATGATGTTGCTGAGTGCATGGATATGGGCGTCTTCTGCATTTAGGCAGGGAATGTAGAGGAACTTTTCGCCACCGGCCTCTTCGAAGCTTTCAAAAATCTCTTCGTTGATTTCTTCAAGTGTTTCGATGCAATCGGAGGAGAAGGCAGGCGCGATAACAGCAATATTCTTTTTGCCATCTTCTTTAGCCAAACGGGCCACTTCCTCAACAGTATAGGGCCGCAACCAATCCTCAGGTCCGAATTGGGATTGGAATGTGGTGGTGATTCGAGTCTTTTCCCATCCTAGTTTTTCCTGCAAAAGCCGCGTCGTTTTCTGACACTGGCAATGATACGGGTCACCTTCCATGAGATAACGTTTCGGCATGCCGTGATAGGAGACTACCAGCAACTCGGGCTTTTCATCTTGTGCGGCATAAGCCTTTTCCACAGAGGCCGCCAAGGCGTCGATGTAAGAAGGGTGATTGAAATAAGCAGGCACTGTACGTGAAGCCGGTTGCCATTTTTCGTCCATCAAGGCGCGGAAGAATTGATCATTCGCTGTGGCAGTCGTTGCACCTGCATATTGCGGGTAAAGCGGAAAGAACAAAATACGCTCACATCCGGCGGCCACCATCTCGCGGACTTTGGATTTGGTTGAGGGATTTCCGTAGCGCATGCAGAAATCCACCATGACCTGTTCGCCGTGACGTTCTGTAAGCGTTTCGGATAATTTTTCCGTCTGATCACGAGTAATGGTCATTAGAGGGCTTTCGCCGCGCTCCTTGTCCCAAATCGATTCGTAGGCCTTGCCGCTGGAAAAGGGACGTTTGGTCAAAATGATCAATTGCAAGATTGGTTGCCATTTCCACCAAGGATAGTCGATGACGCGTTGGTCAGACAGAAACTCGTTCAGATATCGGCGCATTGGCCAATATGTGTAATCATCGGGTGTGCCGAGATTGGCAACTAGGATACCGGTCTTGCCGCTTTTGATCTTTGGGTGATCAGCAGGCGCATGCTGTGGGCGGGTTTCGTGGCTCATCGTTTGGTGTTTTCCATCTAGGCTGCTAGGCGATCTAGTCAGGCAGTTTAATTTCGGGGCTTCCAAGAGCATCGGCAAGTCGGGTTGATGCAGACCCTGGGCGCAGGGGTTTCGGTTGGCTTTCGTCCGGCGCCCAGCCTGTCAGAAAGATCATTTCAAAGGTGGCCGGAATACGACCGTCTTCCATGAAGTGCTTTACGTATAGTTCGGCCGCTCGGACCAATACCGAACGACGTGTGAGATGACGCAAACGGTTCTGAAGCGCATTGCTCTCGCCCATCGCTCTGAGATCTTTCATGAGTGACCACGGTGTTTCATAAGTCACCTTGAGCGGTATCGAATCCGTTACCGGAAGGGCAAGACCCGCGCGTTGTAAAAGCCCGCCTAGGTCTCGTAACTCTGCCATTGGCGCGATTCTAGGCGAAAGTCCGCCTGAAATCTCGACTTCGGCCTGTCCTAAAACAGCGCGCAGTTGAGACAGGGTTTGCCCGCCAAATGTTGCGCCCAAAAAGCAGCCGTCATTGCGCAAAGCGCGTCGGCACTGGATAACCTGCCCTACCGGATCGTCGGCCCAATGCAAGCCAAGCGCATGTATGACCAGATCATGTGTGCCCTCTTTAAGATCAAGCAGATCAGTATCAGGAACAATTGTCGCGTTCGGGAATGAATCGCTCCAAAGATCGGGGAAACCAGTAACAATGGCTGGTCGTGTAAATGTTCTGTTAACCAAGCTTAGTCGATCTTTGACTTCTTCCACCGCCACGTCGTGCAGAAATCGACCGGCGGTTCGGTCAGCACGCCTGCGATAGCTTTCTAAAGCTTGGCGATCAGTGAGTTTGGTTACGGTCTGCATGTAGCGGACAATATGGTGATGATGTCCAATATTCAAACAGCCTTGCGATTTGTTTTTCCACCGCGCTGTGTCGGCTGTGGTGGGGTCGTGGAAAGCGATTTTGGACTATGTGGGAAGTGCTGGTCGGAAACATCGTTTATCGGTGAAGTGGTCTGTGATGCGTGTGGAAGGCAACTTCTTGGTGAAGCAGATGACCAGCGTACTCTTTGTGATGCGTGTCAAAGTGTTACACGTCCGTGGCAACAGGGGCGCAGCGTTTTAATATATGAAGGGCTTGGTCGAAAACTTGTCCTTGGTTTGAAATATGGGGATCGACAGGACGTCGCATTAGCGGCGGCAAAATGGATGGCGCGTGTTGCACGGCGCTTGGACAGACCGGAAACAATTGTGGTGCCAGTTCCGATACACCGTTGGCGACTGATGAAACGTCGATATAACCAAGCGGGATTACTGGGTCAGGCATTGGCAAAAGAATTGGGCCGCCCTTTTTGCCCAGATTTGATCGTTAGAACCAAAGAAATGCGAACAACAAAGGGGTTAAGCGCCAGGCAAAGGGATGAGTTGCTCTCGGGCGCTTTTGAGCCACATCCCAAAAGACTTCATCTGGCGAAGGGAAAATCTGCCTTGCTTGTCGATGATGTTTTCACCACTGGCGCAACTTTGTCTGCAGTGACCCATGCCGCGTACCGTGCAGGATTTGAACACGTTGACGTTATTGCATTGGCGCGGGCCTCAAAGGAGGATTAAATCAGGCTGACGACGAACAAGGAATTTTCTATGCAAAATGTTGAAGTCTACTCGAGCCCAATTTGCGGGTTTTGTCATGCGGCGAAAAGATTGCTCAAATCCAAAGGCGTTTCTTTTGAGGAATATGATGTCCTCAGAAACCCCGAGCTTAAGCCAAAAATGATTGATCGCGCCTCGGGTCGGGTCACGGTTCCACAGATTTTTATCGGGGATACGCATGTCGGCGGGTGCGATGAACTGTACGAGCTTGAGCGCGCAGGCAAGTTGGATGCTCTTTTGGCGGGGTGAAGACTATGCGTGTTGCGTTGCTTCAAATCACTTCGTCTGACCAGCCCGCCGAAAATATCAGTATGCTTTCGGCCATGGTGCGAGAGGCTGCCGCCAACGGCGCGGATCTTATCTTGACACCGGAAGTCAGCAATTGTGTTTCCGTCAGCCGCAAACATCAATTGGGAGTTCTACAGACCCAAGATGTCGATCCAATGCTTGCGTCGATGGAAAAACTGGCGCGGGAGTTGGACGTATGGATTCTGTTGGGAAGTCTGGCTCTTAAGACTGATGATCCCGACGGGCGATTTGCCAACCGGTCGTTTCTATTGAATTCGCGAGGGCAGGTCGCCGGTCAGTACGACAAGATCCATATGTTTGACGTATCGGTCACGCCTGAAGAGACTTATCGCGAATCAGATGGCTATCGACCGGGGCAGAGCGCGGTTTTGGCGCGAACACCCTTCTGCGATATAGGCATGAGTGTTTGTTATGACGTGCGATTTCCGCATTTGTATCGGGCATTGGCACAGGTTGGCGCGAAGGTATTGACTGTGCCAGCGGCCTTTTCGCCGATCACCGGCGCTGCGCATTGGGAAGTTTTGCTGCGGGCGCGGGCAATTGAAACCGGATGTTATGTATTGGCCCCTGCTCAAACTGGTTTGCACCCCTCTACGGGAAGCAAGCAGCGCCGAACTTATGGGCATTCATTAGTTGTTTCGCCTTGGGGAGAGGTTCTTGCCGATGCGGGAGCTGACGTGGGAATAACTTATGTTGATCTCGATCTCACGATGGTGGACAAAGCGCGACGACAAGTTCCGGCATTATCCCATGACCGAACTTTTGGTGGGCCCTGAATGAACGACAAGAACGGATTGGCAATTACGCTCTTCGGCGAGATCCTGATGGTGGATCAACTGGCCCGTTCCCGTTTGTCCAAAGCGCTTCCTAAGGGTATGGAATTATCGCATTTTTCGGTTCTGAACCATCTGGATCGGGCACAGGATGAGCGCAGTCCAGCACAGTTGGCGCACACGTTTCATTTGACCCGTGGGGCAATGACCAACACGCTGCATAAACTGGAAATGGCGGGATATGTGCACATTCGCCCCGATTGGGATGATGCGCGGCGCAAAATGGTGGCAATTAGCCCAGCCGGACGTCAGGCACGCGATGCCGCGCTTGCGGGGATGGCGCCTATCATTACGGAAATTGTGGCGCGCCTGGGAGAGGCGCGCGTTAGGTCAGTATTACCAATCCTGCGCGAGTTACGTCTCAAACTTGATGAAGAAATCTAAAAAGTTATTTCTTTATGCTGGCTGTGACATAGTTCACGCTGAGATCTCTGCTAGAAAGCGACCAAGTCCAAGCAATTGGATTGAACACAAATCCAGTGCGGTCGACTGGCGTTAGCCCAGCTTTTTGAATTAAATCGCAAAGCTCATCCGGAGTGATGAACTTGTTCCATTCATGTGTTCCCACTGGCAGCCAACGCATCACAAACTCGGCTCCGACAATCGCCATGGCAAAGCTTTTGGGATTGCGGTTAATAGTTGAACACAGATGCAGCCCGTTTGGCTTCAAAAGCTGTTGGCAGGCTGTCAGATAGGATAGTGGGTCGGCAACGTGCTCGACCACTTCCATGTTCAAAACAACATCGAATTGCTCGCCTGCGGCGGCCATAGCTTCAGCGGTGGTATGTCGATAGTCGATATCGAGACCAGATTGTTCGGCGTGTAACCGTGCCACAGGAAGATTACGTTCTGCGGCGTCTGCGCCAGTAACTTCAGCCCCTAAACGTGCCATTGGTTCCGACAAGAGCCCTCCACCACAGCCGATATCCAGAATGCGTAGCCCGCTAAAAGGCGCAGTTTCATTCAAATCTCGATTGAACTCTGCGGCAATCTGGGACGTAATATAATCAAGTCGACATGGATTTAGCATGTGGAGAGGTTTAAATTTACCTTTCGGGTCCCACCACTCGGCAGCCATAGCTTCAAACTTGGCTATTTCGGCGGGATCTACGGTCGTTTGAGAGGCTTGCATTCCGTTCTCTCCGTGTTCATGTGGGTTTTCTGAACCAATATAGGTTGGCAATGGACAAAAACTCGGGCCAAAAGCGCGCAGTGCACTATCTCTATCCTCCGGTCGAGCCCTTCGATCAGAGACTGATATCCGTTGGCGATGGTCATAGGATTTACGTTGAGCAATCCGGAAACGCCAGAGGAATTCCGGTGATTGTTGTTCACGGGGGGCCGGGCGGCGGAAGTAGTCCGGCGATGCGGCGGTATTTTGATCCTAGTGTCTATCGTATCATCCTTTTTGATCAGCGCGGTTGTGGCCGCAGCCAGCCGCACGCCTCGGTTGACGCCAATACCACTTGGCATCTTGTCGAGGACATGGAACTTATCCGAATTACGCTGCAAATTGACCAATGGATTGTTTTTGGAGGCAGTTGGGGGGCGACACTGTCGCTGATTTATGCGCAGGAGCACGCCGAGCGGGTTGCCTGTCTGGTTCTGCGTGGCGTGTTTTTGATGATGCAGTCAGAGCTTGACTGGTTCTATGGCGGTGGCGCAGGTCATTTCTGGCCTGAGCCTTGGGCGCGACTCACGGATCTTGTCCCGGAGGAAGAGCGCGGCGATTTGATTGAGGCCTATTACCACCGACTGTTTTGCGGAGATCGCGCAACCGAGGTCAAATATGCCCGCGCTTGGGCAAGTTGGGAAAACGCTTTGGCGTCTGTGTATTCAAACGGCGTTGGCGGCGAGGCTCCGGCAGAATATGCTCGTGCCTTTTCTCGGCTGGAAAACCACTACTTTAGACACAAGGGTTTTCTGGAGGCTGATGGTCAGATTCTGGCGCAGATGGATCGAATCAAGCATATTCCCGGATATATCGTGCAGGGGCGATATGACATGATTTGCCCGCCTCGTGCGGCCTATCAACTTGCTCAAAGCTGGGGGGAAGCCGCAGATTTACGGATCATCCGTAACGCAGGTCATGCGCTGTCTGAGCCGGGAATCAGTGCTGAATTGGTCCAGATCATGGATCAATTGGCGAATCTTTAGCAAATCGGCTGGACATCCCTGCCGCTAAGTTGCTCAATTGGTCGACTACGAAATTGGAGTTACGCCATGTCGAGGATCAGTCGACGCAGTCTTTTGACCAGCGGTGCCGCGGCAGGTGTTCTTGCCGCATCGGGCATGGCGTTGGCGGCGACTCCCCGCAGCGGGGGGGTGCTGCGCGCGGGGCTTGCAGGCGGTTCCATAAACGACAACTGGGACAGCCGCACGTTTGACGGGTTCTTTATGGTGGCGGCAGGCCATGGGGTCGTTTTTGATTGTCTCACTGAAATTGGGGCGGACGGGGCACTGCGCGGAGAGCTTGCCGAAAGCTGGGAAGCCAGTTCTGACGCATGCAAATGGACGGTAAATCTGCGGCGCGGTGTTCAGTTTCATAATGGCAAGAGTTTCGTTGCCGAAGATGTGCTTGAGTCTTTTTCCCTCCATCAAGGAAATGCGCGTTCACCCGCTGCGCCTTTGTTGGCCGCAGTCACCGAGATCAGGGCCCTGACACCGCATCAAATACAGTTTCAATTGAATGCGCCAAATGCCGATTTTCCCTATCTTTTGGCTGATTATCATCTGGTGATTTACCCTGCCGGTTTGGTCGAATTGGCGATGGTGCAAGGGGTCGGTACCGGTCTTTATAAGCTCGAGAGCTTTGAGCCTGGCGATCGGCTGCGCGCAAACCGCGTAGGCAGCCATTATAAAGATGGTGTGTCGGGACATTTTGATGAGATCGAACTCGTCGTGCAAAACGACGATGGGTTACGCTTGTCAGCTCTTGAGATGGGGCAGATCGATGTTGCGAGCCATGTGTCCGGCCATGCCGCAAGGGCCTTTTCGGACAATAGGAAGGTGACGCTTCAATCGGTTGCCGGTAACCAGCACGTCAGTTTTGCACTGGATCGTCGCGTCTCCCCCTATGATCGTGCTGACTTGCGCTCGGCATTGAAATTTGGCGTGGATCGCAACTTGGTTGTCAAAGATGTTTTGGGAGGGTTTGGACGCGTTGGCAATGACTCACCAATAGGGCCTTCAAATCAATATTATTCGGCGAATTTAGCTTCGACGCCTTACGACCCTGATCGCGCGGCCTATCATTTGCGAAAGGCGGGCGTGCAGAATGTGGCTTTGTCGGTCGGCTCTGCAGAACAAGCGCAAACCAAAGCGGTCACACAGCATTTTCAAAAGCAGATGCGTGATATCGGACTACACGTCCAGTTGCAGGGGCATGAAAACTCGCAGCCGTCTGCATTTAGCGCGCAAGCAAGTGCGGGGCGTGCAACAGAAGACTGGATGCTTTCGACTTATTATGCGTCAAATGCGCTCTGGGCGAACTCTGATCTGGGAGCCTCTGGCGTTGACAAAATGTTGTTGGCAGCGCGCTCGGAGTTGGACAGCACACGTCGACAAGCGCTTTATGAGGACATTCAAATCGTTCTGCGCGACAGTGGCGCTGTGATCATCCCCGCGTTTTCAGATCATCTTCAGGCGGTCAGCAAAGCCGTAGGAACTCCATCGACGATAGGCAAACATTGGGCGATGGATAACGCGCGTTTCGCAGAGCGTTGGTGGCGGGCCTGACGGTATCACGATTGGTACTTGCAGACTCAGGCTAAGCGACGTATATCCCCCTCAACAGCGGCGCCGCTAGGGAGACCTAAACGCACCACCGAGAAAGATCGACGGGCCGCGCGCCCGTTTTTTTGTGTTTGGAAAACGCCAATGAGTGACTTGATTGCCAAAGCTGCGATAGACCGCAAGCTGGCCGACATCATTACCCCTGTCATCGAGGACATGGGGTTTGAATTGGTGCGCCTGCGTCTGCAAGGCGGCAACACCCACACGCTACAAGTGATGGCCGAACGTCCCGATGGTGGGATCGAAGTGGACGAATGTGCTGCGATTTCAAATGCTATCAGTGCGGTTTTGGATGTAGAAGATCCTCTGTCTGATACATATGTATTGGAAGTGGGCAGCCCCGGTATCGATCGCCCTCTGACGCGGCTCAAAGATTTTGAAAAGTATGAGGGCTATGACGCGAAAGTAGAGACGTCAGAGCTGATCGACGGGCGCAAGCGCTTTAAGGGTGTTCTGGCGGGTGTTGAAGGCGAAGAAGTTCTGATCAACATCGTCGATCAGGGTGAGCCGGTCACCGTTGGATTGCAGTTTGACTGGCTGGCAGATGCCAAGCTGGTGATGACGGACGAACTGATCAAAGAAATGCTGCGCGCGCGCAAAGCTGCGGGTGCGCTGAACGAAAAAGAATTTGATGAAATCGTGACCGAAGAGTCCGAGGAGGAATAACCATGGCTATCACCTCAGCAAACCAACTTGAGCTGCTGCAGACGGCCGAGGCTGTTGCGCGCGAAAAGATGATCGACCCCGGTCTGGTTGTCGAAGCGATGGAAGAGTCTTTGGCGCGTGCCGCCAAAAGCCGCTATGGCGCCGAAATGGATATCCGGGTCGCGATTGACCGCAAAACCGGTAAAGCCACGTTCACCCGTGTGCGCACAGTGGTTGAAGAAGAAGAGCTTGAAAACTATCAGGCAGAGTTCACCGTTGAGCAGGCCCGCCAGTACATGGAAGCGCCCGCTGTTGGCGACACATTTGTTGAAGAAATCCCGCCAGTTGAAATGGGTCGTATTGCGGCTCAGTCAGCTAAGCAGGTGATTTTGCAGAAAGTGCGCGAAGCTGAGCGGGATCGTCAGTTCGAAGAATTCAAAGATCGCGCGGGCACTATTATCAATGGCGTTGTAAAGCGCGAAGAATATGGCAACGTGATTGTTGATGTCGGTCGCGGTGAAGCCATCTTGCGTCGTAACGAAAAAATCGGTCGCGAGAGCTATCGCCCGAATGATCGTGTGCGGTGTTTCATCAAAGATGTGCGTCGCGAAACGCGTGGTCCGCAAATCTTCCTGTCGCGCACGGCGCCTGAGTTCATGGCCGAGCTTTTCAAAATGGAAGTGCCGGAAATCTATGACGGCATTATCGAGATCAAGGCGGTTGCCCGTGATCCCGGTTCACGTGCTAAGATCGCAGTCATTTCTCACGACGGGTCGATTGATCCGGTGGGTGCCTGTGTTGGTATGCGCGGTAGCCGTGTTCAGGCAGTGGTTAATGAGCTGCAAGGCGAAAAGATTGACATCATTCCTTGGAATGAGGATCAGCCGACCTTCTTGGTGAATGCGCTGCAGCCTGCTGAAGTGTCCAAGGTTGTTCTGGATGAAGAAGCTGGCAAAATCGAAGTTGTTGTACCTGATGAGCAGTTGTCTTTGGCAATTGGCCGTCGTGGTCAGAACGTGCGTCTTGCGTCTCAGCTGACTGCTTTGGACATCGACATCATGACCGAGGCAGAAGAGTCTGAGCGCCGTCAAAAGGAATTCGAAATCCGTACCAAGTTGTTTATGGAAACCTTGGATCTGGACGAATTCTTCGCGCAGCTTTTGGTCTCCGAAGGTTTTGGCAACCTGGAAGAGGTCGCCTATGTTGAGCTGGACGAATTGCTGGTGATCGATGGTGTTGATGAGGGCACAGCACAAGAGCTGCAAGCTCGTGCACGCGACTACATTGAAGCTAAGAATAAAGCAGCGCTGGAAGCGGCACGCGAATTGGGTGCCGAAAACAGCTTGATCGAGTTTGAGGGCCTTACATCTCAAATGATCGAAGCTTTGGCCAAAGACGGTGTTCTGACGCTTGAAGACTTCGCGACCTGCGCCGACTGGGAGCTGGCTGGTGGCTGGACTACGGTCGAAGGTGAACGGGTCAAAGATGACGGCATCCTAGAGCCCTTTGAAATGACTCTGGAAACTGCACAGGACTTGGTCATGACGGCGCGCATTATGCTGGGTTGGGTTGATCCGGCTGAACTGGAGACCGAAGAAGAAGAGACTGAAGAAGCTGAAGGCGACGAAACAACGGAGGTCGGAGCCTAACGCGGGCTCCGAAGACTGACTGATGAGTCGCGGTGGTCAACCTAAAGACAATGCACTTGGGCCTGAGCGCAAGTGCATTGCCACCAACGAGTCCAAACCTTGTGAAGGTATGGTCAGATTTGTGGTGGGGCCCGAAGGGCAAATTGTTCCTGATGTGCTTGGCAAACTGCCGGGTCGCGGGATTTGGGTAACGGCTGAACGTGATGCCTTGGAGAAAGCCACAAAAAAGGGGCTGTTTTCCAGAGCTGCAAAGCAAGCCGTAAATGTACCGGAAAATCTACCGGACGAGGTAGAGCGGCAGCTTTGTCATCGCGTGGTTGAGCTGATCAGTTTATCTCGGCGCGGCGGACGTGCCGTTGCTGGATTTGAAAAGGTTAAGGACTGGCTCACAAAAGAAACCGCACAGGTTTTACTTCAAGCTTGTGACGGGTCAGTTCGAGGAAAGACGAAATTGCGGCCACCGGATGATGGTGACCACATCGATTGGCTCACTGCTAACGAATTGGGTTTGGCATTTGGGCGACAAACTGTGATACATGGTGCGCTTGCGTCTGGTGGACTCGTCAAACGTGTTGTAGAGGAAGCCCTAAGATTAAAAGGCGTACGCGTAGTTACGGTGGCAGGGGCCACCGGGAAGGACAAGACAGCTAGATGAGCGATAACGACGGTAAAAAAACTTTGGGTCTGCGCGGTGGAAGCCGCCCCGGTAACGTGAAGCAGAGCTTCAGTCACGGGCGGACCAAAAACGTCGTGGTGGAGACCAAGCGTAAACGCGTTGTGGTGCCCAAACCTGGAGCAACCAAGCCTGGTGCTGGTGGTGCAAAGGTTGCAGGCGATCCGGCACGTCGTCCAGCTGGGATTTCCGACGCGGAAATGGAACGCCGCCTGAAGGCTTTGCAAGCTGCTAAGGCGCGCGAAGCTGAAGAAGCGGCCAAGCGTGAAGCTGAGGAAAAGGAACGCGCAGCAGCGCGTGAACGTCGTCGGCTTGAGGCTGAGACAAAAGAACGCGAGCAGCGCGAAGCTGAAGAGCGTGCGCGTCAAAAAGCGGAAGAAGAAGAGCGTAAGCGCAAGGAAGCTGAAGAGGCTAAAAAACAGGCCGCCGCAGCGGCTTCGGCCCCTGCCCCAGCACCGTCTTCACCTCCGCAAGGTCGTGGCGCCCCGACAAACAAACCAGCACCAGCTGCAACACCTCGCAAAACAGACCGCGAGCGTGATCAGCGCAATACGCGTGGTAAAGGTCGTGATGACGGACGTCGCTCCGGTAAACTGACACTTGGTCAGGCGACTGGTGGCGAAGGCAACCGTCATCGCTCCATGGCTGCGATGAAGCGTAAGCAAGAGCGTGCGCGTCAGAAGGCAATGGGTGGTACAGTTGAGCGCGAAAAGGTTGTGCGTGACGTACAATTGCCGGAAGCTATTGTTGTTTCCGAGCTTGCAAACCGTATGGCCGAGCGTGTTGGTGAAGTTGTCAAAGCGCTTATGAACATGGGCATGATGGTGACACAAAACCAAACCATTGATGCTGACACGGCTGAGTTGATCATCGAAGAATTTGGCCACAAAGTTGTTCGGGTTTCTGATTCTGACGTGGAAGATGTTATCAACGAGGTCACCGACAAAGACGAAGATCTGCAGTCGCGACCTCCGGTCATCACAATCATGGGCCACGTTGACCACGGTAAGACGTCTTTGCTTGACGCTATTCGTGATGCACGCGTTGTTGCAGGCGAAGCTGGCGGGATTACGCAGCACATTGGTGCGTACCAGGTAAGAACTGCTGGCGGTACGATGCTATCGTTCCTCGATACTCCGGGCCACGCGGCGTTTACATCGATGCGCTCACGCGGCGCTCAGGTAACCGACATCGTGGTGCTTGTTGTTGCGGCCGATGATTCGGTTATGCCTCAGACTGTTGAGGCGATTAACCACGCCAAAGCGGCTGGTGTTCCAATGATTGTGGCGATCAACAAGATCGACCGTCCCGGTGCTGATCCTAACAAGGTTCGCGCCGAGTTGTTGCAACACGAAGTGATCGTGGAAGCGATGTCGGGTGAAGTTCAGGACGTTGAAGTGTCCGCAATTACTGGCCAAGGTCTGGATGAATTGCTGGAAGCCATCGCGCTTCAGGCAGAAATTCTTGAACTGAAAGCAAACCCAGATCGGGCGGCTCAAGGCGCTGTAATTGAAGCACAACTTGACGTTGGCCGTGGACCGGTTGCGACTGTTCTGGTTCAGACAGGTACTTTGCGCGCGGGTGACATCTTTGTTGTCGGTGAGCAGTACGGTAAAGTGCGCGCACTGATCAACGACAAAGGCGATCGCGTCAAAGAAGCTGGCCCGTCGGTCCCTGTTGAGGTGCTTGGACTGAATGGCACGCCGGAAGCTGGTGACGTTCTCAACGTTGTTGATACCGACGCTCAGGCACGTGAGATCGCAGAGTATCGTGAGAAGGCAGCCAAGGACAAACGAGCTGCTGCTGGCGCTGCAACGTCTCTTGAGCAACTGATGGCGAAAGCCAAAGAAGATGAGAATGTTTCAGAACTTCCCATCCTTCTGAAAGCTGATGTTCAAGGGTCTGCTGAAGCGATTGTTCAGGCGATGGAGAAAATCGGCAACGATGAGGTTCGCGTTCGCGTGCTGCATTCTGGTGTTGGTGCGATTACAGAAACCGACGTCGGTCTGGCTGAAGCTAGTGGCGCGCCAATCATGGGCTTTAATGTTCGTGCCAATGCGTCTGCCCGGAACACAGCCAACCAAAAGGGCGTCGAGGTTCGCTACTATTCAGTCATCTACGATCTTGTAGACGACGTTAAGAGCGCGGCTTCGGGTCTGCTGTCGGCTGAAATTCGTGAGAAATTCATCGGCTACGCTGAAATTCGCGATGTGTTCAAAGTGACTGGTGTTGGTCGCGTTGCTGGTTGTCTTGTGACCGAGGGTGTTGCCCGTCGTTCGGCAGGCGTGCGTCTGCTGCGTGACAACGTTGTGATCCATGAGGGCACACTTAAGACGCTCAAGCGCTTCAAAGATGAAGTTGCGGAGGTCCAGTCAGGTCAGGAATGCGGGATGGCATTTGAGAACTACGACGACATTCGCGCTGGTGATGTGATTGAGATCTTCGAACGCGAAGAAGTCACTCGCACATTGGACTAACAACAAAGGGGCCGTCATCGACGGCCCCTTTTGTACGTGAAGTAAGGGATTGGAGTTAGTTGATTTGAGTTTGAATCGGTTTGCCCGAAAAAACCTGATCGCCTACTCGAACTGAAATTCGGCCATCTGGAAGTTTTTCGACGATTGTCCCCTGAATGGAGACGTATTTTCCAACTGTAATAGTTCTGAGCATATTTCTAAATCCCGACACTTGAACTCTGCGGCGGTTGGAAAGGGCTAAAGAACCTTTTCGGCAGAGCATCATTTTCTCAAAACAATATTAGTTCAAATATATATTTTTTAAAGTGCATGGATTTTTAAAATGCGCAAGATATAGCCTATCAACTCAAAATGTAGGCGGAAATCCGTCAAACCCATTGTCTGATCATGGGGATTAGGGGGATATCTGCTGGTGGCATCTTGTAATCGCGTAGGTTATCTGACCGAACCCAGCGAAGCGATTGCCCTTCTCGCGATTGCGGCGTGCCCTTCCATTTTCTGCATGCGAAAAGTGGCATGAGTAGGTGGAAATCTTCATATTGATGAGACGCAAAGGTCAGCGGAGCTAAACAGCTCGCCCAAGTGTCGATGCCTAGTTCTTCCTGAAGTTCTCGAATCAAAGCCTGTTCTGGAGACTCTCCCGGTTCGATCTTCCCTCCCGGGAATTCCCAAAGACCAGCCATGGATTTTCCTTCTGGGCGTTGAGCCAACAGAATTCGTCCATCCACGTCGATCAAAACGACAGCTGCTACCAGGACAACCTTCATGACCGATAATCCGCATTTATGGTGATATAGCCATGCGTCAAGTCGCAGGTCCAAACCGTAGCGGTTTCTCCACCCAACCCGAGATCTACGGAAATACTCAAACTATCTTGCTTCATGTAGGTTGCGCCAGCTTGTTCCCTATAGTCCGGCGAGACCCAGCCGTCTTCGGCGACAAGAATATCACCAAACCGAATGGCCAATTTATCGCGATCAGCTGCAGCGCCTGATTTTCCAATGGCCATAACCACACGTCCCCAATTTGGGTCTTCTCCGGCAAGGGCCGTTTTGACCAAGGGTGAGTTCGCAATTGCCATCGCATGGGTCCGTGCGTCGGTCATACTTAGCGCGCCGGTTACGTTCACTTCTACAAACTTAGTCGCGCCTTCGCCGTCGCGTACCACTTGATGGGCTAGATCAAGCATGACTGCATGAAGCGCATCCTTGAATGCTTCGAGGTGGGTGACGTCAACTTCGGACGTTCCTGTCGCTGCCAACAAGAGAGTGTCGGACGTTGAGGTGTCGCTATCAACGGTAATGCAATTGAAAGTTTGGGTATTAAGGTCCGAGAGCATGTTTTGAAGCTCTGCGCGTTCAATTGACGCGTCCGTGAAGATATAGACCAACATGGTAGCCATATCGGGCGCGATCATGCCTGATCCTTTGGCGATACCTGCGATATTGACTGGCTTGCCGCCGATCAAAAGGGTACGTCCTGACCCTTTCGCGAACGTGTCAGTTGTCCGAATGGCCTCAGCAGCGTTGCTAAGGTTTGACCCAGAAAGGGACGACTTCAGTTCCGCAAGCTTTGCCGTAATTTTTTCATGTGGAAGCGGTTCACCGATGACGCCGGTCGATGATGAAAAAACCCGTTCTTCAGGAATTTCCAAGGATGCAGCAACCGCCGAGGTCACCGAAAAAGTAGCCTCTGCGCCGTTTTTGCCGGTAAAAGCATTGGCATTTCCAGCATTAACGATGATGGCGGCGCCCTGATCGCTGTCCAAATTTATTTTGGCCTGGCAATCTAGAACCGCCGCCGATCGTGTCGCGGATTTAGTGAACACACCTGCCACTGCCGACCCTGGAGCAAGTTGCGCCAGCATGACGTCTTTTCTTCCAGAATATTTGACCCCCGCTTCAGCGGTGGCGAAAGTTACCCCCCCGATTTCGGGGAGGTCCGGAAAGGCGTTTGGAGCCAGTGGCGAGACGTGTTCAATTGTTGCCATGATTAGTCCTGGATTTCGGTTGTTTCCAACAAGTCGGTGCGTTCCAACAATGCAGGATCAATACCTTCAATTCCAGTCTGATCAATGTCTGCGGCCGCCGTTAGTTCCATAACATAGGAATCAATCTTTTGGCGCTGTGTTTCGACCTCCAACTGGGCACGCATTTCTTCAAACGATGGTGCTTCGGATGCGCGCATGTCGTTCAGTTGGATAACGTGCCACCCAAATTGAGTCTCAACGGGTGCGGAAATCTCGTTTTTGGTCATGCCGATAACGGCGTCTTCAAAAGGTTTAACCATTTGGCCAAGACCAAACCAGCCGAGTTCTCCGCCGGACGGACCGGATGGGCCTGTTGATTTGGTTTGGGCGAGCATCGCGAAGTTGCCCCCCGTTTCGAGTTCTTCGATAATCGCCTCAGCTTCTTCTTCGGTCTCAACGAGGATGTGGCTGGCATTGTATTCTTGCGTGCCTTCAAAGGCTGCAAACTGTTCGTTGTAAGCCGCCTGTAGCTCTTCCTCTGAAATGCCATCGCCAAGTACAGCCTCGATCGCTTCGCTGGCCAACAGAGCACGCTTTTCGTTTTTAAGTGCGATGGCCGCACGCGGAGGGACAATGCCATTCAAAGACTGAGCCAAGGCGGTTTGCTGTACCAGCTGTTGCAGAATGCTATTGAACAACAGTTCTGATGGTACGTCTGCATACTGGGCCGGCAACGTCGCACGAACTGCGATCAATTCGGCCAAAGTGATTTGTTCACCGTTGACCGTCGCTAGGACGGTGCTTCCGTTTGGTTCGTCTGCTGCCATTGCTGGAGTCGCAAATAGGACGGCTACAGCCGCGGCGCGCAAAAAGTTGGTGTGTTTTGACATAGAATGGTCCTTGCATGGTGCCGCGTGGGTTCGCAGCGTTGACACTGTTCATGACGCCCCTTACATCGCTTTGAGGCTGGGGCAAACCGCGTGTTACCGCTATGTATGCGTGGCGCGTCAGGACGGCAAGAAATTGCCTCGCACGAATACGTCAACGAAGGACACAAACAAATGCTCGGAATGGGAAAAATTGCCAGGAAGCTGTTTGGCACGCCCAACGATCGTAAGATCAAGGCGACACGTTCGCTCGTGGACAAGATAAACGCGCTGGAACCGGATTTCGAGAAACTCTCGGATGAAGAGATTATCGCCAAGACCGCTGAATATTCGGAGCGCGCCAAGGGCGGTGAATCTCTGGATGACCTTTTGCCAGAGGCGTTTGCGAACTGTCGCGAAGCGGCGCGACGCTCATTAGGATTGCGCGCATTCGACGTCCAGTTGCTTGGCGGCATATTCTTGCATCAAGGCAATATTTCCGAAATGAAGACCGGTGAAGGCAAGACACTGGTGGCGACTTTTGCGGCCTATCTTAACGCTCTGACTGGGAAGGGCGTGCACGTTGTGACCGTGAACGACTATCTGGCGCGGCGTGATGCCGAATGGATGGCCAACGTCTTTACAGCGCTTGGCATGACCACCGGCGTCGTTGTGCCGCAGCAACCGGAAGACGAAAAACGCGCGGCTTACGCGTGCGACATTACCTACGCGACCAACAATGAGCTTGGATTTGACTATCTTCGTGACAACATGAAGAGCGAGCTGGCCGAGATGTCCCAGCGTGGCCACAATTTTGCGATTGTGGACGAAGTCGATAGTATTCTGGTGGATGAAGCCCGTACGCCATTGATCATTTCTGGTCCTGCACAAGATCGCACCGAGATGTATGTCTCCATCGACAAGTTGATCCCTGAGCTGCTCGACGAGCATTATACTCTGGATGAAAAAACTCGAAATGTGACGTTTACTGACGACGGCAACGATTTTCTCGAAGAACTGCTTTTGGCGCATGATGTATTGCCGGAAGGTCAAAGCCTCTATGACCCGGAGAGTACAACGATTGTGCACCACGTGAATCAAGGTCTGCGGGCGTACAAGCTGTTCACCAAAGACAAAGATTATATCGTGCGCGACAATCAGGTTGTTCTGATTGATGAATTTACAGGCCGTATGATGGCAGGTCGCCGTCTTTCCGAAGGTCTGCACCAAGCCATTGAGGCAAAGGAACGCTGCCCAATTCAGCCTGAAAACGTCACTCTGGCGCAAGTCACCTTCCAAAACTATTTCCGCCTGTACAACAAGCTGGGTGGTATGACCGGAACGGCTGCCACAGAAGCAGACGAATTCGCAGAAATCTACAGCCTGGGTGTGGTTGAAGTTCCAACCAACCGTCCCATTGCACGCGTGGATGAAGATGATGCGGTTTATCGCACAGCCCGTGAAAAGTTCGAGGCAATTGCGAAAACAATCCAAGAATCCAATGAAAAGGGTCAGCCGATCCTTGTGGGGACAACTTCGATTGAAAAGTCAGAGTTCTTGTCCAACATGCTGACCGAGGCTGGCGTTAAACATAACGTGCTGAATGCGCGCCAGCACGAGCAGGAAGCTCAGATTGTGGCTGATGCTGGCAAACTGGGTGCGGTGACAATTGCGACCAACATGGCCGGACGTGGGACCGATATTAAACTGGGCGGTAACGTCGAGTTTAAGATCCTTGAAGCTATCGCAGCAGAGCCTGAGGGTGATCACGAAGCGATCCGCGAGCGGATCGAAGAGGGTCATGCGGCTGACGAAGAAGCAGTGAAAAAAGCCGGTGGCCTGTTTGTTCTGGCGACAGAGCGACACGAAAGCCGCCGTATTGATAACCAGCTGCGAGGTCGTTCAGGGCGTCAAGGTGACCCTGGCCGGTCTGCGTTCTTCTTGAGCCTCGAAGATGATCTCATGCGTATCTTTGGCTCTGAGCGTCTCGAAAAGGTTCTCTCGACGTTGGGTATGGAAGAAGGCGAAGCCATTGTTCATCCATGGGTGAACAAATCGCTTGAGCGTGCCCAAGCCAAAGTCGAAGGCCGCAACTTTGACATTCGTAAGCAGCTTTTGAAATTTGATGATGTGATGAATGATCAGCGTAAAGTGATCTTTGGTCAGCGTCTTGAGATTATGGAAGCAGAAGACTTGTCTGACATCGCGCAAGACATGCGCCACGACGTCATTGATGAGCTGGTTGAGACCTTTATCCCACCCAAATCGTATGCCGATCAATGGGACGGCGAAGGCCTCTATGCCGCGGCAATCGAGAAGCTGGGCATTGATGTCCCTGTCATCGAATGGGTCGACGAAGAAGGTGTTGATGAGGCCGATATTCGCGAGCGCCTAGAGAAGGCCGCTGACGAAATGATGGCCAAAAAGGCAGTCAACTTTGGCCCCGAAGCCATGCGTATGATTGAGAAGCAGATTTTGCTGCAAACAATCGACGCAAAATGGCGTGAGCACCTGCTGACGCTAGAGCATTTGCGCTCGGTTGTTGGTTTCCGTGGGTATGCGCAGCGCGATCCGTTGAACGAATACAAAAATGAGTCGTTCCAGTTGTTCGAAGGTATGCTGGATGGGTTGCGTGAAGAAGTGACCGCGACGTTGTCACGTGTGCGCCCGATCAGCGAAGAAGAACAAAAGCAAATGGCACTTGAGATGGCGCAACGCCAACAAGCCATGGCGGCTGCGGCGGCTGGCGCATTTGGGGATGCTGCGGCACCCGTTGCTGGTGAAGCCCGCGATGGGTTTGACGAAAACGACCAGTCGACTTGGGGAAATCCGGGCCGGAATGAACTGTGCCCCTGTGGGTCCGGCAAGAAGTTTAAACACTGTCATGGTCGCCTCGCCTAACCACGTCAGACAGAGAATGAGCAAAAGGGTGCCTTATCGGCGCCCTTTTTCGTTGCGAAAACCTTTTCTCGGGGCCGAGCAGGAAAAGGGAGTAGACAATGTCGTCAAAGACAAATGCCTATCGCAGGTATGCCCTCGCCGGGGCGACTTTTTCAGTCGCCGTGTCGATTGGGTTTCTTATGCAATCCAGCGAGGCCAGTACCGCACTGGTGGCTACCAACGTTGCGCGTGCGCCTGACAATATGGCACCTGTACAGGTACGGGTGACCCCGCAAGGAAAACCCCACACTGTCGAGGCGTCTACGGGTCTTCCGCTACTGCCCCAAGATCATGCTGCGGAAACCGAGCTTCCAGTGCGAACTGTGATGGTAGCAACGACTCGCGACGTCCCTGTTGGCCAATTGCCATTTGAAGAACAGGCTCCGGCACTTGGGTGTGACATAGAGTTCACGGCCGAAGCTGTTGCCGGCGCGATGGTGGATTTGGTGTTCCGATCTCCCTGTCATGCCGGAGAACGCGTGACGTTTTCGCATGAAACATTGAGTTTTAGTTACGTCACAGGCGTCGATGGCAGCCTCGAAGTCACTGTTCCTGCGATGTCTTCAAATGCGTTGTTTGTCGCAAATTTCACAAATGGGAATGGCGCGGTGACAACAGTCAGTGTTGATTCTTTGGATTTTTATGATCGTGTTGCACTGCAATTGACCGGATCATCGGGACTGGAGCTTCATGCCCGTGAATTTGGGGCGGAGTATGGCGCTGAGGGTCACGTTTGGCATGGTGCTCCGCGTGAGTTGAGCGCAATGATTGGTGGTGCAGGCGGGTTCCTATCGACGTTGGGTGATCCGTCGCTCCCAGAAGCGCAACTGGCGGAGGTTTATACCTTTCCAACGGGAATTGCCCATCAGGTTGGACAGGTCGAAATGAGTATCGAAACCGAAGTCACAAGTGAAAACTGTGGGCGTCAAGTTTCCATGCATTCGATCCAAGTGGTAGGTGGAAAACCCCTATCCTCTCACAAAATGAACCTTGAGGTTCCCGATTGTGACGCAGTTGGTGAATTTCTAGTGTTGAAAAACATTCTGGATACCTTGAAAATCGCCCAAAATTAAATCGGCGATCAGGACCAGAACATGTTCCACTTTCGTGCGGCGATTAAAGCCGCACTTTTCTTTTTGTTTTCAGGTATTTATGCATTTGCGCAGGATGTGACTTTGACCTCGCACGATGGCAGAGTCGAAATTCTGGGGACTTTGCTGGGATATGACGGCGAATTTTACAGGGTAGACACTGAATACGGTGAGCTGACTGTGGATGGATCAGGCGTGCTGTGCGAGGGACCCGGCTGTCCGAACCTGATTAACTATGTGGCCGAAATTTCAATTTCTGGCGCTGCGACGATGGCAGAGGTTCTTATGCCTGCGTTGATTGAGGCGTTTGCGATTCGAAACGGCTATGATGTTGAACGCAAAAACGACTCTCTTGAGCGGTTTGAGTACCATCTTCGTGACGGATTGAGCGGTCAAAGTCTTGCACGGTTTCAGTTTCACGCCAACAGCTCTGACGAAGGGTTTGCCGATCTGCTCGCTGATGAGGCAGATATTGCCATGTCGCTGAGGGAAATTCGACCTCAGGAGGCAGAGCTCGGCTATGAGGCAGGGCTTGGCGATATGAGTGACGTGAATCGCAGTCGGGTTCTTGCTTTGGACGGGATGGTTCCGATTGTGTCGCGCGCCAATCCGGTGCGTTCCATTTCGTTGCAGCAGTTGGCTGAGGTCTACGCAGGCAACATTGTGAATTGGTCGGAGCTGGGAGGCCCGGATGCGCCGGTCGATTTGTACCTCATGGCACCGACGTCTGGTTTTACGCAGGCCATTGAAGATCAACTGATGCGTCGTGCAAAACGTGAGTTTTCAAGTGAAATCAAGTATTTTGACCGTAACAGCAGCTTGGTTTCCGCAGTTGAACTAGATCCTTTTGCAATTGGTATCGCCAGTTTCTCCGAAACCGGATCAGCACGTCAGATGACATTTAGCGGAAGTTGCGGATTTTCTCTAACCGCTGGGCGGCGCGCGATTAAAACTGAGGACTATCCCCTTAACGCGCCGATGTTCCTGTATTTTCCGGCAAGGCGGTTGCCAAAAGTCGCGCGAGAATTCTTGGCCTATACTCGTAACCCAACGGCGCAGGTGGTTATTCGGCGTGCGGGTTTTGTAGATCAAGCGCCCGAGCAGATCCCGGTTAACCTCCAAGGGGATCGTTTTGCAAATGCGATCTCTGTGGCGGGGCCTGAGATCGATCTGGAGGCCCTTCAGGAGATGGTCGCCGCACTAACCCCCATGGATCGCCTGACAACGTCTTTCCGCTTTCAGACGGGCTCAACGCGGCTGGATGCGCAATCTCGCTCAAACGTCCAGCTCTTGGCCTTGGCGCTCGAGAATGGGGACTATGATGGCAAGCGATTGGTGTTTGTAGGATTCTCCGACGGTGTTGGGTCGGCCGACATTAACCAGCAAATCGCGATGAAGCGGGCGGAGGCTGTGCGGGATGCGGTGTTAGAGGTGGCCGAGACTGTAAATCCGGACCTTTTGAACATAGACGTCATGGCGTTTGGGGAAGCAATGCCAATGGCTTGTGACGATACGGATTGGGGACGTCAGGTGAACAGGCGGGTTGAGATTTGGGTTCAGTAGCTCAGAGATAGCCCTCTGCGCGAAAGCTCAATTCGCGCGACCGACCAATGATGAGATGATCATGCAATGTGATCCCGAGCGGGGTAACGGCGGCCTCGATTTGGGCGGTCATGGTGATGTCCGCCTGGGATGGGGTTGGATCACCGGATGGATGATTGTGCACTAATATCAGAGCTGTAGCGTTATTCTCCAGAGCCCGTTTGGCGACTTCTCGGGGGTAGACGGGGACGTGGTTGACGGTGCCGCGGGCTTGCTCTTCGTCGGCGATGAGATTGTTTTTCACGTCCAGATACAGCACGCGAAATTGTTCGATCTCGCGATGTGCCATGGTGGTGTGGCAATAATCTATCAACGCGTCCCAACCCACGAGCACAGGTCTTTCGATCACTCGTGCGCGCGCTAAGCGATGCGCGGCGGCTTCGATGATCTTAAGTTCGGTTAGAACGGCCGCGCCAACCCCTGAGACTTCCAGAAGACGGGCCGCAGGGGCCGAAAGAACCGCATTAAAATCTCCGAATACTTCTAATAGGGTATGCGCAAGCGGTTTGACATCCTGACGCGGGATCGCGCGAAATAGTACAAGTTCCATTAGCTCGTAATCAGGCATCGCCGTGGCGCCGCCTTCTAGAAATCTGGCGCGAAGCCGCTTGCGGTGGTCGGCAATGTAGGAGGGCAGCCGCCCCGGCCGTAGTGGCAGCGCCGGAGCCTCGTCAGCTTCAAAAAGCGGCAGTGTTGACTTGGAAAACTCGGTACTCTTTGACATGCCCCAAGGCTGCGGGATGTTGGTAAATGAATGGTTAATTCAAAGGTTAATGGGAGAGAGGATTCAGCAAATTGAGCTGTCTGTAACGCGTCGGTATTACGTCGGTATTGCGACGGTGGTGAATCCGTTAACAAAATGACGCACAAAGAGCCAAGAAGGCGCCTTGCGAGTGGGCGGAGTTGGTGTGAAGGTGAGGCCATGTCTGGCCCTGTCGTTGATAGATACTGAGGGTCTGGACACATGCTTGCTAGCGTGGCTTAGGGCGACGCCAATTGATGGAAAGTCATATCTTATGAAAAAGTTTTTAGTTCTCCTTGCGCTGACGGCGGGATTTTCCGTTCCAGCCAGTGCCCAGACGCTTGAGCGTATCCAGTCTACTCTTGAGTTGAAGTTGGGCTATCGAACGGATGCCGAACCGATGTCTTTTGCTGATGAAGACGGTGCGCCAGCCGGTTACACGCCTTTGATTTGTGTTCAGGTTGCGCAGGCTTTGGTGAACGCTTTGCAATTGTCAGAACTGGATGTGGAGTTTGTCGCGGTTGATACTGCCAACCGATTTGAAAAAGTTGCGTCGGGCGAGATCGACATTTTGTGTGGCGCGGCGTCGATCACTTTGGGACGGCGCGAGCTGGTTGATTTCTCAATTCCGGTGTTTGTGGATGGCACATCGCTATTGGTGCCGGCGAATTCGTCAGACAGCTTTGTAGACTTCGCGGGCAAAAAATTAGGCGTGCGTGGCGATACGACGACGGAGGCGAATTTGATGATCACACTAGAGGCCTCGGAAATGCAGGCCGAGGTGATCCGTTTTGTAGATCATGCTGCCGCAATGGGTGCGTTAGAAAACGGGGAAATCAACGCGTATTTTGCGGATCAGTCCATTCTGACAACGTTGTGGCGTCAGAGCCCCAAGGCGGCAGATTTGAAGTTGTCCACCGACATTCTGACTTTGGAGAAACAGGGGTTGGCGATTGCGCGCGGGGACACCGAATTTCGCCTGTTGATTGATGAAATCCTGTCAGATTTTTATGGGCAGGGTTACATTCAGTCGCTGTTCCCGAACTTTTTGCCCGGGATTGAACCTGGGGATGCGATGAAGGCGATGTATATGTTGGCCCCGACAATGCGGTAACAGCGTGTCTGATGAATTCTTGAAAAGGCGCGCCGGATGGTGCGCCTTTTTTTAAACTCTATGCAGTGCGGGTGGGGCGTGGACGCAGATACCAATACCAGACTCGGTAGGCTTGTAGCGCGACTAGTGGGGTAAAGTGTACCAAGGCGGGGCCGAGACCTTTGAAATCATTGCCCATGGCCCAATGCACCAGCGTTAGGGCCGCCGCCGCATAGACAAACCGTTGCACTGTTTTCCAGCGTGGCCCCATAGCTTTGATAGCGCCGTCAAAAGACGTTGCGGCGAGCGGCAGGAAAATCAAGAACGCGATCCAGCCTGTCCACATGTTCAACTGGGTCATTTCTTCAAAAACCTTGGACAGAGATGCGCGCTCTATTAGGTAAAAAGCCAGATGAAGCAGAGCATAGCCAAAAGCGGCAACTCCGAAGTAGCGGCGATGTTTTTTCAACCAACGCGGGCCGCGCCAGCCCCGCAACACCATTGCCAGCGGTGTCGCCAGCATGCTGATGATCATAAACCTAGCGGCGTATTCACCTGTAGGGTGGAGCAGTTTCTCGAGAATGTCGGGATCGGGCGAGTTGGCCGCAAAGGAAGTTAGTCCAAAGGCGGGCAAAGCGAGCAGAATCCATAGCCAATAGGGGGAAAGGCGCGATAGCATTGTGAAGTCCTTGAGCAAGCATCTTGGGGTTTAAACGCGCCTGAATAGGATTTCCGTCGCGGGAAATTGAACGCCTTGCGGATGGCATCATTGTTGTCGGTAAAAAACAAAAGGCGCACCGGATGGATGCGCCTTTTGATCTATTTGGGTCAGGTGATTGAGGCTTAGCCCTTCATCGAGTCCCAGAAGCTTTTGACCGAGCTGAAGAAGCTGCTGCTTTCGGGGTTGTTCTCTTCTGAGAGTTCTTCGAATTCGCGCAACAATTCTTTTTGGCGGCTGGTCAGGTTGACCGGTGTTTCCACCGCCAGTTCGATCATCATGTCGCCGACACCACCGCCACGTAGTGCTGGCATACCTTTGGAGCGCAGACGCATCTGACGGCCGGATTGTGAACCTGCCGGGATTTTTACACGCGAACGGCCACCATCGATCGTGGGCACCTCAATGTCGCCCCCCAGAGCCGCATTGGACATGCTGACCGGCACGCGGCAGAACAGGTTAGGACCTTCGCGCTCAAAAATCTGATGCGGTGCAACCTCGATAAAGATGTAGAGATCGCCGGAAGGACCGCCGCGCATCCCTGCTTCGCCTTCGCCAGCGAGGCGGATACGTGTGCCGGTTTCCACACCAGCAGGAATGTTCACTGACAGAGCACGGTCTTTTTCGACACGTCCCTGACCGCCACAGCCGCCACAGGGGTTTTTGATGATCTGACCGAGGCCCGAACAGGTCGGACAGGTGCGTTCAACCGTGAAGAACCCTTGTTGCGCGCGCACTTTACCCATGCCCGAACAGGTCGGACATGTTGTGGGTTCCGCGCCACCTTCAGCGCCTGAGCCTTCACATTTTTCACATTGTACCGAGGTGGGTACATTGATGGTTTTGTGCATGCCATTGAAGGCTTCTTCCAGCGTGACGCGCAGGTTGTAGCGCAGATCAGCCCCACGGGCTGCACGTTGACGGCCGCCGCCGCCGCCGCGTCCGCCCATAAAGTCGCCAAACAGGTCGTCAAACACGTCAGAGAAGGCCGACGAGAAGTCGCCCTGACCGGGATGTCCGCCACGTGGGCCGCCGCCCATGCCGTTTTCAAACGCCTGATGACCATAGCGATCGTAAGCCGCTTTTTTGTCAGCGTCTTTAAGGACCTCATAGGCTTCGTTGGCCTCTTTGAACTGCGCTTCGGCCTGCGGATTGTCCGCATTGCGATCGGGATGCAGCTCTTTGGCTTTCTTGCGATAGCCTTTTTTGATCTCGTCTGCAGACGCACCCTTGTTGACGCCAAGCACCTCGTAGAAATCACGTTTTGCCATGGATGTCTCCTTTGCCCTGAAACGAAAAGGGCCAGTCCGGCAAGCGGACCGGCCCCAATGTAAGTTTCAGTGGCGATGCATCAGCGTTTGTCGCCGTCCAGATCTTCGAAGTCAGCGTCGACGATATCGTCGTCAACCGGGCCAGCGTCAGCCGCTGTGGGCTCCTCGCCAGCTTCTTCCTGAGCCGCTTTGTAGATCGCTTCGCCCAGACGCATGGCCACTTCGGTCACGTTCTGGATACCTGCTTTGAGCTTCTCGGCGGTGGCATCTTCTTTCTCAAGATCGTCCTTGAGAGCAGCGATGGCCAGCTCGATGGCTTCGACAGTGGAAGGATCAACCTTGTCAGCGTGTTCTTCCAGCGATTTCTCGGTCGAGTGGATCAGGCCCTCGGCTTGGTTGCGCGATTCGATCAGCTCGCGGCGATCTTTGTCCGCCTCGGCATTCTCTTCGGCGTCCTGCACCATTTTCTCGATATCTGCATCCGACAGACCACCGGAAGCTTGGATGGTGATCTTTTGCTCTTTGCCGGTGCCTTTGTCAGTTGCGCCCACAGACACGATGCCGTTGGCGTCGATGTCAAAGGTCACTTCGATTTGAGGCATGCCGCGTGGGGCAGGCGGGATGTTTTCGAGGTTGAACTGACCCAGGATCTTGTTGTCAGCCGCCATTTCACGCTCACCTTGGAACACGCGGATGGTCACGGCGCTCTGGTGATCTTCGGCGGTCGAGAAGACCTGAGATTTCTTGGTTGGGATCGTTGTGTTGCGATCGATCAGGCGGGTGAACACGCCACCCAGAGTTTCGATGCCCAGCGACAGAGGTGTCACGTCCAGCAGAACCACGTCTTTGACGTCGCCCTGAAGAACACCCGCCTGAATGGCGGCGCCCATGGCAACAACTTCGTCAGGGTTCACACCTTTGTGGGGCTCTTTGCCGAAGAATTTGGTCACTTCTTCAACAACGCGCGGCATGCGGGTCATACCACCAACAAGAACAACTTCGTCGATCTCGTTTGCGGACATGCCAGCGTCTTTGAGCGCAGCCTGACAAGGTTTGATCGAGGCTTTGATCAGATCACCCACCAGCGATTCCAGCTTGGCGCGGGTCAGTTTCATGACCATGTGCAGCGGCGTGCCAGAGTTCGGGTCCATCGAGATGAACGGCTGGTTGATTTCTGTTTGTGAAGACGAAGACAGCTCGATCTTGGCTTTTTCAGCAGCTTCTTTCAGACGCTGCAGTGCCATCTTGTCTTTGGTCAGATCAACGTTGTGCTCTTTTTTGAACTGCTCGGCGAGGTAGTTGACGATGCGCATGTCAAAGTCTTCACCACCAAGGAAGGTGTCGCCGTTTGTCGACTTCACTTCGAACAGGCCATCGTCGATTTCGAGGATGGTCACATCGAATGTGCCGCCACCAAGGTCATAAACCGCGATGGTGTGGGTTTCTTCTTTGTCCAAGCCATAGGCCAGCGCAGCGGCTGTTGGTTCGTTGATGATGCGCAGAACTTCGAGACCAGCGATTTTGCCGGCGTCTTTGGTGGCCTGACGCTGGGCGTCGTTGAAGTACGCAGGCACGGTGATCACCGCCTGTGTCACGTCTTCGCCGAGATAGCTTTCAGCTGTCTCTTTCATCTTGCCCAGAATAAAGGCCGAGATCTGGCTTGGGGAGTATTTCTCACCCTTGGCTTCAATCCAAGCATCGCCATTGCCGCCATTGATGACGTTGAACGGCATGTTCTTGAGGTCTTTTGCCAGGTTTGCGTCGTCAGCGCGACGGCCAACCAGACGTTTGACACCAAACACGGTGTTTTCAGGGTTTGTGACGGCCTGACGTTTTGCCGGCTGGCCTACAAGGCGCTCGTCATCAGTGAAGGCAACGATGGACGGTGTGGTGCGTGCACCTTCCGCGTTTTCGATAACCTTGGGTTGCGAACCATCCATGATGGCGACGCAGGAGTTTGTCGTACCGAGGTCGATACCAATTACTTTGCTCATTTTATATCCCTTCCACTTAAGGCGATTTTACAAGGCCGGACCCGTTAAGGCATCCGTGCTCTGATCCCGTTTGCGACACACTAGGTCTGCCGCGCTTCGAGAGGTATATAGGGATGTGAAAAAAAGCGTGCAAGCGTCTCTGTGGGTGAGAGGGTAATGAATCATGACATTTTGGCGGGGATTCCGAAAGAATCCGGAGGTTGAGTGATGCAAGAGCTCACAATTCGGGGATTTCGGATCCTCAAGGGCTTTCTGGAGACCAGCGAGCAGGTCGATTTGGTGCGTGATTTGCGCAATGTAGCAAAGGCCGCACCGATGCGCGCACCCATCACGCGTTGGGGCAAACCGATGAGTGTCCGTATGACCAGCGCGGGGCGGGTAGGCTGGATTTCGGACCGCAAAGGATACCGATACGAGGGTGAAAAACCGGACGGTGGAGCGTGGCCGAAAATACCGAAAAATATTCTTAACTTGTGGCGTAATGTGACGGAATTGGAGCGTGCGCCCGATTGTTGTTTGATCAACTACTACGGTGAAGACGCGCGGATGGGGCTGCATCAGGATAAAGACGAAGGAGAGTTCCAGTGGCCGGTGGTGTCGGTGTCTCTGGGCGACGACGGCTTGTTTCGCATGGGCAACGTTGAAAAAGGCGGCAAGACGGAGTCGATCTGGCTCAATTCAGGGGATGTTGTGGTGATGGGGGGCGATGCGCGACTGGCGTATCACGGGGTGGACCGGATCAGGTTTGGGTCCTCAAAGCTGTTGCCTGATAGCGGGCGGGTGAATCTGACCTTGCGTGTGGTGGCAGAAAGCGTCGCCTGAGGCGCCGCTCGCTTCGCGGAAGGTATTTTTAGCACCAAAAAGGCAGGCGGATGTGGCGCTGCGCGCGTCTGCTTAGTGTTGTGTGATAGAGCAGCAGCCTGTCAGCACGGATTGGATGCCGTCATGTTGTTTGAATAATGTGCCTGACAGTCCAAAGTGGCGGTCGGACATGCCGTCGGAGCAGGTTTCGCGCCTAAAAATAGCGGTGGAATCACCATATGCCATCCCCCAAACCCCAAACCTGCCAGACGCGGACACAATTAAGCCGGCGCCCGGCGTTTCGTATTCTCCACTCATGGAGGAGAATTTGACAGCCATACCCTGTTGAAAAGTGGCCGACCAACCGGGTTCGGCGCCGTAACACACCAGAGTTTTGGCGAGTGCGTAATCTGGATTATCAGGGTGACGTTCGAGGTAGCGTAGCGACACCCAGCCGGATGTTTCGCCAAGATTGATTTGCCCCCATGTGTCGCTGTCGTTGCTGGCAACGACTTCGATGTTTTTGGCATCATAGGCCAATGTGCCAATAAGCGCTGCACTGGCATCAGGCTCAGCGCGCAGATTTAGGACATCGTCAGAGGCCACATCCGTGACATCAAAGAGGGCTGGATAGTCAGATGCGGCTGCGAGCACGGGCATCAAGAAGCAAAGACAGGTCAGGAACCATTTCATCGGCGGGCATTCCAAGAGGCAGAGGCATGTTTGCGTGTGTAGAACTCTCCCATGAGGCCAATCATCAGCAGAATCAAGGCAACTGTGATTGGATAGGTGAGAGAACTATTACGTGGAAAATAATTGATAAATGCAAATCCGCGTGCTTGATCGATGCAGTGAAACAGCGGGTTCCAGTCAAACATTGCGAGCATGAATGGCGGCAATGAGTTGGCCACAAACATTTTGCCAGACGCAATCATATTTGCGCGGGAATAGACGGTTGTCGCGATAGAGACAAATGTCGGAAACCAAGGCTTTAGTGCCAAAAGCACCACGCCAATCGCAAGCCCGGCGAGCCAGGCGATCATCAACATCCCGAATGTCGCAATTGGTTGGTCGATTTCCAGTGGGACAAAGGCCACGTGATAAATGAACAGGATGGTGAACAGCGACATAACCTGAATATAGAGCGTGCCCAGGGCGGCGGCAGATATGGCGATGACCGTGTTCATCGGCGCGTGTTTCATCATCGCCGAGGCCGGACCTTCAGAAGACACCACAGCGGTCAGAGTTTTGGTATGAGTCAGAAAGAGAAACACTCCTGACATTATGTAGATCAGAAAGTCGCCACGCAGGGCTGCGCTGCGCAAACCCAGAACCGAAAACATAAGGTAGAAGGCCAGCACAAAAATGGCGGCTTGCAGCATGTTGATGAGAATGGACAAAACCGCATTGCCGTGGGTTTTGCGCACAGTACGTACAATCGCATGATAGATCAGCTCAGCAAAGCTGAGGGCTGACGAAATGGTTGTTCTGGGAGCCGTCTGTTGAAACATTGCCTCTTTCGTCCGCGTAAAGTCGCAGTTGTGTCAGGGAAATCTTGCTGTTCCCTTACCTCGGCATCATAAGAGGCATGGGCGCTCAATACAACAAATGCCCGCAAAGGAGTAAGATTTTGGATTACGATATTTTGATCCCGACTATCCGCAGCCTGGCAATTGAGGCTGGAGCCAAGATTATGGAGATCTACAATGCGGATGATTTTGAGATAAAAACCAAGTCCGATGACAGCCCGGTTACGGCAGCGGACGAAGCAGCAGATGCGATTATTTCTGCTGGTCTGCGCGCGGCGTTTCCGGATGTGTTGTTGGTCACTGAGGAACAGTCGGAGAGCCATACCGTCAAAGGCGATACATTTTTGATCGTTGATCCGCTGGATGGCACCAAGGAATTCATTCATCGCCGCGGCGATTTCACGGTGAACATTGCTTATGTCGAGAACGGCGTGCCGCAGCGTGGTGTGGTCTATGCGCCTGCGCGTGAGCGGATGTTCTTTACCCAAGCGGATGGTCAGGCTGTGGAAGAAGTTGGTGAATTCGATCCTGCGACTGTGGGCGAGACCAAGCCGATGAATGTGGCTGAGTCCGATAATGCAGCTTTGTTGGTTGTGGCGTCAAAATCTCACCTGACCGACGAAACCAAAGACTATATCGCCAAATACGAGGTCGCCGACTTTAAGAGCGCGGGATCGTCTTTGAAGTTCTGTCTGGTGGCAACCGGTGAGGCGGATATCTATCCGCGCGTCGGGCGCACGATGGAATGGGACACGGCGGCAGGCCACGCGGTTCTGCTGGGCGCGGGTGGTCAGGTGGTGCGGTTTGATGATCACAGCCCGCTGGTCTATGGCAAAGAGGATTTCGCCAATCCTTACTTCATCGCATATGCTCCGGGTGTGGAGCTGAAAGAGGCTTAATGTCCGTTCTTGTTGTCATTCCGGCGCGCTATGCGTCGACCCGCTATCCCGGCAAACCGCTGGCTACGTTGACAGGCGCGACAGGTGAGGCGCGTAGCCTGATCCATCGTTCTTGGTTGGCGGCCTGTGAGGTGCGTGGCGTGGATCGGGTTGTGGTGGCAACAGATGACGATCGCATTCGCGAAGCGTCAGAGGCGTTTGGGGCCGAGGTTGTGATGACTTCGGAAACTTGTGCCAATGGCACCGAACGTTGCGCGGAAGCTTATGATAATCTGGGGGGCGGGTACGACGTGGTTGTGAACCTGCAAGGTGATGCGCCCCTCACACCAGCGTGGTTTGTCGAAGATCTGGTGGCTGGCTTGGAAGGCGATCCAATGGCAGAGGTGGCGACACCTGTGTTGCGGTGTGACGGGCGGGCCTTGAACGGCTTTTTGGAAGACCGGCGCGCCGGACGGGTCGGGGGCACCACGGCGGTGTTCACCAAAGACCGTCATGCGATGTATTTCTCAAAAGAAGTGGTGCCGTTCACCTCCGAAGTCTTTGGCGATGACGATGCCACGCCTGTGTTTCATCATGTTGGCGTCTATGCCTATCGTCCTTCGGCACTGGGCGCCTATCCGCGTTGGGATGCAGGGCCTTTGGAGCAGCTTGAGGGGCTGGAACAGTTGCGGTTCATGGAGCATGGGCGGCAGGTTCTCTGCGTCGAGGTTGAAGCGCGCGGGCGGCAGTTTTGGGAGTTGAACAACCCCGAAGATGTCCCGCGGATCGAGGCAATGATGGCGGAGATGGGCACGCCTTGAGCGATCTTCCGGTCAGCGTGATTGTGGTCAGTCGGGGACGTCCGGAAGCCCTTAAACGCTGTTTGACTGGAATTTCACAGCTGCGTTTTCAGACCTTTGAAGTCATTGTGGTCGCGGATGAGGCAGGGCTGGATGCGGTGGCAGAGTTGCCGTTTGAGACCCGCATCAAAACTGTTTTTTATGATGAAGCAAATATTTCGCAGGCGCGCAATCTTGGGATTTCGCGCGCAGCGGGGGATGTTGTGGCATTTATTGATGATGATGCCGTGCCAGAGCCCAGCTGGCTGATGTATCTGGTGGCCCCGTTTGCGCAGGGCGAAGTAGCGGCTGCGGGCGGGTATGTGCGGGGGCGCAACGGGATTTCGTTTCAGTGGCGGGCGCAATCCGTGGATCAGACTGGCGAGAGCACTAGATTAGATGTTGCGGGCGTTCAGGCGGTTGTGTTGCACCCCCAAGCGGGTCGCGCGATTAGGACCGAAGGCACCAACATGGCGTTTCGGCGCGATGTTTTGGCTGAGCTTGGCGGGTTTGATCCGGCCTATCGCTATTATCTGGACGAAACAGATGTGAACCTGCGTTTGGCAGCGGCTGGTCATGCCACGGCGATTGCGCCCCGCGCCGAAGTACATCACGGGTTTTTGCAAAATGCTCAGCGGAGCGATGCGCGCGTGCCACGTGATCTGACCGAAATTGGGGCGAGCAAGGCTGTGTTTCTGGCCAAACATTGTTCCGAGGCGAAGCGGGCGGAAGTTTGGACGATGTTTCGCCGCGGTCAGCGGGCGCGATTGCAGCGCCATATGGTGCGGGGCAATATGATGCCTGCAGATGTCCGTCGGCTGATGCGGGGTTTGGATCAGGGGTATCGTGACGGGCAGGCGCGCGAATTTGGCGGGATGGCTCCGATTGCTCGAGCATCGGAAGGATTGCGTGAATTTGAGCCGCATTTTGGCAAGTCAGTGGTTGTCAGCGGGCGGTCTTGGCAGGCTCGTAAAACCCATGCCCGCGCCAGAAAGCTTGTGGCGCAAGGACAAGTGCCATCGGTTTTTTTATTCTCGCCGTCCAGTTTGTATCACCAGCTGCGCTATCACCCAGATGGGTATTGGGTGCAGACCGGCGGGTTGTTTGGGCGCTCGGAGCGCAAACAGCCGCTGTTTCGTCTGACAAGTTTCAAAAAACGATTGAAGCACGAGATCCAAAGGGTTGCGGTGGTGCGCCTTCTGGACGATGAAACGGTTGAGTAAGCGAGTTTGAGGGAAGAGCATGACGCAGCAAAAACGCACAGCATTTGTCACAGGCACAGCAGGGTTTATTGGCTATCACACCGCCAAGCGGCTGCTGGCAGAGGGCTGGCGGGTGATCGGGCTGGATGCGCTGGATGATTATTATGATGTGACGCTGAAAGAGCGTCGGCAGAATATGTTGCTACAGTCTCCTCACTTTCAAACCACAGTGGGGCGGCTGGAAACGCCTGGATTGCTGAATGATCTGTTTGAAAAACATCGCCCTGATGTTGTGATCCACCTCGCGGCACAAGCAGGTGTGCGCTATTCGATTGATGAGCCGCGCGCCTATGTGCAGTCCAACCTTGTTGGCACGTTGGAATTGCTTGAGGCGGCGCGAGCCTATCCGCCGCAGCATATGCTGCTGGCTTCGACCAGTTCGATCTATGGGGCCAATACCGAGATGCCTTATGCCGAGACCCATAAGGTCGACACGCAGATGTCGTTTTATGCGGCCACCAAGAAGGCCAATGAAGCGATGGCGCATTCCTATGCGCATTTGTACAGTTTACCGACCACGATGTTTCGATTTTTCACCGTCTACGGCCCATGGGGTCGGCCCGATATGGCATTGTTCAAATTCACCAAAGCAATCTTGGAAGGCCAACCCATCGACATTTACAATCATGGCGATATGAGCCGCGATTTCACCTATATCGACGATCTGGTGACCGGCATTGTCAATTTGGTGGATGCGCCGCCAAGCTTGGTTGCGGCGCGTGCTGAGGATGAGATTGAAGGTGACAGCCTAAGCGCGGTTGCGCCGTGGCGTGCAGTGAATATAGGCAATGGGCAGCCTGTGCAGTTGATGGCATTTGTCGAAGCGATCGAGGCGGCAATTGGTCAAGTGGCAGAGAAGAACTTTATGCCAATGCAGCCGGGCGATGTGCCTGCAACTTGGGCCTCGGCCTCGCTTCTTGAAGGCCTGACAGGTGAGATTCCGAAAACACCTGTCAGTGAGGGTGTGGCGCGCTTTGTGGAATGGTATCGCGACTACTATCAGGTCTGAGAGGGCCTTTGGGCTGCGCCCTAGATCTCTCCAACGACAGTCAATGCATCGGCGTTTGGTGGATCAGATTCGACCCATCTGGTGAGCGTGGTCACCAGTAAATCCATATCACGGGTTTCGATGGCACGACGTAGATCATTCAGTGCATTGGCGATTTCTAGTTCTGACAGAAGGTTCTCTTGTGCCCGCAAAATCTTTGGATGCGGTGTCGTCAGCATATCGCTTCCGATGAGAAGCTCTTCATGCATTTTTTCACCCGGTTTGAGGCCGGTAAATGCGATCTGAATATCGCCGTTAGGATTGGCACGATTGCGCACTGTCAAACCGGCCGCATGGATCATTTTCTCAGCCATAGACGCGATCGATACAGGTTTCCCCATGTCCAATACAAAGACATCGCCCCCGCGAGAAAATCCACTTGCCAAGAGGACAAGGCGGACCGCTTCGGAAACAGTCATAAAGAAACGGGTGACTTCAGGGTCTGTTACAGTCACTGGTCCGCCGGCGCGGATCTGTTCGTTAAACAGCGGAATCACCGAGCCGGAAGAGCCTAACACATTGCCAAAGCGGACCATTGAAAACTTGGTTCTTGTGCTGCGTGTCGCCAAGTCTTGAACCACAAGTTCTGCCATGCGCTTGGAACAGCCCATAATCGAGGTAGGCCGAACAGCCTTATCCGAGGACACGAGGACGAATTGCGCGACTTCGGCGCGCATTGCCTCTTCGGCCACAATTCTTGTGCCCAAAACATTATTTCTCACGCCCTCAAAACCATTGGTTTGAACAATGTTGACGTGTTTGTAAGCCGCCGCATGAAAAACCACATCGATTTCGTGGTCTCTCAGAATCTCGCGCACGAGCTCTGGTCGCGCGACCGAGCCCAAGACCGGGGTGATTTTGACGTTAGCCTCTGCTTTTTGGAGTTCGCGTTGCACTGAGTAAAGCGCGATCTCGCTGTGGTCGGCCAGTACAAGCTCAGCCGGTCTGCATAAAATCAATTGCCGGCAGAGTTCAGAACCGATCGACCCACCCGCGCCGGTCACCAAGATTCTTTGGTCCCGATACGTCTTTTCCGCAGTCGGAAGGTCGCTCTCGATTGCGTCGCGTCCAAGGAGGCTTGTCAGCTCAATTGGCGTGTTTGAGGTGTCCTCTCCTTTGAGGACGATGTCGGCAAAAGAAGGGAGGGCCATGACCTCTGCGCCTAAGCCGGAAAATTTTCTGGCAAGCTGCAAGCGCACGCTTTGATCTACCGACGGCATGGCCAGAACAATGCGGTCGATGCCTATCCGTTCAACGAGCATTGGAATGCTCTTGGACGCGTGGACGCGCAAGCCAGCAATGTTCAGCCTTAGAAGGTTAGGGTTGTCATCAACAAAGCAAGCCGCCTCGAACTCGTTGTCGGTTTGAAGTGCTGCGGCCAGTTGTTGGCCTGTTTGACCCGCCCCGTAAATCAACACTTTTTTGCGTTGTTTACCGGCGTTGGCGTAAACTCGGCTGACCAGCCGGAACAAAGCGATGCGCCCACCGATCGACAAGGCCGCAAAAATAAATCCAAAATTTAGAAGCGCTGGGATCGGAAGTGGTTGGTCAAAGACTTGGGATAACGTTGCGAGCGCACCAGTGGCGACCAACAACAGAGCAAGCGCAAAGGTATGCGCAATATCGGTCGACCCGTAAGAGTTTAATTTGATTCGATGTGACCCAATCTGATAGATCACAGTGCCGGCGACAGGCAAAAATAGAAGAAGGTAGACCAAGCTCATGCCGAGCGAAATCGGTTGTGCCTGTCCCGTGTTGTACAAAATGCTGGCAAAGAAGAAGGCTAGTGTGACCCAAAACAAGTCCAATGCCATCATAATTAGCCCCTTTTGGGAGCGGCTAAGCACGGTTAGTAATCGATAAAACATTAGTCGGTCTTTCCGGCTAAAATTTGCCAGGGTTAATGGTACTAAGTGTGGTCACGCCTTTCGAAATCACACCGGCTGGGTCGGCCTCCAAAACATTAATTTTTCATATATCAATGAGTTAAAAATCACCAAAATAACTTTTTGAGTCAAGGAATCTTTCGCTGTTAGGGGCTTGAGTTGCCCGCCAGATTGCCGATTTTGTCATGCTGTGCTGCTTGAGCAGGCATCGCAACAACTTTGGATTTCGACATATTAGTGACAGCCAAACTTGCTAAATTAACGGCGTGGTTGCTAACTCGGGTAAAACACCTCTAGAACAATTAAGAGGATAGACGGGGCAGAAATAATGCAGGCTAAGGTACCTTTCGCATTGGCGATGGCGACAATGCTCGCACTCGCGCTTACGGGGTGTGCGCTGCCGCGTGGTGGCCCAACGGGCGCCGAAATTTCTGCTGAAAGCTCTATTCCTGAAGGTGTTGCAGTCGAAATAGTGACACGCGCCTCTGCGAAAGAAATCAGCGCATGGCCAAAAGTTGCACAGTATGTTCGCTACCGCTGGCCTGCGCGCGAGGCAGGACCCATGTCGCGCACTATTCAGGTTGGGGACGAAATCGAGTTGATGATCTGGGACAATCAAGAGAATTCGCTCTTGTTGTCAACGGATCAACGCAGCGTGCCCCTACAGCCAGTGAGCGTTGCTTCCGATGGAACCATTTTTGTTCCTTATGTCGATAGTATCGAAGTTCGCGGTCTCTCATCCAGTCAAGCACGTGAGCTAATCCAAGCCAAGCTAAGTACGATTGCGCCTTCGGCACAGGTGCAGATCAGCGTCACGGGCGGGGTTCGCAATTCTGTGGATCTTGTTTCTGGAGTGGAATCACCTCAGACTTATGAGCTGCCGGATCGAAACACCTCGATTTTGTCCGCGATCGCAAATGGCGGCGGGTTTAGTGAAACGCTTGTAAATCCGGTTGTTCGATTGAGTCGGGGATCGCAAATCTATTCGATTCCCGCCAAGGCGCTGACAAAAGACCCGAACAAGAACGTGATTCTGCGCGGTGGTGATCAAATTATAGTCGAAGAGGACGAGCGGTTTTTTGTCGCAATGGGTGCGACAAACTCCAAAACGCAAATTTTCTTCCATCAGGAAAAAATTACGGCGCTTGAAGCTGTGTCGCTCGCAGGTGGCGTAGATGCCGGGAGGGCGAATCCGGAAGCTTTGGTGCTGTTGCGTGAATATCCTTTAGATGCGCTTCGGCCTGACAGGACTGGGCCTTCTGAGCAGTATGTCATGTTTATTTTCGACCTAACGCATTCAGACAGCCTATTTGGAGCGCAAAATTTTGAAATGCAGCCGGGCGATGTTGTGATTGCTTCAGAGTCCGCGATCAAGCCTGCTCAGGCCGTTATCGCACTGCTAGGATCTGCGTTTGCCATAACTAATGTGTTTGAATGATCAACATAAGATTGAATTAATTCTAGTAGGATAGTATGCATTTTACGATTACTGGCTAAATGCTATTTTGACTAAAAGTCGATTTTAATAACACACCGTTCTGTGATGATGCCGTCATGGACTTTGCTTAGCGCACTGTGAAATATGTGAGTAACTACGAGGGTTTGTTGATGCAAAAGAAGATTACTAAGGCCATTTTCCCTGTGGCCGGAATGGGAACGCGGTTTCTGCCAGCAACCAAGTCAGTTCCAAAAGAAATCATGACCTTGGTCGACAGACCACTCATTCAATATGCAATTGACGAAGCGCGTGAAGCTGGAATCAAAGAGTTTATCTTTGTGACCTCCAGAGGCAAAAGCGCCCTTGAAGACTATTTTGATCATGCGCCTCAGCTTGAGCGAGAGCTCAGAAAAAAAGGCAAAACCGAGCTACTAGAAACCCTTGCGGCGACCAATATGGAGAGCGGTGCGATCGCTTATATTCGCCAGCACCACGCGCTGGGGCTTGGCCATGCTGTGCGCTGTGCGCGTCGCCTTATTGCGAACGAACCTTTTGCGGTGATTCTGCCGGATGATGTCATCGCGGGTGAGAAGCCTTGTTTGAAGCAGATGATCGACGCCTATGAAGAAACCGGTGGATCGATGGTCGCAGCCATGGAAGTTCCGATGGCGCAGGCGTCCTCTTATGGGGTTCTTGACGTCAAAGAAGACATGGGGTCGATCGTTTCTGTCAAAGGCATGGTCGAAAAGCCCAAAGAAGGTCAGGCTCCTTCCAATCTTGCTGTCATTGGGCGGTATATCCTCACGCCGAGTGTTTTGCGCAACCTTCGCAATCAAGATTCCGGTGCCGGCGGGGAAATTCAATTGACGGACGCCATTGCCAGCGAAATTGAGCAAGGCAGAAATGTCTATGGATTCCGCTTTAAGGGACAGCGCTATGATTGCGGGTCCAAAGCTGGATTCTTGCAAGCGACGGTCGCCTTTGGCCTTGCGCGGGATGACTTGCGTGACGAGTTGGCTGAGTATCTTGATGAGTTGCAGGCCTCTCGCAGGGCAGCTGAATAAGGCGAAGGAAGACTTAAGTGGACAATGTACTTGTGACTGGCGGTGCCGGCTATATCGGCTCGCACGCGTGTAAAGCTTTGCGCACAGCGGGCTTTCAACCAGTGACCTTCGACAATCTTTGCACCGGTTGGGAAGATGCGGTCAAATTTGGGCCATTTGAAAAAGGTGATTTGCTCAATCGCGAACGTTTGGACGAGGTGTTTGCCAAGTATGAACCCATTGCGGTGATGCATTTTGCGGCGTTGAGCCAAGTTGGCGAAAGCATGCAAGAACCGGGTCGGTATTGGCTGAACAATGTTGGCGGTTCTTTGAACTTGATCGAAGCTTCGGTTGCCGCCGGGTGTAAAAACTTTGTGTTTTCATCAACATGCGCCACATATGGCGAACACGACAATGTTCTTTTGGACGAGACAATCGAACAGCATCCGATCAATGCATACGGGTCATCCAAACGCGCAATCGAAGATATGCTGAAAGATTTCGAAGGCGCCTATGGCCTGCGACATGTGATTTTCCGCTACTTTAATGTGGCTGGAGGTGATCCGGAAGGTGAGGTTGGGGAGTTCCATCGCCCTGAAACACATCTGATTCCGCTGATGCTGGATGCGATTGATGGCAAGCGTGACGCGTTGACGATCTTTGGTACAGACTACGATACCGAAGACGGCACCTGTATTCGAGATTATGTGCATGTCTGCGATTTGGTGGATGCGCATGTGCTTGGGCTAAAGCGCCTATTGGATAGTCATGACAGCGGCATCTACAATCTGGGCACAGGATCCGGGTTCTCGGTGCGCGAGGTGATTTCGCAGTCCCGCTCGGTCACAAATCGCGAAGTGCCGTATAATGAGGGGCCGCGTCGTCCAGGGGATTGTACCAAGCTGGTTTCCGGCTCGACACTTGCCGAGAAAGAGCTAGGCTGGAGCCCCAAGAGATCAACGATGGACTTGATGATCGCTGATGCATGGAAATGGCACCAGAACGGCAACTACACCAAATAAACCAGCCGCGCGACTTCTTGAGATGTCGCGCGCCGTTGATCTGGTGGGGCGACGTCCGTCAGGTGTGGATCGGGTGTGTCTGGCGTATCTTGATGCCTTGATAGACGCGCCGGAGCCGGTTTTTGGACTGGTGCGCACGGTGCTAGGCTATGTGTTGCTCGACCAAGACGGTATGGTTGGTGTGCGCGATCGCCTGCAGAGGCGTGTCGCGTGGGGGGATGTCGATATTCTGGCACGGCTGACTCGCAAATCAGGCAGTTCCAGGCGTCGGGTCGACGCAGATTTACGCAGGCTGGCCCATGCGCGTTGTTCCAGACGTGGCTTGGCGCGGATGCTGCGTCAGAATTTGCCTGTCGGAACAGCCTATATCAATGTCGATCAAACCAATCTACGCAAAGAGATTGTTGAGGCTGTGCGCGCTGTTAGTGGGGCCAAAATTGCGGTCTTTCTGCATGACACGATCCCGTTGGATTATCCGCAGTTTCAAACCCCTGCCTCGGCGCGACGCCTACGCGAAATTCTGGATCTGACTCAGGTCTCAGCTGATGTGATTCTGACCAATTCAATTGTGTCGCAGCAGGATATTGCGCGTCATATCGGTGAGCGATGCCCCCCGATTACTGTGGCGCCTTTGGGGATAGAGGCGGACTTTTTCCAAATAGGCAACAATGCGGCCACGGACTTGGTGCCGAAACCGTATTTTCTGTGTTTGGGCACGATCGAGCCCCGCAAGAACCATGTGTTTCTGATCGATCTGTGGGAAGACATGGCGCAGAGGGCTGACGGGCAGGAAATCCCCCATTTGGTGATCTGTGGGCGGCGCGGCTGGATGAGCGAGCAGACTTTTGCGCGGTTGGATCAAAGCCCGCTGCGGGGAAGTTTTTTGCACGAGTTTAATGATCTGCCCGACAGCGACATTTGCCACCTTGTTGCAGGGGCGCAGGCGATGCTTTTTCCAAGTCTGGCAGAGGGCTACGGGCTGCCCCCACTTGAGGCCGCAGCGGTGGGGTGCCCGGTGATCTGTAACGATTTGCCTGTTATACGCGAAACTCTGGCGGAATATCCCATTTACGCAAGCGTGACAGATAGTTATCTATGGGAAGAGGCGATAAGTCGCCGACTGAATGAGTCTTTGCATCGTGAAGATCAGAGTGACCTAGCGGAACCGAAGTTTTCTCCACCTACGTGGAGCGCGCATTTCAATACCGTTTTAAGGGTGACGTGATACTTCCGCGGTTGAAATTATGGGCGTTGGGAAAAAGGGTGAGGATGCAAATTGGGTGCGTGGCAATCATATCGGCTTCGAGTCAGACGCCGCTATCGGTTAGCGCGCGCATTGCGTCGCCAACATGAGCTGACCTCGATTGTTGACCGCACTGACAAGATAAAACGCGATGATTTGTTGCTGTTCTCGACGCAGAGAAACGAACAAATTCGGCTGCCATATTTTCTTGAGTATTATCGTGACAAAGGTGTCGATCATTTCCTGATCGTAGACAATGATAGCGATGATGGCTCGATGGAGTATTTGGTCGAGCAACCGGATGTGTCGGTTTGGCACACACGCCACAGCTATAAAAAATCGCGGTTTGGCGTCGATTGGATGAACTGGCTGCAGATGCGTTATGGCCATGGCCACTGGTGTTTGGTGGTCGATCCTGATGAGTTCCTGATCTATCCGTTTTGTGACACGCGCCCTATTCGGGCGCTGACCGATTGGCTGGACGCCAGTTCGATCAAATCTTTTAGCGCGATGCTGTTGGATATGTATCCACGCGGCCCGATCACCGAACAGCCCTATCATGCCGGACAAGACCCGCTTGAGATCGCCTGTTGGTTTGATGCGGGCAATTATACGATGACCAAGAACCCGAATTACGGGAACTTGTGGATACAAGGTGGCCCACGCTCGCGGGTGTTTTTCCCTGACGAGCCAGAGCTGGCGCCTGCGTTGAATAAGATCCCTCTGGTGAAGTGGAACCGACGATACACCTATGTCAGCTCGACCCACATGCTTTTGCCGCGCGGTCTTAATCAGGTTTATGATGAATGGGGTGGAGAGAAGGCCTCGGGGCTTTTGTTGCACGCCAAGTTTCTGGATACGTTCACGGTTAAGGCCGAAGAAGAGCTGCGCCGCAAACAGCACTATTCCGCCAGCGTGGAATACATGGCCTATGCCGAGCGGTTGCGGGATAATCCCGAGTTGTGGTGCAAATGGTCAGAGAAATACATTAACTGGCGCCAGCTTGAGATTTTGGGGCTGATGTCCAAAGGAAACTGGGCATGAGTGTCGGTATCCTGATGTTGGTGCACACGGCTTTTGACCGGGCCGAACAAGTGGCGCGCCATTGGACAAAATACGGCTGTCCGGTGGTGATCCATGTGGATGCCAATGTCAGCCAGAAAGACTACAAGAAATTTGTCAAAGCCATGTCGGATCTGGACGATGTGAAATTCTGTGCGCGGCATAAATGTGAATGGGGCGCGTGGGGATTGGTGGCCGGATCACAATCCGCGGCCGAGATGATGTTGGATGCATTCCCGGCGGTGCGACATGTCTATCTGTCGTCGGGCTCATGTTTGCCGTTGCGTCCGGTGCAGGAGCTTAAGGACTATCTAAAGGCGCGCCCGCGCACGGATTTCATCGAGAGTGCGACAACAGCCGATGTGCCTTGGACTGTTGGCGGGTTGGACCAAGAGCGGTTCACGCTGCATTTTCCGTTTTCGTGGCGCAAGAATCGCTTCCTGTTTGATAAATGGGTCGACATTCAACGGCTGCTGCGGATTGAGCGCCGTATTCCGCAAGGAATTGTGCCGCATATGGGATCGCAATGGTGGTGCCTGTCGCGCCAGACCTTGTCAGCGATCCTGCAAGACCCCGATCGCCCCGCGTTTGACAAGTTCTTCAAACGTGTTTGGATTCCGGATGAGAGCTATTTCCAAACGCTGGCGCGGCTGTATTCGACCAATATCGAAAGTCGATCTCTGACGTTGAGCAAGTTCGACTTTCAGGGCAAGCCGCATATTTTTTATGACGACCACCTGCAATTACTCCGTCGCTCAGATTGTTTTGTGGCGCGCAAAATATGGCCGCAGGCTCATAAAGTGTACAATGGGTTTCTGCGCGATCCTGAGGGTGCGATTAAGATGAGCGAACCCAACCCAGCCAAAATCGACCGGATTTTTGCGAAGGCGGTTGAGCGTCGGACCAAGGGGCGCACTGGGTTGTATATGCAGAGCCGGTATCCCAATGAAGGCTGGGAAAACGGCATGACCTTTGGGCGCTATTCGGTGTTTCACGGGTTTGCAGAGCTGTTTGAGGATTTTGAGCCTTGGTTAGGGCGGGTCACAGGCGCGCAGGTTCATGGCCATATATTTGCGCCGGAGCGGGCCGAATTTGCCGGTGGGCAAAAGGTGATCAATGGCGCGCTGAGCGATGCGCCCAATGCACGTGATTACAATTCGATCGCGTTTCTAACCAACCTGATCTGGAACACCCGCGGCGAACGGCAGTGTTTTCAGGTCGGACCGCGCGATGAGGGAGCACCTGTCTGGTTTATTGCCAAAGATCCAAATGCGCAGGTGTCCGTGATTAGTGGAGCTTGGGCGCTACCGCTGTTTAAATCCAATCGCAATTTTGCAGACATACGCCAAGAGGCTGCAAGGTTGCAGAAATTGGAGAATGAACAGCTGAGTGCATTGCGTTCGCCATACGCCAAATCACGGGTACGGATTTGGACAATGGCTGAGTTCATCGAGGCGCCAATGGAGCCTTTGCAAACGATCATTGATGAGATTGGTGTGAATAAATCGCGGCGCTTGTCAGAAGTTCCGCGGATGACGGATTTGACGGGGTTCGGGCAGTTTTTGCAAAATCTCAAGAATCAGGGGATGCATCCCTATTTGATGGGTGACTTTCCAGTGTCTCAAGTTGATGGTGATCAGAAGAAGCCGCCGCGCAAACCCTATCTTGTTCAGTAAGAGGCCATGGCAGATAAATTTGATTATTTTGTAGTGTTCGCAGAAATGCGGACGGGGTCCAATTTTCTGGAAACCAACATCAATGCTTTTGACGGGCTGACATGCCACGGAGAGGCGTTTAACGCGAATTTCATCGGATACCCGAACCGCAGTGAAATCCTTGGTGTCGATCTTGGCCAACGCACGGCTGATCCTTTTTCGCTGATTGCTGCGATTAAGTCCGATCCCGACAGCCTCGGCGGATTTCGATTTTTTCACGACCATGATCCGAGGGTTTTGGACACTTGCCTGAACGATCCGCGCTGCGCCAAGATTATTCTGACGCGCAATCCCTTGGAAAGCTATGTGTCCAAGAAAATCGCGCAGGCCACAGGGCAATGGAAGCTGACCGATGTGCGGCGGCGACGTGAGAGCAAAGTGGCGGTTGATGCAACAGAGTTCCGCCAGCATGTCGAGAGGCTGCAGGAGTTTCAGGTGCTTTTGATGCGGGCGCTGCAAGTGAGCGGGCAAACGGCATTTTATCTGGCGTATGAAGATCTGCAGGATGTGAACGTCATGAATGGTTTGGCGGCTTACCTCGGCGTTGAGGATCGTCTTGAAGCACTTGATCAGTCGCTTAAGCGGCAAAATCCAAGTCCCTTGTCAGAAAAGGTTTCCAATTTTGGAAGTGTGACGCTGGCGATTGCCGAGTTGGACAGATTTAATCTAAACCGCACTCCGAATTTTGAGCCGCGCCGCGGCGCGGTAGTGCCCAGTTATACGGCGGCCTCTGTCGCGCCGCTTTTGTATATGCCTGTGCGCTCGGGTCCTGAAGATGAGGTTTTGGCCTGGTTGGCCGCTCTTGATAGTGCCAGCGTGGAAGGTCTGGTGGGGAAATTTAACCAAAAAACGCTTAAGCAATGGAAGCGTGGAAATCCGGGGCATCGCAGTTTCACAGTGATCCGCCATCCGGTGGCGCGTATACATTCGGCGTTTTGTCGGCGGATACTGGATACAGGTACTGGGAGTTATCGAGCGTACCGAAAGACATTGAGCAAAGTTTATAAGATTCCGCTGCCAAAGGACGCTCCGGGGCCGGAGTATGACCCGGTGGCGCATCGCGCAGCTTTTGTGGCCTTTCTGGGGTTCGTCAAAGCGAATTTGGCGGGGCAGACAAGTTTGCGCCAGGACGCACATTGGGCCAGCCAGTCCGAGGCGATTCGCGGGTTTGGCGATCTGGCGTTACCAGACATAATTGTGCGTGAAGATGAAATGCAGGCTTACCTGCCAGCGCTGGCAATGCAGGTCGGGCGGATGGATGCACCAGACCCCGTAACGGCGTCGCCAGAGACGCCTGTGCCACTAGAGGCGATCTATGACGGCGAGATCGAAGACTTGGTGCAAGATATCTATCAGCGCGACTATCTGACCTTTGGATTCGGACGCTGGAAGTGAAACCAACAGGGGCTGTGTTGCCCCACATTGAGCCGAAAAGAAGCGACGTGCCAGACGGCTTAGGCCGCCTGAACGTTGTCGGTTTCTGTCAGAATCGTAAACAGCGTGTTGGCGTCCAGATTGGCGCGCAATTTAGCGCAAATCGAAGGCTCGCGTAGTCGGCGCGACACTTGGGCCAAAGCTTTGAGGTGCTCAACACCGGCCGCCTCGGGCGCAAATAACGCAAACGCGATATCCACCGGTTGGCGATCTACCGAATTGAAATCAACAGGCTTTTCCAAAAGGATGAAGGCGCCAACGACCTTTTCAAGGTCGCCAAGGCGGGCATGGGGCAAGGCAACGCCCTGTCCCACTCCAGTTGGACCCAAATTCTCACGCTCTTGCAATGCCTCAACAACAATTGACTGCGTCAGCCCATAAGCTGACGCAGCAATGTCGCCAAATTCCTGCAACAAACGCTTCTTGCTTGAGGTGGCCGTAATAACCTTGACCGCCTCAGGACGTAGGATCTTTGAAAGGTCCATTTTGCCTGTAACTCCGGGAGGGGTGCAAAGCACCCCACCTCACTATTCTTGGGGATCGATCCAGCCAATATTGCCGTCATCACGGCGATAGACCACGTTCAATCCGCTTTTGCCTTCGTTTCTAAAGACCAGTACCGGAGCGCCTGCAAGTTCCATCTGCATGACTGCCTCACCGACGCTCAGAGATGGGATCTTGGTCTCCATCTCGGCAACGATCACAGGCTGCAGGGTTTCAGGCTCTGCCTCCTGGGCTTCGCTTTCAGGCGCGAGGATATACGAGGAAGCGCCGAAAAGTTCAACCGGTTCTGCACGCTCACGGTGATGGTCTTTCAATCGACGCTTGTAACGGCGCAATTGTTTTTCCATTTTCTCACCGCAATCATCGAATGCAGCATAGATTTCTGTGGCGTGTGCTTTGGCGGTTGCGGTCAGTCCGGTGGATAGGTGTACCGTGGCTTCGCAAACAAATTCATGTGCGCTTTTTGAAAAAATGACGTTCGCATCTGTCGGGCGTTCGGCGTATTTCGCAACAACAGAACCAAGTTCAGTTTTCACATGGGTCTGAAGGGCTTCACCAACGTCGATATGTTTTCCGGTGATCTGGTAGCGCATCCTGTCTCCTTTTCGATGACATGTCGGACTTTGGGCGTGCAATAGCCCTGATTTGTTTTAGGTCCGAATGCTGGGGAATGACGTTTCTAATCCTTGCCAGCGACCGGACCTTTTGAGCAAGGCCACCAGTGTCACAGCTGGGAATTTTGAAATGGTCATACTTAGTATTTGAGTATTCCCCCCCCTGAGAGTCAATGAGCGAAGGTCATATTTTCAAAAATATTTTGGCGGAGAAAGGTTAGGAAATTCGAAAATTGTCGCCCAGATAGACACGGCGTACATTTTCGTTTTCGACCACTTCTTCAGGTGTGCCGGACATCAGTACGCGCCCGTCATGCAGGATATAGGCCCGATCCACGATCTCGAGCGTTTCACGCACGTTGTGGTCGGTGATAAGCACGCCGATGCCGCGTTTTTTCAAATCCGAGACCAGATGGCGGATGTCGCCAACCGAAATCGGGTCAACACCGGCAAAAGGTTCGTCTAGCAAAAGGTATTTCGGATTGGCAGCCAAACAACGTGCGATTTCAACGCGGCGGCGTTCGCCACCGGACAGCGCCAAAGCAGGTGCGCGTCGTAGGTGTTCGATGGAGAACTCCGATAGCAGCTCTTCGAGCCGCTCACGGCGCTTGTGGCGGTCGCTGTAGGTGATGTCGAGGATCGCGGTGACGTTGTCTTCGACTGACAGGCCGCGAAAGATCGACATCTCTTGCGGCAGATAGCCGATGCCTAGCTTGGCGCGGCGATACATCGGCAAAGTGGTGGCGTCGCGTCCATCGATCATGACCCGCCCGCCTTCGGGGGTGAGCAGGCCCGCTACGGCATAAAAAGTTGTGGTTTTGCCGCTGCCGTTTGGTCCTAACAGAGCGACAACCTCGCCGCGGTTCAATTCCATCGAAAAATCGCGGATCACAACGCGTTTGCGATAGGCTTTGCGCAGGTTTTCCACGCGCAGTCCGGAATCTCCGTCGGTCACAGTGAGGTCGGGTTTGGTACTCATGCGTTACTCAGACCTCAAAATGGTTTTGACTCGCCCGTGCATGTGCGCGGTGTTATCCGCCAAATTAACGGTCATCTCGTCCGCGGTGATGGTGGTGGCTTCCTGCAATACCATCACATTGCCGGTCATATGCACATTGCCGGACTCGATGCTGTACTCAGCTGCGTCGGCCTCGGCCACGTCCGGGCCTTGGACCAATAATACATCCCCCGTGGCGACCAGGCGCGCAATAGTACGGGTTTCGGCTTGGTAGTGAACATTTACCTTATCAGCGGTCAGGCGCATTTCGCCTTGGACAATTGACACATTGCCGGTGAAGACCGCGCTTCCATCGTTTTGGTTGACCGAAAGATTGTCCGCATCCACTTCAACAGGTAGTTCGGTGTCTTGTTGCATTTGCCCGAAAGCGACCTGAAACCCCTGCGCCATAGACGCGGCTGGAAATAGGATCATGGCCACCAAAAGCAGCATTCGCGTCGTGTTCACAGGTCACCTCGTTGTTTTCGTTGGCATGTATACTAACTTCACGCCTTTTGTGAAAAACAAAAATATATCATCTGTATCGTTGACCGGCCGAATTGCCATCCGCCCGGCTTCTAATTCGCCGATTGGAGACTGTGCAGTAACAAGTCCCCCAGTTTCACCTCGGGCTTCCTGCAGGCTGACCGTCATCGTTTGGGTATTCACCACATAGTCCTGAGATGTGGTGATGACAACGTCTCCAATAAGCTCTACCTCATTGTAATCGTTATCTAACTCACCTTCATTAGACGCGATAACAATTTCACCCTGTGATTGCGTGGCTATTGTCGCAATCAAGTCATCTGCGATTACACGGGCTGGGTCTTGTGAGTCAGGATGCGCAAGAGCGGCGGTCACGGTTACAATGTGGCCCTGATTTGTTTGCCCAGAATAATATGGTGACGTCACTTGCTGATCACGAAGGCGTTGTTCCAGTTCCACATCTGCAAAAGGAATAGAGTCGTTCACGTCTGGTTTGCTGGAAACTAGAAACAGAGTGGCCAAAAGCGCCAGTGCGGTAATGGGTAGAACGACTTTTAAAAGTGCCACCACGTCGGAATATGTAATGCGGAGCGCCAACGGCTTATCCAAGACCCACACGAAGACAATCATGGATGTGGACAAGTCCTGAAGGGATGCCGTTCCCTTTGGGATCAACCACAAACAAACACGTGATTTTATGAGCGTTCATGACGGAGACTGCTTCCTCTGCCAAAGCAGAGGGGGCAATGGTGAGCGGAGACCGGGTCATGACCTCGGATGCGTTACGCTCAAGCAGGCCCTCCATATGGCGGCGCAAATCGCCATCGGTGACAATTCCGAGCATGGCGCCATTTGGGTCGGTGACCCCAACCACACCAAAACCTTTGCGGCTGATTTCCAGCAAAGCTTCGGTCATCGGGGTGTCCTGACTGACCAGCGGCAGTGCATCGCCCGTGTGCATCAGGTCGCGCACCTTTGAGAGCTGTGCGCCCAGTTTACCGCCCGGGTGATAGTCGCGGAAGTTCTCTGGTGTGAACTGGCGGTGCTCCATCAGGGCCACCGCAAGCGCATCGCCCAGCGCCAGCGTCATGGTGGTGGATGTGGTGGGCACAATACCGTTTCCGCAGGCTTCTTCGGCGGGCGGTAAGATCAAGCCAATGTCGCTTTGTTTGATCAGGGTCGAGTTGGGACGGCTGGCTACCCCAATCAGCGAGATGCCAAAGCGGCGGGTGTAGGCCAGAAGGTCGGCCAGTTCGGGGGTTTCGCCTGAATTGGACAGAACAAGCACGACATCGCCCTGTGCCATCATGCCAAGGTCGCCGTGGCTGGCCTCGGCGGGGTGTACAAAATGCGCAGGCGTGCCGGTTGAGGCAAAGGTCGCCGCAATTTTGCGGGCGATATGACCGGATTTCCCCATGCCGGACACGATGACACGGCCGGTGGTCGACAAAAGCAGCTCGACCGCTTGGGCAAATTCCTCACCCAAGCTTTGATCCAGTAGAGTCAGCGCCGCTGCTTCTGTGGCGATGACGCGATGGCCTGCATCCAAAAGGGTTTGTGTCTCTGCGCCCGCCATTAGTGCGCAAAAATGTCTTGTTCGGGCCAGCCTGCAAGATCAAGGCGCGCTCGGGTGGGCAAGAAATCAAAACAGGCCTGTGCCATGTCGGTGCGACCTTCACGCGCAAGACGTTTGTTCAGCTCGTCTCGCAATTGGTGCAGGTACAAAACGTCAGAGGCGGCATAGTCCAGTTGTGCGGCGGTCAGGGTTTCGGCTCCCCAGTCGCTCATCTGTTGTTGTTTTGAAACGTCGACATTAATCAACTCATGCAGCAGGTTTTTCAAACCGTGGCGGTCCGTGTACGTGCGCACCATCTTGGAGGCAATTTTTGTGCAATAAACGGGCGCTGTGAGCGCGCCAAAGGCGTTATACATTGCGGCAATGTCAAAGCGGCCAAAGTGAAACAGCTTCAGAACATTAGGGTCTTCTAACATTTTGGCCAAATTGGGCGCTTCGGTTTGGCCTTTGGAGACCTGAACCAGATGGGCGTTACCGTCGCCACCGGACATTTGCACCACACACAAGCGGTCGCGGTGCGGGTTCAACCCCATCGTTTCACAGTCAATCGCCACCACTGGGCCAAGATCAAGCCCGTCGGGCAGGTCGTTTTGATACAGGAAGTTTGCCATATGCGCCTCGGATATAGGATTGTGTAGGACTTACGGGTTCTGGGGGCGCGATTCAATGATTGTCACGTCGCCAATATGGAAAGGTCCACGTGTAAAATTGCTTTGAGTTGCAAAAATTGTGGCCTTTACGGGTGATTTCAAAGCTACTAAGGGCAGGAAATGGATAGAGAAGACCCACAGATTGTACGCGATGACCTTGTCGCGTTGGCAGAGGCTGGCACACGAAATGGTGCGCGTCGCATTGAGCGGGTCGATACACAACACGGCACATTCTGGATCAAGCGTCCGGAAAAGCTGTCCCCGCGTATGCGTTTGCAAAAAGGCAATCCCGCAAAGGCTTTTGAGCGCGAACGCCAAGGGTTTCGTGACATGACGGCCGCACAGGCGCCCGTGCCGGAGCTTATTGCGGAAAGCCCTGACTATATCATCCTGCCCGACTGTGGGCGTGATCTGCGCAAGCTTCTAAAAATTGAGCCCTCCGCGGAAAGACGGCGTGAATTGCTGTTGGATGCCATGGGTGCGCTGGGCACCTTTCACAATTTGGGTTTCGCCCACGGACGGCCAAGCCCGAAAGACATGTGTTTGTACAATGGGCGTGTCGTGTTGCTGGATTTCGAACGCTACGATGTTCGCCGAAACACTATGTCCGGTCAGGCACGGGATTTGGTGGTGTTTGTGTTCAATGTGATGGCGCATTCGCCCATGGTTGTCGATGATCTGCCTGAGGCGCTGGATGCCTATAGAGCGGTGGCCCCTGCTGGCGTTTGGAACGCCGCACAAGCTTGGTGCCACCGGATGAAATGGGCGGCATGGCTTACCAAGCCGATACAGATGCGACGCGGCGAAAAGGCGCGTGAGTTTAAGGCGATTCCTGCTGTGATAGAGATGTTTGCGCGCGAAAGTTGATCGACGTTGCGCTGACACGCAGGCGTAAGTTGTCTTAGGCGCTCCAGAGAGTCTCGAGAGTTAGTGAAATTTTGTTTAAATAAAATCAAATACTTAATCTTATATCACGACAAATAAACCAAGGGTATTTGGCCTGCCAAGAATAAAACTATTGCACGATGTGAATTTTTCATTATCTGGATGTTTCACTTTCTGAAGTAATGTTGAGCGCCATGAAAAATTCGCCGTTTGAAGATCTCGACCTACCACCGGAATTCATTTCCTTGGTCGGAGCCACAATCTTGTCGCATGCCATTCAGAAGAATTACGAAACGAGCGAACTTGCGCATTGCACAAACAAACACCAGAAAATGATGCTGGTGATTTTGCAACATCCTCGTCGCATGGGTGAATTGGCAAAATTGCTCAATATGTTGCCTTCCAGTGTTACAGCGATTGCTGATGTTCTGGAGGACCTGAGGTTTGTTTCCCGTGAGCGCGATCCCAATGATCGCCGCGCCTGGATTGTGACCCTGACGGATGAGGGCGCAGACATGCGCCAGAAATTAATTGCCGAAGCGTCTATGAGATTTCGCGAGCTGACCAATCTGAACGCCGACGAAATTCAAGAGCTTGCACGGCTGCTGACCAAAACTACCGACAATATCTCTGTCGCTGGATTCCCCAATGAGGCCCTCGAATGAAACTTTTTCAAATCGCTTCAATCCTTTCGGTATTAGCTGCTCCAGTGGTGGCGCAAGACCAGTTGAAACCTGTAAAGCTTATGCAAGTTAGCTCTGAAGCTGTCGTTTTTGAGCGCCAGTTTTTTGGTAGTGTGCGCGCGAAACAATCGGTGGATTTGGCGTTTCAGGTCGGGGGACAAATCGTTGAATACCCCGTTACCGAAGGGCTGAACGTTGCCAAGGGCAGCACCATCGCTAAACTTGATCTGGAAACCTTTGAGCTGCAACTGGACCAAGCCCGTCTGCAAAAAGAGCAGGCGGATCGCACGGTTGAGCGGCTTGGGAAGCTCATTATTGGCAATACGGTCAGCCAAGTGACGCTGGATGATGCGGAAACGCAGGCAGGATTGGCCGATATCGCGGTTCGGAATGCGGAATGGTCGCTGAAGCATGCGCATTTGGTCGCGCCGTTTGATGCGCTGATCTCCAGTCGCAGTGTTGAGTTGTTCACCACCGTTTCTGCGGGAACACCGGTGGTGCGTATACACGACCTGTCGGAGTTGCGTATCGAGGTGGATATTCCTGAAATTCTGTTCCAGCGTTCGGGTGGGAACGCAGATTATGACATTTCGGCAAGCTTTCCTGGCGATCCCAAGGTCTATCCTTTGGAAGTTAGAGAGTATGACGCAGAAACGTCGACTGTTGGTCAAACGTTCCGCATCACTTTCGGTATGGAGCCGCCAAAGGGACGGGTGATCCTGCCTGGTTCGTCTGCAACCGTAACTGTGAAAGCGTTGCAACCGGCGGCGGGTATTTTGGTGCCAGCGACGGCAATTGTTATTAACACTTCCGGTGAGCCAGGTGTCATGCGCTTTAGTCCTGTGGGTGGTGAAGAAGGCGCCGTGGAGTGGGTCGCTGTCGAAATTTCACCCGCGGAAAACGGAGATGTTCATATCACCTCCGGTTTGCAAGACGGTGATGAAATCGTGCTGACAGGTGGTGGTTGGTTGGCTGAGGGTCAGTCAGTGCGCCGCTTTGCCGGTTTCGGCAACTGAGGGTTAGATCATGAACATTGCACGTAGGTCTATCGACACGCCGATTTATACATGGTTGATCATTCTGGTCTGTATGTTTGGCGGCGCGATCGGGTTTAGCAATCTCGGACGACTGGAAGATCCCTCGTTCACCATCAAACAGGCGATTGTGATCACCCAGTATCCGGGTGCCACGGCAGAACAGGTGGCCGAAGAGGTGACCGAGCCTCTGGAATCCGCCATTCAAAAAATGAGCGAAGTTCACAAGATCGTCTCGACCAATACACCGGGCCAATCCTATATCGATGTCGAAATGAAAGACACCTATGACGGGAGCGAGCTGCCTCAGATTTGGACCAAGCTGCGCGCGCAGATCAATGACGCGCTTGGAGATTTACCCGCAGGCGTCATGACGCCCATGATCAATGACACTTTTGGGGATGTGTTCGGGATTTATCTGGCGGTCGATGCCCCGGGTTTCACCAATGGTGAAAAGCACGAGTTGTCGCGATTTTTGCGCCGCGAGTTGCTAACCGTGGATGGCGTGGCGGATGTAGAGATCCAAGGTTTGCCGGAAGAGGCAATCTATGTGGAGCCGGATCTGGCGCTTTCGGTCAACTTGCATGTGCCACTTGAGGCGATTGCCGGTGCGATTGCCAATTCTGATTCCGTGGCACAAGCAGGGTCGGTCAATCGCAACGATTACAAAGCGCGCATCCAAACTCCGGACGGGTCAGACACGGTGTCAGCAATCGCGGGGCTGTCGGTAGGTGCAGGCGGTCAGGTGATCAACCTGATCGACATTAGCACCGTGAGCCGTGAGCGCAAAACTGATCCGATGTTGGAAATCCGGCACAATGGCCAAGACGTCTTTACGTTGGGCGTGGCCGGAGTGACGTCTGAAAACATCGTTGAAGTTGGAAACAAAGTTGATGCCAAGCTGGCCGAACTTGACCCGTCGATTCCGGCGGGCGTTGAGTTGATGCCGATTTATCAGCAGCATCTGGTGGTGGATGAGGCGTCTAACGATTTTCTTATCAACCTCGCGATGTCAGTGGCGATTGTGATCCTGGTGTTGGCTTTGTTTATGGGGTGGCGCGCGGCGGTTGTGGTCGGGGCTACTTTGTTCCTGACCGTCGTGGGAACGTTCTTCTTCATGTACCTGTTCAGCATTGAGATGGAGCGTATTTCACTTGGTGCATTGATCATCGCCATGGGGATGTTGGTGGACAACGCCATCGTTGTTGCCGAAGGCATGCAGATATCAATGCTGAAGGGTAAGAATTCCCGCGAAGCCGCAGATGAGGCGGCTGGAAAAACTCAAATCCCGCTGTTGGGTGCAACCGTGATCGGCATCATGGCCTTTGCAGGCATTGGTCTCAGCCCCGACTCGACGGGAGAATTCATGTTCTCGCTGTTTGCGGTGATCGGAATTTCGCTACTTTTGAGCTGGTTGCTGGCACTGACAGTGACACCGATGCTGGGGCACTATCTGTTCAAACAGGGCAAGGGCGGCGAGGTTGACGCCTATAGCGGTCTGTTGTTCCGCATGTACGGGTGGAGCCTAAGGTTGGCGCTGAAACTGCGGTGGTTGGTCGTGGCTGGCCTGATTGCGGTGACGGTTGTGTGCTATGCTGGATTTGGCATGGTGAAACAATCCTTCTTTCCGGATTCAAACACGCCGATGTTCTTTGTGCACTACAAATTGCCACAAGGGACTCCGATTGAAACCACGTCTGAGCAGCTAAGAACTTTGGAAGCTTGGCTGGACGACCGCGAAGATGTGGCGGCTTACACGACATTTGTGGGCCAAAGCTCGTCCCGTTTCATTTTGACATTGGATACGGAGCAGGCAAACCCGAGTTACGGGCAGGTGGTGATCCGGACAGAGTCTTTGGAGGATATTCCGGCCCTGCAAGCGGATGTCGAAGCCTTTGCGGCGGATAGTTTTCCTGACGCAGAATTCCGCACCAAACGTCTGGTCTTTGGACCGCCCGGCGGTGATCCGGTTGAAATGCGCTTTTCAGGCAGCGACCCTGTTGTATTGCGCCAGTTGGCCGATGAAGCGCGCCAAGTCATGTTGGCGGCGAGCGATAACATCACAACCATTCGCCACGACTGGCGCGAGCAGGAATTGGTGATCAAGCCGATCTATGCCACTGAGCGCGCTCAGACAGCAGGCGTGGCCCGTGACGATGTCGCTGACATGTTGATGTTTGCCACCGAAGGGATGCAGGCTGGTGAATTCCGCGAAAATGACCGGTTGATCCCGATCATCTTGCGCCGTCCTGCAAATGGTGAATACGGATTGTTGGATCAGGTTGTCTACTCTGCCACCAACGATGGTTTCCTGCCGTTGGAGCAGATGATCGACGGGTTTGAATATGAGGCGCAAGAAACGCTGGTTCATCGGCGCAATCGCGTACCGACGATCACGGTTGGCGCTGATATCATACCGGGGCTGACAGCGTCGCAAGTGCACGGTGAAGTGCGCGCTTCAATTGAGGCGATGGATTTGCCTCCGGGCTATTCGATGGAGTGGGGTGGCGAGTTTGAAAACTCCAATATGGCCAATGAAAGCCTTGGCAAACGCCTGCCGATCACTTTCCTGACCATGGTTTTGATTTCGGTGCTTCTGTTCAATGCTATCCGTCAACCGATCATTATCTGGCTCTTGGTGCCGATGTCGGTCAACGGTGTCGTCATCGGATTGTTGGGCACAGGATTGCCATTCACCTTTACCGCGCTTCTGGGGCTGCTGAGCCTGTCGGGTATGTTGATCAAGAACGGAATTGTTCTGGTGGAAGAGATCGATCTGGTGCGGGCCGAAGGACTGCCATTGCGTGATGCAATTGTCACCGCCAGCGTGTCACGTTTGCGGCCGGTTATGCTGGCGGCGGTTACGACAATTCTTGGGATGGTACCCTTGCTGACCGATGCCTTCTTTGTTTCGATGGCGGTCACCATTATGGGGGGGCTGGCATTTGCGACAGTTCTGACGCTGATCGCTGCGCCGGTGTTCTACCTGCTGTTCTTTTCCCGAGAAGAGAAACGCCGACTGGCGGCCGCTGCAGCCTAAGCTATAAATCTTCAAACCCGCCCCGTCAGGATTGTCTCCTGCGGGGCGGTTTTTCTTTGATTGCGGGTGGTGCATAAAATTCAATGAAAACCTGCCAATAGGGCGCGCCAAAGAGTGTCTACAAGTCTCTTCACGGACTTGGCAGATTTTGCTAGGGTTTTGAGTGAGGCACATGGTTCAGCTCAACGCTGAAATATGTTTGAGGGAAGTGAGATTGGGTAAGGGGCATTGCCGTGACGTGGACGTTAAATTTGGCTGGTCTTTTGCCCAGCTGTATTGAGGGATGATGCGTCCCTGATGACCCAGCCGTCGCTGACATTTCAGGAAGGGGTTGAGGCTGCGCAGTTGCAATTGTCCGGAAGCCTTTTGACGGAATTTCTCGGGTCAGTGGAGCAGTCATTCCACAAGTTTGCTACCCAAGCCCCCGCCCTTCAGATTGATATGTCTCAGATAGACGCGGTCGATACGGGTGGTGCCTGGCTTATTCTGGAACTTCGCGATCGGCTACAGGCGCAGGGCGTTCAGGTCGATTTTGAGGGCGTGGACCCCGATCACGCGGCTTTGTTGAAAACTGTTGAGGCGGCGCTACCACAGGAGCGCGACGGAGAGACAGGATCGCATAGTTTCACTGACCTTCTTGAGGATTTGGGCAAGAAAGTCGTGTCTGGCTACAAAGAGGCGCTGTCGCTGCTGGGCTTCTTTGGCGAGACATTGGTGAGCTTGTCTAAGGTAATTTTGCGCCCGTGGACTCTGCGCCGTGCGTCGCTGTTTAGCCACATGCAGGACGCCGGGCTAAATGCGATGCCGATTGTGGCCCTGATGGGGTTTCTGATCGGTGTTGTGCTGGCCTTTCAGGGGGCGACGCAATTGCGCCAGTTCGGGGCTGAGGTGTTTGTGGTCGAGTTGATCTCGATCTCGATTTTGCGTGAATTGGGAATTCTTCTGACCGCGATTATCGTCGCTGGTCGATCCGGGTCTGCCTTTACCGCGTCGGTTGGCTCGATGAAGGTGCAGGAAGAGATTGATGCGTTGCGTACCTTGGGGCTGGATCCCATTAATGTGCTTGTGCTGCCACGGGTGTTGGCGTTGTTTATAGTGCTGCCGATCCTCGGCTTTACCGCCAATATTTTCGGTTTGATTGGTGGTGGGTTGATGAGCTGGATTGAGTTGGGCGTAAGCCCTGGCATGTTCGTGACCCGCCTGCATGAACACACTAGCTTTTGGCATTTGGCCGTGGGCATGATCAAAGCGCCGTTTTTTGCGGTGGTGATCGGGGTTGTGGCCTGTTGGCAGGCGTTTCGGGTCCAAGGCTCGTCCACCAGCGTGGGGCAACGCACAACTGCGGCGGTGGTGCAGGGGATTTTCCTTGTGATTGCAATCGATGCTCTGTTCTCGGTGTTTTTCGCGAGTATTGGAATATGATGGACGAACTTGCCCCAACTGATCCTGTCCTTCCTGACACCGGCCGTGAGGCGATCATCAAAGTGCGTGGTCTGCGCAATCAGTTTGGCACACAAGTGGTGCATGAAGGGCTCGACCTTGATGTTTGGCGCGGCGAAGTGCTGGGCATTGTGGGCGGCTCGGGGACAGGGAAATCCGTGTTGTTGCGCACCATTGTCGGGCTGAACAGACCTGCTGCGGGTAGCATTGAGGTGTTGGGCACGGATGTGTTGAACGGGCCGGACGCGGAGCGGCGCAATATCGAGAAACGTTGGGGCGTGGCGTTTCAGGATGGAGCGTTGTTTTCGTCCTTGACGGTTCTTCAAAATGTCATGGCGCCGATGCGTGAACATATCAAAATGAGCCAAGGTTTGATGAAGGCGCTGGGCGAGTTGAAAATTGGTCTGGTTGGCTTGCCGCCACTGGCCTGTGGCAAATTTCCATCTGAGCTATCTGGCGGGATGCGCAAACGCGCCGCGCTAGCGCGCGCCTTGTCGCTCGACCCCGAGATCGTTTTTCTGGATGAACCCACAGCAGGCCTCGATCCGATCGGGGCGGCGGCTTATGACGATCTGATTGGAGAATTGCAGCGCTCTCTGGGATTAACTGTGTTCATGGTGACGCATGATCTGGACAGTTTATACGCGATTTGTGATCGCATCGCGGTGTTGGCTGAAAAACGTGTATTGGTTGAAGGGCCTATCGAAATGATGACCGAGGTCGATCATCCGTGGGTTCGGGAATATTTCACAGGCCCGCGCGCGCGGGCCGCGCAAGTCAAAGATTACGACAAAGACAACAAAGGCTAGGGGCAGATGGAGACACGTGCAAACTATGTGCTGATCGGTGCCTTCGCTTTGGCGGGGCTGATCGGGTCGTTTGTCTTTTTACTGTGGTTGGCCAAGATCGACGTGGACCGCCAATACGCTTATTATGATGTGCTGTTTGAAGATGTCTCGGGTTTGGGAACAGCGGGTGATGTGCGCTACAACGGCTTGCCGATCGGCCAAGTCGTGCATCTAGAGCTTGATGAGGTCGATCCGTCCAAGGTCCGTGTGCGTATTGAAATTGCGGCAAAGACACCCATCAAGGCCGACACGGTTGCCAAACTGCAATCTCTGGGTGTGACTGGAGTGAGTTCCGTGGCCTTGTCCGGGGGATCGTCTGATAGTGCGCTCTTGCCGCAAGGAAGCGTTATTCGAACTGAGCGAAGCGCGCTGCAGACCATTTTTGAAGGTGCGCCCGAGCTGATAGAAAAAGCGGTTTTGCTATTGGAGGATTTGCGCAGCGTTGTGAATGAAGACAACAAAAGCGCTGTGTCGGATATATTGACCAACCTCTCCGCGGCCACGGCGCGCGCTGACAAGGTAATGGCGGATTTCGAGAACTTCTCCAGCGATGTTGGCTCAGCCGCCAAAGATATCGCGGCCTTCTCCGACAAGTTGGAGAGCTTGGCGGCGGTGGCTGAGGACACGCTTGTGGAAGCAACCGGCACGCTTGAGTCCATTCGGGTGGCGGCGGACAGCACCAAAGGCACCTTGGACAATGCAGAGACCGCTTTTGCCACTGCAGACGGGTTGATGCAGGGTGAGTTGAAAGAGTTCATCCAGAAAGGTGCTGATGCGGCGGCAACTTTGGAGTCTGTGGTATCGGTGTTAGAACCGTCGGCCTTATCGACGCTACAGGCAGCTCAGAATTTGGTTGAAACACGCCTGCCGGATTTGGTGGTGCAATTGCAGGAGACCGCCACCGCGCTTGAGGGGCGGATTACGTCGTTGGGTACAGATGCTTCTGATTTGATGAGCCGTTATGAAGAAGTTGGCGTTGCCGTACAGGCGCGGGTCGAGCAATCCGCAAGTGCGCTCACAGCCTTTGAAAGTGCCAATGTTGCGGCGGCTGACGCCTTGCAATCAGTGACACAGACTTCGGATACCGTAGGAGCAATGCTGGAGACGGACATCAAGCCGCTAGCCACCGAGGCCACCGCAGCCTTGTCCAGCGCGCGCGCTTTGGCGCGGGACCGTCTGCCCGAGTTGATAGATCAGACGAATACCACGCTAGCCACAATCGACCGCGAAGCGCAGGCCTTATCGGTCAGCGGACAGGATTTGATCACCGAGGCGACAGCGCGCATGAGCGAAGCGCGCGCCACGCTTGAAGCCATTGGCACAACACTTGAGAACACGGATGTTTTGATGACCTCTGCCACCGAAACATCAGAAACCATCAATACGTTGGTTCAGGGCGATGGCGCAGCGTTGGTTGCAGATGCGCGTTTGGCTGCCGCAGATGCACGCGCTGCTATTGAAACCGTCAATGCGTCAGTTCAGCAAGACCTGCCCGGGGTAATGGAAAACGTGCGTGACGCAGCAGAGACCGCCAATCGCGTGATCGACAGCCTCGGCACCGAGATTTCGGGTGCTGCGGACAGTTTTGAGACACTTTCAGCTGACAGCAGTATCGCATTGGCCGCTGCCACTGAGGCATTCAGCAATGCCAATGGCACGCTGGACGCAATTACGCAGGCCATGGATGGCGCTGTTGAAACGCTGGACACCGCCAATCAGACCTTTGGTGCGGCCAATCAGCTGTTGGATGAAGATGTGGATGCGATCCTGACTGATATTCGCCTGTCGACCGAAGCATTCCGGTCGGCTGTGACCACTGTTTCGGGTGAGGTCGGTGAGATTTCCGCGGAAATCCTAAGCGCGTCTCAGTCTGCTTCTGCATTGATGGCGACGGTGGATGGCCTGATGCAAAACAACCAACGACAGGTCACCGAGTTCCTTCGGGTTGGCCTGCCGCAAACCGTGCGTTTCATTGAGGAAGCGCGCCGTATGGTGATCAATCTGGACCGGCTGGTCAGCCGTGTCGAGAGAGATCCCGCACGCTTTTTACTAGGCACACAAGGCTCGGAGTTCCGTCGATGAACCGCTATCTGTCCCTTTCTCTTTTGGCTGTCGCTCTGGTGCTGTCGGGCTGTGCGGGGATCGACACGTTGAACCGTGTTAGCACGCCAAATGATCTCTACGCCCTTACACCCAAGAGTACGTTCAGCAGCTCTTTACCGAGGGTGAGCAAACAGATTGTCGTTGAAGCTCCAACTGCGACAGCGGCGGTGGATACCGATCAAGTTGCGGTCTATCCGTCGCCTCTGAGAGTGCAATATCTGCCAGGCGTGCGCTGGGTGGACCGCGCGCCGGCGATTGTGCAGGCCTTGATGATCGAAAGCTTTGAAAACAGCGGTAAAGTGGCCGCTGTGAGCCGCTCATCTGTGGGCTTGAATCCTGACTATGTGATCCTGCCGGACTTGCGCGAATTTCAGGCCTATATGCCGGAAGGGGAAAGCGAAGATGGGGAACAACCGTTGCGCATCAATGTTCGCCTGAACATTAAAGTTGTGGATGAGTTTTATGACCGCATTATCGGCTCGAGCTCTTTTGAGGAAGTAACCATTTCGGCCAGTGATGAGATGGATGACATCGCCAAAGCCTTTGATACGGCGCTGGGCAAAGTCATGCGCAAATCGGTGGAATGGAGCATTCGCACCATTCACACCCATGCCAGCAAAAATCCTACGCCTGAGGTGTTTTAGGCGGCGTGCTATCGCCGCCGCCATGAGGTAGGCTCAACTGCGCATGTTTGCACCCGTGGCATCGTAGACCGGTGCGCCTTGAACCGTCGCGCGTCGCATCTCGCCAAGGATTTCGACTTCCAGTTCGGTTCCGGGCGCGGTGTGTTTGATGGCGACATAGGCCATGCCCATGGATTTGCCGACATGATGCGCATACCCCCCCGAGGTGATGTACCCGACGGCGTCGCCGTCTTTGAGCACCGCCTCGTCCAAGGTGACATCGATGTTGGTGTCGATCACCAAGGTGACCAGTTTGCGCGCTATACCTGTGTCGCGTGCCCTGATCGTGGCCGCTTTGCCAACAAAGTCTTTGTTCCAGTTGACGAAGGCATCCATGCCGCTTTCAACGGCGTTGAAGTCCGGTCGAAACTCTAGCCCCCAAGCGCCCCAGCCTTTCTCAAGTCGCAGGCTCATCAAGGCGCGGTTGCCATACCAACGATAGCCCAGATCGACGCCCGCCTCTTCAATCGCCTCGGCCAGACGGATCAGATATTGCGGTCGGCAGTAGATTTCATAACCCAGTTCGCCAGAAAAGCTGATCCGGTTCAATATCACGGGCACGCCACCCACATAAGTTTGGCGGCAATCGCGGAACTTCAGGCCCTCGGCTGTGACATCTTCGCGGGTGATACGTGACAGCAAAGCCCGTGATTTCGGACCTGAGAGCGCGATGCCATGCCAGCCTTGGGTCTGGTTTTCATGGGTGACATCATTGGGCAGGGTCTGCGCAAAAAAACGGGAATGCGCATCCTGCATAGCGCCTGAGCCAAACAGCATGAAGTGGTTTTCCTCCAGACACGCTACGGTCAAATCACCATACAGACGGCCTTTTTCTGTCAGCATTGGAGTCAGCGCGATCCGCCCTGGTTGGGGGATGAAACCGGCCATGGTTTTGTTCAGCCAATCGCGCGCGCCCGCGCCCTTGATGACGTGCTTGGCAAAGTTCGCAATTTCGATCCCACCGACATTTTCACGCACCGCCGCACATTCGCGTGCGACATAGTCAAAGCTGCGATTGCGCTCAAATGTCGGCTCTTCATGCGCGTCCTCTGGGCTGTCGCCAAACCACAATACATGTTCCAATCCAAAGCTTTGTCCCATGCGCGCGCCTTTGGCGACGAGCCGATCATACAGTGCGGTGGTCTGTTGTTTGCGTCCCTTAGGCAGTGTTTCATTGGGAAAGGTCATCACAAAGCGACGCTCGTAGTTTTCTGTGGACTTTACAGTGCCCCAATCAGGACTGGCCCAATCCCCAAAACGCGCGACATCCATCGCCCAGACGTCAATCGAGGGCTCACCATCAATCATCCATTCGGCCATGGTCAGACCAACGCCGCCGCCCTGACAGAAGCCGGCCATGACACCTACCGCACACCAATAGTTTTTCATGCCCGGAACCGGCCCAATCATCGGGTTGCCGTCTGGCCCAAATGTAAACGGCCCGTTGATAGCATCTTTGATGCCCACATTGGCCAACGCCGGAATACGCTCAAATCCCAACTCCAACCGATCGGCAATATGCTCCAGATTGGGTTGTAACAACTCATGCCCAAAGTCCCACGGCGTACCGTCCACTTTCCAAGGCACCCCCACAGGCTCATAGGTGCCCAGCAGCATCCCGTCACGCTCTTGGCGGAAATAGATATTGGCCTCGTAATCAATCCCGCAGGGCAGGCGCGCGCCAAAATTGGCGATCTCCTCAATACGATCAGTGATCAGATAATGATGCTCCATCGGTTGCACAGGGATGTTCAGCCCGCCCATATGCCCCACTTCTCGTGCCCAAAGCCCACCGCAGTTGACCACATGTTCGGCATTGATCACGCCGCGCGGCGTGGTCACATCCCATGTCCCGTCGGCGCGTTGTTCGGTCTTGGTGGCAGGCGTATGAGTGAAGTACTGCGCCCCAAATGTGCGCGCGGCCTTGGCAAAAGCATAGGTGGTGCCAGACGGGTCAAGGTCGCCATCCTGATCATCCCACAAAGCGGCGTAATAGTGTTTGGGATCAATGAGCGGATGGCGCTGGGCCAGCTCGGATGGGCTGATCCATTCCTGATGCAACCCCATATAGCGCGCTTTGGATCGCTCCCGTTTCAGGTAGTCGTGCCATGTCTTGTTGGACGCAAGATAAAACCCGCCTGTCATGTGCAAGCCAACGCTGTGACCGCTCAGCTCTTCGATCTCTTTGTAGAGCCCTATGGTATAACTTTGCAGGCGCGAGATGTTGGGGTCCGAACTGATGGTGTGGATTTGACCAGCCGCGTGCCAGCTTGACCCGCTGGTCAACTCGTCACGTTCCAACAGGACCGCGTCTTTCCAGCCAAATTTGGCCAGATGAAACAGGATCGAACACCCCACGACGCCGCCGCCGATAACCACCACTTTGGCGTGGCTGGGCAGGGGTTTGCCGCGGCTGCTGTCATCTTTGTGAATATTCAGCGCCGATTGCGCCAGATCGTCATTCATGTCTCTGTCCCCATCTTCTCTTCTGCAATAATACTTCCGCCGGAGGCTTCAAATTCTTAGTACCAAGCATCCGGAAGCTCCCGTTTGCGCCGTGCCACAAAACTCTCAAGTTCTTCGCGTTTTTCGGCGTCAATTGCGGGTGCCTCGTAGGTCTCCAACATGGTGTTCCAGCGTTCAAAGGCTCGCTGGCGCATGTCTTTTGACCCACCTTCTTCCCAGCTCTCGACATTTTCGCTGTCACTTAACGCAGGCTCGTAAAAGGCGGTTTTGTAGTTGCGCATGGTGTGGCTCGACCCAAGGAAATGCCCTGCCGGTTTCACCTCTTCATAGGCATCCCGCGCCAAAGCTTCCTCAGACAGATCCAATCCTTGAGAGAGCAGTTTTTGATAGCTCCCCAACCGGTCGGCATCCATGATTAGCTTTTCAAATCCGGTGCACAGCCCGCCTTCCAGCCAGCCCGCTGAATGCAGGACAAAATTGCCTCCTGCCAACATGGTGGAGTGCATGCTGTCCGCACTCTCATAGGCAGCCTGCGCATCTTCGATCTTGCTGGCCGTCAGTGATCCGCCACAGCGCAGCGGCAAGCCAAGGCGGCGCGCCAGTTGGCCGACGGCATAGTTGGACATCACAGGTTCCGGCATACCAAAGGTTGGCGCGCCGGATTTAAGCGACATGGACGATAGGAAATTGCCCAAGACAAACGGTGCACCGGGGCGGACCAATTGGGTGAAAGCGCAGACCATCATCGCTTCGGCCATGGCCTGCGCCACGCTGGCGGCGGTGCTGACGGGGCCCATCGCGCCAGACAGGATAAACGGCACAACCACGATGCCCTGACCACGTCCGCAATAGGTCCGTACGGCTTCGGTCACAACCTTATCCACCAACAAGGGCGAGTTGGTGTTCACATTGCCCATGATGACACAGTTGTCCTTCATAAATTCCCGCCCGTGCAGGATTTCGGCCATATCAACACTGTCTTGGGCGCGGCTCATTTCGGTGATGGCTCCCAAGTGCGGTTTGTCCGACAGGGTCATATGGGCCAGCACCATATCAAGGTGACGCTTTGAGACCGGAATGTCGGTGGGCTCGGCGATCACCAGACCTGTGTGGTGCAGGTTGGGGTGGAGATAGGCGAGTTTCAGAAGCTTCTCAAAGTCGTCAAAGGTTGCATAGCGGCGGTCGCCTTTCAGGTCGCGCACAAAGGGTGCGCCATAGATCGGCGCAAATACCTGATGTGTGCCGCCAATGGTGACACTACGGGCGGGATTGCGGGCATGTTGGATGAACTGACGTGGGGCCCGCGCGCATTGCGCACGCACCCATTGCGCATCAGCTTTGATCAAGTCAGCGTGTTCACCTGTGGGTGTGATCCCCGCAGCGCGCCAGATGTCTACCGCCACAGGATCATCGCGAAAAGCGATGCCAATGTTTTCCAGAATCCAGTCGATCTGACGCTCTAGAATTTCAATCTCATCGGGGCCAAGCGGATCAAAGAACGGCAAGACGCGCCGAATGTGCGGCGACACGGGGGCGATTTGAGGCGCAGAGGCAGCTCTGCGAGACGAACGGGACCGACGGGCCATGGGCGAAATCCTCTGGAACTGGCTCTAAGCCTATCGGTTAGCGTTTCCTTCGTGACCTAGGAAAAACACTATGAGTTGGATAGGTTGTATCTATGCCAAATGTGCGTTGAGACGCCCTCGAGGCATGTTTTTGCACTGGATAGGGAGGTCTTGAGCGTGAAATCGGCAGGTATTGGAGCAGTTTTCTTTGCTGTGTCTGGTGTGCGACATCGAAAAAGTCGAGAGAAGTTTACGTTGAAACTGCGGCGCAGCAGTTAGGTTGCATTTGCCATTTCATTGGGCGGGTCATACTATTTGAAATAGCTATAATGGATTTCAAAAATGCTGACCGCATCCGGAATTAACCTGCGCCACCTTCGGGCTTTTGTTGCCGTATGTGACCGCGGTGGTATCTCTGCGGCGGCGGCGGATGTGCATCTCTCACAACCTGCTATCACGCAAGCGATTGCCAAGCTTGAGCGCGACTTTGATGCGCGCCTGTTTCAGCGTAATAATCAGGGAATGTTTGCGACTGAAGCGGCAAAAGTTCTTCTGGATCGCACGCGACGGGCGTTTGAAAATCTTGCCTTGGGGGCCGCGCGTAGTGGCCGAAAGACAAGCAGTGGCGCGGAATATTTACAGGCGGTCACTAGCACCCAGCTGCGGGCGTTGATCGCGGTTGCTGCGCATGGAAACTATTCTGTTGCCGCGCGGGCGTTGAACCTATCGCAACCATCACTTCACCGCGCGGCGCGAGATCTTGAGGCGCTTTCTGAGCAACAATTGTTTGTAAAATCGCCGCAAGGTATTCGGCTGACGCCCGCGGCAGAGCGATTGGCGCAGGCCGCGCGGCTGGCGTTTTCCGAACTTGAGCACGCGATTGAGGAACTGTCCGATCTCAGCGGGGCGCAGGCTGGTTTGTTGCGTCTTGGCAGTCTGCCTTTGTCCTTGGGGACGTTGTTGCCCGAGGTGCTGAACCGAATTACCACCGAGCGTCCTAAATTGGGTGTGTCGGTGGTGGATGCGCCGTTTTCCGAACTGCTGTTTGGGCTGCGCAATGGTGAAATTGACCTCATGTTAGGGGCTTTGCGTGATCCGGATCCTGCGCCGGACGTTGTGCAGGTTCCGCTGTTTAATGATCAGCTATGCGTTGTTTGCGCGCCGACACACCCTTTGGCGCAGCAAGAGCGGGTCACAAAGGAAAAGCTAACGCAGTATCCTTGGGTGGTCGCGCGGAGCGAAACACCGACCCGGGCACATTTTGAACAGTTTTTTGGAGATTGCGATACCTCTGCCGGAGGCTCACTCATTGAATCAAACTCGATGATTCTGGTGCGCCATATCTTGCAAGGAAGCCAAAAGCTGGCGATGATTTCCTTAACCCAAGCGCGTGAACACATCCGCGCAGGGGTATTGGCGCGTTTGCCGATTGATTTGGGCGATACACCAAGGATCATTGGCCTGTCGCACAGGCGGAACTGGCGACCGACGCGCGCGCAGAATCTATTTATTCAGATTGCCAAGGAAGTGTCTCACGGGATGCAGAAAACAACATCGTCATAGCAAAAACGAATAGATCCGGCGAGCTTCGAATTTCGCGATGCCAATGAGAAATGTTAGGCCTGAAGCAATTGGTTGATTAGGGAGGATACCATGAACAAACTCTTCAAGACGTCTCTGGTTGCTTTGGCGGTTGCCACATCTGCAACTGTCGCGACGGCGCAGGATGTAACGATCCGCGTGCATCATTTCCTGTCGCAAAAGGCGCCATTGCACTCTAAATTTCTGGTGCCGTTCGCTGAGAGCGTCGATAAGGCCAGTGAAGGTCGCATCAAGATTGAAATTTTTGACAGCATGTCTTTGGGTGGACGCCCTGGTGATCTATATGACCAAGCTGTCGACGGTGCGGTTGAGGCTGTTCTGACCCTGCCGGGCTATACATCTGGCCGTTTCAACCGCGTCGAAGTGTTTGAGCTGCCCTTTATGATGCAGGATGCAAAAGCCACATCCGGTGCGCTATATGATCTGGTTGAAAGCGAGTTGCAGGACGGCGAGCTGGAAGAAACCAAAATTCTGGCAAGCTGGGTACATGGCCCCGGTGTGATCCATTCTGAAGAGCCTATTGCCAGCCTCGAAGATCTGGCCGGCAAGGAAATGCGTGGCCCGACACGTTTGGTAACTGATCTGTTGGGCGAACTGGGGGCAACACCTGTCGGAATGCCATTGCCAAAAATCCCCGAAAACCTGTCCAAGGGTGTGATTTCCGGTGCCGTGATTCCTTGGGAAGTGGTGCCTGCGATCAAGTTGCAGGAACTGGTGTCCAATCACACAGAAATCACCGGTGATCGTGCGCTTTATACCGCTGCATTTGTTCTGGCGATGAACTGGGACGCGTATGAAGATATGCCCGAAGATTTGCAGGCCATTCTGGATGCGGAAACCGGCAAGGCGCTGTCGCTGTTTGCAGCCGAGACCATGGTGTCTGCTGATGCGGGTGGCCGTGGGACAGCGGAAAGCAACAACATTATTCAACTCGACCAAGCGGAAGTAGACCGCTGGATCGAAGCGTCGCAGCCGGTTTATGACCGCTGGGTGGCCCGTGCGTCTGACGAAGGTTTTGACGGTCAGGCGGCCATCGATCAGGCACGTGAGTTGATCGCGGCCAACCAGTAATCCTCCAGTGATCCGGCCCATTTCGATGGGTCGGGTCAACTTCAAGGGATAAAATCATGACACTCTTTGATCGCACGGAACAAGTGGTGACTCGCTTCGCCGCAGGATTGGCGCTGCTTGGCGGAATGGGTTTGCTGGCAGCGACAGCTGTGACCTGCGCCAGTATTTTGCTCAAACTTGCCCGTCGCTTGCTGGACATGGCGTTTGATCCGATCACAGTGGGCGAAGCTGTGCCTTGGCTGCATGCCATTCTGGGTGAAGAAGAGCTGGTCACCTATGGCGTTGGGCTGGCGTTGTTTGCCGCGCTGCCGTGGGTCATGATCAACAAGGGTCATATTCGTATCGATCTGTTTGAAACTGCCTTTAGCGCGCAGTTCAACAAGTTTCTGGATGTTGTTAGTGATATATGCCTCGCAGTGCTGGCCTATCTGATCCTGACGCGGCAGTGGTTTTTGATTTTTAAAAAGGCGCGGGGGTCCAAAGATCCTCTGCTTGACGTGCTGTTGCAGGGCGATCTGGCGCAAGCTGCTGACCGCGTCCGCAGCAGTCAGGAATCCCAGATCTTGGGCGTCCCGCTGTGGCCCACCTGGGTAGTTGCCGAGATTTGCGTATTCGCCTTTTTCATCGTCGCCTGTTTCTGCGTTTTGCGCAGCACGCGAGCTTTCCTTCAAACGCGTCGGAGTCACTAAAATGCACGAACTTCTGACGAGCCATTTTTCGACCTTTCAGCTGGGTTTGCTAAGCTTTCCTGTCATGCTGGTATTGATTGCATTTCGCATTCCGCTGGCTGCGGCGATGTTCATCGTTGGCCTTGTTGGCACCTATCTTGTGGCGGGCAATATGCGGATGATGGACAGCCAGCTGAAGACTTTTGCCTACGGTACGCTGACCAATTATTCCCTCTCGATCATTCCACTGTTTTTACTGATGAGCGAATTCGCCACCAAAGGCGGCATGTCACAGGCGCTGTTTAAAGCGGCCGAAGCATGGCTGGGTCATCGTCGCGGTGGTTTGGCAATGGCCGCGATTGGCGCCTCTGCCGGATTTGGCGCGGTCTGCGGATCGTCGCTGGCCACCGCGTCATCCATGGGCCGCGTGGCGCTGCCCGAACTTGAGCGCGCAGGCTATAGCGGTGCGCTGGCAACAGGTGCGTTGGCAGCTGGTGGCACATTGGGGATCTTGATCCCACCGTCTGTGGTGTTGGTGGTCTATGCCATTCTGGCCGAGGAAAACATCGAGAAGCTTTTCACCGCCGCCTTGATCCCCGGCATCATCGCGATGTTGGGCTATATGGTCACGGTGTCGATCTATACACGTTTGGTGCCGGGATCGGGCAACGCCTTGCCCAGCCAGCCTTATGCAGCACGGTTTCGCGCCCTGTTCGACGTTTGGCCTGTGGCTGTGATCTTTGCGCTGGTTATTGGTGGAATCTACACGGGGGCGTTTTCGCCGACTGCTGCGGCCGCTGTGGGCGTTGCGGGCACTGCGCTGGTGGCGTGGTCCAAACGAACCCTGAACTGGAGTGTGATCAAACTGGCCTTGCTGAACACAGGCCAAACGTCGGCGATGATTTTCTTCATCATTCTGGCCGCTGGCGTGTTCAATTCTTTCTTGTCGTCGGCTTTGGTGCCCCAAACAATGGCTGCCTATTTCCTTGAAGCGGACGTCAGCCCGTGGACCATCCTGATCGGTATGCTGGTTCTCTACCTGATCTTGGGCACGGTGATGGATTCGCTGGCGATGATCTTTTTGACCGTGCCGATTTTCATTCCGATCATCACGCAACTGGATTTTGGCATTCCTCCCGCCGAAGTGGGCATCTGGTTTGGTATTCTGGTTTTGATGTCGGCTGAAATCGGCCTGATTACACCACCTGTCGGGATGAACCTCTTTGTGATCAACGCGATGTCAGGACGGGTCAGCATTGGCGAAACCTACCGAGGTGCCTTGCCCTTTGTTGTGTCCGATATTGTCCGGATCGCCGTTCTGGTCGGCTTCCCATCTGTTACGATGGGGCTGGTGCGACTGCTGTACTAAACCCACTCACGGGACCAAAAAAGGCCGGAAGTGCGCGTTGCGCTTCCGGCCTTTTTTTCTTTTCAACCTGCTTAGAAGTCGAGGTTTTCGACACTCAGCGCGTTTTTCTGGATGAACTCTCGACGTGGTTCGACCACATCGCCCATCAGTTTTGTAAACAGATCATCCGCGCCGGTCATATCTTCGACCTTCACTTGCAGCAGAGTGCGTGCATCCGGATCAAGCGTGGTTTCCCACAGCTGATCAGGGTTCATTTCTCCTAGGCCTTTGTAGCGTTGTAGGGTCAGACCTTTCTCGCCTTCGCTCAGGATTGCATGCATCAGGTCCAGAGGGCCGTGAATGACCTGTGAGCGGTCTTTGCGCACCAAGGTGGCCGCGGTGCCATAGACATCCTGCAAGCTTTGCGTAAAGCTGCCTGTCTTGCGCGCTTCGCCCGAGCGCAACATCGGGCCATCCAACGTACGCACCTCTTCCACACCGCGCAGAATTCGGGCCAGACGGATGCCGTGATCCTGTGTGATGCGACCTTGCCAACCCTGTTCATATTCCAGCGCGATCAGATCAAGGCGTTTGGCGACTTTGTCGGCTACACCCTGAAGGTCTGCGTCAACAGCTCCGGGGACAAACGCACCTGCAATGGCGGCCTGCTCAAGAATATGACGGGGGTAATGCGTTGGGAAAGCTTCCAACACGCGCTTAAGCTGGCGGGCCTCAGTGACAACGCGCAGCAAATCCTGACCGACAATTTCTTCGCCATTGCCAAGACGCAACGTGGCGCCTTCGACGCCCTGACCAATCAGGTAGTCGTCCATTGCGGCCTGATCTTTCAGATACACCTCGGACTTGCCACGGCTCACTTTGTAGAGCGGTGGCTGTGCAATATAGAGGTGCCCCATTTCGATCAGCTCGGGCATCTGGCGATAGAAGAAGGTCAACAGGAGCGTGCGAATATGCGCCCCATCAACGTCCGCATCGGTCATGATGACGATTTTATGATACCGCAGCTTGTCGATGTTAAATTCGTCACGGCCAATGCCCGTGCCAAGCGCCATCACCAAGTTGCCGATTTCTTGCGAGTTCAGCATCCGGTCAAATCGCGCGCGCTCAACATTGAGGATTTTGCCTTTCAGTGGCAGAATCGCTTGGGTCATACGGTCACGACCTGTTTGAGCTGAGCCACCCGCAGAATCCCCCTCCACGAGGAAGACTTCGGTTTTGGACGGATCTTTTTCCGAACAATCTTTGAGCTTGCCAGCCAAGAAGTTCACATCCATCGCAGTCTTGCGGCGGGTCAGTTCACGCGCCTTGCGGGCTGCCTCGCGGGCATGTGCGGCCTCGACAATTTTGGTGACAATCATTTTGGCGGTTGCAGGATTTTCCTCAAACCACTCTGACAGTTTTTCGTTCATCAAGCCTTCGACGGCAGGGCGCACTTCAGAGCTGACCAGTTTGTCTTTGGTTTGTGAGCTGAACTTAGGGTCGGGCACTTTCACCGACAGAACACAGGTCAGACCTTCGCGGGCATCGTCTCCGGTAAAGGACACCTTTTCCTTTTTGGCTATGCCGGTTTCCTGCGCGTATTTCTGCAAGGTACGGGTTAGCGCACCGCGGAACCCCGCGATATGGGTGCCGCCGTCGCGTTGTGGGATGTTGTTGGTAAAAGGCAGCACGTTTTCGTGGTAGCTGTCGTTCCACCACATCGCCACTTCGACACCGATCTCATCGCGCTCGCCAACCACATAAATCGGCGCTTCCATGATAGGGGTTTTGTGACGGTCGACGTATTTAACAAACTCATTGACCCCGCCGTCGTAAAACAGCTCGGTCTTGAGCGCTTCTGCGGGGCGTTCATCCTCAAGAATGATACGCACGCCTGAGTTCAAAAACGCCAGTTCGCGCAGCCGTTTTTCCAGCGTTTCAAACGAGTATTCGAGGTTGGAAAACGTATCGGTCGAGGCCATGAAACGCACTTCGGTGCCAGTTTCATCCTCAGGACAGTCCTGCACAACGCGTAGGTGTTCTGTACAGTCCCCATGTTCAAACTTGGCGTAATGCTCTTTGCCATTGCGCCAGATGCGCAGCTCTAGCCACACAGACAGGGCGTTGACAACCGACACACCCACACCGTGCAAACCGCCGGAAACCTTGTAGGAGTTGCTGTCAAATTTACCACCTGCGTGCAGTTGGGTCATGATGACCTCGGCTGCGGACACACCTTCTTCTTGGTGGATGTCTACCGGAATTCCACGTCCGTTGTCATACACTGAGACCGAACTATCGGCGTGAATTTTCACTTTCACGTGGTCGGCGTGTTTGGCTAGGGCTTCGTCGATGCCGTTGTCCACGACCTCATACACCATGTGGTGCAGGCCTGATCCGTCATCGGTGTCGCCAATATACATGCCCGGACGTTTCCGGACTGCTTCCAAACCTTTGAGAACCTTAATGGAATCCGCGCCATATTGCTCGGAGTTCTGCGCGTTGTCAGACATTCATGTCGCCCTTTATCGTTTCCCCATTTTATATAGGTGTTGCGCGGTAATGTCACGCGGCCCAGCGGTTTTTATGGGCTGAGAAATGCAGCTCTCAGGTGGGTGCTTTTACGTCGGAAATTCCTTCCGTTTCGGTGACGTGTAAATACTGCGCCCGGGTGCCCAAAGCGGCGAACAACTCGACCTCGGTGCCACTCATCCAGGCCTGTGCTCCAAGCGCACAAATCTCGTCATAGAGGGCTGCGCGGCGGTTCTGATCCAGATGCGCGGCCACCTCGTCCAGCAACAACAGGGGTGGTGTGCCAATGTCTTCCGACAGCGCCCGCGCATTGGCCAAAATCAGCGACACCAGCAAAGCCTTTTGCTCGCCTGTCGAGCAATCGCGCGCAGGCACACCTTTGGCGGCATAGACTCCATAGAGGTCGCTGCGATGCGGCCCAACCAATGTGCGTCCGGCAGCGATGTCTCGAAACCGGCTTTCGGCGAGAGCCTCACGCAAATCCTCTGCGCTCTGGGGCATCGCGCCTTCGCTTTGTGTGAGCTCAAGGTCAGCTATCGGAAAGGCGGTCTGTGCCTGCGCCTGAGCTTGCGCGAGGCGGCTCAAGGCCTGATTGCGCGCCGCATGTATCTGCGCACCACTTTGAGACATTTGTTTTTCAAGTGCGCTATACCAATGGGCGTCGCTGATTTGATCTTTCAAAAGTCGGTTGCGCTCGCGCATGGCTTTTTCGTAGGCCAGCGAGGCGTCTGCGTGCTCAGGAAAGAAGCTTAGCGTCATGCGATCCAGAAACCGCCGTCTGCCTTCCGCGCCTTCGATCCACAGACGATCCATAGACGGGATCAACCACAAGACCCGCGCGCAGCGCGCCAAGGCGGTTTGCGGCGCCGCTTTGCCATCTATTTGAATTTGGCGCGCCGCGCCTTTTTCCGAGCGGATGTCGATTTCGTAGGTCTGCGAAGCGGTATGCATCATGCCTGACAGTTTCCACCCGATTGCCTCGGGACGACGTGTCATATCTTCAGCGCTGGCGCGCCGCATACCGCGCCCGGGCGAGAACAGCGATACAGCCTCGAGAATATTGGTCTTGCCCGCGCCATTGGGCCCAACGATCGCGACGGGGCGCGCATCACAGTCGATTGCGGCCCTTTTGTGAGAGCGAAAGTGGCTCAGGCTCAGACGGGAGAGGTATTGTTCAGACACCGGCCCGCCTTTTTGGTGCAAAAAATACCTCCGCCGGAGGCATCGGCGTCAGCCGATCAAACACGCATCGGCATGACAACATAGACGGCACTTGTGTCGTTGCCTTCGCGCATCAAAGTTGGATCACCCGCCGAGTTGAACATGAACACCGCGTTTTCGCGATCAACCTGACTGGCAATTTCCAGCAGGTATTTGGCGTTGAACCCGATTTCCAGACGTTCGTCGGAATAGGCCACAGCCAACTCTTCCTCAGCTGCGCCGCTATCAGGTGCATTCACGGAAAGGATCAAACGATCTTCGTCCAATTGCAACTTTACAGCGCGCGAGCGCTCTGAACTCACAGTGGCAACGCGGTCGACAGCCTGCGCAAATTCCGCAGCATCCACTTCCAACTTGCGGGTGTTGCCCTGTGGGATCACGCGCGTGTAGTCGGGGAATGTGCCATCAATGACTTTGGAGGTCAGCGTGATTTCTGGTGTGGCAAAGCGCACCTTGGTTTCGGAGACCGAGACAGCAATCGCCATCTCGTCGTCATCGAGTAGCTTTCGCAGCTCGCCCACGGTTTTGCGCGGAACAATCACACCTGGCATTTCCAGCGCGTTTTCAGGCAGGTCCGCATCGATCCGGGCAAGGCGGTGGCCGTCCGTGGCCACGCAGCGTAGGACTTTGCCGCCGTCAGCATCGGAAACATGCATATAGACGCCGTTCAGGTAATAGCGGGTTTCCTCGGTGGAAATTGCAAACTTTGATTTGTCAAAAAGACGACGTAGCACGGCGGCAGGTGCCGAGAAGTTGCTGGAATACTCCGAGCTCGCCATGACGGGAAAATCTTCTTTTGGCAAAGTGGCCAGCGAGAAGTTGGAGCGTCCTGCCTCAACGGTCAGGCGGCCAGCCGCGCCATCGTCGGTCAAGGTGACCAACGCGCCGTCAGGCAATTTGCGGACGATCTCATGCAGCGTGGTCGCAGCCACTGTGGTGGATCCGGCACGCTCTACCATGGCGGGAACCTTGTCGACCACTTCGATATCCAGATCGGTGGCACGGAAGAGAACCTTGTCGCCTTCCGCTTCGATCAACACGTTGGCGAGGATCGGAATTGTGTTGCGGCGCTCCACAACGGATTGAGCTTGGGAAACAGCCTTGAGCAGCACACCCCGTTCAATACTCAGTTTCATGTCCTAGTCCCTCATCAGTGCCGGAAGGGTAAGGTAACCTAATCCCCAGTCGGCTCAACCTTTTTGTTGTTTTTCTGCTGCCTAGGAGCCGACGTCAAGCGATCCGGTCCGGCCTTGGACGTCTGAGGGGAGATTTTTTGTGACTGCGGCGCAATTTCCATACAAAAAGCCGCCCATCAGGCGGCTCTTGGCAGTTTCAGCAGAATTCAGGTCGCGATCACGCTTCCAGAGCGCGGCGCAACATTTCCAAATCTTCAGCGATCTGGCCGTCTTGATTGCGCAGCTCTTCAATGCGCTTCACGCCGTGCATGACCGTGGTGTGGTCACGTCCGCCAAAGCGGCGGCCAATCTCGGGAAGCGAGCGAGAGGTCAGCTGTTTGCACAGATACATCGCGATTTGGCGTGGCCGCGCAAAGGTACGCACACGTTTGGGCCCAATCATATCTGACAGGCGGATGTTAAAGTGCTCGGCCACACGGCGCTGGATCTCTTCCACCGAGATCTTGCGATCAGAGGCCCGCAGAACGTCGCTGAGGCAGTCCTGTGTGAGCTCCATGGTGATTTCACGGCCCACGAGTGAGGCAAAAGCAAACAGACGTGTCAGAGCGCCTTCCAATACGCGTACGTTTGTTGAAATGCGGTGCGCAAGGAATTCCAGAACACCAGACTGTAGCTGAAGCTCGGGGTACTGCATGCGGTAGCTGTCCACTTTGGACTGCAAAATACCAAGCCGCAGTTCATAGTCGGTTGGGTGCAAATCAACCACCAAGCCACATTGCAGGCGCGAGCGAATGCGGTCTTCGAGATCTTTGATCTCGCCGGGGGCACGATCTGCCGAGATGATGATCTGTTTGTTTTGATCAACCAAGGCGTTGAACGTGTGGAAAAATTCTTCCTGTGTGCTGTCTTTGCCGGCAATGAATTGAACATCATCAACCATGAGAACATCAACCGAGCGGAACAGCTCTTTGAAGTCCATCATCTTGCGATCGCGCAGCGCTTGCACAAAACGGTACATAAATTGCTCAGCCGAGAGATAGAGCACATTCAGGTCGGGGCGGTGGGACTGAAGTTCCCACGCAATCGCGTGCATCAGGTGGGTTTTACCAAGGCCTACGCCGCCGTATAGAAACAGCGGGTTAAAAGTGACGGGTCCACCTTCGGCAACACGTCGGGCCGCAGCGTTGGCCAATTCGTTTGGTTTGCCGACAACAAAATTGTCAAAAACAAAACGCGCATCCAGAGGCGCGCCGGTCATCTCGGTGCTACGGTTTTGCGATGCTGTGGCCGAGGAGGGTTTTGCGGATGACTCTTGTGACTGAGACTCCGCAGGACGTACGGACGTATTGGCCGCCACTTTAAAATGTACTCGTTGTACGGGTTCACCGGATTGGGTCAGGCTGTGAAGAATCGCGTCGCCAAAGTTCTGAGACACATAGTTTCCAATGAAATTGGTAGGTACGTGAAACGTAGCAACGCCGTCGGTGAGTTCTGAAAACTCGATCGGCTCTATCCAGGTTTTAAAGTTGTTTTGTCCAACCGTCCTGAGTAGTTCCTGCCGTAATTCGCCCCATTTTTCCTGTGTCATCTGTACCCAAGTTCCTTCAGTCGTGCCTTGCCGGGCATGGCCCGATCGTTCCCGTGTCTTGCAATCACACCGTCCGCTGCAGACCAAATTGGCCTGCTCATCCAAAAAACTATCCGTGAGCTGAAGGTCCCTAATCCTCAGCCGGACGATAATCCAAATGCGCAAAAGCGCCGCTCCATAGGAACAGGTACACGCACTGAATGTCGCTAGCAAAGGCGCAATAAGCACCCCTGCTGGCTTGCCCAGCTGGTCTTGCCATATCGTGTTGGCGTCTGTTCCCCCCAAGGCGATGTGAATCGCAAGTTCGAAATTAACAACTCTGTGAAGGGTCCGGCAACTGAACTTCGAACTTGACTCGGGCTTTTGTGGAAAAGAATCTCTAAGGTGTTTAGATAAATGCCAAAAAGAAAAAGACGCCGCAGGGTGCGGCGTCTTTTAATTTAAAGGCTTGCGCTGAATTCAGCCCAAAACTTTTACACGAGCGGAAAGACGCGACATTTTACGCGCTGCTGTGTTCTTGTGATAAACACCTTTTGTGACACCACGCATCAGCTCTGGCTGAGCGGCGCGCAAAGCAGCGGTTGCTGCGTCTTTGTCACCGGAAGCGATTGCTTCTTCAACAGCGCGCAGATGCGTACGGATACGCGAACGACGTGCTTTGTTAACTGCGAGACGGCGCTCGTTCTGACGGGCGCGTTTTTTAGCTTGGGGTGAATTTGCCATGGATCTGAGACCTTTACTTGGTTCGGTGCGTTAAAAATGCGTGCGACTTCCCGAACGGGCCCCTCGTTCTATCGAGAGAATCAGATCAAGCCTTAGCGGGCTGCACGCGCATGTATTGCGGCGGCGTATAGCGATGTTTTCTAGGGGATGCAATCAGGAAACACGGCGGGGTTTTCCAGCTGTCATTGCGGCGGACTTGGCTGCCACAGGTCGGTCACGCGACAGATTTGTGTAAAAAAAGAATCGCTCTGTCAAAAAAAACTCCGAAATTCATCAGAACTCCGGAGCCTCATTTTTGCTTCACAAAGGATCGCGACTTTATTTGTCGCGAAATTGGGCGCCACGTTTTTCCATAAAGGCGGCCATGCCCTCTTTTTGGTCCTCAGTGGCAAACAGCGCGTGAAACACGCGGCGCTCAAACAACAGACCTTCGCTCAGCGTACTCTCAAAGCTGCGGTTTACGGCCTCTTTGGCGGTGCGCGATGCAATCAACGATTTCTCGGCGATCTTTTGCGCGGCGGCCATGGTTTCTTCCATCAGCTTTTTCGCTGGCACAACACGGCTCACCAATCCAGCCCGCTCGGCCTCGGCGGCGTCCATGAAACGCCCGGTGAGGTTCATGTCCATCGATTTGGCTTTGCCAACCGCGCGAGTCAGGCGCTGAGAGCCACCCATGCCAGCGATCACGCCCAGATTGATCTCGGGCTGGCCGAACTTAGCGGACTCTGATGCGATAATGAAATCGCAAGCCATTGCCAGCTCGCAGCCACCGCCCAAGGCATAGCCGCACACCGCGGCGATAACCGGCTTGCGCACGCGCTGAATGCCATCTCCAAATGCCGCAAAGAGATCCGCAGCATTCACCTCGGCAAAGCTCATCGCGGACATCTCTTTAATGTCGGCGCCAGCTGCAAAGGCCTTTTCAGAGCCCGCAATAACGATGCATCGGACCTTGTCGTTGGCATCCGCGCTTTCTAGCGCCACCAGCAATTCGCCCAAGAGTTGCTGATTGAGTGCATTCAGCGCGTCAGGACGGTTTAGTTTAATGAGGGCGACGTGATCTTCGATATCGACGTTGATCGTCTCAAAAGCCATGAGTGAAGCTTCCAATTGTTCCAGTCAGGGTTGATTCCTTACCACTTGGAGCGCGTGGATCAAGTTATCTTTGGCATTGCGGGCAAAAGAAGGATGACCGACCTGATTGGGTGATTCGACTAATCGTCCCTCCGCAATCCGGGGTTTTGCAGGGCTGATCTTCGCGGCCATACACATCAAAGCTGTGCTGAAAATATCCAAGTTCTCCATCGGCTTGGCGGAAATCCTTGAGAGACGAGCCGCCAGCCTCAATTGCCTCTGTGAGCACGTGGCGAACGATTGGCACCAGTGTGTGAACTCGCTTTTCTGAGATGGCACCGGCCTTGCGACGCGGCGTTATGCCCGCACGAAAAAGAGCCTCGCACACGTAGATATTGCCTAGGCCGGCGACGATACGTTGATCGAGAAGCGCTGATTTGATCGGGGTATTGCGCCCACTGAGTCGCGCGGCAAGGTAGGATTCGTTGAAATCATTGCCCAAGGGTTCTGGTCCAAGTTTGGCCAGCAGCGGATGCGTGTCAGCCGTCGCTATTGGCAAAAGGTCCATCGCACCAAATCGGCGCGGGTCGTTGAACGTCACCCGCGCGCCATTGTCCATGTCAAAAACCACGTGGTCGTGTTTCTGATGAGCGGGGTGGTCATGCGCAAACTGGCCTAACGGATCGCCGGACACCGTCATTCGGCCAGACATCCCCAGATGAATCAGCAGGGTTTCTTCGGTGTCCAGATCGGCAAGAATGTATTTGGACCGACGGCGTAGCTGGGTCACCTGCGCACCGGTTAACCGCTCCGCCATACGTTCAGGGAACGGCCAGCGTAAATCCGGCCGATTTACCGCAGCATGGGTAATAACGGCGCCTTCCATCGCTGGGGTTAATCCGCGACGAACGGTCTCAACTTCGGGCAATTCGGGCATATGTCCTCTTAGCGTGGCTCGGGCGCATTGTGTGCCCGCTTTGCCCTCTATAAGAAGGGCGGGAACAGACAAGTGGCAAGCCCGATGAGCAATCAGACAGACAATACCACCCATTTTGGGTTCACAGATATCCCCGAAGCCGAAAAGGCGGGCCGTGTGCAGGGAGTGTTTAACTCTGTTGCGTCCAAATATGACATCATGAATGATGTTATGTCGATGGGCATTCATCGGGTGTGGAAAGACGCAATGATGGACTGGTTGGCGCCGCGTCCCGGCCAAAAGTTGTTGGATGTGGCCGGTGGAACCGGAGACATCTCTTTCCGTTTTCTGGAACGCGCAGGGCGTGGTCATGCCACTGTCTGCGATTTGACTGAGCCAATGTTAATTGAGGGTCGCAAACGCGCCGAAGCCGATCAGATGGCGCAGAGCCTTGATTGGGTTGTGGGCGATGCGATGGCCTTGCCGTTCAAAGACAATACCTTTGATGTTTACACAATCAGCTTTGGCATTCGCAACGTGACCCGCCCGCAGGAAGCGCTGAACGAAGCGTTTCGAGTGCTCAAGCCCGGCGGACGCCTGATGGTTCTGGAATTCAGTCAGATCCCCAATGACATGATGCAAAAGGCGTATGATCTATATTCCTTCAACGTCATTCCGCGCATGGGGCAAATGATCGCCAATGATCGCGACAGCTATCAGTACCTAGTGGAATCGATCCGGCAGTTCCCTGATCAGGAAACCTTCTTGGGCATGGTGCGCCATGCTGGCTTTGAGAATGCGAAATATCGCAATCTGACCCTCGGCATTGCCGCACTGCATTCAGGTTGGAAACTGTGAGAGGGCCTCACAATATTATCCGCCTGATCCGCACTGGCGCCACATTAGAGCGCACGGGTGCAATGAAAGAAGTGCTCGATGCGCTTGAGGCTCCGCGTCTGATCCGCATTACTGCGCGCGGGTTGGTCTGGCCATTTCAATGGATGGGCATCAAAGGTGACCCGAATGTGCCAGCGGTGCCACGCGCTCTGACGGCGCTGGGGCCGGCCTATATTAAGCTTGGCCAAGTTCTCTCGACCCGCCCTGATGTGGTTGGCAACGAAATGGCAACTGAATTGCGGGTTTTGCAAGACAAGCTGCCGCCGTTTTCCACTGAGACTGCCAAGGCGGAAATTGAAGCAGAGCTCGGCGTTGATGTGACCACAGCCTTTTCTGAGTTCTCCGAGCCCGTGGCTGCGGCGTCAATTGCGCAAGTACACCGTGCGCGACTGGCTGAAACTGGCGAAGAGGTTGCGGTTAAAGTCTTGCGCCCTGGCATTGAGCGTGCCTTTCGCAAAGATGTGGACGCCTTTTATTTTGCGGCCAGCGCAATCGAATTCCTCTCGCCTGCGTCGCGCCGTTTGCGACCCTCTGATGTGATTGAACATTTTGATGGCATTGTCACCGGCGAGTTGGACCTGCGCCTAGAAAGCGCATCTGCCAGTGAATTTGCTGCCAATACGGCGCAGGATACCGGCTTTCAGGTTCCGCAAGTGAAATGGGAGTATTCCGCGCGTCGCGTGATGACGCTGGATTGGGCCGAAGGGGCGTCTCTGGGGGATAATGACGCGTTGGATGCTGCCGGTCATGACCGCCACGCGTTGGGCGCGCGTGTGTTGGGGTTGTTTTTGAACCATGCACTGCGTGACGGGTATTTCCATGGCGATATGCATCAGGGCAATTTGAAAGTGGCCGCCAATGGCGACATCATCGCCTATGACTTTGGCATCATGGGCCATATCGACGAATACACCCGCCGTGTTTATGCCGAGATTCTCTATGGTTTTATCAATCGTGATTATCAGCGCGTGGCGGAAGTTCATTTTGAGGCTGGCTATGTGCCCGCTGATCAGGATGTTGATGCCTTCGCGCGGGCGCTACGCGCCGTAGGAGAGCCAATCTTTGGTATGGACGCCACCCGTATCTCGATGGGACGTTTGTTGAACTATTTATTCGAAGTGACCGAACGCTTTGGCATGGAAACCCGTACCGAGCTGATTTTGCTGCAGCGCACCATGGTGGTGGTTGAAGGCGTGGCGCGCTCGCTGGATCCGCGGGTGAATATTTGGGACGTTGCTGAACCTGTTGTTGCTGATTACATTCGTGGCAGCATCGGCCCGCGCGCTGTGCTCAGTGATTTGGCAAAAACCGTACGTGTGATGTCGCGATTTGGTCCGCGCTTGCCCGGAATAGTGGAAGCCGCCCTTATCCGCCAAGCGGAACCCCGCCCCGAGCCAGCATCGCGCAACGCTCTTTGGGTGATGATTGCGGGCACGTGTGGCGCACTCATTGGGGCCGCGGTGGTCGCGGTTTTGACGACGGTGATCTAACCGCCTAGCGTTTCCATGAAGCTTTTTGGTGCTTGAAATACCTCGGGGGGACGCCGCCTTGGCGGCGGATGGGGCAGAGCCCCAACCCGACATCATTTGGCGTAAAGGCCCAATTCAAAAACAAAAAGCGCGGTAGAAACCGCGCTTTCTTTTGTCTCAGGCCAAACGGGTCTTATGTTAGCAGGCCTGCATGGCGCATTGCTGCGTCAATTTTTGCCTTGGTGTCATCGGTCAGCTCGGTCAAAGGCAGCCGCACTTCTGGGCTGCACAAACCGAGCTGTGACATGGCGTATTTGGCACCCACAAGACCCGGTTCAATGAAGATCGCGTCATGCAACGGCATCAGCTTGTCCTGATATTCCAGCGCTTTGGCATAATCCCCTGCCAGCGTCGCCTCTTGGAATTCAGCGCAGAGTTTTGGCGCCACGTTCGCGGTCACCGAAATACAGCCAACACCACCGTGGGCATTAAAGCCAAGTGCTGTGGCATCCTCGCCGGAAAGTTGGATAAAGTCTGGTCCACAGGCGGCACGTTGTTGGCTGACACGCGCAATATCGCCTGTCGCGTCTTTGACACCAACAATACGGGGCAGCTCTGCCAGTTCCGCCATGGTTTCGGGCGACATGTCCACCACTGAACGGCCAGGGATGTTGTAAATCACAATGGGTAGGTTGCAGCAGTCGTGGATTGCTTTGAAATGCGCAAACATGCCGCGTTGAGTGGGTTTGTTGTAATAAGGCGTCACTATCAAAATGGCATTTGCGCCCACTTGCTCGGCGTGACGAGCAAGGATCTTTGCCTCGACGGGATTGTTGGACCCCGCGCCTGAGATCACCGGAATGCGGCCCGCAGCGGTGCGCACAACCTCTTCGACCACGCGCATGTGCTCGGCATGGGTCAGAGTTGGGCTCTCGCCAGTGGTGCCCATCGGCACCAGACCGTGCGAGCCCTGCTCGATATGCCACTCGACCAGCTTCTTAAGCGTATCCAGATCCAGCTCGCCGTTCGTAAACGGCGTGATCAATGCGGGGTTAGACCCTCTAAACATAACACGCTCCTTTGTTTTTTGCGTAGCTGGGCGGAATGCCCATATGAAATCGCGCGGACCCTAGCGGGAAGTTGCTGGCTTGCCAAGATTGTGAGTTGTCGGCAGGCCAATCCGCGCTCTATTGTCTGGGTTCTATCCTGTCTCATATTGGAAAATGCAAGCCATGTTACGTCACTTTCTGGCAGTTCCCTTGGCTCTCTTGTTGGCTGTTCCTCTTTGGGCACAGGACAGCGCCGCGTTAAGGGACGCGATGGAGGCCGTGCGCATTCGTAATTGGGAGGCCGCAGAGGCCGCAGTGCGTCAAAGCGATCAGATTGATCGCGACATTGTTGAATGGCACCGCTTGCGCGCTGGCGAAGGTAGCGCGGATCAGGTGCTGGATTTTCTTGAACGCCGTGGTGATTGGCCGGGTTTGCCCTATCTAAGACGCCAATCCGAGGATGCTTTTGGGGATGTGTCCCAAAGCATGGCGCTTTCGTTTTATGTACATGGCGCGCCACAGACAGCGTCGGGGGCTTTGACACAGGCACAGGTTCTAGAGCGCGAAGGGGAAGCGGGTGCGGCACAAGCGGGCATTGTGTTGGCATGGCGAACTTTGGCGATTGAGCCGGATGTCATGGAGACTTATCTGGCGCGATACGGCGAATTGTTAAAAGACCATCACATAGCGCGGTTGGATGCGATGCTCTGGAAGGGCTGGCGCAGCAATTCCGAGCGGATGTATCCGCTGGTCAGCGATGATTGGAAAGCTTTAGCGCGGGCCCGTTTGGGGTTGCGTGACGCAGTTGACGGCGTGGACGGCCTCATTGCTGCTGTACCGTCGTCTTTGCAAAGCGATCCGGGAATGGCCTATGAGCGGTTTGTTTGGCGGCACCGCAAAGGACGCGATGACAGCGCGATTGAGTTGATCACCGAGCGCAGTGCGGCGGGTACGCTAGGCGAAGCGGCACTATGGGGTGCGCGGCGTTTGTCGCTGGTCCGCAGCCAGATGCGGGCTGGAAATTATAGCACAGCTTATCGATTGGCCTCCGAGCACGGCATGGCTGAGGGTGCAGGCTACACATATTCCGATGCTGAATGGCTGGCTGGATATTTGTCGCTGGTCTATCTCAATAAGCCCGAGCAGGGGGCTGTGCATTTCTTGCGGTTTGCACAATCGGTTGAAACGCCCATCTCATTGGGGCGCGCTGGCTATTGGATGGGCCGCGCCTATGAGGCGATGGGGGATATGGAAACCGCCCAACTGGCCTATGCGGCAGGTGGCACGCATCAGACGAGTTTTTACGGTTTGTTGGCAGCAGAGAAAGCTGGTGCGGACTGGGATCGCGACCTAAGCGGGGCCGAGGAGTTTCCGGATTGGAAAACTGCCGCTTGGACACACTCAAGCGTACATAAGGCGGCAGAACGTTTGCTGGCCGCTGGAGATCTGGATTTGGCCGAACGGTTCTGGGTGCATTTGGCTGAAACCCAAGGGCGCACGGCGCTTGGGCAAATGGGGGCGATGGCGATTGAGATTGGCCAACCCCATGTTGCGGTGATGCTGGGCAAGCAGATGGTCAAACAGGGCGTGACCCTGCCTGGGCCTTATTATGCGTTGCATCCTTTAATGAACCAGTCGCTGCCCGTGTCTGCGGAACTGGCCTTATCGATTGCGCGCCGCGAGAGCGAATTTGACCCCAAAGTGGTCAGCCACGCCGGCGCACGCGGATTAATGCAGCTCATGCCAGGCACAGCAGAGAAGGTGTCGCGCGATACGGGCGAGGTTTATTCCAATGCGTGGCTGACCAGTAAACCAGAGTATAACGCCCGTCTGGGCAGTGCCTATCTGGCCGAGTTGGCCGGACAGTTTGACGGCAATATCGTCATGGTTTCGGCTGGCTACAACGCGGGACCGGGGCGGCCACGCCGTTGGATGGAAACCTATGGTGACCCGCGGGGTGGGTCGGTTGAGGCGATGGTGGACTGGATCGAAATGATCCCGTTCAACGAAACCCGCAACTATGTGATGCGGGTTTCAGAGAGCCTGCCGGTCTATCGCGCACGTCTTGGCAAAGAGCCGCATCCGGTGCCGTTTGGGCAGGAACTGGTCGGCGGTACGATCGCAACGTCAAACTAGATTGGACCTCTTTCGTCCCTGACGCCAATCCAATTGCCCTTAGTTCAAAGGATCGGCAGGCAGTTGGACCGGCAGAGGGGTATCGATCTCGTCTGCAACATCTGAGTCGCCGTCGATCGGATCCTCTAAGGGGACACCAGCGGCGCGTAGACGCTCGGACAGAGCGTCATTTTGTGTCCGCATATCGGCGATCACGCCGTTTTGGGCGTCTATTTCTTGTTGGAGCGCCATCAAGGAGGATTGCGCGGTCTGTAACTCTACGTTGAGAGCATCCTTAGCATCTTGAAGTCGGGTGAGGTCGGCGGCCTGCACCGCGGACTTGATTTGCAAGCCAGCAAGAGTTTCCCCCTGCAGGTCATATTCTGTTTTGGCAACTATGACGCTTTCATGTGCCTGTTCAACTTCGACTTTGTAGAGTTCTATTTGCTCCGCGCCGATCCAGATTGTCGCTGCAAGTCCCGCAAGCACGGCACCGACGCGCACTATCATGCCGCGTCGCGTCAACCCCCAGCCGATAAAGACAAGAAGCCCACCTAAGACGGCTTCGATAGGGATATATTGGAAGAAGTTTTCGATCATATTTCTGTCGTCCTTGGCCCAGAGTGGCTTTGTGGGTTGCGTTGTGAGGGGTGTTGTTACCTGCTGATCCGTTCACGCCAGAGCGTAAATAATCCGGCGCCAACAACGATGGCGGCCCCAACGGCCACGTTGAGGCGCAGAGTTTCCCCAAAGGCGATGATACCCAGCGTGGCTGTGAATGGTAGTTGAAGGAAAGCAAAGGGTTGGACTGTGCTGGCTTCGGCAGCTTCATAGGCTTTGATGAGCAACCAATGCCCCAAAACGCCAGTGCAGCACAAAAGGCCCATCCAGAGAATATAGGGGCCTTGCATCGGCTCCCAATAAAACACGCCGATAGCCGTCATCACCACGCAGCCCACCGTGCCCGTGTAGAAAAAGCTGACATGTGAGCTGTCTTGATGCGACACATAGCGTGTTACCAGGCCATAGATTGCGAACATCACGGCCCCGATAAGAGGGATAATCGCGTAAGGTGAGAACACACCGGCATCAGGTTGCAAAACAATTAGAACGCCCAAGAAGCCGACGCCAATTGCGGACCAGCGACGCCAGCCCACTTTTTCTCCCAAAATCGGCCCGGAGAGTGCGGCGATCATGAGGGGGTAGCAGACAAAGATTGCGTGGGTTTCGGTCAGGCCGAGCAGCGTGAAAGACACCACAGTAACGCAGATCTCTAGCGCCAGAAGTATTCCGCGAAAGACCTGTAGATAAGGGTGTTTGGTTGCAACCGCCTTTTTAAGGCCGCCAGATCGTCGTGCGGAAATGGCAACCACAAAGGCGGCAAAAAACCAGTAGCGGATCATCACCACCAGAAAGGTGTTGTATTCGGTTGCCACAATGCGCGAGATGCCGTCCTGAACAGCAAACACCATGGTTGTGAGAACCATCAAGGCAATGCCAAGTTTCGCGTTTTCGCGTTTCATGCGGGTTCTTTCAAACCGGTGGTCATGTGGCGTTTGCGACCATAGCCTGCGATGCGTGTGACGCTAAAGCCCGCGACTTCCAGATTGCGACGGACAAATCCTGCGGCAGTGTATGTCGCTACGGTGCCTCCGGCTACGGTGTGCACCCCAACCTGCTTGATCAACTCTTCATCCCACAACTCGGGGTTCTTAGCGGGTGAAAACCCGTCGAGATACCATGCATCCGCTTCAAACGGCGTGTCTGCTAGTGTTTGTCGGGCGTCGCCATGGATAACCCGCGCCTCAATGCCGTCTAGCGTCGCCAGCGTTTGGTCTTGCGCCCATGCGGCCACCAGTTTTGCAGCATAGTCTTTCACTTCGGGGAAAGCCGCCAATGCGCGTGCCATCTCAGGTGCCGACATTGGGAAGGCCTCAAAGCTTGTGAACCGCAATGGTGTGCTCTGGCCTGACGCATCCCATGCCATCCAAGTGGTCAGTAGGTTAAGCCCCGTGCCAAACCCTAGTTCCGCAATGTGGAAGCCGGGTTTAAAGCGTGCAGGCAGATTGTTGCCCGCCAGAAACACATGGCGTGTTTCTTCCAGACCGTTTTCCAGACTGAAATACGGATCATCAAATTGCGTGGACACGGGGATCGCGTCCTCTCGCCATTCCAGGTTTGCCTGCTGGTCGCTCATCTTGAGATGCCTTATGGAGTGGTGCAAAGCAGGCTTGGACCAGATGAGGTGATTTTTCAATGGTGGATGTGACCGTCGTGGGCGCGGGTGTTTTTGGCTTGGCGACAGCTTGGGCCTGCGCGCGCCGTGGCGCCTCTGTACGCGTGGTCGATCGCACCGGAATCGCGGCTGGATGCAGCGGTGGTGTTGTCGGCATGTTATCGCCACATGCGCCCGAGCGGTGGAATGCCATTAAGGAATTTCAGTTTCAAAGTCTTATCGCAGCCGAAGGATTCTGGGCAGAGGTGAGCGAAGTTGGCGGGCTGTCGACGGGCTATGGTCGTGTGGGGCGCCTACAACCAATTGACACAGAGCGCGCATTGGAATTGGCCTTGGAGCGGTCTGAAACCTCGGGTGAACACTGGCGCGGGCTTGCGCAGTGGCGCGTGATAGACGCGATTGAGGCAGGCGATTGGTGCCCAGCAAGCGTCACCGGAAAAGTGATTGAGGATACGCTGAGCGCACGCCTGCATCCGCGCCGTGCCTGTGATGCTCTGGTTGCTGCTATTCGTGCCCGAGGCGGGACCGTCGAGATTGGGGATGCAGACACTCTGGAAGGGCAGGTGATCTGGGCCACGGGTGTGTCTGGCTTGCTAGATTTAAGCGACAGTTTCGGCCGTCTTGTGGGCAGTGGGGTCAAGGGTCAGGCGGCGGTGTTTGGGCTGGATGCTGGCGGCGCACCGATTACTTCGGCGGGTGACGTTCTGGTGGTACCGCATGCGGATGGCACAGTTGCGGTAGGCTCAACCTCGGAGCGAGAGTACAACTCCGCCGATAAAACCGACCGCCTCCTCGAAGATTTGATTGTACGGGCTTGCGAGGTGTTTCCGCTTTTGGCGGCGGCTCCGGTGATTGAGCGGTGGGCGGGCCTGCGCCCGCGCGCCAAGAGTCGCGCGCCGATGTTGGGGCTGCATCCGCTCAAAGAGGGTCAATATATTGCCAACGGTGGGTTTAAAATCGGCTTTGGCATGACGCCAGGTGTGGCGGAAGTGATGGCGGATTTGGTTTTAGACGGCCAAGATAGGATTCCGGAGCGGTTCCGGCCGGAAGCCTCACTTTAAGGGGTTTTGGCTCCCTTGAGTGAGGGAGCCTCCGGCGGAGGTATTTTAGGCACCAAAAAGCTCGGGGCTCGCAAGAGCCGAAATGGTGCGTATGGGAGGGGTTTATGCCTGACGTAAAGTCTTTGGATCATCTTGTACTGACGGTCGGTGATCTTGCTGCGACGCTTGAGTTCTATCAGGCTGTTTTGGGGATGCAGGCTGAGATGTTTTCGCCTGCAGACGGAAGCCAGCGCTGGGCGCTGAAATTCGGAGCGCAAAAGATCAATTTGCATGTCGTCGGGCAAGAGTTTGACCCTAAAGCGGCGCGGCCTGTTGCGGGGTCTGCTGATCTCTGTTTCCTGAGTGAAACAGCTTTGGAGGCGTGGCAGGCGCATTTCGAAGAAAACGGGATTGTGGTGGAAGCGGGCCCTGTCAAAAGAACCGGCGCACAAGGACCAATTGTATCGCTGTATCTGCGTGATCCCGACGGCAATTTGATTGAAGTTAGTACTTTGATCGCCTGAGCTGTTGGAAGAAACGGGGTCCGGGGCAGCGCCCCGGCCGGGCCCAACCTCTGGCAGCGGCCGTCAGGCCGCGAAGAGGGCGGGAGGATTTGGTCCTAGTGCTCTACGTCGGCTTTCAAAGCCAACATCAGTGCGGCGAGGGAGGCGGCATAGCGTTCGCTGAGGAATTGACCTTTTTCGTCAAATGCGCTGCCGCTGCTGGCGATACCCACTTCGGAGCCTAACGCTATGCGCGGGCGGAAGGGCACGAGACAAGTGCGCAACATGGTTTGTGCACGAACACCGCCGGCTCGCCCAGCGGCCGCGCTCATCACCGCGACGGGTTTGCCGACCAGCGGCTTTTCTGCGTGGCGGCTGATCCAGTCGAGCGCATTTTTGAGCACACCTGTCACACCTCCATTGTATTCGGGAGTTGAAATCAACACCGCATCTGCCCGCGCGATCTGCATGACCAGTGAATTTACGGCTTGTGGAATGCCGGACGCATCCTCAAGGTCACCATCGTAAAGCGGCAGGTCTAAATCCGCGTCGATATATGTGGCGTCGCCATAGAGACGTGCGGCTTCACGTAGCAGTTTGCTGTTGGTTGATCCCGAGCGCAATGCACCGGAAATTCCCAAAAGTGTATGTGGCATGAACTGACTTCCCCAAACTATCGGAGACATTGGTAACGCAAAAGGCGCCGCGAGCAAGCGACGCCTTTTTCATATTCAGGCGTGTTACGGCCTTAAGCGTTGGGCAGGATCACAATTTCCACACGCCGGTTTTGTGCGCGCCCTTCAGGTGACAGGTTGGAGGCGACCGATTGATCTTCGCCACGGCCAATGGTTTGCACGCGTGAGGCGGACACGCCGTTTTGAATCAGGATGCTTGAGACAGCGCCCGCACGGCGTTCTGACAAAGTTTGGTTGTAGGAGGCGGCACCGGTGTTATCGGTGTGGCCAAGGACCTGCACAGTTGTGTCTGGGTACTTGTTCAAACTGGTTGCCACGTTTGCCAGATCAGAGCGCAAATCCGCACGTACATCAAAGCTGTCGACAGCAAAGAGAAGATCTTGCGGCAGCGTCACGATCAAGCGGTCGCCGGTGTTTTCGATGATCACATCGTTGCCCAGATCGCGGCGCAGTTCGGCTTCCTGTTTGTCCAGCTGGTTGCCAATGATGGCGCCCGCACCTGCGCCTACGGCGGCGCCAACCAGCACGTTGCCGTCAGTTGCCGCAGCAACTCCTGCGCCCAAAATACCACCGATGACGGCGCCGGTTTTTGTTTGCAGATACTCATCGCGCTCTGCTTGCGAACCAGTCATGTAGGCCGGATCAGTACAGGCCGACAGACCAGCGACGGACACGGCACATAGGCCTAGGGTAATCTTTTTCATCTCGATGCCTCAGTAGAAGTCGTTTTCGACGTTTTTTCCAGTATATGACATGCAAGTTGCATGCCCAAGGCTTTCTGGCGGTAAAACGGCAAATTGACGCCGAAGCGCAAGCGTGGACGGACTTGGTCGATGCGCTCGAAAATTCCGCAATCTCAAGGCATTTTGCCGTGATGGATCGGCCTTACCTCTCTTTTTGGATGAACTGCCTCGAGGGGAGGCAGCACACTTTTATGTGACTTCTGGGCTGAAGCCGACCTAAGTGGGCACGCGCAAAAAAGTTAAGCCGACAAGGTTTGGGCGTTTTCGCCTGCCTCAGCGCGCGCGCCCTCATAGGCGAGTAATGCGCGTTTCACTGGCAGGCCCCAATGATATCCCCCTAAAGCACCGGATTTGCGCAAGGCTCTGTGGCACGGAATAAGCCAGCTGACGGGATTGCGTCCGACCGCGGTACCGACCGCACGCACCGCGCGCGGGCTGCCGATGACACGTGCGATTTCCGAGTAGGTGGAGACTTGACCAGACGGGATGCGCATCAAAGCTTCCCAGACCTTTATCTGAAGGGACGAGCCGATCATATAAACGGGTACTTTTCCATGATCATCACCTTGTGCGGCGAAAGCCGCGAGCACCCATGGGCGCAAAAACATGGGGTCTTCTACAAAAGTGGCATTGGGCCAGCGCGACAGAAGGTCTTGCATTGCGGCCTCTTCGCCGGTTTCAGCAGCAAAGCCAATGCCACAGATGCCTTTATCGGTTCCCATAACAAGGCTGAGGCCAAAGGGGCTATCAAACCAGCCCCAATAAATTGTTAGCCCTGCGCCACGCTTCGCGTAGTCCCCGGGGCTCATGGCTTCCCACCGCAGAAACAGGTCGTGCAGCCGCCCAGATCCGGACAGGCCAACGGCGCCTGAGGTTTCCAAGGTGGTAAAGTGGTCATGCAAGAGCGATTTGGCATGCCCCAAAGTAAGATATTGCTGAAATTTCTTTGGGGACACACCCGCCCACTTTGTAAACAACCGCTGAAAATGCGCGGGACTCATATCCATCGCGGCTGCAAGCTCTTCCAAAGACAGGACTTCGTCGCTGGCATCGATCAACTCGATAGCACGGCGCATGACGTGATAATGATAGCCTTCTGTCATGTCGTTCATAGCGTATTCTCCGTGACTTTGTGTCTTGCCAATTCTTGCTAGATTATGCGTGCTGCCGACTTACGGCGACCCGTTTCTTGCGATAAGACTCTGTATTTGGGTAATTTGGGTAAGAGGTGATGAACTATACTTTCACGGTCACGCCTTTGTGGGCGCGGTTGCCTCTGTCCCGCCTGTGGCCCATATGAGGAACGTGAGTAAACCAAGACGACAAAATAGAGATTTTTCATGAGCTTTCGCAGCCGCCTCGAAGCGATTATTGATCATTCAGCGTTTCGCAACACCATCCTGGGTGTCATCCTGTTCAATGCAATAATTCTGGGCATGGAAACGTCGGTGCAAATCATGGACGTTGCCGGTCCGGTGCTGATGATTCTGGACGATATCTGTCTTGCCATCTTTGTCACCGAGATCCTCGCAAAGCTTTATGTGCGCCGCTGGGCGTTCTTCCGAAATGGATGGAATATATTTGATTTCCTGATTGTGGGCATTGCTTTGGTACCTGCTACCCAAGGGCTGTCAGTGCTGCGCGCCTTGCGAATATTGCGTCTGTTACGCGTGATCTCGGTCGCGCCGTCGCTGCGCCGTGTGATCGAGGGTTTGCTGAATGCCTTGCCCGGAATGGGGTCTGTGTTCCTATTGATGACGCTGATCTTTTATATCGGTGCGGTCATGGCGACCAAACTGTTTGGCAGCTCTTTTCCGGAATGGTTTGGTACGTTGGGCCGCTCTGGCTATTCACTGTTCCAGATTATGACGCTCGAAAGTTGGTCCATGGGCATCGTGCGTCCAGTGATGGAAACCTACGCGTTTGCATGGCTGTTCTTTGTGCCGTTTATCTTGCTGACCACTTTTGTGGTGCTCAACCTTGTTGTGGGTCTGGTGGTGAACTCGATGCAGGATGCCCACCATGTTGAAGCAGACGCTCAGACCGATACCTACCGCGATGAGGTGCTGGCACGTCTTGGGGAAATTGAAACGTTGCTGAAACAACAACGCAAAGATTAGGCAGGCGCGGCTTGTTGCCATAGGGCTTGCTCCCACAGCCAACGCTGTGCATTAGAGAGCCCATGGCCAAGCAACTTGACTATCACACGATCCGCGAGATTTTTAGCCGCTTTCAGGCGGCTGAAGCTGAGCCCAAAGGCGAGCTTGATCACGTCAACGCCTATACGCTGGTTGTGGCGGTTGCGTTGTCGGCCCAAGCCACCGATGTGGGCGTGAACCGCGCCACAAAAGAGTTGTTCAAAGTTGCGGACACGCCCCAAAAGATGCTCGACCTAGGGGAAGAGCAGCTCATTGAACATATCAAAACCATCGGGCTTTATCGCAACAAGGCCAAAAATGTCATCAAGTTGTCCAAAATTCTCGTCGACGATTATGGTGGCGAAGTGCCCAATTCTCGCGCTGCGCTCGAGAGTTTGCCCGGTGTTGGGCGCAAGACGGCAAATGTGGTTTTGAACATGTGGTGGGGTCATCCATCACAAGCTGTGGACACACATATATTCCGTTTCGGAAACCGTTCGGGCGTCTGCCCAGGCAAAGATGTGGTCGCTGTTGAGCGCGCTATAGAAGACAATATCCCCGTGGATTTTCAACACCACGGTCACCACTGGATGATCCTGCACGGACGTTATGTTTGTAAGGCACGCAAACCGCTGTGCGGCACCTGCCTGATCCGGGATCTCTGCATGTTTGAGGACAAAAACCTATGAGCCAATATCAGGTTGTCGGCATCGGCAACGCCATCGTCGACGTGATCAGTCAATCAGATGACAGTTTTCTGGACCTGATGGGCATCCAGAAGGGCATCATGCAGCTGGTCGAAAAAGAACGTGGCGAGATGCTCTATGCTGCAATGACCAACCGTACCCAGGCCCCAGGTGGCTCAGTCGCCAATACGGTTGCGGGGCTTGGATCGCTTGGCCTCTCGACTGCTTTCATCGGTCGTGTGCACGATGACGCATTGGGACGCTTTTATGCAGAATCTATGCAAGCTGAAGGCACTGATTTTGTAAATCCTCCGGTGGCTGGAGGCGAATTGCCCACATCACGCTCAATGATTTTTGTCTCACCTGATGGTGAGCGGTCCATGAATACCTATTTAGGAATTTCTTCCGAGCTCGGTCCCGATGATGTGTCCGATGATGTTGCAGGACAGGCGCAATTGTTGTTCCTCGAAGGCTATCTCTACGACAAGCCCAAAGGCAAACAAGCCTTTGAACGCGCTGCCAAGCTGTGTCGCGACGGCGGTGGCAAGGCCGGGATTGCCCTGTCTGACCCGTTTTGTGTAGACCGCCACCGTGACGATTTCCGCCGCCTTGTGCGTGAGTTGGACTATGTGATCGGCAACCAGCACGAATGGGAATCGCTGTATCAAACCGACTTGGAGAGCGCGCTGAAACAGGCCGCTGACGACAGCGGTTTGATTGTCTGTACCCGCTCCGGTCAAGACGTTGTTTTGGTTCAGGGCGACGAAAAAGCGGTTGTGCAGGTTAATGAGATTGTACCGGTTGATGCCACTGGCGCCGGTGATCAGTTCGCCTGTGGTTTCCTCTACGGCGTCGCAACTGGCCAAAGTCTGGAAGTGTCCGGCCGTATGGGTTGTATCGCCGCCGCCGAAGTCATTAGTCACTACGGCGCGCGCCCCGAGACCGATGTCAAAGAGCTGTTCCGAAAAGACGGTCTGATCGGATAACTTAAAGCCCCAGCGCAGTCCGAGAGTTTAGAAGCCTCCGGCGGAGGTATTTTGAGCACCAAAAAGCCTGGTGACGCGCCCAGCTATCAGCGCCGTTCGACACTACGCGATGCTTACGCCAAAGGCCGGGCGACTTTTCGGTGCGCGGTCATCGGCCCCTCGGCCTGTACCGCGAAGTAAGTTTGCGCGATTCGAGCTAATTTTAGGTAAATTGGCTTTTTGGTGCCAAAAATACCTCGGGGGGAGCGCCGCAAACGTGTTTGCGGTCGGGGGGCTGGCCCCCCTATGGTGACCCTTCAATGCGAAGATTTGCTCACAAAATTCCCTTACATTGATAGATAAACGCGTTGTGACGTAACGGCGCGATCTGCGTCAAGTTATCAGAAAGCTTGACGGCTTTGCGCGTCACCCCCGAGACTGAGTGTCAGGGAAGGGTGACACAGATCACCCTCGGGGAGGATATAGTGGACGTTTTGCAACTGCTCGTCAGCGGGCTTGCGAATGGCTGTGTTTATGGCCTGATCGCGCTTGGCTTTGTGCTGATTTATAAGGCGACGGAGCAAGTGAATTTCGCCCAAGGCGATTTCATGATGCTCGGCGCATTTATTACCCTTGGACTGACAAACGCACATTACCTAGGGCTGCCGTTTTGGCTTGCCGCCCCTTTGGCGATTTGCATCATGGCGGTGCTGGGCTATCTGCTGGACTATTTCGTTCTGCGCCATCTGTTTGGTCAGAGCCAGACAGCGGTGGTGATATTGACCATCGCGCTTGGCTTTGTGATCCGTTTTGTTGCTGGCGCGATTTGGAGTCACGAGCCGCAAACCTTGGAAAGTCCTTTGGCGATAGGGGATTTCAATGTCGGGGGTGTTGTTTTGGGCATGGCCGACATCGCGGTGATTGTGGTCACAGTTTTGATGACCTTTTTCCTCTATCAGTTTTTCCAGCGCACCAAGCTGGGGCTGGCGATGCAGGCGGCTAGCCAAAACCAGATGGCGGCCTATTTCATGGGTATTCCGGTCAAGCGCGTGCAAGGCATGATCTGGGGATTATCCGGCGCAGTGGCGGCAGTGGCTGGCATCCTGTTTGCCTCTAAAGGCGCGATTGATCCCAATGCGGGGTTGCTGGGCATCAAAGCCTTTGCGGCGGCGGTAATTGGCGGGTTTGGCTCGCTGCCTGGCGCGTTGCTGGGCGGGTTGATCGTCGGCGTGATCGAACCCTTTGCCGCGCGCTATTTGGCGGCAGGCTATAGTCAGATCGCGCCTTATGCACTGTTGCTGTTTGTGTTGGTCTTCCGTCCGCACGGGTTGTTTGCGCAAGTGCGCACCAAGAAGGTCTGAGGCGTATGCGGATACATTTCAAAACCTCATACGACCATGACATCCGCCTGTTTCCCGATTGGTGGAGCTTTCTTGTCTATGCAGCACTGGTCGCCGTGGCGGTCGCATTGCCGTGGATCATGGATGATTTCTACCTTGGCGAAGTCACCAACGTCTTGATCTGGGCGATTGCCGGATTGGGGCTGATGTTGCTGACGGGTCAGACAGGGCAAGCTAGCCTAGGCCATGCGGCCTTTCTGGCCTTGGGATGTTATAGCTGTGTGATCTTTATGGAGCAGGGGCTGCCGTTCCTGATCGCTTTTCCTCTTTCCGGTATTTTGACAGGCATCGTGGGCACGCTCATTGCCATTCCTGCGATCCGGATGCACGGTATCTATCTGGCCATCGCCACGATTGCGCTGTCGATCCTTGCGGATGACGTGATCGTTTTGATGGCGCCGATTACAGATGGTGTGTCGGGAAAATTTGCCCCGATGATCACAATTTTTGGTATCGAGATTGAGCGTTGGACCACGCCGGATCGGTTTTATTGGCTGGTTCTGGCGATAACGATCCTGTGCACGCTGGCCTACCGTAACATCCTGCGCTCGCCCTTGGGCCGTGCCTTTGCCGCCGTGCGCGACAGCGAAGTCAGCGCCACAGCGATGGGCATTCACATCGCTCGCACCAAGGCGATGGCCTTTGGCATTTCCTGCGCTATCACCGGGCTGGGTGGGGCCTTGATGGGCTTTTACGCGGGTGCCTTTAACAACGAGACATTTTCGCTGGTGATCTCGATTACGCTGTTGATGATGATTGTGATTGGCGGATTGGGGTCCATCCATGGTGCGTTTTTTGGTGCAGTGGTTGTCGCGTTTCTGCCGCAAGCCTTATCGATGGGCAAAGACCTGATTGGCGGCGGCTCGGTCGCTATACCGGGGCTGGAGACCGGCGTGTTTGGTGCAATCCTGATCCTGTTCATCTTGTTTGAACCAATGGGTATTTATGGCCGCTGGATGAAAATCCGCATCTGGTTCGAACTGTTCCCCTTTGCGCGCAAAGACATGTTCAAGCGTCAAAAAAGCTATCTCAAGACGGAGAGGCTGCGATGAAACCATTGTTAGAGATCGCCAACGCCACGTTAAAATTTGGCGGCGTAGTTGCGGTGAATGACCTGAGCTTTTCGGTGGAAGAGGGCGAGGTTTATGCGATCGTCGGTCCCAATGGTGCAGGCAAGTCGACGGTGTTCAACCTGATTTCGCGGTTTTATCAGCCCTACGAGGGATCGATTTCCTTTGACGGTCAAAACCTGCTGGATCGCAAAGCGGATGCGGTGGCTGACCTTGGCATTGCGCGGACCTTTCAGAACATCGAATTGTTTGAACACGCCACGGTGTTGCAAAACCTGTTGGTCGGGCGGCATCGACACCGGCGCACAACTTTAGTGGAAGAGATGGTCTTTGCCCCGCGGGTGCGTCGCGAAGAGCGCAAACATCGTGAGGCGGTGGAAGAGGTCATCGATTTCCTCGACCTGCAGCCCTATCGCGACAAGATGATCGCGGGGCTGCCTTATGGTGTGCGCAAAGTGGTCGAGTTGGGCCGCGCGCTGGCCTCGGGGCCGCGGTTATTGTTGCTGGATGAACCTGCCAGCGGGCTAAGCGTGGAAGAAACCCAAGACATGCGCTGGTGGATCGACGACATCCGCAAACAGATGGGCATCACTGTGTTGATGGTGGAACATGACATGGGGCTGGTGTCGGGCGTGTGTGATCGCGTCTTAGCGCTGGCTGATGGTGCCAAACTGGCCGAAGGCACACCGGCGCAGGTGCAGGCTGATCCGGCGGTGATCGAGGCCTATCTGGGCGCGGGGGCGGCATAATGGGTGAAGTGTTGCTGGACATTCAGAATATCGAGAGCTTTTACGGCCCCATCATGGCCATTCGTGGCGTGTCTCTTCAGGTTGAAAAGGGACAGGTTGTGACCGTGCTGGGCGCAAACGGGGCGGGCAAATCCACGTTGCTGAAAACCATTTCCGGCATCATGGACCCGGAGAAAGGTCAGATCGTGTTTGAGGGGCGTGAAATCCAGGGACAGGAGCCTCACAAAGTGGTGCAGCGCGGCATTGTACATGTGCCCGAGGGGCGCGAGGTCTTTCCCTTGCTCACGGTCGAGGACAACCTCAATCTTGGGGCTTACACACGTTCGGATAAAGCCGAGATCGAAAAAGATCGCCAAATGGTGTTTGACTATTTTCCCATATTGGCCGAGCGGCGCGCGCAAGAAGCAGGCACATTATCGGGCGGGCAGCAGCAGATGCTCGCGATTGGACGCGGATTGATGTTGCGCCCCAAAATTATGCTGCTGGATGAGCCGTCTTTGGGGCTGTCGCCGCTGCTGGTGCAGGAAATTTTTGCCATCCTCAAACGGCTGAACCGTGATGAAGGCGTCACCATGATGTTGGTGGAACAAAACGCCAAGGTCGCGCTGGAGCTGGCCGACGTGGGTTATGTGATGGAGGTCGGGCGCATCGTGATGGACGACAGCGCGGACCGCTTGATGGAAAGCGAAGACATCAAAGCGTTTTATCTGGGCCACCAAGAGGTTGGCGCGCGCGGCGAGCGGCGCTGGAAGCGTAAGAAAACATGGCGTTAGGGGAGGGCGAGCGATGAACATTCAAACGTCTGATCAGATCGAAATCAATGGCATGTTGGTCAGCGCCACCCCCGGTCAATCTCCGGCGTTGGTCGAAGGTTGCAACACAGTTGTCGGGCTATTCGCCAAACGTTGCGAACAGCTTGCCACGCGCACTGCACACCGTGAAAAAGATCTTGGGATTTGGCGAAGTTATACTTGGCGGGATTACTGGAACCACGCCAAATGGATTGGTCTGGGGTTGCGCGCGCTGGGGTTGGAGCGGGGCGAAGTGGTCTCGATCCTTTCAGAAGATCGCAAGGAATGGCTTTATGCCGATCTGGGAATTCAATGTGTTGGCGGGATCGCCAGCGGTGTTTACACGACGGATTCAGCCAGCCAGCTGCAATACCTTCTGTCCGACAGCAACAGCCGTTTTCTGTTTGTGGAAAACGACGAACAGTTGGACAAATTTCTGGAGATCGAAGACCAAGCGCCGCAGGTGCTGAAAGTCATTATTCTAGACCGCGACGGGCTGCATGATCTGCGTCATGACAAATGTGTATTTCTGGAAGATCTCTACGACACAGGCCGCGCCTTTGAGGCGGACAATCACGGGTTTTTTGAAGCTGAAATTGCCAAAACGCGGCCTGAAGATACGGGGCTGTTGATCTACACTTCCGGTACGACCGGCATGCCCAAGGGTGCGATGCTGACACAAGAAAACATTGTCGGCACGATGGTTTGCGCCGCGCATGCCCTGCCGACTTATGACGGCGATGAGCAGCTTTGCTTTCTGCCACTGTGCCATATCTTGGAACGCGATGTGTCTGCCTATTTTCCGATTGCGGGAAAGTCCGTGGTGAATTTTGCAGAGAGCCCAGAGACGGTTTTTGATAATCTGCGAGAGGTGTCTCCAAACCACTTCACGGCGGTGCCTCGCGTTTGGGAGAAGATCTATTCGCGGGTTTTAGTTCTGGCGCAGGAAGCCACCCCCATCGGGCGCATGGCGTTTGGCATGGCGGTGCGCGCGGGCTTGAAACGAGCAGATTATCAGTTGGCGCGCAAATCGGTGCCTGTGCATGTCGCGCTGAACTATGCGGTTTGGGATTTTCTTGTTCTCAAGAACTTGCGCCGGATGCTGGGTATGGATCGAATGCGTCGCGGCGGAACAGGCGCGGCACCGATCTCTCCAGAGCTGATCCGCTGGTACTGGGCGATTGGGGTGCGATTGCTGGAAGGGTATGGCATGACCGAAAATTCCGGTCTGTGTGCGATCAACCTGCCGGATGACAACAAGCTGGGCACGGTTGGAAAACCTGTGCCCGGAGCGCAAGTGCGTATTGCTCAGGATGGTGAAATTCAGACCTACGGGCTGAATTCCTTCCAAGGCTATTGGCGCAATAATGAGAAAACCGCCGAGACCTTTACCGAAGATGGGTGGCTCAGAACCGGTGATGTCGGGCATCTGGACGAGGATGGCTTTGTCACCATTACCGGACGGCTCAAAGACATTATCATCACGGCTGGTGGGAAAAATATCACCCCCGCCGAAATCGAAAGCCGCTTGAAATTCAGCCATTATATTTCGGACGCTGTGGTTATCGGGGATCGGCGAAAATATCTGACGTGTCTGATTATGATCGATCAGGAAAACGTCGAAAAATATGCACAGGAGCGCAAGGTTCCGTTTTCGGATTTTGCCTCACTTTGCGCATCCCAAGATGTGGTGGACCTAATCAAAAGCGAAGTTGACGCCGTGAATACTGATTTCGCGCGGGTCGAGCAGATTAAGGATTTTCGCCTGATAAACGTGTTGCTGACAGCCGAGGACGACGAGCTGACCGCAACCATGAAGCTCAAGCGCAGCTTTGTTGAGAAGAAACATTCAGGACTAATTGAGGAAATGTACTAAGCTTAAAGTCATGTGGCGGGAGACCACGTAAAATCGGGAGGAAAATATGAAACATCTGACGGCCGCCATGGCGGCAGGAGCAATTGCACTGGCAACATGCGCCAGCGCGGACACCCAAGGGGTAAGTGACGACGAAGTGGTGATCGGATCGGTCAATGATCTATCCGGCATCTTTGCCGCTGTGGGTGTGCCGGCTGTTAACGGTGCCAACATGCGGTTTGAAGAGGCTAATGCCGCTGGCGGCGTACATGGCCGCAACATCCGCTTTGTGGTCGAAGACAATGGCTATCAGATTCCGCGCGCAATGCAGGGATACAACAAACTGCTGAACAAAGACCGTGTCTTTGCCATGCTGCTAAGTCTTGGAACGCCGATGAACACGGCGGGTTTCAAACTACTGGATCCCAAAGGTATTCCCAATGTCGGCCCGCTGTCGGCGGCGCGTCAGATGTTGCAAGATCCGATGGATAACAAATTTGTCGGCTTCTCTTCCTACTGGGATCAAGTTCAGGCGGGTGTGACCTATCTGGCGGGCGAGTTTGGATCAGAAGAAATTTGCTCGATGTATATCCCGTCTGATTTTGGCAAAGAGATTTCGGATTCTGCCAAAGACGTGGCTGCAACGCTGGGATTGGCTTTCTCGGGCGAGACCACCCATAAGCCGGACGAGTTGGACTTTGTTGGCTCACTGACCAAACTCAAGGCCGCCGAATGTGATGTCGTTGTTTTGGCGCTAGGTGTGCGTCAGGGCATCACCGTTGTGGGTACCGCCAAAAAACTGGGCTGGACGGATGTGAAGTTCCTCAACACGTCCGCTGGTTTCCTTGAGCCGGTAGCCATGGTGCCCGGTGGTGTCACCGACGGGCTATTTGCCTCCGCAGGTTGGGTAGACCTTTATTCTCGCGCCGCCGATCCGGTGCCCGGAAAGTTCATCGCGGATTACAAAGCGAAATATGACCAACCGGCCAGTGGCTTTGCCATGCTGGGGTATTCTGCGGCAGATACGTTGGTGCGTGCTCTTGAGGCTGCGGGGCCTGATCTGACTCACGAGGGGTTCATCGCCGCCATGGAGTCTCTGGACTACATGGATGAGCTAACCGATGCGCAGATTTCGTATTCGGCAAGCGACCATCAGGGCGCTGACGAGGTTGTCATCTCGGTGGTTGAAAACGGGGGGTGGAAACTGGTTTCACGCCAATAAACGCACGATCTTTGAAGTTAGGGGGCGGACCAGATGCCGCCCCTTGTACATAGCTTGGTAGGTGCCCACATTCAGCTCGATGAAAAGCCAACCGCTAAAGTAGGTCCCCAATGTTAACTCTGCGCAAATCCACGCCCCGCGACGGCGACAGGGTCGTCGAAATCTGGTGTGTGACGCGGTAGACGCAACGCATGATTCTCTAACATCAGAGGATCGTGTGGAAATCGAGAAACAAGTCAGAGACTTCCTGCCCTCCGCACCGCTTTGGCTATCCGTGGACGCCTTTGACCGTGCGACAGCGTTCATGTTTCTCCACAAAGGACACATGGAGGCGCTGTTTGTTGACCCAGCGAGCCGAGGCACGGGCGTTGGCCGTAAATTGGTGCGCCATGCCTTGACGCTGCATCCTAGTCTTACAACCGACGTAAATGCACAAAACGCTCAGGCGGTAGGGTTTTATGAAGCTATGGGGTTTCACGTGACAGGACGATCTGAGACCGACGATCGCGGCCGCCCCTACCCCCTGCTTCACATGAAATTTGGCGATCCACACTAATTACACGAGCCCGCTTTAGTCCCCCAGTTTGGCGTGCACCTCGTCCAGATCAATTTCCCCTATCGGTAACTTGTTGCCGGGGTTTTCGAAATCATACTTAAACAAATCAAAGTCGCGCTTGTAGATTTCCAGTACCAAATGCATCGACAGATCGTCGAAATAGTCTTCGACAGGATGCGCCCGCTTGGGGCCGTGGCCTTCGGATTCGTTGAAGCGCGGAATGGTTTCCAGATCAATCGAATGCGGCGTTTCAACTTGGCTGAGCACCTCTTGCATGCCGTCGTTGAACTGCTCGGTCCAAAAAATCTTGTTATAATTGCCGCCGTTCACGATGAAGGTCGACACGTGCCCTGACATGGCCGACCAGTGGATGTCGGGGTCCATCGGGCGCCGCCAGCGAATGGTGTCGCGTGCAAAAAGCAGAAAGCGACGGAAGCTCTGAATTTGGTCAAACTCTTGTTTGCCGTCCTCACCGCCGACTTCAATGCCGTACTTTTGGATCAACATCGGCACGAGATTTCCGCGGTAGCGGTTTCCGTTGCGCTGGATGCCACAGATTTTGTCAAAAAACGAACTGAGAATGCGGGTGTAGGGATTGCGCACACATGTGAACGAGTATGACTGGTGTTGCTGTACGTTTTTCGTGATCAGCGGTTGGCTTTCCTCCATCGACCATTTGTGCAGGCCAGATTTGGCGTCATGAATATCGCCGTCAAAAAACACTCCGTGATCGGAGTAATACAAGATTTGTCCAATTGTCGAGCAAGCGCATTTGGGCACCACTCGGTACACAAGACTTTCGCTCTCCGTCATCCAGGTTCCCGGAAATCCCATGGCCCTGCCTCCCATTCGCCGCCTGTCCGTAAACTCGGGTGCGGTCTTTCGTGGTTTAAAAAAACAAATAATACCTGTTTATTCAACGCGTCTTCGTCAATAAATACGTCTACAGTCAAGACAATAGCAGGGGCAACAGTACGGAAATGGCACGAATCGCGTATATCCTTCTGTGCCACAAGGACCCTCAAGCTATTATTATGCAGGCTGAACGCCTGACCGCCACTGGTGATTTTATTTCCATACATTTTGATGCGCGTGCAAATCCGGCGCATTTTCAGATGATTGAGGATGCATTGGGGGACAATCCCAATGTGACTTTTGCGCATAAACGCATCAAATGTGGTTGGGGTGAATGGTCTCTGGTTCAGGCAACTTTGTATGCGGTGCAGTCAGCTATCCAAGCTTTCCCAAGGGCGACCCATTTCTACATGGTGTCAGGGGACTGTATGGTGATCAAAACATCGGAGTACATCCACAATTACTTGGATGACAACGACGTCGATTTTATCGAGAGTTTTGATTATTTCGAGAGCGACTGGATCAAAACTGGCATGAAGGCCGAACGCCTGATCTATCGTCACTGGTTTAACGAACGCACTCAAAAGCGGCGGTTTAACGCATCTTTCAATTTCCAGCGCCGCTTTGGTCTAACCCGCGAAATTCCGGCAGATTTGCAGATTATGATTGGGTCGCAGTGGTGGTGTCTGCGACGTGAAACGGTTGAGGCTGTGTTGCATTTCTGCGACCAGCGCCGCGATGTGATGCGGTTCTTCCGCACCACATGGATACCAGACGAAACTTTTTTTCAGACCATCGTGCGTCATCTTGTGCCGTCAGACCAAATCCGTACCCGTACGCTGACCTTCTTGATGTTTTCTGACTATGGCATGCCGCTGACGTTTTATAACGACCACTACGATCTGCTGCTCAGTCAGGATTATCTGTTTGCGCGCAAGATCAGCCCCGAAGCGTTGGAACTGAAAGAGCGACTGGGTCAGCTTTACACCGAGACCGGTGTGAATTTTCAGATTTCCGCCGAAGGTCCAAGCCTGTTTAAATTCCTCACCAGTCGCGGCCGACAAGGCAAACGCTTTGCCAGCCGGTTCTGGGAAACCGAGAGCACGCTAGGGCGAGATCGTGAATTGATGCTGCTGGTGTGCAAGAAATGGCACGTCGCCAAACGTCTGCTGGATAAAATCTCACAAGAATCCAACATTCCGGCAATTGCCTATCTGTTTAATGAAGAGAGCACGCCTCTGCCGGATCTGGGGGGTATTCAATCCACCTTGGAGAAACGCACCCGCCACCGCCGTGCCTTGATGCGGATGTTGTTTGACTATTACGACACCAACCGTTTGGTGGTGTGCCTTGACCCCTCTGCGATGGACTTGATGCAGGACTTTTTTGGCGATCGCTCCACGACACGGATGCTGGAAATACAGTGTGAGTTTTCTGACGAATACCTAACCGGCCACGCGATGCGGATCGGGCTCGCAGGTGAACAGACGCCACAGGATACGCTTGAGCGGCTCCTGCCCACCATTCGACGTGACATGCTCAATGAAAGTGACCGCATTCGGGATGCCGAGTTCGAGAATTTTGGCAGGATGCGGGAAAGCGACGATGTCTCCGAACATGTTGCCGCTTTGAGCAAGTTTTTGACAGTGCCCGACCATACCGCAGAAAACATAGCGCGCGCTGACCACCTGTTTGCCGACTAAGCCTGCTGCTTTGCGCATGAAACGGGTCGTCTGCGTGCGATTTAACCAACACTCTGTCCTCAAAATGTAAGGATAGAAAATGTTGCAATTCATCGCCATGCCAACCGAAATCGCCCGCGCATTGCAATCCGGTAGTCTGGATGCAAACGGTCAACTTTGCGAAACGCATGTGTCAGACGGTGCGGGAAATCCATGTCGCCATTGCCTCAAGGAAATTCCAGAGGGTGCCGCGATGTTGGTTTTGGCCTATCGACCATTTGACCAATTGCCCCCCTATGCAGAGACAGGTCCAGTTTTCTGTGTGCGCAAACGTGTGAACCACCCGCAAGCCGCACGGACGTCCCAGACATTCTGCGGACATCTCCGGACTATCTGCTCAAAGGGTATAACGCAGATCAACGTATCGTCTATGGCACCGGAGCCGTCGTGGCCCAATCACGAGTTTCGCAAGTAGCTCAGAGCATTCTGGCGCATCAAGATGTCGAATATGTACATGTTCGTTCATCGCGCAATAACTGCTATCAGCTTCGCATAGAGTGCGGCTAAAACTGCTAATTTGAGCGGGTTAGCTCCAAAAAAACATCTTCCAGATCGGCCTGTTCGGTTTTGACGTCCCGAATGGCGATGCCAGCTTCATGAACGGCTCTTAGCACATCCTCAGCCGTGGTTTGGTCGGCCCGATAGGTCAGAGCAATTGCGCCGCCATCGCGCTGCGTCACTTCGATGCCAACGCCTTGCGGCAGTGTCTTGATTGGTTCGGAGGGCTCAATCACGATGCACTTGGCGTCGATTTGGCCCAACAGATTGGCGGTGCTATCCTGCGCAACCAGCTCGCCATGGTTTATGATTGCGATCTCGTCGCACATCTCTTCGGCTTCTTCCAAATAATGTGTTGTCAGAATGATGGTCATACCGCGATCGGCATTCAGTTTTCGGATATTGGTCCAAAGCATTTGGCGCAATTCGATGTCCACTCCGGCAGTGGGTTCATCCAGCACCAGAATTTGGGGGTGGTGCACAAGCGCTTTGCCCAAAAGCAGCCGTCGTCGCATCCCGCCCGAGAGCGTGCGCGCATATGCTTCGGCTTTGTCAGACAGGCCAACCATCGCTAGGATTTCGTCGCTGCGGCGCTGGGATTTGGGCACGCCATACAGTCCGGCCTGAACCTCTAGTGCGCCGCGCGGGGTAAAAAACGGATCAAGATTGAGTTCTTGCGGCATCACCCCAATTGCGGCGCGGGACTGGCGCGGATTCTCGTCCTGATCAAAGCCCCAGATTTGGACGCTGCCCTCGGTCTTTTTGACCAAACCCGCCATGATGTTGATCATAGTGGACTTTCCAGCACCATTTGGCCCAAGTAATCCAAAGATCGATCCGGCAGGGATGTTCAGATCAATGCCTTTGAGGGCGTGTTTCTCGGGTTCGTGCTTGCCGCCCTGATAGGTCTTTTTTAAGCCGCGAATTTCAATGGCGTTCTGCGTCATAGCTGCACTTGCTCCCGGACCGTCTATCAATCATATTCGCCCTAACCAAAGAAAGGCGAAACGACAACCGGATCGTTGCGCCAAAAAAGATTATGACCTGCAGAGGATGTGCGTGACATGACGATTCAAGCGCCTGAAACCAAAATCGTAGACACTTACCGCGTGGCCTGTGACGGCGGCGAAGGCGCGCTCGGCCATCCGCGTGTCTGGTTGCAGATTCCGAATGAGCATGGTTGGGTCGAATGTCCCTATTGCGATTGCAAATATGTGCATCGCGACCACGCGGATTAGGCGGCCTAAGCCACCTCCAAATTGTTTGATTAAAGGTGCGTTTGCGCGTGGTGGCGCTCAGGCGTTTCCAAATGCGCCACACTGTTGAACTGGGTCAACAGGGGTTTTCCCAGAACCATCTGCCACCGATGTACCGATGTGTTCATGATCGCCAAACACATCTGAGACCAGCCGGATACGTCCAACGACAAGGTCTGGCGCAACACAGTCCCGATCAAACCACCAGACGTCACAACCAATGCGCGCCCCTGACCAGCGGCAATTTCGGCCATCGCGTCACGCACTCGATTTGCAAATGCGTCATGTGTTTCCGGCGCACCTTCAATTTCACCACGTTCCCATGCGCCCAGAACAGCGGGTAAATGTGCCACGAAGCCCTCGCGCTCGGTCGGCACAGAAACTCCATGTTGCTCCTGCATGAGTTGGGACAGGGTAAAGTAGGCAAATTCGTTCAACCTTGCATCGCGCAGAATGTCGGCGTGCGTGTCCGCGCCCATGGACGTCGCCGTTTCCACATGCCGTTGCATTGTGCCGCAATAGACCCGTTGGAATTGCTCCCCCGAGGCCTGCATATGTCCACCGAGCCAGCGGGCCTGCTGGTGGCCAAGATCTGACAGCTTGTCATAGCTGACTTCATCGCGGGCATGGGTATTGGCCTGACCGTGGCGAACCAATGTGATATGCGGCATGGAGGACCCTTTCATTGCAGTGACGCAATGACTAAGCGAAGACGGCTGTTGGGGAAAGGGAGCTTGAGCGCTTTTACGCGCTGGGGCGTTGGAATTTTCAGAGGTGGTGCGGGTTGTGATTGCGGATGCCTCCGGCGGAGGTATTTTGGGCACCAAAAAGATCGGAGAAGAGCCATGATCAACCCTGACCGTTTCCTGAACGATTTGCATAAGCTGCGCAGTTTTGGCGCTTCGGGTGTTGGCAAGGGCGTGGTGCGTCCGGCGTTCTCCGATGAGGATATCGCGGCGCGCGAATGGTTGATGGATCAGATGGATGCTGCCGGATTGCGTGTCCAGGTGGATCCCGTGGGGTCGGTTTGGGGGCTGGCGGAGGGTCCGTCGATTCTATTGGGATCCCATTCTGATAGCCAACCCGAGGGCGGCTGGCTGGATGGTGCGCTTGGGGTGATCGCAGCCCTTGAGATTGCGCGCGCAGCCAAGGAAGCCGGCGGGCCAGCGGTGTCGGTGGTGTCATTTCAGGACGAAGAGGGGCGTTTTGGGGTGACAACCGGTAGCACGATCTGGTCCGGAGCCGTGTCTCTTGAGACGGCGGACGGGTTCATGGATCGCGACGGTGTGACTTTTGCCGAGGCGCGCGGGCGCATGGCACATATGGCGGGCACATGGATTGAACCTAGCCAGTTCACCGGATTTATCGAGATGCATATCGAGCAGGGGCCATGGCTGGATGCGACGGATGAGACCATCGGCGTGGTCACAGACATCGTTGGCATTCGCGATATGCGGATCAGTTTCAAAGGCGAGCAAAACCACGCGGGCACCACGCCAATGCATATGCGTAAAGATGCCTTTCAGGCCTTGAGTGAATTCAACACGCGTTTGAATGCAGCCTTTGAAGACATCGTGTCACCTGCAACTGTCTGGACGATTGGACATGTCAACCTGCACCCCAATGCCAGCTCGATCGTGCCTGGTCAGGTGACGTTTTCGATGCAATGGCGCGATGCCTCCACAGAGCGATTGGAGGTGATGGAGGATATCATTCGCCAACTGGCCGGTGATGTGGCGGCCGAAAGCGGTTTGGAGCTGCGGTTTGGCGATCTGTTTGGGCTTGAGCCTGTGGCAATGGACGCGCGTCTGCGCAATGCGTTATGTGAGGCTTCCGAAGCCGTAACACCGGGGCGTTGGCGCGAGATGCCGTCCGGCGCGCTACATGACGCTACCAATGTGTCCCTGCATATGCCGGTGGCGATGCTGTTTGTGCCCTCTATCGGAGGGATCAGCCATGATTTTGCCGAAGACACCAATGAAGCCGACCTTGTCAGTGGATTACAGGTCTTGGCAGGTGCCGTTGCACGCTTGACCAACTAGCTGCGATGATAGCCGCGGGTGAGGGCGCGATTGCGGAAATCATCTGCGGCAGTCGATGCCTCGCGCAGGTTGCCAAACAGATTGATCATCGAGCGTCCCTGACCCCCTGCGATGCCCCATTCCCGTAAAACAGAGACCTCTTCAAACAGGTTCATCGCTATCTCTACACGGTAATAGCGCGGGCCGGACTTGGCCGATGGCTTATACAAAATACACTGTGCCATAGAATAACCCTAATGCAGGGCGAATCACCGCGCAATAGGGCCGTTCACTTGATGAGGCGCTTGGTTAACCCAGTAGCACAATGTCAGACCCGCCTGCGCTGCGGCGCAGGGCGTGAATGTCGGCAAGGTCGGGATCCTCTATCCAAGCCTGCGCGCTTGCGCGATCAGGAAAGGACAAAATGGCCGCGACATCGGGCAAATCCGGATTGCCGTCCAGCACAACGGTGTTGCCGCTGGCGTGTTCAACTTTGCCGCCGTGGCGGGCAAGCGCGGGACCCGCTAGGTCGCGATATTGTGCTAGAGCGTCGGGGTTTGTGACGGTGAGTTTGGCGAATGCATAGATCATGAATGTCTTCCTGTGACTGTGTGTTTTAAGCGTAGGCTTTACCGACGATTGCGAAAACGCGTGGATATGCACATTAGATATGCAATAACGCATGTATGGGAGCACAATGGTCTGATCTCAAAACAGTCCTGCATGTGGTGCGGGGTGGGTCTTTGGCGGCGGCGGGCGCAGCTTTGGGTGTGAATTACACCACGGTGGCACGCCGTATTGCGCGGGCAGAGCGCGCGCTGGACTTGATTTTATTTGAACGTCTGGCGGACGGCTATGTTGCCACCGATGCGGGGCTTCGGGTTGCGAAGCAGGCAGCCGAAATGGAGCTTCACGAACTCTCCCTGATGCGTGAGTTGCAGGGAGTGGATCAACGCCTGTCTGGTGCTTTGGTTGTGACTGCGCCGCAGTTGTTGATCGGGCCTTTCATTGCTCCGGTGATTGAGCGATTTGTATCATCGCACCCTGACGTCAATTTGCACCTCAAGGCTTCAAATGAAGTGATGGATCTAACGCGGCGTGAGGCGGATTTCGCCGTGCGCATTAGTGCATCACCTGGGGACTCTCTCACAGGACTGAGGCTGGCCGCACAAGACACGGCAAGTTTCGCAGCCCCTCAATGGGCGGAAAAGCTCGCGCAAGGCCCAGAGGTGGTGGTTGACTGGATTGTTTATGAACGTTTCGCGCAGGTACCTATGGGGGCATTGGAAACCTACCCGAATTCTAGAGTTGTAATGACCTGCAATGACATGGCTGCGATGTTAGGCGCCGCAGTTGCGGGATTGGGCGTGGTGCGGATGCCGATGTTTTTGGGGCGTACAACACCTGGTTTGTTTCAGGTGCCCGCGCTTGCGCCGCGAAGCTACATGGATATTTGGGGTGTTGGGCATCCAGACGTCTGGCCATCTGCGCGTGTGAAAGCGTTTCGGGACATGTTGGTGCCGTCGTTTCGTGAGCGTCGCGCGGAATTCGTGAGATAAGTCCCGATTTGCCGAAAAAATGCCCCGCAGCCAAAACTCTGGTCTGCGGGGCAGGCGGGAGTGATCCGTGAGTGTTTTTATGTGACGCCTAAAACATGTAGCGCCAGTCCGAGGGTGGAGAATGCGGCCAGCGCAAAGGCCAGCGTGCGCAGGATGATGATCCCGAGCATGTAGATAATGTAATGGGCAAAGATACCGATGAAGAAGGTCATCGCCAATGTACCAGCATATGCGTCGTCCGGCATACGGATCATCGCCATAACCGCCAGCGGCGCAAAAGCGACATAGGCTTCAACCGCCACGGTATGTGCCCGTTTGGCGCGCTGGGCCCAAGCTGATTGCGGCACCGCATCTTCGCTATAGTTTCCAAGTGCCGCGATCATGCCGCGCACCAGTATGCGATCCAAAATATACGGGAGCCACGCAATGGCGATCCAAAGTGCCGAAAGTGCAGTGTAGAATTCAAGAGTGCTCAAGTCCCTCGTCCTCCTCAATAAAGGGCGGCTTGACCTCTTCGGGTCCGTGCCCGCTTTGGGATAGACTACCTGATTTATGCGGGCTTGGCTACATTTTGTGTATTTGCGAGGTTTTGATCTAGATATTGGGGTGCGTCAAATGGAGTGTCAAACCCAACTAACATCGCCCAAAAAGATATAACCTGCGCCATATATCGTCTTGATGAGGCGCGGATTTTTTGGATCTTCACACAGTTTGGTGCGCAGCCGCGAAATCCGCACATCCATGGCGCGATCAAAGCTTTCACCCGCCGCCCCGCCGAGCATTTCTTGCATCTGCGCGCGGCTGATCAGGCGCTTGGGGCTCTCCAGAAACAGGCGCAACACCTCGCCTTCTGCATGGCTAAATGTGGTTTCTTCACCGTTGTCATTTTCCAGTACATAGCGGTCAAAAAACGCGGTCCAGCCATTGAACTGCGCGGTGTTGGCGCTGCTGGGTGCGGCTGCGCGGTCCTTGCGCAGGCGCGCACGCACGCGGGCGACAACTTCGGTGGGATCAAACGGTTTGATGATATAGTCATCCGCCCCCAGTTCGAGCCCTGTGATGCGGTCCTGCACCTGTGCGCGACCGGAAATGATAATCACCGCCGCGCCAAGTTCAAGCGCCAGACGATGCACCAACGTCAGCCCGTCCTTGTCGGGTAAACCAAGGTCTACAAGGCAGACGTCAGGCGTGGTTGATTTCAACGCCGCTTCAAACTCGGTGGCCCGCGAGAAGCCCATCGTGCGAAATCCGGCGTCTTCCAACGCATCCGCTAGAATGGTGCGGATTTCGGGTTCGTCGTCCAGGATTGTGACTAGAGGCGCGGTCATATCAGCCCTCCTTTGGGTGCAGGAAATGGTCTAGCTGCTCGGCGGTGAACGGTTTTGGCAGGATCGGTGCACGCGCCGCCCCTTCGATATAGAGCGGGTCGGTCTGAGGCAAGCTGGTCATCAAGTAAGATGGTAATGAGTCACCGTCCAAAGAGGTGATCAAATCGACTCCTGTGGCGTCGCCTTCCAGCTTGATGTCAGACAGAACCATTCGGATGTCAGGCACTTGTTCCAGCAAAACACGCGCTTCATCTACACTGGCGGCTTCTATGACCGTGTGTTTCATGCCGGTCAGCATGTCTCGGATCAAACCACGCAATTCGGGGTTGTCCTCAACCAACAATGCCAATCCCGGTGTGCTGTGTCGCGCGGCACGGCGCAGGGGCAGGCGCACGACAACTTGTCCGCCGGTCTCGGTGTTCCCAATGCGCACATCTCCACCGGCCAATTTGGTCATGTCGTAGACCATGGCGAGGCCCAGCCCTGATCCTTCAGAGCCTTTGGTGGTAAAGAACGGATCCAGAGCGTGCTGTAATGCCTCCTCGGAAAACCCAGAACCTGTGTCGCGCACAGTGAGTTGAACCCACGTCTCTTGCACCAGTTCGGCAATCAACATGATCGTCCCGTCCTCACCGCAAGCATCGCGCGCGTTCAGCAACAGGTTGACCAGAGTATCCTGCAGCATTGCCGGATCGATCATCAGCAACCCGTCGGGGATGGTGTTCTCAAGGATAAGCTGCGCGCGGCCTTCCAGTGTAGGTTTGGCCAAGGTTTCCAGATCCGAGATAAAGTTGCCCATGTCGGTTGGCGCCAACTTGGGGGCACGATGCCCCGTGACATCTGCCAATCGGTTCAACAGCATGCCACCCCGTCGCGCCGCGCTCAGCGTCACATCGATCAAGTCGCGTGCGGGCTGGGGCAACTCCATCTTTTCCAGCTTGCCCTGCGTCCCCAGAATGATGGTTAGAAGGTTGGAAAAATCATGTGCCAGACCGCTGGTCATCATCGCGGCAATTTCGCGGCGACGGGTTTGTTGCAGCGCTACACGGGTCTGGGTTTCTTCGGTGATATCCATGGATAAAACATAGACACCCCGCTTGGGGCCTGCGTTGTCATCTGGGGTAAAGGCCACGCGAATACGGCGTGTGCTGGGGTGTTCGTTGAATTCAAACACCGATGGTTTTCCGCTAAAGGCGCGCTCCATATGGGGTTTGATCGCACGATAGGCGCTCTCCCCCAAAGCATCGCGCATATGCATGCCCACGATATTGGAAGGACGGCCGGGAATCACCGAACTCAGACGGCGGTTGGAATAGGTATATAGCCTGTCGGGGCCAACATGGGCGATATGGGCAGGCATCATTTCCGCCGTCAGTCGCATGCGCGCTTCGCTCTCGGTCAGCTGCCGCTTTACCTCACCTAAAGCGTTCACCGTAGACTCAAGTTCGCGGTTGGTCGCTGACAGCTCTTCGGCGTGTTGCAGCAGTTGATCAGACAACTCTTCCGAGCGGCCACGCAGCAATGTTTCCTGCCGTTTGGTCGAGGTGATGTCGGTGTAGACCGCGACCCAGCCACCCTCGGGCAACGGTGATCCTTCGACACTCACCCAGCGCCCGTCCGCGCGACGTCGCTCAAAGTAATGCGGTTCAAAATCAAGAGCACGTTCAACACGTTCCTTGATAAAGGCTTCCTTGTCGGCGTCAGCAATTTCCCCGTATTCACCGTTCTCAATCAAAAATCGAATGGTCTCGGAAAACGGTGCGCCGGGTTGAGACAAATGGCGCGGAATGGAAAACATTTCACGGAAACGAGCGTTGGCCACCACCAATTTCAGGTCACTGTCGTAAATCGAAAGGGCCTGTTTGATCAAGTTCAGGCCGGCAATTGTCATAGCTTGCGCTGTGCTGCCGCGGTGATCCATTTTTGTCTCCTTCCTTTCTAGGGCTAGCACCGCTTTCACGAGGCTAAAAGCCCGAACTTCACCCTGTTACAATTCGTAAGGTTTGGGAAATGTTCAGGAAAAAGTTGACCAACAGAGTGAAAGGCGCACCTAATCAGGTGAAGAATCGCGAATGCGGATTCGGCTCACAAAGATGAGCGCATGGGAGGAAAGAAATTTGGCAAAGTCGTCACAGGCGGCGGGTGGATTTGTATCCATTCCGGCGCTCTTGCAGCGTAACGCCACGCAGTATGCTAACAAAGACGCATATCGTGAGAAAGAGTTCGGCATCTGGCAGAGCTGGACTTGGGCAGACACGGAAAAAGAAATTGAAGCGCTTGCGCTTGGCATGATCAATCTGGGCGTGGCCGAAGGTGACTTTGTCGCCGTGATCGGACGTAATCGACCCTATTTTTACTGGTCTATGGTAGCTGCTCAGTCGGTTGGCGCCATTCCAGTGCCTGTCTATAACGATAGTGCTGCCGATGAGATGGAGTATATTCTGGGCCATTGCGGCGCCAAATATGCGATCGTCGAGGACCAAGAACAGGTCGATAAGATTATCGACATCCAAGACAAGCTGCATCAGTTTGAGCACATGATCTATATCGATCAGCGTGGCTTGCGCAAATATGACCACCACCAGCTACATCGGTTTGTCGACATCCAGGAGCAAGGCCGTGCGTCTTACTATGAGTGGATCGAAGACCTGAATGCCCGCCGCGCCAAGCTGAATTACGACAGCACCTGCGTTATGCTGTATACCTCTGGTACGACCGGTAAGCCCAAGGGTGTGGTGCTTTCCAATCGCAACGTGATTGAAAGTGCGAAGAATTCTTCAGAGTTTGACAACCTTGGCGCAGGCGAAGAAATCCTCGCCTATCTGCCAATGGCTTGGGTTGGCGACTTTATCTTCTCTATTGGCCAAGCTTATTGGACAGGTTTCTGCGTGAACTGCCCTGAATCGGCAGACACGATGATGACCGATCTGCGCGAGATTGGCCCTACCTATTACTTTGCGCCGCCGCGGGTGTTTGAAACCCAGCTGACCAGCGTGATGATCCGCATGGAAGACGCAGGAAAACTCAAGCGGCGCATGTTCCACCACTTTATGGAGCACGCCAAAAAGGTTGGCGGCGACATTCTTGATGGCAAACCTGTCGGGGCAATGGATCGCCTGAAATACAAGCTTGGCGACATGCTGGTGTTTGGGCCGCTCAAAGACACACTTGGCTTTGGCCGCGTGCGGGTTGGTTATACAGCGGGTGAAGCGATTGGGCCGGAGATTTTTGAATTCTACCGCTCGCTCGGCATCAACCTGAAGCAGCTTTATGGTCAGACCGAAGCCACCGTGTTCATCACCGCGCAGCCAGATGGTGAAGTGCGCGCGGACACTGTGGGCGTGCCAAGCCCTGATGTGGAAATCAAAATCGCTGACAACGGCGAAATCTTCTACCGCAGCCCCGGGACCTTTGTAGAATACTACAAAAACCCTGAATCTACGGCGTCCACCAAAGACGCTGAAGGGTGGGTTGCCACAGGTGACGCTGGCTTCTTTGAAGAAGGTTCTGGCCATCTGCGCATCATCGACCGTGCCAAAGACGTTGGTAAAATGGCCGACGGCAACATGTTTGCCCCCAAATATGTCGAGAACAAACTCAAGTTCTATCCCGACATTCTGGAGGCAGTGTTGTTTGGCAACGGCAAAGACCGCTGCGTCGCTTTCATCAACATCGATCTGTCCGCTGTGGGCAACTGGGCCGAGCGTAACAACATCGCCTATGCGTCTTATCAGGAACTGGCGGGACACCCCAAAGTGCTCGATAGCATTCAGGGCCATGTGGAAGCGGTTAACAAATCGGTTGCAGAAGATCCAATGCTGGCAGGCTGTCAAATCCACCGTTTCCTGGTTCTGCACAAGGAACTGGACGCGGATGATGGTGAAATGACCCGTACCCGCAAAGTGCGCCGGGTGATTGTGGCGGACAAGTTCAAGGACCTTGTGGATGCGCTTTATGACGGCTCCTCCACAATCTCGACCAATACAGAAGTGACCTATGAAGACGGCCGCAAGGGCAGCATTAGTGCCACGCTTGAATTGCGTGACGCTGCGGTGGCGCCAGTGGCCAGCAAGGTGGCAGCAGAATGAACGATATGAGCCAAGACAGCTATGTCACCGAAGACGGCCGCACCATTGGTCCCACGGTGATGGAAATGAAAAACATCACTCTGCGCTTTGGTGGGGTGAAGGCGATCACAGATATCTCTTTTGATATCCGCGAAGGCGAAATCCGCGCTATCATCGGTCCCAACGGGGCGGGTAAATCCTCGATGCTGAACGTGATCTCGGGCTTCTATGTGCCGCAAGAAGGTGAAGTTTGGTACAAGGGCAAAAAACGTCCGCCAATGAAACCTTATGAGGTTGCTCAACAGGGCATCGCGCGCACCTTCCAGAACATCGCATTGTTTGAAGGCATGTCCGTGCTGGACAACGTCATGACCGGCCGTTTGCGCCAGATGCAGTCGGGCCTATTTGCTCAGGCGATCTGGAAAGGCAAAGCCGAACGTGAAGAGGTCGCCAACCGCGAGCAGGTCGAAAAGATCATCGACTTCCTCGAAATTCAGGCCATTCGCAAAACCCCAGTGGGTCGTTTGCCCTACGGTCTGAAAAAACGCGTCGAACTGGCACGTGCTTTGGCAGCAGAACCCTCGATCCTGCTTCTGGACGAGCCGATGGCGGGGATGAATGTGGAGGAGAAAGAGGACATGAGCCGCTTTATCCTCGATATGAATGACGAATTTGGCACCACCATCGCGCTGATCGAACACGACATGGGTGTGGTTATGGATCTGTCCGACCGTGTGGTTGTGATGGATTACGGCAAAAAAATCGGCGACGGCACACCCAGCGAAGTGCGCAACAACCAGGCGGTTATCGACGCCTATTTGGGGGTGGCGCATGACTAAGCAACCTTATGAAATCAATATGAAATCCGGAGGCGTAGCCAATGCCTGAGAGTCTATTATACGGCACCGAGGTTGTGCTGAACGGCCTGATGGCTGGGGTGCTTTATGCCCTCGTCGCGCTGGGCTTTGTTCTGATCTACAAGGCCTCTGGCATCTTTAACTATGCCCAAGGTGTGATGGCGCTGTTTGCGGCGCTCACGCTTGTCGGCATCATGGAGGGGCAAATTCCCTTTGCCCATCTGATCAACGCGATGTTTGGCACCGAGCTGCACCACTTTGGCTGGCACGTGCCTGCGTTTTTGGCGATCCTGCTGACAATGGTGGTCATGGTCTTCCTAGCATGGGCCGTGCAGAAATTTGTGTTCCGCCATCTGGTCAATCAGGAACCGATCATTCTGTTCATGGCGACTATCGGTCTGGCCTATTTCCTCGAAGGTTTTGGCGACCTGATGTGGGGGTCTGACATCAAAACCCTCAACGTGGGTCTGCCCCAAGGCGGTAGCTTCTGGATTGAGGAAAACACCCAATGGCTGGGCTTTGGAAACGAGAACTTCTACGGCTTCTTCCTCGACCGGCTTGATATTATCGCCACGTTCATCGCGGCTATTCTGGTGGTGGTTCTGGTGCTGTTCAGCCAGTACACCAAACAAGGCCGCGCCATGCGCGCTGTGGCGGATGATCACCAGGCTGCGCTGTCAGTTGGCATTTCGCTGAACTTCATCTGGGTCATGGTCTGGTCGGTGGCTGGGTTTGTGGCGCTGGTTGCTGGCATCATGTGGGGCGCCAAATCCGGCGTGCAGTTCTCGCTGTCTCTGATCGCACTCAAAGCCTTGCCGGTTCTGATGCTGGGCGGCTTCACCTCGATCCCCGGCGCGATTGTCGGCGGGTTGATCATCGGTGTGGGTGAGAAACTGTTTGAATTCTCCGTCGGTCCTTACATCGGCGGCGCAACCGAAAACTGGTTCGCTTATGTTCTGGCGCTGATCTTCCTCGTCTTCCGCCCCCAAGGGCTGTTTGGCGAGAAAATCATCGAGAGGGTGTAACGCCATGCCCAAGCTGATCGCCATTCTCAATGTCATCGCCTGGTCCGGCTTTTGGGCCTTTGGATACCTCGCGCTCTCAGCCGATGGCCAAAGCGGGCAAATGACAACCGCCGCGATTCTCGCGGCACTGGGGGCGGCGGTTGGCATCTGGGCCTATCTCAAATTGGTGCGGCATTCCGAAGCCATCGGGTACGCAAAGAAACCGAACCGGGCTGACCGGACGCATCTTGAACAAGACTATGATGGGGAGAACCAGTAATGTTCTACCGTGAGGCCGGCGACTTCAAAACGAACTACGCCGATGACAACCAGACGTTCCCGATCAAATTTGATCGCTACCGTTACTACTTTGTACTATTCGTCGCATTTGCGGTGATCCCGTTTCTGATTAACGACTACTGGGTCAACGCGATCTTCTTGCCGTTCCTGATCTATTCGATCGCGGCAATCGGCCTGAACATCCTTGTCGGCTACTGCGGGCAGGTGTCACTGGGCACTGGGGGGTTCATGGCTGTGGGGGCATACGCCTGCTACAAGCTGATGACGTCATTTCCCGAGATCAACATCTTCATCCACGTGTTGCTGGCTGGTGGTGTGACCGCAGGGGTTGGTGTTCTCTTTGGTCTGCCTTCGCTGCGCATCAAAGGCTTCTATCTGGCGGTGGCTACACTGGCGGCGCAGTTCTTCCTCGTGTGGCTGTTTAACCGCGTGCCGTGGTTCTACAACTACTCAGCTTCTGGCCAGATCTCCGCCCCCGAGCGCACATTGTTCGGCCTCGAAGTGACTGGTCCCAACACCACAGCATGGGCACCTTACCTGTTCTGTCTTGTTATCCTGACGATTTGCGCAGTGATTGCCCGCAATCTGACGCGCGGCATGCAGGGGCGCAAATGGATGGCCATTCGCGACATGGATATCGCTGCTGAAATCATCGGGGTGAACCCGCTCAAGGCGAAACTCTCGGCCTTTGCGGTTAGCTCGTTCTTTATCGGTGTTGCAGGCGCTCTGTTCTTCTCGGTCTATCTCGGCGCGGTGGAAGTTGGCGAAGCCTTTGGCATCAACCAGTCGTTCTTGGTGCTCTTTATGATCATCATCGGGGGTCTGGGCTCGATCTTTGGTTCATTCGCTGGCGCGGCCTTCTTGGTTCTGATGCCGGTCTTGCTGAAAAACGTGCTGGTGGGCGGTCTTGGCTGGCCGACAGATACCGCCGCACATTTTGAATTCCTGATCGTGGGGGCGCTGATTGTGACCTTCCTGATCGCAGAACCCCATGGCCTCGCGCAATTGTGGCGCGTGGCTAAGGAGAAACTACGGCTGTGGCCCTTCCCACACTAAGGCGGGGCCATAACCAAACAAATGCCAAGCCACGGGGAGGTGGCACGGCGACGTCGGAAAAACCAAGGGAGGATAAACCCGATGAAATTGAAACTCGTAACGATGGCCGTAGGTGCCGTAATGGCCGCAGCGCCAGTGATGGCAGACCTCGTGTTCCCATCACTCAGCTACCGCACCGGTCCATATGCTGCTGGCGGTATCCCGTTCGCAGACGGCTATGCTGACTATTTCACACTGCTTAACGAGCGCGACGGCGGCATCGGTGGCGTTCCGATCAACATGATCGAATGTGAAACCGGCTATAACACCCAAAAAGGTGTGGAATGCTATGAAGCCACCAAAGGCGAAGGCGCTCTGGTGTATCAACCGCTGTCCACAGGCATCACCTATCAGCTGATCCCCAAAGCCACTGCGGATGACATTCCTATCCACTCGATGGGCTATGGCCGTACATCTGCTGCCAACGGCAAAGTGTTCAGCCACGTGTTCAACTATCCAGGCAACTACTGGAACGGTGCATCCGGCGCGATCAACTACCTGCTGGAAACCAATGGTGACGACCTCAAGGGCAAGAAAATTGCGCTAGTCTATCACAACTCTGCTTACGGCAAAGAGCCAATCCGCACCTTGGAAGAGCTACAGAAGAAGCACGGCTATGACCTGACATTGCTGCCTGTTGACCACCCAGGTCAGGAGCAGAAATCACAGTGGCTGCAAATCCGCCGCGAAAAGCCTGACTTCGTTCTGATGTGGGGCTGGGGTGTGATGAACCAGGTTGCCATTCAGGAAGCTGCCAACATCCGCTTCCCAATGGAAAACTTCATCGGCATCTGGTGGTCTGGTGCAGAGCATGATGTTCTGTCCGCTGGCGACAAGGCCAATGGCTACAAAGCGCTGACATTCCACAATGTGGGCCGTGAGTTCCCTGTTTTTGACGACATCCAGAAATACGTTGTTGATGCAGGCAAAGCTGCTGGTGCTGGCGATCAGATCGGCAATGTTCTCTATAACCGCGGCATGTACGCTGCAATGCTCGCCGCCGAAGCTGCAAAAACAGCTCAGGAAATGCATGGTGTTGCCGACATCACCTCGGGCCAAATGCGCGATGGTATGGAAGCTCTGATGATCGACGAAGCCAAAATGGTTTCTTTGGGCATGCCCAACTTTGGCCCAAGCTTCAACGTTTCCTGTGACAACCACGGTGGCCCTGGCCTTGTGGGTGTGACCCAGTGGGATGCTGCAAGCCAGACTTGGTCAATGATCTCGGACTATAAGCCAACAGATATGGACGTCATTGGTGCCTTGATCGCCGAAGACTCTGCTGCTTATGCTGCCGAGAACAACATCGCCGAGAGCTGCAACTAAGCTTTTGAACTCTGTGCTGGCCGGGCTTTCTGGCCAGCACACCGCCAAACTCGACAAGAAAGACAACGCATATGCTTGACGCTGGCCAGACCCAAGAGACCCTTCTGGAGGTCAACAATATCGAGGTGATCTACAATCACGTGATCCTCGTGCTCAAAGGCGTAAGCCTTTCCGTGCCCAAGGGCGGCATTACTGCGCTGCTGGGTGGCAACGGCGCAGGCAAAACCACGACGCTCAAGGCGGTTTCCAACCTGCTGCATTCCGAGCGTGGCGAAGTCACCAAAGGCAGCATCACCTATCGTGGTAGCAATACCAAGGGTCTTGATCCTGCGGCGATGGTGAAATCAGGTGTTATTCAGGTGATGGAAGGCCGTCATTGTTTTGAACACCTCACGGTGGAAGAAAACCTGTTGACTGGCGCCTATACGCGCGGAGTGTCCAGCGGTGAGATCAACCAAGATCTTGAAATGGTTTACACCTATTTCCCGCGTCTGAAAGAACGCCGCAAATCACAGGCCGGATATACGTCCGGTGGTGAGCAACAGATGGTCGCCATTGGCCGCGCTTTGATGAGCCGTCCCGAAACCATTCTGCTGGATGAGCCGTCGATGGGCCTTGCACCTCAGCTGGTCGAAGAGATCTTTACGATTGTCAAAGATCTCAACGAAAAAGAAGGCGCAACCTTCTTGCTGGCGGAACAGAACACCAACGTCGCTCTGCGCTTTGCGCATTACGGCTACATCCTTGAATCCGGTCGTGTGGTGATGGATGGCCCTGCCGCTGATCTGCGCGAAAACCCGGATGTGAAAGAATTCTATCTGGGCATGTCCGAGGAGGGCCGTAAATCCTTCCGCGATGTGCGGTCCTATCGTCGCCGCAAACGCTGGCTCAGCTAAACCGGAGACGCGCGGCGTCTCATTAATCGCGCCGCCGCTCCACCCCTGAACACCCGCCGCATTCTGTGGCTTTGCTTCGGTTCCTCGGGACCGGGATTGATCCCTGCGACCCATCGGTTGCGATACATTGGACCCCGCGCAGCACCACGCGGCCAGAGACAAGAAAAAGGAAGGCGCCATGAGCCGGTATTTTGACGCACTGGAGACCCGTTCTGCGGATCAGCGTGAGACAGACCTCGCCGCGGCCTTGCCCGCCCAAATTGCCCGCGCTGCCCTGCTGTCTGGATATGCGGCGTCGCTCACAGATGTGAACGCTGCAACGATCACGAGCACCGCCGCCTTGGCCGGCTTGCCGGTGTTGCGCAAATCCGAAATTGGCGCCGCCCAAAAAGCCAACGCACCACTGGGGGGCTTTGCCCATATGGCGAACCCCAACCTCGTGCATGTCTTTCAATCCCCCGGTCCGATTTATGAGCCCGGGGGCGCAAGCCACGATTGGTTCCGCTTTGGCCGCGTGCTGCATGCGGTTGGTATCGGGGCTGACGACATCGTGCAGAACTGCTTCTCCTACCACCTCACGCCAGCTGGCATGATGTTTGAAAGCGGCGCACGCGCAGTCGGTGCCAAGGTGCTCCCCGCGGGGGTAGGTCAGACCGAAATGCAAGTGCGGGCTGCTGCTGACATCGGCACCACGGCCTATGCTGGCACACCGGATTACCTCAAGATCATCCTTGATAAGGCGGACGAAATGGGTGAGCGGCTCAAGATCACCAAGGCCACGGTCGGTGGCGGTGCGCTGTTCCCATCCTTGCGTCAGGAATACGCGGATCGCGGTATCACCTGCTTGCAAGGCTATGGCACTGCTGATCTCGGCTCGATTGCTTATGAATCTGATGCCATGGAAGGTATGATCATCGACGAAGGTGTGATTGTTGAAATCGTGACACCCGGCACAGGCATCCCCGTTGCTCCGGGTGAAGTTGGCGAAGTTGTTGTCACCTCTCTCAACCCTGATTATCCGCTTATCCGCTTTGCCACTGGCGACCTCTCCGCCATCCTCCCTGGGCAAAGCCCCTGTGGGCGGACCAACATGCGTATCAAAGGTTGGATGGGTCGTGCCGACCAAACCGCCAAGATCAAAGGTATGTTTGTCCGCCCCGAGCAGGTTGCGGCCCTCGTGGCCAAACACGATGAAATCTCCAAGGCGCGCGTGATCGCCACGCGCTCTGGTGAGATGGATGTGATGACTGTGCAAATCGAGAGTACGCATGAGGATGCAGACGCCTATGGGCGTTCGGTGACCGACGCGCTGAAACTTAAAGGCGTGGTTCAGATCGTTGCGCCCGGAAGCTTGCCGAAAGACGGAATCGTAATTGAGGACCAGCGTAAATATGAGTGATCCAAATACTCATTTAAAAGCTACATTGCGTACTCAGTAATCAATTCGGAAGTTTATCAGAAACACCCGTGAAACTATGCCGCACACTTGCGAGCATACAATTGCTACAATTCTCTCTTATTGGCGGGATTTCGCAATATTAAATTACTAAATTTATTTATGATAAATCTTCCCTTTATGGAGTGGGCGATTTTTAAGTTATTGATATTAGACCAAAAATACGTGCCTTATGATTCATAATTGAAAAAATTCAATCAGACTGCGGTGCAAATCTAAATCGACCAACGGAAATTTGATTTGCATCAATATTGTGTGAAATCATCGTACCTACATGTTCTCCATCGGCACAAAAATAATGCCGAATAAAAAAGAGCGCAAAGCTCACCTGAATGGAGAAATACATGACTAAATCCAAGCGCGCTATTGTTAGTGTGGCGTCCATCTTGGCCTTCTCGGTTTCTATGTCTACGGGCGCTCAAGCGTCCTTTATGGATACACCTGAATTCGCCGAAGCAGTTGCCGCGGCAGAGAATTCCGATTGGGCCACAGACGAAGCTGTTCGCGGGCACCTTCAACTGGTTGCTGAATTTGACTCCTCTGGTCCCGATGTATGGGATGCCGAAAAACACCCGTTAGTTTATGTGACATCTGAGTCTCATGAAAACGCCAACCCAGATCGCGCAATCGACGGAAGCTTTGCGGGATTCCACATTGTTGATGCGAACACGCATGAAAACGTAGCAACTTTCATTGGGTCGCAATCTGAGCATCACTATCAGATTTCGCGCGGGCCGCACGGTCTTGGCGTGTCACCTGACGGCCAGTGGGCCTATGTCGGCTGGGCCGAACGGACACGCGGCGAAGTACGTCAAACCGGCTTCTTGGCTGTCGTAAACATGCGTACCCTCAAAATCGACAAGCTGTTCAAACAGCAGATGAACTATCGTGGTGCGCAGCGTTCGCAGCACTTGCACCACATTCAGGCCTGCACAACCGACGATGGTCAACAGCGTGTAATCGCCATGTGGGGTTACGGTGCTGACGGTGGGCCGCACCACATCCTGAACCCGGATGACAACAACCGCGTCGAACGCGCGATTACTTTTGAAGACGTTCAGCAAATGGGTCACCCGTTCACCACGCCTTCGGCTGATTGTAACTATGTTTATACCTCGGTTGGGTCTCCTCAGATCCGCAACAGCACCTCTCCAATGGCCGGTGTTGCTCGCGTGAATCTGACGACAGGCGGCGTGCAGACAGTTCTGGGAACAGGTAGTCACCCGATCGGCATTACGCATACGATGGACGGCAAATATACCTATGTGGCGGACTCGAACGGCAGCCGTATCTACAAAATCGACAACGATTCCTTCAAGATCGTCAAAAACGCTGCGGCCGGTGTTGGTGGCCCCTACGGCATCGCCCTGAACTGGGACGAAAGCATGTTGGTCATCAACGGCAAAGGCGAAGGTACGCACAATCAGGGTCGTGTAGTCGGTATCTTGCAAACGGATCAAATGATCCCCTATGCAGGTCTGCGTCAGCAACCTGTCGTGTTGGGAGGATCTGCGGCGTCAGTTGACCATATCATGTTGCACCCCGATCCAAAGCGTAACGAGATGTGGATTTCTGCCATGAAAGGTTGGGAAACCACAGTTTTGGATTTGAACACATTTGAGTCCACAGCCTACATCCCGACGCCAAACGGCGGTGACACGCACTCTGGTGCCTTTGTACGCTACAACCCTGACTTCACCGGCGAGTTGATGTCTGACCAAGGCGGACCAAAGTCCAAAGAGATGCAGCAGATAGTGCGCGATAAAGCCGCTGCCCGGATGATGAACTGATCTCGAAAAAATAATCCGCGTCCGGCAGCCTATGGGCTGTCGGTACAACTCTATCGTCTCAGGAAATCCTTATGTTCTTTCTCCAACAGATATGGGGTCTCCACGCGCTTGGACCATGTGTTTCCCCATTCGGATGTTTGAGTGAGGAAAGCCAGTTTATGTCCTGGGACGATTTTTTCGGAAACAAACCAGACTCACAGAAAGACCAAAAAATGAAGAAAACTCTTGGTGCGATTATCGCAGCATCAGCTCTGGCTTGCGCCGCTGGTACTGTCACTGCCATGGAACTTGACGAAGACATGGTTGCGGCTGGAAAGATCATCTTTGAAGAAACCGCAGGTGGCGTTGGGTGTGCGTCCTGTCACGGCATGGATGCAAAAGGTACCCCTGAATTGGGAGCGCCTTACATCCAAGGTGTGACTCTCCCTAGAATCCAACAAGTTCTCGGGAGTGCAGTTATTCAAATGCTGTTCATTGACTTGAGCCCTGAAGAAGAAGAGCAAGTTCACGCATATCTCGAGTGGATGTGGCAAAACGACATCTAGGTTGAACGCTCGAAAGGCGAAGGTATCGTCTTAAGGCCCGCCGTCACTTTGTCGGCGGGCCTTTTTGTGACGTGTTTCTGGAAACTGAGCTACACAAAAGAAAAAAGCCGCCCCTTAGGGCGGCTTTCATATTTTTGTGTCATTCAAGACCGGGCGATTTAGCCCTGACGCGCTTTAAAGCGTGGCTGAGTCTTGTTGATCACGTAAACACGGCCCTTGCGGCGCACAATGCGGCAGTCGCGGTGCCGGTTCTTGAGCGAACGGAGCGAGTTTTTGACTTTCATGTCATTGTCCTCTTTTCGCGGCGCGGCATGCGCCTCGGGGTTTTTGTTTGCCCTGATCAGGATCAGAGCGGTGAATTTCGTGGTGGGCGATACAAGGATCGAACTTGTGACCCCTTCGATGTCAACGAAGTGCTCTACCGCTGAGCTAATCGCCCACGAACCTTTGCGAATCTCGGCCCCCAATTAAAGGGGGCGCGAAAAAATCGCGCCAGTGGCGGCTTCTATATTCCGAGTCTTAAAGGGGATCAAGGGCTTTCGGGGGATATCTTTTTATTGCTATATTTTTTTTGAACGGGAGAGAAGATGCCACAAAAAGCCTATAGGATTTCTGCGCCACAAGAGCGATTGTCATCTGTTGTGTTCGCGTCTCCGCACAGCGGATGTGACTATCCGGAATGGTTTGTGCGCCGCTCGCTTTTGAATGCGCATTCCATTCGCTCCTCAGAGGATGCCTTTGTAGATAAGCTGTTTTCAAGTGCTTCGGATGAGGGCGCTCCGTTTCTGGTGGCCACAGCACCACGTGCTTTTCTGGATTTGAACCGCTCTGCGGACGAGCTGGACCCAGCCCTTATCCAAGGCGTGCGCCGCACAGGACACAATCCCCGAGTCGCCTCTGGCCTTGGCGTGATTCCGCGTGTGGTGGCAAATGGGCAAGCGATATATAGTGGGAAAATGCCTCTAAAAGAGGCCAATTTGCGAATCGATACTTATTGGCGGCCCTATCATGCGGCCCTTTTACGGCTTTTGGCTGAATCTCATTCACAATTTGGTCAGGCGATTCTGATCGATTGCCACTCTATGCCGCGTGAGGCGGTGGAGGGCGCGCTGAGGGCTGGTGGCAAGCTCCCTGAGATTGTGATCGGAGACCGTTTTGGAGCCGCCGCCCATCTTGAGATCGTCGATCAAGTCGAAGCCGCCTTTGTTGCCCAAGGCTTTGTGGTGTCGCGCAACACGCCTTTCGCCGGCGCCTATGTGACCCAGCATTACGGCCGCCCCGCGCGCAAACAGCATGCCATTCAGATCGAAATCGACCGCTCGCTCTATATGGATGAGGCCCGCATCGAGCCGTTGCCAGAGTTTGAGCATTTTCATGAGCGTATCAAAGGGGCGATCCGCTCGATTGCCGCCATTGGCCGGCGCGATGACAGTCTGCCCTTAGCCGCCGAATAGCGGGCTCAGACGGCGGGCAAGTGCCACCGTCCAAGACGTCCTTACTTTATGCACATTCCAGCAACAACGTGCCCGCCGCCGTGTTGGAGATTGGAATGTGATAGTTGCGTGTTAGCTCGGTTACATTGTCACCCAGCGCGCCACGCATCATCATCCACATCAGGAACTCGGTCCCCTGTGCACCGGCCTTTTCCACCAGTTCCATGCGGGTGATCTTGGTCAACACTTCAGGATTATGCGCGATGTTCTCAAGACAATGCTGATCGAACTCTTTGTTGATAAAGCCCGCCCGTTCACCGTCCAGCTGATGGCTCAATCCACCTGTGCCCAGCACCACCACCTTTAGATCTTCAGGGAAGCTCTCAATGCCCTTGCGCAGCGCCTTGCCAAAGTCCAATGCACGTTTCAGCGTTGGAATGGGATGCTGCACTGTGTTGGCTGAAATCGGGATCGCGCGGGGCATGTCCGGATTATGCGGGGCCCCGGGCCAGAACAGCTGCATCGGCACCACAAACCCGTGATCCACCGGCAGTTCCTGACATGAGGTGATGTCAAACTCATCGGCCACCATGCTCTCGATGATGTGCCAGCTCAGCTCGGGATGACCGGGGAAGGGGTCCAGCTCCGGCAAGCCCCAGCCTTCGTCCTCGTTTTTGTATTCATGCGCGGCCCCGATGGCAAAGGTCGGCATCTGATTGAGGAAAAACCCCAACCCGTGGTCGTTGTAGATATTCACAACCACATCAGGTTTGTTGTCTTTGATCCACTGATGCACCTTGGGATATCCGTCAAAGAACGGTTTCCAATAGGGATCGTCTTGCAGCTCGTGTTGAATGGCGTTGCCAACAGCGGGGATATGCGACGTGGTGATGCCGCCCAGAATTTTAGCCATGATATGCCCTCCCTACGCCTGATCCAGAAGATGTTGTTGGAATTCCTCTGTGGTCCTGCCTGTTTGCAGACCACCCACATCCTGAACGCCCAACTTGAAAATACCGGCCAGCTTGGCAAGATAGTAGATATTGCCACCCGCCTCGATCATCGCCAGAATATTTCGGTCGCGAATGGCCTGCTTCTGCTGCTCATTCAGCCCGTATTCTTTCATAAATCCTTCTTCGTCCGCCTTGAACGCGTCGCGATTTACAGCCTTATTAAAGGCGTAACACATCTTGTTGAGCGCATAGCCTTTCATCGCCATTTTGCCGTCAAAGATCGTCGTGCCAGGTATTTCGATATGATAGTCATGGCTCGGTTGATCCATGAGAGTTCCTCCTCGAGTTTGCGCGTTTCGAGAGTTCGTTTTCAGGCCCAGTAGAGCCGCATCGGATTGTCTACCAACAGCTTTCGTTGCAGTTCGGGTGTGGGGGCAATGCGCGGGATATAATCCACCAGCGCGCCATCATCAGGCATGTGTGATTTCATATTCGGATGCGGCCAATCGGTGCCCCAGAGCACTCGATCCGGAAAGCGTTTTACGATTTCCGCACAGAATGGCACCACGTCGTCATAGGGTGGGCCTTGCTCGCTCAACCGCTCGGGGCAGGTGACCTTGGACCAGATGTTGCCATGGTCTTCCATCAGTTTGATAAAGCGTTGAAAGTCGGGGTGCGCCACACCTTTGGCCACATCCGGCCGTCCCATGTGATCCACCACAATGGTGGTTGGCAACTGTGCAAGAAACGGCGCGAGCTCTTCCAGATCGGCGGCCTCAAAATAGACCACGATGTGCCAGCCAAAGCTTTTGATCTTCTTGGCAATTTCCAGAAACACCTCTTTGGGCGTCGCATCCACCAGACGTTTGACAAAGTTAAAGCGCACGCCGCGCACGCCAGCGTCGTGCATTTCGGCAATCTCACTTTCTGTGATGTCTGCACCCACCGAGGCAATCCCGCGCGCCAGATCACCGGCGCTGCGGCAGGCATCCACCATGGCGCGGTTGTCTTTGCCGTGACAGGTCGCTTGCACAATCACATTGCGCGCAAATCCCAGATGATCGCGCAGCGCATAAAGCTGGTCTTTGCCCGCATTGCACGGCGTGTATTTCCGCTCGGGCGCAAAGGGGAATTGTGGCGTAGGACCAAAGACGTGACAATGCGCATCCACCGCGCCCTCTGGCAATTTAAAGTCCGGCGTTTTGGGGTTGGGATGAAATTCCAGCCAATCCGCGTCCATTTTTTGCAGCTCACTCATGCGAAAATCTCTCCGTCCATCAATTTGCGCGCCGTGCGCAAAATCGCGGCGCTCTCAACGTCGCCTGCATCATTTATGTCCGCTACTACGGTCATCTCGCCGGTTGGGTGCTCAATCGCCAACTCGCGGTTTGAGCCGCTCCCGACCTGTGCCAACTCGTTGGCAGGGCTGCCCTTGAGCAAACAGGCCGTCGCCACGCTGACAGCCCCCAGCACACCAATGGTCTTGTGACAGCGGTGCGGAATAAAGGTCCGTGTCGAAATAGCACCGCCCGCCTTGGGGGCGCTGACCATTGTCATTTTGGGCACGGATTTCTGGGTCACATCGCCCAAATTCATCCTCGGCCCACAGGCCAGCCGGATCGCTTCCAGCTTGCCGCGCAAAACCTCATCCGCTTCCAGCGTCGCAGGGTCTTCGTCGCCTGAAATTCCCATATCCGATGCGCGCAGCACCACACAGGGCATGCCGTTGTCAATCATCGTCACCTCGATGCCTTCAACCACATCACGGGCATTTCCACTAGGCAGCAAAGCGCCGCAGCTTGAGCCTGCGGTGTCTTTGAATGCGATTGGCACCGCCGCCGAACTGCCAGGAACCCCGTCGATTTTGGCCGCGCCGTCATAACTGACCTGACTGTCCGGTGTTTGCACACGCGCAACCGCGATCTGTCCGGTGTTTTCCATGTAGACTGTTACGGGGGTTTCACCGTCTTGGGCTGGCACCAAGCCACGCTCAATCGCAAAGGGGGCCACACCGGCAAGGATATTGCCACAGTTCTGCGCATCGGTGACAATCGCCTGATCCACAAACACCTGCAGAAACAGATAGTCCACATCCACGCCATCGCGGTTGGATTTTTGCACCACCGCCACCTTGGAGGTTAGCGGGTCCGCCCCGCCCATCCCGTCAATCTGGCGCGGATCGGGTGAACCCATGGCGCGCAGTAAAAACGCATCGCGCGCTGCTGTATCCGTAGGTAACGCGTCGCGCAGAAAATACCCGCCTTTGGACGTGCCACCCCGCATCCACATACAGCGCACGCCGTCAGACATACTTTAGACCTTTCTCAGCCAGCCGCCCGCGCATGTCATAGATGTCCAGCCCCAGCTCTCCTGCCTCAAACCGTGCCCGTTTGGCGCTCTCATTAGCCTCGCGCGCACGTGCCTTTTCCAGCACGTCTGCAGCTTCTTCGCGGCGCACCACACAGACACCGTCATCATCGGCGACAATCACGTCGCTGGGGTGGATCAACGCATCGGCACAGACCACCGGCACGTTCACCGAGCCGAGCGTTTCCTTGATGGTGCCTTGGGCATAAATTGCCTTGGACCAGACCGGAAAATCCATCTCGGTCAGATCACGCACATCACGCACACCAGCATCAATCACCAGCCCGCGACAGCCGCGCACCTTGGCCGAGGTCGCCAGCAAATCGCCAAAATAGCCCGCATTGCTGGGCGAAGTCGGTGCCAGCACCAGAATGTCACCCGCCTGCAGCTGCTCGATCGCCACATGGATCATCCAGTTGTCACAAGGTGGTGCTGAAATCGTCACTGCACTGGCCGCCACCCGCGCGCCTGAAAAAATCGGGCGCATGTAATCCGCCAGCAAGCCTTTGCGGCCCTGCGCTTCGTGCACCGTGGCCACGCCGCACGCGGCCAACCCGTCGATAACGGCCTGATCTGCGCGGTCGATATTCTGGACAACAACGCCCTGTGTGCCAACCGGATAGCTCATACCAGCTCATCCACTGTCTGCGGAAAGATCATCTCAAAACCTTCCGCGTATTCCGCCTTGCGTCCACCCGCCATGCCACCTGAATTGCGACGGAAATGGTTGCCGCGGTTCTCGGCCACATTGGTATAGAAATTCCACAGGTGTTCCTGACCCTGCATGCATTCAATCGCCGCGCGCTTCTTGTCCCAAACCGAGGTGATGTCGAGAAACACATTGGGTTTCCACCCCATCTGCTCGGTCTGATGTGGCTCAAACAGATAGAGCTGTGGCGCACCCAGCACTTTCTCACCGGGGTTATGACCCCAAGCTTGCGCGATCATCCGACATTCCAGCGCAAACTGCGTCGTGTTCATATGGTCCGTGTTGTAAGGGTCCCAACGCGAATGGCTCATCATCCATTTGGGCTGCACGTCGCGGATGATATCCACCATCTGATCCTGCGCATCACGGTCCAGTCGCAGCGGATAATCCCCAAGATCGAGAAAACGGATGTCATGCACACCCAGTGCCTCTGCGGCGGCCGAGGCTTCCTCTTGTCGGGCTTTCTTGACCCGATCCAGCGTCATACCTTCCTGTTTCCACAGTTTGGCACTTTCACCGCGCTCGCCATATGACAGGCAAGCGACCGTGACCTCATAGCCAAGGTCCTGATGCAAGGCGATGGCCCCACCACAGCGCCAAACGAAATCCGCAGCGTGTGCCGAGATGACAAGAGCAGTCTTTTTCTCACCCATTGGTCTAAGCCTTTTTTGGTTTTATAAGTTTTATCAAGGTGTACGAACCTACATCCTCTATGACCATTTCGAATACCGTGGGTGAGGATTTGTTTTTGCTATAGCTGCCGTGATAATGATGCTGATGGCACCCCGAAATTGGCGTCACCACAGCCGCTCTGACTTCGCTAACCTGCGAAAATGCATCCTAAAATGGCGCTGTTTGACTTCTCAGGCAAATTTTTGGGCCTGAATAAAAAGGGATATTTAACAAGTGAAGCATCTACCGCATTTGCGTTAGCCTAACGACCAAACGCTCTTTGTCGCGATCAAGGTGAATTTGAAAACCTTCGCGTCGAGCGGTTGGTTTGATGCGAAATGGTCCCAAAAAGGGCCGGAGCTAGATGCGAACGAAACCAGCGAAATAACAAAAACCAATAGCGACAACTGTATTTGAATTCCCGCTTCATGGCAGGGAATGTTAGGAGAATCCCAAGGACTCGCCATTGGGCATCAAAAGGACATTTGGCTATGAGAATTTGTGTTGCTGGCGCTTATGGCGCGTTTGGGCTGAAACATCTGGATGCATTGGCGGCAATTGATGGTGTCGAAGTGACATCGATCATGGGGCCGACAAAAGCAAAAATCGAAGCCTTGGCCGCCGAGCGCGGCATTGGCCACGCAGGTGTTACACTTGAAGAATGTATCACGCGCGATGATGTGGATGCGGTGATCCTCTCCACCCCCACCCAAATGCATGCCGATCAGGCGATTGCCTGTATGGACGCTGGCAAACATGTTCTGATCGAAATCCCGATGGCGGACAGTCTGGAAGACAGCCAGCGCATTGTGGTCAAACAAAAAGAAACCGGCCTGACCGCCATGGCGGGGCAGGTGCGTCGCTTTAACCCTAGCCACCAATGGATTCACAACAAGGTCGCCGCAGGCGAGCTGAAAATCCAACAAATGGATGTGCAAACCTATTTCTTCCGCCGCACCAACACCAACGCCAAGGGCGAGCCGCGCACTTGGACCGATCACCTGCTGTGGCATCACGCCTGTCACACTGTCGATCTGTTCCAATATCAAACCGGTGGCAAAGCGGTTGAAGCCTTTGGCCTGCAAGGCCCCGCCCATCCGGATCTGGGCATCGCCATGGACATGTCCATCGGCATGAAGGCCGCCGACGGCGCGATCTGTACTTTGTCTCTCAGCTTTAACAACGACGGTCCGCTGGGCACATACTTCCGCTATATCTGCGACAAGGGCACCTATCTGGCGCGCTATGATGATCTCTATGACGGGTATGACAATCAGATCGACCTCAGTGATGTCGCCGTGTCCAACAATGGTATCGAGCTGATCGACCGCGAATTTGTCGCCGCCATCACCGAAGGCCGCACGCCAAACGGTTGTGTGACTGACGTTCTGGCCGCAATGGAAACGCTGGATAAAATCGAGCAAACGATGAGCTGATCAGCTCTCCAGGTTTTGGCGAAAAGCGCGCGGTGAAACGCCTGCCGCGCGCTTGAACACGCGGCTGAAATACGACGGATCCGAAAACCCCAACTGATAGGCAATCTCGGAAACCCCTAGGTTCGAAAAAGCCAAGTTTCGGCGCGCTTCTCGAAGAATTCGTGTTTCAATTACGGCGGATGCAGACAGCCCCGTTTCTTGGCGCAAAACGCGTGTTAGATGGGTTGGGGTTACGCCCAATCTATCTGCATAATCTGCCACAGTCAGGTGGTTCAAAAACTCCTGTTCCAGCAGCACTTCGAACCGACGTTGCAACGTGCTTTCGGGTTGCAGGGCATTTGGACCCTGCGCTGCTACCGCGCGCGCCATTAGACCTGCCAAAACGCTAGAAAGACTGCGCAAAATATGTGCGCGGGCAAAAGACCGTGTCGGATATTCTGCAAAAATGGCGAGGACCACGGTCCGGATGGATTCATTCATTTGGCCAAGGAAAAATTGCTTCAACTGTGGCCGCACACCTTCACTGTCCAACAGGGTTTGCTCTAACAATTCCGACGTCAAAGTCACCACCCAACCTGTGGTTTCAGGGGTAAAGGAAAACCCATGCACAACTCCAGCGGGGATGTTCAACATTGTGCCCGATGCCAGAACGTGGATGTCGTTTTCGATCTTTGCCGCGCCTCCGCCTGAATCGATAAACAAAAACTGATGTAAGCGGGCATGGCGATGCGGATTGAATTCCCAATCATGCACCAAGGATCGCGCCTGGATGGTCTCGCAATGCAAGACATCCGGAAAGCTATCCATCTCTCCATAGAGGTTAAAGTTTTGAACGTGATCCATGTTCGATTTGTACCAGTTTTTAGCGGATGTATCCATTCCTTGTGATCTAAAACGCGCTAAAATTGGGCAAGTTCGACAGGAGAGGCATCATGAACATGAAAACCAAAGTTGGAATCATTGGCGGTGGCCCGTCGGGATTGATGCTCAGCCAGCTGTTACATATCCAAGGCATCGACAATGTTGTGTTGGAAAAACACAGCCGTGAATATGTGCTGGGCCGCATCCGCGCGGGCGTGTTGGAGCACGGCTTTGTCAAACTGATGCGCGAGGCCAACTGTGGTGAACGGATGGATGCCGAAGGCGAGCTGCACGACGGATTTGTCATTGCGCAGGATGGCGAAAAACACCGCGTTGATCTGGCCGCGCATACGGGCGGCAATTCGGTGATGGTTTATGGCCAGACCGAGCTAACCCGCGATCTTTATGATGCCCGAGAAAAGATGGGAGGGACGGTCATTCACAACGTGGAAGACGTCAAACTCTATGATCTGAAATCCGACGCCCCTTATATCACCTACCGCAGCGGTGATGACGTTGTACGCATTGATTGTGACTACGTGATTGGGGCCGACGGGTTCCACGGTGTCAGCCGCAAATCCATCCCCAAAGACGTTCTGAAAGAATACGAAAAGGTCTACCCTTTTGGCTGGCTTGGCGTTTTGAGCCGCACCAAACCGGTCTCACCCGAGTTGATCTACGCCAAAAGCCAACGTGGTTTTGCGCTCTGCTCTTTGCGTTCACAGGTGCTCAGCCGCTACTATATTCAGGTGCCGTTGACCGATTCCGCCGAGGATTGGTCTGACGATGCTTTCTGGGACGAGCTGAAAAAGCGTCTGCCAGACGATGTGGCGGATGCTCTGGAAACGGGGCCTTCGATTGAGAAAAGCATCGCGCCGCTGCGCAGCTTTGTCGCCGAACCGATGAGCTATGGAAATCTGTTCTTGGCAGGAGACGCCGCCCATATCGTGCCCCCGACAGGTGCGCGCGGTCTGAATTCGGCGGCCAGCGACATCTACTATCTCTACCATGCGCTGATGGATCACTATCACAAAGGCGACGACACGGGGCTTGAGACATATAGCGAAACCGCATTGGCGCGGATCTGGAAAGCACAGCGTTTCAGCTGGTGGATGACCACCTTGCTGCATACCTTCCCCGAGAATTCGGACTATGACAACCGCCTGCAACAGACCGACATGGAGTATCTGTTTTCTTCCGAGGCGGCGCAGACCTCGCTGGCGGAAAACTATGTCGGCCTGCCTTTCTAAATACATGAAAAGGGGGCCGCGTTGGCCCCCTGATCTCTTAGCAATAGCATTCCGGTCCGGCCCACTGCCCCGCCGAATAGCGATCCCCATGCGCCCAGCCGACAGGCATAATCGCTTCAATCGCCGCCAACGTTTCGTCTGACAGCTCCAATTCTGCTCCGGCAACCAACTCCTGCAAATGCGCCACACTGCGCGTGCCGGGGATGGTCATCACATGCTCTCCCTGCCTCAACACCCACGCAATCGCCAGCGAAGCCGCTGCCACGCCCAAATCCGCCGCCAAGGCACGAAACTTGGCGTTGTAGTCCAAGTTGGCGCTGAGGTTAGGTTCAATAAACCGCGGGTTAGAACTCAGCCACGGCAAAGTCGCGATCTTCTCGGCTTGATGCGGGTGATCCGTCAGCAACCCGCGTCCAACAGGTGAGAAGGCCACCAGTGACGCCCCCAATTCGGCACAGGTCTGGCTTAGCCCCAGTTCAGGCGCGCGGGTGGACAGGGAATACTCTGATTGTACGGCTGCCACAGGATGTACCGCATGCGCCCGTCGTAAGGTGGACGGCGCAATCTCAGAGAGACCAACTGCTTTGATCTTGCCCGCTTTGACAAAGCCCGCCATGCGTTCCATCACCTCTTCGATGGGATACCGTGTATCCCAGCGATGCAGATAGTAGAGATCAAGGGCCTCAACGCCCAACCGCTGCAGGCTTGCGTCCAGCGCGGCACTCATATGCTCAGGACTATTGTTTAACCGTTGCTCAGCAGAGCGCGTGATCCCGACCTTTGAGGCAATCGTAAACGGTGTTTCCCCACCGCGTGCTTTCAACCATGCCCCAATGACACTCTCCGAATGGCCCATGCCATAGGCGTCTGAGGTGTCGATATGGCTCACACCCAAATCTACGCAACCATCTAACACTGCTAAAGATTCTTCTTCAGACGTCGGCCCGTAAAAATTGGTGAACGACATTGCGCCATATCCAACGGCGCCTACTTCGGGACCATCTGTGCCAAGCTTACGGAGTTTCATGAATTGCCTTCCCTCTTATGTCGCTCAAAACCTGTGCGATCCCTCATTGCCTAGTATGGGTTTGTAGAAATTTGGCCAGTGGCACAAGAGTAACTTAACTTGTTGATCAGTGCGGATATTAATCTGTCCTTGCGAAACCTCTGGTCGGGCAAACTTTACCGCATCGAGCGACCTTTCAGGATCGCCTCGGATCCGAACTTCTTGCGTATCTCATCGGTGGCGCGCTCGGCTTTGGCGCGCTGCACCGCCTGCGGATCTAGCAGATCACCGGACAAATCCGCACGCTCGGCAGGCACCAAATCCGCCAAGCCGACACCGATCAGCCGATACGGCCCCTGATCGCCCACCTGATCAAACAGCCCGCGTGCGGTGCGATACAACACATCCGCCATTTGCGTCGCGTCGCGCAAACTCAATCGACGGCTCAATGAACTGTGGTTGGAGCGCTTCAACTTTAGCGTCACAACCCGTCCCGCCAAATCTTTGGCCTTGGCGCGATCGGACACTTTTTCTGCCAGACGCCACAGATGCCCATCCAAAATATCCGCGCTCGAGGTATCCTCAAAAAACGTGGTCTCGTTGCTGATGCTTTTCATCGGTTCATGGCCAGATACCTTGCGTCGGTCCTGTCCGCGCGCCAGATGCCACAGCCGATACCCCATATTGCCAAAGCGGGCGATGAGGTCCTGCTGATCCCATCGCAACAAGTCGGTAAAGGTTCGAATGCCCGCGCGCTCAAGGCTCTCTTGCGCAACCGGCCCAATTCCCCAGATCAGACGCACAGGCTTGTCCTGTAGAAAATCACCCGTCTCCGCCTTGCCAATCACCGAAAACCCGCGCGGCTTGTCCAGATCACTGGCCACCTTTGCCAAGAACTTATTGTGGCTCAATCCAATCGATCCGGTGATGCCCAATTCGTCTTTCATCCGTTTGGTCAGGCGTGCCAGCATCACGGCAGGCGGCGCCCCATGCAATTTGGCCGTACCACCCAGATCCATAAACGCCTCGTCCAGCGACAGCGGCTCTACGTCCGGTGTCATCTCATCCATCATTTTACGGATGGCGCGGCTTACCTCGACATAGACCGACATACGCGGTTTGATGACCACTGCGTCGGGGCACAGCTTGAGCGCCTGAAACATCGGCATTGCGGATCGCACACCACGAATACGGGCGACATAACAGGCTGTGGACACGACTCCACGGCGGCCACCGCCAATAATCACAGGTTTATCGATCAAATCGGGGTTATCGCGTTTCTCAACACTTGCATAAAACGCATCGCAATCCATATGCGCTATTGAGAGGCTGAAAAGCTCTGTGTGCTGAACGACGCGCATCGAGCCACAGCGCGCACAGCGCACAGCGTTATCAAATTGTTCAAGGCAATCACGACATAATGCTGGCATCGGTTCGGGTGTGGAGCTTTTTGTAAGAGTTCGGATCATGACTATCACGTTTAAGGCAAATACTGACAGCACATATCGGGGCGCTAAGCTCGTACTTTTTGTTGGCGACCGTCTGGTGACGGTGTTGCGCGACGACAAACCTGACATCCCTTGGCCTGGGTTCTGGGACTTTCCCGGTGGTGGGCGCGAAGGCGAAGAAAGCGCGCTGGAATGCGCATTGCGCGAAACTTTGGAAGAGGTCGGGATCGACATTTCACCTGACAAAGTGTCTTGGGCGCGGCGCTATCACCGTCAGGATCACTTTACGTGGTTCTTTGCGGCTCATCTTCCGGAAGATGCAGTCAATGATATCGCGCTGGGCGATGAAGGTCAGCGGTGGACATTGATGGAGCCACAGGAATACCTGAACAACGAATTGGGCATTCCGCATTTTCAGACCCGATTGGCCGACTATATCGCCGCCTGATTAGTCCTCGTCTTGCCACAAATGCTTGCGGATCAATTGATATCCATAGCCAATGTGGACACGCTGAATATATCCCACGGCCGCGATATCTCTCAGTTCGATCGCGGCCAAAAGTTCCGAGGTTTCGCGCTGCAAATGCTCATAGGCTTGCGCGCCCACGGCCTCTGTCATGCGATGCCATACGCTGGCGGCCTGATAATAGGACTGGTTCCATAAATCGCGCAGAATAGAGTTGCCGATCAATTCGCCGACAAGCGTTTTGAGGCGTTGGTTTAGGGCAACATATTCCGTGGAGTTTTCGTCTTTTGCCAAGCGCCGAGCCCAAGCGTCGATTTCACGGGCCTCGGCAATGTGGTGGTCTTGTATCTCGACAGGTGACAATTTCCCGATCAAGGTCGCCAACTCAAAGCGGACCTCATAGAGATGCTCGATCCGTTCGCGGGGCAGATCAATCACAACCGTGCCAACGCCGTTACGCGTTTCCACCAACCCAAGGTGGCTGATCCGGCTGAGCGCGTCGCGAACAGGTGTGCGGCTGACACCAAATTCCTGCGCGATCACCGCCTCTTTCAATTGGTCCCCAGGCTTATATTGCGTTTCGCAAATGCGGTTTAGAATGCGGGATTGAATCTGTTCAATCGTTGGTCGATCAACTGCGTCAGGATGCGGTTTCCGCGAGGTCATAAAACGTCTCTATGTTGAGTAGGGCGCAACGTTTTGCGCCAAAAAGGTTCGGGCTGCGACCTGCCGGAGGCGTGGCAATTCGCAAGTATCAGGGTGCGTATGATGTCATCTTGCACACACAAACCTAGGTTTCGGAAGCACAGCTGTATACACGAATCAGCTTTTTCTGTGGTGGAAACATCCGGTCAATCGCAGATTTTCCTGTGCTCTGGACCTTTTTCTTGAAAACCGGCAGCAATTTGCCGAATTTTTTTGGCAAGATCCACGGTCCTAATAATGAGCAGTCGAGTCGGGCTGGAAACTCTGAGAACTGGGGGCGGGATTGGCTTGGGAGGCATCTTTTGTGGTCCCTCTCTTGCTGCCGACAGCGCTAGTCAACTCAATGACAAAAAAGCACCTTTTCTGATGATTGGAGGGTGGGCGAAGTTTGCTCGAAAACCGCTTCGTTTAAAAATGCAGCAATTGAAAAACGCGCCTGCCGCCTTCCTTTTACGCTGTGTGACTTGGTTGGATCGCGTGGTGGCAATGTCGCGCCTTGGCAATCGCAAAAACGCTCTGGCGGATTGTTGCCGGATAATCAAAGGCGGGTCGGCTATGGGCGAAATACCCCTGAAAATGAGGTAATATTCTCGCTGAGCCTTGTCGTGGACCTCGCGGTCTCCAAGGCGGGTTTACCCAAGAAATCTCCTTCGTGTGCGTGAGGGAATTTGCACGTGTCGTGTTGTGCTGCATGCAGCAAAGGTAAATATGCGCCAAATGCCGGCATATTTTCTATAGTTGACATGCAACTGTATACACGTCACTCATTTCGCCAATCTGCGGGACATTCTTGATGTCCGGCACATACGCATCCAAGGGAGGTTCTTCTGAACATGCAATTTTCGACTATCCTTAAATCCGGAGCGGTTGCGCTGGCGTCGTCAGGCTTTGTCGCCTCTAGCGCCAATGCCCAAGACATCATCCTCGCGCATGTCATGGATCAGGAGCATATGTTCCACCATGTCTCCGAGATTTTCATGGAGCGACTGGACGAGCTGTCCGGCGGATCGATGTCTGTCTCTTATCACCCCGGTGGTGATCTGGGCGACTGGACCTCAATTGTCGAGCAAGTGGCGCAAGGCGCGGTCCAGATGACCATGTCCTGGAACCACTCCGAGCTTGACCCGCGTTGGGATCTGGCAGCGCTCAGCTATCTGGCCAACGATTGGGAAACTGGTCTTCAAGTCTACGGTCCTGGCACCCCGATGATCGGCATCTACAACGACATCATGAATGACCTGAACATGGAACTTTTGGGTGTATTCCCAACAGATTTCTGGGGTTACGTGGTGCGTAAAGGCGTTGATACCCCGGTAAACTTCCCCGAAGACGGCGCTGGCTTCAAGATGCGCACACCGTCTATGCCAATGGCGATTGAGCACTACAAAGCGCTTGGCTTCTCTGTTGTACCCATGGATTTTGCTGAGGTGCACACAGCTCTGCAAACCGGCGCGATTGATGGCCGCTCAGCTTCTCCACCCTCCGAGGTTCTGATGTTCTCTGACGTTGTCAGCGCTTATGTCTACACTCGTGAGAACTTTGAGCAGAACTTCTGGAACGTGAACAAGCGCTGGTTTGACCGTCTGAGCGACGAGCAACAGGGCTGGATCCGCGCCGCTGCCGACGAAGCCATCCTATGGGCTTGGGACAATGCCGAAGCAGAAAGCCCCAAGTGGTTTGAGCAAATCGAAGCCGCTGGCATCGAAGTTGTCGAGCTGACACCAGAGCAGCTGGAAATCTACCGTGATCTCGTGGTGTCGGTAGAATACCCCTACATGGAAAAAATCGTTGGTCCAGAAATCATGGCCACCGTGAAACAAGCGGCGGGTATGGAATAACTCACTGTTTTGAACGCGCGTCTGTCATGGGCGCGCGTTTTATTTGGGGCGCTTTAGCGGGAGAGAACATGGTCAAAGAACTGCTACATACCGACAGTCTGGATAACGTCACGGACCACCAGCCGATCGTACCTGTGCCAGACGCTGAAACGCTCAAAGATTCCGTCTATCGCAAGCTTGGGATTTTTTACGCCATCGAGGCCAAAATCGCTTGGGTGATGCGTGTTATTCTCTTCACATCTATTCTGTCTCTTGGCCTGCTGATGGCCGCTCAGGTGTTCATGCGCTACGCCATTGCATCTCCCTTTTTAGGGATTGAGGAAATGGCCCCAATGCTCGCCCTATGGACCTATTTTGTCGGCATGGCCTATTGCTCGCGCGAACGCGACCACATCGAAGGCGGTGTGATGTCTCTGGTCATTCAAAACACCCGCGTATTGGTCGCCATTCGCCTGTTTGGCAGTGTTGTCGTCCTTGTCGCTCTGGTGATTTTTATCTTCTACGCATGGGATTACGCCTCGTTCAATCTCTCTCTGAACCGCAAGAGCGCCTATATGAAGCTTCCTAAATACCTGTGGGATTTCAGCATGTTGACTGGTTTCGGGCTCATGATCTTCTACATGTTTCTGCAAATCTTCCTTGAGGCGCGTGTCTTGGTGTCGCGCAAAGAGGGGCAACTGCCATGACATTCTTTCTCATTGCTCTTGCCGCCATCATTGTTCTGCTGTTGATCGAAGTGCCAGTTGGTTTTGCATTTGGCGTCGGCGCGCTGGTGTTTGGCTATTTGCAAGGTATCGACCTCTCCTTCCATGCGGCTTACGGCTATGACCAGATCAGCGCCTTTTCCCTACTTGCCATACCGCTGTTTGTGCTCTCGGGCACTTTGATGGGCGCGTCCGGTATTTCTGAGCGCTTGCTGGACTTTGTGAACTCTTTTGTGGGCCGCACCAAGGGCGGTCTCGGTGCTGTCACCGTGGTGACCTGCGCGCTGTTTGGCGCGATCTCTGGCTCAGCCTCTGCCGCCATCGCCGCAATTGGCAAAATCATGGTGCCGCGCATGATCAAAGAGGGCTATCCCCCCGGTCACGCCACGGCGCTTGTTGCGGTGTCCTCGGTGCTGGCGCTGATGATTCCGCCGTCCATTCCGATGATTGTCTTTGCCATCGCAATTCGCGAATCCGTGGCCAAAGCGTTCTTGGCGACCATGGGGCCCGGCATCCTGTTGGCGCTGATCTACTGCCTGCTGAACTTCTGGTTCCTGCGCAACAACACCACCATCACCGTCGCGCCCAAGATGAATTTCAAAGAGACGGTCAAAGACATCGGCTACACAGGCAAACGTGCCAGCCTTGCCATTATCATGCCGCTGATCGTGTTGGGCGGGATCTATTCCGGCATCGCCACCCCCACTGAGGCTGGCTCGATGGCGCTGGTCTATACCTTGGCGGTGGGCCTGCTGATCTACCGCACCCTGCCATTTGACAAGCTGTTCAACTCAACCGTGGAAGCTGCGCGCCTGACAGGATCGATCCTGATGGTGCTGTTCTTCCTGTTTGTGATGAGCCGCGGCATGGTTCTGGCTAAAATCCCGACCCAAGTCGCGGATTTGCTGATGTCGATCTCTGACAACCGCATTGTCATCCTGCTGATGATCAACCTGCTGCTGCTGATTATGGGCATGATCATTGACGATGTGTCCGGTGGTGTTCTGGCGGCGATCATTTTGCTGCCGGTCACGCAGGAAATCGGTCTCGATCCAATCCACTTTGCGGCTATCGTGGGCACCAACTTGGGTCTGGGAAATATTTCTCCGCCCTGCGCGCCCCTGCTTTACATGGCGGGTGGCGTCACCCGACAACCGCTGTCGACCTATGTTGGGCCGACGATGAAATTCCTGATGCTAGGGCATCTTCCGATGGTCTTTATTGTGACCTTCGTGCCGCCAGTCGCGCTCTTCTTGCCCGGATTATTGGGCTAGCGAGCGCCCTTATGCAAACGACCTTTTCAGCCCGGTGCGCCGGGCTGGTCTCTCCGTTCGTACCGCTGGGCGAACATGATCACCACTTTAACGAGGATTGCGAACATGCTTGAGCAAGCAAAACTGAGAACCATCGCCCTTCAAGCACGGATGAAGGACGCGGGCATCCAAAAAGCCGTCTTTACCGATGAAAGCTCGATGGCCTATCTGGCGGGATTCTGGGGGTATCTGGGTATTGAATTTGGGCGCCCGTCGATGGTGGTTGTCGACGCAGACGACGCGCCCATCGTCATCACACCCCTGATGGAATCCGAAATGGTCGGAGAAATGACCTGGGTAGAAGACGTGCGCACGTGGGAAGACATCGGCCCGCGCAGTTGGGGCGCCGCCCTTGCAGGTGCCTTGGGGAACACTCCCGCCGAAATCTGGATCGAAAAAGGCTCTATTCCGGCGATTGTGCGCAACCATCTGGACGAGACCTATCCAAGCGTGCCGCTCAAAGACATCTCACCGGTTCTGGGCGCGATGCGCACCGTGAAAACCCCGTTTGAGATTGCGATCATGAAACAGGCGGGCGAAATCGCCGGAGCCATGATGGCCGCCGCCCACAACAGCCTGCAAGAAGGCGCGCAGGAATATGAATCCGCGCTGGCGGTGATTGACGCGGGCACGCGCAAAGCGGCAGGCTTTCTGACCTCCAAAGGCTGGGAGCGTTTTGTCTCGCCCATGGTGCACAACCTGCAAATCATGCAGTCCGGCAAAGACAGCTCGATGGTGCACCGCCGCGCTTCGGTCAAAGCCTATGACAAATTTGATCCGGTCTATTTCTGCTTCTGCAACATGGCGCAGTTCAAACAGTATAAGCTGGGCTTTGACCGCATGTTCCACATTGGGGATGTGCGCGATGAGGACCGCAAGGTGCAGCTGGCTGCTATTGAGGCGCAACAGGCCGCAATCAACACCATCCGTCCCGGTATTCTGGCCGAAGAGGTCGCCGCAGCCGCCAACGACGTCTACAAGGCGCGCGGCTATGAAACCGGCTATCGCACAGGCCGCTCGATTGGCGTGGCTTTCCTTGAAGCCCCCGAGCTCAAGGCAGGTGACAAAACCGTGCTGCAGGCGGGCATGACCTTTGCCGTGGATGGCGGCATTTCGGTGGATGGCGTGACCGCTGGCCGGATTGGCGATTCCGTGGTCGTGACCGAAACCGGCTTTGAATACATCACCAACTATCCGCGTGAAATCCTGCTCAGCAAGTAACGTAGAACCCGTATCGGGCGCGCCACATCCAAAGGCGCGCCCGCTTTGCATATAAGGAGGCATCTTATGGAAAAATTGACCAAATCCACCCTGACTGGCATCTGCACGCAGATGGCCAGCCATGACTGGAGTGATGCCGAAATCAACGAATTGGTGGATCCGCAACTGGGTATCATCACCGGTTTTCAGGACTTGCTCAACGAGCTTGAAGATCTGCGTAAAATTGACCTTGGCACCACGCCGCCCGCGCTGACTGTTCAAAAACAAGACCCACAAGGATCGCGCTGATGAGCATTGATATCGCCTTTGAGACAGTGCGTGGCCTGCGCACCCACCTTCGCGCCAAAGACATCACGCCAACCGAGTTGGTCGATTTGTTCGCGGACCGCATTGCGCGCCACAATGCCTGGTCCAAAGCCTTTATCACCGTCACCGCTGACACGGCCCGTTCCGAAGCCAGTGCGCTGGATGAGCATGCGCTTGAGGCGTCGGCGTTTGCGGGCATTCCTTATGCGTCCAAAGATCTTTTTGACATCGAAGGCGTGCTGACCTCGGCGGGGTCGCGGGTGTTTCATGACCGCATCGCAGAACATGATGCTTTTGCGATCGCTCAGATGCGTCAGGGACACGCCATCAGTCTGGGCAAAACCAACCTGCATGAGTTCGCCTATGGGGCGACGGGCGAAAACGAGGTCTACGGGACCTGCGTGAACGCCTATGATCCGACGCGTCTTGCGGGCGGATCCTCAAGCGGGTCGGCGGCGGCAGTGGCCTTTGGTCTTGTCCCTGCCACTCTGGGCACCGACACTGGCGGATCTGTGCGTGCGCCTGCTGCTCTCAATGGGCTTGTGGGGATGAAGCCCACGATTGGCCGCGTACCGACCACCGGTGTCGTGCCCTACTGTTGGACTTTGGACCACGTTGGCCTGATGACCCGCGATGTGGCAGATTGCGCAGATTTCCTCGGGTTGGTGGCAGGGTATGATCGCCGCGATCCCGGCGCGCAAAACATCGCGGTGGATGATTATGCCGCCGCGCTGAACCAAGACATAAGCGGTCTGCGCATCGGCATCCCGTCCAACTTCTATTTTGAGCGTACCGATCCCGAAATCCTTGCCGCCATAGAACAGGTCAAACAGCATTTGGTGACCCAAGGCGCCAAACTGGTGCCGGTGACCTTTCCTGATCTGGAGCATTCGCGGGCCGTGTCGCTGACTGTGCAAATGCCCGAAGCGCTCAGCGCGCATTCCGCTTATCTGCAAGAACGCGGCGAGCTTTACGGCCAAGACTTCCGCGCGGGGCTGGCGCTGGGCCAAACGCTTCTGGCCGAACACTACGTGCGCGCCAAACGCTTTGTCGAAGTCTACCGCCAGAAAACTAACGCCCTGTTTGACGAGGTCGACCTGATCCTCACCCCCGCGACGCCTGAAATCGCCCAGCCGCTGGGCACTGTAAAAACCACCCGCGATGGCGTGGACGAGGCAGTTGGCAACGCCATCACCCGCTTTACGACCTTCTTTAACATGACCGGTCATCCCGCGCTGACCATGCCTTGTGCGATGCATTCTGAAGGCCTACCCATCGCACTGCAGCTGATCGGGCGCTATTTTGAAGAAAGCACTGTGATCCGCGCTGCGCATAATATCGAGCGCAACGAGGCCTTTGCCATCCCGCATCCCACGGTGGATGATTGACCAAACTTGAAGGGCAGTTTGCTTTTGCGGGCAGACGGCAGGCCCCTGAGCGGATAGTCTGGGGGCCAGCCGCAGCAGAGGTGCGCGGTCCAAGCATGTTAGCTGCGCCTTCAAGGACACAGAGAATGACAACACTCTCAAGAAACCCACCGGGGTTTACGGCCAGCGACACCAGGCCCGCGCTTGAGTTTGAAATCTTTGTGCGCGCAGGGTTTTCCCAGATTGAACTCTCCACCATCTTGGCGGTGCTCCAGACCGCCAATGACCTTGGCAGCACGCTGCGGTTTGCGTGGCGCATAACCTCGGACCTGCCCGGTTTGGTGACCGGCGAGTCAGACCTTTTGGTGCGGGCTGAGCCCACCATCGGGCTGGACGCGCTTAGTGACTATTTGTTTGTGATCGGCGGGGCGGATTGCAACGGATCGATCTGGCTGCCCCGCGCCCGCGCCATGCAAAAGCAGGGCAGACCCGTGTTTCTGTTGTCCGAAGCAGCGGCGGAATTCATCCGCGTAACGCCCTCTCTCAAAGAATCCGCCACCGCCCATTGGCGTGACCTTCCGGCACTTCAGGAAGCCGGATTTTCAGCGGAGTTCTCAAACCAGCTTGTGGCCAAAAGCGGGGGCACTATTCACACTTGTGCAGGTCGATTGCATACCGCTGAAATTGTGATCCGCCTTTTGTCCGAAGTGCTGGACCCTCAGGACAGCGCCGAGTTGGCAAGTGTTCTGATGGTGCAGGATGTGCGCGGGTTTCAACAGGATCAGCCGATGGGCGCGTCGACCAACGCCAACTTTCTGGAAAACCGCCTGCAAAAGGCGATTGCCGCCATGGAGGACGCCGTCGAAGCGCCGCGTCAGACAGCAGATATCGCCGCCCAAGTGGGCATTTCGGTGCGCCAGCTTGAGCGCCTATTTATGCTGTCGCTGAAAACCACGCCCGCGCGCTATTATCGCCGCATCCGGCTCAAGCGGGCGCGGCGCTTGATCAACGACACCAAACTGCCTTTGCTTGAGATCGCGCTGGCCTGCGGGTTTTCAACGTCCGCGTCACTGGCCAAAGCGTTCCGCTTGGAATTTGGCCTGACCCCACGCGATGTGCGCAGGCAGTCAGGCTAATTTTTGAGAAAACGGGATCGCGATGGTGCCGGTTTGTGGCCGGCAGCCGGTTTTTAGATCGCCTTTAGCTCATCCACGATGGCTTGCGCTGCCGCTTTCGGGCTGGCTGCGCCATGGATTGGCCGCCCGACAACGATGTGATCCGCACCATCGCCAATCGCGCTGGCCGGAGTGGCAACCCGCTTTTGATCACCCAACGCAGCACCTGCCGGACGCACGCCCGGCGTCACGATCAAACGGCCTTTGGCTTCGGGCAGCGCACGGATCAATTTGGCTTCTTGCGGGCTGGCAATCACGCCATCAGCACCCGCTTCTAAAGCGCGTGCTGCACGCTCAACAACCAGATCTTGCACATCGCCGGCTTTGATCAAACTTGCGTCCAGATCAGCGCGGTCCAGCGAGGTCAGAATGGTAACACCCAGAATTTTTAGGTCTTTCCCCGCTGCGCCTTCCTTGGCCGCGCGCACCACATGTGGATCACCATGCACCGTCAGAAAATCCAGATCAAACTGCGCCAGCCCCCGCACAGCCGCCTCAACCGTGTTGCCGATGTCAAACAGCTTCATATCCAGGAAGATGCGCTTGCCGTGTTCCTGCTTCAGCTCATTGGCCAGCGCCAGCCCCCCGCCAGTGAGCATGCCCAAACCAATTTTGTAAAACGACACGGTGTCACCCAGCGTCTCCGCCAGTTTGAGCCCATCAAGGGCGCTCGGGACATCAAGGGCAACGATCAGGCGGTCATCTGCGGACATGGGGGCTCTCCAGAGGGGGTAAAACACCTGTTCTGTAACGCCATGTCCCCCTCTCCACAAGCCTCAGCGGTTGCCGTAAATCCACTCCATGTCCTGCTTTTCCGTGCAATACATATGCACCCAGATATAACAGTGCTGAAACAGCGCCAGCACCAAGGCGTTCCAGCTGTCAAACATCAGCGCAATGCCCCACAGCCCTGTGAACACGATGCCATACATCGCGTTATCGGTGAATTTGAACGCCCCTTCGCGCACAAATGGCAACGCGGCAATCTCGTCGCGGAAATGATCACCACCCACGGCGCGCCGGATGGTGAAATGCACCAAAACCGAATGCATGGTGTAGATGGCGGCCCCAACCACCAGTACGCCGATGCCCCACTCTAATGCGCGCGGTAAGCCTATCGGCGTGTCGTCGGCCCATCCCACCAGGATGACAGTTAGCGGGCGCGCAATCAGGAACGGTAGGAACACCTTAGTCCAGATCTTGATGTCCTTGTCCCCCAAAAGGCGGGACAGCAAATTTCTGTGCAGCTGCAGGCGAAACACAAAGGCCACCAGCACCTGATGCGCAATCGCGAGCCCCATCGAAACGGCCGCCCACTGGCGCGCCTCCAATCCCAAGAGGCGATGCCCCTCAGCAGACGGCACCATCAGCCCCCAGGCTCCGGCAGTTAGCAAAATGGCCAGGCCCAGATGCTGGGGCTGGCCTTCAAAGACGTCGTGCCATGACGAACGTGCGCGGATATCTGCAAGTTTTGACATGTCGACATTTTGCGAGGTAGTCGCAAAAATGTCCAGTCAATCAAGGTTGGTAAACCTTAGGCGACATTCTCATAAATACCTGGCGCAAAAGATAATTTCTCAAGCCCTGCGCGCAATTCCGGCATCCGGCGGATCTGTCGGAGCGCTTCGCGGATCAAGGCGCTCCGACCTTCACCTTCGCGACGTTCCGCAGCGGCGGGAACTTCGCAAAACAGCCGCACGTCGCGGCTTTCAGCGCTCAGAGAGACAACTGCGCTCAGTTGACCGAGTGACTGGCGATAGGTTGGATTGGTGATCTGAATTTCGGTAACGTGCATCATCGGCCTCGCTTATTACTTATTACTGCTCGGCCTTCGTAATGATGCCAAAATACGGCTGAATTGGCGCCGCGGTTGGGAAAAACCAAGTCTCTCCGCGCACATTTTTGCCATAGATGAGCGCATGCGGTTCAGCCACGTTCATCCGGCCCCAAAATCTAGCAAAAAATTTAGAGTTTTGGGGTAGCCCTGAATCGTTAACGAGGGAGATTTTTGTGAAACCGATTTTGGCGGCTGCACCGGAAAGTGGTATGAACTGGGTTCGGTTTTGTGTTGAAAAGATCTGTTGCCAACGCACGCCAGGAGACAGGTTGCTCATTTCAAAAGTCGACCAACCGGACGCGGCTTTTGAAAAAACGTATGACGCATTGGGAGAGGGGGGCGCTGATCAAAATGAGGATTGGCAAGTCCTTGATGCCCGAGATTGCCGGGGCGTGCGATTGGTCGTTCTGATCCGGGACCCTGTCGAGATGTTTGTGCTAATGGCCAAGGGACGGCTCAACGGGATGCGCTGCTACCTCAATAACATCCAGTTCTATCGTCAAATGTGGCCCACAGATCGTCAGATTTTCTATTACGAAGATGTGATTTTGGATCCCAGAGAGATGTATCTTCTGATTGAACACTTCCGCCTTATTCCACCCAACGGGTATCCTGGTTTGTCGATCAACGAGATGGCCAAAAACTGGGATGACTTTACCGAAGAGAGCTGTACGCTGAATGAGGCTCTCTACATCCCTGAGCCAAAGTCAAAATTGCAAAAATTATGGATGCGCCTTGGATTTGGCCAGATCGGCATGTCCGAGAAAAAGACCCTCAGATTGTGGTGTTATTTGCGCTACAAAATGTCGGATGAGGAATTCGCCCTGTTGCAGCGCTATGATCCCCCCAAAGTCGTTCCACGCCCAACGGTGTTGCAAAAGATGATGTGGTTTTTTTAACTCCGATGCCATGATCCCTTGTGATTTTGGTATGCAGCCCCCATTTTAGGTGAGAGGCCCAACCAAGGCGTGCCGCAAAGCGGGCGCTGTTATGATAGGGCGCTTGTAGAAGGAGAGAGAACCATGGACTTAAGCAAGTTCACGGAGCGGTCGCGTGGCTTTATTCAGGCGGCGCAGACCATTGCGACACGGGAAAGCCATCAGCGGCTGGCCCCTGAACACATTCTAAAAGCATTGATGGACGACGATCAGGGGCTCTCGGCCAACCTGATATCGCGCGCTGGCGGCAACTCGCAATTGGTGCGCGACGCGGTGGATACAAGCGTGTCCAAAATCCCCAAAGTCAGCGGCGATGCCTCTCAAGTCTATCTTGACGGGGCCACCGCCAAAGTGCTGGCCGAAGCTGAAGCCATTGCCAAGAAAGCGGGTGATAGTTTTGTGCCGGTCGAACGCATTCTGATGGCCTTGGTGATGGTGAAATCCAAAGCCAAGGACGCGCTGGAAGCAGGCTCTGTTACAGCCCAAAAGCTGAACGAAGCCATCAATGACATTCGCAAAGGCCGCACAGCTGACTCAGCGTCTGCCGAAGACGGCTATGAGGCTCTCAGCAAATACGCACGCGATCTGACCGAAGCGGCAGCCGAGGGAAAAATCGACCCTATTATTGGCCGTGACGATGAAATTCGCCGCGCCATGCAGGTGCTCAGCCGTCGCACCAAAAACAATCCTGTTCTGATCGGGGAACCGGGTGTGGGGAAAACCGCGATTGCCGAAGGCATGGCCCTGCGCATCATCAACGGTGATGTCCCTGAAAGCCTGCGCAACAAGAAACTGTTGTCGCTGGACATGGGCGCGCTGATTGCGGGTGCAAAATACCGTGGCGAGTTCGAAGAGCGGCTTAAGGCGGTTCTGACCGAGGTCACCGAGGCCGCCGGCGAAATCATCTTGTTCATTGATGAGATGCACACCCTTGTCGGGGCCGGAAAAGCCGACGGCGCAATGGATGCGGCGAACTTGATCAAGCCGGCCCTCGCACGGGGCGAGCTGCACTGTATCGGCGCGACCACGCTCAATGAATACCGCAAATATGTCGAGAAAGACGCAGCTCTTGCGCGGCGCTTCCAACCTGTTGTGGTCGAAGAGCCCACAGTGGAAGACACGATTTCGATCCTGCGCGGCATCAAAGAGAAATACGAGCTGCACCACGGTGTGCGCATTTCCGACAGCGCCCTTGTGGCAGCGTCGACGCTGAGCCATCGCTATATCACCGACCGCTTCCTGCCGGACAAGGCCATCGATCTGGTGGATGAGGCCGCAAGCCGTCTGCGCATGGAGGTCGACAGCAAACCCGAAGAGCTGGATGCGCTGGATCGCCAGATCCTGCAAATGCAGATCGAGGTTGAAGCGCTTAAACTCGAAGATGATGACGCCTCCAAGACCCGTCTTGAAAAGCTGGAAAAAGATCTGGCTGATCTGCAGGACAAATCGTCCGAAATGACGGCCCAGTGGCAGGCTGGTCGCGATAAACTGGCCTCTGCGCGCGATATCAAAGAGCAACTTGATCATGCGCGCGCCGAGTTGGACATGGCCAAACGCGCTGGCAATCTCGCCAAAGCGGGTGAACTTTCTTATGGCGTGATCCCCGAGCTTGAGAAAAAGCTTGAGGTCGCAGAAACCGAAGGGTCGGAGACCACCATTGAAGAGGCCGTGCGCCCCGAACAGATCGCACTGGTGGTTGAGCGTTGGACAGGTATTCCGACGTCCAAGATGCTAGAGGGCGAGCGTGAGAAACTCTTGCGCATGGAAGATGATCTGCACCGTCGGGTGATTGGTCAGAAATCCGCTGTGACAGCGGTATCCAACGCCGTGCGCCGTGCGCGGGCTGGTCTGAATGACGAAAACCGCCCACTTGGGTCTTTCCTCTTCCTTGGACCAACTGGTGTCGGGAAAACCGAGCTGACCAAAGCCGTGGCCGAGTTCCTGTTTGATGATGACAGCGCCATGGTGCGTGTGGATATGTCAGAGTTTATGGAAAAACACGCGGTGGCCCGTCTTATCGGTGCCCCTCCCGGCTATGTCGGCTATGACGAAGGCGGTGTTCTGACCGAAGCCGTGCGCCGTCGCCCGTATCAGGTGGTGCTGTTTGACGAGGTCGAAAAGGCGCATCCGGATGTGTTCAACGTACTGCTGCAGGTTCTGGATGACGGTGTGCTGACCGATGGTCAGGGCCGCACCGTGGATTTCAAGCAAACCCTGATTATCCTGACGTCCAACCTTGGGGCGCAGGCACTCAGCCAGTTGCCGGACGGAGCCGATGCCTCGGATGCGCGGCGTGATGTGATGGATGCCGTGCGTTCACATTTCCGTCCCGAGTTCTTGAATCGTCTGGATGAGACCATCATCTTTGATCGACTGGGACGCGGTGACATGGACGGCATCGTCGACATTCAGCTGGCGCGACTGCGCAAACGGCTGGCGGGGCGCAACATCGCCCTTGAGCTTGATGACGCCTCCAAAACTTGGCTGGCAGATGCAGGCTATGATCCGGTGTTCGGAGCACGTCCGCTCAAGCGGGTGATCCAATCCGCGTTGCAAAACACGCTGGCCGAATTGCTTTTGGCTGGTGACATCAAAGACGGCGACACGGTGCCAGTGACGGCTGGGGCCGAGGGCTTGATGATCGGCGACCGCGTGGGGTCGTCTGACAGACCAAGACCAGATGACGCTGTAGTGCACTGAACTACGTGCGCATAACCACAAAAGGCCCGCCCATCCGGCGGGTCTTTTGCTTTTTGGACCCTCTTGCGCATTCGTGACTTGCCCCTTTGCACAGCCCGCTCCACTCTGTTGGTATTACCAAGACCAGATTTCACATCGCACAAGGGGCTCCCATGAACGCTTCAATGGAAACAGCTTTTGACATCGTCAACTTTCTCGGGCTGCTCTTTGTTTTGATATTTGCCCTGGTGGTTGTTCTGGCCATCATTCTTTTTATCATCGACCGCACCCAAACCGGCGATGCGGTGCGGCGCAACTATCCGGTGATCGGCCGATTTCGACATGTGTTCTCCGAGCTGGGCGAGTTCTTTCGACAATACTTCTTTGCGATGGACCGCGAAGAGATGCCGTTTAACCGCGCCCAACGCGACTGGGTCGGGCGCGCGGGCGAGGGCAAAGGAAATACGATTGCCTTTGGTTCGACCCGCAACCTCGGCATTCCGGGCACGCCGATTTTTGTCAACGACCCCTTTCCGCCGCTGGATGATGAATATGCCAGCACCGAACCTTTGTTGATCGGCCCCACGGCGCGCACGCCTTTCCTTGCGCCCTCGATCTTCAACATCTCCGGCATGAGCTATGGCGCGATTTCCAAACCCGCCGTGCAGGCGCTCAGCCGTGGCGCCAAAGAAGCCGGTGTTTGGCTCAATACGGGTGAGGGTGGCCTGTCACCGTTCCACCTCGAAGGCGGCTGCGACATTGTTTATCAGATCGGCACCGCCAAATTTGGCGTGCGCGATGAGCATGGCGGGCTGAGCGATGACAAACTGCGCGCCATGGCGGCCCACGAAAATGTGCGCATGTTCGAGGTCAAAATGGCCCAAGGCGCCAAGCCGGGCAAAGGCGGCATCCTTCCCGGTGAAAAGGTCACCGCAGAAATCGCCGCCATTCGGGGGCTCAAGGTCGGACAAGATGGCATTTCCCCCAACCGCCACCGCGAGATCGACAATTATGACCACCTCTTGGAGATGATCGCCCACATCCGCGAGGTCACTGGCAAACCGGTTGGTATCAAAACCGTGGTTGGCACCGAGGACACCTTTCGCGAACTGTTTGAAACCATTGTGCGGCGTGGCTCGGATATGGCACCGGACTTTATCACCATTGATGGTGGTGAAGGCGGCACAGGCGCGGCCCCGATGCCGCTGATCGATCTGGTGGGCATGCCGGTGCGCGAGGCCCTTCCAATCGTCGCCAATCTACGTAGCGAATTCCAATTGCACGACCGTATCCGCCTGATCGCATCCGGCAAGCTGGTCAATCCGGGTGATGTGGCGTGGGCCTTGGCGGCGGGGGCGGATTTTGTCACCTCTGCGCGCGGTTTCATGTTTGCGCTGGGCTGCATTCAGGCGCTCAAATGCAACAAGAACACCTGCCCAACCGGCATCACCACGCACGATCCACGCTTTCAAAAAGGTCTGGTGGTTGAGAGCAAATACACCCGCGTGGCCCGCTATGCGAAAACATTGGTGAAAGAGGTCGAGATCATCGCCCATTCCGTTGGCGTGTCTGAGCCGCGCAAGATGCGCCGCCGCCATGTGCGCATTGTGCAGCCCAACGGGCGCTCGCTGCCGATGAATAAAATCCATCCAGGTTACAACACAACCACGTCATCGTGAGATCGTGTGTGTAGCGTGCACAACCTTTCCTGCGCTAACAGGAAAGGTGACTAGAGGAGAAACCTAATGGCGCGACGCTGGACCAACACCCTGACCCATGATGACGTAACCCCCGAGGCGGCGTGGCTGAATCGCCGTCAGATCATGGCAGGTATGGCCGGATTGGGTCTGGCAGGATTGGCAGGCATCCCTGCACGCGCCAGCGGTGATCTAGAACCCACCGACTATGACGTCATCACGCAGTATAACAACTTCTATGAATTCGGCACAGGCAAGGACGATCCGGCCCGCAATGCCCATCAACTCACCATTAGCCCGTGGACGGTCAAGATCGACGGTTTGGTGGATCGCCCCGGTGACTATGATTTCAACGACATCATGTCCCAGATGACCATTGAAGAGCGCATCTATCGTTTCCGCTGTGTCGAAGCTTGGTCGATGGTGGTGCCGTGGAACGGATTTGAACTCAAAGATCTGCTGGATATGGCAGGTGTGAAATCCAGCGCCAAATATGTTGCCTTTGAAACTCTGCACCGCCCCTCGGAAATGCCCGGTGTACGCGTGCCAGCTCTGCAATGGCCTTATGTCGAGGGTCTGCGTCTGGACGAAGCCATGCATCCGCTGACAATGATGGCCACAGGCATCTATGGCAAAGACATCCCCAAACAGAACGGCGCTCCGATGCGGTTGGTGGTGCCGTGGAAATATGGCTTCAAGTCAATCAAATCGATTGTGCGTATCACTCTGACGGACCAAGAACCGCCCACCAGCTGGAACCGCGCCAATGCGCAAGAATACGGCTTTTATAGTAACGTGAACCCCAATGTGGATCACAGACGGTGGTCACAGGCGTCTGAGCGACCGATTGGTGGCGGCGTTTTTGCAAAACGTATTCCGACCCTGATGTTCAACGGCTATGAGAAAGAGGTCGCCAGCCTTTACGAAGGCATGGATCTGGCGAAAAACTATTGAGCGATCTCATTCTCACATCCACGGTCACATGCCCTGAATGTGGGCATGATGAGACCCATGAGATGCCACAGGACTCCTGCCTATACTTTCTGGAGTGTGCGGGGTGCAAAGCGTTGTTGAAACCTCTGGCAGGCGATTGTTGTGTGTTCTGTTCCTACGGAACCGCACCGTGCCCGCCGATCCAACGCGGGGAATGCTGTGGTGAGGATGAAGACTAGCAGATGAAAGACCGTTTCAACGCCTTTGTTCGCAAGCTGCCAAAGTGGCCTCTCTATATCGCGGCGCTTCTCTATCCGTGCTGGCTGTTGTGGTTGGCGTTTAATGGCGGGCTTGGCGTTGATCCAACCAAAGCCATGGAGCACGCTCTGGGCAAGGTGGGCCTTCAGTTTCTGGTGCTGGGCCTGTTGGTCAGCCCGCTGCGAAAACACACCGGCCTCTCTTTGATGCCGTTGCGCCGTGTGATCGGTTTGGTGGCCTTCTTCTATATATCTCTGCATCTGCTGGTCTGGCTTCTGCTGGATGTTCAGATTCTGTCTCAGATATGGGCCGACATTCTCAAACGTCCCTACATCACCATAGGCATGGCGGGGCTTGTGTTGATGCTGCCTCTGGCGATCACCTCCAACAATTGGTCGGTTCGTCGTCTTGGCCCCCGTTGGCGCAAGCTGCATCGTCTCACCTATATCGTCGTCCCGCTTGGTGGGGTGCATTACCTGATGCAGGCCAAAAGTTTTCAATATGAACCTTGGCTCTACTTGATCGGCATTGTTGCTCTGTTGGTGTTGCGGTTGCGGTTAAGGCACCGTCGCGTTTCGGTTGGTTAAGGGTTTGGGATCTGCTCAAATTGTACTGTCGTGATACCGACGTCATACCGGCGCGATACAGTGTGGTGATTTTTTGATTAACGATTCCGTTGCGCGTCGTGTTTTGCGACTCGTTTTTTGGGTGACTCGGGTGTGACTAGGGGGAATTTGCTGGCTGTGTTAAGGGGTTTTGGGCCTGAGTCTGTGGGTATCGCTGTGGATATATGTTCTGTGGTGTAGATTTGGCTTTGTTTTGTGGGAAATCGGCGGAGTTTGCGGAATTCATGTTGGTGTAAGTCATTGATTTTGTTTGTGTATGAAGATTATTTGTAAAAACGGTGTGTTTTTTGAAAAAAGCGCTTGCGGGTGTTTGGTAATAACCTTAGAACCCCCTTCACCGGCGGCGCTGAGGCGCACAACGGGACGCCATACGGAGCGGCGGACGAGAGTTCGGACAGCGAAGGTGGCAGAGAGATTTTGAGGTATCTGAAGCGGGTTGCGCCAGAAAGATTTGGCGCTTCCGGTTGATTTTGTCTCTGGGGTTCTTAGATGGATCCCGACGCTATTTGACATTGTGATAATACTGAAGAGATATGTGGGCGGTTTGGTTCATTTCGATGAACAAACAACTGCACATATTTCAACTACCTAGCGAGGCTTTTCGGAGCTGAGCGATGATGGATAGTCAGCTTCACTGTTTGGACGGCTTTCCGGTTACTTTGGTAACCAGAAGMACAACAAACAGAGAAACCGCATCTTGGTTTCAGTAAGGCCAAGATGTGATGTCCCGACCAGCCGGTTGGGACGATATGTGCAGAGGTTCGAACGTCAAGGATAAGCAAGTAATTGCTTTTCAACTTGAGAGTTTGATCCTGGCTCAGAACGAACGCTGGCGGCAGGCCTAACACATGCAAGTCGAGCGCACTCTTCGGAGTGAGCGGCGGACGGGTTAGTAACGCGTGGGAACATACCTTTTGGTAAGGAATAGCCTCTGGAAACGGAGAGTAATACCTTATACGCCCTTCGGGGGAAAGATTTATCGCCGAGAGATTGGCCCGCGTTAGAT
>FREU01000001.1 GCA_900143615.1 Rhodobacteraceae bacterium Alg231-30
AAACAAGGTATCCCTGAGGACCGTGGTAGACCACCACGTCGATAGGCCAGAGATGTAAGCGCAGCAATGCGTTCAGTTGACTGGTACTAATGGTCCGATAGGCTTGATTTGATCCAGTAAAAGCAAGACTGCGCCGCGCTCAAGTAGCGTAGCGGTAGTGCTCAAAACTGCGCTCCATCAGTCATACACACTACACAACATACTGCGTATCAGCGCAGCGTATTCTGACTTGGACAGCCCCAAAAGGGCATCATCATGAAGCCGTTTACTTGGTTTGGTGATCATAGCGCGAGTGAAACACCCGGTCCCATCCCGAACCCGGCAGTTAAGCACCGTAGCGCCGATGGTACTGCATCTTAAGGTGTGGGAGAGTAGGTCATCGCCAAACCTAGTAAACGACTTCAGGATAAAACGTATCTCTCTACGATGAAATCAATGCCTCACCAAAATCTAGATGAGGCAACTCAGGCCAATACAATTGGCCCGGTTCCGCGGGATGGAGCAGCCCGGTAGCTCGTCAGGCTCATAACCTGAAGGTCGTAGGTTCAAATCCTACTCCCGCAACCAATGAAAATTGACTCCCGGCTCGCAAAACAGCGCCCGGGAGTTTTTCTTTTTGAGAACCCCCGTAAGCTCCTAAGATTCCAGTACAATCGCCATGCAGCGTGATCGCATAGAGGCCAGATGTCTCAACTGCTTTGCCGATAACGAGCCAGTGCAATGCCTGCGATTGGATTGTTCGCCCTTGAAACTTTGCTTCGCGACGCAGCAGTTCGTAAAGATCGGGACGAAGAGTGATGTGTCGGGACATGAGACGCCTTTCCAATCTGATGCGCTGCAATCAAAAGCGCAGAAGAAGGGAAAGGCACGTCGCGGCCCAGTAATACTAGAGGGTTGTTTCGACGCGAATGACAAGGGGGGGGCGTGGAGCGTTACATCGAGTTCCACTGGAGACCACATTGTTCCATTAGTGATTAGCGACGAGAAGGGGAGTTAGTTGCCTAACCAGAACTAACGACACCTGTCGTACCTGTAGTCACCATATTCGAGCCAGCTTGTTGGACCATTGTCATAGACCAGGACCTCTGATCGGTCTTCCCCCAACAGAGCTACGACAAAGTCGGCAGGCGGTTTGGCGTTCCCAAAATAGCTGTAGGCCGTCATGGCTCTCGTCGTGGCTCCGTTAACCGTGATCATAGCATCCCATTCCGTGACGGGCTCATCAAGTATTTCAATGGATATTTCCCTCTTTACTCCGTCTTCGCCGCAATAGGTCGTGTCCTCCTCGCTTCTGGTGACGTTGGCAAAAGTTCCTTTTACAGGACAGACTGCGCTCAACGACTTTATGGCACGCGCAGATCCAGACAGATCAAATGTAGCGAAATGAATGTCTGACCCGATCTCGGAAATCTCAAGTTTTTGGCCCAAGGCCGTCTGTTCCCAGACAAATGCAAGGTCTTCATTCGCCACAAACTCTATTTCGACCGGAAAATTGTCGGCCATCCGAATTGAGGAATTGACCGGCCCTACTTGGAAAACCGCGGCCGCTTGTCCTGCTTCGTTCCGGAAGCTCAAGCTCATCTCCTGAGTTTCTACAATGCGCTGACTAATCTCATAATTTGGCGGCGCAAATCGAATTCGGTCACACTGTAACTCTATGCTTGCGATATCATTTTGATAATATGCCATGGGGGTTGGCTCAGAGTTGAAGGCCCAATCTGCATGCAAAGCTGATGCAGTGAACACACCAATGATTGCGGTTGTGAAACCTATTTGTATCAAAATATTTTCTCCACTTGCACGGCCACCAACGGCTTTCTGCGTAAGTTGAATTGGCGTTAGAATACTGGTTGTCCGTATGCGTTCTCCCCGTTATCCGAAGGTCGCGTGAGCCACCAAATCATCAGTATTGAGAGGATTAACTGCAGTACTGAGACGGCAATAAGGCCACTTACGCCTAAAAAGGCGGCTGGTCCGCGCAACGCATCAGCATTTTCTACACCCTGCTCCAAAACCGAGAAGGCGGCAACGCCACTGAGAAGCACTAACAAGCTTGCCACGCTCAACGCCAAAGGCAGCAAAAGGTACCAACCTGGCCGCCCCGTGTCGTGTAATCTTCTCCACCCAGCGGCAAGCATGGGCAAGGCGACGCTCAATTGAAATAGAGACGTTAAGACCTGACGACTTTCGCCTGTTTCAGGATCAACGCCAAACACAAAGCCGTCGAAAATGGCTGTTACGATGCTCACCAAAACCACAAAAAGAACGAACCACCAATACTCAGCGCGCTGCGCTCTCCCCGAAAACGTGACGTAGTTTCCGAGGCATTTTTTGACCGCATCCGTGAATCTCATGTCAAAACTCCCATTGTTTCTTATTGGTCTCAAAGCATCAGATGACCACCCGAACTATCCGTTTTGCGTGTCGTCTGTATCATTAGTTATGTCGAAAATTTCCGGGATATCTTGCACTGGATCGGACATATCTCCGGCGCCATCATCGTCCACCTCGTCAACGTTAACACCTTCCAAAACATCAGGCGCCACGTCGGGCATTTCCGGCGACGGGAATTCGTTCGCGTTCACGCCAACTGCGCTAAGATACGGGTCAATCGGGCCATCGACAACCTCGCCCAAGTCCCTATTGGGTTCGTTAGACAGTCCAACCGCCGCAATGTAGGGAGAAATCGGTTCCTCGATTTCTGCTGCCTGACCGGAGGGTAGAACTATTCCAACATTTTCGGACGACCCGGGCTGCTCTTGGGAGAGGTCCTTTAGTGGGTCTTGGCTATCCGAGACCTCACCCGAAAGAAACACGCCAGCGGAATTGAAAGTGCCAATCAGGTCGTGTGTTGAAGGTGCATCAAGTGATAGGTCCACGGTCTCAGTTCTCGCAAATTCCTGAGGTTCGTCGTTTTGGACCGACGCCGTCGGAACGATGTCGATTCCGAGTAGGGTTGTGTGATCGACATGGTGACCACTATTCCCGTGAACGCTTTGGACGTTAATATTGACTTGTACATCTGCGTCCGAGGTATGCGTCCCATGTTGAAGAATATGGAAGGTGTCGGTGTGGCGCCCGGATCCGACACCGCCGCCTCCACTTTTGATCACAGCGGAATTTGATCGGTAGTGATAGTCGAAATGCCCGGTTTTGGGGTCGATGGTCAGAGTACCGTACTGTCCTTGAAGCGACAGAGCACCACCGTGGCCATTATCAATCGACCAACCTCCGGTACCGCCGGTCAGGGTTCCCGAAAGATGCGTCGTCCCAGAACCTTGAACCTGTGTTGCGGTGGGTGGGGTGGGGGCAGCAGTCACGTCGAGTGTCGCCGTCGTCGAGCTGGTTGAATGGCCGTCAGTGACGGAGATAGTCACTGGAACGTCGGTTTGGCTCGCGCCAGTTGTCGGGGTAAAGACCCAGTTGCTGCCGGATTGATGGAAGCTCCCGTATTGAGGATCTACTTGTACATTCGAAATCGATAGCTGGTCGCCGGTGTCGACATCGGTCGCATGCACTGCCGCCAACAAATCTGTTGCAGACAAGGTCTTGCCTGCTCCCGGCTGCGTGGCTCCAAGATCTCCCGTTTGTACGGCTGGCCCATCGTTGGTGCCGGTGACGGTGATGACGAGGTTCTCGGTGTCGGTCGCGCCTTGCTTGTCTGTTACCGTGACCGGAATCGTCACCTGCTGCGTCGCGCCTGCCGCGAGGTGCTGGTAGGCGGCGTCGGTCGGATCGAAGCTCCAGGAGCCGTCCGCGTTCAGCGTGAAGCCCGCGGGTGCCGTCTGGCCAAGCGAATACTGCCGTGTGTAATAGCTTCCATCGACATCGGTTGCCGACATTTGCCCCGTGACGGCGTTGCCGTCCTCGGTCGCGCTGGCCGTCGCGGACGACAGGACCGGCGCGTCGTTCCGTCCAAGCACCTGAACCGTCAGACTTCCCGTAGAACTCAGCCCGTCCGTATCCGTGACCGTGATCGGTATGGAAATCGTTTGATGATCACCGTCGTTCATGTGTCGGTATGCGGCGTTTGACGGATCAAAGCTGTAACTGCCATCGCTATTCAGGTGGAAACCCGCAACGGGCGCACCACTGGTAAATTTCAGTGTTGCTGAATCATCGTGGTCCAGATCGCCAGCAGAAATATGGCCGTTGAAGACATTCTCGCCTTCGAACTTTGTCACGAGGTTGCGGTAGACGACTGGAATATCGTTCGTTCCGGCAATCGTGAAATCAACCGGATGGGTTGTTCCATCGACGCTGTGAATGACAAAGTGATCCTTTGCTTCTTCTCCAGTCTTGAGGTGATCGACAATCGAGTTGGCGAGATGGTAGATATATTGCCCATCCGGATTGACCTGAAGGCTGCCACCCATAGACCCAGTATAGGTTTGAAAGCCCATATCAGGAAACTTCGATTCTGATGCGCCATCTGGATCAACGACCTGGAACTGGCCATAGGCACTCAGCAAGCCATAATCGCCGGTACTCGTACCGACACCGACATCCTCTTTGAGGGACGCACCAGCACCGGTGATCACCGCCGCATCCGGGGTGGCACCCAGCGTCAGCGAGGCGGTCTGCGGAACCGTGCCGCCATGGCCGTCGGTGACGGTATAGCTCAGGGCAACCGGGCCGTTGTAATTGGGGGCCGGCGTGAAGGTGAAACCATGCGCCGCATCGCCGGTGATGGTTCCGTGGCTGGCGCCCAGGCCGGTCACCGAGAGCTGGTCGCCAGTGTCGATATCCGTGGCATGCTCGATTAGCTGTGTCACGGTGATCTGCACCGGCTTGTCCTCGGTGCCGGCGGGCAGGGTGACCGGTCCGCTGACCGCTGGCCCATCGTTGGTGCCGGTGACGGTGATTGTCAGGTTCTGCGTGTCGGTCGCGGTGCCGTCCGTGACGGTGACGGGGATCGTCACTTGCTGCGTCGCGCCTGCCGCGAGGTGCTGGTAGGCGGCGTCGGTCGGATCGAAGCTCCAGGACCCGTCCGCGTTCAGCGTGAACCCCGCCGGGGCTGCCTGCCCGAGAGAATAGGCCAGCGTATCGCCAGTATCCACATCCGTCGCCGACATTTGCCCCGTGACCGAGGAACCGTCCTCAGTCGCCGAGGCCGTCGAAGCGCTAAGAACAGGAGCGTCATTCGTCCCATGGATCGTGATCTGGATCTGATGCGTCGTGCCGTCAGCAGAGCGAACACGATAGGTTGCGTGCCCCTCCTGACCGACGGCCAGTTGCTGGACGGCCGCATTGCTGTTGTCCGTGACATAGCTCCAGCTACCACTGAAATCTATATGCAGGTTACCGCCAAACGGATCCGAAACGGCGTGTTCTCCGAACTGGCTGTACTGGAAGTGTTCTTGCGAAGGGCCGTCAGGATCGCTCACTGTCAGCAGCCCGCTTATTACGATGCGCCCTTTGACATGATCTTCTGTAGCAGAGCCGGTGTCGGTGCCGCCGATGATTGCCGCGTCGCTGACGGCCGCAAGCGTGGTCCTTGCACTGGTGTGGGTGACGCCGCCATGGGCGTCTTTGACGTCATAAGTAAAGTGGACCGCGCCGTTGTAGTCGCGGGCGGGCGTGAAGGTGAAGGTGCCGTCCGGGTTGGCGCGGACCGAGCCATGATCGACCCGCAGCGCCGCTATGGTGAGTTTGCCTGCATCATTGGCATCCACCTCGACTGTGTTGGCCAACAACTGCGCCTTGGTCAGGTTTTGCGCGGTGTCCTCGGTGCCGGGCGCAAGCGTGACCTCGGACGCACAATATGGGGCATCGTTGCTGCCGTGGATCGTGATCGTGATGTCATGCGCTGTACCGTCCTTGGAATAGACGGTTATCGTGTCCGTCAGGGTCTGGTTTTCGCCAAGCTGGTCGATCGCTGTGCCCCGCGTGGTCGGACGACCTCCGACGACGGCCGTATGACCGGCGTCCGCGTAGTAGATCCATTCGCCATTGGGACGGAGCAGCAGGTCACCATAGGTGCCGTGATACTGATAGGCTGGGCCCTTGGGGTCGAACGCAGCCTCGCCCGCATCCGGGTCGATTATTGTCAGTTGCCCCGACGCTCCAAGGCTGGCCCGCCCCAGCGTTGCAATCCCCGGCGCGTGCTGGTCGGGCGACAAGTCCTGTCCCGCCGTGTTTTCCGTGACATCACCGGTATCGACACCCCCGATGATGGCAGCGTCTCCAACAGCCGCCAATGTCAGGCTGGCGGTTTGCGCAACCGTCCCGCCGTGACCATCCGTGACCTGGTAGCTGAGGGCAACCGGTCCGTTGTAGTTTGCGTCCGGCGTGAAAGTGAAGCCGGTGGCTGCGTCGCCCGTGATCGTGCCGTGGCTGGCCGTCAGGCCGGTGACCGAGAGCTGATCACCGGTGTCCACATCCGTGGCATGTTCCAGCAGCTGCGTCGCAGTTATCTGAACCGCCTTGTCCTCGGCGCCGCCCGGAAGCGTGACCGGGCCACTGATGGCAGGCCCGTCATTGGTGCCGGTGACATTTATCACGAGGTTCTGCGTGTCTGTGTCGGTGCCATCTGTGACGGTGACGGGGATGGTGACCTGTGCGGTCGCGCCTGCCGCCAGGTGCTGATAGGCCGTATCGGTCGGGTCAAAACTCCACGAGCCATCGGCGTTCAGCGTAAAGCCTGCGGGTGCGGCTTGTGCGAGGGAATAGGCCAGCGTGTCGCCCGTATCGACATCCGTCGCCGACATCTGACCTGTGACCGAGGATCCGTCCTCTGTCGCCGAGGCCGTAGCAGCGCTAAGAACAGGCGCATCATTCGTCCCATGGATGGTGATTTGAATCTGGTGCGTCGTGCCGTCTGCTGAGCGGATCGTCGTTGTGTCTGTCGCTGTCTGACCTGCACCAAGCTGCTGAACTGCCTGCAGTCGATTATCGATATAATAGATGAAATTGCCGTCGCTCTGCAGCAAGACATGCCCACCAAGGCGTGAGTTGTAACCGATCCCCTGATATGTCTGCGAGCCAATATTAGGATCGAAAGACGCTTCGCCCGGGTCGGGATCCGTAATGTCCAGCTTGCCATAGACCTGCAGTTCGTAGTGCGTGTTGATATAGCCACGATCCTCGGTCACCGAAGGTATCTTGACGTCCGTGATGATTGCGGGATCCCCGACGGATGAGAGGGTCAGGCTTGCGGTCTGTGCGACACTCCCGCCGTGACCATCAGTGACGGTGTAGCTCAGAGCGACAGGACCGTTGTAATTTGCGTCCGGCGTGAAAGTGAAGCTGGTGGCTGCGTCGCCCGTGATCGTACCGTGGCTGGCCGTCAGGCCGATGACCGAGAGCTGATCGCCGGTGTCCACATCCGTGGCGTGTTCCAGCAACTGCGCCGACGTGATCTGAACAGCCTTGTCTTCGGTCCCGCCCGGAAGCGCGACCGGGCCGCTAACGGCCGGGCCGTCATTGGTGCCTGTGACAGTGATCACGAGGTTCTTCTTGTCGGTGTCGGCGCCATCTGTGACGGTGACGGGAATGGTGACCCGTTCGGTCGCGCCTGCCGCCAGGTGCTGATAGGCCGTATCGGTCGGGTCAAAACTCCACGAGCCATCGGCGTTCAGCGTAAAGCCTGCGGGTGCGGCTTGTGCGAGGGAATAGGCCAGCGTGTCGCCCGTATCGACATCCGTCGCCGACATCTGACCTGTGACCGAGGATCCGTCTTCTGTCGCCGAGGCCGTAGCAGCGCTAAGAACAGGCGCATCATTCGTCCCACGGATGGTGATCTGAATCTCATGCGTGGTGCCATCCGCCGAGCGAACACGATAGGTTGCGTGCCCTTCTTGTCCGGCTGCAAGCTGCTGAACGGCAGGGTTGCTGTTGTCAGTGACATAACTCCAGCTGCCACTGGAGTCGATATGCAGGTTGCCGCCAAACGGATCAGAGATCGCGTGCTCTCCGAACTGGCTGTACTGGAAGTGTTCCTGCGAAGGACCGTCGGGATCGCTCACTGTCAGCAGCCCGTTGATCACGATACGTCCTTTGACATGGTCTTCTGTTGCAGAGCCGGTGTCGGTACCACCGATGATTGCCGCGTCGCTGACGGCGGCAAGCGTGGTTGTGGCCCCGGTGTGGGTGACGCCGCCATGGGCGTCTTTGACGTCATAGGTGAAGTGAACCGCGCCGTTGTAATCGCGGGCGGGCGTGAACGTATAGGTACCGTCGCCATTGTCCCGGATCGAGCCGTGATCGGCGCGCAGCCCTGCGATGGAAAGCTTGCCTGCATCATTGGCGTCCACTTCGACCGTGTTGGCCAACAGCTGTGCCTTGGTCAGGGTTTGCGCGGTGTCCTCGGTGCCGGGGGCAAGCGTGACCTCGGATGCACAATAGGGGGCATCGTTGCTGCCGTGGATCGTGATCGTGATGTCATGCGCCGTGCCGTCTTTTGAATAGACGGTGATCGTGTCCGTGAGCGTTTGCCCTTCGCCCAACTGGTCGATCGCACTACCTCGCGTGGTCGGGCGACCGTCGAAGAAGCGTGCATTCCCGGCATCAGCAGAATAGAACCATGTGCCATCTGCCCGAAGATTTAAGTCGCCATACGTCCCGTGGTAGGTAAACCCGAGCCCATGCGTATCGAACGCAGATTCACCGGCGTCTGGGTCAATAATCGTCAGATGACCGCTTGCGTTCAGTGTTTCCGTTCCCAGCACTCCGATGCCTGTCTGGTGCTGATCAGGAGACTTGTCCACTCCGGCAGTGTTTTCCGTAACATCACCGGTATCCACACCGCCAATGACAGCCTTGTCGTCGGTGCCGTTGATGGTGACGGTGATCTGTTTTGTGGTGCCGTCGACGGTTGAGACGGTGAGGGTGTCGGTGATCTGGTCGCCGGTCTTGAGCGCCTGGACAGCGGGTTGTCCGTTRTCSAGCGTGTAGCTCCAGGTGCCATCRGGCTGCACGGTRAARSYGCCATGRGCSCCMGCCGCGCCGGTCTGTGGCACAAAGCTGGCCTGGCCCGCATCGGGGTCTGTGACATCGAGCTTGCCACCCGTGCTCTGCGTCTTGTCCTCGGTCACCGCGCCCACGGCGGTACCAGAGATCGCGGCCTTGTCATCCGTGCCGTTGATGGTGACGGTGATCTGTTTGGTGGTGCCGTCGAGGGTTGAGACGGTCAGCGTATCGGTCAGCTGCTCACCGGATTTCAGACCCTGAACAGCAGGCTGGCTGTTATCCAGCGTGTAGCTCCAGGTGCCATCGGGCTGCACGGTAAAGGCGCCATGAGCCCCCGCCGCGCCGGTCTGTGGCACAAAGCTGGCCTGGCCCGCATCGGGGTCTGTGACATCGAGCTTGCCACCCGTGCTCTGCGTCTTGTCCTCGGTCACCGCGCCCACGGCGGTACCAGAGATCGCGGCCTTGTCATCCGTGCCGTTGATGGTGACGGTGATCTGTTTGGTGGTGCCGTCGAGGGTTGAGACGGTCAGCGTATCGGTCAGCTGCTCACCGGATTTCAGACCCTGAACAGCAGGCTGGCTGTTATCCAGCGTGTAGCTCCAGGTGCCATCGGGCTGCACGGTAAAGGCGCCATGAGCCCCCGCCGCGCCGGTCTGTGGCACAAAGCTGGCCTGGCCCGCATCGGGGTCTGTGACATCGAGCTTGCCACCCGTGCTCTGCGTCTTGTCCTCGGTCACCGCGCCCACGGCGGTACCAGAGATCGCGGCCTTGTCATCCGTGCCGTTGATGGTGATTGTTATGGTACGCGAGGTCCCGTCAATTGTGCGGACAATAAATTTCTCCGTCCGAGTGTCTGTGTCGACCAGCGCCTGAACTTCCGGCTTGCTGTTGTCCAGCGTGAACGTCCAAGCGCCCGTGCTGTCGATTTCGAGCTTGCCAAGCATGCCTTGCGTGGTCGTATGCACAAAGGCGGCTTCCCCTGGATCAGGGTCAATGACCGAGAGTTTCCCCGATGCGGATTGAAAAAGATCTTCTGCGACCGTGCTCGCGGACCTCCCGGAGATCACAGCAGCATCCGGCGTGTTTACGATGCGAAACGGCAAGAGTGTTGTGGCCGACTGTCCGTCTGGCTGCGTCACGGTTATGCCAATGGCTCCGTTGCCAAACCAATTGGCCGCAGGAATGAGCTGAAGACCGGTCAGCGGCGTGCCTGCAGGCACAACCCAACCACCAGCTGGATCAGGGTGCCCGACTGAGAGGGTGGCCCCGGGAGGCAACCCCTGAAAATGCGTTGTCACACCCGAAGACTTCGCCCCCCCGTCCACAGCGGACACCATCAGCTTCAGTGGCCTATCTTCAAATCCCGTGGCGGTCATTGCAACGACCGCTGGTCCGTTTGGATGGCCGGCAAACGCAAGCTGGGTCGGGGTTGGCTGCGGAGCTACCTGTCCTCCGGTGGGGCCACCTCCGGGTTGCGCCGGCAAAGCTACGCTGTGGCCAACGCTTCCTCCAAGCGACGACATCGGAACCTGCAAAGCATCGGGCTGGCCACCTACGCCGGGCACATGTTGCGCGCCGGGAAGGGCGCTCAAAAGATCAGACAAATGCGCACTCGCGGAGGGGGCTGAGACACCCACAGAGCTGCCTTGCGTTGGCAAATCATCGTCATCTCCGCCAGCGATCTGCGTTAGCGCGCTTATCGGTATCCTAAAACTACGATCGTCCGTTTGGCCGTCAACGGAAGGCGGGGGCGCCTCACCACCTTGGCTGACCCGTTCGGCCTCTGGACCCACATCTGTCCGGTCGTACACCACCCATCCGAATCCCTCTTCCCACATGCCCTCACGCGGTGACAGCTTTTTGGTTTTCGGGTCGTCATTGGAAGGTATGTCAGACATGGGAACCTCTTGAGTTCAGTACCTCAGCGTTCGGTCAATGCGAGATCAAGATTGGTAAACACCGGTTTCCAGACATACTGGAAAACCGTTTTGGAGCCTGTGACTATGTCGGCCTCACCCGTCATTCCGGGCAACAGAAAGAGTTGGTCTTCAGGTGCTCGGAAGTAGTCACGCGGCAACGAGACAAGAACCTCGTAGAAAGCCTGCCCACGTTCATCAAAAATTGTGGTCGGTGACACTTCTTCAACTACCCCTTCCAATGACCCGTAGCGGCTGAAGTCAAAGCTCTCAATTTTCACGCGCACCGGTTGCCCGACGTTGACAAAAGCAACGTCGCGCGGCGACAAGCGCCCCGAGAAACGGACGCCGCCCTCCGCGGGGACAATAGCCGCCACCATACCGCCGGCCTCAATTACGTCTCCCGAGCTTTCGTCCGGAAGAGTCTGCACAAGGCCCGCCAAAGGTGCGGTCACTTCCGCTTCTTCAACACGCGCGCGCAGGGCTTGGGCTTCGGCCAATAGTGCACGTCGCTCGGCAACAGCATCAACAATCCGATTGCGTGCTGTGGAGTTTTGGTCGAGATCAACCCGCTCAATGGAGGACTGCAGCTCGATGATTGCCGCCTCTGTAATGATTTCCCGACCCGTAAGTCGGGAAAGATCAAAGCGGTATTGTGCCTCGCGTTCGATCAATTCCACCATACGTGCCCGTGCAGAAAGGCCCCGCTCCACCAAGTCTTCCTCAATAGCGCGTTCTTCCTCCGCGACCGAAATCTGGCGCTCCAGTTCCGGGCGTTGTTCGCGAATGGCATCCAACTCGGCGCGCTTGGCCTTAATTTGCGCCTCCAAAACGCTCCGTTCCGCAGACAGAAAGTTCTCCTGGGTTTGGATGGCTGCCGTCTCAAAGGCCACCAACTCCGGATACTCTTTGGCATAGGCCGAAAAGTCCGGCGCCTGTTTCTCCACAAATGAGGTCAGGCGCTCCACCTCCAGGGAAAGCCCGGCAATACGCGCGTCCGTTGCTGAAAGTGCGCTTTGCGCCTCAGTGCGGTTCATTGTGACCAGAACGTCGCCTTCGGCTACCATCTCACCCGCGCGCACCAAAACCTCTTCGACCTGGCCGCCATGCCGACTTTCCACGCGCTGAACCATCGCAATAGGTTCCACCGCGCCCCGCGCTTTTGCCACTTCGTCAACCTCTGCAGTGACCGACCAGCCAACAACCGCAACCAATCCAATCACCGTTGCCCAAGCGGCACGTCCGATCCATTTGGCCGTAGGACTCTCGTCAATCCGGAAAGGCTTGAAGGCTTGTTTGTCACTCATGGTGTCGTCTCCTCGGCAACATCACTTTGCGGCGCATCACTCTTGTCCTTCTGTTGGACCGGCCCCGCGTAAACCAGTGCCCCACGGTCCAGTACAATTGCCATGTCTGCCAATGGCACCAGGGCAGCGTCATGCGTGGCCATCACCACCGTCGCGACGCCGCGTTTGCTTGCCATGAATTCCGCCAGCTCGGCGCGTGCCTCTTTGCCGCTGATCGAAAGTGGGTCATCCAGAAGATATGCAGACGCTTCTCTCGAAACCGTGGCGGCCCAGGCTGCTTCCTCTGCGGCGACCTGATCTATGTCCATGGCGTCATTGACTGCGAAGTCTACATCCGGGCTTTGCCGTGGATCAGACGGCAAATACACAAAATGTTCTGACAAACTGTCCGGGTTGAAATGAGATATCGTGCGTCCGCCCAACATTAAGCGACCGGACTGCGTCGCCAAGGCACCGGAAAGCACCCGCAAAAGCGTAGATTTACCAGAGCCGTTCGGGCCAATGACCGCCACGACAGTTCCGGCGGGGATGTCAAAACTGGCGCTCGTCAGTGCCGGATCGGCACCGGCAGCGTAGCGCACAAACAAGCCTTCGGCTTGAATGTCCACCGGAGCCTCAGGGGCATTGTCTTGCGCGTGGCTGGCGGCATGTATGACCAGCAGATCCAACGCCGGTTTCAATTGACGCCAGGCATCATGCAAAGCCCTCAGCCGGGGGATTGCCAAAAACAGCCCCTGTGCCGGGCCTGTAATCCGCCAGGTCAGCAGCATCGTACCGATGAGGGTTCCAGGGGAAATCCGTCCCTGCAAGGCGAGGTCCAGGCCAACGACCAGCGTGACAAGCGCCGTTCCGGACCCCAGCGCTGTTCCAACACTTTGGATAACCGCTGGCTTCTGTTGTGCAGCATAGGTCACGCGCGCAGACGCGCGGGTCAACTGGTCAAAACGCGCCATCCATTGCGCCGACAAGCCTCTGGTTCGGACACTGTTTGCATACGGCAAATCTGACAGAATGGCTTTATGGCGCTTGGCCAGGTCAGATTGAACCGGATCAGAGGCCGCCTGCGTCCACCCCAACAACACGCCCAATGCCAAAAACACTACAAGATAAATCGCAGGGATGACCGCCAAGCCCCCGCCGACAACAACCAAGGCAATCAGCGTCAAAAGAATGAATGGCGCGTCATAGATGGCGGCTGTGTTTTTACTGGCAAAGAGATCTGCAGTGCACTCGCTCAAACGCAACTTTGCCACGGCCGTTTCTGCATCCAGTTTGTTTTGTGAAAGATACGGTTGCCGGAACATCCTATGTGCAACAGCAATACTGACCGTTGCGCCGAACCGTGCGTATTCTGACGCAAACATCGACGCGCGAATACGACGGAGAACCAGCATAACACCCAAAACAAGCACAGCGCCGCTCAGCAAAGTCGGCAAACTGGACACCGCCGCGCCGCCCAGGACCCGATCGTAAACCGCCATCGTGAAAAACGGCACTGTGAGGGCACATAGGTTGATGGCCAGCGACTGCCAAATACCGTGCCGAACCACACGGCGCGCCCGTTCGGCCAAGGCATTGTAAGTCATGGCAGCCGCATTTTTGGCGGTCACAGGTTCAATATGCAAAACCCGCTCGTTCGGGCCCTGGCTGTCGTCTCCGAGTTTACTGGTCGTCGAAAGAGATTTGGACACCCCGTCGCGACGTACCTGGGCAAAAAGATCGCCGCCCCGCAAACACACAAGCGCGCCGTCGCGGTTGTCACGCCATCCCATTGGCACTGTCTGCACAACACGTGCTGACATACCAAATAGTGCAACAACCTCTGCAAGATCATCCAAATCCTCAAAGATGCTATACCCCGCGCAGGCACTTTTTGCCATGGCTCTCGAAATTGTGCGGCCCAAATCTGCAAGCAAAGCGACAAGAAAATCCGGCGCGTTTATGGACGTCTCTCTCATGACACGCCCCCGCCTTGCACACCGCCCACAGGCACCTGAACGCGAATGGTGGCGATGTCGGCAAGCACCTCTTCCGAAGTGGTCATCACCACAATCATGTTGTTTGCCCGCTGTTTGAGCACTGACGCCAGTCTGCTGCGTCCATCCAAATCCAAGCCTGCCGCAGGGCGCTCGAGCAGCAACAGGCGCGGACAGCCAACCAAGGCCTGAACAATCATGGCGCGTTTGACGGCCCCATGGGACAGACCGCCGCTCTCGGTTCGGCTCACTTCGGTTTCGTACCCCTGCGCCAGACGCCCCACCATCACATCCAAACCAAGAGCGACCGACAAAACCAAAGCCGCCTGTTCGCGCTCTGCCTCAAAACCGGAGATATTTTCGATAAGCGTCCCACGCATGAATTCCGGCCGTGCTGGGACCAGCACCGCATCGGACCGATGTGCGCCTGAGGACCAAAGCGCCGTGACTAAGGACTGAAGTGTCGCCGCCTCATGCTTGCGTGCATCACCGGCGATCAAGATCACGCCGCCCTGTGGCGCCACGTCCAGAGACAATGTTTCAGTCAAAATTTTAGTACATTCTTCAGGCGGTGCGGCATTTTCCTCCATGCGCTCCAAACGGCGCATTTCAGAGTTGGCAGTCTTTGTGTCGGTTTTGCGCGACACCGCCAGTATGGCGCCAATGCCCTGGCTTGCGGCACGGCTTCCCAAAAGCGTGCATGCCGCCAGTCCACCGGTGGTCATATTGCCGTTGAGAACGGCTGCGGCACCAAAACCGACCACCAAGACGGTGGTTGCCAAACCGGCAATCTGCATGAGATCAATTTGGCGTCCGCCCGCGAGTTCCACGCCCATGGCCGATTTCGCCCGGCGCCTCAGGAGCGTGCTCAAATTAGACATGCGCCCGGCTACCGACCGCAGGTCATTCGTCGCTCCAAGCGCCAATTGCGTGATTACTGAACCCATCGCGCCAGTGTCGTGGGCGAAGCTGTTCCGTGCCGCGACATCCTGCTTGCGGCTCATCAGAACAACGGCGGTCGCCAACACCACGATGGCCACAGGTGCAAGCACAACATCGCCGCCGAGGAACCAAATCAAGCCCAGGAAAATGAAAACAAATGGCGCGTCATACAAGCCGACGGCAGCCTCCCCGGCTTCGAAATCTCTCGCCTTCGGCGGAATGTCCATCAAATGCCGAGCCGCTGCCAAATCGGTACTTTGCGCCATCATCCTGTTGGCGACAATCATCCAGTTGTGGTGATCCGAGGTCGCGCTAACCCGCGAGAAGGCGCGGGCCCGCGCCAGACGCAACACGCCTGCCAGCACCAAAGCAATCGCCACAGCCGAGAAAATCACGATGGCTGTGCCCGAACTTTGGTTCGGCAAAATGCGGTCATAAACCTGCAAAAGCGCTAAGGGCATTATTAGCGCCAAAATATTAATAGCAGCGGAAAAAACGGCCAGCTTGAAATACATGAAGCCATCATCAACCGAGAACTAATGGCGGGTCAATGATTCAAAAGGTGACCCAACTATCCAAAGGAACAGTGACAAAAGTTAAGCGCTGTGAGCGTGGGAAGGATCGTTGTGTGTCGACCCGGACGCTGAACCTCGGACTTTCCTGTCTTCCTGCGGGTCATATTTTGCGACAAAATTGTGCAGCCAACGAATTGACAGCGCCCTTTGTCTGTATGGCATTTTCAATTCCGACGGTTGTCACCTTAGTTACTCTGACAATAACATTTTTTTGGAAGGCCAAACTTGAGAGGCCATTGGCACCTCTTGGCTGAAAGCCGGCTTTGAAGGTCGGCCGTAGCGAAGTCCCGCTTACGGCGCATCTGTCCCAAAACCCATTTCAATTCACTGTGGTATCATGCTCCCGCAACCAATGTCGTCGAACAAGCCGCCTTCGGGCGGCTTTGTTCGTTTTGGGACGCTCCCAAGCCCAACAATCCAGCCAACTCTCCAACGAGTTCGATGCTCATGCCGCCTTGCCCGTCAGGTATGACGCGGATCTCTTCCAGCAATGAGCGGATGATCGTGGTCGCTTCAGCTCGAGTCGCAGGATCAGACAGAGAAGCGGTGAGATTGGCGACCTTTGCGCGATAGACCTCAGACAGATTGGGATGCAGCATCACAGGCGGCGTTGGATCGGTGTTGGCCAGATCGGCTTAAAGCGCGGCTTTGCGGGCTTCCAGGCTGTCCATCTTCGCCTTCAAAAAGCGCCTAACGGCAGCTGCCAACCCTAGGCGGACTCCGCGTTCTTGTGCTGCCGAAAGCAGCTCTGCAAGTGATTAGGGTCGGGAAGGAGCCAAGCGGGAAGTCAAAAACTGTCCACTTGATGCTCATATTTTATGCCAACGCCGCTACTGCTCGCTCAGCAGTCCAGTAGGCCCCTACCAAAGCGATGACAAAGCTCACGGGTAAAACGATGCGTGGCCTGTACCAGGGTTCTTTGCGCCAAAACCCAACTGCTAAAAAGGCTACGGCTATGACAACCAATTGGCCAATCTCGACGCCGAGATTGAAGCCAATTAATCGGAACAACAATGGGCCACCGGAGGGGTTAATCTCTCCTAAAACAGAAGCAAAGCCGAAGCCATGAATCAGGCCGAAGAAGAAGATAAGAATGAAACGCGCACTAGTCGGCTTTTTGCGAAATACGTTTTCTACAGCGGCATATACGATGGACAAAGCAATCAAAGTTTCGAAGAACACGGTTGGCAGATTGACCCAGCCTAGCCAGCCAAGGGTCAATGTCACTGAATGCGCGACAGTAAAAGCGGTAATTTGCCAGATCAGATCACGGACCGTTTGCGCAAATAGGAACAGGCAGAGCACGAACAGGATATGATCCAGCCCGTATGGGACGATGTGAATGATCCCTTGCCATGTGAAATACAAGAACTCAGCAACGGCAGTAATCAACGTCGTTTCCTGAGTCCCTTGAAGGCTCAGTGTCTGGCTGGTTCTTCCGGCCTGCAGCAGCGTCGTACTTGGAACTTTCACTTCAAGGCGCATATCCCCAAGCAAAGGCGCGAGTTGTACACTCACGGCGCTGGCTTCTGGAGGAACGTCACCATAGCCGACGAAAACCAAACGGTATTCGGTGCTGTCCGGTGGTCTGTTGAGAATAGTTCGGACATCGCGCGGTGATGGAAAAGACAGTGCCCGGAGGTCTGCCGTATCTCCGTCAAAACGTATCTGCGTCTCTTCTGAGATTGTTGCACGTATTTCTGACAGCGCGCTTTTGATCTGATCAAGATTCAAGCCACGCACTTGCTCGACAAGAAATAGGTCGGAACCGTTCAAGCCCAAGTGACGCTCGAACGCCTCGATCAAGTCCGCGCTTACGGCGACTCGATATCTGTCGCCTTCGATGGACAGTTGCGCATCGCCTAACTCAAATCGATGCGCCAGCGCTGGCAGTGCCAAGAGCACCAACCAAATCGCTAGGGCCAGTCGGGAAAATAATAGCCCAACCGGCCTAATTAAACGAGGGACGGTCATTTTCTGTTTTTCTTATCGGCTATCCCCACACCTGTTCGAAGATGCGCGTGAAGTTGCCTCCCATCACCTTCTTGACGTCCTCGTCAGAGTATCCGCGCAACCACATTTCATCGATAATGGCAGCATAGATTTTCGCGGCTTCCCCGATGCCAGTTGTTGCCAATTTGTTTACCGCCGCGCTGAGCCCGCCGTCGTCGAATTGCTCCGGGTTAGATTTCCCAAACTCATAAATCTTGGACCAGTCAAAGCCGTCGTCAGAGCTTAGCCCCACGTTGTCGATGCTGGTTAAATCCCGCATGTAGTCAATCCGATCGACAACATCCTGAGGACGGGTGAGTTCCGTCTGGGGGCTGATCATGATGAAGGGCAGCATGCAAAGGCTAACCACACCGCCGGTATCCGCAACCGCCTGAATCCGCTCATCGGAACTTGTCCGCAGACGAATTTCTCCTTCGGGATAGCCGGAGTATAGCGCGTGCACGGAAGAATGCGTTTCAATAACAGGTAAGTCGGGGCGCATTTGTTTTGCATATTCGATGGTGCTCAGCGCGGTGGGTTCGCTGGCATGAGACGTATCAACGAGCACGCCATGCCTTTGCATCGCATCAACGACTGCCTTGCCATAGGCCGAGATTGGCCCCGGGTTCAGGACAAAATTACCATCCCCTGCACGCTGACGCTCATTATAGGCCAAGCCCATTGTACCAAGCCCCATGGACTTTGCCACAGGCATGTAGATGTCCGGCTGGTTGTTAAGAATCTCCGCAGACTGAGAGTTCCAGAAGAAGCCGTACTTTCCTTCTTCATGAGCCCGCCGGATGTCGCCTGCAGAACGCACCACCAAGAAGCGATCGTCTGCATCGATTTTGCGCAGGTTGTAGCTTGTTTCTCGAGCGAAAGTGTCAAAGTCGTTGATGCCTTGCGCGGTCGTAACACCCGTCGCCGTGATGCCAGCGTCAAGCGCTCTGGTGTAATATTCGTCCCACATCTCGGGGCGCGTGGCGGTTTGCTCAAAGTTTGCGTTCAGCGAGTCGATGGCAACAATTTCCTTTAGGAATTGGGCTGCCTTGTCACTAGACTCCCAAACAGGACTATATTCGCTGGCCCATGCGATTTTCCCGCAGCTCGCTGATAGTGCAGCCGCTGCGCCGGCCGTTTTTAGAAATGCGCGTCTGTTTTGCATTGTAAAATTCTCCTAACCAATATCGTTTGGTTTTCTTCTGCAGGCTCCCCTTGACCCGCCGACTATGTGCTTTGAACAGCTATTTCGATTGTGAAATAGGTGCGCGGGGTGCCGAGGTAATTTCACCCCGCGCGACACTCAATCGAGTGTATTCTTGCAGATCACGCAGCCTTGCATAATCAAGGGCTAATACTACTCTGCCGGTGTCGTAAACTCTGGTACCCTCTTCAGCGCCTCGACCATGTCAGCGCTCGTCATCAGTTCAATGAAAGTGTAGTTCTTCAGAACGCCTTGGCTGAGGCGGGCCGCATACATTGCCTGTACCATGGCAGGATCGTCCGGCACCCGCACAGTGATGTAATTCCGGCCGTCGGCCATGCCCCAAAAATAACTGATCATCTCGCCACCCATTGCGGCCATAGCATCACCCATGCTCTTTCCCCGGTCAGTGGGGTTCTCGATCATGATCTGCCAAGCCTCCGTGGACGGCTCTCCGATCCCCAGATAGTATCGGCTGCGAAGTTCTTCTGCGTGCAGGCCGGTCGCGAAAACCAGCGCGCCTGTAAGTACGGACAATAATAGTCGTTTCATTGGCTCTTCTCCTCCATTGAACTGGGTACGCGGGATTCCGAAGGGATTTCACCCCGCGCGACACTCAATCGAGTGTGTTCTTGTAGATTACGCCATCCTTCATGATCAGATCGAAGTTGTTCTCGTAGTCGGTCATGATCATCGCGTCCTCGACCGGGTTGCCATCGACCAGAAGGATGTCGGCATAGGCACCTTCGGCGATCACGCCCAGCGGACCTTCAGGGTAGGGGTTGAGTTTGCCTGACAAGGCCAACAACTGACCGGCTTTAGAGGTTGCTTGCATTAGAATTTCGTGGGACGACCATTGCTCGAGACGGTACTTGAACTCATCGTTCTGTTTTGTGAGAGCGACAGGATCCCCAATAATGTCGGTGGAAAAGGCGACTTTTTCGATCCCGAATTCTTTCAGCAACCGCATCTGGTTTCTCGCCCCGCCCTGAACCTCGAGGAACTTGGGCGCTGCCAACGGACCAAGCGCTTTGGTGACTGTTTCGGCATCCAGCCCCAGCAGCGAGAAGAACGGCACAACCCAAACATCCGCGTCCTTGATCGCCTGCGCCGACACCTCAGTCATCAATTGTGCATGATCGATGCTCTGCACTCCTGCCTCAATGGATCGCAGAATGCCCTCGTCATTGTAGACGTGCACAAGAACGTAAGTATCCCAATCTGCCGCAGCCTTGACGGCCGCTTCCAGTTCTTCCGGTAAAAATTGAACGGTGTGCAATGGGTCTACGCTGGAAGACACACCTCCGCCGGCCATGACCTTGATTTGCGTTGCGCCCAGACGCAGCGCTTCCCGCGTCGCCCGCAGAACTTCTGGAACACCGTCAGCAAGAAACTCTACGTGCTGGTTGAAGAATGAGGGCGAAGCACCTTCGAAGTTTGGGTGTGGTTCCGTGTAGTGCCGATGCTCTCCATGCCCGGAGGTTTGTGAGATCACAGGGCCGGACGGATAGATTCGCGGGCCGACAGCCTTGCCCCGGTCGATGGCTTTCTGAAGGCCAATCGCCGGTCCACCCGCATCGCGCACGGAGGTAAAGCCGCGCAACAGCATCTTTTCCGCCTCGATCGTGGAAACTGCCCCCCAGTACATCCAATCAAAATTGTCCCTGAGGTCCGCGACCGGTTCTGTGATTGCCATGTGAACGTGGGCATCGATCAATCCCGGCATCAGCGTGCGTCCGCCACCGTCGATCACGGTGGCGTCCGGCGCATCAATAGTGTTGGTCGTGACCTCCTTGATAAGATTGCCTTCGACCAGAACGCTCGCGTTCTCGATCCGCGCTTCATTCACGCCGTCAAAGATATGAACGTTGGTAAACAAGGTTTGTGGGAGCGCGTCTTGAGCATGCGATTGGCTTGCACCGGCTAAAACCAAAGCAAACGCGGCAAGCGCATTGTGTCTCATGTGTATCATTAGCTTTTCTTTCCTTATGGGATTGCCGGCTTGCGTGGCACCATGACCGGTCTAAAAATACAGGCTTGAATCACTTTTCTGCTTGGGAGTGTGTCCCAAATCTCGATTTTCTCCATGACATTTCAGCGCAGTCAAAGTTGATTTTCGCGTCGAAATGTCATGTGATGCGTGTGTTTTCCGGAAAGCTGCATATTCTAAACAGCACGTTGTCATACTTACCCACGGAGAAACCCCTCCTTGCCCACATCAATTCCAATGGTTCGAGGAACGATCCTGCTTCCGGTCCTGAAGCGTCTGAAGACGCTGGGGCTGGATGTTCAATCGTTGCTTGCGCAGCACGAGTTGAAAGATGCGGATCTTTCTGATGCGAATACATATGTTCAAAACGAAACGGTCTATCGTATTTATTCCGACGCTGCGGATTTGGTCGGCGACCCAACGCTTTGTGCGTCCATCGGGGCAAGTGTTGACTTGCAGAAAATGCTCGTTTTCGGCGACCAGCTGACCCACTCTTCAAACCTTGGCGACCTGTTGATCCGCTTCGTTCAAGCTGTTTCCAATGACACCACCCTCATCACGCAAAGCCTGCTCGTGGAAAATGCGACTGCGAGATTTGGGGCCAGGCGCAATTTCTCGACCAAGGTTTCACCTGCGCACAGTGATGCGTTCATGGTGGGGCTATGGGTTGGACTGCTGCGCAATACTGTTGATCGGAATTGGGATCCCTCAAGAGTTCTGGTGCAAACTGCGGATCCCATGCTGATCCCGAAACCTTTTCACGGCGTCACATTGCTTAAAAACGACGGGACAGGGTTTTCAATTCAATTTCCCGCTGCCTGGTTGTCAAAACCGATCCGACACATCCACAGGGCAGAAGCATCACCTCCTAAGGTTGATGTTCTCGAAGCCCATTTGGCGCCGGATTTCGTTGAAGCCACACGCAGCATTCTAAAGCCCCATATCTGGGGTAAAGGACTGAAAGCGGACGCCGCTGCGGAAATCTGCGGGTACACCAAGTCGACACTTGGTCGTCGCCTCGCGGAGCACGGTACAACGATTTCCGATGTACTGACCGATCTGAGATTGGAAATTGCACAGTCCAAACTGAATATAGCTGAAGCGTCCATTCAAGAGATCGCCCTTGGCCTCGGCTATTCCGACGCAACAGCCTTTTCACGAGCGTTCAAAAAGAACAGCGGCCTGTCGCCAAGTCAGTACAGACACCAAATGGAAACTCCGAAATGACCCTTTCAATTATCACTGGCGTTTTGTCAGCCTTTTTCCTGTTTGCGAGTTCGATCAAGATTTTCGGCTGGCAGGAAACTATATTCCGGGTCCAGCTTGAAATGTTCGAAAGTTACGGGTTGAACCGAACCATCATGCGGCTTGTCGGGGTCGTCGAGCTGTTCGGAGCAGTTGCAATCTGGTTCCAATCTTCCTGGGTCGGTCCACTTGGTGCGCTCGCGTTGCTGGGCACATCCGTTGGAGCGATATGCTGCCATCTGAAGTTCGACACGTGGAAGCAAGGTATTCCCGCGATGATAACGGGGACGCTTTCGGCTCTTGTTTTGTACTCTGGGTAGAGGCATTCGATTACCCGTCACAGAGCCCGCAGGATAAGTCCGTCCGAGGCACGGGGACCTGCGTTCACGCCCCGATTTGTGTAACAAAGCGCCAAAAAATTAACAAGCAGCGAGCCCGTCTATCGCGTAGATTTTAGGCAAACCGCCCAGAGAGTGCCTTTATTCCGACAGAGCTCCTCGCACCCATTTATGGGCTGGGTCGTTTTCGTTGATTTCACTCCAAAGCATCGAGATTGCTACTGTGGATAGGTCAAACGGACCGGGCATTGCTTTTAATTTCCCGCTGCTTGATGCCTGTTCTGCAAATAGTTTTGGCAGAAAGGCAATGAGATCAGACCCTTCCAAAAACGGCTTCTGCATATAGAGATGTTCGGTTGTAATCCGAACTTTGCGCTTAAACCCATGAGCGTTGGCAAAGGTGCTGACTGGATCATGAACTCTATCAGAATACGAGAGTGTAACGTGTGGATAGCGGAACACAGCCTCCGCCGACCAATCATTCAGAGCGGGGTGGTTTACGTCCAGCAAACACACTCGAGGATCCTCGCGGATGAGAGAATTCCGAAGGCTGGCATAGTTTTTGTTTTCCCTACCAACGACCAAGTCGATCTTGCCTTCGTCAAGCAGCTTATAGCTTGTTGGGGTGCATACATTGACCGCGAAATCCAAGTCTGGCGCCTGCTCTTGAATGCGTTGCATAGGCTCGGCCAAAATCTCTGCAATCAAGAAATCGTGCGTGTGAATGCTGAATGTTCGCTTTATTTTTTCGGGATGCAACTCGCCAAGATCGGACATTTCTGCGATCTCGCTAAATATCCGCTCAAGATATGCGCTTAGTTCAACCGCACGAGGTGTCAATTTCATGTGCTTCCCTGTGCGCACCAGAAGTGGGTCGTCAAAGTGCTCTCGCAGCTTTCGCAAAGAATGGCTCATTGCTGGCTGGGTCACACACATGCTGTCAGCCGCGCGACCAACATGACGCTCCTTGATAAGTGCGCGTAGGGATCTGAGAAGATTGAGATCCATTGAATAACTCTCCGTAATGCCGCTCATTAGCAACTATCATTTTTGTTTATGGGAATGGTGGTCCACATATTGTCGCAGAAAGGATGATCGCCAAGTGATGCCACATCTAGATTCCATTGCGACCTTACCAAAGACTCGCTCACCCTCAGCGGGAGGAAGGGCCACTATGAACGACTTAGTTGTTCGTGTGGCGTTGGGAAGTGGCGCAAATTTCCTGCAGCGGCACTGGGAAGACTGGCTGGTTCGCGACAGCTGGAAGCAAGTCATTCTTGTCAGACGTTTTTGAAACATATCTGACGACTCCCCTCCACCAGTCACTAGAAACCGCCATCGTGGCGGGCGCATCGGGTTACTTCCGATGGCTGGATACCTGTGTCTTTTCGCTCTAAGGTCTCAAATGTCTGACATCACGTCTGGTCATCCGTTTTCCAAATTTTCTGTGTCCCGTCGTCCAAAAGCACTCTTCTGGACACTGATCAGCACGGTTGTGCTCGCGCTAATCACCTTTTCTTGGTTAGCCATTCCGTATGCGGTCAATGGAGTTTCTCTGCTCACACGCACTGGTGAGACCGTGCAAGAAGAGCGCCGTGAACACTCAATGACGTTGTCGCAGTTTCTCTCTCGCCAAGCGTATTTCCCAGGCGGGATCGAGGTCAAAACGCTTTTTGCCAACGAAACATATTTTGACCTCGCGGATCGAGGCAACTTGGCCGAGTATTATGCCCCGCAAGACAACTATGTCTTTTTCATTACTGAAGATGTGCACACCGGCTTGCTGCCATTCGGGCAGCCAGATGCAACGCTTAGAATTGGTGATGCGATCTTAAAGCCTATCCTGATGGAAGGTCCTGCAGAAGCCAGCCATCACCGCATGACTATCGCCGCGTTCCCGAAATTGGACGCTGACGGGGAACCTTACCTGCAGGACGGGCAGGCGGGCGAGCTGCGACTGATCCTACGTCACAAATGGGACCGCTCGATGGTGATGGGGGATACGGTTCAGCCTGTGATGACCAACCTTGTTTGGCGGATGCCGATGGAGGTTCCCGCTGAGATGTTGGAAAAACCCGGCATCGGGGGGGCAATTGCGGCTTCGCTTTCTGTCGGTCTCTTGGCGGCGGTTTTGACCCCCTGTCTGTTGCAGCTTTCGGTGGTTTTCATGGCGACAATGAGCGCGTCAGGCGCTGAAGCCGTCAGCACCAGTGGTGGGGTAACCCGTACGGCGCAAAAACGCATTCTTGTGGCGGCTTCGGCCTTTGTGCTGGGCTATATCATCCTGTTTACAATGGCGGGTGCTTTGATCGGTGGCTTAGGCAAACAGGCGCAGATCGCCTTTGCCGTGTACTCCCGCCCTGTGGCGATTGGCTCAGGTATTCTGGTCATTCTCTTTGGCCTCCGGCTCGGCATCCGCTCCAACGCACCGATGCTGTGCAAGTTGCCCGGCGCGGCCTTGATGCAGCGCATGAAGGGCGGGTCTACCTTTGGTAATGTGATGATTGCCATTGTCTACAATTTGGGCTGCATGAGCTGCTTTGGCGGCGCTATTATTGCGACCCTTTTCATATACGTCGGAGCGCTTGGATCGGCGTGGACTGGCGCGGTCACTATGGGGGCTTTTGCCCTCGGGCTGGGAGTGCCCTTTTTAGTGGCCGCGCTCTTTTTTAGTCGAGTAGAACCTTTGATCCTTGCTGTTTCAAAATACCGTCGCGGTGTTGGACTAGTCAGTTCACTTGTGGTGATCGGCTTTGGCGTGCTGTTGGTAACGGACAATTTCCACACACTTTCCGATCAGCTCTATCCACTTTTGGGGTTGGGATAATGGAAAGCCAAAAGAACATCTCACGTCGTGCCTTTTTGGGCAGCGCAGCAGCACTCTTGGCGTCATCACCGGGTTGGGCCAGATCTACCTCGCAAGCCCCGCTTTGGGACGGTGCGCGATTTGCTTTTCTTTCCTCGGGGTCAGAACCTCGGATTGTCGCGGTCGACGTGGATAAGGGGCGGATTGAGACCAAGCTGGAGTTGCCTTTTGTCCCTAGTGAAATAGCGGTGTCTCAAAACCATAATTTGCTGATTGCGGCAAATCCGATCGGGCAGTCAGTGGGGTTCATAGACCTGGTGGGCCGTCAGTATTTGGGCGCGCAGCTGGTGGGGCTTGCGCCGGATGTGGTTCAGATCAGCCCCGGCGGCGATCTCGTTGCCTATGGTGGGCGGGACGGCCGCGTGTCTGTCTGGAACTTGCGGGACAACACCGTCCTGGTCCAGTTGCGGGGACTTGGGCCAATTGATGCGCTGACGTTCAGCCGTGATGGGCGTGGCTTGTTCTTTGTGGATCGGGAAAACATGCAGCTCTGCGCCATTGATCTGCGGGAGGGCGAAGTAGGGCTGCATATCAACCTGCCGGGCACACGTGGTGGGCGTGCCACGGCCATGTCGCGGTCGCTGGACGGGATGGCAGGGTATATTTCGTTGACGGATGACAACAAAGTAGTCGAGGTCGACTTTTTCACGATGTCAGTCAGTCGGGTTTTGGAGGTCAAGGCAGAGCCCAAGCGCCCATACGTCAGCGGTGACGGGCGGTTTGTGCTGATCCCGCATGAGGCCGGGCGCGCTGTATCGGTGATCTCCGCGGCCACATCCAGAGTTGTAGAGACAATCCAGCTTGATCATCCGGTGTCCGAAGTGGTGACCGGATGGCTCGAAAGCTGCGCTTTCGCCATGCCTGCACAAGGCAGCAAGGCATCTGTGGTTGATCTCGTCGAGCTGTCGATGACACGCCAAATCGATCTTGGCGGCGATGCCGGCGCAAGCCTCGTCAATTCAGATACCAGGGTGGTGATCACACCTGTCCCGGAGCTTCAGGACATTCTGCTGATCGACACCAGTACGCAACAGATCGCAAAGACACTGTCGAGCGGTCTTGCAGACCTGCAACCGCCCCAAATGGGCGTGAGCGGTAATATCTGTCACTGACCCAGTTTCGGGTTGGTTCCCTCATCTCTCCCCGAGGGTGGCAGATGTATCCACGCATCATCCGAACAGGTCTACGGCCTGCTTTGGTGTCGCGACGCAAGATGACGACAAGCCGCGCCCAAGCGCGCGTGCGGCTTGTAGTTGGTGAAATGACCAGAAAAAGAAAGGATCGGTCATGAACAAAACTCTTCTCCTAGCATCCACGTTGGCGCTTGTCGCCTCGGGGGCTTTGGCCAAAGACGGCATGGATATGAGTGATGCGGCGTTGTCTGTCGACACAGACATCGCAGCGGCACAAGAGCGCGGTCAGGAGCTATATGAGTACGTCGTGATTTGTGGTGCATGTCACGGCATGGACGGCGCAGGTGACATCGCACCAGCATTGAACGTCGACGGCGCAATGCCAACTGACATTATTTTCCAGCTGGAAACCAACCCACAAATGGCGCCTGTGGCGACATCTCTACAACCTTATAAAGCGCAAGATCTGTTTGATATTGCAGTCCATATTTCGCATCTCGCGGGCCATGAGTTTACCGTCGGAAAAGTCGAGGAACTGACAACTTCCGCCAAGGCCGCCGTTCGCAGCACCGAAGACAAAGTTGTGTATCCGGTTTCGGCATATGACGAAAAAATCATGGAGATACAGGCTTTCTCGCAAGTCAAAGAGACTTGGGAGCGCCGCTCCAAAGAAGGCAATATCAAGAGTGAGTTTGAAGCCAAGCTTCTGGCAAGTTTCGACCCCGGTGAGCAGATCTTCTTTCCGGAGCCAGGTAAGACTTACTACATTGAAAACGCAGGTATTTCGACATCGAAATACGCGCAGATGGGCGCAACTGTAGGCGCGGACAGCACGCAAGTTGTCATCGGGGATGTGGAAACCAAGGAGATCATCGTTTCCAACAAAATGCCACGCGAGTTGCGCGGCGATATTCACACAACCTTTGCAACACCTGATGGGCGCTACAGCTATATCATCGGTGCACGTCCCGACGGCGGTCAGGAAAACAGTGTGGCAGCGAGCCAGTTGAACAACCCTGCGACCATGATGAAAGTGGACACGCTGACCCTGAATCCGGTCGAAGTCTATGACATTGGTGGGCGTATTCACCATGGTCAGATCTTCCAGGAAGACTTGTTGCTGATCGACACATTCGGACGCGACCCCGATGGTCTTGATGTGTTCCTGTTTGATCCCGAAAAGGGGGAAATTATCGGTGGTGTGCGTGACGAAGATCTTGGTGGATCAACTTACACTGCCTTTACCGATCACGAATACATCTACATGTTGATGGAACCTGTCGGATATGGTCCGCAGGCCGGTACAGGCTTCGTTGGTGGTCAAAAACTGAATAAAGGCGAATTGATCACAATGCGTCCGTTCTGGGTAGCTAAACTGGACCCCAAAACTTGGGAAGTCGTGGCAGAATTCCCCTATCCTGGCTACCGGGGTGACTGGATCGAGATCGATGCTGCGGGCGAGTTCCTCTACATTCCGAACGGGTCTTCCAACAACGTTGTGAAAATGAATGCCGAAACCGGCGAAATCGTCTGGGTTGGCATCACCGGCATGGGTCCATACGGCGCGGCATTGACTGCCGACGAATCCGAACTGTGGGTGGCTGACAAAGGTGAAACCCTGGGCATGTACGGCCGGACCGTAACTGTACTTGATGCGGAAACCGGTAAAAACAAGGAAACCCTGTTCTCCGGCTATCAAGTTGACCACATCCTGCTGTCCCCGGACGGAAAGGAAATGTGGGCATCGTCCAATGGTGAAGGTCGTATCTATGTTTGGGACATCGAAACCAAAGAGCAGACACATGTGATCGATATGCCTGACAACGGTGATGCGCACGGCATCGTCTTTGTTCACTATGACGAAGACGGCAACAGCGCAGTGGTCCGCGATCAGGGTAGCTTCCACAATGGTGTGAACCCTCAACTTGGCAAGCCGCTGAACTAAGGCCTGTCATGAAGACGTAAGCACATATAACCCCGTCCGCCTCTCAAGGCGGGCGGGTTTTTTTATGAATTCCAAAATATCAGGAACGAAAAGATGCGAAACGTTGTTGTGTTCGCTTCGGCGCTGGCGATGTCGGCCACCGGAGCTTTGTCTAGCGAAACCACGATGGGCGGCGGGGGCTTTGATCTCCAGGCAGCGCTTGAGCGTGGTCATGAACTCTATTCCGAAATTGCCATTTGTGCGACCTGCCACGGCATGGAAGGCGAAGGTAGTATCGGCCCTGCTCTGAATGTCGACGGTGTTATGCCGACGGACATTTTGTATCAGTTGCAAACCAACCCCCAGATGGCGGGAATCGACGAGCTTATGGCGCCGATCACGCCCGAGGATCTGATTGCGCTGTCCGTTTACATCCGGGACCTGTCGGGCATGGAGACCGATGCCGGTGCTCAGGAAGAACTGCGTTTCTCGGCACTTGGTGCGATGAAGGGCTTGCAAGCGGTTGAAACCTTTAACCTCTCCGCGCGTGAAAAGGCCATTCAGGAAATTGAAACATGGCAGTCGGTGCTCGACGGATGGGAGCGTAAAGCCAAGGAAGGTCCGATCAAGCATACCTACGAAATGAAGCTGGTCGAAAAATTCGAACCAGCGGAACCGAAGTTCACACCCGAGCCTGGCAAGACTTACTGGTATGAAAATACCGGCATTACAACGTCACTCTTTGGTCCTGCGGATGGTCCAAAAGGTGCGGACAGTTCACAGGTCGTGGTTGGCGATGCAGAAACCAAAGAAGTGATCGCATCCTACAAATTGCCACGTCATTTGCGTGGCGAAGTGCATACGACAGCCGCAACTCCGGATGGAAAACATCTTTATATTATCGGGGCGCTGCCCGAGGGCGGGGCACAGGAGAAAATCTCTCTGGAGACGCCCGCAACCTTGATGAAGGTTGATGCGCTGACACTGCAACCTGTGGAAAGCTACGACATCGGAGGCCGTATTCACCACGCGCAATTGTTCCGTGACAAATACATGTTGGTGGACACCTTTGCGCGTAATCCTGACGGCTTGGATGTCTTCTTAATGGACCCCGACACCAATGAAATTCTCGGCGGGGTGCGCGACGAGGATTTGGGCGGAACAACATATACGTCCTGGACGGACAACGAGTCCATTTACATCCTGATGCAGCCTTCCGGTTATGCGCCTTCTGCGATCTCGGGCTACCGCGCGGGGATGATGTATTATTCCGGCGACCTGGTTGCGATGCGTCCCTTCTGGGTTGCGAAACTGAATCCTGACACTTGGGAAGTGGAAGCCGAATATCCCTATCCGGGTTATCGGGGTAACTGGATCACGATCGATAGCAGCAGCGAGTTTATGTATGTGCCTGCAGGTGCAGGGTCGATTGTGAGCAAGATCAGCCTTGAGACAGGCGAAAAGGTCTGGAGCTCTGCCACAGGGATTGGCCCGTATGGTGCCACGCTCAATGCGGATGAAACCCAGCTGTGGGTTTCCGACAAAGGTGAAATGGCCGGTATGTTTGGGCGCACCGTGACCGTGCTGAATGCTGAAACCGGACGTCACATCGATACACTGTTCTCGGCGTACCAAGTTGACCACATCCTGCTGTCTCCAAACGGCAAGGAAATGTGGGCGACCTCTAACGGCGAAGGCAAGATTTATGTGTGGGATGCCGAAACTCGCGAGCTTCTCAACAAAATCGATATGCCTGAGGACGGCGACGCCCATGGTCTTGTCTGGGTCCATTACGACGAAGAAGGCAACAGCCGCACGGTTCGGGATCAAGGCAACTTCCACAACGGCATTCACCCTGCAAAGGGCATGCCGTTAACGAACTAAGGTCGCGGACAAGTCCGCTTGGACAACGCCTTGCCCAATTTTCTGGGCAAGGCACGTAAAAGCACAAGAATTTGGAATACGCTATGAAACATAGTTTCCTGTTGGCCTCGGCGCTTGCCCTGGTATCTACTGGTGCGCTTGCTGCACTAGATCATGAAGTAACGACAACTTTTGATGTGCACGAAGCGTTAGAACGTGGGCAAGAGCTCTATGAGGAGATCGGAACGTGCGTCACCTGCCACGGTAGCAATGGCGAAGGTGGCATTGGGCCGGCTTTGAACATTGACGGCGCTCTGCCCACAGATCTGATTTATCAATTGCAGAGCAACCCGCAAATGGCGGGTATCGAGGATATGATTGCGCCGCTCAATGCGCGTGATCTGGTCGCGCTTTCGGCCTACATTCGCAAACTCGCGGATCAGTCTTTGGACGAAGAAGCGCAGGGCGCATTGATCTCCTCTGCTCAAGCTGCAATGCGCGGATTGATCAGCGTCAATGATGGAGTGATGTCCAGCTATGATCACGCCATAAAAGAGTTGGAAACCTGGTCATCAGTTGCTGACGGGTGGGAACGAAAAGCCGACTTGGGATCAATCAAAAGCCACTATGAAATGCGGCTGATCGAAGAGTTTGACGCAGGTGAGCAAAAATTCTTCCCTGAACCCGGTAAAACCTATTGGATTGAGAATACAGGCATTTCGACCAATATGTTCGGGCCTTCAACCAATCCGGTCGGCGCCGACAGTTCGCAAGTGGTGGTCGGTGATACCGACACCAAAGAGATCGTGGCCAGTTACAAATTGCCCCGCGAGCTGCGTGGTGATGTACACACAACTTTCGCCAGTCCGGACGGGAAGTACATTTACATCAACGGTATTAAACCCCGTGGAAATCTCTCGGAAGCGCAACGCCTGGAAGGCCCCTCGACTCTCTTGAAGGTCGATGCCCTGACCTTGCAACCGATTGCCAGTTTTGAAATTGGCGGCCGGATTCACCATGGTCAGATTTTCCGTGACAAATACCTGCTCATCGACACATTTGGACGTGATCCCGACGGGCTCGATGTGTTCTTGCTGGACCCGGAAACCGACGAAATCATCGGCGGTGTGCGTGATGAACAGCTTGGCGGTTCGACCTACACTGCCTTTACCGACAATGAGTTTATCTATGTTTTGATGGAACCGGGTGGGTACGCGACCCCAGCTATGACCGGTTACCTCGCGGGTCTTCAGATGAAAGCCGGAGACTTGGTCGCTATGCGTCCGTTCTGGATTGCCAAACTTGACCCGGACACCTGGGAGGTTGTGGATGAGTTTCCATATCCCGGCTATCGCGCGAACTGGGTCACAATCGATAGCAATAGCGAGTTTCTCTATCTGCCAACCGGTGCGTCCTCTCTCGTGACCAAATTGGACGCGAAGACAGGTGAAAAGATTTGGTCATCCCCCACTGGAATTGGGCCTTACGGGGCCGCCTTGACGGCTGATGAAAAAGAGCTGTGGGTTGCTGACAAAGGCGAAACCACCCGCATGTTTGGGCGCACAGTAACGGTCATTGATGCCGAAGCCGGCACTCCGCTCGAGACGCTATTCTCCGGCTACCAAGTGGACCACATTTTGCTGTCACCAAATGGCAAGGAAATGTGGGGCACATCCAATGGCGAAGGCCGCATCTATGTGTGGGACGTGGCGACACGTGAACAGATCACAGTAATTGATATGCCAGAACATGGCGACGCCCATGGTCTTGTCTGGGTCCATTACGACGAAGACGGCAACAGCCGTGTCGTTCGGGATCAAGGCAACTTCCACAACGGCATTCACCCAGCAAAAGGCATGCCGCTGAACTGATCCACTCTCCGGATTACGCAAAAAAAACATCGTTCCTTCCGGCGATATGTCGGGCGGGGCATAACAAACTATGGAAATACAATGAAAAAACTACTCCTCTCCTCCACCCTTCTGGTTGCAACCGCCGGCGTGGCCGCTGCAGATGTCTCGTTCAGTGGTATCGGCCGCTTTGGCTTGGATTATGATAGTTCTGTGAGTGACAGCCCCTATGCGCATCAAAAGCTGCGCATGAGCGCAATTGCAAAAACCGAAACCACATCCGGAATGGTCGTTAGTGGCAAGGTCCTGTTTGATACGACTGCAGGACGCGGCACAAACACCGGAAGCGGCTATATGACAGCCGCCGCCTTTACCGCTTCCAAGGGCGGCGCATTGGCGGAATTCGGCTTCGCTTCCGATGTTCTTGATGCTGGCGACATCGTGCGTTTTGGCGGGCACCTTGTTGGTTTTAACCCCTATTTGAACCAGCGTCGCTCGCTGGTGGGGCAAGATAAATACGGCATGCTTAATCCTGAGTTGTTTGATAAACCGTCCCGCCAAGCGGTGCGGACACGTTACTTCGATGATAGTGGTCTTCGTGTCAGCGCCTCTTATGCTCCATCCTCTGATGCATATGCTGAATATTGGCAAGCCGGTGTTGGCTATGACTTGGGCGCGCACAAAGTTGGATTTGTCTATGGTAACAACACTGCAAACGGAGACTATTGGGTAATTGGTGCTGATGGCCGTGTCGGAGACTTCTACTATGCGGCGATCGCCTCGGATTCCGACATGCAGGATAAAGTGGGTTTCGGTGCATCAGGTGGATATAACCTGACTTCTGCGACATCATTGCGCTTTGCGGTTTCGATCAGCGGTGACGGGGCGTTGTCCGGCAGTGGTGCCGCACCAGAAAATACTTGGGGTATTGGTCTTGCCCACAATCTGGGTGGCGGTGTTTCCTTGCACGTGTCTGGCGGTCAGAACGAGCGTGGCTCGGATGTTGCCCAGATCGGTATGCTGTTCCGTTTCTAGTCTCGTTCAAAAATAGGATGAGGCATTCTTTGCCTCATCCACACATCTAGAGGCAACGTGATAACCGCAGCATTTTTACGAGTAGGTCAGGTGCAAACCCAAACGGTTCCAACAAGAACACCCCCAGTTAGCGCACAATCGTTGAGTAGCATATAACTTGAGATGGGCAATCCTTCGTTATTGCATCTATTTTCCATCCCCTACATTTCTATACTGTTTGATTTGAACGAGATGACGAATAGTGTTCCAATTGACAGATCACGATCCGAAATTCGAGTTTGCCCTTGGGGTTGTATTGGGAAGCGGCGCGGCCGATGCGACCCGACATGTTTCAAGATGGATGGCTGCATTTTAGTCAAAGCTCCCGCTATTAGAAGGAGGCCTGCGCCCTTAAATTTTGTGCCATGGGCAAAATGTAAGGTGCAGGTGGTAGCATTTCGGCGAAGTTGGGGAGGAAAGTAGGATGCGGGCGTATAGCGTGACCTAATCCAGATAGATCTCCGCTGGCGTAGGGGATTATTTCTCGCAGAAAGATCACGTGTTTTCTATTTCGGTTTTAGCCAAGAAATTTAGCCGCAAAAGGGACTCATGCCAGACAACGAAGAACTGTTCGGCAACGGCGGTTGCGAGCTCCCGCAACCAATGAAAATTGACTCCCGGCACGCAAAACAGCGACCGGGAGTTTTTCTTTTGGCACACTCCCGTAAGCCCCCCACCCTCGGGTGGCTTTCGTCGTTTTTGGGCTCCCCCAAGCTCAGCAATCCAGCCAATTCGCCGACGAGTTCGATGCTCATGCCGCCTTGCCCGTCAGGTATGACGCGGATCTCCTCCAGCAAAGAGCGGATGATCGTAGTCGCTTCAGCTCGAGTCGTTGGATCAGGCAGGGCGGTGGTCAGATTGGCGACCTTTGCGCGATAGACCTCAGAAAGATTGGGATGTAGCATTACTGACCGCGTTGGATCGGCGTTGGCCAGATCGGCTTCAAGCGCGGCTTTGCGGTCTTCCAAGCTGTCCATCTTCGCCTTCATACTCTCGTGGAACATGCCTTCAGTGATCGCGTCGACAATGCGATCAATTTGGCGGGTGATCTTTGTAAGTTCCTGCTCGATTTTTGCTTTGTCGCGCGTTGATTGGGAGGTAAGGCGGTTAAATTCCTCCTGATAGGCTTTGGTGAACTCCGCGATGAGATCAGGGTGCAGGAGTTGATCTTTGAGGCCTGAGAGCACGCGGTCTTCCAAGACCTCTCGTTTGATCGTCCGGCGATTGGTGCAGGTGCCTTTGTTGCGCGTGGCAGAACAGCCGTAATAGTGTTTGCCGACCTGAATGACACCGCCCCCGCAGCGGCCACAGGTCAGCATTCCAGAGAACAGTTGTTTTGGGCGATGCGCGCGTTCCGGTCGGTGCATCCCGTGAGAAATGACGTCGCTTCGACTGGCCGTTTGGCGGGACTTAACTGCCTCCCAGAGGTCTTGGGGGATGATCAGTAAATGGGGGACGTCTTCGATCACCCATTCTCCAGGTGGATTGAGTCGCGCTTGGCGCTTGTCTGTAGCCGGGTCTTTGACAAACCGTTGCCGGTTCCAAACAAGACGACCGATGTAGAGTTCATTATTGAGGATACCTGTGCCGCGACGCCAATTGCCATAGATCGTGGAGGCTCCCCAGTCAGCGGTACGGGGCCCAGCAATCCCAGCCTGGTTCAAAGCCGCGGCGATAGCGCGGGGGCTGAGGCCATTGGCATAGTCTTTAAAGATACCCCGGACGATCTCGGCCTGTTCTTCATTGATAACACGGTCTCCTGTGGTCGTCGCTCCGTCTGCCTGCACCGCGCGCACTACGTCATAGCCATAAAATAAGACGTAAACGCTCTCTGGGCGCTTTCTGCATTCGGCCTCTCAAAACACACGGTGCTACACTGGTGCTACGCCTTAGAGCAAAGTTCAGCTAAAACCCGTTGTTGTCCCAGATGGTGGCCGTGATCATAGCTCGTTCCTTTTGGAGGGTGTCGGGCTAAAAGAAATAATTGAAATTTGTGAGGAGTTGATAAATGGGCGGTAGAGCACATACTCGTGACGACGGGTGGTCGTATTCGTTTAATGACAATATGCTAAATCCGTTATAAATGGCGCCCCCAGTTATATTCAGGGGGATTCTGTAAATGGGCGTCAATGTGGGGAGTGCACTCTCACAAAATTGGATGGCGACAAACCCTCCCAGCCCGAAAATGCTTCGGAAAAACTCTGCCGGTGATCAAAGCCAAGTGTTTCTGCTGTTTCATCTATACTTTTTCCGGCCAATAGCAGGCGCTTGGACATGAGGTGGCGCTCTGTCTGGACGATTTCACGATAAGACGTGCCTTCAGATTTCAGGCGAAGTTGAAGAGTTCTTTCATGTACCTGTAATGCGTTAGCTGTATTAAAAAGCGACCAAGGTGCAACGCCAAAAGATGCCCGAACGAGTCCTGCAACGATGTCTTTGGCAAGTGGCTTTAGTTCAGCTTGGTTTTGCCCCGAGAGCATGACTTTGGCATCTAGGTAGCGCGACAACACCTCGGCTCGAAGGACATCTGCCCCAACCATCCCCGTTTTTAACAACCTTTCGTCGAACGAGATGTAGCCTTGTTTGGAATTGCGCACTTCTATGATCGGAGAGCCTGCGGGAAAGTGGGTCAAAGATCCGTTTGGATAGGAAAGTGTGATGGCGGGATCCAACTGGTTATTTGCGCGGCAAACAATATTTGCCAGCAGACCAATGGTGTATTGAACATCATGGGCCCCTTCACCGACATTGAAGGGTTCAAAATACCAGATGTGGCAGCGCCCGCCATAGACCCTAATGACAAGCTCGGACTCGCTCTGGATGTAACTTAGCGCTGATTGCGTGATCTGGAATGCGTCCCACAAAGAGTCGGCTGAAACGATCGCCCGACCAACAAAGCCTAGATCTTCAAGCTTTTGGCGAAATCCCGCCCAGACAAAGAAATCCTCATCGCCAGCCAGTCGCGATATTTTTCTCATTCCTTTTAGGTAGGTCGAAACGTCAACAATTTCCTCAGCGTCAGTTGGAAGCTCAAGGATTTGTAGCGTTTTTTGAAATGCCCGAGTGCTCTCGGACAGCAATAGGGTTGGCCCATGGAATGCGCCCGCTCTGATCATAAATTTGTCGGCGGATGCACTCATTGAGTGAGGCAACAAATTGGATTCTGAAAGGGGGAAACGCGGTCAATTGGGCGTGTCATAGCTCTTCTCAATGAGGAAACAGAATGGTTCGGCAAAACGCTATCATGAAACTCTACTTAATAGATGAACTAAAATAAGACTTTGATTCGTGTTTGCCGACGCGACTGGGGCAAACGATCCCTAACATCTTAATTCTTCGCGGCGATCAAAGGTTTCGCGATGCCATCAGTCGGGAGGCTGATGTGGGGATTTTTGAGATTTCGGGAGATCACATGATACACAAATTCGGCTTAACAAAAACAGTGATGATGGGCGCTTTGTCTGTCGCTGTCCTGTCGGTTGGGGCGCCCGCTTTTGCTGAGGAAAAACCAAATATTCTCGTGATCTGGGGGGACGATATTGGACAATCCAATATCTCGGCCTACACGCGCGGATTGATGGGGTATGAAACGCCTAACATTGACCGGGTCGCAGACGAAGGCATGATGTTCACCGACTACTATGGAGAGCAGTCCTGTACTGCTGGCCGGTCTTCTTACATTATGGGGCAATCTGTCTATCGCACAGGCCTGTCCAAAGTTGGCCTTCCCGGCGCCGATCTGGGCATGCAAGAAGAGGATCCGACGATTGCGGGCCTTCTGAAACCTCTGGGTTATATGACCGGTCAGTTCGGCAAGAACCACTTGGGCGACCAAGACCGGATGCTGCCAACCAACCATGGCTTTGATGAGTTCTTTGGAAACCTTTATCACCTCAATGCAGAAGAAGAGCCGGAAAACCGCGACTATCCAGGTGATGCGGTTCTGGCAGACGGGCAAACCTTCCGCGAAGCCTTTGGCCCGCGTGGAGTGATTAAGTCTACCGCAGATGGGTCCATTGAAGACACGGGTCCATTGACCAAAAAGCGTATGGAAACGGTGGACGATGAAACTGTTGCTGCTGCAATCGACTTTATCAAACGTGCTGATGAACAAGGCAAACCTTTCTACGTTTGGTGGAACGGCACGCGGATGCATTTTCGCACACACGTGAAAGACGAACTTTTTGGAATTTCCGGTCAGGATGAATATGGCGATGGCATGGTCGAACACGACATGCACGTGGGTCAACTCTTGGATGTGCTGGACGAGTTGGGTATCGCGGATAATACAATCGTGCATTACTCGACCGACAATGGTCCTCATAAAAACACATGGCCTGATGCCGGTTCCAACCCGTTCTACAGTGAAAAGAACACGAACTGGGAAGGTGGATGGCGTGTGCCGTCGCTCGTGCGTTGGCCTGGCAAAATTGAGGCTGACTCGGTTTCAAACGAAATCATGCACCACATGGACTGGCTGCCTACATTCTTGGCTGCCGCGGGCAATGAAACCATCAAGGAAGATCTAAAGGCGGGTGGTGTTCAAGCCATTGGCCGTGAATACAAGGTTCACTTGGATGGCTACAACTTCTTGCCTGTTCTGACGGGTGAAACCAAAGACGGCCCACGTCACGAGATCTTCTATTTTGCAGACACCGGAGAGCTTACCGCGCTGCGCTATGACGACTGGAAACTGATCTTCCTTGAGCAAAAGGCTGTTTCCACATTGCGGGCATGGATCGAGCCTTGGACTCCGCTGCGGGTTCCTTTGATTACCAACCTGCGTCGTGACCCATATGAGCAAGCGCATCTGACGTCCAACACCTACTATGACTGGATGATCGATCGGATTTACTTCCTCGTTCCGGCGCAGAAATACGTGGCCCAGTTTTTGTCGACCTTCCAAGAATTCCCACCACGTCAGAAACCGGCCAGCTTCTCTATTGATCAGGTCATGGAGTTGATGGCGGCAAACAACGGGAGCAAGTAATCCCGCGGTTTAGAAACGCATTTCATGTGCGGTGTCAAATGGGCATCGCGCATGAAGCAATAGTCTCAAGATCAAAATTCATTGCCGAAGGCGCAAGTTCAGCGCCGGAGCAAATGAGCAACAACCACCCAATGGGAGAGAGATCATGACTGACTTGGTCGTTATAGTATTCGAGGGACGACATACGGCAGACGAAGCCCTTCTTCGCTTGCAGAAAATGAGTATGGATTGGGAAGTGGATCTCGACGAGGCCGTGGTGATGACCCGCGACAAAAACGGGACGGTCCGCACGCGCAATTCAGACACCCTCACTGCCGCGGGTTTTGTGGGCGGCACGTCTCTTGGAGCGCTGACAGGCACACTCATCGGTACCATGGTTGGTAACCCAGCCGCAGGTTTTGTTGCTGGCTCGGCTCTCGGTGCCACTTCCGGAACATTGGCCGGCATGCTGGATCAGGCAGACGAAGAGGATGCTTTGGCCGCTCGCGTTGGGGCGAAAATGGGGCCTGACTCATCGGCTTTGGCTGTAATTGGTTGGTCCAACCGCCCGACGAAGTTGTTGAGTGAATTGGAAGGCATGAAGGGCGAGGTCATCGAGACGTCCTTGTCTGTCAGCAACGAAAACGAACTGCGCGCAGCCTTATCGGGCAGCTGATTGGTTTGAATGAAACTCCGATCAACAGACCGCTGTTGGCCGGACATCTAGTGTTTCAATTTTTGTAGATGGAAATGGATTTATGAAAAGATTGCTGACAACTGCGGCTATTGTGTCCGCACTCGGGGCCGCGATGCCCCTAGCGGCAGAGACTGCACCTCACGTGGCTGGTGGAGTCGTTGTAGAATACAACAATTTGGATATTGCCTTGGTCGCTTCGGGTTGGAGTGTCGTCGAACTTTTACGCGGTGATGTCTACAATGCTGGCGGTGATTTTGTCGGCTATGTCCATGATGCATTGGTCCTGCCGGACGGCGACACCACATTTGTGATCGTCAATGTCGCGGGCTTTCTGAACATCGGTGAAAAGCTGATTGCTTTGCCTGCGGGCGCCTTTGAGATCAACACCGATGGTGATTTGGTTTTGCCAAATGCGACCAAAGACAATCTGAAAAGCTTGCCTCGTTTTTATTACGCGAAGAACTGAAGAAATGACGACCCGGAGACGGTTTGCGCCTCTCTGGGTCGGGTTCAAGACCTGCGAAGTTACAAGACAAACGAACAAGCCACATTTCCAAATGAAAGACTGAACTATGGGAAACGCGACTAGCAAAATTCAAAACAATTGGGGTTGGTTTCTAGCCCTAGGGATTTTGATGATCATTGGCGGAACCACAGCGATTTTTGCACCATTCGCGGTGTCTCTGGTGGTGGAAGTGATTGTCGGTGCGTTTTTCGTCATCGCTGGTATCACAATGCTGATCCAAGTTTTCACAACTAACGATGGTTGGGATGCTCGGATTACCTATTTGATTCTTGGTGGGTTCAATACGTTTGCTGGCGTTATGCTACTTTTCCGTCCGCTCGAAGGGCTGTTGGCGTTGACGTTGGTGATGATCACTGCGGTTTTTGTGAATGGACTGCTCCGGATCGCGGTTGGCGTGATGGCCCGACCAGAAGCCGGGTCGGGTTGGGTGATTTTTGGCGGCGTTATTTCCGTGCTCGTTTCGATCTACCTCATCACCTTTTATCCCGAGGTGAGTGTCACTTTGTTGGGTGTGATGGTGGGCATTTCGCTCATCAGCGAAGGCGCTAGCTACATCCGTTTTGCCTATGGTCTGAAAAGCGATGGGCCGGTGTCCGCCTGAAAGGGAGGCTGAATACCGAGAACCACGTCTATCCCGTAAAATCCACATGCTGCTGAGAGAATGAATAAAATGCCCGTTTCAAGAACTGTTCCTTTGTTGTTTCGATGTGCAGCCCTTGGCCTGAGTTTCGCGATCCCGTCCGTTTCACAGGCACAGGATAAACCGCGGTTGGTTCTTCAAATCACAGTCGATCAATTGCGGGGGGATCTGATCGATAGGTACGGTGTTCATATTCGCGAGGACGGGTTTCGCTATTTGTTAGACAATGGCGTCAATTTCAAAAACGCCCATCACCGCCATGCCAACACCGAAACCATTGTCGGTCACACGACGCTGGCCACGGGAACGGACCCAGCCATTCATGGCATGGTCGCCAACCTATGGTTTGATCGGAAAACCGGTCAGCCGTTTTATAACGTGCAGGATCCGGATCATCCGCTGATTGGGGCTGCGGGGATTGACGCTGCAAATGAAATCGATCCGACCCAACGGGCGGCAACAACTGATGGACGGTCACCACGCAATATCATCAGTTCGACCATTTCAGATGAAATTGCTCTGCACTTTGGCCCTGCATCCAAAGTATTCGGCGTTTCAGTCAAGGATCGTGGCGCAATAGCCATGGCTGGTCACGCCGGTGATGCCTATTGGTTCTCAAAGTCGGAAGGCCGGTTTGTAACAAGCACGTTCTATCGCGATACCTATCCGGAATGGGTCGAAGAATGGCAGGCAAAGGGGATGGTTGCATCCTATGCCAACCAGTCCTGGACCCTTCTGGGAGAGGTCGATGACTATGCCTTTGGCGAGCGCGATGATCAGTCATGGGAGACCGAATTACCGGGGTTTGGGCGGGTCTTCCCTCACAACTGGGGACCGGCTGATGGAAAATACTTTACGACTTTGCTGACACTTAGTCCGGCAGGGGATGAGATCACCGTTGATTTTGCCAAAACCCTATTGGACGCGGAGCAACTGGGCAAAGATGACGTGACTGATTACCTGTCCGTTAGTTTGTCTTCCACAGACTATGTCGGACATATTTTCGGACCTTCCAGTTTGGAAGCAGAAGATAATTTTGCACATCTCGACCGACAAATTGCCGACCTTTTGAAACATGTTCAGACGGCCGTAGGTCTCGAGAACACATTGATCATTTTATCTGCGGATCACGGTGATCCCGAACATCCTGAGTATCTTGCTTCCTTGGGGATCGAAGCCGGATTGTTCGATTTCAATCGTGTCGATACAGAACCGGGATTTATCCGCCTGAAAATGGATTTCGGCGAATCTACTGATTTGGTTCAGAACTTTTCCAACCCTTATCTATATTTGAACAAAGAGCTCATTTCCGAACGCGGTTTAAATCCTTTGGCTGTCGAGCGCGCCGTTGCCGAGGAACTTCAAAAGCTTCCGGGCATTGCCTACGCAATCAGCAGTTCTGACTTACGGCGCGGGTCATTTGCGAAAACCAAGGTAAGCGATGCGGTATTGGCAAACTTCAATCCAGACCGATCGGGAGATATCTATGTTGTGTTTGAGCCCCACTGGTTTGTAGCGGATTTCGACGGGTTGCACGTTGCGTCTGCACATGGCTCGCCTTGGACATATGACACGCATGTGCCGCTGATCTTTTCAGGGTCAAATATAGCTCCACAAACCGTCGTGCGTCGGGTCGAGACCGTCGATGTCGCGCCCACAATTGCGGCCTTGCTGGGGACAAAGCCGCCTTCTGGGGCGGTTGGCGTTCCCTTGTCTGAAGCAATGCCCAAAACAAAGGACAAACCATGAAATCGTTTGTAAAACGCCTTCGTCTTATTGTCGTTTTATGCGTGGCCGGAACATCGGCGTATGCTCAGTCGGATGCGGCACAAGCCAACAATCCATTGGCAGATATCACCGCGTTCAATATCCAAAACTACTATTTCGGAGAACTTACCGGTCCCGGGGACACAACAGGAAATCAGTTTGTCCTGAGATATGCGAAGCCAGTCGCAATAGGGGATACAAATTGGTTGATCCGGGCTTCGCTGCCATACAATTCACTGCCCGTAGGTACAGGTGGGCAGACGGTCAGCGGCATCGGGGACTTTGATATATTTGCCGCGTACCAGATTGACACAGGTAAGCCTGGCGTAAGCTTTGCGATTGGCCCCCAAGTGGTGGCCCCAACAGCTTCTGATAACCGATTGGGCGCGGATCAATGGCAGCTCGGGATCGCGAACGTCTACTTTAATGCGACCTCGCCAGTGTTTCAGTACGGCTACCTTTTGACTTGGCGTGGCGGCGTCGGGGATACAAATGGTCGAACTCGCTCCAATCTTGGCGCCTTTCAGCCCTTTGCGTTCTATCAACTTGGCAATGGTTACTACACGGGGGGTGCCCCGATCTGGACCTACAACTTTGCCACTGACGGTTACTCCGTGCCTCTTGGTCTTCGCCTTGGGAAAGTCTCAAAGCGCGGTGACACGGTCTATAACTTCTTCGTTGAACCGCAATATTCGGTTTTCCACAAAGGAGCGGGCCAACCGAAGTGGCAAATCTACATGGCGCTCAACATGCAGTTTAAGTGACCCTTTGGTCGCTTGGCGAAACACCAACCCATTTTGGAAAAACAACTTAAGTTAACATTTAGGAGTGTGAATATGGAAAAGTTTATTGCTGTCGTTTTTGAAAACGATGCCGCTGCCTTTAAAGGTGAAACGGCTTTGCGGGGCCTGCATTCTGTCGGAGAGCTTGCGGTGTATGCTGCTGCCGTCATCGGGAAAGATCTCGATGGAAAAGTCGAGGTGAAAAAAATCGAAGACGAAGGGCCTTTGGGAACCGCTCTGGGCCTTGTACTTGGTGGCATGGTGGGCGTTTTGGCCGGCCCGCTTGCCGTTGCATCAGGTGCCGCTGTAGCCGGGTCTGCCGCCGCCGCGACGGCCGCTGCGTCGGGGATGGCTGTTGGATCAATGACTGGTGGTCTGTTTGGGGTTTACCGAGATCTATGGGTTGCCGGAATTGACTCGGCGATGCTTGAGGAAGTCAGCATTGAGCTTCTTCCGGGGAAGTCTTGCTTGGTCGCGTCCGTTGACGAAGTTTGGACGTCCCCGCTCGATGTCAAAATGAGTGAGGCGGGTGGCGTTGTTTTCCGCAAGCCGCGTGTTGATGCGATCGACGAACAATATGCAGCTGACATGGCCGAGCTTGATCGGGAAATTGCCGAGCTCAAAGATGAGTGGGCGCAATCGACTGAAGAAACAAAACAGGCAATTCACGACAAGATTGAAGCGGCAAAGACCAAGGCAAGCGCAGCTAAAGATAAGATTTCGGATCGCATCGACGAACTGGATAGTCAAACAGAAGCGCGGCTTGAGGCGATTGACGAGCAAATTGCGGCGGCCAAGGAAAACACCCGTCAAAAGTTTGAGAAGCGCAAAGCCGAAATTCAAACTGACTACAAAGAACGCAAGACCAAGTTGGATGCCTCTATGGCTTTGGCCAAGGAAGCACTTACGTGATCCAAGTTTGGCACGTGGTCTGAAGAAGCCCAGTCTGCGCTTTCCGAAATAGGCGGCGCAGACTAGGATCAGTACATTGTTGTGGGTTTCATACCCGAGAGAAGGAAGTTGAAATGGCAGATTTGAAGAGCATGATGGCTGAACTTCAACAGAAGCGAGATGAAATCAAGCTTCAGTTGCATCTTGGGTCGATGGAGGCCGAAGAGGAATGGGATTCACTTGTCTCCGAGTGGGACAAATTCCTATCAAAGTCACAATTTGACAAAACCGCCGACGAGGTCGGTGAGGCAGCCCGTGAGTTGGGTCTGAAAATGAAGTCCGCTTATGACAATGCCAAGAAGGCCGTCGGTTAACGGGGGGACAAATATCGAAAATTGCAAGGATGTATAAGGCATGCGGGACCAGCAATCTGGATGTTGGACCGTTCCGCGACAGGAATATTACCTTGCTTGTTAGGGGTTGGTGTGAAACGCGTGCCGACCCCGATTTCGGAAAATCGATCCGAAGTCAGCGGTAGCCACTATGTGCCTATCACCAAGGGAAATACTAGCTCACAGGACAATTTCTACTGCGAGGGGACGTAATTTTCCAAATGCATTTTTCTTCCACAATCCAAAGGGGCCCGATGAATGACAGTTGAATCAAATGACTCGGCCCCTGAAATTGTGGAGCGCGACGTGGTCGTTTCACGACAGACGATTGCATTGGCTTCGCTGGTCGCCATTACATTAATTGTAAGCGTAGTCTTTTTTGAACTTTCGCGCCCATTTCTGGGGGCGCTGGCCTTAGCTGCAATTCTCGCGGCCCTTGTGCAACCTTTTTATCGAGGCATCCTCGTCCGAATTGGCAACCGAGAAGGCTTGGCTAGCACCATAACTGTGCTTGTCGGAGTTCTGCTTGTCGTCGGGCCACTTATCGGTATCGGGTATCTCGCTGCAGTTCAGGCTTCCGGATTGGTTACGGGCGCGGATCAGGTCATTGAAACGCTATCAGAAGATGTTGTTGCCCTGAGGGGCGGGACATTTGAGTTTCCCAATTGGGTGCCATTTGCGGAAGAGCTAACAAAAGCCGGACCGCAGATATTTGAAAAAGCACAGGAATTGTTAGGGGCGATCGCCTCATTTCTAACTTCTGAATTATCCCACCTAACCAACGGAACGGCCAGATTTTTTCTAAGCCTGTTTACTTTTCTATATGCGATGTTTTTCTTTTTGCCCCTCAAGGGATCGGCGTTTCGGCCCATCTTAGAAAGCTCTGGGCTGAGCGTCAGACTGCAAGATAAAGTGCACGAAAGAATTGTGTCGGTCAGCCGCGCGACGATAAAGGGAACTTTGCTGATCGGCGTAATACAAGGTGCGCTCGGCGGTTTCGGATTTTGGATGGCGGGGATCGAAGGCCCGGCATTCTGGGCTGTCGTGATGGCGATTGCCGCCGCAATTCCCGGTGTCGGTGCCACAGTCGTGGTTTTTGCAGGTGCCGCTTACCTTGCGGTGCAAGGCGAAATTCCGACGGCAATCGGATTGGCGCTTTGGGCGGGATTGGTCGTTGGCACTATAGATAATGTTCTGCGACCCTCGCTTGTCGGTCGTGATGCTCAAATGTCAGATTTGATGATCTTCGTAAGTACGTTGGGCGGCCTAGCAGTTTTTGGGGCATCCGGCCTTGTGTTCGGTCCGGTGATTGCGGGCGTATTCATTTGCCTTTGGCAAGAAATGCCAAAATCCTCGGGCGCTCTTAACGAAGGCGCCGACGGTGCGCTGCCAGCTGCAAAAGATGAGGAATTGGCCCAATCTGATGAGCAGATGGTCCTTGCCGAAAAATCACTTAGTTCGCAGGCTGGGAAGCTCACAGCATCTAAAACGGAATTGGAAAACGAATTGGCGGCGTTGAAAAGAGAGCTAGGGCGAGAAGAAACTTAAAATGAAAGATCGCCCCTCGCCCCGAAGCATCAGTTTTCCGTTTTCGGTCAGTTTCCTTTATTCACAACACTGGTGAGAACAGCCGCGCTACCGGTGCGCCCAGACGGATGTGCCGAGGTTGCTCAGAGAGATCTTTGTCCAGCTTGAAAGCCCTCTCAAAGTCGTCTTCCAGAAAGGCTGCCGTTTGTTTTGCAGCTTCGGAATCAAACATCACGGCCATGGCCTCGAAATTAAGGCGGAAAGAGCGGTTATCCATATTGGTTGTGCCGATAGCGGCAAAGCTCTCGTCCACCAGAACCACTTTTTGATGCATGAAGCCTTCCGTGTATCGCCACACTTCTACGCCCGCTTGGCGAATTTCGTCGAAATAGGCAAAGGCAGCGAGCCACGGGATTTTGTGATCAATCACTTCAGGCACTAGAATTCGAACATCCACACCTCTGAGTGCGGCATGTTTCAAAGCCGTCAAAACATCCGTGTCGGGTACAAAATAAGGTGAAGCAATCCAAACTCTTTCTTGGGCCGCGCAGATAGCGGAGAAAAAGAAGAGCGCGCCAGTTTCCATTTCATCACCGGGTCCCGTTGCGACAATCATTCCCGTCATGTCCTCCGCTGCATGGGGAGCTTCCCAGTTCAAAGCTTCAACCATCAACTCACCGGTCGCCCAGTGCCAGTCTTCGGCAAAAATGAGTTGGAGCTGAGACACAATCGGGCCCTTTAGCTCGACATGGGTATCTCTCCATGCGCCAAATTTCTCGCTCCTGCCCATGTATTCGTCGCCAACATTCAGGCCCCCCGTGAAAGCTAAATTCCCGTCGATTACTACCGTCTTTCGATGGTTTCGAAAGTTGACCTGGAACCGGTTTTTGGGCCCGCGCGTGGTTTTAGGATCGACGGCTAAGACGCCGGAAGTTCGCAGCTCTTCATGATAGTCCTGAGGCAACCCAATTGAACCGACGGTATCAAACATAACCCTGACCGTGACGCCCCGCTTGGCAGCCGCGATCAAATGTGCCTTTAACTCACGCCCTATTTCGTCGTCATGGATGATATAAAACTGTAGCAGGATATATTCTTTGGCGGCGTCCAGAGCATTGAAGATAGCCCCAAAGGTTTGAGCCCCGTCAATCAAGACCTGCATGTTGTTGCCGCGAACGGCAGGTAATTCCGAAATTGCCTCAAATGGCTTCACGGGAAAATCTGGGACAGATACGGGTGCGTTGGCGAGTTTGTAGTTTTGCACGCCTTCGATGATTTCTTCGCTGTCACGTCGTGCAATCAGATAATCTTTGAATTTGTGATGGCCTAAGAAAAGATATAGCGGCACCCCGAGATAAGGGGCGGTGATCAAAAAAACGACCCAGCCGACGGCTCCTTGAGAAGTTCTTGATGACGACACGGCCCGCCAAGAAAACCAGATAGCTACAATTTCGAGAACGATAAGGACTGCTACGGTAAAAGACGCTAACATGCTGGAAAATCTCTATAAAAATATCAAAACAACTTAAGTACATGATGCCTTAAGTAACGATGTCGGCTAGGTGAACGCGCCAGACAAAGATAGCCCAGAAAGTGCATTTAGGATACAAGTAAGGTCCAAGGTGCCGGCCAACGCCGCAAAAAATTGAAAATGGGTCAATTTGCACTAGTCTGATACTTCGAAATGCGACGTATTCTCCTCCAATTTACTATGCTGCAGGCGACAATTCTTCATCCCGAGACCTCAACTATGAACGGTAAGCCACAATGTTTTTTACGGAAGCAGCGTCTGATTTAGTTTCAAGGTTTCAGGTTTGGTTTTCCTCCGCAGATCAAGCGGGAGTTATCGTGGCAGTAGCTCTTGTTGTGATCGTGATTTGGGTGCGTAAACCTATAGCGAGATTGGCGATAAGGGCGTTGGACAACTTGATGCGGCGCTTGTCGGTTGGGCTGTCGGATGAAACCAAAGCCGAATTGCTTGTGCCGACCTCTATTTTGGTTACGACCTTATCTATTTTTCTGGCCTTGGACGTTTTGCAACTGCCGGAATTTGCCGATGGCGTCGTGCGCCGTATCATAACTTCTGTTGCGGTTTTGGCGGTGTTTGCCGGTTGGTATAACCTTTGTGGTCCCTTTGTTTCTCTTTTGAGTGGTGAGAACCGTCTAGACCTGAAAATGGAGCGTGGCTGGATGGAGCGCGTCGCTCGTTTTGGTGTCGTTTTATTTGGTATCAGCGCGCTTTTGACCGTCTGGGAAGTTGATATCGCATCAGCCTTAACTGGTGTTGGGGTTTTGGGTGCTGGGCTTGCGATTGCAACTCAAGATCTTATTCGGAATCTGGTCGCAGGTATGAACAACATCAGCGAAAGGCGTTTCTCTGTCGGGGACGTTGTCCAGATTGAAGGCATATTTGTTGGCACTGTTGAGCAAATTGATCTCAGATCAACATTGCTCAGAGGTTTTGACCAAATTCCGCGTTACATCCCCAATTCAGAACTCGCGAATGCTGTGGTTCTCAATTATTCACAACGCCGCAATCGTCGGGTCAAACTGAGCATTCCCTTGCTGCTCTCGACGCCCCAAGCGCAAGTATCAAAATTTTGCGACGCCTTGCAGGCGTACCTTAAGGACAGCGGTGACTTTGAGGTATCAGAAGGCGCGCCACAATATGTGCATGTGGAAGGGCTATCAGATAGTGCGGTTTTGGTGATGTTCTATGCTTGGACACCTAATCCGGAATACGACGACTATCTGAAGATAAACGAGCGCCTCACGTTGAAAATCATGGAGCTGGCGAGAGCTTGCGATACCGCTCTCGCTTACCCAACTCAAACGCTCCACATGTCGGAAAACACTCCTGACCTTTGATCGTAGTACCTCAGTCAACTCTTTAGGTTTTTGATCACAGCCTTGGCGACTGTCCCTGCAACTCCAGGAGCAATGGCACCAAATGGATCGCTTGCCATCTTCTTGAGGGCGTCTGCTGTTGCCTTTGCTTCTCCTGCCACCGCGCGCAATTCGGCCTCTATGTCTTCGAGCGCCATGTCGCGAACTTCTGCGACGGGTGCGGTCTCTTGCTCGACATTGGGTTTATTCGCCAGTGAGAGCAACAAAACGGCCAGCGCCAAATTGACCAGTGCCACAATTAGAGCAGCGCTTGGTGGTGAAACCGTTTCTGACAAGGCCAGATAGGCAGAGACATTCAACATAATAAGTCCGACACCTGCTGCGATCCCGGCTGCTGACACCAGTCCGGTTTGGCGTCTAAGTATGGCTAGGTGACGCTGAGCAATCAGACGCTCGGCACGCAGCACAATAGAAAGATTTCGTGAAATGCGATTCATGATTTTGTTCCTACCTTGCGCGACCAATTAAAAAGCCAACAGTGAAAGCCCCAAGCGCGAATAACAGGGGCTGTTTGTGTGGGAAGTCTTCCAGTTCAGACATAATCTCAGAAACCTCCCTGTCCCAATCGGTATGGGGTTCGGGTGTTTCTGGCGGCTCTTCGTCCTCATGTGGTTCCTCGCGCACGTCTTGTTGTTGCGAAGATCGCTCTGCCAATTGCCTCCTGAGGGCGAGAAGTTCCGCTTGCAGTTCCGCCTTGGTCGCCATGAAACTTCTCCCTACTTAAACCGTTTAGCTATTGGTCCGGCTTTCATTCCTGTTCAATTCGTTTTCTGCACCTTCGGGTTTTTCCGCCAATAGATTGCCATCGCCTGACATAAGAATGGCAATCACGCGGGTTGCAGGAATATGTGACATTACTATCAGAAAACACACTGTTATGGGTACACTCAATAACGCACCGACCATACCCCAAATAGCAGTCCAGAAAGTTAGGGCGAGGATAACCATCAAGGGAGACAGGTTCAGCGAGCGGCCAGTCAACGCGGGTTCGAGAATGTTGCCGACCACAAATTGAACCGCGCCACACCCGCAGAGAATAATCAAAAATGGGGTAAATGTGTCGAACTGAACCAAGGCAACCAAAGAGGGTAGGGCGACGCCTACAATAGAGCCAATTGTTGGAATGAAGTTAAGCACAAAGGCCAGCACGGCCCAGGTTTCCGCAAAGTCCAGCCCAACAGGTTTCATGAAAGCATAGCTGCCAAGGCCTGTTATCAGGCTCACCAAGGATTTGATCCCCACGTAACGCTGAAGGCTGAAAGACATGTTTTTTACGATCTTGCGCAAAGTCTCTTTAAATTCGGGGTCTTGAGCCACTAGAGCCAATTTCTTGTTCATTGCAGAACGCTCTAGCAGCATAAAGGGAAGGTAGAGAAGAACCAAAAAAGCGGCTCCTAAAAAGGCTCCTGCGGAAGAGATTGCGCCTCCGGCCAGTTCAGAAATGTCGAAGGTGGTCACCGCGTTTTCGACAGCCGCATAGTTCTCGTCGCCGATCAGGGCAACAATTCGGCTCAGGATATCAGAGAAGCGCTGCTCGTATCTCGGAAAGGCTTCGGCGACGTCACCCGCTTGGCTTGAAAGAATGGAAAATATTCCCAATAGCCCCAGTGTTACGATGACCAGAGAAATAATATGTGCGAGCCAGTTCGGTATCTTGAACGTGCCAACACGGAGCAAGCGAACTTTGTCTACGATGGCGGTAATCAGCACGAAAAGAAGTAATGCCAGAGACAGTGGTATCAGAATGCCAGCCGCATAAACCAATCCAACGATCACAAAGAAGGTGATGACAACAACCTGCGTCCAAAAGGATAGCCCGACGGGCGCACTGCCTCTGGGTCGATCGCCGTCTTGGGGTCTTCTTTCTAAATCCACACCCATGTGCCCTTTTCAAATTTTGCTGCGAAACAATCGAAAACCATTTTTGGTCTTACAAAATTTCTGAAGAAGATCCCGCCGAAAACAATAGTCATCAAAATGCCATGGAAAGCAAAGTGAAGTTTAAGAATTACCTTTGTAACCACAGTTGTCTGGCAGATTTGGGAACCCTGTCGACTTGCGTTGCAATTGACATATCTCGATTAGACAAGCGATTTGTCTCTAGGGGAGTGTTGAGGAACGGTGAGGTCTATACCACTGGCGACATGTTTCAAAATCGGGTGGTTGCACTGCAAAACAAATTCCCGCCACGTAGAAGGAAATCTGCGCTCTTAAATATTCGACGATGGGTCAAGGGGAGGACTCAGTTGTTAGTCATTTCCAATGGTTGGCGGAGAGTTAGAATGTGGCCACCCAAGTTCACCTATTTCCGATCAATTCCCACTTCCGTATGGTGCGACCTCTCGTAGTAAAATAGCACGGGCTTCGGATCCGCTTGGGTCATTGGAGTTATCAACATAAGGGTCTCATACCAGACATCGAATAACCGTTCGACAACGGCGGTTGCGAGCTCCGGAAACCAGTAAATACATTTTAATAACAAATACGTATCTACCACCTCCGGGTGGAGCAGCCGTGCCGGTCCTTGGCTTGGATTGCCATATGCCCCAGTGATGAACGGGCACAGCGCAGCACAATGGTTAGTTGAACACCTGGCTAGTGATCTGGTTTTTGCGGATGAAATCCCAGTTATAGCTGACGCCAAGGCCGGGGCCGTCCGGGATCGGCACGCAGCCATCGGCGTCGATGGCGTCCAACTGGTCGGAATAGCCACAGGTATAAACTGGCGGCACCGCGTTCAAGCAGTTCGGTCCGACCAGTGCCATCTCGTAGTAGTTGGTGTTGCGGATCGCGGCGATACAGGCACGGTGCGCTGGGCCGCAGGCATGCAGTTCGACATCCGTCCCGAGGCTCTCAGCAAGGTGCGCGATCTTCATCGTGCCAGTGATGCCGAGGTCGTACTCGGGGTCCGCACGCAGCAGATCGGTACCGCCTGCGATAATGAAGTCAGCTTTGGGCTCGACCCCGCGCAGGAATTCGGTCTGCAGCAGCGGAGTTTTCAGTTTTTCGCGCAGCATTTTGTGACCAAAAGCAGAGGTGCCGCCATCGCGATAGGGGTCCTCATACCAGAAGTAATTCGCCTCGTCACAGGCGCGACCGACATATAGCGCGTCCGAGAAAGTGCGGATTTCGCAGCACGGATCCAACATCAACACCATGTCGTCGGGCAGAGCCTTGCGGTTGTGCAGCACGTTTTGTGCTTCGACCCTTGCATTGCCGTCTTTCCAACCGTGGATTTTATAGGCGCGGTACCCCATGTCATAGCACTTCTGGCCGAACTCGGCGAAGGCCTCCTTGCTGTCGAGGCCACCGGTATGGTCACCGTGATAGGTTGAGGCGTAGGTCGCAATCCGATCACGGTAGCCGCCCAGCATCTGGGCAACCGAAGCGCCATAGCTTTTTCCCGCCAAATCCCACAGGGCTATGTCGATGGCGCCTTGTCCCATGTGGTCGTGTTGGCGCAACTCGCGTTTGAAGTCGTCATAGATCTGTTCACGGTGATAGGGGTTGCGGCCGATAAGGTTGCCTGCCAAAGCCACGGTCTGAGACATTGACACACCGGTGCCGCCCCAGTTCATGACGTACTCGCCCTGGCTGCCATCATCAGCCTTGATGATGATGGCATATTTGGATATTTCGCTGACCGCGCCTTCGCGGTAACCGATGTTGTAGACCGCTTTGTTGCCGTCAATCGAGCCCATGTTCTGAACTTCGAACTTGAACTGGACGACTTCGACTTCGTTGATTTTTGCCATTTCTGTTCCTCCTTCACGCCGAAACGAGGGTCTGGCGCTGCACGCCCAGACCTTCGACGCCCAGCTCCATTACGTCGCCGGGCTTCAGATAGACCGGCGGGTTCAACCCCATGCCGACACCCGGCGGGGTGCCGGTAGCGATCACGTCACCCGGCTCCAGCGTCATGAACTGAGACAGGTGCGAAATGATCGTAGCGATACCGAAATGCAGGGTTCTGGTGTTTCCGTCCTGATAGCGGTGGCCATTGATCGCACAGTAGAGATCCAGGTTTTCCGGATCAGTGATTTCGTCTCGGGTTACCAGCCAGGGGCCGATGGGGCCAAAGGTGTCGTGCGATTTACCTTTGGTCCATTGTCCTGTGCGCTGTAATTGAAAGTCCCGTTCGGACACATCATTGACCACGCAATAGCCTGCAACATGATCTAGGGCTTCGGCCTCGCTCACGTATTTCGTGCGCTTCCCGATTACCACGCCCAGTTCGACTTCCCAGTCGCATTTTTCCGAAGTCCGCGGAATTTCGACAGCATCGTAGGGGCCACAGATGGCCGAGGCGGCTTTCATGAAGACAAGAGGTTCGTCAGGCAGGGGTAGGCCCGCTTCCGCAGCGTGGTCAGCATAGTTCAAGCCGATGCAGATAAATTTGCCAACATTGCCTACGCAGGATCCGATGCGTGGCGTGCCCTCAACAACAGAAAGAGTTGTCGGATCCAGCCCATTCAAGTGCTCTAGCGTTTCGCTTGACAGCGCGTCACCGGCCACATCATCAATCTCGCCTGAGAGGTCGCGCAGGGTCCCCTCAGTGTCTAGAAGTCCGGGTTTTTCATGGCCCAGCGGGCCATAGCGTAACAGCTTCATAGTATTCTCCTGTCTAGTCATGCCCCAACTTGGTGTTGGGGTTTTCGTTTTCGCGGTTACACCACTGCACCGATCATCCACGGCACAAACTCGACGCCGCCAAACCCCTGAGCTTCGCTTTTGGTTTGTTCACCAGATGCCACGCGGATGAACATCTCAAACAGTTCGCGCCCTTTTTCCTGAAGGGTCACGCCCTGAGAGATTACGTCGCCGCAATTCAAGTCGATATCTTCGCAAAGCCGGGCAAAGAGATCGTCATTTGACGAGACTTTGATGCACGGCGTGGGCTGGTAGCCAGACACAGAGCCGCGACCGGTCGTAAAGCAAATCAGGTTTGCGCCCGAAGCTATTTGTCCGGTGACCGAGCATGGGTCGTAACCGGGACTGTCCATAAAGACAAAGCCCTTGCGATCAAGCGGTTCGCCGTATTTGTAAACGCCGCTGAGGGGGGCAGCGCCGCTTTTTGCTACGGCGCCAAGCGACTTTTCGAGAATCGTGGTCAGGCCGCCCCGCTGGTTTCCGGGGGACACGTTGTTGTTGATCTGGCCGTCATTGCGCGAGGTGTAGTCTTCCCACCAGTGGATGCGCTCGATCAGGGCCTCTCCGATTTCCTTGTTTTCCGCGCGACGCGTCAAAAGGTGCTCGGCGCCATAGATTTCCGACGTTTCCGAAAGGATCGATGTGCCGCCGTGGCGCACAAGCAGGTCGGAAGCAACACCGAGGGAAGGGTTGGCCGAGATGCCGGACATACCGTCCGAACCACCGCACTGCATTCCAACGACGATTTCGGACACCGGTGCGGGCGCGCGTTTACATTTATCTGCCTCCAGCGCCAGCGCGCGCACGGTTTCGACGCCGTCCTCGACGGATTTTCTTGTGCCGCCGGCGGCCTGGATGGTCATGTATTTGAACAACCCGTCCTCGCGCAGGCGTTCTTTCCCGATGAGATCGGGGATTTGCAGCACTTCACATCCGAGGCCGATCAATAGGATCGCGGCGAAGTTGGGATGTTTTGCATATCCGGTGATGGTACGGAACAATGTGCGATAGCCTTCATCGTCCGATGCCATACCACAGCCGCCCGCATGCGTGATCGGAACGATGCCGTCGACATTTTCCAATTTCGCGAACCAGTCCGATTTTTCGGCCGCCTTGGCAATGAACTGTGCAACACTTCCTGAACAGTTCACCGAAGTGACAATGCCGACATAATTACGCGTTCCTACGCGTCCGTCGGCGCGGTGATACCCTAGAAAGGTGCGTTGTTCATTTGCGGGCTTCAGCGGTATGCAGCCTTGGGTATAGGCGTAGTCCCGAACGTGGTCATCCATGCCGCAGTTGTGGGTATGAACATGTTCTCCTGCGGAAATCTCACAGGTCGCGCTGCCAATGATCTGACCATAACGAATGAGGTTCTCACCCTTACCAATGGCGCGTAGAGCAATCTTGTGACCGCGGGGTACATCCGCAGGCAATTCGCAGAAATTGAGCGATTCGATGAGTTCCCCACGAAAAAAATCGCGCAGAGTAACCGTGACGTTGTCTGCATCACTGAGTTGGATCAGGTCAGGGTTAATAGGCTGTTTTGACAACGTTTTCTCCTTTTTTTGTCCCGCCCAAATTTGTGGCTACATATTTACGCTTGACTTATTTTAGGCTCACTAACATGTTAGTAGTGCTAGAACGAAATAACCTGGAAGTGCAAGGAAGAATTTGAATGGCAGTTGGAATGACACACCTTTTTGAGGGGCGTAGCTCCCTGTCCGAGCGGGTGTATCTGTCCATTCGCGAGGCGATACTGTCGCTTGCGCTTCCACCGGGTGCCCGGATCGACAAAAAGTTGCTGGCCAAAGATTTGGGGGTTTCCCTGTTTCCGGTCTCTGACGCGATTACGCGGTTGTCAGTCGACGGGATCGTGGATGTTTACCCACAGGCTGGAACCTATGTTGCTCCATTCTCGATGGCTGAGATCCGCGAAGGTGCCTTTCTGCGTGAAGCATTGGAATGCACTGCCGTGGAACGGATTGCGGCACAGGCGACCGAGCAACAAATAGCCGAGCTTCGCCGCAACCTGCGCTTGCAGGAAGTGCTTTCCCTGGAAGGCGATAGCGAAGGTTTTTTCGAACTTGACGAAGAAATGCACGAGATCCTGATTGGCGCGACGGGGTTTTCCAAACTTGCTGTTTTGACTGAAACGCTTTGGCTCCATGTCGAACGGGCCCGCCGCCTGTTTGCTAGAACTCCGGGCAGCGCCAGGATCGCCTTTGAGGAGCATCGGATCATCGTGGATGCAATATCAGACGGCAACCCCGAAAAGGCCCGAGCCGGAATGAAAAAGCATGTCCAGCGCGTGGCGCAAGAGCTGTACCAACTCGAAGAAATTTACCCAGACTATTTCAGAGACGAGAAAGCCAATCGTGCGCCCCGGGCGTCGAAATAGATACCGGTCGGGAGGAAACGAAAATGAGTGTATTGAAAACAAACCAGATGAACGGACGAACGTCTCGGCCTTTGGAAGTTACAGAAGTAGGCTTTGGCGGTGCTGGGCTGGGCAACCTGTTTCGTGACGTTCCCGACACCGACGCCCAGGCCACGCTTCAGGCCGCCTATGACAATGGTGTTCGTCATTTCGATACGGCTCCGCAATATGGCCTTGGCATTTCCGAGCGTCGCACTGGCGAGGCGGTCAACCGCTTTGGTCGCGAGAACGTGACCATCTCGACAAAGGCTGGCCGCTTGCTTGAGGATTGCCCACCAGAAGAGAAGGAAGATCTTCCCTTCGTCGGCATTCCCGACATGAAGATCATCTACGACTATTCCTATGACGGAATCATGCGCAGCCACGAGGACAGCCTCAAACGGCTAAATGTGGACTATGTGGATGTTTTGCTGGCGCATGATGTAGGAGACATGTTCACCTTCGGTGACCGTGAGCGCGCTGATGCCACTATCCGGCAACTGTTTGACGAAGGTGGATTCAAAGCGCTGCAGGAACTGAAAGAGTCAAAGCAAGTTGCCGCAATTGGCGCGGGAGTGAACGAATGGGAAGTCTGTGAAACTCTCCTAAAGGAAGGTGAATTTGACTGTTTCCTGCTGGCCGGGCGTTACACCCTGCTCGAACAGGAGCCCCTCAACAGCTTTTTCCCGCTCTGTGAAAAGCGTGACGTTGGCATCATCCTAGGTGGAGCGTTTAACTCGGGTATTCTGGCTACCGGACCCGTTGAGGGCGCGTTGTTTCAATATTCCCCGGCATCTGAAGAAATTCTCGAACGCACCCGCAAGATTCAGGCAGTTTGCAACGCTCATGACGTGGCCCTGCCTCAGGCGGCCCTGCAATTCACTCTGCTGCATCCGGCAGTGAAAGTGCTCATCCCTGGCGCGATGGCGCCGCTGGAGGTTGAGATGAACATGACGCTTTTCGACACGGAGGTTCCCCAATCGCTGTGGTCGGATCTGAAAAGTGAAGGTCTGTTGCGCGCCGATGCACCGACCGGAAAGGCGGAAAACTGAAGACCAAAACCTCGTCGCCAAAGAGGAGAGGCGCCGGGCTCAAATCAGGCTGGAACCAGTCGGTTTTAAAAGAAATGTTCAACAGGAGGATAAGAACATGAAGAAATTACTCACCATGGCCGTTGTGGCCACTGGCCTGACTGTCGCACCGGCGCTTGCCGAGGACAAGATTGTATTGGGAAAGATCCCCTACACATTGGAGCACTCGTATCACCAGTCGATTGTCGAGATCTTTGCTGACCATGCCGAAAAGTATTACGGCGCTGAAACCATCGTGGTTGATGGCCAGGCGAATTCCGACACTACATTGACCGCCGTTGAAAACATGATCTCGCAGGGCGTTGACGCGATTGCGCTGCACTCACCTGACATCGGCATGACAGCCACTGCTGTCGCCAAGGCCCATGCCGCAGGCATTCCAATCACCACTACACTAATCTACCCCGAATCCAAGAACGCACCTCATATCGCGCCGCAGGAAGCCCTTTCGTCGCACCGTATGGGCGTTGTTGCGACGGAGCAATGGATTGCCGCAAATCCAGACAAGCCTGTCAAGGTGGCCATTCTTGACTTTGGTGGTTTCGAACAGGTTGTCGCCCTGCGCACTGCCCCCTTCGTGGCAGGTGTAAAATCAATTGCTCCAAACGCGGAAGTTGTCGCGCAGCAAAACGGCTTCGGCAACACTGTAAAATCGATGGAAATCATGCTGGATATCCTGCAAGCCAATCCGGATGTGAACATCATCTTTGGAGCCAATGACGACATGGCGTTGGGTGCTCTGGCCGCCGCAGAACAACTGGGCCGCGGTCAAATGGACAATGGGGTGCCCCTGACTGAAGTGATTGCAGGAGTTGATGGTGGCGAAAACGCTATGATCAAGATATTTGACCCTTCCAGCTCGTTCAAGCTAACGCACGGTCAGGTGCGTGATAACGCTCGCGCTGAAGTTGACACAATGGTCGCTATGGTTCGCGGCGAGCTGCCTATGGATTCCTGGATGGAAATCCCAACCCTCAGTCAAGAGATCGACTACTGGAACACCTCTCTGGCTGGTGCTCAGCGGTTCCTCCAAGAGAACTTCTCCTTCGATGGCAGCCTAGAAGAGTTGCTGTCCAACTGATCGGACGGTCTACCGCCCTTGCGCCCTTGTGAAACAGCTCGTTTCCTCCTGGGCCGGGGCACGTCGGCCTTGCACGCTGAATAGCCGTACACTCCCTGTAAACGCACAGGCGGCAAGGCCGACCCATCTGAATACAAACCTGACGGCAATGGCGTCAGACCGCGCAATGAGGTGCGACGTGAAATACTTGATGCATTACCTGCAAACAGACATGCAAAAGGTGATCCTGATGGGGATCCTTGCTGCTCTTATGATCGGTCTGTCGATCGCATCTCCGAACTTTCTATCTATAACCAACTTCACCAACGTTTTGCTAAAGGTCGCAATTATCGTGATTATTGCTTCGGCAGCAAACCTCCTAATGATTACCGGCAACTTCGATCTCTCGGTGGGTGCGGTCTTGGCCTTTTCCGGGATCCTGCACGCCTACATGAGCAAACACGGGGTTCCGGTCGAGCTGTCGATCTTGATCACTCTGATCGTGGCGATGGCGTGGGGCGGCGTAAACGCCCTGACCGTCAGCGTTCTGGGCATCAACCCGGTGATCGCGACAGTAGGAACGTTGTTTATTGCCCGAGGTTTTGCCTTTCTGATTGCCCGCTGGGACGGCGGCGCCAATATCATGATGGGCTTGCCACGTGATTTTGTGGATTTTGGCCGTGACCCGGTCTTTGGACTTGTTCCGCTTGCCATTGTCGTGATGGTGGCGGCGGTCGCCATCTTCATATTTATTGAGAAACGCACCGCACTGGGCCGCAAGGCTTATGCTATTGGCGCCAATCTGAAATCGGCAAAACTTTCCGGCATCAACACGGTCGGTATCGTTGCCCTACTCTATGTTCTGGTTGGTCTGTTTGCGGGGCTTAGTGGTGTCTTGCAGACCTCTCGTGTCGGTTTAGCGTCGCCAACAGTGGGCAAGGGGTTAGAGTTTGACGTGATCGTCGCGATTATCCTTGGGGGCACCTCGATGCTGGGAGGCGTCGGTTCGACCTTTGGCATGGTGCTGGGCGCGCTGGTTGTTGGATTTACCGCCAACGGCATGGTGCTGTTGGGCATCCCTTTCTATTACCAGACCATCGCTTACGGCGTAATCCTGATCGGAACGCTGCTGCTCAGTCAGAAATTTGGAACGAGGGCGAAGGCATGACCAGAACCAGCGACACCATTATCGAGATACGCGATATCAAAAAAAGCTTTCCCGGCGTCAAGGCGCTGAAAGGTGTGAGCTTTGACGTCGCGCGCGGCAGCGTACACTGTATTGTGGGCGAAAACGGCGCTGGAAAATCGACCTTCATCAAAATCCTGACCGGGGCGCAGCCTGCCTCAAGCGGCGAAATTCGCCTGAACGGAGAGCCCTTTGCGCCGTATCATGTCAGCGATGCCATCGCCCAAGGGATCAGTTGCCTCTATCAGGAACTGAACATCGTCGAAGACCTGAGTGTGGAACAGAACCTTTCGCTGGGGCAGGAAAAGCATAAGTTCCTGTTTCCCAAGCGGGCTGACAACCTCGACAAAGCCCGCTCAATTTTGGCCAACTTTGACGAGAGCATTAAACTTAGCGACAAGGTCAGCAACCTCTCGGTCGCGCAAAAGCAGATCGTTGAGATAACCCGCGCTCTGGTCACGGATTGCTCGGTTCTGGTGATGGATGAACCGACCGCTGCACTGTCGCTTGGTGAAACCACCAAAATCATGCGCGTGATCGAGCGGCTGAGAGACAGCGGCATGACGATCATCTACATTTCGCACAAGCTCAGCGAGATCTTTGAGATTGGCGACAGTGTCACGGTCCTGCGCGACGGCGAGATGGTTGCAACCCAACCGCTCAAAGGTATGACCCAGACCGATCTTGTTCGGCTGATGCTGGGCAAGGTCGTTGCTGAACAATATATTCCTTCGACAGGCGCCCGCGACGAAACCGTGCTGGAAGTGCGTGATGTTAGCACCCGCAAGCTGCGAGATATCAATTTTGACCTGAAAAAGGGCGAAATCCTGGGGTTCTACGGCCTGTTGGGTGCGGGTAAGACTGAGGTGGCAGAGGTCCTCTTTGGACATGACTGCCGCGGCGAAATCCGCAAGGATGGCAATATCATCAATATGAAATCAGAGCGGGATGCGCTGCGCTCAGGGTTTGCTCTGGTTCCCGAGGAGCGTCGCGAAGAAGGCATCTTTGGGCTGTTGGGTATCGCTAAAAACGTCCCGCTGATGAACATGAAGACCGTTATGAAAAATGGATTGGTCTCGGGTAAAGCAGAGCGGGATCTGGCGGACAAGTACATCGACATGTTGCAGATCGCAGCCTCGAACCGAAACCACCCCGTGGCATTGCTTTCCGGCGGGAACCAGCAGAAAGTGGTGATTGCTAAGTGCCTCAATCGTGACAGCGATATCATCCTGATGGACGAACCCACACGTGGTGTCGATATCGGTGCCAAGCAGGAAATCCACAACATCATTCGCGACCTTGCCAACAAGGGCAAAAGCGTCGTCGTCTTCTCTTCGGAGTTGCAGGAGATTACAGGCCTGTGTGACCGTATCGTGCTGATGTATGACGGAAAAGTGCGAGAGACGATAGAGAATGGAGAAAACATCGACACTGACTACATTCTTGATGTGGTCGCAGGGAAGGAAGCCTGACCATGCAAGTGCAATCCAAACTCATGAGCTTGGTAAAGAACCAGAACTTCGTTCTGTTGCTGATCTTCATTGCTCTGAACGTCTATTTTGCCTCGGCCACGAAGAGTTATTTTCAGGTCGGAAACTACTTCAACATGCTGACGCAGAACGCCGCGTTGCTCTTCACTGCCGCAGCGGCGACATTACTGATGAAGACCGGCAATTTCGATCTGTCCACCACCGCTAACCTGGCGTTCTCGGGTGTGCTTTACGCCATTCTGGCTGGCATGGGACTGCCACTGACGCTGGCCGCGCTGATTACACTTGCGGCCGGATCCTGTTTCGGTGTGGTCAACGGGTTACTTGTCACACGCTATGATATTTCACCTTTTATTGCGACACTCGGGATGATGTTCATCGGTGGCGGGGTGGCCTTGCTGATCTGTGACGGTCAATCCGTGCGTAACGGTCTACCCGCGAACTTCATGGGCCTGATGCGCTCCGAAGTATTGGGCCTGCCGATTTCCATCCTGATTGCTGCGGTTGGCGTGACCGTCTCTTGGATCATGGCGGAAAAAACCCTGATCGGAAAATACGCTATGGCCATTGGCTCTAATAAGAACGCGGCGGCGCTTGCGGGGATCAATGTCGACCGCGTTGTGATGGGGCTGTTCATCCTAGTGGCACTTTGCGCCTCGTTGGCCGGCATCATGACCGCCAGCCGCATTGGCACCGGCGACCCCCGGGTGGCCGAGTTCTTCTTCATGGACGTGATCGTTGCTATCATGCTTGGCGGAACACCACTCACGGGCGGGCGCGGCACCGTCATTGGCACAGTGATCGCCGCAATGATCGTCATCGTGATTGGCAACGGTCTCAATATGCTGGGCATTCTGGTGTTCTGGCAGACGGTCATCAAGGGCGTCATTCTGATCGTGGCCGTCACCATCAACGAAAAATTTTCATTTGAGAAGCTGCGTGACCAGGCAACGCCTTCCAAAGGCGACGCTGGCGCCGGAAACGGCCAAACAATGGAAGAGTGGAGTTTGCGGCGGGGCAATATACTCTAGTATAACGAGCCTGCCAGAACAAAGAACTGAAGCGCCTGTCTCAGAGCTTCGGTTTTTGTTTGGGCTGGCGGGAGATACAGTTGCTAATAAAGGAGATCGGGATTCTCGGCCAAGACCTGTTCCACCGTTGCCATGGATTCCCTGAGATGCACGCGCATTGCCTCGGTTGCACGGTCAGGATCATCCCCTGTGATGGCGGCTAGAATGTCCTCGTGCTCTTTCAACGCCTCAAGAACTCTGGGCGCCAACGGCACGATCTGTTTGCGAGCACGTTCCAATTGGGTCAGGACGGGGTTCAAAACCTCTTCTGCCTTGTGTTGCCCGGAATACTGCAGCAGCAAGTCATGAAACTCTTTGTCGTACCGGTAAAACCCCTCATTGTCGTCTGAATCCGCCAACGCCCGCTGAATGCGGATATTGGTTTTCAGTTGCGCCAATTGTACGTCTTCAAGCTTGCCGGTTAAACGGCGCGCGACGCCGGTTTCGATACACTCTCTGATGAAGGCATGCTCGCGTATGTCGTTGAGATCAATCCTTGAAACAAATGTGCCATGCTGCGGAAAAATCTCGATCAAACCGTGCTCTGATAAGCGATTCAAAGCATCCGTGACCGGCGTTCGCGACACCTGAAATCTTTTGCACAGCTCGGCCTTGTCTACGGGCGTCCCCGGTCTCAATGCATTGCTCACGATTTCCTGTTGAAGGGCTTCGAAAATTTCTTGCGATCGCGACGACCTACGATGCGTTTCTAACTTGCCCGCCATTCTTCATATGCCTCACACTAACTTCTTATGAAAGTATTGGGCGAAACGTTCGCATGTGCAAACGGCTTCTTAGCACTAATCCGATGAGAGTGCCGCCCCAGAAGCCACAATCTTCTAAGCTATATGGACATGGACATGGACATTGAAACTACTGACCTTCGTAGAAATGGGCATGAGGGTCAGTGCTAGACTTTGCCTGCCAACGCTACGGTTGGCAAGCGAAAGCTATGAGGCTGTTTTGTGCAAGGTACAGCATCCATCACTTTGAGTTCAGAATGATCTTGCGCCGCGTGAAGGACGGATGACGGCAGGCTTCCGCCCAGACTGATAGACGATCACTGGGCAACTTTCAGTGGTATCAAGCTCTTGCAACCAAATTAACTTGCAAGGCGTCCTCTGGGATGCCTTTGCGCGTTATAGATCCTTCGATCACCTCTATCTGTCTGGTCATCGCAGAATCCGTCAATTGTGGATTGGCTTTCCCTTTGGTGGCCATCCCAAGAATGCCCGTGATCCTCCCCCACTGAAGTGGTCCGCCTCTATGGTCAGGAAACGGAGGATCAAATATGGGTATCAAGCGACACACGCCGGAAGCGATTGTCACGAATCTACGGAAGGTTGAGGTGCCATGCGGCTATTCGCTACGATGGCGAAATGTGTAGTAGGTCGAACTCACGCTACGCGATCATAGTCGCTGCCGCCTTGCCGACAAATGATGCAATTGGAACGCTCCCTGGAGAAGTTGCGGTTATCCATGGGCTGGATACCCAACGTGGTCTCGCAACCACAGCGAAGCCCGGCGTCATCCGACCTAGAAACGCCTAGCGCGGTGCGATCTGCAGCACGCGCCGCGATAAGCCAGACAGAGCTTTCGGCCCATCAGGGCCCAGATGCACGATATCCTCAAGCCTGATCCCAAAGGCGTCGGTTAGATAAATGCCCGGTTCAATCGAAAAGACGTTTCCAACGGTCAGGGCCTGATCGTTGCTCGCCGTCATATAAGGCGGTTCGTGCACATCAACGCCTAACCCGTGTCCAGTTCGATGTGGAAACGCAGCGCCATACCCAGCCGCTTCAATCACGCCGCGAGCGGCTCCATCAATCGCACGGCACTCGGCACCGGGCGTGGCCGCAGACATGGCCGCCTGCACCGCCTCCTCAACAACACCGGCGATCTGGGTAAACTTGGGGTCAGGCGCATCCCCATACCACGCGCAGCGCGTCATATCTGACGGGTAGCCGTTCAGCCGACACCCCGCATCAATCAGCACCGCCGTTTCAGGCTGCAACACATCCGCGCCGGTGTGGTGATGCGGAAAGGCGCTGTTTGGACCAAAACCCACGATGCAAAACGCAGGCTCTGCCCCGTGGGCGCGGTAGTGGTCGGCGATGATCGTTTTGACGTCAGTTTCAGACATTCCGGTGCGTAGCGAGGCAAAGGCCAGTTCAAACGCACTGTCATTCAGGCGGGCGCAGTCACGCAACAGCTTGTGTTCATCGGCGTCCTTTTCCGCCCGCAACTGACCAATTGTGTCCTCCGTGAACCGACGGGTTGGGACTTCGAGCTGGTCGACTAACAAAAATGCAAAATCCGCCCGCATCATTTCGTCAAGAACGACGCTGATGCCGGGACGTTTGACGTCAAGCTGGGTTAGCAACGCGGTTAGCGCGTCAAGCGGGCCTTCAGTATCGTTCCACTCATAAAATGGGACGCTGTCGCATTGGGCACGGGCAGCGTCCGCGTTCAGTTTTGGCATCAGGACACCAGCGTGATCAGCCGTCACCAGAGCCATAACAGGACGTTCATCACCATGTGGGTTCAGGCCCAACAACCACTGCAAATGACTGCTTGGACCAACGGCGACCAGATCGGTGTTCGTGTCGGCCATGCGCTGACGCAATCGCGCCAACCTATTGCCTGTGATGTCAGTCATACGACCCTCCAGATTCGTGCAACGCCCTAGCCATCTTGGCCTGACCGGGCAGGAAGTTTTTCGTGGAACCCTGTAGCACTACCAACGTGCCCGTCCACATCATACGGGCTGGTGCGTCACCTAATGTTTTCCACGCGTGCGGGGTCATGCCGTTGTAATGTAGGCTGTCACCCTCGCGCAGGGTAAAGGCCTCTCCATCCAGTGTTTTCTCGATAGAGCCGCTAAGGATATAGATGAATTCCTCGCCCTCGTGTTGAAAGGTCTCGGACACAAAACCGGGCGGGCAGTTCATGATATAGGCCGAAAGCTCATAGCCGGGAAATTCGGAACTGAGCGCCTCATACGTGACGCCCGAATCCGAGATCGAAAACTTTGGCCGCTTATCCGCATAGGACACCGCATCACCCGGTTTCGGGCGGGCCACGAAGTAATCAAGTCCGAGATCCAAGGCATGCGAAATCTGCGCAAGTGTGCCCAGCGACGGCGTCGCATTGCCCCGTTCAACCTGCGATAGATACCCCACAGAAATGCCCGCTCTGTCGCACAATTCCGTCAGCGTCATCTTGCGCTGCTGCCGACATTTTCGGATCAGTTGACCTAACTTTTCTGGTTCGATGCTCGTCCCCCCGATCATAGCTTACCCGGACAACTGAGCGAGCCGTGGCATCAGCTCTAGCAGCTTCTTTGTGTAGTCTTGCTGGGGGTTGGAGAACAGCGTTTCGGTGTCTTGCACCTCAACCAATTGGCCTTGCTTCATCACCCCAACGCGATCACACATTTGGCGCACAACCGGCAGATCGTGGCTGATAAACAGCATGGTCAGACCCAGGTGTTCCTGCAAATCCTTCAGGATGTTCAGGATTTGCGCTTGAATAGACACATCCAACGCGCTGGTTGGTTCATCGCAGATCAAGAAGCGTGGCTGCGTCGCCAAGGCCCGCGCGATGGAGATCCGTTGGCGTTGCCCGCCCGAAAACTCATGTGGATATTTCGACGCCGCCGCGCGTGTCAGCCCAACGCGATCCAGCAATTCCTGCACCCGTCCGCTGATCTGATCAGGGGGTAGGATTTTGTGATGCAAAAGCGGTTCTGCAACAATGCTTTCGACCTTCATCCGGGGGTTCAGGCTGGAAAACGGGTCTTGAAAGATCATCTGAATCTGACGGCGATACCCTGCAATCTCTGCGGGCGCCATCGTAGTCACCTCCTCACCGTCAAACCGGATACGGCCACTGTCCACATCCAGCAACGTGCCAATCATCCGCGCAACGGTGGATTTGCCAGAGCCGCTTTCGCCGACAAGTCCAAAGACCTCGCCGTCTTTGATATCAAACGAAACCTCGTCCACGGCAGTGAAATAGGTCCGCCACGACGGCAGGACTGCTGATTTTTCGAGGAATTTCTTCGTGATCCCCTCAACCTCGAGCAGCTTGCCAGATTTTGACGGTTCCGATTTGGTCCAGTTCCGCGCGAGGTCCTCGATCTTGAACATCGTTTCACGCCCGCCATAGCTGACTTGCGGGAAGCGGTGCAGTTTGACCTGCGGGCGCGGCACGGCAGAAATCAGCGACTTGGTATATTCATGCTTTGGGGCGCTGAGAACTTGATCGGTTGACCCGTTTTCCACGACCTGCCCGTTGTACATCACTGTCACTTGTTCGGTTGTATCCGCGATCACGCCCATATCATGAGTCACAAGGATCACGCCGACTTGGGTCTCGCGGGCGAGCTCCTTGATCAGATCAAGTACTTGGGCCTGGATCGACACGTCCAGTGCGGTCGTGGGTTCATCAGCGACGATAACCGATGGCTCTGAACACAGGGCAAGCGCAATCACCACACGCTGACGCATCCCGCCCGAGAATTGGTGCGGATACTGGTCAAATCGGGTCTTGGGGTCCGGGATCGACACGCGATCAAGTAAGGCCAAGGCACGCTCTCGGGCTTCTTTGCTAGAGACGTTCAGATGCAACTGGATCGTCTCAACCAGTTGTTCACCAATCGTAAACAGTGGGTTGAGAGAGGTTAGCGGGTCCTGAAAGATCATCCCAATCTCACGGCCCCGAATGGCGCGTTGTTCTTCGACGTTCAGGTTGTCGATGCGACGCCCGTTGAGCCAAATCTCACCGGATGCGATACGCGCAGGATCATCTAGCAGGCCAATGACGGCATTACCCGTCATCGACTTGCCCGCCCCACTTTCGCCCACCACACCTCGGATTTCACCGGGGCGGATGTCGTAGGTGACGTTCTGCACAGGCTTGAACAGGCCATGCCGGGTCGGAATTTCGACGGTCAGGTCACGGATGGAGAGGACAGGTTCGGTCATTTTAACCTCGGGTTCAATGCATCACGCAGCCAGTCGCCCAGCATGTTCACGCTGAGTGCCAGCGCCAGCAACGTGCAGGCTGGGAAGAACAGGATCCACCATTCGCCTGAGAACAAGAAGCCTTGGCCGACCCGGATCAATGTGCCCAAAGACGGCTGCGTGGCAGGTGCCCCGACGCCGAGAAAGCTAAGAGTGGCCTCTGCGATGATCGCAAGCGCCAGTGAGATCGTAGCGATCACCAACACAGGCGACAGGATATTTGGCAGGATATGCCGCAACATGATTGCGTAAGGCTTTCGACCGATCAGCCGCGCCGCCGATACGTAATCTTTGCTTTTTTCCACCAGCGTGGCGCCACGCACGACGCGGGCAAATTGCACCCAATCGGACAGACCAATCGCAAGGATCAAAACCCAGATCGCCATTTGGTCACGGTGCTCTACCGGAGTGATCCCCTTCGCGATCCCAAAGATCAGCATCGCCACCAAGATCGACGGGAACGTCAACTGCACGTCAGCAGCCCGCATAATGAAACTGTCGGCCCATCCGCCAAAATAGCCCGCAAGCAAGCCTAAAAAAACGCCCAGCACAACGGCAAACATCACAGCTGCAAAGCCCACAAATAGCGAAATCCGCATGCCATACAGGATGGTTGAAAACACATCGCGGCCTTGGTCGTCAGTGCCCAACAAGAACGTCTCACCGGTGAACGCATTCGGGGCCATAGGTGGTGTGAACCCATTCATTAGGTTCAATGAGGCCGGATCAAACGGGTTAGTTGGCGCGATCAGCGGCGCAAACACCGCCGATAGGATCAGCACAGCGGCGACCACCGTAGACACCATGGCCACCGGAGACCGTTTGAAAGCGTAGAACAAGTCACTGTCAAGCGCGCGGCGCATACGTGACGGGGCGGCCTCGGTCGTGGAATTTGGGTGATCAGTCATTTCGCGGCCACCCTGAGACGAGGATCAATAAAGGCATATAAGATATCCACCAGCAGGTTGATGACGACAAACATCACCGAAATCATCATCAGATATGCGGCCATCACCGGAATATCGACAAACTGAATTGCGTTGATGAACAACAGGCCCAAACCGGGCCACTGAAACACGGTTTCAGTAATGATCGCAAAGGCGATAATCGCGCCAAGCTGAAGACCGATCACAGTAATCACCGGCACCATCGTGTTCTTCAACGCATGGCGAAAGTTGATAACCCGTTCGCTCAGACCACGGGCGCGGGCAAACCGGATGTAGTCTTGGCGCAGGACCTCAAGCATCTCTGACCGGACTAGCCGCATGATCAGCGTCATCTGGTACAGGCCCAGCGTGATCGACGGCAGGATCAATGCTTTTAGACCGGATTCGGTCAAGAATCCCGTGGTCCATCCACCGACTTGCACGACCTCACCGCGCCCAAAGCTGGGCAGCCAACCAAGTTCGACCGAGAATAGATAGATCAACAAGATCCCAATCAGAAACGTTGGTAATGAGACCCCGATCAGCGAGGCGGACATGATAAAGTTCGCGACAAGGCCATCGCGGCGGATCGCGGTGAACACACCCAATGCAATCCCCACGACGATAGCGAAAATGGCGGATAGCGCGGCCAGCTCTAGCGTGGCGGGCGCGCGTTCCATAATAATTTCGGACACTTCGCGGCCTTGCCGGTAGCTGACCCCGAAATTGCCCTGCACGGCCTCGCCCAAGAATTTCACGTATTGCACAGGGATCGGTTGATCGAGCCCAAGCTGCGCGCGCAGGCGTTCAACATCTTCCATCGTGCGTTCTTGTCCCAGCATATTGTCAACGGGATCACCCACAAAGGTGAACATCGAAAACGCAATAGCCCCGGTGATGATCAACACCAAAAAGGACTGGAAAATGCGTTTGAGAATGAACGGCAACATTGCGAAGGCCTTGCTTTGCCAGCACAACCTTGTGGCGCTGCTGGACAAGTTGGGAAAGGATTGGAAACTGGACCTGAGGCAGCCTGCCGACTTGTCCAGCCGAAAAGGCACGCCCACATCTAGCGGGCGCGCCGTCATGCGGTGTTATTGCATGGTGAAGTATTTGACGCGTGGCTGATCCTCTGGATCGACCTCGATACCAACGTTTTCAGCCATGCCCCAGTTCAGCACTTGGTGGTGGATTGGGATGTACAACTGCTCGTCCTGGATTACCCGCCAGATGCTGGCGATATCCGCGTTACGGGAGTCCAGGTCGGTATTGGATGCAAGCGACTTGATGGTGCCGTCCAGCTCATCGTTGTCGTATCCAGTGCCGTTCCATGTCCCGATGTCGCTTTCACGACCGTGCACGAGGAAGTTAAAGATGTACTCTGAGTCATAAGTTGGAACACCCCAACCCAACATGTAGAAGTCCGTCGCACCATCGGTGATTTTCGGGAAGTGCTGGGCCTTCGGGATAGCATCAAGGTTCACGGTGACTCCGATCTGACCCAACATCCCAACAGCAGCCTGACAGATGGCTTCGTCGTTGATGTAACGGTCATTCGGGCAGTCCAGACGGATTGAGAACCCGTCCTCATAGCCAGCTTCAGCCATTAGAGCCTTGGCTCCCTCAACGTCAGTGGCGCTTTCGCCATCCATCTCAGCGGTCCAGCCGTTGACGAATGGAGGGGCGATCATGCCTGCTGGTTGGGACTGACCACGCATTACGACCTGTTGGATCGCATCGCGGTTGATCGCCATGGACATCGCCTTACGAACACGGACGTCAGCCAATGGGTTTGCGCCATCAACGTTATCGGCTTCGAGGTCGTCAGCCCCTTGGTTCATACCAAAGAAGATCACGCGGTTCTGTGGGGCTTGTTTCACAACAAGACCGGCAGCATCCCCCACGCGGGCCAAATCCTGAACCGGCATATCCTGCAAGAAGTCGATTTCGCCAGACAACAATGCAGCCACGCGGGTCGCAGCGTTTTGGATCGGGGTGTAGACGATTTCGCTAACTTCCAGTGGGAATTCGTCGCGCCCCCAATAGTTTTCGTTACGTGCCATAACGGTTTTCACGTCTGGCTCACGGCTCACAAGCGTATATGCACCGGTGCCGTTTACGTTTGTCGTGGCAAACGTGATCTCGCCGCCTTCAAAGTCTTGGACGTTGACGGTGTTGTTCGCCTCTGTCCAACCTTTGTCCATCATGAACAGGTTTGTCAGGTTGGATGGTAGGATCGGGTTCGGACCGTCTGTTTCGATCTCGACCACGTAGTCGCTGACAGCGCGGACTTCGGTGATGGAGCCGATCAGCTCTTTCATGTCAGAGTTTGGCTGTTTTGCACGCTCAAAACTGAACACAACGTCTTCAGCAGTAAAGTCGGCACCATCGTGGAATTTGACACCTTCGCGCAGGTTGAACACCCACACATTCGGGTTGTCAGCACTTGGGGCCCAGTCCGTGGCCAGCGTCGGGACGAAGTTCCCGGCAGTGTCACGAATGATCAGCGGTTCATACATCTGGTGACGCATGGTGTGGCTGGGGCCTTCGTTTTGGGAATGCGGATCAAGGGTCAGCGCATCACCCGCGCGAGCCCAGCGAAGCGTTTCAGCATTGACCACAGCGGCTGACGACATCAGCGCCGCAACCGTCAAAAGGGCAGTTGTATTTTTCATAGTGACCTCTCTGTCCGTGTAAGTTTTTTGCAGGCAGTGTTGCTGTTTTTGAAACCGGCTGCAAATTCGGCAAATGACACGTCTTGTTATTTTTGCGTGTCTTTGTAGGTTAAGTGTTTGATCTTTATTGTTGTTTTAAGCCTCTGGTGATTGGATCCAAACGGGCATGGTCAAACGTTAGAAAGAAAACTTAATATATACAATAATTATTTTTGTGACGTAAGAAACGACCGAACTGCGGATCGGCAGGAAGCTTGGACGAAGGCTGGTAAAGCTTTGCGATTGTAGTGAGCGTTGTAAGTGGCAGCAAATAAACAAACTCAGCACGACGAACGTTACGGATCGTCGTAAGTGCTACTTTAACCTGCACGGCCCGAGGGGGAAGCTGATAAGAATTTTTCCGTTTAAGGCCGTTGACGATTTAAGGCCGTTGACGATGACCACGATGAATACGTTAGGGCCGTTGTTTCGTCCGATTTCGTGGTGTCTGCAGATCGCGATCAGTGACGTGATGGCGACCCGGTTTTGTGCGCCTGCGTCGTAGCCTGCGCAGAGTGCCTGCCTTCTCGACAAAGCAATCGGGCGGATCGTGCTCTCTGAGGCGTTGCTGTTCATCCCAACAGCGGACGCTGCGGCATTCTATTTGTGAGGATGATCGCGCTGGGAACTACCTGCCTTCGCCAATTTGCGCAAAATCGTCCGAGACAATGTGACGTCGATTGGCCTTAAGGCGAGCGGATACGGCGCACATTCGATGCGCAGAACCATGGTGATACAAATCTACAAAAGGACCGGCAACCTTCGTGCAGTGCAAATTCTGTTGGGCCTTACGAAAGATGGATAGCACTGTTGGATATCACGGTGTCGAGCTTGAGGATGAGCCCCATTATCCAGCCCTCTTTGAATTTGGTCGGCGAGTCGTATTGAGGAGAGGTTGGTTACTCATCAGACGTCTAAGCGGTATTTTTTGATTTTATTAAACAAAGTTCGCGTGGACATGCCCAATTCTTCGGCGGTTTCTGCACGGCGCCAACCATGGCGAGCCAATGCCAATGATATCCATTCGCGTTCGCTCTTTGGTGTGTTTGCAGGGATGAGCTTTTCGGGCATGTGCGTATCGACATTCTTAGAATATGGGAGTTCGAAGAATTCCAAGTCACTGCGCCGAATGGTAGTATCATTGGATTTGCGAAGCGCACGCGCGATGATGTTCTGTAATTCACGGATATTTCCGGGCCAAGAATAGTCCATCATCGCTTTGAGGGCGGAATTGGAGAAATTTATAGTATCGCTACCGACGAATTGGGCCGCAATGTGATCAGACAGTTCAGGCAAATCTTCGATCCGGTCGCGCAGTGCTGGAATGAGCAACTCGTGCACTGCGAGCCGGTAGTAAAGGTCGGAGCGAAACTCCCGTTCCGCTACTTTTTCTCGCAGGTCGGGGCCGGCAGTTGCGACGATGCGTGCATGCACTATCCGAGCCTCTGTGTCCCCGAGCCTTTGAATTGTTCCGTCCTCGGTGAACCTTAGAATTTGCCCCTGATGCTCCGATCCGAGCGCATCAATGCCATCAAAAACTGCGGTGCCGCGTGCGGCGGCTTCTAACGCGCCGCGGCTGCCGGGTTGGCCCGTTCTTAAAGCACTTGCAGAGGCTCCCATCAGCAGAACGCGCCCCGTCTCGATCTCTAGGCCCGGGCAATCCACGATTGAGAGCTTTTGCTTCCTGCGCGCTGACAGTTCATGCAGTAGCCGTGCAATCTTGGTTTTGCCCGTTCCGGTTTCCCCTAAGATCAGCACAGACGCGTCTTCTTTGGCCAACGCTTCCACATCATGGTTGAGAGCTTGAATTTGAGGGGAAGACCCGACCAATCGCATACTGTCGTCATCACGCGTTTTTTGAGTTCGAGACATTTGCGAGATGACCCGAAACCCGCTCGCCACATCGTCTAAAGCTTGCTCAATTGGCAAACGGTCCAGAGATGACCCCGCAATATACCCCTGAACCATTGATGTCCTCCAGACAGCCATGGCGTCCTCTGGAGAGATGATGGGCCCTCCGGCGCAAAGTGTCGGAAGGGAACTCGGCAAGCCATCTAGGACTTGGTTAATCATCTGGGCCGCAGAGGCGACGTTGAGTTCCGTATTTACTCCGGTTGCGCCGCTGGTGAAGCCGATATTGACGCAAAGGGTTGTGGCGCCGGCGGCATGCATCGCGTGTGCTTGCGCGTTTGAGGCGACATATACCAGAGCCTTTAGGTTTTCCGAGCGTGCAATCCGTACGAGTTCAACTTCTCTGGCAAACCCCAGTCCTTCGGTTTCAAGAAGTTGATGAATTCTTCCGCCGACCAGAGCGTTTGAAGGGAAGTTGCAAACACCTTGAAAGCCCAGATCGCGCACTTGCTGGACTAACTCTTCTAGATCGAGGTCGGGGTCAGATACGCTTAATCCAGCATAAACCGGAGCCTTTACCCGTCCGAGAATCTCTCGTTCGGCAAATTCGAAAACCCAGTTGTTGGCGTTGCGAATTGGCAGAAAGCACGCCAGAGATGATGCCCCTTGAACCCGGAAACGGCCCGCGTTCAGTGCGAGTAAATAGTCAGCACCTGACCTGTCCGCAGCTTGAGCGGTCATACCTGAGCCGACCACAGCGCCAAATAGAAATCGATCCGACGCTTCATTCATTTGGAGGTCTCCTCAAGCCGCACAAACCCATCGCACGTAACTTGAGACAGGCCGATGACCTGATCATGCCATTGCGATGTGTACACGTGTACGCTGATTTCTGGGCTGATCTGTTTCACTGACGCGATAATCGAGCCCAATGCACCACGGATCATAGCTCCACCCGCTTCATCAACATCCAGCAATATCCCTGGATGTAGGACTAGGCTGCGCAGGCCAGCCGCAAGAGCGTCTGCAGCCTGATCAGGCGTCAGAAAAAAAGCCAAAGTGCTAAGTCCTGCCTCCTGTGCGTTTGCGAGATAGTGGTATTCGGCCAATGGGGTCGCGGGGATTGTCGAAATCGCTTGTTGTGTTTGGCCTTCCAGCAAGATTGAGGAGGGCCAATTCGTGACGCCGCTATAGCCTGCTTCTTTCAAAGCTCGGAAATGCGCTGTGTTTGAACCGAATGGATCGGCAGCGATTGCTGCAGCCCACTGCCCGTGCCCCTTGGTTTCCTTAACCCGCTGGTTCTGGTCAATCCGTGGCATAAGAAAAGATGCATCCGCCAGACGCGCAGAGAGACCCTGAAGGCTAGGGCAGTAAATGTGCTGGCGCTGCATTTCAGGATTTGGGACGGCGCTGCCGATGGTGATGGTTTTCATGGCTGAATATTAGCAACTATCGGCAAAAATCGGAATGCATTTCCGAAATTTTGACTGTCACGTTGGTGGGTGTCGGTTAAGTATATGAATTTATTTGAAATTTTTTCTAGGAAGAAGAGCGTCGTTTCCGATACGCCCCGCGCATGGTCCCTCAACACTGTGCGAAGGAGGACCAATGACCTTATTCTTTGTCGTGACGCTTAATGGGCTGACGCTCGCAGCGCTATACTTTCTCGCCGCCAGTGGATTTAGCCTCATTTTCGGTCTCATGCGGACCGTGAATATGGCCCATGGTGCCTTGTTACTATTTGGCGGCTATGTCGGCTGGTCAGTTGTGGACGCAACAGGGCTATGGGCGCTTGGCGTCATGGCGGGTGGGCTGGCTGCTGCGCTGGCTGGGGCGCTGGTACAAATCGGAGTGCTTGGCCGGATGCAAGGAGATGAGCTGCGCCAAACGCTTGCCTCGATAGCGATCTCAATCATTTTGGCCGATCTTATGCTATGGATATGGGGCGGCACAACCTATCAGGTTCGCACGCCCAGCTGGCTTACTGGCGGTACGCGTATCGAAGTGCTGGGGATCGGCTATGCGACCGTGCGCCTATACTTGATGGTCTTTGCCTTGTCCGTTGGTGTCGGTCTTTGGCTGTTTATCCAAAAAACGCGCATTGGCGCTGTGATACGGGCCGGTGTGGATGATCAGGACATGCTGCGCGCACTTGGGTATCCAATCAATCGCATTTTTGTTCTGGTTTTTGCCATGGGTGGAATGCTCGCGGGAATGGCGGGCGTCATTGCGGGCTCGGCCCTGTCGATCGCGCCCGGAACCGATCTCCAATTTCTGCTGTCATCGCTCGTCGTGGTGATTGTGGGCGGCATGGGCTCTGTCGGGGGGGCAGCTCTTGGCGCACTTTTGATTGGCTTGGCAGAACAATATGGCCTTGCTTACGCCCCAACATACGCCGCCGTCGTAACCTTTGTAATCATGGTCTTTGTCCTCGCCGTGAGACCACAAGGCCTGCTGGGGAGGGCTGAGGCATGAGATACTTTTTGGTTTTGATCCCGCTGGCTTTGTTACCGCTGCTGCTCAATGATTTTTGGGTGAGCCAAGTGTTGACGCGTGCATTGATCCTCGGCGTCATCGCGTTGAGTCTTAGTTTTCTTGCGACATACTTGGGGGTCGTTTCGTTTGCCCAAGTTACCTTGGCTGGCGTTGCCGGATACGCGGTGGCCTACTTCGGTCCAAACACAGTGGGGCTGGGATTTCCGCTACCGCTGTATGTAAGCTTGCCCATTGCGCTGCTCCTTTCAATGGCCGCAGGGGCTTTGATTGGACTGGTGGCGCGCCGATCGCGGGGCATTTATGCGATTATGATTACCTTGGCGATTGGCGTGGCGTTCTTCTACTTCACGCGACAGAACTATGCGTTGTTCAACGGATTTACCGGCTTTTCTGGCGTAATTGCCCCCAAGATGGGAGAAGGCAACTGGGGCGATCCCATGCCTCTTTATTTTCTGGCTCTTGGCGTCTCGGTCATTTGTGTGGTGCTCGTAAATGGCTTTGTGCGCTCGCCTTTGGGGCTGGCGGTCCAAGCGGTCCGAGATGCGCCTGGGCGGCTTTTGGCGCTGGGAATTCCGACCACTTATCCAATTGTGGCCGCCTTTGCATTCTCGGGATTGATCGCGGGAAGTGGTGGTATCTTGAATGTCTGGTTTCAGGAACGAGTTTCAAGTTTCTCGGTTGGAATTGGCCCGATCATCGATGTTCTGATCATCAGCGTTATTGGCGGGTTGCGCCACCCGACCGGAGCCTTCGTTGGCGCAATTGTCTACGTCATGCTCGATATATTTGCGATCGATCTGATTGATCGCGACCGCTTCAACCTTCTTATCGGAATCGTCCTTTTGGCAATCGTTATGGCAGCCCCAAACGGGCTTCACCAATTGGCGATTGACTGGGTCGGAAAACTGCGCGGACGCGCAGAACAACCAAGAACCAACTGAGAACTTTCATGGGAGGAAAAAATGAAAAGTCTTAAAATAGCGGTATCGGCCATTGCGTTGAGTGCGGCGGCGTTTCCAGCTTCGGCGGACGACATCACAATCGGTGTCATCTCCATTCTCGAAGGCGCGTTTGCAGCTTTGGGCCAAGACGGCATTCGCGGTGTTGAAATGGCAGTCGCCGACGCAGGTGGCCAAGTCGCGGGCAACAACATTGAGCTGGTCGTGGTGTCATCAGATGCTAGCCCTGACAGCGCAGTTTCAGCAGCACGCCGTTTGATTGAACAAGACGGCGCACAGATCATCGTCGGCCCATTGTCTGGCTCTGAGGGCTTGGCGTTGCGGGATTTGTCACGCTCTTATCCAGATGTGACCATCATCAACGGCTCTTCCGGTGCGCAAGACACCACATTGCGCGATCCGTCTGAGAACTTCTTCCGCTTCGGCGGCGATGGTGCACAGTGGATGGCGGGTGTTGGCACCTATGCCCACGACACAATGGGCTATGAAAAAGTCGCCATCGTGGCTGAGGACTACTCGTTTCCATATACACAGGTTCTGGGCTTTATGACCGAATTCTGCAGCGCGGGTGGCACGGTCCCAGCTAAGTTCTGGACGCCCATCGGCAATGCTGACTACTCGTCTGTCGTCTATTCGATCCCGCAAGATGTTGATGCGATTTTTGTAGCCCTTGGCGGATCAGACGCTGTGAGCTTTCTGACGCAGTATCAGCAAGCAGGCTTTAACACGCCGATCATTGGCGGCTCGATCACAATTGACCAAACCGTTTTGTCTTCAGATGCCGCGTTTCGGGATATGTTGATTGGCGCACCAGCTGGCACACCAACTGTTTCGGACTATGACAGCGCAGAGTGGCAGGCGTTCTCGGCAACTTATTCGGAAATGTTCCCTGACGGCCTTGGCGCACCTTCGATCTTTGCACACCACTACTATATGGGCGCACAAGCTGCATTGTTGGGGCTGGAAGCTGTGGGTGGTGATCTGTCAGACGGCGGAAAGGCCTTCCGCGCAGTGCTGAACGATCTTGAGTTCACGCAACCAACCGGTGGCACAATGCGTATCGACGAGAACCGCAATGGCATCGTCGACAACTTTGTCATCGAGGTGTTTGAGCGTGAAGACGGCTCGCTTGGCACACGTGCGATTGAGGTGGTGAAAGACGTCAATCAGACCCTTGGTCAAGACGTTGAGACGTTCCTTGCTGCGGGGCCAGTGAGCCGGGACAACCCATCTTGCCCCTAAATACTGAACAAAAAACAACGACTGCCAATGCCTTGGAGACCCAAGGCATTGGTAAACGGTTTGGTGGTTTCTGGGCGGTCAAGGATGTGTCGTTTTCGGTCAAACCGGGCGAGCGGCGTGCAATCCTTGGTCCAAACGGTGCAGGTAAAACCAGTTTGTTTAATATCCTGACCGGCGACTATGTCGCATCCAGTGGCGCGATCAGTTTGTTTGGCGAGGATGTCACCAAGCAATCAATCCCCAAACGTATCAAGCGGGGGCTGCGGCGGACCTATCAACATGCCTACCTATTTGATGGGCTGAGTGTTTGCGACACGCTCTTCCTTGCCGTTGCCGGAGTGCGAGGTGGATGGCGGCAAGTCTTGCCAGTGCGCTCAAACGATCCGCGCCGCGAGGAGGCGGAGCGCCTAGCAGACGTTTGTGGTCTTGCGAGCTTCTTGGACCGGATGGTTTTAGAGCTTAGCCATGGTCAGCGCCGCCAACTTGAAATCGGTATCGCTTTGGCCGAAGACCCCAAGGTGCTTTTGCTGGACGAGCCTGCTGCCGGTCTTTCTCCTGCAGAAAGACCTCTTTTGAGCAAGTTACTTTTGTCTCTGCCAGCAGACATCACAGTTATTCTGATCGAACACGATATGGATATCGCGTTTCAAACATCTGAAAGCGTCACGGTTCTGTTTAACGGCCAACTCATGGCTGAAGGCACGCCCGAAGAGGTCATGGCCGACAAGGATGTTCATCAAATTTACGTTGGAGGAGCGCATGGGCACTGAAGCACTCCTGCGATTGAGCAACATAAATCTGCACTATGGTTCAAGCCATGTGTTGCATGACGTCTCTTTAGAGCTCAGCGACCGACCGCTAGGTATCTTGGGCAGAAACGGCGTCGGCAAGACCAGCATCTGCAACGCGATTTTCGGGTTGGAGCCGATCACGTCGGGCACAATCATGTTGGGCGATCAGGACTTGTCAAAGCTGACACCTGAAAAGCGCGCACAAGCAGGGCTGGGATATGTCCCGCAAGGGCGTCGGATATTCCGGTCTCTAACCGTTGAGGAGCATTTGCGCATTCTTGAGCGAAAAGGCGGCAATTGGACAACTGAGAGAGTTTACCAGACCTTTCCACGCCTCAAAGAGAGGCGCAGAAATCTTGGCGATCGCCTTTCAGGGGGCGAGCAGCAAATGCTGGCCATCAGCCGCGCATTGTTGCTGAACCCTCAGGTACTGGTTCTTGATGAACCCACAGAGGGGCTTGCGCCTGCGATCGTGACAGACGTCGTCGAATTGATAAACCAAGTCGCCCAAGAAGGGACGTCGGTTCTTTTGGTTGAACAAAACCTGCACGCAGCCTTGGCCGCGGTGCAAGATGTAGCAATTATTGTAGGCGGGGAGGTGGTTGAGAGAGTCACCGCAGAGGCGCTGGAGAACGATCCAAAAATGCAAAAACAACACCTTGGCTTGGAGGCCGCGGGTGCTTGAGACTATGAAGGGGAGGTCAATGAAAAAAGCATATGTCATCGGAACAGCCGACACCAAAGGGCCGGAATTAGCCTTTGTGCGGGACCTAATATCCAAGACAGGTTTGGAGACTGTCTTGGTAAATGTAGGCACGCGCGGTGGCGAAGATGCTGCCGATATTACGGCTGCCGAAGTCGCAGCCAGTCATCCAAGCGGACCATCGGCGGTTTTTGTAAATGATCGAGGCGAAGCGGTGATGGCGATGTCAGATGCCTTGTTGCGCTTCATACAGGATCGCGACGACGTCGGCGGCGTTATCAGCTTGGGCGGGTCCGGCGGATCAAGTCTTGTGGCACCCGCGATGCAGGCCCTTGAGGTTGGTATTCCCAAGGTTTTGGTTTCCACACTTGCCTCTGGCGATGTCTCAGCCTTTGTCGGGGCATCTGATGTAAACATTTTTCATCCAGTCACTGATGTACAGGGATTGAACCGTGTTTCCCGTCAGCTGCTTGGAAATGCGGCGCACGCGCTCGCGGGTATGATGAACTACACAGTGCCAGTTTCTGTGGACGATCGTCGCGCTCTCGTGTTGTCGATGTTTGGCGTCACAACGCCTGCAGTACAAAGTATGGTAGGGGCGCTTGAAGACGAATTTGATTGTCTTGTTTTTCACGCAACAGGGACCGGCGGCCGCGCGATGGAACTGCTTGTGGATCAGGGCAGTATCAGTGGCGTTCTGGACATCACAACAACCGAAGTTTGCGACATGATTGTCGGCGGCGTGTTGTGCGCTGGAGAGGATCGGTTTGATAGTATAGCGCGCAGCCAAGTCCCCTATGTTGGATCATGTGGAGCGCTGGATATGGTGAATTTTTGGGGACGTTCAACGGTTCCTGAACAGTTCAATGAGCGCAATTTATATGTTCACAATGCGCAAATCACACTCATGCGAACCACAGCTGAAGAATGTCAGAAAATCGGAACGTGGATTGGAAACAAGTTGAATAAATGCGACGGCGATGTCCGGTTCTTGATCCCCTTAAAAGGGGTGTCAGCGCTGGACATCGAAGGCGGCCCGTTCTGGGACCCCGCGGCAAATGACGCTCTCTTTTCAGCGTTGCGAGACACTGTGCAGCAAAACGAAAAACGTAAACTGATCGAACTGGATCTTCATATCAACGACCCAGCCTTTGCAGCCGCGGCCGTTGCAGAATTCAAAGCCATAGACAAATAAGGACCCAAACACATGCCCGAGACAAACCGACAAACCATTCTTGCAAATCTGCGCGCCAAAATTGACGCTGGCCAATCGCTTGTGGGGGGGGGCGCGGGAACAGGCCTGTCCGCCAAATGCGAAGAAGCTGGCGGCATTGATTTAATTGTTATCTACAATTCCGGTCGATATCGCATGGCAGGCCGTGGGTCATTGGCTGGCTACATGTCCTATGGAAATGCCAACGAAATTGCCAAAGAACTTGGCCACGAAGTCCTGCCAATTGTCAAAAAGACACCTGTGCTGGCAGGTGTGAACGCGACTGATCCGTTCTGCATTATGGACAAGCATCTCAATGACCTTAAGGACTTGGGGTTTGCCGGTGTTCAGAATTTTCCCACAATGGGTCTTATTGACGGGCGGTTTCGGGCAGAATGCGAAGCCACTGGAATGCGCTATTCTCAAGAGGTCGACATGATCGCAATGGCGCATGAAAAGGACATGCTGACAACACCATATGTGTTTAGCGCGGAAAACGCGGCTGACATGGCCCGTGCTGGGGCCGATGTGATTGTCGCGCATTTTGGTCTGACGACGGGTGGCAGCATTGGTGCAGACGACACAGCGCCGGATTTTGAGGAATGTGCACGCTTGTATCGCGAATGGTCAGATGCGGCAAAATCCGTGCGTGATGATCTCTTGTTTATAGCGCATGGCGGCCCGTTGGCGGAGCCTGCAGACGCTCAGGCATTTCTGAATCTCTGCCCTGATTGCCATGGGTTTTATGGTGCTTCTTCTATGGAACGGCTTCCAACAGAGCGTGCCATTACTGATCAAGTGCGCGCCTTTGGGGATCTCAACCGTGGTGCAAAAGTTAAGGTGAACTGATGATTTATGCCTATTCCTCAACAGTGATTTCTCTGCCCGTAGAAAAGGTCTGGAATCGCGTGCGCGACTTCAACGGATTACCTAATTGGCACCCCGCAGCGACGGACAGCCACATCGAGGATGGCTATGCAAACGGCGAAGTTGGCTGCGTGCGCAACTTTGCTTTGACAGATGGCAGCGGACGCATTCGCGAAACGCTTCTTGCGCTGTCCAATGTCGAGAGAAGCTTGGTCTATGACATGCTTCCTGGGGGACCGCTGCCGTTTGTGAACTACGTCGCAAAGATGAAGTTTTCGTCCATCACCGATTGCAACGAAACTTTTGCAGAGTGGTCCGCCGATTTTGACGCGGCGGACGGCGACTCCACTAAGTGGAAAGAGTTTGTCGCCAACGATGTCTTTCTCGGGGGATTTCGTGCTCTGCAAGCAAGCTTTGATGAATGAGATCACCACACACGGTGTCTCAGGCGCGATATTTCATCGTCGCCTGGGACTTCGCTGCACGAAATAGCTTTTAGGTTTTTTTGGCTTAGTTGCACAAATCCGTTGGTGGGTGGCGCAGTCGTAATTGGTTTTGCCGACAATGGTGTATCCTGAGATTAGCGGTTTCATCGCCTTTGTCTTTGGGAAACACGACAGCTATGAGGCAGGTATGGCTCAATTCGGCGGGTTGTGCCCTTCGATCCAACCCAAATGGAGCGAGTAATCACGCTGGCCGATCTGTCGGCTTAGATCGGTCATCGCATAGGGGGCCCCTGTGGAGCCGATCTCAGCATTAATCGCCCCCCCAATAAAAAAAGGTGAACAGATCAATTTTTTAAAATTTATTTAAAGTGAATCATGCCGCAATGAAACCTGCATCAACCTGTTACACTTCTGTTAAATGAAACTGCGAAACCCCGCTTGTAAAAACAAGCTAGGTTTAAAATGCCAAACTCCCCAATTTCACGCCAAGCGTTCGCGCGTCTTTTGGCTGCCACCGCAATCGCATCTCTTTCCACCGGTGCGCTTGCGCAAGATCGCCCTGATTTGGTCGTAGGAGTCGCCGAACTACCCGCGACACTTGAGCCTGGAAAAGAGCTTTCCAACGTTGGAACGCGGGTCAACTATAGCATCTTTGACACGCTAATCCGTCGCGACTTTCTGTCGGAAGAAGGCGCCGGCGGTGCATCTCTTGTCCCGGGCCTTGCCAAAAGCTGGGAGCGGCTAGACGAACTGACGCTAGAGATCAAACTGCATGAAGACGTTCTGTTTCACAATGGTGCCGTTCTCACTGCAGATGACGTTGCTTTCACATTTTCGCCTGATCGCTTGAGCGGCGCGAATGCGATCCTTCCAGAAGGGCCTGCATACTTCTCTGTCTTGGATGAAGTCCAGGTGATAGATCCGCTGACCGTTCGGTTTGTAACCAAGAACCCCGATCCCCTGTTGGAGCAGCGTTTGGCATCTTGGGCCTCCTGGATTGTGAACGCCGAAGACTGGACTGCAAAGGCCGAAGAAAACGGCGGCATTCCGATGTTCCCAGTTGGCACCGGCCCTTTTAAACTTAGCGAATATCGCGCCAATGAGGCTATCCACCTTGTCGCCTTTGATGACTACTTCGACGGCACGCCATCGGTCGATACCGTTACGTTTCGCGAGATACCCGAGCCTTCGACTCGTGTCGCCGGCCTTGTTTCAGGTGAATTTGACATCATCACCAACGTTGCGCCTGACCAAATCGATCAAATCAACGGCTACGACGGGATTGAAACGCGCTCGGTGACACTCGCGAACTCTCACGTGCTGCGCTACAATGTTTCCGATCCAGTGATGAGTGATGTACGCATCCGTCAGGCGATGAATCTGGGCATTAACCGCCCACTCTTGAACGAAGCGCTTTGGGGCGGTCAGGCTGTTGTGCCGAATGGTCACCAGTATCCTGAATATGGCGACATGTACAATCCGGACCACGTTGGTCTGGAGTATGACCCAGAACGTGCGAGAGCCTTGATCGAAGCTTCGGACTATAATGGCGAGCTGATCAAGTATTCGACCCAAGCCAATTATTACCTCAACGCTCTCTATGCAGCCCAGGCTATCATCGAGATGTGGAAAGAAATTGGCCTGAATGTTGAGCTGGATGTCGTCGAAACTTTCTCGGGCACTGATCCGAGGGAACTGCAAATCCGAACATGGTCCAACTCGACACGTTACCCTGATCCGGTTGGCGGCCTCTGGAATCTTTGGGGTCCATTTGGTTCCCCTCAGCGGGAAGGCACATGGGTTGAAACCGCGAACCTTGATCGCTTCAACGAGCTTGGTGCGACCTTGCAGGGGACAGTTGATTTTGACACGCGTAAGGATGCGGCATGGGAAATGCTGGACATCTGGAAAGAAGACGCGCCGGGGACGATCCTCTATCAGCCGCTGGAAACATACGGCGTCGCCCAAAATGTCCAATGGCAGCCCTACACCTTCTACTACATGGACCTGCGGCCCTATAACTTGACGGTCGAAGAAAAATAATGGTTTTCGATCGCAAAACTTTGGGAGGCGGCTCTTTTGCAGCCTCCCATTTCCCATTCATGGCCGCAATGAGCCCGGTGCTGACTGTTCAGAACCTGAAGGTAAGCTCTTCTAAAGCGGATCTGGTTGAAAATGTGAGTTTTTCCGTGAGGAGAGGCGAAACGCTATGTCTTGTCGGGGAGAGCGGCTGCGGCAAAAGTCTGACGTGCATGTCTATCCTTGGGCTGCTGGATAATGGGCTGCAAACTAGTGGTTCGATTGAGCTACTAGGGCAGGAGACGGTGAACGCGTCCGAGGCCACGCTCAACAGATTTCGCGGCGACGATGTCACCGTGATTTTCCAAAACCCCATGGCTGCGCTGAACCCGATCCAGCGGGTTGGACGGCAAATCCTAGAGGGCATCTATCGGCACAGTGAGTTGCGCGGCGCAGAGGCTGAACGACACATGGAACAACTGCTTGACCAAGTTGGCATCCCTTCCGTCAAGCGCAGCAAAAACCTGTTTCCGCATCAGCTCTCTGGTGGGATGTGTCAACGCATCATGATCGCAATGGCCCTTGCATGTAAGCCGAAGCTTCTTATTGCGGACGAACCGACCACGGCATTAGATGTGACTATTCAGGCGCAAATCCTGCAGTTGATCAGGGACCTTCAGGCTGAACTGGACCTTGCGGTGATTTTTGTCACGCATGACCTTGGCGTTGTCGCTGAAATCGCGGATCAGGTGGCGGTCATGTACTCCGGTCGTATCGTGGAGACGGGCCCGGTGGCGGATCTGTTTGATCATGCGGCCCACCCTTATACGAAAGCCCTGATGAATAGCCGTATTGGGTTTGATCGCCCCCGGGGAACCAAACTTGAGGCGATTGAAGGCACAGTCCCATCGCCGATGGCGCGCCCTGAGGGGTGTACGTTCGCACCACGTTGCGCACAGAGAGCAGCGATATGCACGACCACACCGCAGTTTCAACAAGCGCGGTGCACAAATGTGGCCTGCCATCTCACACCATCCAAAGAAATGGCAGCGGCACTATGATTCCAGATCTTGCAAATGGCGTCCTAGCGACCGATTTGGTTCAGGCCTATCCTGACGGATACCGGCTCTTTGGAAAGCCAAAGATGAACAAGGCTGTGGACGGAGTGAGTTTTCGTCTACACGAAGGGGAAACTCTCGGAATCGTTGGAGAGAGTGGTAGTGGGAAGTCAACGCTGGGTCGAATGATTGCTGGTATAGAGACCCCGTACAGCGGCGCGGTTTCATTTTGGGGAGAACCCTACGCACCCGTAGGTTCCTTCCTGTGGCGACAGCAACGTCGACACGTGCAATTGGTTTTTCAGAACCCTGCCGCTGTTGTCGATCCTCGCTGGACAATTCATGCCCAAGTTCGCGAAGCATTGCTGACGCATGAAGCTCTGACTCGTGAAACAGCAGACGAGCGGACGCAAGAAGCGCTCGCGCTCGTGGGCCTAGGGTCAATGGGGCATAGGTTGCCACATCAATTGTCGGGAGGACAGTTACAGCGGGCCGTTATCGCACGCGCGTTGATACTGCGGCCCCGCCTTCTAATATGCGACGAAGCCGTCAGCGCGCTTGATGTTTCGGTTCAGGCGCAGATCATCAATCTTTTACTCGACCTGCGCGAACGATTGAAGCTGACCATCATGTTCATTTCTCACGATCTGTCCGTGGTGCGCCATATCAGCCATCGCATGGGCGTGATGTATCACGGGAAGCTTTTGGAAATTGGCGATACTCAAGCGCTCTTTGACGCGCCGAGACATGAGTACACGCGCCGCCTCTTGAGTGCGATCCCAGTCGAAAAACCTCGCCGATCCAAAAAACGCGAAATCGACAATTCCAGAGCCCTTTGAGGCTCTCAAAGGAAAAATATGAAACATAGTCTGATGAAAATCATCGCTCATCGTGGCGATAGCACTCACCATGCCGAAAACACGCCAGCAAGCTGGTCAGCCGGTTATTCCAAGGGTGCTCATGCCGTGGAGGCTGATATCCGTTTTCTGCGAGATGGAACCGGAATTTGCTCTCACGATCCAACTCTGAAACGGCTGTTTGACCGCCCAGAGCGTGTGGAGGGCCTCTCTATTCCCGAACTTCAGGGCATGGGAATTGGGCCTGAGCATGTCGGGCTGTTCGCTGATGTCTTGCGTTTTGCAGAAGCGGGACGGCCAATTGTGCTTGACCTTAAAGACGAAAGTCCGCGTGCACTGGAGTTAATCTGGGAGGACATTCAAGCGCATGTGTCTGTTCCCCGAAGGCACAATGTTATTGTCGGGTGCCATAGCCGGAAAACCGTCGCTTTTTTCGCCGCCAAGCGACAAGTAACCATTCTGGCTTTAATGCCAAACGCGAACGATGGCGCTTCTTTTTTTGCAGAAGGGGCTACGATCATTCGCCTTTGGGAGAGTGACGTCACAGATCAGCGCATCCGCGACCTCAAAGCATTGGGGGGCGATGTTTGGGTGACTACAGGATCTGGCGAGACCGACAGGCGTACTGGTGACACGAACGGGGAAAGCCTGCGTTTCTTATCAGAAGCCCGAATTGACGGTGTTCTTGTGAACGACGTGGCGCTTTCAAAATCACTTCTAGAGGGCCTGAAATGACGCAAGGATCGACACTTCTAGTGGTATTTGATGGGCTGCGCCGAGATCGCGCGACACCCGATATCATGCCAAATCTGGCCCGTTTTATGGAAGAAGGGGCAAACTTTATCAATTCGCGGTCGATTTTCCCAAGCGAGACGCGGGTCGCGGTAACCTCGGTCATGACGGGATGCCCGCCAGCGGACCATGGTTTGGTCGCCAACCAGTTTTATCACCCTCTACAGCCGGAGGCTCCATTCAAAACTGCAGAGTGGGAGCAATTGGAGATGGCGGCCAACGCGGGCCAACTTCTGGACTGCAAGACCATGGGGCAGCGTATGGCCGAAAACGGCCGAACCATGGCTGTTGTGAGCACTGGCTCAAAGGGCGCGTCGCGCATGATGAATTCAAGCGCTCACGCGTTAAACCAACCCGTATTCACCGTTCACGGCCCGCCGGTTTCAACAGAAGATTTGCATGAAGTCATAACCGCGGGACAGGGCGACATCCCTGCGGCCGGGGCGCCAAACAGCGCGCGCGTTGCCTATGCAACAGACGCGCTACTGGATTTCATCTATCCAAAGTTCTCGCCGGATATGTGTGTGTTTTGGATGAGCGATCCCGACATCACGTCGCATCAGTTTGGAGTGACGTCTCCTGAGACTGTCGTTGCGCAAAAAACATGTGATGAAAACTTTGGCCGGATCCTCGCATGGTGGCGCGACGGCAACGGGCCGGAGAACATCGTCGTGATGTCAGATCACGGGCAAATCACCGGCGCGTGTCAATTGGAAACGGTGGACATTATACCAGCGCATTTCGGCAAAGCATCCATCGGCGCATTTAGTGGTATTTACATGGATGATCCATCTGATGGCCGGAAAGCCGAGGTTGTTGATTGGTTGGTGGAACAGGATTTCTGTGGTCTGGTCTTTGCTTCGGCAGGAGATGGAACAGCCATCAAAGGCGCGTTTCCTTGGACCGCTGTGCGTAACAATCACGCACGCGGGGCGGATGTGGGCTTTACTCTGAGGTCGACCAATTCCTCCGAAACTCATGACCCAAAAGCTGACGAATGTATTTTTGCCGGCGGTATTCCTGTTGGAGGGGGGATGCATGGTGGCCTGAACAAAGGTGAATTGTCCACGGTACTCGCTGCACAAGGACCTGCATATCGCACCCAATTTCCTTCTGACACACCGTGTTGGCTCCCTGATATCGTGCCAACGATCCTTACAACCATGGATTTGCCTGTAGACGGGACAAGTGGACGACCAATGGTCGAGGCCTTGGCTGGGGATGATCAGAAATTTGGACAGGCGCCATCTGTGGAAACCCGACTGCTGAGTGTCACTCACAAGGAACACGAACAGTTTTTGCGCCAATGGGTCGTCAATGGCAAAACCATTGTTGATTGTGGCTGGACTTCGGGACGCGGGGCATGGGGGCAATGAGCATCCATTTCCTTCTGACAAAACTTGCCAGAGGTATAATCACGCTTCTGCTCGCAATGACCTTTGTTTTCTTTGTTTTACGCGCGTCCGGTGATCCCGCGCAGATCATGTTGGCGGATGACGCATCGCCCGCTGCAATGGAGGCTTTTCGTGAGCATTGGGGGCTCGACCGTTCTTATCTGGAGCAGTATTTTGCCTATCTGGGATCAGTTATCCGCGGTGATTTTGGTGTCTCCTTCCGCGACGGGCGACCAGCTCTCGAAGTTATTGCCGAGCGAATTCCAGCTACTCTCCAGTTGGGGGCTGCGGCACTTCTGCTAACGCTCGTCATCGGAATTCCCGCTGGCGTTTTTGCTGCTTTACGCCGGGGTAGTTGGGTCGATCACTTGACGATGACGGGGACAATTTTTGGGCACAGTATTCCGAATTTTTTCCTTGGTATTTTGTTGATCCTGCTGTTCTCAATGACGCTTCGATGGTTGCCTAGTTCCGGCACCGGCACAATTTGGCATCTTTTGATGCCTGCTGTGACCCTTGGCACAGCGAGTGCCGCAACGATTGCACGGTTTACGCGATCTTCGATGTTGGACATTTTGAACAAACCCTTCATGCGCACGGCCAAGGCCAAAGGCATAACGCCCAAAAATCGGGTTTTGCGGCATGCCTTGCCGAATGCGGCAATCCCCGTGGTGACCGTCGTCGGGATGCGCATTGGTGGTCTTATTGGTGGGGCAGTCACTATTGAGACAGTTTTCGCATGGCCCGGGATCGGGCTGCTTTTAGTCAACGCCGTTAGCCAACGCGACCTTGCGGTCGTTCAAGGGGTCATCCTGCTGATTGCACTGACTATGGTGATCGTGAACCTCATCGTTGATCTCACCTATGGCTGGCTGGACCCGCGTATCGAAGTCCACAATAAACGAAAGGCGACAGCATGACTTCTGTTGATTTTTCCGAAGGTCTGAGAGAACGGCGCCGGTATCGATTTCTGACCCGAATATGGAAGTCGCGTCCTTCGCTTGTGATTGGGCTATGCATTTTCTGGCTTGTCTTTGTTGTCTTCACGGCGCTCTTTGCACAGGCCATTGCGCCGTTTGGATATGCCGAGCAAAGTTTGCTAGAACGTCTGAACCCGCCTGCCTTTATGGGCGGTTCATCAAAGTATTGGCTTGGATCCGATAACCTTGGACGTGACGTCCTCAGTCGCGTGCTTTACGCCATGCGCACAAGCATTCTGATTGCGGTGATGGCAACCATTATCGGGGCAACTGTTGGCACTGTGCTCGGCATTGTCGCAGCACATTTTCGTGGGTGGGTCGACGACGTCATCATGGTCATGGTCGACTTTCAGGCGTCTATGCCGTTCCTGATCGTTGCCCTCGCGGTGCTCGCGTTTTTTGGCAACAACTTTGTTCTTCTTGTGATTTTGATCGGCCTGTTTGGCTGGGACGGATATGCGCGCATTGCGCGTGGTTTGGTTTTGTCAACAAACGGACAAGGCTATGCCCATGCCATTCGTACCTTGGGGGTCCATCCGGCCAAGGTCTACTGGCGTCACGTTGTGCCAAATATGATGGGGGTCATTTTGGTGCAGGTCACGTTGAACTTTCCAGAAATCATCTTGCTTGAAACGTCGTTGTCGTTCCTGGGTCTTGGCGTGCAACCGCCTGCAACGAGCCTGGGTTTATTGTTGGGTGAAGGGCGTAACTACCTTGCGACTGCTTGGTGGATCGGCGTACCCGCTGGTGTCGTTATCTTCTTGACCACCCTGTCTGTCAGCCTCTTGGGTGATTGGATACGCGACAAACTCGACCCGAACCTACAGGACAAATCCGAATGAATACTGTTGCTAGCACAATTCGCTTAAACTCGATTGACGAGATCGAGTTTAACGCTGTCCTGTCCGATCTTGACGGTGTTGTCTATCGTGGAGAACAGGCCATCCCCGGTGCAGTAGAGAAGTTCAATTATTGGCACCGCTCCAATGTCCCTTATTGTTTTGTCACAAACAACGCTGAAAAAACGCCCGCTGAGTTCGCGGAGAAAATTGCCCGACTGGGGATTTCCTGCTCGGCTGAACAAGTCGTAACATCCGGGGATGTAGCGCTGGACTATGTGAAGGGGAGATACAAGCAGGGCACTCTTATTTTTGTCGTCGGCTCTCCCTCTTTCAAACTCCGTTTTGAACAGGCTGGTTTTACACTGGTCGATAGTGGAGCTGAGGTTGTCATTGTCGCTCTGGATCGAAAATTCGACTACACAATGATGAAAATGGCTGTGCAAAATATCTTGTCCGGAGCCGAATTTATAGGCACCAATCCTGATGTCATTCGCCCGACGGCAGACGGCTTTGAGCCGGGCACAGGAGCTCTGCTTCAATCAATTGCGGCGGCCAGTGGCATTAAACCTGTCATCTTGGGCAAGCCTTCAGGAGACATTCTGAAGGCGGCACTCGCGCGCATTGGCGTAAAAACGGCAAGCACCATAATGTTGGGGGATCAGCTTGAAACCGATATTCTGGCGGCAAGAAACGCAGGCATCCGGGGGGTGTTGCTCGAAACTGGCGTCCCCATTAAGCATGGTAGCCTGACGCATGCAGACCACGTCATTCGATCATTGGAAAGCTAGGTCGCACAGACTACATGTTTCCAAAATACTCGATGGATTTGCTGCGTGGGCAAAAACAACGCTTCCAGCCGTCGCGCCTGCTTTGACGGTTGTAAGCTTTGCCAACACCGTGCCGCGAGTTGATCTGTAGCACTTTTCACGTTGGATCTGGGCGCAATGTTGCTTCGGCCGCTTACTGGGATTTCGACGATATCACGAAATACATGATAAAGGTATCGCCCACCGCTCTAACTCAGGCGGTTGGGTAATCCCCCTAAAATTAGTGGTGTTCACGATTGGAATTTTCTCAGCAAGATATCCGAGGAGATTTCAATGAAGAAGGGACGATATTGCGACGCGTCGATCATCGGTATCTTGAAGCAAGCGGAGCGCGGTGTGCCGGTTGTCACTGCCAGCAGAACGGGTTGTGCGCAGCTTGAACCAGATCATTGAATGGCGCGGAACTCCCAAAGCAATTCGTGTGGACAATAGTCCCCAATATATCAGTGGAAAGCTGATGCAATGGGCCGCGAAGCGCAATGTTCGGCTCGACTAGATCCAGCCCCACTCTCGTGAATGGGAAACGGCATTGTCGTGTAATGGGAAAGCCACAACAGAACGCCTATATTGTGTGTTACAATCGCACCGTTCGCGGCGAGTGGTTGGGCATTATATCTTTGAACTCATCGAGGAGACACAAGACCAGGCGACTGAATGGCTCCGGACTTACAATAACGAGCGACCCAACATGGGGATCGGCGGCATGACACCCGTTATGAAACTAAAAGCAGCCGCGTGAATTTCACGGTTGAGCCCCACTAAAATGGGAGGATTATCGTGGGAAAAGCAGAAAGGCTCACATCAGTAGTCTGCATGTATCGAGCTTGTCAGCTATTGGTTCGGTGATTTATGCAACAAGGCCATCTCCATTACCTAATTCGTGCAGTACCTCCGATATAGGTTCGAAAAAAATTTCGATCATCAGGTTCTAGATTTTCAATAATAAGTTACAACTTTATCCAAGGGTCAATAATGATTTTGTCAAAGGAGCGTTGCAAAGAATTTTTGACTGTGGATTTCCCCATAACCACGGAAACTTGAGTTTCTACTCCTTGGCTTAAAGAATGGAAAAATTCATCCACATTTTTGGTGTTTTTTTGAGTGTCCTTTATTGAAATTCCAATCCTCGCTTTTACCTCTCCTTCATTAAATGCAGACCAAATTGGAGAAATTTGATTTATTTTGGCGCTGAGAATATGCCCTCCGTATTCGATGTATCTTTGCGAAATCTCAATGTTATTTCCAACTTGAATTTCTTCGAGATCTTCAGGAGTAAGTTCAACAATAAAATTCAGGTTATCGACGTATATAGGTTCAACTATCCCGAATTTTGCACTTGATCGTACGGCGTTCAATTTCGATTTTTCGGCTACACCGTGGATATACCCTGACGTAGGTGATGTGATCCAAGGGCTTTCTAGAAGTTGTTGTAATTCTCTCAATTGATTTTCTAGTTCACGGATCTTCGTATTGGATGAAGCGATGGTTTCAGAGATGAACACCTGTTGCCTGCTGATTTCATTGGAAAGTTCCAAGTTTATGATGCCGAGTGTGTTTCTTATTTGCAGATTCAGGGCGCTTCTAGGGATGTTGAGTTGGGTCATTTGCACCGCGGTTCTGTTGCCAGTTAGTTCCCTAACTAGGCGGTTGCTATGTGTAAGGAAGAATTCTCTTTTAGTCAGAATGCTCGATTTTTTTTGAATGTTTTGAAGGTGAATCTCCATGCATTTTTTTTCAGAAAACGCCCTCTCCAAAACCGTGTTTTCTATTATGAATTTTTCACTTGAAGATGTATTTGGGCGCGGCTTTAGAGGCGGCAACTCAAGGCAGTCTCGGAAGATTTGTATGTGAAAAATTTTCAATTCTAAACTGTTGATTTTGTGGAGAATTTCTTCCTTGTCGTAGTGGGCGAGAATTTGATCTTTTTGTACTTGTTCCCCATTTTTCACCAATATTTTGGATATAGGGATGTTTATTGGGAAATGGATGATCTCAGACTGTGTTTTACTGTCCAAGTACCCAGAATACTTCCGAGTATCAGACGCCGTAAATGCGTCAAGTAGAACGAAGGTAGCTAAAAAAAGTGCGCTTACAGAGAACACCGCCCAGAGTCCCCAAGATACCCAACGGGCATGCGGCCGGCGCGGAGGCGACAAGTCAACTTTGTTGTGACGCATTTTTTGCGACCTTGTTGTTTGTCTTTAACCGAGGGTCGACAGTCTTAACTGATACTTGAAGCCAACTCACGTCGTTTGCATTCAAAATGTTCATTTCAATGGATTTTTTTACTAACCTCGCCAACGGAGGTAGCTGTTTCTCCAGAGAAGATTCCTCAGAGACATCTTTTGCTTTTTCAAGGGAACATTCGGAAATCGAATCGTTGATATTCGTCATTCTTAGAAGACAGTAACCTTCGAAATTCTTGAATTCGAAAGTTACTGTTTTCGGAAATGCGGCGTCGGCAGAGATCTCTTTGCATGCGATGAGCAGCAAGTCGTTTGCTATGAGGCAGACAGCCCTTCTGTTCTTTTCGTCACCGTCTCGGCGGAACTGTGAGCTGATCCATGCATCTAAGGGCTCCTCACTTTCCAGCTCCCGCTCGGCTACGAATCGCTGCCAGCCAGTTGTCTTTCGTTCCCGGATCAGGGCCGCTGATGCGTATTCAATTAATGTGCCCTTTTGCATCATCAACAGTGTGTCGCAGATGTTTAACAGTCCTCGATTTTCAGTGACAAAAAGCGTGATTGTGCCAAGCCTTGCCTCCGCTCTTACGCGCTCTCCCAGCGCGTTAAGAAGTTTCTCGTCTGCGCCATCTTCCGGTCTATCAAAAAGCATTACGCGCGGGCGCAGCGCAAATGCACGGGCAAATGCGAGGGATTTTTGCTCTGTACTCGAAAGGGTTTGCACCTCGGGAGCGTTGCAAATTTTGTCTGTGACATCAGAGGTTAACACCAATGATTTTAATATTCTTTTGGCGCGTGCCTGATCGTAGGCATCCGAAAAACAAGTTAAATTTTCAGTACCGCTTCCTGGGACGAGGAGCGGTTGTGGCGGGATGTGGACGGCATTGATGACTCTTTCTTTTGCTGAAGTGTCCCACAAGTTTACGCCGTCGCTTTGTACGGATCCTTGCACGGTGAGACCGCGTAAGTCGCGTGGGGCTGTGATAGCTTGGAAAAGTGTGGTCTTACCTGACAAACTGTCGCCTTGTACTCCAATGATTGATCCAGGTGCTGCATGAAACGAAATGCCTGACAATAGAGGGATCTGTTCTTTTGTGTGGACGGATAAGTCGTGAATGTGCAGCCCTTCGGATATATCTGTTTGCGCATCGTCCAGATCAGTTGAGTGTAGTTCAGTCACTTGAACCGCCTGACCACTTTTTTCAGGATCTGCTAAAGATATTCGTTTGAAAAATTCTGCGAATGCGTCGACTGACCAATAGGTAATGAGTGTAATGGTGGTAATCGCAGCCGGATTTAGAATATCGCTTGTCACTAACCAACAAGATACTGCCATCGCTGAAATAAGAGAAAAGTAGCCGATGGATCTCTGAAAGCCGTCCAGCAAAACATTTTGCTGTGAGATGCCATTTGCAAGTTCCAGTGCCCTACGATCTCGTCCGCTAAGGAAGGACACGGCCTCTGCAGGGAGAAATTCCCATAAAGGTTCGGGCGGAGCAATCCGTGTGGCCTTGTTGCAAAGCAACCAGCTTAAGAATGCTCCTCCGATAAAAGGTGCGCCCAGCAAGGGATTTAGGAGAAAGAAGGTCAGTCCAGCCATACCCCCCAATATTGCCTTTCCAAACACGGTATTTCGGTCGCGCAAATATCGATACCCGACCAGTGCTTTTGCGTGACCGACATCAAATATCAGAAGACCAATTATTGGAACCAAGGCCCCTAGGGTGAGCAGCCCTGCAAGTAATTCATTTCCGTCACTTGCAACCAAATCGAAGAAAAAAATTGCAAAGACAGCAATTGCGAACAAGCATATGCCTGCTCCCATCGAGAAAAAAATGGAAAGTGCGGTCGCCCACATTGGTATAGAGCGGTCACGAAAAATATGAGGTAAGGGATCTGCAGAGGACAAAGAGTCTACAGAAAGTTCGGGATACGCCCGCGTTACTTGAAAATCAGACATTACAAAACCTCAGCTTTGAATTACGCCTATCGGAGATACATTAAGAAAGGTTTTCCTTCGGTCTCATGAAATTGGATCCAGATCTTGTGTTTTAGAGGTTTTTCGGCGGTTGCTCTTTATTAACCCGCTTGGGCCTAAATAGAGGCTGGTCCCTTGGGAAGTGCGTTTATGACGAGTTCGAACAGTATCAGGACAAATACCCCCTTTAAGGGAGTTGCGGTGTTTCTCTTCGTTTTGTGCCTAATCGGTGGCGCGACCTATGTTGTCTGGCTGTCAGCGCGCCAGGTGTTTCTGGCTCAGGAAGAAGAAATCATTCCGATCATCGCCGGCGGAGCATTGGATGACATTCCAGCATTGATGAGGGGAAATCTTCCGAGCGCAACGGTTTCGTTGATTTCTGATGTGGAACAACGTTCCAAGCCGCCGCGCATGTGCGAAATGGATAAAGACTATTTCAATTCCCTTGAGCGCGGATTGAATGTCAGCTCCGGATATTCCAATGAGAACGCATATGTGCGTAAATATCGGTCGAGAAGAGGTTTTTTGAATGAACGCGAGCTGCGGGCGGCGCGGGTCGCTTGGCACTATTTCGAAACTTACACGCAACCAACGACGGGTCTGGCGAACTCAGTTGGAAATTACCCGTCCACAACGCTTTGGGATACCGCATCTTATATTGCCGGGGCCGTGGCCGCGTTTGAATTGTGTCTGATTGAAAAAACCGAGTTTGATTCTCGCATTCTTCAGCTGCTGACGACGGTTAAGACCTTGGAGCTTTTTCGCAAGGAGCTGCCCAATAAAGTCTACCACACAAAAACTGCTGCAAAGGTCGACTATACCAACAAGCCAGGGGAAATCGGGTTTTCGGCATTGGACATTGGTCGTTTTCTGGTTTGGATGCGCATCTTGAAAAACAGATACCCCCATTTGGGAAACACAATCGATTCGGTTCTTCTAAAGTGGGATTTTAGCAATGCGGTGGATAGTGAAGGTCTGCTTTTTGGGGCGTATGTCGACAAGGAAACAGGAGAGACGGTTTACGCACAGGAAGGTCGCCTTGGTTATGAAGAATACGCAGCCAAGGGTTTTGCGCTTTGGGGGTTTCGACCAATTTTGGCACATCGCGCCGAACCGTTTTTAACGGCGTCGATATATGGCGTTCAGGTGCCATACGACGGGCGGGACCCACGTGTTTTTCATTCTCAGAACTACGTTGTGACAGAGTCCTATCTGCAAGATGGGTTGGAGCTAGGGTTTGATCTTCCACATGATGATAGCAGTGAGGAATGGGTTCATTCCGATGGATGGCGGGCAGAATTTGCGGATCGCGTTTATCAAGTGCAAGAAAACAGATGGCGTCAAACGGGCTTTATGACGGCTAGGTCGGAACACAATGTCAAAGGCCCCCCCTATTTTACGTATGATACGATTTTTTCAGATGGCTACCCGTGGAACACAGTCACGCCGAGAGGCGACTATGTCCCTAATCATTCTGCCGTGTCCTCTAAGGCCGCGTTGGGGCTGTGGGCTCTGTGGGAAACGGACTATACGGATGTTCTCTATGAAGCCGTTATTGAACTCTATGATCCTGAGCATGGAATGTTCGAAGGATTATATGAACGAGGGCAGGGGCGTGTCGAAATATTTACAGCCAACAACAACGGCATAATTCTGACCAGTCTCTTACATAAAGTCCAAGGCACAATATTAACGCCCTACACTGGCGACACCGAGGTTTGGTACACAGCTTATCGTGACCAAGACATCCGCGTGATGCGTAACTATCCAGATCCACCTCAGAAAAGTGAATGGCTTCCTGCGTTGAGGCACTCTGTACAAGAGAAGGCTGATTTTTGATGACTTATTTTACACAGTTCACTCGAATTGCCGCTATGGCTGTGATCTGCGTGGCCAGTGCCGCCAGCGGCCAAGTCAATCCCGCCGCCAGTCGAAATGAAGAACCGTTTTCGCCCGAGAACGCGATTTTGGATACGTCGGTCGCCTTTGCAATTGGTGCACGGGAAGGTCAGCAGTCACTGCGCGGATCTTTTGGGTGGCCCAGCTTTCAAGAAGGGTTGGTGGATGGGGTGTATTTTCGGTTCGATCCGGACGGATACGCGCGCTTCTCTCCAACGCCACGGCTGGATTTGGATGTATTTGAAGTGATTTGTAGGCCCCGCACCTATTCGTGTTTGGGAAGAAAAGATGGATTGGAGATTCATTTGACCGAGGCGGGCACGCTGCATTTGAAAATTGCGGAAGTTGGGGCGGGAGATATGTTTTTTTTGTCGGACGGCGTGTCTGAAATCCAAGTTCCCGAACGCATCCTACAACCTTTGGACATTCAATTAGAGTTGCTCTTGGCGTCCGCGGTAGACCTCAGTGTGCGCAGGGGGGGGGATGACATTGTGAAGACCTCTCTCAAAGGGTTTCATGCCGTAGGGTCATATTTGAGATGGGTTGCCGCGCGACAGGATTATTCTGTTTTGCCAAGGGGGTGGCCCGTCCCAAATTCTAGTCGAAATGAGGACACAGTCGGGTTGGCGCAACCGCCGCGATGGGAAGCCCCTACTCTTTATGACCAAACGTTTGAAAGCGAAATCGCAACTCAGCCGCAAATAGGCACTCTCTTTGATCAGCCAGACCTCGAGGATACAGCTGTTTCTGAGTTGCGCTCAGAAATCAATGACTTGAAGAAAATTCTACAAGAGAACTTGGTCGACACAACCACTCGGGTTGATGCAACGGGCCGCAATGTTAACTCTCAATCGGCGAGTGCATTGGAATTGACAAACCTGCTTACGGTTGTTGAGGCGTTGAAAGATCAGGTGGATGATCTTTCAAAGACCGAAAATCCCGTCGGTGTTTTGCTGCAAGAGCCATTAGTTGAGCCTGAGTTGTCAAGCAGTGGTGCGCGGGAAAACACAGGGGCACCGACAAGAGCCGCACAGAACCTGCAGTACTTGATGGAGGAGCTTGGGCTCGACATTAATACTGCCGTTACAGTTATGCAGATGAGCGAAGGAAGGCAGGCGCGGCAGTCTGGTATGGGTCTGGGATTAGATACATCCATCAATGGATCGACGCGTCCGACAGGTGTCGCGAACGAACTCTTTGAGGGCGACATTATTGACCAAATTTTGCAGGAACTTGAAGCCGAGATAACCGTGGACAGCTTAGAGGTGCCAATGGTGGACATGCACGAATACCAGTTACTTTCGGACTATTTTGAATCTGCTGCGCTGCCTGCTCTTAGAGCATTTTCCGAAGCCGTCACTGGGAATGCGGTTACGCCAGCAACTCAATAGTAAGTTTTCGGAAGCGGGATGGTACTTGCAAGTTCTTCACGCTCGCAGCAGGATAATAATGCCTGAAGGCTGAGGTTTCTTGCAAGACGCGGTTGCTATTGATTATTCCCGAAACATGGCGAGGAAAAAATGAGCTCTTGTTGGGGTGCGAATTTGTGAAGGGCAAGCTAAACACGGCGCTTGTTGTGATTGTGGGGTTGTTTTGTTTGGGCAGCGCACCAGCAATCTCTGAGCAGATTTCAATATTTGCAGCGGCAAGTTTGAAAAACGCCTTAGATGAAATAGCTGTTGAATTTTATGAAGAGCACGGCGTAAAGGTCGTTTTGACCTATGCCGCTTCCTCGACTTTAGCGCGACAGATTGAGCACGGCGCACCAGCGGATATTTTCTTTTCAGCCGATCAATACTGGATGCGGTATTTAAGTGACAAAGGCTTGATTGACCCCAAAAATAGGCAAGATTTGTTAGGCAACAGGCTGGTGGTTATCGCTCCAAAAGGCGCACGTGTGGACTCTCAAGAGGGTAGTGTCACCTCTCCTCTAGCCGATTTGGCCCCAAGTGACCGTGTTGCTATGGCCAACGTTGAGGCCGTCCCGGCTGGCGTGTACGGCAAAGAAGCGTTGGAAAACCTTGGGCTGTGGCCGTCGGTCGAGGAGAACGCAGTACAGGCCGATAACGTACGCAGCGCTTTGGCATTGGTTGCGTTGATGGCCGCGTCGCGCGGTATTGTGTATGCCTCCGATGCAGTTGTGGAAGATCGGGTGGAGGTCGTCTGGGAGATACCACAAGAGTCTCACCCTCCAATAATTTACCCTGTCGCGGCAACTGCGGGGTCTTCTGCACCTTCAGCTATCAAATTCCTTGGGGCGCTAAGTGACTCTTCTGCCTCAGAAATATTTGAGAAAAACGGCTTTTTGATTTTGGACGGTGCGTCGTGAATGGATGGCTTGGTCCAGAAGAGTGGGACGCAGTACGCTTGTCGCTGCGCGTCGCGGGGTGGGCTGTGGCAGCGTCGATCGGACCGGGTGTGTTTGTCGCTTATGTGCTGGCCCGGTGGCGTTTTCCAGGACGCCAAGTTCTTAATGTTGTTGTGCACCTACCTCTGGTCCTGCCGCCGGTGGCGACCGGTTATCTTTTATTGCTCACTTTTGGAGTACAGGCCCCGTTGGGCGGGTTGCTTAGCCAATTTGGTATTGTCTTTGCCTTTAGATGGACGGGAGCGGCACTGGCGGCGGCGGTGATGGCGTTTCCGTTTCTTGTGCGGTCAATTCGATTGTCAATCGAGGCGGTTGACCCAAAGCTTGAGCAGGCGGCCTCGACTTTGGGGGCCTCAAAACCTTGGGTTTTTTTAACTGTGACGCTGCCTATGATATTGCCAGGGATCTTAGCTGGGGCGGTGATGGCCTTCGCCAAAGCGATGGGCGAGTTTGGGGCGACGATTACGTTTGTCGCCAATATTCCTGGTGAAACCCGCACAGTGCCTTCGGCTATTCATACGTTTCTTCAAATACCTGGCGGTGAAGGGGCCGTATTTAAGTTGATTTTCATCGCCGTCCTGATTGCGACATTCGCTCTGGTGCTTTCAGAATATTTGGCCCGAAAGATAGCCAGAAAGGTCGGGCAGAAATGAGTTTGAGTGTCGAAATATATCAGCCTTTTGAAGGATTTGAGCTTGATGTCTCTTTCCGGGTTCCGCGCGGGGTTACAGTGCTTTTTGGCAGTTCTGGGTCAGGTAAAACATCTGTGGTTAATGCAGTTGCCGGATTGGTTCATCCAAAAATGAGCAAAGTTGCCGTTGAAGGAGCTGTTCTGAGTGACACCGACAAAGGCATTTGGTTGCCGCCACATAGGCGAGGTTTGGGATATGTGTTTCAGGAAGGGCGCCTGTTCCCACATTTGAGTGTGCAAAAGAACTTGCTTTATGGTCAATGGTTTGCACGGCATCGATCCGGGGAAGGCGACTTTGGCGAAGTTGTCGATATGCTTGGTTTAGGGGCACTGCTTGAGCGGCGTCCTAATGAGCTATCTGGTGGCGAAAAACAACGTGTGGCGATTGGGCGGGCATTGCTGGCCAAGCCAAAACTGATCCTTGCGGATGAGCCATTGGCGGCGCTGGATGAGGCGCGCAAGGCCGAAATCTTGCCATATTTTGAAACACTACGGGACGAAATTTCTGTTCCTATTCTGTACGTTAGCCATTCAATTGCTGAGGTGGCGCGGTTGGCGACGACGGTTGTGGCGCTGAAGGATGGGAAGGTGGCCAACATAGGCGCGGCAGCAGATGTTTTGGGGGATCCGGCGTTTACGCCAGCCGGAGTGCGCGCGGTGGGGGCCTTGTTGCAGGCTCGCATTGTGAAGCATCACGCCGATGGGCTAAGTGAGCTGGACGCGTCGGGCATTCCACTTTTGCTGCCAAAACTGCCGCAAGAGATTGGGCATCAGGTGCGCGTACGGATCGCGGCACATGATGTGATCCTATCGCGCGATGAGCCTAAGGGGCTGTCAGCATTAAATGTTTTACATGGTGTGATCCATGCTGTGCGGGCAGGGGACGGCCCAGGCGCGATTGTGTCGATTGATACAGCCTCAGGGCGTGTGTTGGCGCGGGTGACCCGTCGCTCGGCTCAAGCTCTGGGTTTGGATGTCGGTGTGAGCTGTTATGCCATCGTCAAAACCGTTTCGGTTGCGCCTGAAGATATCGGCGGCTTGTAAGCGCGTAGAGGCGTTTTTTCCGCCGTTGCCATAGATCGTTAACGTCGAGAAATGGCCGAATTGGGCTGTCTGTATCACGTCGGTATTGCGTCGGTATTACGACGGTGCGATTTTTTGCCAAATTTGGGGATGAAGACAGCGTGCGTTGCGCCGGAGGAAGGCGCGCCAAAGGCATGCGGATTTCAGTGAGCGCCGCCCAGAGACGCGCCATTGTGTTTCTTCTCTTGGCGATGCGGCGACAGCTGGCTAAGAAGGGCATCCCAACCACTAGGAGGCAATGGCTTTGGACACAGGCGCGCGGATTTCGAGAACGATTGCAACTGAGATCGGGGCGAGGCCGGAACAGGTCGGTGCGGCGGTTGGACTGTTGGATGAGGGTGCGACAGTGCCGTTTGTGGCGCGCTATCGCAAAGAGGTCACTGGCGGGTTGGATGACAGCCAATTGCGCACCTTGGCGGATCGTTTGGTGTATTTGCGCGAGTTGGAAGCGCGGCGCGAAACTGTGGCGGCGTCCATTACTGAGCAGGGCAAAATGACCGATGCCTTGGCCAAATCGATTGCGGGTGCCGACACCAAAGCGACGCTGGAAGATATCTATCTGCCCTACAAACCCAAGCGACGCACCAAGGCGATGATTGCGCGTGAAAACGGGTTGGAGCCACTGGCCAAAGCCATTCTGGCGGATCGTAATGCTGACCCAGAGGTGCTGGCTGCGGGATACGTGAGCGAGGCCGTGGAAGATGTGAAAGCGGCCCTAAACGGCGCGCGCGACATTGTGGTGGAAGGTCTGACCGAAAACGCGACCCTGTTGGGACAGTTGCGCAGCTATTTGCAGCGTGAAGCCATCGTCAGCGCACGGGTGATCAAAGGGCAAGAGCAGGCAGGCGCAAAATTCTCGGACTATTTTGAGCATTCCGAGCTGTGGTCCAAAATGCCGTCACACCGTGCCTTGGCGATGATGCGCGCCAGCAAAGAAGGCGTGATCACGTTGGACATCGGGCCCGACCCCGAGGGCGGCAAGGAAAAAGTTGAGGCCATGGTGGCGGCAACCTTGGAAACGCGCGGCAATGGGGCGGCGGACGTGTGGCTGCGCAAAGTCGCCGGATGGGCGTGGCGCGTCAAGCTGAGCCTGAGCATGACTGTGGATCTGATGGGCGAGCTGCGCGGGCGGGCGCAGGAAGAAGCCATTCAGGTGTTTGCGCGAAACTTGAAGGACCTGCTGCTGGCCGCACCGGCGGGCGCCAAGGCGACCTTGGGGTTGGATCCGGGCATTCGCACGGGCTGTAAAGTGGCTGTGGTGGATGCGACCGGCAAGGTGTTGGACACCGCAACGATTTATCCGTTCCAGCCCAAGAATGATTTGCGCGGATCTGAGGCTGTGTTGTTGGGATTGATTGCCAAACACGGAGTTGAGTTGATCGCGATTGGGAATGGCACAGCCAGCCGTGAGAGCGAGCGATTGGTGGGCGATGTTTTGAAGCTATTGCCCAAAGGGGTTAAGGCACCCACCAAGGTTGTGGTCAGCGAAGCGGGCGCGTCGGTCTATTCCGCCAGTGAGCTGGCGTCGCGCGAATTTCCCGATCTGGACGTCAGTCTGCGCGGGGCTGTGTCGATTGCGCGTCGTTTGCAGGACCCGTTGGCCGAGCTTGTGAAGATTGAACCCAAATCCATCGGGGTCGGACAATATCAACATGATGTGGATCAGTTCCGTCTCGGCAAATCGCTAGAGGCTGTGGTCGAAGATGCGGTGAACGCGGTGGGTGTTGATCTGAATATGGCATCCGCGCCGCTGTTGGCGCATGTGTCCGGCCTTGGGCCTGGATTGGCCGAGGCGATTGTGGCGCACCGCGATGCCAACGGGGCGTTTGGCGCGCGCAAAGATTTGTTGAAAGTGGCACGGTTGGGGCCGGTGGCGTTTGAGCAATGTGCCGGATTTTTGCGGATTTCAGACGGCAAGGAGCCTCTGGATGCGAGCTCGGTTCACCCCGAGGCCTATGATGTGGCGCGGCGTATCGTGGCGTCCTGTGGGCGTGATCTGCGCAGTCTGATGGGGGACGCGGCCACATTGAAACGTGTGCGGGCCGAGGAGTTTGTCAATGAGCGCTTTGGGCTGCCGACAGTGCGCGACATTCTCAGCGAGCTTGAGAAACCCGGACGTGATCCACGGCCAAGCTTTAAGACGGCGAGCTTTACCGACGGTGTGGAAGCGATCACTGATCTGCGCGCTGGCATGGTGTTGGAAGGCACGGTGACCAATGTTGCGGCCTTTGGCGCGTTTGTGGACGTTGGGGTGCATCAGGACGGATTGGTGCATGTCAGCCAATTGGCGGATCGTTTTGTCAAAGACCCCCATGAGGTGGTCAAGGCCGGAGACGTGGTCAAAGTGACCGTGACCGAGGTGGATGTGCCGCGCAAACGCATCGGGTTGAGCATGCGCAAAGACGGCGGGGCGTCGGCCAAGGAAGATCGCAATGCGCGCGGTGGATTTGGCGGCAAAGATCAGGACAAGGCGGGCGCTGGCCGGTCTGGGGCTGGACGGTCTGGATCGGGCCCGCGACGTGGTGGGGCCGCACAGGGTGGGCAGAAAAAGCCACCTGCGTCGGATGCTGGCAATAACGCGATGGGTGCGGCTTTGATGGATGCGTTTAAAAAACGCTAGGCACTGCGGCGCTGGGCCATCCTCGTGATAAGGGAAAGCAGCGCTTGGCCGCGAGTTTTGGGCGCTGGTGCAGGCTAAAGGCGCATCTTTGCGTGTCTATTGCGGGGAACCTGCTCACGTAGGTGCCGGTTCAAGAGCGGCGCGCGTATTCTGAGGTGCTCATGGTAGTTTTGAAAAATCGTCTACAAGGGGAAGAACATTGAGGAACCCGCTGCCAGACGGAGACTATCGGTTTGTGGCTTTGGACGTGGAAACCGCTTGTGGTGACAGTGCCAGTATTTGTCAGATCGGGTTGGCTTGTGTGGACGCGCAGGACAAGATTTGTACATGGTCGACCTATGTTGATCCTTTGATGGCTTTCGCGCCGTTTAACACAGAATTGCATGGGATCAGCGCGAGGACCGTCACGGGGGCTCCGAGCTTTGCGCAGGTTTGGCCAGAGCTGTTCGTGCTGCTCAGCAAACAGCCATTGGTCCAGCACAGCCGTTTTGATGAGAAAGCCATCGATGCGGCCTGCGCGGCGCAGAAGCTAACTGCGCCCAATTTGGTTTGGTACAACAGCGTGACCATTGCGCGCGCAGCTTGGCCTGAGCTGAAGGGAAACGGGGGGCATGGGCTCGCGAGCCTTAAGCGCTATCTCGATCTGGAATTTCAGCACCACGACGCGGAAGAAGATGCGCGTGCCGCAGCGATGGTTGTGATCCGTGCCGAAGCTGTGTCGCCCAAAGCGCGCGCGATTGAGGCGCTATCTGCCAAGCCGTTCCAGCTATCGTGGCCGTTTTAGGTTTGGTGTTTCGCCCCATGTTGTACGCGGGCGCGGCGAAGGGGCGTTTATTGCTTGGCTGGCGTGACTTTGGTTTGCATCACAAGTGTTGCTGCGTCCGGATCAAAGAGAAGCGCGACTGATATCGCCTCTAGTTGATCAAGGCTGGTCAAGTGGCTGCCACCACAGGGGAATTGCGCCAAGGTGTCATCCAGAGTGCACTCCCACGTTCTCATATCCGTCAAGCCACTGCGGGCAGGGGTTACGTGAACATCAGAGCCAACGGCCAGCCACTCAGCCACTTGAGCATTGACCTGAGCCGTAAGGCTGTCGGAGCACGCCCAAAACTCAACCGCGTTGAAGCCGCGTTTCTTGAGGGACTTGCCAATCCGGTATGCATCAAAGCTCTCAAATGCATCAATTTTGGAGGTCTGGATCGCCAGCTGGTCAAAATCAGGGTTGCCGAGGGGGTCGAGGCGCACGTCTTTTTTCCAAAAGCCACGCAGCGTTTTGTTCAGCGCCAAAGCCGCCAAATGACAGCCGGTATGAGCGGCGTTCAAAGCGTGTCGGTAGTGCGCATCCACAACCAAGTCGACCTTGTCGCCCACGGCTAGATTGCAGTCTTGGTCCACGATATGGGCGCAGTAATATGTCCACTGATCGTCGCCGCGACCTGCGGATATTTCGGATCCGAATTGTAGGATGCCAGTTTCGCCATTGCGGGCGGCGGTGAGGCAATTCCGCAGCGGGATCGACACGCCTTCTGGCCCGATCACGACACCCCGATCCGCAGGTTGATCCGGCCATTTGTGGTCCAGAGGGTGAAAGGGTGTGATGTCGGTGAGAAGTGCCAAGTGCCCGTCATAAGCGGCGATTTCCCGTACTGTTGCGTCTTCGCGCAAGCTGCCTCCGGGATATGTCACAAGAGTGTCGTCCAGCATCGCCAATCCTCATTAGTTCTCGTCACGTAAGAGCTGCCCATCGCGCCCCAAGTCTAACAGTAGATTTGTCTCGGGATGCGAAATGTCAACTTGCGCCTCGCGGATTGGCGGTTTGTAGCATAGACGCGCAGGACGCCAGCCTAGTCGATTGTTCGGCGCAATAGCACGAGATTGTCGAGCACCAGATTGGAGCTCCAGATAAAGGAAGCGTCTGCGTCGGGGGCATCAAAAAGTTCGGTGAAATTTGTATAGGCTGGCTTGTTGTTCACCCCCACTGTGTCGTTGGTGAATGCAAGGGCGTTTGGCCAAGTGCTGTCGTCAAAATCTGTTGCCATCCAGTTGCTTGGCACGTCCCAATAGGCGGCAGAGAATGCGTCACCATCATTGGTTGACGCGGTGCTACAGGCGGAACTGTCGCGGGTTTGCCCCTGTTGTTTCAGGCAGTCGCGATCTTGCAGCGGGGCGACATAGAAGGTCTGCGCCCGCCAGTCGGTATCTGTGATCGCGACAGTCTCACCAGAGGCGTCTTGAAGCTGCATCACAAAGCCGGCGTCACCTGGATGATATCGGACACCGCGATTATCTTCAGAGCCAAGTGCGAGGTTTTCCTCCCAATCGACGCCCATAATGGCAAGGGTGAGGGGGCGATCTGCGGTGAATTTTACGACGCTGGAATTGAATGGCGTGAAAGGCACGGAATCGACCGCAACCAAATTGCCGTTTACGTAGAGCTCAAAATAATTGTCAGCAAAGATATAGGCTGTGAAAACTTCGGTGCCGCCCGCATCAAAGGTTGTCAGCGCGTCAATGTCCACATCGTCGAGCGATCTTGGTTTGATGTTGGCGCAGGTATTGTAAAGGTCCGGTGCATGCGGCGCGGTCAGGTAGTTCGTGGCCGCCGGGACGGTGCGCCGCTTGCCATCTTCTGAGATGATCTCGCCCACCGCGCTTGTGCGCGAGCGCTGGCCGCAATCGATCAAGCCTTCGATAACTGTCGTCGCGGGGCCCGATGAAAAGCTGACCTCTTGCGCAAGCGCAGGCGCGGTGCTGAGGGCTGTTGAGGCCGCCAGAAAAAAGCTCACAAGTTTCATGGAATGGATCCTTTGAAAAACTGTTGGTGTTTGGCCAGTAAGGGCAAAGCCCCCACTGTCTGGCGGTCGCCCCTAGAAGAAACGATATCGCATGGTCGCCCGAGCCAAATCTACTCTGGTCGGGCGCAGCGGTGTGACGCGTTATTCGCTGCGAACGGCCCATGTCTGATAGGCTGACAGGGCGTCATCACAGGTCTCAAGCGACAGGTTTTTGATCTGATTCTGCTTGCTGCGACCAAAACGCGTGTCTTCGGCCAGAGTCAGGCACATATCGGTCGCAGACGCGGGTGTAATCACCCCCTCACCGCTGAACACAAAGGTTTGCGCCGCGCTACCGTCACAGGTCGCCAGATCAATTGTGGTTCCGGCATCTAGCGAACCGAATTGAGCGCATACCTCAAATTTGGGCATGTAGAGCGTGCCGTCACCAAATTGAGCGGTCTCAAAAACCTGATCGACACCGAGTTCGCCAAGGGGGCTGTAACAGGTGTGGCCCTGTAGTCCCTTTGCTGGATCTGCATCCCAACCTTTTGCACCGCCGATATCCAGACAGTAGCCGTTTTGGATATTGTCCAATGTGTCGGTCAGATAAATTTCAACCGGATCGGCCTGGGCGGCGCAGACAAGGAGCAAACTGGCGGCAAGCGTGGTGTGAAATGACTTGTTCATAATTGGAATTTCCTTGAACAGACTTGAGGGGGCGCGATGCCCCAAATAAGTCCGATAATAACACGTCAGGGGGCAACGTACACAGCACAAGGTCGTCTGACGGGGGGCATCGCGCGCAGTGATCGATCAGGGAAGGGCTCTCGCAAGGCGGCGAGGGGCAGGAGTGACATCACACATAGCAAAGAAAATAGCGCCAAGACGCCTGAGATCTACCAGAACAGCCGATTGAACGTGCCGTCTGCGGGGCGCAAAAATGCGCGATTGGCGTTTGATGGTGTGCGGCCTCATCGGCGTGGCGTGCAGATGAGGCGGACTCGGAGATGGGGACAGCGGTTACCGTTCAGCGGCGGCAACTTCTGCAAATTTTCCGGCATAGGCTTCGATATCTTCAACCGACAAACCTTCTACGGCATTCCATTGCTTCTGGTTGTGCTCCACAGATTCCAGATCCGTCCAGAAGCTGTCATTAAGCCGATTGATCATATTGAACAGCGCGCAGGCCATGGAAATTTCAACGATTTCTGTGTCACTGAAGTGCGCCTTCATATTTCCCCATGCCTCTTTGTCTTGCCGCGCGGTGTTTTTGGTCATCGCTTCAGACCAAGCAATTGCCGCGCGGTCCTTGTCATCAAAGAGTGGGCTTGTTTTGTAGCTGTCGTCCATCATGGCCTCGAGCTCATCGTCGGAGATGCCCAATCCCTGACCAAAGACTGAGGTGTGGGCAGTGCAATAGGTGCATGCGTTGACCATCGATGTCTTGATGACGGCCAGACCACGCAATCTTGGGTCGGTTGTTGCGCCGAGATCCGGCTGTCTGACCGAGGCTACCAGCCCGCCAAACCAGCGTGCCAAATAGGGGCTGTGTGTCGCAAGGATGCGTTGAAGATTTGCGGTGCGCCCCAAAAATTGATCTGAGGCTTCATAGATCAGTTTTGCGGTTCCTGTGGCCTCTTCGTGGCTTAAGCCGGTTAATCTCTGTGACACAATCTCTCTCCCGTTCGATCGTTTGATTGGGAACCCTAGCAGCCCGAGGCATGGGGTAGAAAACATCGTTTTTCATAGCCGGCATCAAGTTCAGTGATGGCTTGCCAGTAGTGGCAGGAAGGGGATTAAAGGTTGCCCAATTTTAATTGAAAACCTTAGAAACATTCCAAAAATTCAAGTGAGAAGGCAGTATTTCCTTGCGTTTTGACCTTTCCCGTATCGATAACGATGCATAACGCAACTATTTGCAGTATTGGTCAACCTTTAGGAGGCGGCGATGGAGAGCAAAATTCTGACGACAAAAACAGGCTCGCGTGCAATTGGGTCTGAGTTGCCGGAAACGATGCGCGCTTGGGTTCTGGGTGGGCCGGAGGAGCTCACGCTGATCGATAAGCCGATGCCAACGCCTGGGCGCGCGGAAGTTCTGGTGCGTATAGATGCGGTGGCGATTTGTGCCACTGATCTTGAGATTCTGAGCTATGGAACACCGGCGCTGATCGAAGGTGGTGCGCCGTTCAACAAGAACTTTACTCCGGGCCATGAATATATGGGCACTGTCGCCGCATTGGGGCCTGGTGTGGACGAGTTTGAAGTTGGTGACCGTGTGACGGTTGAAATTCACGCCGGATGTGGTCAGTGCAAACGCTGTCGGATGGGGATGTATACCTCGTGTCACAACTATGGTCTCAACTATGGTGACCGTGACAAGGGCCATCGCGCCAACGGGTTTACCACGGACGGTGGCTTTGCCGAATATGCGGTGAACAACATCAACACGATGATCCGCGTACCGGATGCAATGTCAGATGAAGAGGCCACGCTTGTCGTTACCGCAGGCACGTCGATGTATGGGCTGACCGAGCTCGGCGGGTTAGTCGCCGGTGAAAGCGTGGTTGTGATCGGGCCGGGGCCCATCGGGTTGTTGGCGGTTGCGGTGGCCAAGGCGCTGGGCGCGTCACCTGTGATCCTTGTGGGGACACGCGAAAGCCGCAACGAGATTGGGCGCCAATTGGGCGCAGACCATGTCATCGACGCGCGCAGCGAGGACGTTGTCGCGCGTGTCAAAGAATTGACCGGCAAAGGTGCGGATTATGTGGTGGACTGCGCGGGTGTGGAAACCACCGTCAATCAGGCCGTTCACATGACCAACAGAGGCGGGCGCATTTGTCTGGCAGCCTTCCCAAAATCAGCGGTGTCTTTTGATCTGGGCGCATTGGCGGTGAACAACATCTATCTCTACGGCATACGCGGCGAAGGCAAATCAGCCACCCACCGCGCTATGGCCTTTATGGAGGCGGGCCGCTTTGATGCAAGCCTTGTGCATACGCACACCTTTGCGCTGGAAGATTTGCCCACAGCGCTCAAATACGCCCGCGAGCGGATTGATGACGCGATCAAGGTTGTGGTGTCCAATCAACCCGGAATTACCGGCGGGGCAAAAGAAAAATGACGAAAAAGGAATCTCAGATGACCAAGGCTAGACGCGGTATATATGCCGCCGCTGTGACCCCGTTTAATGAAGATGGCAGCGTCAATCGCGCAAAGCTCGTGGGCTATTGCCAGCACCTGCTTGGGGCGGGGGGCTGTGATGGCGTCGCACCGGTTGGCACCACTGGGGAAGGCACATCGATTGGCATGAAAGACCGCCTTGCTTTACCTGCGGAGTTTGCCGAGGCGGGGATCGAACGTGATCGGGTCATTTTTGGAACAGGGGCGCCATCGCTGTCTGATAGCGTGGCTTTGACACGCGCGGCCTGTGATGCGGGCTATGTAAACGCGCTGGTGCTGCCGCCGTACTATTACAAGACTCCATCCGATGACGGAATCTTTGCGTTTTACGCCACCCTGATCGAGCGGATTGGGCGCGATGACCTTCGGGTGTATCTCTACCACTTTCCGCAGATGTCTCAGGTGCCGTTTTCTGTCGATGTGGTCCTGCGCCTGCGCGCGGAATTTGGCGAGGTTATCGCGGGGTTGAAGGACAGCAGCGGAGATTTCGAGCAATCGCGCGCGTTTGTTGAAGCCACCGGAGGGGTTGCAGAGGATTTCGACATTTACCCCTCTTCCGAAGCCTTCCTGTGGGATGGTCTGTCGATCGGCACAGCCGGCATCATTTCGGGATCTACAAATATATTTGCACCAAAAGTTCAGGCAGCACGCCATGCGCCGGACGGCCCCGAGCGTGTCGTCGCCATGGAAATTGTGAAAAAGGCGCGCGCGACGGCCACGAAATATCCGTTGATGGCGGCGATGAAGACCGCCGAAGCATGGCGTAGTGGCGATGAGAGTTGGCTGCGTATGACGCCGCCGCTCTTGCCACTATCGCCCACCCAAAAATCCGAGCTTAAGGCAGATCTCGCGCTGCTGAACGGCGGAAATTAAAGGAAGAAGCTTATGACAACGAATGAGACACGTGGCCCTGATCATGTTGTGATCAACTCCGATCCTGCTGCGTTTGAGCACTGGCCAGAAGGGCTCCATGCCGAGATGCTTGGGGATTTGAACAATGGCTGTGTCGGATCGGTTCTGGTGTCTGAAACCGACACGATGCGCATTTGGCATTTGCGGATCGCGCCCGGCAAACGCTGTCGTTTTCACCGTCACGTAAACCGCTATTTTTGGACGGCTTTGGTTGCAGGCAAGGCGCGGGGGTATTTCTCATCCGGGGAAATTCGGGATGTGGAACACTATCAGGGTGAGACCAAGCATTTTGACTATGGGTCTGGCGATCACATGGTGCACTCGGTTGAAAACATTGGTGATACAGAGCTGATCTTTACCACGGTTGAATTCATTGATGGTGCGAACACGCCGCTAGACGTGCCGGACTCGGTGCGGTTGGCGTAACGGCCTCAAAATCAAAGCCCGTCCCGAAGGAATGTCAGTTTTCTTCGGGGCGGCACCGCGCAATTGGAAGCAAGATCGCGGAATTGTCCAAATCCCCTTCGCCTTGCTGAAGCGCATCCTGCATCATCGCAAGATAGGTCTGTGCAAAGGGCAACCCCTGTCCTGCGGCGGTAGCCCCGTCGCGGATCAGGGTGAAATCCTTGGCAGATTGGCGAATGCGGCCTTGCGGATGAAAATCACGTTGCGCCATCAACTCCCCCTTGGAGTCCATGACAGCAGAATGTGCTGCAGAGGCGCGCGCCATTTGCAGAAAATCATCAGGAGCAAGGCCCAAGGCTTCGGCAAACACAAAGCCCTCGGCCAATGCGGCACGATTCAGGCCAAGCACAAGATTGATCGCCAGCTTAGCGCGATTGCCGTTGCCGATGGCACCAACGTGCAAATATTGACGCGACAGGCGCTTAAAGATTGGATCAAGTTGGTCCATCGGACCCGGGTCTCCGGCCACGAGCAGCAGCACATCGCCTTTGGCCAAGGCGCCGCTGGTGCCTGAAATCGGCGCTTCGATCAGGGTGATGCCCTTTTCCGAGGCTTTCTGCGCCAAGCCGGACATGCGTTCCGGGTCGCAGGTGCTGACGGACACCAGAATGCAATTGGTTTTGGGCGCGTCGTGGATAAGCTGTGACAATTGGTCTGTGTCAAACACACAGGAAAACACAATCTCGCTGTCCCAGACCGCCTGCGGCTCACATGGGGCGCCACCCACATCGGCAAACTGGGTGCACCGCTCTGGATCTGGGTCATGGCCGATCACCTCGTGACCGTTAGCGATTAATCGGCACGCAATTGCATTGCCGATTAATCCAAGTCCGAAGAGGCCGATCCGGCTCACGAGGTTTCTTTGTTTTTAGCGTCGATCATGTCTGCCAGTTTGGCCATTGTGCTATTTGACATTGGCAAATCCACCGGCTCGCCGATTTCAGCGGACACGTCTGCGGCAAGGTAGCTTTCCATCACCATGCGGGCATGTTCGGCCGACACCAGCGGATCGCGATCCAACAGGACGGATTCAAGGAAGTGCAGGGTTTCTGGCCCCATTTGGCCCGCATACATATGATCAACATGCTCGCCGGGCATGGTCGACATCGGATATTGCGTGCCGCCTTCAACGGTATTGAGCCAATTGTCGCGTGAGGTATCATCCAACACCAGAGAGCCTTCGGTGCCAGTGATTTCGATCCATGTGGCACAGTAGTTCGGATAACTGGGGGGCAGGTTCCACCCGCCGCCAATGACAACCAAGGTGCCATTGTCCATATTCACGGTGTTCCACATGCAGTCATAAGAGCCATTGAGCTCTTTCATGAAGCCATAGGAGCCTTGGGAGTAAACTTTGGTCGGTTTGGCATCCAGAAGCCAATAGACAAAGTCCAAATCATGGGTGGATTCCATCGCAGCAGGCGACAGTTTCACACGACCCGCAATGCGTGAGCCAAGGCTGCGCGACAAGTGGCGGCTGACCATGACGTTCACGATCTTGCCCAGCTTGCCTTCGGCAATCGCCTTCTTGGCCCATGCGATTTTTGGATTAAACCGCTGTGAATACCCGATGGTGAATTTCACACCTTTGTCGTTGGCGATGGCGATCAGATCGTCGGCTTCGCCCAATTCCATGGCGATCGGTTTTTCCAGAAGCACATGTTTGCCAGCCTTCAAACAGTCGCGTGCGATGGGGTAATGGGTTGGCTCGGGCGTGGTTGAGATATAGACAACTTCGATTGCGGGGTTGCGCACGATGTCCTGATAATCATCGGTCGCGGTGGCTGGGTTGCACAGGTCCTTCATCTCTTGCAGACGCTCGGGGCGAATTTCGCAAATATGAAGCTTGTCTACGAGCGCTGACTTCGCCAGAGATTCCGCACGCATTCCACCACACCAGCCAGTGCCGATTACGGCCACTTCAACCTGTCTCATATTTGCTCCCATCGAGTATTATGTGTCGTTCAGTTTTACGAATACCGGGCTGCTCAAACAAATTAGCTTTGCTGATACGTGCTATGCGATCTTTTGAACCTGTCTAAAGCGGCGACGATGCGGCCCCCATCATCGACAAAGTGCTTTTGAGGTGCGCCTGCATTGCGGCCTCGGCTGCTGCGCCATCGCGCTGTTCCAGTGCATTCAGGATTGCGTCGTGTTCATCAAAAGAGTGATAGCTTGCCTCTGGTCCGCCGTCAGATGTGTTCAGCCGTCGCCAAACAACGGTCAAACGCACCCCATTCAAGATTTTGTGCAGCGCCAACAGCAGCGAATTGCCGGAGGCGGCGGCAATGGCTTCGTGAAATTCGCTATCGAGTACCTCATAGGCACCCCAGCTCGGAGCGGCGCGCATCGCACTGGCCAATTGGCGCATTTTGCGCAATTGCATCGGGGTGCCATGCAATGCAGTCAGTTTGGCAAGTTCAGGCTCAAGCGCCAAGCGCGCCTGCATTGCCTCAACCGGGCCTGTGCTTTCCGCCAAAGCCGAAATCGTGCGCTCAATTGCGTCATGGCCGTTTACCGGACGAGGGGCCTTGGACAAGAAAGTTCCGCGCCCCACATGGCGCTCTAAAACGCCTTCCGCCTCCAGGACCAAATTTGCTTTGCGCAGTTCCGCACGGCTGACCCCTAGCGTTTCACAAAGAGCACGCTCAGGTGGCAATCGTTCCCCTTTGACCAAGCCGGATTCAGCAATCCAGTTGCGCATTCTTATGAGAACTTTGTCTTTCATTGGTTCACCAAGTTACGGATGTTGATGCATAAAAGCATGTTGAAAATGCTTCTATTTCAAATGCAATACCATTAACTTGGTTGTGAATCTACAGCGCAAGTGTGACGGACGTAATATGGTCAACCAAATCAAAAATCTGCCGCAATATTTGGTATCGGCGGTGGCGTCACACCTGATCGCGCGTGGACATATGCGCCACAGTTTCTCCTGTTTCGACAAAAGTGCGGGTGACATCGCGGGCGCCGTATATCCACAAAATCGTCAAAGGCCCGTCGCCGATATTGCGGAAGTAATGTGGTACATCTGCGGGAACAAAGCTGGTGTCCATCGGTCCGAGATGGGACATTTCATCCCCAACCATGGCCTCGGCCTGACCAGACAAAATCGTGACCTGTTCCGCACAATTGTGGGTATGCAGCGGCGCAGCGCTGCCTTTGGGAAAAACGGTTGTTCCGGTCGTGAATGGCACAGCCGGACCAGACTCGCGGCCTACCATCAGCCGGGTTTCGACAAGGTCGCCGCGCGCGAACGGGGTGATCTCGGCGTATCGCACGATCACGCCTTGCGAATTGTCTTGCACGTCTTTGGGCGTTTGCGACGTCATTTTATATCCTTTCATCTTTCTGGAAATTTCTCATGACCAACACTGTTGACCATACCGAATTGTGTGCCTTTATCGCTCGATGTCTTGAGGCGTGCGGGATGCCTGCACAGGACGCGCACAGAGTGGGCGCGTTGATGGCGCAGGCGGATGTGATGGGCCAAGACGGGCACGGCGTGTTTCGCCTGCCGATGTATATAAAGCGCATTCGTGCGGGCGGTATGAACATGACCCCGCAGTTTAAGCGTCTGAATGAGAGACCCGCGACGGCGCTTATTGATGGCGACAACGGCATGGGGCATTTGGTGATGCATCACGCCACCGAATTGGCCATGCAAAAGGCGCGCACCACAGGTGTTGCATGGGTGGGCGCGCGCCATTCTAACCATGCGGGACCAGCGTCGCTGTATGCGATGATGCCCGCGCAGGAAAACATGATTGGTCTGTATCTGGCGGTTGGGAGCGCCAATCACATGCCGCCATGGGGCGGAACCGATATGTTGCTGTCGACCAATCCGATTTCGGTGGCATTGCCATCGGGCCAGAACCCTCCGATTGTTTTGGACATGGCCACCACAGTGGCCGCCTATGGCAAGGTCAAAACCGCCGCACAAAGGGGCGAGACGATGCCCGAGGGGTGGATGATTGACCGCGAGGGCAATCCGCTGACCGATCCGGCGCGTTCGGCGGAAGGATTCTTGCTGCCAATTGGCGGCCCCAAAGGATACGGGTTGTCGCTGATTTTTGGGATTTTGGCGGGTGTTCTGAACGGGGCGGCCTTTGGTCGTGACGTGGTTGATTTTAATGCCGATTCCACCAGTGTAACCAATACGGGCCATGTCATATTGGCGCTGGATATTGCGGCCTTCGCCGATCCTGCGCAGTTTCGAGCAGATATCGATGATGTTTGGGCGCAAATGAAGTCGTCTGACAAGATGCCCGGCGTTGAAGATATCCGCCTGCCTGGCGAGCGCCTTGATCGGGTTTCCAAAGAACGGACAGCGAATGGCATTCCGGTCCCAGCACCGCTGCGCGAGACCTTGAGTGCGCTGGCCGCTGACTTGGGCGTTACGCCGCTCTAGGAAATCCAAACCGTCAAAAAAGCGCCGGACAGGGTGTCCGGCGCTACCTATTTGTACACCGCAATATGAGAATTGCGGAGCAGTCATTACTGCGATGTCAGAGCGTCAACCAAGTCTTTGTACGCAACACTTTGCTCTTTGCGCATGGCGTCGTAGTCGTCACCGGTGATGATGTCGATGTTCTCGCCCAAGCGACCCATCATCCGGTTGAACGTCTTATCGCCACCCAGTTCGTTGAATGCTGCTGCCAGTGTTTCAAGAACGTCAGCCGGGGTATCGGCCGGCGCCAAAACAACGCGGTGCATAAAGCCCACATCACCCTCTACGCCAACTTCGGCGAAGGTTGGAACGTCGTCATAGATCCGCTCGGCACCGGCGGTCGCGAGAATGCGCACTTTGCCGGCTTCAACGTGACTTGCCAGCGAAGACGGGAAGCCCATGGTCACATCCGCATCACCGCTCAGCAAGGCTTGCAGAGCGGGTCCGCCACCCTGATAGGGCACCAAGTTCCATGACATATCCAAGGCTTTCATCATTTGGGCTGCAGGAACAAACAGAGCGCCCCAGTTGCCGGAGTGCGCCATCTGAACACCACCGGGGTTTTCTTTGGACGCGGCCACAAGATCAGCAAATGTTTCATATGGGCTGTCAGCACGAACGGTCACAGCGATCGGTGCATAGTTCACACGCGCGACCGTCACGAAGTCCTCGAGTGGCTCATAGGGCAGGTTTTCAACATGCTGTTGTAGCTGGTCAATGTAGTTGTGCGTAAACAAGAGCGTGTAGCCATCCGCCGGTGTATTGGCGACTTCCTGTGTGCCTTTTTGACCGCCGGCACCCGGAGTCAGGCGCACAATCATGGCTTGGTTGAGATATGTCGGAATGATCGAGGTGATCACACGCGCGTTCAGATCGTGCGAGCCACCAGCGCCAAGCGGAATGACCATTGTGATCGGCTTTTCGGGATATTCGGCCTGTGCGGCAGTCATGGTGCCCGCCAAAGCGGCCCCCGAGACGGCCAAAGCGGCCATTGATTTCTTTGCAAAGCTTTTTAGCATTTTCTTCTCTCCCTTAGTTGGTTGGTAGTGACGCGGCGCCTCCCTGCGCCGCGGTGATTAATTTCAAGCGATAGAGTCTGAACTGTAGAGGCGTTTCCACAGCAGGTAGCCCAGGACCGGAGCGACCAGCAGGACAGCCAGTGCGCCGAGGCGTTCGGTCAGGAAAAATCCAAACAGGTTGCTGTTGGACATCGCCACGGTTTGGCCGAAGGCGTATTCCATCGATGGCCCTAATATGAAGCCCATGACCATCGGCATGACGTCAAACTTGGCCGCCTTGGCGATGATGCCAAAGACCCCGAATGCGACCAGAATAAGCAGGTCAGTTGGGTCAGAGCGGAACACAAATGTTCCAGCAAAGGCGAACATGATCACAAGCGGGATCAAGATGGAGGTCTTGATTGTTACGATCTTTGAGAAAAACGGGATCGACAGGTAGCCGATGACCAGAAACAGAAGGTTCGCAATCACCATCGCAACCAGAATTGCGAACACGGTCGCGCCCTGTTCTTCGAAGAGCTGCGGGCCGGGACGCAGGCCCTGTGCCACAAATGCGCCCAGCAAAATAGCTGTGACGTTGTCGCCGGGAATGCCCAGTGTCAGCAACGGCACCATCGTTGGGCCGTTGACCGCATTGTTGGCGGCCTCGGCGGCTGCAACGCCTTCGATTTCACCTTCGCCAAATGTTTCGGGGTGTTTGGATGCGTTTTTAGCGGCTGTGTATCCCATCATGGCAGCAACGATTTGGCCAAGACCGGGAACGATACCGATGCCGGTGCCAATCACCGTCGAGCGGCAGATGGTTGGCAAACAGCGGCGGAATTCCAAACGCGTGAGGCGCTCGCCTACCAAATCGGCCAGTTTGCGGCTCTTTTCGTTGCGGATCACAACGGATGCCACTTCGGGCAAGGCAAAGACGCCGATCAACATCGGCAAGAGCGGAATGCCGGATTTGAGATCAAACAGACCGAACGTAAACCGCTCAACACCGCCTAGTGGATCCGTGCCAATAAACGACAGCCAAAGACCGAGCATCATCATGATCAGGCTCTTTAGTGGATTGGATCCTGAGGTGGCCGCAATGATCACAAGGCTCATCAGAAGAACGGCAAACAGCTCGGGTGGACCAAATTGCATCACCAGATACGCGATTGGGAACATCATCATGATGGTGAAAATGTCGCTGGCTGTATCGCCAAAGACCGAGGAGAACAGGGCCATATCCAGCGCTTTGCGCGACTTGCCTTGCTGCGTCAGCTTGTAGCCATCGCGCGATGTCGCTACCGCGGCGCCGGTTCCGGGCATGGAAATCAGGATCGCAGGGACACTGCCGCCAAAAATACCGCCTTTGTAGATCCCCAGCAGGAAAGGAATGCCGACAATTGGCTCCATAAAGAACGAGATTGGCAGTAAAATGGCCATTGCCATCAAGGTTGTGAACCCTGGAAGCGACCCGACGAGCATGCCTGCGAATAGGCCGATGCTCATGAGAGCCATGGTGTCGAAGCGCATCGCCATTGCAAAGCCTTCGGTGAAAAGATCAAACATTTTGGCCTCTAGTATTTGGGTGTTTCGTGCAGATCACAGCGACAACAGACGTGCATAGAACAACTCGATCGCATTGAGTTCGGGCAGAGCAACCGCCAGAAGGCGCGTCGCGGCGAGGTAAAGACAAACTGGTCCCACGATGGCGACAAAGGCGATCTGGATCGGAGAGCGTGTGCCCATCTGTAAAGAGATCAATGTCAGCGCAATTGCGGTGGAGATCAGAAAGCCAAAAGGTTCCATTGTCAGACCGTACAGGATCATGATCCCGAAAAAGATCACCGCGCGCAGCCATTCGGAGCGGTTCATGCCTGCGGTTGGCAAGTCTGTATAGCGGTTGCGGATCAACAAGAGCGCGCCCGCACACATCAGCGCCATGAGCCCTAAAACAATCGTGGGAAACAGGCTGGGCGGGATGGCGGACAGTGAGCGGCCAAACAGCGCCTTGGGCTCTGCGACCAAAGAATTCATAAAGATCAGTGACAGGACAGAGGCCACCATCAACGCATTGAGCGTTAAGACCTCCGGTGAAAGCAGTGCAAATCTACGGCTCATCTTTCCTGCTCCAATAGGCTCACAGGCAGGAAGCTATGTGCCCCCGGTGATGTTGGTGTAATGTTGGCGAGGCGGTGCTTCATACGAGAGCCCTTCCTTCTTCTTTTAGGTCTGAATCAAACATGGTCAGCAACTCGGCATCCAGACGCGCGCGGCTGCGGGCAACTTCGGGTTCTGCGGCCTTGCGCCATGCTGCGTGTTCGGCAGGTGTGAGTTCGAATAACGTCGCGCCAGCGGCCTCTAGGGCGCGCGCGCTAACGGCGTCTTCTTGAGCGGCAAGGGCACGTTGCTGACGGCTGGCTTTGAGAGCGGCGGCTGTCATAGCTTGGCGAATGTCTTGGGGCAGGTCCTGAAACCATTGCCGATTGACCAGCAGCAAAGCAATTCCCATCAAGTGTCCAGTGAGCGTGATGGTGGGCAGCGTTTTGTGAAGGTCGAAATTGTAGGTATTGGTCAACGGATTTTCATGGGCATCCACTTGTCCTGCCGCTACGGCCTGCGCCAAATCCTTGGCGTCGATGACTTGGGGAGAAAAACCAAGTGCTCGGAAAATAGTCTGATGATCCGCATTGGGTAGGGTGCGCAGTGACAAGCCTTGGCAGTCTTGCGGCGCACGCAATGGCTTGGCGGCACTGGCCAGATGCCGAATACCGTTGTCCCAAATGCCAAGCAATGTCAGGCCGGTATGCGCCTTAATCTCCTCGCCAAAACGTGCGCCCAATGCGCCGTCGAGTAACGAAAAGGTACGCGCGCGGGTGGGGGCCGCAAAGGGCATATCAAATAATGAAAGCGCGGGCACGCGTTCGGCCAGATAGCTTGAGGAAATATAACAGGCGGTGACTTCGCCGCTTTCGGTCAGTGCGGGTAGATCGGCCGTTTTATGTCCGGCTTGGGCCACGTTGGGCTGTAGAACAACCTCGACCCTGTTACCCAAACGCGCAACCAATGCCTCACGCAGCATTTCCAAGCCACGTGTGTGCACGGACCCCGGACCTTGGTAGCCGGCAAGAGTGATTTGGACAGGTTTGGTCACGTGACCAGCCCTCGTACAACGCATAGGGATGTGTGAGAGGATGCGGCTCCTGTTCTGTTAGCCAACAAAGACGCTAGCTCTGAGTGCCGCATCAATTGACGCAGGACAGCAGGTACAGTCATTTCATTCATGGCGTGCATATCATCCTCCCTTGTTTGCGGGTGCTCCACTCACCCTATGGTTAATCGTTTGGTTTTCCGCTCTCTTTATGTGCCACAGGCTCTGAAATTGTTTGCGACGGGGGTCCCAGCACAGCATCCTCCTGTTGGGCGCCCGAAATTTCTAGCGCTGTCCAAACCAGCAGCGGCAGGCAGGCAAACGTCAGTAGTGTTGATACCACAACGGATCCCGCGACTTGTCGTGCGTTGTGGTTGTAGCGCTCTGCAAAAACGTAGCTGATGATCGCGGTTGGCATTGTGGCCAACAGAAACACGACTCCGGCTTTTGTTCCGTCCAAATCGAGCAGTAGAATTACGATTGCCGCAGAGATGACGCCAAATGTCAGTCGTCCCAGAGCCACCAGAAGGGCCGGGCGCAAATCCGCGATTTTCAAGGTCGCCAGAGATGACCCCAACAAGATCAGCATCGCGGGGATCATCATGCCGCTGAGCATTTTGGTCGTGACCAAAATGATCTCTGGAACTTGCACGCCGGTTACAGTCACAATAAGTACCGCCACGACCGCATAAATCAGAGGCTGGCGCAGGATTGTTCCCAGTTTCATGCTGCCGGCGTAGATCGACAAGCCCACCGAGTTCTGCACCAAGGCGACCACAAAAAAATAGGCCACGCCGTAGCGCATCCCCTCGGCGCCGAAGGCCAGAACCACCAAGGGCATCCCCATGTTGCCCGAGTTCGGCAGCATCAGAGGTGGCAGAAATGTGCGAAGTGGACCGCCACTGACGGCCAGTGCGCAGGCCCCGAGTGCCCCTGAGATTGCGACGCACAGGAGCGCGGCAGTTGCCATGGTTTGAATGGTCTGAACCGGCACTTCCATCGACGCAAGCGTGTGGAAGATCAAGGCTGGGGTCGCGATGAGGATCACAACATTGCTCAGCGTGCGGGTTTCCAGACCGATCGACGATCGTCCCATGAGAAACCCGATCATCGTGATGATGGCGATCGGACCCAGAATGTTGGCCATTTGCATCAACATTGAGCAGCATCCGTGTCATTTGGAATGTGAGCGACGCCAGCAGCATAAACCTGACCTTTAAACCTCGACGCCATTCAGAACCCAGTTCTCGATCATCACGGTGCCGGATTCCTGTAGCATCTTGGACACCGCACAATAGTCGCGTAGAACCTCGGTGACTTTGACGGCGCCTTCGCGTGGGCCTTCGTAGTCAGCTTTGATATCAAGGGTCACTGATGGAAACGGGACGTCAATTGGATTGATCAGCCGCGTTCCGTGGCTGTCCATGGTGACTTGGATGTCGATATCCATTGACGTGAACTTCACGCCGTTCGCCTTGGCGAGTTTGTTGGAGATCACGTGGGTGCAACCGACCAGTCCCATAAAGACATATTCCACGGGCATCGGCCCTTCGTCGGTGCCGCCGCGCTGGATCGGTTCGTCAATGATCACGCTCTTGCCGCGCGCTTCTGCGACAGACTGCGTGCTGCTGTTCTGTCGCCCGTTGACGGTGAATTTCCAGATCGGTTTTTCTTTCACGTTAGACATCATCGGCCCTTTGACGTTTTTCGTTATTTTGAGGGAAGAAACCTGAGGGTCGCAAACGTCACGCGAACAAGTGTAAGCGATTGAGCTTGCTACCTAAACTGCAGCCTCCTCCCCAGAAACACAGCGTTGGTTCGAAAAAGCATGCATTCAATATTCATTCAAGGGAAACGGTGTTTTCTCTTAGCAGCCTTCAGAAATATTGATACGCGCCAGAGGTGTAAGGCATCAGTTTCTCTGACGGATAGCATCAAGATACATAATTTGTTTGCAAAGAAACCCAGTCGCTAGGGTGTGTCGACACGTCCGCCGCAAAGGCGGCTGGCACGCGCGGGGGATCGTCCGGTGATCGTGCTTAACACCTGATAGGGAGCCTTGCATGACCATGCCCACTTCTCACTTTACCGTCGCCATCGCGGGTTTTGGCTGGTGGGGCAAACATATTGCCACCCGCCTACAAGACCATCCCTGGCTGCGCGTGGCTGGAGTGATCGAACCTTTTGCCCAGCTCCACCCGCAGATTGAGGCGATGGGATTGACGGCGTGGTCTGATTTTGACGCGCCGCTTGAGATGTCTGAGATTGACGCGGTGATCCTGACCACACCCAATCCATTGCACGAAGCGCAGATTGCTCAGGTCTGTGCCGCAGGCAAACATGTGTTCTGTGAAAAGCCTCTGGGCCTGACCGCTGACAGCGCGCGCCGATCTGTGCAGGCCTGTATTGATGCTGGCGTGCAATTGGGTATCGGCCATGAGCGCCGTTTTGAACCGGCGATGCTGGCCTTGCGTGCTGCGCTGGAAGACGGGGATTTAGGGACTGTGATGCACGCTGAGGCGGCGTTCAGCCATGACAAGTTGATTGGCGTTCCTGCGGACGACTGGCGCACCCGCAAAGATGTCTCGCCTGCGGCGGGGATGACCGCCATGGGTATTCATTTGAGTGACCTGCTGATTTCATTCTTCGGGCCGGTGGAAAGCCTGCATGCTTTTACGGCCAATCGGTCTCTGGGGTGGGAAACCGGTGATGTTGTGTCTGTGCAGATGAAATTTGAAGCGGGAATGACCGCGACTTTCAGCGCGGTTCTGCATACTCCGCACTTTATTCGCATGCATGTGTTTGGCTCCAAGAAGTGGGTTGAAGTTCTCAACGATAGCCACCCTGACACGCCGGATGGCATTGTGCGGGTGTTGACCTCACAAACGGGAACGCCAGTGGATCAAAAAGACTATGCTTGGGAAGACGCTGTGACCGCGAACCTTGAAGCTTTTGCACATGCTGCTGCGGGACGGGCGAGCTATCCCTTTAGCAATGCTGAAATGGTGCATAATATCCAAGTGCTCGAAGCCATCACACGGTCGGCCGAAACAGGGCAATCTGTGACATTGGCAGACGTCTAAAGAGATCTGCCCGCGTGATGGGGCACGCGGGCAGATTAAAACGCATCGATGGACCTGTGTTTGCGGTGCCTTAGCTTTCCTCAAGTCCCAGAAAATCCAAGATCGAGACTGCAAAATTGTCGGGATTGTCGACGTTGATGATGTGTTTGGCATCAGGGACAACGGCAAACTCAGAACCTGGACAAGCCTCTGCCATGGCCTGCATCGTGTCAGCTGGTGCCGCCGCATCATGGGCACCGGCGACGAAGAGTGTTGGGACTGTCATTTCACCCAGATGGCGCAGGTAATCCAAACCCATCAACGCGCTCGCCCCACCGCGATAGCCGTCTTCTGTTGTTTTCAGAAAGCTTGCGCGCAGGGCTGCCTCCCGTTCGGGATGCGCTTGGCGTGTCTCTTCGCTGAGCCACATTCCAACCGTGCCGTTCCACACCGCTTCGATGCCACCTTCGTCGAGCATGGCAAGGCGGTTGTGCCAGTTCTGTACAAACGGGGGCGGCGCATCGGCGCGGGCGGCGCAACAGATCACGCGGCGGATTCGTTCAGGGGCTGCGAGACCGAGGCCCAATCCGGTCATGCCGCCCATCGACAAACCCATGATGCTGGCGGTTTCGACCTTGTGGTGATCCATGACAGACAGCGCATCTGACACCAGATCGTCAAAAGCGTAGGGCGGTGGTGGCGTTGGGCTGTCGCCGTGACCGCGCGTGTCAAATCGGATCACACGAAAATGGGACTCCAGCAAAGGCATCTGCGGATCCCACATCGATTGAGTGGCCCCAAAACTGTTCAGCAAGAGCAGCGCCGGAGCGTCTTTGTGTCCGGTCTCGGTGGAATGAAGTGTCTGAGAGGTCATTGGCTTTCAACTTTTCTGCTATTGCGGCGCGAAGGCGCAGGTCATTGGCGAGCTGGGGTCACTCCAATCCGGCGTGGGCCTGGAAAATCTGCCTGTTGCGGCAGCATTGCCCGAAACCGGTGTCGATGCGCAATTCGTGCACCTGACGGGGCGAGTTTGGGGTGATCGGCTACTTGTCGAATTGAGGCGCCCATCGCCTCTTGTTTGAAAACTAATGGCGATCGGGCATGCAGTAGAAATAATATAAGATCGGAGCGGACATCAGGAAAACTGATAATCCCCAAGCGATGTCACGGCCGTCAGGAACGGCACGGCCTGTTAGGCGCGTGCGGCAACCGGATCTATTTCCAGCGCTGAATTCAATTCTTCTTGCAGGATGTCGGCAAATGCCTGTGCCGCAACACTCAGCGGGCGCTTGCGGGTTTCAATTCGCATATAGTCAACCAACAGGGGCGGATCGGCCAAGGGCGCTACATTGCGCCGTGTTCCGTCTAAATCCGGTAGACACAAAATACCTGGCAAAATAGTGACCCAATCCGAATTCGCCACAAGGTCGAGCGTGCCATACATCGTGTCCAACTCGAGCAGGTCAGCAACTTCGATGTTGTTCACTTTTAAATAGTTTTCGATCCTGTGGCGACGTGCGTTGCCCGCCCCCGGCAGGGCCAAGCGCAGTGGAGAAAGTTGCGCCAGCTTGACACCTCCGTCGCACATCTCAAGCTCACGACCAATGGAATAGACCAGACATTCGCGGTCTTCTCCCATCGGTTTTGACACCAATATTTCTTCGATATCAAAAGACGATGGCACCACGGCAAAGTCCAGCCGTCCTTCGGCCACATCATCGGCCAGCGACACAGAGTAAGCTTCGGAAACGGAGACCCGCACCTCTGGGTATTCCTTGGCAAACCGTAGCAATACCGGGGTTAATACGGCGCGGGTGAAGGTTGGCATAAGGCCCACATGGATGTGACCAACAACCGATTTGGAGAGTGTTTGCAGGCGCTCTTCGGCTTGACGCGCCGCCGCGAGAACCTTGACCGCTTCCTGATAAAAAGCCCGGCCAACCTCGGTGGGGGTTACGCCAGATGAGCTGCGCAAAAACAAAGCCACGTCATATCGTTTTTCCATCTGGCTGACGTGCATCGACAGGCCCGACTGTGTGGCGTTGACCTTATCTGCTGCGGCTGAAAACGATCCCTGTTCATAGACAGCCGCGAAATAACGCAGTTGTTGCAGCTTCATTTTGCTATCCGATTTTCTTGTAGTTGGTATTCATTATTATTCGTAGTTGTGAAGGCTTGCGTCCGGTATTTCAATTGTAAACCGACAATTGAACGAGTCCGAAATGAAGATTTACAGCCGTTTACAATTTCAGCGACCTCAGCATCAGAGATTTTGCCTTAGGGCCCATGTAACTTGGTTGGGAGCAGGTAATTGAGACCATTGCCTCACTTGATGGTTGCTCCCAACGGAGCGCGCCGCGGTAAGTCCGATCATCCGGCGCTGCCAATCACCGATGACGAGATGGTCGAGACGGCGCGTGCCTGTCATGCGGCCGGAGCTGACGGAATACACCTTCATATTCGCGATGATGCTGGGAAGCACATGTTGGATGCGGGACGCTATAGTGCATTGCTCGCGCGTTTGTCCGAGGCGGTTCCAGGGATGTATTTGCAGGTTACCTCGGAGGAGGCGGGCAGATACAGCGCGGCGCAACAACAGGCGATGATGTACGCGTTGAGGCCCTCTTATGTGTCTGTTGGATTGCGCGAAATGGTGCGCCAGCCTGACGATTGGGCGCAAGCGCGTGCGTTTTATTATTGGGCTGCAGAGAACGGCGTGGAAGTACAGCACATCCTCTATTCGCCTCAAGATGTAGAAACGTTTGTTGCGGCCTGTGAAGATGGCAAAATCCCGGGGCGGTCGCATCTGGTTCTGTTTGTGCAGGGCAGCTATGCCAACGGATCACGTGATGCTGTGCCGTTGGAAACCTATTTGGCGCCATTGGTACAAGCCGATGATCTTGAATACGACTGGATGTCCTGTGCGTTTGGCCGCGATGAAACCGCAAGTCTTGTGCGGGCCGTTGAACTGGGTGGTAAGGTCCGCGTTGGGTTTGAGAACTCTCTGCGCAACCAAAACGGTGAGATCGCCCCAGATAATGCGGCCCGCGTGCGCGAAGTGGCGGAGGCGATCCAAACTATGGTGGAGACAGGTCGTCAATTTGCCTAAGCCATCGACTCGTGACGTCGTGAGGCCCTCGGGACATTAAGGAATTGAACGGTTTAAGGATGGGATTCCCATGTCACACATCGCTCGCCCCGCGCTTTCGGTTATTGTTCGCCGCTTTCATCAGGAACACTCGGACGACATAGAACGTGCGATCGAGGACATTCAAAGATCTGCTGCAGATCAATCCGGTTTCATCGATTTGCAAAACAGTTTTACGCCCAAGAAGAATGGCTGTGAGCTGGTTACCGTTGTCACTTTTGATACTCCGGAGAACCTTGAACGCTGGGAAAGTTCGGCAGTTAGGAAGCGACTGGCAAAAGAACTGGACCGTCTCTCACATGAAAGCTCAACCCGTACGCGGTTTTTAGACGTGAGCCTTCTTGCGGCGCCTACCGCGCGGGTGAGCAAGATGGAAACTGTCGCAATTCTTATTGGTTGGATTTTGCTCTTGGGCAGTGCTTTGAGCTACCCGATGGACATGGTTTGGCCGCAAGACACAGCGCCGTTCTGGCGCAATGCCTTTCAGGTTTTGATCATTGTCACGCTGATCAGCTATCTGCTCTTGCCCGTGTCCAGCATCGTTCTGACACGCCTTAAAGCGCGGCTACTTAAATCGCGACTGTGAGGCGGCAGTGCAAGACTCATAGATCGATAAGGCGGCGCAAGACATCGGTAAAAGTGGCCACTTCGGCCGGGCTAAAGGTTTCAAAGGTTTCATCCGAATGCGCTTTGGCAAGGTTCCAGCATTGGTCCGCTTTGGTCTGTCCAGCCTCGGTCAAACTATAACCGCCCTCCAGTTCGGTTATGAAACCGCGATCCGTCAGGTTGAGCAAGGCGGCGCGGGCCTCGGTGATTGGCGCATGTAGATGCACCACAAGTTGCTCGGCGGTTAGACCGGAGAGGTCATTTAGAACCAACAGCGTACGGGCCTCAATCAGGCTAAGATTTAGTGTCTCAAGCTTTGGCTGATAACGTTTCTGATACGCACGCACAGCGCGCAACATCAGAAAGAATGCGTGATCCCCCATCCGCCCTTGGCCGCCATCCTCAGTGGTCTCTTGCGCGTCTTTTGGAAAGGCGTCCGGATGGCCAAGCACCATCGCGTATGACCCCTGATGAAAACACAAAGGCGCACGTCCAAAATCATCAAAAGCGACAACCCTGCCAACAAAAATCCAATGATCGCCACCGTCTAGCTTATCATAGGCTTCGCATTGAAACCGACCGGCGCAATTGGGAAAGATCGGCGCGCCGCCGATGCCTTCTTGCCAGTCGATGCCCGCAAATTTATCCGGCTGCTTTCGCGCGAAATGGTTCGACATGTCCATTTGGTCCGCCGCCAGAATATTGACGGCAAAATGGCTGGAGGCTTCAAAAACTTCACAGCTTCTGGCGTCTTTCATGCTGCTCCACAAAATCAATGGTGGATCCATCGACAGCGAATTAAAGCTGCTCGCCGTCACCCCAACCGTGGTGCCATCAGGCGCGCGCGCCGTGATGATCGTCACGCCGGTCGCAAAGTTTCCAAGTGCCCGTCGAAAGGCTTTGGGGTCGATGGCATCTTGTGGTTTTGCGCGGGTCACGTTTCATCTCCGAATTTGGGGGAGTGGTCGGCAACCTGATCTGTAGCGCCCGATAGTTGTACGCGCGGATATCTGGTTGCCGTTTGTTGGTAGAGCGTCGCTTTAAGCGGCGGCAAAGACTGCCTCTGACTTGGTCGCCTCATCCAGGATGGGCATTACTTTCTCACCCATCAGGATCATGCCTTTGCGGCCCAAATCATAGTCGGCCCAATCGTGGCCAGCATAGACAAGGTGCTGGAAAGGTCCGGTTTGCTCGCGCAAGGCGAGGATTTGATCCGCCACCGAGCTTGGATCGCCATGAATGACAAGGCGGTCCATCACGTAGTCTAGCGTCACCTCGTCGTCGTCCATGTTCTGGTCTTCTTTGAAGAGGTTCAACCGCCCACCGGCGCGCAGTTTTGTCAAAAGTTGCGAATAATACAGCACATAGGGGCTGCCTGGATCGCGCGCATAAGCCCGCGCGGTTTCCATGTCATCGGCCACGCAGATGTTCTTGGCCACGCGCCAGTCGGAATAATCAGGAGTAAGTCCGGCCTTTTGACACCCTTCGACGTATTTGGGCCAGTGGGTGGCCGCCCATTTCGGCAACAGGAAGTTTGCTGAAATGGGCTGCCAGCCACGTTCGGCCATTGCCGCCACACCTTGGGAGAAAGGTGCAACAGCGGTGCCAATGATTGGCGGGTGCGGTGGCTGATAGGGTTTCATAATATCGCCCTGACCGATTTCGGGCATCATTGTGCGTTCGGTCGAAACTTCCCAAAAGTCGCCTTTGAGGTTGTAGGGCGCTTCGCCCGCCCAGATGTCCAACACCATATTGATGCATTCCACGAACATTGCATTGCGGTCTTTGTCGATGGAACCGAACACCTCGGCGTCTGACATCAATCCGCCCGGCGAGATACCAAAGTTCAAACGCCCTTCCAGCATGTGGTCGAGCATCGCAACTTCGGCGGCGATGCGGGCAGGGTGCGAGTTGGGCATGTTGACCGTGCCGGTCCCGAGGCGGATATTCTTGGTCTCATAGGCTAGGCTTGCCAGAAAGGCGACACAGGACGTGATGATCTCGGCCTGATCTGTTGTGTGCTCACCGCAATATGCTTCGGCAAAACCTAACTGATCTGCTAGAATGAAGGCCTCGCGGTCCTCGGCCAGACTTTTTGCAAACGGTTTGCCCAACGGGTGGATCGGCATCGTAAAGAACGACAACTTCATGAGGGTACTCCTTGGCTTCTCCGATATTTTGAAGCAGTCGAAGCAGTCGAAAAACTGAAACTTTCTGATGCTCTCCATCTTCTTTTCTGATGGGCGTTTTGATATGCTCTTTTGCGGCCAAGTCTCTGCGAACTGACAGTGTCGTGCGCCACCTGCGGTGGACCTCAGAAACTATTGGGAAGGGCGAAGTCAGTTTCCCTGATGGGGCGGGGCGATAGCGGGAACCACAAGGTGCTCACCTCAAGGGGCCGCCGCTAAAATCTCGACCTCAACCTTGAATTCGGGGCGGGTAAAGCCTGAGACGATCAGCAGTGTCGAACTCGGGAGGCTGTCTGTCTGCGCCATAAATTCGTCGCGGGCGCGCATGTACCCAGCCATGTGGTCTCGGTCTGTCACATAGCCTTTGATATGGGCGACATCCCCCGCGCTCATGTCAGCGGACTTTAGGATTTCAGCCAGATTTTGGAAACAGATAACGGCCTGTGCGTAAGCGTCTTTGGGGACGGAATCATCAGGCAAAATGCCAAGCTGTCCCGAGGTTTGCACGATCCGCCAATTGGCAGGTATCTCGACGCCGTGGACATAGCGGGCAAACGGCGCGCGCAGGGTGGTGGGGGTTAACTCTTTCATTTCAAGCGCCTTTAGTGATTTGAAATCAGACTTGCCTTCACTGGGTGACTTTGCAAGAACTAGTGAAATCTCTGGCACAGACTAACTCGTAGGGCCACGCAAATCGATTTCGTCAAGGAGGGCGGTATGGAACAGCGTGCGCTATTGGCATGTCTTGAGGGGTGTTCCCTCGTAAAACATTATATCGGATCGCAGCGTGCGCTGGGCCTGAGCGTCGTTCCGGCGCGGGCGCGCGCGAGGCGGCAGCTGGCGGTGGTGCAATGAGCATTCAAGGCTACTGGGCTGATCAGAAGGCATCGGCATTTATCAACCTGCCCGATGCGCTCGTGGCGGTCCTGCCGATCGGTGCGATTGAACAACATGGGCCGCACCTTCCGGTTTCGGTGGATCGTGATCTGATCGAAGCGGTCGTTGAGCGGGCCTTGCCGCAGCTTTCAGAAACGCAAAACGTACTGGTTCTGCCGACGCTTTCCATTACCAAATCGGGCGAACATGATCGACATCCGGGCACGCTTAGTCTGTCTGCTGACACGTTGCTGGCAACATTGCGCGACATAGGGGCTTCGGTGGCGCGCGCAGGTGTACAGCGCTTGGTCCTGTTCAATGGCCATGGGGGAAACAGCGCCGTTTTGGAGATCGCCGCGCGGGATTTGCGCATCGCGCATGAATTGATCGTCGCCACCTGCTCTTGGTTTGGCTTTGCGGAGTGGGATGGGATCATGGACCCCGCGGCAATGGCTTATGATCTTCATGCCGGAGACTGCGAAACCTCGGCGATGTTGGCGGTGAAACCGGAATTGGTCGATATGTCGCTTGCGCAAAACTTTGCCCCGGCGCTGCGCGATTGGGAGCGGTCCAACCGTTTCACCGGATTGACCGGACAGGCGGCAAGGCCCGCATGGATCATTGATGATTTGCACGCAGACGGCGCATGCGGCGATGCGTTGGCTGCAACTGAGGAAAAAGGCGCAGAGCTGATTTGCAGCGCGGCGCGAAATTTTGTGATGTTTTTGGCGGAGTTCTCAGAATTTGACCCTCGGCGGGGAGTGAAATGAGAATGCAACGTCCGGCTGATGTGACCCTAAAGGACGTTTTGGTGCCCCTCTCAATGGTGGCGCATCCCGACCGCTTTGGTGGCCGCAAACACCAAGATTGCCTGTTTGGGGATTTGGTTCTGCGCGACGGCGTGAGTGTTGGAATGCAGGAGGGCGGCGGGCAACGAGACGCGCGGCGTCTTGTTATGCCCAAACTGGTGGAAAGCCACGTGCATTTGGACAAATGCCACAGCATTTCCCGCATGCAAAATGTTGGGGGGGATTTGCGCGCGGCCATCAATGCGCAGGCCAAGGACCGTGCTTTATGGACCACGAAAGACCTTCGCGCACGCGCAACGCGGGGCTTGCGAGAGCTCATTGAGTCCGGCTGTCGCGTGGTGCGCAGCCATGTCGACTGGACGCATGGAGCAGAGGTCTTCTCGCCGCCACTTGCATGGCATGTGCTGGGCGAACTGGCCCAAGAGAATCGGGGCCGGATCACACTGCAGGCCTGTCCATTAACCAGTATTGAGGATCTGGCTGACCTGAACGTGGCCCAAAACATGGCGGGGCTGGTGGCGGGGACCAGTGGCGTGCTGGGGGCCTTTGTGTTGGATCAACCCAATCGGCGGCAAGGTATTATGAACGCGTTTTTGGTTGCCAAAGACTACGGAATTGCGCTGGATTTTCATGTCGATGAAGGGCTTGCACATGACTTGGATGGGCTGGAGCTGATTGCTGATGCGGCCATAGAAACCGGTTTTGCGGGGCCGGTTCTGTGTGGTCACGCCTGTAGTCTCGCAAATCTTGAAGGGGAGGGTTTGCGACGTATGACAGATAAGATCGCCTGCGCAGGTCTGACAATTGCGGCTCTTCCTGCCACCAACCTTTATTTGCAGGGTCGCGCCGACGGCACGCCTGATCGGCGTGGCATCACCCGAATGCGCGAGCTGCGAGCCGCCGACGTGCCGGTTGTCGTTGGCACCGACAACGTGCGCGATGCGTTTTGTCCCCTCGGGCGACACGACCCTTGTCAATCTTTGGCAATGGCGGCGCTGAGCGCCCATTTGGACCCGCCGTTTGGCGACTATTTGGACATGATCACCACCACCGCCGAACAGGCGCTTGGCCTTGCGCCCACCTACGTCGACGGGGCGGCAATCGGGGATCTCCTGTTGTTCGACGCGACATCGACATCTGAGACATTGTCGGGCACCACACGCCCACAGCCTTTGTCCGATGTTCTCAGAGGAGAGACGACATGACTTCGATTTCAGGCAAAACTGACATTGACTGGAGCGCCTTTGCAAGGCGGCTGGCGCCGGTCCAAGTGATTGATGAAGCCGTCGTGGTCAAGAAACGGTCACGGGACTTTTTTTGGTTTAGCCCAATTCTGAATGAACAGCTGAAACGCTGTTTCGGTGATCTGGTGGCCGTGCCAAAAACCGTTGAAGAAATGAAACACTGTCTAAAGCTTGCCTTTGAAGCGGAGGTGCCTGTTGTTTTGCGTGGCGGGGGCACCGGCAACTATGGTCAGAGTGTGCCAGTCGATGGGGGATTGATTCTGGAAACCACCGGAATGAACCGCATTCTGGAAATCGGGGATGGGTTTATTCGGGCCGAAGCCGGGGTTCTGATGGCTGATATGAATAAAGCCCTGAAAGAAACGGGACAGGAAATGGCCATGTTCCCGTCAACACAGGACATCGCCACCGTTGGCGGTTTTGTGGCGGGGGGCTCGGTTGGGATCGGCTCGCTCGCAACGGGCGCGCTTAGAGAGCCGGGCAATCTCATCAGGCTTAAGGCATTGTCAGTTGAGAACGACCCGCAGGAGCATGTGTTTGAAGGCGAGGATGTGTTGAAAATTCATCACGCATGGGGTTTGAACGGTGTGATTACCGAGGTCACGCTGCGCACGGTACCAACCGTGGACTGGATTGCGTGTATGGCGACTTTTGAAAGCTATGAGGACACGTATGCCGCAGGGTATACTGTTGCGACAGCTGAGGCGATTTCACCCAAAATGGCCAGCATCGTGGATGGGCGCATTGTCGCGTACTTTCCCGGCCTTAAAGGACATCTGCGCGAGGGGTGTCACTTGCTTGCAGCTTATGTCCCCGCCGATGATGTCGCGAAATTCACCCAGATGGTCACCGATTTGGGGGGCTACGTGGATCTGACGCTCAATGACGTTGAACGAGAGGCCAAGGAAATCCCACATGTCTTTGAGTTCTGTTTTAACCACACGACCTGGCAGGTTCTGAAATCAGACCGCTCGGCGACCTATCAGCAGATTGGCGTGCCTGATCCTGCCGACGTTGGTGCGATCAGCAAGCTGCGCGCTGATCTGGGAGATGATGTCTGGACACACCATGAGTTCTTTCGCCTGGACGGAGAGGTTGTGGCGATTGATTTGCCCATCATTTGGTTCTCAAGCAAGGCGCGTATGGATGAGATCAACCAGACCTATGCAAAGCACGGCTTTGCCGTCTATGAAGCGCATTCCAACCAGGTTGAACGCGGCGGGCTACATAATGCCGACTATGGCCATCTTGCGTGGAAAAAGCGCCTTGATCCTAAGGGGCTATTAAATAGCGCAAAGTCTACGGTTTGGGAGATGGTCAAGGACCTCAGCCCGGAAGAGATCGAAGCAAAAACGGTCAGTGAGGTCTCCTCATGACCGCTTTGGCGGCCACCTCGACAACGGCTGTCTTTTTGCGCTGGCAAAGCCTTAGAGCCAAACTGGAAAGATGAGGTGGAAGGAAAGACCGGAATCATATGCACGCGGGATGCAGATTACGACTTAAATTGAACAGGATCGATGATGACGCTTGAGTTCACATTACTGATTTCCCAAACCGCTGCTGTATTCTTTCTGGCATGTTGGTTGTCGACAGGGGTGTTTGAAAACTTTTTTTATGCCGACCTCAACCGGAGGTTCACGTCGGAAGTTTTGGATTTCACCCGTCTGCGGGAGCAATACCCTGAGGTCTACACCCGTGTTGCCCATCGCCGGATTACCGATGCAAAATTACACAAATGGATGTTTGGGTTTATCGTCGGTTGGGAAACCTTTGCGGTTTTGACATTGTGGGTCGGGGTCGTTGGCCTCTTGCTGGCAATATTGGGCATCGTGGATAGCGAAACGGCCCGTTCATTGGGGTTGCTTGGTGCGCTGCTGTTTACCAGCACTTGGGCCGGATTTCTGATTGTAGGCAACTGGTTTTGCTACTGGTTTTGCCATGAAGACGCGCAGAATACGCATTTCCAAATGACCCTGTGGGGTTTTGCAACAATGATCATGCTCGTGGTCGGATAGAGCTCTGACAAACGCAAGGGATTCGACCAAGCCCTAAGTGTCAAATTTCAAACCTGTCGCAACCTGGGCTGTAAACAGAATGCAAAAGCACCATTAGGTGTTTGTGTATTGATTTTATGGGGGTAAATGGTGGCGGTACAGGGACTTGAACCCCGGACACGCGGATTATGATTCCGCTGCTCTAACCAACTGAGCTATACCGCCTTGGTGGAGTGCGATTTAGGGGTTCCGGAGCAGAGGGTCAAGAGCCAAACCACGAGTTTTTTACGTGGTACGGAATTTCGCTGGTTTGCAGCCTTCCAACACGCATGTTGTATTGGCTAAAGGCCGCATCTTGCTTGAATTGTTTACTTGATGCTGCTTCTTGGGTGCAACATTGTTGTCTAAGGGTTGATTATTGGTGCGAGAGCTTGCGTAGTTGGTGTCACAAAACATTCATTTAGCTGTTAAATAAGTTTTTAACAGCGGCTCTAATCAGCTCGAGACACTTCCGGGGGATAGACGTGCTCAAGATTGAAAAACTCACCAAGGCCTTTGGGCCCAATATCGCGGTCGATAAGGCGGATATCACAATCGACAAGCCTGCGATGATCGGGATTATTGGCCGCTCTGGTGCGGGCAAGTCCACTTTGTTGCGGATGCTCAACCGGTTGAGTGATGCAACCTCCGGGCAGATTACTTTTGAAGGGCGTGATATCACTGCGCTGAAAGGCAAAGACAAACGTCGTTGGCAGTCTGAATGCGCGATGATTTTCCAACAGTTCAATCTGGTGCCGCGCATGGATGTTGTGTCCAATGTTTTGCATGGCACGCTGAACCGTCGCTCGACCTTGGCAACACTGTTCAATCTGTTTCCGCAGTCTGACATTCATACTGCGATTGATATTCTGGATCGGCTGGGCATTGCTGAGCATGGCCCCAAGCGCGCCGAAGCCCTGTCGGGTGGGCAGCAGCAGCGTGTGGCGATCGCCCGTGCGCTGATGCAGGACCCCAAGATTATTCTGGCGGATGAGCCGATTGCCTCGCTGGATCCGATGAATGCGCAAGTGGTCATGCAATCGCTGCGCCGCATTCACGAAGAAGATGGCCGCATGGTCATTGCCAACTTGCATACGCTGGATACTGCGCGTCGCTATTGTGACCGTGTGATTGGCATGCGCGACGGGCGCATCGTGTTTGACGGCACGCCTGCGCAACTGACCACTGGAGCTGCACGCGACATTTATGGCGCCGATGACAGCTTTAATGAGGCCTATACCTCGACCGAAATCCAAACGCTGGAAAGCGTCCCTGCCTGAGTTTCATCAAAGCACCACATTTGAATGTGGGCTATTATCAACTGGAGAGAAGATCGATGAAAAATGTATTTGCTGCCGCACTGGTGACCACCGCTTTGGTGACGCCGGCCATAGCTGACGAAATCAAAGAATTCCGCATTGGTATTTTGGGTGGTGAGAACGCTCAGAACCGCATGACCAGCAACGAATGCTTGCGTCAGAAAACCGAAGACTTGCTGGGCGTGCCAACAAAGATTTTTGCACCAGCGGATTACAACGGTGTTATTCAGGGCATGCTGGGCGGCACCATCGACGTAGCATGGCTGGGCGCATCTGCTTATGCCAAAACATTCCTGACCGATCCCGAAGCTGTTGAGCCAATTCTGGTGAAAGTGAACACCGACGGCAGTTACGGCTATTACTCGATCGGTTTCGCGCGCGAGGACAGCGGTGTCGATAGTCTTGAAGCGATGAAAGGCAAAGTGTTCGGCTTTGGCGATCCTAACTCGACTAGTGGCTATCTGATCCCATCGGTTGAAATTCCAACCGCTACCGGTGCTTCGATGGACTCGGGTGATTTCTTTGGTGAAGTGAAATTCACTGGCGGCCACGAGCAGACAATTGTTGCGGTAAACAATGGCGACATCGATGCTGGCGTGACTTGGGCTGACGGCTTGGGTGAATGGGAAGACGGCTATAACTCGGGTGCGCTGCGCAAGGCTGTGGACGCCGGATTGGTCGACATGAACGACATGGTTGAAATCTGGCGCTCAAAGCCGATCCCAGAAGGTCCTGTTGTCATTCGTCAGGCGCTTCCCGAGGATGTGAAAGTCAAAGTGACCGCACTTTGGGCAACTTTGCCAACTGTTGATCCTGAGTGTGCCTATGGCGTGCTGCAGGGCGATGCGCAGGGCTTTATGCCAATCGGTCACGACGCGTACGAAGTGATCATCGAAGCCCGCAAGCTGAAGTCGAACTAAGCTATAAAAATACCTCAACAGGCCCTGTAATTCGCGGGGCCTGTTTTCTGAATAAGAGAGGCAGCTATGGCTGATCTATCAGGCAGCGTCACAGAAATTCGCGCCGAATACCTAGCGCTGACGCGCCGAAAACGTCTGATGGATGGCATCATCCTGATCATCTTTGTTGCTCTGATGGTGTCGGGCTTCATGGTGGCTGATAGCCGCAATGCGGGTGGGTTCTGGAGCGGTTTCCATCGCTTTTTTGATTTCCCAAAAGAAGTTCTGAGTGAGGCGAGCCAAAAGGTTGGCGAGCTTCCCGGGCATTTTGTTCAGTTCCTTCCATCACTGATTGAAACCATTAATATCGCGGGCGCGTCCACTTTGTTGGGGGCGATGTTGGCGATGGTTTTGTCGCTGCTGTCGACGCGTGGATTGGCACGCTGGCCGCGTCTGATCCCGGTGTTTCGCCGGATCATGGATATTATGCGCGCCATCCCCGAGATCGTGATCGCGCTTGTGTTGATCTTTGTGTTGGGCGGCGGGCCGGTGCCTGCGATGCTGGCGATTGCGTTTCACACCGCCGGTGCGCTGGGCAAGCTGTTCTCTGAAGTGAACGAAAATGCCTCGCTAAAACCTGTTGAGGGGCTGCAATCCGTTGGCGCTAGTTGGGCGCAACGCATGTGGCTGGGTGTGATCCCGCAGGTGGCCCCAAACTATCTGAGCTATGCTTTGATGCGTTTTGAGATCAACATTCGCGCCTCAGCCATCCTTGGCTTTGTGGGGGCAGGCGGTATTGGCTACGAGCTGAAAAACGCGATGAGCTGGGGGCAGGGCCAATATGGGCAAGCCGCAGCGATCTTCTTGTTGCTGTTCTTTTCGATTGTATTTTTTGACCAGATTTCGAGCCTGCTGCGGGAGCGTTTGACTCACGGCAAGAAAGACACGGTGTCGGCATGACTATGACCGCAACAGATGCGCAGATCCTTAAGGCGCAAGCCGACAGTCTTTTCACACGCAAGCGTCTGATGAGCTTTGGCTTGCCGGTGTTGGTGCTGGTCTATCTGACCTACATCTTTTTCTCCTTTGACATTGCTGGCTTGGCGCAGCGCATCAAGATGGACAATGCGCGCACCTTGGTGGCGGATAGCTATAGCTACAAAACACATGTGACGCGCGACAATCGCACGGGGGATGTGGGTGTTGCCATCGAAGGCGAGCGCAATGGCACCTATGAAGCAGGCACGTCGCCTGCGTGGGTGAGCCTTGGCGAAGAGACCGTTATCGATCTGGACGATGGCCACGTTGTGACCTTCGGAGCCGACAATTTTGTCTCTTATGAGATCCCGGGATATGGGCTGGTGACGGCCCAACCTAGCCGCTCCGCGGGTGTTCAGGCGACTTTCCCTGAAGGTGAATTGCCCGAGTGGATCAACGCCTCCAAAAACCGCGTTGCAATCACAACCGAAGCGGGGCGCTTGTCGGTGACCCGCAACCGTACCGAGGTATTTCGCTATTTCATGGGCTGGGAGCTGTTCTTTTTCACTTTGGATAGCCCGTATCACGGCCTTGGGTTTGGCGAAGTCATGGCACGCGCGCTGGGCGGAGAAGCCTCGGACGTGTGGATGGATTTCTGGACCAACAAGATGTGGCGTCATGGCGACGTGGCATGGGCATTGTTTGAGACGATCCTGATGGCTTTCCTCGGCACGATGGGGGCCGCGATTGTGGCACTCCCTCTGGCATTTATGGCGGCCAAGAACTTCAGCCCCTTCGTGATTTTGCGTCAGGTGACACGTCGTTTCTTTGACTTCTTCCGTGGTGTAGATGCGCTGATCTGGACCATCGTTTTGGCGCGGGCCTTTGGACCGGGACCTTTGACAGGGGCTTTGGCGATCTTGATCACAGACACGGGTAGCTTTGGGAAAATGTTCTCTGAAGCCTTGGAAAACGTGGATGAAAAACAGATCGAAGGCATTCAGTCCACGGGGGCGAAGCCGGTGCAGAGGCATCGATTTGGGGTGATCCCGCAGGTGACGCCGGTGCTGTTGAGCCAGATTCTGTATTATCTGGAGAGTAACACCCGCAGCGCGACCATTATTGGTGCAATTACCGGCGGTGGTATTGGTTTGATGCTGACGCAGGCGATGATCACCCAAAAGGATTGGGAAGAGGTAGCCTATTACATCGTGTTGATTGTGTTGATGGTCATGGCGATGGATTGGTTCTCGGGTTGGCTGCGCCGTAAGTTGATTGCGGGTGACGAAAGCGGCCGCTGATCCGGTGCGCGCATATTTGGAGCTATTCATATGAAGAGGCGGGGGAAACCCTGCCTTTTCGCCTTAGAGACCTCTTCGTCCGAGGGGTGTCTGATCTAAGAGCGACGGAGCCGAAGATGGCCAAACTAGAGGCCTTGCTACCTACGCACCGCTCAATTTGCGAAACTTAGATGGGGAAATGCCAAACCAGCTGGCAAATGTGCGGCGAAAGCTGTTGACCTCGCTGAACCCAAGATTGAAGGCAACCTCCGCGACAGAAAGATCAGTGCTCGACAGCAGCGCTCTGGCGCGGTCAGTCTGTTCGGCCACACGGATCTCTTTGAAACTGGTGTTCTCCGCAGTGAGGTGCCGTTGCAGCTTGCGCACGCTGATACCCAATGTGGACGCCACCGTTTCGATGTCGGCATGCCCCATGGCGAGTTGCGCGCGCAAGGCGTTCCCAACCACCTCTTTGGTGGTTGAAGGCGTTTGGCGCGAGCGAACATCCCGGATACCTGCCAACGTCATCGCCAGCCGCGCGTCGGTTGTCCGCGGATTAGGGGTTTCGATTTCTGACAGAGGGATCGCAATGCTGGCGGCGGATCCCCCGACGCGCACCTCGACATTGTAGATGTACTGCAGCGCGGTTTCGGTGCCTCGGTGCATCTCAGGCAGTTCCACCCAACTCGGCCGCCACCTGCGGCCGCAGAACTCGCGGACCGCACTTTGCAGCACGAACGGCAGGTCCTGATCGATCAAATTTGCCCCGGCGGTTCCGCCGAGCATGGCATCAAACCCAAGTACAAAATGGTCTCCAGCCACGCGGGTGCGCATTACAGATCCCCGTTGCAGGAACGGCATGATTTTTTCGGCCCGCGCCAAGGCCACATCCAGTCTCGGCGCGCCGAGCACATAGTCTGCGTAGGCCCCAAAGGCGGCGTAATGGAAGTCTTGCGTAATATAGGCGCCAATGTGTTTTTCGGAGAGCTTCAGGCTGGCGGCTTGCATGAACCGGGCCTGAAGCCGGTAGGGAAGGAACACTGGCGGACCCTCCATGACGGCCCGCGACAGCCCGGCTTCTTTCAGTGCATGTTCGGTCACCCGCGGCGACGCAATTTGATCAAGTTGTAGAAGCGCGGGGCGAAACGCCAAGGTGCTTTGCAAAACCGTGTCCATGACGGGCAGTTTGTCGTGAAATGATCACTTTTGGAAGTGGCGAGGCCTCCCTCCGGAAATTACCTCCAGTTTAGAGAAACAAGCGACCCAAACTGAGAGTTGGAAACCTGACATGACACGCCGTTCCATCCTGAAAATTGTTCTGACAAGCGCGCTGATTGCAGCTCTTTTAGTGCCCGCGATAGCGACCGCAGACAGTGCCGCCGACGTGATTGAAGAGCTGCCAATGGCGGCGCGGACCGCACCGGTTCCTGTGGGTGTGTCCCCGGAAATGGCCAAGCTGATCGGAAGCCGTCAAGTTGCTGTGCATGCTGACTCGCCATCGTCCACCGAGCAATGGCTTGCGTTGCAAGCTGAGTTTGACGCTGCTTCCCTGCAAGGGGTCGCACGTTTGCTTGAGCTGACCGGTGCTCAATTCGCCATCGAGGACGTGGCAGGGGTGACAACCTACCGTGTCACGCCAACCACTATTGACCCCCGGTGGGCGGACACTGTTTTTGTGCATGTGCACGGAGGCGCCTTTGTCTTTAATGGTGGGGAGGCTGCCATGGCCGAAGCGATCTGGATGGCGCATGGTTTGGGTGTTGAAGTAGTGTCTGTCGACTATCGCCGCCCACCGCTGCATCCTTTTCCGGCCGCAACAGACGATGTGATCGCCGTGTGGCAGCAGGTTATCAGGGATCATGACCCAGCCAAGGTTGCGATGTTTGGCACCTCTGCGGGGGGCAACCTGACGCTGTCGACGGTTTTGCAACTGCGCGACATGGGTGCCCCTTTGCCGGGTGCGGTTATGGCCGGCACGCCCGCTGTGGATATGGCGCAGACGTCGGACAGTTGGATCACGTTGCAGGGTCTTGATCCGCTTGGTGCGCGCGAAGGCGTGATCGAAGGTACGTTTAACATATATGCGGACGGTACCGACCTCATGCACCCACATCTGTCCCCGATCTATGCCAATCTGGACGACCTGCCGCCGACGGTTCTTTTGACCGGTACACGTGACCTTTTGTTGAGCGACACGGTGCGCATGCACCGCGCTCTGCGCGCGGCCGGGGTTGCCGCCGATCTGCACGTCTATGATGGGCAATCACACGGTGACTACATGGCGGGTTTCTTCGTGAACGCGCCAGAGACCCATGACGCTTGGCGTGAGCTCAACACCTTCTTTGACCAGCATCTGGAGTGACCCGCCATGACCGTTTTTGCGAAACTCCCGCTTCTGCTATCTGGCCTTCTGGCAGCGCAAGTTGCCCACGCAGAGCCAGCGAAAGACTTTACCGATATGCTCGCAGTGGAGACCTTTCCCGGACGGATTGAGCCTAGTGAGAGCGCGCTGGTGGCCAATTCGGTGCGCGGCATCCTCACGGCGGTGCATTTCAAGCCGGGCGATGCTGTTGAGCAAGGCCAATTGTTGTTTGAAATTGCGGCGCCGGCTTACGACCAAAAGCTCGCCGCCAGCCGCGCGGTCGAAATCCGTCGAGAGGCCGAATTGGCAACTGCAGAGGCCGAGGCAAAACGGTTGGCAGAACTCGGCACGCGCGATGCGGTTTCTGAACAGGCCGTTCAGGACGCTATGGATCGGTTGATACTGGCCAAGGTCGCATTGCAAGAGGCGCAGGCGCACCGCGCATTGGCGGAGCTTGAGCTGGCCTCCACACAGATCAGGGCGCCGATTTCTGGGCAAATTGGGCTCGCCCACAAACAGGTGGGCACCTATCTGGACATAGAAAACGGTCAAGCGCTGGCGCAGATTGTGCACACGGACACGGTCCGCGTTGTGTACGGAATGCCGTATAAATCTCTGATCGCGCTGGACCAGTCGACGCCAGAGGGCCTGAGCGCGCTGATGGAGCGCTTTCAGATCGACGTGCATTTGCCCGGTGATGTCCAGCCACTCGCGCAAAATGGCCGTGTGCTCTTTTCTGAAAGCGTGCTGGTTGGGGACGAAACTCTGCGCATCTGGGCAGAAATCCCAAATCTTGAGCGCGGCCTCATTCCCGGCCTGAACGTCGACGTCAAAGTCAGCTTGCCAAACTAAAACAGGTCGCGCATCCGGCGCGGCCCACTTTTCCTCTTTTCTCTGGAGCAGCTCCATGGCCCGGTTCAGCGATCAAATCCACACTCTGAAATACCTGTTCATCGCGGTCGCGGCGATACAGCTGGTGACCGCAGCGTCAGGCACCATCGTCGCGCTCTATTTTGCCGAAACCGGCGCGTCTCAGACAATCGCGGCGCTGGCACCTGCGGCCTATTCGTTGGGTTTCCTGATCGGCTGTTTCTACATTGCAGGCTGGATCACCAGCATTGGACATATTCGTGCGTTTTCCGCGGCGGCGGCCATCTGTACCGCCGCCGCCCTGCTATTCTCCGTGACCGACAACGAGCCCACGCTGCTATTCGTGCGCCTGATGACTGGGGTTGCAACCGCAGGCCTGTTTGCCATCGGTGACGCTTGGATCAGCGAAACAGTCGAAGAAAAGTCGCGTGGTCGCCTGCTTGCCGTGTTTGCCATCATTTTGGGGCTGATGTCGGTTCTCAGTCAGGTTCTCGTCATCGTGACACCCGACGACCTGAACCAGTCCTTTGTGCTGATGTCCTTGCTCTACTGTCTGGCCATCGTGGTGATCGCCGCTACGCCCAGCACGCCGCCCGAGGGCAAAGAGCGGGCAAATGTGCGTATTAAGGCGCTGCTTCAAGACGCGCCCACTGCCGCCTTCGGCGCGCTCACCGTAGGCATTGTGTCCACCGTGTTTTTGAATGTTGTTCCGTATCAGGCGGCGGTCATTGGCATTGACGCTGCGGATGTCGCCATTGGCATCGCTGTGATTTACGTCGGACGTATTCTTTTTCTCTATCCGCTTGGATTTTTGTCAGACCGCATGGACCGACGCCGCGTCATTGTAGTGACGGCAACAATCGCAACTGGCACTCTTGCGGCCTTCGCCACTTTCACGACTGGCGACGGTGCGCGCCATGCCGCCATCGTGGGCACACCGCTATACATTGCCATGCTCGCCGGATTGATCCTGCTGGGCGGCTCGATGCTTACTCTCTACTCGCTGCTTTTGGCCCACGCGATGGATCGCGCTGTTCCCGTCTATGTCGCGTCCAGTGCCGTCACAATGCTGTTTGTCTTCACCATCGGCGGCATCGCAGGCCCCCTCATGACCAGCGCGCTTTCGGCGGTATTTGGGGATGCGGCAATGGGCTGGATGCTTGTGCTTACGATGGCCGCCTTCGCGGGCTTCACCGCTTTCCGGATCAAAACAGCGGCCCCGGCAGCCAAAGCGGAACAAACCCACTTTAAGCCGACCGTAACCACCAGCCTCAATTCCGTCCCCACCCAGAAACGGTAAGACAGGAGACCACCATGACCACCGCCTCCACAAACATCTTTCGCGCAGAAAAAGCCACTCTGCTCATCTGGCTGGTATTTGTTGCCATGACCTTTGCCGGTGACCTCATCAAGCCAACGGCCATGGGCTCCAGCATGTCCTGGCTCTTGCTGGGCGGCATTTTCGGCGTGATGCTGTCCGCGGTCTTCCGCGTGGTGCACCACGCGGAGTGTCTGGCTGTCATCTTTGGCGAGCCTTATGGCACGTTGATCCTGACATTGTCGGTGATCGGCATCGAAGTGGCTCTGATCACAGCGGTTATGCTGACCGGGGACAACAACCCGACACTGGCACGCGACACGATGTTTTCCGTGCTGATGATTGTCATGAACGGTCTGGTTGGTCTCAGCCTGTTGATTGGGGGGCTGCGACACGGGCTGCAGGTGTTTAACCTCTCGGGCGCCAATGCCTACCTTGTGGTGCTGCTGCCTGTGGCCATCGTCAGCCTCGTCTTGCCGAGCTTCACCACATCCGCTCCGGGCGGTGGTCTTTCGGCTCTGCAAACTGTCTTCATGATCACCATGTCCGTGGTGCTCTACGGGATTTTCCTTGTCTATCAAACCACCGGCAAACCCGAGATTTTTCGACAGCCTGAGGAAGACCTGCCAACGACCGGCGGCACGGATGCGCATCATTTGGAAACAAAAAGCATCGGCTTCCATGTTCTTTGGTTGGTTCTGGCGATGTTGCCCCTGGTTTTGATGTCCAAAAAGTTGGCGCTGTTTGTCGATTTCAAATTGCTGGAATTTGGCGCCCCTGTCGCGCTGGGTGGTTTTCTGGTTGCAGCCATGATCCTGACACCCGAAGCCCTCGCCGCGCTGGATGCTGCGCGGGCCAACAAACTGCAGCGGGCCGTGAACATCTGTCTGGGGTCAGCTTTGGCAACCATAGGCCTGACTGTGCCTGCTGTGCTGATCGCGGCACATTTTGTCGGGCTTCCCATTGAACTTGGGCTCGGCGGCGCAGAAATCGTGCTCTTGGCCCTGACAATGGGGATCAGCATCCTGACCTTTGTCGGCACCCGCACTAATGCGCTTCAGGGTGTCGTGCATCTGGCCGCCTTCATGACCTATGTGTTTTTGATATTTGACGCATGACCGTAAGACTAAGTTGCGCTGGGTGGGCTCAAAAGGCAGCCACTCATTGGAGGCTTCTCGTTTGAGACCGATTTTTTTTACCGCCAATTCGGACCTTCACTGTCCGGCACGTGAAGGTCCGCTTCGGGCTATTCGCTCGACTTTGCAAAGACCGCTTACTGGCAAAGACGCCACGTGCGGACGCAATCACCTCGATTGGCGTTGTAGCATTTGGCCGATATTATTCGGCCCTGATCGAGGTCAGTGAATTGGACTGGTATTAAACTATTCGCAACAGCTCTTAATTCTGCGTTCAAACCCGGCAGTCGCCGCAATGTCAGTGGCGTGGCCTGCTACGTTAGGCGTACCGAATGCGTTGCTGGCACGAGCGCCTCATTCCTAATGCTATCCAGTGTATTCAGCACTTGATGTGGGCAAGTTCGATCAAGGGACAAAAACGTTCAAGAACACAGCATTTATCTGTACTTGGCGCGCAAATTACCTGCTTTAAGCTTATACAGTGAGGTGTCTAGGGTGACACGCATCGAACGTTTTAAGAAAATTCCGTTGGCTCACTCAAAGGTGGCTTCATTCGTCACAAATCACACGCGGTTGCCTTGCGCATCAAACCTCAAACAATGCGCATCTTCAAAATCAATCCCGATATGGGAACCTGTTTCAATTTCATACTGCCCGAACATGCGCGCCGTAAAGGTGGACGAGCTGCCCACGTCGACTAAAATATTGGTGTCCCCTCCCAATTTTTCGACATGGATGACTTGCCCCTCTATGCGACCTGTCTCGCCGATCTTTGAGTATTCCGGACGCACGCCAATCTGCTGCCCCGCCACACCGCCCAACCGTTCCGCCGGAATAAAGTTCATCGCCGGAGAGCCAATAAACTCTGCCACAAAACGATTTGCAGGGTTGTTGTAAACCTCAATGGGCGCGCCAACTTGTTCCACATGGCCATCTTTGAGAACAACGATCTTGTCCGCCAATGTCATGGCTTCGGTTTGATCGTGCGTCACATAGATCATGCTTGCGCTGAGTTGCCGATGCAGGCGCGCGATTTCAAGGCGCGTATTCATACGTAAGGCGGCGTCGAGATTTGACAGTGGCTCATCAAACAAAAACAATTTGGGCTCGCGCACAACGGCGCGCCCGATTGCGACCCGTTGGCGTTGCCCACCTGACAGCTCTGATGGGCGGCGATCCAGATAGTCCCCCAACGACAGCATGCGCGCCGCCTCGGCTACCCGCTCGGCTATTTCATCTTTTGGTTTGCGTTCCTGTTTTAGCGCCAACGCCATATTGTCCCGCACAGTCAGATGCGGATAAAGCGCATAAGACTGAAATACCATCGCGATCCCGCGCTTGGACGGCGAGACCTGATTGACGATATCTGCCCCAATTTCAATGGTGCCCGACGTAGCGTCTTCCAGACCCGAAATAACACGCAGCAGGGTCGATTTCCCGCAACCGGAGGGGCCAACAAAAACAACGAATTCGCCGTCTTCAACTTCCAGGTTAATGTCGCGCAGGACTTCGACTTCGCCAAAGGATTTACACACATTGGTCAGTTTGAGAGCGGTCATAAATCAGCCTCCGGTAAGATCGATTGGGCGGCCGGTGCGGATGCTTTCATCGGCAGCCAGACAAATTGCAAGGGACTGTACGGCATCAGACATGTGCCGTGTCAGGTCGATGTTTTCTGAAATTGCACGCAAGACATAGGCCTGTTCCGCGTCGCAGAGTTCTTGATGGCCAGGCTCGTCTGGGAGTGCGATCAGCTCATCGCCGCCCAACCTGTGCACCAACAAGCCTCCAACTGCGGTATGTCCGTCCAAATCATCAGAGCCAGACTTATCGTTCTCGATGATTGAAACAGCCCCGTTTGGCGAGATCACGTCTTTCACAAAAAACGCGGTTTCCGACATCATCGGCCCCCAGCCCGCCTCATACCATCCGGCACTACCGTCCTCAAAAACCACCTGAAACTGACCGTAATTATACATGTCAGAAGCGATTTCTTCACTTAACCGTAGCCCCATTCCATTCACCCGCACCGGAGTGGCATCGGTTATCTGGCACATGACATCGACATAATGGACGCCACAATCGACAATGGGTGATGTCGTTTCCATCAACGCCTTGTGGGTGTCCCATGTCGCGCCAGAGGATTGCTGGTTCAGGTTCATACGAAATACAAAAGGCCCACCCAACGCTCGTGCCTCGGCAATCAGGCGCTGCCAACTGGGGTGGTGACGCAGAATGTAGCCGACCACCAGTTTGCGACCCAACTTGGCTGCGACATCTGTCACACGCCGCGCATCCTCTACGTTCGTTGCCAGAGGCTTCTCGACAAACACATCTGCGCCAGCTTGCATTGCTGCGATTGCGTATTCGGCGTGGGTGTCCGAATAGGTGGCTATGACCACAAGATCCGGTTTGCTCGCCTCCAAAGCGGCGGCAAAGTCGCTATACACCGGATAGCTCTCCAGCGGCGCCGCAGCGGTGGTGCCCGAGCGGTTGACCAGTCCAACAATTGTTACGTCGGGATTGGTGTGATGGGCCATTGCATGGGAGAAACCCATGTTGCCCAAACCTGCAATCAGAACACGCGTCATTTGACTGCTCCTGATGTTATTCCGCGGATCAGTTGGCGTGAGAAAATCATATAGAGGATCATTACCGGCAAGATCGCCATGCTCAACGCCGATAGAACTGCGTTCCAGTCAGTCACGAACTGACCGATAAATACCTGACTGCCAAGGGTCAGCGTTTTCGTGGCCTCGGCTGGTGCCAGAATGAGCGGAAACCAAAGATCATTCCAGATCGGGATCATATTAAACACCGCAACGGTCGCCAGCGATGGCCGCACCAAAGGCAGCACGAGGCGGAAGAAGATCGTGTATTCACTTAACCCGTCAATCCGACCCGCGTTTTTTAGATCATCGCTGACTTGCCTCATAAATTCAGACAGAATGAACACCGCCAACGGCAACCCTTGGGCCGTGTAAACCAAAATCAGCGCCATCAACGTGTTCACAAGACCTGTAGATACCATCAGATCCAGAATGGCGACCGTACCAATGCGAATGGGAATCATAATACCCAGCGCCAGATAAAGCCCCATCAACGTGTTGCCCTTAAAACGATACTCAGCCAGCGCAAACGCCGCCATCGCGCCAAACAACAAGACAAAGAATAACGTCGCCACCGTGACAATCATCGAGTTCTGAAAGTAGAGGAAAAAATCCCCCTGCTTTAGAACCGTCTGATAGCCGATCAACGAAAAGCTGTCCGCGTTCGGCATCGCCAAAGGCTCACGAAAGATCGCTTTGCGGGTTTTAAAGCTGTTGATCAGGATAACAAAAACCGGAAACAGCGCTATCACGGTATAGGTTATCAAGACCACATGCGCGAGCGCGGTATTTAGTGGATTTCTGCGGGCTTTGTTCATTGGTCACCCTCCTCAGAACTGGTAGCGGCGCAGGCGGGTCTGAATACCAAACAGGTAAATACAGATGCCGATGAGAATGATCCCGAACATGGCGGTTGCAATGGCAGATCCCATATGCGGATCACCCAATTGCAGCTGAAAGCCAAAGAACGTTCGATACATAAACGTGCCAAGGATATCGGTTGAGAAATTCGGCCCCGCAAGTGCGCCTTGAGCGGTATAGATCAAATCAAACGCGTTGAAGTTTCCAACAAAAGTCAGGATCGAGATGATGCCAATGGAGGGCAATATCAGCGGCAGCTTTATTTTCCAAAAAGCTGAACTCCCAGTAATCCCGTCCACTTCACCGGCTTCCAATATCTCTTCGGGAATTGACAGCAGCGCGGCGTAAATCAGCATCAGTGGTATGCCGACAAACTGCCAAACTGAAATCAGCGCCAATGTGGTCAGAGCGTATTCTTCCTTGCCCAACCATGGCGCATACAGGGATTTCAATCCAACAGCATCCAGCATATCTGGCGCGATGCCCCAAATGGGTGACAGGATCAACTTCCATGCAAATCCGACAATCACAAAGCTCAGGATCGTCGGAATAAAAATGGCCGAGCGATATAGAGCTGCAAACCGCAAGCGCGGGTGGCTCAAGATCGCAGCCAAGGCAATGCCAATGGGGTTTTGCACCAGCATATGCACCACAAAAAACCAAAGGTTGTTGCCAAGCGAGTTCCAGAACTGATCGGCCCAGATAGGGTCACCAAACAAACGCCGAAAATTCTCCAAACCAGCAAACACGCGCATCTGATCAACTTCCACATACAGCGCCAGTCGCAACGTATTAAACAGCGGGAAAATCATGATCGCTGTGTAAACCAACACCGCAGGTGCCAAAAACACAATGATATGCCATTTGATCTTTGGAAATTTCATGATGCCCCCCATTTCGATGATCCCGGGCCGCACAAAGGCCGGCCCAGGGTCTGTTCCTAACCGCGCTTATTGCTGCGGTGCATACCAAGTTGCCAAACCAGCCTGCAGGCGCGCCGCCGCATCTTCCGGTGTCTCTGCGCCCTTGATGACCTGAGCCGAAGCATTCCAAGTGTCGTTCTCAAGATTTGGCGTGCCACGCGACAAGATCTGATAGGTCGAGCGGATGGTTGATTCACACTCCCCGCGCCAGCTTACAAACTCTTGCGCCAGTGGATCTTGCATCGGAATGTCGTGACTAGAGAGACTAAAGAACCCAGGCAGCGCATTTGCGTAAATCTCGGCAAACTCTGCAGTGCCCATCCAGTCAAGGAAGGTGCGCGCAGCTTCGGCATTCGGGCTGGCCGCGTTCAATCCCATCGCGATGTCTGTGTGATCAGAAATGTAGCACGTGTCGCCTGAATTCATGACCGGTGGCTTAAAGGCCCCCATTTCAAACTCAGCCTGCGCATTGAAACCAGTGATTTCCCACGACCCAGCTGGGTAGATGGCAGCACGTCCCAAAGTAAAGATGTTCTGACTATCTGGATAGGTTTGTGCTTCAAAACCGTCGCCCAGATAGGCATTCCACTTGGCCAGAGTTTGATAGGGCGCAACCCAAGCCTCATCAGTCAGGCTTTGCTCACCCGAGATCAGCGCCAAGCGACCTTCTTCCCCTTTCCAATAGTTTGGACCGATGTTCTGGTAGCCCATCGTTGCGGCTTCCCATTGATCATTTGTGCCCATCGCCATCGGCAAATATGATCCGTCTTCTTTGAATGCATCCAACGCAGCAAAGAACTCGGCTTCGGTTTGCGGCACCGAAACACCAACTTCATCAAAGGCTTCTTTGTTGTAAATAAAGCCGTGGATCACCGAGGCCATGGGGACACAGAACGACGCACTTCCGTCATCCGTCTGCCATGCGGATTTTGCGACATCTGAAAAATTGGCCATGCCGCCAAGATCGCTGAGGTCCGCAAGATTTCCGGCTTCATAGAGCTGCAACGACGTGTCAAACGGGCGACATGTGATCAAGTCACCTGCAGAGCCTGCATCCAGCTTGGCGTTGAGAACTGCGTTATACTCTGCTGGTGCTGACGGGGTGAACTTCACCTTGATACCGGGGTTGGCCGCCTCAAAAACCGGAATGATTTTATCCTGCCACAGTGTCAGGTCGTCGTTGCGCCAGCTTTCAATCGTCAAGGTGACATCGGCGGCGGCAGCGCTGCCCAATACCGTGCTGCCCAAAAGGGCCATAGTCAAAAGGTTACGTTTCATTTCTCTCTCCCTGGTTAATTCACTCACGCCGCAACGCGGCTAGGCCTCTAGGCGCGCCAAAGCGGCGCGCAATTGACCGTGCTCCTGCTCCAAAATCTCTTTGGCTTGCTCAACCCCCAGCGCACCGGACGCGATCAAAACGGCGACCTTCACATCTCCACCCGCCTCCCGCAGGCACTCTTGCGCTTCTTGCGAGGACGTCTGTGCGATGGCGGAGACAATACCCTCGGCACGCCCCAGTAATTTTTTGTTGTCAGCGACAACATTAACCATCATGCCGTCATAAACATGCCCCAACCGGATCCCCATCAACGTTGAGATCATGTTCAAGGCCGCTTTTTGTGCCGTCGCAGCCCCCAGACGGGTCGACCCTGCGATCACTTCTGCGGGCGTATCGAGAAGAATTGCAACATCAGCATGCTCAAACAGTTTTGCCCCTGCGTTATTCGCAATGCAAATCACGCGCGCGCCTTGGCTACTGGCTCTCTGCACGAAGGCCAATGGATAGGCCGTACTCCCGCTCGCTGAGACTGCAATAACAATGTCTTTCGAGCGCACTCCGACAGCGGCGCGAAATGCCTCATCACCATCATCTTCTGTGCCACCCGGCATCAAAGCCCCAACCGGCGCTCCACCGGCCATACAAATCTGGATCTGATCACTCGGAATGCCGAATGTCCCCGGAATCTCTGCCCCATCTGCAAGACACATAAGCCCCGACGATCCGGCCGCCGCATAATATAGTTGACCGCCCGCCAAAATTGCCTGCGAAACAATCTGTGCTGCTCGCGAAATCTCAGGCAATACCGCTGAAAGCGCGCCCAGCGCTTCTTGTTGAGCCGACAAAAGCGACTGCAGTATTTCCGCGTCACCCCGCAAGTCCAACCCCTGCGCCTGAACATGTGCGCATTCCGTCTTAGGCGCGTCGGCAGCCATATGAATCCCCTCCCGTGATGGATCAATTTAATACCTTTGCAATACCATTTGTCTACAACTTATTTTCAAAATGCATTTTTTCGGCGTTTTTTCCAAATTTCATCCTCGCCACACAGAGAAGGTCTTTGTTTTTCTTAAAAGGTATTGTAATGGTATTATATGCACGATTCACCGATCTCTAATTTAATTGCAATCGATGGCGGCGGGACCTTCTGTCGATTTGCGTATCAAACCCCCCAACGTCGCGAGATGCTGGAGCGGGGATCGGCCAATGTATTCTCCGCCCCTAAGGCAGCCATTGAGACTCTGCAACAAGGGCTGGAGATGCTGCGCCTAAGAGTTGGCATTTCAGCGGAAGAATTCGCCAGCACCCCAGCATATGTGGGTCTCGCTGGAGTATTTGACACAGACGTCGCCGAGACCATCGCACGCCAACTCCCCCTGAACCACGTGAACGTCGAAGATGATCGCCGCAGCGCAGTTGCCGGCGCACTGGGTACACACGATGGGACGGTCATTGGCATTGGAACGGGGTCGTTTCTCGCACGCCAGTCCCAACAAGGTATCCAGTTGATCGGCGGGTATGGCTTTCAGGTCGGAGATGAGGCCTCCGGCGCTTGGCTCGGTCGAAGGCTGCTGCAAACTTGCCTGCACGTTCTTGATGGGATTTTGCCTCCCACCCCGCTCACGGCGGCGTGTTTGGCCAAATTTGAGCGGGGCGCAGCAGATGTCTTGCGCTTTGTGTCCGCCGCAAAGCCTGCTGAATTCGGACAGCTTGCCCCAATGGTAACTGCTGCGGCACAACAAAATGACCCGCACGCCCGATCCCTTCTTTCCGAGGGGGCCGACTATATATGTGCAGGACTAACAGCCCTAGGCCGCAAGCCAGGAGAGCTGGTCTGCCTAACAGGAAGCGTTGCGCCGCATTATACCACCTTTTTACCGACAGACATAACCGATGCGATGTCTCCCCCGCAGGGCGACGCCATTGAGGGCGCGCTTAGGCTTGCCCGCATGTTTGCACAGGAAGACAAAGGAAATCTGACGTGTTGATTGATGAATTCCTCATGCCTGACGGGTGGTTAGACACGACATCAGGACCGCTTTACGTTCGACTTCGGCAGCGACTGAAAGAAGGCATTGAGCAAGAGCTACTTCCCAAGAACTCCCCGCTGCCTGCCGAGAGAGAAATCGCCAGCCTGACGGGACTGTCGCGCGTCACGGTGCGTCGCGCGATGCAGGACTTAGTAGATCGCGGCATCATCGTGCAAAGGCAGGGCTCAGGCAGCTTTGTTTCCGACGGCACGCCCAAAGTTGAACAATCGCTATCGCGATTGACGTCCTTTACCGAAGACATGGGCCGACGCGGACTCGATGCTTCCAGCGAATGGCTGGGGCGCGGATTACATATGCCCTCCCCGGAAGAAGTCATGGCGCTGGCTTTGGCATCAGGCGATTCCGTGGCCCGTGTAGAACGCTTGCGGCGCGCCAACGGGCGTCCAATGGCAATCGAAAGGGCCTCATTGCCAACCGATATTCTACCGAACCCTTTGCTAGTGGAAACCTCACTTTACGAAGTTCTGGAAAGCAGCGGGAACCGTCCCGTTCGCGCACTTCAAAGAATCTCCGCGATCAATCTGGAAGACGATGACGCAGACTTGCTGGGCGTTGTTGCGGGTACCGCAGGGTTAAGCATTGCGCGCACATCCTACCTTGCAAACAGACGGGTGGTCGAATTCACCCGCTCCATCTATCGCGGCGACGCCTACGACTTTGTAGCAGAGTTGCGGCTGGCAAACTCATAGGAGCCATCATGCAATCCCAAATCACCCGAATGCGCCGCGAAATCGTTGAAATTCCCGAAGCGGTCGAGCGGCTCTTAACTGCAGGCACCCACGATGTTCGCCGCATTGCAGAAGCTGTCCGCACGCTGAATCCTCCGATGATCATTTCGGTCGCACGCGGCTCCTCCGATCATGTGTGCACCTATCTCAAATATGCCTCCGAAATACTGCTGGGTATCCCTGTGGCCTCTGTCGGCCCCTCCGTCGCTTCAGTCTATCATGCGCCCCTTAAACTTAATCGCAGCCTCTGTTTGACAGTGTCGCAATCCGGCCAAAGCCCCGATATTGTAGCCATGGCCAAAAGCGCGACACAGGACGGTGCGCTGAGCGTCGCGCTCACCAATGATGCCTCCTCTCCATTGGCGCACGCCTCAGCCCATACCCTTGATATTCATGCGGGGCCCGAGTTGAGCGTCGCAGCCACCAAAACCTTTGTCACCTCAGCAGTCGCTGGTTTGTGGCTGATGGCAGAGTGGGACCGTAACGCAGCCCTCTTGGCGGCCTTACGCGATCTTCCCGCCCGTTTGGAAGAAGCGGCTAAAATCAACTGGCCACAAGTGCGCGAAGCGATTGGAGCGCAGCAATCTTTGTTCACATTGGGGCGCGGTCAAGCGCTGGCGGTGTCAAATGAGGCCGCGCTAAAATTCAAGGAAACCAGCCAACTACATGCCGAAAGCTATTCTTCCGCCGAAGTTCTGCACGGCCCCGTTTCAATTGTTGGCGAAGGCTTCCCCGTCCTTGCCTTTGCCGCTGCAGACGCCGCAGAAGCCCCGTTGGCAGACATCTCAGACCAAATCGCGACCAAAGGCGCGCAGGTGTTTGCCACCACGTCCAAAGTGAAAACAGCAACCCAACTTGAGTACGTACGCACCGGACACCCGATCACCGACCCTCTAAGCTTGATTGTCTCCTTTTATTCCATGGTAGAAGCCTTTGCGACGTCGCGCGGCATCGATCCCGACGCCCCGCGCCATCTTAAGAAAGTGACAGAGACACTATGAACTCCCAATGCACAGCATTAACTGGCGCAGCAATCCTGTGGAAGGGTCAGCTGGTCTATAACAAGGCGTTGTTGCTGGCAGATGAAAAAATCGCGGGATTGGTGGCGCGGACAGATATTCCTACCGACGCTGTTGCGCATTCTTTGGACGGTGGGATTTTGGCTCCGGGATTTGTCGATCTTCAAGTCAACGGCGGCGGCGGTGTGATGTTCAACGACGCGCCGACTGTTGCAACGCTTCAAACCATGTCTCAAGCCCATGCGCGCATTGGAGCAACGACAATCCTGCCAACACTTATCACCGATACACCAGAGATTGTGTCCTGCGCAATTGACGCTGTTGAAGCCGCTATCGCGCAAGGCGTAGCGGGCATTGCAGGCTTACATCTGGAAGGCCCACATCTTTGCCCTGACCGCAAGGGCGCTCATGACGGCGCTCTTATTCGCAAGATGAACGACGCCGATCTAGATCTCCTTCTTCGCGCTGCCAGCCGCCTGCCAGTCCTGAAAGTGACGCTAGCCCCCGAAAGCGTAACGCTTGATCAAATCCGCCAGCTTGCGGCCAGCGGCATCCTTGTCTCACTTGGTCACACCAATGCTGACTATGCCACATGCGCTGCGGCGGCACAGGCAGGGGCCCGCTGTGTGACCCATCTGTTTAACGCTCAAAGCCAGATGGGAAACCGTGAACCAGGAACTGTTGGTGCAGCACTTGCATTGGGCGCACTGTCAGCTGGTATCATAGCAGATGGTGTGCACGTCCACCCAGCCAGTATGTTAAACGCGCTGCGCGCCAAGTCCGGCCCCGGCGAGGTTTTTCTGGTCAGCGATGCCATGGCAACTGCCGGATCCGACATATTAACGTTTTTGCTAAACGGACGCGAAATTCGCCGTACCAAGAACCGCCTAACGCTTGCAGATGGAACTTTGGCCGGGGCGCATCTGGAATTAGCCGACGCGGTTCGCTTTATCATAAATCACTGCCACGACCCCCTAGAGCGCGCATTAGCACGCGCCACGAGCCTCCCAGCAGCGGTCATAGGACAAGCCCAAGGAGGTCAACTTCTACCCGGTACCGCGGCGAATATCGTCCATCTCAGCGACACCATTGAGCTCCAGACTGTTTGGCAAAACGGCAGCGTGATACAGAAAATAGACACCCGTCAACAAAGCCAAAACTGAAAAAGTGGGCAGATCTTTCCCCAAAAAGTGTTTCACCGATAGCATTTGGAAGGCAGCTGATTGAGAACACAATAGGTCGCTTATGCGCCACCGCTCGGGGCTGACACATGGGCATGTCCTATTGGCAGAGGTGCGAAGGCCATTAAGCGCATGGAATTTAGGCCATTGGCGATGAATTTTTTGAAGAAGTTCAGAGGGGGCGGGGGTTCTGAGAAGTGGCTTAAAAAAACGGGGAGTAAGGGCCGATGGCGAAACTTTGCAAAGTCAACTTCCCGCGCTTAGCTGTCGCTCAAGGCGACAGCGGATCGCGTCCGTTTTCGGCCCTTTCCTGCCGTTGGTCCCTTCATAGGATGCTGTAATTGCAGCACGTATTGCTGTCATTTACTGTGGTCCAAGCTATATCTTAATGCGTGGCTGAACCAGGCATCTCATCCACCTCAAAGCAATTTCGTCGGTCTTGTCGACTTATTTGCGAAAGAATAGCTGTCTAAGAAATCTCCCGAAAACGCAGACATCACAAAAATGAAAGTAGCCATTTTGCTATTTCAAAACCCTGTGTTTTTCAACATTTCCAGCACAGTTTTCTCGACTTGAGAGCCATCTGCAAACATCGCATCCACGATGAATTCGGCCGGAAAGTCAGGCCAAGTTGATTTGAGCTCAGACATTAGGGTTTCCGCCGAGCTTGTTTCAGACATCTGATCGAGCGCGACCGCCTGAAACAGAAGGGAGGGCGGGCTTACCGGTGCCCCGGCAGCTGCCGCCCCATTGAAGGCCTCTACCGTCTCAGGATAGTTTCCCAACATAAGCTGTGACACAGCCCAAATGTTGCGCGAGCCAAATCTTCCAGAGCCAGTGCGAGTTAGCGCCGGGTGGCTGGCCTCGGCTGCCAATTTGGGCTCGTTTGCCACGATTGCCGCCATGCCGACCAAGTCCAACACGTGGCCATCTTTTGGCGCTAAATCCATGGCTATTTCTGCGTGTTTGATGGCTGTATCGTATTCCTCTGATGCCGCCAAAGCGAACGCCAAAGCGCCATTTGCCCATGCATCTGCGGGCGCTATTTCCAAGGCCTGATTGGCCGCCGCAAGGGCGCCTTTAAGAATGTCGCTGGCCGCTTCGCGGTCGCGCGTAAACAAACCAATCACCGTCATTGTTTGCGCAGCGCCAGCATGTCCGTCTGGAAGAGTGCCATCCAGTTCAATCGCATGCTGGAACATCCCCAGCGCAAGCTCTTGTCGTTTTCGGTCAAAGATTGGAAACAACATCCCGCGTGCCTGATCTGCAATGTTTTTGGCCTGCAGAGACAAAACAGAGTGCTCTCGCAACGCGACACGAGACGGATCATGCGGTGTTGCGGCCGTAGATGTTCGCTGCCAAGGCTGCAACAGGAATACCGCAACCACAGCCACTGCAGCCAGAAGCCCAGCTGCGGTTACCAGTGTCGGTGTGGTCAGCCAAATAGACCGCTTGGAAGATGGTGGCGGGAGGTTTGGAGCTGGTTCTTTCGGAGGCTGAAATTCAAAACGGGGGCAATACCCGCCCGGATCGATTGTGATGATAACAGGGTCTTTTTTGCCGTCCTCTCCGTAGTGTTCGGCCAGCAACCGCCGCAGGCGGCGCGCTTCCACGCGCACCAAATTCAGACCTGCTTCGCCCTCTAGCTTTCGACCATAGACATCGACCGCCACGGATTTTCCGCGAATGTCGGCGCCGCGCCCTTCTAGCGCTTCTTGAACCACATAGTTGAGAAATGCCTGCAAGCGCGGCGAGTTGGCGAAAGGTGTACTGGCGAGGACCTTTTCCAATTCGGTTTGAACGGCTGTTGTTTTATTCGGGCTAAGCACTTGTTAACAATTCCTATTTTGGGTTTCACCCAAAGGTAACTCACCCCTAACTCACTGTGACTTACTTACCGTTTGGTTCGGCTTCACGCACGTTAAGGGTGTTTTTGATGCTATTTCCATACGGTGCAAAGTCAATGCCCAGTCTCGAACAGGACTTGCCAGAACACGCCGCAAAAATTCGCGAGGCTCTATCAGAGAATAGCGCCTTGAAAGAGGCATTTGCAGATTACCAAACAGCGTGCCGCAAGGAAGAGGCGTTTCAAGGCAGTCAAATTGAACGCGCCGAATGGGCTCGCATACGGCAGGAATTATTAGAGGAATTGATGCGGTTGAGCGGTTGCTCAACGCGCTCTTAGTGGAGGCTACAATGTCACGATGGGAACTCACAAAACGTTTCCGTAGCGCAAAATCGCTTCGACGTTCTTTTACGGCGTTGATTGGGATCATTTTGGCGACAACGAGCCAAGCTGGAGAGCCGCGCAATCTTGGTTGGGCCGATCTTGTGCCGACAGTTTCGGCGGGCGCCAATCCGTTTGAAGCTCTGGATTTCCGGCAGAAGAACGACCTCGCAAAGCTCTACCGGATCGAAGTCAAGGAAGCGGGTACCGCAAATGATTTTGCCCGCTCGCAAGCTGTGGAAATTCGTACAAGGCTTGAAGTCAGCGGACTTGATCCTGACTGGCTCTTTGCAGAGCGGGAACGGATGATGGCGGAGCACACGCGTCAGTTTAGCGCCCCAAATCCGGAGGTCCTGGATAAGACTGTGCGGATGCCCGGCTACATTTTGCCTCTGGAAATGGATGGGGACCTGGCAGTCGAGTTTTTGCTTGTCCCCACAGTAGGCGCATGCATCCATACGCCGCCACCCGCCGCCAACCAGTTGATCCACGTGCGCTACCCGCAGGGCTACCCCATTCGCGGCATGTATGACCCAGTCTGGATTGTCGGTGAGCTGCAGTCGGAACAACAGCTCGAACTTGTGACCTACTCCGATGGCCAGCGCAATGTTGAGAGCACCTACGTCATGACGGCCATCGATATCGAACAATACCGCTGATTTCTAACGCGTGTCCAAACCCTTTGTTTTCCGAAAATTTCTTTAGGAGGAAAGAATGAATAGACTAAGATCATTAGGTGTAGCAGCGCTGACGTCGATGGCGTTAGCAGGAGGAGCGTTTGCGCAGCAAATTCCGGCGCCTGCTGAGCCCTCTTCGCCGGAAGACATTCAAAATGCATTGCTTGGCGGGGTGCCAAACGGGCGCTGGAAAGAAGGCCTGATGTTTGAGGGGATTTCTCCTCAGCCTTGGCTTCAAAGTGCTGCCAACTGGTTCCCCGGCACTGAAGAAGTGCAACCCGAAGAAATGCGGATCACCTTTATGGGAACCGCGCCCCTTCTACGGCCTGGTCAGATGAATACGTCGGTGTTTGTAGAGCTTGGCAACGGAGACAACTTCATCTTTGACATCGGTGAAGGCTCGGTTGCCAACTATCAGGCAGCCCGCATTGCACTCAATGAATTGACCGATGTGTTCATTACGCACCTTCATGTCGATCACTTCGGCGCGCTGCCCTACCTCTGGATGTTCCGAACTTGGAATGGCGGCTGGCATGAACCGCTGCGCATTCACGGACCGTCTGGGCGGACGCCGGAATACGGTACGGCCTCAATGGTTGAAGGCATGAAGATGATGACCGCTTGGCACCGGGATGCGTTTAGCGTTTTCCCCACTGGCACGGGCTGGGACATCGAAGTGAACGAATTCGATTTTGCCGACAACGGCGGTGTTATTTATGACAAGAACGGCGTAACAGTCCGCCACTGGCAGCGAAGCCATGCAAAAGACGGTGCAACCGCCTATCGACTGGATTGGAACGACCTGTGCTTTGTCTGGACAGGCGATGGGCGGCCCAACCTGCTTGATGTCGAATACGCAGAGGGTTGTGATGTTTACATCACAGAACAGCAGCAGGAAGTGGTTGAGATCAATTCGGGCGTCCAAGGCGTTCCACCATTCCTCGCACGCTACACCATCGACACCCATCACACGCCTACTTATGCGGCAGGGTATATTGCGAACCTGATCCAACCCCGCCTCTTTATGACCACGCATATGAGCTACGACAAATATCTGCTCGAAGAGTCTGTGGCAGAAATTCGGGAACACTGGAAAGGTCCGTTCCATTTCGGCGCCCCGGATGGAATTGTCGTGAATGTAACCAAGGACCAAATCTGGGTCCGCGAAGGCATCCTGCCAGAGTTCCCCAACGTCCGCGCGCCTCAGTTTGACTTTACCAACGAGCAACTGGTTGTTCCTTTGCCACCCCATGCACGGGAGGACATTCAGAATGCCGAAGTGCGGGCAACAGAACTGGACCCAGAGCTTTACTACCCGGAAAGTTATCACCCAGAACTCCTGCCATTCTGGCCGGTTGAAAGTGATCTTGTCGTGCCGATGGATATGATGCCTGAAGCTCTCAAAGACAGCATGGGCGCGGCGTGGCGTCATCGTGAGAAGAACCGCGCAATCCTGAAAGAAATGGGCAAGTTCTAAACTTTCCTAATAGAGGCAGCGCGAGTCCGTGCTGCCTCTTAATCTTTCCTCGTCCTTGCAGGTTGTTTTAATGCTCTCGCCAATTACAGCTTTTTCGCAACGTGTCTTGATTGCCCTTGTCGCGGCAATTCTTTTGAGTGCGCCATCTGTCACCGCTCTTGTGTGGGGCTGGATGTGGGGCTGAGATACCATAAGGACGACCGAAGTTGCTGACAGACGCCAAAGCACGCCGCCTAAAACCTGGAGACAAGCCTATGAGAGTCGGGAGTATAACTGGCCTGTCGCTGCATCCCGCAAGAAAGCCAGGGGTGCGAAGTTCATCCTGCGTTTCGTCTCAACTGAAACGGGAAAGCGCCGCGATATGGGCCTCGGACCATACCCTAGCATAGGCCTTGCCCAAGCCCGCAAATTGGCCTTCAACGCACGCGAGTTAATCGACAGTGGCATTGATCCGATTGAACACCGCAAACGTGAGCAAGCCGCACAAGTAAGAGAACGGGATATCGTGACCTTCGAAATGGCTGCCCAGCGAGTTTACGACGATCTTGCTCCCGGTTTTAAAAACGCCAATCACAGTGCCCAGTGGATTAACACGCTTAAGACCTACGCGTTTCCGAGCATTGGCAAGCGGCGGGTGGACCAGCTTACCACAGCGGATTTTGCAGACTTTTTGAAACCCATTTGGCTCACCAAACCCGAAACCGCCAGCCGCGTGCGCCAACGTTGCGAACGCGTAATGACGTGGCGCCTTGCCCACGAATTATCTACGAGCAATCCGGTTTCGGCGGTTGACGCATTGCTGCCCAAACAAAAAAGCAAACGAGATCGGGTAGCACATTTTCCATCCGTGCCTTGGCGCGAGTTGCCAGAAGTGTGCGAAAAGCTATTTGGCACACGACGTCAAAGCGTGGGGCGGCAGGCTCTCTTGTTCCTGATACTGACCGCTGCCCGCTCCGGCGAGGTACGTGGCGCAACCTGGGATGAAATCAACTTCAAAACACGGATATGGACTATCCCGGCAGACCGCATGAAAGCAGGTGTCCAACACCGCGTACCTCTAAGCGATCAGGGAATCGAACTTCTTCAAGATCGCCTACCATTCCGACACGGCAGCCCATGGGTATTCTCCAACACAGGTCGCGCTCCAATCAGCGATATGACCCCTACTAAAATCTTACGCGACAACAAAATCGCCAGCGATACCCCTGGCAGAACCGCTACAGCCCATGGTTTTCGCTCTAGTTTTCGAGATTGGGCGTCTGAGAATGGGTATCCAAGAGGCCTTGCGGAACGGGCCTTGGCCCACACGATCCAAAACGCGACAGAGGCGGCATATCACCGAACCGACCTTTTAGATCAACGTCGAGGGATGATGGAGGCGTGGGCGTCAACTGCTATGAAATGGAAGTCAACAGACTCGCAGCGTGAATAGATTTGCCATTATAGCTTTCTTAGAAGTGCAGTCGCAATTTTTGATTCGTCCGAGTAGCTTTGCCGTCTATGAGAGACACGCACCTGGAAGTTCAGCAGGAAGCCAAAGGTGACAGACGAGGCATGTGGCAGGGTAAGTTTGTTACACCGGAGAAATGGCGTCGTGGAGAGCGTCTGGAATGTGAAGAATAATTTTTGCATTTTGCTTCGGAAATTAGCAGACTAACCGGACATTTCAGATCTACATTAAGGGCGGAGAGCGGACCTTCGCTGCGGATTGTGCCAACGTCAGCTAAGCGAGCAAAGCGGGCTATGCAAATTCGAGAATTGTGGCCTGTTGCGGGCGTTCCATCGCTAATCTAGAGGTGCGTGGTTTCGGACGGGTGGCTGTTGCTACAATACCTGCAGTAGATTCGAATGGGACCAATATTTACCAAAGTTGTGCCAACGCTTTCTCAAAGTACTGCGGATAGAGGGGCTGCACCCCAAAACACAAACGACGTATCTGCGAGAGATGCGGGAATTTACGCGGTATCTTGGCCATTCCGTCCGGAGGGTGCTGACGTCAGGCAGGCATTAGTGTCCCGTTGCACGCTCACTTAAGCGTTTGGTTTAGAAACCAATTCACTACCGTTCTGCAGAAAACGCTACAACGCTGAGCGACCACAGCGTGCTATGGGCTACACTCTAACTGTAGCGGAAACCGCCGCCCAAATAATTAGCGGCCGACAAAGCGCGGAAAACCAAACTGGCCCGGCCAGATAAGGACCTCATTTGGTTTTCTGGGATTAGCATAGAACAAACGAGTGGTCGCCCTTTTATGTGAATTCCTCTCGCAGCGTTTTGGCAAAATCAGATGCGAGCTTGGGCATATCACCAGTTGCACGATAGTGGATGGCAATAGACCAATCATCCATATCCAAATGGATTGGAAGTTGTACAACAGCGGCGCGATCGATTGCTTTTTGCAACGGCAGCTTCGGAAAAATTCCAATATGGTCGCCAACTTCCATCATCTCGATTGCGCTGTGAATCGTGTCGACCGAAATGTTGAAGTTCACGGAGTTCAGACCCATCGAAGCTAATATACTGGTGACTTTTTTGCGCATCGTCGTGTCAGGCGGAGTGCTTAACCAACGCGCTTTTCCCAGATCCTGTTTTGTGATCTCACTTTTTTGGACCAAAGGGTGATCGGCGCCGCAAAAGACCCCAAGAGAGCTAGTCATTAAAGGTTCTGTTTGGATATCTTTGGTGGCAAAAGTTGGCCCAACTGGTCCAATTACCAGGTCGAGTTCTCCCATCGCCAGACGTTCGGTCAGCGGATACATCCCACCTACTTCCATTGTCGCCGTTACACTCGGGCGGTGTTCCAAATACTGGGACAAAACCTTAGGTAAGAGTGAGGCTGGATATGGGCTTGCACCAATGATCAATGTTCCGCTTTGCCCTTCTCGCCAAGACTCAATCTCGACGCTGAACCGCTTTAACGTGTCATTTATGGACTTGGCATAAGGGAACGCATGCTCGCCAAGATCAGTAAGGCGCGCGCCTTGACGGCCCCGTACCAACAACTGGGCGCCGACTTGCAGTTCCAGTTCTTTCATGTTCCGCGATAGCGCTGGCTGCGTCAAACCTAGTGCATCAGCCGCATCGGTCAGCGAACCACGCTCGACAACCTCAACCAGTTGCAGCATGAGCTTCGGATTTACATACATAAAATTTCCTGATGGATATCTGATTTAAACTGATTTGACGTTATGGATAGAAATTTGTCAAGCTGACCTCAACTCGATTCCACACATCACCTGAAAACTCAGGGCTGACCGGTGCACATCATGTGTCCGGTGGGTGGAAGCGCTTGGTTTGAAGTCAGGAAACACGAAAATGCCCCGTCAACCCGCACATTTAGAGCTGAATGCGAGATTGCCGAATTCCCGCAAGATTCTCGCCACGCAGTTCTCGGCAATGAAACTGCTTTTAGCTGTTCTGGGTTTGACTGCGCTGGCGTTTTCCTGGCTTGCGCTGCCCTATGTCGTGAATGGCGCAGACATGCTGACCCGTACAGGGGACTCTGTTCAGGAAGAGCGTCGCGAGCAAGCGGCGACCTTGTCGGAGTTCTTGACCCGGCAGTGGTATTATCCCGGTGGGATCGAAGTCAAAGCGCTCTATGCGCATGAAGCGTATTTTGAGCGCGCGGATCGCGGACGTATGACCGAGCAATACCGTCCGGACGAAAACTACGTATTCTTTCTCACCGAAGATGTGCACACAGGGCTGCTGCCCTCAGGACTTCCCAAGGTAAGCCTGCGCGTGGGAGGGACAACTATTGAGCCGACAGTCGTTGAAGGGCCTTCGGACGTTAGCCATCACCGGATGACCATCGTGAGCTTCCCCAAGGTGGACGCCAATGGCGTGCCCTACTTGGGAGATGGCTCTTTTGATGAAATGCGTCTGATGCTCAGCCACACTTGGGACCGTTCGCTGACACTTGGCGACAAGCTACAGCCGGTCATGACCACATTCGGCTGGGAGCTGCCCCAAGACATTCCCCAGGAACTTCTGGATGCACCAGGTTTTGGTGGGGCCGTCATCGCATCACTGTCCATTGGCCTGTTGGCGGCTGTTTTGACCCCCTGTCTGTTGCAGCTTTCCGTAGTGTTTATGGCGACGATGAGCGCTTCTGGTGCTGAAGCTATCAGTTCCCAAGGGAAAGTCGACCGCGTCGCTCAAAAGCGCATTTTAGTGGCGGCCTCGGCCTTTGTGCTTGGCTATATCATCCTGTTCACACTAGCCGGCGCCCTGATTGGCGGGCTTGGCAAGCAGGCGCAAATCGCCTTTTCCATGTACTCACGCTCCGTGGCGGTTGGCTCGGGCATTTTGGTGATCTTGTTCGGGCTGTGGCTTGGCATTCGCGCCAACGCCCCGATGCTGTGCAAGTTGCCCGGTGCAGGGGTCATGCAGCGCATGAAAGGCAGCAGCACATTGGGCAATGTGATGATCGCCATTGTTTACAACCTTGGCTGCATGAGCTGCTTTGGCGGGGCCATCATCGCAACTCTTTTCATATACGTCGGCGCGCTTGGATCGGCGTTCACTGGCGCGGTCACCATGGGGGCCTTTGCCCTTGGACTTGGCATCCCCTTCATGCTGGCCGCGCTCTTTTTTAGCCGTGTTGAACCCTTGATCCTAGCTGTGTCCAAATATCGCCGCGGCATCGGGCTGGTCAGTAGTCTCGTGATCGTCGGCTTTGGTGTGCTGCTGGTGACCGACAATTTCCATACGCTTAGCGATGCGATCTATCCTTTTTTGGGGCTGAGCTGATGCAAAAAATAACCAACCTCACGCGTCGCAACTTTCTCTCAGGTGTCACTGCAACGAGCTTTCTACGCACAGGGTCGCTCTGGGCCTCTGAACAAACGCCACTGGTCTATGGCGACCGCTTCCTATTTGTCCCTGGAGATAGCGGCCAAATCGCAGCGGTGGATATCCTGAATGGGCAGCTAGAGACAATTCTGCATGTTCCACACGACATCGGCGCAGTCGTAGCCTCAGACCTTTACAATGCTTTGTTTGTAACCGACCCCATCGGGCAGCAGGTCAGCGTAATCGATTTAGCCGCACGGGAGATTGCGATCACCAACCCCTTGGGTATGCGCCCTGATCTGGCCGTGGCGAACCCCTTGGACAATGCGATTGCCTATGGTGGCCGTGACGGTGTGATTTCGGTCTGGGGGCATCGGCACAACGCTGAAATCGCGCGGGCCGAAGGCCTTGGCGCAATCCAAGGTATGACTTTTGGGCGACACGGGCGGCACCTTTACGCAGTACAATCTGGCGTTCGTGACATTTCCGTTCTGGACCTAGCCGAGAACAAACTGAACGACCCCATTGTGCTTGAGGGGGCGTCAAATGTTCCGCTTGAGCCTATGTCACGCAGCCTTGATGGCGGCACAGGTCTAATTTCCCTACCGGATTTGAACCAACTAGCGATCCTCGATCTGACCCAAAACACAGTCTACGACAGCTTGAACATAGCGGCCGATCCGCGCCGCCCCTATGCCACCGGAGACGGCGAACATTTCCTGGTCCCACATGGCGAAGGGCACGCTGTAACGGTGATTGCCCGGCGAACTCTGGACGTCGTTGCAGTCGTTGAACTTGATTACCCCTTAAAATCCATTGTGACAGGCTGGCTTGATATGTTTGCCTTTGCTGTCCCTGAAACCGGCACGGACATGGCGGTGATCGATCTACGAGATTATCGCGAGATTGCCCGAGTATCGCTGAGCAACTCAGCTGGTGCTGGGCTTGTGAGTGCGGACACACGGGTCGTGGCGGTGACACACCCTGACAGAGGACAAGTCGCGCTGATCGACACGGCGGGACAACGGGTGGCCGTGACCGTGGATACCGCACTGCGGGACCTGCGGTCCCCGACAATAGCTCTAAGCGGAGACATTTGTCACTGAAACCAAGCCAGAACAACGCTGATCGGACATTCTGATCGGCCTCGAATTCCCGCTCATTGCGTCGGCTTTGAAGTGGGAAGGTAACGCGCGAAAAAACCGCGCATATCGCCGGCCCAAGGGCCGAAAAATGGAGAAGATCAAATGAAACTCAGAACGGTTGCTACGATCACAACCCTGCTTGCAGGATCGATCGCGGCCCATGCCCAAGATGCTGAATTGGCACTCGCCGAAGGCGAAGCGCGACTTGGCTATGAGGAAGCAGTGGAACTTGGAAAGGAGCTTTATGATACCACAGCCGCTTGCGTGGCTTGTCATGGTGAAAACGCAACCGGTGGCGAAGGCCCCGCGATGAACATAGACCGGATCGTTCCTGGCATGGTCCTCTATAACCTGCACGCAAACGCCAAGATGGTTGGCATCGACGAGTTTATGGCACCGGTTACGCCGAACAAGCTTTATGCGCTTTCAGTGTATTTGGGTACCGAAGCAGGGCTGGAAACCTCCGAGGAAGACCTCGACAGCTTGTTTGCTGGCGCACAAAGCGCCATCGAGTCTGCTCAGACGGTTTCAACTTACTACATGTCGCGGATGTATAACTTCTCGCGCACACCAAAAGAAATGTTCACCGACGTTCAGGCCAACTGGGAGCGTAAGGCGGAAACCGGTTCGCTTAAGCGCACCTATGATGCTGAAGTGGTTTGGGACTTTGAACCCGGTGAACCCAAGTTCACGCCAGAGCCCGGCAAGACATATTTTTATGAAGCCGCAGGTGTCGCAAACTTTGTAGCGGGTCCCGGCCTTGCTAACGAGCAAATGGCAGAATCCTCGCAGATGGTTGTGGGGGACGCAGAAACCTTTGAAATCATAGATAACGGTTTCCTGCCTCGCGAGATGCGCGGCGATGTTCACGCCACATTTGCGAGCCCAGATGGCAAGTACATCTATATGAACGGTGCCAAGACCGGCGAAAAAGCCGATCATATGTCGCCTGCCGCACTGGTGAAAATCGACGCTCTGACACTTGAGCCTGTACGCACTATCGACATCCGTGGCCGTATCCACCACGGTCAGCTGTTCCAAGAGAAATACTTCCTGATCGACATGTTCATGTCGGACATGGAAGGTCTCGATGTCTTTCTCTACGACCCAGAAACCGACAACATCGTGGGCGGTGTGAAAAACGAAGATCTGGGTGGTGACGCCTATACCGCATGGACTGACAACGAGCACATCTATGTCATGATGGCACCCGCAGGTGAGCACGCAGCAGGCTTCCGCCTGGGTATCGAGTTTGCGCGTGGTGACTTCGTCAACCAGCCGACTTTCTGGATTTCCAAGATTGATCCTGAAACATGGGAAGTTGTGGACGAGTTCCCGTTTCCAGGTATCCGTGGTGACTGGATCACCTTTGATGCGGCTGGTGACTACATGTATGTAACCGCCGGTGCATCAGCACTGCTGTCGAAAATGGACACCAAAACTGGTGAAGTGATCTGGGCAAACGTAACTGGTCCGGGCCCTTACGGTTCGACATTGAACGCAGACGAGTCCGAAATCTGGGTGGCTGATAAAGGCGAGATGACCGGTTTCTATGGTCGCACAATCACTGTCTTTGACACTGAAACCGGCTCGCAGAAAGCGACACTGTTCTCAGCCTATATGGTTGACCACGTCCTTCTTTCGCCAAACGGCAAAGAAATCTGGGCAACCTCGAACGGCGAAGGCAAAATCCTCATCTACTCCACTGAGACTTATGAACAGATTGCCGAAATTCCGATGCCGTTCTCGGGTGACCCTCATGGTCTCGTTTGGGTTCACTATGATGAAAACGGCGAAAGCCGCGTCGTCCGTGACCAGGGCAACTTCCATGGTGGCATTAACCCAGCTTTGGGTGAAACACTGAACTACTAAATACATCAACGTGCGAGGCGATATCGCCTCGCATTTTCCGGTTGGCGATGAGAGATTTAAGCTTTTTTTCTTGAGTGATCGAACAGGATCATTCTATAGGGTTCATTTGGAATAAGTTGTCTAAACCCGCAGCCAAAAATCGCAATTTCGATTTTCAGAACATCTCTACTCAGAAGCAATTTGCAGGCTTACACGATTCAGCCCTTGGTAAAACGCTCGCTTTTTGAAAACCATTTCGAACGTTCTCATCAGCTGGGCAATGGGCGCTCCACTTAGCATGAATGTCGCGTCTGGGCTGCGAGTTGCCATCCGATGGTAGAAATGGGATGCGTTTTCGCGGCACCCAGCTGCCGCACCGCCGAAAGTCGGCTTTGAGCCCATTCTGACTGATGCGGCTCATGGCACGAACGGCAGCAATGTGCGGAAAGCGGGCTTTGCTAAGATTGGCGAACGGCCCTAAGTTGCCGTTGGTACACCTTTTGGCAAGCTGCAGCAAAGTGCCTCTTATTGCCAAGTGAACAGATGCAGCATTTCGCAATCTTCGGAAGTGCAACATCGCCCGCTCTCTTCGTCGAAATGGAAGATGAGAGTTCTCTGCGCGATTGTTCAACCAGCTGCCAGTTGCTTGCCTGTTCCCATTGCCAATTTCCCTCATCGCAGCACCGTAAGCGCGATGTTTGTCGGTTACCAGAGTACCTGGCCGACCGTGGCGCCGCATTGATTTCTTGAGAAATTTCAAAGCTGCCTTCCTATCTCGCGTCTTTGTCACATAGCTTTCAAGGACTTCACCCTCATGATCAACGACCCGACAAAGGTAGTATCGCTTGCCGTTGATCTTCACGAACATCTCGTCCAGGTGCCATTTCCAGCTCGAGTGAAAACGCATCGATTGAGATCGTCTCTTGCGGATTTCCGATGCGAATTTGGGACCAAACCGCTGCCACCAAAACCGAATAGATTCATAGCTCACGTCGATGCCACGTTCGTGCAGCAGATCTTCGACATTCCTGAGCGACAGAGGAAACCGAATGTACATCATCACAGCCAAGCGGATGATCTCACGGTTGGTTTTGAAGTAGCTAAATGGGGATGGTTTTGGCATGGCGGAACGCTAAGGCCCATCCTATTCATCTCAAGCCGGCTTCCTCTGACATGACCTTACTGCAAAAAGCGCGATAAGGCCGTGTCGCATGCCTGTCATTCAACCGGTGTGCCAAATACAGCAATCACGAACCCAGTTCCGGATAGCAACAAGTAGAAAAGCCCCCTCGATGAACGTCTCGTTGCGAAAGCAGCATGTGCCGCTATACCCGCTTGGAGGGCATAATACAGGGCAAAAGCTCGAGAAGCATAGGTGATGATTTGAAAAACATCAAAGCGCCATGTCAAAAAAAGTCCGACAGCTACCAACACTAAGTAACCCATTTTTTCCGAAACACGTCCGCCGGATATTTCGGCAATTAAGCCGCCTGAACCGCTGGAATCAGCGACCGCCGCGCTGAATTGTGCGCTCAAAGCTGCGGCGACTAGCAGGAGCGGCAAAATCGGGGCAACAACTCGCATTAGGTCAATGATAGCAGTCTCGTTGAGGGTAAGCCCGCTTGCGTCGACAGAGTAGCTGAGCAGCGAGATATACAACATATAAATAATGCTTGCGACGATCTGCGCCCATTTCATTGACCGAACCCGCGTTTGAGCATCGTAAGTCCCACCAAGATAACGTGAAGTTTCGAAACCCTGCACAGTCACAATAAGACCAGCCAACAAAAAGACTGCCGACACCCCAGTGACCGTTGGAGGCTTGAACTCAAGCGCTCCCTCAGTCGCCTTTTCCCCAAAAAAGAAAACCAACCCAACTATCAAGCCAGCAATAATTGATAGCTTGGCTCCCACGGTGATCTGTTCCATCCGCTCCAACGCGCCAAAACCTCTGGTCCAGCCGACGAACAGAATTACGAGAAAGACCGAAGTTGTCAGAAGTCGAGCGTGGTAGGTGTCATCGACCGAGGTGAAGCTAACACCAAAGGCACCAAAGAGGTTCAGATAATAGGCCACGGAAATGAAGAACGCGAAAGCCAGGCTCGCAGATGCCAATAGCTCTATGCGAGCAATAAGGGCGCCACGATCGGGTCGAGCCTCAATGTCGTTGATATTGAACCGTATAGCATCTCCCAGCGCCCAAGCGAGGAGACAAAGCCCTGCCATCGCCAAAGGCGCGTAGTAGCCAAAACTCACATCAAGGATTGGCCCCAAAACCAAAAAGCCGCTCCCAATGATCGATGCCAATGGCGTAACCGTGGCACGCCACAGAGGCGCATTGGCCAAGCGGGGCCAAACCAGTAGGATCGCGGCCAATACCACTGCGCTGAGGATGAAACCGTTTAGCATTGAAAACTCTGCTCAATTTTTGAGGTATTTGTAACCGTCTATCGTTACGCCAACGAAAAGTATAGCAAGGCTCGAACACAACAATAGAAGCTATTCTGAACCCTGTTGGCCACTATCGTCTGTCTGGCGTCAGCGCCTAAGGGGCGGTCAAACCTAAATTTACCGGACCTACTCAATTACCTCAAAGCTCTCTACGACAGCCTCACGCTTCTTTGCCAACTCCTTGGCCAGCCTGAACCTCTCCGTCCCTAGCGTAAGTCGGTATTGGAAAAAATCCAACATCAGATCCTTTTCATCATCCGCCCATGCGCCACTTGTATGTAACTCCAACATTACAGCCCTGCGGTTTTCATCAGTCATCTTGCCGTAGTGTGCTTCGGTTGTTGCCACCTTTTCGTGTCCAAGATTCAGAGACCAAGCCTTTTCCTGTTCCTTGCTACGGCACAGGCGGTCGCCTAGCACCGCCAGACAATGGCGTGCCGAGTGGGGACAGTAGGCCTTGCCAATAGTTTTTGAGGCCTCGGTAAAGGCAGCTGCGATCGCCCCTTCGCTCTTCATCGGCTGGATCGGCGCGTGAGCTAATTCTTGAGCATGCAGGTCACGATGATCCGGAAACAGTGGATCTCCTTCAGAAAAGCCCAAGTTGCGCAATTCCGCCACCCAATCTATGAGAATCTCGTGCATCTCTTCAGTTCGAGGGAACCAATTTGCACGGTAGCTTTTACCGTTTTTGCCCGCATCTCTGACGCATCCTGAACCGCCTCCTTGGCCTCGATATTCAAATGCTTCAACCGCAACGTAGTCAGTGCTCCAGCCCGAAACCCTGTAATGAAGGCACAGGCCACCATCGCACGTTGGCGTCGCTCAACACGGACGCCTGAAGGCATCAGAAAAACCATTTCTACCGCTTCTTCAATGGCTGGATACGCACGTTTAAGCTTCACCAGTTGCCTTGCCTCCATCGCCTTAGGCAACTCCAAATAGTCCGCGATATTGGCGCGCAGTTTGCGAAAGCCGTCTTGTTGCCGCAACCAGTTTAGAAACTTGCGCAGCTGCGACGCTCGTTTGCGGATCGTCGCCTTGCTAAGGCCACCCTCGTCTGGCGAGGCCTTGCCTAGCGCAATTAGGGAATCGCGACAGGAAGCCACGTCCGCCTGTGTGAGGCGCTCAAATGGCTTACCACCCAGCGCTTCTTCAAAGACTCGAATGTTCGTCAGATAGGCCTCTACCGTCTTTTCACTGTGACGCCCTGCATAGATTTGCCACGCATAAATGATCCGATCATTGAGGCCAAAAAACTCTCCACTGGGCGTTTCCGGTGCGGTTTCCACCTCGATTTTCCCAATACCAGCCAGATTTTCCCCCCTTTCTTCGTCTGGCGTGCCCAGCCCGGTATTGGTATCGAGACAATTTTTGATCTTGTCTCTTTCTGTCGCACCTAGGAACTTTACCACTGGCGCACCGCAATCTGGGCAGGTGGCTTCGGCACGGCACAGTGCTTTTTGCGAGGGCACGATGCGCACTGTTTCCACCTCGGGAAAGACCACAGCACCACAGCCAAGACATTTGAACTCACCAAGTTTCAATTCTCCCTTCACTCGCAGCTTGCGCGCATCGTGAAACCGTTTGAGCTCCGCCCCTCTATACAGGCGCGGCCCCTTGCCCCCAGTGCTCCTCAATCCGGAGCGTTCCCAGTTTGACAGGGTGTTACGGCAAATCCCATAAAGCGACAGGACGTCGTCTACAGAATACACACGGTGGATTTTGGGTTTTACGTTTTTATAGGAGCGGCTCATGATGCGCCCCTCCCGTTTGCTGACCTTAAGGTGGCCTCAAACCTCAACAAATCCGACAATTGCCACCGAGTCGTACCTGGAGAGACCCTTAACGGCGCGGGAAAGCCTTCCCTTTGCTTTACCCATTTCCAGATGGTTTTGCGCGAAACATTGAAGCGTTCACCTACCTGCCGATCCGACAGGTAGCGTTGGTCGGCGGGGGAAAGAGACTCGGTCGTCGCCTCGGTGATATGAACGCCTAGAGTGTTACAAACCTCACCGAGCAGTTCATTTCTTGATTTGGCTTTTCTTTTTCGCGTGTTTTCTTTGGTCGGTTTGTCTTCAAAATCAAATAAATCAGGGGTGTCTTCAAAGGACGGGACGGTTTTGTTCATTTCGATAGCCCACAATTGGAGCGTTTCGAAGACAAATCGTTCATCCAGAAACTATTTTAGTATGCGGCCCGCGTCTTCGCGAAGCCATCCTTGCGGAATATCCCTATAAGAGACTGATTGCGACAGCTGGGTCAATGAGCCGATATCCGGCAATTGCTCGACAACTAAGACAACTAAACTGTGTGGGGCTGAATGTGGGGCTGAGAAAAATCAGTTATTGATTTTTCCTTAAAAACAAAGCCATAATTGATTTAAATGGCGGAGGAACAGGGATTCGAACCCTGGGAGGGCGTTAACCCTCGTCGGTTTTCAAGACCGGTGCATTCGACCACTCTGCCACTCCTCCGACGAGGACCCATTTAATGACCAATGCGCGGCTGTGCAAGTCGGAAATTTCGGGGAATCTTTGCCGATGTGCCCACACGCACTTTCCTTGGCAGACCCTTGCCGTTACACTTTGCCGCAATGACCGCTACCAAGGTGCATCACCTTGATCAAAGGCGGCTTGGGGTGCGGCAATTGCTGCAAGCAGTCAAGGGATGCGAAATGGCACAATCTTCATGTAAAAAAGGCCTCCGGTCTTCCCGGGCCTTGGCGGTGTCGCTGGCAAGCGCGCTTGTACTCGGTGCCTGTGCGGAAGGTGAGAGTATTTCGCTTTTCGGAACGGATAAGGCCGAGACAAGCTCTCAAGTGAGCCAAACCACCAAATTGGTGGAGCGCGATGTTGAAGCACCGGAGGTCTTTTCCGCCACAGAAGCCGGATTATGGGACGGGCGTCCGTCTCTGGGTGGCGTCTGGGCGGCTCACCCCAATGTGGGAGATCCCGAACGGGTGATCATCCGCAATCAATCTAACGGAAAATTTGTGATTGGCGCCCTTTTCCGGCGCGAGCGTGAAATTCCCGGTCCGCGTATTCAGGTGTCCTCGGATGCCGCCGCGGCGCTGGGTATGCTCGCCGGTCAACCGGTCGAGCTCAACATGACCGCGCTGCGGCGCGAAGAAGTTGCTCCGGAACCGGATCTTGAGGCCGACGCAGCCGTTGCTGATGCAGCACCTGCCGCCATAGACGAAGCACCGCTTGAGCCAATCGCCGCCGCCACCGCTGCGATCGCCGAAGCCGAAGCCGCAGCCGTCGCCGACCAACCAGAAGTGGCACAGTCCGAAGTCGCGCCAAAACCACAAACCTCGGCTTTGGCGAAACCCTATGTGCAAATCGGCATCTTCTCGGTTGAAGCCAATGCCAAGAATGCCGCATCACAAATGACCGCTGCCGGCTTGACCTCGTCGATCAAGAAGACGACATCAGGCAGCAAGACATTCTGGCGCGTTTTGGTTGGCCCCGCAGGCTCCAAAAGTGACCTGAGCGCAATGATCAAGAAAGTTCACGGCACAGGCTTTACCGATGCTTACGCCGTGACCAACTGACGGAGACACCATCATGCACCGCACCCTGTTTCACGTGGCCGTTTTGACCGTTGGCCTGATGGCGGGGCTGTTTTTTACAGCCGGGCAGGTGGTTGCGTTTGAAACTCGCGCCAAAGCCGCATTTGTGATCGACCAGTCCACGGGCACTGTTTTGCTTTCCAAAAACGCAGACGAAGCTCTGCCCCCTGCCTCTATGTCCAAACTGATGACGCTTTATATGGCGTTTGAAGCCTTGCGCGACGGTCGGTTGTCGACACAGGAAACTCTGCCTGTGTCCCAATTTGCCATGAGCTATGGCGGCTCAACCATGTTTTTGGACACAACGGACCGTGTCAGCGTTGAAGACTTGTTGCGTGGCATCATCGTGCTGTCTGGCAATGATGCCTGCGTTGTCATCGCCGAAACTCTCAGCCCCGATGGCTCGGAGGCAGGCTTTGCACGCGCCATGACACGCCGTGCACGCCAGATGGGGATGACAAACTCGACCTTTGCCAACTCCAACGGCTGGCCGGCAGCGGGCCATCGTATGAGCATGCGCGATCTGGCTTTGCTGGCAAACCACATCATCACAGATTACCCTGAATTCTACCCGATGTTTGCCGAAACAACTTTTGCGTTTGATGGTCGCGCGCCGCAAAACACGCAAAACCGCAATCCGCTGTTGAAGCTCGATATTGGGGCGGATGGCCTCAAAACGGGTCACACCAACGAAGCGGGCTACGGCCTGGTCGGCTCTGCCACCCAAGGCGGGCGACGGGTGATCTTTGCCATCACGGGTCTTGAGAGCGAGCGTGACCGCGCCGAAGTCAGCGAGCAGATTGTCAGCTGGGCATTCCGTCAATTCTCTGAAGCGACGCTGGCCCATGAAGGTGAACGCGTTGCCGAAGCCGATGTTTGGATGGGCAAAACCCCACGCGTCGGACTTGTTCCTGCTGCTGATATCGAGGTCCTACTTCCTGTCATTGCCCAGAACAAAGTTGCTGCTGAAGTGGTCTATCAAGGGCCGCTGCAAGCACCGATCAAAAAAGGCCAAGAATTGGCACAGCTTGTGCTTAAACCCGAGGACTTGCCTGAGATGCGCATTCCCTTGGTGGCTGAAAATGATGTCCCCGAAGGTGGGTTTGGCGTGCGTATGCGTACCGCCACCCTCATCCTGATGCAGCAATTTGGACTGACCCCGTCCGGGGCGCTTTGAGCGCAGCTATGTTTATCACATTCGAAGGCATCGATGGTTCCGGCAAATCAACACAGGCGCGCATGTTGGCCGAAACCCTGCGCGACCAAGGTCATGACGTTGTCTTGACCCGCGAACCCGGTGGTTCGCCCGGGGCTGAAGAAATTCGTGCTTTGGTGTTGCAAGGGGATCCTGATCGCTGGTCTGCGGAAACCGAAATCCTGTTGTTCACAGCGGCGCGCCGTGATCATTTGGAGCGGACAATCCTGCCAGCTTTGGCTGCAGGAAAGATTGTGATCTGTGATCGGTTTGCGGATTCCACCCGGATGTACCAAGGCCTATCGCGCGGCGATCTGCGCGGGTTGGTGGACCAGCTGCACACATTGATGATTGGGCGCGAACCCGACCTGACCCTGCTGATTGACATGGATCCCGCGGTTGGTCTCAGCCGCGCCAAATCGCGCAACACAGTGGAAGAGCGGTTTGAGGACTTTGGCCAAGCTCTTCAGGATCAGATGCGACGTGGATTTCTCGCGTTGGCCAAAGAATTCAGCACCCGCTTCCAGCTTGTCGATGGGGCGCATTCGCCTGAGGATGTTGCCAAAGACGTTTTGCAGCGAGTTCAACAACAGCTTCAAGGCCAACGGCAATGAGCGAAGAGGCCGCTGTTCAGCCGGATCGCATTGCCGGTGCGCCGCATCCTCGTGAAACCGAAGCCTTGTTTGGCCAAGCAAGCGCCGAGCAGGATTTTCTTGCGGCGGTCAATGCGCAGCGCTTACATCACGCGTGGCTTATCAGTGGCCCAATGGGGGTGGGGAAAGCCACATTGGCGTGGCGCATTGCGCGCTTCTTACTAGCGCAGCCTCCAGAAGACAGCGGTGGCATGTTTGCCCCCGAGCCCGTGACCCACACCAGTTTGGATATCGATCCTGAACACCCTGTGTCACACCGTTTGCGCGCCCTCTCAGAACCCGGCCTGTTTTTGTTGCGGCGCGGCTGGGCCGGAAGCACCGACAGCATCCGTGAGAAATCCCGTGCAGAGGGAAAACTCGCCAGCGAAATTCGTGTTTCCGAAGTGCGCGAACTTAGCGGATTTCTCCATATGACCGCGACAGACGGCGGGCGTCGGATTGTGATCGTCGACAGCGCCGACGAGATGAACACCAATGCCGCCAATGCGCTACTTAAAATGCTGGAAGAGCCGCCCGCTCGCACAACCATGCTGTTGATTTCTCATGCGCCTTCACGGCTCTTGCCCACCATTCGTTCGCGGTGTCGCGAACTCCGCCTCGCCCCTTTGTCCCCTGACGACATGCATGCCGCATTGGTTCAAGCAGGGTCCGAGATTGCCGAAACGCCTGCCTTGGCCGAGCTATCGGCAGGCTCGGTTGGCGAAGCGCTGAGGATCATTCAGCTTGACGGTTTGAAAATCTACCAAGAGCTGGTTGCAATCTTTGCCTCTTTGCCAAATCTGGATCGCCCGCGAGCACTTAAGCTGGCCGAGGCCGCAGCACAGCGGGGCGGTGAAGCGCGTTTTGATTTGCTTTTGACGCTCATCGACATACTGGTCACGCGCATTGCGCGCACCGGCGCCACAGGTCAGCCGCCCGTAACCGAAATTGTGGCGGGAGAAGCCGCGATGCTGCGCAGCCTCGCGCCCGATGTGTATAGTGCTCGCTCTTGGGCGATAACCGCCCAGCAAATCACCGAGAGAACACGTCACGGTCGCGCTGTGAACCTTGACGCTGCCGCCCTTGTGCTTGATACGGTTTTCAAGATTCAAAAAACCGCAAGCGCGTGAAATTATGACCGAGATTCCCAAGATCACCGACAGCCACTGCCATCTTGATTTCCCCGATTTTGAAGGTCAGCTGGACGAAATCATCGCGCGCGCGGCCGAGGCTGGTGTCACACGTATGGTCACGATCTGCACCCGCCTGCGCAACGAACCGTTGGTGCGCGCCATCGCAGAGGCCCACGCGCCGGTGTTTTACGCGGCAGGCACCCACCCGATGAGTGCCGCTGAGGAGCCGCTGGCCACAGTCGACGAATTGATTGCGCTGGCCCAGCATCCTAAGTTTGTGGGCATTGGTGAAACCGGACTGGATTATCATTATACCGCTGAAAGCATGGAGATTCAGCAGACTTCGCTGCGTGTCCATATCGAGGCGGCACGCGAAACTGGTCTGCCGCTGATCATCCACAGCCGCGACGCAGACGAAGATATGGCGCGTATCTTGACCGAAGAGCACATCAAGGGTGCCTACAGCTGTGTCATGCATTGCTACAGCTCTGGCCCGGAATTGGCGCGTCAGATGTTGGATCTTGGGTTTTATCTGTCCATGTCGGGTATTGCGACCTTCCCGCGCAGTCAGGAAGTCCGGGATATTTTTGCTGCCGCTCCAATCGAACGCATTCTTGTGGAAACGGACGCGCCTTATCTTGCGCCCCCACCGCACCGAGGGCGGCGCAACGAACCTGCATATTCCGCTTTGACCGCCCAAGTTGGGGCCGAGGTGTTTGGCATGGATTACCCCGATTTTGCGGCCCAGACACAGGCCAACTTTGAGCGTCTGTTCTCCAAAGCCCATCTCGCCTCCGAGGTTGCATGAACGCGCGTCTGACATTTACCATTCTGGGCTGTGGCAGCTCAGGTGGCGTGCCGCGCCTTGGGGGGCATTGGGGCGATTGCGATCCTGACAATCCAAAAAACCGCCGTCAGCGCTGCTCTATGTTGATTGAGCGTGAAATCGAGACAGGTAAAACGGCTGTTCTGATCGACACATCGCCTGACATGCGCAACCAATTGCTATCTGCCGGGATCGGCGAATTGGATGGTGTTGTCTACACGCATTCGCATGCAGATCACGTGCATGGCATTGATGATCTGCGCATGATTGTTTTCAACATGCGCCAGCGTGTGACCGTGTGGGCCGATGGACCAACACAAAACGCCCTGCTCTCAAGTTTTGGCTATGCCTTTGTTCAACCCAAAGACTCGCCCTATCCGCCTATTCTGGATCTGCGCACCATCGATGGTGATGTGACGGTGACCGGCGCGGGCGGTGATATTACTCTCACGCCGATCTCAGTCAACCACGGCAGCATCGATGCTTTGGCCTTTCGGGTGAACGATCTTGTCTACATGCCTGATGTCGCAGAAATCCCCGACGCAGCGTGGAGCAAGCTTCAAAATCTGGACTGCTTTGTCCTTGATACGTTGCGCCGCACACCGCATCCTACCCACGCGCATCTTGATAAGTCGTTAGACTGGATTGCCCGTGCTGCGCCAACGCGCGCGGTGATGACGAATATGCACATCGATCTGGATTATGATGTGCTCGAGGCGGAAACCCCTGCGCATATCACACCGGCCTTTGATGGCATGAAAATCTGCTACGATGTTTAGCAAAAGTCGCTCATGCAAACGCTAATCTCAGTTGTGATACCGGTCTTTTTGGTGATCGGTTTTGGCTACGCGGCGGCTTGGCGCGGGCTCTTCACCCAGACAAATGTCGACGGGTTGATGCGCTATGCCAACTCCTTTGCCGTTCCGGTCTTGCTGTTTCGCGCGATTGCCAATCTCGATCTGGCTGCTGAATTCAACCTGCCCATGATGGCTGGGTTTTATGCAGGCGCTGTTACCTGCTTTATCGTCGGTATTATGGGCGCGCGGTTTCTGTTCAATCGCGATTGGGAAGACGCTGTTGCGATCGGTTTTGTGTGCCTTTACTCGAACTCTCTCCTTCTCGGTCTTCCCATTACGGAGCGTGCATACGGCACCGAGGCGTTGACTGGGAACTATGCCATCATCTCCATCCATGCGCCGTTTTGCTATGGTCTTGGCATTGCGACAATGGAGATTATGCGCGCTCGCCATACCGGCGGCTTCTCGTTTTTGCCCAAAGTTTTTAAGTCGATGTTCTCTAACGCGTTGGTTCTGGGGATCGCAGCGGGGTTTGTGATCAATCTGGGCAATATCCCCAAACCTGAACCGGTTATGGCAGCCGTCGATCTTATCGCGGTATCGGCCCTACCAGCGGCCTTGTTTGCTTTGGGCGGAGTTTTGGTCCGCTACCGCCCCGAGGGCGACATGCGTACAATTTTGTTTTGCTGTGTCGTCGTATTGGCTTTGCATCCGGCGATCACATTCTTCTTGGGACAGTGGAATGACCTTCAACCCGCAGCCATGCGCTCATCGGTCATTACCGCGGCAATGGCACCGGGAATTAATGCGTTTTTGTTTGCCAACATGTATGGCCGTGCTCAACGTGTGGCCGCCTCGACCGTGTTGATTGCAACTGGGCTGTCGATCCTGTCGGCATGGCTTTGGCTGGGTGTACTTCCCTAAAAGGCAAACCTTGCGCGCCGCGCGGGGCAAAATTTCCTTGTGATCCAGCTGGCATTTGCGTCATCGTATCTAAGGCGATTTGGGCACAGCGGGTTTTTCCATGAATATCGAGCGTATTATTGATCTTGAGGCCTATCCTATTCAGGACAGCGCCTTTCTGGAAAAATGCAACGAAACGCTCAACCAGACAGGTGTCTTGGTGCTGAGTGACTTTATTCGTCCTGAAGCGCTTGAGGCGATGGTGAATGAAAGCAAGGCTGGACAAGACCAGGCCTATTTCTGCGCGCAGAACCATTCGGTCTATCTCACGCCGCCGAACCCCAAGTATCCGGAACACCACCCTGCCAACCGGCACGTCATCTCCTCAAAAGGGTGCATTTGCGACGACGCGATCGCCGCGACGTCGCCGTTGCGCACACTCTATGATGCGCAAGCGTTCAGAACCTTTGTGAAACGCACAACTGGGCAAGATGAATTGCACCCCTATGCCGATCCGTTGTCGTCCATCAACATCCATTACGCCAACCGCGGTCAGGAACTGGGTTGGCACTTTGACAACTCGTCCTTTGCAATCACTTTGCTAATTCAGAAACCCGACGCAGGCAGCCGGTTTGAGTACCTCAAAGACTTGCGCGATGCAGATCGCGGCGAGATGAACTTTGACGGTGTGCGCGCGCTTTTGGATGGAGAGGTGCAACCGGACGTCCTATCGATGGAACCTGGCGCGCTCGTGCTGTTTCGGGGGCGCAATTCCATTCACCGTGTCTCACCCAATGAAAGCGATGTCACCCGCATGCTGGCAGTACTCGCCTACAATGCAGAACCCGGTGTCGAGCTGTCAGAAAACGCGCGCATGACGTTTTATGGTCGCCTTGCATAGACAGGCACCACGACATGGCCACAAATCCACCGAACAGGGCGAAATCAAAAACAAGGGCACGCCATAAAGCAGGCGTGCCCAGTTGCGTTTTAGGAATAAGCCCCAGCTGAATATGTCAGCTCATAGCTGTGGCTATAAAGCTCAAAGACGATGCCAAACGGATCTTCGACATACACCATGCGATAGGGTTTATCGTTTGGGAAATATTCACGCACTGGCATGCGTTGCTTGCCACCTGCGGCGACGATTTTTGCCAGAAGATCTTCGAGGTTGGGATCCTGAATGGCAAAGTGGAAGGTACCATGCTGACGGTAATTCAGGTTGTCAGCTGGCGCGTTGTTCCCTTCAAATTCAAACAGTTCAATGCCAACACGATCTGCGGTTGCCATATGTGCGATGCGGATACGGCCCCAGCCTTCACCAAAGACATCAGTACACATCTGACCGATGTCGCTGTCGTCTTCGATGATTTCTGTTGGCTCCATGATGACGTAAAAACCAAGAACGTTTGAGTAAAAATCAACCGCCTTGTCGAGGTCCGGAACCGAGAGGCCAATATGGGAGAATGTGCGTGGTGTAGGGGTCATGTGATGTCCTTTCTAGAATGCTGAACCAAATATAGGGTGACTGAATCTGTTTGTTAAATTATCATATGAATTGTTTTTGATAACATTTTGGAATGAAAATGCTCAATGCGACTTGGCTGGAAACCTTTACTACACTTTGTGAGGTTGGTCACTTTACGCGGACTGCCGACAAACTTGGCATGACACAACCCGGTGTGTCACAGCACCTTCGCAAACTTGAGGCCCAAGTAGGCAAGCCGCTTATCACACAGGACGGCAAGTCCTTTGATGTCACCGCCGCGGGCGAGGCCGTGCTGGAGGTGGGCAAAGCGAGACGTCGTCAGGAGAGCGCCTTGCAAGACAGTTTAAATGGCGACAATCGCGACATCGGCACGGTCAGTGTCGGCTGCTCTGGTAGCTTTGCCATGTGGATTTACCCGCACCTCTTAAACAAACTGCACAGCGCACCGGACCTCGTTGTGCGCGTGACGGCCGCACCGCAATCCAGCATCATTGAAGCGGTACTCGCAGGTGATCTCGACTTGGGTGTTGTTGTCGAAAGCCCGTTACACCCGCGGCTCACAGCAACGCCTTTGGCCCGCGAAGAGCTGAGTCTGGTACTGCCGACAAACTCAACATCGGACGACATTACTCTGCCGGATTTGAACGCGCTTGGCTTCGTCGCCCATCCCGATGGGTTCGCTTATGCGGATGAGTTGCTCTCAATGAACTTTCCGGAGGACTACAAAGGCTCCGATCAGCTGCGTGTGCGCACGTTTGTCAATCAGATCGGTCAAATCCCAATCCCCGTGGCGCAGGGACTTGGCTACACAATTCTCCCCAAATCCGGCATCGAGGCCTTTCCGGACAAGCAGAATTTGAAGGTTGTTGCGCTACCAAAACAAAGGTTCCACGACCTTTGGATGATATCGCGTCCAGGGCGATCAAAAATTGCACGGGTTGCGTCCATCGGTATGTTGATGCAACGGGTCGCGAAGTCCTTGGATCATTAGTAGCGGATAAATTGACGTTTCGACGCACTCTTTGCCAACGCTGAGTTTCGATAGCGTCGCGTAAGGCCGCCACCGCTGTTTTTCTCCCATTCAATGAGGGCGAAATTTATTCACACATCGCTGGAGCGACCTCGTGTTGTGGTGCCACCTCCGGGTGACATCAGGCGTTTGTCTTTGGCCATGGTTGGCCGCGTCCCTTGTTTGTAATTCCAACAGCGTCGCGCAAAGGCTTCCCGCAGAAGTGAAAAATGCTGCCAATAGCCCCCGTCCAATCGCAAAGCATAGACAGAGCAGACCTGTTCGCTATCACAGAAAATCTCAACACGAGGGGCGCTTGTTGCGTTGAGTTGATAGCCACTGTCCAAAATTCCGGAGCGATTTCCCGGAAAAATGTGGACGTATCCTGTCTCGCTTTTCCGAAGCTTTCCCAGTTGGCCTGGGGCGGCCCTTGAAATCAGGGCAAGGCAGATGTCGACTGCGCGATCCATTGCTTTTCGCAGCTCGTTAGGAACAGCTCCGCGGGCCTGCGCCGGAGAGGCGTCAAGGGCGGTAGAAGACAAGGAGATGGAATATTTGTCTAAGATCTTGGGGATCTCTGGCAAAGATGTACTAACGACTTGATATTCCATAGGGGCATTTGGGAAAGCAGTTTTCGCTATTGGAGCCCGGTTTTAAACGGAAAACTGCCGAGCACTGGCCCGGCAGTTCACGTATTTCAGGTGGTCTAGATCACCTTTTACTCAATGCCCATGCAGTTGGCATAGTAAGTCACGGTTGCGGGCCAGTCAGAGAAGACACCGACAACTTCGGCTTCGGTGTGCAGCGCGTGCAGCATGGAGAAATAATCCGCGTCGCTGTTGATCACGTCTTTGACAGACTGGAAGTACCAACCACCACCTGTGGTCAGTGGACCTGAACGTTCTAAAGTCCATGTGATGATCTTGACGCCGGCGTCCTTGGCGGCTTTGGCGTAAGGCGAGGCGACGATATTTTCACCATCGGTTGTCACCAGCATCCACAAAAGGGGGGGCGATGTATTTCACGCCCATATCCGCCAGCTCTTGCATGGAGGGGGCAAAAGTTTCGGGGTTCATATAGTCAAACCCGTCGACGTTGTAGCGCCCGTCCAGATAGACCGCCTGGGCGCCGAACTCGGGCTCGTTCTCGATCCAGTATTTCACATCTTCCAGGTTGAACGACTGTGCCCATACGTCAGATGCCGGAATGCCGGCGGCCTTGTATTCGTCGATCATTTTCTGCGCATAGTCCGCCTGAGAAAACCCGTCAAAAGGCATCTCGACCGACGGGGATTTCAGTTCTGGTGTGAACTTGGCGCCGAGTGATTTGAACAGCTCGATGGATTCGGCGTGGGTCATCAGCGTGCCGTCTTCGACCGAATAAAGATCCGTGCGCCAGTTGGCGGTGCCGTTGAGGTAGCCCTCAACTGTGGTGGCGGATTTATCGGCGGCGTCCATCTTGCCGGTCAGGGTCTTGAATTGAGCCAGCGTGATTTCCGATGTGCGGCACTCGGCCGCGGCGGCATCGTCACCATTGGCGGGTGCAAACGGCGTCACACAGGTTTCAGCCAGATCGGAGGCCAGAATGTTGGTTGTCGTGTGCAAATCGTTTTGCGCGTGACGGCAGACCAGTTCCTTGTCAGCGGTGAATGTCACATCACACTCCAAGATACCGGCACCCATGCGTGCTGCGGCACGGTTGGATTCAACTGTGTGCTCGGGGAACTGAAGCGGCGCGCCACGGTGACCGATCGAGAAGTCGCTGGTCCGGAAGGGGCCAGCTGCGCAAGAGGCCAGTTTGTCCTTCAAGGGACCTTCGGGCATGCGGTCGATCAGATAGGCAGGACGTGGGCCGAGTTGAATTGAAGCGCCTTCGGCAGCGATTGCGCCTGTGGCGAGGGTTGTGGCCAAAGCGGTCAGGCTAAGGGTGCGAATAAGTGTCATAAGATACCTCCGGTATTATTGGTGGCGCAGCAATCGCCTGCGCAGGACACCAAAAGGTGACCGGAGGGTAAATCTTTTGCGAAACTACTCGGCAGCCATTTTTGTATTGGTTGGCACACCATAAAAGCGGTGCGCGGCGTCGCCGCTCATGTGGCTAATGCGTCCATTACAGATCGTCCCTTCAATGGATTGGGTATTGGCATTCACAATGACAATGTCGGCACGTTTGCCAGGTTCAAGACTGCCCCGATCCGCCATGCCCATGATATTGGCAGGGTTTGCAGAGATCATGTTCCAGGCTTTGGCCAGAGGCAGGACACCAGCGCGATCCAACTTGAATGCGGCGCGGGCCAAAGACGGGTAGTGATAGTCCGAGACCAGTACGTCACACAGCCCGTCCGCGATAAGACTTTCGGCTGCGATATTTCCAGCCTGACTGCCGCCGCGCACGACATTAGGGGCGCCCATGATGACTGGATCGTTGACCGCTTTGGCCAAAGCCGCCGCAGAGCGCGCGGTCGGGAATTCGCAGATTTGCGCCCCAATCAGCGAATATTTTTCGCGCGTGTCGCCATCTGGATCATCGTGGGATCCATAGCGCACGCCAAGGGCATCAAATTGTTCAGCTAAGGTGCAGAGGTAGCGTGGCACGCGGTCTTCTTGATGAAACGCCTCGCGCAAGCATTCAAGATGATCCTGTGCGGAGCGGCCAGCTCGTTGCGCGCAGTTGGTAACTTCCTCGGGTTTAAGGCGTGCCATTTGCAGCGCTTCTTCGAGGTGGTTGTTAAAAACCACGTAGCCAACGCGGTGGCGTTTGATGGCGGCGATGAGGCGCTCGTAGGTGTCGACGGTGTTGGTTTCGCACCTGATTTGAACGTGTAGATCCGTCAGAGCGTGGGCGCGATGTTCCTCAACGGCGTTGAGAATCTGTTCCGCGAAATCAGGGCTGCGGTGGCCGCCTTCCCAGCTCCAGCTTTGGGCGAGCCAAGCGGTTGTGACGCCGTTGGTTGCCGCGTCGCGATCAGTGCTGGCAAGCCCCATTTCTAGTGGAAAGGGCGCGGAAGGGCGGGGGGAGATATGGCGTTCAAAAGCATCGCCGTGCATGTCGATTATACCGGGTAACAGTAGATAGCCGGTCAGGTCGATTTCCGGTAAAGGTCCCTTTGTGATGCGTCCTTTGTCGATCACCAAGGTACGTGATTGCAGCGCTCCGTCACGAAGAACTTGTGCGCCGGTAAGGCGCAGGGAAAGTGCAGGATTAGGCATGGTTTTGCTCGAACTGTCTCGTTTGGTTTTGGACAGCCTAGCGGTTTTATGTGTCGCGGACGTGACGAATGACCATGCAAATTGTGCGAGAAATAGGCGCAAACCCCATTAGTCACCCTGCGCAAGCGTGAGTGTGACACGGTCGCCGCAAAACCATGTGATGCCAAATTCAACGGGATGCCCTTCAAGGTCGATGTTCACACTAATAGAGCGCAGCAACGGGTCGCCTTCGGTGATGCGCAGGTGCAGCGCTTGTGTGGCGGTGGCCCGTCGAGCTGTCAGCCGCGTCCATGCACGGGTATAGTCTGGGACGCCATTGGCGCGAAGGGCGGCTGTAACAGAACGCAACTCTGCCAGCTGACCCGCCATGTCGGGGAAACGGCGAGCCGGAAAAACACTTTGAAACAACGCAATCGGTTGGCCATCGGCAAGGGAAAGACCTTCGTAGACATGAACTTGCTCAAGTGGAGCGATGTTTAGTGCTTCGGACTCCTTGGCGTCCGCCTTGCGGGTTTCAAGGTAGAGCACTTCCTTGTCCGGAAGGCGTCCTGCCTGTTCCAGGTTGCGATGAAACCTGACCCTTTTGCCAATGGGATAGTCGGTGGGAATTTGTGCCACAAACACCCCTGCGCCGCGCCGCGCATGCACGAGGCCTTGGTCTGACATCGCCTTGAGTGCGTGGCGCACTGTGTGGCGATTCACGCCAAATCTGGTGGAGAGTTCAGCCTCGGTCGGGAGCTTGTCTCCGGGGCCATAGCGCTGCTCGGAGATGTCTTGGGTCAAGCTGGTAGCAATCGATTTCCAGATGGGGGTTCGCGGTGAGGGGGCGCTCATGTCATGAAACTTTCACGGGGCAAAGGATTGCGTTGAACGATGAGTCGGGGCTACAACTTGTCTAGTTGTATAGGAAAGTAGACAAATCGACAAGGTGTCTAGATGACCGATGAAATCACTCGAAAAAGCTGGATGTCACTTCTGGCGAAGGCACCTGCAGCGTCGCTGGAGAAGCTTTGGGTCGCGACAGGTTTGAGCCCGGACTATGGCTGGCTGCGCGCGCCTGAAATCGGCGCCACAATGGTGCGCGCCCGAATGGGCGGCACAGGCGCGCCCTTTAATCTGGGAGAGATGACAGTGACGCGGTGCTCGCTACAGATCGACGGTGGCGCTGTTGGGCATGGATACGTGCAAGGGCGTGATAAGGCGAAAGCTACTACAGCAGCTTTGGTCGATGCGCTGATGCAGGGAGAGATGGCGCAGTCGTTGCAGGCTGCGGTGATCGAACCGCTTATGGCCGAAATGACAGCCGCAAAAACAGATCGTGCTGCAAAGGCGGCGGCAACCAAGGTTGATTTCTTTACCATGGCGCGAGGAGAAGACTAATGCGGGCAGACGCTCTGAAAGGTGGATTTGCCGACGCGCCCGTGGATGCGGCGCATGGGTTTCGTGCGGCGATGAATGCCATGGCGCGCCCGGGTTACATAGAAACATTGCGCGGGGCTGTGCCGCCTGCTCCTGTTTCGGTGGCGGCAGGTTCCCTGCTGTTGACGCTTTGTGATCCAGAAACACCGCTATATTTGGCGGGGGCACATGATTGTCAGGACATGCGCGATTGGGTTGCGTTTCACATCGGCGCACCTGTGGTGGCGCGCCAAGAGGCGTTGTTTGTCCTCGGGGCCTGGGATGCGGTGTTGCCGCTGGAGGGCTATGCGCTTGGCACCTCAGAGTACCCCGATCAGTCTGCCACATTGATTGTTGAAATGGATGCCCTGGGCGGCGGCGGTGCAATTTTGCGCGGACCTGGCATCAAGGATACGGCGACCCTGTCGCTGCCCGACGACATTTCCCTGTTTCAGCGCAACGCCACGTTGTTCCCGCTGGGGTTGGATTTCTTTTTCACGGCTGGTGATCAGGTGGCGGCGCTGCCGCGCACTACAAAAGTGACACACGAGGAGGTGGTCTGATGTATGTTGCGGTCAAAGGTGGCGAGCGCGCCATCAACAATGCACACGCTTGGTTGGCTGAAGAACGCCGCGGCGACACTGATGTTGCCGAGCTGAGCATCGCGCAAATTCGCGAACAGCTTAGTCTTGCGGTCAATCGCGTGATGGCAGAGGGCTCGCTGTATGATCCTGATCTGGCCGCGCTTGCCATCAAGCAGTCCCGTGGGGATCTGATTGAAGCGATTTTCCTGATCCGCGCTTACCGCACAACCTTGCCACGGTTTGGTGCCTCCGAGCCGGTGGATACGGCTGCGATGGCCTGTGACCGGCGCGTGTCGGCCACCTTCAAGGATGCGCCTGGTGGGCAGGTCTTGGGGCCAACATTTGATTACACCCATCGTCTGCTTGATTTCGCGCTGGCCGCTGAAGGGGAAGAGACAGTGGCGCCCAAAGGGGAGCCTCGCGAAGAGCCAACGCCTCATATCACCGAGTTTTTGAATCAGGAAGGTCTGATACAGACTGAGGTGGAAAGCGATGAGGTGCCAGGAGATCTGACGCGTGAGCCTCTGGAATTGCCGTCTACACGTCCACTGCGTTTGCAGGCGCTGACGCGCGGCGATGAAGGCTTTGTGCTGTCGATGGCCTATTCCACCCAACGCGGCTACGCGCGCAACCACGCCTTTGTCGGAGAGTTGCGGATCGGCAAAGTGCCGGTGGAAATGGAGATCCCAGAGCTGGGATTTTCGATTGAAATCGGCGAAGTGGAGTTGACCGAATGCGAAACTGTGAACCAGTTTCAAGGTTCTAAAACAGAACCTCCGCAGTTCACGCGCGGCTATGGTTTGGTGTTTGGCCAAACAGAGAGAAAAGCGATTTCCATGGCGCTTGTAGATCGCGCGCTGCGCTGGAAGGAACTGGGCGAAGATAACCTCGGCGCGCCGGCGCAGGATGAAGAGTTTGTGCTGTATCACTCAGACAACATTCAGGCGACGGGGTTTCTGGAACATATCAAATTGCCGCATTACGTGGATTTCCAGTCTGAGCTGGAACTGATCCGCAAATTGCGGCGCGAAGCGGATGCGCGCAATGCGGCGCCTGTTCGGGAGGCTGCGGAATGACTGTTACACTACAGAAGGGACGCGCACGACTCTGGGTGGGCGTTTTGCATGGGCTTTGTGCTTGTGCAGCACAAGCCACACAAAAGCACAGTGATACCTGGTGGGGCGGTGCAATGCGCCCTCCCATAGGGAGGGTCGGGCGCGTCCCGAACAAGTTGGCGACCTTATTCGACCCTATTTGGCGATCTGGTGCACTCCTTGCCGCACCGCGCGGAATTCAAACTACAGCCGTCAAAGGGGCGCGCTATGTCTGACTATAACTTTGCCTATCTTGATGAGCAGACCAAACGCATGATCCGTCGCGCGATCCTGAAAGGACTCGCAATCCCTGGTTATCAGGTGCCATTTGCCAGCCGTGAAATGCCGATGCCTTATGGCTGGGGCACAGGGGGCGTGCAGGTCTCGGCGGCTACGTTGACGCCGGATGATACGCTTAAGGTGATTGATCAAGGGGCTGACGACACTACAAACGCCGTGTCCATTCGCAAGTTCTTTGAGCGCACGGCCAATGTTGGCACAACCGAAGAAACCTCAAAGGCGAGCGTCATTCAGACCCGCCACCGTATTCCCGAAGAGGATTTGCGCGAGGATCAGATCCTTGTCTATCAAGTGCCGATTCCAGAACCGCTGCGGTTTTTGGAGCCCTCTGAGGTGGAAACCCGCAAGATGCACAGTCTGGAAGAATACGGCCTGATGCATGTGAAGCTCTATGAGGACATTGCGCAGCATGGGGCGATTGCCACATCTTATGCCTACCCGGTCAAGGTTGAGGGGCGGTATGTGATGGACCCCAGCCCGATCCCCAAATTTGACAACCCCAAAATGGAAATGGCGGCGATCCAACTGTTTGGCGCTGGGCGCGAGCAACGCATTTATGCGCTTCCGCCTTACACCCAAGTCGTCAGCTTGGATTTTGAAGACTATCCGTTTGAAGCCAGCAAAGCCGAACATGCCTGCGATCTCTGTGCAGCTGAGGACAGCTATCTGGATGAAGTGATTATGGATGATGCGGGTGGGCGGATGTTTGTCTGCTCGGACACAGATTATTGCGCCAGCCGCCGCAAGGCGGGCCATGTTGGGGCGCAAGGCACCAACCTTGAGGAGGACGCAGCATGACCACGCCCTTGTTGGAAGTGCGCGACATCGCGAAGTTTTACGGCCATCGCATTGGCTGTGATAAGGTGGATTTCGACCTCTACCCTGGAGAGGTTATGGGGATTGTTGGGGAGAGTGGATCGGGGAAGTCCACGCTTTTGAACTGTCTTGCCGGTCATTTAACGCCGGATGCCGGTCAGGTGCGGTTTGAAATGCGGACGGGCGAGATGGCGGACACGGTGACGATGTCTGAGCCTGAGCGGCGGATGTTAAGCCGCACCGATTGGGCGTTTGTGCATCAGCATGCCCGCGACGGGCTGCGCATGAATGTCAGTGCGGGTGGCAATGTGGGTGAGCGGTTGATGGCCGTGGGCGCGCGCCACTACGGCAATATACGTGAGGAAGCTATCGATTGGCTGGGACGGGTCGAGATCAGCGAGACCCGCGTCGATGATCGCCCCACAGCGTTTTCCGGCGGCATGCAGCAGCGGCTGCAGATCGCGCGCAATCTGGTGACGGGACCACGGTTGGTGTTCATGGATGAGCCCACGGGTGGTCTGGATGTGTCGGTACAGGCGCGTTTGTTGGATTTGCTACGCGGTCTGGTGCGCGAAATGGGGCTGAGCGCCATCATCGTCACCCATGATCTGGCGGTTGTGCGTCTTTTGGCGGATCGGTTGATGGTGATGAAAGACGGACATGTGGTGGAGAGCGGTTTGACCGATCAGGTGCTGGATGATCCGCAACATGCCTATACGCAGTTGTTGGTCAGCTCTGTGCTGCAGGTTTGAGAATTGGGGAGAAGGGGGGCTGTCTGCCCCCCGTCGCAAGCGACTCCCCCCGAGGATATTTAAGGCAAAAGGAAGATCCGATGATCGAGATCGAAGGCCTCAGTAAAACGTTTACGCTGCACAATCAGGGCGGTGTGGTGATTCCGGTGATGGAAGGGGGCGCGCTCAGTGTGGCGCGTGGTGAATGTGTTGGCTTGGTGGGCACATCCGGTGCGGGTAAATCAACGCTGATGCGTATGATCTATGGCAACTATCTGGCCGCGTCCGGTCGTATTCTGGTGGATGGTCTGGACGTGACCAAAGCCGAGCCACGCGAGATTTTGGCGCTGCGGCGCCAGACCTTGGGATATGTGAGCCAGTTCTTACGGGTGGTGCCACGGGTGGCGACGCTGGATGTGGTGGCTGAGCCGCTTTTGGCGGTAGGAGTGCATGCCGAGGCGGCGCGAGAGACGGCGCGGGGGTTGCTGACGCGGCTGCGCATACCAGAGCGGCTTTGGTCGCTGTCGCCAACATCTTTTTCCGGCGGGGAGCAGCAAAGGGTGAACATTGCGCGCGGATTCGCGCATGAATATCCCTGTTTGTTGCTGGATGAGCCAACAGCCAGTCTTGATGCGGCCAACCGTGAAACGGTGTTGGGCCTGATCGATGAGGCCAAGGCGCGCGGGGCGGCCATTGTGGGCATTTTCCACGACGAAGCCGCGCGTGATCGGGTGTGTGACCACACGGTGGATGTCTCCATCTTTACTCCGAAGGCGGCATAATGGGGCAGGCACAATTGATAGCTGTGGTCGGCCCCTCCGGTGTTGGAAAAGACACTGTGATGGCGGCTGTGGAGACGGCCCGCCCCGAAATTCGTCTAGTGCGGCGTGTGATCACGCGGGACGGAGAGGCCGGTGGCGAGGATTTTGTTTCGGTCGGTGAGGCAGAGTTTGAGCAAATGGCGGCGGCAGGGCAGTTTGCGCTGTCGTGGCGTGCGCATGGATTGTTCTATGGCATTCCGCGTCAAGAAGTCGAAGGGCGCCCTGATGGGGAAATTAGATTGGTGAACCTATCGCGAGGTGTTTTGGCACAGGCACGCGGCCAGTTTGAAAGCTTTCGGGTTCTGTCATTGGTTGCCAGTGCGGAAACCCTTGCATCTCGTCTGGCGGCACGCGGGCGCGAAGGCACAGATGATATTGCCAAGCGGTTGGAGCGGGCAGGGTATGCCCGCCCGACCGGCGATGATGTCATCGAGGTTGCCAATGATGGCACCCTTGAAGACACTGTGAAAGCGGTTCTTGAACGACTTTATCCGGTGAGGGCGTAGCGTTGGATTTCGTGAAACATTCCATCGCTGTCCTGCCCCACAAGGGTCAGATTGTTGACCAGAAAAGGCGACGTAATGAGCGGTGTGAGAACCGGGGAGAGCACAGCAGCCGTGCGGTCGAGGTCGTTTTGCGACAGGCGTCCCGTCAAAGTGATATGAAAGCGAAACTCATCCATCACATAGGGATAGCCCCATTGGGCCAACAGCTCTTCTTGGCGCGTCGACAGGTTGGACTGGCGACGGCGCGAGAGTTCGGCCTCGGTGGGGTGTGCACGAAAAATATCGAGCGTTTTGACGGTGTCAGCGGCAATTTGGGCCAGCGGGCTTTGATCTCCGGAAATCTTCAGCGCCAGAAAACTGCCCAACCTCTCGAGCGTCAGGGCGGGCAGCGTAACCGCAGGCAACGTAGCGCAGAGCGTCGCCAGAGCGTCTTGAAGCGCGGCAAAAGAGGTGCCTTGCGCCAGAAAAAACGGCGGCTTGATGGTCCCATGCATCCCGTATTTGCGCGGAGTGGCAGTGATTTCGTTCACCGAGATCGGCAAGCCGTTCAACATCAGATGGGGGCAGGTCTTACCGGCAGCCATGTCCCAGCCCAGCCACGCGGCGCCAAACTCGGCCAGCGGACTCGGTTTGGGAGTGTAGTAGATTGCGTAGCGTTGAAACTGCATGATTTGCCCCGTCTTCGATTTTCCAATTTCAAATGCCAACTATGTGTGACCCTAACATGACACAAGACATGATCCTTGCGAATGCGACCCTGGTTTTGCCAGAAGAAACCCTGCGCGGCAGCGTCGTTGTGAAAGACGGTAAAATTGCGCAGATCGACAGCGGCGTGTCTGTGCCGGTTGGTGCCCAAGATTGTGAGGGCGACTTTGTCGCGCCCGGATTGATCGAATTGCACACTGATAACCTTGAGCGCCATATTCATCCGCGCCCGCATGTGGACTGGCCGCATCAGGCCGCGATTGTGGCGCATGATGCAGAGCTGGCCAGCGTTGGTATCACCACGGTGTTTGATGCCATTCGCGTGGGCTCGATCATCAGTGATCCGAACAAGAAATACGGCAAATATGCCCGCGCGATTGCCAATGAAATCCTGTCGATGCGCGAGAGCGGTGGGTTGCGGATCAGTCATCATTTGCATTTGCGTGCTGAGACGTGTTCGGAAACTTTGATTGATGAACTGGCCGAGTTCGGGCCGGAAGACCGCATTGGAATCGTGAGCCTGATGGACCACACACCAGGGCAGCGGCAGTTTACCGACGTGTCCAAGTTTGAGGCCTATGTGCGCGGAAAGTACGCGATGGAGGCAAAGGGGTTTGACGACTACGTCGAGTTCCTGCTGGGCTTGCGTGAACAGCTGGGCACAGCGCATGAGGCGGCGACGGTTGCGGCGGCGCAACTTTATGGTGCGGTGTTGGCCAGCCATGATGACAGCACGGCAGCACAGGTTGCCACCTCGGCGGGTTACGGCATTCATTTGGCCGAGTTTCCCACCACGCTTGAAGCGGCACGCGCTAATCATGCCCATCAGATTGCCAATATCATGGGCGGGCCGAACCTTGTGCGCGGCGGCTCACATTCGGGGAATGTGGCGGCTATTGATTTGGCGGACCAAGGCCTGCTGGACATTGTGTCCTCTGACTATGTGCCCGCGTCGCTGTTGCTGAGCGCGGTGAAGTTGGGGCAGCATTGGGGGGATATGGCTAAGGGGCTGGCGACGGTCACCTCGGCGCCTGCGAAATACACAAACCTTGCAGATCGCGGTCGACTGGAAGTCGGTTTAACGGCGGATTTGATCCGCTTCCGCTTGACCGAAGGTGTGCCAGCGTTGCGCGCAGTCTGGAGCAAAGGCGTGCGGGCGGCATAGCCAAGGTATCCTAGAAAAGAGCCCACAGGTCTCTCAAAGAAATCTTTGCACTAGAAAAACAAAAAGACCCCGGAGAGTATCCGGGGTCTTTTTAGTGTCGTGCCAATGCTCTTACCCGATGGCGACGGCTTTTACGTCGGCATCAATGTAGGGCAGGTATTGCTCGAAGTTCTCGGCAAACATGGTCACAAGTTTGGTGGCTTGTGCGTCATATGCCTCTTTGTCAGACCATGTAGAACGCGGGTCCAGAAGGCCTGCGTCGACATCCGGTACAGTGACAGGAACGTCAAAGCCGAAGTTGGGGTCTTTGCGGAAGGTCGACTCATTGAGCGAGCCATCCAGAGCAGCCGTCAGAAGCGCGCGGGTGGCTTTGATTGGCATGCGCGATCCAGTGCCATATGCGCCGCCGGTCCAGCCCGTGTTGACCAACCAGCAGGTTGTGCCGCTTTCCGCTATCTTTTTGCGCAGCAGCGCGCCGTAGACTTCAGGGCGACGTGGCATGAAGGGCGCACCAAAGCAGGTCGAGAAGGCGGGGGACGGTTCGGTCACGCCGCGTTCGGTGCCTGCCATTTTGGCGGTGAAGCCGGATAGGAAGTGGTATTCAGCCTGCGCAGGTGTCAGGCGCGCGATGGGAGGCAGGACACCAAAGGCATCACAGGTCAGCATGATGACATTTTTGGGGTGGCCGCCAAGGCCGTTGTCCGAAGCATTCGGGATCGATTCCAACGGGTAGGCGCAACGCATGTTTTCCGTCAGGCTGCTGTCGTTGAAATCAAGTTCCTTGGTATCTTCGTCATAGACCATGTTCTCGATCACTGTGCCAAACATCTTGGTGGTGGCAAAGATTTCGGGCTCAGCTTCGGCGTTCAAGCCGATGGTCTTGGCGTAACAGCCGCCTTCAAAGTTGAAGGTGCCGCGATCGGACCAGCCGTGTTCGTCATCGCCAATCAGCGTGCGCTTGGGATCAGCGGACAATGTGGTTTTACCCGTGCCGGACAGACCAAAGAAGATCGCGGTATCCACAGGGTTGCCATTGGCGTGGTTGGCCGAGCAGTGCATTGGCATGATGCCGCGCTCGGGCAGAATGTAGTTGAGCAGGCCAAAGACCGATTTCTTGTTTTCGCCCGCGTATTCTGTGTTGCCGATCAGGATCAACTTCTTGTCGATGTTGATCGCAATCACAGTTTCCGTGCGGCAGCCGTGTTTGGCGGGGTCTGCTTTGAAGCTAGGGCAGTTGATGATTGTGTAATCAGACACAAAGCTGTCCAGCGCGTCGCGCGACGGGCGGCGCAGCAGGTGGCGGATGAAAAGGTTGTGCCACGCCAGCTCGTTTACCACGCGCACGTTGATCGATTGGGCTGGATCGGCGCCTGCAGTCAAATCCTGCACGAAATAGTCGCGGCCTTTCATATGCTCCAGCATGTCGGCATGCAGGCGATCAAAGGCATCGGGCTCCATCGCTGCATTGTTTTCCCACCAGATTGTATCTTTGGTGGTCTCCGTGCGTACGGTGAATTTGTCTTTGGGCGAGCGGCCTGTGTATTCGCCGGTCGAGCACAAGAATGTGCCGCCTTGGCCCAGAGTGCCCTCGTTACGCTTTAGGGCCGCTTCGATCAGAGCGGGCTCCATAAAGTTATAATAGACATTTCCCAGTCCTTCGATTCCTTGATCCTGAAGGCGGAATTGCGGGTTTACCCGTCCAAATGTCATCTTAACACTCCTGTAGCCGCATTCGCGTGCGGCGGTCCTTGATTATCACGGACAAATCCCTGTTGATCAGGTCCGCGAGGTTCTGACAGCGCGGTCATAACATGACGTTTCAATGAAAGAACAGGACGCTTTTGATGAGTTAGCGCAACCACTCCAAGGTTAGCGCAATCAACGCGTGTTTGGATCGCGATTGGTTCTAAGAGTGAGGCAATTTAGCCATTACTTAGTGAAATTGTGGGTAAATAAGTCCGCTTTGTGACCCGAATCGCACTTTTACATTGATTGATTAGGCCTGAATTCTGCATAGTGTCGAAAAAAACAGGCAAGAAAAACAAGCAGTACGAGGACCCGACCAATGTCGAAAATAGCCCTAGTGGATGACGACAGGAATATCCTGACGTCGGTTTCCATGACCCTTGAGGCAGAGGGTTTTGAAGTCGAAACCTATAATGATGGCCAGCAAGCGCTGGATGCTTTTAATAAAAAATTACCGGATATGGCGGTCTTGGATATCAAGATGCCACGGATGGACGGGATGGATTTGCTGCAGCGTTTGCGGCAGAAAACAGCGATGCCCGTTATTTTTCTGACGTCCAAAGACGATGAAATTGACGAAGTGCTCGGTTTGAGAATGGGCGCGGATGACTACGTGAAGAAACCGTTTTCGCAACGACTTTTGGTGGAACGTATCCGCGCTTTGTTGCGCCGTCAGGAAGCGGTTGACGGTGATGTCGTTGGCGATACTGAAGAGACCAAAATCATCGAGCGTGGCGAATTGACCATGGACCCACTGCGCCATTCGGTCAGCTGGAAGGGGCAGGATGTGACGTTGACGGTCACCGAATTCCTGCTGTTGCAAGCGCTGGCGCAGCGTCCGGGATTTGTCAAAAGCCGTGATCAGTTGATGGACGTGGCTTATGACGATCAGGTCTATGTAGATGACCGGACGATCGACAGTCACATCAAACGTCTTCGCAAAAAGATGCGCAGCGTCGATACCGACTTTTCAGCAATTGAGACGCTGTATGGCATCGGGTATAGATACAACGAGGAGTAACGGCGTTAGCCGAAGGGAAAGACGTGCAGGATATGGCCCAAGGACGGGACGGAGACGTTGTATTGGGCGATGACTGGGTCGCCCCAGACGCAAATGTTGAAAAAGAGTTACGCGGGCGACGCGATCGCCGGCGTATTCTACCTCTTAGCAAATCTCCGTTGACCCGAAAAATTATCACATTCAATCTGATTGCGCTTTGCGTTTTGGTGGCGGGTATTCTTTACCTCAATTCTGCACGTGACAGTTTTGCGGTGCAGCGTGTTGCTGGACTTATGACAGAGTCCCGTCTGATGGCTGGGGCTTTTGAGGTTCAACTGCCAGCAGGTGCGCCGGTCAATTTGGCGACCGGTGACGGTGTGGATGTGGCGGCGACCTTGTCAAAGCTCCATCTTCAAGAGGGCACCCGGGTCAGTATTTTTGACGCAACGGGCACCCTGATTGTCAGCGGTGAAGGGCAGGCGTCTTCCGAAGCTGCGGAATCTTTGGCCGAGCGCCCAAAAGGCACACCGCTTACCTCAGCTCTTAACTGGGTTTGGGACTCAGTGGGGGGCGGGGATCGCCAAGCCTCGGCAAATGGGGTGGAATTGCGTGATAAAACTGCAGCCCTTGCCAAACAAGCGATCGCGGGTGAGGCACAATTGGCGACGCTGAAAGACCCGTCAGGAGATTCAGTCTTTGCTGTGGCCTCTCCGATTATGCAAAACGACACACCTATCGGAGTGGTTGTTCTGTCTAGCGCAGAAGGCGAACTAGATCAGATGGTTGGATCAGAGCGCGAGCGCGTTTTGCAAATGTTTCTGATTGCGACGGTTGTCTCGGTTGGTTTGTCCATCGTGCTGTCGTCGACGATTTCAAACCCGTTGTCTGATTTGGCAGCCGCTGCCGAAATCGGGCGAGAAACTGACTCTCGTAAAGTGAACCCGGGTCGGGTGCGCATCCCCGATCTCACTGCACGCCCTGATGAAATTGGCCGCTTGTCAGGCGCGCTGCGCGGCATGGTTTCCGCGCTCTATGAACGGATTGATAGCAACGAACAATTTGCGGCAGATGTGGCGCATGAAATTAAAAACCCGCTGGCCTCTTTGCGTTCTGCCGTGGGATCGCTGCGGATGGTCAAAAAGGAAGAGCATCGCGCGAAATTACTTGATGTCATTGAGCATGATGTGCGGCGTCTGGACCGTTTAGTCAGCGACATTTCTAATGCGTCCCGTCTTGATAGTGAGCTCGTAAAAGAAGACGAGGAGACGTTCAATCTGATTGAGATGATTGGGAACCTAGCTCAGTATTTGGGAGAAGACGCTAAGGGTAAGGGCATCGATTTTATCTCGGATTTGCCGGAGGTGCCGATTGAAATTGATGGCCTTGAGGCGCGATTGGCTCAGGTTTTCGTGAACCTGATTACAAATGCGATCAGCTTTTGTGAGGATGGTGACGCTATTCGGGTCTGGGCCCGGAAACGGGAAAATCGCATCCTTGTTGTCGTGGAGGACACCGGTCCAGGCATCCCTGATCAGGCGCTGAATAAGATTTTCAACCGCTTCTATTCCCATCGGCCAGAGTCGCAATTTGGAAATAACTCGGGGCTTGGTCTGGCTATTTCCAAACAAATTGTCGAAGCGCATGGTGGCGTGATTTGGGCCGAAAACATCCGACCCACAGATGCGGATGTGACGTCCGATCCATTGGGTGCGCGGTTCGTCGTGGGTTTGCCTGTTTAACCCCAAGTCGTGCTGGTGAAGGGACAAAATCTGAGCATGCAGCACTCGCCAGACACCGAAGCCAAAGAAATGCATCTGCATGCTGCCTGCGTGGCTGCGGGAGATAAAGCAGTTTTGATTATTGGCGCTTCAGGCAGTGGCAAGTCAGCGCTTGCGCTTGAGCTTCTCGGATATGGTGCGATGTTGGTCGCCGATGATCAAACGATCGTGCGAGAGACTGACGGGCGCATCATGGCGATTGCACCAGATAGTATTCGTGGTTTGATCGAAGCTCGCGGCGTCGGAATACTGAAAGCTGCAGCAAAAACCACGGCGCAGGTCGCGCTTGTGGTGGATATGGATTGTGTTGAAGTCGACAGGCTTCCGCATCCGCGGGAAACTCTATTGCTTGGTGTTGCCATCCCGCTGTGTCTGAAAGTCGAGGCTCCGCATTTTGCCGCTGCGATCCTACAGCTATTGCGCTATGGAAGGAGCGCGTGAAATGACCGCAAATCCCCGCCAGCCTGCGCAACGTTTGGTCTTGGTTACCGGTCCTTCCGGGGCTGGGCGATCCACAGCAATCCGTGCGTTGGAAGATGTTGGATTTGAAACTATCGACAATCTCCCAATCGGATTATTGGAACGTTTGCTGGTGAACAAACCGCTGGAACGTCCGATGGCATTAGGATTGGACACGCGAAATCGGGATTTCTCTCCCCAATCTTTGCTGGAAGCCCTGGCGATGATGCAGGATATTCCGGGGACGCTGCCGGAGTTGTTGTATTTGGATTGTGAACCGGCAGTTTTGTTGCGCCGCTATAGCGAGACCCGCCGGCGCCATCCGATGGCACCGGCAGAAAGCCCGAGGGAAGGTATCGAGCGGGAGTTTTCGCTGCTTGAAGCCGTACGTGCGCGCGCGGATGTTTTGATAGATACCTCACAGTTGACTCCACACGAATTACGGGCGGCAATAGAGCAATGGTTCGCGCCTGCCGATGAGCAGTCACTGGCGCTGACGGTTCAGTCGTTTAGCTACAAACGTGGTCTACCTCAGGGTGCTGATTTGGTGTTTGATTGCCGTTTTTTGCGCAACCCCTATTGGAACCCGGAGCTGCGGCACTTAGATGGCTCTGATGACCGTGTCGGGGATTATGTCGCTAAGGACGAGAGCTTTGCGCCATTTATTGACCGACTGTTGGAACTTACAGATTTGCTTTTACCAGCGTATGTCTCCGAAGGGCGTAGCCACCTCACAATCGGGTTTGGGTGTACCGGCGGGCAACATCGATCGGTATTTGCGGCAGAAACGCTCTCGAGAGCTCTTGCGCTTCGGGGCTGGCGGGTGTCAATTAGGCATCGCGAATTGAAACGATTTGCAACGCTTCCGGGATCTGATCCTGCGAAGTGAAAGTATGGGGATTACACGACGTGATCGGAATAGTGATCGTGGCACATGGAGGGCTCGCCAGAGAATATCTGGCGGCAATGGAGCATGTCGTCGGCTCGCAGAACGGCGTGCGTGCAATCACCATCGAAACAGACCATGACCGTCCTGCCAAACAACGCGAAATCTGTGCCGCAGCAGATGACGTGGACAGCGGCGACGGGGTTGTTGTGGTCACCGATATGTTTGGTGGCTCGCCATCCAATCTCAGCTTGCGGGCCTGTGCGCCTGCCAATCGACGCATTCTGTATGGCGCAAATTTGCCAATGCTGGTCAAGCTTGCCAAAAGCCGCCATCTTGAGGTATCAGACGCCGTCCGGGCAGCGCTTGAGGCTGGGCGCAAGTATATCGATAGCCAGAATGTGCAAACGGATTGACAATATGTCCGCAAATGTGACCCGTACCCTCAGTATTTCTAACGAAAAGGGCCTGCATGCCCGTGCTTCTGCAAAGCTTGTGGAAGTTGTTGAGGGCTTTGACGCTTCTGCAGAAGTTTCAAAGGATGGGTTGAGCGCAAGCGGCGACAGTATTATGGGATTACTGATGCTTGCCGCATCAAAAGGGACGTCGATAGATGTTCAAACTGGCGGTCCAGACGCTGTTGCGTTGGCGGATGCCATTGAAGCACTTGTGTTAGACAAGTTCGGAGAGGGGTTCTGACATCGTCAGAACCGCTGCAGAGGAAGAAAGACTTGGTGGATACTGTGCCAGAGCCTCATGTGGCGATTACCAAAGAAGAGGACGGTGGTCAGGTGTATGACCGGCGCACTCTGACCTATGCAAACTCTTTTGATGATCCGTGGACAGGTTTTGCCATTCGGGCGATCGAGTGGTTCACTGGGAAGCTCACCGTTTTGCGCATGGTCAAGAAATTCGAACGGGGAAATGCGGAGTTCAAAGGCCAGCAATTTTGGCGTGGCGCGTTAGACGTGATGGGAATTGAGCTGCAAACACCACTTCAACAGCTTGAGAATATTCCCAAAGACGGGCCCGTTGTCGTGGTCGCCAATCACCCGCATGGCATGGTCGACGGTATGATCTTTGCTGACTTGATCGGTCGCGTACGCCAAGACTACCGTATTCTGACCCGATCGGTTTTGACGGGTTTGGATGAGGCAGCCTCAAGCTTTATGATCCCTGTACCGTTTCCGCACGATCCGGAAGCGCAACGCAAGATGGTCGAGATGCGTGCCAAAGCGATGGCGCATCTAAAAGACAATGGTGTGGTTGCTCTGTTCCCTTCGGGGGTCGTGATGTCGTCAGAAACATGGTTCGGCCCTGCCATTGAGCAGGAATGGAACGTTTTTACCGCACAAATGATCCGCCGCTCTGGCGCACGTGTGGTGCCAATCTTTTATCCGGGATCAAATTCGCGCTCCTACCAGATTGCTAACAAAATCTCACCGATCTTGCGCCAAGGCTTGTTGTTGCATGAGATTGTCCGCTCCTGCCACAAGCCGCAGGCGCCCATCGTCGGTGCGCCATTGACGGATGAACAAATGGAGCGCTTACACAGCGATCCCCGTGGCTTTATGGCCTGGCTGCGTCAGCACACCTTGGATCTAGGCAAGACATCTTAACTCACTATGGTGCTTCAAGTACTTCGGAGCACGATGCAACGCTTCGCATCGGTCGCGCTTGGGCGACATGTCTGCGCGCCAGAGGCGCTCATTTTGAAGGCTCTGGATGGTTAGCGGGTGGGAACGGGCGTGTCGCCGCGATAGTCGTAAAACCCACGTTTTGTTTTGCGACCCAGCCATCCGGCCTCGACATATTTGGTCAACAGCGGGCAGGGGCGGTATTTGGTGTCCGCCAGTCCGTCGTGCAATACGTGCATAATTGCCAGACAGGTATCGAGGCCAATGAAATCACCAAGTTCCAGCGGTCCCATGGGGTGGTTTGCGCCCAACTTCAAAGCATTGTCTATCGAGGCCACATTGCCCACGCCCTCGTAAAGCGCATAACAGGCTTCATTGATCATCGGGATCAGAATGCGGTTCACGATAAAGGCGGGGTAGTCTTCAGCACTCGCAGCTGTTTTGCCAAGCTTTTCAACGATTCCAAGGCAGGCTGCATAGGTGGGCTCATCTGTAGCAATGCCGCGGATCAATTCGACAAGTTGCATCACTGGAACTGGGTTCATGAAGTGAAATCCCATGAAACGCTCGGGATGTGTCGTGCGCGATGCGAGGCGAGTAATCGAAATTGACGATGTATTGGTGGTCAGGATCGTGTCAGCGCCCAAGTGCGGCTTGAGTGTGTCAAAGATCTGTTCCTTGATTTCTTCACGCTCGGTGGCCGCTTCGATCACAAGATCAGTGCCGCCAAGTGAAGGCAGGCTCAAGGTCGGTATAATGCGCGCCAACGTTTCGGCCTTTGTGGCAGCGCCGATTTTCTCGCGGCTGACTTGGCGCTCGAGGTTTTTATCCACCCGCGCGATTGCGGCGTCCAACGCATCCTGACTAATGTCATTGAGCAGCACTTCATAGCCTGCCAGCGCCATCACATGTGCAATCCCATTGCCCATCTGGCCTGCGCCCACCACACCGATTCTGCTGATGCTCATGATCTGATCCCTTCAACGGTTTGCCAGACAATAGGCTCGGCGCTTTGGTGGCTGCAAGAGGGCAGGACAACTAAAACTTGTCACAAGATGGAGCATTAGCACTTTCGCAATGGCTTTAAGCGAATCTGGTCACCGGGTGTTAGATTTGGTGGATGGATAATGTCTTACGAAAAGATGGGGGATGCGGACCTTGACTATGAGCCGTGCCATTACGGCGGCTCCCGGCTTTTGTTTCGTGGTCCCAAAAAAGATCTGGATGGAGAGTATGTCGCTTTCCTTGGTGGGACGGAAACCTACGGTCGGTTCATTCCTGAACCTTTTGTGGATCTCATAGAACAGCAGGTTACCCAGCAGTGTGTCAATTTGGGGTTTGTGAACGCCGGCATAGATGTCTTTTTGTCCGAACCCGCTGTCTTGAACATCGCGCAACAGTCTAGCGTCACCGTGGTTCAGGTCATGGGCGCACAGAATATGTCCAACCGTTTCTACAAGGTGCATCCTCGGCGCAATGACCGCTTTATTGGCGCGTCTGATATGATGAAAATGATTTTCCGCGAGGTGGATTTTAGCGAATTTCACTTTACGCGTCACATGCTGGGCACCATTTGCGCCCATGCGCCGGATCGCTATGCGATGGTGCGAGATGAGTTGCGCATGGCCTGGACGGCGCGCATGAAGCTTTTGCTAAACACCATCGGTGGCAAAATCATTTTGATGTGGTTTGGGGACCACCCGCCCGAGACCAATCTAGGGTCTAGCGGCCTAGGCCCTGATCCATTGTTTGTTGACCGCTTGATGCTCGAAGAGCTTCGGCCGCTGGTTGAGGATATTGTGGAAATTGTTGCCAGCCCTGATGCTTTGGCCAAAGGCATGGCGGGGATGAAATGCAGCGCGATGGAAAAAGTTGCAGCACAACGTATGTTGGGGCCAGTAGCGCATTCTGAGGCGGCCCAAGCCGTTTCAGCTAGTTTGGCCAAGATATTATAGCTGTTCCAGCACTCTGGATGGAGACAAAAAAGGCCCGCGCTTAGCGGGCCCTTTTGATTTTGAAATGTCCGTCTTGCTTAGCCGAGTTTTTCGGTGAGCTCGGGTACAGCAGCAAACAGATCAGCCACCAGACCAAAGTCCGCAACTTGGAAGATCGGTGCTTCTTCGTCTTTGTTGATCGCTACGATGATCTTGGAGTCTTTCATACCTGCAAGGTGCTGAATGGCGCCCGAGATGCCGACGGCAACGTAAAGTTCAGGAGCAACAACCTTGCCTGTTTGACCAACTTGCCAATCGTTCGGGGCATAGCCCGAGTCCACTGCGGCACGCGATGCGCCAACGGCAGCACCGAGCTTGTCAGCCAGTTTCTCGATCAGCGCAAAGTCTTCTTCGGAGCCGACACCGCGCCCACCGGAAACCACAACGCCTGCCGAGGTCAACTCGGGGCGGTCGTTTTCGGCAACCTTGTCTTCGACCCATTCAGACAGACCGGGGTTTTCGGCGGCGCCGATGGTTTCCACGGAGGCTGAACCGCCCTCGCCAGCTGCGTCAAAGGTCGAGGTGCGGAAAGTGATGACTTTCTTGGCATCCGACGATTTCACGGTTTGCATGGCGTTACCGGCATAGATCGGACGCTCAAAGGTGTTGCCATCAACCACGGCAGTCGCCTCGGAGATGATCATTGCGTCCAACAGGGCGGCAACGCGTGGCATCACGTTTTTTGCGTCAGTGGTTGCAGGGGCTACGATGTGTTCATAGCCATCTGCCAGCGACACGATCAAAGCAGCCGTTGGTTCCGCCAGACGGTGGCCCAGAGATGCATCCTCGGCGACCAGAACTTTGGCAACACCGTCGATTTTTGCAGCAGCTTCGCCTGCGGCGGCAGCCGAAGCACCAGCGGCTAGAACGGTCACGTCCCCCAATGCCTTGGCGGCGGTGACAGCTTTGGCGGTGGCGTCCAGCGCCAATTCGCCATTGTTGACTTCTGCGAGAAGAAGAACAGCCATTACACAGCCCCCGCTTCTTTGAGTTTCTCAACCAGTTCGTCGACCGAACCCACGATGATACCGGCAGCGCGTGCGGCAGGCTCTTCGGTTTTGATGATTTCCAAACGCGGGGTGACATCGACGCCGTAATCTTCGGCGGTCTTCTCATCCAACGGCTTGCGCTTGGCTTTCATGATGTTTGGCAGCGATGCATACCGTGGCTCGTTCAGACGCAAGTCAACGGTCACGATTGTCGGCATGTTGACCTTAACGGTCTGTAGGCCGCCATCCACTTCGCGGGTTACAACAGCTTGGTCGCCGTCGATGTCCAACTCGGACGCGAATGTACCTTGTGACCAACCCAGAAGGGCGGACAGCATTTGACCGGTGGCGTTCATGTCGTTGTCGATGGCTTGTTTTCCAGCCAGCACGATGCCGGGCTGCTCTTCTTCGACCACTTTGGCCAAGATTTTAGCAACAGCGAGCGGCTCGATGTCGGAGTGAACATCGTCAGTGGCAACCACCAGAATGGCGCGGTCAGCACCCATAGCCAAAGCCGTGCGCAGGGTTTCCTGAGCTTGCTTAACGCCGATCGAAACAGCGATGACCTCATCGGCTTTTCCGGCTTCCTTCAGGCGAATGGCCTGTTCGACGGCAATCTCGTCAAACGGGTTCATGGACATTTTCACGTTGGCGAGATCGACACCGGAACCGTCCGCTTTGACACGGACCTTCACGTTGTAATCAATCACGCGCTTGACAGGCACAAGTACCTTCATGGGCGGTGGACTCCTCTCAAAAACCAAAGCTGCAGCGCAACTTTACGAAATGCTCTCGCTGCGTTGATACAGACTTGAGCGGCGGCGAAACAGGGCAAAATCGTCATGATTTTGCGCAACGACGTCGCGTATGGGCTTTAGACGCTACGTTTCTTACCAGATTGTTGCGGCAGTGCAGCAAGTTTACGTAAGGGCGTATCGCGTCAATGTGTGTGTTAGCGAAAACAATGCTCGAGCATCGCTTTGTCTGTTTTAGCGATTCGCCCCGGGGACCCAGAGAACATCTGCGCGCCCTTGGTCGTTGGCCATGCGCGCTGCAACGAAGAACCAATCGGACAAGCGATTGAGGTAGGTCACCACTTCCGGGTTCACCTCTTCGCCATGGGACAGTTCGACCGTTAACCGCTCTGCGCGCCGCGCCACAGTTCGGCAGACATGAAGGTGGGCTGCCAATGCGGTCCCACCGGGCAGGATGAAGCTGCGCAACGGGTCGAGCGCGTCGTTCATCACGTCAATTTCAGCTTCCAGACGTGTGACCTGAGCGGCGGCCATACGCAGAGGGGGGTATTCAGATTGGGCATCGCCCGCCATGTCGGGGCGGCACAGGTCTGCACCGAGGTCAAAAAGGTCGTTTTGGATCATCGAAAGCTGCGTATCCAATTCGCCCGATGCCTGCAGTCGAGCAACACCGACGTGAGAGTTCAACTCGTCCGACGTCCCGTAGGCTGCCACACGCGAGTCAAATTTGGCCACGCGGTCGCCGTTGCCTAAGGCCGTGGTGCCTTTGTCGCCGGTGCGTGTGTAGATCTTATTCAGTACAACCATCTGCCTCAGCCTCCAGACCGGATCCAAACGAACAACAAGATCAACGCGACCGCGCCGAACTGAGCGATGATGCGGAGACGCATTATTTTGTTAGAGTGTTTCCGGCTAAAATCGCCACCTTTGGCGAACCCGCCGATACCGATCATCAAGATAGCCAGCACGCCTAGACAGGCGATAATTACCACCCAAAACAAGGGATCATTTGCCACGATTCTGCTCCTCCGAAATTCCTTGACCAGCTTTAGACAATTGATTGGTGAAAAAGAACCGTCTTTGGCAAGTTTGATACAATACGGCGCGTTAGCCCTTTGAGATCACCCAATCCAATACGCGGGTCGGAAAAATGCGGCGTAGTGCGTACATGACGTGGGCAGGTGTGGTGATGCGATAGCGCGCGCGAGGGCGGGGCGCGTCCAGCGCGCGTATTAATTTGCGGCATACGGCTTCGGCTGGAAGTTCAAAGGGATCAAGGCCTGTGCTTTGTTTGGAAAAACGCGCGACCAAGCCCGAACGGTAGTCTTGTTCAAAGACCGAAGACTCCCAATTAATCCAGCGAAAGAATTGTGCGGCATTGTTTTGGCGTAGATCCGAGGTGATTGGCCCGGGTTGTAGCAAGGTGACGTGGATCGGGCTGTCGCGTAACTCGATCCTTAGGCTATCGCTCCAGCCTTCGAGCGCGTATTTGGTGGTCACATAGGCGCCGCGATAGCGCATGGAGACATAGCCTAAAACGGACGAGCAATTTACAATGCGGCCATGGCCTTGCGCGCGCATGACAGGGATTATTTGGCGGGTGAGCTCATGCCAGCCCAACAGATTGCTCTCAATGAGGTCACGAAAGCCTTCGGTGGGCACGTCTTCAAGGGCACCGGGCAGTCCGCGTGCTCCGTTGTTATAGAGGGCGTCTAAGGTGCCTCCGGTGATGGTGAGGACCTCTTGAAGGCCAGATGTGATTGTGTCGGCGTCGCAATAGTCGATGAGCGGGCTGTCAAAGCCTTCGGCTTGCAAGCGCGCGCAGTCCTCTATGTTGCGGGTTGCTGCGAACACTTTCCAGCCGCGATCACGTAGAGCGTAGGCCGCGGCCAAGCCAATGCCGGAAGAACAACCGGTGATCAGAATAGTACGTTGAGTCATTTCCGGCCACCGGTTGAGAAGGCTATTGTTAGTCCGCTACGTCAGCAGTTTCTGCATTGAGTTGGCCGTAGTTTTGCTCACCAATGCTATCCATCAACTCGAGTTGGGTTTCGAGATAGTCGACATGTCCTTCTTCGTCAGTCAGCAGTTCTTGGAAAACTTCCATCGAGACATAGTCGCCGAGGTCCATGCAGTCCTTGCGTGCCGTACGGTAGAATTCTACTGCACCAAGCTCGCCCTCAAGATCTGATTGCAGGACTTCACGAACATTTTCGCCAATCTTCAGCGGATCGAGCGTTTGCAGGTTCGGGTGGCCTTCGAGAAAGATGATGCGGTCGATGAGCTTGTCGGCGTGGTTCATCTCTTCGATGCTCTCCTCGCGCATTTTCGACGCGAGTTTGCCGTATCCCCAATCTTTGACCAGACGATAATGTAGCCAATACTGGCTCACGGCTGTTAGCTCCATCCGCAGCGCAGTGTTCAAGTGCTCAATGACTTTCTGCTCGCCCTTCATAACGTCTCTCCATGTCTATGCCGGTTTTTCGAAGCCCACGCAGTTCCGCAGGAACTTCAAGGTTAGAGTTGCTTCGCATAGATGCCACAAAAAGCTTCATACAGCCACCGCAATCCGGCTTTTTGCCGAGAGCGTGATAGATTTTTCCGGGGGTAATGATAGCGGTTTCATCAGACGCGCGCATCCAGTCGATAGCAGCGTTGATGTCGCGATCCGAAATGCGTTGGCAGTGGCAGACGATCATGAGTTTGTCCAAAAGGTCATTTTGGACAAACTTGACTTTTTTAGTCGAGAAGTCAATTCCGATTAAAATACTTTGTTATAAAAGCTTGCAGAATTTAACCCAACGGTTCGAGCATCCGGCGTGACATCCATCCGATTCGACCGCTGTCTTGCACGCGCAACTTGAGCCAACCGCCACCATTGTCTTCGACCACCTCGGTGATGCTGCCTTGTAGTAAGACTTCTATGACGTCATGCGATGTTCCAGGGCCCGAGCGCAGGTTCACGCGGCTACCGCGCACTTGCAACAGCTTTGGTTTGGGGAGGAGCGGTAAAGAGGAAGCGGGCACATTGGTGCCGTCGTCTGGTTCGGTGTTGGCAAATGTCATCGTTGTGGCATCAAAGGATGTGTTTGCTTCATTTAAGGCCAAGTCGGTGATTGTGATCGAGGGGCTTTTAAAAACCAGCGCTGTCTGGGGAGGCGGAGCATCTTCCAGCGAAGTTGTCGTGGAGAAAATGCTGGAATCGGCAGAAAAACTAGGGACGGGCTGAACTGGTTCGGTGAGGGTAACCGTCTGGGCTGTTGGTTGGGGAGAATTGCTTTGTGCTTTTAGGGAGACGGTTGGCGCGGCGGTAGTCACGTTGGCACGTGCTTGGGCGCGCGAGGTTTCAGCCGCCGCTACTTCTACCTTGGCTTTGGGGCGTGTGCTTTCGGCGGCAGGTGTCTGTGTGGGAGACGGCGATTCTGGTGCCGCGCCATATTTGGCTGTCCGCGCGTCATGGTAGTCGGGAGTAAAGTCGCGACCGCCGCTCAATTCCCAGAAAAACCATCCGAGAAAAATGAAACTAAGCAAGATATACTTGTTCACGGTGCCTCTCCGGTTACGTTGATTGAATCAATTCTAGTAAGAACAAACGAATGTATCGGACACTGTAACATGGCGCGGTCGCGCCGCTTAGGGGAAAAATCACAGCTTATCCCCATGCATCGGCTTTACCGTTTGATCTGCAAAAGCTATCACCGCAGTTATGAATGACGTGATTGATGACGACGAAATCCCATCCAACGACGTAACCGAGCCGCTGCGGCGCGCGATAGGTGACAGGTATCTTACCTATGCGCTGAGTACGATTATGCACCGTGCACTGCCCGATGCGCGCGATGGTCTCAAGCCCGTGCACCGCCGTATTCTCTATGCGATGCGCGAGCTGAAACTGGCCTCAAACGGGGGCTTCCGTAAATCTGCCAAGATTTCCGGCGACGTGATGGGGAACTATCACCCGCATGGAGATGCTGCGATTTACGACGCCATGGCGCGTTTGGCGCAGGACTTTAGCGTGCGCTATCCGCTGGTTGATGGGCAGGGTAATTTTGGCAACATCGACGGCGATAACCCTGCGGCGGCGCGATACACCGAAGCGCGCATGACGGCAGTCGCTGAGGCGATGCTGGACGGGTTAAACGAAAACGCGGTTGATTTTCGCGAGAATTACGACGGCACGCTGGATGAGCCTGTTGTGCTGCCCGCGACTTTCCCGAACTTGCTGGCCAACGGGTCCAGCGGAATCGCGGTTGGGATGGCGACCAATATTCCACCGCACAATATTTCCGAGCTGTGTGATGCCTGTCTACACATGATCAAGACGCCGGATGTGCGTGATGAGACGTTGCTGAACTACGTGCCGGGGCCAGATTTTCCGACAGGTGGCGTCGTGGTTGAGCCGCGCGAGAGCATCGCGCAGGCCTACCGTACAGGTCGCGGCAGCTTCCGGTTGCGCGCCAAATGGGAAATCGAGGACCTTGGGCGCGGACAGTGGCAGATTGTGGTCACTGAAATCCCCTATCAGGTTCAAAAGTCAAAGCTTATCGAGAAACTGGCCGAGGTTATCCAGCTTAAGAAGGTGCCGATTCTTGCGGATGTGCGCGATGAATCTGCGGATGATATTCGTGTGGTGCTTGAGCCGCGGTCCAAAAATGTCGACGCAGATGTGTTGATGAACACCCTGTTCCGCAACAGCGATTTGGAAGTGCGCTTTAGCCTGAACATGAACGTGCTCATCGATGGCGTGACGCCTAAAGTGTGCTCGATGAAAGAAGTGTTGCGGGCGTTTCTGGATTTCCGGCGCGATGTTTTGCAGCGGCGTAGCCAGCATCGTGTTGCCAAGATCGATCATCGTTTGGAAGTGTTGGAAGGCTTTATCACCGCTTTCCTGAACCTTGATCGCGTGATTGACATCATTCGCTATGACGATGCGCCCAAACAGGCCCTAATGGCCGAAAACTGGGCGCTGGATCATGCGCGGGCGAGCTCTGAGTCTGACTATGTTTCACCCCTGCCTGCCAAGGGCGAAGGTGAGCTAAGTGAAGTTCAGGCCGAAGCAATTTTGAACATGCGTCTGCGCAGTTTGCGGCGTCTGGAAGAGATCGAACTGGTGCGCGAGCGCGATGCGTTGATGGCAGAGCGCGCCGGACTGGAAGACCTGCTGGAGAGCGAAGTTCTGCAGTGGGAGCGGATTTCAGACCAGCTGAAGGAAGCCAAAAAACAATTTGGCAAGGGCTATGAGGGCGGTGGGCGCCGCACGGTGTTTGCCGAAGCGGGCGAAGTCGAAGACGTGCCGCTGGAAGCGATGATCGAGCGTGAGCCGCTCACGATTGTTTGCTCGCAGATGGGATGGATCCGGGCCATGTCAGGTCACATTGATCTGAACCGCGAGTTGAAGTTCAAAGACGGGGACGGGCCGAAATTCACCTTCCATGCCGAGACCACGGACCGTCTGTTGGTGTTTGCCTCAAACGGGCGGTTCTACACTGTCAGTGCCGCCAACCTGCCCGGTGGGCGGGGCATGGGCGAGCCGCTGCGCTTGATGGTGGATTTGCCCAATGAAACTGAAATCATTGACATTTTTGTGCATGATCCGGCGCGTAAGCTGCTGGTTGCCTCAAGTGCGGGTGACGGGTTTCAGGTACCGGAAAAAGACGTCATCGCTCAGACCCGCACAGGGCGTCAGGTGCTTAATGTCAAAGACGATGTGCGCGCGGCGATCTGTATTCCGGTGAGCGGTGATCATGTGGCGGTGGTGTCCAAAAACGGACGTTTCCTTGTGTTCCCGTTGGAGGAGCTGCCAGAGTTGGGACGTGGTAAAGGCGTGCGTATCCAGAAGTATAATATGGCACGCGGACGTCAGGGGACGCTGGAGTTGGATGGCGGTTTGTCTGACATCACCACCTTTAGCTGGGCGGAGGGCCTGAGCTGGTCTATGGGCGGTAAAACCCGCCATGAACCGGATCTGAGCGAGTGGCTGGGCAAACGCGCTGGTGTGGGCAAAAAAGCCCCATATGGCTTCCCGAAAACCTATCGATTTGAGTAAAACACCCGCGTCGGTTTACCGAATGTTACCTGTGCGTTCCAAATGGTTAAGGCCTGTGGAGCGCGCAGAAATCGCTGTCTGCAACGCGTCGGTATTACGTCGGTATTGCGACGGTGCAATTCTGCGCTGAAAAGCGGTTAACGCCGTTGGATTTCAGAGGCAGAAAGGGGCAGGGGCGCTGCCCCTCTGGCCACTTTCAGTGACCATTCACCCCGAGGTATTTGTAGCACCCAAAAGCGCGGGCGCGGCGCGCCTAGTCGGAGTGCTGCGTGTTTAAACCGGTTCGGCTGTGAGCCAGACGCCATTGTTTGGACGCAGCGTGAGAATCATGACCGGATCAGGTGCGCGTCCCGCGACCGGATGAAAGCGGAAGCGGGCCAGAAGCGTGGCGAGGATGATCACGGCTTCCTGAATGGCAAAAGACGCCCCGATACAGATGCGTGGCCCGTCGCCAAACGGCAGGTAAGCGTAGCGGTCAATTGCGGCGCGGTCGGCAAAGCGGTCGGGGCGGAATGCGTCCGGATCATCCCACAGCAAATGATTGCGCTGTAGTGCATAGATCGGGATCATCACTGTGTCACCCGGGCGGATGTCGCGACCACATAATGTGTCAGCTTTTTGCGCGGTGCGCGAGATTATCCCTGCGGGCGGGTAAAGCCGCAGAGTTTCATCGATGATCTGTCGGATGAAGGGGAGGTTTTGTACATCTTCGCCGGTGGCGGTTTGACCTTTGAGAACCGATTGCACTTCGGCGCGGGCGCGGTCTTGCACCGACGGATCAAAAGCGCAGAGATAAAGCGACCATGCCAGCGTGAGGGCCGTGGTTTCATGGCCGGCGACGATGAAGGTCAGCAGGTTATCGCGCAGCTCGGAGGTGTTCATCGTGCGTTTGGTTTCGGGGTCCTCACCTGCGAGCAATAGATCCAGTAAATCAGGGATATCGCCTGCGCCGCGCTGGCGGCGGGCCTCGATGGCGTCATCCGCGACACGTTTCATTTGGGTGACGCCGCCTGCGGACATGATCCGACCGGGACGGGGGATCCAGTCTGGTAGGCCAAGCATGTCGAGCAAAGAGATTTTGCCGGCCTCGGCGATATAGAGGTCGATGGCGCGGTGCACGGCGTCGCTGTCAAAAGTGTCCTGACCGGAGAAGGTAACATCGGAAATAACGTCAAACGTGGTGCGCACCATGTCTTCCATGAGATCTACGGCGGCGGGAGTGGCCTGTGCGATTCGCTCAGCCGAGTGCTCGGCGGCGGCGCTCATGACGGGGGCGAGGTTCATCACATTGCGGTGAGAAAACACCGGGGCTGCGGCACGGCGTTGCCAGCGCCAATGGGCCCCTTCGGCGATGAACAGGCTGTCGCCAATGGCAGGACGCAGGATGTTTTTAGTGGCTTTTGATTTAGGGTAGTCGTCAACTTTTTCCAAAAGCATGCGGCGGATGGCCGTGGGGTCCATCACCATATGCCAGCGAATGCCAGTTCGGCCTGAGACCATGGGTTGTTGCACTGCAATTTGTGGCAGGATTGACAAAAGATTGCTGCGCGCGGCTTTGAGTGAGCCCAAAACACCCAGAGGTTGTGTGGCGAGCGGGACGTGAACGGGCAGTTGAGCAGTATCCATGAGACCTCCTGTTGCCACTATCATACGCCATTGCGCGGCGTTTGGATTTGGAAAAGCTCAAGATTGCCAGCGCGCGGCCCATCCGCTAAGGCTTTGGCGAGTTTGAAGAGGACGACCACGACATGAAGCGCATTGCCGCCCTGCTAACTGTATTGTTTGCATTATCTGCCTGTGACGTACCCACAACCCCTGTAAATGAGCCCCAAAAAGATCTTGGAGACTTTGTTCTGGGCCATAATATCGTGGTGACACCCGATATCCAAAAAGGCCCGTTTTCCCGTGATGCGGACCCTGAGGTCTGGAAAGCTTCGGTAAAAAGCGCGATCGATGCGCGTTTGGGTCGTTATGAAGGCGACCGGTTGGTGCATCTGGGTGTGAATGTGTCCGGCTATGTGCTGGCATATGGCGGCGTGCCGCTGCTCTATTCGCCAAAGTCGGCTCTGATTTTGACCGTGACCGCGTGGGATGATCGCGCGGGCGGCAAGTTCAACGACGAGGCCAAGGACATCATTGTGCTGGAAACCTTCACCGGCGGGTCGCTGGTCGGGTCGGGCTATACGCTGGATGCGGAGGAGCAAATGGCCAATTTGAGCTATAATGCTGCGCGCGCGATTGAAAAGTGGTTGGCAGAGAATGCGGCCTGTCTGGTGGACGATGTGCCCGCTGAAGTTCTGGCAAAATGTTGGGTCGACAATCGCGATGAAGAGCGTCGCCGCCAATTGGACCAGAGATAGCGACAAACCCCGCTTGATTTTTGCCTCACAACGCAATATGTCGCGCGCGGTAGAGATATCTCAGACAACCCGGGCCGCTGTGCCCCCTCAACTGTATAAAGGCGCCCGAGATGGCTAAGGAAAAGTTTGAACGCAGCAAACCGCACTGCAACATCGGCACCATTGGTCACGTTGACCACGGTAAAACCACGCTGACGGCAGCGATCACCAAACAGTATGGTGACTTCAAAGCGTACGACGAAATCGACGGCGCACCAGAAGAAAAAGCCCGCGGCATCACCATCTCGACAGCGCACGTTGAGTATGAGACCGAAAACCGTCACTACGCCCACGTCGACTGCCCCGGCCACGCTGACTATGTGAAAAACATGATCACTGGTGCGGCACAGATGGACGGCGCGATCCTGGTTGTGAACGCAGCTGACGGCCCCATGCCACAGACCCGTGAGCACATCCTTCTGGGTCGCCAGGTTGGCMTCCCAGAAATGGTTGTCGTCAGGAACAAAGTTGATCAGGTAGACGGCGAAGAGCTGCTCGAGCTGGTTGAAATGGAAATCCGTGAGTTGCTGGCTGAGTACGGCTACAACGGCGACGACATTCCTGTGATCGCGGGTTCGGCTCTGGCCGCTCTGGAAGGCCGTGACGACAACATCGGTTCCGAGAAAATCGCTGAGCTGATGGCAGCTGTTGACAGCTTCATCCCACAGCCACCACGYGCTGTAGATGAGCCGTTCCTGATGCCAATCGAAGACGTGTTCTCGATCTCTGGTCGCGGGACTGTTGTAACTGGTCGTGTTGAGCGTGGCGTGATCAATGTTGGCGACAACATCGAAATCGTTGGCATCAAAGACACCACAACAACAACCTGTACTGGTGTTGAAATGTTCCGCAAGCTGCTGGAYCGCGGTGAAGCAGGCGACAACATCGGCGCATTGCTGCGTGGTGTTGACCGCGAATCTGTTGAGCGTGGTCAGGTTCTCTGTGCCCCAGGTTCCGTGACACCTCACACCAAGTTCGAAGCAGAAGCCTATATCCTGACCAAGGATGAAGGTGGTCGTCACACGCCGTTCTTTGCGAACTACCGTCCACAGTTCTACTTCCGGACCACTGACGTGACCGGCACTGTTGAGCTGCCAGCTGGCACCGAGATGGTGATGCCTGGTGACAACCTGAAGTTCAACGTTGAGCTGATCGCACCAATCGCTATGGAGCAGGGCCTGCGCTTTGCGATCCGCGAAGGCGGCCGCACCGTTGGTTCTGGTGTTGTTTCCAAAATCACTGAGTAATTACTCCGTGTAATCTCTCAGAGATTTGACAAACGAAAGGGCGCTCGAAAGAGCGCCCTTTTTGCGTTTGTGGTGGTTGCCGTGCAAAGACTGACTCAACATCAATCTACTGGATCGGGACAGCGGGTTAAGCGCGTCCGGTGTGGCGATCAGCGTCTTGTGTCAGCGTTTCCAGTTCCGCCTCGAAATCCAGTCTCAACTGCTCGTAATCCGCATCCTCGCCGCGTCGCGGAATTGGCACGTCCCATTCGCGGCACATGAACACCCCGCGTGAAAACGGCCCCGGTAGCCACATGCGGTCCCAAGTGGGGAATTCGACGACGCGTTTTTCGGAGAAGGCCACCGCGAAGATGCGTTTGCCCGAGGAGCGCCCCCACATGATGGGCACGTTTGAACTGATGCGCGCGGGACCGCGCGGGCCGTCGGCGGCGATGCCAACTGACATGCCTTGAGAAATGTTTTTGAGGATTTTGCGCGAGGCCACAACGTGGCGGTCGCGTGAGCGCATAGACACGTTTTGAAAGCCAAAGCGCCCCAAAAGATCTCCGGCCAATCTACCAGCGCGGCTGTCTGCTGTCAGTGAGCAGATCGGTCCCAGTGACATGTCGAACATATAGGGGGCCATAATCAAGCGCTGGTGCCAGACCACAAATATGACCGCCTCGCCATCGCGCACGGCTTGGTCCATCGATTCAAAGCCGATGCGCTCCCATTTCGACGTGCGGAAACAAAGACGGATATAGCGTTCAAACAGAGTCGTGACGAATCTTTGAGCGCGTTCACTGTTGGCAATTTTCTTTCTTAGGCTCACGGGGCTCTCGTCCTTTTGGACCTGTCTTAGAACAGCTCGCACATATACGCCAGCCTGAGTGAAATCCCACCGGTTTAAAGCGTTTTCCCTCTTGCCTCTGACGCGGGTGTCGACTAGGAACAGCCGCATTGTAGGGGTATAGCTCAGTTGGTAGAGCGACGGTCTCCAAAACCGTAGGTCCCGGGTTCGAACCCTGGTGCCCCTGCCATTTCATATATTATTGCCAATGAACCATATGGGTGCGAATTCCTTCGTTTCCGTGCGTAAGCCTGTCACTGGTTGTGTTCGACGATTGGCACAACTTGGTGCTGCGACTTGTGCGAAGTCCCGTGTGCTTTGAACATTCTGTTGTTTCAGACAATACGGAATTAACTCGTCAACAATAGTGATGTTGCCACTATGCTTGCTCTGATCTGTGCCCCTAAAACTCAGACCGCCCAACAAAAGACGGGCAAATGAAAGCACGATTTACGGACGAACAGATCATTGCGATGATCAAGAAAATCGATGCCCGCAAACAAAATCTACCAAGGCGTACCACGAGGATCTGCTTAACCTCAGTCTGGCTCATGAAGCGGAAGATCACACCAGAACGTGTGTAGGCGCCGCCTTTGATATTCAAAAGTTAGCAGGGTGGTGGAGGGATTATTTTCTGAACCCGTTCTATGATGATCCTGTCAACTCTGACTTTACACATTTCAACTATGGTTTGGCTGGTGTGGTGATAGTAAAGCGAGGTGGTCATGTTTCGTCTACGGTCTTGGTGTGCTGTTTGGATAGCTGTATTGGTGTCTTTTTCCACCGGTAGGCAATTGGAGGCAGAAGTATTTGAACTACCTCTCAACGCGGACAGATGTGCTATTTACTACGCATTGACGCTTAAAGAGGCGCCCGGTTGTGCAGGGCGAGACATGGGTTTTTACGGTCCGCCACGAAGGCTGCCTGCAACTACCGAGTTTTCCCGGGATGCGGAACCATTGAAAAGTTTGGAAGAAGAAAACGGGTATTTTGTAAGGTTTGCATTTAATTCCAATGAGTTAAATTCCGATTATCAAAGCCATTTGGACCGCCTTTCGGTGGTTTTGACGAGCCCGCTATTGGCAGATAGTTGCATCAAGCTAATTGGGCACACCGACTCGGTTGGAGCCGCAGTTTACAACAAAGGTTTGTCGAACTCCCGAGTGCAAAAAGTAGCTGCCTATCTCACGGGGCAAGGTGGGCTTGCAGTTGAGAGAATAGCAACGGAAGCTCGAGGTGAAAGCCAGACTCTTCCGGGAATCCCTGGCTCTCACCCTCGGAACAGGCGCGTGGAAATGCTTGCTAAAGAAAGGTCAGAGGGAGTTTGCAACTAAAAATTCTCAGATTGGTTTTTGCCAGTGTTTGTCTGTTGAGGGGCTTGGAAGCGACTGCGGATGGGGCTGGAGATGGAAAACGCGTGGCCTTGGTGGTTGGCGTAAGCCGCTATGAAAATGGTCCAGACCTTTCTGGTGCAGCAAGAGATGCCAGCGCGGTGGCCGAAGAGTTGAAGTTACTGGGGTATCAGGTTTATGCTTCAACGAACCCTACAAAAGATGAGCTTCTTCACGAACTTGTTCTTTTGAGGCTGCGCTCACAAGACGTTGGTACCGTGGTGTTTTATTTTTCCGGTCACGGAGTTCAGCATCACGGTGAAAGTCATCTACTGTTGAAGGACACAGAGATGCGAAGCGACACGTACCTCTCAGGTTCGGTGCCAGTAAGAGTGGTGTTCAAAGCCCTTTCAGACGTCCCAAGGCAAAAAATTCTGGTGCTGGACGCGTGTCGGTCCAATCCAATTTTGACTGATGAGTTGAAACCGAGATTGCCAAAGCATTTTGCACCTGCAGGTTCGTTCATAGCATACTCTGCACAACCTGGTGGGGATGCATTTGATGGATCTGGCGGCACAAGCCCTTTTACGGCTGCTTTTTTAGAGCAACTTAGAAAGCCAGCGCAGCCTATCGAAGTGTTTTTTCGCAAAGTGCGTCTTCGTGTGGTTCAATTGACAGATGGGCGGCAAGTGCCATGGACGCAGTCTTCGGTCTTGGGGCACATAAGTTTTTGACGGATAAATTCGGCGGTTTGTCTTTGGGGGTTTTGCGCGTGCAACTGTCAGAGAATACCAGCCAGACTTAACGTTTGAAGAGCGCCTCCATGCCGCAGGAGCGCAGGGAGCTGGATGTGGACAGGTTCCCTGAGCCTGCAGTAGGCTCCGTCCAAAAGGCGTATCATGATGATAGACGGCGACCCTGCGACCTCCATTGCTTTTTCGACGCGTGGGCTGACAAAGACCTATGGGCAGGGTGACGCGGCGGTGCATGCCTTGCGCGGTGTCGATCTGGACATTCCCAAGGGCGAGATTGTTGTACTGCTTGGCCCGTCGGGTTCGGGCAAATCCACTCTTCTCAATATTATCGGCGGGTTGGATCGGGCCTCAAAAGGGGATGCGTTTTTTGAGGGCAAAAACCTGTCGCAAATGTCGGACCGTGATCTGACGTTGTACCGTCGTGATCATGTTGGATTTGTCTTTCAGTTTTATAACCTTATGCCTTCGCTAACGGCGCGCGAAAATGTTGAGTTGGTCACGGAAATTGCACAAAACCCCATGCAGGTCGAAGAGGCTTTGCAAATGGTGGGATTGGGCGCGCGCATGGATCATTTTCCGGCGCAAATGTCAGGTGGTGAGCAGCAGCGCGTGGCGATTGCGCGGGCCATCGCCAAAAATCCGACAGTGTTATTTTGTGATGAGCCGACTGGTGCGTTGGACAGCACGACGGGAAGGTCTGTTTTGCATGTTATCAACGACGTGAACCGCAGGCTGGGCGCGACAGTGATGATTGTGACCCACGCTGCGGCAACCGCGCAGATGGCGCATCGGGTGGTTCATTTTGCTGACGGAGCCATCCGATCGATGCAGGAAAATGCCCATCGTGTAAGCCCGGATGAGATTGAATGGTAATGGTATGAATGCGCTCGACCGCAAGCTGATGCGAGATTTTTGGCGAATCCGTGGACAGGCGGGCGCTATTGCTCTGGTGGTCGCGGTGGGCGTTTTGCTGCAGGTCATGATGACCGGCATGATCAGCTCGCTTGAGAATACCCGGCGTGCCTATTACGAGCGGTCGCGTTTGGCCGAGGTGTTTGCGCCAGTGACCCGCGCGCCGCGCAATTTATTGGAGAGCCTGGGAGATATTCCTGGGGTGGACGCAGTGGAGGGGCGCGTGCAGGGCGGGGCTTTGGTCGACGTCGCGGGGCAAGATTTGCCCGTGCGCGCCCAAGTTGTATCGCTTCCTGCATGGCGTGAGCCGCGCCTTAATCGGGTGTCGCTGGCTGAAGGGCAAATGCCGCGCGCGGGACGCAGCGAAGAGGTTTTGTTGCTGCGTAGTTTTGCCGAGGCACACGACCTAGGATTGGGGGATGAACTTGGGGCCACGATGCATGGCGCGCGCCGTGATTTCAGAATTGTTGGCATTGCCCAATCGCCGGAGTTTCTGTTTACCACGGCACCGGGTGAATTTGTGCCTGATGATGCGCGGTTTGCGGTTTTGTGGATGAACCAAGATGCGCTCGAGGCGGCTTATGATTTAAAGGGGGCGTTTAACGAGGCGCTATTGTCGTTGGAGCGCGGGGCGCAAATCGAGCCGGTTCTGACCGCGGTGGATGCGCAACTTGCGCGGTATGGAGGGTTGGGGGCGTATGGTCTGGCTGATCAGATGTCCAACCGGTTTGTGTCCGAAGAAATTGCGGCTTTGACAACGATCTCGTCAGTTATTCCTCCAATTTTTATGGGCGTGGCTGCCTTTCTTTTGTATATTGTCGTTTCGCGCATGGTGCAGGCAGAACGTGAGCAAATCGGCCTGATCAAAGCCTTTGGTTATACCAATCTAGAAGTCTCGCTGCATTACCTGAAGCTGGTCGTGTTCATCGCTTTGGCGGGCGCGGTGATTGGGTGCGTCGGTGGGGTTTGGGCGGGACGGTTTATGGCCGGAGTCTATCAGTCGATCTATCACTTCCCGTATCTGATTTTTCGAGTTGAACCCGCGTCCTTTGTCGTGGGTGTTTTCATTAGTGTGATGGCGGCAGCGGCTGGCGGCGTGTTTGTGTTGCGGCAGGTGTTTTTCCTGACACCGGCGGTTGCGATGCGCCCCCCCGCGCCTGCGGATTTTTCTAGGACAGGGGCGTTAAATGACCGGTTGAAGCGCTGGTTGGATCAACCCAGCCGCATGGTGCTGCGCCGTGTGTTGCGCAATCCCGGACGCATTTTGGGAGCTGTCATGGGCATTGCTGCTGGCATGGGGCTAAGCTCGGCGCAGATGTCGGTGATGTCAGGATTTTCAAGCGCGCTGGACATCTCATTTGGCGTGATTGATCGCTCGGATGTGGCGGTGAGTTTCTTTGAGCAGATGCCAGATCGCGCCGCGTTTGATTTGGCGCATATGCCCGGTGTTGTTGAGGTAGAGCCCACGCGCGCTGTGTCGGCGGTTTTGCGCAATGGCACGCAAAGCTATCGTGGCGGGATAACCGGATTGATCACCGAAGCCCGTCTGAACAGGGCGGTGGATGCGGAAATGAACACAATCTTGATGCCCGAGCATGGCATCGTATTGTCGTCGGTGCTGGCCGACATTCTGGCAGTTGGGGCAGGGGACACCATCGTGGCTGAGGTGTTAGAGGGGCGACGCCCGGTTCTGGAGCTCAGAGTAGCGCAGGTGGCAGACACGCAATTGGGCGCGCCTGCGTTTATGCATATCGATGCGTTAAACCGCGCAATGAATGAACCTGGGCGTATCTCAGGTGCGTTTTTGAGGGTCGACGCAAACGCGTATCCGAGGCTGTTTGACGCGCTAAAAGATGTGCCCAGCGTCGCCGCGGTCACACGACAAGCGGATTCGCGTAATGCCATGAAAGAGTTGATGGATACGGGCGCAGGCACCATGCGCTATGTCATGGCGGCAATTGCGGCGATCATTACCTTTGGCATTGTCTACAACAGCGCCCGCATCAGCTTTGGTGAACAGTCGCGCGATTTGGCCAGCCTAAGGGTGATGGGGTTCACGCAGGGCGAAGCTGCGTTCATTCTGCTCGGGGAGCTGGCGATTGTGGTGTTGTTGGCTGTGCCATTGGGCGTGGGTATCGGATATGGGCTGTCGTTTCTGGTCGCTGCGGGGTTTAGCACGGATATCTATCAGATCCCGACCGGCTTTCAGCCTGAAGCTTTTGGCGTTGCAGGCCTTGCGGTTGTTGGTGCTTCGGTGGTGTCGGGCTGGTTGGTGAAACGTGACATTGAAAAGGTTGATCTGGTGGCGACCTTAAAGACAAGAGAGTGAGCGGCATGGCAAAGCGGCAATCCAGACGGACTTTGACGGTGGCAATGGCGGTACTTGTGACGGCGGGATTGACGGCGGCGTTTTGGCCGCAACCGATCCTTGTGGACGTCGGAGTGGTTGCGCGGGGCGCCATGGTGGTGACGGTGGATGAAGAAGCACGAACCCAAGTGCGCGACCCCTACGTTGTCTCGACACCGATTGCGGGTCGTTTGATGCGGGTGACGTTAGAGCCGGGTGATTATGTCGAACAGGGTAAAACGATTGTGGCGCGCATGTTGCCAACGAATCCATCTGCATTGGACATTCGCACACGTGAGCAGGCCAACGCGGCCATTGCCGCCGCTCAAGCCGCACTGCGGGTGTCGCAGGCGGATTTGAACAAAGCGCTAGCGGATCGCGATCTCGCCGAGGAAGACGTCAAGCGCGCGCGGGCTTTGTTTGCTCATGATAACATTTCGCGCGCCGCGCTGGATCGGGCCGAAAGCGCATGGCGTGCGGTTCAGGCAACGGTGGACACGGCGCGGGCCGCGATTTCGATGCGAGTGGCAGATTTGAACAACGCGCGTGCCCGGTTGATCAGCTTTGATGATCGTGGGCTTTATGATGCCGCGGCAGACGGCGGGACACCTCCGATTGATTTGCCTTCGCCGATCACCGGACGGATTTTGCGCGTGATCCAGAAAAGCGAAACGACACTCGCCGCAGGCGCTCCGATCCTTGAGGTCGGAGATACAGCCAGTGATTTGGAGGTGGTTGTCGAGCTTTTGTCGACGGACGCCGTGAAAGTGCACATCGGCGATCGTGTGATGATTACCAATTGGGGCGGCATTGATGATCTGGAGGGCGTGGTCGAACGCATCGATCCTTGGGGATTTACCAAGTATTCTGCTCTGGGTGTTGAAGAGCAGCGCGTGAACGCTGTGATCCGCTTTGTCGGTGATGACGTTGCGCGGGACATGTTGGGGCATGGATTTCGGGTCGAGACCCGGATTGTCGTCTGGGAAAACGCTGATGTGCTGATTGTACCATCAAGTGCTTTGTTCCGGCAGGGCGGAGATTGGTCGGTTTTTCGCGTTGATCTTGATGGGCGCGCGCGTCAACAAGCTGTGACACCTGGGCAAAACAATGGCTTGCAAGCGCAAGTTCTTGAAGGGCTAAGTGCCGGTGATCAGGTTGTTCTATTCCCCTCTGCCGCGTTGACTGATGGTGCCAGAATTGCGCCGCGCTCCATTGAATAACGTTAAGCACAGCTGTCCGGCAAAACGCTGCTAGTGCGCCTATGGCTTGTGCGTAGAGGCATTTAATCCACAACTTATTGCGTTATCCACAGATATTTTGCTTTACAGACGGGGGCTGGCACCGCACCATATCTAGTAAGGAGAGCAGGGGTTTCTGCCCTCCCTAGAGCAGGCACCAAGCGCTAGGGGCGCTGTCTAACCCTGAGCGCAACAGCAAAAAAGAGGTGGCGCAATGGCATTGTCTGAGCATTATTCGGAAGAAGATCTGCATCCAATCGACATCGTTGAGCATATCGCGGAACACCATGACTGGAGTTTTGACCGTATCGCTGACGATCAGATCGCAATGGCTGTGGAAGGCCAATGGAAAACGTATTCAGTCACGCTGGCATGGTCGGCTTATGATGAAACGCTCCGGCTGGTGTGCTCTTTTGAAATGGAGCCTCCAAAAGATAAATTGCCCCAGTTGTATGAGGCTCTCAACGCGGTGAATGACCAGTGTTGGGCTGGCGCTTTTACATATTGGGATAAGCAGCAACTGATGATTTACCGCTACGGTCTGGTGCTGTCAGGCGGCCAAGTCGCGAGCCCTGACCAAATCGATATGATGATAAACGCAGCCATCGTCAGTTCTGAACGATTTTATCCAGCTTTCCAGTTGGTGGTCTGGGGGGATCGGAAAGTCGATGATGCCCTTCAAGTTGCCATTGCAGAGGCTTACGGGCGGGCGTAACACTTGCCCCCAAGTAATAACGGGGGCTCTAATGAACATGGAATTGGTCGCGAAAAACGGTTTGGTCTTGCTAGGATGTGGCAAGATGGGCTCTGCAATGCTGCAAGGGTGGCTCGCGGACGGTCTTCCCCCTGCATCTGTGTGGGTTCAGGACCCTTTCCCCAGCGACTGGCTGCAAAGTAGCGGCGTCCACATAAACACACCATTGCCATCGAATCCCGCGATTGTTTTGATCGCCGTGAAACCCCAAATGATGGCCGAAGCTCTGCCAGCCTTGCGCGAAATGGGGAATGGCGAAACACTGTTTGTCTCCGTGGCGGCTGGGATTTCGATTGCCACCTACGAAGAGATGTTGGGCGCTGCGACCCCCATCGTGCGCGCGATGCCCAACACCCCTGCAGCTGTTGGAAAGGGTATCACGGCAATTGTGGGCAATGATCTGGCGGGCGTGTCCGGCTTGGATCTGGCCGAAGCTTTGTTGTTGGCGGTAGGGCAAGTTGTTCGGCTCGAGCGTGAGGCACAAATTGATGCAGTCACCGGTGTTAGCGGGTCTGGACCTGCTTATGTCTTTCACATGATTGAGACGCTGGCGGCTGCCGGAGAAGCGCAGGGGCTCGCCCCCGAATTGGCGATGGCCCTGGCCAAAGCCACGGTTGCGGGTGCGGGGGCCTTGGCCGAAACCGCTGAAGAAAGCCCCGAGCAATTGCGCATCAATGTGACCAGTCCTAACGGCACCACACAGGCTGCACTTGAGGTTCTGATGGATCCGGCAAAGGGCTTGCCGCCTTTGGTTATTCGCACCGTTGGAGCAGCTGTAAAGCGCTCGCAGGAGTTGGCAAATGGCTGAGATCACCTTTGATGATTTTCAAAAGGTCGACATTCGTGTGGGTACAGTGGTGCGTGCTGAACTCTATCCCGAAGCCCGCAATCCTTCGATAAAGCTTTGGGTGGATTTTGGGGATGACCTAGGCGCGCGCAAAAGCTCAGCCCAGATCACCAAACATTACGATCCCGCAACATTAATCGGTAAACAGGTGCTGGCCGTGGTTAATTTTCCACCACGACAAATCGGAAAATTCATGTCCGAGATTCTTGTGTTGGGCTTTCCCGACATGGCAGGGGACATTGTTTTGGCTGGCCCTGACGGACCTGTTCCAAACGGAGGGAAACTGCATTGAAAAAACTGTTTGTCACTCGGCCGTTGCCTGAGGCTGTTTTGGTCGAAGCGCGTCGCCATTTTGATGTTGCAGTGCGCCAAAGCAATTTGCCGCTCAAGCCCAACGAGTTGCGTCAGGTTCTGCGTGATTTTGATCTGGTGTTACCAACCTTGGGTGACGTTTTTGATCGCCATGTTTTTGAGGATGTTGCCACTCCACGCTGTAGGCTACTCGCGAATTTTGGAGTTGGGTATAATCACATTGACGTGGTGGCCGCAGAAGCGGCGGGGATCGCTGTGAGTAATACGCCAGGGGCTGTGACCGACGCCACCGCAGACACAGCAATGACACTGATGTTGATGAGCGCCCGTCGTGCGGGAGAAGGGGAACGTCTGGTGCGCTCAGGCAGTTGGAAAGGCTGGCACCCGACGCAGATGCTGGGAATGCATCTTTCCGGAAAGACGGTGGGTATTGTTGGGATGGGGCGGATCGGTCAGGCCATCGCACAAAGGTGTTACTTTGGCTTTGGCATGAAGATTTTGTATTGGAACCGTTCCGCAAAAATGATGGAGTTTGACACTGAGCGTGTTGAAGTTCTTTCAGAGTTGGCGGCCAGTGTTGACGTCTTGGTGGCCGCTGTGCCGGGGGGAGGCGACACTTATCACTTATTTGACGCGGACATCTTTGCTGCAATGCAGCCGCACGCGCATTTCATTAATATTTCACGAGGAGAGGTTGTCGACGAGGCGTCATTAATCGCCGCTCTCTCGACCCAACAAATTGGCGGAGCAGGGCTTGATGTTTATGAATTTGAACCGGAAGTTCCGCAAGCGCTGCGCGCTTTAGAAAACGTGACATTGTTGCCTCATTTGGGCACCGCTGCATTGGAAGTTCGCAGTCAGATGGGTCTGATGGCTGTTGAAAACCTGGTGGCTTTTGATCTTGGGAAGCCGCTCCCAAATCAGGTCTGACACCAACACCTAATGCAGCGCATGGCATGGGGTCAGGCCTGTTTTTTTGGTGTTGAAAACACCTCGGGGTGCGGGGCTGCGCCCCGCTCCTGTCCTGTTGGCACAGGCTTAGCTCTGTTTCTGAAGCGCATCCATCGCGATGCGCCAATGGCGGCGGCAAAGTGATACATAACTCTCATTGCCCCCGATCTGCACCTGCGCGCCTTCCCTCAAAACGCGTCCGTTTTCATCCTGACGAACAACCATGGTGGCCTTCTTACCGCAATGGCAGATCGTGCGGACTTCGCGCATCTCGTCCGACAATGCCAATAGAGCGGCCGAGCCAGGAAACAGATTTCCCTGAAAATCCACCCTCAGCCCGTAGCACATCACGGGAACTTTTATGTCATCGACCGTGCGGGCCAGTTGCCACACCTGTGTTTCGGTTAAAAACTGGGCTTCGTCGATAAAGACACAGGCAATTGGCCCAGCCTCTAGTCGCGTGGCAATAGCTTCAAACAGATCCACGTCAGGCGTAAAGGTGTCAGCCTCTGCGGAAATGCCGATACGCGAAGCAATACGCCCGCTGCCGGCGCGGTGGTCTAGTTTTGCCGTCAGCAGGTAGGTCTGCATACCGCGTTCGCGATAGTTGTGGGACGCTTGCAGCAAAACCGTGGATTTGCCGGCATTCATTGTGGAGTAGTGAAAATAGAGCTTGGCCATGTCGCGGTGATAAATCGGTTGGCGCGTCTCTCGCAAGGGAGAAGCGGGCGAGGGGGCGCAGTTTTTCAACATACGCCCCATACCAGCCGGGGGATGCAGGCTCCGTATATGTCGCCCGCTTGCTGCAAGCGACGCTACGCGTCCTGCCGGCCAGGTGAAAAGCTCGTGAAAAACATCCCAAGAGCCCTATTCGCAACGCCCCAGCAAAAACCGCCGGGAACTGGCAATCCGGGGCCATGACCAACCGGTCTTTCCCAAATGACAAATTCGGGGTAAGCCGTTAATGGGAAATGACTTAGCGGGTTCCCCCTAAATGGGGGAGATGATCAGGAGCAAATGAATATGAGCGTTGTGAGCAGCTATCTGAAAAAGCACTCTGAGGCTCTGGTCAAAGATGTCGGGATTGAAGCAGCCTGCGAATTGACTGGAAAATCCAAGGCAACGCTGGGGCGTTACTATTCGCCTCACGAGGAACACGCCGATCGGCATATGCCGATCGATGCGGTAGCCGCGTTGGAAGAAGCGGCCTCTTACCCGCATGTCACTGCGGCGCTGGCCGAGTTAAAGGGGATTTCACTGTCTCATGATGAACGCCGACGCAACAGCGAGGATTCTGGCGGAGTGAATTCTGATGTTATCGCGCTGAGCCAGCGTTTTGCCGTTCTCATGGGAGAATATACCCAGTCTATCGAGGATGGAATTATAACGATCGCCGAAGCCAAGCGGTTGCTGCGTGAAACGGTTGCGCTGCAGCAGGTGTTGGTGGACATGAAGTTGCATCTTGAAGAAGAAGCGACCTGAGCCATGACGATCCCGCCCTCGCGTCGGCCTACGCTGGACGCGGAAAGACATATTCCAGAGTTGCTTCAGGGTTTTCTCGTCGATCTTGAAACAACCCAAGGGTCTGCGGAGGTTTGGGCGCTGATCGTTGATGTCGGGCGCACGTTGCATCTGCCATACATCGACTTCATCTCTGCGAACAATTACGCCAACTGGCGCAAAACTATTTTTGTCCGCACCTCATATGATTCCAGTTGGCTTAACGAGGTAAACGAAGACCCCGATGTGAGTAAGTGGTCTTACTTTCGCACGCATGCTTTGCAGCACCTCACGCCGATTGCTGTGGGTCTGGAGTTTGTCGACGAATATCATCATATCCCAGAAAAGCGCTACAAAGTACTGGAAGAAGCCGCGCGTCGCGGTATGCGGGCGGGGTTTTCAATTCCTCTAAGGCTTCACGCACCGCCACAATCCGCGATCATCACCTTTTCAGGGGATCACAGTAAACGCGACATGCATCTTATTATTCAGACCCATGGGTGGGTGCTAAACACGGTCGCAATGATGGGCCATCAACGATACATGATGCACTTTGCCGCCGAATTTACCGAACGTAATCGAGTATCGGACAAGCAGCGTGAATTGCTGGAGATGATTGGCAATGGGCTTCAGGACAAGGTGATTGCAGATCAATTGGGTATTTCGGTGTCTGCAGTGCGCCAACGCATGAATAACATCTTGGCCAAGACAGGATTGAGTAATCGAGCTGATCTAGCCGCTTTGGCAATGAGCGTTGGTTTGGTGCCGGATCCTTTGAACCGTGAAGGCAGCCAGGATGCAATGATTTTGGTCGAAATGGGCGTCGCAAAAAGCGGACGAGGCCGGATACGTACTCGCGGATAAGACGTTTCGTAAAAAGGGTGCTCCGCAAGCGGAGCACCCGAACGTCATGAAAAAGACTTTCGAAAAATCGATGTGCACGGGTGTGCTCAACGACAAATTCTCTGCACGGGACTGCACAGAGTGGAAGCGATACGAGATAAAAATTCCCGCTCAGCCCCAATAGTACGGGACGTCTGGGGAAACGACACTATGTACAATTTGGTACTTCCAAGACCAATCTTAGCGCAGAAGGGTTTCCAAGTCTGGTACGGAAAACCGAAGTTTCGGATAGTTGATAACTGTTATTTATGTCAGTTATTTGTGATTCAATTGTCTTTAATAGCAGTTTTGGCTGGGGCGTTTTTCTGCAACTGCGAATCGCGGGCTAGTTTTTCTGCAGAAGCACAGAGCCCACGGAATATCCGGCGCCGAAGGAGCAGATCATGCCAATGTCACCGCAGTTCAGGTCGCTGGAGTGCTTGGAAAACGCGATGATAGATCCAGCGGACGAGGTGTTGGCGTACTCTTGCAAAATATTGGGCTGCTCTCCTGGCTCCGGTACGCGTCCCAAAACCTTCTTACCGATAAAATCGTTCATGGTCTTATTGGCTTGATGTAGCCACAACCTATGCAAGTCAGATTGAGTAAAGTTTTCGTCGGCAAGGTGCGCCATCATGTGAGCTGACACCATCGGCAAAACTTCTTTAAAAACCTTACGCCCGTTTTGCATGAACTGCATGTCGCGGCGGTCTTTTACGCCGTCCGGGCGCGAGCGTCGAAGGAAACCGTTGTTGTTGCGAATGTTGTTTGAAAACTGCGTCGCACAGCGTGTCGACAGCACCGTAAAGTGATCACCCTTGGCGTCTTCGTCTCGTTCCAATATCGTCGCCGTAGCAACATCTCCGAAAATGAAATGACAATCGCGATCGCGCCATTCTAAATGGGCCGAGCAGATTTCAGGGTTTACGACGATGGCCTTGCGAACTGATCCTGAGCGGATCATGTCAGCGGCTGCTTGAATGCCGAAGGTTGCCGAAGAACAGGCGACATTCATGTCAAAGGCAAACCCGCCGGCGCCTAGTTCTTTTTGTACTTCTACGGCCACCGCCGGATAGGCGCGTTCTAGATTGGAGGCCGCGCATATCACCAAATCAATGTCGGCAGCGTTTACTCCGGCCTGTGATAGAGCCTTGTGACATGCGTCTAGGGCCATTTCGCACATTAACGAAGGTTCATCGTCACTGCGTTGACGCAGCAGAGGATGCATGATGTTCGGGTCTAACACCCCAGCCTTGTCGACAACATAACGTTGGTTGATGCCGGACGCCTTGTGAATGAATTCACTGGAAGAGTGTTCCAGTGCCACCACGTCGCCCGCAGAAATTGCGTCAGCGTTGACTGCGTTTTGCTGATCTGCATAGGCGTTAAAGCTTTCGACCAATTCGTCATTGGTGATGACTTGATCCGGTGTGAAAACGCCGGTGCCGGTGATTGCAGGCTGGAACATTTTGGGCCTCTCTGGGGTCTGGTGGCAGGCAGATAGCACCAGTATTGCAGGGATGGTCAAGGGTTTCCCCAAGGTCATCTGATGTTAGGTCGCATACCTCACAAGGAAAAGGGGTCTTCAGACGAGCGGCCTTTTATTGCTGAAGTGACAAGACCACAGACATTGATTTGTCAGTCCTTGCCCGAGTCTATGAGAGTGTCCTGTTCAAATGGATCATCGGGATAGCCGACGCCCGCGAGATAGAGACCTTGGGGTGGACAAACCGGTCCGCAGGCTGCCCTGTCGCGGGCTTGGAGTGCCGTGGTCACATCTTGTGGCTCCCAAGCGCCGGCCCCGACACGTTCCAATGTGCCGACAAAACTGCGCACCTGATTGTGCAGAAAGGAGCGGGCGCGCACATGAAAGTGGATTTCCGGACCTGAAGGGGTTTCGGCGCGCGCAACACGCAATTCGTCCAAGGTTTTGAGCGGGCTGGCCGCCTGACAGATCGAGCTGCGGAAGGTGGTGAAGTCGTGGTGGCCTATCAGACGGTTCGCACCTTCCTGCATGGCGTCAGCATCTAGCTGGTTGTTTATTTGCCAGACGAGCCCGTGTTGATGCGTCGCAGGGGCGCGGCGCATGAGCAGGCGGAAAAAATATCGCCGCTCAAGTGCGGAAAAGCGGGCATGCCAGTCGTCGTCGACCAATGCGGCGGCGACAATGGACACTGGTGCAGGCTTTAGATGATAGTTCAGAGCCCCTGCTAGACGGAATGGATCCCAGTCCTTTTCCATGTCGCAATGCGCAACCTGACCAAGTGCGTGCACGCCTGCGTCGGTGCGACCGGCGGCAGCGATGGTGTGGTAGCAGGGTTCAAGTTTGGCAAGCGCGGCTTCAATGGTGCCCTGCACCGAGGGTTGGTCGGCTTGGCGCTGCCATCCGGCGAAGGGTTTTCCGTGGTATTCGACTTTTAGGGCGTATCTGGGCATGGGCGAGCGAATAGACTATTCGCCACTGGAAATGAAGTCTTGCAATACCTCGGGCAATGCCTCTGGAAAGTCAGTGCCGCAGCGCATAGGTTTCTTTGGAAACAGGCAAAGGGGCCGCACGTGGTCATTTCCTCACTCGCTCATGGTGTTACACGTCGCGCTGAGGCTTTCGGCGATGCGGTTTCAGAAGCGTTGTTTGAACCGGTTATCCGACTGGGTGTGACCGGTTTGGCGCGATCCGGCAAAACGGTCTTTATCACCTCATTGGTGGCCAACTTATTAGATCGCGGGCGGATGCCGCAGTTGGCTGCCGTGGCGGAAGGTCGAATTGAGGCTGCGTTTTTGCGCCCTCAGCCAAATCATTTGATCCCACGTTTTAACTTTGAAACGCATTTGGCGGAGATGACGGGCGGCGCACCTGTGTGGCCTGATAGCACGCGCGCTGTGAGTGAGTTGCGAGTGTCGTTGAGGGTGCGCCCGAATGGGATGCTGTCGGGGTTTCAAGGCACGCGCACTGTGCATCTGGACATTGTTGACTACCCTGGTGAGTGGCTGCTGGATCTTGCGCTGTTGGACAAGAGTTTCGCGGAGTGGAGTGCGGAAGTTTTGCGACGGATCACGCTGCGTAGTGAAGCAGACGAGTTTCTGAGAACATTGGCGCAGATTGATCCTGCTGTGGATCTGGATGAGCCTGCCGCCAAGGCATTGGCCGAGAATTTTGCCGCCTATCTCAAAGCTGCGCGGCTGGCAGGGTTTTCTGATTGCACGCCGGGGCGGTTTTTGTTGCCTGGCGATTTGGAAGGTTCGCCTGTGTTGACCTTTGCGCCGTTGCCGGTTGACGCGCGTGCGGGGCGTCGGTCGTTGTGGCGCACATTTGAGAAGCGTTATGAGGCGTATAAGTCTCAGGTGGTGAAACCGTTTTTTCGCGATCACTTTTCCAAGATAGACCGCCAAGTGGTCTTGGTTGATGTGCTTGGAGCGATCCACAACGGGCCGATGGCGGTTGAGGATATGCGCGGGGGTCTGGCAGACATAATGTCGGCATTCAGGCCTGGCCGGAATGCTTGGTTGACGCGGCTCTTGTTGGGCAAACGGGTTGATAAAATCCTGTTTGCAGCGACCAAAGCCGATCATTTGCACCACACACAACACCCCCAGTTGACTGCTATTATACAAGCACTGACCCGCGAGGCCACTGATCGTGCGCAGTTTGCAGGCGCGCAAACGGCGGCTTTATCAATCGCATCGCTCAGAGCGACCGTGGAAGAAACGCTGCGCCATGACGGGGTGGATTTGGAGTGTGTGCGCGGACGATTGCTGGAAGATGGGCGACAGGCGGCGTTTTATCCCGGAGATTTGCCAGATGAGCCGTCGCAATTGTTGACGCCTGCCCGGCAAGGGGCGGAGCGCTGGCTGGATCAGGATTATCAGGTGATGAAGTTTTCGCCATCCCCGATGAGCCTGCGTCCCGGATCGGGGCCGCCGCATATCCGATTGGACCGCGCGGCAGAATTTCTGATTGGAGATAAGCTGTGAGCAAGGGGCCTGTTCTCATTGAATTAGAGACAGATGTGTCGCCAAATGTGGCCGAAGCGGAGGCTGTGCCAGACACACATGCCGAGTTGCCAAGTGGGCAGGCGATGCAGCTTGCCGCGAAACTGGGCGCGCGCCGCGGCTCGCGATTGGGGCGTTGGTTCTGGGGATTGTTGGTGGCGTTTGTTGGGGCTGTGGCCTCGGTTGCGGCATGGGGTTTTTTGACGCAGCTTGTCCTGCGCACACCGGTTTTGGGGTGGGCTTTAACAGGGCTGGCGGTGGCACTGGCGCTTGTTGCATTTGTACTGATCGTAAAAGAGCTGGCCGGATTTGCCCGACTGCGTCGTGTGGACAGGTTAAAGGCGGTTATGGATGCGGCTTGCGCTGATGGTACGTTAGGGGCGGCGTCGGAGGCAGTTGACCAACTCGTGAGGTTTTATGCGCGGCGCGATGACACTGCGTGGGGGCGACAAACGCTTGCGGAACGACGCGGCGAGGTTCTGGACGGTGATGCGCTTTTGTCGATTGCGGAAACTGATCTGGTGGTCCCGCTTGATTTAATGGCCTTGGCCGAAGTTGAGGCCGCCGCACGTCAGGTTGCAGTTGTCACGGCTCTCGTGCCGTTGGCGTTGGCGGATTTGATTGCGGCGTTGACTGCAAATATGCGCATGATCCGGCGCGTTGCTGAAATCTACGGTGGGCGATCGGGTACGTTGGGTAGTTGGCGTTTGTTTCGTGCGGTGATGACGCATCTGGTGGCGACTGGTGCTGTGGCTGTTGGCGAAGACCTGATAGGTCCGATTGCCGGCGGTGGAGCCTTGGCGAAATTGAGCCGCAGATTTGGCGAAGGACTGGTCAACGGGGCGCTGACGGCGCGTGTTGGTGTGGCGGCGATGGAAGTGTGCCGCCCGATGGCCTTTGGCGCGGGCATGCGCCCGTCTGTGACCAGCGTGGTGAAAAAGGCTTTAAAGGGTGTTTTTACGAAATCCTAGCAGACACGCTAAGATCGCGCGCTGAACAAGGGTGGTGAAGATTTGTTCAGCCCTGTGCTGATGCCTCGTGCAACACGGTGCGCTAAGTTTGACCATTGTTTCGCGAGTTCTGGAGGCAGCTCTTGCGACAGGCTTTCGTCGAACAGTTCCAGCCATTGAACAAAAGGCGCTGGCGTCAACCCGTCCGAATTAATATGAACGTGCATTGGATTTCCGCTGTAGCTGTCCTCACGTAAAATAGCTTTGCGCCAGAAACCTTTAACTTTCTCAATATGAGCCGGCCACGCATCTTGTGGGATCCGTGATGAGAACAACGGGCCGAGAACCGGATGCTTGCGCGACAGGTTGTAAAATTTTGCGACAACGCGATTGATCTCATCGGGCGATATATCAAACAATGGGGTGGGGGTGCTCAAGGTTTGGTCTCCAACATAACACCATGCAGCTAGCTACTCGAAACAGCTTAGGGCAAGAGCTAGCGCAGAGAATAGTTAGCGATTTATTGCGACTTTGGAACGCTTGGCAGAAAATCGCGCATTGCGTGTGGTATCCGATCAGGGATCGCGCGAAGCGTGACAACCGTTACGTCCTCGCAACGCTAAAACTTCAAGATTGGTACACCACCTGTTTTGGTTGTTTTCTCAACCACACCTGCGCGCAGAGAACGTCCAATTTTATGGACCAATGCTGACCAAGCCTCGGCCTGCTCGGGGCTCAATTCTTGGCGTAACGTCAAATCAAACAGTGCCAACCATGTTTCAAACATGCCCGGGCGCACGTTGCCTGCGGCGCGGTGCACTTGCAACGGGTTGCCGTCATAGCTGCGCTCATGAAGGATGCTGTTGGCCCAAAAATCGGTGATCTTAGCTTCGTGGCTGTGCCAGTCGGTAACATGGGCGGCAAAGACGGGGCCAAGATTGGGGTGCTGGCGGATCAATTCGTAAAATGCGGTCACCACGCGGGCGATGTCCGGACGCGTGATGTCAAAGCGGGGTGGGATTTGCATCTTTTGATCCTCTTCCTATGAAAGCAGATAAAGCGACTTAGCCCGGCGGTGCAAGCTGCCTCTGCTATGATTAGGATCATTGCTTTACCCCGTGGTGACAGAGGCCTATAACGCAGCGCATGAGACGGCCATTTGCCATCATTATTCGAATTATATGCCCGGCGCTCTGAACCAGATGAGCCGCCGGGACAAGGCGTATGGGCTACCACGCCGACCGTTTCCCCTGACATGATGTGATGATGAAGGACGCCACCAAAATGTGCGCCGAGACCCCCGACTACAAAGAAACGCTGAACCTGCCAAAAACCGATTTCCCGATGCGGGCTGGGCTGCCCAAGCGCGAGCCCGCGTGGCTTGAGCGCTGGGAAACAATTGGTGTGTATGACCGCCTGCGCGAAAAAGAAGGCCGCGAGCCGTTTACGCTGCATGATGGCCCTCCTTACGCCAACGGGCATTTGCACATTGGTCATGCGCTGAACAAGACCATCAAGGACATGATTGTACGCAGCCATCAGATGATGGGCTTTGATGCGCGGTATGTGCCGGGTTGGGATTGTCACGGGCTGCCGATCGAGTGGAAGATCGAAGAGCAGTATCGCAAAAAGGGCAAGAACAAGGACGATGTGGACATCGTCGACTTCCGTCAGGAATGCCGCAAGTTTGCCGAAGGTTGGGTAGATATCCAACGTGAAGAGTTCAAACGTCTGGGCATCACCGGCAACTGGCCTGATCCCTATCTGACAATGAACTTCCACGCCGAGCGCGTGATTGCAGAAGAATTCATGAAGTTCTTGATGAACGGCACGCTGTATCAGGGCAGCAAGCCTGTGATGTGGTCGCCGGTTGAAAAGACCGCGCTGGCTGAGGCCGAGGTGGAGTATCACGACAAGGAAAGCTTCACCATCTGGGTGAAATTCCGTGTTGTTAACGAAGACTCGGACCTGAAAGACGCAAGTGTTGTGATCTGGACCACGACTCCTTGGACGATCCCGTCCAACAAGGCGGTCGTCTACGGTGCTGACATTGCCTATGGCCTTTATGAGGTGACAGGAACGCCGGAAGAAAGCTGGGTCACTGTTGGTGATCGCTTCTTGCTGGCCGACAATCTGGCAGCGGATGTGATGACCAAAGCGCGTCTAAGTGACGAGCAGTGGACGCGTGTTCGTGGTGTTGACAGTGACGAGCTGGCAACGCTTGATTTGGCGCACCCCCTGCACGGCGCCGAAGGCGGCGAAGGCGAATGGGATGATCTGCGTGATTTCCGCGCGGCCCCTTTTGTGACCGATACCGAAGGCACCGGTTTTGTGCATTGTGCGCCGTCTCACGGGATGGACGAATTCGAGCTTTACCGCGATCTGGGCATGCTGGAGCAGGTCATCACCTATAACGTGATGGACGATGGCGGCTTCCGCGCAAACCTGCCGTTCTTTGGTGGCAAATACATCCTGAACCGTAAGGGCGGCGAAGGTGATGCCAACAAGACCGTGATCGACAAACTGGTCGAGGTTGGCGGGCTGTTGGCGCGGGGCAAGATCAAACACAGCTACCCGCATAGCTGGCGCTCTAAGGCTCCGATCATCTATCGCAACACGCCGCAATGGTTTGCTTCTGTGGATCGGGCTGTGGGTGATGGTCAGGACCAGATGGGCAAGACCATCCGCGAGCGCGCGCTGAATTCGATCGATCAGGAGGTCAAATGGTGGCCCCAGACCGGTCGCAACCGTCTGTATTCCATGATCGAGGCGCGTCCCGATTGGGTGTTGAGCCGTCAGCGCGCATGGGGTGTGCCGCTGACATGTTTCATCAAGAAGGGCCTGTTGCCGACAGACGAGGGCTTCTTGCTGCGCGACGAGGCTGTCAACGCGCGGATTTCCGAAGCGTTTGAAGCGGAAGGCGCGGATTGCTGGTACATGGATGGCGCAAAAGAGCGTTTCTTGGGCAGCGACTACAATGCCGACGAGTGGGAACAGGTATTTGATGTGCTGGATGTTTGGTTTGATTCCGGCTCCACGCATGCGTTTGTTCTGCGGGACCGTGAAGACGGCACGGCAGACGGCATCGCAGATGTCTATATGGAAGGCACCGACCAGCACCGTGGATGGTTCCACAGCTCGCTTTTGCAGGCCTGCGGAACCTTGGGGCGTGCGCCGTATCGCAATGTTGTGACGCATGGCTTCACGCTGGATGAGAAGGGCAACAAGATGTCCAAGTCTTTGGGCAATACCATTGTGCCAGAGAAGGTCGTTCAGCAGTACGGCGCAGACATCCTGCGGCTTTGGGTGGCTCAGACCGATTACACCGCTGATCAGCGGATTGGACCAGAGATCCTGAAAGGGGTTGCGGACAGCTATCGCCGACTGCGCAACACCATGCGCTTTATGCTGGGTTCGCTGAGCGAGTTCACCGAGGCGGATCGTGTTGAAGCAGCCGATATGCCGGAGCTTGAGCGTTGGGTGCTGCATCGTCTGGCAGAACTCGATCACCAAGTGCGCAAAGGCTATGCCGAGTTCAACTTCCAAGGGGTCGTCTCGGCTGTCTTTAACTTTGCCACGGTGGAATTGTCGGCGTTCTATTTCGACATTCGCAAAGATGCGCTGTATTGCGATGGCGATACGCCAAACCGCCGCGCGGCGCGCACGGTTCTAGACATCCTGTTCCATCGTCTGACCACTTGGCTTGCGCCAGTGTTGGTCTTCACAATGGAAGAGGTTTGGCTGGAGCGGTTCCCCGGTGAAGAGAGTTCGCTTCATCTGACCGATTTCCCTGACACGCCTGCGGATTGGTTGGACGAGCCTCTGGCCGCCAAATGGGCGGATGTACGCGATGTACGTCGTGTGGTGACGGCCGCTTTGGAAATCCAGCGCACGGACAAGGTCATCGGGGCATCGCTTGAGGCGGCTCCGGTTGTACATGTGCGTGATGCCGAAGTGGTCGCGGCACTGAAATCTGTGAATTTTGCGGATATCTGCATCACCTCAAACATCGACGTCACCAATGATCCGATGCCAGCAGAAGCGTTCCGCTTGCCGGAAATTGAGGGCGTGGGCGTGGTCTTTGAAAAGGCAGAGGGCGCAAAATGCCAACGCTGCTGGAAGATCTTGCCCGATGTTGGTGAGCACGGCCATGCGGAAGTTTGTGGTCGCTGCGATGAAGCGCTGAGTTAATTGAACGGCGGGTCTTGCGCCTCATTTAGCGAAGATACAGTGGAGGCGTTCCGGTTGCGGGACGCCTTTTTTGTGGGCAGGGTGGGACCATGGTGAAGATTTGGTTTGAAAGCCCTTTAGGGATGATGTGCGTACGCCAAGAAGCGGACGCAATTGTGGGTTTGCATTGGGCAAGTTCTGCCGGCCGATCAGATGAAACGGAAGTGCTGCGCGAAGCGGTGGTACAGTTGCAGGATTATTTTGCCGGGGAACGGGAGCAGTTCGACTTGCCAATAAAGGTGGTAGGATCGGATTTTCAGCGTCGGGTCTGTGACGCAATGTCTGCGATCCCTTTCGGTTACACGTGTACATATGGTGATATTGCCAAAGATTTAGGCGTGCCCGCTCAGGCGGTGGGGGGCGCGTGCGGCGGCAATCCCCTACCGATCATTATTCCCTGCCATCGCGTAATGGGTGCCAAAGGGCTGACAGGCTTTTCCGGCGCGGGAGGCGTAGAAAGCAAAGTTTGGCTGTTGCGGCACGAAGGTGCTGGAGGCTTCTTGATCTAAGAACTCAGAGTTTTTCTTGAAAGATCAGTTGTTGTGCCGCGCCGGCGAGTGTGAGGTAAATTGAGGTGGCTACCAAGCCCCAATGCGCCCAGCTTTGCGGATCAAAATCGACCCAAGCGGCCCAACCGGCAAAGAAAGTCCATGCGACTGCCATGGGGAGTGAGATCCAGCGCCAACGAACAGTGCGCACAGGATGTACGAACTTGATCGGGAGAAACATTGCAACAGCCAAAGCCGCGACCATTGTAAAGCTCACCCAGAAATTTGGCTGAACCGCAAAAATCACGATGATAACCATGTTCCAGCATCCTGGAAAACCGGAGAAGGAATTATCCTTGGTTTTCATACGGGTATCCGCAAAGTATAGCGCAGAGGTGAAGGTGATCACGATGATTGCAAACCAGCCTGTCCACCCATCCATCAAACCGGATTTAAACAGCGCAAACGCGGGAATGAAGACATAGGTTAGATAGTCGATGATCAGGTCAAGTAGAACACCATCAAACTGCGGTGCGTGCTTTTTCACATGAAAATGGCGCGCCATAGGGCCATCAAACCCATCCACCACAAAGGCTACCACAAGCCAGAGGTACATTAAGCTCCATTCACCTTCTACGGCAGCCAGCATCGCTAGCATCGCGAAAACGGCTCCGGTGGCGGTGAAAAGGTGAACGAGGAGGGCGCGTATATGTGCAGTCATGAAATTGTCATGCCGCAAAAGCAACGAGGTTGCAACCGGCGCGGTGCGTGCCGCAATGGATTGCGATGATAGGGCATAAAACCACGGATCGCTTCTGTGACGAGTGCTGCAAAGATCTAGCGTTTTGTTTTTAGGGACAAGAGCGCATGTTGTATTGCTCTCGGTAGGTTGATGTCAGCATCGGGGGGGGCAGCGTCCAGTGCCGAGGCGACATCTTTGTGCAGGATTCCAATAGAGTTTTCGGCTCCATAGCCGTCACGGGAAAATTCGATTTCTTGAAAACCGGAGGCGAGCCAATTCTGACCGGATGATGTTTCGATCAGCCCTAGCAAAGCGTTTTCATCGAGGCCAGCCTGCTCCGCCCAATCGAGTACAAGGCGTGTCATGGCTGTGTTGGATGCTGCAAGAAGGTTGTTGAGAACCTTGGCTTGCATGCCTGTCCCAAAACTGCCCATGCGGTGGAAATGCGCGCCCATGGCGTCAAACAGAGGTTGGTGATGGTCTAGATCAGGTGTGGACCCGCCGAGCATGAAAGAGAGCCGTGCCTGTTCAGCGGCGATGGCAGCACCCGACATCGGTGCGTCAATAAGGGCAATAGTAGCGGGGACCCGGTCACGTAGAGCAGTGGTGTAGCGAGGAGACAAAGTTGAGCAAACAATAATTGTTTGGAGATTGGGGGCCTCAGTCAAACGCTGAGTCTCAAACAGGACTGCGTCGGTCTGCGCGATGTCGCGGACAACGGTAATCAATATTCTTAGGTTTTGCGAAAATTTGGAAAGCTCACGCATATGCGGAGCGTTGCCACCAAATTCTGAGGATGGGCGGATATCAAAACCGACCGCGTCAAAACTGGCTTTGCGGAGGGCGCCGAGCATTGGCGCTCCCATTCTTCCGCAGCCTGCCACTCCAATACCTGTGAGGGTCATAGTTTCTCCAAGAAGAGTTGCCCCTTGCCAAGTGGTGGCAAGGGGCCGTTGTTTAAGACAGCGCGCGTTTCAGCGCGGGAATGTTGCTGATCAGTAGCACGTCAATTGCCAAAACTGCTAGCAGCGTGAGACCTACCAATGGGAAGGCGAGAGCCATGAGCACAGCGATCAGGGCTGCGCCTTTCCAAAACGGCATGTCAGATGGAGCAGGTGGTGCTGCGAGGCGCATGGAATTTGCAGGGCGACGGATGAACCACATCACTGCGCCGGAGATGCATAGAAATATTACCGACAGGCAATAGAGCGTGTTGAGAACAAAGTTCCAAGTTCCTAAGAGACCCATGTGAGCTGGGATCCCTGCGGCCATCACTTTGCCGGCGATGGAATAGTCCGCGAAACGCACATCGGCCAGAATCTTACCTGTGTGTTGATCTACGTGAACAGTGATGTCTGAGAACGGATCGTTGGAATCGCTGTTCATGGTGTCGCGGTTGATCGTCCAGACCCCATCATCAGAGCTGGGATAAACCACGCGAAAGCGACCTTCGATGCCTAAATCACGCCCGAGCGAGACGAGGCTGTCCGCTGTCACAGGAGCGCCTTCAGGGGTGCCGGTGACGCCAGCATCTGAGCCTGACGCAGGCATTTGGGTCTGCTCTAGCGCCCATGGCACATCTTTATGGTGCGCATGGTTCATTTTCGCATGGATGTCGTCCGAGAGAGGGACATTGTCCCATTTCGCAGCAGGAAACGTAGACCACGATTGCACGTATTTGTGCCCCCAAATACCGGACCACGCGAGGCCGGACAGCAGAAACAGCACTGTCAGGATTGAGCCCCAAAAGCCGACCACAGCATGCAGGTTTTTCCAAAGTGCGCGCCCGCGTGCGGTGAAATTTGGCAGGAGCGCAGCAGCACCGGTCCCACGTGGCCACCAGATGTAAACCCCGGTAACGACTAGGATCATGCCAAGGCCTGCTGAGATCTCGATGAGCCGATCGCCAAAGTCTCCTAGCATCAGTTTTCCGTGGATCGCGTCCGCCACCGAATACCAAGTTGCAAGGCTTTCCCAGCTTTCAACTACCTCACCAGTGTATGGGTTGACCGCGACAAGCCGTTGGCCAGAATCGGTGTCTATTTTGAACACCGCCGCGAGGCCTTCTTGGCGCGGCAAAATATATTGTACGATTTGGCCGGGGACTACGGTGGTCGCGGCCTCGGCTTGTTGTGCAACTGTCACGGTTGTTTCTGCCAATGGCACGGCGATGCGTTCACCATCGCGTCCGGCAAAAAAGTTGACGTACATCATCATAAGGCCAGTGACTGCCAGCATAAGAAAAAACGGGATTACATAGAGCCCCGCATAAAAGTGCCAGCGCCAGACGGCGAAATAGAGTTTTTGGGAGCGTGTCGTTTCTAAAGGCACGGCTTTGGTTTGGCTAAAAGTCGCCATGTGTCGTATCTCCTGAACGGCTGCAGGTCCGCGAACAGCGGGCAGCCAGTATTGATTAATTATGTGAGGGGAGTTCAGGAGACGGCAGGGGGACCGCGCGCGTCATAGCGCCGGTGGAAGCCCGCGCTGTCGTGTGTGAAATCCTGATCTTGCCAAGATGCACGTAAGGTCGGTTTCAGAGCGACAAAAACAGCCGTCTTTGAAACGTTTTGTTCAAAGCCAACAGCTGAGAAGGTACAGGGGCTGCGCTCGTCACCGGTTTCATCGTGGTTCGGCACTGGAGCGCCAGAGCTGTCGACAACTAATTCAAGCGGCCCATCAATTGTACATATCACCAACGCGAATTGCCCGTTGGCCAGCACCCTCGGCATCCACCCCGCAGGAATGGACGACGACAAAGTTATTGCCAAAAGAACAAGAAGGGTGGTGGCGATACGCAAACTTAGTCGAGTCCAGCTATAATGGCGCGTAAGTCTGCGATCCCATCACCTTTTTCAGAGCTGGTCAGCACGATTTCCGGGAAGGCTGCAGGGTGCTTTGCAAGTTTTTCGCGCACTTGCGCAAGCGTCTTCTCGCGATCTTTGTCTTTGACCTTGTCCGCCTTGGTAAGGACGACTTGAAACGTGACCGCAGAGCTGTCCAGCAGGCTCATGATCTCTTCGTCAACAGCTTTGATCCCGTGGCGCAAATCCACCAGTACAAAGGCGCGGCGCAGGTTAACGCGACCCGATAGGTAGCGTTTGAGAAGGCGTTGCCATTTCTCCACCACGGCAAGCGGCGCATTTGCGTAACCGTAACCCGGCAAGTCGACTAGGTAGTGGCTCTCGGCCAAGGTGAAGAAGTTGATTTCCTGCGTGCGGCCGGGCGTATTTGATGCACGTGCCAATCGTGTGCGCCCTGTCAGCGCGTTGATCAAGGTTGATTTCCCAACGTTTGAGCGACCTGCAAAACAGACTTCAATGCGATCAGAAGGGGGCAGGCCATCCATGGCCACAACACCTTTGAGGAACTCGGAATTGGAGCCGTCAAACAGTTTGCGGCCAGATTCAAGCGCCGATGGTTCGATGTCTGAAACGAGGGGGAAGGGAAGTTGCATCAGAGCACCTCTGCTGTATCGCCGACGCAGATATCGCCGGATTTTGTAACCATGCCATAAACGCCGAAATCCTGATGCCCAAAGACCTTGTTAAGAGCTCCGAGCGTGTCGGCATCGCGCGCGCCCGTATCAGGATTGGATGTGGTGGCCAAACACCGCGTAATGGGTTCTTTTATTTCCAATTCCGCCGACCCGATCCTAAGAGTTTTACCGATCCACGCAAACTCGTCTCCGACGGAAAAACCATCTAGCCAGATATTGCCTCGCCAGCGTTCCTGAGACAGGCGCTGATCGAGGTGGCTCTCAACGGCCGCATGCGACGCAGTGGTGTGAATGGCAATGGAGGCGAAATCGCTGTCCGTCATGCCGGTTTCACCTGCAGACACAACCTGGGCTGAGGCGGCGCGGTTGGACGGCATCAGCGGACGCACCCAGTCGATCATTTTGTCGCCCTGAGTATTTGGATCAAAGCTGAGATCCCAAAGCTCGGGGTGGCGAAGGGTGAGCCGACCGGTGTCTTCGTCTAGCTGCGCCGTGATAGCCATCAACTGAGGCGCTTTGGCGGCGCGGGAAAAATTGGCACAGGGAGCCCATTCGCCCCCTGTTGTCTTTGCTGCTTCATGTGTCACCGCCCATCGCCGATCCCATGGAAAGGTCTGGCCCTTGGTTAGCGACACCCTTGCCACGGACTCGCGTCCGTGGGCTTTGATGGGGTGTCGCCAAAGTGCCGTGACACGACCGGTCATTTGTCCGGTGTCTTTGACTTGCGTTTAAAGCTGGACTTGATGTTGCCAAACACGTCCGGTTTGTAGCCATGTGTGCGCATGATCATGTACTGCTGCGAGAAGGTGATCACGTTGTTGGTGATCCAGTAAACGACCAGACCCGAGGCAAAGCTACCCAACATGAACATAAAGACCCAAGGCATCCACGCAAAGATCATCTGCTGAGTTGCATCAGTGGGGGCCGGGTTCAGCTTTTGCTGCAACCACATCGAGATACCCAGCAGAATTGGCAGGATGCCGAGGCTGAGGATTTCGAAGAATCCAAGGTCGGGGATCATGAACGGCAGAATGCCAAACAGGTTGAAGATCGACGATGGATCGGGTGCGGACAAGTCGGTGATCCAGCCCAGCCAAGGTGCGTGGCGCAGCTCTAGCGTGACAAAGATCACTTTGTAGAGCGAGAAGAAGATCGGGATCTGGATCAGGATCGGCAAACACCCGGAGGCTGGGTTTACTTTTTCCTTTTTGTAGAGCTCCATCATGGATTGCTGCATTTTCTGGCGATCGTCCCCAGCAGCTTCCTTGATTTTCTCCATCTGCGGCTGAAGTTCTTTCATCTTGGCCATCGAGGCATAGGACTTATATGCCAGAGGGAAGACGATGATCTTGAGGATCACGGTTAGCGCAATGATCGCCCAACCCATGTTGCCAATGAATGAGTTCAACCAGTGCAATAGTGCGAAAATCGGTTTGGTTAGGAAGAAGAACCAACCCCAATCGATTGAATCCAGAAAACCTTCCACTCCGCCAACGTTTTGATAATCGCGGATAGCGGCCCATTCTTTGGCACCAGCGAAAAGCTGAGTTGTGGTCGCCGCGGTGTCGCCTTGGGCTACGGTCAACGTTGGCATAACAGCTTCGGTTTGGTAGATGTCGCGGCGATCATCATATTTTGCAACAGATTTGAAGGCCGTGCCTGGCTCAGGAATCAATGTCGCCATCCAATAGTGGTCGGTGAAACCAATCCAGCCATCTTGTGTGACTTGCGTGACTTCAGCGAGCGCACCTTCGCGCTGGTCATATGTGAAGTCCGGCATTTTTGAATATTTGGTTTCTGTCAGCGTGCCGTCAGCCATCGAGATCAGGCCTTCGTGCAGGATGAAGAAGTTCTTCATGTCCTGAGGCTCGCCATGGCGCGCCAGAACGCCATAAGGTGCCAGAGAAACCGTTCCGGAAGAAACGTTTTGAACGGATTGTTCGACCGAGAACATATAGTCTTCGTCTACCGAGATTGTGCGGCGGAAGGTTAAACCAGCCTCGTTGTCCCACTTCAGTGTGACAGGCGTTGAAACTGTAAGCTCACCGCCCTGCTCAACCGACCAAAGCGTGTTGGCTCCGGGAACTTGGTCAATCGTGAGGCTCGCACCAGGGGCCCAGCCGTAGAGCGCATAATAGGCGTTGGGCTGACCATTGGGGGACAGGAACGACACAATCGGCGAACCCTCTTCAAGGGTTTCACGGTAGTCATTGAGTTTAAGGTCATCGATGCGGCCACCCAACAAAGAGATCGATCCACTCAAACGCTCGGTTGTGATCTCGACTCGAGGCGCGTCTGCTGCGGCGACCTCGGTTGTATCTTGACTCGATGTTGTCTCAGCAGGGACTGCGGCCGGTGCAGTTGCGCTTGGGGGAAGGGCGACGTCACCTTCAGCGGATACAATTGCGTTGGGATCTTGGTTAGTTGCTTCCGGAGGTGGAAACAGCAGGAACCAGATCAAAATCACAGCAAAGCTGAGCGCGGTCGCCAAGATGAGGTTCTTATTTTGATCGTCCATAGCCGGAAGCCACCTGTCATTGAAACTTTGGGGTGGTTCAACAGAGGTGTGCCAGAAAGGTCAAGTAGATTCCGCGATTTTCCATATCAGCTTGGTTGTAGTTAGAAGGCTTTATAAAGATTTTTGGCCAATTTCTATCGCGGGAAAGAGTTTTGAGTGATGCTCTTGCATCCATTCGCGGGTTTGTTCAAATGGCATTGGTCGCGCGATCCCAAACCCTTGGACGTGATTGCAGCCCAATTGGGACAGCATTGCGTGTTCGCCTTGGCTTTCGACACCTTCAGCCAAAGTCTCAAGCCCGAGTCGTTCGGCCATTGTGACAATCGCGGCTATCATGCGTTGCTGGTCGGGGTCGCGGTCGACATTGGTGACAAATGAACGATCTATTTTTAGCCGTCCGATTGGAAGGCGACGGATTGACGAGATGGAGGCGTGACCCGTGCCAAAGTCGTCAAGATCAATGCTGCACCCAAGTTTGGAGATGGCTTCGACGTTGCGTACAATCATATCTTCGGGCGGGCCGGCAATGACGCTCTCAAGAATTTCAATCGCGAGGCGATCTGGCGTAATGTCGGTGCGATCAAGCTCCCACTGAATTTTTTCCAATAAAGTTGGGCTTCTAAGCTCATCGCCCGAAAAGTTCACTCCAACAACTGGCACATGCATGCCGGCTTCGTCCCAGGCACGCAGGGCATTGAGTGAGTTTCGCAGCATGAAATCTGCCAAACGACCCATTTGACTGGTTTGCTGCAAGACATCCAAAAACTCTCCTGGACCCAGAATGCCACGTTCCGGATGTTTCCAGCGTGCAAGAACTTCGAAGCCAGTGACCTCACCTGTGTCAGTCGAAACCTGAGGCTGATACCACGCTTGAATTTGTTCGCGCTGAAGACTTTGGGCCGCTTCATCTTCTGTCTTGCGGCGTGACACGACTCGACGTCCCATGTCGGGCGTGTAACAGCGAATGTTGGAGCTGCCCGCGCGACGGGCTTCTGACATGGCCATTTCTGAGGCTTGGATCAGAGACGTTGCCTTGGGCACTTCAAGGCGAGAGGACATCGCAAACCCGATAGAGCAGGTTATGTAAATGGACGCCATTTGAAGCGGGATAGGTTCTTCTAATGCGTTCTGAATTCGGGTTGCCATCTGGATACCGGTTTCCAGATCAAAAAGCTGGATGGGGTCGAGGGCAACGATGAAGGTTGCATCACCGGAACGACCTACTAGGTCATCTGCGCGCAATACGCTCCGAATACGGGTCGAAATGTGCCGCAAAATGCTTTCGGTGGTGCGGTCGCCATGAATCTCGCGAAGGCGTGCGAATCCATCTATCTTGACAGAAAAACATGCCGTTGATCGCCCTGTTTCAGTCAGGTCTTTAATAGACAATGTGAGACGGCTCTCAAAAGCGGGTTGGAGCAATAACCCCGTTGGTCCGTCAGTTTCGGATGGACGCCGTCGTGACGTGGCTCTCTTGCCAGTTGGCGAAAAAATGAATGGGAGCGGCAAAAGGGTTGCAGAGATCAGAACTCCGAACTCGCCAAATACAAACCAAGAGCTCAAAATCACAACTGGAATCAAGGCAGGGAAAATTCGATTGCGCACGATCTCGCCGTCGATGCGTGATCGCACCGAGTCGACAAGATTTTCGAGGCTAGACGGCATGCGCTACGACCTTGGTTTGTGACATTTCCTCTAAAGTTAAATAGAGTTGATAATCACTGAGTTAACGCAATTTGGGCAAAACTGGGGCAATTCCATCAAATTTGATGCTTTCTGTTCCTAAATCTGCAAAATCGAACAGCTTTGGGTCGAGCATATGTGAGGGCCGAATGTTGGTTAGCGCCTTGAACATCACTTGGCGCCGACCTGGGCTGTTTTTTTCCCACTGGTCTAAAAGTTGTTTAACTTGTTGACGTTGCAGGCCATCTTGGGATCCGCAAAGGTCGCAGGGAATGATTGGGTAGTTCATGGAGCGGGCAAAACTCTCGCAATCGACCTCGGCAACATGCGCCAGCGGTCGGTACACGAAGAGATCACCTTCCTCGTTCACCAACTTTGGCGGCATTGTGGCAAGCCGCCCACCGTGAAACAGATTCATGAAGAAAGTTTCGAGGATGTCGTCGCGATGGTGCCCCAATACAACTGCTGAGCATCCCTCTTCACGCGCGATTCGATAGAGGTTCCCGCGTCTGAGGCGAGAGCATAACGCACAGTAAGTACGTCCGGCAGGCACTTTGTCTTTTACGATCGAATAAGTGTCTTGGTATTCGATGCGGTGCGGCACTTGCATCTCTTCTAGAAATTTTGGCAGCACCGTTGCCGGGAAATTCGGCTGACCCTGATCCAGGTTGCAAGCCAATATTTCCACAGGGAGAAGCCCGCGCCATTTTAGTTCGTGTAATACCGCGAGCAGCGTATAGCTGTCCTTACCGCCCGACATACACACAAGCCACCGCGCATCGCGTTCAATCATTCCGTACTGTTCAATCGCTTCGCGGGTGTGGCGTACAATACGCTTGCGCAGCTTCTTGAAGCTGGTCGAGGAGGGGGCACCGTGAAACAGTGGGTGGATATCATCAGGTTCATCTAGCATTCGCGCGATGTATGCGATCCTGGCGGATCCGGCAAGCTCTGAGGGGGGCTCGTGTGAACAAGCAAGCCGGAGCGATGCCTTGATCACACTGGCTCATGATTTTTAGCTGGCTTTGAAGTGATACGCAAAAAGGTGGTTATTGAATCTGCTCTTCATTACACTTTTGAGCAAGCTCAAGCGCTTTATAGGTGCCGGTCAAATCGACGAAAAACGAATAGGATTTTTCGGGAAACACGATCATGGTTTGCTCTTTGGCGATGTCTTCAAAAACAGCGGGCTCATCGGTCAGGACGTAGCCACCAGAGTAGCCCTTTGTAATATTGCCCCGCATGCCGGTGGCTTGACCGATATAGATGTTCTCTCCAAGTAAAATGGCAACTTCGGACTTCTGGCCGGTGCGTATGTCGGTTTCGGCTTTGGTAAAAACACCGACATATCCGATGCCGCGATCTTTGGTCAGGCCCATCTGGATAACATTATCCATGTCATCTTTGGTCTCAACCATGCAGCTTTTCTTTTCGGTGTCGACGTAAACGTTCCAACCCTCAACGGCGCCATAACCTATGAACTTCTCCGCCAATGCAGCAGTGGCGCTGGATGTAATCAATAATCCCAAAGCAATTGATCTAAAGGTGCGCATAAGAAATCCTCGTTAAACATGAAAAGAATTGAGGTGAAAATATGGGCGTCTTAAGGAACTGTCTAGAGGCGAAAACCTGACCCGTAGCGCTTGCTTGGGTTGCTTTTAAGGTGGGTCGCGCGGGTCGGGTACTGGATCATAGCCACTGCTGCCGAGGGGGTGACACCGTCCGAGTCGCCGTAACGTCAGCCAACTGCCTTTTGCCGCACCGTGTTTCTCAAGCGCTTCCAGAGCATATGCGGAGCATGTCGGTTGGTAGCGGCAGTTAAAACCTACCCAAGGACTAAAAATCAATCTGTAGGCTCTGATAGGGAGGGCCGCGATATGTGCAAGAGGAGTCATGCGACCTCGTTTATAGATGTCTGTGCGTGCGGAAAAGGGGAGGTAGCATATTAAAGCCCCCTGAATTCCAGCTGCAAGAATTTAAATTGCTGCCTTCACGTTGTTTTGACCGCGCGTTTATCTACGCTCACGGACTTGTGGTTGCTGGCGCATTGACATTTTTTGACGCACCTGCATTTTAGGCGGAGCATTGCCGATTTGCGGTTTTTCGTTCCGATTTTGTGCCGGTTTAGATTGCAGAGTTTTTGCTCCGCTCTGGGGAGAGCGAACAGCGGGTTTTGAACGACATAGTGGATAGGTCTATCCAAGGTGTTGAGCAAAAGTGTGTTCGTCAGGGTTTGGCATATAAATCTGATCTAGAGGTACGTCAGTCGAGGACTAAACTTAGAGGTTTTTGCGAGGAGAGTTTCAGTAAAGAGTTATGTGTTTTCTCCATTTTAACTAAGGGCAGTTGCGGTTTCGCAATTGCCCCTTTTTTTTGCGTGGCGTTCTCTATGGCGCTCGCACTTTTTTGGTATTTCTGGACCATGATCTGGGGTTTCACCTCTTTGTCGATTAAATTTCTTCACGTGCGTGACAACGTCGGTGAAATTTATTCGATGCGGTTCATGGCGGCGAAATTGCGCACCACAATCCTTGGGAAGTTGAATAACGTCTATTAACGAAAAAGTGCCGCCAGAAACGATTCCGGCAGCACTCAGATTTGGTCTCTGAGGTTGAAAAGTATTCAACCTAAAAGGCGTTAGCCTTTGATAAGCCCCATGCTTTCGAGCTTCAAAATAACCTGATGGGCGCAGTTGTCGACGTCCAGGCCCTCGGTTTCTACGCTGAGTTCGGGATTTACTGGTACGTCATAGGGATCGGAAATACCTGTGAATTCCTTGATCTTGCCTTCGCGTGCCAATTTGTAGAGGCCTTTACGGTCACGGCGTTCGCACTCTTCGATTGTTGTTGCGACATGCACTTCAATGAAGGCGCCAAACTGTTCAATGTCTTCACGAACCGCGCGGCGGGTTGTGGCGTAAGGGGCAATTGGCGCACAGATCGCGATACCACCGTTTTTGGTGATTTCAGATGCGACATAGCCAATGCGACGGATGTTGAGATCGCGGTGCTCTTTGGAAAAACCCAGTTCAGACGACAGGTTCTTGCGAACAATATCCCCATCGAGCAAAGTCACTGGCCGTCCGCCCATTTCCATCAATTTGACCATCAAGGCGTTGGCGATTGTGGATTTGCCCGACCCTGAGAAGCCGGTGAAAAACACTGTGAAGCCCTGCTTTGAGCGTGCTGGCTTGGTTTTGCGCAGTTCGGTCACAACCTCAGGGAAGGAGAACCATTCCGGAATCTCAAGACCCTCTGCGAGACGGCGGCGCAATTCAGTGCCGGAAATGTTCAGGATGGTGACGTCATCCTTGTCCTGAATTTCATCCATTGGCTCATATTGGGCGCGTTCTTGAACCCAAACCATGTGTTTGAAATCGACCATAGTGATGCCGATTTCTTCTTCGTGTGCGCGGAACATTTCTTGGGCATCGTAAGGGCCGTAGAAATCTTCACCTGCAGAGTTTTTGCCGGGGCCGGCGTGATCTCGGCCAACGATGAAGTGGGTACAGCCGTGGTTAGCGCGGATCAGGCCGTGCCAGACAGCTTCTCGTGGACCGGCCATACGCATGGCGAGGTTCAAAAGGCTCATGGACGTGGTTGATGCTGGGTATTTATCCAGCACAGCTTCATAGCAGCGCACGCGCGTGAAGTGATCCACATCCCCTGGTTTTGTCATGCCGACAACGGGATGAATCAGCAAGTTTGCTTGGGCTTCTTTTGCGGCGCGGAAAGTCAGCTCCTGGTGCGCACGGTGCAGTGGGTTGCGGGTTTGAAAAGCAACCACTTTGCGCCAGCCCATTTTGCGGAAAAACGCACGCATTTCATTTGGAGTGTCACGGCGACCGCGGAAGTCATAGTGTACAGGCTGTTGGATGCCGGTCACTGGGCCACCAAGGTAAACTTTACCGGCATGGTTATGCAGGTAGTTCACAGCAGGGTGGGCATCGTCGTCGGCGCCAAAGACTTTTTCGGCTTCCAGTGCTTTGTTCGGCACCCAGTTGTCTGTCACGGTCATGGTGGCGAGGATTACGCCTTCTTGATCGCGCAGTGCGATGTCCTGACCTTCTTGCAAGCTGGCTGCAAAGTCTTCGGATACATCCAAGTTGATCGGCATGGGCCAGAGCGAGCCGTCCGCGAGGCGCATCTTGTCGACCACGCCATCATAGTCTGCTTCGGTCAAAAAGCCTTTAAGTGGATTGAAGCCGCCATTCATCAGCAGTTCGAGGTCGCAGATCTGGCGCGGTGTGAGATCCCAGCTTACCAGATCGGCAGCTTCGACTTTGAGTTTCTGTGCGCTTTCATATGAAACGTAGAGCTCGGGGATGGGGGCCAAATTGTTTTGCATAGGATGAGTCCTGTGTTTGATTGGGGAGATGCCGCTTGCGGTGCCCGTTAGCTCTGCATACAGCGCGTTGTATTCGGCGAGTTTTCGGGCCAAAAATTGGTCCGTGAGACGCACTTTCTCCGCTGCCCCGCGCCGAGTAAGCGTGTAGGCGAACCTTTGACGCTTGTCGGGGCCTGCGCGGTTGCTGATCGAAATGTGTCCAGCGTCAGCCGCAGCGCGAAGTTGTCCATTCAAATTGCCGAGTGAGATTCCAAGTGCCGCTGCAGTTGCACGTTGCGAGGCACCGGGGGCGGTGTCTAGCTGGCGCAGAAGGCGGAAGAGTAGGTCTTCTTCTTCCGAAGTGGGTTTGGAGTCAGTGGCGGTCATAAATGAAACTCAAAAGTATGTTCATTCGTGAACGCAATACACGATTATTCTGTTGTGGGAAGCTTTTTCTGACTTTCAGAGCGTTTTTCTTTGACCTCAAGCTGGTCGTTTTGCGCTTAGCTCGAAGCGTTTGTGCTATTCGTTCCAAGGATAGAGGGTAGTTTTGCAGCCTGTTTGACGGGTAGAGCTGGTATCACGTGGGCAACCCCACGCAGCTCTAAAGCAGTGAAAACCAACGGATTAGTGTTGTGGCCAGCCGCCTTGAGTAAATGTTCTGAAATCAAGGCTTCGACTCCCAGTTCTTTAGTTTTGCCTTCCAGTCGCGATGTTGCATTGACCGTGTCGCCGATAATTGTCCGAGGGGCGTTGTCCGCCGCGCCAATTTCTCCCATAACCAATGTGCCAAGATGAAGCCCCATCCCAATTGCGACAGGAGCGCCTCCTTCGGCTTTGAGCGTCTGATTGAAGGTCTCTAGGGCTGCTCCTATTCCAGCGGCAGCATCCAGAGCCGCTTGGGCAGACGCCATTTCAGTGTCTTGTTCAAAGACTGCCAGGAGGCCATCACCAAGGTATTTGTCCACGGTGCCGCCTGCTCCGGTGATGGAGGGTACAATAGCATCAAAGAAACGGTTGAGCAGAAAGACCACATCATAGGGAAGCTGACCGGTTGTACGGGCAGTAAACCCGCGCATGTCCAAAAACAAAATGGCGAGCCGTTGTTCGCGGCCGAGACTTTGATGGGCGCGGGCGCGGCGGCCATCTGTTCGAAATACCTGCAAGACTGTAGCTGGGTTTTCGGGACGTAACTGGCAGGCAAGCCGTGCATTTGGTGGTGCGTTAACTGCGGCAAGGCTGGCAGTCTCTTGCGGTGAGGCGGGCGGCATATCTTCTGCGCCTTGCTCGACGATCACGCGGCAAGTTGTGCAGCGACCACGCCCGCCGCAGAGCGCCATATGTGGCACACCCGCGACGCGAGACATCTCGAGCAGGGTCATACCGCGCTGCCCGCGGATTTCTGGCCCTGAGATGAAACGGATTGGGACGGCGCCCCGCTGCATTAGGTAGCGGCGAGTCAAATGAGCAAGCAGCGCGAGCGCGACAAGTCCGATAAAACCACCGACCAACTGGCCCGTGAGAGCGATCAGGCGTGTGAAAGCTTCCGGCGTCATCCAATTGTAGCGTTCAGTTAACAGTGGGAATACCTCGGGGGTACCCATCAACGCATATTGAGCACGTCCCTGAACCATAAAACCCGCCAGCGCCCAAGCGGGGATAAGGCTTGCAAGACTGACCAGTAAAGGTAGCGCGCTGCGCCACCAAGCGTGGCCGCGCAGCCAAAAGTGCAGCCCCATACACCCGTGCGTCCATGTGAACAGTAGCAGAAATGCTTGGTTCCAACCGCTTTGGGAATTCCAGATCAAGCCAACAAGATAGCCCATCGTGTCGTTTAATCCGTAAATCTCATGGGCTATGCGCGTGTGCAAAATATGCGCAGTCAAAAAAAGCGGGATGATGAGCCCAAGTAGTATTTGGAGTGCTTCCCATGCTGGCATGCGCAGAGTGCGGCGTCGGGCTAAGCGCCATAGAGCCAGACCGGCATGTATAACAAGAGCGCTGTAAAGAATACTGCTGCCCAGAAAACTGCGATGGATGGACTGGCGTACGGTCTGAAAGGCTTCCATCGTTTCGAGAGAGAAAATTCCAAGTCCGATGTTGATAAAGTGAAAGAAGACGTAGGCAAACAGCACCAATCCCGAAAGGATGCGTGCGCGAGTACGCCAGTTGCCTTGCCAGAGAGTTGTTGAGGTCACTCGGTTCCGTCCATCTCGTTCGCCCATAGACAGTGGCGCTGGAAATGGAGTGGGTCAAGCGCAGGCCTCTGTGCGGTGGTGCGCAAGTCTGCAGATCAAGCGGCGCGAAATGTGCGCCGCTTGGTGTTTTGCTGGTTATTCTTGTTCCGCTAAGAACTTCTCGGCGTCCAGCGCTGCCATGCAGCCCATGCCTGCGGAGGTGACTGCCTGACGGTAAACGTGGTCGGTCAAATCGCCTGCAGCAAAGACTCCGGGAACCGTTGTGCGAGTGGTGCCGGGCTCAACTTTGACGTAGCCGCCATTGTGCAGTTCAAGCGTGTCTTTAACCAATTCGGTCGCAGGGGCGTGCCCGATGGCGATGAACACACCAGCACAGGGGATTTCAGTGATTTCATTTGTGTTGACGTTGCGCACTTTGACTCCGGTCACGCCTTTAGGATTGTCGTCGCCAACAACTTCCTCGAGCGTATTGAACCAAAGGGTTTCAATCTTTTCGTTTTTCAACAAGCGATCTTGAAGGATTTTTTCTGCGCGCAGTTCATCGCGGCGGTGGATCAGCGTGACTTTGGAGGCAAAATTGGTCAGAAACAGCGCTTCTTCAACAGCTGTGTTGCCGCCGCCGACAACCACAATTTCCTGACCGCGGTAGAAAAAGCCATCACAGGTGGCGCAGGCCGAAACACCGAAGCCCTTGAAGGCTTCTTCGCTGTCCAGTCCCAACCATTTGGCGCGTGCACCAGTGGCAAGGATCACCGCGTCCGCAGTATAGAGCGTGCCGCTGTCGCCTTTGGCTTTGAACGGGCGCTCGGATACGTCGAGGTCGGTGATAATGTCGCCGATGATTTCACATCCCATCGCCTGAGCATGTTCCTGCATTTTGACCATCAGGTCGGGGCCTTGAACTTCGGTAAAGCCAGGGTAGTTTTCGACTTCTGTGGTGGTGGTCAACTGGCCGCCGGGCTCGATACCTTGGACAAGAATAGGTGAAAGCATCGCGCGGCTGGCATAAACGCCTGCAGTGTAGCCAGCGGGGCCGGAGCCGATAATCAGAACCTTGGTATGTTTGGTGTCGGCCATGGGGCGCCCTTTGTGTTTGCGAAAATAAGTCTGAGTGTCGATATAGCCATCCCTGAGCCTCAGGAAAAGCCCATCAAGACAACGTGCGAAATTGCTTTGAATCTGACACTTTGATGGCAAGTTGGAAAAGGATGTTGCGCTAACACGAAATATTATTGCGTGCAAATGTGGGGGTGGTATAACAACCGCAAACTTCAAGGAGACGATGCGCGCATGTCTGGAACTCGGCTTGATCCGATTGATCGAAAAATTTTGGCTGAATTGCAGGCAGATGGCCGCATGACCAATGTTGAACTGGCAAAACGGGTGGGTATTTCAGCCCCGCCTTGTTTGCGTCGTGTGCGGACCTTGGAAGAGGCCGGTTATATTCGCGGCTATCATGCGGATGTAGATGCGCGCGAGCTTGGTTTTGAAGTGCAGGTTTTTGCAATGGTTGGGCTGGTTAGTCAGGCCGAAGCTGATTTGAGCGCGTTTGAAGAACGGTGCCGCAATTGGCCGTTGGTGCGTGAGTGTCATATGTTAAATGGCGAAGTGGATTTCATTTTGAAATGTGTTGCGCCGGATTTAAGCACGTTTCAGAGCTTTTTGACCGAAGGGCTATTGCGCGCGGACAATGTGGCAAGCGTGAAAACGTCTCTGGTTATTCGTGGGGCCAAAGATGAGCCCGGCGTGCCGTTTGAGGTTTTGGAAGAACGTCTGGCGCGCGACGCGTAAAAGTTGAAGCGAACACTGAACGCAAAAGGCCGCCACATATGGGCGGCCTTTTGCGTTTGAAGTCGTCTCTGATCAGGCCGCCTGCGCCAGATCTTCGCCGTTACGTTTGGCAATGAATGCGACGCGACGGGCGCCGCGGGTCCATGGCATTGCGGGTGCGTCCGCTTTGGATGCTGCGATTGCCGATTTGATAAAACGTTTTTGGCCTTTCATGAGGGTATCTCCTTGTGCCCCGGTTCCATTCTGGGAACCTATTGTTTCCACCTTGAGATCAGTCTGGTCCCGGAATGGGGCGGAGATGCGGCGAGATTGGTCAAATTTGACGAAAATAAAGGAGTGTTTTTGCGGCGCCAGATTTTGCAGTCTTTTACAGGCGAATGGTAGAAAGCAGGCGGCCATAGTCTGCTTCGCCTGCGTGTGTTGTGCGTCTGTAGGAATAAAACCGATCTGGATCGCTGTAGGTGCAATGTCGTGTCCATTCAGCCTGTGCAACGCCCGCGCGGCGCAGGCGGTTGAGGCTATAGGCGGGCAGATCAAACAACATGCGGTCGTCTTTGCCGTCCGCAAAGAAGCGCGTATTGTCAGTATCCTCCAAAAGAAAGTCATCAAGAAATTCGGGGCCAACTTCGTAGGCGGCTTGCGAGATTGCAGGGCCGATCACAACATTGATGGTCTCGCGCTGGGCCCCCATAGCGACCATCGCGTCCAGTGTGGCTTCTAGAACCCCATCCAAGGCGCCTCGCCATCCGGCGTGCGCAGCGCCGACAACGCCCGCATTTACATCGGAAAAGAGCACTGGCTGACAGTCGGCGGTCAGGATGGCCAAAGCAAGGCCTGCGCGGTTGGTGACCATCGCGTCCGCGCGTGGTTTGTCCCCTGATGATGGCTGCGCCACCGTGATGGCTTTGGCGGAATGTACTTGATGGACCGAGATGAGCGCGTCGGAGGGAACGTCCATTGCCTCGGCAACGCGCGCGCGATTAATCGCGACAATCTCGGCCTGATCCGAGCTGCCGGCACCACAGTTCAAACCTTTGAAGATGCCAGAGGACGCACCGCCGCGACGGGTGAAAAAACCGTGTCGCACGGGGCCGAGCAAATCAGAGGTCAATATTTCGAGGGTCATGTTTCACATCCGGGTGGCGGGCTAGCCCCTGCTGGGTACAGCGCGAGCACTTTGAACAGGTTTCCCATTTCCTCGGGGTGCGTCAAGCGACGATGTGCTGCGATGTGGCTGTCTAGGGAAGGACCTGCGAGCTGTGATGCGAGCGTTTGGGCGCGTGCAGTAATGCCAAGGCGCTCAAGAAAAACCCCTTGTGGAGTCAGTCGGCTATGTGCGCAGGGGGCAGCATTCGCCAATGCTTCGAAGTCGACGTGGGCGGTGAGATCGGCCTTGCCCGGAATGGATAGCGGGTCGACGTGGGTATGGTTTGCGATTGCTTGAAACGTGTCGCCTAATGAGTGCCAATCGCCATAATCCACAATGAATGCAACGCCGCCGTGATCTTTGATTCGCGCGCCGATTTCTTCAGCCACAGCCGCACCTGCGGCGCAGGTCTCAATGATTTGTCCTTCGGTGGTGTCTTCTCGGCGCTGTTCAAAGTACTCGGGCGGTAGCTCGGGGCTTAGGCCAAAAATGAGCGTGTCGTCTTGCGCACCGACGAGGCGTTCACGCCAGCCAGTCGCGCTTCTTTGGTATTGGCGAATGGGTAGGGCATCAAAGAATTCATTGGCAACTAGGAACAGAGGCTGTTCTGGCAATTGACCAACACTGTCCAACCAAGCGATGTTTTCACCTAAAAGCGTGCGCTGCTTGGCACGCAAGGTCGGAGAGGCCTCAACCAGAGAGATTTGCGCAGCCTCATGGAAACCGGGCACAGCACGGGTTGCACGCAGGATATCAGCCATCAAGGTCCCGCGCCCGGGTCCTAATTCGGCAAGCGTGAAAGGCGTTGGTGCGCCCCGATCAAGCCAAGACTGCGCCAGAGCTAAGCCCAGCATCTCTCCAAACATCTGGCTGATTTCCGGCGCGGTCGTGAAATCGCCCGCAGCCCCCAGCGGATCGCGCGTTGTGTAATAGCCCAATGTCGGATGCAGCAAGGCCTCGGCCATATACTCGGCGATGGTCAACGGGCCGTTGGCCGCAATCCGAGCTACAAGCTGGGCGGTCAGGTCGGTCATTTTGTTTGGCCTGCTTGCGGGTTGGCCGGTGGTCTAGCCTGTGTGATGAGCCATGCACCAAGCACGATCATGGGAAACGATAGAATTTGACCCATTGTCAGCCCCATGTTTCCAAACTGTAGTGCCAGCCCCATGGGATTGCTTTCGGTGACGTAATGGGCATCTGGTTGACGAACGAACTCAACGACAAAACGCGCTGCGCCGTAGCCCGCAAAGAACACACCGGTGATCAGACCGGGACGCTTGAGCGCGCCCCTTTGCCATGCCAACCAGAGCAGAAGGCCGCCCAGTAAAAGCCCCTCAAGAAAAGCTTCATAGAGTTGAGAAGGGTGGCGCGCACACAGGCCTGCAAGTTGACCGCAATCCTGCGCGCTAAAGCCCGGAAATGCGACCCCCCAAGGCAGTTCGGTCGCGCGGCCCCAGAGCTCGGCGTTGATGAAATTAGCGATACGACCCAGTAGCAAACCAGGTGCGATGCCGAGTGCAATTGCGTCCGCGACCTGCAGTTTGATCAAGCCATGCGCACGGCAATAGAGCCACCCTGCCACAACCACACCCAACATGCCGCCGTGAAAGGCCATACCACCTTCCCAAATGCGCAAGATTTCGCTGGGATTTGTGAGGTAATAGGTTGGCTTATAAAAAAGCACATAGCCTAGACGGCCGCCCAGAATGACGCCGAGAATCACCCAACTCAAAAGATCTTCGACCTGCTTTGGTGTGATTGGCGGGGTGTCGGCGGGCCAAAGCTGGGGGCGGCGCAGCGCTTGTGCTACAAGCCGCCAGCCGATCAGAATACCAACGATATAAGCCAGCGCATACCAGCGCAGTGCAAACTCAAAGCCAAAAACAGAGATCGAAAAAATCTCTGGCGAAATATCGGGGAAGGGGATTAATGCGCGCATGGTCCTTGCCTTTTGGCAATTGAATGGCCTTGGGTGAGGGGCAAAGTCAACCTTGTGTCTTGACGAATGCCCCCCCATATAGGGTCAAGTATTAATGGCGGAGAGACCCATGCAGAGCCGAAACAAGTTCATGGATGACATGTCGCACCTGATGACCAACGCTATGGGCGTGGCTCAAGGCGCAAAAGACGAAGCTGAAAACGCGATGAAATCGTTGATGGATCGCTGGTTGGCGGACCGTGATTTCGTAACGCGTGAAGAGTTTGATGCGGTACGTGCGATGGCCCAAAAAGCGCGTGAAGAAAATGAAGCGCTCAAGGTGCGTTTGGACGCTCTCGAAAAGAAGTAAGCATCCTGCTTTAGCTTATTAGCTGGCCGGCGCGGGTAAAACGTCCGCGCCGACCAGAAAATTGGCGGATTTGTCCAACACCAGTAGACGGTTTTTGTAGAAGCGGATGGTTAGACCATCGCGTCGTTATTGACTGCGTCTGCGAAGGACTTGAAGAATTTAGCCGCCAATTTCTTGGCCGTGCTTTGAATAAGTCTGCTGCCGAGCTGTGCGAGTTTACCGCCAATACTGGCCTTTGCTTCATAGCGCAGAATGGTTGTGTCTCCGTCTGATACCAGAGTGACATCCGCTCCGCCCTTGGCGTGCCCCGCCGTGCCACCGTTCCCTTGACCTGTCAAAGAAAACCCATCAGGTGCAGCTGAGGTGTCGAGTACCACATCGCCGCTAAACCGCGCTTTAACAGGGCCGATTTTCAAAACAACCTTGGCCTCTAGTTCGGTGTCGGAGTGTTTGATCAGTTCTTCACATCCGGGAATGCACTGCTTTAGAATTTCAATGTCATTGAGTGCCGCATAGACACGATCCTGGGGGGCATTGATGATGATTTCGTCTGAGAGTTCCATTGAGTGTCCTTACTTAGCAACATGGGAATTTGATGTGAGCCAACTGTTCAGCTTGCTCGGGGGTTAAAGCGGCCTTGCGGCGCAGCTTTTGCAGGGTGCTCATCAGTTTTTTCATAGTGAATTCTCCGATGGGTTAGGGGCAGGGCTCGCGCCAAGATCAGACATCTTGCGGTTCTGTCGTGCGACGGCGCACAGAAACCAGCTCGGCCAGTATCGACAGCGCAATCTCTTCGGGAGTGACGGCCCCGATATCGAGACCTGCGGGCGCTTTAATTTGGTCGATCTGGTCTCGCGGCAGTCCTGCGTCTTCCAGTTTGTTCGCCAAGTTCGAGAATTTTTTCGAACTGCCGACAAAAGCGATATGCTTGGGATTTGCGGCGAGGGCCTGCTTGAGCGCGTCTAAATCGCCTTGTCCCTGGGTTGCGATCACGATGACCGTTGAGCTTGCCGGTTCAGGGGTAGGCGGCAAAACCGACGCGTTGGCCCAATGAAACTGCGGCGCCAAGTTGTTGAGCGCCAGTGCCACAGGTGAGCTGCCCATAACCACCAACTGCGGCATTGGCAGGCAAGGTTCGATAAAGATATCCACCGTGCCGCGTGACGGGCATCCGTTGCGCGCAAATTTTGTGCCGTCCACTTCATCGCCTGCGGTTACGCCTTTTTCGGCAAGCAAATCTTCAGGAGCCACGGAAATCAATTGCGGAGTTCCGCTGTGCAACGCTTCCAGCGCAGCACGTTTCACAGCGCCCCGCGTGCAGCCCCCGCCGAGCCAGCCATGCAAAATGGTCCCATCGGCGCTTAGCAGAGCTTTGGCACCGGGCTTGGCGGCGGTTGTGCCAGCCGTGCGGACAATCGTTGCAAAAGCAAATGGCTCTTCCTTGGCGCGCAGTTGCTGGGCGACCTCTGCCAAATCGGTTGAAAGTATTTCCGCAGGTGTCATAGCGCTGATAGCTCCTTGTCCAATGCGGCCAAGTCATCAAGGGTGTTGGCGGCGGCGAAGAGGTCGAGGTGCGGCAAAGCGGCGGCCATGCCTTCGGCAACCGGCGCATAATCGGCCCAGCCTTTCAGCGGGTTTAGCCAGATGATTTTGCAGCCGCGCTTTTTCAATTTTGCGAGAGCAACGTCGATGAGGGCCGGCGGCGAGGTGTCGTAGCCGTCCGACAGGATCAGAACCACACTGCGCCCGTCGACAAACCGTTTCGCATAGCTGTCAGCAAAGAGGCTGAGCGAAGGGCCGATTTTGGAGCCGCCCCCAAACCCGTCAGCCATAAGTGACATTCGCCCAACTGCGCGCATTGCGTCCTTGTCGCGCAAGGCTTCGGTGATGCGCACCAAGCGGGTGTGAAACAGATAGGCATCGGCTGTGCTGTCCGCGCGCATCAGCCCTGCAAGAAATGCCAGAAAGACTTGGGAATAGACGCTCATGGAGCCGGATACGTCACACAGAGCGACAATTTTTCGGGTCCGGTCAGGGCGGCGTTTGCGTAGCAAACGAATTGGTTCGCCGCCGGTGGCAAGGCTGTGGCGAATGATCTTGCGAAAATGCAAACGATCACCTTTGCGCGCCGCAATGCGGCGGCGTGAGCGTTGATCCCGTAGGGCAGCCCCCAGCCGGCGGGCAACCTCTTCGGCGCGCGCGATTTCGTCGGGGCGCACCATGTCGCGCAGATCTTTGCGAGATAGATTGCGAACCTCGGTCGCGATGAGCTTGCCGGTGCCGTCGCTGTCGGCATCACCTTCATCCCCATCGGGGGCTGTGGCTGATCCTGTGGCAGAGGCATCTTGCCCCTTGGCGTCGCGGGACGAATGGACATCGTCGCTGATTGAATTTGTCGGAGTGGGGATGATCTTTTGCTTCACCCGTCCTGCATCAAGCCAATAGCTGTCAAACAAGCCGTCAAATTGCTCGGCTTCTTCCTTACACCCCGTGCAGACCGCCCGCAGGGCACGGCGGCTTTGTTCGGCTGAGATTGCATCGACTTGGCAAAGTGCCGCCAGCGCCATTTCGGTTTCGCCCACGCCAAGGCGCAATCCGTTTGCGCGTAAATGGGCGATAAAGCCAGTGACTCGCGCTGCAGGTCCAGGATCGCGCCCGGCAAACTTTGTTACCCGTGTCATGCTGCGCGCCCCGCAATGCGTCCGGCGACCTCATGTGTGATCTGTGCTTGATCGTTTTGGGTTTTGAGCAATGTTGTCAGTGTGGACTGCAAGACGGCAGGATCCGCTGTCAAATCGGCAATGCCAAGCCCCATGAGCGCGGCCGCGAAGTCCAGCATCTCGGCAACGCCCGGCGTTTTTTCCAGGTCTTCTTGGCGCAGCTTTTGCACAAAGCCGATGATTTGATTAGCTAAGTGGTCTTCGACATGCGGACAGCGCGCCTTGAGGATGGCGAGCTCTGTGGAGCGGTCAGGGTATTCGACGTAGGTATATAGGCATCGACGGCGAAGCGCATCGGAGAGATCGCGCGTGCCGTTGGACGTTAGAATGACGATAGGTCGCGAGGTTGCCGTGATCGTTCCGAGTTCGGGAATGGAGACCTGATAGTCGGACAGGATTTCCAGCAGGTAGGCTTCAAATTCTTCGTCAGCGCGGTCGATTTCGTCGATAAGCAGCACCGGTGGGACCTGTTGGGTGATCGCTGCAAGCAGAGGGCGTTTGAGCAGGAATTCTTGGGAAAAGATACGCGCCTCAACATCCTTGCCTGTTTCGCCATCTTCTGCTGCGGCACGGATCGTCAACAGCTGCCGTTGATAATTCCATTCATAAATCGCCTGCGCGGCATCTAGCCCTTCGTAGCATTGAAGCCGGATCAATTGCGTGTCGCGGGTTGCCGAAAGCGCGCGGGCTACTTCGGTTTTTCCTACACCTGCGGCACCCTCTAGCAACAGCGGCCTCTGCAGCGACAACGCCAGATGCAAGGCAACGGCAAGGTCGTCGGATGCAACGTATCCTTGGCCCCCTAGTGCGGTTTGTAAATCTGTCCAGTTCATATGAGTGTAGGTTGGGCGGTGAAACACACCGCCCAACATCCTTTCTTAGTCGTGTAGACCAAGATCATTGGCCATTTTCCAAATGCGCCAGTGATCGTGCGGCATGTTTGTGTGCGTGTTGCCAAATGGGCGGAATGCATCCTGCACCGCATTTGAGAAGCACGGCACGCCACCAACATGAGGGCTTTCGCCTACGCCCTTGGCCCCAATTGGGTGATGCGGGCTTGGAGTGACAGTGTAGTCGGTCTCGTAGTTGGGCACTTCCCAAGCTGTGGGCAGGAAGAAGTCCATCAACGTACCAGTCTTACAGTTACCCATGTCGTCGTAGGCGATTTCTTGACCCAGAGCGACGGCAAGTGCTTCGGTGAGACCACCGTGGACCTGACCTTCGATGATCATCGGGTTGATCCGTGTGCCGCAATCATCCAGCGCATAGAAGCGGCGGATTTCAGGCACACCAGTATCAACGTCAATGTCCATCACACATACATAGGCCCCAAAAGGATAGGTCATGTTGGGCGGGTCATAGTAGCTAACCGCTTCCAAGCCTGGTTCAATCCCGGGGATTGCCTGATTGTAGGCGGCAAAGGCGATTTCCTTCATCGTCTTGAATTTTTCAGGAGCACCTTTGACGACAAAACGGTCTACGTCGAATTCCACGTCGTTGTCGTGAACTTCCAGCAGATAGGCCGCAATCATCTGGGCTTTGGCGCGGATTTTACGCCCGGCCATGGCCGTGGCTGCACCAGCAACCGGCGTTGAGCGTGAGCCGTAGGTGCCTAGGCCATACGGTGCCGTATCGGTGTCACCTTCCTCGATTGTGATGCTATCGGCAGGCAAACCGATCTCGGACGCCAGAATTTGTGCAAAGGTTGTGGCATGCCCCTGACCTTGTGAGATCGTGCCGAGACGTGCGATCGCGGACCCTGTCGGGTGGATGCGAATTTCACAGCTATCAAACATGCCCAAACCAAGAATGTCGCAATTCTTGACCGGACCAGCACCGACGATTTCAGTAAAGAACGACAGACCTATGCCCATGAGTTTACGGGTTTTACCTGCCTTGAAATCCTCGACCCGCTGCGCCTGTTCAGCCCGCAGCCCATCGTAGTCGACAGTGGTAAGCGCCTTTTCCCACGCCGTGTGGTAGTCCCCTGAATCGTACTCCCAGCCCAAAGCTGCAGTGTAAGGAAATTGTTCCTTTTTGATAAAGTTGATCCGGCGCAACTCGGCGGCATCCATGTTCAGCTTAATCGCGAGGACCTCGATCATACGCTCAATGAAGTAGACCGCTTCAGTCACACGGAAAGAGCAACGATAGCTCACTCCACCCGGTGCCTTGTTGGTGTAGACACCATCAACCTCAAGATAGGCAGTCGGGATATCGTATGATCCAGTGCAGATGTTCATGAAACCGGCTGGAAACTTGGTTGGGTCCGCACAGGCGTCAAAACCACCGTGATCTGCTGTGACATGGCAGTGCAAGCCAGTGATTTTGCCGTCTTTGGTGGCGCTGATCTTACCTTTCATCCAATAGTCACGCGCAAAGGCGGTGGTCATCAGATTGTCCATCCGGTCTTCGATCCATTTGACCGGTTTGCCGGTCACAATCGAAGCTACAACTGAGCAGACATACCCAGGATAGGCGCCAACTTTGTTGCCAAAACCACCACCAATGTCAGGGCTGATCACGCGGATGTTGTGCTCTTCAATACCTGAGATCAGAGACACAACTGTGCGGATGGCGTGTGGCGCTTGGAATGTGCCCCACAATGTGAGTTTACCGTTGACCTTGTCCATCGATGCCACACAGCCGCACGTCTCAAGCGGACATGGATGTGTGCGATGATAATACATCTCTTCTTCGGCCACGACTTCGGCGTTTGCGATGACCTCTTCGGTGGGTTCTTTGTCGCCAGCTTCCCAAGTAAAAATGTGGTTGGGGTGCTTGCGTGGGCCATGAGCGCCGTCTGCCGTGGGGTCCAGATCTTCACGCAAAATCACATCGGATTTCAGCGATTCAAACGGATCAACGATAACGGGCAGTTCTTCGTATTCGACCTCGACGGCTTCAATCCCATCAGCCGCGGCATAGCGATCTTGGGCTACAACAAAGGCAACTTCCTGACCTTGGAACAGGACTTTGCCGTCTGCCAGAACCATCTGCTTGTCGCCAGCCAAAGTTGGCATCCAATGAAGGCCCAGAGGCTCTAGGTCTGCGGCAGTCAGCACAGCCAAAACACCCGGTACTTTGAGCGCTTCTTCGGTGTTGATGCTGGTGATGCGTGCGTGGGCGTAGGGTGAGCGCACAAAGTCGCCAAACAACATGCCATCAAGTTTCACGTCATCGACATAATTGCCTTTGCCTTGAGTGAAACGCGCATCCTCGACACGCTTACGCGAGCAGCCCATGCCCTTGAGGTTGGCGACGCGATCTTCGCGGTTATCAACTTCGTCTTTCATTCCGCGGCCTCCTTGGCAGCATTCATTTCCGTCGCGGCGGCCTGAATGGATTTTACAATGTTCTGATAACCTGTGCAGCGACAGATATTGCCGGCCATTCCAAACCGGATTTCTTCTTCGGTTGGGTTGGGGATTTCTTCGAGCAATTTAGTGGCGCGAGTGATCATCCCGGGGGTGCAATAGCCACACTGAAGACCGTGGTGTTCCTTGAAGGCCTCTTGGAGCGGGTGCAGATCGTCTGGCCCGCCGAGCCCTTCGATGGTTGTGATTTCCGCGCCTTCTGCTTGAGCCGCGAACATGGTGCAGGATTTTACGGACTTTCCGTCAATCGTCACAGTACATGCCCCACAATGTGAGGTTTCGCAGCCAATATGCGGTCCGGTGATGTTGAGCCGCTCGCGCAGCGTATAGATCAGAAGCTCGCGAGGCTCGGCGAGAAACTCTTCTTGCTTGCCGTTCACCTTGAGCGTGGTGTGCATCTTTTTTGACATAGTGTTTCTCCCTTAAGCCCGCGACCAGGCGCGCTCGATAGCGCGGCGCAGGATCACACCCGCAACGTGTTTTTTGAAAGCGATGGGACCTCGGTTGTCTTCGGTTGGATCGATGTCGCCATCCATCGCCGAAACAGCAGCCTTGAGTGCAGCATCATCCACCGAAGTGCCAACAAGCGCGGCGCCTGCGTCTGCAGAATAGATCGGCGTATCGCTGAGGTTGGTCATCGCGATTGATGCCGAGACGCATGTGTCGCCGTTCTTTACGATCTGCACCGCTGCGGCAGCGGTAGCATAGTCCCCAATCTTGCGTTTTTGCTTCTCGTAGGCATAGCCGCCTTTGGGAAGCGGTAGCGTCACAGCCGTGAGTACTTCCTCGTCTTCGCGCGCGGTCATATATGCCGCTTCGTAAAAGTCGCGTGCCGGAACGTCGCGTTCACCGTCCGCCCCGATTAACGTGAATGTGGCATCAAGGCATTGCATGAGGCCTGGCATGTCGTTTCCGGGATCGCCATTGGCCACATTACCGCCAACTGTGCCCATGTAGCGCACCTGAGGGTCGGCAATCTGTAAGGCCGCTTCGCGCAGGATGGGCGCAACTTCGGATAGTCCGTCATGTGCGATGATGTCGGACTGTGTCACCATTGCGCCGATGCGAATGCTGTCATTTGTGATTTCGATGTCGGACAAACCGCCCACATCTTGCATGTCGATCAGATGTGGTACGTCGGCCATGCGCAGCTTCATCATCGGTATCAGGCTGTGGCCACCTGCCATGACTCGTGCGTCGTCGCCGTGCTCTGCGAGCAGCGTCAAAACACCGTCCATATCCTTGGGTCTATAGTATTCAAAAGCAGCTGGAATCATTTGCTCTCCTCCCTAAGCGCTCATGTTCTTGCTGGGGGGAGATTGCAGGCTGGTTAGTTTGGCGGCTTTAGAAAACTGATGAAAAACTAGGTATTTGCACGAAATGCGCCCTAGGTTGCACGAACTGCGCTGCCTGTGGACAATAGTGCTTCCTGGATTTCCTTGAGTTTGGAGCGGCTCACGGGCACGGGTGGTAAGTCGTCGCCTTCAAATATGCATCGACCTTTGTCTTTGGAGCGTTCAAACCTTGATACCTCTGCCGGGTTAACCAGATAGCTGCGGTGTGTTTGCAGAAATCCAAGCGGTTCCAGCCTTTTGGTGGCTTCAGTGATGGGCCAGACACAAAATAGGCGGTCAAATTTGGTGTAGATCTGTGTGTAGTGCCCGTCGGCGCGTAGCAACGCGACGTCAGACGGTGAGATGAAGACTTTGCGCCCATCCCGTTCACAGGGAATTTGCAACCCGGCAGGAATTTTTTCGGGACTTGGTTGTTCCATTTGCTGTGCGTTAGAACGAGTTTCTGACGCAGAAGGCTGGACTAAATAGGTGATGCCAACCCACAAGAAAGCACCAAAAATCACAAAGCTGGTCAAAATGACACCAAGCGCAAGTATCTCGTTACTCATCCGTGGGCCAAATTCGGAACTTTGTGGATCGACAACAATATTTGTCCCGGCCATCGCAAGAAAGTGAACCGAGCAAACCGCGCCTGCAAAACACATTGTGCCCAACAAAATGTTGCGGTTTGTTCGGTGTCCGTAGGCGACCCAAAATGCCAACATACAGAGCGCGATGGCTACGATTGACGAAAGTGCAATTCCCACTGGTGTATAGACCGCCAAGCAAAGCTCGAGGCCGGCCATCCCAATGTAGTGCATTACTAGAACGCCGATTCCGACGAGCGCTCCGGCACAAAGAATAATGGGGGTGGAGCGATCCGTAAAATGCAGCAAAATCAACGCGGCACCGACGATCAGTATCGCGGTCAAAGCCGACATCAGAGTGATTGCAGCATCATAATAAAACAACAAAGGAAGCTGCAGTCCCAGCATTGCTACAAAATGCATCGACCAAATGCCGCCACCCAAAGCAATCGCAGCCAGAGCCACAGAGAGTTTTTTCTGTGCAATGGATTTATGCGACAGGTTGCGTGTTAACGACAGGCCTGTGAACCCCGCTACAAAGGCTATCAGGCAAGACATTGCTACCAAAAAGTAGTTATGGCCGAATTCGAGAAATTCCATGTGCGGGAAAATGCCGAAAAATCGGGCGTTTGGCAAATGGGGTTTTCAAGAGTTGGGTTTTTGTGGGGGTTCAGGGCCTGCCTACCATCTGTATGGGTGCTTATTTGGTGCGGGTCAGACAGTGTAATTTAGACAAGGCAGAATGGTATTCTCAATGCTCTAGGTGCGTTTGACGTATGATAGCTTGTGCGTATCCCAACCATGAGATCGGGATACTACCTGTTTAAGAGGCCGTTAGAATTCGACAACTGCGCGGATGGACTTACCGGCGTGCATCAACTCGAAGCCTTCGTTGATCTGATCCAAGGACAGCTTGTGCGTGATCATTTCATCAATCTCGATCTTGCCGTCCATGTACCAATCGACAATGCCGGGTACGTCTGTGCGTCCCTTCGCACCACCGAAAGCTGTCCCTTTCCAGACACGACCGGTGACCAGTTGGAACGGACGAGTGGAAATCTCGGCACCTGCGGGCGCCACACCGATAATTACTGACACGCCCCAACCCCGGTGGGAACATTCCAGCGCATCGCGCATGACTTTGACGTTGCCAGTTGCATCAAAGGAATAATCCACGCCACCAAAAGTATCTTTTTCGGTTTTGGTCAGTTCAACGATTTTGTCGGTGACGGACATGCCTTCGGGCAGCTTGGAAGGGTTCACAAAGTCGGTCATGCCGAATTTGCGCGCCATGACTTCTTTGTCATCGTTCAAGTCCACGCCGATGATTTTGTCAGCGCCTGCCATACGTAGGCCTTGGATCACATTCAGGCCAATACCGCCTAAACCAAATACTGCTGCGGTTGAGCCGATTTCAACGCCTGCTGTGTTGATCACCGCGCCAATGCCCGTGGTGACACCGCAACCGATATAGCAGATTTTGTCAAACGGGGCGTCTTCACGCACTTTGGCCAACGCAATCTCAGGGAGTACGGTGTGGTTGGCAAAAGTTGAGCAGCCCATGTAGTGATAGATTGGCGTACCATCCAGCATCGAAAAGCGCGAGGTGCCGTCGGGCATCAGCCCTTGACCTTGGGTGCCTCGAATGGCGGTGCAGAGGTTGGTTTTTCCCGAAAGGCAGGCATGGCATTCGCGGCATTCCGGTGTATAGAGCGGAATCACATGATCGCCGGGCTTCAGTGTTGTGACACCTTCGCCAACCTCCATTACGATACCAGCACCTTCGTGACCGAGAATAGACGGGAACAGCCCTTCGGGGTCGGCACCCGAACGGGTGAACTCATCGGTGTGGCAAAGGCCTGTGGCCTTGATTTCAACGAGAACCTCGCCCTTTTTTGGGCCTTCGAGGTTCACTTCCATGACTTCCAACGGTTTACCTGCTTCGAGAGCGACGGCGGCACGGGTACGCATGATGGGGGGGTCCTCCATGAAAATATTTTTGAAGCGTGGTTGAAATATCCGCGCTTGGCAACCTTGTTAGAGGGTGTCAGCCGAGGGCTGCTTATGCAGTGACTGAGGCGAAGAAATACTGTCCGTTTGCGACAAGAGGAGTGAGATTATGCGATTTTGGGTTTTGGGAATGGCGGCGGCGGTGACGTTGACCGGATGTATTTTTGGCGAAGATGAAGAGCCCGTAGTGCAAGGATCTACTACGTGTGACCCGACCGCGTTCGAATTCCTTATTGGTCAAGACAAAGGGGCTCTAGACGGGGTTACCACGCCGGAAATGGTGCGTGTGATGCAAGAAAACAGCCCAGCGACCACGGACTTTCATGAGAACCGGTTGAATGTTGTGCACGATGTTGATGGTACTATTACAATGGTTAGCTGCGGCTGATTATTTGTCCATTCGGTAACGTTCATGGCAGCCGCCGCAGGTGGCACCTAGGGTTTTCATGGACTTGGACAAATTGTTGCGTGTTGTGAAATCAAGCTCGAGGGCGGCGGCTTGCATAGCCTGCGCCCTTGCGGTGAAATCTTCCCAATTTTCCCAGATCAGGGGCAGGGCCTCTGATTTGGGATCGGTCGCGGGGGATTCAAATAGCGCTGGAATTTTCCCCGCTCCCAGCGACAGCGTGTCGCGTGCCATTCGAGCTTTTGCTTGATGTAGCGGTGCCTCGCCTTTGGCCATTTCCCCAAGAGTTTTTGCAGCTTTTCCGACAGCGGACATGGCATCCATGCGGGCCATGACCATTGGATCTTTGACGCCATCATGCGCCATGACTGGTGTTGTCATCAGTATGGCAATCAAACAAACTGTTCTGCGGTGCATAGTCGGATTCCATTGATACATCTGGGACTAGAGTTTCCGCAGTGGGGCTAGGAATCAAGGAAAATGTATGTGAACATATAGTGAACAAACAGATTCGTGATCTGCAAGCTGCCGCGATAGGGATCATGCCGCACCGACGCATTCTTTCTTTGTGGTTCCCGCGTTTGGGGGCCGAACGTGTGATCCGCATGGAGCGGGGTTTGTTTGATGCGCCGCTGGCGGTGCTGCGAGACACGGGCCAGATGCAGGTGATTTCGTCTTTGAATGCACTTGCTGAGGCAGAGGGGTTAACGCTGGGCCAGCCGCTGCGAGATGCGCAAGCGATGTGTCCGAGGTTGGTTACCCGATTGTTGAATGTGCAGGCTGAAGCGGCGTTTCTAAAGGTGTTGCGGCGCTGGGCAGAGAAATTCAGCCCTTGGGTGGCAGAGGCTGTCCCGGATGCGTTGGTAATTGATTTGACAGGGTGTGCGCATCTCTATGGCGGCGAAGAGGGGCTGTTGGCACAGGTGGCGCAGGACTGTGATAAATTGGAGCTGACGGTGCGGGCTGGCATCGCGGATACATTGGGGGCTGCTTGGGCGTTGGCGCGGTTCGCCAATCAGCCAGGGATGGCGCACCGCAGCGGAGATGATATCGACCAAGAGGCGCGTGCGACACGTAGCCGTGCGGTGAAGCGGCGGCATTGGACTCGCGGTGGTTCGCCACCGCCTGCACCATTGCGGGGGGGGGGCGTGGGGCGGATTGCAGCCCCCGGAAAAACTCATGGGGCTTTGGCGGATTTGCCGGTGGCGGCGCTGCGGCTGGAGGTGGACACGCAGGCGGAATTGGCGCGGCTGGGGCTGCGTCGGGTCGGAGACTTGATGGGCCAGCCGCGCGCAGGATTGGCCCGCCGATTTGGTAAAAGCCTGGTATTGCGACTGGATCAGGCACTGGGCAGCGTGCCCGAACCGGTGAGCCCCGCCGCAGTGGCTCCGAGATATTCGGTACGTATGACATTGCCCGAGCCTATTGGCTTGAACGACGATGTTTGTGCAGCCATCGAGCGATTGTTGCCGCCGCTGTGTAAGCGGCTACGCAAAGATGGCAAAGGCGCGCGGGTGGTGCGGTTGCACGTGTATCGTGTGGATCAGGCCATGCAATGTGTTGAAGTGGGTCTTGCGCGTGTGAGCGATGATCCCGAGCGCATTCTTGCTCTGATGCGTATGAAGCTGGAGGAAATCGAGGCCGGTTTTGGTATCGACGTACTGCGTATTGAAGCGACATGGGTGGAGACGTTGAATCAGCGCCATATGGCAGGGCATTTGGAGGCAGGGCAGGCGGCGGCGCGGCGGCTGAACGATGCGCATGCGATTGATGATTTGGTGGGGCGCATTGGTGCGCGTATTGGACTGGAGCAGATTACCCGGCGCCATCCGGGCAAAAGCCACCTTCCTGAAAAGGGTGCTCAGGCGTTGTATGTGGCTTGGTCTGAAGCATGGAAGGAGGACTGGCCGCAATTGGCGATGGAGCGGCCGTTGCTGCTATGGCCTCCCGAGCCAGTGACGGCGGTGGAGCCGGGAAAGATGCCAAGGCAGTTTCGCTGGAGTGGGCGGGACCTTGTCTCGACTGGAGCCATTGGGCCGGAGCGCATTGCGCCTGAATGGTGGCTGGATGCGCCGGAGTGGCGTAGCGGGGTGCGCGATTACTGGCAGGTGATGTGTAGCAATGGTGAGAAGCTATGGTTGTATTATGCGCACGGTGCAACGATGTCGCCGGGTTGGTTCTGCCAAGGCAGATTTGCGTGATCGTTTGTAAGGATTTGGAAAAAGGGCCCTCGGCGGCGCAGACTGGGTGGGGGCAATAACGCCGCGCCGCCGAAGGTAGCGTTCAAGTTTCGCTATGAAGGTAATTTGACCTACCCCTTGGGCGAAAAAAGGATCGCTCGAAGGCCATTTGCAGATCAAACTGCGGCAAAAGAAGGGCAGGGTTGATTTCTTAAATAAACGCAGCAAGGCTAGAAGGATGAACGCTCAACCACCTATCCCGTTGAACCCCAAGCCAAAAGCCCCTGAACAGGTCGCTTTCCACCGCACGGAATTGGCTGTGATCCTATCGCTTTATGGGCGCATGGTGGCCGCAGGTGAGTGGCGCGACTATGGAATTTCGTCGCTGCGCGAGGTTGCGGTGTTCTCGATTTTCCGCCGCACTGCGGAAAATCCTCTCTATCGAATCGAAAAACGTCCCAAGCTGCGGCAAAAACAGGGGCTTTACGCGGTGATAGGTATGGACGGGCAGGTGCTTAAACGCGGGCATGAGTTAAAGACCGTGCTACGGGTGTTAGAACGCAAGCTGATCCGCAGCGTGGAGTAGTGGAGTGCGCTTGCGAACGCACACGGGAAGTCTCTTCCTCAAAGTCGGCGTGCGCCCTTGCTGTGTTAACCTTCTGTTAACTTTTAGGGTTGTCGATTGGGTTTGACGGGATCAAGTATCGAGTGACTTTTCGATTTTGGTGAGAGAGCAGAATGCCTCGAGTTTTAACCACAATCATAGGGATGGTGTGTGCCATGCTGTCATATGAAACGGCCTATGCACAGGATAGGGGCTTCGTTGAGACGTTCCGATTGGGAATGCCCGAAGAATGGCATGTCGCGGATTACGCATTCACCCATCCCATGTTTGATACAGACTGGTCGTCGGAGAGAATTTTGCGAACCGTGGACCACGGTGGGGGGCTTGAGCTATCTTTGGCGCCGAAATCCGGGGGGCCGAGTCAGTTTGAGGGGGCCTCCATTCGTCGTAAATCTCCAGCGGGCTTCGGGCGTTACGAGGTGACGTTGCAAGCAGCGCGAGGACAAGGCGTGGTGACCGGCGCATTTGTATATACCGGACCGTACTACGGAACCCGACATGATGAAGTGGATATCGAGTTTTTGGGGAAAGACACAACACGGATATTGGTGTCGTGGTTTGTCGATGGTAAAGTAACGAGCCACTGGATTCCGTTGGGGTTCGACGCCGCCGAGAAGCCGCGCCGGTATGCGTTTGAGTGGCACGCAGATCGCATTGCCTGGTTTGTCGAGGGAAATGAGATTTTTGAAATCACGTCACGTGACACAGTCCTGCCATCTGTGCCTGGCTACTTCTTTACCAACATCTGGGCTGTTGCCCCAAGCATGTCGGAATGGGCCGGGATGCCGGCGCCGCAGACACAGGTAAGTGCGACATTGATGCGGGCGGCTTTTTATCCGGTAGAGGGGCCGTCGCGTGAACAAGCGAGCTTGCATTCTCCGCACGACAGTACGCGCAAGCGGTAACGTTCGCGGGATTTAGGTTTGAGCACGCGCCATAACACAAAGCAGTTCGAAAAGGATGGAGACGCCGAGAAAGGCCGTACCGCCCGAAGGGTCAAAGGGGGGCGAAACTTCAACCATATCGGCACCAACGATATTGAGCCCGTCGAGCGCCCGCACGACTTGTAAGGCCTCAAAGCTGTTTGGCCCCCCAACTTCCGGCGTGCCAGTACCCGGAGCAAAGGCTGGATCTACAAAATCAATGTCGTAAGAAACGTAAGTGGGCTGGCTGCCAACAATTTCGCGGGCTTCTGCCATGACATCCCTAAGGCCTCGGGCAAAGTACTCTTCGATCTTGATCACGCGGATGCCAACGGATTTTGCAAAGTCCTGATCTTCGCTATCGTACTGTGTTCCGCGAATACCGATTTGAACCACACGTTTGGGGTCAAGTAATCCTTCTTCGATGGCACGTCTAAATGGCGTGCCGTGGGTGTACATCTGGCCGTTGAAATAGCTGTGAAACAGGTCAGTGTGACTGTCAAAGTGCACCATCCCCAGAGGTGTCTCCTTGGCTAACGCACGCAGGATAGGAAGAGACGTCAGGTGATCTCCGCCAGCCGTAAGAGGGCGGATGTTGTGCGTCAAAACTTGAGTGTAGAATTCAGTGATGCGCGCCATGCTGTCGGCAATGTCGGCGGGGTTAGGGCCAACGTCACCCAGATCGGCGCAGTTGAGGGTCTCAAACGGGCGCACACCTGTCGCGCCGTTTTCTGCGCGGATCATCGTGGAGGCATCGCGCAATTGGCGTGGACCATGGCGAGGGCCGGGGCGATTGGTGGTGCCGCTATCCCAGGGCACGCCAATCAGGCCGATATCTACTTCGATGATTATGTCATGGCCCAACGACACATGTGGCAAGCGCATGAAGGTCGGGATGCCGGCAAAGCGCGGTAGGTCCATACCGGAGACGGGTTTGAAGAAATCGTTGCTCATGAGATTGCCTCATAATTGGGGCGTTTGTGGGCGGTGACTGCGCCGTATTCACGTAATTGGATGCGCGCAAATGCATCTTGGATTGGCTCTATCGCCACGGCCATGTGAAAGGCGTTGGCGTGGATCAGGTTCTGAGGATCTGTGATCATGGCAACATGCCCTTTCCAGAACAAAAGATCGCCGCGTTGGTAGTCGCCGATGGCGTCGGGGAAAGCTGTTTGTTGCAGATCGCTGTCGCCGGGGCAGGGGGTGCCAGAAGCCAACAGAGCGGCCTGTACCAGGCCTGAGCAGTCGATACCGAAGGACGAGTTACCGCCCCAGAGATATGGTGTGCCCAGAAATTTTATAGCCTCCGCTGCGGCGTCGATGGCAAGATGCGTTTTTGGTTTCAGATGGGCGGTTGGGACAAAGAGGTCGCGCGACACGCGGCCTCCGTCCCAAGCTATGCGCGACCAGCCCTCGTTTTCATCTATCACGACAAGTTGGGCGCCATAAGGAAGGGGCGTCGTCGCGCCATTGGTTTTCAATCCGGGCGAAGATTTGGCATAGCTGCGGGGCGCGCAAATTGTGTGGGTTACGTCTTGTGATGGGTGGCTAAGAACATCGCCAAAGTCGAGCCACCCAACATAGCCGTCTTTGTCCGCGTAGCCGAAGGCCATGCCGTTTTCGACATGCACAACCCAGAAAGTTTCACCGCGCAACAGCTGCCGTTCGCGGTCGCCTTCAGGGGCGGCAAGAAGGTCTGTCACAACCATCGCCACTCGATAAGCTGTTGGCTCAACATAGGTTTGCGCCGGAACAAGGCCGCGCAGATGCGCAGCAGCAATTGTTCCGGTGGCGGCAGTCGTGCGACGATCCATTAGAGGTCCAGCGCTGAAGGTAGGGCCGCCAAAATTGCACGGGCGCCCATGCCAACGCCACCTTTTGGGCGGGCAGGCGCAGCGGTGGGGTTCCAGCCGTAGACGTCAAAATGTACGTAGCGTTGCTCGGGCGCAAAACGGCGCAGGAAGAGGGCTGCGGTTATTGAACCTGCAAAACCGCCGGCGGGGGCATTGTCCAGGTCCGCAATGCCAGGTTCGATCATTTTTTCATATGGCGTCCAGAACGGCATGCGCCAGACCGGATCGGAGACTTGAGGGGCTGCAGCTTCCAATGCCGCAGTAAAGGATGGGTCGTCGCAATAGTAGGGCGCAAGGTCAGGACCGACAGCGACGCGCGCTGCACCTGTCAGAGTGGCCATAGAGATCAAAAGGTCAGGGTTTTCTTCGGACGCTAAGGAAAGCGCATCGGCCAGTACAAGACGACCTTCGGCGTCGGTGTTGTTGATTTCAACCGTAAGGCCCGCGCGCGATGTCAGGATGTCGCCAGGACGGTAGCTGTCGGCCGAAACGCTGTTTTCTACAGAGGGTAAGAGAACACGCAGTTGCACGGGCAGGGAAAGCGCCATGATCATTTGAGCGAGACCCAAGACTGTAGCAGCTCCACCCATGTCTTTTTTCATCAAACCCATTGAACTGCCGGGTTTAAGATTGAGCCCCCCGGTATCAAAACACACACCCTTGCCGACCAAAGTGAGCGTGGGGCCCGTGTCGCCCCAGCGTATGTCAATAAGGCGTGGCGCGCGATGGGGGGCTGCGGCACGGCCTACGGTATGGATCATTGGCAAATTTTGCGTCAGAAGCACTTCACCTGTTGTGACAGTAATTTTTGCGTCAAACTCAGACGCTAAGGCACGGCTTGCGGCTTCAAGCTCGGCTGGGCCCATGTCAGCAGCAGGGGTGTTTATCAGATCACGAGTTAGAGCTTCGGCGTTGGCGATGGCTTCCACATGTGCGGCATTCACGCCTTCTGGACAGACCAGCTGAGCAAGCGCTCCTGTGCGTGTCGCGTAGCGATCAAACGTATAAGCAGCTAGTAACCAGCCAAGGCATTCGGTTTCAAGCTGCGCATGCGGAAGGGGATTGGCTAATTTGTAGACGCCTTTGGGCAACACAGCTGCAGCAGCTGCAAGCGGAAACCGAGCCCGAGCACGGGAAGTCTTGTTGCCAAATCCGGCAACCGCACAGAGCGGTGTCCCAGAGGTGGACGGGATAAGCTCGACTTTTCCGGTCGTGGGCGCGAAGCTGGTGGCCGCAAGCCAGTTTTGAATCACTTGGGGCTGTGCGGCCAGCCAAGACTTATAGCCACTTCCATCAACAATGTGCAGAGGGATTGCGTCAGGTGAGTCGGGGGCAAAAGTCAGAGTCATGTGACGCCTCGTGTGTTCGGGGACAAAAAAGCCCAGCCTAAACGCAAAAGCGCTGCCTGCAAGGGGGTTAGATTGACAGGTTCTTAAGTTCGCTGATTTCTCGCAAGGACCCGCGCCCTAATCGTGTGAGGCGTGCCTGAGTTGCCGCTAGTGCGGCGATGTCGTCTGACAGACAGCAATCAGCGACATCCTCGGATATGCGCGCCAAAGTCGACATGCCAAGCTTTTTGGACAAGGACGTAATTGCACGCGTTACAGATTCTAGATCTCGCAATTCCCCCAATCGATAGAGGTTTTCGGCATGTGACAGGCGCTGTTCGAGCTCTTGCATGACATGTAGCACCATGTCTTCAGATTGAGTGCATTCCATCTTGATATATATTCGCGCCAGCTCGTCTTGATCGACACTTACGTCGTCAGACAGCCGCAAAATAGCAACCTGAGTCAATTTGTTACCCCATGTCATTCTTGCCGGCCCCCACAGCCTGAAAAGAGCTTGCGCCGTAATTCTTCCCAAAAAGTTTAGCAAGGTGGCGGTTTTCTCTCGAATTGTGGACAAATACTGATTATCTCCACCTAAATTCAGGAGGGGATTTGACATGGAACACGCCAAACCTTTGCCAAGCTATCTTGTGCAGCGCTATCACGGATGGAAGGCCACAACTTTTTCTCAAAACGAAAGCTGGTACCGCCACTTGGGGACCGAAGGGCAGCATCCGCGCGCCATGATTATTTCATGTTGTGACAGTCGGGTGCATGTGACTTCAATCTTTGGTGCCGACCAAGGCGAATTCTTTATACACCGCAATATCGCCAATTTAGTGCCACCTTATCAACCGGATGGTCATCAACATGGTACAAGTGCGGCACTGGAATATGCAGTCACGGCATTGAAAGTGGCGCATTTGGTTGTGTTGGGCCATTCGCAATGCGGCGGCGTTCAGGGCTGCATCGACATGTGTCGCGGTAATGCGCCCGCGTTGGAAAGCAAAGAGAGTTTTGTTGGGCGCTGGATGGATGTATTGCGCCCCGGTTATGAAGCAGTTGCAGATGTGGCAGAGGGTCCAGAACAAGCACGTGCGCTTGAAAAACAGGCGGTCTTGGTTTCGCTAGAAAACCTGATGACTTTCCCGTTTGTCCGTGAACGTGTCGCCAGTGGCGATCTTAGTCTGCACGGGCTGTGGCACAACATTGCGGAAGGCGGTCTTGAAGGGTTTGACCACGACAGCGGCAAGTTTGTTCAGGTCTGAGTGAGCTTTCCCGTGGGCTCTTATCAGAGCCTCTAAAAAGAGGCAGCCCGCACATTGGTGGGCTGTATTCTTTTTCATCTCAGCCCCGGATCAGGCTGAGGTTTGGCAGCTTTATACGTTCTTACACAAAGATATTTGAGTTGTTGCGATTGCTGGCCATCAAGGCGCGTAGACGGCGCTCGCGTGCTTTTTCTATCAGTGATTGGAATTCGGTGTTTGCGTTTTCCATGATCTGTTCCTTGTAAATCCGCTTAGGCATGTGAGCCTCCTATGTTGCGTTGTTGCCCGTGTCATCCAGTGTGACTTCAGGTTGCTCTTGGAATGCGGCGGAAGTGGCGCGAATTGTGGCGGAAAGGCGGAACTTGCAGGGAAAAGTAAAGACACAGATATTGGTTCTCGCGCCACATCGGGCGAGGTGAGCTGGCCATTGGCCAGAGCCATTCTGTTTTCGCAGAACCCCCATTAACCGCAGAAAAGCCTGCAGAGCCTGAGCGAAAACTGCCTCATCAGCCGGGCGCGAACCTAGCACTGCTCGACCAGCATCCCTTATGCGTGTGCGGGTGCGTGATCGTTAGAAATTGTCATAAACACGCTTCGTGTTCCGATTGTGGCAGGTGGTGGCAAAATCAGGGAATCATGTCGCAAAAATAAAGGCATGGTTAACGATGATTTTTGCAATGGGTCGCAAACCAAGGTGTGCAAGCGCAGTGCTAGGTTGCGGATTCGATCCATCGACTTTCTGAACCAACAACGAAAAAGGGCGCCCGTGCGGACGCCCCTCTCAAATTACTATGTGCTTGGATCAGCCCTTCTTCAGGACTTCACGACCCAGCGTTTCCGCAATCTGCACTGCGTTCAACGCTGCGCCCTTGCGCAGATTATCTGAAACACACCACAGGTTCAGGCCGTTATCTAGTGTGCTGTCCTGACGGATCCGCGAAATGAAGGTGGCGAAATCGCCAACACATTCTTTGGGGGTGACGTAGCCACCGTCCTCGCGTTTGTCGATCACCATGACACCTGGAGACTGACGCAGGATATCGCGGGCTTCGTCTTCATCAAGGAACTCTTCGAATTCGATGTTAAGCGCTTCGGAGTGACCCACAAAGACCGGCACACGTACGCAGGTCGCAGTGACCTTGATCGATGTGTCGATGATCTTTTTGGTTTCCGCGACCATCTTCCACTCTTCTTTGGTGGAGCCGTCTTCCATGAAAACGTCGATGTGCGGGATCACGTTAAACGCAATCTCCTTGGTGTAGGTTTTTGGCGGCACATCATTGATTGGGTTGTAGACCGATTTGGTCTGCTCCCACAGTTCATCCATGCCAGCTTTGCCCGATCCAGACACCGACTGATAGGTCGACACGACGACGCGTTTGATTTTTGCGCGATCATGTAGAGGTTTGAGCGCAACAACCATCTGCGCAGTTGAGCAGTTGGGGTTGGCGATGATGTTTTTCTTGGAATAGCCGTGGATTGCGTCGGCGTTGCACTCGGGCACGATTAGCGGCACGTCGGGATCGTAGCGGTAGAGCGAGCTGTTGTCGATCACAACACAGTTTGCCGCTGCGGCAATTGGAGCGTATTTTTTTGTCGCATCCGAACCGATCGCAAACAGAGCCATATCCCAGCCAGAGAAATCAAACGTGTCGATGTCCTGCGTCTTGAGCGTCTTGTCGCCAAAGCTTACTTCCGTACCAAGTGAACGGCGGCTGGCCAGAACGGCGAGCTCATCCACTGGGAACTGACGTTCCTCCAGAATGTTCAGCATTTCGCGGCCCACATTACCAGTGGCGCCAGCGACAACGACGCGATAACCCATCTCAGGTCTCCATATGTTTAGACGCGCCCTATTAGCCCTGATTGGCCAAAGAAAAAAGAGGGCAAGTCGCGCTTTTTAGTGAAGTGGCATATTTGCTGACGCGATGAATGGCCTTGAGCAAGTGCGCGCCAGTCAGTCCATGCGGTCTTGGGAGAAGCAATAGATCACTGCCCCGATCAGCACACAGGCGGCCATCACGCCAAAAAGCGTCTGATATGCCAATAGGGAGTTAGTTGGGGCGATGGCGCTATGCAGTTTGCCTGAACCAAATTGCATGACGCCAACTCCGCCAATACCAAAGAGGTTCATCAGGGTCACGCCACGTCCAGTCAGGTGGGGTGGGAAAAAGCTGCGCGCATGCGCGATGAGCACAGGGAACGCCGCACCGCAAAATCCCACAATTGACATCATCAAGACCGATCGCACAGGGCTGGTGTCAGTGTACAAGGCAAGCCCCATCAAAGCCAAAGTGCCGGTTAGGCTGCCTGTGACGATCACCCATTTGCGGGTGCCAAAAATGCGATCAGATGGGCCATAGCAAAATGTTCCGATGATCATAGCGAGCCCCATCACCAGCGTAGCGGTGCCAATCTGATTGGTGGACAAGGTGAAAACATCCGACAGATAGGGCCCGATCCAAAGACCTCGTATGCCAGCAGCGGGCATATAGTTTACAAACATGAGTGGGAACAGCAGCCAGAGTGCAGGGATTTTCAACAGATCCAGCAAAGAACCCTTTTCCTGTCCCTCAGGCTTCTCAGGGTCCTGTACCATGGTCCAAAGACCTATCGCAATCGCGCTACTGAGGATTGCTAGAACCCAGAGTGTGCCGCGCCAGCCGATAGTCTCGGCGGCCAAGGCCGTGGGGTAGGCTGCGATCAAATTTCCAACTGAGCCGACACCCAACATAATTCCGGCAAGTGTGGCGAATCGAGCAGGGGGATAGGTGCGCGCAAAAATGAAGTAGCTTGCCATCAAGACTGGCGAGCAGCCAACGCCGATTAAGCCCATTGCCAAAGTGACGTGCAGAGGTGTGGTTGCTAAAGCAAACAGTGCTGCCCCGCCACCACCGCCAACCAGGAGCAACAGGCCGGATGTGCGTCGCGGTCCATAGTGATCCAATGCCGCGCCGACCGGAATTTGCATGGCTGCAAATATCAAGAACCAAAGCCCGGATGCATTTGCCAGTGTTTCAGCTGTGGCTCCGATGTCCGCTTCTAAAACCTGGGTTAGGACTGCCAAAAAGGCTCGGAAAAACTGACTTAGCACGTAGGCTAAGCACAGCAGTATCAGGTCTGCACGCATGAATTGTCTCTCCCTCGTCGCGCGACTTGATCGCAAGCCTTCCGTAAACGCAATAGCCATTCCTCGCTCGTCGCGGTTTCAGGCACCCAAGGCGCATCGGCACTGTGCGCGGCCTGAAAAACGACAAGGGTGCCCGCGATTGGGTTGATTGACTGCCTAATTTCCCTTTCGCAAGCGGCCAACAATGCCAGTAGGGAAAAAATAGATCGACAAAATGAATAGAACTCCGAGCCATAGCAGCCAACGATCCGCGTTCAGGAGTTGCGGTAAAAGTGGAACATCGGCGACAGCTTGCCCCGCAACATTGAGCAGGTTTTGCAAGTAGTTTTGCGCCAGCACAAAGATGGTTGCACCTATGACAGCCCCATACATTGTACCCATGCCGCCAATCACCACCATCAACAGGATGTCGATCATGAGCTCCATGGACAAAGTCGTATCAGGGCCGACATAGCGCAGCCAGATCGCATATAGCGCGCCAGCGAGCGCCGCGATGGCCGCCGACAGGCAGGTCGCTGCGACGCGGTAGTGCACCACGCGATAGCCAATCGCCTCGGCGCGAAAGTCATTCTCGCGGATTGCCAGAAGCACACGGCCAAATGGCGAATGCACGATGCGCAACATCAGCAGGAACAAGATCAGACAGGAAAAGAACACAAGATAGTATTTCAACAGTTTACCGTTCATCTTTACGCCAAACAGCTCAATGTCTGCGAATTTGAACGCAGGACCTAAAGCGCGCGGAATCTTGAAGCTAAGACCATCTTCACCGCCGGTTATACCCGACAGCTGGCTCACCAAGACTGCGACTGCCGAAGCGACCGCCAGCGTGATCATGGCAAAGAAAATCGCGCGCACGCGCAGTGAAAATAACCCGATCACCAGAGCCAGAAGAGCCGCAAGCAGAGCACCAGAAGCTGCGCCTATCGCCAGTGCATCAAAACCTGCGCCCATGTGCTTTGAGGAAAGTGCCACTCCATAGGCTCCCATGCCGAAGAACATGGTGTGGGCAAAGCTGACGATGCCGCCATATCCCAGCAGCAAATCATAAGACGCTACCAGCACGATAAAGATGCAAATGCGGGCTGCGGTATCGACCGACCTCACGCCGGGAAAGATAAAAGGAGCCAGAGCAAGGCAGACCAGAATGGCGACCAGCATAGCCGCCAGCACTTTGGATCGCGGCAAATCGCCGGAAAGAATTGTGTTCAGCATGCTCATTTCGCCTTCACCACCGGGATCATCCCCATCGGGCGCCACATCAGAATCGCGACCATCAGGCCGATGTTGGAAATCAACGCGACCTTCGGTTCAAGAAACGCCACATAATTTTGCAGCAAGCCAACCATCAGTGCGCCGATAAAGCAGCCTTCGACTGAGCCAAGACCGCCGATGATCACCACGATGAAAACGAGGATCATGGTGTCATTCCCGATGTGTGCGGTGACAACTTCCTGATAAAGACCCCAAAGAACCCCGCCCAAACCTGCCAGAGCGGACCCAGCTAGAAATACGCCGATGAAAACGATGCGCAGGCGATAGCCCAAAGCTTCGACCATCTCGCCGTTTTCCACACCTGCACGCACGATCAAGCCAATTTTGGTGCGGCGCAGCACATAGCGCATACCTAAGAACACGATCAGCCCGATGGCTACGGCTACCAGCCGGTATTTCTCTAGAGCGGCCCCCAAGAAAGTGATCGATCCCTGAAGGGCTGCGGGACGCATAAGATAAATCTCTTCGGGCCCCCAGAACACGATGATCAACTGCTCGACCACAATCAAACCACCCATCGTAACAAGGATTTGCTTGAGATGATGGCCATAGACGGGCTTCACAATCACCTTTTCAAAGGCCCAGCCCATTACGGCTGTCGCGCCCATTGCTCCGATGATGGCGATGAACAGCGCCACAAGGTTCATTGCCAGAGACGGTGACCCCGACAAATGTTGCAGCGCCAAGATCAGCGATACGCCGACAAACGCCCCGACGGACACAAAGGCACCGTGGCCAAAGTTGATGACATCCATCAAGCCAAATACCAGCGTCATACCTGAGGCTATGATGAAGATCATCATGCCCATCGCAAGGCCTGACACAGTGAGTGTTAGCCAGCTGGAATTGGATGGAATGGCGAGAAAACCCAAAATGATAATGGCAATAATCAACAGCACGGGCGCATATACGCTCAGCCGTTCTGACAGTGTCAGGCGCGCCATGGTTGGCGAATGATCCGGTGCGACACTCATGCGCTGCCCCCCTGCTTCTTCTCTGCAAAAATACTTAAATGCATCTCTCTCAACGCCCGCATCAATGGCTCTCCATACTCAGGCCCATCAGGCGTTCTTGTAACTCGAGGTCCGCGGCCAATTGCGCCATCGTGCCGGACCAACTCATGCGTCCGTCTTCCATCACATTGGCGCTGTCTCCCAAGGCTTTGGCGACCGAAAAGTTTTGTTCGACCAACAGGATTGAGGCCCCTTGGTTCTTAAGGTCTCGTAGCGCGCGTGCCATCGTTGAGATGATTGCAGGTGCAAGGCCCTTCGTAGGCTCATCAATCAGATACAGTTTGCGCTCTTCGACCATCGCGCGGGCGATGGACAACATCTGTTTTTGACCACCTGATAGAGTGCCTGCGTCTTTTGCCCAGAATGTGCCAAGCGCAGGAAAGACCGAAAACAGCCAATCCAGTCGCGCGGAGTCAATGGGGCCGGACACGGCGGCCAGCGTCATGTTTTCTTGCACGGTAAGATCGGAAAAGATGCCCATGTCCTCGGGCACAAATCCAACACCAAGGCGGGCAATTGCGGGGGTCGGCATTTGGGTGATGTCTTCTCCATCAAACATGACGCTGCCTTCATGCGCGCGCCAATGCCCGATGATGGTGCGCAGGGTGGTGGTCTTGCCGACACCGTTGCGGCCTAGCAGCATAGTGACTTCACCGCGGGGGACCTCCAGATCAACACCTTGCAGGATGTGGTATTGGGCGATGTTGGTTTTTACGCCAGAGAGCGTGAGAATGTTGTCAACCATCGGCCAGCTCCAGATCACGGCCCATATAAGCCTCTTGCACAACATCAGAGGCCATCACCGTGGCAGGGTCACCGTCTGCTGCCAGCGCGCCGTTGTGCAAAACGATGATGCGGTCCGCCAAGGTGCGGATCACATCCATCTTGTGCTCAACCAGCAGGATGGCACGGTCCGTGCGCGCCTTCAGTTCGGCGATTAATTCCAACACAATTGGGGCTTCGTCTACGGACATGCCCGCGGTGGGTTCATCAAACATATAGACCAGTGGATCGAGCGCGATGAGCAGCGCAACCTCCAGCTTCCTTTGATCGCCGTGTGAGAGTTCTGAGACAACCTGCTGCGTCTGATCGCCGAGCCGGACGCGTTCTACAATTTCCATTGCGGGCGCGGTGAGATCATCATGGCTTGAGGCCAATGAGAACATGTTAAAGCCGCGCTTGGCTTTAGACTGGATCACCAATCGCACGTTTTCCAACACGTTGAGATCGGGAAACAGGTTGGTCAGCTGAAATGCCCGCCCCAGGCCGCGATGGGTGCGTTGAGCGACGGACATGCGGGTGATGTCATGGCCATTCAACTGCACCGTACCTTCGGTGGCGCCGATCTGACCCGAGATCAAGTTAAAGTAGGTGGTCTTGCCAGCGCCGTTGGGGCCAACGATGGCAGTAAGTTCGCCTGCGTTGAAGCTGCAGGAAATGTGGTCGACCGCGACATGTCCGCCAAAGCGCACTGTCAGGTCACGGGTTTCAAGTAGAGGATGGGGCATGTGTCAGGTTCCCTGAGCGGAGGAGGGAAAAACAAGCCCGGCGGCACCCATGCGCCGCCGGGCTATGTGATGGTTCAGTTGTTTAGTTGCGCACCGGGATCGGCAGATCGTCGATTGTCAACTCGCGCACCAGTTCGGGGATTGCCCATTTAACGCCGTCTTCGACCTTGATCTTGAAGTGATACATGGACTGCAGCGCCTGATGGTCCTCGGCGCGGAACATCATTTTGCCCTTGGGTGTCATCCACTCCATGCCTTCCATCGCGGTGATCAGTTCTTCTGTGTCGGTGCTGCCAGCTTTCTTGATGGCTTCAACTACTGCGATACCAGCAGCCATTCCGCCTGCAGTGAAGAAATCTGGTGGCATGCCAAAACGCTCTTGGTGCTGTTCAACCAGCCAGTCGTTCACTTCGTTGTTGGGGTTTTCGTAATAATAGTAAGTTGCGCCTTCGAGGCCCGGGAACTGTTTATAGGTCGCCAATGCGCCGAGGATGTTGCCGCCGGTGGCGATTTCAATGCCAAAGCGCGAAGGGTCCATGGCTTGGATCTTGCTCATCGGGTTGCCGCCGCCGGCCCAGATGATGAAGAGCTTTTTGTCGCCATCCAGATCTTTCATTGCATTAAAGATGCGCTCCGCCGCCGCTGTGAAATCGGTGGTGTCGGTGGGCACATATTCTTCGTGGGTTATCTCTTGTCCTTGACTATCAAGCGCTTCGCGAAAGGCCGCGATGCCGTCGCGGCCAAAGGCGTAATCTTGTGCCAATGTTGCGATATGAACTTCTTCACCAGCCAACGCGATGGCGTTGGCTACTGCGTCTTGCGAGCTGTTGCGGCCTGTGCGGAAGATATAGCGGTTATAGTTTTCGCCTGTGATGCTGTCGGCCACAGCGGGTTCGACGATCAGCAGTTTTTCATATTCTTCAGCCACCGGAAGCATCGCCAACGCGACGCCAGAGCTGACGGGACCAACGGCAAGGTCGACTTCGTCGTCACCATAAGCTTCTTCCAATAGCGCTTTGCCATTGTCGGGCTTAAGTTGTGTATCCTTTTCGATAACGACTATCTTCTCGCCGTTGATTTCCATAGTTCCGTCTGTGGCATATTCCAGCCCCAGCATCAGCCCATCGTGGGACTGTTTTGCATAGGCCTCATAGGGGCCAGTTTTGCCGTAAATGTGGGCAATTTTGATATCGGCCTGCACCGTTCCCGCCAGCGCAACAGCACAAACCATGCTCGTAAGCATCAGGTTCTTCATCGGTATTCCTCCCAAGATCAGGTCATGTATTGGACCTGACAACAGGTCCATATGAACTATCCCCATGGTATTTGGGAGCGCCGAATTTGGTCAATTCGGGGAAAATACGTAGGTGTTTTTACTGCAACTGAGCGGCGAGTTCCTCGATGACGTCCATAGCCACAAGAATATCCTCTCGCGTCGCTGAAACTTGCCCAGCCTGAAAACGAATGACCAATTCTCCGTTTGTGCGGGTTTGGGTCAAATAGATCCGGCCATCGTCATTGATGAGCTCTACAAGCCGTTGATTTAGCGCGTCTAGATCTGTGGCTCCAGCGGGGGCAAAGCGGAAAGTAAACAGTGATAGCACAGGCTCAGTGATTATTTCAAAATCGGGACGTGCGCGGATTAATTCGCACAATTCGACACTCCACGAGACGTGGTTGCGGATCATCTGTTGGAGGCCGACTAGCCCATAAGTTCGCAGAACAAACCAGATTTTGAGTGCGCGGAAGCGACGTCCCAGCGGCACAGACCATTCGGAATAGTTGACGATGCCATCCTGTCCATGGGTTTTTAGATACTCGGGTTTGATCGCCAAGGTGCGCACAAGGTCTTCGGGCGCGCGCACAAAGTGGGCGGAACAGTCAAATTGTACGCCCAGCCATTTATGCGGGTTAAAGACAACACTGTCGGCGCGGTCTACGCCTGTCCAGAGGTGGCGGTATTCAGGGCAGATCATCGCGGCTCCGGCCCATGCTGCGTCGACATGCACATAGAGGCCGTGGTTTTCGGCTACGTCACAAACGGCGTTGATATCATCGCAACCTCCTGTGCCTGTGCCACCGGTGCAGGCGATTATGCCCGCCGGGATCAGACCTGCGGCGCGGTCGGCGGCGATGGCGGCGTCAAGGGCTGCAGAATCCATGGCGCGGGTCGGACCCTGAGTGGGGATGCGCACCAAGTTGTCTTGGCCGATTCCAGATATCCAGATTGCGCGATCTACTGATGTGTGTACTTCGGCGGAACAATAAATGCGCAAGGGTGCCTGCCCTGTGAGGCCGTGATGGTTTCCCTGCCAGTTGAGCGCTTTTTCGCGCATGGTTAAAACGGCTGCCAGCGTCGCGCCAGAAGCACTGTCTTGGATGACTCCTGAGAAGTGATCGGCCAGTCCCAGAGACTGTCGTAACCAGTCGATCATGCGGGTTTCCAATTCGGTCGCCGCAGGGGAGGTCTGCCACAACATACATTGCGGGGCGATCACTGTAGAAAGGTAGTCTGCGAGCATTGACGGTGGGGTTGCATTGGCAGGAAAATAGGCAAAAAATCTTGGGTGTTGCCAATGGGTTATGCCGGGCATGATGGTGGTTTCGAAATCCGAGAAAATCTCCTGCATGTCGGCGCCTGTGGCAGGGGGGGCAACAGGTAATGCGTTCAGAACGTCGCCTGGGGAAACTTGGGCTCTGACAGGGCGCTCGCGGATGGTCTCATGATAGGTTTTAGCCCACTGCGAAATGCGTGTGCCCCATTGAGCAAAATCCGACCAATCCATGTCTGCCTCCCGTTAGTTTTCCTATCGGAGTAGCGCCGCATCGCTTATTATACAAGACAATCAATTTGCGTTTTTTAACTGTCCGGTGCATGAGGGCGCATGACACAAACTAGTTCTCTCCCCGCTACATCCAAATCGTTACCAATTGCTCTTTTACGCTCTCGGGAAAAGGTCATGGGACCACTGCGCCTGATGCTGGCTGATGCCGGTGTCACCGAGCAGCAGTGGCGTGTCCTGCGTGTCCTGTCCGAAGAAGGCCCGATGGATCCGACCAGCATTTCAGAGCGCGCAGTTCTTTTGTTGCCAAGCCTGACACGTATTTTGCAGAAGCTGGATGAAAAAGCGTTCGTCACTCGAGCACGCGATGATAATGATCGCCGCCGCCAGGTAATTTCGATCACGGAAACCGGCGAAGCGTTGATTGAAGCCAATGTCACGGTCAGCCGAGAGATTTTGCAGGGGTTCTGTGATCGCTTGGGGCAGGATAAATTTGATACGTTGCTGGGCCTGCTGAACGAGTTGCACGATCTGGAAGACTAATCCTGAAGGGGCAGCCTTTTGGGGTGATGTTGATCTGGGTGGGCGGCGGCGAAGGCCTTGTTGTTTAAACAGGCCGCTTCGGCGGCGCTGAGGCGCGGCAAGTTGCTAAAGTCCACCCCCCATCTGCGGGCATTGTAAAGCTGCGGTATCAGGCAGACATCAGCCAGCGTTGGCTGGCTGCCGCAGCAAAACGGTGTCTGGCTATACTCTGCCAACATGGTTTCAAAGGCGCGCAGACCCGGCACGATAAATCGCTGCATCCAATCTTTTTTTGCCGACGGGTGGTCAGGACACAGCGAAGCCACATAATCGACCACTGACACATTGCACACCGGATGAACGTCTACTGCCAGCATCTGCGCCAAGGCACGGGCGCGCGCGGCCTGCATCGGGTCTTGAGGCAGCAAACCAAGCCCGCGCGTTTCGTTAAGATAGTCCAAAATGGCTAGCGATTGTGTGAGGCGGTGCCCGTCGATATCCAGCACAGGCACCAACCCTTGAGGGCTGCGTGCCAAGTGATTGGGTGTGATCTGCTCCGCATTGACTAAATCAACGGCAACGGAGTCATATGAAATACCGCCAAGGTTAAGTGCGATACGCACTCTGTAGCTGGCAGAAGAGCGCCAATACTCGTAAAGAACCGTCGCCATTTTCTGGAAGTTACGCGGGTTTGGATGTGGCGGCTGCAAGCGCTTGGGATAATATCTCGCTATCTCCAATGTGATTTGCCAAAATCAGCACCAAACGGGCATTCAGAGCATCACTTTCCGTATGACTGCGCCCCTCATGTGCTTCCAGAAGGTCTGCATAAAAATCATCGGCATTTGCGATATTGGCGGTCAGGATTAATTGATCAGGCACAAGGTTCACTCCTTACCCGTAGCGCGACGGATAGCCGCGCGGAATTGGCTTTCATCAAAGGTTTCGCGCCGCGCCGCAACGTGTTGATCCGGCCGGATCAGATAAACCGCGCTGTCTGCATCACCCAGATAACGCCGTTTCAGCGCCAGAGTGGGATCGTCACGCACCGATAGCGCTAGTCGCGTGACCGTTACGCCATCTTCTTCCAGCAGGTCAGGGGCATCGGCATCGATAGTCAGAAGGATGAAGCGATCCCCGAGCTTGTCCAGCAGGAAGTTCTCGCCCAGCGGCGCATCTACACACGGGGCGCCAGGGCGGGTGTCCGACGGCCCCTCGAGGGCGTCCGCAGAGGTGAGCGGGGACCCAACATAGCGGCAAGGCTTTGAAAGGCGGCCAGAATTGACCAAGGGGCGTGCAAATTCAAATTGCTCTGACAAGTCGAGAACTGCATCGCGGAACAGGCGGCTGACATCGGATTTTGGCGTGATGAAATCGGTGGATCGAGATGAATTGAGAATGTTTTCATCCGCGCCCTGTACCCGCTCATAATTGTAGCTGTCGAGCAAAGTGTCAGGGGCTTGGCCGTCTAGTACCAATTTAAGTTTCCACACAAGGTTGTCGGTATCCTGCACACCGGAGTTGGCACCTCGTGCGCCAAAGGGCGAAACCTGGTGCGCACTGTCGCCCGCGAATAGCACGCGACCATGGCGAAACTCCTCCATACGTCGGCATTGGAAGGTGTAGATCGAGACCCATTCAAGCTCAAAGTCGATCTCGTCGCCCAGCATCGCCTTGAGGCGGGGGATAACGTTCTCATGCTTGGTCTCGTGTTCTTTGTCGATGTCCCATCCGAGTTGCAAGTCGATCCGCCATACATCATCAGGCTGCTTGTGCAAAAGGGCGGATTGCCCCCGGTTGAATGGTGGATCAAACCAAAATCGGCGTTCTGACGGGAAGTCAGCTTGCATGATTACATCGGCAATTAGGAAGTTGTCTTCAAAGACACGCCCAACGAAGTCGATGCCCAGCATTTTACGTGTGGCCGAAGTTGCGCCATCGCAGGCCAGCAGCCAGTCTGCCTCAAGCGTGTAGGCACCTTCGGGGGTCTCAACCTCGAGTTTGACGTGGTCGTCATGGGTGCCGATAGCCTCGACCTTGTTGCGGCCACGAATTTCGATGGGTGCGCCTTGGTCCTGAAGTTCGCGCACGCGATCGATCAGAAACTTCTCAAAGTAGTATTGCTGCAGGTTGATGAAAGCCGGGCGACGGTGCCCATCTTCGGAAAGCAAGTTGAATTCGTAAACTTGACGGTCGTCAAAATAAACTTTGCCTACGTCCCATTCGACACCTTTGTCCACAAATGGTTGGCCACACCCAAGGCGGTCGAGGATCTCCAGTTGGCGTTTGGCAAAGCAAATCGCGCGGCTGCCAAAGCTGACCTTTTCATTGTCATCGACGACCAAGACTTCGACGCCTTGCTGTGCCAGATCAATTGCTGCGGCCAGGCCCACCGGGCCGGCACCAATCACGATGACCTTGTGACGCACCGGCATTGCGGCGTCCTGATCTGGGCTGCGAGAATAGGGGTAGAGCGGCTCTTGGAATATCTTGTTCATGGGCCCTCCTTGGAACTGGCCAAACGAGTGGGGACTGGGACGCAAGCTGCGTCCCGTCTAGGGGTTTAGTTTACAGCGCCAGCTCACCGAGAAAACGATCTGGATCAAAGACAGGCTGCTGGGCATTGCTCTGCCCAGAGCTCGAAGAGCTTTGCCTCACCCTTGAAGGGCTTCCCACATCTCCAAATCACGCTGAGCTGTCCAGATACGTGGTGTATCGATGCCGCGCGCTTCGTCAAATGCTCGGGCCACGTTAAACGGTAAGCAGTGCTCATAGATCGCATAATCACCAAATTTGGGGTCACATTCCGCACGAACCGCATCCCATGCTTCTTTGAGCGTGCCGCCACGCGCGGCGACTTTGGCCGCCGGACGATAAGTACTTTCCACAAAGTCGCGGGTGCTTTCTATGGCCGCATGAACCATTTCTTTGCCGATGAGTGCGTCGCCCCGGCCTGGTGCAATGGCGTCAACATCAAACGCGGCAATGTTGTCTAGTGTATCTCCCCAGTCGCCAAAATGGCCGTCACCGCAATAGCAAGCCGAGTGGTATTCAACGATGTCGCCTGTGAACATCACGTTCTGATCTGGCACCTGGATGACAATATCACCCGCCGTGTGCGCACGCCCCAGATGCATCAGATCCACACGCCGATTGCCGAGATAGATGGTCATATCCTCGGAGAATGTGGTGGTTGGATAGGTCAGGCCGGGAATGCTTTCATGACCTTCAAATAGGCGTGGGAAGCGTTGGAATTCGCTGTCCCAGTCTTCCTGACCACGCTCGACAACCATGGCGCGCGCGGCGTCACCCATGATAATCTGATCTGCTCCATAGGCCGAGGCACCTAAAACACGCACAGCATGATAGTGGGTCAGCACAACATGGCTGATCGGTTTGTCAGTCACTGTGCGCACACATTCGATGACCTTGTTGGCCAAACGGGGCGTGGCTTGCGCCTCTACAATCATAACGCTGTCATCGCCAATGATTACGCCCGAGTTCGGATCGCCTTCCGCGGTAAAGGCGTACAGTCCATCACCAACCTCGGTGAAAGAGATGTTTTTCTCGCTCATGTCGCCCTGTGAGGCAAACGCTTTGGCCATGGTGTTAGTCCTTGAATGAATAGTCGAGTTGCAGAATGCCGCCTTCGCGTTGATGCGTTGCGATCAGTGTTAGATTGCGTTGCACACCGGGGGCGAAACACGGAAGGCCGCGCCCCAATAGTGTTGGCATGATGAAGAGACTGAGGTCGTCAAACATATGTGCGTCCAGTGCGGCGCGTTGGGTTTTACCGCCGCCCATGATCCAGACACGGTGATGGCCGTTTGTCTCAATTGCCTCTTTGAGCGCATCGATCGGACCTGCGGTGGTCACGTTGTCGCCTTTGAAATCACGTCTCTGAGTTAACACATAACCCGCGCGACTTTCATAGGGCCATCCCCAGCCCATGACTTGTTGATAGGTCGTGCGCCCCATCAAAACAGCATCCACTTCAGCGATAAAGTTGCCATATCCGCCGTCGCCGCCATCCGCAGCCAAGGCGTCGTTGAACGGATCCAGCCAACCAATGCCGCCGTCAGAGTCAGCAATAAACCCGTCCAGGCTCATCGCGACGAAACCAACGTATTTTGGTGTGCTGTTCATGACGGCTGTCTCTTAAACGGGTCCTTGAAAGCAGGCAGCAAGGTTCCAGTGCACTTGCCAAAGCCAATTTGGAAACCATCTCCCTTAGCCGTTCCACTCAGGGTCAATGTGTCTCCGTCTTCAATAAAGGTCCGGGTATCGCCACTGTCCAATGTCAACGGCTCCTTGCCACCCCAGCTTAGTTCTAAAAGACTGCCACGGTTTGCTCTTTCGGGGCCAGAAATCGTTCCCGACCCTAAAAGGTCGCCAACATTCATCGGGCAGCCTGATGTCGAATGATGCGCCAGTTGCTGGGCGGCTGAATAGTACATTTCGTTGTAGTTCGTACGGGTGATCGTGGTGGCTGGTTTGCCTTGAGGTGCCATCGTTACGTCAAGGTCGATGTTATAAAGCATCGGACCGACGTCTTTGAGATGGTCCAGCAATTCAAACTCGCGAGCTGGTGTGTCGCATCGAAAGGGTTCAAGCGCGGCTTTGGTGACAATCCACGGGCTGATGGAGGTGGCAGTAGCCTTGGCTTGAAACGGCCCCAAGGGCTGATATTCCCACGCCTGAATGTCGCGCGCGGACCAGTCATTGAGCAACACATAGCCAAAAATAGCATCATCCGCCTCTTGGACGGTGAGCGGCCACTCAGAAGCAGCGCCAACAATCGCGCCCATTTCCAATTCGATGTCAAAGCGACGCGAGGGCAAAAACGCAGGCAGATCATGCTCCGGAGACTTCAGCTGCCCCCAAGGACGGCGCACATCTGTACCAGAAACCACAACAGACGATGCCCGGCCGTTATAACCTATCGGAATGTGTAACCAATTGGGCGGCAGAGCGTTTTCTGGCCCGCGAAACATCGTGCCGACGTTTTGTGCATGATGGCGACCTGCGTAGAAATCGGTGTATTCGCTGATAGCGATCGGCATATGCAGGCTCGCGCTTGCCATTGGGATCAAAAGCTGGGCGACAGCCTCCTGGTCGTCACTCCCTTCTGAAAGTAGTTCAATTAAACGTGCGCGCAGTGTTTCCCAAATAGCGCCACCCAAATCTATAAAGTCGTTCCAATACGGCACGTCAAAAACAGGCGTGCTAGCTATGGACACAAGGCCTGTTTCCTCAGCGGCGGCAATATCCAAGATCATATCACCAATGGCCACACCGCAACGCTCTTCACCACCCACAGTCGAGAACACGCCATAGGGGAGGTTGTTGAGAGGGAAAGGGCAGTCCGGCGCGTTGGCGCTCTCAACCCAGCTTTTCATCAATGGCATCGCGTTTCCTTGGTCATAGGCACAGGCCTTTGGCTTCTTCTCTGTTCAAATACTTCGGGGGAGGCGCACAAAATTGTTTGTGCGCAGTGGGGCTGGCCCCCTCACTTCACTTCTTCCCCGGTGTGCCGTCGAATTTTTTCTCGATATCGGCCCAACAGTCGATGTAGTCATCTTGCAACGGCGCTTCCCGTCCTGCAAATGCGGTCAAATGCTGCGGGAAACGGGTTTCAAACATAAAGCTCATCGTATTATCCAGCTTTTCGGCGTCCAGCTTGGCGTTGGACGCACCTTCAAAGGCGTTTTTGTCCGGTCCATGCGGGATCATCATGTTGTGGAGGCTCATTCCGCCCGGCACAAAGCCTTTGGGTTTAGCGTCATATTGGCCGTAAATATTGCCCATCAGCTCGCTCATAATGTTCTTGTGATACCATGGCGGACGGAAAGTATCCTCGGCGACCATCCAGCGTTCGCGGAATAGCACAAAATCTATATTGGCTGTGCCTGGTTGGCCTGAAGGTGCCGTCAGAACGGTAAAGATCGACGGGTCAGGGTGATCAAATAGGATGGATCCAACAGGGCAATAGGTGCGCAGGTCATATTTTACTGGTGCATAGTTACCGTGCCATGCCACGACATCCAGCGGGCTATGTCCAATTTTGGTTTCGTGAAACTGGCCACACCATTTGATGGTCACAGTTGAAGGTGCGTCGCGATCTTCAAAAGCCGCCACAGGGGCTTTGAAATCTCGGCGGTTGGCCATGCAATTAGCACCGATGGGGCCCCGTCCAGGAAGCTCGAATTTCTGACCATAGTTTTCGCAAACAAATCCGCGCGCTGGGCCTTCAAGCACTTCAACGCGATACAGCAGGCCGCGTGGAATGATGGCGATTTCCTTGGGTTCCAGATCGATGATGCCCAATTCCGTCGAGAATCGCAGGATGCCCTCTTGCGGTACCACCAGAAGTTCGCTGTCAGCCGAGAAGAAATACTCATCTTGCATTGAGCTGTTGACCAAATAGACATGTGTGGCCATGCCGACTTGGGTGTTTACATCACCAGCAGTGGTCATGGTGCGCATGCCGCTGATCCACGTAAGCGGCGCGTCAGTGTGAGGCAGCGGATCCCAACGATATTGCCCCAAGGACGTGACATACGGCTCCACGTTGGGTGCGGATTTCCAATACGGAACATCAACTTTTTCGTAGCGATGTGAGTGTTTTACACTTGGTCGGATACGGTAACACCATGTGCGTTCATTTTGATGAGATGGGGCGGTAAAGGCAGTGCCGGTCAATTGTTCGCCATACAGGCCGTAGTTGCACTTCTGTGGGCTGTTCATGCCTTGGGGTAGCGCATCCGGCAGGGCCTCAGTCTCATAATCATTGCCAAAACCTGGCATATATCCCTGATGTGGACCGGGGAGAGAGGGGGCCATCTGCATGCGGGTCGGGACGGAATGTTTGGTCATGATTACGCTCCAGCTTGAATTTAGTTGCTTTGGTAATAGTTGATTTTGTAACTAACAAGGGGGAGAGGTGTAAAAATGTCCAAAGATGATTCCTTCGATGTGCAGGACTTCCTGCCCTATTTGCTCAATCAGGCCGCGGAAGAGGGCAGTCTGGGATTTCAGACCGTTTATAAAGAGCGCTACGGACTTTTGCGCACGGAATGGCGCGTGCTCTTTCATCTCGGAATCTATGGGCAAATGACGGCAACTGAAATCGGCACACGGGCCAGAATTCATAAGACAAAAGTCAGCCGCGCAGTCCAAAAGCTAAACGACAGAAGATTTGTCGAACGGTCACGCAGTGATTCGGATCGCCGTGTAGAGTGGCTGCACCTGACCGCGGCGGGTATGAGTGCCTACAACGATCTAAGTGCGATAGCTCAATCTTACGACGCAGCTTTACAAGCGCGATTTTGCGAAGCCGATATTGTGGTTTTTAAGCGTGTTTTGCGACATTTGGCGCGGTTGGATTGAGGTGAGGTGAAAGGCTGCGAATCGCTTTGAAGAGATGACGCTACTTGCGTTTAAGTAAATTTATGCACAGTTTGGCAACTATAGCGTGAACTGTTCTCCATTTCGAAACGAGCGGCGTGGCGACTCCAGGAATGCGGCTAAAACATGGCGCAGAGATTGCCAGGTGCGGTTCAATTTGAGATAGTGTTAAGAGAATTTTATAGGGGATTGATATGAAAATTTTATCAAAGCTCAAGTTTATGTCCGGATCAACGATTTTGCTGGCCCTGACTTCCACAAGCGCAATGGCCCAAGACGTTGACGGCTGGTGGCGTAGGTGGAGAGATGGACGTAGAGGCAACGGTGGCGGAGGCGGCGATTATAATGCGGTCCCTGAAATCGATGCGGGTGCAGGCTTGTTGGCGATCGCTGCCGTTCTTGCAACGCTTGCTTTGGTCTATGAATTGCGTCGCAGACATCGCGCCAAAAACGCGGACTGATTTGATAGTTATATCAGCGCCCAACTGGCGCTGATAACAGCCCAAGCAGCAATGATTGCATTGGCGCTCGTATGTGCGACGACGGCAGACGCAAGCCCTCCCGCGCGCAGATAGATTCCCGCAAATACAATTCCGGATAGAGTGCCCGCGACGAAGCGGTCGTGCATAAGGCCGAAAAGCAGGCTGGAGACGGCTACGGCACAAATCAGTCCAGCGGTTTTGCCAAAGTTGAGGCGGCTTAATAGATAGCGGCGGAACAGAAGCTCTTCGATCAGTGGAACAAGCGCCACTGTTCCGAAAACTCTAAATACTATCCAACTAAAGTTCGCGGGGGCAGGAACGACGTCTGCTTGCGGTGCGGTGACGAGCCAGAGCACTGCCACAAGCAAGCCGGCACCTAGCGCCAAAGGCCAACCACGGTTCATCGTCGGCATAACCCACATGGCCAATATGGAGCGGCGAAAAAACAACAGAGTTGCAAACATGATCGCAACGCGGAATGGGTAGGCCGTTTCTGGAGCTGGCCAAAAGGCGGCGGTTACAACGCCTGACAGCATCATCACAATGAAGGGGACGATAAGTGCGATGACGTCATCTTCAGCCCATGACTGCGGGGTTGTTTGCGCCGTTTGTGGTGAAACGTGCAGCCAGCGCGCGCGATGGGCGATAACCACTACCCCAAGAGCGAGCGCGGTGAAAAGCAGCCATCCGGCGTAAGAGTGAAACCCATTTAACGCGTGCTCTGGTGAAACATGCGCACCAATCAGGATTAAAAGCGCGATCCGGGCGATATTGAAGAGCCAACTTACAAAGACGGCAAGAGGAAAGAGTACGAGCCAATATCTTTGCTGTCTGATGTCGCCGCGCATCAGAAACGCATAAATCCCCATAAAGATTGTAATTAAGGCGATGCCCTCAACTCCTGAGCACTGGCTTGCAACTTGCACATAAAAGTCGTCGACACCAATTACTTGAATTTCAGGCTCGACGCCCACATTTACGCCAAACGCGACAAGCACTACGTAGACTAAGAAGAAAGTTAGGTCCGAAAGGCTCGCCCAATTCCAGACCGGCTGAATCAGGTTGGCAAGATCGGGGACCAGGAAGGCGCCGAAGATTGCCATCAGTAGCAGGTAGCCGTCCTGACGTAACCAGTCCCGCCAGACCCTTGTTGGGGTCACCCAGAATATGGCTCCAAATGCTGCAAGGAGCCCGCCGAAAGCCATGAGGGTTAAAGCTGTCCCAAAGGACGCTGCCATCCCCGTAGGACCAAATGTCAAAAGTGGCGTGAATATGGTTGCAACACCAACAATGTGAACGACGCCCCAAAACGGGTGCCCCGGAGTTGAGGCCACAAGGCTTTGCAAATGGGTGTAGGCCTTCGGGCGTAGCCAAAAAAAGATCGCCAAAATAGTCATCACGGCCATGCCGCGCGCGGTCATGGAGCGCAAGGCGCGGCATGCGAGCCACATTTCGGTTTGCTGGCATTCAAAGGACGCCAGCAGCTGATAGGCAATGATGATCGACAGCAACTCGAAAAGAGCAATCGCTGCCATGAAAATAAGGCGCGTTGCGCGCAGATTGCCTGTCAATTGCATCCGCAGCGCTCCTCACCGTCTGCCTTAAAAGTCTACCTCGACATTGGGCAGGTTCAGCGATTTAACCAGTTCGCGCAACTCTTGTCGTGCCGCGACGTTGGAAATATTAAGTTGTTTGACCCCGACATCGCGCAGATCAAGCAAGGTTAGACCACGCGGAAAGAGTTCTCGAAAGACAACACGTTCGCTAAAGCCAGGGGCGACACGAAAGCCAATGCGTTTAGAGAGCGCATCAAGCGCCTTGCCCATTTTCTCTTTGTTGACCATCTGTTGAGCGCCCATACGGTTGCGCATGACAATCCAATCAATGGGCTTCAAGCCAGCTTGGGCACGTAATTGCCGCGCGTTCCAGACCATTTCGGAATAGACTGATGGCCCAAGGATTTTCTCGCCGTCGCCATCGACATGTGCCAACAAATCAAAGTCGACAAAGCTATCGTTTAACGGTGTGACCAAAGTGTCAGCCAGAGAGTGGGCAACTTGGCTGAGACGCGTGTGCGATCCCGGACAGTCGATCAGGATGAAATCATTTTCCGGTTCAAGCGCGGCGATGGCCGCAGATAGGCGTAAATCATAGATGTTTTCCCCTTCTTGCAGCGTTGCCGGGTCAACTTCGGGCAGATCGTGATATTTTGGACTGGGCAGATCGAGGCCAGTTTCGGCCAAAAACTCAGCACGATTTTGAACGTAGCGGCTAAAGCTTTTCTGGCGCAAATCCAAATCTAGGACGCCGACGCGCTTGCCTAATCGTGATAGCGCAGTGCCGATGTGCATCGACAATGTCGATTTACCTGCGCCGCCTTTTTCGTTCCCCACAACGATAATATGTGCCATGCCCGTCATCCCCGCCGTTTGTGGCTGCTTTTTGCCCGCATAGGGCGCGAAGTTGCTGCTGTCCACAACATGTCTGGATTTGCATGCAAAAACGTTGGGACTGGCACTTAGATGTCGCGCCATTTTCCCGAGGCAAGATCGCCCAAAGACCAGATACCTATGCTCGAACGGATCAGTCGTAGTGTCGGAAATCCAACCGCTGCGGTCATTCGGCGCACTTGGCGGTTGCGGCCTTCACGGATGGTCAGTTGCAACCAGCAGTCAGGCACGGACTTACGAAACCGCACTGGAGGTGTGCGAGGCCAAAGCGCTTTGGGCGGATCAATTAGCTTGGCATCGGCTGGTTTGGTCAGCCCGTCCTTGAGAGTCACACCCTTGCGAAGCGCTCCAAGCGCGGCGGCGTCAGGCAGACCTTCGACCTGTACCCAATAGGTTTTGGGCATCTTGTGTTTTGGGTTGGCGATTTGAGCCTGAAGCTTGCCATCATCGGTCAGCACCATCAGTCCTTCGCTGTCTCGATCGAGCCTTCCAGCAGGGTAAACCTTTGGAATATCAATGAAATCCGACAGAGTACGACGTGAGCTGCCCTCGGTTCCCTTGTCGGTGAACTGAGACAAAACATCGAAGGGTTTGTTGAAAAGGATCGTGCGGGCCATGTCGCAGTCCTACACGTCAGGGGAGGGGGCTTGCAAGTTTGTTGGCTCTGCGTTCAGGTGTGGGCGGATTGATGGAGGGTGGACCGATGGACGCGAAAGATATGCAGCCAGAGACTTTGCTGGCGCAGGCTGGTGGGGCAATTGACCTTGCCAGTGGTGGGGTTGTTCCGCCGATTCAACCCTCGACGACTTTTGCGCGGGGCGAAGATTATCAACCAATCAATCCGGCCAATACCTATGCGCGCGATCACAATGATGCGGTGCGCCAAGCCGAAGCCGTCCTGAGCCAACTGGAAGGTGGCGAGGCGGCCTTGTTATTCCCCACGGGCATGGCTGCGATTGCGGCTTTGTTTCGCACCGTGCCCAACGGTGGGCGGGTGATTGTTCAGTCCGGAATTTACTGGGGCGCGACCAAGTGGATTCGCGATTTTTGCGAACGACGTCAGGTGGTTATGGATGAAGTGGATGCCAGTGATAGCGCCGCTCTGAGAGCCGCCTGTGAGGCAGGTCCGGCGCAGATTGTTTGGGTGGAAACTCCGTCCAATCCTTGGTTGCGAATCACGGATATTGCAGCCGCTGCGGAGGCTGCGAAACAGGCCGGAGCCCTATTGGCCGTGGACAGCACGGCGGCCTCGCCTTTGTTGTCTAACCCTCTGAAATTAGGCGCAGATGTGGTGATGCATTCGACCACCAAAGTGATTAATGGCCATTCTGATGTTCTGGGCGGCGTATTGGTCACACGTGAGCGGACACCCGTGTGGGAAGAGATTGCCATTGATCGCGCAAGCGCAGGCGCGGTGATGGGGCCGTTTGAAGCATGGCTGTTGTTGCGTGGCATGCGCACTCTGCCGGTTCGCGTAGAGCGTATGGTGGATAACGCCATGAAAATAAGCGAGTTTCTGAAGGATCACCCGCGAGTTGAGGCCGTGCTTTATCCCGGTGTGAAGAGCCATCCACAGCATGAACTGGCGACGAAACAGATGCCACAGGGCTATGGGTTTTTGATGTCTTTTCTTGTGAAAGGTACACGTGAAGATGCGCTCCGCGTGGCGGGGAAGCTGAAGCTGTTTCATAGCGCCACGTCGCTGGGCGGGGTCGAAAGTCTGGTCGAACATCGCCATACAATTGAGCCGCATACGGGTATTCCCGAGAGCCTGCTCCGGCTCTCAATTGGCGTCGAAAAAGCCGAAGATTTGATCGCGGATTTGGGGCAGGCCTTGGGGCAATAAACCCTCAAAATGGAACGTCGGTATTGCGTCGGTATCGCGACTGTATTGCGACGGTGATAGTTTTGAGAGACTCGATGTGTGTTGTTTCCGCCTGCGTGCGGAGGTGCACATAGGAAAATCGGGAATTTTGGGCGTGTTTTGAGGTCCCCTGCGACAATATTGCAAATGAATTGTTAAGGCGAATTGGCCAATATCGCGATGCACGACTTAAACTATCGGAACACGACTTTGAAGAAACGTATCAACCCAGCCTTGATCACACCAGCCTATGAAGACAGCGGGTTGTTCAAAAAGCCCCCGACGGAACTTGTGGTGAGTTTAATCCCGAAATTTGGAACAAACTCCCGCCAAGATATCCTGATCAAAGGGCTAATGAAGAACAATGTAGAAATCGATGTCATTTTTGCCGGACGCAGGAAGTATCAGGCCGTTGAATTGGTGAATCTGTTGAAGCGCAAATGGGCGGCGGCCTGTGCGCGTGTCCCTAATGGCGGGCTGCATCCCCCACGTCGGGACGTGCGCGTGCCGACCCGTGTTCAGGGGGCCTGGCGCATGCGCGTCTTTGAGGAAGAAGAAGAGCAGAATCTGGTCAGTAAAGAATACCAGCTCATTGCAGCGCGGTGGGGATACAAATCGGAAACAGGCGAGTCCGTGAGTTTTGGCGAACCTCCCGTTGTGGAGAAGAAAACGAAGTATGTAGGAAACGCGGACTGAGCATAAATGGCCGGTTGCGTGTCGCAGACAGATTTGTCGTGTCTTCGGCTTGATTTCACAAGGTGATGGCGTCTCTATGTGAGGCACATCATCCTTGAGCCGGAGCCGACATATGAAACTCGAATTCCACCACATCAATTTTGTCTCGCATGATGTGGATCGGCTGCATGACTTTTACACCAAGGTGCTTGGTCTGGGGGACATCCCACAGGATGAGTTTCCGCGTACCGAGGCGGATGGGGACCGCGGCTATGATGGGAAGATCCGGTTCGCCACGGATGGGGATATGCAGATGCATCTGGCCGAGCGGCGGCTAGATGTGGCTTTTGTAAATGGGCAGGTGATCAACCCTGTGGATCGCGGCCATATCGCCTTTCGCACAGATGATCTCGGGGCTTTTCTGAAAGTGCTGGATGAGAACAACGTGCCCTATTCCGATTATGGCACGGCCTTTGCCAAGGAATGGCATCAGGTGTTTTTCCACGACCCCGAAGGCAATGTGATCGAGGTGCACCAACAGGTGGGTGACATTGGTTGATGGCGCCGCGCGTGGCGCAAAACTGGCACTATACAGACGCGGTCTAGCCCCCTAGCGTCGCTGCATGACTGACCACGAAATTCTTGATAGCCGATACAGCTGGACCCGTCTGGGCATCACGCTTGCGATTGCGGTGGTGGCCAATGTGGGCATGTGGGCGGTGATTGTGGTGATGCCTGCGGTCCAGGCCGAGTTTGGCGTGTCACGCGCAGATGCGTCGTTGCCCTATACGCTGACCATGGTGGGTTTTGCGTTGGGCAATTTTTTCATCGGGCGCGCGGTGGACCGTTGGGGTGTGACGCTGTCGTTGATCGGGGCTGCGGTTTTGAGCGCCTTGGCCTTTGGGGCGGCGGCATTGTCGCCAACCGTGTTTATCCTGTCGTTGGTGCATTTCTTTCTGGGGTTTGGTACGGCCGTTGGGTTTGGCCCGTTGTTGGCTGATATCTCAATGTGGTTTCAACGCCGACGCGGCATTGCGGTGGCGATCGCGGCGAGTGGAAATTACCTATCCGGCGCCATTTGGCCTGTGATGTTGAACGGAGTTCTCGCGGATTACGGTTGGCGGGCGGTGTTTCTGGTGCTGGCGGTTTTGACGCTGGCGGTGGTGGTTCCGTTGTCGCTGTTGCTACGCCCTCGGGTGCCGATGGAGGCTTTGGCAGCTCAAGAGAGCGCAGCGGTCGCACGCCAAGGCACCGCGGCGTTCCGACCAGTGGTGTTGATGTGGATGTTAGGGATCGCAGGCATCGGCTGTTGCGTGGCGATGTCGATGCCGCAGGTGCATATCGTGTCGTTCTGTGTGGATTTGGGATTTGGCGCAGCGGTGGGTGCAGAAATGCTATCGCTGATGCTCTTGGGCGGTGTGGCGTCGCGGCTGTTTTCAGGATGGCTGTCTGACAAGCTGGGGGGCTTGCTGACCTTGATGCTGGGCGGGGCTGCGCAATGTCTGGCGCTGTTTTTGTTCCTGCCGTTTGACGGGTTGGTGCCGCTCTATCTGGTGAGTTTGATCTTTGGTCTGAGCCAAGGTGGCATTGTGCCAGCTTATGCCGTGGTGGTGCGGGAATTTATGCCCGCGCGCGAAGCCGGTGCGCGGGTGGGATTTGTGATGATGGCGACCATTCTGGGCATGGCGTTGGGCGGTTGGATGTCGGGCTGGATCTACGACATCAGCGGCAGTTACGAGTGGGCGTTCTTGAACGGTATCGCGTGGAATTTCCTCAATATCGGTATCCTGTTGGTGATCGTTTTGCGCACCCGAGGCGGTGGCCAAAGATCTATGGCGGTGGTGTGATGGCAGAGGTTATCTATAGGGGAAAGTGCCTGTGTGGTGCGGTGCGCTATGAAGCCACGGGCGCGCCTGTGATTGTTGCGCAGTGCCATTGCGAAGAGTGTCGACGGCTGAGCGGGACGGGGCATACTGTGGGGGCGATGTTTCGTGCGGATGCGGTTTCTTTGAAGGGACCGCTGCGCAATTACAGCTATGTCTCGAGTAAGTCCTCCGACGTGACCAAGGCGTTCTGTGGTGCCTGTGGCAGTCCGATCTATGGGACAAACTCACGATCCCCAGAGTTTCTGACCTTGACGCTCGGCTCGATGGATGATGCCGGCAGCTTGGGCGTGCAAGTTGTCATTTTTGAGCGCGACAAGCCGCATTGGGATCAGTTGGATGAGGGCGTGGTGTCGTTTGATACTCAGCCTGACTGGACGCCGGAGCAATAACATCAGCCCAACAAAAAACGCCGCCTCGAGGGAGACGGCGTTCTTCGAAAAAACAAAAAAGCTGTGCTTAGAAGCCCAGACCTTCGTATTTCTTTTTGAATTTGGAGACACGGCCGCCAGCATCCATCAAGCGGGTGTTGCCGCCGTTCCATGCAGGGTGCACGGAGGGGTCAACGTCCAGCGCCAATGTGGTGCCTTCGGAACCGTATGTGGAACGCATCTGTACGATGGTGCCATCGGTCATTTTTACATCGATCAGGTGGTAATCGGGATGGGTGTCTTTTTTCATGATACCGCTCCTTAAGCTTTTTTGGGCTTGTAGTTGCTGTCTTCAGCAATACGAGCCGATTTACCGCGACGTGCGCGCAGGTAGTACAGCTTGGCGCGACGGACGCGGCCACGACGTACAACTGTGATCGATTCGATGTTGGTCGAGTGCAGCGGGAACACACGTTCTACGCCTTCGCCAAACGAAATTTTGCGGACAGTGAAAGAACCCGCGATGCCTGCGCCGTTTTTACGGCTGATGCAGACGCCTTCGTAGTTCTGTACACGAGAGCGCGAGCCCTCGGTCACTTTAAAGCCTACGCGAATGGTATCGCCGGCTTTGAAATCGGGGATGTCTTTCCCCAGGGCGGCAACTTGTTCCGCCTCTAGTTGTGCGATCAGATCCATCTGATGCTCCTACTATTGCTCGTGGTTTTTCCACGAAGGTTTGCTGCGCCTCAGAGCTCTTGGTCTTCTTCCGGGTCCCGCACAAGATGCAGCCCGCCAGAGGTCAGGTCGTCTGTTTCTTAAGATCTTGAGAAACGCGCCGAAGGTATGAACGAAGAAGCCCAAAGCGGCAGATGCGAAACCCAAAAAGGCCCGGAGCCCCTAAAAAGCGATTCCAGACAGGGGGTCTCTAAGGAGATTCAGTGACAGGATCAAGGGTGATTCCGCGCGCGGTCTTAAAAAAACAGGGAACTGGCTGCACACAAACCTGCGATATGCTCATTGGACGTGTTGCCAAAGCGAAGGGTCCTGCGTCTAATCCGAATAGGCCCGATGAGCAGCGGGTCGTATTGGTTTGGTGATTGTAATGGTGCGCGTATTTCTGGCAGCTTTTTTATGTTTAACGGTTTTGGTTTCATGCGGGCGGCGGCCACATGTGCCCGAGCCTGCGACCGCCGAAGGGGCGGGGGGCGAGGTGGTGGTGCCTCAGCTGAAGGCTTATCCCAAGTTTGGTGATGCAGACCCGCATGAGTGGGAACGTCGCAAGCCCACCAGCTATCCGGTGCATGGCATTGATGTGTCTCGCTGGCAGGGGGACATCGACTGGCGTGTGGCGCGGCGTGCTGGCGTGAGTTTTGCCTTTATCAAAGCCACCGAAGGCGGGGATGTGTTTGATCCCAAGTTTGATTTGCATCGGCGCGGCGCACAGGCGGCGGGCGTGCCGTGGGGGGCGTATCACTACTATTATTTCTGCCGCACGGCGGCCGAGCAGGCGCGCTGGTTCATCAAAAATGTGCCCCAAGGCGCGGATCTGCCGCATGTTTTGGATATGGAGTGGACCCCAAAATCACGCACGTGTCGATTGCGGCCAAGTGGTCATGACGTCAGATCAGAGGCGCGCAAGTTCCTCAACATCCTCGAGGCGCATTACGGACGCAGGCCGATCATCTATACCACGGTGGATTTCTATCGCGACACCGGCATTGGCAATCTGGGCGGCACCGAATTCTGGCTGCGCTCGGTCGCGGGGCATCCGCAACAGGTTTACCCCGGGGCCTATTGGACGTTCTGGCAGTATACCGGCACCGGATTGGTGCCAGGTATTGAGGGTGAGGTTGATATCAACGTGTTCCGAGGCACGCCGCAGGCTTATGGTATGTGGCTGGCTGGTGGCTGAGGTCGGTTGCGCGCTTGACGGTTTAAAGGATTGGTTGGACACTGGTTGCCAATTGCCGTTGTCAGAGGGGATACCCAAATGCCCGAAGCTATCCCGTGCGTGCGCCTGTTTGCCGACTCTGCCGGAGACAGCCATTTTGAGGATATTTCCTATAACATGACTTCGGTGCAATATGCGCCGCCAGCGCCGGCGCTGGAAATATCTACACCCACTTCGGCCCAAAATTTCTTCTGGCTGCGCTTCCCGAAAGACTGGCATGATGCCGCCCACCCGTCACCGCGGCGGCAGCTGTTTGTGGTGCTGGAAGGTCAGGTCGAGGGCTGGACCAGTTCCGGGGACAGCCGGATATTTGCGCCCGGAGACCGGCTGCTGATGGAAGACACCACCGGTGGCGGGCACGGCGCGCGACCGCTGTACGGGGAAGCGGTGGCGCTGGTGATCGCGCTTGAATGAGGGGGGCTAGTCTTTGTTGCGGTTGCGCGCTTCAAAGGCGTCCCACATATCGGGGCGTCGCTCGCGCGTGAGGCGCTCGCTCATCTCGCGGCGCCATTTTTCGACGTTGCCGTGATGGCCCGACATTAGCACATCGGGAATGGCGCGGCCTTTCCATTCGGCGGGGCGGGTGTATTGCGGATGCTCCAGAAGGCCGTTGGAATGGCTTTCTTCCTCAATAGACTCCTCATTGCCCAGAACATCCGGCAGCAGGCGCACAGTGGCATCAATCATCGCTTGGGCGGCTATTTCGCCCCCCGTGAGCACAAAGTCTCCAAGTGAGACTTCCATGATGTTGTAGTGATCCAGAACACGTTGATCGACGCCTTCAAAGCGGCCACAGAGCATGGTGATGCCGTCGGCCTTGGACCAAGCGCGTGCCATGGATTGATCAAAGCGACGCCCGCGCGGGGACAGATAGACCAGAGGCCAATTGCCGCGTGTGCCTTGCATGGCGTGTTCAATCGCGTTGCCCAACACGTCGGGGCGTAGAACCATGCCTGCGCCGCCGCCTGCGGGTGTTTCGTCCACATTGCGATGTTTGGTGACACCAAAGTCGCGCAAATTGGTGGTGTGCAGCTGCCACTTGCCGTCCTTGAGGGCTTTGCCCGTCAGACTTTCGCCCAACACACCGGGGAAGGCTTGGGGAAACAGGGTGATGATCTGTGCGGTCCAGACACCAGCAAGACGGGCGTTGGGGTCCATCAGTTCGCGCGGTTTGAACGTCGCGCTGATTGATTTTCGGCCATATGATTTGGGTTGGTCACTCACGGGTCACATCCTTTGGGCTGTGCCGCGTTCTGTCGCGCAGTTTGGCGCGAAGGTCCAGCATTTCTTGTCGCAGCAAAGGCTGAGGTTATTCCTTGAAGTAGATTTTGCGGGCTTCGGCTTTGGCTTGGGCGACGGTCTGGTCATCAAGGCTTGAGCGGTTGATCTGTAAGAATGCGGCTTGCAACTCGGGCGGCAAAGAGGTGTTTGCGGGCGGCAGTTTGGTGATTTTCCGGCGCAACTCGCGGGGAAACTCAAGGGTATCCAGAATCGGTGCGAGGGGGCCAAGCCCGCGAGTGGCGCAGTCCTCAAGGGCGTGTGAGACGACAGCATGTGGGGCAACGGCAGCGCGGACGCCGGTGACAATTGCCTCAAGATCCGCGCTTTCAGCGTGACGTTTGGCGTAGGTTTCAAAATCGACTTTGACACGTACTGCGCGTAGATGTTGGGCGTAGCAGCTGCGCAGCCATGGCTCGCCTGCGCGGGTGGAAAAGAAAAAGATCAGCGGCGGAGGTGTTGGCCAAACCATCTTGGCGGTTTCGGCAATAGTGCGCATCAAAAGCGGCGCGGCATCATATTTGGTCTGGTTGTTGCGCCCGGGCATGAAGCCTGAGAGATCTTCTGAACTGATGATTGCTGGGCGCGGGTCCTCTGGCGTCAAGCTTTCAAACAAGGTTCCGATTTCGGTGGCAAAGGCGAGCAGATCAGAGGCCTTGCGCGAGGCGGAGTAGGTGCGGGCGGCTTCACAGGTGGCGACCATGCGGGCGCGGGTGAACACCCGCAAGTGAGGCTTGAGATCACGGCGGCTTTTTTCCAGCATCTTTTGAACACTTGTGGTGCCAGTCTTGTGGAAACCTGCATGTATCAAAAGCGGGGCCATCACCGGATCAGTCCTCTTGGTCGTTTTGCAGCCTATCAAGCGCATCAGAGACAGAGGCGTCAATCTGCGATAAATTCCGGTAGCGCCACGCGCCATAAACGCTGGCCAGTCCGGTCATGGTGATGGGAAGCCACAATGGGATGGGTTGTGGACCGATGACCAGCGAGAGGGCCGTGCCGATGTAGTAACACAGCGAGACCAACGCGAACTGGATCAGTGTGGTGAACACAAAACCGGCCCAATCAGAGGCGGACGACAGTTTGAGGCCGCGGGTGGCCACCACGTAAAACAGGAAGAACACCGCAAACAGCGTCAGCGATTCCAGATTGGCCGAGCTGAGACCCGCAAGGGCGGGTCCTGCGTAAAGTGGCACCGCAAAGACCGCGATGCCCAGAGGGCTGAGCGGTGCTATCGCCATCTAGAACAACCCTTCCGGCGGGTCCGCAATGATGCGCCCGCCCGCCATGTCCACGGTCGGGACCACAGCGTGGGTGAATGGCAGAAGGACGGTGTTTTCCTGACCTTGCGCGATGATTTCCAACAGATCGGTGGCACCGTGATTTTGCACCGACTTCACGCGACCCAACACGGTGCCGCCAGTGTCACGCACTTCCAGCCCGACAAGATCGGTGTAGTAGTATTCGTCCTCATCCGGCTCGGGCAAGCGATCACGCGGCACATAGAGTTTGATCCCCTTGAGGGCATCGGCGTCTTCTTTGGTGCTGACACCAGAGAGGCGCGCGGCGAGGCCGTTTTTGATGACGTGGGTCAAGGTGATGGAAAAACTGTGGGTGCCGTCCTCGGATGTGAGGGGCGCATAGTCGACAATAGCTTCGGCGTCAGCTGTGAAGCTTTTCAGGCGCACTTCGCCACGGACGCCATAGGCGCCTGCGATGGCTCCGACACAGACGAGGTCATTCATGGCGTCGCTTTCTTTATTGTCGTTCACAGTGGTTTTCCCCGATCCAAGAGCGGATCGCAACCCATTGGCTTAGACAGAGCGCACCGGAAGCGTGCCACGGCGGTTTTCCCACCCTGCATTGATCAATTCCGGCGTATTTGACGTCGTTTCGGGCCATCCGACACATAGATAAGCCACCAACGCCCAATTCTCAGGCGTCTTAAGGTCGCGGTTGAGCTGTTTCGGGTCCAGAATCGATACCCATCCGACACCCAAGCCGTGCGTGCGGGCGGTCAGCCAGAATTGAGTGATGGCAGCGACCACCGAATAGCGGCGCATCTCGGGCATGGTGGTTGCACCAAGCTGCTGGCCTTTGTCGGTGGTCTCGTCGCAGTAGATTGCCAATTGCACGGGGGCGTCGGACATTCCGGACAGCTTGAGCCCCGCATAGATGGTGGCGCGATCACCTGCATACCCTTCAAGGGCTCGGGCATTGGCGGCTTTGAAATTCTCAAGGGCGGCGGTGCGGGCCGCGTCGCTTTGGACGCGCACAACGCGCCAAGGTTCTGACAGGCCCACAGAAGGGGCCAGCAGAATTGCGTCGAGGCACTCGGTTAAGAGTGCCTCGTCCACGGGATCGGTGCAAAAGCGGCGCACATCGCGCCGCCATTGCATCAATTGCGTCAGCTGGTCCCGGAATTCGGGGGAAAACTCGGGTGAGGTTTCGGCCATTCCGGGGAGTTCCAACTTACTCTTCAGCAGCAGCTTCGGAAGCGTCAGCAGCTTTTGCAGCTTTTTCTTCAGCGCGGGCTTTGGCTTTGTCGCCTGCTTCGCCTTTTTTCGGGTTGTTGCGCTCTTTCTTAGCAACAACACCAGCAGCTTCTAGGAAGCGCGATACACGGTCGGTTGGCTGAGCGCCTTGGTCGAGCCAGTACTGAACGCGTTCCATGTTCAGTTTTACGCGCTCTTCGCTGTCTTTGGCGAGCAGTGGGTTGTATGTGCCCAGTTTCTCGATGAAGCGACCGTCGCGTGGCATGCGGCTGTCAGCAGCAACTACGCGGTAAAAAGGACGTTTCTTAGAGCCACCACGGGCAAGACGGATTTTCATAGCCATTGTTTGATCTCCTTAAAATGGCGGGGGAGGCATATGCCTCTAACTTTAGTGTCCAGGCTTATTCCTGGTGTTTCTTATGGTGCTGAATGACTTCAGCGATGATGAAGTTCAGAAACTTCTTGGCGAACTCAGGGTCTAAATTGGCCTGCTCCGCTAGGTCTTCAAGACGTGCGATCTGTTTTGCCTCGCGGGCGGGATCGGACGGGGGAAGGTCGTGTTCAGCCTTAAGATGGCCGACGGCTTGGGTGTGCTTGAAGCGCTCGCCCAGCGTGTAGACAAGGATTGCATCCAAACGGTCAATGCTCTCGCGGTGGCTCTTGAGCACTTCGGCGGCACGTGTCACGGCATTTTGGGCGGCATCAGTCAATTGCGTAACCTTTCGGCTGGAATTTGGGATCGGCGTAGTGGCTGATTTCCATCTCGATTGCGTCGGCAATCTGAGAGGAGCGCAAAACTTCGGGGCTGGGGTGGCGATAGACCACATCGTTGCCATCCACAGAAGCTGCGTCGTGGTCTTTGGTCGCGCCCAGACGTTCGGCCAGCCGGATGCTGTCGAGGTTTTTGGGGTCGATGTAGCTGACGGCACCTGTCCAGCCGAGCTGGTCGTAGAAATATTTGCGTGCCGCGTGGGTGGCTTCCAGGGCGTAGCCGTGGCCTGCCTTTTCGGGCCAGATGATCCAGGCGAGTTCCTGTTCAGGCCATTGCGCAGGGAACCAGCCACCGGCCATGCCCAGCGTTTCGTCGGTGATCTTGTCGTGGATCATCCACATGCCAAATCCGCGAATGTTCCAGTGACCGATTTCGGCCGCATAAAGCATCCAAGTCTCGTAAGCGTTCAAAGGCCCGCCCATGAAGCGCGAACGATATGAGGCGAATGTGGCTTTGAAGTTCGGATAATCCTCAGGCTCTGGTCCGCGCAGGATCAAGCGTTTGGTTTCCAGCACCGGAATGTTCGCAGTGGCCATCAGTTCACCTCCACTTTCGGGTGGCGGTAGACGTGGCAAGCGTGACCGATCACTTCGCCGTCCCTCTCGTATGTCGCGCCAAGGCGTTTGGCGAGCGCGACGGAGCGAGTGTTCTTCGGGTCGATGTGGCTGATTGGGGCCGTGATACCGAAGTTTTGCGCCGCATAGGTGCGAGCAGCCAAAGCTGCCTCGTAAGCTATGCCTTTCCCCTCGAAGCCGTCGTAGAGATGCCAGCCGAGTTCCGGCTCGGCCCAGCCTTCGTGGTGGATGATACCGACGCCACCGGCCTGCTTTCCGCTGGCCTTTTCCTCAATGATCCAAAGGCCGTAACCACGCAAGGCCCAGTGACCGATGATGCCGATGACAACGCGCCAGCTTTCGTGACGGTTTTTCGGGCCGCCGATCCAGTGGCTGCGTTCGGTTTGGTTAAAGGCAAACACCGCGTCCAGATCGTTTTCGCGATAGTTCCGCAGGATCAGGCGTTCGGTTTCGACAGTGGGGATGTTCAAGGTCAAGCTCATGCGTAGGCCTCCACCGATCCGTCGCCGTCCAGTGCATCAGGCGCAGGGTGGCGATAGAGCATGTCCTCGCCCATGTGCACATTCACATAAGTGCGTTCATAGGTGGCACCAAGGCGTTCTGCCAAAGTCACGGAACGGGTGTTGCCCGGCACGATGTTGGAGGTCAGCGTGGTGAAGCCAAGCACATCATAGGCCCATTCGCGGGCGCGCAGAGCTGCCTCAAAGGCGAATCCTTTGCCCTCAAAACCATCAAACATCACCCAGCCGAGTTCCGGCTCGGGCCAACCTTCGGGGTTCCAGATGCCGACCAGACCAATAGGGGTGCCGTCTTTGAGGGTGACAGTGAAATAGCCGTAGCCGTGCAGATGCCAGTGACCAAGGTTGAGCGCAAACCAGCGCCAAGCCTCGCTGCGGCTTTCGGCATGGCCAAAACCTTCGGCGCGCTCTTTGTTAAGTAGAAACGCGATCACAGCTTCGCCGTCGCTTGCTTGTGGCAGGCGCAGGGTCAGGCGATCAGAGCCGATAGGTTTGGGAGCTGTGAAAGCAGTCATGCAAACACCTCGTCGCGGTCGTGGCGGAACACCAAGCAGGGTTTGCTTGGGTCGGGCTGCGCGGCGTCGATATCGCGCTTGGCGCCTAGCTTTTGAGCCAAAGCAATCGAGCGTGCATTTTCTGGTGCGATGTAGCTGACAATGCTGTCCCAGTTCAGCACATCATAGGCATGTTTAAGAGTGGCACGGGCGGCCTCAAAAGCGATGCCGCGCCCTTCGGCGCCTTCAAACAGAACCCAGCCGATTTCTTTTTCGGGACGACCATCCGGATAGTAGGGACCGACAAGCCCCAAGGCTGTGTCGTCGCCCTTGGTGGTGACGGCCCAGAGACCGTAGTTGTGCACCTGCCAATGGCCCAACATGGCCACAGCGTTGGACCATGCTTTAGCGCGCGGCACAAAGCCACCCGCATATTGCGACCGCTTTGACACATAGAAATCGGTCAAGGCCGGCACATCCCCAGAATTGGGGCGGCGCAGCACGAGCCGATTGGTCGATATGGTGGTCGCGTCAGTCACGATTTATTTCTTCTTCCCAAAGCCGGACAGGCCGGGGGGCAGAGCGCCGCCGCCAAGACCTGGCAAGCCGCCGCGTCCGCCCATTGCTTTGGCGGCTGCTTCAAGGGCTTTGGGGTCCATACCTGCGGCCATCTCATCGGGGGACGGGCCGCCTTTGCCCATCATACCCTTCATGGCTTGTTTCAGCATGCCGCCTTTGCCCATCTTGCCCATCTTCTTCATCATGTCGCCCATCTGGCGCTGCATTTTGAGAAGTTTGTTCAGGTCAGACACTTCCATGCCCGCACCTTTGGCGATGCGCTTTTTGCGGCTGGCTTGCAAAATCTGCGGGTTGGCGCGTTCTTTCTTGGTCATCGACTGGATCAAGGCGATCTGGCGCACAATCGTGCGATCATCAAAGCCCGAATCCTGAACCTGTTTGGCCATCTTGCCCATGCCCGGCATCATGCCCATGACGCCTTCCATGCCACCCATTTTTTGCATCTGCTCCAGCTGCGATTTCAGATCGTTCATGTTGAAGCGGCCTTTGGCAAAGCGCTTCATCATGCGCTCGGCCTGCTCAACCTCGATGGTTTCCTGAGCTTTTTCAACCAGCGCAACAATGTCGCCCATGCCCAGAATACGGCCTGCAATTCGGTCGGGCTCGAATGTCTCAAGCGCGTCCATCTTCTCGCCCAGACCGACGTATTTGATCGGCTTGCCGGTGACTGCACGCATCGAGAGCGCCGCACCGCCGCGACCGTCACCGTCCATACGGGTGAGGACCACGCCGGAAATGCCGATCTTGCCGTCGAATTCTTCAGCAACTTCAACCGCAACCTGACCCGTCAGACCGTCAACAACCAAGAGTGTTTCGCGTGGGTTGACCGCGTCGCGCACATCTTCGACCTCTTGCATGAGGGTCTCGTCGATCTGCAAGCGGCCAGCGGTGTCCAGCATATAGACGTCATAGCCACCCAAGGTAGCCTGTTGCTTGGCGCGTTTGGCGATCTGAACGGCGCTCTCACCGGCCACGATCGGCAGGGTGTCCACGCCAATTTGTGTGCCCAAGATGGCCAACTGTTGCATCGCGGCGGGGCGGTAGATGTCGAGCGAGGCCATCAGCACACGCTTGCCGTCTTTTTCCGTCAGACGTTTGGCAAGTTTACCTGTGGTGGTGGTTTTACCAGAACCTTGCAGACCCACCATCAGGACGGGGGCAGGCGGGTTGTCGATTTTCAGCGTGCCGAGGTCTTTTTCGTCGTCGCCCGCAAGAACATGTTTGAGCTCGTCATGCACAATCTTGACGACCTGCTGACCGGGGGTGATCGACTTGGTAACGGCCTGTCCGGTGGCTTTGGCTTGCACTGCTTTGACAAAGTCGCGCGCCACAGGCAGCGAAACGTCGGCCTCAAGCAGGGCAACACGGACTTCGCGCAGGGCGGTTTTGACGTCGTCTTCTGACAGCGCACCCTGTTTGGTCAGACGGTCAAAGACCCCAGAGAGGCGTTCGCTTAGATTCTCAAACATCGCTACCGGCTCCTTATCGCCCGTTATCACTTTGGCCCGCAATATAGGTGCGAACCGCCCAAACGCCAATGTCCCCCATGGGCGCGACGCGCTGATGGGGGGCGATCCCGGCACTGTGGCCAAGGGACCGGAAGTTTGACGGACTTCCGGAAGTTCAGGCGCGTTTACGCCCGTCGTTGAACAGAGTCAAGCTTGTGAGGATTGCGCGCGCCGTGCGGCGGGTTTGCGGCGCAGGGCGCGATAGGTGCTCTTGCCCAGATAACCCGCCATCAGCCCCAAAGCATTGGCAGAGGTTTTGCTCGATGGCTCTTGGGCAGCGGCCATTCGATCCATTTGCCATACGTAGTATTCGACCCGCGCTACGGTGTTCACCAAATTGATCAACCAGTTTTGCGCATTGATCCCCCACGAGCCTGTGCCAAGCGTGAGGCCATCCTCGATGATCCCGATCTTGTCAGTTGATCCGTCCAACAGATGCGCAGCACCGTCGGGATGCACACAGAGCGGGCGCGCAAGCCCGATCATATCGATGCCATCCTCGGTTAATGCCTGCTCCATTGCGGCGGCGCTGCGAAATCCCCCTGTGACCATCAATGGCAGGTTGACAACCTGCCGAATTTCACGGGCGTATTCCAAAAAGAAAGCCTCGCGTTTCTGCGTGCTTTCCCGCTGCGGTTCATCCGAAGTTGCTGTTGCAAAGCTCATCTTTTCGTAGGTGCCGCCAGATATTTCCAACAGGTCGATACCGTCTTCTTGCAGCCATTTGGCCACTTGTTTGCAGTCCTGCAGCGTGAAGCCGCCTTTTTGAAAATCAGCTGAGTTAAGTTTGACACCAATGGGATACGCGGGGCCAACGGCTGTGCGCACCGATTGGACGACGGCGCGCAACAATCGCGCGCGGTTTTCCAAAGAGCCGCCCCAATCGTCGGATCGGTGGTTCGTGGTTGGCGAGAGAAACTGGCTGATCAGATAGCCATGTGCCCCATGGATTTGCACCCCGTCAAAACCTGCTTTTTGCACAATCCGCGCGGTTTTGCCAAAGCGGTGAATAACGTCTTGGATATCTTCCGTAGTCATCTCGCGGGGCTTGGCAAACAGACCCAGCATTTTGAGCTTTTGCGTAGAAGGGGACAATGGGCGGGCATTGACGATCATCGGGCATTGCCGCCCGGGATGGCTGATTTGCACCCAAGCTTGTGCCCCGCCGGATTTGGCGGCTGTCGCCCATTGCTGCAACGCGGGCATTTGGGTTTCATCTTCAACGACGACATTGCCCGGGCGTTCCAGATATCGTCTGTCGATCATCACATTGCCAGTTGTCTGCAAGGCCAAACCACCGCGTGACCAGCGGCGATAGAGGTTGAAATGTTTTTGTGTCGGGGCATCAAATTTGTCAGCCATTGCCTCAGTCATGGCGCTGCGGGACAGTCGGTTGGCCAGAACCGTTCCATTGGGAAGCGTGATGGGGCGGGCAAGCGGGCTTGGGGACATATAAAGGGCCGAACTTTTTAAGAGGCGCGAGGCGTTTCTTGGACCGTAGCAGATCAGTTTCTAATTACGCCAAAAAACTGAAGAAACCGGCGGCGGCCTCTTGTGGTGGTCGTCAGCAGGCGGCAGAAGTGGAGCCATACGCATTAGGAGACAGGCCATGGATGCATCCTCTAGGTTTCAAGGCAGCTTGCCAGTAAGTTCAGATGCGTTGTTGGCGCAGTTGACCGAGTGGGGGCTGGCGTATGAGTTGTATGAACATGCACCGCTGCGCACGGTGGAGGACGCTAAGTCGGTAGAAGCGGCGATGGTGGTGGCCGGTGAGGCAGCCTTTCGCATCAAGAATTTGTATCTACGCGACAAGAAAAAGCGCAATTATCTGGTCACACTAGAGCAGGATCGCGAGATCGATTTGAAATCACTAGGCGCCAAGCTTGGGGTTGGGAACCTGTCGTTTGGGTCCGCGGATCGATTGCTTGAGAATTTGGGGGTGCGGCCCGGTGCGGTGACCCCGTTGTCCATGGTTACGGGGGCCACCAAGGGCGTACAGTTTATTCTGGACGCCAGCGCCCAGCAGGCAGAAGTGATCTACATGCATCCTCTGGTCAATGACCGGACCATCGCCATGCGAATGGATGATTTTCATGCGTTCTTGAACCGTATCAACACCACACCGCAATGGATCGACTTGTCCTGAGGCGTCCCCTTGCCCAAAATCCCGAGCGCCGGAGCGCTGTCAGGTCGTTGGCTGTGGGCTGAACCATCGGCAACAAGGTGCAAATGGCAGGCCTTGCATAGATGACGATCCGCCCTTTGCCAAACTTCTGTCGCGGACACGGAAAACGGCATTCGACCCCGTAACAGGAGGTCGATCTATGTTGGCACCGTAACACAGATCAGGCAGGCATGATCTGCAGGAACACGATACGGAACAAAAGAGATTGTTCCTACCCTAGGCGAGGCGCGACAGGCGACGAAGGTTTTGGGAGCCGAGATCAATTCGACCTTTTGTGAGCTGCTCCAAATGCGCGGATCACATTTCGTGCGGCTGTTTCCACTGGGTCAATCGTTTCCTTCAAGATCGTAACGCGGTCGAAACGGTCCGGATCGCGATTGACCGCTTCGCGCATGGCAGCGCCGAAGGCCATGCGCAATTCTGTTCCTATGTTGTATTTGCAGACTGCTGTGTTGCGCGCGAGTTCTTGGCGTTGTTTGAAAGGCACGCCAGACCCTCCGTGGATTACCAGAGGTATGTTTGTCACCGCCTCGATTGCAGAGATGCGGGCTTCGTCCAGCCCGCCTTCCTGCTTTTCTTGCAAGTGCGTGTTTCCAACCGAAATGGCCATCGCATCAACGCCTGTTTCGCGGGCAAAGATCGCGGCCTCTTCAGGGTCGGTTCCATGGGATCCCTCGCCACCGGAGTAGCCAACAAACCCGATCTCGCCTTCGCAAGAAATGCCTGCAGCATGGGCCATCGCTACAATGGCTGCGGTTTCGTCGATATTTTGCTGAAGCGGCTTGCGGGATCCGTCAAACATGAGGGAGGTAAAGCCGCTGTCGAGGGCTTCCTGGCATTCGTCAAAGGTATAGCCATGGTCCAGATGGGCGACGACCGGAACGCTCGCGTTTTCGGCTAAATGGCGAAACATCTTGCCCAATATCGGCAATGGGGTGTGCTCACGGCAAGACGGTCCTGCCTGCAGGATAACCGGGGCGTTTTCGGCCTCGGCAGCCGCAACATAGGCGCGCATGTCTTCCCAGCCGAGCGTGACCAGACCCGCTACGGCATAGCCTTGTTTATATGCGGGCTGTAAAACGTCCCGTAATGTAGCAAGCGTCATTTGAATTTCGCAATCATGTCTTTGATGCCGGGAATGGTTTCGATCTGATAGGCATGTGTGGGTTGGAAATACTGCACCAGACTGCGCTGGGTCAGCCCTCCGAGGATGGTGAAGTAGTACATTTCATACCCCGGCAACACGGCGCAGGGGTGGTACCCATTGTCGATGCAAATCGTGGAGCCATCGACGATGTGATAGGCGTCTCCGGGTTTGCCATCCTCGCGTTGGAGCATTTGCATGCCTGATCCCCAATTCGGTTTGAACCGAAAATTATAGGTTTCATCGTGCCGCGTCTCATCGGGCAGGCGATTGGTGTCGTGCTTGTGTGAAGGGAACCCCGACCAGCCACCTTGACCGACAGTGAACAACTCGCTCACCAGAAGACGGCCCACTTTATCGTGTTGTTTCTGGCCAAGGATATGCTTGATCTTGCGGTGGGTCTTGGTGTCATCGGAGCCATATTGCACAAGGTCGTGTTCGCGTACGTCGAAAGGATCCAGCACCTTGTCATAGCGCGCACCGGCAATGAACGTTTCGGTCTCCTCAGACACGCACACCAGTGTCACTTTCGCCCCGACAGGTACATAGACACCTTCGGGATCACCGTCCCAGACATCTTCTCCCCGATTGCCCAAGGCATCAAACTTTACGCCTTCGATCTCGACATCCACGGTGCCCGTGGCAGGCACGATACAGGTTTCATATCCGGGAACCTGATATTCAAAAGCGTCCCCGCGCTTTAGTTTGACAATGTTGAAATAGTTCAGCGGCACCTTGGGGTTGTCGATGTCGACGATGGGTTTGTTCTGGTTGTCAAACGGAGAGATATGCATGTGGCGTCCTTTCAGGCCTCAGTTGGACCCGGGTGTGTGCTGAGGAAAGTATCAAGTTGGGTAGGTGTAGGCATTGCAGGGGCGCACCCCGGTTGGCTGACGACGATTGAGGCACAGGCGGAGCCGCGCAGCACTGCTTCGCGCAGGGCGTAACCATCCGCGATAGAGGACAAAAGTCCGGCCATGAAGCTGTCGCCTGCGCCATTGGGTTTTACCGCCGTGACAGGGTAAATCCCTGTGCGGATTTCCTGACCATCGGCAAACGTCACGGCGCCGCCTTCGCCCATCTTGTAGATCACCATCTTGCCTTTGGCGGCCAGTTCGCGGGCCTTATCCAATCCACGTTCGATGCCGCCAGCCATGAAACCGAACTCTTCGTCATTGCCGACGATGAGATCGCTCTCTTCGCCTGCGCGCGAAAGGACGTCAGCGGCCACATCCGGCGATGGCCAGCTGTAGGGACGGTAGTCAATGTCAAAGATGACCGGCAGGGCGGCCTTTCGTGCGTTTTCAAAGGCGCGAAATGTGGCGCTGCGCGAAGGTTCAGACGCAAAAACGGTGCCCGCAGTGACGAGGGCGCTGAAGCGCGTGTAATCGACCAGATCCATGTCGTCTTCGGTCACTTGGAAATCGACCGCTCCATTGCGGTAGATCACGTTTTGAAAATCATCAATGCAGCTTTCATAGACGGCCAAGGACAGGCGGTACTCCCCGCCCAGAACCCGAATAAACGATGTATCGACGCCGTAGTGTGCCAGCCGGTTCAAGGCAAATCGCCCAACCGCGTCATCCGAAACAGACGTTATTAAAGATGCGGTGCTGCCCAGTTTGACCAAGCCGGCGCAAATATTCGCAGAAGAACCGCCCAGATCGGCGCGAAAGGTCTCGGCCTGTTCGGCTTTCGTGCCCGCAGGGTCCGCAAACATGTCCATACCGGCGCGGCCAAAGACCGCAAAGCGGTTACCCTTGATGCCCTCTAGGAGCGCCGACATCAGACGCCCCTGCGCTGTTTGGAGCGGCTTGATTCCTGCTCGACATGCGCGTTGCGCACCTTGTCGTTGGCGGTGACATGGGGGGTGCCGACCTCCCACCAGGTATGGCCCTCGGTCGTCCAACCCTCGAAGGGGTCCACCTTCATCACGATTACAGTTGTCCTGTCCGCGCGTTTGGCACGTTTGAAAGCTTCGGCCAATTCGGCAGGGTTAGCGACGGTTTCGGCGATTGCGCCCTGTGATGCTGCATGGGCTTCAAAATCCACAGAAAACGCCTCGGGGATGGTCGGGGCGTCCTTGAGCAAGTTGTTAAAGCTTTCGTTGCCGGTGTTGTTTTGCAGCTTGTTGATGACGGCAAAGCCGCCGTTGTCCAGCACCAGCAGGATCAGTTTCTTGCCGGTCAGGACGGAGGAATAGATATCCGAGTTCAGCATCAGATAAGACCCATCGCCACAGAAGCTGATCGTATCTTGTTCGGGCTCTCGTTCAGATTGAGCGATCCGCGCACCCCATGCGCCTGCGATCTCATAGCCCATGCAGGAAAAGCCGAACTCTACATCCACAGTGCTGATATCCAGCGTTCGCCAGTTGGCAGTGACCTCGGCCGGCAAACCGCCGGCGGCGGCGACAACGCGGTCGCGACTGTCGCAAAGTGCGTTCACTACGCCGATTGCTTGGGCATAAGAATTGGGTCGGTTGTCACTATAAGATACGTTGTCGGCCACATAGGCGTCCCATTTTTCGCGGTGCTGTTGTGCGCTTGAAAGCCATTCAGGGGCCGCTTTTTGACTGCCTAAGGCTGTGTCTAAAGCCGAAAGGGAAAGCTTGGCGTCCCCAACAACTGGTAGCGACATGTGTTTGCCAGCATCGTGACGCGCTGCATTGATCGAAATGAAGCGTGCATCCTTGTCAAACGCCGTCCACGAACCGGTGGTGAAATCCTGCAACCGTGTGCCCACGGCGAGGATCACATCTGCCTGCTCTGCTATTGCATTGGCGCTGTCGGATCCGGTCACACCAATCGGGCCGATGTTGAGCGAGTGGTCGTTTAGCATATTGGCGCGGCCCGCGATCGTTTCCACCACAGGAATTTGATGGGTTTCGGCGAAGGACGTCAGTTCTGCCACGGCCCGCGAATATTGCACGCCGCCGCCTGCGATGATCATCGGGCGTTCAGCAGATTTTAGCAAAGCTGCCGCATCAGCGATCTCGTCCCGATCCGGTGTCTGGCGGCGAATTCGGTGAACTTTCTTTTCAAAGAAAATTTCGGGGTATTCAAAAGTCCAGCCCTGCACGTCTTGTGGCAGTCCAAGGAACGCCGGTCCGCAGTCCCCCGGATCAAGCAAAGTGGCAATTGCTGCGGGCAACGACTGGATAATCTGCGCCGGATGGGTGATCCGGTCCCAATAGCGGGTGATTGGTTTGAACGCGTCATTGGCGCCAAAGGTGGGATCGTAGAAATTTTCCATCTGCTGCAATACTGGGTCGGGCAGACGTGTCAGGAATGTATCGCCACATAGCATCAGCATCGGGAGACGGTTGGCGTGCGCCAAAGCGGATGCCGTCACCAGATTGAGGGTGCCGGGCCCCGCGCTGGCAGTGCAGAACATGAAGCGTTGGCGCAGCCACTGTTTGGCGTAACCCGCTGCAGCGAATCCCATGCTTTGTTCGTTTTGCCCGCGATACAGGGGAAGCTCTTCGCGGTGGTCGTAAAGCGCTTCGCCCAAACACGTGACATTGCCATGCCCGAAGATGCCAAAGCCCCCACCACAAAGCCGCCATTCGGTGCCGTCAATCTCAATATACTGATTGGCCAGCCAACGGATGATGGCTTGCGCGGTGGTCAGCGTTACGGTCTTTTCTGCCACTTGGTCACTCCTGCCAGAACACTTCAAAAGCGCGGTTTGCGAATTGTCGCTTGCACGCTTTCGCAGCCTACGTTACAGATTTTGCAATCGGTTGCAAATATAAACCTCACGGAAAAAAGGTAGCGCTGTGGACAAGTTCGGGATCGGCATTGTTGGTGGTGGCTACATGGGCAAAGCGCACTCTGTCGCTATGTCCTCGGTCGGGGCGATTTTTGATACAGAACTTCGACCATCGCTCGAGATGATTGCCGCTTCCTCGAAGGAAAGTGCGCAGCATTACCGCCAGAAATTCGGCTTCGCTCGCGCGGCGGATGATTGGCAGATGCTGGTTGAGGATCCGAAAGTTGAAGCGATTGTCATCGCGTCGCCTCAAGCCACACACCGCGCCATTGCGGAGGCTGCGATGGCACTTGGAAAGCCTGTTTTTTGCGAGAAACCCTTGGCTGACACGATTGATGATGCGCGTGCAATGGTTGCGGCGGCAGAGGCTTCTGGTGTGATTAATATGATTGGTTTCAACTACATCCGCACGCCCGCCAGCCAGTTTGTCCGCACATTGTTGGCTGACGGCGCGATTGGGGATGTCACATGGTTTCGCGGCGAGCATACAGAGGATTTTCTGGCCAATCCGCGTGAACCGCATAACTGGCGTTGTGATGGCATGGCCAACGGAAATATGGGTGATCTGGCACCGCACCCGATCAACGCGGCGCTCGCTCTTATGGGGCCAATTGCCGAGGTTATGGCCGAGGTGGAAACCGTCCATCGCGAACGGCCAGGAGGCGCGGTGACAAATGACGATCACGCCCAGATCATGTGTCGCTTTGCCAGCGGCGTGAAGGGCCATATTTATTCCAGCCGCGTCGCGACAGGGCGCAAAATGGGCTATGCCTATGAAATACACGGCACCAAGGGTGCGATCCGCTTTGATCAGGAAGACCAGAATGCCGTTTGGCTTTACCGTGCAGAAGGCGCTGAGGCCACGCGCGGCTTTACCAAGATTCTGACAGGACCGACACATCCTGACTATGAACCTTTCTGCCTCGGGCCGGGCCACGGAACAGGCTATCAGGATCAGATCATCATCGAAGCCAAGGATTTCTTGACCGCTATCGCATCTGGCCAATCCATCTGGCCAACATTCCGCGACGGTCTGGCTGTGGCAGAGGTGGTTGAGGCTGTATTAGCGTCCGCGCAAAACGGGGCATGGACTCCGGTTGTGCAGGTTTAGGAGATAAATCGACATGACTATTCGCATCGGAAATGCCCCCTGTTCATGGGGTGTCGAGTTCGCAGATGACCCTCGCAACCCGACATGGCGCACCGTCCTTAAGGAGTGCTCCGAAGCAGGGTATAAGGGGATTGAGCTGGGACCAGTCGGGTTCATGCCCGAAGATCCGGCCGTGCTGAGTGACGCGTTGGATGAGTTCGGTCTCGAGTTGATTGGCGGTGTTGTTTTCCGCGCCTTTCACGACCCCGCCCAGTGGTATGATGTTCTGGATGGGGCGAAGCGCACCTGTGAAGCGCTAAAGGCGCATGGTGCAAAGCATTTCGTTCTGATCGACAGTATATCGCCGCGTCGGGCTCCAACCGCAGGCCGTGCTGCCGAGGCCGAGCAGATGGATGATGCTGAGTGGACGGCGTATCGCGACCGGATTGTTACGGTCGCCAAGATGGGTGCCGAGGACTATGGGCTGATCCCAGAATTGCATCCGCATGCGGGCGGTTTCATGGATTTTGAACCTGAGGTTGAGCGGTTTCTGTCAGAGGTGGATGACGCGACCGTGAAGCTTTGCATTGATACTGGCCATTGTACTTATGCGGGCTTTGATCCGGTCGCTTTCATGCAACGTCACATGGACCGCATCACCTATGTTCATTTCAAGTCGACAAGCGCGAAAGTAAAAGCCGAGGCAATTGCAAACCGTACAGGTTTCTATGACGCATGTGGCCAAGGGATTTTCTGCAACCTGTCAGATGGCGAGGTCGATTTTCCGGCGGTGCGCCAGTTGCTGTTGGAGAGCGGATTTGAAGGCTGGTGCACTATTGAGCAAGATTGTGATCCGACGCTTGACGGCTCACCTGTCGACGATGCGCGCATCAACAGAGAATACTTGGAAAGAATCGGCTTCACGTAAGGACGTAAGAGCATGACAAAACTCAAATGGGGTATGATCGGTGGCGGCGAAGGGAGCCAGATTGGTCCGGCGCACCGCCTTGGTGCACAGGCGGATGGCTTGTTTGAATTCACCGCCGGCGCGTTAGATCACCGTCCCGAGGCGGGCCGTGCTTATGCGCGACAGCTAGGTATTGCGGCGGATCGCGCTTATGGCGATTGGCAAGAGATGCTGGCAGGCGAAACGCAACGGGATGACCGGGTTGACCTCGTGACTATTGCCACGCCGAACGCGACGCATTTCGAAATCACCAAGGCCTTCCTTGAAGCCGGATTTAATGTCCTGTGTGAAAAGCCTATGACGATGACCGTCCAAGAGGGCGAAGAGATTGTGCGTGTGGCAGAAAAGACGGGCAAGGTGATGGCCGTCAACTATGCCTATTCTGCCTATCCTATGGTGCGTCAGGCGCGCGCGATGGTCCGCGCAGGCGAAATCGGGAAGGTCCGTCTTGTTGTTACCAATTTCAGTCATGGACATCATGGAGACGCGGGGGATGCCGACAATCCGCGCGTCCGTTGGCGCTATGATCCGGCCATGGCAGGCGTGTCCGGCCAATTCGCAGATTGCGGTATCCACGCCATGCACATGGCCAGCTTTATCTGCGATGACGAAGTGGAAAGCCTTTCAGCCGATTTTGCCTCAACCATCGCAAGCCGCGAGTTGGAAGATGACGCGATGGTCAATTTCCGCATGTCTGGTGGAACGGTTGGGCGATTGTGGACGTCGTCGGTGGCCATCGGCCGCCAGCATGGTTTTGAAATCCAGATATTTGGCGAAACCGGTGGTCTGAAGTGGCATGCCGAGCAGCCGAACCAACTCATCTACACCCCGCTCGGCGGGCGTACCCAGATCATAGAAAAGGGCGAAGGCGGGCTTTTTGAAGACGCACAACGTCTGTCACGGGTGGCCATCGCGCATCCGGAGGGGTTTCCGCTGGCTGTGGCCAATATCTATTGTGAGCTTGCCGATCTGATCCGAGGAGAAACTCGCGACGGGATGCCTGGGGCTGCTGCGGGTGTTCGGTCGATGGCGGCTGTACATGCGGCTGTGGCGTCTGCTCGCGGGGGCGGGGATTGGGTGGACGCGAGGCCACCGATGTTTCGATAAAGCGAGTTTGTCAGTCTTTGGGCCGTAAAGTGCCGCGTTCTATCACGCGGCAGGGGAATACCCGTGCCTCGGGCGCTTGTTCAGGACCACTTAATGCGCTCGTGACCTTTTCGATGGAGGCCTCAATAATTTCGTCAATAGGTTGTTGAATGGTGGTCAGGTTGATGTTTTCCCAGCGCGCCATTTCCATATCGTTGAGGCCAATGATGCCAATGTCATCTGGCACGGATAGCCCTGCATCGGAAATGGCCGAAAGAGCCCCGATTGACAGAACGTCATCGCCGCAGAAGTAGGCTTCGGCAGGACGCGTCTGCAACAGCGTTTGCATCTGCGCGCGACCGGCGTCAAATGTATAGCCTTCGGCAAATGAATAGCTGACCGATACGTCATCTTGGTCGGCCAGCGCCTCCAGAAAACCGCTTAAACGGTCTTGGGTTGATGTGGCATTCTCAGGTCCGCCCAAGAAAGCGACCGAGCGGTACCCACGTTCCAGCAAAGTTCGGGCTGCGATGCGACCGCATTCGATATTGTTGATACCGACCATGTCCACATGCGGCGTCTCTGAATAGCGTCCAAAACTGTGCACTACAGGCATGTTTGCATCGCGAAACGCTCGGGAAAACCCAGGTGGCAGTGTCGAAGACGCCACGATGACCCCGTCAACCGAATAGGCCCGCAACATGCGGACAGAATTGCACGGATCGGTTTGATCTGTCAGGTTCACCAGCAAGGGGCGCAACCCCCGTTCTTGTAGTCCTTTTGTAAATAAATCAAAAACTTCAAGAAAGAACGGGTTGTGGAAGTTGTTGGAGACAAGACCGATCATCTTGGTTCGGCCTGTTGTCAGGGATGATGCCAGCGCATTGGGGTGATACCCCAGATCAGCAGCGGCTTTTTCAACCCGTTCGCGCATCTTGCGCGACACCGAAGCGCCCGGGGTAAAGGCGCGTGACACCGCAGATCGGGATACTCCTGCGCGCTCGGCCACTTCTTTCAAGGTGATTGCCATATTTGCTCTCTTCTTGCCTGCACATCGTTTTTATCAGGCGCGGTACATCGCGAATAGTCGTTTCGCTTGCAAAGGGAAAGCGGGTCCTTACGTTGGTCGGGCGTTCGGTGCATTTTTGCCCCCGATAAGTTTGGAGAAAGCCTCTCTGTTTGCTCAGGGTAACCGTCTGGTATGGTTTTCAGTCAGGGCGGTTTTAAAGTCTGCTTCGCTCATGCCTTCATCCAGCGCCCGCGCCAAGAGCTCTGCCTGACTTTCGGAAGCCAAACCACCGATGGGAGGGTCGGTATCAAGGTTGGTGGGGAAGGGATATCCTTCGGAGGCCGCGGCGATCGAAGCGGCGCGCCTCTGCCCCGTCATGGCAAGATCCCGAAGCGCGGGAAATAGTGCGTGGGTCATAGCTGTACGGTCTATGCGTTCCAGAGTGCGGCCCATTGGGGATCCGATTTGCATGAGGTTTGCCATGCGTTGGATGTTTTGCGACCGGTTATCGCCAGCGGCATGAAAGAGCGCCGGATTAAAGAAAAGCCCGTCGCCCTTTTGCAGCGGTGTCTGAACAAAGCGGTCTTCAAACAGATCACGGAACTCGGGCAACTGCATTGCGATATATCCTGGCCCATAGCGCTGTGAATTCGGCAGCAATTTGGTTGGGCCGCTTTCGATCGGCATGTCGCAATGGGCAATCGCCCCTTGAAGGGTCAATGCTGGCGAGAGGTGGTGGGCATGGATGGGAAACGATTGTGCCTGAGCTTGTGTCATGAAGCCAAGGTGATAGTCGCGGTGGCAAACCTGTGCCTTGCCGCCGGGGCGGACGACATTTATCTGCGTGGTCATCTGATAAAAGGGACCGAGCCACGCCTCGCTGACCGCTGCGACCGGCGGGGAGGCAAAGTAACGTGCAAAAACATCGGGCGCGCGCAGGCACAGTTTTTGTAAAGAGTTCCATATGCGATCATTTGCGCCACGTTCGCCGAAATGATCCCCACCGCAGTTGGCGAGGCGTTCGTCTTTGATGATTTGTTCAAAGACAGCTGTGGCCTGATCAACGGCGTCCAAATCCGCGACTGCGCCTTTCACAACGATGACGCCGGACAAATCACGAAAAATCCGCGCCCATTCCGCCATCAAGGCCGATCTGTCGTCAGGCTTGCTCAGCGCGGCTGTGGTGTCGGCGGCTGAGTAGATGGGAACGTTGTTAATAATCTCTGAGGTGAACCGAAGTTCGGAGGCATCCAATTGGTCGGAAATGAGCGCTTTAAACTCTGCGATCCGGCAATCATCTTGCGTGAAGTATCCCATGTAACAATCCTATTCTCCGGGCTGCATCGCCTTTCCGGTTTGAACCGATTTCAACGCAGTCTCAGCCAACTCAAGCGCTTTCAATCCATCTCGCCCTGTTGTGGGCATCGCTGTTCCTTCGGCCAAAGCCTGTACAAATGCAGCGATCTCGTTTGCGTAGGCAGCGACATATCGGCTCATGAAGAAGTTCAGCAGGGGCGGGCGGTGATACCCAAATCTATCGGCGATCTCGATGTTTGCCTCATGCTGGTTATGTGCTGTGACTGAACCGGTGGAGCCATGCACTTCAATCCGCTGGTCGTAGCCATATGAGGCACGGCGTGCGTTGTTGATCGTGCATTGCTTGCCCGAAGCGGTTGTCAGGATGACATTGACGCTGTCAAAGTCACCCAGATTGCCGATCTCCGGATCTGTCAAGACCGATGCCGCGGCATAAACGGACGTCACCTCTTCGCCCAGAAGCCATCGTGCTACGTCGAAATCATGGATCGTCATGTCCCGAAAAATGCCGCCACTGCGCGCGATGTAGTCATTCGGCGGCGGGGCAGGATCTCGGGAGGTGAGCGTGATCATTTCGACATCACCAATTTTACCCTCATCAATCGCGGCCTTCAGCGCCATAAAGTCGGGATCAAACCTGCGATTGAACCCCACCATCAGATCACCGCCTGCCGCCTCGACCTTGGCCAAGCAATTGCGAACACGCTCCAGATCAAGGTCAATGGGCTTTTCGCAAAAGACGGCTTTGCCAGCTTCCGTAAATTTCTCGATCAGATCAGCATGGGTATCTGTTGGCGTGCATATGATCACGGCATCGATGTCGCTGGATGCGGCAATCTCCTCTATCTCGCGGATGTCACAGCCGTATTGGGCGCGCATCTGTTCGGCTACTTCGGTAAATGGTTCCGCCATTGCGACAAGCTCTGCCCCGGGGACGGATGCGACCGCTCGGGCATGTACCTGGCCAATTCGTCCCGCCCCAAGTATCGCAATTCTCAAGGGCATCAAGTTGCTGTGTCCATGTACTCTTCGCCGGTCTTTGCTCCGGTGATGTAGGACACGACATCTTCGCCAGTATATTTGTCATTCTTGATATCAAGATTGGCGCAGATCCGACCTCTGCGGAACACAACGATACGGTCGACCAGATCAAACACCTGTCGCATGTTGTGAGACACGAGGATCAAAGGTTCACCGGCCTCTTTTAGCGTGCGAATGATGTTTTCCACTTGCGCCGTCTCCTGCACACCTAACGCGGCCGTGGGTTCGTCCATAATCGTCAGCTTGGAACTGAACGATGCCGTGCGGGCAATCGCGACACATTGGCGTTGGCCGCCGGACATGCGTTCGATTGTATTGCGGATGTTGGGGATCTTGACCCCCGTGCGCTCAAGAGCATCCAGCGTATCTTTGCGCATCGCCTTGTAGTCCAGGAGGCGGAAGGGGCCGAGCCAGTCCCACTTGGTCTTCTCCCGTCCGAGGAACAGGTTGTCGGGTACGTCAAGGTGATCGGCCAGAGCGAGCGTTTGGAACACAGTTTCGATCCCGGCTTCTCGTGCGTCCAGCGGGCCGACGAAATCAACTTTTTCGCCATATAGCCAGACTTTGCCACGGGTGCGCTGTTCGACGCCGGTGATCTGTCGCACAAAGGTGGATTTCCCCGCGCCATTATCGCCCATGATGGCAACATGCTCACCACGTTTCAGTTCGAAATGTGCCCCTTCCAGTGCGTGAACGCCGCCATAGTGTTTTGTCAGGTCTTCTGTTTTCAGAACAATGTCATTCATGGCAGGTCTCCTCAAACTCGATTTCGTTGTCGGAACTGGTCGAGAACGACCGCGGCGATGATGATGCCGCCCATTGCCATAAGCTGATAGGAGCCATCCAGTTTGATGTAGGTGAAACCGGATCTGATCACGCCCAAAACCATCGCACCCAGAACTGTTCCGATGATTGAACCACGTCCGCCTTGCAGACTGATCCCACCGATCACCGCCATCGCGATTGCGAAAAGCTCGTAGAACTCGCCCATGCCGGCCTGCGCTGTTGAGGCTTTGGAGCTGAGTACGATACCGGCAAAGGCCGCCAGCATTGCCGCGATCATATAAACCATCAGCTTGTGACGCTTGACGTTGATCCCTGACATGCGGGCCGCTTCTTCGTTCGATCCGATTGCGTAGGTGTGTTTTCCGTAGACCGTATAGCTCATAATCAGTTGAAAAATGACGGCCAATGAAATGAACCAGACAACAGGCATCATGCCTGAGCCAAGGGCTGAGAATTGTTCTGTTGGGAAGGAGACCGGATTACCTCCTGACCACCACAGAGCGATTCCCCGACAAATCAGGAACATTCCCAATGTCGCGATGAAGGGTGGAATACGCAGATAGGCGATGAAAAAACCATTTACCATCCCTATGAAGGCGCCAAAGGTCAAACCAATCACCACGGGTATCATGACCGGCAGATCCATGGCCCAAGCACCGAAAAGGGCTTTGGGGTTCGGTTGTCCGTTCACAAATTCAGTTTGTGCAAAACTCATTGCGATCATGGCCGTTGCCGCGACCAGCGGACCGGAAGACAGGTCGATGCCTGCTGTTATGATCACTTGGGTCACGCCCAGCGCGATGATGCCGATTATGGCGACCTGCAGAATGATGATCTGCAAGCGAGCTTCGTTGAAAATGCTGTCAAAGCGGTCTTTCGTGTCGAACAAGAAGCTTTGGCCGCGCATGTAAGGGGCTGTCTGACCGATAATCTCAAAGACGACGATGATGATCACCAATGCCAGCAGAATGTTCAGCTCATTCGGCCAAGATCGTTTGGATTTGTCGAAAGTTAGACCGCCGGTGCCGTGGCTTGTATCTGCCATGCTCGTCTCTCGTTTTTATGAAATTGTTGAGCGGTGCCGTGTGGCACCGCCCAGTTCAGTGCCGTGTGGCACTTAGTTTTTGTCGAGGAAGTCACCCATGTTCGCAGGCGTAACCAGAACGAATGGAATGTAGACTTTGCTTTGCACGTCTTCACCATTGATCAACTTCAAAGCAGCGTCGATGGAGCCGGTGCCCTGACCCACGGAATCCTGGAACACTGTCACGTCATAATCGCCCGCAGACATCACAACCAATGCGTCTTGGGATGCGTCCACGCCACCGACTTGAACGTCAGCCATGTCCATACCGGCGGCCTTCATGGCCTGAATGGCACCGATCGCCATTTCGTCATTGTTGGCCAGAACAAAGTCAAATGGCTCACCCGATGACATCCAGTTGGTCATAAGGTCCTGAGCTTCGTCGCGTGACCAGTTTGCTGGCTGCTCGTCGATGATCTCCATGAAATTGCACATGTCCATACCAATAACGTCATGGACGTCTTTTGACCGTTGAACCGCCGCCTGGTTGGACAGTTGACCGTTCATCAGATAGCCGCGTGCGCCATTGCCTTTGCCCGCAGCGCGCAGGTTCTTACAAACCTCAAATGCCGACAGGGTACCGGATTCGATTTCGTTTGAGGCGACGAAAGCCTGAGTGGGCGGCAGATCGTTCACATTGTCCGGCTCGCGGTTAACATAGACCAGCGGCACGTTGCCTGCAGCGGCAGAAACAGCAGCGCCAGCAGATGTATCAACGATGTTCACGATGATCGCGTCCGCCCCATTGGCGACGAAATCCTTTACTTGGTCGATTTGCTTGGCAAGATCGTCTGTGGCATCGACCTGTTGGTAGGACAGGCCATCAATGGTGCCAGCATATTCTGTCATACCGTTGCGTAAAACAGTCAGCCAGTTGTCGTCGAACCGTGAAAAGGTTGCGCCGATTTCCTGAGCCATGGCACCTGTCGCGGTCATCGCGACAAGGCTTGCAGCAATAAAGTTCTTTTTCATTTTGTTTCCTCCCAAGGTTGGTGTCCGGTCCACCCGTTTACTCTCCGGTTCGCCCCTATGTGGGGCTGTTCATCCAAGCTCTGCAGCCACGTCCTCCTGCAAATGCGAGGAAATTGAATTCATTGAAGTCGACTGTCTCTTGCAAGGACAATGACAGCTGTCTGCGTATGTCAGGAGCGATGTGCGGAAAGGTACCGCCAGTTTGATCGCCTTGGAAACGAGGCCCCTTGGCGTGATTGGCGAAGATCCATTCACTAAGATCGTTGAACGGCGTGACGCCAAGCTTGTCCCATCGCGGCGCAGCATTGATGCAGCGCCCAATGGCGCGCAGGCTGTTTTTGCATGGATCAAACCAAAGCCGTGCATGTCTCTCCCTGTCTCTCCAGTGCTCGCGGCTCTCCCCCCACGAGTCTGTAACGCACTCAGAGTGCGTTTATCCCATCGGTCACGTCAATAGATTTTTGCAATCGGTTGCAAAAATGTGGACGCGCGTCAAAAAACCGAAACTCCCAGAGGTGCCAATTTTGAATTGTTCGATCTGATTGATCGGGGACGTCGTTGTCAAATTGTGCGCCGCGATATGTCGGACTAGACCCGTGATCTACTATCCGGCAGAGTTACGCCAACCTCGGAGGTGCTAAATGCAGCAACGTAAACCTGAAGATCTGCGCTCGGCGAGGTGGTTCGCTCCAGACGATTTACGCTCGATGGGACATCGTTCGCGGGCGCGTCAAATGGGACTTGGGGAAGAAGATTGGGACGGCAAGCCTGTGATCGCCATTCTCAACACTTGGTCGGACCTTTCCCCGTGCCATCATCACTTGCGTGATCGGGCGGAGTGGGTAAAGCGAGGCGTGTTACAGGCTGGGGGCATGCCAGTCGAGTTGCCGGTGATGGATTTTGCAGAGCAATTTTTGAAACCCACCGCGATGCTATATCGCAACCTCGGTGCGATGGAAGTGGAAGAGACGTTGCGCGCGCATCCCGTGGATGGGGTCGTGCTGATGGGGGGATGTGACAAGTCCACGCCGGCACTGGTTATGGGGGCTGTCAGCATGGGGCTGCCTTTTATTTTTCTGCCTGCGGGCGCGATGTTGCGCGGCAACTACGCCGGTAAGAAGCTGGGGTCGGGAACCGATACTTGGAAATACTGGGATGAACGCCGCGCCGGCAAAATCTCGGCTGAGGATTGGAAAGGTGTCGAAGGCGGTATTGCACGCAGCTATGGCACCTGCATGACGATGGGCACCGCGGCCACGATGATGTCGATCGCAGATGGCTGGGGGTTGACCTTACCCGGTGCGTCTTCGATCCCTGCACCGGATGCAGGCCACAAACGCATGGCTGCAGCGTGCGGGCGCCGCGTGGTCGACATGGTGTGGGAGGATTTGACACCGGACAAGGTGATGACACAGGCCAGTACCCGCAATGCGGCAACCGTGGCTATGGCAACGGGTTGCTCAACCAATGCCATCATCCACATTATTGCCATGGCACGCCGCGCGGGAGTGGAGTTGACCCTTGAGGATCTGGACGAAGTTGGCCGCAGCACGCCCGTCATCGCAAATATTCGCCCCTCGGGGTCCGACTATCTGATGGAGGATTTCTACTACGCCGGAGGGCTTCCTGCGCTGATGAACGAATTGGGCGACAAGTTGGACAGATCTGTCATCACGGTCACCGGCGAAACCCTTGGTGCGTGCATCAAAGGTGCTGAGACTCATCATCCCGATGTGATCCGCCCGCTCTCAAACCCAGTTTATCACGAAGGCTCCCTTGCTGTGCTCAAAGGCAATTTGGCTCCGGATGGTGCCATAATTAAACCCGCCGCGATGGACCCGAAGTTTATGACGCATTCCGGACCTGCGATCGTTGCTGACAGCTATCCAGAACTGAAAGCGATCATTGAAGACCCGGATTATCCAATCTCCCCGGATCATGTGCTGATCTTGCGAAATGCCGGACCGCAAGGTGGACCGGGTATGCCGGAATGGGGGATGATTCCGATGCCCCAGGCGCTAATAAATAAGGGCCATCGCGACATGTTGCGCCTATCAGATGCCCGTATGTCAGGGACATCCTATGGCGCCTGCATTTTGCATGTCGCTCCAGAGGCGTTTGTCGGCGGTCCACTCGCCTTGGTGGAGAACGGCGATGTCATTTCAGTGGACATCTTGAACCGCAGCCTAAATTTGGCGGTCACCGACGAAGAGCTAGCGCGCCGTCGCGCTGCATGGATTTGCCCAGAACCACGGTTTGAGCGAGGGTATGGGTGGGTTTTCAACAAACACGTCGAACAGGCCGACAAAGGATGCGATTTCGATTTCCTGAAAACAGACTTTGGCGCGCCAGTCCCCGATCCGGAAATCTATTGAATGTTTCCATCTCGGAAGCAGTTGGAGACCTTTGACATGCTCCCGTGTTGGACTGTTGAGACGGGGTGCAATGAATGGTCAATATGAAGCGTTCGCAACCCGAAACGGAATTCAGTTAAGACGAAGACCTCATTTGTTACGAACCTGCACTGTGGAAACGATGGGGGTACTAAAATCTGATGCGGTAACACGTGAAAGTCGCGCTTGGAGAAGACATCGCCAAGCGCGACCTTTTAAAGAAATGATAGGCGCATGTCATTTGCGGTCGGCGGTGGTCCAGATATTGAGATGTGGTTCCGGTAGGACGGCATGCAACTTCACCATGAAGTGTAGGGTGCTGATGAAGGGTTTCGTTGGCTAGGTAAGCTGATCCCGATGCGCCCACAAAACCACAGCGGCCAACGCGCCAAGCACGATGGCAGGCAGTGCTGAGGGGCCGAGGATCAGCAGATGGGCCAAAACAGCCCCAACCATTGTACAGACCAAAAGGGCTGCACCGATGGCCTGGCGACCAGGCACCCACAGTAAAACAGCGGCGCCGATTTCAAGAGCGCCTGCCACGACGCGAAACCATTGGCCTGCGCCGAGGGCTTCAAAACTGGCGATCATCATTTCGTGGCCGGTCAGCTTGAAGAAGCCTGCGGCGACAAAGGCGAGTGTCAAAAGAGCTTTGACGGCAATAAGGATGTATTTTTGCATGGTTTTGCTCCGCAGATCGCTTTGATCAGGCGGCTTTAGCGTCGATGGTGTTGCCGTCTTTGTCCAGAATGGTCACATCGGTGATGCCGACAAATCCCAGCGCGAAGCGCAGATAGTCAGAGGCAAAATCAAAATCTGACCCAATGGGCGTACCGCCAGAAGCGATTGTGATGATCGCCTTCTTGCCTTCCAGCAGGCCTTTGGGGCCGGTGTCGGTATAGGCAAAGGTCACGCCAGCGCGGGCGATTTGGTCGATCCATGCTTTCAGCACAGCCGGGATTGAGAAGTTATACATCGCAGAGCCGATGACAATTGTGTCTGCAGCTTGCAATTCTGCAACCAACTCATCGGAGAGCGCGAGGGCGGCGTTTTGCGCGTCGGTGCGATCCGCAGGGGGCGTGAAGGTCGCAATTGTGAAGGTTTCATCCAGAAAGGGCAGGCCCTCGGCGAGATCGCGGCGGATCACGGTTTGGGCGGATTGATCGCTCACCAAAGCGGCGGAAGCTTTGCGAGACACAGACCCTGCGATGCGGGCTGAGGCGTCGATATGCAATAAAGTGGTCATTGGAAGAAGTCTCCTGTTTGGAACTGTGACAGAACGCTGCCGTTGTCCCATAACTTGAGCATTGCAAAAAATCACGCAACCTGAGAAATTGCGCATAGTCTGTTTGGATTTGCACATACTGGGTGGGGGATCATGGACAACTGGGATGAGATACGGACGGCATATCATGTCGCGCAACGCGGCACTGTCAGTGGCGCAGCGGACACGCTCGGCGTGCATCATGCGACGGTGATCCGCCACATTGATGCCTTGGAGGCCCGTCTTGGAGTTAAGTTGTTTCAGCGCCATGCGCGCGGCTACACGGCCACCGAGGCGGGCGAGGATCTGATGCGGGTGGCGCAGGCGACCGATGATCAACTTAGCCAGCTTGAGGGGCGTATCAAAGGCCGCGGCAATGATGTTTCCGGTGAATTGGTGGTGACATCCTTGGGAGGGTTTTCACGGTTTCTCACGCCGATTCTTACTGATTTCCAGCTGGAACACCCTGATTTGACGGTCCGTTTTCTAACAGGAGACCGCGTGTTTCGTCTGGAATATGGCGAGGCACATGTGGCCATCCGCGCGGGCAGCTCGCCTGAGCAGCCTGACAATGTCGAGCAAGTTCTGTCGCCGATGAAAGTCGCGCTTTATGCCTCTAGGTCATACATCGAACGGCATGGCAAACCTGACAGCGAGGCAGATTTAGTCAACCACCGCTTTGTGGCGCATGACAATGCGGATAGTCGCGCGCCGTTTTATGGTTGGCTCAAGGATGCAGTGCCACGCGAAAACGTGGTGTTTCGCTCGACGTCGGATCGGGCCATCAACAGCGCCATCCGCCGCGGTGCGGGGTTGGGCTTTGTGACGCTGCATTATGCGAGAGAATATCCCGAGCTAGAGATGATCTTACCACCGCGAGAGGAATGGTCGGTGCATCTGCGGCTTGTGACACATGTCGATCTGCATCGCACAACCAAGGTTCAGGCCTTCCTGAAATTCCTCAAAGAGCGCGCCAAACTCTGGCCCGGAACGTGAGTTGAACCGATGAACATGCAACTTCGTGGCCATCTGGCCATGCTTCTGTTTTCCGCGCTGGTGGCAGGGTCTTTCTCGCTGGGCAGTCTCGCAGCCAATGAAATTGCGCCATCGGCGTTGAATGCGGTGCGGTTTTTGATCGCAGGGGTGGTGATCGGAACTGCGGCGTTGATGACCAAAGGGTTTAGGCGCAGCGACTTTGTGGCTCCTTGGCGCTACCTTATTTTGGGCGGGCTGTTTGCCATCTATTTTGTATTGATGTTCGAAGGGTTGAAAACTGCGCCTCCGGTCAGCACCGCAGCTGTCTTTACGCTGACCCCGATTATGTCTGCTGGCTTTGGCTGGTTGCTGATGCGCCAGCGCACCACGCCGCGCATGGCGCTGGCGCTGGGCATTGGCGGGGTCGGAGCGCTGTGGGTGATTTTTAGAGGTGAGTTCTCGGCGCTTCTGGGGCTTGAGGTCGGTCGCGGAGAACTCATCTATTTTCTAGGCTGCGTCGCACATGCGATCTACACACCTATGGTGCCTAAGCTGAACCGAGGTGAAGCGCCTGTAGTATTTTCGTTTGGCATGTTGGTTGCCGGCTTTGGCATTCTGACAATTTTTGGCTGGCCCGAGATTGTGACGACGGATTGGGCGGCCTTGCCGACAATCGTGTGGGGGACCATCCTATACACTGCCATTTTTGCAAGTGCTGCGACCTTTGTGTTGTTGCAGTTTGCCGCGTTGCATCTGCCCAGTGCCAAAGTCATGGCCTATACCTATCTGGTGCCCAGCTGGGTGGCTGTTTGGGAGCTCATGCTGGGCAACGGGGTGCCCAATGTGTTGGTGCTGGTCGGGGTGGCGATGACGGTACTGGCCTTGGTCATGTTGCTGAAACAGGACAGTTGAGGAGTTGCCTGTTAGGCAAGCCACAGTGGGTTCGATCAAGGCTTGGTTGCGTGCGCGTCAACCGGGCTGGCGCAGCCACTCCAGCGGGTGCGTTGATCGGCGATTTTACACAGGCGTGCTTGAGGGTTGAGACGCCGCAGACACAAGGCACTCGATTGTTTTCAAAGACGTAGGGTTTACTCAAAAACAACAGAGATTGGCACGCCGACAATCAATTCGCCCAGATTGGTCGGTTCCCCTTCTTTGTCAAAGTGGTCGTGACGCATGACGCCATGTCCAAGGAGCTGAACGACTTCCGGAGAGCCCGCAAATTTCGAATGACTTCCCGAAGATGAATCGTGGATTTCTGTCAGATCAATCGCAATGACTCCGAGGTGGGCAAGGTCTGCGGCATCTGACGCACCGACCCGAGGAACACCGCCGGCTAGTGCTTTTGAGACACTTAGTGCGCTGTCGTCTTGGGACAACAAAACATAGATCGGCATTTTTTTGGTATCCAGATGTGCCATCTGGATGCGGAAGAGATCGAGGTCGATATCAGGTGATGCCAAAACGATGGTGTGTAGCTTTCCTGTGTTTTCCATCGTGCCCTTCTGGGCTGCAGCGACCAGGGATTCCATTGTCAGGAAGGTTCCCATGGAATGTGCAAACACGTCGTAGCTTTGGGTTTTTGTGCGGCCCAAAATCTCGCCTACTTCTTCCAGATTTGCGCGCGCGATCAGGGCGCTGTTGAGGTCGTATACATAGCGCGTCAGCTTGTCTGCGGAGGCCCAATCAAACAGAACGGGCACGCCTGTATAGCCCGTGTCATGCACAAATTGCGCCAAACGCAGCACCGCGTCGCTGGTGCTGTTGTTGTACCCATGCACAAAGAGCAGGATGTTGCGGTCCTTTAGGGGACGCTGGGCCAGTTGGGCGTTGATAGCATTTATGAAGGCCTGATCCGCCGCATAGGCCACGGGGTTCACCACTGCGAACTCTTTTCTTGGGTCGGGCGGCAAGGATTTGGGGCGTTTTATGGTGCCCGTTTTATGGCCAGGTGGCACGGAAACATCCACCGAGACCAATCCGAGATGTTGCGCACGCGCGCCTGAGTAAAGCGCGCCGGTTGCGTCTGTTGGCTCCCGCGTGGAGGCGATAAACACACGATGAACCGTCGCGGTCTCGATGGATTCTGCTGGAACGAGCGGATTGTCGACGCCAATGAGGGCTGGGGGTGGGGCACAGGCCGCGAGAAGCCACCATGAGACAGCGAGCAGATAGAAAAAAGAATGCTTTGGGGTTTTGCAGGCATGTGACCTTTGCAGACCTCTGCCTAAAGTTCGGCTCAGCATTCGCTGTGATCTCCCGTCATCCCCGTGGCGTTTTTGCCGGGCGATCTGGAGCGAAAATCCGGCAGGTTCGGCGGGACTGAATGGGTTTTGGCCGCGCTTGTCTATATCGCAGGTATGTCAATTTTTATGTTTTGCAGGAGGTGTTTAACCTACATCTGATTTGCGGGATTTACTGCTGGGAACATGGTCTAACGCCGACTTAGAGCGGTGTTGGTGGATCGGCTAATTCTTCTTCGAGAAATCTCTCAAAGGCGTCCAGATTAACCGGCTCGAACTGGCCAAAGCTTTGCATCCAGACAGAGGCCTGTTTGAGCGCGTCGGGTTCCAGCTTGCACCATTTCACACGGCCGCGTTTTTCCTGAGAGATCAATCCGGCACGGGTGAGGATAACAAGATGTTTGGAAATTGCGGCAAGCGAGATGTCAAATGGCTCGGCGACGTCTGTGACAGCCATGTCGTCTTCCAGCAGCATCGACAGAATCGCGCGGCGGGTTGGGTCTGCAAGGGCAGCAAAGACGGTATCAAGAGCATCAGCCATAAGTGCTCTTACCGCGTAGGAATAGATTGGGAAAGGGATCAGAACCCGCGGTGGTGCCAGCTTTGGCTTGGCAGACGCAGTTCGTGCAGGGCCTGTTCGGTGGAGGAAAGACCGATGTCGCGCGCGAAGCGGTCTCCGCTTGGCAAGGCACCTTGCGATCTATTGGACGTGCGAAATCGGCGCAACTGTTTGCGATTTAGAGATTTGATGTGTGAGAAAATCTCATGAAATGGCGACGGCTTTCTTGTTGCGACGATTGGCATAATGGCCTCCATGTGACGGTATAGTATCAGAATACGCGGGAGGCATGGACGTTGAAACAACAGCTTCTTGACACCACATGTGCAAAAAATGCACATGTTTAGAATGATGCAACGTTCTTTGCCGCCCTTGAATGCTCTGCGTGCCTTTGAGGCTGCGGGGCGTCATCAAAGCTTTAGTCGCGCCGCAGAGGAGCTGGGAGTGAGCCATTCCGCAATCAGCCGTCACGTGCGGGGATTGGAGGATCGTCTGGGGGTGTCGCTGTTTCGCGATTTGCCGCGCGGCATTAAGCTGAGCCGGGATGGGCGGGCTTATCTTGGGCAAGTGACGGCGGCGCTGGATCTGATCGCAGAAGCGACCGAGGGGCTGGGCGGATCAGCCGAAGGGGTTGTGGTGGTGAGTTGTGAGCCATTGTTTGCGCGCAAGGTGCTCCTCCCGATGCTGGATCGGTTCCATTCACAGTATCCGCGGGTAGAGGTGCGTCTTGAGGCGAGCAAGGCGTTGGCCGATGTGAACCGCTATGAAGCTGATCTGGCGATCCGCTTTGCCCATACTGGTGTCTTGCAGGTGGCTTCGGATTTGATTAGCGACACGCCTCTTTATGTCTACGCAGCTCCAGAATTACGTCCGGAAGGCTGGCAGTCGCCAAAGGATGTTCTAGAGTATGCGCGATTGCGAGAGCGGGACGCAAACCTTTGGCCGCGATGGGCTGAGCTTCAGGGATTGGAGGCGGCGCCCTTTGAGGCGCATGGCTGGCGGATAAGTGCAGATTTGGCGCTTGAGGCAGCGGTCTGCGGGCAGGGCGTCTATCTTGGGTCTCGGGATTGTGCACAAATGGATTGTGATGCCGGCCGGCTTGTGAGGTGTTTTGATCAAGGGGTGCGCGACGGGGCAATGCGATTGGTTCAAGCGGATCGCGCCAGTCGTAACCGTGCGGCACGCGTCTTTCGTGGGTGGCTGTTGGAGGAAACCGCAGATCTGCGTGGTTGAGACGTACGGCGGCATTTTCTTAATCAACCAAATGGTTGAATTTGAAGTATGGCTCGAAAATGCCAAATTTCGGACTGTCGTTGCGAGTGTGGTGAAATCATGCATGACATAATATTATTTTAAAACAATAGTTTAAGTCATGTCTGTGGCGTGAAATCATTTCATTGACTCGGGCCGTGCTGCACCGTAGCAATGCGCCAACGTTAGCGAGGGGTAATTTGCGCGTGACCGAGCCGGACCATAAGGACAGCATGAAGCGTCTTGAGGAGCGGATCGAGAAGGTTCGCAGAACCCAGGACCCAAAACCCCGTGTTGACGAGCACTATTCGGCGGCCAATCTGGCCTGGCGCATGGTGATAGAGTTAGTTGCCGGTCTTGGGATCGGCTTTGGCATCGGATACGGGCTGGACAGCCTGTTCGGGACAATCCCGATCTTTCTGGTGCTGTTCACAATGCTCGGTCTTGCTGCAGGCATCCAGACGATGCTGCGCAGCGCCAAAGAGATCGAGGCGGAGAAATTGGCCGAAGAGGCCAGTAAAGACGAGAGGGATTGAACGTGGCAAGCGAAGCACACGGCGCAGAGACCGGCGGTCTGGTATTCCACCCAATGGATCAATTCATCGTCAAGCCGTTGTTTGGCGGTGACGTGATCAACTGGTACACACCCACCAATGTCACCTTGTGGCTGGCGATTGCAATTGTGTGTGTGGTTGCCCTGATGGTTGTCGGCACACGCCGCCGCGCCATCGTGCCAAGCCGCAGCCAGTCGGTTGGCGAGCTGGCATATGGCTTTGTTTACAAAATGGTTGAAGATGTCGCTGGCAAAGATGCCATCAAGTTCTTCCCATATATCATGACGCTGTTCATGTTCATCGTGTTCGCCAACTTTCTTGGCATGGTGCCGATGGCCTTTACCACCACATCGCATTTTGCTGTCACCGTTGTGCTGGCGCTGTTGGTCTTTGTGACCGTGACTGTGGTTGGTTTTGCGAAAAACGGCGCGGCTTTCTTGGGGTTGTTCTGGGTGAAATCGGCACCGCTGCCGCTGCGTCCGGTTCTGGCCATCATCGAAGTCATTTCCTACTTTGTGCGCCCTGTCAGCCACAGCATTCGTCTTGCTGGTAACGTGATGGCAGGCCACGCGGTGATCAAAGTGTTCGCAGGCTTCGCCGCGATCGCTGTTGTCAGCCCGCTGTCGGTTGTCGCAATCACCGCGATGTACGGTTTGGAGGTCCTTGTGTCCTTTATCCAAGCCTACGTCTTTACCATTCTGACCTGTGTTTATCTTAAGGACGCTCTGCATCCATCGCACTAAGACGGCATGCGGGGCAGATGTCCCGCTGTCTCACAGGTTCGTAACTTCACTTTGAATTCTAACTTCCAACGTAAGGAGATACACTCATGGAAGGTCAACTCGCACACATCGGCGCAGGTCTCGCAGCAATCGGTTCCGGCGCAGCCGCGATCGGTGTTGGTAACGTTGCAGGCAACTTCCTTGCCGGCGCACTTCGCAACCCTTCGGCTGCTGCTTCGCAGACAGCTACTCTGTTCATCGGTATCGCATTTGCGGAAGCACTGGGCATCTTCTCGTTCCTGGTTGCGCTTCTGCTGATGTTCGCCGTCTAATCTGAACGGAAACATCCTTACGTGCGGGTGCGGGCGCCGCTGAGTGCCCCACCCGTAATCACACGGAAGTTCCCAGGAGGACGACATGGCGACCGAAACACACGACGCCGCGGGTCACGCCGCAGAGGCTGCCTCTGCTCCCGGCATGCCACAGCTCGATTTCTCGAACTGGGGTAACCAGATTTTCTGGCTTTTGATCACATTGGTTGTGATCTATTTCGTCCTGTCGCGTATCGCGCTGCCGCGCATTGCGGCTGTTCTGGCTGAGCGCCAGGGGACAATTACGAATGACATCGCTGCAGCTGAAGAGCTGAAAGCGAAGGCCCTTGAGGCCGAAGATGCTTATAACCAAGCTCTGGCTGATGCCCGCGTTGAAGCGCAGCGCATCGTTGCTGAAGCCAAGGTCGAGATCCAAGCGGATCTGGACGTGGCGATCGCTAAAGCAGACGCCGAGATTGCAGCCAAGGCCGCAGAATCGGAAAAAGCTATTGCCGAGATCCGCGCCGGAGCATTGGAAAGCGTTGTAGAAGTGGCCAATGATACGGCTGCTGAGCTTGTCGCCGCATTGGGTGGTACAGCAGATGAGGCGGATGTCTCGGCTGCCATCGATGCGCGGATGAAAGGGTAAGATGATGCGGATATTCACCACACTCGCTGCCCTGACAGCCGCAAGCCTGAGCGCCGCACCTGCATTCGCTGCAAGTGGTCCGTTCTTCTCGCTGGGCAACACAGATTTTATTGTTCTGCTTGGTTTCCTGCTGTTTATCGGCGTTTTGTTCTACTTCAAAGTTCCGGCCATGCTTGGCGGAATGCTGGACAAGCGTGCGGACGGCATCAAGTCCGAGTTGGACGAAGCCCGTGCGCTGCGTGAAGAAGCTCAGACTGTTCTGGCCTCTTATGAGCGCAAGCAACAAGAAGTCAAAGAACAGGCAGCTCGGATTGTTGAGCACGCCAAGAGCGAAGCTGAAAATGCTGCTGAGTTGGCCAAGGACGACCTGAAAAAATCCATCGCACGCCGTTTGGCCGCGGCGGAAGATCAGATTGTGTCGGCTCAGGCTGCTGCAGTTAAAGAAGTCCGTGATCAGGCAATTGTGGTGGCCATTGGGGCCGCGCGCGATGTTGTGGCCAAGCAGATGACTGCTGCCAGCGCCAACAAGCTGATCGATGCGGGTATCGCAGAAGTTGACGCAAAGCTGCACTAAGCAGGTTGTGCTAAGAATTTAAAAAGCCCGGCCAATTTGGCCGGGTTTTTTCGTTTTCGCCTGAATGATGCCAAATTGACATGCCACACCCCGCCAAAAGCATGGGCATTTGGAGGTCGGAATATGCTGAAAATTGGAACGATGATGGCAGGTTTCGTTGTTTTGGTGGCGTGCGGTGCGGGGTCGACGGCTGTCACAACAACCGCGATCAACCCAAGCACGGAAGACGTGTTTTGGGCCAAGAACCAGATTGCTGAGAAAACCGACAATCCTGCTCAGGCGCGATTTGCTCCACTGACTGTCATGGCGCTGAGTAATGGGGATCGGGTGTACTGCGGAGAAATGAGCCGTGCTGCGCAAGGCGGCGACAGCGGTGCCTTCGTGCCGTTTTACATGCGCGCCACAGGGCGGCAAGTGCAAGCGGTCAACTGGACATCGTCGAGCGCTGAGTTTTCGAGCCGCAAATGTGCCGAAGCCAAGAGCGGTCGCTTTCGTATCGACAACCTCTAACGCACCGGATCAAAGCGTGCATCAGACATGGTGCAATCGCGGATCACGTCGCGGCCACAGGGTACCGGATCAAGCGTTTTTGACAGGCAGATGCGCGCCTCCTGGATGAAACCGTCGCGGCAGGTGATAGTGACCATGTCCGCGTCAAGCCTTGGGTTTGCTTCAAGAAAGGCCTGTTCCACCACCGCGGCAGGCAGCTTGATCGAGTTGTCCAATTTGCGAAACACCGGCGGGCGCGTCACACTGTCATAGGCGCGCCGCGCGGTTTCAAAATAGTCTTCACCTGACAGGCCCGAGCAGGTGCCATGTTTTTTCCATTGATACCAAGCAAGACCCGAGGTGCCCATGATGTCGGACATGGTGCTGGTGAGGCTCCGGGGCGGATTGCGGTGCGGTGTGCGGCAGTTCGCAGGCCATCCACGATGATACTGGGGCCATAGGCCGTGCAGGATCCAGCCGTGATCTTCGTTGGCATCACATTGGGGGGAATTACGAGCGTCACCTTCAATGGCGCACCAGTTGGGCGACCAACTGAGGGCCAACACGTAATAATCAAAATCTCCCGCCTGTTCTCCATCCGCCAGTGACGGAGAGGCAAGGCACACTCCAAAAACCAGAAATATTAGTGCGCGCATTCACTCTTCCCTTTTTGCTCAGAACGCACTATATCCGCCTCAAGTTCCCCGACAACGGAAACCCGCACCAGAGATCGGTGCCGCCTGCTAGGTCAGGCAACGGGGAAGATATATGTTAAAGGAGTTATGCACATGGCCAAACTGCTGCACCCCAAAGCAACCGCCGTCTGGCTGGTGGACAACACGACGCTGAGCTTTAAGCAGATCGCTGATTTTGTCGGTATGCACGAGCTTGAGATCCAGGGCATTGCCGATGGCGATGTTGCGACCGGCGTCAAAGGGTTTGACCCTGTTGCCAACAATCAGTTGACGCAAGACGACATTACAACGGCAGAAAAAAACCCGCTGTCTAAATTGAAGCTGAAGTTCAACGCCGCTGCACAGGGTGAGGAAAAACGTCGTGGACCGCGCTATACGCCGCTGTCCAAACGTCAGGACCGTCCGGCTTCCATTTTGTGGCTGGTGAAATTCCATCCCGAGCTGAGCGATGCGCAGGTTGGTAAACTGGTTGGGACAACCAAGCCAACCATTGAGAAGATTCGCGACCGGACCCATTGGAATATTGCCAACATTCAGCCGATTGATCCGGTTGCATTGGGACTGTGCAAACAGTCCGAGCTTGACGCAGCGGTTCAGAAGGCGGCTGCGAAGAAAGCTGCTGAAGGCTCCGTCATGAGTGATGATGAGCGCCGTAAGCTGGTGTCGACAGAGCAGTCTTTGGAGATGGAAGCCGAGCCGCGTATTCCAACTGCGATTGAAGGTCTGGAAACCTTTAGTCTGAGCGACGACAGCGATGACGAGAAGGAAGCAGAGGGCGACTACACCGACGCGGATAGCTTCTTCAACTTGCCAGGAAGCGAAGATGAGGACGAACAGCCACGCTAAATGCGTGGCAAAGGTTCGGTTTAGTTTCGCCGCGCTCCGCAAGGGGCGCGGTTTTTTGTTGTGATGTTTGCTGATTGGAGCGCACCCGCAGGCGCGCTTGCGCGGCTGCATGGCCCAACAGGCTTTGGGCATCTTTGATGTGCAAATGCTGGCGGGAGGACATGGTTCAGGCGGCGGGTCAACGTGACGTCTTATGCCAGGTTCCGCGCCCGCCGCGCGGAGAGCTTAGAGCGTTTTGCGTGCGTTCAGAGCCGCGCTGATTGTGCCTTCATCGAGATAGTCGAGCTCACCGCCCACAGGCACCCCTTGTGCCAAAGACGTCAGGCGCAGTTGTCCGTCGAGTTGATCCGCGATGTAATGTGCCGTCGTTTGTCCATCCACTGTGGCATTCAGAGCAAGAATGACTTCGGTGATGCCCTCGGACGTGATGCGATCCAGAAGGCGTGGAATGGACAGGTCTTCGGGGCCGACGCCTTCCAGCGCGGACAGCGTTCCGCCAAGAACATGATAGCGACCCTTAAAGACGCCCGCGCGCTCCATAGCCCAAAGATCAGAGACGTCCTCAACCACACAGAGCTCGCCTGTGGCGCGTTTCTCGGACGCGCAGATGTCACAAATTTCAGAGGTTCCTACGTTGCCGCAGTTAAGGCATTCACGGGCGGAAACTGCCACTTCTTGCATTGCATCCGCAAGGGGAGCCAGCAGAAGTCCGCGTTTGCGGATCAAGTGCAGCACAGCGCGGCGGGCAGACCGTGGGCCAAGCCCCGGGAGCTTGGCCATAATCTCAATCAGGTTGTCGATTTCCGAACTGCTCATGGTGCTCGCCCCTTAGTGGTGTTCTTTTAAGTATTTATACAGAGAAGAAGCCGGGGCAACGCAAGTCTTTAGAATGGCAGTTTCATATCCGCGGGCAAACCAAGTCCTTCGGCCATTTTGCCCATTTCTTCCTGAGCGCGGTCGCTGGCGCGGCTCTGGGCGTCTTTGATTGCGGCGAGGATCAGGTCTTCGACCACTTCTTTGTCGTCGCCGTTAAAGATTGAGGGATCGATGTCCAGCGCTTTGAGCTCGCCCTTGGCAGAGGCGGTTGCTTTAACAAGGCCAGCACCACTCTCACCGACAACCATAATATTGTGCAGCTCGTCCTGCATCTCGGTCATTTTGGTTTGCATGTCCTGAGCTTTTTTCATCATTCCGGCCATGTCGCCGAGGTTGCCAAGTCCTTTAAGCATCTTGCGTCTCCTGAAGTATGTTTTGCTTAGATACGAGGGCGCAGCCTTATTTACAAGGCGCGCTCAGAGATCAAGGGTGCCTTCGATCAAAATATTGACGTCGCCACCGATCAGAATTTGGCCTGGTCGAGCGGGGTCTTGGCGGTAGTGAACACGGCCTGTGCGTCCGATCTTTGTGCCTTGGGCTGCGATGGCAGTGTCTGGCAGGCGATTTTGCTCCAAAAGCCAACAGGCGATGGCGGCGTTCAGTGACCCGGTGATCGGATCTTCGGACATGCCGGAGGAAGGCGCGATGTTGCGGGCTTCAAAGTCGCAGGCCGCGCCTTTGGGGTAAGCGCCGAATAGAGCGAGGCCTTGGTGGTCAGGCCAGTGGACGCGGGATTCGTCAACTTCAAGGACCTGTTGCGCGCTGTGCAGCTCAAACAGATGCCAGACAGGCCCGTTGTCTAGGACAATTGCGTTTTTGACCTGAGCCTCGGTGATGTCCATTGCCGCAATCAATTCCGCGCGTTTTTGGGGGGGCATCGATGCGGCAGTGGTTGGGGGCGAGACAAAGGCGCGCTGTGCGCCGTTTAGGTCAATTTCGACGATGCCGATGGCGCATTGTTGCCGGACCACATTTGGTGAGGCGGGGATGTTTCCGACATGTTGCCATGCGGCACAACTGCCCAAAGTCGGGTGACCGGCGAAAAGCATCTCGCGACCCGGTGTGAAAATACGCACGCGGTAGTCAGCGGTCGGGTCCGTCGGAGGGAATAAGAACGTGGTCTCGGCGAGATTTGTCCATGCCGCGAAGGCCTGCATTTGGGCGTCGCTTAAACCCTCGCCGTCGACAACAACCGCGAGGCCGTTGCCCAATGTCGGGTCAGAGGAAAAAACGTCAGCTTGGATAAAGCGGCGGCGTGGCATGGCGTAGTCCCGGCTTAGTCCTCTTCAAATGGGTCCCATTCGTCTTCGACTTCGGGAAGCGCCTCGGCAAGGGCTGCGTTGGCGATTTCTTGACGCGTTTTAATCTCGATGATTTTGGCCTTGGGGAAGGCGTCAAATACGGCCTGCACAAGCGGATGCGCGCGCGCCTCTGTGCGTATGGCATTGTCGGCTGCGTCGCGCAGATCAGCGATGGAGGGTGCACCGCCTTCGTTTACAACGGTCACCGCCCAGCGGTTGCCTGTCCACGTTTGCAGTCGTGATCCCAACCGCTGTGCCAGATCGCTTGGGGCTTTGGGCGCGGGTTCAAACTCAATCCGCCCGGGTTGGTAGGACACTAGCCGCACGCCGGTCTCAACTTCTACCAGAAGTCTCACATCGCGCTGTTTACGCACCAACTCGACGACGTGCTCAAACGTGGCAAAACGGGCCAGTGCGTTGGAGGTGTGCACTTCGAGTGCTGCCGAAGGGCCTCCATTGCCGCCAGAGGCGACGACACCACTGGATTGGGCATTGCCGTTGTGCCCTTGCGGGGCGCCGCCGCCGCTCGGGCCTGAGGGAGCTCCCATTGGGGGTGTTGGGGGACGCTGTGTGTCTTGGAGCTTGCGCACGAGCTCTTCAGGGCTGGGTAGATCGGAAACATGAGTCAGACGAATGATCGCCATTTCCGCCGCCATCATCGCGTTGGGGGCGGCGGCAACTTCCTCGAGGGCTTTTAGCAGCATTTGCCACATGCGAGTGAGTACGCGCATTGGCAGCGCGTCCGCCATGGCTTGGCCGCGCGCGCGCTCATCGGGGCTGACTGTCGGGTCTTCCGCCGCCTCGGGGGTCACTTTGACAACGCTGACCCAATGGGTGATTTCTGCCAGATCGCGCAGCACGGCCATAGGGTCGGCCCCGTCCGCATATTGCGCGGAAAGCTCGTTTAGAGCGCCACCGGCATCGCCGCGCAGAATCATGTCAAACAGGTCCAGAACGCGGCCTCGATCAGCGAGACCAAGCATGGCGCGGACCTGATCGGCGGTGGTTTCGCCCGCTCCATGCGAAATCGATTGATCCAGCAGAGAGGTTGCATCGCGTGCCGAGCCTTCGGCAGCGCGGGTGATAAGGGCTAGGGCGTCGTCGGCAATTTCGGCTTTCTCGGACAAAGCAATTTTGCGCATCATGCCGATCATGTCTTCGGGCTCAATACGGCGCAGATCAAAGCGTTGGCAGCGCGACAATACTGTGACCGGAACTTTGCGAATCTCGGTGGTCGCAAAGATGAACTTTACATGTGCAGGGGGTTCTTCAAGCGTCTTGAGCAGCGCGTTAAAAGCGCTGGTGGAGAGCATGTGAACCTCATCGATGATGTAGATCTTGTAGCGCGCCGAGGCGGCGCGATAGTTCACAGAATCGATAATTTCGCGGATGTCGTTGACACCGGTGCGGGACGCCGCATCCATTTCCATCACGTCGACGTGGCGGCCTTCCATGATGGCGACGCAGTGTTCACATTGTCCGCAAGGTTCTGTGGTTGGGCCACTGCCGCCGTCAGGACCAATGCAGTTCATGCCTTTGGCGATGATACGTGCGGTGGTGGTTTTGCCGGTGCCGCGAATACCTGTCATAATAAAGGCTTGGGCAATTCGGTCCGCTTCAAACGCATTCTTGAGCGTGCGTACCATCGCGTCCTGTCCGACAAGATCAGCAAAGGTCTCGGGGCGGTATTTGCGCGCGAGAACCTGATAGCCTGCGTCGGGAGTGTCGGTCATAGTGGGGCCCTGTCGTCGGATTGGAACGGATTCGTCCGTGTCGACGTATAGGTTATGCGGGGGGCGGCTGCGCGTCCACTGCTATGCCTACAACATTGGGGTAAAGGTCCAAAAAAGACCAGGCAGGCGCGACCGGGTGGGCAAGGCGAGAATGGCTTTTGAAATTTATGAAATTGAGGCAGGTGGCGGATGGCTTGCGCTTGGAGAACTCCCGGGCCTTGGGGGGGCATTGGACGAGGATTTAAGCCGGATTTCCGAGTGGGGCGCGACCATGGTGCTCTCCCTCACGCAGTCCGATGAGGTCCGTGCGCTCGGCATTGATTTGCCGAACGAGTCGCAAAATACGCAAAACATCGCTTGGCGGCAGTTCCCGATCGAAGACTATTGCGTGCCCGAAGGCGCCACGTCGCAGTCTTGGGCTGCGTTATCTTTACAGATTCGGGACCTGTTGCAGCAGGGATGTCGCATTTTTGTACACTGCCGAGGGGGCTGTGGCCGCTCTGGCATGGTGATTTTGCGCTTGTTGGTCGAGCTCGGCGAGCTGCCAGAGGTTGCTTTGGAGCGTCTTCGGGCGGTTCGGTTTTGCGCCGTTGAGACAGAGGCGCAGCTGGCTTGGGCCAGTCATAAATAGAAAAAAGGCCGCTGCGTCTCCGCTGCGGCCTTTGATTAGTGTCTTGGGTTGGCGACCCGTCAGTCGTCCAAGCTATCCAAATATGCGATCAGATTGACGCGATCTTCTGGCTTTTTCAGGCCAGGGAAGACCATCTTGGTGCCAGGTGCATAAGCGCGTGGGTTCTCAAGGAAGTCGTCTAGGGCTTCTGGGGTCCAGACGTCCACCACAGCTTCCAGAGCGCCGGAATAAGCATAGCCTTCAGCGTCATCCACGCCGCGGCCTACGATGCCGTAGAGGTGTGGGCCAACTGCATTGGCGCCATCTTCCACTTTGTGACACGCGCGGCACATGTTCCACACTTTGGTTCCAGCTTCTGGGTCGGCCGCGGCCATACGCTCTTCAAAGGAGGGGCCTTCTTCGACACCTTCTTCAGCGGCGGGGGCGTCTTCTTCGACTTCGATCACGTAAGCTTGGTGAACTTCACCGTCGCCGTGCGCGTCATGGCCGGTTGTATAAAGAATATCGGCCCCCCAAACGCCGAGCAGATAGACTAGGAGAGCGCCACAGAAGGCACCCAGGGTTTTCGTCAGTGTCATTGTGTTGAACATGCTACGTATCCGTCTCGTGGCTTTTGCGGGGTATCTATCCGCTTCCTCTCGCCTAAAGCAAGGTGTAGTTACCGCGACGAAACGCCCTTGTGGCAGGAAATGGACGGAATTGAGCAAGATGACAGCACGTATCGCATTTCAAGGTGAGAAGGGCGCCTACTCGCACGAGGCTTGCGTGAAAGCCCGACCGAACATGGAACCCATGGCGTGTCACACCTTTGAAGAGGTGATTGAGGCCGTGAAATCCGGCGCTGCCGAGTTGGCCATGTTGCCGATTGAAAACACAACTTATGGCCGTGTGGCGGATATTCATCGACTGTTGCCTGAAAGCGGCTTGCACATCATTGACGAAGCATTTGTACGTGTTCGTATCAATCTAATGGCATTGCCTGATGTTGCGATGGAAGACATCAAGACGGTTCGTGCCCATCTGGTTCTGCTGCCGCAGTCTGCGTCGTTTTTGAACAAACACAAAATGGTAGGCATTTCGGCGGCTGACAGCGCTGGGGCGGCGCGTGAATTGGTTGAGACCGGAGCGCGCAACGAGGGTGTTTTGGCGTCGGAATTGGCCGCGGACATATACGGCTTGAAAGTTTTGGCGACGGATGTTGAGGATCATAGCCACAACACCACGCGTTTTCTTATCATGTCGCGCGACCCTGACAGCTCGAAGCGCGCTGGAAGCAAGATGATGACGACTTTTGTTTTTGAAGTGCGCAACATTCCTGCCGCGCTTTATAAAGCAATGGGCGGCTTCGCGACCAATGGCGTGAACATGACCAAGCTTGAGAGCTACATGGTTGGGGGAAGCTTTACCGCGACGCAGTTTTATGCGGACATTGAAGGACACCCGGAGGACCGCAATGTTGAACTGGCGATGGATGAGCTTCGCTATTTCACGAACAATGTGAACGTTCTAGGCGTCTATCCTGCCGCGCGCGACCGAGGAAATTGATCTCAGGCAAGAGCGACTATGATTGCTTTGCGTAGCGCTCTTCCATTTCGCGGCCCAGCTTGGACAGGCGTTTGTTCAATTTCGCCGATAGATTGGAGCGCGCCAACTTGAGGGATTGCAGCAAGAGGCGTGCGGACAAAGAGCTTGCCGACAGGCCGGACCAGAACTGAAGTCGCGTACGTGTGCGCGACAGCGGGACAAGTTCGATCTTGATGTCAGAGGAAAGCCCTGTTGCTTTTGCGTGCAAGGTCAATTCGTTTGGGCGTTCAAAACCAACAACCTGAAGGTCGACATCGCGCTGCTTTCCTCGGAAGTTGAAGCCGATTTGCCAATGTGCGCCGATGCCGGGTTTTATGAGGTCGTCAATTCGGGTCACCTCGGCGCCGCGTCTCAAGGCAGATCGTTCAAAAGTTTCGAAATTTGTTACCATTTCAAACAGATGATCAATTGGAACATCAATATCGTTTTTGCCGGTAAATTCCATTTCGCCCTCAATCTGATCTGTTTTAATCTGTTTTGCTTAGTGTCGCGTCAATCGAGCCGGTCTGCAAGCCAGTTGCGTAATATGAAATGGGCAATCGCGCCTTTTCTTGCAGGATTGATGAGGGGGTGGTCTCCGGCGAAGATTTGCATCATGTCCTCACGTGTCACCCAAAGAGCATCTTCGATTTCGAGCGGGTCGATTGTGATCTCTTCAGAAGTCGCTTCTCCTCGGCAACCAGCCATCAGGGAAGACGGGAAAGGCCAGGGTTGAGAGGCCAGATAGTCGACGCGACCAACTTGTACGCCGGCTTCTTCGAAGACTTCGCGACGCACTGCGGCTTCTAGTGTCTCTCCGGGTTCGACAAAACCTGCAAGAAGTGAGTACATACCTTCCGGCCAGCCGGGCGAGCGCCCGATTAGGACTTTGTTTCCGCTGGTGATCAACATAATTACAACCGGATCCGTGCGCGGGAAATGCGAGGCGTTACAGCTTGGGCAATCCCGTTGCCATCCGCCCATTGCCATTTGAGATTTCTTACCACATACCGCGCAAAATTGATGTGTGCGGTGCCAGCCAAAGAGAGCTTTGGCAGTTGCTGCGAGCTCAGCATCGCGGGCTGTGAGTGTCGACATGACGCTGCGGAGTTCACAAAATAGATGATCAGTTGGGAGTGAAGGGTGGTATTGAGAACTTGGGTCAAAAAGCTTGCCCAAGCTTTCTGCATCCAGATCTTCCGGTTGCCAATCTGAGATGTCATAGGCGAAACAGGCTTTGTCATCTTCCAGCCCCAAAAACATTGGGGGTGTGATGCTCTCGGAAAGAATTGGAGAAGAAATGGGGAGGCGCACCAAAGTCTCTTGTTGTGGCCCACAAAACAGTGGTTTTCCCCGCCAAAGTATGATCGCACAGCTTTCAGCGGCAGTTGCGAACTTGGTCAGGGCGTCTGGATTGGCGCGTAAATCGGCCGCCCGGTTGAGCGAAGAACCGCCGAAGATCACTGTTTCTGCGTGTTTCATGATTACCTCCTGCCTCAGACAGGTCACTATTGCTTTGAGAAAGCAACCACAAGTCCGCACAGAATTAGGAGCAGATTTGCGATTATCTTTTGGTTGCGCGGTGATTTCTCTTTCAACCATAGGGAATTTGGGCAAGATGCAAGAACGTGTCCGGTTAAAGAAGTTTTTTTTAGTACGTTGTTTTTTGGTAAATTGCGGGTTGCCCCTTGCTTCGTGAGTTTTCAGTTAAGCTGACATCAACTCAATTTGGTGTCCGGATCCTCGCGACCAGCGATGTGCACTCGGCGTTGTTGGCATATGATTATTCAAAGAACCAAAAATCCAAGTCTGGATCCCTAGCGCGTTTGGCAACCATGATTGAGCAAGCGCGCAAAGCGCCCGTGCCCAGTCTCTTGTTGGAAAATGGAGATTTTCTCCAAGGATCGTTTTTGTCAGATGCTTTTGCCGAGGGGACGGCCAAGGGGCCACACCCCGTTGTCTCGGTTATGAATCATTTGCAATACGATGCCGCCGCTTTGGGAAATCACGAATTCAATTTGGCGCTCCCCAGATTGCGTGACGCGATGGAAACGACAGATTTTCCGGTTCTGTGTGCAAACCTTGTTCCGACCAGTTCACGTGCAAGCATCGAGTACTCAGGATTATGGCGGCAAAATACCCTTCTCAATGTTGATCTTGTTGCCGGTGGCGAAGTGCGTAAATCCCTAAAAGTCGGCTTGTTTGGCGTTCTGCCTCCGCAAACGGTTGAGTGGGATAGTCTTAGAATCGGAGGTCGTTTGACTGCTCGGGGGATTGTTGAAACCGCGCGAGAGCAAGTGCGAGAACTAAAATCCAAAGGTGCCGACATCATCGTTGCCTTGGGGCACACGGGTATCTCCATAGAGCCTCTTAAAGAGCGCTCAGAAAACGCGGCGCTATATTTGGCGGCACTACAAGATCTCGACGTCGTCATATGTGGTCACACGCACAAAGTCTTTCCGGGGGCAAAGCATCCTTGTCACCCTGACATAGATGCGACGCGGGGAACTCTGTGTGGCAAACCTGCAGTTATGCCCGGTGCGGTTGGTTCGCATTTGGGGATCATCGACCTTGCTCTGGAAATCGATGAGAGCGGTTTTTTTGTTGCTGACCATCATGTTTCAGTATTGGCCGCGATTGGCGGTGATGCGGGGGAGGACTTTGAGGAAAGCACGGGAGTCACAAGCCTGTTGGCAGAGGCTCAAGCAGACGCTGTGTCACGTGCCAGTGAGGTGATTGGAACGTTGCCTCAACCATTAAACACCTATTTTTCCATGGTTTCCGATTGTGCGGCAGAGCGGGTGGTTGCCGAAGCGAAGCTGACCTTTTTAGAAGACGCGCTTTCTCAGGGTCCGCTCAAGGATATGCCGGTTTTGGCGTCGGTTGCGCCCATGAAATGTGGTGGTCGTTTGGGGGCAAAAAATTATGCAGATATTCCGGCGGGACCCGTCGCCGTGCGCGCGTTGGCCGAAATGCAACCCTATCTGAACCATATTAGCTTGGTGCGGTGTAAAGGCGAAAACCTCGTTGAATGGCTAGAAATGTCGGCTAGCCTGTATAATCAATTGCTTCCGGGGGTGCCCCAGCAACGGTTATTTGAAAGAGAAGCGCAGTACTATAATCGGGAAGCGATTTATGGGCTTAGCTATGCCCTAGATCTCACACAGCCTGCGCGCTATCGCATTGGCGGGGAGATCGCGGATTTTGAGGCGCGTCGCGTTCAGGACGTGCGTTGGCGTGGTCAGCTTTTGGATCATAAACAAGAATTCCTATTGGCGACGAACGACTATCGCACAGGCGGTGGGGGGGTCTTTCCGGGGATACATTCAGAGCGTGTCGTTGCGGGGCCAATTGCCGGGATGAGACAAATTCTCGCGAAATACCTTAGCGGATCTCGTCGCCAGAAAAGCAATCCCGTACCAACCTGGCGATTTGCCAAGATGCCCGGCGTTGTCGCCACGTTTGAAAGTGGTCAACAAGCGGTGGTTTCGGGTCACACAAGCGCGCTTCCTGAAAATGTCACGGCTCTGGGGGCGACAACGTGCGGGTTTATGCAGTTTCAGATCGATCTCGGTGCTTCTGGTTGATCTCCAACGCTTGCATCCTTTGAAGAGCCACATTATATCAAGTACCGAGAGGTTGGCGCGGGTAGACGCCTCGCCAACCCGGTCAGATCCGGAAGGAAGCAGCCGTAACGAGTCCCGTTTGGGTCGTTGTCCAGCCTCTCACCTCTTCCCCATCAGCTTGAAGATTTGGCAAACTCCTGCCATCCAAACACAGTGCACGCTGAGTTCACGCCTAGTTTATGCAATCCGAACTTGAATGTCGGGGCGTCGCGCCTTTAGCTTGAGGTCAATCAAAAGGCACGTTGTGTCATAATATCAGGGGAGTTGTCATGATCCGAGCCCGCGTTGCGCGTCAAGCGAGTAACCTATCTCGCGATTTGAACAAATGGCTGGTGACTGGCGTCATCATGTTAGGAGTGATCGGATCTGCCCAAGCTGTGCGGGCTGAGGGCGAAGATGTGATCCGCAGCCACGGGTATTCATATTTCGGCAACCTCGATTATCCGGCTGATTTTGAGCATCTGGGCTATGTGAACCCCGAAGCACCCAAGGGCGGTGAGATTTCGGTAGCCGCTTCGGGCACGTTTGATTCGCTGAACCCGTATTCGCGCAAAGGGCGTTCGGGTGCCTTGACGACGATCCAGTATGACACTTTGATTCAGAGCACCGACGATAGCGTCGGGCAATACTACGGGCTGCTTGCGGAAAGCCTTGAGTATGATGCTGGACGCAATTGGGTGATTTTTAATCTGCGGCCTGAAGCACAATTTTGGGATGGCACACAGGTTACAGCTGAAGATGTCGTCTATTCGCATACATTGTTTGTCACCCAAGGTTTGCCCTCTTATGCCCAAGCCGTGAGCCATATGGTAACTGGGGCAGAAGCGATTGACGCGCAAACTGTCAAATTCACTTTTAATCCCGACGTGTCCCGCCGCAGCCTAATTGAGACCGTTGGCAATACGCCAGTATTCTCCAAAGCGTGGTTTGAGGCGGATGAAAGCCGCCGTCTGGATGAACCACGTCTCGAGATCGCGGTTGGTTCGGGGCCATATATTCTAGATAGCTATGATATCAATCGTCGCATCGTGTACAAACGACGTGATGATTATTGGGCCAAAGATCTGCCGATCAATAAAGGTCGTCACAACTACGACAGCATCCGGCTTGAGTATTTCGCCGACAGCACAGCGGCCTTTCAGGGGTTCACGGCTGGCGAATACACAATCCGCGTTGAGAGCGACCCAAAACAATGGGCGACGGGCTATGATTTTCCCAAGTTCAACGATGGCACGGTAATCCGTGAAGAAATCCCTAATGGTAGCCCGCCTGATCCGACTGGGTTTGTGTTTAACCTTGGCAAACCTAATCTGGCAGACAAACGGGTGCGTGAGGCGCTGGCTCTGGCGTTTAATTTTGAGTGGACCAATGAGTCACTATTGTTTGGTTTGAACTCTCCGCGAAGTTCGTTTGTGCAGGGCACGGACCTTGAAGCCAAGGACGTGCCGCAGGGTGAGGAATTGGCGTTTTTAAAGACGCTGGGGGATGTGGTTCCGGATGAGTTTCTAAATGAACCCGTGCGCGTGAGCCACACGTCCGGTTCAAGCAGGTTGAATGACCGTCGTAATCTGCGGCAAGCCTCCAAATTGCTGGAAGAGGCGGGGTGGGTCGTCGCTGACGATGGCAAGCTGCGCAACGCTGCCGGCGAGCAGTTGACGGTTGATATGCCTTATCCAAACAGCCTTCCGGCATCGACAGCGACAATGATTGAGAGTTACGCGCAGAACCTACAGGCACTCGGGATCGCTGCGAGAGCGGACAAGATTGATCCGGCGCAATATACGCTGCGATCTCGCGAGCGGGACTATGATATGGTTTATTCCACCCGCTATGGCGCGTTTTTGTCGACCGGCGGTGGGTTAACTCAGATGTATGGGTCTGATGAGGCTGAGTTCAGCCTGTTTAACCCTGCCGGGTTGGCCAGCCCTTTGGTTGATGCCATTCTTGAGGCATCGTTTGAAGCCACCAATCAGGAAGATACAAACGCAGCGTTGATGGCGCTTGACCGAGCATTGCGCCATGAGTTTTTCATCGTGCCTGACGGCTATGTCGCAAACTACTGGGTGGCGTCTTATGATATCTATGAACGCCCCAAAATTCTGCCTCCGTTTGGCTTTGGCTATCTGGACAATTGGTGGATCAACGCGGACAAGGCTACAAAGCTGAAACAAGAAGGCGCATTTCGCTAAATGGGAGCCTATATCCTTAGACGCCTGCTGCTGATCATACCGACGCTGCTGGGCATCATGATTATCAACTTTACGCTGGTACAATTCGTGCCAGGTGGGCCAATTGAGCAGATCATCGCGCAGCAGCAGGGGCAGGGGGATGTCTTCTCTGGTTTTGCCGGTGGTGGCGATAATCTGGGCAATCTGGAGCGTGACAATCTGGGCACGACAGGTGGCGGGTCAAACAGCAAATACGCTGGCGCGCAGGGGTTGCCGCCAGAGTTTATCGAGCAGCTGGAGAAAGAATTCGGCTTTGATAAACCGCCGCTGGAACGGTTTCTGGGGATGATGAAGAACTATCTGACGCTGGATTTTGGCGAGAGCTATTTCCGCAAGATATCGGTGACCGATCTGGTTTTGGAAAAGATGCCTGTGTCGATCACGTTGGGGCTATGGTCCACATTGATTGCCTATCTGGTGTCGATCCCGCTGGGCATTCGCAAAGCGGTCAATGACGGCAGCCCGTTTGATACGTGGACGTCCGGCATGATCATCGTGGCCTACGCCATCCCCGGATTTCTGTTTGCGATCTTGTTGGTGGTGCTGTTTGCAGGTGGATCATACTGGCAGATTTTCCCTCTCAGGGGGCTTACGTCGGACAATTTTGACAGCCTAACGCCGTTGGGCAAGGCGCTGGATTATCTTTGGCACATTGCGCTGCCGGTGTTTGCCTCAACCATTGCAGCCTTTGCGACGCTGACCTTGCTGACCAAGAACTCGTTTCTGGACGAGATCAAGAAACACTATGTGATGACCGCGCGGGCCAAGGGGCTGAGCGAGAAACAGGTGCTCTATGGCCATGTGTTCCGCAATGCCATGCTGATTGTGATCGCAGGCTTTCCGGCGGTGTTCATTGGCGTGTTTTTTGGAGGCTCGCTGATTATCGAGACAATCTTCTCACTCGACGGGTTGGGCCGATTGGGCTTTGAGGCCGCTGTGGCGCGGGATTATCCGGTGATTTTTGGGACGTTGTTTATCTTTGGCCTGATCGGGCTGGTGGTCGGTATCTTGTCGGATTTGATGTATGTGCTGGTTGATCCGCGCATTGATTTTGAACGGAGGGAAGGCTGATGGCATTGTCCCCTCTCAATCAACGGCGCTGGAGCAATTTCAAGCGCAACCGGCGCGCGTTCTGGTCGCTGATCATCTTCACGATCACATTTGGCATTACTCTGTTTGCTGAAGTTTTGGCCAACGACAAGCCAATTCTGGTGAGCTATCGCGGCGAGCTGATGACGCCGGTGTTCAAGTTCTATCCCGAAACCGCCTTTGGTGGCGATTTTCGTACCGAGGCGGACTACAAAGACCCCGTTGTACAATGTTTGATTGCCACGGGGGGCGTGGATTTCTGTCTGGATGAACCTGAGGATATTCTGGAGCAGGTTGCAGCGGATACCTATGTCGAGGACGGCTTTGACAAAGGCTGGGCAATTTGGCCGCTAATCCCCTATAGCTATGATACGCCAGTGGATCGTGCAGGGGCTGCGCCGTTGCCGCCTAACAGCCAGAACTGGCTGGGCACGGATGATCGCAAACGCGATGTGATGGCGCGGGTGATTTATGGCTTCCGGCTGTCGATTTTCTTTACCCTGATTGTGACCACTCTGGCATCGATCGTGGGGGTTGTGGCAGGCGCTGTGCAGGGTTTCTTTGGCGGCTGGGTTGATCTGATCTTTCAGCGGGTGATTGAGATATGGGGGGCAACGCCGAGCCTTTATATCATCATCATTCTGTTTGCGATTTTGGGGCGAAGTTTCTGGCTTCTTGTGCTGCTCACGGTCCTATTTGGTTGGACTGCTTTGGTGGGCGTCGTGCGGGCTGAGTTCCTGCGGGCGCGCAACCTGGAATATGTGCGCGCGGCGCGGGCTCTGGGTGTGTCCAATCGGGTGATTATGTTCCGCCATATGCTGCCAAATGCGATGGTGGCGACGGTGACCATGCTGCCCTTTATTGTGACTGGCACAATTAGCACGCTGGCGGGCTTGGATTTTCTTGGCTTTGGTTTGCCGTCCTCGGCACCGTCTTTGGGCGAGCTGACGTTGCAGGCCAAACAGAACCTGCAAGCGCCGTGGTTGGGCTTCACTGCGTTTTTCACCTTTGCCATCATGCTGTCGCTGCTGGTGTTCATTTTTGAAGGCGTGCGAGACGCGTTTGACCCGAGGAAGACATTTTCATGAGTATTCTCGACGTCAAGAATCTGCGGGTGGCGTTTCGTCAGGACGGCAAGTTGATTGAAGCTGTCAAAGGCGTGTCGTTCAGCGTGGACCGCGGGGAAACCGTGGCGCTGGTCGGCGAATCCGGGTCGGGCAAGTCTGTGACCGCGCTCTCGACTGTGTCGTTGTTGCCGCAAAGCGCCGAGACCTCAGGGTCGGTGACCTATGAAGGCCAAGAGATGATTGGTGCGGATGAGGCGCGGTTGCGGCAGGTGCGCGGCAATGACATCAGTTTTATCTTCCAAGAACCGATGACCAGCCTCAATCCGCTACACACGCTGGAAAAGCAGCTGGCAGAGAGCCTTGCGTTGCATCAGGGCGTGGTTGGCGCGCAGGCACGTGAGCGGATTATTCAGTTGATGGAAAAAGTCGGTATCCGCGATGCAGAATCTCGGTTGGGGGCCTACCCGCATCAGCTGTCAGGCGGACAGCGTCAGCGGGTGATGATCGCGATGGCTTTGGCTAACAAACCCGACATCCTGATTGCGGATGAGCCGACCACAGCGTTGGACGTGACCATTCAAGCGCAGATTTTGGAGTTGCTGGCGGAGTTGAAAGCCAGCGAAGGCATGGGGCTTTTGTTTATCACCCACGACTTGGGCATCGTGAAACGCATTGCCGACAAAGTCTGCGTGATGAAAGATGGCGAGATTGTTGAGGCGGGGCCGGTGGATGAAATTTTTGCCAATCCGCAGCATGAATACACTCAGAAGCTTTTAAGTGCGCGCGCTGTCGGGGCACCGGATCCGGTTGCCGAGACTGCCGAAGTGATGGCGCAGACAGAGAACCTCAAGGTTTGGTTCCCAATCCAGCGTGGTTTTATGAAGCGTGTGGTTGGGCATGTCAAAGCGGTGAATGACGCGACCATTGACGTGCGGGCAGGCGAAACGCTGGGCATTGTTGGTGAAAGCGGGTCGGGTAAGACGACGCTGGCCTTGGCGATTATGCGGCTGATCAGCTCGGAAGGGGGGATCACCTTTGACGGGCAGGATGTGCGGCAATGGAACACACGTCAGCTGCGTGCGCTGCGTCAGCATATGCAGATCGTGTTCCAAGACCCGTTTGGCAGTCTTAGCCCACGCATGACCTGTGAGCAGATCATTGCAGAAGGGTTGGGTGTGCATGGCACGCCGGACGGGCGCGATGCGCGCAGTCTGGTGGCCGAAGTGATGGAAGAAGTCGGGCTGGATCCGGCGAGCATGCATCGCTATCCGCATGAGTTCTCCGGCGGTCAACGCCAACGGATTGCGATTGCGCGGGCGATGATCTTACGACCTAAGCTGGTGGTGCTGGATGAGCCGACGTCGGCACTGGACATGACGGTGCAGGTTCAGATTGTGGACCTGTTGCGCAATTTGCAGCGTAAATATGGGCTGGCGTATCTGTTTATCAGCCATGATTTACATGTGGTGCGGGCCATGAGCCATAAAATTATGGTCATGAAGGCGGGGGACGTGGTCGAGCAGGGGGAAGCGGAGAGCGTGTTTTCCAATCCGCAGACCGAGTACACCCGCGAATTGCTGGCCGCGATGCCGAGCTTGGAACACGCCAGTTAACTAGCGCAGAGCGTTAAGCACAAAAAAGCGCGCCGTTTGGCGCGCTTTTTCGGTGTCGTGTTGTAGCCTGTTAAATTGCGGCGCTGTGCTGCGCCTTGGACATATCATAGGCGTCAAAGGAGCGTGCAATCAGGCGTGTCAGAGGGCGCACCGCTGGTGGTACAGACAGACCGTCACTTTCAAGTTCCAGAACATCGGGGAACTCGGCCATGACTTTGGAGAACATCTCGTTCAGTCTGGCGCGTGAAATACCGAAAGTGTCCACGATTTCAGTCGCATCAATACGGAAGTCACACATCAAGGCTTCGATCAGGCGGCCGCGCAGTTTGTCTTCGTCCGTGAAGGTGTGACCGCGAGATGTCGAGAACTGACCGTCGCGAATGGCGCCTGTGTGGACAGATGTTGCTGGCGCGTTTTGTGCAAAGCCCTGAGGGAAACGCGAAATTGAGGACGCGCCCATGCCGACGAGCACATCAGAGGTGTCGTCAGTGTAGCCTTGGAAATTGCGACGCAGGGTGCCGTTGCGCTGAGCCACAGACAGACCGTCGGTTTTTGTGGCGAAGTGGTCGATGCCGATTTCTTCGTAGTTGTCCCACATGAACAGTTTGCGCGCAGTCTCAAACAGCGCCAACCGCTCTTGTGGTGTTGGTAGCGCGTCTTCAGGGATCATCTGCTGACGCTTGGCCATCCATGGCACATGGGCATAGCCATAGAGCGCGACACGGTCGGGGGAGAGTGACAGAAGCTTTTGTACGCTCTCAGTGATGCGTTCCTGATTTTGGTGCGGCAGGCCGAACAGAATGTCGGCGTTCAGGCTGTGTACGCCATTTGCACGAATCATATCCACCGCGTCGCGCGTGACATCGTAGCCTTGAATGCGGCCAATCGTTTGTTGGATTTCGTCGTCAAAATCCTGAACCCCGATCGATGCGCGGTTCATGCCTGCGGCAGAAAGAACGGCCAGACGTGATTCGTCGATTTCGTTTGGATCGATCTCAACAGAGAACTCACCGCCCTCCGAAAGGGGGGCTACGTCAAAAATAGCACCTGCAAGGTCTTCCATCATGCCCGCTTCGAGCAATGTTGGCGTTCCCCCGCCCCAATGGAGGCGCGACAAGGTGACACCCTGAGGCAGGTTTTTCTTCAGTAGTGCCAGCTCGCTTTTTAAGGTCTCAAGGTAGGCTGCCACTGGGGCCGCACTTGAGGTTCCTTGCGTCCGACATGCGCAAAACCAGCACAAACGGCGGCAGAAAGGCACGTGAACATACAAAGAGATGGTGGATCCCGCGTCAATCGCGCGAATCCAGTCTCCAAAAATTGCGGGCGTCACGTCGTTGTTGAAGTGAGGTGCCGTCGGGTAGCTTGTGTAGCGAGGGACTTTCGCGTCGAACAGTCCCAGCTTTGCCAATTGTTTTTCCGTTTCCATGAGCCTACGTATATGAGAGCGTTACAGAACCAATCCTTGATACAGATCAACCGTGAACATGAATGTTGTAACTGAAACTCCACAATTCAACTCCCAAGACTGCGGGAATTGTCCGATTAGACATCGGGCGGTTTGTTCGCGCTGTGAAACCAATGAGTTGGAGCGGTTGGAGGAAATAAAATATTACCGCAGTTTCGAAGCCGGGCAGACCGTCATTTGGTCTGGTGACCGGATGGAATTTGTCGGCTCGGTTGTGTCTGGTATCGCTTCACTTACGCAGACTATGGAAGACGGCCGGACCCAGATGGTCGGGCTGCTTTTGCCAAGCGATTTTGTCGGGAGACCGGGGCGCGAGTTAGCGGCCTATGATGTGGTGGCGACAACGGATCTTGTGATGTGTTGTTTTCGGCGCAAGCCCTTTGAATCATTGATGGAACAGACACCACACCTTGCGCAACGTTTGCTCGAAATGACGTTGGATGAACTTGATGCCGCGCGGGAATGGATGCTGGTGCTCGGTCGCAAAACTGCCCGCGAAAAGATCGCCAGCCTTTTGTCGATCATTGCGCGCCGCGATGCGTCATTAAAGTTGCATGCCGACCGTCAGATCATGGTCTTTGATCTGCCGCTGACACGCGAAGCAATGGCGGACTACCTAGGGTTGACGCTTGAGACCGTGAGCCGACAAATGTCGGCGCTTAAACGCGACGGCGTTATTCAGCTTAAAGGTAAGCGTCATGTGACTGTGCCCGATTTCGCGCGGTTGATGAATGAGGCGGGTGATGATTCGGACGGCGGCATGGCCGTTTGATGCGGTTTTCCAATCCGAAACGATAAAGGCGGGGCTGGCCCCGCCTATTTTTTTGCAGAACGTTAAAGTTATCTAGTGAGCTAGAAAGACTGGAATATCCGCTTGCTCTAGCATATTGCGGGTAGCGCCGCCCAGAATGGCTTCGCGGAACCGAGAGTGCCCATAAGCGCCCATGACAATCATACTTGCGCCAGTTTCACGAGCGTGACGCAAAAGAATGTCGGAAACGCGTGGCATATTTCGGGTCAAGACATCAACTTCGACTCGAGCGCCGTGGCGGGACAAAAATTGCGAAATCAACCCGCCAGGATCGGACCGATTCGGGCCATGTGTCGGGGGATCGATGACCACGACATGCACCATGTCTGCAGATCGTAGAAATGGGAGGGCGGCGCGCGCCGCGACCAAAGCTTCGGAACTTTCGTTCCAACCAATACAAATTGTTTTTGGCTCAACAAGCGGCGGTTTGTCGTCGGGCACCATAAGTACGGAGGCCTGTCCCTCAAACAGCGCGGATTCAAGCGTTGGCTCCAACTCGGCACCGCGTGTGTCGCCATAGGGCTTTGGTAATATGACGAGATCTGCGAATCTTGCGCGGGTTGCGATGTGACGTCCCAAATCCGCGATTTGAGCGACTCCTGAATCGACCGCCCAACGTACGTTTGTGTTCTTGAGCGTCTTTTTCGCACGATCCTCAATCTCAGATGCTTCGTCTCGCGCCCGCTGGAGCGTCTCTTGCAGCATTAAGGCGTCCGCACCTGCGTAAAAATAGCCACTTTGACTACGATCTACACCAAGCGCCAATACGTCGAGGTGTGCGTCATAAGAACTCGCTAATGCGACCCCTTGAGCAAGCGTTGCATCGGCGAAGTCTGGGTCAGTTAGCACACATAGCAAAGATTTGTAGGTCATGCTCCGGTCTCGTGTTAGAAAACATACATTGAAAACTCAACATTAGCCCGCAGCTATGAGCAACGCATCATTTTACGAAACTTATCTAAGGACGCGATTGAGCGTCCTTGCTTTGATGCAGATCAAGGTGGCGAGGCCTTGCCAGTCGCAATAAAGAATAAGTCTAAAAACCGCCTAGGCGCGCGGGAGTCGCGCCGGGCAAGACGAAGGGACGCAAAATGGTTAATTACTTCAAGCTGATCGCGCTCGGCGTAGTCACGCTGTTTGCGATGATGGCCGCGAACTATGCGCGCGATCTCGCTTACATGATTCATGCTTTCATCATAATGGGTGTTTCTTTCGGTCTGTTTGTCTGGTCGCTCAGATCATTCGGGACCAAAGTTACGGCACATGATCAGACTGAATATATGGACGATGTGATCCGCGCAGGTGTGATCGCAACCTCTTTTTGGGGAGTTGTAGGGTTTTTGGTAGGCGTGGTTATCGCATTCCAACTTGCATTCCCCGTGTTGAATTTCGAATGGGCCCAAGGCTACGCCAATTTTGGTCGTCTGCGCCCATTGCATACATCTGCGGTGATCTTTGCCTTTGGCGGCAACGCACTTATCGCAACCTCCTTCTATATCGTTCAACGCACCAGTGCTGCGCGCCTTTGGGGCGGTAATCTGGCGTGGTTCGTGTTTTGGGGATATCAGTTGTTCATCGTTTTGGCAGCGACCGGATACCTTTTGGGCGGCACGCAGTCCAAAGAATATGCGGAACCAGAATGGTACGTTGATTTGTGGCTGACAATTGTTTGGGTGGCCTATTTGGCAGTGTTCCTAGGCACAATCATCAAACGCAAAGAGCCGCACATTTATGTAGCAAACTGGTTCTTCCTGTCGTTCATCGTGACTGTGGCGATGCTACATGTGGTCAACAACCTGACCATTCCGGTGTCTATCTGGGGGTCTAAGTCGGTGATCGTCTGGGCCGGTGTTCAGGATGGCATGGTTCAATGGTGGTACGGCCATAACGCGGTTGGCTTCTTCCTGACCGCTGGGTTCTTGGGGATGATGTACTATTTCATCCCAAAACAAGCCGAACGTCCGGTGTTCTCATATAAGCTGTCGATCATCCACTTCTGGGCGCTGATCTTTCTGTATATCTGGGCGGGTCCACACCATCTGCATTATACCGCGTTGCCTGACTGGGCGTCGACGCTGGGCATGGTGTTCTCGATTATCCTCTGGATGCCTTCATGGGGCGGCATGATCAACGGTCTGATGACCCTATCTGGCGCGTGGGACAAGCTGCGCACCGATCCGGTCATTCGGATGATGGTGATCTCATTGGGCTTTTACGGCATGTCGACCTTTGAGGGACCGATGATGTCGATCCGTGCGGTCAACTCTCTTAGCCACTATACTGACTGGACCATTGGCCACGTGCACTCTGGTGCATTGGGCTGGAACGGCATGATCACCTTTGGTGCCTTGTACTTCTTGGTTCCGGTTCTGTGGAAGCGCGAGCGTCTTTATAGCCTGTCCTTGGTGAGCTGGCACTTCTGGCTCGCGACTATCGGCATCATTCTGTACGCCGCGTCGATGTGGGTAACTGGCATCATGGAAGGCCTGATGTGGCGTGAAGTGGATGCGAACGGCTTCTTGGTGAACTCTTTCGCCGATACCGTTGCTGCGAAGTTCCCGATGTATGTGGTGCGCGGATTGGGCGGGGTTATGTTCCTGCTTGGTGCAATCATCATGTGTTACAACCTGTGGATGACCGTCCGTAAGGCCCCGGCTAAAGAAGCCAGCCTCACGGTTGCGGTTCCAGCTGAATAAGGAGGGGCAGAGCAATGGCACTTCTCGACAAACATAAAATAATCGAGACCAACGCGACCCTCCTGCTGGTTCTCAGCTTTTTGGTCGTCACCGTCGGGGGCATCGTGCAAATCGCACCGCTGTTCTGGTTGGAAAACACAATCGAGGACGTGGAGGGCATGCGCCCTTACACGCCGCTCGAATTGGCCGGGCGCGACATTTACATCCGTGAAGGATGTTATGTCTGCCACAGTCAGATGATCCGTCCAATGCGCGACGAAGTAGAGCGTTACGGGCACTATTCACTGGCGGCAGAGTCTAAGTATGATCACCCGTTCCAGTGGGGTTCTAAACGTACTGGGCCGGATCTGGCCCGTGTTGGTGGTCGGTATTCAGACGAATGGCATCTGGATCACATGCGTGACCCGCAGTCTGTTGTGCCTGAGTCAGTGATGCCAAAATACGGCTTCCTTGAGCGTAAAAAGCTCGATGGCAAGTACGTTGGCGATCTGCTGAAGGCGAATGCAGTCGTTGGTGTTCCATACACTGAAGAGATGATTGCAAACGCACAGGCTGACTTTAGAGCGCAAGCCAACCCTGACAGCGACTATGATGGTCTGCTTGAGCGGTACGGTGACAACGTCAACATACGCAGCTTTGACGGTCACTCTGGTGTCTCTGAGATGGACGCGATCATCGCTTATCTTCAAATGCTGGGCACGTTGGTTGATTTCTCAACCTTCACGCCGGACGCATCGCGCTAGAGGAGGGATACATGGAAACTTATTCTTTCCTGCGAGAGTTCGCTGATAGCTGGATGCTGTTGTTCTTGTTCTTGTTCTTTTTGGGCATCGTGTTTTGGGTGTTCCGCCCGGGCGCGACCAAAGAATACAAAGACACGGCCAGTATCCCGTTCCGGCATGATGATAAACCCGCCACGGACGAGGAGGCGAGGACATGAGTAAAAAAACTGACGAAAACAAGGACATCCCAACAACTGGTCACAGCTGGGACGGTATTGAAGAATACGATAATCCTATGCCGCGTTGGTGGGTCTGGGTCTTCTACGCGACTATTGTTTGGGGGATCGGCTATTCTATTGCCTACCCCGCATGGCCCGGTATCAAGAGTGCAACAGCAGGTGTGCTTGGGTTCTCAACCCGTGCCAATGTGGCGGCAGATATTCAGGCGCAAGAAGACAAACTTGGTCCGATAAATGCGAAACTGGAAGCTGCAGATCTGACAGCTATTGTCGATGACGCCGAGCTCAACGGCTTTGCTGTGTCGTCAGGCGCGGCTGTCTTCAAAACATGGTGTGCTCAGTGTCACGGTTCGGGCGCGGCGGGTGCCGTTGGCTATCCCAACTTGCTGGACAATGACTGGCTGTGGGGTGGGGATATTGAAAATATTTATCTCACAGTTAAGCACGGTATCCGCAACGAAGAAGACGACGATGCGCGCTACTCTCAGATGACGGCCTTTGGAGACATTCTGGAAGCCGAGCAGATTGATGAGGTGGTTAACTTTGTCATGTCGCTGTCTGGTGATCCAGTGGATGCATCCAAGGTTGAGGCAGGCGCAGTTGTCTATGAAGAAAACTGTGCAGCTTGTCACATGGAAGACGGTACAGGGGATCAATTCCAAGGGGCTCCAAACCTTGCGGATGCGATCTGGCTGTTTGGCGGGGACTATGATTCTATTGCCCAGACTGTCAAATATAGCCGCTTTGGTGTGATGCCTGCATGGCAGCCACGTTTGAGTGAAGCTCAAATCCGGGCTGTATCGCTTTATGTGCATCAGCTTGGTGGGGGCGAATAACCCAAATATCGCCAAAAAGTGAATGCTGCAAACGTTTCGGCCGCCCAATGGGCGGCCGTTTCCTATTGCGGATTTGACAGAGATCAAATCACAGGCTCGTGAACCAGCGTAAGATAGTGGCAGCAGCCTGAAGCGATAATTTAGCGAGGGCCACTATACCCCTGTTGCTGGTGCAGATGGGGTTCTGGTATCGGTCTTTCCGTCCTGTTCGCGCGTTTCCTGGAAAGGCCGATACCTTTTATCCGCAACCTCGATAATTAAATTCTCTTGCAGATTGCGCCAATCTGGTTGCCGATTGTGCTCTTTTCAAAACTCTTGTGATATTGACGGTGGCATAGTCTCCGGTTTGGGCGAGGTGAGTATGCAAAAACAACCCAAATATCCTATTCAAAAGACGAGTTTGCAGTTGTTTGAGCTGTTGAATATCAGCCTTCCGCGTACTTTGAAGAGGGCTGGTTTACCGCAAGACCTGTTTGAGCAAGATTGCCGCGGACTGACCGGCCAACAGTTTTACCAGATGTGGGATGCAATGTTAGAGGAGGGCGGTCCGCGAGACTTGCCGTTTGAAATGGCAAAGCTCTTGGCTAAGGGGCCATTCATCCCAGCACTTTTTGCTTTTTCTTGTAGCCCCAATATCGTCACCGGCCTCGAGCGACTTGCTGTCTTCAAACCTCTTGTCGCGCCAGTAAAACTGGTTGTGACCCGCAGTGAAACAAGGGTCAAACTCGAGATAGGTACACAAGCTGCGGATCAGGTGATGCCCGTTGGCATGGCGGCGTTTGAGTTGGTGTATTTTCTCGAGATATGTCGCAACTGTACGGGCGCGGATATTCTGCCCACCGAGATAGGCATGCCGGCAGGCATTCGTAATCGGGAAAAATATGATCGGTATTTTGGCCGTCGAGCCATGCCCGCAGATCGACCCAGTCTGACTCTGACATTGAAAGACGCACAGCGCCCTCTGATTTCGCAGAACGATGAAATGTGGAAGGGATTTGAGAAACAGTTGAACAGGCAACTGGCCGATCAACGACGAAATACGCCTATGTCTGTGCGGGTGCGCAATGCGCTGATGGAACTCTTGCCTGCGGGCCAAGCTTCGGTGGATGCCGTCAGTCAACGATTGTTGATGAGTCGTCGCAGCCTGCAACGTCATCTGTCGGCTGAAGGCGAGACATTTCAGAAAGTATTAGATCAAACACGATCGGATCTATCGATGTTCTATCTTCGGGCGGGAGAGTTAAGTGTCGAAGAAATATCATATTTACTGGCATATCAGGATCCGAACTCATTTTATCGCGCATTTCAAAGCTGGACTGGTTTGACACCATCCCAAGCACGTGTGGCCCCTGCGTAATTGTGACTTAAGGCAAGATAGGCATGCGTTATTTGACACAGATCAAAGCTCGGATGTGGTAGCGTTGGGACAAGACAAACATCAAACTAGATTCATTCCAAAAAAGAGATGTGTGATTCCGTGAGTACAAATTCCGAGCCGTCACTATATCAAGCGCGCGAACCGATTTTTCCGAAACGCGTCAAAGGCGTTTTCCGGAACCTGAAGTGGGTCATCATGGCCGTCACATTGGGCATCTATTATCTCACGCCTTGGATCAGATGGGACAGGGGGCCAAGTCTGCCGGATCAAGCTGTTTTGGTGGATATCGCCAACCGGCGTTTCTTTTTCTTCATGATCGAAATCTGGCCGCATGAATTCTATTTTGTCGCGGGTCTGTTGATTATGGCGGGATTGGGGTTGTTCTTGTTTACCTCGGCCTTGGGGCGCGTCTGGTGTGGGTATACCTGTCCGCAAACGGTTTGGACGGATCTTTTCATTCTTGTTGAACGATGGATCGAAGGCGATCGCAACGCGCGTTTGCGTCTACATCGTCAAAAGAAATGGGATTTTCGCAAGCTGCGATTGAGAGCAACTAAACTTGTCGTTTGGTTGTTCATTGGGCTGGCGACAGGTGGCGCTTGGGTTTTTTATTTCACGGATGCGCCAGCTTTGTTGGTGGCATTGTTTAATGGCACGGCGCATTCGATTGCCTACACCACGATTGCCGTGATGACGGCGACAACGGTGTTCTTTGGCGCTATCGCGCGCGAACAAATCTGCATTTACGCGTGTCCGTGGCCCCGTATTCAGGCCGCAATGATGGACGAAGACACACTCACGGTAGGTTATCGTGAGTGGCGTGGAGAGCCGCGCGGCAAAGGCAAGCGCTCCGAGGATACAGAGCTGGGTGACTGCATTGACTGTATGGCCTGTGTGAACGTCTGCCCAATGGGGATCGACATCCGCGATGGCCAGCAAATGGAATGTATTACATGCGCGTTGTGTATCGATGCCTGCGACGACGTGATGGAAAAAATTGGCAAACCGCGCGGATTGATCGACTATTTGGCTCTATCCGACGAGGGGCGAGAGCGCGGGGGACAGCCGCCGCGCAGCATTTGGAAGCATGTTTTCCGCCCGCGCACCGTCATGTACACTGCTTTATGGTCCATGGTTGGTATCGCGTTGGTTATTGCCTTGTTCATGCGGTCTGACATTGAAATGACTGTTGCGCCGGTGCGAAACCCGACTTTCGTCACCTTGTCTGATGGCTCTATTCGCAACACGTACGAAATACGTTTGCGCAACAAGCATGGCGATGAACGCCCGTTCCGGATTTCTATTAATGGTAATCCGGAACTGCGCGTGACACTGGAAGGTACGCCCTATGGCGTCGTTCAGGTTCCAGCTGATGAAATGAAACTGCAGCGCGTATATGTCACCGCTCCGAAAGGTGCGGACGCCGCGTTGGTGGCTCGGACTGAATTCCGCTTTTGGGTGGAAGATACAAGCAATGGTGATCGGGTCTACAAAGACACGGTTTTCAATGGGAGAACAAACTAATGACGGAACGCCGTTTTACGGGTCGCCATATGGCGATGATTTTTATCGGCAGTTTCACTGTCATTATTGCGGTGAATCTCACGCTTGCCTGGAACGCCGTTGCAACGTTTCCGGGGCTTGAAGTGAAAAACTCCTATGTTGCAAGCCAAGAGTTTGATGTGCGGCGCGAGGCGCAGGAGAGCCTAGGATGGCAGGTCTCGGCCCGTGCCGCCAATGGCGTTTTGACGCTGTCGATCACCGATAAGCAGGGCGCACCGGTACAGGTCAGCGATTTAGATGCGGTTCTGGGACGGGCAACACATGTCAAAGATGACGTGGTGCCAGATTTTTCGTTCAACGGACAAGCCTATGTCGCAGATGCGTCTCTTGAGCCTGGGAATTGGAATATCCGCATGTCAGCGGTTGCGCAGGATGGTACTGAATTCCATCAGCGCGTGGTTTTGCGCGTGGAAAAAAGCTAACCTATGGAAGCAACTGTCCGCCCCAGTTTGTCAGCTTGTCCTGCCTGTGACGCGGCCCCAGCGGCCGAGGCTTTGGCAGCACAAGCGCAGCCGTCTGACGCCAATCTGGCGCTCTCGGTTCCAAGCGTTCATTGTGCGTTGTGCATCTCGACCGTTGAAACTGCATTAGCCAACGTTCCTGGGGTCAAATCTGCACGGGTGAACCTAACGTTGAAGCGTGCGACAGTTGAAGCCGGACCAGATGTTACGTCTGACGTGCTTGTCACTGCGCTGGAGGCGGTTGGCTATGAAGCGCATGAGTTGGATGCCGGCACGTTAAGCGCGACACAAACCGACAAAGCTGGACGTGATTTGCTCATGCGCCTTGCAGTGGCCGGTTTCGCAACGATGAATGTGATGCTGTTGTCGATCTCGGTTTGGTCCGGAGCTGAGGCTGCGACGCGCGATATGTTCCACTGGATTTCGGCGGCGATTGCTTTGCCAACAATTCTGTTCTCGGGGCGGCCCTTTTTTGTGAGCGCTTGGGGAGCTTTAAAGCACAAACGATTGAACATGGATGTGCCAATTGTTCTCGCGATTGCTCTGGCGGTTGTGACCTCGCTTTGGGAGACCTCTCTATCGGGCGAACATGCTTATTTTGATGCGGCATTGGCGTTGGTGTTCTTCCTGCTTGCTGGTCGGTATCTGGATTATCGCACGCGGGCCGTGGCCCGCTCGGCGGCTGAAGAGCTAGCTGCGTTAGAGGTGCCGCGTGCTGTGCGAGTGCTTGCAGGACAAGAAGAAACCGTGGCGGTGAGTGAACTGGCTGTTGGGGATCTTGTGCTTGTGCGCCCAGGTGGCCGGATGCCGGTGGACGGCGAGATCATTGAAGGTCAATCCGAGTTGGATCGTTCGTTGCTGACGGGTGAAACTGTTCCGGTGTTTGTCGAACAAGGGCTCGCGGTGAGTGCGGGAGAAGTTAACCTGACCGGCCCGCTTCTGATCCGCGCCAGTGCTGTTGGCAAGGAAACCAGTTTGCATCGCATGGCGGATTTGGTGGCTATCGCTGAGTCGGGGCGTTCAAATTATACCACCCTCGCAGACAAAGCCGCCAAGCTCTATGCACCGGGGGTGCATATCCTTTCGGCACTCAGTTTTCTGGGGTGGTACCTGTTTACTCTGGATGTGCGGACCGCCTTGAACATCGCGGCGGCGGTTTTGATAATCACGTGCCCTTGTGCCTTGGGCCTTGCGGTGCCAGCGGTGACCACGGCCGCGTCGGGGCGGCTGTTTCGACGGGGGATGCTGATCAAACATGCCACTGCGTTGGAGCGCTTGGCGCAAGTCGATACAGTGGTTTTTGACAAGACCGGTACATTGACGGCCGGAACGCCCGAGGTCACCAATCTCGACACGTTTTCGGAACACGAATTGGGAGTCGCGTTGGCGCTTGCCATTGGATCGTCACACCCATTGAGCCGGTCCCTAAGTGCCGCTGCGCAAGCGCGGGGCATAACAGCTGTCGAAGTCGTAGACATCGAAGAGGTGCCTGGATTTGGGACACAGGGGGTTTTTGATGGCCTGCATGTGCGCCTCGGTCGGGCGGGATGGGTTGGAGCCTCTGCATTGGGGCAAACCTCGGCTTTCTTGGCGATTGGTGAAGCCACTCCCAAAGCGGTCCTTTTTGAGGATGCATTGCGGGAAGGCGCGGTTGACGCTGTGGAGGCTCTTCGGGCGGACGGAAAACAGATTGCGTTGATTTCCGGCGATAGCGCGGGCGCTGTAGAAGCTCTGGCAACAAAGCTGGGTATCACCCAATGGGTGGCTGAGGCGCTGCCTGAGGATAAAGTCCAACGCATTCAAGCGTTGGCGGATCAAGGGCATCGGGTATTGATGGTCGGGGACGGATTGAATGATACTGCCGCGCTGTCGGCAGCGCATGTTTCGATTTCTCCGGCTTCCGCTTTGGATGCCGCACGTGTTGCATCTGACATTGTGTTGCTTGGGGGGGATTTGCGCCCGATCCCTGTGTCGCTGACAACCTCGCGCTCTGCGATCCGGCGCATTCGGGAAAACTTCCGCATTGCCACCGTCTATAACGTGATCGCTGTACCGCTTGCGGTCGCAGGGCTTGCCACACCATTGATCGCGGCCTTGGCCATGTCTCTTTCTTCAATTACAGTCTCGCTGAACGCGCTGAGGCTGAGGTAACTACAATGCAAATCCTTGCTTATCTGATCCCGATTTCGCTTATCTTAGGGGGCGTTGGGCTTTTGGCCTTTGTCTATACCGTGCGCTCAAATCAGTATGACGACCCCGACGGCGATGCTCAGCGCATTTTGTCGGGGCAGTATGATGACAAGCCGAAGTCATAGGCGGGGTGCGCCGCTAAACCATGATTTTTTCGTAAATCAGACTAGCTGGGACCAAGCGTGTAGCAGGTGATTTGGCGGGCCTGTAGTCTGCGACAGGCCAAAGCGGCGGTCTCTTCGGTCATGCCCATAAAGTTGGCTTCAAACCCGCGAGAGTTCTGAACAACTTTGCGCAATGTCCCATCCAGCGTAGACATTTCAGTCAGCGCCGTTTTCAGCAACATTTTCTCGGCGTCATACCGGCTGGGATATCGTCCGACATTGATGCCCCAATGCATGCCGCCAGATGTGGAGATCCGGGTCACAACCATGGTTTCTGTGCGTGACTGCGGTTCTGGTTCGCGTGTCGGCACAGCAATGATCTCGGCGAGATTCACACTGGCCAAGGTTAAGTCTTCTTGCTCAGGCTCTTGCGTAGGGGCCGGTTCAGCTACGGCGACTTCGTCGCTTTCTTGAGCCGCGAGCAACGCCGATTGAATGTCGTGCTCAATCACTGTCGCAGCGGCAACCACAACTGGCTGGTTCTGCGGCTCAGTGCTGAGCGGGCGAAGTTGCGGGCGCAATGAACGCTTAACTGCGGTTACGACTCGAATGGTCTTACCAGTGGCTTTGGTTGAGCCGCCATAGGCAGGCCGAGTGGGCCTGCGAACGGCAACCTGAGTGGCAGATCGCGTGAAGCCGAGATCGAGAAGTTCTTTGACTTTTGCGTTGCGTGTGGCTGTTGAACGGCCTCCAAATACCGTCGCAATGACCCGCTTGCTGCCGCGTTCGGCGGAGGCAACAAGGTTGAAACCCGCAGCGCGGGTGTAGCCGGTTTTAATGCCGTCTGCACCTCTGTATTCATTCAACATCTTGCGGTTGGTGTGATGCACTGTCGCCACGCCCGCGTGTGTCGAAAGCCGTGAGAACAAGTTGTAGTACTCTGGATAGTCATAGAACACGTGGCGCCCCAGAGTTGTCATGTCCCGCGCGGTTGACAAATGGCCTTCTTCGGTCAGGCCGTGAGCGTTTTTGAATGTCGTATTGCTCATGCCCATGGCTTTGGCGGTGCGGTTCATGCGTCGTGCAAAAGCTGCTTCGGATCCTTCGATTGCTTCGCCAATTGCGGTGGCCGCATCGTTGGCCGATTTCACCGCTGCGGCGCGGACCAAGTAACGTAAGGCAATTTTCTGACCCGAACGCAGGCCTAGTTTTGATGGGGGCTCGGCAGCAGCGTTGCGTGAAATCGTGACTTTGGTGTCCATCGAGATTTCGCCGTTTTCGACCGCTTCAAAAGCAATGTAGAGCGTCATCATTTTTGTCAGAGAAGCTGGATGAAGCCTTTGGTCTGCGTTGGATGAGTGCAACACCTCGCCAGATCGTGCATCGACGACCATGGCCGCGTAGGGGGCTGCAAAAACGCCAATGGGAGTGCCCAACACTAGACACACTGCTAGTATTGAAAAGAGCCACGCCCGAAATGAGTATAATGTGCTCAATCGGGCCGGCTTAATTTGCCGCGCCTTCATGTGAACTGCCCTTTATCTGCCTCAAGCCGCCGATTTTTCGGTCTGGCCATTATTATTCTTAGAAGGCTAGCACAGGGACGAAAAACGATAAAGGTTTTGTTTTCCTATATTTGCAAGCAACACGTTAAAGTGGATCGCCTATGTTGGGGTGTTGGTGAGAGGGGGCACTATTTGTGCTGTGACGCTAATGTGCGTCGGTTTGACTGATGGCGTTAACCAGTTCTGGGAGCGCTTGCAGAGAGCTTACTGAAAAGTAGCGATCCGAGTAGTTTGGCGGGTTTGCTCGCTCTAGTTCCCAAGACGCTCCATGCGGAACGTGGACAGCCCAACAGCCGGCTTTGATCGCAGGAACAATATCTGATCTCATCGAGTCCCCTATCATCATCGCACGGGATGGGCCGTCTCCGTGTCGCGCGAAAACTGTCTCGTAGACTTCGGGTGTCTTGTGCGAAACAATTTCAGCCCATTCAAACATCTCACCTAATCCCGATTGCGCGATCTTACGTTCTTGGTCGAGCAAATCGCCTTTGGTGATCACCACGAGCCGGTAGGATTCGGACAATTCTTTGATTACGTCTTGCACATGGGGCAACAGCTCAATGGGATGGCGCAGCATTTCACGTCCGGCTTGCATCAGTTCGGCAATTATTGTTGCCGGCACTTTCTCGTCGGTGACCTCGATTGCGGTTTCGATCATTGAGAGCACAAATCCCTTGATGCCGAACCCGTAGTGGCCGTTATTGCGCCGTTCTGCAGCCAATAACCGCTCGTGCAGGTGGTCTGCCTCGCAAAAATCTGACAAAAGCTCTTCGAAACGCCCCTGAGTCATGCGAAAGAAGCGCTCATTGTGCCAAAGTGTATCGTCGGCATCGAAACCAACTGTTGTAAGTTTTTGCGTCATAGTGCGATTCTCATTTGCCAAAACTCTTTTAGATCTCCATGTGAACGCTATATAACAGCCATTGCAAAGCGACCCAGGCCGGAACCAAATCTTATGGAAATGCAGCCCTTGCTCATGAACACACCGTCGGATGACGATGGAGACGCGGAACTCGGTGTTCTGACCCGCGCGCGGACCAAACGGCCCCCGCTCTATAAGGTTATGTTGTTAAATGACGACTATACGCCGATGGAATTTGTCGTACACGTTTTGGAGCGCTTCTTTGGCATGAGCCATGCGGAAGCATTTGAGATCATGTTGACGGTTCATAAAAAAGGCTTGGCCGTTGTTGGCGTGTTTAGCCACGAAATCGCGGAAACCAAAGTCACGCAGGTCATGGATTTTGCCCAACGTCACCAGCATCCTTTGCAATGCACCATGGAAAAGGAGTGATCCGAGTTTCGCGGATCGCCAGATAACATGTCAAATTCAAGAGTTTCACTGGCCGTAGATGATTATGGCCTGTCGGTGCCGACAGAAGGGCGTATCGCCGTTTTTGCGGCACGTGCTGGATTGGATCTGAGTGCTCTTCCTAAAGAGCGCTGTGAGATTGTGCTTACGCAAAAAACCGACTACGATGCATTCTCGGCTGCGGGATACCATTGTGAGGTGCGCGAAAGCGCGCGCTATGCGATGGCCATTGTGATTTTGCCTCGGGCCAAGGACCAGGCGCGCGATTTAGTTGCACGCGCCGTTGCGGTGGCGGATGTCGTGGTCATTGACGGTCAAAAGACCGAAGGTGCCGACAGTATGTTAAAGGAATGCCGCAAACGCACCACTGTTCAAGGCTCTGTGTCCAAAGCGCATGGCAAACTATTTTGGTTCTCTGGTGGTGACTTTAGCGACTGGCTTGCTGTTCCAAGCCAAACCGCTGAGGGACAGTTCGTCACTCATGCTGGCGTTTTTTCTGCGGACGATATTGACCCTGCATCCAAGATTTTGGCTGAGGCTTTGCCAAAGAAACTGGGGCGTGTGGTTGTGGATTTGGGGGCCGGTTGGGGGTATTTGTCGGCGCGTTGTCTTGCTGATGAGTATGTCCGTAATCTGCATTTGGTTGAGGCGGATCGGGTCGCTTTAGAGTGTGCTAAGCAAAATGTAGACGATGCCCGCGCGGTGTTTCATTGGGCGGATGCGACGACATGGAGCGTGCCTGAAGGGCGTGTGGATGTGGTGGTCATGAACCCGCCGTTCCATACAGGACGCAAGGCAGAACCGAGTCTGGGCGTAAGCTTTATTCAGAATGCGGCGCGTATTCTTGCGCCGTCCGGCCATCTATGGATGGTCGCAAATCGGCACCTGCCTTATGAGGCGACGCTGCAGGCGTGTTTTGTGCGGGTTGAGGAAGTTGCCGGCGATAATCGCTTTAAGGTTCTTCATGCGCATAGACCGGCTCGAAAGAAGAGTTGAAAAGGCGTATGGTGAACAGATTCGTGACAACGGTGATGGGGATCGAACGTGTCATTTTCAATTGCAGGTAAGACGGCGATCATAACCGGATCTGCCAATGGTATTGGGTTGGCCGTGGGGCGCCACTTTGCGGACTGTGGCGCCAACGTCATGTTTGCCGACATGGACGAGAAAGGTTTGGTCTCCGAGCTCGGTGAGCGCAAAGAGGAAGGCAGCATTCGCTACTTTGCCGGCGATTTGCGCGAAAAGCTTTCGATCAACAATTTAATCTCAGCAACTATGGATGCCTTTGATCAGATTGATATTTTGGTCAATGGATGTCGTCAGGTGATGACGACCGATGCGCTGAATCCGGACGATGATTCTGTCAATGTCATGCTTCAGCAAAACTTGATGACGTCTCTGCGCCTTTCCCAAATCGTGGCCAAGCGCATGGTGAAACAGTCTGAGGGCCGCGAAGAAGGTCAGGTTGGCTCTATTGTGAACCTGTCGTCAATTGCGGCGCGTCGCACCAATCCTGATTTGCTGGGGTATTCTGTGGCCACTGCGGCCTTGGATCAGATGACGCGATCTATGGCGGTGGCGCTTGCGCCTGAGCGTATCAGGGTCAACGCGGTCTCGTTTGGATCGGTAATGTCTTCCAGCCTTAAACAAGCCCTGAAAGACAATCGAGAATACAGAACTGAAATTGAGGAACATACACCGCTTGGGCGGATCGCCGGACCCGGTGAACTTGCAGAAACGGTGCAGTATTTGGCGTCCGAAGGGTCTAGTTTTATGACCGGTCAAATCATTACGCTGGATGGTGGGCGGACTTTGCTCGACCCGGTGACCGCGCCTGCGCACTAAGCGATCAAAAAGACATGTTGAATGTGCCAATCTGACACTGGCGCGAATGGGGCTGGGCTGGTAGCACTTGCCTCAAATAATACGCCAAGGGCCTTTCGGAGAAACCGTGACAGACACAATGAAACAGGAAAAAGCGCAGGCCAGTGATTGGTTCCGTCGTTTGCGCAATGAAATTGTAGCCGCATTTGAAGGCCTTGAGGGCAACCATGTGGAAGGGCCGTTCTCAGATTTGCCTGCCGGATCTTTTGAGATTACAGAAACAAAACGTACCAGCGATGATGGCTCCGATGCTGGCGGCGGCTTGATGTCTGTGATGCGCGGTGGGCGCGTTTTTGAAAAAGTTGGCGTTAATATCTCGACTGTTTACGGCTCGCTAGGTGAGCGTGCACAGGCCGCCATGGCCGCGCGCAAAGGTATTCCGGGCATGAAGGACGATCCGCAATTCTGGGCATCCGGTATCAGCCTTGTGGCGCATATGCGCAATCCTCATTGTCCTGCGGTCCACATGAATACACGCATGTTTTGGACCCCACATGCATGGTGGTTTGGCGGTGGTTCGGACCTTAACCCTTGCCTTGAATACAACGAGGACACGGCGCATTTTCATAGTGTTCAAAAGTCTCACTGCGACAAACATGACAGCGCGCTTTATCCGCGTTTCAAAGAATGGGCTGACGAGTATTTCTATGTGCCGCACCGCGGTCGCGCGCGCGGTGTCGGAGGTATATTTTTAGACGATTACAACAGCGGCGATTGGGCCGCAGATTTCGCGTTTATCCAAGATGTTGGTCGGGCGTTTTTGCCGGCCTTTGTCCCGCTTGTTCAGAAGCGTCGCGTTCAACCTTTCGGGGAGAGTGACAAGGAGGCACAGCTGGTGCATCGCGGGCTCTATGCCGAATACAATCTGGTATATGATCGGGGAACCAAGTTTGGCTTGGAAACCGGGCACGATGCGAATGCAGTTCTGATGAGTCTACCGCCTTTAGCAAAGTGGATCTGATCGCAAAACAGGCGGATTTGCTCCGCCTGTTGCTCAGTAAAGCACTCCTGCGCGGGGTTTAGCGCTTTGATTTCGCAGTGCGAATGTCGCGGCAAAGCAGACCATGCAAGACTTCAATTTCTGACGCACGACCCCGCAATGCGGTGATCTCGCTTGTGTTGCCTTGCAGGCGAATGCGCAATGCTGCCATACCTTGCGGCATATCGGAGCGGCGCACGTAAATGCTTTTGACGCGACTTAATGGGATGCGACGTATTCCCTTTTGGCGATCCTGTCGATTTAGAGCTGAAACGAGAAGCTCACCTTTCTTGGGGTCATAGCTGATTTGGCTGCGATGCCCTTTAATCGCAAAACGATAAATGGCCATGCCGATCAAAGCACAGGCAATGGACATTAGAGCTTTTGTGGTTGATGCATCACCGACAAAATTGACATCGGGTAAAGTCCACTGGATCAGTGAGCCAAAAACAATGGTGATGCCAATAAAGCGTAAAACGGCTTCGTTGCGTCCGGTGTGGTGGAAATTCCCGTCAGTTTCACTAACCAGATATCCGTTTCCAGACGGCGCGGCCGCCAGAGTGTCCCAATTTTCCGCCCCCACAGTTCCCAGTCTGACCAAAGCGTTCATGAGTTTATCCTCTGCTACTCAATTGAAAGCAGAGTCGGTGCGAAACGTGGCCAAATCGTGGAAGATTTGGCTCAGTTTGATGTTAATTGCCCTCAGGTCAGCTTAAGCGCGCCAGTCGAAGAAGCCGTCTCCGGCCTTGTCCAAAAGGCTTTTGGCCATTTCGCGACCCAAATCCGCACCATCCTTGATCGGGGCAGTGCGATCCTCGGAAAACTGCTCGGATCCATCTGGGCGAAGCACTTGGCCGCGCAATCTAAGCGTGTCGCCATCCAGTTCTGCGAGGGCCGCAATTGGCGTTTCGCAGGACCCGTCAAGTGCGGCCAGAAACGCACGTTCTGCGGCGAGGCGTTGACCTGTCGGGGTGTCATGCAACGCGGATAGCAGCGCCTTGGTGGCTGCGTCATCGGCGCGGCGTTCAATGCCAATGGCGCCCTGCGCAACGGCGGGGAGCATTTCTTCGGGCTCAATGGCCGAGGCGGCGACATGGGTCATGTCCAGTCGGTTTAAGCCTGCCATGGCGAGGAAGGTGCAATCAGCGACGCCTTCGCCAAGTTTCTTGAGGCGGGTCTGTACGTTGCCGCGAAACTCGACAACGTTTAGATCGGGGCGGTAGTTGAGCAACTGTGCACGACGACGCAAAGACGAAGTTCCGACCACTGCGCCTTGGGGCAGGGCCGCTAAGCTAGTAGCGTTAGGGGACACAAAGGCATCGCGGGTGTCTTCGCGCGGCAAGTAGGTGTCGAGTAATAATCCGTCTGGTTGAAGAACCGGCATGTCCTTCATCGAGTGGACCGCGATATCGATCTTACCTGACAAGAGGTCTTCTTCGATCTCTTTAGTGAACAACCCTTTGCCGCCCAGCTCTTTCAGGGGCTTATCTTGTGCGATCAGTTGGGCGTTGTCGCCCGACGTTTTAATGACCACAATTTCAAACGCCGCTTCGGGCAGATCAAATGCAGCCATTAGCCTGCGGCGTGTCTCGTAGGCTTGCGCCAAAGCGAGCGGCGATCCGCGGGTGCCAATTTTGAGGGGCGAGTCGGGGGAGGGCATTGTCAACGTCATGCGCAAGCATCTAATCCTGAGTGAGGCCCCTGACAAGCGCAGAAGGGTTGACATCTTTCCGCTTGCGCGAGACCTAGCTGTTTAAATGGTCCTGATTTTCACGTAAGCGATCAGGCGAATGGGGTTTGTTTGAAAAGGCACGGATCAGAGATATCTTTCCTTGACCCAAATCAACGTTATGCCAATTGGGCAGCGCTAAGAGGTGCATCATGACTGAAAAAAAGAAAATCCTGCGGGCATTGGCCGGCGAAACCCTCGACACTCCCCCAATCTGGATGATGCGGCAGGCGGGGCGCTACCTTCCTGAGTATAAGGCGACGCGTGCGCAGGCCGGTGATTTCTTGTCTCTATGCTATAACAGCGAGCTGGCGGCTGAAGTGACGCTTCAGCCGATCCGACGCTATGGTTTTGATGCTGCTATTCTTTTTGCTGATATTTTGCTTTTGCCACAGGCCTTGGGCGCGGAGCTCTGGTTTGTTACGGGCGAGGGTCCACGTCTGTCGACGATTGAAAATCAGGAAGATTTCGACAAGCTGAAATCGGCCGCAGAGATCGATGAAGTCCTCAATCCTGTCTATGAAACCGTGCGCATCCTCAGTCGTGAATTGCCCAGTGAAACAACGCTGATTGGCTTTGCTGGCATGCCTTGGACCGTGGCGACCTATATGGTGGCAGGACGCGGTACACCGGATCAGGGACCTGCGCATGCGCTGAAAGACAGCAATCCTGCGCTGTTTGACCAGATCATTGATCTGCTCATCGAGGGCACGATCGAATATCTGTCCAAACAAATCGAGGCTGGAGCGGAAGTTGTGAAGCTGTTTGACAGCTGGGCAGGATCTCTGAAAGGTGACGATTTTGACCGCTATGCGCTTGAACCAGCGAAGAAAATCATCGCAGCCCTCAAGGCGCGTCACCCCGATACACCTATCATCGCTTTCCCACGTGGCGCAGGTGAGCGCTATGTTGGATTTGCAGAAGCCACCGGTGCGGATTGTGTGGCGCTGGACGACGGTGTGAGCGCTGAATGGGCGGCTGAAAACGTGCAAAAGGGCGTCTGTGTGCAGGGCAACCTGAAGTCTTCTCACATGGTGACAGGCGGTGACGATCTGGTGCGCGAGACCCGCAAAATCGTTGATGCGCTGTCAAATGGTCCCCATATTTTCAACCTTGGCCACGGCATCACGCCGGATGCCGACCCTGAAAATGTGCAGCTGATGATCGACACAGTCCGGGGCAAATAAGCCCTCAAAGTCAGCAAGAATCGCTGTCTGTATTGCGTCGGTATCGCGACAGTGTCATTTCCGCGTCGTTAGCTCGGCGCGGATTTCTTTTGTGTGCTCTCCACGCGTCGGGCTTGGGCGGATTTTTGCTGTCTGCGCATCAAAGCGCGGGGCAGGGGCGGCCTGTAGCACGCCGTTGGGCGATTGCCATGTCTCACGCGCCGACATATGCGCGCTGTTTGCGCTTTGATCGGGCGAGAGCACAGAGGCCACACAGGCGTCAGAGCCAGCGAACAATTCGTCCCAATGTTGGCGCGGTTTGGTTAGGAAAATCTCGGACAAGCGCGCGGTGAGGTCGGGCCAGAGGGCGCACTCCATCTGATTTTGAAAATCGGTGTTCTGATCGAGCTGCATCTTCGTCAAGAATTCGGCGTAGAATTGTGGCTCAAGGCATTGCACCGAAACATAGCCGCCGTCAGCGCAAAGATAGGTGCGTGACCAATGTGGGCCATCAAGCAGGCTTTGGCCGCGTTGCATTGACAGGCCGCCAGCTTGGCCAAGCGCCATGAGCAGGTTCATCATATGGGCAGAGCCGTCAACAATGGCGGCGTCCACTACGCTGCCGCGCCCCGTGGTGCGGGCATTGAGGATGCCGGCAAGAATGCCGACCGTTAGATAGAGCGCGCCGCCGCCAATATCGCCAACCAGTGTCGCGGGGGTCATGGGCGGGCTGTCGGGTGGTGAGGCGTAATGCAGCGCGCCCGATTGGGCGATGTAGTTCAGATCATGGCCCGCAGTCTGTGCGCGCGGGCCGGTTTGCCCCCAACCTGTCATGCGGCCATAGACCAGTGCGGGGTTGAACGCGTGACACTCGGTTGGCCCGAGACCAAGGCGTTCCATCACGCCAGGGCGGAAACCTTCGATCAGCGCGTCCGAGGTGACGATTAGGGCCTTGGCGGTGGCAAGGTCGTCTGCGTTTTTGAGATCAAGCTCGATAGAGCGTTTACCGCGATCCAGAATAGAGGCGTCAGAGGTGATACCGCCGCCACCTTTGCGGTGGATGGTGATTACGTCCGCGCCCAGATCGGCAAGCGTCATGGCGGCAAAAGGGGCAGGCCCGAGGCCTTCGATTTCGATGATGCGGATGCCGTTGAGCATAAGTTGTCTCCGGTTCAGGGGGGCGCAAGGGCTTTAAAGTCCCGCGGGGTGGCGTATGCGCCGCCCCATGCGGGCGGGACGGCGCAGCCCGACGTTTCGTCGGGCGGAATGGTTCATCCTAATCCAGCGAGCGGGCGATGACCTCTTTCATAATTTCATTGGTGCCACCGTAGATTTTCTGCACCCGCGCATCAGTATAGAGTTCTGAAATCGGGTATTCGGACATGTAGCCATAGCCGCCGTGCAATTGCAGGCATTCATCGACGACTTCGCATTGGGTCTGGGTGCCCCACCATTTGACCATCGCGGCCTTTTCCGCGGTCAACTGGCCTGCATCCAGTTCCGCAAGGCATTGATCACAGAAGGCTGCCAGCAGTTCGATTTTCGTGGCGGCCTCGGCCAGCTTGAAGCGGGTGTTCTGAAAATCCATCACGCGTTTGCCAAAGGCTTTGCGCTCTTTGACGTAGGTGAGTGTGTGCTCAAGTGCGCATTGTGCGGCCCCAAGGGCCATATAGCCAAGGATCAAACGCTCCCATGGCAGTTGCTTCATCAGTTGGATAAAGCCTTGGCCTTCGCCTGTGCCAATCAGGTTGGTGAGTGGGACGCGTACGTCCTGAAACGACAACTCGGCTGTGTCATTGCGCTTCATGCCCATTTTCTTGAGGCGGCGACCTACCGAGTAGCCTTCTAACCCTTCGGTTTCGATCATGATCAGCGAGACGCCACGCCCCCCCGCCGCAGGATCTGTCTTGGCGACAAGCACGATCAAATCTGCCGAGCCGCCGTTGGTGATGAAGGTTTTGGAACCGTTGATCAGGTATTCATTGCCGTGGCGGATGGCCGTGGTTTTGACGGCCTGTAAGTCCGACCCTGTGCCGGGTTCTGTCATCGCAATGGCCGCAATTTTGTCTCCTGAGGCGAGATCAGGCAGCCAGCGGGCCTTTTGCTCCTCGGTGCCAAAGGCTGTCACATAATGAGCTGCGATATTGTGTACCGACAGGCCCCAGCCGGTGTCACCGACTTTGGCTTGTTCCAGAAAAGCGACCGCATCAAAGTGACGCGACAGGCCGAGGCCGCCGTGTTCTTCGGGGAAGGTGGCCCCAAGGATGCCCAGAGCACCGGCTTTTTGCCAGAATTCTTTGGGAACCATGCCCGCTTCGGTCCAGGCGTCTTTTTTGGGGGTCAGCTCTTCGTCGAGAAAACGTTTAACGGTGTCGGCGAAGGCAGTGTGATCTTGGGTCATCCACATGTGGTTGGGCATGGGTTATTCTCCTGTCGCGACAAGCGCTTCGCCCTTAAGCGTTTGCGTGTCGGTGTCGATATGGGCTGCGAGTTTGAGGCGAAGTAGCGTTTCGCCATTCTGGCTAAGGGTCTCGGTCACGGTGCCGCTACATTTCACGACGGCCCCGACCGGTGTGATGGCCGTAAAGCGCGTGGACAGGGCGCGAATGTTTTCCTGTCCGGCCCAGTTGGTCACAAGACGGCCGAGTTGGGCCATCGACAACATGCCGTGGGCAAAAACGTCGTCAAAGCCGGCATTGCGGGCAAAATCGAGGTCGATATGGATCGGGTTGTGATCGCCTGAGGCTCCGGCATAGAGCGCCAGTGTTTTGCGCGAGATCGGGCCAAATTCGAGGGGTTCGATAATGTCGCCAACTTTGGCTGTTTGGGGCGTGATGGTCATATGTGCGTCCTTCAGCCGAGTTGATGAATGATGGCGCGGGTGGCGCTGACCAAGAGGCCGCGGGTCGGATGCGTTATGCGCGTGGCGACATGGGCGATTTCCAGTTTGCCGCCTTTGGCATCGTTAAAATCCAGGATCTCGGTTTGAACGGTCACGGTGTCATTGGCAAAGATTGCCCCATGGTATTCGTAGGCTTCAGAGCCGTGCAGCAATACGGTCAAATCGCCGTTGATCAGGGTGAGCAGGTCGGGCTGGCCTTGGCGCTGGGCCTGTTGGTCTGCCAGCGTGCCGAGCACAACGGCATAGGTAGCAGGCGCCATGATATCTGAGTGGCCAGCAGCTTGTGCCGCGGCGGGATCAAAATAGATCGGGTTGGTCTCGCCAATGGTTTGGGCAAAGAAAGCCAGTGCACCGCGTTCCAGCGTGACCTCTATGGCGGGCGTGATGTGGCCTTTGGTGGTGCGGTCGAAAATCCCCATTTTCTTAGGCTGCCTGATAGAGCGTCACAACGCAGGCCCCACCAAGACCGAGGTTGTGTTGCAACGCGGTGCGCGCGCCTGCGACTTGGCGCGCCTCGGCGGTGCCGCGCAGCTGATGGGTTAGCTCGTAACATTGCGCCAGACCGGTGGCCCCGAGCGGGTGGCCTTTGGAGAGCAGTCCGCCGGATGGGTTGGTGACGTATTTACCGCCATAGGTGTTGTCGCCATCGGCAATGAACTGTTGCGCGCCGCCTTCGGGGCAGAGGCCAAGGCCTTCGTAAGTGATCAGCTCGTTGTGGGCAAAACAGTCGTGCAGCTCGATGACGTCCACGTCTGTGATGTCGACGCCTGCGCTTTCCTGCACCTGCTGCGCCGCAGCTGCGGTCATGTCGTAGCCAACCAGTTGCATCATGTCGTGCGCGTCAAAGGTAGAGCTATAGTCGGTCGTCATAGCTTGCGCAGCGATTGTCACGCTGCTGTTGATTCCGTGCTTCGTAGCGAAGGCCTCGGAGCACAGGATGGCTGCCGCGCCGCCGCAGGTTGGGGGGCAGGCCATGAGGCGGGTCATGACGCCCTCCCACATCATTGGGGCTGCCAGTACGTCGTCTGGGCTGATTTCCTTGTTGAACAAGGCCAGCGGATTGTTTGCCGCGTGGCGCGAGGCCTTGGCGCGGATGGCGGCAAAGTCCGACAAGGTGGTGCCGTATTTGTCCATATGCGATTTTCCCGCGCCGCCAAAGTAGCGCAGGGCTAGGGGGATTTTCGAATTGCCAACAAGCGCGTCGGTTTTGGTATCAAAATCATCAAAGGGTGTCGGGCGGTCGGTCCAGTGGCTGCCGAGTGCGCCGGGTTGCATTTGCTCAAACCCGACCGCGAGAACGCAGTCCGCCATGCCACTTTCAATGGCCTGACGGGCAAGGAAGAGGGCGGTGGAGCCAGTGGAGCAGTTGTTGTTTACGTTGATGATCGGGATGCCGGTCATCCCGACGTGATAGAGCGCCTTTTGGCCGCTGGTGCTGTCTCCATAAACATAGCCCGCATAGGCCTGTTGCACCGCGTCATAGCTCAGGCCCGCATCAGCCAAAGCAGCACGGACAGCGGCGGCCCCCATTTGGTCATAGCTGTCAGATGCGCCGGGTTTGGCGAATTTGATCATGCCGACACCGGCCACGATGGTTTTGCTGCTCATGAAATTTCTCCCCGAATCCATGATGGTGATCAAAGTATCAGGGCAAGCCTTGCAGCAGGCAATTTCTATAAATGGCTTATGGACGCTTTGACGGGACGTAAATTCTCCGAACGCCTAAGTGCTGGCTAACGCGCCGACATTTCGCCAGCCAGAGGGGCTAGCAATAGAGCGCGCCGCATGTCCGGATCAGAGCTGCGCGCGAGCGCGTGCAAGAGTTTGGCATAGGCGGCTTCCACCGTCATGTCGTGGCCGTCGATCGCGCCGGTTTCATGCAGAACCGCTCCGGCGGCGTAGGTGCCCAGAGCGATGCCGCCTTCGGGGCATTGGCTGGTGGCCAGCACGGGAATGTCGCGGGTTTGCGCACGCTCAAGGGCGCGGCGCAGGCCATCAAGGCCGGGCACGGTGCCCGAGCCATAACACCGCAGCACGAGACCGTCGCAGCGTTCTGCCGCCATTTCAGTCAGGTCTGTGGGCATGCCAGGGGAAACAGGAAGGACTGCGACGCGGTGAGTGCCATATGTGTGCAAGGCGCGCGCGCCGCTCTGTTGGGGTGCGGCGTCGTGTAAGTCCGCTGCAAATGCATCAAAGGCGCGCGAATGGGATTTGCGCACGCGGCCGCCATGCAGCAGGCGTCCGGCGAATTGCACCCAGACGCCCGCGGGCGCAGAAGGAGCGGCAACAAGCGCGTCCAACAGATTGGCCACCCCGTCGGTTTCAGGTTCCGGCAAGGGCAACATTGAGCCAGTCAAAACCACAGGGCGCGCGAGGCCTTGCAATGCAAAACAGAGAGCCGCGGCGGTGTAGGCCAATGTGTCGGTGCCGTGGGTTACAACAAAGCCGTCATAATGGTCGTGGCTGTCGTGGATGACCTCGGCGATGCGGCACCAGTCCATGGGCGCGGCATTGGCGCTGTCGATAAGCGGTGTGAGACGCTTTATCTCGACCTGAGCCGGAATGCTGCCTGCGGCCACAAATTTGGCGAGTTGGTCTTCGACAATGCCGATTTGAGGAGTGAACCCAGAGGGCGAGCGCACCATACCAATGGTGCCACCAGTGTGTATCAACAAGAGCTTCATGAGGACCGTCCGCGAAGTTTCAGCTGCTCAGTTTAGCGAGATTCCATCGCCTTGTCCGCCGTCAATTCCATGCGGGAGGCCTTTGCGTGCCTGTTTCGGCTGTTGGTCGTTAAGCAGGGCATCGCGGGTCAATGGCCAGAGGTCTTTGAGGCGACGCAATGTTGATTGAACTTGCGGTAAGGCACCTGAGCGCGCCTGTTGTGCTAACTCCAACAGGGCAGCACGGAGGCGCGTTGCGCCAAAAACCGCAGAGCTGCCCGCAGCCTTGTGGCAAAGCTCGGACAGGGACTGAAGAGATTTCGCGGCGAGCTTGGTGTCTGGGTGGTCTGTAAGGAGAGTGTTCACTTCGGAAATATACCGATCCCGCAATTGTATAAAAGCGTCTCGTCCCATGGCGTCGCAGTTGTTGGACAGCCTTTCATAATCCACGATCACGTTCGGGTTTTGCTGTGGCGGCGCATCACCGTTCAGAGTTTTGGTGTCGCGCAGTAACAGGGCGTTGCGGATATCGGTGGGGTTAATGGGTTTGGCGACAAATGCATCCATTCCCGCTTGGAGAAAACGCTCTTTGTCGTCGGGGAGGATATTTGCGGAAACTGCGATGATCGGCGTGGTGTGTGAGGGGCCTGTGCCTTGGCGGATCAATCGCGTGGCTTGCAAACCGTCCATAACCGGCATCGCAATATCCATCAGGATAACATCATAACAAGTCTGTCGCGCGGCCTCGACGCCAGCACGGCCATTGGCGGCGGTATCGACAACGTGTCCGTCGCGCACCAGCATCTCAACGGCGACCGCGCTATTTATTTCATTGTCTTCGACTAAGAGAATTTTGAGAGGCATCGGGGGCTTGCCAGATATCTGGTGGGGCTTGAGGTCGATTGTTTGGGCCGCATCGGCCATGGGAAGACGCAGCCAGAAAACGCTACCTTCGCCTTCGGTGCTTTCAACCCCAACCTCGCCCCCAAGCGAATGAGCGCTGCGGCGCGCAATTCCCAAACCCAATCCAGTTCCGCCAATGTCGCTGCCAGAGGTTGGTTTGTGGGTGACAAAATCTTCAAAAATCTGCTCTTGAGAGGCTTGCGGGATGCCCGTGCCCGTATCCGTCACTCTGAATTCAATCACAGGCAAATCATCTATCAGTTCGGGGAGCGCCTCGACTTCAATAGTCACTCTACCCTTTGGTGTGAACTTGATGGCGTTCCCGACAAGGTTCAGCAGGATTTGCTCTAGGGCCAGCCGGTTTGTTTGTACATCATCGCGTTGGGGGCCGATCCAATGCCACGAAAGAGAGGTTCCTTGTTGTTTGGCCTGCGCTGCCTGACCGTCCATTATGCCTTGCAAAATCTCAGACAGCTTTACGTTTTCGTGATCATATTCCAGCTTTACCGATCCAAAACGCGCGATATCCAAGACCGAGTCCACGTGGCGGATGAGAACGTCGCCGGAGACTTCCATATTGCGCACCAATTGTTTCTGCGCGTCAGATAGGCCGGTTCCTTCCATTAGAGACAGGCTGCCCAGCAATCCGTTAAGCGGGGTGCGGATTTCGTGGCTCATCACGGTGAGAAAGTCAGATTTGGCTTTTTCCCCTGCCAAAGCACGATCTCGGGCTGTGACGAGCTCGATTTCATCGGCAACGCGTTTTGAGATGTCATGCAAGAACGCGATGTAGAGTTCCTGTTGGCCATCCATTGCGGCTTGCAGGGATATTTCAGCCGGGAACACCAATCCATCCGCCCGCTTGGCTTGAACAGGCATGCGGCCGGATCCGATGACGTCGTGAATTCCCTTGATGCCAAGTCCGCGAAGCCGTTCGGGGTCCGTTTCACGTAGGTGGTCCGGTACAATGAGATCAGCAACATAGTGGCCTAGAATTTCGGTGCGCGAACAAAGAAAAACCGCTTCGGCCGCTTCGTTGAACTCTAAAACACGACCGACGTCGTCTGTTACGATTACTGCGTCCAAAGAGGTGGTGAGGATGGTGTTCATACGTTGGTTGGCTTGTGCCAAGGCGAGCCCGCGGGATTTGGTTTGGCGGTAGACCGACAGCAGTAAAAACACCAGGCCCACAAGAGCTGCGACCAACAAAGCCGCAAGTCCGGCGAGTTGAATGAGCGTTTTGGTCATGCCGATGCGGGCGGTGTCTGAGAGGGTCACAAAATAGGCAAGACCAGAGAGCGACATCTGCCGGATGCTTGGTTGAATAGCGAGACTGTTTTTGTGCAGCCGTGCCAAGTTGGCGTTCAGAACAATATCGGGGCTGTCGATAAGGGCTACGGAGGTGTCCAGAAACCCAAGAGTGTGTTGCAAGGCCGCTGAAAAATCGGGATTTTGGGTCAATTGCCTGTAGATTGAGGACTCGGTAAAAGTGCTTACGCGGCTGTAAAACACATCAAAATTCAAGCGCACTTGTTCAAGTGCTGCGCTGGAGGGTCCTGACGGTATGCGCTGGGCTTGGTCCAAAGAATTTGTGAGGCGGATAGACTCGATTTCCACCTGCGATAATGTCCATTGAACGTTGTCTGATCCCGCCGAATTGAACGCGCGAATTTGGGTCAAAACTTGCAGAGTCATCAGGACCGCCAGGATCAGCAATACTGCGGCGGTTATTGCCAGAGTTGCCCCCATAAGACCGCGTCGACGTAGATCAATAAAGCTGTTGGGATGCGTCATGGATGTCGTGTCAAAGGGTGCGAAGAGGGGTGGTCATGGCGCAAGGTTAGTCGAGTACAGTGATCCTGTCGAGTTGCCAGATGCTGCGGGAATAAATCAGTTCGCTGCGGAAATCTGTATTATCGTCGTAGGGATAGATCACCCAAAGAGGCCCTTTTTTGCGCCGTGGTATTGCGGCGCCATCAATTTCATAGGCCAGTATTGGCGCCTCTTTTGTTATCGAGGCGACGGGAATATCGACCGCATAGTCGTTGATGGCTTGTGCCCGTAGCGTGCTGCCCGAACTCCCCAGTCCTTCAAGCAGCAACGCCAACGGTACACCCGTGAACATGTGAACCCGATCGGTCCAGATGGTCGTCGTCGAGATGTCGAGCGCGGAAAAATCACGCAGCATCTCCAGGTCGAACTGAGCGGTTCCGTCAACATTGCTGACGCTGATCTCACCCGACACTGTTAGTAAGATGCGTCCGGCTGGAGCAGCCATAACATCATCGGCCCAAGAGGCCGTCGTGAGTGGTAGCACGAGGCAGAAAAACAAAACCACAAGCGAGTGGCGATAAAGAGCCATAAACCTAACAACCCCACTACATGTTAAGTATATGGCAGAGTTCTGCGCCGGAAGTCACATGGGAATACGGATAGAAACCTATCCTTTCGGGTAGGTTTGCGGTTGGTTCCATTTTTGGAGGACAGAGGATGGGACTCGGGCTGATTTGAGCTTTTTAGTTTGCGAAGTACCCGAAAAGGCATGGTTTTCCTACTTGCCCAAGAGTGCATGTCATGCACTACTCGTGTGTAACTGGGAGGTGTGTTTTGAAGATCTTGATTGCCGATGACCACGACTTGCTGCGCGACTCCTTGGTTGCGTTTGTTGAAGCCGCGGGCGGCATTCAAGCAAGTACGGCGTCTAACTTAGACGAAGTCTTTGAAGCCATTGAGGCCAATGATCGTTTTGATCTGGTTCTGTTGGACTACAAAATGCCAGGTATGAATGGGTTGGAGGGGATCAAGCGAACGCTGGCGCTCATCGACGCGCCTCGGGTTGCTTTGATTTCGGGAGAAGCGGGACGTTCTGTTGCTGAGGCCGCAATTGAGGTGGGCGCTGCCGGATTCATTCCCAAGACGTTGCCGGCCAAGTCGCTGGTGAATGCAATCCGGTTTATGGCTGCGGGTGAGAAATTCATCCCGGCGGATTATCTGACGGGTCAAGATGAGGCGACACAGCACCCTCTGGCAGAGAAGCTGACTTCGCGCGAAATGGAGGTTTTGCGCGGTCTGGCTGGAGGTAAACCGAACAAAGAAATTGCGCGTGACCTGAGCCTGTCTGAGCCGACGGTAAAGCTGCATGTCAAAAATCTTTATCGCAAAATCGGGGCGGCCAATCGCACTCAGGCAGCGCTAATCGCGCAGGATGCCAAACTGTTCTAAATGCATTGGCTGACATCGCTGAGTGTGCGGTTTTTGGCTGTTAAAGTTGCGAAGGGCTATGCAAACCCCAAATAATTGCTAGGCTTTTGGGTATATACGTATCATGGCCGGGTAGATTTTCGGCCAGTTTTTTGCTGGCGATTGTCAGGAGTAGTGATGTTAAAACTGATTTTCAGAGGGACCTCTTTTGGGGCCGCGATGATCTGGGCTAGCATAGGGCTGGCGCAATCTGATGACGGGAATGAAGCAAATCCTGTAGCTGAAGAGATAGATCCGGTTGCGATCAAATGGGTGGAGGCCGCGACAGGAACACTGGCGGCGCAGTCGGCTCTGGCAGTCAACTGGTTCGTCTCGTTTGACGAAGTGATTGATGGTCGTGAAAAGATCACGCACATCCGCAGCGGCCAAGTCGCGTTGCGGCGAAATTATCAGTATTATGCTTATGCCGAACAGGATAGCGGAGCACGCGAGTACTTTTTTGATGGGCTTGGGCTGACGGTCTATTTACCTGAGGAAAAGGCCTATGTTCACAAATCCTTTCTTGGGGATTTTGAGCAGCTTGCCGATATGATTGGACAAGAACACGACGTCGCTCTGCCGATTTGGCAAATTCTGGTGCCAGATGCCGCCAGTGAATTACTTAGCAATGTTACCAGTGCTACTTATCTAGGCCAACGTCGTGTGGCGGGCGCGATGCTGCATCATGTGGCGATGTCGACATATGACTATGATGTGCAGCTGTGGATTTCTGATGACGCCGAAAAGCCGGTGCCGGTCATGATGGTGGGCACTGAGCCATATGCTCAGGGCTGGCCACAGTTTCGGGCCTATTTCTCTGATTGGGATTTTGCCCCAGAGTTGGATGAGGACACCTTCACGTTTTACCCTGATGAGGACGATATCCGGCTGAACTGGCCCAAAAGCGATGACCAATTTGGGCAGGATGCATTGAACGGGGAGGCCTCGCAATGAAACGTTTTGTTGTTTGGGTGCTGAGTTTTGCGATGACCGTGACGCAGATTCCGCTGGTCGTTTTGAACGGTGGGGTATCTGTGTCCCAAGCACAGGCCCAGCATCGCGCGGGTGCAGGACATCGCGGCGGATTCAGCGCGGCATCTTCGAACCGGATGCAGGGCGCACGTACGCGTCCGCATGTCTCTAAGCCTGCTGCGCGCCCATCGGTCCAACGCCCCAGTGTGCAACCGTCGCGGCCCACAACCCGACCATCTCAACCTGTGACGCGACCATCACAACCGTCGGTGCGCCCGTCGCAACCTACGACACGCCCGTCGCAACCCACAACGCGTCCTTCGCAACCCACGACACGGCCATCACAGCCGACGACGCGCCCCTCGCAACCGTCTACTCGGCCCAATTTGCCAGGTTCGGGGTCGCGTCCGGTTGGGTCTCGCCCGCCTGCGGCGCAACTCCCCTCCAATCGACCGGAAGGTGCGCGCCCTCCAGGGAACCGGCCACCGGGAACACGTCCGCCAGGCAACCGCCCGCCCGGATCACGCCCGCCAAACAATCGCCCGCCAGAAGCGGGTGTTCCCGGACGTCCCGGAGGCAAGCCGCCCGGTTGGCGTCCACCGGGATGGCGGCCACCAAGTTGGCGTCCGCCGTATTACCGTCCGCCGTACCATCGCCCGCCGCATCATTATTGGGGCTCGTATTATTGGTACCCGTCCTGGGGCTGGTATTTTACCGCAATTGTTGCAGGCTCGACGCTGGCTTATATCACGACGCTGCCGAGCGATGATGACTGTCAAAAGGTGCAGGACGGCACAGACACGCTCTATTCCTGTAACGGTGTGCTGTATCGGCCAACCTACTACAAAGAACAGCAAGTCTATGAGATCGTGTCCCCCGCCGAGGAAGAAATCGTCGAGGCGCAGGACATGGTTGGTCTCGCTCTGACGAATCCGATGACGCGTGGGCCCGCAGTTCGGGATCTGCAGAATCTGCTTGTTGGTTTTGGCTATGATGTCGGGTCCGCTGACGGCGTGTTTGGCACCGATACCGAAGCTGCGCTGTTGTGGCTGCAGTACGACAATGAGCTTGAGCAGACAGGGATGGTGGATGACGCGACAGCGCGCATCCTAGGTTTGTTGCCGCCCGAGGCGGGAACACAAGACGCCCCGTCTGCGGAAGCAGAACCTGCTGAAGCTGCGCCAGCTCCGTCGGGTGAAGCGCAGCCGGAAGCGTCAGATGAGCCGTCCGCAGAGGAGAGCGATGCAGTGGCGCAAGAGACGCTGGATGCTCTCGAAAAAGAAAGCAATGGGGCCGAAGAGGTCGCTCCGAAGGACTGATTTTCAGGGCGCGAGCTACGTGTCTGCGCCCTGAAATAGCCTTAATGGTTCGTTGAAATTTCTCTACTGTGTCTTGCGCGCACTAGGCGCAGGGGTGTGCAGCGGCTATCAGTTTCGAGCCGGGGGGCGCAGAACGGGAAAATATCATGCTGGTTCGATTAGCCGCCATTGCGTTGTCTTTAACGCTATGCGCCCAAAGCGCCCAAGCCGAAGGGCGCCACTTTCTTGGATATGGCTGGTTGGCTGTCAACGATTTGATCGGGGACGGTAAAGATCGCTGGCGCACGGGGTCTTTTGCCTCAAGTCGGGTCTTTGGTTATGGCTGGGACGGCGCGGCACCGGAAAAATTTGGCGACTTGATCGAAGTGCGCTTGGGGGGTGAAGTGATTTCCCCCCGTAACCTGAGTACATCTGGTCCCGGAGATCGTCCTTTTGCAGGGGCGATTGCGTGGGGGCTGCACACACATTTCGACCGCAAGGCAACCCAGTTTTCTATGGGGGCGGATTTGGTGGCGATTGGTCCGATGACTGGGTTGGATAGCTTTCAGACGTGGCTGCATGATTTGATCGATATACCCAGCGCATCGGATTCGGTGCTGGACGCGCAGATCTCAGATCAGTGGCGCGCGCGTGGGGTCATAGAGGTTGGCCACGAGCTAGACCTGAGTGACAAAAGCCGGCTACGCCCTTTTGTTGAAGCGCGCGCTGGGGATGAAAACCTGCTGAGAGCGGGATTTGATTATACTCTGGGGTCTTACGGACAAAGCGAGTTACTGGTGCGCGATTGGGTGACCGGCCAACGCTATCACACAGTTGGCGGTCGCCAACCCGGTGTGAGCCTTGTGCTTGGGGCCGATGTAGCCAAGGTGTATGACAGCGTCTATTTGCCAGAAAACCGCGGCTTTGAATTGACCGATGCGCGGGGACGTGTGCGCGCAGGGCTGCATTGGCGCAATGAAAAAACGCATCTGTTTTATGGGCTTACGTGGCTAAGTGAAGAATTCGTAGGTCAAGAAGAAAGCCAGTTGGTTGGCGCGATCCGGATGGACTTCAAGTTCTGAGTCTTTTTTGCGCCATTTAATAAAATTTTAATATTCGACTCTTTTCAGGATTAACTGCGTTTGCTAGCGTGCTGTTTATAAAAAGAATATAAATGGCAGGTTATCGGGTAATGGGAACGGGCTTTTGCGGCACGTTCGTCATCTCCTGGTCACAAACAGAAGTAGATGGTCTAAAGACCGCACCGTTGCAGGCGCTGGAAACAGGCGTGGTGTGGTCTTGGCATGGGGACGCTGTCCGTGTGGACGGCCCTGATGGGCTATTGAAATTGGACCGGGGCGACGAAGGGGCAATTCTTCGCAAACGCGCAGCGCGTATGGTGCGCCGTTTGGTGGGGGCTGCTGTGTCAAATGCGACGCAGCTGGACGAAATCGATGTAGAGGAGCCGCTTCTGGAAGGCGGCTTTGTCGTGACGGATGGGGCGGGCAGCTATACGGCCACAGTGGTCGAAGTGCCCGACAGCGCACCTCTGTTGATGTTTTTGGATGAGATTCCACCCAAAAACAAAGACCTTTGGGTGGTGCATCATTCCATGGAAACCCTTGAAAGCAGGCGTGCGGCACCGTCATCGGCAGGCGTGATCTGTTTTACGCCGGGGACGATGATTGCCACGCCAAATGGGCCGCGTGCGATTGATGATTTGCGCGAAGGTGACAAGGTACAGACGCGCGATAGTGGTCCTCAAGAGGTTCAATGGATCGGTAGCCGCCGCATGACAGGCGCGCGTTTATTCGCAATGCCCAAGTTGCGACCAATCCGGTTTCGGGCAGGGGCGCTGGGCATTGAGCGCCCCGATCAGGAGTTGGTGGTCTCGCCTGAGCATCGCATGTTGCTGCGTGGTCGCGCCGCGCGAACTCTGTTTAACGCACATGAGGTCTTGGTGGCGGCGCGTGATCTGGTGAATGGGTCTACGATCTCTGTGGATCATGCGCTGCGCGAAGTGACCTATGTGCATCTGTTATTGCCTGCGCATGAAGTGATTTGGGCCAATGGGGTTGAGACAGAGAGTTTCCATCCCGCAAGTGCGTCGTTGTCAACTTTGGCGGATGCAGATCGTGCGCGCCTGTTGGCGATGCATGATGGGCTTGAATATAATCCACATGAGTATGGGCCTTATGCGCGGCGGAATTTGACCAAGAGCGAGGCGGCCATTTTGATGCATGACGCGGCGTGACGATTTCTTAAAAAACGGATAACGCGTAGCCTTTCCAAGCGGCAGCAGGCGTGTAGATTGAGGTCGACGCATCTGAAAGTGCGACGACATTTGGAGGTTTGTAAAGATGACATCCTTTGCGCCCGCTGAAATGGCACCCAAAAATTGGCTTAGAGAGCGGGCAAGGGCAGATTCCAACGCTCCCGCACTATTTTGCGCGTCAGGTACCATGCTTTTAGACTTTGCAGGTCTGTCAGAGGAAGTTGACAGGCTTTCCGCCGAGTTTGTAAAATGCGGGATCGGGCGTGATGCCAGGGTTCTTGTTTGCCTAAAAGACGGACCGGAAGCGTTGATCGTCCTTATGTCGCTAATGAGTGTGACAACTGTTGTGCCTGTCCATGTTACCGCGTCGGCGGACCATATCGAGAGGTTGATTAAACAATTAGGGGTATCCGTTTTTGTTGGAGAAAATCGCCCTGCTTCCGCTGCGTGGAAAATCGCGGAGGCTCAAAACCTAAGCTACTTTTCTGTTGAAAATGGCCCGGCGCAATTTGTTCCGCTTCAGCTTGTCCGGCATAAGACGATACCACAACCGCCGTCTGAACCCGCCGGGCTTGATGACATAGCGCTGTGTATTTCGACGTCTGGCACGACAGGCAGTGCATCAATTGTTATGATCACACAGCGCAGCCTTGATCTGAATGTTTCGACGCATGGCCTATTGAATGGCTACGGGCCGGAAACACGCGCGCTGAGCGTAATGAGTTTTGCATATCTTTTTGCCTATGTGCGTTCTTCGCTACCTATTCTTCGCTTTGGCGGCGCAGTCGCCGTTGCACCCGGATACCGCTTTGCGGACGTGCGGCGATGTTGTGAGGTGTTCAAGCCAAATTCTATGGCCGCGACACCGGCTATTTTGCAAAAACTGTTGGCGGATGCCGAGGCGCAGGAATGGAAGCCTGAAGCGGGCGTGTTTAGGAGGTTCCACGCAACCGGCGAGGCCATTCCAGATACTTTGCATACACGCTTGGCGGCTGCTTTTGGGGCAAGCCTTGGAACAAATTACGGCATGACGGAAGTCTCTCCCCAAGTGGCAAACCGCCGACCAGAGGATACGTTTGCACCTAATGCAGTTGGTAGCATTGTGAGCCCCTGGATTGTGGAAGCAGTGGATGAGGAGGGCAAAGTTTTGCCACAAGGGCGCATTGGACGCCTCACTCTTCGTGGTGGGAGAGTAAATGCTGTTTTTGGCGTGGCAAAAGAGGTCCGGTTTGATGCGGAAGGCAGATTTTTTACCGGAGACCGAGGGTATGTTGATGAGGCCGGTGTGCTGTATATCGTTGGCCGTGTTGATGACATCATCAACCGTGGTGGTGAGAAGCTGGATCCCAAGGAGATTGAACGAGCTTTTGAAAATGATCCAGACGTTGAACGCGCAGTTGTTTTTGGCGTCGCTGATCCCAAGATGGGCCAGAGAATTTATGGCCTTTTGGTTCTTAGAAAGGGCGCCGACCGGTGCATCGATCAAATTCGTGCATCTGTCGGGGAAAGAATAGCCGGCTGGGGGCAGCCCGAGCGATTGTTTGAGGTGTCTGCCATTCCGACCAATACAAATGGCAAGGTGTCGCGAAGCGATTTAGCTAGGCGGTACCGAGATGAATGATCTGGCTTCCGAAGAGTCTGTCTCGCGGGCAAAAGGCACCATCCAAGACCAGTTGCTTCAGAGGTTTCAGAGAGCCTTGGGAACCTCGGATTTGGCAGTTGATGACGGGTTTCTCGACGCCGGCGGCGACTCGTTGACCGCCGTCGAAACCATTTTGGAGATCGAGGCAGAATACGGTGTCACGCTTTCCACTGCTGAGTTTATGGCGCTGGCTTCCGCAAAAAACCTTGCTGTTGATATTGTGCGAAAGATGGCGACGTTGGCGCCTTCCAAGGCAGACCTAACAGACAAGACCTTACTTTCTACGGTGCAGCGCGGCGATACAAAAAAGGTTTTGGTTTGTGCATATGGAATTACCGGGTCTGCACCCTTTGCAATCACATTGGCGGGAGTGCTGCCCAAAGATCAACCCGTGTCCACGGCTCAAGTTCGGCCGGAAATAATAGAGAGCAAGGCGCTAGTATCTTTCGCGGAGACAGCAAAAAGTGATGCAGATAACATTCTCCGACAACATCCGACCCAAGAGCATGCGCTCTTAGGGTTTTCGCTTGGGGCTCATGTGGCGCTATCGGTTGGGCATGAGTTGGTTGGGCGGAATGTGCCGCCCTCTTTCATTTCGGTTATGGACGATGACGCCGAACTCGATCGTCGAAATTTTGGAATTTTGAAGAAAGCTCCGCGGGCCGTCGTGCTGCCTGACCAAATGAAGGAAGCTCTACAACGATCGACAGCTGAACCGATAAGAACGCGCATTGTGTATTTTCGCTCTGAAGAAAACGATGCGTACTATAGATCGGATCCAACCCGAGGATGGGGAGAAATTGCGACTGGAGGGGTAGCCTATACGGATATCGAAGCAAGTCATTACAACTTCGCCAGTGTGACCGGACTACGGCAGATTGCGCCTCGACTTGAAGAGGAACTCAGAAAGCCGGTCCAAGTGGCACCACGCGTGAGCGATGCTCAGGTCCTACGCTTCAAGGCGCGTTTGGCGGCGCGCGAGGGGGATTTGGCCACTGAGCTGGATTTACTGAACGGATTGATCAAAAGCGATCACGAGCAGCCATCTTGGGTGTTTGCAAATCTGGCAGAGGCTTATTTTCAGAAGGGCGATATATCCTGTGCTTTGGAAGCACTGGCAAGCGCACGGAAACAGGACAGTTGGCAACTTACCATCGATATGCGGTTTGCAAGCTTATTGCATGCGCGCGGGATAAAGGATGAAGTCGAGACTATAGTTGGGCGCCTCAGAAGCATGCATGCAGATCATCCATCGGTTCACGATCAAATGGCTCGGGTCTATTTTAGTATTGGTTTTTTACAGGACTGTGAGCGCGAATTGAACCTGGGGTTGGCCATGCACCCCGCCCACATGCGTCTTTGGGGGCTGCAGTTGCGGTGGCTGCGCCGCAAAAAGGCATGGCAGGAAATGCGTGTTGCCGCTGAACATCTCGTGGCAAACTTCCCTGACGCGAAAAGGTTCCGAACATCTCTTATGAAAGCCTATCTCAAGATGGGCACGCCAGAGCAAGTGCTGCAATTTCGGGATGTTTTCGCTTCGGAAGGCCGGTTTGACTATGACGGTCTAGTTTTGTTCGGTCGGGCTCTTCTTCGGTGCGGCCACGGCGAAGAAGCACTGCGTATTTCTGAGCAATCTATTGGTGTGAGACCTTGGTCCCCTACGGCCCAGTTTTTGCGCGCGAGTTGCCTCCAATTTCTAGGGCGTGCAAATGAAGCGCGTCGTGCAAGGCATCACGCACAGCGCTTGCGCAACACACAAGAGAAGCCAGATCAATAGGTGGCGTAGATGGCGCAAGGCAAAATGCAAACGGCATTAAAAAGCTGAGTGCATCAACGTTGACACAACAGTTTCTCAGTCTTGTTCGTAAATCCCGGCGGCCGATAGTCTTGCGTAAGAACCCAATGTCCGCCAACGGTGGTAAGCGGTTTCTGTCAATAAATTCTATTCCTCTTTTTCCGACTCGCTTGACACCCCAGAAAACAGGCGTATAAGCGCGCCTTCATTGGTGTTGGTGGCCCTCGCAAGAGGATGCCTGTCATGTCGGCAAAATCCGGCAAGAGGACAACGCCCTTCTAAACCTTAAGAAGGAGAACAGCCGTGACCAAACGCACGACTGCCAAGTACAAAATTGATCGCCGCATGGGCGAAAACATTTGGGGTCGCCCCAAATCTCCCGTAAATCGTCGTGAATATGGCCCCGGCCAGCACGGTCAGCGCCGTAAAGGCAAAATGTCTGACTTCGGCACCCAGCTGCGTGCCAAGCAGAAGCTGAAGGGCTACTACGGCGACATGACCGAGAAAATGTTCCGTCGCATTTATGCTGAAGCGGAACGTGTAAAAGGCGACACCGGTGAAAACCTGATCGGTCTGCTGGAGCGCCGTCTGGATGCTGTTGTTTACCGCGCCAAGTTCGTCGCAACCGTTTTTGCGGCTCGTCAGTTCGTGAACCACGGCCACGTCAAAGTGAACGGTCAGCGCGTAAACATCGCGTCTTACCGCGTCAAAGAAGGCGACGTTATCGAAGTGCGTGACAAGTCCAAGCAATTGGCTGTTCTGCTGGAAGCTGTTGCACTGCCAGAGCGCGATGTGCCTGACTACATCGATGCGGACCACAACAAGATGACCGCAACTTTCGTGCGCACTCCTGGTTTGTCAGACGTGCCATACCCAGTTGTTATGGAACCCAACCTGGTGGTTGAATTCTACGCGAAGAACTAATAGATTGTAGCTTATCAACTACATATCTAATTGAAAGGGCTGCGTTTTTCGCGGCCCTTTTTCTTTTGGTAGGCGGATAGGTAGGCAGTTCCTCTAACCGGACTTAACCGTCTCTATAGGTTGACGGCGCTTGTTTAGGTTGTTTGAGACGTGTGTCATTGACGCGCTGACAGGTGAGGTACAGTTGACCAACGTGCATTGGAGTGCGCTATCAAGGCAGCGTTAAGGGTGAGGTGTGCCTAAGCAAGAGCACTCATCCGTCGAAGCATAAGCTTGATTTAGTTCTGGTTTCTCACTGTGCATGTGAAAAACTTGACTGATTTCACAATAGGTAATAAAAAACGGGAAGGCACCACAGCACCTTCCCGTTGCCGCAACTCGTGAGCTACGGCGCTATGCTAATAAGACGGTTTGCCACATAGGGATACTCCTTAATCATGTGCCCGGAAGGCTTGGTTTCGGATTTAGAAAGCCGGGGATGTTGGTAGCATCTTCGGCTTTCGCTTTATCAGTTTCTGTGGAAACTGAATTCTGTTGTGGCGGAGCGGGCATGCTTGAAGTGGTCGATGCAGACTCTGCTTCATACCCAGGCAATTTAGCATTCGCACCGGCAGAAATTGTTGATTCAGATGATGCCAAGCGCCACGTTTTCAGTGTATGATCAAGAACCAAGACCCCGTCAGACTTTGCCCTAGACAGTTGAGATGACATGCTAGCTTGAGGGATTTCAACCTCAAACTTTTCACGAACTAGTTCGATTAATCTGTCAGAGGCGCAGCCGTTCGGAATGCCCTTTAGCACATCTACAATCATGCCTCGGTGTGTCATGCGTCTTGATGAAGATTTGATCGTAAGTGCTTCAGGGCCAGCATCAATGGCAGATTTAGCTGCGCGAAGTTCGCGAAGCTCATCATTTAGTGCCTTGATAGTTGATTTCACTTCGGATTCGCGAGCCGCAATGAAATCCCTGAGCGTTGGTGACATATCAAAAATCCTTTCAGCAACATTCCTACATTCTGCTGCTTGCGGCTGCAAGACAAATATTGATGAATTGCGCGCAAAACATCAACTTATCAACCTCGAGTTGAATTGATTGCCGAGTTCGTCAATATTTCAACTTATTGGTGTGTGGTTGCATGCAAGAATCGGTTAGGTGCTCGATGTGAAGTGAGCTCGCAATTAGTTCGAACTTCTACTTTTCCCTCGCCATTGACACCTAATCACCCGCTACATACGTTGGTTAACGGAGATTCACCCCCCGACGCGGGGTAATGACTTGCGTGTAGCGGCTAAGAGCCGTGGGAGCGTTGGCGATGTAGGCGGTCGCACTAAGTAAAGCCTACCTTCATAAAAATCTAGCCGTTGCTGCTGGCATTACAAAAGCCAACCGCCAACCCAATCTAATAAACAAAGAAAGGCACAATTAAATGCTGACGAAAGACGACGCAAAAGACCTAAGCCCCAAGGAACGGGCTGACCTAATCGCTATGCTGGAAAGCGTAAACAAAGAGCAACACGCCGCCAATATTGAGAAAGCCAAAGCCCAGATCGAAGAGGCTATCAATGCGGCCTGCACCCATTTCTCTGTAACGCGGGATGACATCGGGTTTGGCGACGGGAAAAAGCCCAAAAGCAAGGGCAAAATGAAACCAAAATACGCGCACCCCGACGATTCAGAGAAAGTCTATAAAGGCCACGGACGGAAGCCAAAATGGCTCGAAGAATGGTTTGAGGCTGGTCATACGCTTGATGAACTTACGAAGCTGTAAAACCCCCTGAAAAACGGTGTAGGGTGGGGGTCTAAGGTCCGCCGCAACCCGACCCCTGCTATCTGGCCTTAAACCTTCCTGCGGCTGGTATTTCTGATTTTCAGCCCCTTCGGGGTGGAAATCCCTTTTATGGGCAAGTGTGTATTGGCCTTGACGGCAATTCGCCAGCGTTTAACGGCGGCTTTGCGCAAGAAGCGGAGTTAGCAAACATACAGGTAACTGTAGAGTTTGTTTAATCAAAAAAATCTGTTTCCAAGTACGATAGATAATTGTTACAGACAAAGCCGTTAGAGGTTTCCAAAGGACAGGAAATAATGGGTGATGCACCACTGACTGATGTAAATCAGATGGCACATGCTTTTATGGAGCTATTCAAGGAAAATTATTGGAAGCCGTTTCACCTGAAACTGGAAGCAAACCCAAAGCTTAAGCAAAGAGTCCCTTCGTTTCTGCAGCATCACGACAACATGGTGATATATTTTGGGCGCACTCACATCGCTGTTGAGTACCTCGGTTCGGAATTTGAAGACGAACCAACCGGTACGTACCCAATCAATGTTAAAGCATTTGATTTCTCTACTAGGGAAACCAACCTTCTTGAGAAGATAGTCGGCTTCAATCTCGGGTCGACAATGGACTTCGCCATGGAGCTGCCAGTATATTCGGACGATTTGATTCTGGCATCGCAGGCTGGTTGGGAAAAGCTATTTGAACTCGATTGGAACCATTCAGCAGAGGAAGCCGTTTTTGGGTTCAATTTGAGTTTGCCTACACCGGCGGTTGGGGAATTCTGCCGCCTCGTAAACGCCAAGTTTTTTGATGCCAACGAGAATGGCCTCATAACGCGACGAATACAATGGGTAGATTTTTTCCCAATTGAGCTTGTCGAAGGAGACGGGGAAACCGATGAGATAAGCATCCCTACACAAAACTGGGGTGCGCTTGCCAAAAAGGATGCGGAAACAAACCTGCCTCTCCAGAGCGACTACAGGTTCCAGAAATTGCCCTTAATCAATGAATTCGTTGAGCTTTGGGGAAATAGTGAAACGACAGAACCGCAGATTACCCAGTTCCTCGCAGAGGATCGGAACAATTTCATACTTACAATGCGGTTTGGAGCACGGGCCATAGAAGCGGAAGCTCTTTGTGAATGGCAAAGCGAATTTCGCAAGAACATCAAACCGGATTTTTTTATCGTCAACACCAATGGCTATGCTGACATTGTAGAGTTCAAATTACCTGATATTGGGAAATCTTTGGTTGTCGGAAGAGAAAACCGGGAAACGTTTGGGGCTTGGCTGCAAGGCTATATCGCACAAACACGAGTCTATTCAGAATTTTTTGACGATCCGAACAATCGAAAGTGGTTCGAGGAAAAATATGGTTTTAAAGTCTTTAAACCGCGTCGCTATCTTGTTGTTGGCCGAAGGGCTGACTTTGAACCGGAACAATGGCGATCTATAGCCGCGGACTATCGGGACATCGAATTGTTGAATTTTGATGATCTCGTTGATGGCGTTAAGGTACAGTTTTATATGTGAAACCGATCAGTCGGCGTTACGGGCGCCAGCAAGGTGTTTGGTGAATGTAATGCCGAATGGGCGGCTGCAAACCGCCGCTCGAACAAAATCCTTAGACTTCGCGAAGTGACTTCTTTCGGCTGCTTCGGCACTCAGGAGAGCCGTGGCGAACAACCACAATTATCCGTCTTAACACCAAAACACTTATGGGCAAACGAGACCAAGTCCAACTTGTTCACCGGCAAGAAGGGGCATCCATATCAATTCACCCGTTTTTGGAGCCGCGAAAAAACAGCATCTGTGATTCCAAAGTTCTTTCCGGCGATCTCAGTGATCAACTGTTTGAATGTGTCCTTCATGTCGATTTGCTCAAGACCAACGGACCCCATACTTTGGGCAATAGCGTTTGCTCCGATTTTCTGGTTCTCCAAGGCGAACTGAAACAAAAGGTTGATGACGCGGATTTGGTCAGGGTTGAGCGACAGCTTGAACTTTTCTTCCTCGGACAAATCGATCAAATGTGACATTTTACCAAGCTACTCCCGTCAGGTATGCGCGGCTTTCGAGCCGGAACATTCCCCAGCTGACCTCGTTAATGTGGCGGAGGGCCTGTGCGTTTTGCTGGAAGGTGCTGTGGACTTCGGAGGCTGGCAAGGTTCCGGCTGCGTCGGAAACTTCGATTGAACCTGCGGTAGTGACTGCGCCGTAGTCTTGCATCGCAGGTTCTGCGCCGCCGTTCACCGTGCCTTGGTCGTCCACCATCACGAGCGTTACAGAATTGGAAATGTCGATTTCTGGCGAGTTTAGCCAGACAGCGAAATCGTCCGCGTCGATTGTGTAAACCTTGTCAGTCGGCACATTGGGCGAAACGATCAGTGGAACCCCAAAGATTTCGTTCTTTTCCTCAATCTCCTTGCGGAAAATGAACTGACCGTCTTGGGCGAGCATCCGAAGGCGCAAGACCCGCGCTGGATCCATAATTAGGACGGGCTTCCGAGGCCGGACAGCTAAGACATTGTTTAAGAGCCAGCTTAGGTCCGCGACGATTGATGCGAAGTCTGTGCCGGAACTCGCTTGGTTTGTAGCGCCGTTGAAGGGGGAGGCGGGTGCCGTAATCCCGATTGCGCCCAAAGTCGGCTCCAAGATGTAACCGTCAAGGAAGTCGATTAGATCATCAGTGATCGTTTCCTCAATGATCTCGGCAATCTGTGGGGTCGAAACCCGCGCCAACTCGTTGGAGAAAGTCGAAATAAGACCCGTTTTGTAGCGCATATAGGTGCTGGAATTGATCGTCCCGTCCTTAACAGGAATGGTCGCGCCTTCCGCGACGAAGGCAGGGCGCATCTGTCCATTGCGGTTTCGGCTCGGCATCGTAAGGCTGTTGTTATCCCCGAAAGGCAAGCGCCGTGCGCCGTGACGCACGAGACCGCCCAAAACCGATTGCTTTTCCAGTGGAGATAGGAACGCCAAAGTGTCGGATTGAACTAAACTGGCCGCCCACAGTGCGTTGGTCGTTGTCGCTGGGTCGGTGCTGGATTTCAGGATTTTCGCGTATGCCAGCTTGCGCTTTAGCGCGTTCTCTGGCCCAGGGAAAATCTCCTCAATGGTTTCTTTCTCTGGGCGCTGCTTTGTGCGGCGAAGAAAGACTGCGGCGGCGGCGGCTGCCGAGGATTTCATTGGGTCTGGACGCGCCACTGTCTTCGGCTTCGCGGGGGGAGGGGGCAGCTTGGCGGTAACGGCGACAGGGCGATTGAGCGCCTTTTCTAAAGCCTCCATCTGGCCCAAAAGCTTAGGAAGCCTATCGGCCATTTCCAGATTTTCCATTAGGGCTTTTGTGGCGGCTTGCTGTTTCAGGTTTTCTCGGTGCTCTGCGCCGCGCTTCTGGACTGCCTTTGTCTCGCGGGATGCCGCATTTGACGATTGGCGATATAGATTGCTGGACATTATTCTTCTTCCTTGCTCTCAGTGGTGAAAAAGCCCTCAAGCCGCTTTAATCGGGCAGTGAGATTGGCGTTGGTCGCCTCAAGCTGCTCAATCCGCTCATTACGCTCAGTGTTCTTGGCGTTCATTTGGTCGGTGAAGGATTGGAGGCTTTGGATTGCCTTGAAAGCGTCCAAGATTGACTCTGAATGCGAGCCCAAAACCTTGGCGATTGCGCTTTCCTTGCCGAGATAGCGGCTTATTTTCTGGTTAACGAAATTGCGCGTGACGATTGTTGATTTGGGAGGGGATTTTATTGGCTGAGAATAATCAGGAACACAATAGTCTGGCGCATCTTCATCTAAAAAAGATGGAATAGTTGCGTCTAAATGGTCTTTCATATCGGCACCTGTTTATTGTTTTGCTTTCCGGTTATCCCGAAGGATATTGTGAAAACAGGTGCCAGCGTTACATCTTTCAGTGACCAGCTAATTCCTTGTCTGGGTCAAGGCCCATTAGGTCTTTGTAATTCATCAATACGTCAGTTGTTGTAAGGCTGAGGTATTTGCGCGTATAGGCGCTGATCTTGTCTTTGAGGACTGCTTCTGTGCCCAAAATGTCTTCTTTGGTGATGTTTTCGGGGTCGATTTGGTGGCCTATTTCCGTGACGCCCAAGACCTTTGCAGCTGAGATTATTTCGTGCATTGCTTGGGCGGCATTCGCCAATTGAATGGGGTCACGCATTGTCTTTTACTCCTAGATTGAGACTGTTGTATTTGTCGTTGAATTTACGCCGATTGAGTTCAATGTTTTCGATGTAATTGGAAGGCCAAGGCGAGGGCCGCCCAGTGAGCACCGCGTAAGACTGCTCGTGCAGGGCTATGAAGTCCTCTGCCAGCTGTAGCTGGAAGGTGAGAAAGGCTTTCCAGACCGCAGTATGAGTATGCCACGGCGGGGGCTTGGACGATTGGGTAAGCCACGGAGATAGTTCAGCGTCCGTCATAAGCTGCGCCGCGACTGTTGCGCCTATCCGACATTGGTGGACTGACCCAAAAGAGCGCAGCTTGAACGCTACCTCCACGTGACGATCCGCGCCCCCGTCGATGCGGGTGTGTCTCGTCATGTGGTAAACCCCGTTCAGGAGGTCGGGCAGGGATGCCGCGACCAGCCCGTTGCGGAGGGTGGCTTGGGTACGCCCCAAAGCGTCGCAGATCGACATAAACTGGATTTCTGATCGCTGTTCGGGGGTCATTTGTTACGTTTCAATTTGTTGTGTTTGGGAAGCCGGACTTCGTAGTCAGCGTAGGGCAGAAGTTGTTTGCGCGCCCACGTTTCGTCGAGGCCCAAAAGCGCACAAACCTTAGAAAAATCACGGCTATTGAGGTAATCCACCCCGATTGGCCCCGACATTCCTTCGCGCTTTGGCGCTCTGACACGTGCCATTATCGCTGAGGTCCAAAGGTTGTAGAGGCGGTCCATCTCCACCTTGTCGGGAGGTGGTTTTTGGTGGATGTTCATTCGGTTTACCTATGCGAGAAGGCGTCCAACTGGGCTTTCCTCACGCGCCTGTAGTTCTTGGGCCTTGGCGGCATTTTTCTTAATGTCGCGGGGGGAGGACACCCCGTCCACGGCGATGCCGAGGCGGCGAAGCAGGTTGCCTTGGGTTGTGCTGAGCTTGGTGACGATGCCCAAAGCCGGATGCTGAACCTGTGATCCGGTGGAATTATACACCGTCAAACCGTCTTTTCGCACTAAAGCGTGGGCCTCTCGGATTTGGATCTCAAGATCAACAGCCTGACTAATCAATCGGAGCATTGGCGGGTGCCAGTCGGCCCAAGCCCGTCCGGTGAGATATTCATCGAACACAGCCCAATGGCGAGCGTCCCAATAATCCGCGAAATCACTTGGCGGTTTCGGCTTGTCGGCTGAGGCTAATTCCAATTGGCGTTCTAAAGAATTGTGCTGTTTTGCGCGTTCCGTTTTCATTTGACTTTGTACTCCATTGATATGGCGCTTTATTGTTATCTTATATCAATTAGGCCGCCCAAATAAATTGAAATCTATTTATTGTGCGGGTCACCGAGACCACGCCAGATTAAGGGAGGGACTTGGGAGGGTCGCCGTTACAATCGTTTGCTAGGTTTTTGACTGCCCGCCCCCGAATGTATATGGCCCTGATAGTTACAATGTATAAGAATGATAAATAGGCCCATAGAGAGCCTTTAGGATCGTTGCAGGGGGAAAGGTCGTGAGGGATCGTATTGGGCCATACGCGGCGGAAAAAACAGGGGGTATTGGGCGTTGTAGCCTTACGCCTTGAGGTCCGCTAACGTCGAAGGGGCTGAGGCTGACCTCCATCGGGCCTTTGCAGCGGATCATTTCGCGGCTTCGCCCGTCGCGCTGAGGTCCACCTGCGCCCCCTTTCAGTTTTTCCTTATGTACTGGGAGGGGGTGCTACGCTCTTTACTCGGCCCAAACCTTCGCAATAGCTTTAGCTAATGGTGGCACGCGTTGACGCTGTTATCAGATGGGGTCTCAGGCGAAATCCCAATAAGGTCCACCCTCTTTGTCAACGATTGCGGGGTGGGCCTTTTCCTTGCCCAAACATAATCTTATCATACACTTAGGTCAGTTTGCAGTCCGTGTAGTCCTTTGCTTCGTTAGGGGACTGCGAAAAATATCGTTTGTTTTCATTAGGCTATACCTAAAAGAAGTCCGCGAAGTCCTAAAAGTCCTATTTTAGAAATGCAGCAGCAGAACCCTTAAAGTAAATCTTACCTAACGATACATCGCGCGCGTATACGCGCGAAACGGACTGCGCGGACTGTTCGGACTTTTTTTCCAGATAAATCTTTGATTTAGAAGGGCTTTTTTCGCAGTCCGTTTTTTAGGTCAGGGACTTTTGGGGCTTTTTTTCGCCTCTGAAAGCACGAAAGCGACCAAATGGCCGCCTTCGAGATAATATTACCCGACGAAGACCCGCCAAGTAAATGACTTTCTCCGTCAATTATTTCGCATATCTTTGAAACCAGAAGCATTGGTTTTCGCATCGCACCACACCCAATACGGACGCCAGATTGATCTATTGGCCCCTCGCTTGTTGTTCCGGTCATTTTTCTTCATCTGCTTTATCATTCCGCCCAAAGACCGTTTCCCATTTCTGTCTGCAATAGGTACAAATGTGTGAGTGTTTTGGTCTATGTGGCGTTCCTCAATCCATCCACGGTCGACCGCCCACCGCAGGGCTTCATAGTTCAATACAATGTTGTGGCGTAGCTGCGGCTCACCAGATATGCGACCCTGATACATCATCGCTTCGCCACCTTTGGGGAACTTCTTTCCATTGGACACATACAGCCCCAATTCCTTCATTTTGGCTTCTATCGTCGCCTCAGCAACCTTCAGATTAAGCTGGGCACAGTAGTTCTGAATAGCATCAACCAAAACAGGCATAGGTAACGCCATAGGCAAAGCATCCAGCATCGTATCTCCATCCTCCAGTTCTTCCGGCGTCAATCCCCCCTCATCAAATCCCTGTAGCGAAACCAAAAGCTTTTCCGCACTGTTAAACCAAAGGGGCTTGGCCTTAGACAGCAGGTCGCCCTTAGAAGGCGTCAACGGCGCATCAACATTGTTCGGCAGATAGTCAGCCGGAAGCCCCAAATCCAAAGTCCGTCTAAATTCTGGGTCTTCAGCAAGATACTTTTTGGGTATGTCAGCGCCACGATCCTCGGCAATATTTTTCGCCCATCCAAGGATCATACTAAGCCCACCCCCCCGCAGCCATCGTCTAAGGGCTTTACCTTGGTTGTGGTGCATTTTCCGTTCATTACCACGGATCACCAAGAAGCGGCGATCAGGGCTTTCAAGGTACAGCGGCACCTCTTTGTTAGAGTTAATCAAGATTTTCGAATAATCGGGCATAAAGTACAGCTTGGCGTTCTTGCCTTCTATGCGGGCTGTATCGGAGAAAACCCAATCCTTCAGCATTTGGTAAATCTCGCCCGTCGATACCTTCGAGTTGCCACTGATCTCATCCCCATAGATCAAAACCTTTGACTCTCGCCAATCGGTGAAGCGCCCTGAGAATTCATCATTGCTCGCCTTAACGCACATTTTGGGTCCGATGATTTCCCGCAAAATGGCCTCATACAGCGTCGTCTTACCTGTACCTTGGGTATTTGTGTGGATGATAACCCCAAAGTGCTTCCGCTCAGGGTGGACCAAAAGTGTCGCGATCCATCGTTTAAGCAACGCTCTTTCAATCGGGTTTGGGGCGATACGTTTTAGATACCAATTCCAAATCCGCATCCCGCGCCCATCCATAGGCTTAGGGTCAACAATCGGCGGGTGCCAAGTGTTGAACTCCTGCTTTCCGGCTTCGTGTGTTAGGCGGGGGCGATTGGGCTTGAAAGTCATCCGGTCATACTGGCACCCATTTCGGGTTCCGGCGTGTCGTCCGTATCTTTCGGTCAATGACGAGTGGAGGTGTTGGGCGTAGTATTGACCCATTTTCGACCACTCAATCAGGTTTTCCGGCTCTCCATTGATTATGAACCGCTCAATCTCTTTGATGTAGGCGTGGTTCTTCGGGTATTCCTTCCGCCAGACAGGCTTCATTCGGTCTGGGTCGGTTCTTGTCGGGTCTGGCACCAATTTCCAATAGGCCGTTATATCAATCAGGTTTTTGGGCATCTCCTGCCAACCGACAGAAGGCAGCGACCCAAAGTCATCTGCCACATCAAATCCCACAGTCGTACCCTCAGGATAATTGGGCATCCGCAACACCTCAATTCCCCCAAGGCTTTCCGCTACATCATAGGCCCCCTCACGCCCATCCTCATCATTATCCGGCACCAGAATGACCGTCTGAATGCCGATCTTTTTGAGATAGCCCCAATCCATTCGTCCTAATCGGTGCGCCCCGCCCAAAGTGCCGAGGTGTGGGTAGCGGGAAAATTGCGGATACCAAGGGTGATCCTTAATCGCGTCACGCTTAGAGAACGGCAATTGATCGACCTCATGGAACATCCGCCCAGCCGCCGCCGCCTTCGCGCCTTCGTGGATATAGACTGTAGTATGGCCAGCATCGAGTTGCTCCATACCCCAAAAAGGAAATGCATCCAGATCAGCGTGCGCCCATTCACCGTTTTCCATATAGGACCAGCGGTAATATTGCTTTACGCCATCCTCACCCCGACAACGCTGTTCGATCATCGCAATGTTTTGGCCAGTTTTGTCCCGTATCGGGACGCATAGCGCATCCGCCCCCCAGTCCATATCTGCCCAATAGCCAAGGTCCAAAATAGTTTTGCGGATTGCCGGAGGCGCATCAGACCCAATAGTTGCAGCCGTGTAGGGTATCGGCTGGTAAAGCTCATAGTTCTTGCAAATATCTTCAAGCTGTTGCTTTTCACCGTCCTCAAACAAGGGTGAATTATCCGGCACCTGGATTTTGCTATCCACGCCCAGCTTGATCGTTACCGTAAACTTTTCTTTGGGGTAGCCATTCACCATAACCGTTTTGGCGTATCGGTTCCGGCCATTCAGCTCTAAGCCGTTGCGTCTCGCCCATTCACTGATCGCAGGAATGTCGTCAACTGTTCTGATCTTCGTCGCCATAGTTGGGCCTCATCGTATTGAGGCAAATCTTTCCAACTATCCTTTCCACTTTCATTGGTCATCATTGCGTTTCCTAAAAAGCAGACGCACCATTGCGTACTGCTACCATTTAGAAAAAAGAGCTGCCGCTGCTAATTAAGACTTTCCCCGAAGGCTAGATGGCCCTATTATAAAGGTAATTGGTCTATACCTTTTCTTCGGGGGGGCGTGTGTGGCGGCTCCCTTTTCCTTTTCCTTTTCCTTTTCCTTTTCCTTTTCCTTTTCCTTTTCCTTTTCCTAGGGTATTGCTAAAATCAGCTTCAAGAAAATCTATTTCTTCCGCCAACTGCCATCCCAAAATAGACAGATTTCAAATATGCGCCTTTCCGATACACATATGAAATCCGTCACCATTTATTGAAAGTAAGGCATCTCCTTTACAGGCGAGCACGGCAGACCTTCCAATTCCTCCATTATCCGCGTCACCTCAGACTTGGGGATCATCCACACCCGCCCAATCTTCATTCCCTTCACGTGTTTCGCCCGTAGCAGGTTCGAAACCTTGTCCTTCGACATCCCAAACATCTTTCCAAATTCCGACGCGCTGACAACTTTGCGTCTGGGGTCTTCAAATTCACGTCCCATTTTGGGCCTCCATCTCAGTTCTTGCCTACCAAAGCGGCTTAGGAATCTTAACGCGGACTAGCTCTGAGGTAAAGGAACACTCTTGTAAGCAGTTGTTATAACAGTCTATTATCTGCAATGTAACAGTAGGCATTTGAAAGTTGTCGTATCCATCTGGATTAGTTCTTATATCTACAATATAACAGTAGACCTACAATGAGGCCCTGAATCCAATGGCTTACGCCCAAAAGAAACATAGTAAGAAAAACGGCACATATTACTTGGCGGTCTGGCGAGTGAAGCAGCCGGACGGCACGTGGAAGAAGAGGGCTGAGCGTTACAACGGTGACGGAGGCAAGCGGGGGGCGGAGAAGCACGCCACATTGCGGGAGGCGGAAGCCGCGAATCACAAGCCCGAAGCCAACGCCAACCAAACTGTCGCTGACTTCCTCCTGAACGTCTGGCTCCCGCGCAACTCTGGTGGGCAATCTTACTCTACCAGATACAGTAAGGAGCGGATCGCAACCGCCGTGAGCGAGATCATAGGCACGAAGAAGTTGGGCGAGATAACTGCGCTGGATTTTGGGACGGTCAAGATTGAGCTTGAGGGGCGGGGGCTGGCCCCGTCAACGATCAACAACAATATGAAGCTGTTTAAACGGGCAATGAAAGACGCGCACGAGTGGCGTTTGATCCCCTCGGACAGCCGCCCGTGGGAAGGTGTTAAACCAATTAAGCAGCGGAAAGCCCCTCCGCGTGTCGTTACGCGCTCCGATGGCCTAGCCGCAGCCGACTACCTGCGGGACAAGAAGAACGACACCTACACAGCCGATCTCGTCACTGTCCTCGCCTATACGGGGTTGCGCCTATCCGAAGCTTTGGGGCTGCACTGGGAGGACATTGATTGGGACGCCGGAACAATCCGCATATGGCGGATCACTGCCCGCACGAACGATCCCAAAAACCGGATACAAATCCAGTCCCAACCAAAAACCGCCGCCGGACACCGGACCTTGCCGATCACAAAGGCAGTCAGCGAGGTGTTAGAGCGCCGGCAGAAAGCCTCACGCAACCGCCTAGTGTTCCCTGATTCCAAAGGTCGGCCAGCCTATTCCTCCGCTGCGTCGAAGCCGATCAGCGCCGCATTTTCAACTTTAGGCATATCGGGCACCGCCCACGGTCTAAGACACGGTGCGATAACGCGGATGCTGGAGATGGGGGTGCCTCTTAACCAAGTTTCGAAGCTGGCGGGTCACGAAAGTTCCGACATAACGGCCAAAATCTATCTAGCTTGGGCCGACGACACCACCGCGATCAACGCTATGCGGGAGGCAATGGAGGACTAGGGTTGTATTCCGGTTGAATTGTGCGACTGCCGCGCTATCAATGGGTTATGTGGATGCAAGATTGGATAAAGGCACTTCAGCTGCCCAATAAGATCACAAGCGCTGTTCTTGGTGCTTGCGTAGTGCTGCTGTTGTTTGACGATTGGGGTGTCGTCGATTTGAACAAGGTGAGCGAAGCAGCATGGACGATTGTAGTAATTGTTGCTGTTTTTTCGGCGTGCCTGTTTCTGATTTCGTTGCTTGCTCAGTATGGCCCCAAAGGTTTTCTGTTGGCGAAGATGAAGTGGGCAAGTAGGAGTGAGAAAGCCCACCAGAAATCAGTTTTGTCCGAACTGGATGCTTTGACTGACGATGAAATAAGCGTCGTGGCTGAGGCGGCTCTTGACAACCGGCGTAGGTTTGAAATGGCTAAGCACGATCAAGTGTGCTTTCAACTTTGCGATAAAGGTGTGTTAATTCATTCGACAAATTCCGCGATGCCAGTGAGGGGCTATCTATTTGAATTTCCATACTTTGTTTGGGAAGAACTCACGCGGCGCGGCGCTGAGTTTCTCGAAAAAGACAAATTTCGGCGCTATGACCTTCGCGGTAAGAGAATTGGCCAGCGACTTCGCTGACTTCGTTCAAGTACAGATTTTAGGTAGGCGTAGGTAGGCGGATGGGTAGGCTGATTAGGTCTAGTAGGCAGACTTTGATCTAAAAAATCAAATAAAATCAGTATATCGGACCCTCAATCTATTACGCGAAGAACTAATCTTCGCCGAAACACTGAATTTTGGAAAAACCCGCAGCTGTCGCGCTGTGGGTTTTTTCTTGTCTGAGGCTGTTGTTTTGATGGGGTGTGACTAAGCCAGCTCGTGCGTTACGCTGAACGTGCTGTTTTGCGCTTACGTCCTGTCGGGAATGCGGTGTTTGCCTGCCTTAGCGTGGCAGCAATGGCGCAAGTTTGCCCGATGATGATTTAGTTTCTTTCAAACCGTGACTGTGGGCGATAGAACGCAGGTCGAAGCAGGAGGTTTCTAATGTCACGTATCGCGCCGCAGCCAGGTATTCTGGACATTGAATTGTATGTTGGCGGTAAGTCCTCCGTTGAGGGGGTTTCCGATGTTGTGAAACTGTCCTCAAATGAAAACCCCTATGGCACATCGGATGTGGTTAAAGCCGCGCATGCAAAAACTGCGGTGAATTTGCATCGCTATCCCAAAACGGATCACGCCGATCTGCGTGCGGCCATAGCGGATGTGCATGGGCTGGATGCTGACCGTATCATTTGTGGCGTTGGGTCGGATGAGGTGCTGCAGTTTGTGGCACAGGCTTATGCCGGTGTTGGCGATGAGATTGTATATCCTGAGCACGGGTTTTCGATGTATCCGATTCTAGCGCGTATGGTGGGAGCAAAGCCGATCGCCGTGCCGGAGCGTGAGCGTACGGTTGATGTGGATGCGATCCTGGCGGCCTGTACCAAGAAAACCAAGATTGTGTTTTTGGCCAATCCGGCTAACCCCACCGGTACCATGATTGGGGGCAATGAGGTTGCGCGTCTTGCGGATGGGCTACCCAAAGGTGCGATTCTTGTGCACGACGGGGCCTACACAGAATATGTCGAAGGTTTCGACGGTGGCGCAGCCTTGGTTGAGGCGCGCGACAACGTGGTGATGACGCGCACCTTCTCCAAGGTTTACGGCCTTGGTGGTTTGCGCGTTGGTTGGGGCTATGCTCCCAAAGAGATCATTGATGTGCTGAACCGGATTAGGCAGCCGTTTAACCTAAGCCCGATCCAGATGTCGTTGGCAGAAGCGGCAGTCCGTGATCAGGCTTGGGTCAAGAAATGCCGGACTGAAAACACGAGGCTACGGGCTTGGTTGGCCGAAGCTCTGGCAGAGCTGGGCGTGCCTTCGGATACGTCGACTGCAAACTTTATTCTGGCGCGGTTTGTCGATCAGGATGAAGCGGAAGCCTGCGATGACTATCTAAAAACGCAAGGCATTATTGTGCGTCGCACCACCGGATACGGGTTGCCAAATTGCCTGCGTATCACGGTGGGGGATGAGGCAGGATGCCGACGCGTGGCGCATGCCATTGGTCAGTTTAAGGACGGCGCGAGATGACGCAGGTCTATGACCGAATTGCGTTAATTGGGCTGGGGCTGATCGCTTCCTCTATGTATTGGGCGATAAAGCGGGCCGGATTGGCGGGCGAAGTCACAGGCTATGCGCGCTCGGAAGGCACGCGGGACACGGCGCGCAACATCGGATTATGTGATCGTGTCTGCGATACGGCGCGCGAGGCCGTAGAAGGTGCTGACCTTGTGGTGCTGTGCGTTCCCGTGGGCGCTATGGAGCAAGTGGCCCAAGATATCGCGCCGGTCTTAAAGGCGGGTGCGACAGTTTCTGATGTGGGATCTGTGAAGCGGTCGGTGATTTCCGCGGTGGCACCTCATTTGCCGGACAACGTACATTTTGTGCCAGCGCATCCATTGGCAGGCACCGAGCATTCCGGACCCGAGAGTGGCTTTGCCGAGCTCTACGACAACCGCTGGTGCATCATTGTGCCTGCGGGTGGCGACACTGATCCGGAAGCGGTGACGCGATTGCGCAGCTTGTGGGAGGGTATGGGCGCCAATGTGGATCAGATGGATGCCGATCACCACGATTTGGTGTTGGCCGTCACCAGCCACGCGCCCCATTTGATTGCTTATACGATGGTGGGCGTTGCAGATGATCTACGCCGGGTTACCGACAGCGAAGTGATTAAATATTCGGCTGCGGGATTTCGGGATTTCACGCGGATTGCTGCGAGTGATCCAACCATGTGGCGTGACGTTTTTTTGACCAACAAAGATGCCACGCTTGAGATCTTGGGTCGCTTTACCGAGGAGTTGTTCGCCCTGCAGCGTGCCATTCGAACCGGTGATGGCGATCATCTGTTTGATTATTTTACACATACCCGCGCCATTCGCCGTGGGATTATCGAAGCCGGGCAAGATACGGATGCGCCGGATTTTGGGCGCGGAGTGCCTAAGACGTGAGGCGGATGGCCGCGATATCGGCCATTTTGATCCCGCTGCTTAGCTGCGGCAGCATCGTCCTTGCGCAGGCCCCTAAAACGTCGCTACGGCCAGTTGTGCGCGAACAGGTTTATCCGGTCGCCCTGCCGAGATTTGCTCCAGAAGAGTCGCTTCGCCCCTTAGAGCGGCCTGGTCGGCTGGCAACGAGTGCGTCTAAGCGCCCAGCAGCGGCGGCGGTTTCTGCTGCCGCGAAGCCAAAAGTCCAAAGTGCAAATGCCCCTGTGAAGAAGGCAGCGCCTTCAGAAGCGCCCAAGGGGGTGACTGTGAAGTCTGGCGAGCCATTGCCGGACAGTATGGTTGCGCGTGCAGAACCGGACGCGGGCACTGCACGAGGGAAAACCCAAAAGAAGCCGAGCAATAAACTTGGCAAAGTGTGCGGTAGTCGTGGATTGATCGGTCAGGAAGTTGCGCCGGTTGCCGGCAGTATAAAGGGCTGTGGGATCCGAGATGGCGCGATACGCCTTCATGAGGTGAGCGGTGTAAAACTCAGCACGCCGGCGACTATGACCTGTGGCACCGCCAAAGCCTTGCAGAATTGGGTCGGCAACGGTCTTGAGCGATCTGTCAAAAACTATGGTGGCGGAGTGGTCGAACTAAAAGTCGCGGCAGGCTATGCCTGTCGGACGCGCAACAACCGAGCGGGGGCCAAAATCTCGGAGCATGGTAAAGGGAATGCCATCGATATTTCGGGCTTCACGCTGCAAAATGGCGAGACCATTTCGGTCCTGAATGATTGGGGTAAGGGTCGCAAAGGGCGCATCTTAAGACGCGCGCACGGAGAGGCCTGTGGCCCGTTTGGAACCGTTTTAGGCCCTAAGGCGGATCGCTACCATCAAGACCATTTCCATTTTGATATCGCGCGTCACAGAGGGGGCGCCTATTGCCGCTAGTTTTTAGTAGCTAGCGCAGGATGATCCGGGGTGCCGGACCCAATCGCAGCGGACCAACACGCAGCGCGCCGTCTTTGAAGCGAAGAGGAACCTCTAGCTCTTTGCCGTTTCCGCTGGCCCGCGCAAGAAGGGAAAGACCTTGCTCAATAGTGTCTACCAGGGCAGGTGAGACTTGACCGGAACTGCGGGCCACTTTGAGAATTTTACGCCAGTTAACGGCGCGGATGGTGATTTTTCCTGTTGGAACGCCAGCAGCGTCGATACGTAGGTTGCCCGCGGCATTTAGCTTGAGTTCACCCCATTCGACCGAGGCGAGTTTTATCGAGAGTTCAGTTGGTTGCGGCCGTTCCTGTTCAAGTGAAAGGCGATCCCAAGGGCGATCAAAGCTGGCTTGGATGTCGGCTTGGAAGGTGCTGAATGTGCCTGGAAGCGTGCCGTTTGAGGATAGACGGAATGTCGAAGGAGGCACGAGGTCTTCAGCGCGTAGTGCGATGCGATAGGTGGCCTCGACTTCGGGCACAGAATGCATGGCGAGATCAATGCCAGAAGCAGAGAGTTGCCAATTCGCAGTGGACGTCAGCTCAACGTCTTCTAGCGCAATATTTGCGCGATTAAGTTTCAGGTCTGCGCCGGGTTCAAGCACAAGTGAGGCACGCATGTCCGTTGTGTTCAGGCCGAGCTTTTCCGTGGGGACCGCGAGGGTCTGTTCAGGTGGCCAAATCGCGATGAGGTGATTTGGTTGATAGCTGAGCGAGAAGATTTGAAAAAAGGGCGCATCCCAGGCAACACCTGTTCTTGGATCTGCGAGGGTGAGGTTTGTGAAGGTGCTGTCGAACCGATTGGGGAACCCAAACACGGATAGATCGTCGTATTCAGCGACCCAACCCTCGGCGCGGCGCTCTTCAAACCAAGCTTCATATCCCTTGGAGATGCCCAAAAAACCGATGCCCCAGTAGGCGGACCAGCCCAGTGCCAAGATAACAATCAGCATTGTGAGACGTTTCATCATCGTTCGGCCCCTTTTCCCCTGTTCGGGTTTGGTGTTTAACGGCGCAAGCGCCCAAGCGCCAGAACAACTAGCTGAGGCAGATCATGTGGGTATTCGGATACGGTTCACTTTTGTGGAATCCGGGCTTTGAGTATGAAGAAAAACTGGTCGCGACGCTGCCCGGGTGGCACCGCAGTTTTTGTATGCGCTCTATTCACCATCGTGGCACAGAGAAAGACCCTGGACTGGTGCTGGCGTTGGATGCGGCTGAGCAGGCCAATTGCCAAGGTTTGGCTTTGTCAGTGGCCTCACAGAATCAAGCCGCCACACTTGAGTATTTACGCGAGCGGGAGTTGATCAGTTCGGCTTACTTAGAAAAAACTCTGGGGATTGAGCTGTCTGACGGCCGTCGTGTTGAGGCGGTGACCTATGTGATTGATCCGCATCATGTGCAGTACTGTCATCTGGAAATGGAAGAGCAGGCGCAGATTATTGCCAAAGCCGTTGGCGGTCGTGGCCCCAATACAGAGTATCTGCACAATACTGCCAGCCATTTGGGCGAGTTGGGTATTGAGGATGCAGATTTGGATTGGCTGTCGGCGCGTGTACGAGAATTGAGCGCGACCTAGCCGCAACTGAAGACAAATCCGGATAAATCCTTGGCAGCGCAGGTTGTTGTTAGTAGGGTGCCTTTGGAAAAACAAGTGTCAGGAACCGTCCCAGATGGACCAGCCGGACCGCAAAGTCGAGCCGCATTTTTCGCAACCGACCCGCCAGATTCTCTCGATGTTGATCGTCTTGGGGCTGACTGGGATGTTGGTGTATATCGCATTGCCCAGCGTGCTGCCGGTGTTCGTGGCGAACCTATACCTCAATGGCTTCATATTCTGTGTTTTCCTGATCGGCGTGTTGGCGTGTTTCTGGCAGGTCTTGTCGTTGATCAACTCGGTGCGTTGGATCGAAGGATTCGCAGGGCTGCGCGAGGGGCATGATGCGAATTCTCCTCCTTCTATTCTGGCCCCGCTTGCGTCGCTGTTGCGTGAAAGGGGATCGCATAGCCAAATTGGGGCGACCTCGGCACGTTCAATTCTGGATTCGGTGGCCACACGGATAGATGAAGGACGCGAAATCACCCGTTATTTGGTGAGTTTGCTGATTTTCCTAGGGCTGTTGGGAACGTTTTACGGATTGGCCACAACCATTCCAGCGCTTTTGGAAACCATCAAGGGGCTTGAGCCACAAGAAGGTGAAGGCGGGGTCGAAGTTTTCTCGCGTCTGATTAAAGGCATGGAAGGTCAGCTCGACGGGATGGGTGTAGCCTTTGCGTCATCTCTGCTGGGCTTGGCTGGATCGCTGATTGTCGGATTGCTGGAACTGTTTTCCGGACATGGACAGAACCGTTTTTATCGCGAGTTGGAAGAATGGTTGAGCTCTATTACGCGGGTCGGGTTTTCTTCGGGTGAGGCGGAAAGTGGTGACACGCATGCCATCGCCGGAGCATTTGAGCATATGGCGCGTCGCCTTGAGGTGATGGAGCAGAGCATCGTTGCCGCTCTCACACAACGTGAACAGCCGGCCGAAGATGACTGGATGGCGCAATTGGCGGAAGCCATTCACCGCATGACCGATCGGATCGAAGCACAGGCGCCTGCGACGCAAGCCTTGCTGCGTGTGGCTGAAGGACAAGAGCGCCTTTTGCATCAACTCGAAGGACGGGAAGACGACGGCGGCGGTATTGATGCGGAGAGCCGCATGCGGCTGCGCTCAATTGATGTGCAAATGCTGCGCATTCTCGAAGAAATTTCTGCAGGCCGTCAGGAAAGTATGGCTGAGTTGCGCACGGATATGGCGGGGCTGCAACGGGTGATGCGCCAGATGGTGCGATCGCAAGCAGGGCCTGCGGATCGCGCAGGAAAACCGAAACCCGGGCCACGACGTAACCCCGCCGACGGCGGGCAGGAGGGCTAATCCATGGCCCTGTCGCGACGTACAGGTCAACGGCTTCAGGCGTCCATCTGGCCGGGGTTTGTTGATGCGATGACAGGGCTTTTGCTGGTCTTGATGTTTGTTTTGACGATATTCATGGTGGTGCAGTCTGTATTGCGCCAAACTATTTCCGGCCAAGAAAGTGAATTGGACAGCCTACAGACTGAGATCGCCGCATTGGCGGATGCCTTGGGGCTAGAGCAGCGGCGTGCAGATGATCTAGAGAGCGAGTTGGGGGGCTTGAAAGTCACCTTGGGCGATGCTCAGGAGCGTGGCCGCGAACAGGACGCTCTTATTGCCTCGTTGACGGCAACGCGGGAAGCCCAAGAGGCTGCGCTGGCGGAGGCGGCAACGCGGATCACGGACTTTGAATCTCAGGTTGCGGCTTTGTTGTCAGAGCGCGATGTGGCACTGGGCGAGGTCGCCGCATTGGAAACGGCGCGGGAGTCGTTGATCTCGGAAAAAGAAGCGCTTGATTTGGCGCTAGCGCAAGCGCGTAGCGAAATAGACGATAAAGTGGAAGCGGCGCGTTTGGCGGCTGCAGAACAAGACGCGATGCAGGCGTTGATCGAAAGCCTGCGGGGGCGGGTTGCCGAAGGCGAGTTGAAAATTGCCCAGTTGGACGACGCAGTTGGACAGCTTGAAGAGCAGTTAAGCGAAGAAGAACAACAGCGTATTTTGCGCGCGGCAGCGGCCGAAGAGCTACGTAAGCGTCTTGAAGACGCAGACGCCGAATTGACTGCGATGACGCTGGCGCTGGAAGAGCAACGCCGCAAAGCGGAAGAAACTTTGACAATGCTGGCGGCTGCTGAGGCTGCCCGCAAGGATCTGGATTTGAAGCTCGCGGCGGCGCTTTTGGAAGGGGATGAAACCACTGACGATTTGGCCGAGATGGTTTTAAAGCTCGCGGCGGCCGAAGCCGTAATCGCCGAACGCAATAGTGAAATCGCTGCAGTGCGTGAGGGTCTTGAAGCGGCATTGACGGATAAGGAAGAGATTGCTGCCCAATTGGCCGCGGCACTTTCTGATGGTGCGGCAAGCGTTCAATCCCTTGCGGCGCTTGAAGAAAACGCCGCTTCGCTTCGTGAACGGTTGGCGGCTGCTTTGGCGGCTAAATTGGCGGCAGAGGCCAAAGTACGCAACGCTGAAGATGTTGAGCGCCAGTTGGCTGCCGCGCTGGCCGCGAAAAAGGCAGCAGAGGCAGGTGCAGACGGTGCTTTGAGCGCTGCGGAACAGCGTGAAGCATTGTTAGCAACCGCAAATAAAGCGTTGATGCAGGAAGAAGCGCGCTCCGCTGAAAGTATGCGCAAGGTGGAGGCGCTGAATCAGCAGCTTGCGGCGTTGCGCACGCAGCTTGGTAGTCTGCAGGCTTTGCTAGATGACTACAAAGATCGGGACGCGGTTGCGAAGGTGCAGCTTGAGGCATTGGGTTCTGATTTAAATGCGGCCTTGGCACGAGCAGCGGCAGAAGAACGCAAGCGCCGCCTGTTGGAAGAGGCCGAAAGGGCCCGTTTGGAGCAGGAAAAGGCAGATCTGGAAGCCACGGCGCTTGACTTGGCGCAGTACCGTTCGGAGTTCTTTGGTCGCCTGCGTAGTGTACTGGGAACTCAAGAAGGTGTGCGCATCGTGGGGGACCGGTTTGTGTTCTCATCCGAAGTTCTATTCCCGCCGGGTGGTGCTGAGCTGTCCGTTGAGGGGGAGGCAGACGTCGCGCAAGTTGCGCGAATACTGCAAAGTGTTCTGGATGAAATTCCATCCGAGATCGACTGGATCATCCGCGTGGACGGACACACCGATAATACGCCCATCGGTGGAGGGGTTTATGCGGATAACTGGGAACTTAGCCAAGCGCGTGCGTTGTCGGTTGTGCGTTTTATGATCGATGCACTCGGTTTGCCACCAGAGCGTCTGTCAGCTAACGGTTTTGGAGAGTTTCAGCCGGTTGACGGGGATGATACCTCTGAAGCGCGGGCTAAAAACCGCCGGATCGAACTTAAGTTTACGGAGAAGTAAGCTAGGCCCAGCGGCGTTATTTCACTAGTGCGGTGGATTTGGTCTCATCCAATATTTGGTCGCCTCTCACCAGACGCACGATGCCGGTGTATGTGCCGCTGTCCCATCCACCTGACGGGGTGCGCTTTCCTACAGCGCGAAAATACTGCGCCTGTGGTTTTTCGAGAGTTATGGATTGGGAAATGACTGTACCGGATGGGCCGGTGATGGACATCTCCATCACATCGCCTGCGCGGCTGCCGTAGCCAAATCCAAAAATGACGAGCGCTGGGTCGGTTGTTGAGATTTCCATACGTCCCGCATCGCCGGATTTGACGGCGTCATATTCGGGCACACCAATTTCAAAACCGGAGCGGATGAGGCCGCCAGCGGAATACGCGATGGGGTCGGTCCAGAGCGATACTTCTTCTTCGCCGCAGGTGCCGAGATTAGAAGGTTGAAACGGGTCGACGATTTTGCCGTTGTGACGCAGCGAGATATGGAGATGCGGAAACTGGGTGCGTCCAGAGAGGCCGACCTGTCCGATGGGCGTACCTTTGGCAACGGTTTGGCCGTCACGCACGATGATACTGCCCTGTTTCATGTGGCAATATTGGGTGACCCAGCCGTCTCCGTGATCCACCACAACACCGTTTCCACAATCTCTGCCCTGCAGCTGATCCACCGTGTCGTTGGTGATAACGCGGTCCACCATGCCGTCGCGCAGGCCGGTTACGATGCCATCGGCGGCGACCAATACATTGACCCCTGCTTGCATCGCAGCCAACGAGTGGAGAGCAAAGTCGGTGCCTTTGTGCCCGTCATAACTAAGCGAGCCGCACGTGAAGTCAGAATAATTGGCGCTGGCGTCGTGATCGACATAGTTCTGCAAATAACAGGTCTCTCCCAATTCGCAGTCTATGGGCTGTGCCAAAAAAGGAGCGCTCGCAACCGGAGAGGCTGCGAGCGCGAAAATTGCCAAAAACTGGCGCATTGTTATTCCGCCGTCAAAAGTGGTGGCTTATCGCCTGCAATGCGCGGCTTGTCGGGCCCTGATAGGTCCAAAACAAGTTCGCCATCTTTGACTTTGACTTTCACCAAGCCGCCCTTGGCCAATTTGCCAAAGAGTAGTTCTTCGGCCAGCGGCTTTTTGATGTGTTCCTGAATCACACGCCCTAGCGGGCGGGCGCCCATTTTGTCGTCATAGCCTTTGTCCGCCAGCCATTCGGCAGCTTTGCGAGTGAGCTCAATTGACACGTTGCGATCCATTAGTTGAACCTCAAGCTGCATCACGAACTTTTCGACGACCTGCAAAATGACCTCTTTTGGCAGCGGCGCAAAGGAGATCACGGCGTCAAGACGGTTGCGGAACTCTGGGGTGAAGGTGCGCTCAATTGCGGCGGTATCTTCGCCTTCGCGACGGTCACGCCCAAAGCCGATAGCCGATTTCGCCTGTTCCTGAGCCCCAGCGTTAGAGGTCATAATCAACACCACGTTGCGGAAGCTCACTGTGCGCCCGTTGTGATCGGTCAACTCGCCGTGGTCCATGACCTGCAACAGGATGTTGTAGACATCCGGATGGGCCTTTTCCATTTCATCCAGCAACAGCACGCAATGCGGATGCTGATCAACGCCATCGGTCAGCATGCCACCTTGGTCAAATCCGACATACCCCGGAGGGGCGCCGATCAGGCGTGAGACTGCGTGCTTCTCCATGTATTCTGACATATCAAACCGCAACAGCTCGACGCCAAGAGTATCCGCCAGTTGTTTGGCCACTTCGGTTTTGCCAACGCCAGTTGGGCCTGCGAAGAGATAGTTGCCGATTGGTTTCTCGGGCTCCCGCAAGCCCGCGCGTGCCAGTTTGATCGCAGAACTGAGGGCATCGATGGCCTTGTCCTGACCAAACACGACACGTTTGAGCGACTTTTCGAGATCCTTGAGCACTGCGGCGTCATCCTTGGATACGCTTTTGGGCGGGATACGCGCGATCTTGGCGATCACAGCTTCAATTTCTTTGACGCCGATGGTTTTGCGACGCTTGGACGCGGGGACCAAATGTTGGGCGGCACCAGCTTCGTCAATGACGTCGATGGCTTTGTCTGGAAGTTTGCGGTCATTGATGTAACGCGCGGATAGCTCGACCGCAGTTTTGATCGCATCGGCGGTGTATTTCACGCTGTGATGCTCTTCAAAGTACTCTTTCAAGCCTTTGAGGATTTTTATGGTGTCCGGCACATTTGGTTCGTTCACGTCGATTTTTTGGAAGCGACGTGACAGGGCGCGATCTTTCTCAAAGTGCTGACGGAACTCTTTATATGTCGTTGAGCCCATCGTACGCAGCTTGCCACCTTGAAGGGCGGGTTTGAGCAAGTTGGAGGCATCCATGGCACCGCCCGATGTGGCTCCGGCACCGATGACGGTGTGGATTTCATCAATGAACAGCACCGAATCCGGATGGTTTTCCAGCTCGGTCACAACCGCCTTGAGACGCTCTTCAAAATCGCCGCGGTAACGTGTGCCTGCCAAAAGCGCACCCATGTCGAGTGAGAAAATTGTCGTGTTAGAGAGGATTTCAGGTGTTTCGTTGTTTACAATCCGACGCGCCAAACCTTCAGCTATCGCGGTTTTGCCGACTCCGGGGTCTCCAACGAGGAGCGGGTTGTTTTTGCGGCGGCGGCAAAGCACCTGAATGCAACGCTCGACTTCATGATCACGTCCGATCAACGGATCAACTTCGCCTTTGGCGGATTTGACGTTGAGATCGACACAGTATTTTGCCAGAGCGCTTTCTTTGTCACCTTCGCTTGGCGCGTCAGTGTTGATTTCCTGTTCGTCCTCAGCACCCGAGAGTGGGCGGCTTTCGCCAAAGGCAGGATCTTTGGCCACCCCGTGGGCAATGTAATTTACCGCATCATATCGGGTCATATCCTGATCTTGCAGGAAGTATGCGGCGTTAGATTCGCGTTCTGCAAAGATCGCGACGAGAACGTTGGCTCCGGTGACTTCGGTGCGCCCCGAGCTTTGGACGTGAATGGCAGCCCGTTGGATGACCCGTTGGAAGGCGGCGGTTGGAACCGCTTCGGAACCTTCGATGTCGGTTACAAGGTTTGAGAGGTCATCATCAATGAACTCAAGCAAATTGCGTCGCAATTCATCAATGTCGACACCGCAGGCCTGCATTACGCGTAGCGCGTCAGGCTCTTCGATCAGTGATAACAGCAGGTGTTCAAGCGTGGCGAACTCGTGCCGTCGCTGGTTTGCCTGTGCGAGTGCTGCGTGAATGGCTTGTTCAAGTGTGTTCGAGAATGATGGCACTGCTCTTGTGCTCCCTCCGGGGTTGCGATCTTGGGCACAGGTGTGCCTTTGATCATGGGGCCTTACAGTTAAAGTTTGGTCGATCTGAGCGCGGCTTCAAGGGAATTCTGCAAATTTGACCTCACATTTGTTGTGATACACGCTCAGGTTGGGTGGTGACGTTGGGTCAAAAAGCGTCTTTGCGGCGACGAATCTCCGCGAAAACGTCTGAAACATCAGCACCTTGCATCCCTACTTGGGTCTGAATGGCGGTGCTGTCAGGCCTTAGAAACGGATTCGTCGCCAATTCGAGTGCCAATTTAGAAGGCACGGTCGGGATGTTCTTGGCACGTTTGGCGGTAATGTCATCGATGCGCTCGTGGAGCGCGACGTTGTCGGGATCGACTGTAATCGCAAAGCGAGCGTTAGCCTGAGTGTATTCATGGCCCGAATATATAAGTGTCTGTGGCGGCAAGGCCGCGAGTTTGGAAAGGCTTTGCCACATCACTTGCGGGCTGCCTTCAAACAGGCGGCCGCAGCCTAATGCCATGAGGCTGTCGGCGGTAAATACGGCTTGGCTGTCTGGAAAATGGAAAGCGACGTGCCCCAATGTGTGGCCGGAAACGTCAAGCACTTGGACGGTTTCCCCCGCAAATTCGAATGAATCCCCTTCGGTTACCGCCAAATCCAGAGGCGGTAATCTGTGCGCATCGGCTGAAGCTCCGACAACTTGAGCGGAGTGGGCTGCCAAAATGCCTGCAAGCCCATCGACATGGTCCCAATGGTGGTGCGTCAAAAGGACATGTGACAAGGTCCAGCCGCGGGCGGTCAGTTCGGCCAGAATTGGTTCAGATGCGGGTGCGTCCACCAGCGCGGTTTGGCCGCTTTCGTCATCGTGGATCAAAAAAGCGTAGTTATCGGACAAACAAGGTACAGTGATGATCTGGTGAGGCATGGAGTTTCGCTTTTCGGCTGCTATGGTGGCTTCAGCTTTGCCGATCAGGGAGCCGGGTGCAATGCATCTCGACGTTCAGGACCTTCGCAATTTTTATTATCGCAGCACGCTTGGGCGAGCGGCTCAAAAGGCCATTCGAGATGAAGTGCTAGAGCTTTGGCCCGAGACCACAGGGCAGACGGTCGCTGGGTTCGGATTCGCAGTGCCCCTGCTTAGACCCTATTTAAAGGACGCACGCCGCGTGGTTGGGCTAATGCCCGCGCCCCAAGGAGTGATGCCTTGGCCGGCGGGAATGGCGAATGTTTCGGTGTTATGTGAGGAAACGTTGTGGCCGTTGGATACTGGGCGCGTAGATCGTCTGGTGATGATGCACGGTCTGGAGACTAGTGAGCGCCCCTCTGACCTTCTTGTCGAAGCGCATCGCGTTTTGGGACCTGGTGGAAAAGCTCTGTTTATTGTCCCGAACCGGTCGGGATGGTGGTCAAGCAGTGATGCGACACCGTTTGGATTTGGGCGCCCTTATTCTGCCGGACAGCTAGAAGCACAGCTGCGTGAACATGGGTTCATGCCGGAGAGGGTGCGCGCGACATTATACCAGCCACCGTCACAAAAACGATTCTGGCGCAAAACGGGCGCGCTCTGGGAGAGCCTTGGCAAGACAGTGTCTCCAGTTGTGGCGGGAGGCGTGTTGATGGTTGAGGTTAGTAAACGCGTGCATGCGCCCGGTGGACCAGGATTGCGCGAAGCGGTCAGAAAGCCGCTTGGTGTACTTTCGCCAAAACCTGAAGTTGCCCCTATTTAGTCCAGAAATCTTCTGGTAAATCGGGTATCGGAACTCCAGCGCGCAGGGATTCAATGTTCGCTAAAATGAGCGCAAGTCGCACGGGAGTCGCGAATTGTTATCCGCGGAGCAATACTCGGAAAATTTCTGGAGAAATGCACTGAAATCGGCGTGGGAATCGCGGAAATCAAGGATTTGGAGCACATTTTTTTTCCCTAAGGGCGGGCCTAAAACGCTGCAGGTGCAGCAAGTCATTATAAATATGTGATAATTTAGGGTTTAGCGCAAACTTAAACATTGTTGCTAGGAGAGCAAGCCTCTGTTACACCCGCGTCGATTTTACTGCCCCGTTTCTAGCGGGGCTATTAAACGCCCCTGCATTGTGTATGCAAAAGTATGCCAAATGTGGGGCCAGAAAGCGGAAGGGTGGACGTGTCCGAACCAGCTTCGATCTCCTCCGGCATCGCCGAGCGCTATGCCACCGCGGTCTTTGAGATCGCGCAAGAGAACAAGGCTCTTACCAAACTGGAAAGTGGCCTTGATGACCTGAGCTCCGCATTGGCTGAAAGCGCAGACCTGCGCGACCTTATTAATTCGCCGCTGATCAGCCGCGATGATCAAGGGAAAGCCATTGCTGAGATTGCCAAAAAGATCGGTGTTCAACCAGTTTTGGTGAACGTTCTTGGTTTGATGGCCGAGAAACGCCGCTTGTTTGTGCTGCCACAGCTGATTGAACAGCTGCGTGCTATGATCGCCGAGGAAAAAGGCGAAGTGACTGCAGATGTCACTACCGCAAAAGCGCTGACAAAAACCCAAAGTGACAAGCTGGCCAAGACGCTGGCCGCGCGCGTGGGTAAAGACGTTAAAATCAATGCGACCGTCGACGATAACCTCGTTGGCGGTCTAGTCGTTAAAGTGGGCTCGAAGATGATCGATACATCGATCCGCTCCAAGCTCGCTTCCCTTCAGAATGCAATGAAAGAGGTCGGATAAATGGGTATCCAAGCAGCCGAAATTTCTGCGATCCTAAAGGACCAGATCAAAAACTTCGGCAAAGAAGCCGAAGTGGCCGAGGTCGGCCGTGTTCTGTCCGTCGGGGATGGTATCGCGCGTGTCTACGGATTGGACAATGTCCAAGCCGGTGAGATGGTCGAATTCCCTGGCGGCATCATGGGCATGGCCCTGAACCTTGAGAGCGACAACGTTGGTGTTGTTATCTTCGGGTCTGACCGTGACATTAAAGAAGGTGACACAGTCAAGCGCACCAACTCGATCGTGGACGTACCAACTGGTGACGGTCTGCTGGGTCGCGTTGTTGACGGTCTGGGGAACCCGCTGGACGGCAAAGGTCCGATCGTTTCGGACAAACGCGGCATCGCCGACGTTAAAGCTCCAGGCATTATCCCACGGAAATCGGTTCACGAGCCAATGGCGACTGGTCTGAAATCTGTTGATGCGATGATCCCGATTGGCCGTGGCCAGCGTGAGCTGATCATTGGTGACCGTCAGACAGGTAAAACTGCTGTGGCTCTGGACGCGATCCTGAACCAGAAGTCTTACAACGAAGCCGCTGGCGACGACGAAAGCAAGAAACTGTACTGTGTGTACGTTGCGATCGGCCAAAAGCGTTCGACTGTTGCTCAGTTGGTGAAGAAACTCGAAGAGTCCGGCGCGCTGGAGTATTCGATTGTTGTTGCCGCAACAGCGTCCGAGCCTGCTCCTTTGCAGTTCCTCGCACCTTATGCTGCGACTGCGATGGCTGAGCACTTCCGTGACAATGGCCGCCACGCGCTGATCATCTATGATGACCTTTCCAAACAAGCTGTGGCCTATCGTCAAATGTCACTGCTGCTGCGTCGTCCACCCGGACGTGAAGCTTATCCTGGTGACGTTTTCTATCTTCACTCTCGCCTGCTGGAGCGTTCGGCTAAGCTGAACGAAGATTTCGGTGCTGGCTCGCTGACAGCTCTGCCTGTGATCGAAACCCAAGGTGGTGACGTTTCCGCGTTTATTCCAACCAACGTGATTTCGATCACTGACGGTCAGATCTTCCTGGAAACCGAACTGTTCTACCAAGGTATCCGCCCTGCTGTGAACACTGGTCTCTCGGTGTCGCGCGTTGGCTCTTCGGCGCAAACCAAAGCGATGTCTTCGGTTGCTGGTCCGGTGAAACTGTCGCTGGCTCAGTATCGTGAGATGGCTGCGTTTGCTCAGTTCGGGTCCGACCTTGATGCTGCGACACAGCAGTTGCTGAACCGTGGTGCGCGTTTGACCGAGCTGATGAAGCAGGCACAGTATTCGCCGCTGACCAACTCGGAAATCGTCTGCGTTATCTTCGCAGGTGTGAACGGTTATCTTGATAAAGTTGCCGTGTCCGACGTGGGCCGTTTTGAGCAGGGTCTGTTGCAGCACCTGCGTGGCAAACATGCTGACCTTCTTCAGTGGATCACAGACGAAGATCCCAAGATTAAGGGCGACGCAGCAGATAAAGTGAAAGCAGCACTCGACGAATACGCCGCTGATTTCGCGTAAGGGGCCTGACAGATGCCAAATCTTAAGGATCTCAAAAATCGGATCGAGAGTGTGAAGAACACTCGCAAGATCACAAAAGCCATGCAAATGGTTGCCGCGGCGAAACTTCGCCGCGCGCAGGAAAGCGCGGAACAGTCGCGTCCCTACACAGAACGGTTTAACGCCGTTCTAGGTGGGCTGGCTGCTTCTGTTGGTGGATCAGACTCGGCGCCCAAACTGCTTAGCGGTACGGGCAAAGACGACGTTCATCTGCTGGTTATCATGACTGCTGAACGTGGTCTGTGTGGTGGCTTTAACTCGAACATTGCCAAACTTGGCCGTGCGCGGGCGCAACAGCTGATCGCACAGGGCAAAACAGTGAAGATTGTCACTGTTGGTAAAAAAGGCCGCGACAGCATCAAGCGTGATTTGGGCGAACACTTCATTGGTCACGTTGACCTGACTGAAGTGAAACGCGTCGGTTATGACAATGCTCAGGATATCGCGCGCGATCTCTTGGTGCGTTTTGACGGCGAAGAGTTCGACGTCTGCACGATCTTCTACTCGAAGTTCGTCAACGTTGTGACCCAGATCCCGACTGCTCAGCAGATCATCCCAGCGTCGTTTGACGATGCGGGTGAGGCCGGTGCAAGCACGTTGTATGACTACGAGCCCAGTGAGGAAGCCATTTTGGCGGACCTGCTGCCGCGTGGTGTTGCAACACAAATTTTTGCAGCACTGCTTGAGAACGGCGCGTCGGAGCAGGGTTCACGGATGTCCGCAATGGACAACGCGACCCGCAACGCTGGCGAAATGATCGACAAACTGACCATTCAGTATAACCGCTCGCGTCAGGCTGTGATCACCAACGAGCTTATTGAAATCATCTCGGGCGCAGAAGCGCTCTAAGAACCGGAGACGAAACATGGCACACGCAAAAGGCAAAGTGACCGCGGTCATTGGCGCCGTTGTGGACGTACAGTTCGAGGATGACCTGCCGGAAATCCTCAACGCACTGGACACAGAAAACAACGGTAAGAAACTGGTTCTGGAAGTTGCCCAGCACCTTGGCGAAAACACTGTACGTACCATTGCGATGGACGCGACCGAAGGTTTGGTTCGCGGTCAAGAAGTGGTCGACACAGGCGCACCAATCGCTGTTCCCGTTGGAAACGGCACATTGGGCCGCATCCTGAACGTGACCGGTGATCCGGTTGACGAAAAAGGCCCAGTTGAAGCAACTGAAACTCGTGCAATCCACGGCGAAGCACCTGCTTTCGCTGAGCAGTCAACCGCGACCGAAATCCTGACTACAGGTATTAAGGTTATCGATCTGCTCGCCCCTTACACTAAAGGTGGTAAAATTGGTCTGTTCGGTGGTGCCGGTGTTGGCAAAACCGTTTTGATCATGGAATTGATCAACAACATCGCAAAGGTGCACTCCGGTGTGTCCGTGTTCGCGGGTGTTGGTGAGCGAACACGTGAAGGTAACGACCTTTACCACGAGATGATCGAATCCGGCGTTATTGTTCCTGACAACCTGACAGAGTCCAAAATTGCTCTGGTTTACGGTCAGATGAACGAGCCTCCCGGTGCACGTATGCGGATCGCTCTGTCCGGCCTGACACTGGCTGAGCAGTTCCGTGATGACACCGGTGCTGACGTTCTGTTCTTCGTGGACAACATCTTCCGCTTTACCCAAGCTGGTTCGGAAGTTTCGGCTCTGCTGGGTCGTATTCCTTCGGCGGTGGGCTACCAGCCAACACTGGCCACCGACATGGGTGCGATGCAGGAACGGATTACATCGACCAAATCGGGTTCGATTACATCGGTTCAGGCCGTATATGTTCCTGCGGATGACCTTACCGACCCTGCACCCGCGACATCGTTTGCGCACCTTGATGCGACAACCGTTCTGGATCGTGCGATTTCGGAAAAAGGTATCTACCCTGCTGTGGATCCACTTGGGTCGACCTCGCGTCTGCTGGACCCGCTGATCATTGGTGAAGAGCACTATAAAGTGGCTTCCGACGTTCAGCAGATCCTTCAGCGTTACAAGTCACTTCAGGATATCATCGCCATTCTTGGTATGGACGAGCTGTCAGAAGACGACAAAATGGCCGTGGCCCGTGCGCGTAAGATCGAGCGCTTCCTGTCGCAGCCGTTTGACGTGGCGAAAGTGTTCACCGGTTCTGACGGTGTTCAGGTTCAGCTGGAAGACACCATCGCGTCGTTCAAAGCAGTTGTTGCTGGCGAATACGACCACCTTCCCGAAGCAGCCTTCTATATGGTTGGCGGCATCGAGGATGTGATCGCAAAAGCCGAAAAGATGGCTGCTGAAGCGGCCTAAGGAGGCCCGATATGGCTAACACGTTGCAATTTGACCTGGTCAGCCCGGAGCGAGCTCTTGCGTCGCTTCAGGCAACCGCGGTGCAGATCCCCGGTGCGGATGGTGACTTGACCGCCATGCCAGGACACTCACCTTTGCTGACGTCATTGCGCCCCGGCGTTGTGACGGTTCAGTCGGACACAGGGAATAAGACTTATGTTGTGACCGGCGGCTTCGCCGAAATCTCAGCTGAGTCTATTTCGGTCATCGCCGAGACCGCACATGCGGGCGACGATGTGAAGAAGACTGATCTTGAGGATGTTCTGACGAATGCCCGCACAGCAGCAGACACAGCACCAGCCGAGACTAAAGACGCGGCGGAGAAATTCGTTGCTGATCTGGTCGAGCTGATGGAAAACATGGAATAAGTCTGGGCTTTCCGGATTTCTTTCGGGCTTCGCCTTCGGGCGGAGCCTTTTTTATTGGGCCCGCCAATTGAGCTAAAGGGTAATGTCAGCTGGTAAAGTTGCCAGAGCGACGCGTTCCGCGTTCTTCATATCATTTCCGGTAACTTTGGCCTGAGCTTGTTGAAGCGAGAAGCCGTGATCAAGCCATCTCTTGATCAACCTTTCAAAGAGCACTTCCTTCGAAACCTGCAGTTGAATGCTCAGATCCCAAAATGGCGCGAGGTCACGCCAAATCGGCGCATCAAACATTAAATAATTGCCTTCGATAATGACAGTTTCACAGTCTTCTTTTAAGTACCCTGCACCCGCGATGGCGGCATCGATGCCGCGGTCAAAAACTGGAAAATAGATTTCTGATTGATGCGGCAAACAGGAGACAAGATGCAGAAAACCTTGAGCATCAAATGTGTCAGGAGCTCCTTTTCGGTTAAGAACTCCGCGTTCTGTGAGGACACGGTTGTCCAGATGAAACCCGTCCATCGGGACTACCTGAGATATGCAATCAAGCGCGTTGAGTTGAGTGCAAAGCTGATCCGCCATCGTGGACTTGCCGCTTGCAGGCGGACCAAAAAGAGCAATCAACCTGCGCTTGGCGTCAAACGGGGTAGACATAATGCGATGTATCAATGGTTGGATATCTGTCACGGGTTTCCCGAATTGGCCTCACAACGCGTACTTTGAATGGGGAAGGGATTGGTTTCAACGGATTTAAGTGCAAATAAAAGCGCATTCTGAACACGAAATACACGGCGTCCTAAGCGCCCTCAGGAGTCCAGAAGGCTAATCGCAGCGGTCGGTGCTATACAGTGAGGGCAGCCTAGAGGCTTTTCCAGCGCCCCAACATCCAGTACCACTGGTCCGGTTTCGCCAGAATGCGTGCAGATAAGCTTTCGTTAAAAGCGGTGGTCATCGCATGGGCATCGCTGTGCGCAATGGGATCTTCAAATTCAACTTTGAACTCACCGTCGCTGTCGCCCCGCGTGCCGTAGGCGGGCACCATTGGGACGCCATATTTTAATGCCAGCCGAGCGGCGGACAAAGAGGTCAGGGCATCGTGGCCCAAGAAGGGCATGGGCTGCCCGTCAGCAGTTTTTTCGTCCAGAAGAATGGCGACAAATCCGCCACGGCTCAGGTGGCGCACAAGATCTTTGGTGCCTTGTCTGCCGGTTTGAAAAATAGGCTGTCCGCCAGCTTGGATGCCTGCATGAAGACGACGTTCATAGTGGCGGTTGTTTTGGCGGCGATAAACGGCACCGGTTTCCATACCACGCGATTTGAGCACGGCGCGGATTGCTTCCCATTGGCCGAAGTGTCCTGAAACAATGATCGCGCCTTTGCCTTGCGCGCGAGCCTCAACCAATGCTTCAATGCCGGGACCTGAGACATCGAAATTATTGGGGTGTTTTTGAAACTCCGCGCAATGATAAATCTCAAAGAGGGTCTTGCCCATGTTGCGGCCCATGCTTGTGCAAATTGCCATACGTTGGGCGCGTTTCATGTTCGGAAAAACGCGGAGCAGTTCCCGATCAACGCGTTTGGTCGCGATTGGGAACCACCGCAAAATGACACCGACTGCGGTCCCTAAAGCTTTCGCACGGGCCTGAAATCCCCGCCACCGTGTTACGGTGAGTGCAGAGAGCAATGGGACATATCGAAGGTGATGCCAGAGAGAGACGATTGGTCGAGTGAACACCAGCGGTGTATGCGGGTAAAGTTGTGCAGGGCCAAGTGAAAACTTGGACAAAATTTGCTTTTTGAGTTGCTTGAGCGAAAACTTACTTAGGGTAAGCGGCTATCCGGGGCGTGGGTCGGGAATATTTTCTTGGAAAACAAATTCGGCCGGAAAAAGTGTTCATTTGGTTGAATTTGGGCATCTGTAATACAGTTTTCGCTTGAGTCCATGGCTGACGTATCTAATTTGTTTGTAACATGAAAAGACTGAGAAATCATTTTATTGGGGTGGATAGCGGCGAGGTTCAGCTGTTTTCCGATTTTGAAACGGACGGTGAAATGTGGATCGGGGACGGTCCGCGCGAGAGCCGTAAATTGATCAAGTTTTCGGCCAAATATCGTGTTCCGCCCACCGTTACGGTTGGCTTGTCTTTGTGGGATATGGACTGTGAGCGCAATGTGCGTGCTGAGGTCGTGGCAGAAGAAGTCACAAACCTCGGTTTTCATCTGGTTTTTCGCACTTGGGCTGATAGCCGAATTGCGCGTGTGCGCATGTCTTGGATGTCGATTGGAGAATTAGCGTTCAAAGACGACTGGGCAATAGACCCTTAAACACAAAAGCCGCGCAGTGAGCGCGGCTTTTGTTTGTCTGAGTGTGGCGGCGTTAGCTGCTGAACAGGCCTTCATACGCCGGCTCTAGCGTCTCGGTCTCAAAGAGCGAGGAGACCGAAGTGCCGTTGGCGATGTTCATGATCGCTTGTGCGAAAATTGGTGCTGTGGGCACCACACGAATGTTTGGTGTGTCCAGAACAGCCTGAGTTGGCTCGATTGTGTCGGTGATCACCAAAGACTTCATCACAGAATTTGTGATGCGCCCTACTGCCGGGCCGGACAATACGCCGTGCGAGATATATGAGTGCACCTCGGTTGCGCCGTGCTCCAGGATAACTTCTGCGGCTTTGCACAGCGTTCCAGCGGTGTCACAGATATCATCGACGATGATACATTTTTTGCCTTCAACATTTCCGATGACGGTCATCTCAGCAATTTCGCCGGGCTTTTCACGACGTTTGTCCACGATTGCGAGAGGTGCATTGATACGCTTTGCCAATTCGCGGGCGCGAGCCACACCACCAACATCGGGAGAGACAATCATGACGTCGCCCAAATCGTCTTTGAATTGGCTCATGATGTCCAAAGCAAAAACCGGAGACGCGTAGAGGTTGTCCACAGGAATATCAAAGAAACCCTGAATTTGGGTGGCGTGCAGGTCCATCGTTAGGACACGCTCGATGCCGGAGCCGCTGAGCATATTGGCGACCATCTTGGCAGTGATCGGTGTGCGTGCTTTTGTGCGGCGATCTTGACGGGCATAGCCAAAATACGGGATCACGGCTGTGATACGCGCAGCCGATGAGCGGCGCAGTGCATCAGCCATAATCATCAGCTCCATGACATTGTCATTGGCTGGGCGCGATGTTGGCTGAATGATAAACATGTCTTCGCCGCGCACGTTCTCAAACACTTCGACGAAGATTTCTCCGTCGTTAAAGCGCTCGACGCGGGCATCGACAAGATCGACAGTCTTTCCGCGGTGCATAGACATGCGGCGCGAAATGGCTTTGGCCAACGGTTTGTTGGCGTTGCCGGTTATGAGTTTTGGTTCAAGAAAGTTTGCCATGGTGAGGGGTCCCCAGGGTGTCGCAGATGACAGATTCGTGACGTTGCCATCGCCTTAACACGAGCCTAGGGTCGCGCAAAGCATAGCGAACGCAAGGAAGACTGAAATGGCTTATATCGACTATTATTTTGCGACAATTTCTCCATATGCCTATCTTGCTGGGGCCCGGTTGGAAGAAATCGCTGGCAAACACGGTGTAATGATTCGGTATAAGCCGCTGGATTTGCCTGCGCTGTTTGCCCGCACCGGCGGGACACTGCCCAAAGATCGCCATCCAAACCGGCAGCAGCACAGGCTTCAAGAAATGGAGCGTCAGGCCAAAAAGGCGGGATTGCCTCTCAATCTGGCACCTGCGCATTGGCCGACGAACATGGCGCCGTCGTCTTATGCCTTTATTGCCGCTCAGAACGCAGGCGGTGGTGATCTGGGGGCCTTGGCGCATGGGTTCATGCGTGCGTGCTGGGCTGAGGAAAAGAATATCGCGGAAGACGATGTGATCCGAGAATGTCTGACGGCGGCAGGCTTTGATCCAGCTTTGGCAGATAGTGGATTGCTGCAGGGAGCAGAAACCTACGCCCGCAATTTGGAGGAAGCGATTGACGCCGGGGCCTATGGTTCTCCTTTTTACATAACAGAAGATGATGCACGCTTCTTTGGGCAGGATCGTCTTGACGATCTTGATCTGTATCTCGCCGGTAAGTTGTAGATGGCGCTAGATGACGGTGCGCCTTTGCATTGGCGCTCGCTGGGGCAGGGACCGAAAAACGCTTTGGCATTGCATTGCTCGCTGGGACACGGTGGCACATGGAGGGCGCTCTTGCCTGCCTTGGGGGATGATCTCACGATCGAAGCGCCGGATATGCCCGGTCACGGGCGTAGCCCTGCATATGATGGCGTTAGTAGCACTGGCGAATTAGTGCTGAGTGCGGTGTTGCAGAAGATCACCGAGCCGGTCCATGTGATTGGCCACAGCTTTGGCGCGCTATGCGGCTTGCGGGTGGCACAACTACGCCCCGACTTGGTGAGCAGCCTAACGCTGTATGAACCGGTGCTTTATGCAGCGTGTCGCGATCGAAATCGGGCAGTATTTGACCAGGACGTACGCCGGATAGAAGAGGTCAATGATTTGGCGCGACAGGGGCAGTCCACTGCCGCGGCCAAATTGTTTTTGAGCGATTGGGGTGACGGGCAGGCTTGGGACGCGTTGCCTGACAAAGCACGCGATGGATTTGCCGCGCGCATTCCATTCATCGCCGGGTCGCACGATTATGTGGTGCGGGACGTGCCGGATATCTTCGGTAAATTGGAGAGCATATCTGCACCTTCAACGATAGTTTTCGGAGAGCGCTCTCCGCGTATTATGCGTGAAGTATGTTCCGAGGTAGCCGAGCGCATTCCGGTCGCGCAGCTGGTCGCGCTGCCGGAGGCTGATCACATGGGAGCCATCAGCCATCCGGAAATTTTTGCAACACACATAAAGCGCACGTTAGATCGCGCTTAGGCGTTGGACGCAATTTCAATAAAGCGGTCAATCTCGGCATCCGGGATTGACCAGTCACAAACCAGTCGTCCCATCAGGGTTTCATGCGGATCGTCGCCCTCTAAGCTGCCGGTTTCGATGTGATAAATTGCACCAGCTGCTTTCAAGCGCTGATGGCGCACACGCGAAGTCTCCATAAAGATCATATTGGCTTGAGGCTCGAAGCGGAACGTTACTCCTTCGATTGCGCGAAGCCCGTCACTCAGACGCTTGGCCTGAGTGTTGGCTTTTGCCGCAGCGACCTTCCAGAGATCATCGGTGAGGTAGCCAAGCATTTGTGCAGAAAGAAAGCGGTGCTTGGAATAGAGCTGAGCGCCGCGTTTGCGACGTAGCTCAAATTCCCACGCGTGTTTGGGATCAAAGAAGATCACGGCCTCAACCCCAACACAGCCGTTTTTAGTGCCGCCAAAGCTGACGGCGTCAAAGCCAGCCTTCCAAGACATTTCTGCGGGGGAGCACCCCAAGGTCATCATCGCGTTGGCAAATCGTGCGCCGTCAAGGTGGCAAGGCAGGTTGTAAGACTTGGCGAGATCAGTCAGGGCCTTAAGTTCGTCCAAAGTGTAGACCGTACCACATTCCGTCACCTGTGTGATCGAGATCGGGCCACGTTGCGGACCATGAACGCCACGGTTTTCCTCGGCTTCGATGGCTGATCTTAGATCAGCGGTTGTCATTTTATCTGCCTGTCCCACAGGGGTTAGCTTCGTCCCGCCAGTATAGAACTCGGGCGCATTACATTCGTCGACGTTTATATGCGCCATAGGGGTGCAGAAAATTGTTTCCCAGGGCTGGCACAGTGTCGCAAGCGACAATGCATTTGCTGCCGTGCCAAGGCCCACGAGGTAAACAGCGGCGTCGGGTGCTTCAAAGATCTCGCGGATTTTTTCACGCACCTGATCCATGATCGGGTCGGTCCCATAGGCCATGGCGTAGCCGGTGTTGGCCTCACTCATTGCAGCTAAAACTTCCGGCAGGGCCGGGCCTGAATTATCAGAGGCAAAATGCATTTAGAGCGGCTCCTCAATTATGTGGTCTTCCCACTCGTCTTCGGGGGTTTCAAATTCAGAGACTGTCATCCCGCGGACCGAGACACCAGCGTGATGTACGCTATCGGGATCGCCTGAAATCAGTGGGTGCCAATCGTAGAGCGGCTTGCCTTCCCACAGCAACCTGTAAGCGCAGGTTTGCGGCATCCAATATGCATGTGTGTCCAGATTAGAAGGTTTGAGCACGATGCATTCAGGTACAAACTGGTGGCGAATGTCGTATTGGGTGCAATGGCAGCTTTCATCGTCCAGCAGGCGGCAGGCCACACGGGTCAGTGCAACTTCGCCGGTGTCACCATCTTCCAGCTTGTTTAGGCAGCATTTCCCACAGCCATCACACAGCGCTTCCCATTCGGCCTGTGACAGGTTTTTCAGCGTCTTACGCTCCCAGAAACGGGATTTAAGGCCTTGACGTTCGATTGGACCGTTGCTCATAGCCCACCTAGGATTTGGCGGCACTGGGCGCAATCTTTTTCGATTTGGGAAAGAAGCTCTTCGACGGTGTCGTACTTCTCTTCGCTGCGCAGGAAGTCGACCATGGCGACCGACAAATTAGTACCGTAGAGGTCGCCTGAGAAATCAAAGATAAAGGTTTCGATATTGGCCTTATTCTGACCAAACATCGGGCGAGTCCCCACAGAGGCGGCGCCGTGATAGCTGCCTTGATTTGGTCCTTCCAGAACGTCGACCAATACGGCGTAGACGCCATATTTCGGCTGATGTAGCCCATCGATAGACATGTTCGCGGTTGGAAATCCTAGCGTTCGCCCACGTTGTTCGCCGCCAATCACAGGACCATCTATGCGATGCCAGTGGCCCAACATGGAGGCTGCATCGCGCGGGCGACCTTCACCCAGAGCAGTCCGGATCGATGTTGAGGACACTTGTCCGGCGGAGCCTTCTATCAATTCGGCAATAGTGACGCCAAAACCCATCTCACGGCCAAATTCCTCAAGATCTTGGGCGGTGCCCTTGCGGCCTTTGCCAAAGCAGAAGTCCGCACCGACGACAATATGTGATAGGCCCAATCCGTCGGCGATCACCTGTTGCGCAAATTCTCGCGGCGACAGAGAGGAGAGCGTGGCATTAAAAGGCAGTTCATAGAGATGCTCGACCCCTAACTTAGCAAGACGATGAGCACGTGTTTCAGCCCCGGTCAGGCGAAAGGGTGGTGCGTCGGGGGCAAAGTATTCGCGAGGATGAGGCTCAAATGTGACGATGCCCAAAGGGGCGTCAGGGTCGGCATTGCGGGCAAGGTCGATCACCGATTGGTGGCCCAAATGAACCCCGTCAAAATTGCCAATCGCAGCGCTGGCGCCGCGGTCGGTTTCGGTGACAAATTGAAAGTCTCGAATGATGCGCATAGCCGAGGCCTAGCGGTTTGGAACTTGGCTTGCAAGAGGGAGGAGGGTTGTCCTCAGTTAAGGGCCGTGGCGTCAGTCAAACTTGCGGCTTGGCGCCAGAACAGTGGCTTCTCCCACCAGAACTTTCTTGCCATCGACCGCGCAGTGGCAATCCAGTCTGACGCGGCGTTTTGCGATGTCGATATCAATGACTTTGACCTCTGCATAAACTGTATCTCCCGGACGCACCGGGGCGAGGAACTTCAGCGATTGGCCCATATAGACAGTGCCGTGCCCGGGGAGTTGTTCACCAATGACAGCAGAGATCAGACCAGCCGTGAGCATACCGTGGGCAATGCGGCCCTGAAAAATCGTGTCGTTGGCATAGTCGTCGTCTAGATGCACTGGATTATGATCTGTTGAAATCTGAGCGAACATTTCAATGTCCTGATCAGATACGACCTTACGCAGATAACGGGACATGCCCATTTCAATGTCTTCAATACAGATCGTGCCGCGTGGCAAATTGTCCAACATGTGACCCTCCAGATGGAATGGCTTGGTAATTTTCTGACGACGAAGCGGTGCCGATTGCAACTTTATTGCTTTGCAGTCGCAGAAAATCAAGCCTTTTTTGGGTCAGCGTAGTTGGCCTATTGTAAACTGGGGAGAAACTTTTTCCCTTTTGATATAATCGTTTAGGAGGCCAGAATCTGGTGAGTGGATTGTTTTTGTTTCTGCGGCTGCGAGACCGCCGGATATAAACAGGGAATCAATATCTTCGCCCATGGCACCTAAAACGTCAGTTTGAGCGCCGTCGCCGATCGCAAGAATCGCTGCATCGGGGATCGATTTACCAAGTGCAGCAAGGCGGCGACGGGCGAGGTCATAGATCGGTGGGTGGGGTTTGCCGAAGTAGAGGCTCTCGCCGCCCATTTCCGTATACAGTCGCGCCAGCGCACCTGCACACCATTCCCGCACTTCGCCGCGATCGACAACAATGTCAGGGTTGGCACAGAGCAGTTTCATGCCTTTGGTTTTGGCATAAAGAAAGTCAGCGCGGTTCACGTCTAGATCGGCCATTGTGTCAAATGGTCCACAGCAGACAATGCCTTCGGCCTCGGCCAACGGAACACGGGTGATCTGCGTGGGGCTTTCAAGGATTTCAAGGGGTTCAAAGAAACCTTCATCGCGGGCCCACTCGCCCATAAAATAGACTTTTTCACCCACAGCGCCTTGGAGCATGGCTGCGCGCGCGCTGTCACCTGAGGTGGCGATTGTGTCGTAAGCGTCTGCAGGAACGCCAAAATCACCGAGTTGTTCCATCACGCCGGCGCGGGGTTTGGGCGAGTTGGTCACAAGCACAACAGTGCCGCCACGTTGGCGATAGGCTTGCAGGGCTGCGACGGCCTCGGGGTAGGCCGTGACACCGTTGTGAACGCAGCCCCAGAGATCGACAAACAGGGCGTCATAACGGTCGGAAATCTCGGCGAGAGAGGTGATGATCTGGGTCATGGATTCGGTCCTGCGCGCAAAGGAAACTTGATGTTTGTGGTATGTCAAAGGTCGGCCGCGAGCGCCAGTGGTTGGTTGCAGAGGAGGTGTTTTTCGGCTGGCTGTATTGCGTCGGTATTACGTCGGTATTGCGACGGTGTCATTTTTGCGGATTTAATCTTTTATTAGGGGCTGTTTCGCGAGACGCGACGTCATGCAATGATAGCCTTGGTGTGGCAGGTAGGATGCCCGAAATTTGCACGTCGCGTGGTGAGGCTGCGTGATGTTCAGAGATCGGGATGGGGGCCAGAATGAGTGACGCAGTATCGATGCAAGATATCGGGTTTAATGCTGCCGACAGCTGGCCATTGGCAGGAACACTCTATCGCGGAGACGTACCGCAGGTCGCGATTCTGATTTCGGCAGGCACAGGGTTTCCGCGGCGGTTCTATCGCCATGCTGCGCGCTATTTTGCAGCCCGCGGCGCGGTGGTGTTGACCTTTGATTTTCGCGGCACTGGTGAGTCCGGCGCGGTTGATTTGGCGCAGTCTGAGATCGACTATCCAGATTGGGGGCGGTTGGACATGACCGCAGCGCTAGAGACATTGGAGGCAGCTGCTCCGGGGCTGCCATTGGTGCAATTGGGCCATAGTGCGGGCGGGATGTTTGCCGGTTTCATGGAAAATCACGCCAAGGTGGTGCGGCACGCCTTTGTGTCGGTGGGCACCGGATTTTGGGGTGCGCATCATTTGTGGCGCATTCCTATGGAGCTGTTTTTTTGGTGGGGATTTGGTCCATGGGAGTTGGCGCGGTACGGATACATACGCGGGGGCGGTTTGTGGAGTGGTGAAGCGCTGCCGCCCAAGGTTTTTAAGACATGGCGGCGATGGTCGCAGCGGCGTTGCTATTTCAAACCGGATTTGGAGGCGCGGCGGTGGCCACATTATTTTGACGAGGTCCAAGCACCCATTTGTGCGTGGGTTTTTGAGGATGACGGGATCGCCACGCCAAAATCAGCGCGCGACACGTTGCGGTGCTATCCTGCGGCCCAGTCCAGCATCGCGGAAAGATCACCCAAGGATTTTGGGGTGAGCAGAATGGGCCACGAAGGTGCATTTCGTGCGGGGCGAGAGGCCTTGTGGGCTGAGATCTGGGATTGGCTGGTTCAGGGGGCGACGCCCCGCTGAGCGATGCGGGAGCCGCCGCCGAGGGTGTAGGTCAATCAAGGCCCGAACACGTCAGGCCTTGATACAGCGGTGCTTAGTAGAGGCCGATCAATTGGGTCAAAGCAGAGTGGCCGCCGCCGACAACATTGCGTGCGTTGCTGTTGGTTGGCGTTGGCCGGCTGGAATGACCAAGAGGGATTGTGACGCCCAAGCGAATTTCGTCAAATTCTCCTTTGATCGTGCTTGAGTCCGAGATTTTCACGTCGGTGCGTACCCACTCGAGGCTGGCCACCACCGGTTTGTTGGCCGTGTAAAACGTGTAGGATGTACCGACGCTGTAGCGGGTTCCGCTCATCTCTAAACCGTCTAAAGAACTGCCTCTCTCATCGAATGATTGGCGTGAGAGCGAGCCAAAGGCCGCCCAATTGTCATTGATTAGATACTGGCCCCCGAGTCCTGCGGAAAAGACCTCGTTTGTCGGGGCGTATGGGGTGTCTACTTGAGTGTAGATGAATTGGCTGCTGAGTCGGAGTTGATCGCTAATATCAATGCCGCCGCGCACGCCCATGTCAACAACATCAGCGTCAAGGAACGCATAGTCGAGAATCTTGTAGTCGCTGACCCCGATGAATCCTTCGATGTCCCAAGTGCCAGAGTTTTTACCCAATGAGAGACCGTAGGAGGACGTGCTAAAATCGACAGGGATGTTGTCGAGGCTGTTGTCTGACGTGTCGAAATAGGCACCAAAGGTCAAACCATTGGCCAGCGTATAGCGAGGCGCAATCGCGAGATAGGTTGTGTCCAGCGAGAGCGGAACCCCGTCAACGCTTGAAGAGCGGTGCCCGACGTTCAGATCAAACTCGAGAGCTTCAGAGAGCGACACGGTGGAGTGCATTCGCAGGCTGAAGGTGTCGAGATCGATGTCTTCGGACTCAATCGAAAAGTTCCCAAAGGAATAGCCGAGGTTTAAGTCACCTTCGAAGGTCGCTTGGGCAGTTGCAGCTGTCGCACCCAGAGTGATGGCGCAGACGGAGAGAAATATCTTGTTCATGAGGTCCTCTGAATCTTGTTCCATCAAGCGAAATGCACAGGCCGGACCGGCAAAGTTGAGGAAATAAAATCGGAGATTCCGAAACAGGCTTGAAGGTTATCTCATTGTTTATACTTTATTAATCTCTTGGTAATTATGTGGATTGCATGACTATTTCCGCATAGGGGTAGTGTTGTTTTGGGGCCACTACTTGGCCGACCCCAATGAGAGATCGATTTGATGCGCGCCAGTGTCGAGCAAGTGACAGACGTGCATTTGCGTGGCAGGGTTCTAGGATTGTTGAAACAGAACTTTGCGCGAAAGGACGTTTCCAATGGAAAAGCCAACGCTGTACCACATCCCTGTTTGCCCGTTCTCTCAGAGGTTGGAAATACTACTGGCGATGAAGGGTGTGACCGATGCCGTCAGATTTAGTGTGGTCGATATCACCAATCCCCGCGATCCGGCGTTGCTGGAAAAGACTCGCGGGACAACGGCGTTGCCGGTTTTGGAATTGCCCGACGGCAAGATCCTGAAAGAGTCTCTTGTGATTCTGCGTTACTTTGATGAGGTTCTGGGGATGCCCATTGCGCGGGCTGATCCGTATGAGCGGGCCGTTGAGCAGATGATGATCGCCAAAGAGGGCGCGTTTACCATGGCGGGCTACATTATGGTGATGAACCAAGATAAAGGCGCGCGCGAGGGGCTGCGCGACAAGCTATTGGGGCTATATGCGGATCTTGGTGATTTTCTTGAGTGGCAGAACCCTGGCGGGACTTTCCTGTTTGAAGATTTTGGACTGGCCGAGGCTGTGTTTACGCCGATGTTCATGCGGTTCTGGTTCCTTGAATATTTCGAGGATTTTGAACTGCCGGATGAGGCCAAATATGCGCGTGCCAAAGCGTGGCGTGCGGCCTGTCTTGCGCATCCCGCTGCGCAGCAGGTCACGAAGGAAGAAATTGTTAAGTTATATTACGATTACGCGCTTGGGCTGGGCAACGGGGCGCTGCCGGAAGGGCGTCGCGTGTCGAGCTTTAGCTTTGACACCGATTGGCGCGCGCGGCCTTGGCCACCGCGGGATAAATGGGCTGCATCCCCAAGTGATGCAGAGCTGGGTTTGGTGAGCTGAAGGTACAAAAAAGGCGCCCAAGTAGGGCGCCTTTTTCAGAAAACTGTGTGCAGATCAGACCTTGAGGTTTGGAATGATCTGTTTTTTGCGGCTGACAACGCCGGGCAGCACAACTGTGTCGCCATCGGCGGTCACGTCAAACGACTTGGCGGCAACGGATTTCACCAGATCGTTGGGCACCAGCAGGGTCGATTGTTCGTTCAAGATGTCAACGACAAACAGGAGAACCTGCTCGACACCATCTTCGGTGGCCACAGAGGTCATTGTGTCCATCAGGGATGCTTTGCGGTCCAAAACGGTAGCAGGTGATGTGGTTTCCAGAACCGAGACGCGGAACTTGGTGCCGTCGACGGCGTATTCTTTGCTATCCATGCGCAGCAGTTCAGCGTCAGAGAACGACGAGACGTCAGATTTGGCGGCGAACATTTCGGCAGCATACTCGGATACATTGATGCCTAGATCAGCAGCCAGTTTCTCCGCCACAGCTTTGTCGTGGTCTGTGGTGGTTGGTGAGCGGTATTCCAGCGTGTCTGACAGGATGCAGGTCAGCATGGTGCCTTTGACCCAATCTGGCATCTCGATGTCGCCGATCAGGTCATGCATGATTGTTGCGGTGCAGGCGACGGGGCGGATGGTGATGTCGATCGGACCTTTGGTTTCCAGGCCGCCAACCAGCTTGTGGTGGTCGATGATCGCCTGAACGTCCGCACCATTGATGTTGGCGGGCAATTCAGCAGGGTTGTTGGTGTCAACAATTACAACCGCTGCATCGTCTTCAACATCAGAGATGATCGCAGGTTTGGGCAGGTCCCAACGGTTCAGAAGCCAAGCGGCTTCGGTGTTGGGTTCGCCCAACAATTTCGCTTCGGCTGCGGTGCCCTGAACTTCGTTCAGATACCATGCCCAGATGATGGGCGAGCCGGTGGAGTCAGTGTCGGGGGATTTGTGGCCAAAAACCTGAATCGTCATGTCGTGTAATCCTTCGTACATAAAGGCGGGAACGTGATTTTTGCGCCTTATAAGAGTGCTTTTGGCTTTTGTCACCTATTCGTTGCTGCAGAGCAGCAATGCGCTGCACGCCGCAACGAAGGCGCATTGATTGCATTTGGACAGGGCGATCAATTCCCGCTAAGTCTGATAGCATGAAGAAGCCTGCTGAAACTGACCTTTATGCACCTGTCAAAACTTGGCTTGAGGCGCGTGGATTTGAGGTGAAAGGCGAAGTTGGCGCAATTGATGTTATGGCATGTCGTGCGGGCGAAGACCCTGTGGTGATTGAGCTTAAGACCAGCTTTTCGTTGACGCTATTGCAGCAAGCGGTGGCGCGGCAGGCGATCACAGATGCGGTTTATGTGGCGGTGCCGCGCTGGAAAGGGCGCGCGGGATGGAAGGCGTTTAAGGGGAACGTCGGTTTGTGCCGCCGGTTGGGGCTTGGCGTGCTGAGTGTTCGGCTGAAAGATGGGGCGGTCGAGGTGCATGCGGACCCTGCGCCGTTTCAACCGCGTAAATCCAAAGCACGTAAAGGACAGTTGCTGAAACAATTTGCGCGCCTTGAAGGGGATCCCAATGTTGGCGGTTCGCGCGGGGCGCGGGTCACGGTGTATAAACAGGATGCCGAAAAATGTGCTGCCTTTTTGGAGGCGAATGGGGCGAGCAAGGGCGCTGAGGTTGCTAAGGCGACAGGGGTTGCGCGGGCCACGACGATGATGCGCGACAACCACTATGGCTGGTTTGAGAAGGCTGACAAAGGCATCTATCAGCTAAGCGAGGCGGGCGTGGCCGCGATGGCTGTGAGTCAATCTTAAGAGGCGGGCCCAGGTGTTGTGTCTTGCAGTGCCTTCTGCGCCAACGCGCCGAGCGCCCATTTCTGAAGATCGGGGTATGTCGTCGCCCAGCCGGGGCACAGGCTGCGATGTTGCATTAAATCAAGTGCGCAAACCAAAGTCAGAGCGTCATAGGTGGGCAAGGCTGGTAATGTGTTTTGCGTGGCGTGGGCTTGTAAAAATGCAAGACTGCGGTCGGCGCGCTGGGCTTCGACGTCAAAGAGAAACGGGCTTTGTTGTTCTTCGGGGCGGTATCGTTCGCGCACCCAAAGGCAAATACCATCCATGAAGCTCGAGATTTGCCCTGCTAGCGCGAGATCGTTCCAGTCTTTTGGGGCAAGTGCCTTGCCGGCCTTTTGGACGAGATAATCATAGATCAGGCGGGTCTCGCTGAGCACCAGGTCGCCATCAACCAGCGTGGGCACACGACCAGCAGGGCTATAGGTCAGGACCGGATTGTCAGCCGCACGATTGCGAGCCAGTTTTTCAGTGACTTGTCTGCGCAACCCAAATTCGCGCACCGCGACGCGGGCGATGCGGGCATAGGGCGAGTTTTGAGTGTAGAAGAGCAACATGACATCAAGCTAGGAGCGCAGGTTGGCGCAGTCAATTGCAGGTCTGCGGCGAGGCGTGGCCTTGACCCTGTACGTTGGGGGATGGAAAAGCGTTCCGATCTTTTGCTGTGGCTCGGAGGCCTGCCAATGACGACGACCCTTATAGTTTTGGCGCATCCAAACCAGCGCTCATTTAATGGTGCATGGGCGGAAGCTTCGGCCAAAGCCTGTGCCGACATGGGGCATGAGGTTTTGTGGTCGGATTTGGGAGCGATGGAGTTTGATGGCATAGAGGCGCGCGCGCACTATGGTATCGCACCTGAAGCCGCGTTTGATCCACTCAAAGCGCAAGAAGCTGCTGCGCAAGCTGGGAATTTGCCCTCTGATGTAGCGCGTGAAATTGAAAAGGTGCAGCGGGCAGATCGCATCGTGTTCCACTTTCCGATTTGGTGGTTTGCGCCGCCTGCGGTGCTGAAAGGCTGGTGCGATCGGGTGCTGGTGCAAAATGAGTTGCACGCGGTTGAGCAGCGGTTTGATCGCGGCATGTGTCGCGGCAAATCAGTGTTGTTTTGTGCAACCACAGGGGCGTCAGCGGCAGAGTGCGGGCCTGACGGAAAAGAAGGCGACTTGCAACTTCAGTTGTGGCCGTTGGCGCAGACGTTTCGCTATTTGGGTATGCAAGTGCTGGAGCCTGTCGCAACACATGGCGTGCACGGCTATCACGAAGGTGATGACGAGGCCGCGCTAGAGGCGCGGTTGGGCGATGTTTTGACGGGGCAGGCTGCACTATTGGCCAATTGGGGTCGCCACCCGAGGATGCGTTTTAATAGCGATGACGAGTTTGACGCCGCAGGGCGGTTGAAACCTGATGCGCCAAGTCACACGCCGTTTGTGCGTCACCGCTAGGCGCGCGCTTTACTGTCCGCGCAGGATGATGAAGTCATCAAGTAGCTCAACGATCTGGGGGGCAAGGTCGGGCGTAATGATGTGGCCCATGCCTTGAACGCCATGAAACGGGCAGTCGGGGATCAGCGCCGCAATTTCACGCCCCAAGTCCACAGGGATCAGCGCGTCGTCGATGCCGTGGATGACCTGACATGGCAGGGTGATTTGCTTGAGCTCTTCGCGGCGGTCGCTGGTTTCCAGAACGGCCAATAATTGACGATTGATGCCGTCCGCATCGACCCCGCGCGCCCATGCGGTTTCAGCCTCAGCCTGAATGTCGGCCTCGGGCATTGGAAAGCCCGGACTGCCGTGGTGGCTGTGCTCCCACAGCCAGCTTTTGATATAGAGCTGTTTGCTGACGGGGCGAGACAACAGTGTGGGCAGGATGGCGCCGCTGGCGTCGCCAACCAAAGGACGTCCTGCGGTCATAACAATGGTCGCGGAGCGCAGGCGGTTGGCGTGTTCGATCGCAAGTACCTGTGTTACAGCTCCGCCCATAGAGATGCCAAAGATATGCGCAGTGTCGATGCCTAGGGCATCCATCAGGCCGGTCACATCGCGTGCCATGTCTGAGAGCGTGTAAGCGCAAGGAACGGGCGCGCCCGCTTCTACCAGTTTCAGGATTTCGTCGGCGTCACCTGGGGCATCAGGGGCGGGGCAGCGTTGAGACAGCCCGACATCGCGGTTGTCAAATAGCACGACACGGTAGCCGCGCGCGGCAAGGCCTTTGTAGAGTTCGGCGGGCCAATGGATCAGCTGGGAGCCAAGCCCGCGGATCAGGATCAGAGGTGTGCCGTCTTGCGGCCCATAAAGTTCGACTTCGAGCGAGATGTCGTTTGCTGTGATCTGCATGTCGAGTCCTCTGGTTGTACAGAGGCAGCCTAGCGCGGGGAGAGCAGAAGTAAATCATGCGCAGCTTGGTTGACGCGAGGGCGCGTAGGTTGCAAGGGTGCGGCAAGGGGAAAAAGATGCTGTCACGGGCGCATAAAGCAATATTTGTTCACATTCCAAAAACCGGCGGTCAAAGCGTGGCGCAGGTGTTTCTGGACGATCTCGGACTTGGCTGGGAGCAGCGTGATCAGCTGTTGATGCGGCTGGGTGGCGACGGCGAGCCGGAGCGGCTGGCGCATCTTTATGCGCGTGAATATGTGGACATGGGATTTGTGAGTGCAGAAGAGTTCTCAGCCTTCACAAGCTTTAGCGTTGTGCGTCATCCCTATGCGCGGATGGTGTCGGAATATATTTACCGGATGGGGCCTGTGGGTTGGGTGGCGCAATATGTGCACGCCTTGCAATCGCGCCATTTTGATCGATTTATCCGGCGGGAATTTGACGATCCGATGCTTGATGCAGCGCGCCATTTTGCACCACAGGTTGATTATGTATGTGACGCCAATGGAGCGGTGATGGTGGATCACATCGTTGATCAGGCGCGTATGGGCGAAGATTTAGCGCCGGTGCTGGCGCAGTTCTTTGGGCGTGAGGTGAAAGTGCCTAGGGTGAATGCCAAGCGCGAAGCACCTACGTTCACGGCGGATGTGCTAAGTGGTGCTCAAAAAGCGTATTTGTGGCAGAGATATCGCGATGATTTTGAGGCCTTTGGATTTGATCGCTGACATTTGGCGCGATCTGCAATTGCTTTGAGCTGCATTACCTCTCACATCGGTGCCAACGCAGGGATAATTGTTGGAGGAAATCATGTCTCATTTGGATCAGGTACCTGTTCAATCCGGTTTTCACGCGCGTAGTACCGGAGCCGAGGTTCTGGCGGACGTCGACTTGGCGGGTAAGACGGCGATTGTGACTGGGGGATATAGCGGCTTGGGGCTGGAAACGGTCAAAGCCTTGGCGGCCAAAGGCGTGCAGGTTGTCGTGCCGGTGCGAACTCCAGACAAAGCCGAAGCCGCGTTGGCGGATATCGCGGGCGACGTTCGTGCAGTTGAAATGGATTTGGCAGATATTCCTTCGATTGCGCGGTTTGCCAATCATGTCGCGGGCGCATTGCCCAAGTTGGATATTTTGATCAACAACGCGGGCATTATGGCCTGTCCGGCGGACCGTGTGGGGCCAGGCTGGGAGAGCCAGTTTGGCGTGAACCACATGGGGCATTTTGCACTGACCAAGGCGTTGATGGGGCTGCTGGCGGCGGCGGATGCGCCGCGGGTGGTGAGTTTGTCCTCAACAGGCCACAAGCTGTCTCCAATCCGCTGGGACGATATTCAGTACGAGGCCACAGAATATGACAAATGGCAGGCCTATGGGCAGGCCAAGACAGCCAATGCACTGTTCGCCAATGCCTTGTCGCGACGCCTGAAAGTCACCAATGGGCTGGCGTTTTCCGTGCACCCGGGCGGGATATTCACACCGTTGCAGCGGCATTTACCCAAAGAGGAAATGATCGCGCTGGGCTGGCTGGGCGAAGATGGGGAGCCGTCTGAATTGGCCAAGCAGGGCTTTAAGACACCCGAGCAGGGATGTGCGACCACGCTTTGGGCTGCGACGTCACCTCTGATGGAAGGTAAGGCCGGGGTTTATTGTGAGGATTGTGATATTGCGGCGCCCACCGTGCCAGATAGCCCAACGGCTCGATTTTTCGGCGTGGATGGGCATGCCACAGATGATGAGGCGGCTGAACGGCTGTGGGATGTGAGTGAAGCTTTACTTCAAGAGGCTTAGAGCCGGTTCATTTTGTGGCCAAATTTCATGTTAGTCTGGCAGTTGTAACTTCGAAAGCGCTTCTGCGACAACTTGGATGTCACGTTCGAACTTCCTAAGCAGGCGCTTCATGGCTTCAGCAATTTCTTCCGCATCTTGAACGTCATTAATGTTTAAAGTGTTGTTCTTAAGGAACTTGGAGTACTTTTTGCTTGGGTCCTTAGCATTTTTCATAAAGCGGATATTAGAGCGCTTATGTTCTTCAGAGGCTTTCTCTATCTCTGTTATCAAGGATCGCCGGTAGATGTGGTCTGCGAGTGGCCCTACTTCTGCGTAGTAGGCAATTTGGCCTGCGGACCCTTCACCGGATCGCCAAAGCTGAAACCAAGAAGCTACTGGGAAGTTGCCCCAATATGACGCAAGCTCGGGCCATCGCGAGGCGTCGCCGCCTAGTGCTTGGTACCAATCATCGGGTAAAAGGCTAATTGTATCATTCCCGGCAGTCAGAAAGCGGAAAAGTGGACTATTTGTATCCAGTAGATCGAATTTGTTGCGGTTTTCGCCAAATAAGCTCTCTGCCGCGATCATGAAATCTGATGCACTTCCGTGCTGAATAATAAAGTCGATTATCTTTTTGTGGTCACGATACAATTGGCGAGCAAGGTCTTCCATATCCTGTTGGCGCTGGTTCATTCCTGCCGCCTCCTCAATGATTTCCAGGTAGTGATTTATGAAGATTTGAACTTCAGTTGGCATCGTGTCCATGTGCGTAGCTATGAGATCTTCCAAAAGCTCACAAACTGAAGCGTAATTAATTGGTGCGAAACTTGGGTCGTGCGGGGGCTCATCGTTCAAGGTGAGGAAAACACCGCATATGGTGAATTGAGCCCGCGCAGTATCATAGTGATCTTTCACTCGTTCTGCGTACTTGGATAGCTGACCCTGTGATTGGCTGCTGTAGAATTTGTTTTCTATTATAAACGCCCAGTTTTGGTCTGGGCACTCGATAAAGATGTCAATGTTCTTCCACTCGACGCGGATGTCTGCAGTTCTGAGGTCAGCGTGCATGAGGGCCAAAGCATTCAGTGGGCTTAGCTTACTCGATCCACGTAAAGCCTCAGCTAGAAACTTTCGAAGAAAAAGGTCCCCTAAGCCATGTGTTTCTTGGGGCGATAATAGCCAAGCCAAAATTGCCGAGTGCCGGATCTCCATACGCTCCATCTTCATGACCTTGATGGGGTTGAAGTAATTGAGCTTTGAGCGGAGTGTCTCAAACGACCGATTGTTCACAAATAGGCTTTCAGCCGCATCTACAGAAATTGTTGTTTCCTGCGCGTTAGCTTTGGACATAATCGTTTTCACCGTTCAAATTTTTCGATTTGAAGTCTAAGTCGCCTGTCGCTTCTTATCTACTAATAAGACCTGAGCATGGCGCGATAAATTTTGGATCATTTTTGGGGCATTGGAAAAACTTTGCACTTCCCCGTTGACTCGCCGGATTTTGGCCCCTACCTCTTTCGCTGTTAGCACTCGCCGATAGGGAGTGATAACGACTCCGCTGAGGAGTCAGGGAGACACTCTAGTTAGGGAAACCTAAAAAATGGCATTTACACCTCTGCATGACCGCGTGCTGGTCCGTCGCGTTGAAAGCGACGAGAAAACCGCTGGCGGTCTGATCATCCCCGAAAGCGCAAAAGAAAAGCCTGCTGAAGGCGAAGTTGTTTCTGTAGGCGCTGGCCTGCGTGACGACAAAGGCGCACGCGTTGAACTGGACGTCAAAGCTGGCGACAAAGTTCTGTTCGGCAAATGGTCCGGCACCGAAGTCACCGTTGACGGTGAAGAGCTGCTGATCATGAAAGAATCCGACATCATGGGCATCATCGCCTAATCGTCGTTCTCAGGAAATTCTAAATAGGAGCATTCAACATGGCTGCTAAAGACGTCAAATTTGACACCGATGCCCGCAACCGCATGCTGGCTGGCGTAAACGTTCTCGCCGACGCTGTAAAAGTGACACTGGGCCCTAAAGGCCGCAACGTTGTTCTGGACAAATCGTTCGGCGCACCACGCATCACCAAAGACGGTGTATCTGTTGCCAAAGAGATCGAGCTTGAAGACAAGTTCGAGAACATGGGCGCACAGATGGTTAAAGAAGTTGCATCGCGCACCAACGACGAAGCAGGCGACGGTACAACAACCGCGACTGTTCTGGCTCAGGCCATCGTCAAAGAAGGTCTCAAGCAGGTTGCTGCTGGCCTGAACCCAATGGATCTGAAGCGCGGCATCGACCTGGCAACTGCCAAGGTTGTTGAAGGCATCAAAGACATGGCTCGCGAAGTTAAAGACAGCGCGGAAGTTGCTCAGGTTGGTACAATCTCTGCGAACGGCGAAGCTGAAATCGGCGGTCAGATCGCTGATGCGATGCAGAAAGTCGGCAACGAAGGCGTGATCACTGTTGAAGAGAACAAAGGTCTGGAAACAGAAACCGATGTTGTTGAAGGCATGCAGTTCGACCGCGGCTACCTGTCCCCATACTTTGTCACCAACGCTGACAAAATGATTGCAGATCTGGAAGACTGCATGGTTCTGCTGCACGAGAAAAAACTCTCGAGCCTGCAGTCCATGGTTCCCCTGCTGGAGCAAGTGATCCAGTCGCAGAAACCACTGCTGATCATTGCAGAAGATGTTGAAGGCGAAGCGCTGGCGACTCTGGTTGTCAACAAACTGCGCGGCGGTCTGAAAATCGCAGCTGTTAAAGCACCTGGCTTCGGCGATCGCCGCAAAGCCATGTTGCAAGACATCGCGATCCTGACCGGTGGTCAGGTGATCTCTGAAGATCTGGGCATGAAGCTTGAGTCCGTGACTATGGACATGCTGGGCACAGCCAAGAAAATCGAAATCACCAAAGACGAAACAACCATCGTTGACGGTGCTGGCGAGAAAGCCGAGATCGAAGCACGTGTTGCTCAGATCCGCACTCAGATCGAAGAAACTTCGAGCGACTACGACAAAGAGAAGCTGCAAGAGCGCGTTGCCAAATTGGCCGGCGGTGTTGCTGTGATCCGCGTTGGTGGCATGACCGAAGTGGAAGTGAAAGAGCGCAAAGACCGTGTTGACGATGCTCTGAACGCGACCCGCGCTGCGGTTCAAGAAGGCGTCATCGTTGGTGGTGGTGTTGCTCTGGTTCAGGCTGGTAAAGCTCTGGACACTCTGGAAGGTGCAAACGCTGACCAGAACGCAGGTATCGTGATCGTGCGTAAAGCCATTGAAGCGCCTCTGCGTCAGATTGCTGAAAACGCGGGTGTTGACGGTGCTGTGGTTGCTGGCAAAGTGCGCGAAAGCGACGATGCGAACTTTGGTTTCAACGCTCAAACTGAAGAATATGGCGACATGTTCTCCTTTGGTGTGATCGACCCTGCTAAAGTCGCTCGTACAGCTCTGGAAGATGCAGCCTCGATTGCGGGTCTGTTGATCACAACCGAAGCTATGGTTGCTGACAAGCCAAGCAAAGACGGCGGCGCAGCCGGCGGCGGCATGCCCGACATGGGCGGCATGGGCGGCATGGGCGGCATGATGTAATCACAACTCCCGTCAGGGATTGTGATAGCGTCAGGCGATTGGCCTCCGGGCCAATCTGCTGAGAGCTTTCGCTAGAGAAATATTAAAGGGTCGCCTTCGGGCGGCCCTTTTTTGTTCGGTGTTTGAATTTGTCCGGAGTTCGATCAGGTGGCGTGATCATGATTTGGGCATAGAAACCAGTCGAGGTTGCTGTTTCTAAAATGGCCTCTTGCCAAACCCGCATCCCAACCCCACATAAAGCCCCTAACGATGGAGATTTTATGGCCCGTTGAGGTGGGAAGACCCGTGTGTCTTCCAAATGCAGAGTGACCCCAGAGAGACGCCCCGCAATAAGCGGCAGGCGGTGGTGTTGCTGCATCCACTTCTTTGATATGACAAGGGCGCAAACATACTGCGCCGGGCCATAAGGACCCAAGACAATGACACGGGATTATTCCCTATTTCTGCCGCAAGGCACCTCTCAGGCGCAACCTGCGCCGCTTTCCGGCCTCGCCAAACTGGGCTGGCAGCCGTTTTTTGCACAGCAAACAGACCTTGAGACTCTAACAGCCACACCGCCTGTGCGCGTGATCGAAGTACACCGCAACGGTGTTCACGTGGTTGGTGACGGCATAGACACGCTGATCCCGCCCGGACCGGAGGCGACGGTGGGGGATTGGCTGCTGTATGACGGCGAGCTGCCGTCGCGCAGTGAGGTGCTGGAGCGCAAAAGCCTGTTTAAGCGACGCGCGGCAGGCCATGACCGCAGCATTCAGATGATCGCCGCAAATGTGGACACCGCGTTTGTGGTGACGTCTTGCAATCAGGATTTCAATGTCGCGCGTTTGGAACGCTTTTTGGCCTTGGCATTTGAGGCAGAAGTATCGCCTGTCGTGGTGCTGACCAAAGCGGATCTGTGCGACGACACCGACCCCTATGTGCAAGAGGCCAGTGCGATTTCAGATCGCGTTCCGGTGGTTTTGCTCAATGCGCGCAGCGACGAAGCTGTTCAGGCTTTGGCCGACTGGTGCAAACCGGGCCAAACTGTTGCGTTTCTAGGCACTTCTGGAGTGGGTAAATCGACGCTGGTGAATGCGATTTTTGGTAGCGAAAAGGTCAAAACCGGAGAAATTCGAGAAGATGACAGTCGCGGACGCCACACAACCACGCGGCGACAGTTGCATTTCACCCCCGACGGGATTGCCGTTTTGGACACGCCGGGCATGCGTGAATTGCAGTTGGCCGAGACCGGAGACGGGATTGCGGATCTATTCGCAGATGTTGTCGAGTTGGCCACGCAATGCAAATTCAACGACTGTGCCCACGAAACAGAGCCCGGATGTAAAGTCAGGGCGGCGATTGAGGCTGGAACACTAGATCAGGCGCGGTTGGAGCGGTGGCGCAAGCTTGAAGCCGAGGACCGGCACAACACAGCCTCAATGGCGGAGCGGCGGGCCTATGACAAATCGTTTGGCAAGATGATCAAAACCGTGACCAAGGCCCATAAGGGCCGCAAAGGCAGGAAGTGATCATGATGCGAAAGTTTGAGACTTCCGACACCGATGCGTTGGTTGGGATTTGGCGACGCGCCAACGCGGCCGCGCATCCGTTTTTGTCCCGCGAGATTGCGGCGCAGGTTGAGGCCGAGGTGCGCGACATCTATCTGCCGAACGCGGAAACTTGGGTGTTAGAAGTGGACGGGAAATTGGTCGGTTTCATCGCGATGATTGACCGCGAAATTGGCGGTTTGTTTTTGGATCCGGTGTGCCATGGTCAGGGATTTGGGCGAAAAATGGTTGATTTCATTGTCGCGCAGAAAGGCCCGCTGACTGTGGAAGTGTTCAAAGACAATCAGATCGGTCTGCCGTTCTATGAGCGCTATGGGTTTGTTAAAACTCAAGAAGGCCTGTTTGAGCGCAGCGGTGATGCAACGTGGAAAATGGCGATGCCGGACGCGGTTTAGAGCTGCCTTCTAAAACGTGTGAGGCGGGCGAAGTGATCCGCTGGCCTCACCCTACCGTATCACCTTTCATAATTTGGGAGGATCTCGGATGCGAACGCAAATTGTAAGACGCCCACAAGACGGCCTACTGCTGGCTCTATTGTTTCTATCAATGGCGTGGGGCACGCAAGTTCGCGCTGAGGTGGTGCCGCCAGAGGTGCGCGCAGTTGTGGCCCAGCCTGCCCAAGCTGGAGCGGGTCAATTCCGCTACTTAGGCTTGAAGGTTTATGATTTGAAACTGTTCACGCCGCGCGGCAATCAGTTTGATGCATCCTCGCCATTTGCTTTGGCCATCGAGTACGACCGAAAAATCCGTCGTCAGGTTCTGTTGAAGGCCACAATGGGTGAGCTGGAGCGCGTAGAGGGCGCACGCGCAGATCACGACGTCATTCTTGAAAAACTGGCGGGATGCTATCGTGGTGTACAGGACGGCGACCGGATTGTCGCGACGCCACGTGGTCCGGATATGATGTCTTTTTGGGTGAACGGCTCACAAACATGCGTTTTATCCCACCCAGGATTCCGCGACAGGTACATGGCTATTTGGATGTCTGACAAATCGCGTGACCGTGCGCTGGCGTCGCGTTTGAGAGGACAGGGCTGAGTGCTCGCCCGTATTGGCCTCTATGCAGCGATGTTGGCGGCAGCGGGCGTGCCGCTCTACATTCATTTGCCGCGCTACGCTTCCGTCGAACTGGGGTTGAGTCTAGGTACGTTGGGGGCCGTTTTGCTAGGAACTCGAGTAGTGGATTTTGCGCAGGATCCGCTCTTGGATTGGCTCACGGAGAGTGACGCTGTTTCTCTGCAAACATGGGCTGGAATTGGTGCAGTGGGGCTAGGTGTTGGTTTTTGGGCGCTATTGGGAATGGCATCAGTTGGTGATCCGGTAATTTGGTTGGTTGCCGTGTTGATTGTGGTCTACATCACCTCGGGCGCAGCTCTTGGGGCGGATATGGTTTTACGTCCAGCGCTGTTTTCAGTGGCGTTGGATGAGGAAGAGGTACAAGGCGGAGCCGGTTTCGGTCTTTGGTCGCTTGTTACAAAATGGCTTTTGTATTGGCCGCGGCGATCACGCTGCCAGCCCTTGATCGCACAGGTTTTATTCCCAGTGGCAACAACAGCGCGCAGGCGTTGTGGACGCTTACCCTGTGGTACGCCGTTTTGCCTTGCTTCCTCAAAGCCGCGGTAGTTGGGTTGGTCCTCCAACTCCCGCGCACGGCGCGCGAGGGTTAAGCGGGCTTGCTCCTGTTTCCCTCGCGTGTCACCAATCGCGCATGAAGATGTTTTTACTCACTGCACTGACGATGACCGCCTTTGCCGCCAATTCGGTCTTGAATCGCGCTGCGGTGGGCGGTTTGGGCATGGACCCCATCAGTTTTGGCGCCATTCGAGTGGTGTCTGGTGCGGTTGCGCTGGCAGTTCTAGTGGTTTGGCAGAACCGTGGCTTTGCGATCGGGGGTGTCGGTCGCATCGTTTCTGTCGGGGGGCTGTTGACTTACATCTTCGGATTTTCAGCAGCTTACGGCGCTCTGGATGCGGGGTTGGGAGCTTTAATCCTGTTTGGTGTGGTGCAAGTGACAATGTTTGGCGGTGCGTTAAGCGCGCGCGAGGTTGTACCGAAACCCCGTTGGGTCGGCGCGGGACTGGCGTTGAGTGGCCTCGCGTGGCTTTTGTGGCCAAGTGAGGCGGTTCCCATTCCGCTCATGAGCGCGGTGGCGATGGCGGCCGCGGGCGTTGGTTGGGGGATTTATTCGCTGCAAGGGAAGCGTGAAACCGATGCGACACAAGGCACCGCGATGAACTTTCTATTGGCCAGCCCGATTGCTGCGCTTGCGGCTCTGTCGCTTGGTCGTGAAAACGCGATACCGCTTGGAGGCCTAGTTTTGGCAGTGATCTCGGGGGTGGTGATGTCTGGCGCAGGTTATGCGCTGTGGTATGCTTTGGTGCCAAAGCTAGGAGCGGCGCGTGCGGCGGTGGCGCAGCTGACGGTGCCAGTGATTGCCATGGCAGGGGGGATGGTCTTTCTGAGCGAGCCTTTGAGTATTCGATTTGTCGTGGCGTCAACGCTTGTGTTGGGCGGCGTTTTGGTTTCGACGCTGCGGGCTTAACAAGTGGCCGGCTGGGGGCTGTTTGCCCCCATGACTGGAAAACCGAAAGGCTTTCCCGTCTCCCCCGAGGATATTTTGGCAAGAGGAAGCCCGGTCTAAGTTGGCTTGATTAATGGCTCTAGCGGATCATAAAGCAGGCTCTCTCCCCATGCTGCATCGGGGAGACTGTCCGGCTTGACGTGAATTGTAGTGAGTTCTTTGCGGGTGAAAAACCTGCGTTGCGAAACGACGTTTTCCGGATCGCGCCAAGTGTCTGAGAGGGTGCCAGAGGTGATTGTACACTTAAAATAGAGATCGATTTGGTGAAATGTTCCGTCGGGATCATGAAATTCGTTGATCAGACAAGGCGCGCCCACAACGATTGTCAGGCCGGTTTCCTCATAGACTTCACGTGCGAGATTTTCTGGCAATGAACTGCCACGCTCAACGCCGCCTCCGGGCGCACACCACAAATCGCCTGCACCGTCGGGATAGGCGTTGACCAACAGCAGGCGGTTGTCTTGCAAAATGAGGGCGCGGGCTGCGAGGCGGGGGCATGACATCGGCGTGTTCCCTTGGGTTGGGTCTTTTGTAGACGCGCAGGATGTCTTATCTCAAGGGTATGATACACAAGCTTCGGATTCTCGCGCTGATGTTGGCGCCGATTGTAACGCTGATGCCCGCAATGGCGCGGGCGGAATGCGTGGTTTTACTCCATGGTTTAGCGCGAAGCGAAAGCTCGTTTGCGCTGATGCAGGTGGCGTTGCAGCGTTTCGGGTACGAAGTGGTGCGTCCGGGCTATCCATCGACTCGCAAGGAGATCGAAGTTTTGGCGCAGGAAACACTGCCCAAGGCGGTATCCGAGTGCAGTGATCGCAAAGTGAATTTCGTGACCCATTCGATGGGCGGTATTTTGTTGCGGTTGTGGTTGCTGGATCACAAACCGGAAAACTTGGGCCGCGTGGTCATGCTTGGCCCCCCCAATCAGGGATCAGAGTTAGTGGACGTGTTGGGCGAGCTTGAGCCGTTTGATTGGATCAATGGACCAGCTGGTGCGCAGTTGGGCACGGATGGGCTACCAACTGACTTGCCAGCAGTGGATTTTGATCTGGGTGTGATCGCTGGAGACCGATCTCTCAACCCGTTTTACTCGGCGGTCATTGAAGGTGACGATGATGGTAAGGTCTCAGTAAGCAGCACCAAGGTTGCAGGCATGTCGGATCATATTGTTGCTCCGGTGACGCATACTTTTATGATGAACAATCCCATGGTCGTTGCGCAAGTTCGCAGGTTTCTGAAAACCGGATCATTTGATCACGACATGGTTTGGGGGGATCCCGAAGCTACAGTGGACGAGATCGAATTGTGGTTGAAAGGGGATTGTGATGGGCATGAATGTGAAGAAAAAGCCGAGGTCACAGATTAACCCGGGATGAGAGCACGACGCGGATTTCGGACTTAACCCCGTAACAGCCTTGGTGCCGTTTTCTGCGCTCTTCACAGGCATGATTTAAGTTTTCAAACACATCAGTTGTTCGGGCTTGTCGGGCTTTAATCCGAACGGGGATGGTTTGGTCTGGTGGCTGCAAAATGAGTGAACTTGCAATTATTTTCATCTACTACGTTTCCGTGAAGTAATATTCACGAAAACGTAGTATTGTTTTTTATCAGCAACTTGACGGATTTTTGAGAATATTCTTGAACCCTAAGACATCCGCTTCAGAATTCTTGCCGTAGCCCTTTTATTATCAATTGAGAGGACGGAAAATTGTTTAGAAGAGCATTCATGGGAGCCGCGTCTGCGGCAATAATCGCGGTTTCGGGAATCGGAGCAGCGTTGGCTGACGGGCATGGCGCTAAGATGGATATTGTTGATACAGCCGTAGGCGCAGGTTCGTTCAACACACTGGTGGCGGCAGTGCAGGCTGCCGGTTTGGTACACACCTTAAAGGGCGACGGTCCGTTTACCGTGTTTGCGCCCACAGACGAGGCCTTTGCCGCACTGCCAGAAGGCACGGTTGAAGAGCTTCTATTGCCGGAGAACAAGGACAAGCTTGTTGCGATCCTGACCTACCACGTTGTGCCCGCGAAGATTATGTCGACAGATATTGCCGGAAAAAAGGCGCAAGTCTTGACGGTTCAGGGGGAGCGGTTGAGCGTCGATGCGCGCAACGGCGTGAAAGTGGATAATGCCAAGGTTGCGGTTGCAGATATTGTCGCAACGAACGGTGTGATCCATGTGATCGATACAGTCATGATCCCTGGCGCCTAAAACGCGCTGTAAGGCGGTCATCGCGCGTCATGAGGAGCTTGTACCCCATGGCGCGCATTTTTTTGCGAATGCTGGAACGTCTATTCAGTTCTGGCCTTTATGACATTCACATGGCCCATTTTCCGACCCGACTTCGTTTCGGTTTTACCGTAAAGGTGCAGAGCTGTTTCCGGTGCGCGCAACAAATCTGGCACGCGGTCCATGTCTTCCCCGATCAGGTTTTCCATCACAACGTCTGAGTGTCGCTGGCCGTCTCCCAATGGCAAGCCTGTGACTGCACGGATGTGTTGTTCGAACTGATCAACCGCACAGCCGTTTTGGGTCCAGTGGCCGGAATTATGGACGCGTGGGGCGATCTCGTTCACGATAAGCCCCGAGGTGGTCACAAAGAGCTCAACGCCCATAACACCCACATAGTCCAACTCGTTCAGAATGCGCGCGGCCAGCAACACGGCGTCCATACGCTGAGAGGCGGTCAATCTTGCGGGGACGGTGGTGGTGCGCAAGATGCCGTCGCTGTGCACGTTTTCACCAGGGTCAAAGCAGGCGACTTCGCCCTGCAAATTGCGGGCAGCTATCACAGATACTTCGTGGCTAAAGCTGACAAATCCTTCCAGCAGCGCAGGCGCGCCTGCCATGTCAGCAAGGGCTGCGGCCGCGTCGTCCGTTGTGTTCAGGCGGGCTTGGCCTTTACCATCGTAGCCGAAGCGACGTGTTTTCAGGATGGCAGGTGTGCCAACAGCGTTGACTGCGGCGTCCATATCCTGTGCGTTTTCCACATTGGCAAATGGGGCTGTGCTCAAACCAAGGCCTTGCAGAAAGGTTTTTTCGGTCAAGCGGTCTTGGGAGATGCGCAAGGCTTCGCGGTTGGGATGGATCTGGCGATGGGTTTCCAGAATATCCAGCGCGGTGGTTGGGATGTTTTCAAATTCGTAAGTGATGACATCCACTTGTTCCGCAAACGCCGTGAGAGCGGCGGTGTCGTCGTAAGCGGCTGTGGTAAGCGCATCGGCCACGTGGCCTGCTGGCGGATTGGCCCCGGGTTCAAAAATGTGGGTTCGATAGCCCAGACGGGAGGCCGCGACAGAGAGCATGCGGCCCAGTTGGCCGCCGCCAAGAATGCCGATGGTGCTGCCGAGGGGAAGTGGGTCAGTCATCATGCGGCTCATCTGCAATTGACGCTGACAATGCCTGACGCCATGTGTCCAATCGTTGTGCGAGTTCGGGATCCTGAAGCGCCAGAATACCAGCGGCCATCAGGCCTGCGTTGGCTGCTCCTGCAGCGCCAATGGCCATGGTCGCAACTGGGAAGCCTTTGGGCATTTGTACAATGGAGTAGAGACTGTCGACACCTGAAAGGGCGCGGGTTTGAATTGGCACGCCAACCACAGGTACGCGGGTTTTGGAGGCCATCATACCGGGAAGATGCGCAGCACCGCCAGCGCCTGCAATGATGACTTGAAGGCCACAGCCAGCTGCTTCTTTGCCATAAGCCCACAGGCGGTCGGGGGTGCGATGGGCTGAGACGATCTTTTTTTCGTAAGAGATGCCAAGTTCGTCAAGGAGAGTTGCGGCTTCTTTCATGGTGGGCCAGTCGGACTGGCTCCCCATTATGATGCCAACCTGAGGCGTGTCTGTCATGTTCGTCTCTGCTTCGTCTGGGGCTGGGGAAGGAAGGCTGTTTTATAGAGGTTTTACACAATTGCGCAATGCGGTGTGATTGTCGTGCAAAGAGGACGTCTATCGCCGCGGAAAGTTGCAGGGGCTGTCTGCCCCCAAGTCCGAATTTCGTAGAGTTCGGACTTCCCTCGAAGGCGTTTGGTGCACCGAAAAGTGTAGCGGTGGACCGCCGGCTGGACAGGTCAGGCGATGATGTCAGGCGTGAGACGATCCTCGATCATTGCGATTTTGTCTTTGAGACGTAGTTTTTGCTTTTTCAAGCGCTGGATCGTCAATTGATCGCCGGTTGCGCGTTCAACCAGAGCTCGGATCGCTTCATCAAGATCGCGGTGCTCTTGCTTGAAGACTTCCAGTTCGACCTTGAGTACATCGTCGGATTTCATGGACAGGTCGCTGGGTGCGTTCATTGGAAGTTCCCTTGGGATAGTCAGGCCATAAACATAGCTGCTGAAGAGATTCTGTGCAAAGCGTTTACGACTCTGGATTTGCCCTTAGCCAAGGTTTGCGCAATGGGCCTTGCGCCTGTCGTGTAGCTTGCCCATATTTAGAGAAGACTGGGTCGCCGCGTATGGGGCCCGAAATTGTGACTGTCGCTTGAGCTAAGGACGTGTCGATGACAAAAATGACATTGGGATCATATCCCCACATGCTGGGATTTGAACAATTGGAACGGCTTTTGGAACGTACCGCAAAGTCGGGAAACGAGGGCTATCCTCCTTTCAATATTGAGCAAACATCGGATTTTTCATACCGCATAACACTGGCTGTGGCCGGTTTTGCCGAAGAAGATTTGAGCATAACCGTTGAGGACCGCCAGCTGGTGATCAGAGGTCGCCAAGGAGATGACGGTGGCGACCGCGTGTTTTTGCACCGCGGAATCGCCGCGCGGCAGTTTCAGCGCTCGTTTGTGCTGGCCGACGGTGTGGAAGTTGGCGAAGCCGCAATGGAAAACGGGCTGCTTCACGTTGATTTGACGCGCGCGATGCCTGAGACCGTTGTACAGACCATTCAGATCAGGAAAGGGTGAGCCATGGATCACGAATATGATCTCGATGAGACCGAAGAGAGCAAAATCGTCTATGTGCGCAAAGTTTCGGTAAATGAGTTGCCAGAAGACATGCGCGATCAGGCGGGCGATGTTGAAATGATCTATGCTGTGCACAACTCGGAAGGTGAGCGGCTGGCATTGGTCGTTGAGCGCGAGTTGGCGTTTGAGCTGGCGCGGGAGCACGACTATTCACCGGTGACGGTGCACTAGAGGCTTTGCTAACATGAAATTCCTTAGACAAAGGCGCGCGAGATTTCAGCGCGCCTTTTAGTTTGTCTGTGGCTACATTTCATCCAGATCAAGTTTGAAGGTTTTGGTCGACCAGCCATCCACATTGCAGCGCGCCCTGATCTGCACAGTGGATGTGCCTGATGGGAGAGAGACACCACTAAGGGAGCGGGTGAACGGCTGCTCGTTTTCATGAGGGTGGACTAGTTCACGTATACCGAGGACGGAGCCATCATTCGACTCTATACGCCAGCCATCGGCATAGTGGTCCCAACCAGTATCTGGGTGTTCCAAAGTAACATCGAAGCGCCATTTACTGCCGGAATTAGAAGCTGTGGCATCGATTACGGTTGGCGCGTCCGCGAAAGCGGGGCACGCGATAAGAGACAAAAGCAGCGAGATTTTTTTCATAGGCTCGTCATATCACCAGTCGCGCGTAAGCGGGCGTCACAGATTTGTGAAATGGAAGCTTTTTGCTCAATGAGACGCAGAGCGGATTGTTTTATGGCAATGATGCTTGCCGGCGTATTGGGGACTTTCATGCGCTTGGGCGGTTTGGCTAAGGTCACGGACTCGTTCGCAACGATGTTTGCTCAACAAATTGCGCTCAGCGGGTTGCCGTTTCCTAAGCTGTCCGCAGTCATGGGGCAGGCGGGAGAAATTGGCAGCGGAGCAGTTTTGTTGGGCTTCTTCATGTTTGGTGACCGTTTTCAAGGGCTTTGGACAGACCGAATTTTCTCGTAACAAATTTTGTGGTAGTCACAATGATGCTGGGTTCTGTTTATGTGCATTTGCACCCGAACGTCCCAGCAGAGGTTTTGCCATTTCAGTCAAAGCCGCCTGTCGGCACATTGATCGTGATGGTCGCCGCTATGGTGAATTCGTATCTCTTTGATCGGACATGCCGGTTTAATCGGCAAGGTTGAAGGTGGCTGTATTGTTTATCTGCAGCACTTGGTCTTTGTTCGCCGCCAAAGAATTACTGAGCGGGGTGAAAACCTAAGATCATATGACGTAGTCCAAGGGCCGCGCCGAGCATGATGCAGACGAAAGCTACCGGCGCGCTGAAAGATAGGACCGAAAACGCGGACAGACCTTGGCCTACGCTACAGCCAACGGCGAGGATTGCACCGGGGCCCATAAGAGCGGCGCCAAACATTTGCCGCTTTAGCTCGCGCGGATCATCGCAGGCCTCCCAACGGAAGTGGCCTTTGCGAATAGAACCGAGGAAGGCCCCGAATACGACGCCAATTACCGAGCCGACGCTAAAGGAAAGCAGATTCCCTGACGCGGTCATGGCGTAGTAAATTGTGTCCCCTACAGGGGCTGCAAAGGAGTGGGTTTCCACCGGTTCATTGCCAAAACCGACGTTGGCGACCCAGTAGGTGCCGATCCATCCTGACACGATGACTAGACCTACAACTGCGCCCCAAAAGATTTTGGCGGGAGACCGCAGCATGTCCTTGGAGGCCAGAGAGACCAACAGAATGAGACCACCAATTGCAAGCCCTGTTGCCAGTGGTGATATTCCGAGGCTAGTTTTGAAAAGGTCTGCGAAGCCCTGTGGTGTTGCTGATCCGGTCTCGACAGGGAACAGCCAGACGCGCGTATGGGCAAGCGGACCGGACATAACGAAATAGGCCGATAGTCCAAGAACAATCACAATCACAAAAGCGCGGATATCGCCGCCGCCCAAACGAGCGAGCGCGCCGTAGCCGCAATTGCCGCTGAGCGCCATGCCGTAGCCAAACATCAAGCCGCCAACGATGGTCGCAATCGGGTTCCAAACGCGATCAAGATAGGCGGCTTCCAGCGGGGACATCGCGTCATTGGCCATTGCAAGATGCGTGCCGATGATCGCAACACCAATGGCCACTCCCCACATGCGCATGCGTCGGTCATCTGATGAATACAGAAGGTCTTCGATGGCTCCGAGAGTGCAAAAACGCCCAATGCGCGCCGCAAGCCCAAGCGCCACGCCGCCAATAAACCCAATAAGCGCAACTGTGTTGGCTTCACCCAGTAATTCAAGCATGCGGGCTCCTCCCCAGGGCCGGATGCAATGTGACGCGAGATCAGTCCTCGCGGCAGAAAAGATCGTAGACGACTTCGATCATTTGCCGAGGACGGTCATCCGTCAAGCTGTAATAAATGGTTTTGCCGTCGCGGCGGGGCTGCACCAGCCCCTCAAGACGCAAGCGGGTAAGCTGTTGGGATACGGCAGCCTGACGGGCAGACAGCAGGTCTTCGAGCTCGGTGACCGATTTTTCGCCTGAGGCCAGCTGACACAGGATCATAAGACGGCCTTCATGGCTGATTGCCTTGAGGAAGTTGGACGCTTTTTGCGCGTTGGCCATCATCTTGGCCATGTCTTCGGGGCAGGTGTTGGCATCAAAAACCGGCAAGTTCGATTTTGGCGTTACCGCGTCGGCTGTCACGTCTTGTGGCGCTTGGTTCATTTGATCAGGATCCGGATTTCTCAGGCAACTCGTCTGCCCTTTGTAGCATGTTCGCCAGCAGACCCCAGAAGAAATCTTCTCCGGGGTAGCCTTCGATGCGGGCTTGCTCGACGCCGTCAACCAAAAGAACAAAGGTGGGCGTAAAGTGCACGCGTTGGGCGAGCGTCACGTCAACAGGGGGGCTGCCGATATCATAACGGCGCAGGGGCGCTTGTTTGCCTTCGGCCGTTTTCGGGTAGATCGGAGCAATTTCGCGGTCCCAGCGCTGGCACCAGAAGCAGCCGTCTTCTTGCGCCATCAACAGCACAGTTTCGGCATGCGTGGTCAGCGGGCTGAGCGAGAGTATCGCCGCTATCAGAGGGGCCGTCAGGCGCACGCCGCAACTCCTTGGTTGACGTGAATTTCCAAAACAACATAATCTAATATGTGAATTTATCAAGCCGAGAGTCCTGAAACCGCTATGTTTGACGTAACTGTGATAGGTGCCTTGGTGGCTGGTTTCCTGAGTTTTGTCTCGCCGTGTATCCTGCCGATCGTCCCGTTTTATCTGAGCTATCTGGCGGGTGTCAGCATGAGCGACATTTCCGCAGATGCGGAGTTGCCGGATGTGGTGCGCAGGCGGGCCATGGTGACCTCGGTTTTTTTTGCGCTGGGCGTGATTGTGGTGTTCATGGGGCTTGGGGCCACGGCCACGGTCTTTGGGCAGATGGTGCGCGAATACTTTGATATTCTGCGTTGGTTGGCGGCAGCCCTTATCATTGCGATGGGGCTGCATTTTCTAGGCGTGGTGCGGATCGGGTTTTTGTACCGGCAATTCCGCATGGAGGCCGGAGATACAAACAATGTCGGCCTGCTAGGCGCGTTTGTCATTGGTCTGGCGTTTGCGTTTGGCTGGACACCCTGTGTGGGGCCAGTGTTGGCGGCCATTTTGTTTACTGCAGCAGGGCAGGAGTCAGCCACGCAGGGGGCGGTTTTGCTGTTTTCTTATGGGGTTGGGATGACGTTGCCGTTCATTTTTGCGGCGGCGTTTGTGGCGCCTTTCATGCGCTGGATGGCACGGTTTCGCAGGCATCTAGGTGTTGTCGAAAAGCTGATGGGGCTGTTTTTGATCCTGTTTGGTGTGCTGATCGCCACCAATACGGTGAATGTGATCGCGCAGTGGATGCTGGAACATGTGCCGTGGTTTAGCGCGATTGACTAGGCGTATATTTGAGGGAGAGGATTTATGAAAAAGCTTTTGGTACTTGTTATGGTTGCGCTGTTTGGGGGACCGCTGATTGCGGCTGAGATGGGCGATGACGGGTTGCACAAGGCGCCGTGGATGCGCGACACGTTCAAAGATTTACGCGAAGATCTGGGAGAGGCTAATGCCGAGGGCAAACGTCTGCTGCTGCTCATTGAGCAACGTGGATGTATCTATTGCCGCAAAATGCATGAAGAGGTGTTTAACCAGCCCGAAATCGCGCAGTTTATCGAGCAAAAATACTTTGTCGTGCAGATCAATATGTTTGGCGATGTCGAAGTCATCGATTTTGACGGGCAGGCGATGACTGAAAAGGACATAGTCAAACGCTGGGGAGCCTTGTTTACACCCAACATGATTTTTCTGCCCCAAGAGGTTAATGAGGGTCAGACAGCGGTGCAAGCGGCTGTAGCCAATATGCCTGGTGCGTTTGGGAAACACACAACGCTGAACCTTCTGAGCTGGGTGCTGGAGAAGGGATATGACGGCGAAGAACCATTCCAGAAATACCATGCTCGTAAATTTGCAGAGCAAAGCCAGTAGGTCGTTTTGGGATAGATTTGCGGAAGTTTTGTGAAATTTTCTTGCGTTCAATTCTGCGCCTGCAAACAAATGCAAAAATTCACGTAATTGAATTTGTTGTTGCGTTAAGCGGATTGTGTGCCGTAGTCTACAGCTAGCCTAGGCATAGAATCGACCAAGGGAGGGCACATGAAACGTGCATTGGGAGTGGCCGCGGTCCTGGTTTTGGGAGCTGCACAAGCGCAGGCCTCTGAGGTAAAACCGACCGACGTGAAATTTGAAGATGGCGCTATTGCGATGTCGCTGACCGGTGTTGCCGGCGATGTGGAGGCGGGTGCCAAGATCATGAACAAAGGCGCGGGCAACTGCGTGGCCTGCCATATGATCGAGGATCAGAGCCAATTGGCCTTCCAGGGCGAAATCGGCCCCATGTTGGATGGGGCGGGTGATCGATGGAGCGAAGCCGAACTGCGCGGCATCGTGGCCAACGCCAAGATGATGTTTGAAGGCACAATGATGCCGTCGTTCTATAAAACCGAGGGGTTCATCAGGTTGGGCAATGGCTACACTGGCAAATCCCATGAAGGCGATGTTGCCCCGTTGTTGACTGCCCAAGAGATTGAAGATGTCGTCGCGTATCTCATGACGCTGAAATACGAATGACATCAGAAAATTAAGGAGAAAATCATGCAACTGACACGGCGAGATTTGCTGGCGATGGCTTCGGCCGGTATGGCCGCAACAGCCTTTGGCGCGCTGCCTGCATTGGCATCGATGACTGATGATGAAATTGCTAAAATTACTGGCGGTGCAGAGCTTGGCGAAGGTGCTCTTACGGTCACAGCGCCCGAGATCGCGGAAAACGGCAATACGGTACCAATCGAAGTTAGCGCCCCTGGGGCGGTGATGGTTGCTGTGTTTGCGGATGGCAACCCGACACCAGCAGTGGTGAGCTTTAAGTTTGGCCCGTTGAATCCGTCACATGCGGCAGCAACGCGGGTGCGTTTGGCAAAAACCCAGAATGTGGTGGCGATTGCGCAGATGGAAGACGGTTCTTTCCAGAAAGCTCAAGCCAACGTGAAAGTAACCATCGGCGGCTGCGGCGGCTGAGTTAGAGACGAGGAGAAAAATCATGGCATCAGGTGTGAAACCTCGCGTCAAAGTTCCAAAAACAGCGGCGGCTGGTGAGACCATCACCATCAAGACGTTGATCAGCCACAAGATGGAAAGCGGTCAGCGTAAAGATGGCGACGGCAATCTTATCCCGCGGTCTATCATCAACCGCTTTGTGGTGGATTTTAATGGTCAGAACGTCATCGATGTGACGCTGGAGCCAGCGATTTCAACAAACCCGTATTTCCAGTTCGACGCGACCGTACCTGAAACCGGTGAGTTTCAGTTCACATGGTACGACGATGACGGGTCGGTCTATGAAACGGCCAAACCGATCAGCGTAAGCTGACGTTTTCGATCAGGGAGGAGAAGACGTGAGCTATACAAGAACAACAAGTTTGCTAAGCCTTGGCATGGTCTTGGCGATGAGCGCGCTGGTTTGGGCGGATGCGGATGATGATCAGCTGATCGTCAACGACGAAATCGAAATGATCACCGAAGCAGCCGCTCCGGATCATATGGAAAACCTTGATACACTCTATTCTGGCTGGCGATTCCGGTCTGATGAAACCCAAGCGTTTCAAATGGATGATTTTGACAATCCGGCAATGGTCTTTGTGGAAAAGGCCGAGGAGGTCTGGAACACGGCTGAAGGATCAGAGGGCAAAGCCTGTGCGTCGTGTCATGATGCGCCAGACACAATGGCGGGCGTGCGTGCGGTCTATCCCAAGTGGAACGAAGATGCGGGCGAAGTACGCACCTTGGAGATGCAGGTCAACAATTGTCGCGAAGAACAGATGGGCGCTGAGGCATGGAAGTACACCGGTGGCGATATGGCCAATATGTTGGCGCTGATCTCGACCGTGTCACGGGGTTTGCCTATGAATGTGGCGATTGATGGTCCAGTGGCCGAGACGTGGGAAAAGGGTAAAGAGATTTACTATACCCGCTTTGGTCAGTTGGAATTGTCCTGTGCTAATTGTCACGAGGACAGCTATGGCCAGATGATCCGCGCTGACCATTTGAGCCAGGGCCAGATCAACGGCTTTCCGACGTATCGGTTGAAGAACACCAAGCTGAATACGGTGCATGCACGCTTTAAGGGCTGTGTGCGTGATACGCGGGCACATACCTTCGCGCCAGGTTCGCCAGAGTTTGTGGCGCTGGAATTGTATGTCGCGTCTCGCGGCAACGGGCTGAGCGTTGAAGGACCATCGGTTCGCAACTAATCACAATAGGGCCGAGCCTTGGGGTTCGGCCCTTTTAGTGCAAAACAAATTCACACATATGAATATTTAAGGAATGGCAGATTATGATTTCGCGACGCGACTTTCTGCAAGTAGGCATGGCGGCGTCCGCGCTTGTTGGTGCTTCGGGGTTTGGCAATTGGGCAAGGCTGGCCGCACAGCAAAGGCTGACGCAGGACCAATTGCTGCAGTTTGATACCTTTGGAAACGTGTCGCTTATTCATATCACCGACATTCACGCACAGCTGAAGCCGATCTATTTCCGAGAGCCTTCGGTCAATATCGGGGTCGGTGGGAACAAAGGTGCGGTACCGCATATTACTGGCGCGGACTTCCGCAAGGCCTACGGTATCGAAGACGGGTCACCATCCCACTATGCACTAAGCTCCGGTGACTTCTCGGCCTTGGCGCAAGGATATGGACGCGTCGGAGGATTGGATCGGGTCGCAACAGTGATCAACGCAATCCGCGCGGATCGTCCAGATGCGATCCTGCTGGATGGGGGCGACACGTGGCATGGCTCTTACAGCTGCTATCACACCCAAGGTCAGGACATGGTCAACGTGATGAACGCGCTGAAACCGGATGCGATGACCTTTCATTGGGAATTCACGCTGGGCAGTGATCGTGTGAACGAGATTGTTGAAAACCTGCCGTTTGCGGCGCTGGGCCAGAATATTTTTGATGCGGAATGGGACGAACCGTCCGAGCTGTTCCCGCCCTATAAGATGTTTGAGCGTGGCGGCACCAAGATCGCGGTGATCGGGCAGGCTTTCCCTTATATGCCGATTGCCAACCCCGGTTGGATGTTCCCCGAATATGCCTTTGGTATTCGTGATGAGAACATGCAGATGATGGTGGACGAGGTCCGCGCTAAAGGGGCGGAATGTGTGGTCGTGCTGAGCCACAACGGATTTGACGTGGACAAGAAGATGGCCACGGTGGTCAACGGCATTGATGTGATCCTGTCGGGGCACACCCATGATGCTTTGCCGGAACCTGTTGTGGCGGGCAGCACAATTGTTCTGCCGTCGGGGTCAAACGGCAAGTTTGTCAGCCGCGTAGATTTGGACATTCGTGACGGCAAAATGATGGGGTATCGCACCAAGCTGATCCCGATTTTTTCGGATGTGATTACACCGGATGCGGAAGTCTCTGCCTTGATTGATGCGCAGCGTGCACCGTTTGAAACCGATATGGCCGAGGTGATCGGCAAGACAGATTCTACGTTGTATCGCCGTGGTAATTTCAACGGCACCTGGGATGATCTGATCTGTGATGCGCTTTTGTCTGAGCGTGATGCGGAAATTGCCATGAGCCCCGGTGTGCGTTGGGGTCCAAGCCTTATTCCCGGTCAGGAGATCACGCGCGAGGACATCTGGAACGTTACTTCGATGACATATCCAGAAGCCTACCGGACTGAAATGACAGGCGAATTCATTAAAGTCATATTGGAAGATGTGGCCGATAACATCTTTAACCCCGATCCATATTACCAGCAGGGCGGCGACATGGTGCGCACCGGTGGGCTTGGTTATCGCATTGATGTGAGCAAGCCGCAGGGCAGCCGCATCAGCGACATGACCCTACTGTCCACCGGTGAAACAATTGATCCGGCGCGCGCCTATGTGGTGGCAGGCTGGGCCAGCGTCAATGAGGGCACCGAAGGCCCCCCCATTTGGGACGTGGTGGAATCACATATTCGCAAACAGGGCACGGTCACCGTGCAGGAGAACAACAGCGTCGACGTGGTTGGCGTTTGAGGACAGAGGGAGGCATTGGAGATGTCTGACGAGTTGAAACACACATCCCGCCGCGCCTTTTTGAAAGGCGGCGCGGCTGTGATGGCGGGATCGGTTGCAGGGGCCGCAACAGCACAATCGGCGGATCCGTTGATCACCGAGGTTCAGGATTGGGCGTCGTTTACCGGAGATGGTGTGGACGCCACACCGTACGGGCTGCCGATAGAGCATGAGGCGGATGTGATCCGCCGCAATGTTCCGTGGCTGACGGCGGACCCGATTTCATCAATCAACTTTACGCCCATTCACGCGCTGGATGGTACGATCACGCCCCAAGGCTGTGCGTTTGAGCGCCACCATTCTGGTGCGATTGAGCTGCGCAAGGACGATTACCGTCTAATGATCAATGGCTTGGTGGATCGTCCGCTGGTGTTCTCTTATGAGGACCTTGAGCGATTTCCGCGTGAAAATCGCGTGCATTTCTGCGAATGCGCTGCGAACACTGGCATGGAGTGGGCCGGAGCACAGTTGAATGGTGTGCAGTTCACACACGGCATGATCCACAACATGGAATATTCCGGCGTGCCGCTGCGGGCGTTGCTGGAAGAGGCCGGTTTGGACACAGCGGGCGATCTGGCGGACAAATGGGTCTATGTCGAAGGGGCGGATGCAAGTTCGAACGGGCGTTCGATCCCGATGGAAAAAGCGCTAGATGACTGTCTGGTAGCGTTCAAGGCCAATGGTGAGGCGCTGCGCAAAGAACATGGCTATCCTGTGCGACTGGTTGTGCCTGGATGGGAGGGTAACCTCTGGGTCAAATGGCTGCGACGCATCGAAGTGATGGACGGTCCGGTTGAAAGCCGCGAAGAGACGAGCAAATACACTGACGTTCTAGCCGATGGCGTTGCGCGCAAATGGACTTGGGTGATGGACGCAAAATCCGTCATCACTTCGCCCAGCCCGCAGTCTCCGATCAAACACGGTAATGGCGCTTTGGTGATTTCCGGACTGGCGTGGTCAGGGCATGGGCGCATCACGCGTGTCGATGTGTCCAAAGATGGTGGTATGACGTGGGAAACCGCGCGGCTTGGCAGCACGCAGGGCGACAGCAAGGCGCTGACCCGTTTCTATCTTGATACCGAATGGAACGGCGAGGACTGGTTGCTTCAAGCACGTGCGATGGACGAGACCGGATATGTGCAGCCGACCAAGGATCAGCTGCGCGAGGTGCGCGGCGAAAACTCGATTTACCACAACAATTGCATTCAGACATGGCACCTGAAATCCAACGGGGAGGCGGAAAATGTCGAAGTTTCTTAAAGTATTGGCAGCGACGTCTGTGCTTGCCTCGCCTGTTTTGGCCGAGGGAAAGCTGGGTTTAGGGCGCGAGGCGTTGCCCGAAGAAGTGGCGGCATGGGATATTGATGTGCGCCCTGGTGGTATGGGCCTGCCAGAGGGACGTGGCGATGCTTTTAACGGCGAAGAGGTCTTTGCCGAGAAATGCGCTTCCTGCCACGGTGATTTTGCCGAGGGCGTGGATAACTGGCCGGTGCTGGCCGGTGGATTTGATACGTTGGCGGACAAAGATCCGGTGAAGACTGTGGGTTCTTATTGGCCGTATCTGTCCACCGTTTGGGACTATGTAAATCGTTCGATGCCATTTGGTGCAGCTCAAACGCTGACCAATGACGAAGTCTATGCGATCGTGGCCTATATCCTGTATTCCAACGATCTGGTGGATGACGATTTTGAGTTGAGCCACGAAAATTTTGCCGAGTTTGAGATGTATAACCAAGCTGGGTTTGTCATCGATGATCGTGCAGACACAGAATACCCGATGTGGCGCACGGAACCTTGCATGGAAAACTGCAAAGACATTGTCGAAATCACCATGCATGCTTCAGTTCTGGATGTGACGCCCGATGAAGAAGGTGAAGCAGAAGGCGCAGCGGTCTCTGAAGAGGCGGCTGAAGAGGCCGTAGAGGTGCCAGTTCAGGAAGCTGCGTTGGATCCCGAGTTGGTGAAAACCGGCGAGAAGGTTTTTAAAAAATGTAAGGCCTGCCATCAGGTAGGTGAGGGAGCCAAGAACAGAGTTGGCCCGATGCTGAACGGTATTTTTGGTCGCGAGTTTGCCAGCATTGACGGGTTTAAATACTCCAAGGTGTTTATTGCAGCTGCTGAAGAGGGTCGCATTTGGGATGACGGCACAATGGCAGAATTCCTGTCCCAGCCCCGCAAGTACATGAAAGGCACCAAGATGAGCTTTGCGGGTCTGAAGAAAGACAGCGACGTGGATGCGGTGATTGCCTACCTCAAGAGCGTGGACGGATAAGACCATGTGGCGTGGTTTGTTTCCGCTCACTTTGCTTTTTGGTCTTATCTTAAGCCTGAGCTCGGTTGTGTGGGCTCAGGGAGGGGATTTAGACGCTGGCAAAAAGGTCTTTAAAAAGTGCCAGGGCTGTCATCAGTTGGGCGAAGGTGCCGAGCACCGCATTGGGCCGCATCTCAACGCATTGTTTGGTCGTAAAGCCGCTGGAGCAGCAGAGTTCAAATACTCCAAGAGTTTTAAACGTGCCGGTGCTGGTGGGTTGGTTTGGCATGCCGATACTCTTGATACCTTTCTGGAAAATCCGCGTGCGATGACCAGTGGCACGCGGATGAGTTTTGCTGGCATCAAGAAGGCGGAAGACCGCGCCAATCTAATCGCCTATTTGCGAGAGTTTTCTGACAATCCGGCGGACATTCCCGAGGCTGATCCAACCGCGCGGGGTACGGATCATGACCTTGACCCGGCGATTTTGGCGCTGCAAGGCGATCCGGAATATGGCGCGTATCTGAGTGGCGAGTGCACAACCTGTCATCAAGCGGCAGGGGGCGATGCGGGAATTCCATCGATTGTTTTGTGGCCGGAGGATGACTTTGTCGTCGCAATGCATGCTTACAAAAATCAGAAACGAATTCATCCGGTGATGCAGATGATTGCCGGACGTTTGGGAGACGAGGAAATAGCGGCGCTGGCGGCTTATTTTGCGGTGCTGGAAGAGTGATTTTACAGGGAGGAAACAGCTATGACTTTGAATAGGAGAAGCTTTATCGGGGCCTCAGTTGCGGCGGCAGCCGCTTTGAGTGCGCCGATGGTCAAGGCGATGGGCAAACCGCGCGTGGTTGTTGTGGGCGGCGGGGCTGGAGGAGCGACCGCTGCACGCTATATCGCTAAGGACAGCAAGGGCGCGGTTGATGTCACGCTGATTGAGCCGACGCGGAAATACTACACGTGTTTCTTCTCAAATCTTTATCTGGGTGGGTTCAAGGACATTGAAGATATCGGCCATACGTATGGAGCGTTGGCTGCTGGCGGTGTGAATGTTGTGCATGACTGGGCTGTGGGTGTTGACCGCAACGCCAAGACTGTGTCGCTGGCCGGTGGTGCGGTGCTGCCCTATGACAATTTGATCCTGTCACCCGGTATCGATTTTGTCGAAGGTGCCGTTGAGGGCTGGGATGTGTCCGCGCAAAACGCCATGCCGCATGCGTATAAGGCAGGGTCGCAGTCCGAACTTTTGAAAGCACAGTTAATGGCGATGCCGGAAGGCGGTGTGTTTGCCATGGTGGCGCCGCCCAATCCGTTCCGCTGCCCCCCCGGGCCGTATGAGCGTGTGTCGATGGTGGCGCATTTCCTGAAGGAAAATAATCCTACCGCTAAGATCATCGTGGCAGACCCAAAGTCGAAGTTCTCTAAAATGGGATTGTTCCAAGAAGGTTGGGCCAACCATTACGAAGGGATGGTTGATTGGATCGGAGAGGATTTTGGCGGCGGCAATGTGTCGGTGGATCCAAGTGCGATGACTGTGACCATTGATGGTGAAGTCACCAAGGTGGATGTCTGCAACGTGATCCCAGCAATGAAAGCGGGTCGGATTGCCGAATTGGCCGGTGTGACGGATGGCAATTGGGCTCCGGTTAACGCGGCTGATATGTCGACTAAGGCAGATGCGGATATCTATGTACTGGGCGACGCAAGCCAACAGGGCGATATGCCCAAGTCGGGTTTCTCGGCCAACAGCCAAGCCAAGGTCTGTGCCAACGCGGTGCGTGGTGCGCTGACAGGCTCCAAAGTGTTCCCTGCCAAGTTTGCCAACACCTGCTGGTCACTGATTGCGCCAAATGATGGCGTCAAAGTAGGGGCAACATATGAGGCAACCGCGGAGAAAATTGCCAAAGTGGATGGCTTTATCTCACAGACTGGCGAAACCTCGGATGTGCGCAAGGCAACCTATATGGAATCTGAGGGTTGGTATAGTGGCATCACAAACGACATGATGGGCTAAGTGTTTTGTCCTGCCCCCTTTGAGCGCGCGCAGAGGGGACGGGACGCAAAGCGCCCATGGGCGCATAAAGGGAAGAGGAGACTCCCATGAGAAATCTATTGTTCACCCTGCCATTGTTTTGCGCGACGGCGGTATCGGCGGGGGATGCGATGACAACGGCTTATGATGGCAGCTTTGATGACGCGACATTTGCGGTGGAGAGCGCGATTGTGGATCGCGGGTTGGTCATCGACTATGTCAGCCATGTTGGCGAAATGTTGAACCGCACTGGAGGTGACGTCGGCAGTTCGACAGAGATTTTCAAAGCGGCAGATATTTTCTTGTTCTGCTCGGCGGTTGTGTCGCGTGAGGTCATGGAAGCTGATCCGATGAATATTGCGCATTGTCCCTATGGTGTTTTTGTGACCGAGACAGATGCAGGCGTTGCAATTGGACACCGTGACTACCCCGACGGGGCGATGCAAAAGGTCGAAGACCTCTTGGCAGATATTGTGGCTGAAGCTGCAGCGAACTGATTGCCTTTTCAGGGCTCGTGATAAACGCGGCGCTTTTTCAAAAGAGAGCCGCGTTTCTACGTCGGCTGTCTCTGAAGAACTTGAGTGAGTAACGCGCCGATCCACATGGCGAACACAGCTAGCCACGCTGTGAGAGACAGGGCAGACCCGCCAGTTACACCAGAACCAACAGCACAGCCGCCTGCCAGCATGGCCCCAAAACCCATGAGAATTCCGCCGAGAAGATACCGCTCCATCGGGGTATCGGAGCCAAATCGCTGAATGCGCGCTTCGTTTTTTAGCAGCGCGATGATCAAGGCACCGATGAATACACCAGGCACCAAGCCCGTTCCAAAGTCGCGGATCAGAGATGGCGTATTGATCAGCGCCATCAGTGTATCGGTGGAAGAACCTGTGAAGGTCACAGATTGAACCGAGACCACTTCAAAAGAATTCTGTGCCAAGACATAAGTGAGCCACCAACCCAGCCAGACGGCGAAGCCAACCATCAGAGAAGAGAACATTTTTGAGACGTTGAGGTGGCGGCCCTTCGCAAAAATGAGGGCTGCGAGGAGCGAGAGGGCTGCCAAGAGAACCACGGCTTCTCTTGGTAATGACAAGATGAAGGAGAGCTCGCGACCATGGCCGCCTTCGATGATCCATAAGGTAGAGAGTTTTTCACGCGCCGGTGAAAGTGCGCCACGTAGTGCGGCCTGTGCGGTCAGGGTCAAAATGAGGCCCGTCACCATGGCGCGAAGGTTTCCTGAGGCAGACAGGATCAGCAGGCGGCTGGCGCAGCCGCGGGCCAAGATCATGCCGACACCAAACATAAGTCCGCCGATAATTGCACCTGATAGGCTGCCAACGCTGGCAAGTTGGCGGCTTTCACTAAGGTCCAGCCATTCAAATAGAATAGAGAGTTGTGTGAGGAACAGCGCGGTGAAAAACACAATCAGCCAAATGGCCAGTTTTGGTCCCGCTTGACCCGAGGCAACTTCGGCAGTGGCGGCGCGCAAGCAAAAACGAGAGTGGTAGGCGCTTGCTCCAAAGATCAGTCCGACGATGGCGCCGATCATCATAAGCAAATTGTCTTCTGCGAACCTATCGATAAGATGTTCCACGAGGGATTATCCTTTTGTGCCTCGCATGCAGAGGCGGCTATTCAAATTCCATTTGTTCATAGATTCGTCCGGCGTTTTTGGTCGCCAGTTCTTCGAAGGTATCTAAGTTTGCATAAGGCGATTGATCGACATAGTAGGCCTCAGCAAGATCTCCTCCTGCGTCCAGATGTGCGCCAACTTGCTCGCGCAAATACACTAGGTAGTCGCGGGTGTAGCGGCGCACTTGCGCGAGATTAGTGGGATGGCCGTGACCGGGGATGACATAGGTGGGAGCGAGCGGTTCAAACACAGTGTCCCAAGTCTCGATCCAGTCGGCCGTCATAGTGTCTTCAAAGATTGGCAACATCCGTTCGTGAAAGGCCATGTCGCCCGCAATCACGAGGCTTTGCTCAGGTAGCCAGACGGATATGTCGCCTGCGCTATGGGCGGGGCCAAGGTTGCGCACCTCGATGTGATAGTCGCCCATGGTGATGTCATATTGATCTTCAAAGGTTTCGGTGGGACCCGCAAGAGTTGTTCCTTCGGATTTGTCCTGATTGTAGCGCTGCATGCTGGACAGGATTTGCGGGCCGTATTCCTCAAATTCATGTGCGGCGTCCACATGGGCCAGAATGGGAACACCTTGTTCTGCCCAATAGGAATTACCGAGCATGGCATGACCTTGACCATTTTCATTGATGATCATGCGTACCGGTTGGTCTGTGATTGCTCTAATTTCTTGATGCAATGCCTCGGCCAAGACGTACGCCGCGCCACCATTCACAACGATGACGCCGTCGCCGGTGACAATGAAGCTGAGGTTATTATTGTGGCCAGTGTTCTCGTATGTCGGTGGCGCAGTGGCCCCAATGGCGGACCAAACGTTTGGAATGACTTCGACGGGTTTGGAGTACAGCGGCGACGCGGGGTATTGGTCTGCAATGTCCTCGCTGGCCAGAAGCGGGAAGGGCAGGCAGAAGGCCGTGAGGCAGAACAAAGCTCTCATGTGTTTTCTCCTAGAAACGTCAGGCCTTTGCCGGATCGTTCAACACGCCCCATTCCACCTTCGGGGAAGTGGAACCCAATGACCGTGAGATCGTCTTTGAGAACGCGATCAAACAGGGCGACGCGGGTTTGTGCGCCCAATTCAGGGTCTTGATCTGAGGTGCTGTGCCAAGCTGGATTATGAAATGCCAAATGGTGGTTAACAATCGCATCACCGATGATCAGTGCCGCTTGCGATCCGGAGCGCACCTCAAAGCTCATGTGTCCCGGGGTGTGACCCGGGGTGGCAACCGAGGCGATGCCTGAGAGGATTTCTTGGCCATCATCAAAGCGTTCAAATAGGTCTTCCATCGTCTTTAGGCGGCGGTGGGCACCGGCTGCAAAAGTAACGCGTTGCTCGCCGATTGTATTGATGGTTTCAGGGTTCCACCAATAGTCCCACTCGGCGCGCCCCATCAGATGGGTTGCATTGGCAAACATCGGGTCGTCAAAGTCGTCGAGCAATCCCCATAGATGATCAGGGTGGGCGTGTGTGAAAACTACATGAGTGACATCTTCTGGGGTAAGATTGAGCGCTGCGAGGTTGTCGATCAAGCGACCTGCGGTGGGCATGAAATCAGGACCCGCTCCGACGTCAAAAAGTACGACGTTCTGGCCGTCTTGGTAAACCGTTACATTGCAACTTGGTTCTAAGGTTGAGCCCGCAAGATCGTATTTTTCTGTGACAAACTCTACATCTTTTGATGGGAGGTTTGAGAATGCGAAGTTCTTGGGGAGAACCAGGTGGCCATCGCTGACAGTTTGCAATGTCCCGCGACCGATGGATAGGCTTGCGAGGGCGCGTGTCGCAAATGTGGTGCAAGCAGCTGCGCCGCCAACATGTCGCAAAAATCTGCGTCGAGATAAATTGCTCAATCTACTTCCTCCCCGAAGAAATCTATACATATTGTAATATGTGATTGTGTTGGTTTGGGGAAGGGTGATTTTTGTCGCGGTAGACGGTGTCTCGCTAAATGTGACAGGTGTTAGGTGGGCGGGCGGAATAGCAACCTTGTCTTGGATCCCCCAAATGGAATGCGCTTTTGCGGGGCAGAAATTGCGATTCTCTACTGTAGACATCGCGCTTGTTTGCCGGGTTCATCTGGTAAAGTTGAGCTTAGAAACCTGATACGATGGGACTTGCGGTGATTTCCTTCTGGTTAATTGATGTAAATGATGCGTAATAAAAACTGATGTCAAATCCGCGGGAAACAAGAGCCCCGAACGAAGGTTAAGGAAGGGACATTTCACTTTCGCACGTTCAAGAGAAGCTTGTTTCTATAGTGTTGTAGGAATGTATTCTTGGTGTCGCGGGTGGCCGAGGACAATAGAAATTTCGAGTTCTTCTAGTCGATCAAATGCTGCACCTATGCAGAAAACAAATACCAAACCCCCGCATTGAATTTCACAAACTGTCCGGTGCGTTCTATCCTTGTCGCGCTGCATGAAGACATCAGCTCAAGTCTGTGAGAAAGCATCTCAAACTCGAATATGAGCGCTATGTTCAATTGATGGTTTCAAATGCGCAGCGCAGGGAAGAGGCATCGCCCAGATTGGAGACCCGCATGACAGAAAAAGACTATGATGACATTCCAGGAACTTTTGTTTTTGACGCGGACCGCTCGCGCGAGGGTTATTGGCTCAACCAGTTCTGCATCTCATTGAGTAAGGAAAAGAACCGTCAAGCGATGCGCGACGATCCTGAAGCTCATATGAGCGGGTTTGCGATGACAGAAGATCAAAAGCAGGCGGTGCGCGATCGCGCGTGGAACCGCTTGCTCTCGCTCGGGGGCAATATTTACTACACCTCCAAGCTCGCGGCCTTTGACGGTATCAATTTCCAGGAATTGGCTGCGATGATGACGGGTGTGAGCCGTGAAGAATATCGGGACATGATGCTTAAAGGGGGGCGCTCGATTGAGGGCAACCGGTCCAAATCCGAATGGGAGAAGAAATAGATGGCAAAACTCACAGCAGGGGTTGGTTGTTCGCATGTGCCCGCGATTGGCGTGGCCATGGATACAGGCATAACCGATCAGCCGTATTGGAAACCAGTTTTTAAAGGGTTTGAGTTCAGCCGTCAGTGGATGAAAGACAACAAGCCAGATGTGATTATTCTTGTCTATAATGACCACTGCACCGCGTTTGATGCGTCCTGCATTCCTACGTTTGCATTGGGCTGTGCGGCGGAATTCACGCCTGCGGATGAAGGGTGGGGCCCTCGGCCTGTCCCGGTTGTCAAAGGCCACCAGAAGCTGGCCAGCCACATCGCACAGTCGGTCATTCTGGACGAGTTTGACCTAACCATTATGAACGAGATGGAGGTTGATCACGGGCTAACGGTGCCGATGTCGGTGATGTTTGGCGATATGGCCGAGGGAGATGAATGGCCTTGTCCGGTGGTGCCGCTGGCGGTGAATGTGGTGCAATACCCCGCGCCGACGGGCAATCGTTGTTACAATTTGGGCAAAGCGATCCGTCGCGCGATTGAAAGCTATCCCGAAGATCTGAATGTGATGGTGTTTGGCACCGGCGGTATGAGCCACCAGTTACAGGCAGAACGCGCTGGGCTAATCAATGCCGAGTGGGACACACGATTTTTGGACATGATGGCAAATGACCCTGTGGCGGCCAGTCAGATCACCCATCTGGAGTATCTGCGCGAAACCGGCTCGGAAGGCATCGAGATGGTGATGTGGTTGGTGATGCGTGGTGCGTTGGACGAAAAGGTCACCGAAGTGCATCGCCATTATCACGTGCCGGCGTCTAATACAGCGGTCGGACATATCATTCTGGAAAACCACGCGTAATACTTATCAAAGGTTGAGTTTGTTGAGGGGCGCATTTCAGCGTCCCTCTTTGTCGTTTTGAGGCTGGCTGAAGGGTGGGGCGCGGCCTAAGCTGAGTTCGATAGATTGCTGGCCATCTTAGGAGAGGAAATTCGCATGTATGTCGAACCTTTTGGTGTCGAAATTTGGATGAACGAATGGGAAACCAAATGTGAGTTGAACCTTGCCGAGACTTGTGTCGAGAGCCTGACTATTGGCGAGTTACTGCATCTGGCAGGTAAGAACGACACTGATTTGTCCGAGCTATTATCTATGAAGATGACCTATGGTGCTATCGAAGGGTCCGATAGGCTGCGTCGTGCGATTGCTGAACTATACGAGCAGCTGACGCCACAGAACGTGATCGTCACCCACGGTACGATTGGCGCCAATATGTTGGTTCACAAGACCCTCGTGAGTGCGGGTGATCATGTGGTCGCTGTGGTGCCGACATATCAGCAGCATTACTCCATTCCCTCAAGCATTGGCGCGGATGTGCAGAAGTTGAAGTTGCGCGAGGAGCAAGGTTTTCTCCCTGATCTGGACGCATTGCGCGCTATGGTCCGTCCAGACACGCAGTTGATTGCGCTTAATAATCCCAACAATCCGACAGGGGCCTTGATGGCCGGCGAGACATTGGAGAAGATTGCCGAAATTGCGCGATCTGTAGGGGCTTGGGTCCTATGTGATGAGGTGTATCGTGGCACGGATCAAGAGGGCGATGGCATGACTGCGTCGATTTGTGATGTGTATGAAAAGGGCATCAGCACGGCAGGGATGTCCAAAGCATATTCTCTGGCGGGGTTGCGGTTGGGGTGGATTGCCGGGCCGCATGACGTGATTGAGGCCGTTTCAGTGCATCGTGATTATGACACCATATCAGTGGGCATGATTGATGATCATTTTGCGGCTTTGGCACTTGAGAACCGAAGTAAAGTTTTAGCGCGCAGTCACGCAATCACACGTGGAAACCTGGCTATTCTAGACGCATGGATGGCCACGCAGCCACGTTTGTCATGGGTGAAGCCGAGATCAGGGACAACTGCCCTAGTCAAATATGATCTGGATATGTCTTCTCGCGACTTCTGTATTGCTTTGCTGCGCGAAACAGGTGTGATGTTCACTCCGGGATCTGCCTTGGACATGGAAGGTTATGTGCGCGTCGGGTACGCAAATACGCCTTCGGTCTTAGTTGAAGGATTAGCACGTGTGGGAGAGTTTTTGTTAAGGCAGGCGTGATCCACATGAGGCAATTGGCAGTTAAAATTTTTGCCTAATGGCTTATTGCATCCCCTGAAATCGGGGAGCGAAAATTGACTATTCGGCTGACATTTTTGTGCCAACAAGCGCGGAGACAAGCAGCTTCCTAAGCTGCGATAAGGTTTTGAAGTGCGGGTGGCGCATGATGCTAGCGAGCGGCTTTAAGGATCACATGATGCTGTTTGCGCCAAAGATGGCGTGGCAACGACAGATGGAGTTAAAGACGGCAATGGTGCCGTAAGCCATGAAGCGGGCTCAACCTTGGAGTGGGCAACGAGTCCGGATTGCTGGCACGTTTTTCGAAGACGCCCAAAAGCAATACAGATGGCCTAATGGGCGAATGGTTTCATGTGCATCTGGTTGGTAGTTTTCAGGGGTGGCGGTTTTTTACCAGTCAAAATTCCTAAGAAGCTCTGCTAGTTCTCGGGTGAGTTGTGGGAAACGAGACTGTTCACGGGTTAGCAGTGACACAGAACGACGGATGGCCAGTCCTTTGATTTCTCGAAATGTCAGTTGATCGGGCATAATTCGGACCACAGCACGGGGCAAGATCGTGACCCATTTTTCAGTGCGTACCATACTGATCAAAGAGAGGGTGTTGTGCACGGTGACCTTTGCGTCTTCAAGTAGAGTGACGTGCTCCGGGATGTCAATTTGGCGGCTGAGATTGTTTTGCACAAAGCCTGCCGCCATGACCTGAGAAAGGGTGGGCTGTTGCGGTTGGGTTGCTAAGGGATGATTGGGCGCGCAAACGAGGCCGAAAGCGTCTTCAAACAAAGCTTCTTGTTGGATGCCATTTAGGATGGGTTGGCCTGAAGCAATACCCAAATCGGCCTGACCGCGTATCAAGGCATCAATGACTTTGTCCGTGTCTGTGTCGCGAAGCTCGACCTTGATGCCGGGATGCCGGGTGGTGAGGGTTTCAATTGCAGAAGGAAATACGAGGTCGGCTACCGAAGGCACGGAGGCGATGCGCAGCAGACCTTGTGGCGCATTTGCGGCGGACTCGATGGCATCTACGGTGTCTTCAAATTGGCGAAGCTGCTCTTGGGCTAGCGCGAAAATCTCCTCCCCTAATGGTGTGAGGCGGTTTTTACGTTCACCTTCAAAAAGGCGCGCACCGAGGTGCTCTTCGAGGTGTTTGAGCGTCATAGAGACGGCCGATTGTGTGCGCCCCAATTGTAGGGCAGCGTCTGCAAGATTTCCTGTCTGCGCAACAGTGGCAAAGCAACGTAGCATTGCAATCTTGATCGCCATTTCAGTTTTCCTGAAGTTTGTTTGATTTATTTAAGTTTGACTGATGTTGGTTTCGAAGTCCACGGTGTTTCAAACATCTGAATTGGGACGTACGTCATGGCTGATACACAACTGAACCTCATTGCCGGTAATTGGGTTGCAGGTGAAAGCGAGATTGAAAACCGCAATCCTTCGGATTTGAGCGACCTTGTCGGCATGTTCGCGCAAGCCACTGGTGACCAACTTGAGGCGACGCTCGATCAGGCGCGTCAGGCGCAGATCGAATGGGCGGCCTATGGTTTGGAGAGAAAACAGGCTGTGTTGAATGCGATCGGTACCGAGATGATGGCGCGGGCTGAGGAATTGGGGCGTTTGCTTTGCCGCGAGGAAGGCAAACCACTCGCCGAAGGGAAGGGCGAGGTGTATCGTGCAGGTCAGTTTTTCACTTACTACGCCGCGGAATGCCTGCGGCAGTTAGGTGAGAATGCCGATAGTGTACGCGATGGCGTCGAGATCGATGTGCGCCGCGAGCCGGTAGGTATTGTCGCAGTGATTTCACCTTGGAACTTCCCAACCGCCACCGCCTCTTGGAAAATTGCCCCCGCGCTGTGTTATGGCAATGCGGTGGTGTGGAAACCCGCCAATATTACACCTGCATCGGCTGTGGCTTTGGCTGAGATCATTGAGCGTCAAGACATTCCCAAAGGGTTGTTTTCGCTGGTCATGGGATCAGGACGCAGCATCGGGCAGCGCTTGGTGGAAAGCCCCAAAGTAGACGCAATTACTTTCACAGGCTCAGTGCCTGTGGGTAAAGGAATTGCGACAGCAGCCATTCAAAACCTGACCAAGGTGCAGATGGAGATGGGGTCGAAAAACGCGCTGGCAGTGATGGACGATGCGGATTTGGATTTGGCGGCGACGCTTGCGCTGGGCGGGGCATTTGGCGGCACAGGGCAAAAATGCACGGCCTCTTCGCGGTTGGTTGTGCATGCTGCGGTGCATGACGCTTTTGTAGAGAAAGTCATTGCTGGCGCGAAGGCTATGAAAGTGGGCCATGCGCTGGAAGAGGGTACTCAGATGGGGCCTGTGGTCAGCGCACAGCAACTGCAGGAAAACCTCGACTATGTGGCGCTGGGCGTTTCGGAGGGGGCTGAGTTGGCCTGTGGTGGGGCGCGTTTGGAGATGCCGCACGACGGCTTCTATATGTCGCCTGGTGTGTTTTTGAGCACTACAAATGACATGCGCATTAACCGCGAAGAGATGTTTGCTCCGCTCACAAGTGTGATCAAAGTGCATAGTTACGATGAAGCGCTGGCGACGGTGAATGACACGAATTTTGGCCTGACCTCGGGCATTGTGACGCAAAGCCTGGCGCGGGCCACACATTTCCGGCGCAATGCGCGCACGGGTGTTGTGACGGTGAACCTGCCCACGGCTGGAACAGACTATCATGTACCTTTCGGCGGGCGCGGCGACAGTTCGTATGGGCCGCGTGAACAGGGCAAGTCGGCGTCAGAATTCTACACCACAGTAAAGACAGCTTATATCAGCGCAGGGGCGCCAGCCTGATGCGGATAGACTGTCTGCAATACGCCAATTGGTCTGAAAAGATTTTTCGCCAGATGCGCGCAGGCGGTGTGGACGCGGTGCATGTCACCATCGCCTATCACGAGACGTTTCGCGAAACGGTAGCTAACTTTGAGCAATGGAACCGCTGGTTTGAGCAATACCCCGATCTGATCATGAAGGGGCAGTGGGCGAGCGATATTGACGTGGCGCGCAAGACAGGACGTACAGCAATCTTCTTTGGGTTCCAGAACCCAAGCCCGATGGAGGACGATATCGGGTTAGTGGAAATTCTGCATACATTAGGCGCGCGGTTTATGCAGCTGACCTATAATAACCAATCGCTTTTGGCGACGGGCTGTTATGAAGCCGAGGATAGTGGCGTGACCCGTATGGGGCGGCAGGTTATCAAAGAGATGAACCGCGTTGGTTTGGTTGTGGACATGAGCCATTCGGCGGATCGCTCGACTATTGAGGCGGCGGACATTTCACAGAGGCCCATCGCGATTACTCATGCGAACCCGCATGTCTGGTCACCAGCGCTGCGTAACAAAAAGGATGATGTTATCCGCGCTGTGACGGCAAATGGCGGCATGTTCGGTTTTTCGCTGTACCCGCATCATCTGAAGGGGAAATCGGACTGCTCTGTAACAGACTTTTGCGAGATGATCGCGCGTACGGCGGATACTTTTGGGGTGCAGAATTTGGGGATCGGTACGGATTTGTGCCAAGATCAGCCAGACAGCATTGTGGAGTGGATGCGCGTGGGACGCTGGACCAAGGAGATTGACTACGGCGAAGGCTCGGCCAGCAATGCCGGCTTTCCGCCAATGCCCCATTGGTTTCAAGACAATCGCGATTTTGGCAATATCGAGAGCGGCCTGAAGGCCGTCGGTATGAGTGAGGCCGAAGTGGCTGCAATTATGGGTAGCAATTGGTACCGCTTCTTTAAAGACAATTTTGGGGCAGGGGCAGTGGCATGATTGAGCCAACGCTGACCCAAGTGGCCCGTCGTGATCCGGCGGTTGTCATGCGCCTTAAGCGGTTAGGGTCTTTGCATCAGTGTCGGCTTAGTTTCATGCGTATTTTGACACGACGCATGGCCGAACAGAATTGGGAATTCACCCGTCCTGTGTTTGATATTGATGACCTTGGCGTGGGGCGCGCCGTTTATACTGCCAAAGGGCCTGAGCGTAGCTATTCGTTGATTGCTTTTGCACATGATTTGCCGGCTGATCAACGATCAGATCGCGTGATCGCCGAGGCATGGGATGCGACTTTTACTTTGTTTGATGGGATTCCGAGCGAGGCAGATCTGGATCGGTTGTCCCAAAATGTGCCGTTACAGGAAGCAGGGCGTGTGCAAGAAACAGAACTGTCGCTGTCGCGTGCGAACCGTTCTGTTCGACTGTGGGCGCATGTGGTTGATGCTTTGGCTGCAGGGAAACAACCTGACCCGGGCATGATTGATCAAGTCGGTTATTTGATGCGCACAACTGCCGTTTACGGATCTGGTAAATTTGGCGCTGCAGATCGGGAGACGTTGGCGGATCGCGATGAGCTGCAGGTTCCCTTTCAGGCGGAAATGTTGTCGGTATTTCTAACGCGGACTTTTGTGCGCGATTTGGTTCAACATATGGCGAACGTTAGAGGTGGGGAGGCGACGGCAACCTTGAGGCCTGCGCTTGCGCGGCGTCTGGGAATTGGCAACTCCACTGGATTGGGGATGGCGCCGTTTATCATTAATCATCCGGTTTTGTTTAATAATTGGATTATGGTGCGCGAAGAAGCCATCGCGCGGGTACGTTCGCTCACACAAGCTTCAGCCAAGGAAATTGCTCACTTTAAAGACGTTCTGGACCGCGCGATTGTCTCAGTCGCTAAGTGGCGATCCGAGCATCCGGTTCAGATCAAAAAGCTTGAGACCCTGCAACGTGATATTTTTGCGCTACAACAATACATCGCCGACCAAGAACTTTCGGGCGACTTGCCGTGGGATGCGTTGATGGTCTGGGCTGAAGATGTGTTGAGTGAAGAGGGGCAAGAGTTCGTTGCTTCTCTGATACTAGAGCCGTATGGCGCGTTGGTGGATGGATTAGCCAGCTGTATGGCTGACCATTACGAAAAAAGCTTCCGCATCGATGGCGCGATGACGGTCGGCGCATTGAGAGCGCGCATTGAGCAAAACTTTGGCTGGGCTCTTGCTGTGGATTGGCAAAGGCGCGAGAATTGCGCCCGGGCGTGGTATGTTTCTGAGGAAAAGCTAGAACCGCGACTGGGTGAACGCTTTGACGAGCCTATCGAAGAGTATGAACAACCTTTGGCTCCTGCGCGCGATGCGGCAATGGCACATGCGGCTTTGAAAGATTGGGGGAGGGATGGGCCTGTGGCTGAATTTCTACTCAAGCACCCAGAGCATCGCCACACCGTGCGGCGTGCCCAGCTGAGTGAAATTGCGCCGTATTCAGAGATTCATGACAACACCATAAGCTCGGAGGTGTTACCGATTGATATGTTGCGCGCCAAGCTGTCGTTTTTTGGAGCAACGCGGTTTGATCCGCGTTCCGATAGATGGGTGCGAATTTGTATGTATGCCAACGCGCCATATCCAGAGGAGTTAACGGAGCAAAACGCGGATCTCTGGGTCTATCCAAAGGATTTGTCGTGAGTTGGTCTTTGAACGAAGTTGAGAGTTTGGCCAAGAGAGCGACGCGCGGCGTGGGGTATCCTTGGGGAGTGGCTGAAGAAGCAGCTATGGCGGTACGCTGGCTGAGTGCACGAGATGTCGATGGCGCAGCAGCTTTGGTGCAGATGTTGACACAGGTCGATGGGAAGGCGTTTGGGTATCGTTCGCCGGAGGCCGGTTGTGAAATTTGGCGGGCCAGTTCCGGCACACTTTGCCCGCTGCTGGCTGGCGCTGCTCTGTCAGATTTCGCGTCCTATTTTCCTGAGGGCGGCATCGAGACAGAGGCGATGTGGCAACCGATTTTGATGGTTCCCTTTGCCGCGGCGCTTGCTCGCAATAATGGAAAGCCAATCGCTGTTCTCTGGGGTGAAACTACGGCGATCACGGACGGTGATGTTCTGAGCTTGCAAGGCCCAATGGAAGCAGTCGCTGAAGCTGTTCATATTGCTCCAGCCGCATTGGAAACCGCCACGGCAAGAAAAACAAATCGCGCAAAAACCGGGCCTCAGGATTGGGTGGCTCTCATGCAATTGGCCCACAGAACATATGCGCCTGCTTCTGAGGAGTCGCGGATGAGCGGCGCAGGGGCGGGATTGTGCGATAATGATTGAGCAGATGCTGCTCACATAGAGTTTGAAGCGAAAGCTTCTAATGAAACAAACGCGCGAATGGGACACAAAGTCGGCTTGCCGGTCTTTGCGCCCCCCAAATGGCGGAACAGCCATTTTGAGGTGAGGATGAACCTTGCCCATGAACTAGGGAGTGAAACTGCGGTTTGCCTAGGAGGGGCGGATCGCTTGTTTCAAGCGAAGGGAGGAAAGTGAATGTCAATCAAACAGCCGTTTACGGATCTGGAAATCAAGACGTCCTCAAAGGGCTTCTATGAAGGGCACAGCGTAGAAATCGCTCTGCTAAGCAAAGCAATTATGGTGGGGCTGGTTCTCTGGGCCCTCGTGTGGCCTGCGAATGCGAATGGTGTTTTAGGCAGTCTCAACTGGAAAATCTTGGAAGGGTTTAACGCGTTTTATATTGTCATCGTGGGCCTCTTCTTTTTCTTCCTATTTGTCGTGGCGTTGCTGCCGCAAACGGGAAAGCGTATTATGGGACGACCAGGCGAGGGGACCGAATTTTCGAATTTTTCGTGGTTCTCAATGATGTTTGGCGCAGGCCTAGGCGTGGGGTTAATGGTCTTTGCCACCGCAGAGCCGCTGGGGCTATGGGGCTCCAATCCAGTGGTTTTGTCGCAAGATGTGGCACCAAACAGTGAAGAGGCGCTCACCTCGGCTTACCGCTATACCTTTGCACACTATGGTTTTCACGCTTGGGCTATCTATGTGGTGACAGGGCTGTCGCTGGCCTACTACGCCTATACACGTGACATGCCACTGACAATCCGTACTGCGCTCACGCCGCTGTTTGGCAAGATGCTGAACGGTTTTTTGGGCCATGTTGTCGATGTCCTGGGCGTGGTTGCTACTATCCTAGGTGTGTCTGTGACAATTGGCTTTGGTGTTTCGCAGTTTATCGATGGGATGTATGCGATTACCGGCATGGAGTGGATGATGGACATGAGTGGTGACGCACCTGCTCCAGGCACTGTGGGTCTGATTGCCGGACTTTTGGTGATCATGGGACTGTCGATTATTTCGGCCGTGTCGGGCGTGGGGCGAGGCGTGAAATACCTCTCCAACCTCAATCTTGTGCTATCGCTTGTCTTGCTATTTACCTTTGTGATCTTTGGCTCATTCTTATTTGCGATGACCACCTATGCTTCGGCATTGGTTGACTATGTTCTGAACTTCTTGTCGCTCAGCTTTGGCGCCTATGGACCGCAATCCGCAGCAGCGTTTGATGCAGCACTTCCTGCTGAAGCCGCGCCTTTTGCAGATGCATTGCGCGGTGGTGCAACTAACGCTTGGGGGTCATTTGACGGGTTCCGGAGCGGGCTTGAGGGGGATGCTGCGGCTTTGTCTGAAAGCACGTTGCAAGCAGCATACGCGGCCGGTGAACCGGGGCGTCAATTTGGTTGGCAAGCAGGGTGGACCACCTTCTACTGGGCGTGGTGGATCGCATTTTCGCCATTTGTCGGTCTGTTCCTAGCGCGTATTTCGCGCGGGCGTTCAGTGCGGGAATTCATCGTTGGATGTGTCTTTGCACCCGCGCTTGTCTGTTTTGCGTGGATGACCATCCTTGGAGGCACAGCCATTGATCTGGAACTGACAGGCGGGGCCGAAGGCGCAATTATCGGCGCGTCCAATACAGCCAAACTGTTTATCACCTTAAGCGAGATGATTTCAGGTGGGTTTCTGTCTGCCATTACCATCATGTGCGTGGTGCTGATTATGACCTTCCTCGTAACGTCGGCAGACTCGGGTATTTTGGTGATGAACACGATTATGTCCGGTGGTGATCAGGAAGTCGGGAACAAGCACAAGGTCGTCTGGGGTGTTATCCTGACCGCCGTGATTGGTACCTTGCTGATTGCGGGTGCTTCTAGTGGCACAAACCCGATGGACGCGTTGAAAAATGCGATGATTATCGGGGCGTTGCCCTTTACGATGGTGATGGGCTTTATGTGTATCGCTCTGGCCAAAGCGCTATACCGTGATGGCATACGTGAGAAAGCGGGCACGCTGACGCCACATGTTGCTGAGTAAACTAGCACTAGTTTTTTGAGAAAAAGGCAGAGGGCTGAAAAGCCCTCTGCCTTTGCTCTTCTAGGCAGGCCTGTCCGAACGGTGAGTGCTTATACGCCGGGACTGGGTAAGTTAGGGGCGTTTGCGCCTGTGACGGGATCGTCGTCGCCACGTTCGGCGCAGGTTACTGGGTATTGGCTGGAAGTATCACACTGTGTGATAGGGTATTTTTCTGCCTCTGCGCAGGCGGAAACCAAAGTGGCGACAATACAAGCCAAGGCAATTTTAAGTTTCATGATCCTGAGTCCTCTTTGACTAAAGTAACATTCTTGAGATGAGTATCTTATTAAATTGACAGTTTTGTCAATTTTGTTCTCAGGACATTTTGGCGCAGGTCAGTTATACGTCTTCTTCCCTCTGGGAGGTGAAATTTTCGGGTGAACGGAACCAGTTTACGTTGTCGTAGCTAAATTTGCCCGAGCTTGGCTGCGTGCCAATAGGCTGTCAGAGGCGACAATGAGGTCTGGTACTGGTTTTTCAGAGAGCGTTTTCGCGTCCTCTGCAGACATGCCCAAGCCGCGTAGAATAGAGGCGACCACTTGAGCAGCATGTGCATCTTTGTCCTCAGACATAGGAATGCGGAAAATCCCCATTAGCGCAGTGCCGGCGATGAGATCTAGTGCGATGGTCAGCGGCATGTCGAGAAAGCGCCCCCGTTCGATGCTGCCAAGAATATTTGGCGGAAGATACTCGTAGATAAGGTTGCCAGGGCCTGCCGCGTCAAGTCCAACATGTGTCACAAATCGTCCCAGAAAAGGGAAGCGGTGGGTTGCTTCGAGAAAGAGGCGAATACCGGTTGCAACACTGTCTTCGGGGGCGGGGTAGTTGCCCACCTCCAGTTCGATCAATTCGACCAACTCGTTGCCAAGTTGCTCGTTGGCGGCGACCAGCAGTTCGTGATTTGAGATGAAGTAGTTGTAAAATGTACCACGTGACACACCTGCGGCGACAATCACATCATCGATGACCGAAGCATCCACACCTTTTTCCGCAAAAATCAGGATCGCGCTTTCGATCAACTTGGCGCGGGTTTTCGCGCGCCGTGATGCGGCGGCCGCGCTGCGTCTATCAATTGATGAGTTGGCTGACATGGCAATGGCTCCCTTGCATTAGGTTTAGTCATGAATGGCAGGGGAGCCAATGGGGCAGAATAGTCGATGGTTATCAGATGCTGTCAGCCAAAGTGTCCAATGCGGCCATCACGGCTGCATTATGCGCGAAATTACCCGCCGCGTGATGAGGCGGGGCAAAAGCACCGCTGTCGTTGTCAAAGTAGTTTCCGGATTTCCCTCGGAACCTGTCCGATAGAGCCGCGTCGCTAAGAATGTTGGCGCCAATGCTGAGGTCGCTCCCGGCGACACCAAATCCTTCGCGTACCATCTTACTGGCCAGAAGAGAGCCGGGGTTTACGGCGACGAACATCGGCCCATTGGGGTGGGCCGTAGCCAGCGCCTGTGTCCAAATGACGATGGCCAACTTACTCTGTGCATAGGCGTCCATATCGCCAAGGGGTCGCTCGCCGTTTAGGGCAGCAACATCTACAGGTGCTTGAGCGGCGGAGGATACATTCACCACGCGACCATCTCGGCCAAGTGCAGGTAACAAAGCGCGCGTTAGCACATACGGGGCGATTGTGTTGACAACAAAGCGCGCGTCTAGACCGTCCTTTGTGATCGGATTGGGCATTTTGTAAACGCCTGCATTGTTGATCAACACATCTAGCTGGCCAAGTTGTTCCCGCGCTTCCTCGGAAAATTTGCGAACTTGTGAAAGCTGCGAGAGATCGGCGGTTAACGTTGTTGTGTCGCCGCCAATAGCTTGTTGAGACGAGGAAAGTTTATCGGGATTTCGTCCGTGCAACACTAGCCGGTGCCCGTCGGCGGCAAGCTTTTTAGCGGTTTCAAGCCCAATGCCGTCTGTCGCGCCAGTAATGAGAATAGTTTTTGACATGGTAATCACTCCTATGCGGGTTGGAAAACATATCCCCACCGCGTCTGCCCAATTCAAAATGGCATAACCAATGTTTCAAATTTAGTGTCACCTTTGCATTTTCAGAATTCGCGAAACCCATAAAGTGAATGGGATGAAACCGCAGATGCGCCAAGGGCAAATAGTTTGTGTGTCGTTTCCTGCAATCCTAGTTCGGATTTTGCAGAATCCCGTGTTTGTTTCATGGCTAACGTGAAGAAGCTTTCAAACAAGGAGGACGAAATGGCGCTTGATACTCGCCGTCGCGCTGGTGGGCGTTCTGCGCGTCGTGCTGCGCGCACTGCGCATGATTTTACGATGTTGCGTGGATTAAACAACGTGTTGCCGTATTGCGAGGTCATGGATGGCGCACAGGTAGAGCGGATAGATGCGGCGTCCATGGATATTCTTGAAAATGTTGGGGTCGTGTTTCGTGATGAGATCGCGCTTGAGGATTGGCGTCGCGTGGGGGCTAAAGTTGATGGCGAGCGCGTATATCTGGACCGGGGTTTAGTCCGAGAATTAATCGCGACGATCCCGGAAACCTTTACTTATCACGCTCGAAACCCTGCTAAGAACGTGGCCTTGGGGGGGCGGCAATCGATCTTTGTGCCGATGACTGGTGCGCCGTATTTACGTGATCTGGAGGATGTGCGTCGCAATCCGACACTGGATGATTTGGCGATGTTCCATAAGCTTGCTCATATGTTGCCTGCAATGCATTCAAGCGCACATCACATCGTCGAGCCATATGACCACCCGATCAGCCAACGCCATTTGCAGATTACTTATTCGTCAATGAAGCACTCTGACAAAATTTTCATGGGTATGACCACCAGCCCAAGGAATGCTGAGGACGTGCTGGATATGTGCGCAATCCTGTTTGGCGAAGACTTCTTAGAGAAACATCCCGTCACCACAGGGAATTGCAATGGTAACAGCCCTTTGGTTTGGGATGAAACCATGTTGGGTGCGATGCGGGCGTTTTGTAGACGTAATCAACCGGTGCTGTGCTCGCCATTTGTATTAGGCGGGGCAAACACGCCTGCTAGTGTGGCCGCTTCGGTTGCGCAGCTAAATGCCGAAGCGCTGAGCGCGCTGGCCTATACGCAAGTGATCCGTAAAGGATGTCCAGCGATCTATGGGCATTATCTGTCCACTGTCAGCATGAAGTCGGGTGCGCCGATGGCAGGGACACCTGAAATAAGCTTGATGAATTTCATGATTGGCCAGATGGCGCGGTATTATGGCGTCCCATGGCGCACTTCTAACACGTTGGGCGGAGCAAAGACGTTTGATGCGCAGGCCGGCTATGAGAGCGCGACGACATTGAGTTCGGTGATGCATGCCGGCGCGAATTACATCTGGCATAGCGCTGGATGGAATGAGGCGGGTATGCATTGTTCCGTGGCCAAATTCATTGTCGACGCTGAGCAATGTGCAATGGCGTATCGTATGGCCGAAGGTCCCAAATGGCATGATTTTGAAGAGGCGTTGGCCGCTGTGAGTGATGTCGGTCCCGGAGGGCATTATCTGGGACATGACCACACGCAAGAAAACTTCCAAAGTGCGTTTTTCATGCCGGCGATGTTTGACAACAATTCGATTGAGCAATGGGCCGCAGAAGGTTCTGTCGAGATAACAGAGAGAGCTTTAAATCACGCTCGGGCGTTGCTGCAAGCCTATGAGGAGCCTGTGCTGGACGCCTCCAAAAATGACGCTTTGCTGGACTATATCGCCCGCCGTGAAAGGGAAATTCCGGCGGCAGATGAACTGAACCAGAGTTATTAGCCCTTAATGTGTTCGTAGGTACAATCTCGGCGGCCGCGAAGCTTGAGTTGCGGCCGCCGTAGGGTCTTACTCTTATCTCACCCGGAAACCGCACGCGCGATTTCTTGTTCCTTTTCGAGTTTATGAGCTGCTTGGCCTGGTTGACCGCCCCAAGGGGCAATCAGGCGGTAGAATACCGGTGTGAGGAACATCGTGAACAAAGTTGCAAAGCCTAAGCCGCCGACAATGACCCAACCAACGGCCTCGCGGGCTTCCGCTCCGGCACCAGAGGCCAGAACCAGAGGAATGCCGCCAAACACGGTGGAGATTGCGGTCATCATTACCGGGCGAAGGCGTAGGCGCACGGCGTCGCGGATCGCGCTGTCTATGTCCATGCCGCGTTCCCGAAGTTGGTTGGCAAATTCCACGATCAGGATACCGTTTTTGGCCATAATGCCGATTAGGATCACAAGCCCGATCTGACTGTAGTAGTTCAATGTTCCTCCTGTCAGCCAAATCGCCATCACGGCTGCGCAGAGACCGAAGGGAACTGTCAGCATGATCACAATAGCGCTGGCAAAGCTCTCAAACTGTGCGGCCAGCACCAGCAGGACCACAAGCAAAGCCACACCAAAGACCAATATCATACCCGCTTCGCTTTCTTCCAGCGTCGCGGCTTCACCACGTAACATGATACGCATGTTGTTTGGGAGGATTTCATCGGCGAGTTGCTCGATACGCTCGACGGATTCCCCTAATGAAACACCTTGGCCGAGGTTGGCACCACCTGACACGGCGCGCATCCTCTCTTCGCGTGAGAGGTTAGACACTGTCGATGTGGGTTCCAGCTGAACCACTGTCGAAAGAGGAACAAACCCTCCGTCTTTGGACCGCACATAGACATTTTCGATGTCTGACGGATCCTCGATGGGCTTGCCGCCTGGCTCCATTCGGATTTCTGTTTCGGTGCCGTCGACAAAGACTTCCGTGGCGACGATGCCTTGCGTCAGTGCATTGATTGTTGAGGCAACGTCTTCAGGAGATAGGCCGAGTTCGGTGGCCATTTCCCGATCAATGCGTACGTTCATCAAAGGGGTTGTTGCGTCAAACGATAGACGCGGGTTGGTGAAGGTTGGATCATCTTCCATCGCGGCAATCAACTCATCACCCATGTCCGCAATTGCGTCAAAGTCGTTTCCGACTACGGCAAACTGCAAACCCCGGCCTGCGCCACGGATGCCAAGACTATTTGGCGAAATCAGTTGGACGTTGAGGCCTGGGATGTTTGAGAACTTAGGGTTTAGCTCAGCGATGAGAGCTTGCTGGGGACGATCCCGATCATCCCAATCCGCCAATTGGACAAAAATGAAGCCGCCTGTGCCGCGTAAAAAGGACTGAACAGCAAGGATTTCTCCTTTCTCGACATATGGCTGTAGAGCAGCTTCCACTTTTTGAACTTGCTCGTCGGCAAAATCCAGACTGGAACCGGCTGGGGCTGATGCGCGGATCAAAAAATAGCCGCGATCCTCAGTGGGGGTTAAGGCGGAGGGCACTTTTGTAAACGCACCCGCCGACAGAACGGCAAAAGCCAGAGCTAAGCTGATAGTGAGTGCTGGGGCGGCGAGGCTCCAGTCAATGATCCGCATATAGAGTGCGGCAAACCCACGTGGGGGCGCGTTTTCATCCAGCTGTTTGCCCGATTTACCAGGGTCGAAACGGGCGGTCAAAACGGGCGCAAGTGTCAGCGCGACCACAGATGAGAGCAAGACGCAGAATGCCAAAACAAAGCCGAATTCTGCAAAGATCTTGCCAGCCTGCCCAGGCAGGAAGGAAATCGGGATGAACACAGCGGCCAGTGTTGCTGTGGTTGAAATTACTGCAAAGAACACTTCGTTGGTGCCGGTTGCCGCGGCCGCCCTAGCGCCCATGCCCATGTGACGACGTCGTACGATGTTTTCAATGACTACAATTGAATCATCGACGACCATTCCTGTCGCTAGTACGAGCGCGAGCAGGGTGATGACGTTGATGGAAAACCCCGCCATCCATGTGGCTGCGACTGCACCGATTAGCGAAACGGGAATTGTGATCGCTGGAATTAAAGTAGCACGCCAAGATTTTAGAAACGCAAAGATAACCGCAATCACGATGATGACCGCAAGGCCAATGGATGTGGTGACTTCCTTGATCGACTTATCGATAAAGACTCCGTCGTCGGAAACAACGACCAACTCCATATCGTCCGGAAGAGCCTTGCTCAGGTTTTCGACTTCCGCGGCGATGCCTTTTGAGATTGACAGAGTATTCGAGATTGCCTGACGGACGATACCCATACCAATAGCATTTTGCCCGTTGTAGCGGGCGGTGGATGATTTTTCGACGGGCGTGTAATGGACCTGAGCGATGTCACCAACTCGGGTATAAGAGTTGATACGCAAGTTGGAGATGGCTTCTGTGGTCACGTCGGGATTTGCGCTGCGAAGCAGGACTTTTTGACTTCCTGTCTCCAGATCGCCCATTGCAGTGTCCACACGCAGAGTGCGCAGGGCCGTACGTACGTCACTTAGATCTAATCCACGACCGACAAGAGCTGGTAGGAATACTTCGACAAGGAATTCGTTTTCCTGCTGCCCATACACTTGGACCTCGGCGACACCATCCACCGACGACAAGCGATCAGAGATAAAACCATCCGCAAGTTCCGTCATTTCGGCAAGGGAAGCTTGGCCAATTAGCGACAGTCGAATGATTGCATCCGCGTCGGAATCGCTCTTGGTGATGACAGGATCTTCAATGGTATCAGGTAGTTGACGTTCGGTTCTGCTGATTATTTCGCGCACCTCATTGGCGGCATTGTTTATGTCTGTGTTGGGGTTAAGCTCAAGAGTAATCCGGCTGGAGCCATAGCTGGAGGACGAAGATATGGATTTCAAGCCGTCCAGTCGAGCTAGCGCATCCTCAACGACGTCGGTAATTTCATTGTCGACAGTTTCGGGTGCGGCGCCGTCCCAAGCAATTCGGACGGACACAACAGGTTGGTCGGAACTGGGCATTTCGCGCACTTCGACACCTGTGAAAGCGGCGAGGCCAGCAATAGCGATCAGCAAGTTCACGACAATCGCAAGGATCGGACGCGACACAAAAAGATCGGCAATTCCGGTTTTGACTTTGTTGAGCGCCATTAGTTTTTGCCTCCGCGCTCAACGGCGGCACGAGACCGGGCACTGGCTTCAGCTGCGGTCATGACTTCTGAGCCAGCACGTAGTTTTTGGACCCCTTCAACGACCACTTCCATGCCGTCTGTCAACTCGGAGTCCAGCCAGACCAAATCGTTTTCACGATGGCGGATTGCGACATTGGTTGTATTCGCGCGGCCTTTTTCGACTACCCAGACTTTGGCGCCTTCGCGTGTCCAAGTAACCGAGTTCGCAGGCACCATAGGCAATGCTTCGTTATCATGTGTGACCGTAACGTTGAAAATCATCCCTGGCAGCATCAGACCTGCCGAATTTTCCACTTCTGCACGGACCTTAAGGGTACGTGTTGCGCTATCAATGCGCCCGTCATAGCCTTTGACTACGCCACTAAATGTACGCCCCGGGAGAGAAACAGACGTAAGAACAACGTCTTGCCCAACCCGTAACAGGCCTGCTGCCCGATCCGGGAGACCAAATTCAATCAACAGTGTGGACTGATCCGTGATAGTGACTACTTCCGCGGACATACCCAAAAATTTCCCAACCTCCACATCGGTGAGCCCTAAGGTGCCCGAAATTGGAGCGCGTACCGTCTTTTGCTCCAGATCGTATTCCGCACGGGCCAAATTGGCCTCGGCGATTTCCAAAGCTGTTTGTGCTTCGGTTCGCGCGACTTCGGAGATCACGCCGCTACCGGAAGAGCGCAAGGTGTCATAGCGCTTAAGTGTCGACTTGGCGTCTAGCAGGTTGGCGCGTGCGGTACGTAATTGAATTTGCTCAACCTGATCATCTAACGACACCAGTCGATCGCCTTTCTCAACCGATTGGTTTGGTCCGAAATGCAGCTCGGTAACTTTGCCAGACGCTTCGGTTTCAACCGTCACGCTGGCGTTGGCTTTGGCAATACCGACAGATTGGAACACTTCGGTATAAGGGGTTTGGCGAACGATTGCCTTTGTGATGATCACAGCAGTTGGTTGGCGTGAGCGAGGCCCGCCTGGTCCAGCGGGCCCGCTTGGTCCAGCGCTACTGCTGGGTCCCTCGGTTTGAGCGCCTTTTCCATTTAGAAAGGAGAGATCAACGCCCGGAATTCCGAAAGTATATGCATATGCAAAGACCACGATGGCCAGGCCTGCAACTGCAGATATAAAGTGTTTCACGACTGCCTCCTAAATGTGCCGGGCGTGACACGGTGATGTTTTTAGTTCATTCAATCAGGTTACACGCAAACAGATCTGTTTTCTGTCGCAACGTGCACGGAGTTTCTTTGGGGTTTGGCTGGATTGAGCGAGATAATGCAATTTACCACTTCCGGTGTCGCGCCATTGGGCGAATTGCCGCCGAGACTTCTAGTGGATTTCTCTCTTCGCGAAGAAACACCGCGCGAATATGCGTATGCATTGGGCGCTTTTGGACGTGTCGGAACGTCTCAAGCAAACACTGCGCGACAAGTCCATAATGTTACTTTTGGGTATAAGTAGGAAACAAAGCTCGTTTGTTGGGGTCTTACACAGATGCCCGTTCAGAAAAATTAGCATCAGGTGAAACGTGCATTTCTGGAAGTTTTGCAGGTTTGCCGGGCAGGGTGTGATTTGATGCCGTCGCGTAGGTCTAGATAGGTTTCTAACGGCAACTATTCCGCAATAAACGCCATTGATCACAGATGAAAAATATGCGGATCAATGGTGTTTTTAGAGGCTTCGAACAAACCCGTTGGGGGCGTATTTGAGAGATGTCTGTAAAGAAACTCCCCAGTTGATACGGTTTCGAAGTGGAGAACGTACTACATTCAGGGAGTTGCTTCGCTTTGCGGCTTCGAAGGCGCGGTGCCTCAAGCTTTGGCGTCGTTGAGGATAAAGGCGATTTGACAAGGTTCAGTTCCACGGTTGGACCACGCGTGGTTTGTTCCTTGTTGCACCACAACATCGCCCGCTTTGAGCAAGATGTCCTCATCGTCCATTAACATATAGATTTCGCCGGTGAGAATGATCGAATAATCAAGGCTGTCCGTGCGGTGCATGAATGGGTGACGCGCGCCTTGAACGATGTTTGCACCAGCACCCATTTCAGCAAAGGCCGAAGGCCCATCGAGTTCGGCCAGAACCTCGGGGTTTTCCGGATCAAATTGAACAATCCGAAACACGGCTCCGTTTTTAGGTGGGTGCAATATGAGCGGTCCTGTGACTGGATCCTCGTGGGTTTCCATCGGGGCTGGGGTTTCCTCATGTTGCCACAGATTGGTTAGTGTCACGCCCGGGCGGTTGGGTCGTTGTAAAATGCAGCTGGCACTTGAATCCATAATAACCTTAGCCACACCGTTCTCGTCGTGACCTGTTACGACACGCCTGATTTCTCTAGCCATTTCAGGCCTCCTTGTTGTTTTGAGGGGGTTCATTCCCAGCAGTTTTTGTTCGCGTCGAAAGCCAGATCACAGCCATTCCTACGAGACCTGCGAGGTCAGACAGCCAGCCTTGATACAAGAGTGCGATACCAGCAGCGGCCGCAACGCAGCGCAAGGCAGGCGACAGTGCATTCTTGGCAAAGCCAACTACGGCGAGCGCAATTCCGAAGACGCCCAAACCCGCAGACGCAATTGCCAACAATATTTCCGAGACAGGGCCCGACAGCATCAGAGCCGGACCAAATACAAACATAAACGGCAGGATGTAGCAGGTAATGCCGTACGCGAAAGCGGTCCAGCCAACGCGGTTGATGTCCGCTCCGGCAATGCCAGCCGCTACATAAGATGCTAAGGCGACGGGTGGTGTAATGGTTGAAACGCAACCGTAAAAAAACACAAATAGATGTGCCGTCAAAAGCGGGACACCCATTTTTGCCAATGCAGGTGCCACAACTGTCGCCAAAACAAGATAGGCCGCAGTCGTCGGCAGACCCATTCCGAGGACGATGGCCGTCACCATCGTTAGCACAAGCGCGATGAACACAATACCACCCGACGTGGACACAATCAGGCCGGAAATTTTTGAACCAAGGCCAGTGATACCAAGAGTGCCAGCAATGATGCCCGCCGCCGCGCAAGCTATGGCAATGGGCACAACCGCCTTAGCACCTTGGGTGATAGCCTTGGCGGACTTTATGAATAACTCTGACCCAACGCGGCGGGTCCATAAAATGTGGCAGCCTAAAAGGATAATGATGGAATAAAAGGAGGCTTTGAAGGGTGAGTATCCATTGAGCATCAGGGCGATCAACGTGGCAAAGGGAATGATAAACTGACCGCCTTTGAGGAGGATATTCCATAAGGGTTCGTCGTCATCGTCAAAGTGCGCTGTTGGTGCGAGACCGTTTTTTCCGGCTTGCAAATGCACCACAAAAAGTAGCGAGGCAAAGAACAGTAAAGCCGGAACAAGGGCGGCCTTCATTATATTGGCATAAGGGGTTCCAACGACTTCAGCCATGATGAAGGCGGCAGCGCCCATAACGGGGGGCATAATTTGCCCGCCAGTTGAGACCACGGCCTCGATCGCACCAGCCTGATGCGGTTGGTAGCCTTCCTTTTTCATCATTGGAATTGTCAAAGTGCCGGTGACGGCCACATTGCCTGCAGCGGAGCCTGAGATCATGCCCAGTAATGTCGAAAACAATACGGCGGTTTTGGCGCCAGCCGCGCGCATGCCTTTGGTCAATCGGCTTGCTAACTTAAAGAAAAAGTCGCCAGCGCCAAAGTTGCTGAGGAATGCGCCATAGATGGAAAAGAGAATGATGTAGGTTGATGATACACCTAAGGGAATGCCGAAAATGCCTTGGCTTGTCGTTGTCAGAAACTCTGACATGCGGGTCAGACTGTAGCCACGCCCGTTCAGGACGCCGGGTAGGTAGGGGGAGTAAAACGGGTAGGCAAAGAAAGTTAGACATATGATCGCAAGAACCAGACCGACTCCGCGCCGCGCAGCTTCAAGCACCAACGCGATGATGACAATGCCGATCCAAGCATCCATAGGGACGGTTTCTCCGCCACTAAATGCGATGTCTTTCCAGCGCGTCATTGTATAGACGCAAGCGGCAACGCTGATCATGATCAGGCCAAGGCGCACAAATTTGTCGGCTGGGCTATGTTCCAACTTCTTCGCGGTCGGCTGTGATAGGAACAATAGCACCAACATCATCATGAGGTGGAAAATGCGGATATCGCGGGTCGAAAGAACATAGAGACCAGAGACGTTCAGCAAGTGAAATGCGCCTACGACAAAGGCAACCGCGACAATGCCCCGTTCAAATAGTTTGTCCAAAGTTGCCATCATATGCTCAATTTCTGGGGCACAGTAAACTGCGCCCCAGTTCCTTATGTGGATAACTGCGTGTGATTATTTAGCGAAGTAAGCCGCAGCACCGGGGTGAAGCGGAATCTTGAGAGTGGTCGCACGTTCAACTTCAATCTGGCGCGCGTGTGCGTTCTCGGCTCGGAACTCATCCATATTGTCATAGATCGCTGCCGTGATTTTCATCGCGGTGTCGTCGCTCATGCCCGCATCAACGATGAGCATATTGTTAACGCCCAGCAGCATACCATCGGCATCGGTGCCATAAACGTCCGCAGGAATGACCACTTTGTTGTAGTTTGGGTACTTGCCAAGAGCAGCCTCGATGTCCGCATCTGTTAAAGCGATGTATTTCAGCTTTTTATTAGCTTGGGCTTGCATCACGGCACCGGCTGGGTAGCCGCTTAGTGCAAAGGCTGCGTCGACGTTGCCGTCCGCCAATTGGCTGAAGCCGTCAGAATAGCTGAGAAAGCTGGGGACGATATCATCCATCGTGAGATCATACAGGCCGAGAACCTGCGTCAGGAATGGGATTGTGCCGCCGCCTGCTGGGCCAACGGCGATTCGCTTACCTTTTAGATCCGCCACAGAACTGACATCTGAGCCGTCGAGCGTCATCATGTGTAAAACACTAAAGTGCAACGGGCCGATCGCGCGCAGGTTCATCGCGCCGCTTTTCTTGTAAGGGCCAACGCCTTTGTTTGCGAGGACTGACAGGTTGTTGTTGGTGATTGCGATTTCCACTTCGCCGGTATTTACCAAACGTGGGTTTTGAACGGATCCTTGGGTCACAACCGGAACCATCGTCAATCCGTCGGCGTGGGAACCGATCAACGTCGAGATTGCTTGGCCTACCGGATAGAATGCGCCACCTTGGCTGGCCGTTCCAATCCGCAATTCTTCGGCCGCCAAACTAGATGCGCCAAGGGCCGCGATACCAAATGCAGTGGCTCGTAAGCCTTTAAAAATGCTTTTCATTTCTTCCTCCCTAGATGCCTCGGCACGCGCCTTTGCCTTATTGTTAATGGTAGGTTGGCCGCCGTGGACTAGAGCAGGGTACTGCAGGAATGATGAAACACACAACTAAATTATCGATTTTTTTTGACACAAGGCCCTTTTGTCGATCAAAGTGGACCGGTATGTAACTTAAAGCTGGGCGTTTCAGTTTGTGAAAACTGAAAGCGTGCAAACGGGAGGGAACCATGAACTTTAAGAAATTTGGAACAACCGCGATAACAACTGCTGCGGTGATGGCTGGGTCGCTTGTCTTGCCTGTACAGGCTGCGGAAATAGATGGGCCTAAGGTATTCTGGAAGATTTCGATGTGGGGCAATCCACGTGCACTGTCTGCCGGTATGGAAGAGATGGCTGCGAAAGCTGCAGAAGCCACTGACGGTAACTTTGAAATCAAAATTTTCTACGGTGGTCAGCTTTCCGGTTCGCGTGAAAATCTGGATGGTCTCAAGCTAAATGCATTTGAAGGTGCTGCGATCTGTAATTTCTACCACCCGGGTAAAAACCCAGCGTGGATGGTGTTTTCACTCCCCTTCTTGCCATTGGGTGATCCTGAAGTAGACCGCTATGTACGCTCAAAAATGTTTGAACATCCGGCAATCGTTGCCGACATGGAACGCTGGAATGCAGTGCCCTACGTGTCTGGCTTGCTGCCACAGTATGAAATTTTGGGTAAAGGCAAACCGCCTGCGGATCTGGCGGATTGGTCTGGTATGCGCGTGCGCGCCGGAGGTGGACTTGGGTCCGCGATGGAAAAACTGGGTGCTGTAAAGCAAACATTGCCTGCGGGCGAAACTTCAACCGCATTTCAGCGTGGTGCGCTGGATGCTGCAGCCTTCCCGTTTACTTACGCACATGTGTCTTTCAAGATCAGCGACGAAGCCGAATGGTTCACGTCTAACTTAACACCGGGCACATCTGAGTGTGGTTGGGTGTTTAACAAGACAGCATATGATGCGTTGCCCCCGCAATATCAGGAGTTTCTGGTCAGCCAACGGGATATGGTCATGAAGTCCACACAGGCTGCGTATGCCGAGCAAGACAAAAAGAACTTGCCTGTGTTTGAAGAAACGCTGACCAAAGTCACCTATTCCGATGAACAACTGGCAGAATTCCGCGAAGTCGCAGGTAAGCCAGTGTGGGACGAATGGATTGCCAAAAACAGCGACGCTTTTGATGCCCAAGGTGTTTTTGACGCGATTTGGGATTACGCCGAAGAAGCCAAGTCAGCCAACTAAATTAGAAAAGAATAACGTCGGGCGGCCTTGATTGGCCGTCCGATTATATGTCCGGAGACCAAAGTGACCGAAATTCCTCCTCACCCCACGCGTCTTTCAGTGGCTGATCGCTTTCTGATGCCTTTTGAAGACTTTGCCAATCTGTGCGCAGCACTGGCAATATTCTTGTTGATGATATTGGGGGTTCTGCAGATCGGCATGCGCTCGATCTTCAATGCGCCAATCACCGGATATATTGATCTTGTTGAACTCTCGATGGCCAGCATGGCGTTTCTTGGCGCCGCCTATTGCCAGCGCGTGGGAGCCCACATTCGCATGGAGCTGCTGGTTGGCCGATTGCATGGTCGTGCGCTTTGGGTGGCGGAAATTTTTGGAACCCTCGTTGCGCTGTTTATCGTCGGAGTGTTGATTTGGTACAGCGCGGGGCACTTTGTGCGTTCGTTCACTTTAGGTGACACGACCATAGATGCGGAATTCCCCGTTTGGCCGTCAAAGCTTTTGGTGCCTGTAGCGTTTTCGCTTTGGTTCCTAAGACTGTCTGTTCAGCTTTGGGGCGCGGTGCGGATGTTCCTAAACCCAGCACTTGCTCCAGAGGCCGTGGTTATCTCCAAGGCGGTGGCAGAGCAGGCACAAGACGAGATCCATGAAGTCATGGGGGCCTCCGCTGGCGAAGGAGATCGCACATGATTTTTGGAATTGGATTTTCTGACCCGTTTCTTGTCGGGATCATTGCGTTGTCTCTTCTGTTGGGGCTGACCTTTGCTGGGGTGCGAGTTGTGTTCTCCGCTTCGGTGGTAGGGCTGATTGGCCTTGTTGAGCTACTGGGGTGGGGACCTGCGGCAGGCATTGTGGGAACGATCCCACATTCAAAATCATCGACCTATGCGCTGAGCGTTCTGCCGATGTTTATCTTTATCGGGTTTTTGGCGTTTCACGCAGGAATGACCCAGCAACTCTTTGATGCAGCCCGTAAATGGGTGGGCTGGGTGCCAGGTGGTCTGGCTGTGGCAACGGTGTTTGCGACCGCTGGATTTGCCGCTGTTTCCGGCGCGTCCACGGCGACCTCGGCTGTTTTCTCGCGCGTCGCAATCCCCGAAATGCTGCGCTATGGGTATGACAAAAAACTGGCGGCGGGTGTTGTGGCTGCCGGTGGAACACTGGCCACGTTGATTCCGCCGTCCGCAATCATCGTGATTTACGCCATTATCGTGGAGGAATCCGTGGGCAAGCTGTTGCTGGCGGGATTCCTTCCTGGGCTCGTTTCAGCTTTGATCTACGCGGGGATTATCATTGTCTGGGCCTTGATACGCCCCCATGAGGCACCCTCGGTATCGGGCTACACCTGGAAGGAACGTGTGCAATCTCTGCCGGGTGTGTCACCGATCTTCATTGTTATTTTTATCATTATTTCAGCCATCTATGGTGGCTGGGCGACCCCAACCGAAGCTGGTGCGCTTGGGGCGGCGGTGGTGTTTGTTGTGGCTTTGCTGCGCGGGACATCCCTTAAGGACATCAAGGGATCCCTGATGGAGTCTGCGAAGCTGACAGTCATGATCTTTTCGCTGATTTGGGGTGTCCTGATCTTCGTTCGTTTTCTTGGCTTCTCGGGGCTTCCTGAGGCGTTTACGGCTTGGATTGTCCAACTCGATATGCCGCCAATGGTCATCATGATCTGTATTCTGCTGGCTTATGCCGTGTTGGGTATGTTTATGGACGCCATTGGGATGCTGTTGCTGACTTTGCCGGTTGTTTATCCGGCGGTGATCGCGCTGGGGTTTGACTCGATTTGGTTTGGCATCATTGTTGTGAAAATGGCCGAAGTTTGCCTGATCACACCACCGATTGGACTGAACTGCTTTGTGGTCAATGGTGTGCGACCTGACATTTCTTTGGGGCAGGTGTTTCGGGGAATCGCTTTGTTCTTTATTGCCGACGTGATTACCATCGCAGTTCTTCTGGCGTTCCCGGAAATCGTTACTTGGCTTCCTGACCTTCTTAGCTAAAGGGACATAAAATGCGTCTTCACACGAGTTTGCCGCTGGAATTGGCCAGCAAAATTGTCGACCAAGCTTTGCACCTAGGACGTGACGAGGGTCTGTTGCCGTTGACCGTTGTTGTACTGGATGCGGGCGGCAAGCTTGTCGCGGTAAAATCTGAGGACGGGTCAGGGATCATGCGATTTGATGTTGCCTTTGGGAAAGCGTGGGGCGCTCTCGGGATGGGTATCTCCAGTCGTCTCATTCGCGACCGACTGGCCAGCCGCCCCACGTTTCAATCGGCGTTGGCTACAGCATCAGAGGGCCGGTTAATCCCCGTGCCGGGGGGCATTTTGATTCGAGACGCTGACGCCATCACGATTGGGGCCGTTGGCATCAGCGGTGATACGTCGGACAAAGACGAGTATTGCGCCATTGAGGCAGTGAAGTCCGCTGGGTTGTGGACAGAGCCTGATGCGCCGGCTGAAGGGTGGCGAGACTCCTCTCTTTCCGATTCCTATCCTGGGAGTAAATAGGCCAGTTCATCGACGTGGCGCTTTGTAGATTGCAACCTTGGCATTTTTGCATCTTCGGAGTTGAGAATACGAATGGTGGGCTGCCCCAAACAGTCGGCCGGTAGCACCATGAATCTCACAAAACTTGATGGGCCTTCGGTTGTCGCCTCAGCTCGAACTGGGGAATTGGCTGCTTCGAACCAAGCGTCCCCTGAATTGACCGAAGAAACATGCGTGTCGGAAATAATCGTGAGCTCGCCATTCACGAGAAACCGTATCCCGTCGCCGGGGTGCACGTGCCGGTAAGCGATTGCGCCTGCAGGGAAATCGACCTGATCCAACCGAAGGACATATTGCGAGTTTTCGTTTTGCATGGGCAAAGCAATATTTGAGCTGAGCGCACAATCACCTTGGGGCGGTCTTTTGGAGAGTTCAAAGCAGATACAGCTTGAATTGACGACTTTATCAAACCGAAGTGTTTCGCCCTTTTTGAAAAGGTGGCCCTCGCCAGCTGTAATTGTGATTTCCTGAGCGCGGCAGTATCCTGAGGACACCCACACAGCGGTATATTCGGCCGAACAGGTCCTTTCTGAGGTTGTCTGAGACGAAAGAACCTCGACGGAAATGTGCCATTTAGCCATGTTTTTCAGTTCTCCATAAAGCTTCGGAAACTATACTTCGGCTTTTTGTGAGAGCAAATTTAATGAGCACTAATCTGAGCGTTTTTGAGTGAAATGTATCTCTCTATTCTTCATCTAAGTTTGCGTGCGGGAAGTCGGATATCGAAATGATCCAATTTCTAACCAACTCGGCCTGAGGCGACAATGGTTTGGACCGGGACCAAACTAGGTAAAAGGCGTTCCCTGTGCACCAACTCCAACCCTCCTGACCCGCCAGCAACTGTTTGGAAATAAGGTCGCGCACGACATGCTCCCAACCAAATGCAAAGCCTTCTCCAGACATGGCTGCCTGAAGCACCAATGCATAATCGTTCAACCGAAGGCCGGAGCTAAACTCAACTCGTGGAACGTTGTGGTGCGCAAACCATTGTTCCCAGGTTGGTCTTTCTCGAATGGGTTCTTCAAGATGTATGAGACGTTCGTGCATTAAATTAGGGATCGATCTCAGATTTCGCGCCGCCGCCATGACACGGGGGCTAGCGACAGGAAATATGACTTCGTCTGCGATTTTTGCTGCATAACATCCCGGCCAATGGCCTTTGCCTCGACGAATACCAAGGCTGATATTTTCAAAATCCAGATCGGGTTCTCGATCACTAATTTGGACGCGAAGGTCTATTCCGGGATGGTGTTTTTGTAATTCGCTTAGGCGTGGCATGATCCAATAATACGAAAATGCTGATGATCCATTGAGGGTAACATAGTCTCGCCTGCCCATATTGCGGACTGATTGAAGAGATTGCTCGATGTCCCCGAGAGATCGGGATACGTCGGAAAACAAACGGTTCCCCGCCGCCGTTAGGCTAATGGAGCGGTGCCCTCGCAAGAATAATGCAACGCCAAGAGCCTGCTCCAATTGCTTTATTGCAGCACTTACCGAGGGCTGCTGAATCCCCATGTCTTCAGCAGCTCGCGTGAATGAGCCAAGTCGGGCCGCTGATTCAAAGATGACCAGGTTTCGTGGCGACCCAATTTGTTTCCAAATGCTATGCATGTGACAGGTCTAATACACATGTCTGAATTATCAAGCATCCCTGTGGTGTCGCTGCCTCTCGTTATAATTTTAGCGTAGGCGCAAACCGCTTTGCGGATCAAAGAGATAAACCCGCTCGGAGGGCACTGTCATTCCGACGCTATCACCTTCAGTGCTGCGAATATCGCCGCGCTCCTCGACAATCAGCTTTTCACCGTTCGGAGCGATGAGGTGAGAGTAGGACACTCCGCCCAAAGCTTCGGTGAGTTCAACTTGCAGGGTGTCTTCTTGCGCGTTCAATTCGATATGTTCCGGCCGTATCCCCATCGTTACCGTCGAAAGGTGGCTGGGGATCTCGATTGGCGCTTTCAATGGTGACGACAGGACCGGGTGAACCAGATGCCCGTCGTTGATTTTACAATCCAGAAAGTTCATTGACGGTGATCCGATGAAACCGGCCACAAAGCGGTTGTCGGGATTTCGGTAGAGCTCCAGCGGGGCGCCAACTTGCTCTACTCGACCGTCGCGCAGCACAACAATCTTGTCGGCCATGGTCATGGCTTCGACCTGATCATGGGTCACATAGATCATCGTAGCGCCGATCTCGCTGTGCAAACGCGATATTTCGACCCGCATTTCGACCCGAAGTTCGGCGTCGAGGTTGGAAAGCGGTTCGTCAAACAAAAAGACTTCGGGACCACGGACAATCGCGCGCCCGATAGCAACACGTTGGCGTTGGCCGCCCGACAGGGCCTTGGGTTTGCGTTTTAGATAATCACCAAGTTTGAGAATGTCCGATGCCGTTTGCACCTTTTCTTCGATTTCAGCTTTAGGCACGCCGTTCATCCGCAAGCCAAAACCCATATTCTCGGCCACTGTCATGTGCGGATAGAGCGCATAAGTCTGGAAAACCATCGCAACACCACGTTTGGCGGGGTCCAACCTAGTAACGTCGCGCGTACCAATGCTGATGCTGCCCTCGGTCGTTTCTTCTAGCCCTGCAATCATCCGTAAGAGCGTGGACTTGCCGCAGCCTGACGGTCCGACAAAAACGCAGAACTCTCCATCTTCGATCTCAAGGTCAATTCCGTGGATGACCTGTGTTTGGCCGTATCGTTTGATTGCGTTTTGAAGCGTAACACCAGTCATAGAGAAACTACCTTTTGTTGCCGTGTTTCGGGAAACCGCCATGCTTGGGCTTCTTGGCCAATGCTTGACGCTGTTTCTTGAATGCGCGGCGCCCAGATTTCCAATTGTTTTAGAGAGGTTCGGCTCGTAGGACCTGTTACAGACAGGGCTCCGAGCATGCGTCCGTTCGGGGTCAAAATAGGCACCGCGACACACACAATGCCTGGCTCATGCTCCTCACGGTCAAAGGCATAGCCACGCGTTCGAATATTTGCCAATTCGCAACGAAGTTCGTCTTCTGAGCCAAGGGTTGTTGGCGTGAAGCGGTGGAAACTTTGTAAGGTGATGGCCTTTTGAAGAGCTTCCTCCGGGAGAAACGCCATCATAGCTTTGCCAACGCCTGTGCAATACGCAGGGCCAACCTTGCCCGCTTGCGAATACATTTCCACTGGATCTTTGGCATTACGCTTGTCGACGTAAAGCACTTGAGATGAGTCTAATTGCGCTAAATGGACGGTTTCCCCGAGCGCCTCAGACAACTCATCCAAATAGGGGCGCGCAATTGGGGCGAGTGAACTTTGCGTCCAAGCAGAGTGCGCTAGCCGCACCAAACGCATCCCCGGTGTATAGGTTTGATGCTCCGAGTCGTAACTAAGCATACCCTGATTGGTGAGAGTTTGCAGGAAGCGGTAAAGAGTCGCCTTTGGGAAGGGGCTTTGTGCTTGTAACTCACCAAATCGGGCAGGGCGCCCGAACGAGGCAACCTGATCAAGCACGTCGCAGGCTTTGCCAACGGTTCCGTCTCCGGACATGGTCTTTCCTCCTCCTTTTCGCAGCGTCGCTGCAAGAATCTGTTGACAACACTAGCGGAGTCGATGTGTAGTTTTCAACATGTAAAACAGAGTTTCAATATATGAAACCTACAATACTGTGTTTTTGGAGCGATAGGGAGGAAACCATGCATTCCAAAATGAAACAGACAGTCGCCGCTTTTGCGGTTGCCGCGGCATTTGCGGCACCAGCAAAGGCCGAACTGACAGGAGATTTGACTATCTTCTTGGATACGTCAAATCCGGCGCCTCGGGCCACAATGGAGGAAATGATTGGTCGCTTTGGTGAGTTGCACCCAGGCCTGAGTATCGAAACCACTGTGATTGACCGCGAAGCGTATAAAACTCAAATTCGTAACTTTCTGACCGCAAACGCTCCGGATGTTGCGACTTGGTATGCTGCAAACCGGATGCGCCCCTATGTTGAGGCAGGTCTGTTTGAAGATGTGTCTGACCTCTATGCAGAGCCGGAAATTGCTGAGGCAATTGCATCGACCAAAGGTGCTTTGACCATTGATGATAAACAGTGGGGCGTTGCCTACACGTACTATCAGTGGGGTGTTTACTACCGTAAGGACATCTTTGCCGAGTTGGGTCTGAGCGAACCAACAACATGGGACGAGGAAAAAGCCAACTGTGCTAAAATCGTCGAGTCGGGTCGTGCTTGCTACACAATTGGCACCAAGTATCTTTGGACCGCTGGCGGCTGGTTTGATTACCTCAACATGCGTACCAACGGCTTTGATTTCCATATGGATTTGGCCGCCGGCAAAGTCAGCTGGGAAGATGAGCGCGTCAAACAGACTTTCATGAACTGGAAAGAGCTGATCGACATGGGCGGCTTTATAGCTGACCACCAGACATACAGCTGGCAGGAAGCGTTGCCGTTTATGGTTAAGGGCGAAGCTGCTGCTTATCTGATGGGTAACTTTGCTGTTGCGCCGCTGCGCGAAGCTGGTTTGACCGACGATCAATTGGACTTTTATCAGTTCGTGAAGATCAACCCTGATGTTGCTCTGTCTGAAGACGCACCAACAGATACATTCCACATTCCGTCCAACGCCAAGAATAAAGAAGCTGCGCGTGAGTTCTTGCGCTATGTGGTGTCCGCCGAAAACCAGACCATCATCAATAACGGTGACAACTTGGGTCAATTGCCTGTGAACGCAAATTCAAGTGTAGATGATGACAAATTCCTTAACCAGGGCTTTGACATGCTATCCAACAACGCGACAGGTGGTGTTGCCCAGTTCTGGGATCGCGACGCTCCGGCAGAAATGGCCAAAGCCTCTATGGAAGGTTTTCAGGAGTTCATGGTTAAGCCTGATGAACTGGACAAAATCCTTGCCAAGCTCGAGCGCGCACGCGGTCGTATTTACAAATAACGTGTATCGGGCGGGAGCAATCTCGCCCGCGTAAATCAGTCGGATTGGCGAGCATAGCGTCGCCAATCCGCATAAAAACCGGGGCAATTTCATGACCGTTTCTGCTGATATTTCTGAAAATGAAAGTTGGTTCCATCGCAATCAACAATCCTTGGCGCCTTGGCTGTTTTTGGCACCAGGAATTCTTTTTTTTGCGGTCTATGTCATCGCACCGGTGTTTCAGTCGTTTAACCTGTCCCTGTATGAATGGGATGGTCTGGGTCAAGCCGAGTACGTTGGCCTTAGAAACTACGAAGATCTGTACTATGAATTTGTAGATCGCGATGCATTTTATACTGCGCTAAAAAACAATGTGATCTGGTTGGCGTTGTACCTATTGGCAATCCCGGCTGGACTTTTTATCGCGCTGTTTTTAAATCAAACAGTCGCTGGAATCCGTATTTATAAATCGCTCTTTTTCTTTCCGTTTGTGATCTCGCAAGTGGTCGTGGGCCTTGTGTTTAGCTGGTTTTATGATCCCAACTTCGGGCTACTGAATACAATAATAGGGTTTGTCGGACTTGGGCCGATCAATGTCTTGGGCAACGAAGATCTTGTAACTTACGGGATCATCGCCGCAGGGCTTTGGCCGCAAACGGCATATTGTATGATCCTCTATTTAACCGGTTTGAATGCGGTTGATCCTGAGCAAATTGAAGCCGGTCGACTTGATGGCGCCAAGGGTTGGTCGATGCTGCGAAACATCATTTTACCTCAGCTGCGCCCCGCGACATTTATTGCCTTCGTTGTGACGATCATCGGTGCGCTGCGCTCGTTTGATTTGATTTCCATTATGACCGAGGGCGGTCCGTTCGGCTCATCGCGTGTGTTGGCATACTACATGTTTGAGGTAGCCCTGTCTGAGTATGGCTTCCGCATGGGATATGGGGCAGCCATCGCCGTTGTGCTGTTTCTCATCATGATGTGCTTCATCACCTACTTCTTGTGGTCGATGTATCGCGAAGAGCGGGGGTATTGAAATGTTTCCCAAACCAATTGAAACCCGCTCCGCCTCTGCCCAGTTTGCATATAAAGCGATGCTCCCCATTGCATTGTTGTTCTGGCTGGCACCATTGCTGGCAGTCGCATTGTTTTCGATAAAGCCTGAAGCTGATTTCACCAACGCGAACTATTGGGGGCTGCCGTCCAGATTTGAGGGAGCGGTTAACTACGGGCAGGTGTTTTTCAACTCCGACATGCCGCGCTATTTGTTGAATTCGGTCTTCATCACAGTGCCTACCGTAATTGGTGCTGTGGCCTTGTCTTGTATGACGGGATTTGCGCTAGGCATTTACAAATTCAAATCAAACCTCTGGATTTTCTTCATGTTTGTCGCAGGGAACTTTGTGCCGTTTCAGATCCTTATGGTGCCGGTTCGCGACCTGACGCTGCAGCTTGGCCTTTACAACACAAAGACCGGCCTTGTTCTGTTTCACATCGCGTTTCAAACAGGGTTTTGTACCCTGTTCATGCGCAACTTTATCCGCGCGTTGCCGTTTGAACTGATTGAGGCCGCACGGGTCGAAGGCATCAGTGAAATTCGTATTTTCTGGTATGTGGTTTTGCCTCTTATGAAACCTGCGCTGGCGGCTTTGTCTGTGTTGATCTTCACGTTCATTTGGAATGACTACTTTTGGGCGGTGGTTCTCACACAAGGGGCTGAAAGCCAGCCTGTGACCGCAGGCATCACCAGCTTTAATGCGCAATATCGGGCGGCCTATCATCTCATGAGTGCGGGGTCGATTGTTGCGGCTCTACCGCCGGTCGCGATGTTCTTCCTGATGCAAAAACACTTTATTGCCGGTCTCACACTCGGAGCTGTGAAATGACGAAAATCACATTTATTGGCGCTGGATCCACGATTTTCATGAAAAACATCGTCGGCGATGCGCTGCTGACACCTGCCTTGGCCAATAGCCATTTTGCATTGATGGATATTGATGAAACGCGCTTGGCGGAAAGCGAGCTTGTGGCCAAAACGATGATCCGTTCGGTGGGAACTGGCGCAACGGTATCGACCCACACCAATCGCCGCGCGGCGCTGGAAGGCGCTGATTTTGTTGTCACGGCGTTTCAAGTTGGCGGGTATGAGCCTTGTACTGTCACTGATTTCGACATCCCCAAGCGCTATGGCTTACGCCAAACTATCGCTGATACATTAGGTATAGGCGGCATCATGCGTGGGCTGCGTACAGTGCCAGTCTTGTGGAGTATTGCTCAGGATATGGCCGAGTTGTGCCCCGGCGCGACAATGCTGCAATACGTCAATCCGATGGCGATCAATACTTGGGCCTTGTCAGAACGTTTTCCAAAGCTCAAGCAAGTTGGCCTTTGTCACTCGGTCCAGAACACTGTTGAAGAAATGGCGCACGATCTGGAAATCCCACAGGACGACATTCGCTACAAAGTGGCTGGCGTAAATCATGTGGCTTTCTTTTTGCGTCTTGAACAGGAAACCAAAGAGGGATTGCGGGACCTTTATCCGGCATTGCGCCGCGGGTATTCAGAAGGTCGTTTGCCCAAGGCTCCGCTGATCCACAAACGCTGCCCCAACAAAGTGCGCTATGAAGTCATGGATCACTTGGGCTACTTCTGTACGGAAAGCTCTGAGCATCTGTCGGAATATGTGCCGTGGTTTATCAAAGAAGGCCGCACGGATTTAATTGAGCAATTTGGCATTCCGTTGGATGAGTATCCTAACCGATGTGTGGAACAGGTTGCAGATTGGAAAGAGCAGGCTCAGGGGATTCAAGCGGCGGGATCAATTGACGTGTGCAAAAGCCACGAATTTGCCGCCGAGTTGATGAATGCGATTGTGACGGATACTCCGTATGTAGCTTACGGAAATCTACCCAATACGGGCCAGATACCGCAGTTGCCGATGGGCGCTGCTGTCGAAACGCCGTGTTTGGTGGACGGAAATGGCGTACAGCCGAGCGTTGTGACAGACATTCCACCGCAACTGATTGCTTTGATGCGTAGCCAGATCAACGTACAAGAATTGACCGTCCGTGCGTTGGTGGACGAAAATCCCGAGCACATCTATCACGCTGCGATGATGGATCCGCATACCGCAGCCGAGCTGGACTTACGCCAGATTCGCGCAATGGTTTCTGATTTGTTAGCGGCCCATGGCGACTGGTTGCCTGAGTGGTGTCGTACCTCTCGCGCTGCCTGATGAACTCCTTTTAGAGAGCGGAATGTCTGTATATGGCTATGAAAATGAGATCCCAAAGTTGGTGTGGCAAGTTCGATAGAAACAAATTTATTCACTGCCGTTTTAAGGCGCAAAGAGGTGCTCCAGATCATATACCTCAATTGGAAAAAGGCGCCGAGTTGGGTTTTTTACTCGGCAAGGGCACAGGGCTTGTCACACGGGAGAGCCACAGATGACGCAGACAATTTTTGAGGATCTAAAAGGTAAGTCGGTATATATCACCGGCGGCGGGTCCGGCATCGGAGCCTCCTTGACCGATGGTTTTATGGCGCAGGGGGCGAAAGTTGCTTTTATTGGTCGCTCTGATGCCAGCCAATTTGTCGCTGACATGAAAGAAAAGCACGGGGTTGCGCCACTATTCCTTCAGGGGGACATAAGCGATATTGAGGCGTTGCGCACATCGATGCAGTCCGCGCGTGATGCGCATGGTGCCATTGATGTTTTGGTCAATAATGCAGCCAATGATCAAAGGCACAGTTTGGACGAAGTCACAGAAGAGTTTTGGGATTGGATGCAGTCGATCAATCTCAAGGCCTATTTCTTTGCGTGCCAAGAAGCGGCACGGCAGATGCAGAACGGTGGCTCGATCATCAACTTTAGCTCGATCAGCTATATAATGGGCAATGCCGGCTACCCGATTTACACAACGGCCAATGCCGGAATTACCGGCATGTCTCGCAGCTTAGCGCGAGAATTAGGCCCTAAAAACATCCGTGTGAATGCTTTGGCCCCTGGATGGGTATTGACCCAGAAACAGATGGACATGTGGGCCGACCCAGACGCACTTGCGGCGCATATGGAGCGGCAATGTCTAAAAGAACACCTAGGCCCAGCCGACATGGTTAATCCGACACTGTTCTTGGCAAGCGACGCCAGTCGGATGATGACTGGGCAATGTATGGCCGTCGATGGCGGCGTTGTGGTGTCTGGGTAAGCTATGGCGGTGATGGCAGAATGGATAGCAGTGGATTGGGGCACCAGTCGTTTGCGCGCATGGGCGATGAAGGGCGACGAAATCTTGGCAGAGGCCAGTTCCGACGCTGGCATGTCAAAGCTTACAAAAACTGAATTTGAGCCAGCTCTGCTTGGCCTGATTGAGGACTGGTTGGGGCATGGTCAAACTGAGGTTGTTGCCTGTGGAATGGTTGGCGCCCGACAAGGCTGGGTAGAGGCACCTTATGCGGCGGTGCCTGTGGCGCCCTTAAGCGCACCGCCAATCCGCGTACCAGATACCGATCCGAGGTTGGCGGCTTATGTCGTGCCAGGTCTAAAACAAACCCGCCAACCGGATGTCATGCGCGGTGAGGAAACACAGGTTGCGGGGTTTTTGTCCGCCCATGACGATTGGGACGGTGTCATTTGCCTGCCTGGGACGCATACAAAATGGATTCACATAAGCGCAGGAGAAGTGGTTAGTTTTCGCACCTTTATGACTGGCGAGATTTTTGACCTGCTTTCGGGAGCTTCCGTGCTTCGCCATTCAGTTGGCGAAGGTTGGGATGATACCAGTTTCCAGAGCGGGTTGGATGCAACTCTCTCGCGTCCGGAAAGCATTAGCGCAGAACTGTTTGGCTTGCGCGCGAATGACTTGTTGAATGGCGCGGATCCCAATGCGTGTCGCGCACGACTTTCTGGTTTGCTGATTGGTGCCGAACTGGCTGCTGCGCGCGCCTATTGGTTGGGGCAGAGTATCGCGGTTGTTGGAGCCGAAAAATTATCTGCCACATATGCCCAAGCTCTCAAAAAACAGGGGGCTTTTGTGACTTTGGTGAATGGCCAAGACATGACGATTGCGGGGCTGATCGCTGCGCGCAAAGCAAAAGGGACCTAGTGATATGAGCCGGGCATTAATCGCCATTTTGAGAGGGGTGAAACCCGACGAAGTCGTCGCAATTGGTGACGCGATACTTGCGGCGGGCATAGACAAAATAGAGGTCCCGTTGAATTCGCCAGAGCCGCTGAAAAGCATCGAACTATTGGCACAAGCTTTTGGGGACAAGGCATTAGTTGGGGCAGGCACCGTGTTGGATGTTACGTCGGTCGACGCCGTGGCGAATGTCGGCGGTAAGCTGATCGTGTCTCCCAACTGTGATGCTGACGTCATTTCACGCACTGTCGCGCTTGACCTGGAAAGCTGGCCAGGCGTTTTCACTCCAACCGAAGCCTTTGCCGCGATCAAGGCGGGTGCGACAGGTTTAAAGCTGTTCCCGGGAAACATGGCGGGTCCAGAAGGCTTGAGGGCAATGCGTGCAGTGCTGCCAAAAAACATGCCATTTTATGCCGTGGGTGGCGCGGGGCCGGAAAATTTTGGCGACTGGATGGCCGCTGGTGCGGATGGTTTTGGGATCGGTTCGGCGCTTTACAAATCTGGAATGATTGTCTCTGAAGTGTCAGAAAATGCGACAGAAATTGTTGCGGCTTATGATCGGGCGCTTACGTGATGGCGGTTTTTGATGACCGCCCGTGTGCATTAGGGGAAGGCCTTCTTTGGCACCCTGAACGACAACAGCTTTTTTGGTTTGATATACTGGGCAAACGCCTGATGACCCGAGTGGGCGATCAAGCGAGTGAATGGGTGTTTGACGAACATGTTTCCGCGGCCGGCTGGGTTGATTGGGATACTTTGCTGATGGCGTCCGAAACCGGCCTATGGCGGTTTGATTTGAACAGTGCTCAAAGGGATCTATTGTGTCCGCTGGAAGCCGACAATCCACTGACGCGATCCAACGATGGACGTGCAGATCCATTTGGCGGGTTTTGGATCGGCACAATGGGCTTTGACGCAGAGCCCGGTGCCGGTGCGATTTACCGATATTACAAAGGCGAGTTGCGAACGCTGATCCCGGAAATTACGATTTCCAACGCTATTTGCTTTGGTCCGGACGCAAAGTTTGCTTACTACACCGACACGGTGACCAAGCGCATCATGCGCTGGGAGTTGGACGGAACTGACGGTTGGCCGATTGGGGACGCAGAGTTATTTTTGGACCTTACCCAAGAAGGCCTAAATCCTGATGGAGCTGTCATCGATGCGCAAGGCAATCTCTGGAACGCGCAATGGGGGCGCGCGCGTGTCGCAGCCTATACTCCAGAGGGCGCGTTTTTGCGGGCTGTTGAGGTAGCGGGGCTGCATAGTTCATGTCCTGCGTTTGGTGGTGAAGATATGACCACCTTGTTCTGTACAACGGCGCGGGCGGGGCTAACGGATGCCCAGATTTCTGATGAGCCGCGCAATGGAATGACATTTAGTGTCAGCGATGTTGCCCAAGGGCAGCGTGAGCATAAGGTATTGCTATGAAACCGGAACTTGGGGTTTGCTATTATCCCGAACATTGGGCTGAGGCGCAGTGGAAAGAAGACGCTGCCAAGATGGTGCAAAGCGGAATTACGTGGGTTCGCATTGGCGAGTTCGCGTGGAGCCGGATGGAGCCCGCACCGGGCCAACTAGAGTTGGAGTGGCTCGATCGCGCTATCGAAGTGCTTGGGACGGCAGGTTTAAAAGTTGTTTTAGGCACCCCGACGACAACGCCGCCGCGTTGGATGATTGCGAAACACCCAGATATGTTGGCCGTGGACGCCGAGGGTAACCCGCGCAAATTCGGGTCACGTCGGCACTACTGCTTTAGTCATGAGGGGTATCGCGACGAAAGTGCGCGTATCACCAAGATTGTCGCTCAGAGATATGGGCAAAATCCATATGTCGCGGCTTGGCAGACGGACAACGAGTATGGCTGCCACGACACCACGCTGAGCTATTCGGACGCTGCTAAAGTGGCGTTTCGGGCATGGTGTGCAAAACGATACGGTGACATCGCCACTCTGAATGAGGCATGGGGCAATGTGTTCTGGTCCATGGCCTATTCCAGCTTTGATGATCTTGAGTTGCCCAATCTGACGGTGACAGAACCAAACCCAGCGCATGTGCTTGCTTTCAGGAAGTTTTCTTCCGATCAGGTCGTTGTCTTCAATCGCGTGCAAACCGAAATCCTTAGAGCAAACACGGATGCGGATCTGATCCATAATTACATGGGGCGGATACTGGATTTTGACCATTTTGATGTGGGAGAAGATCTGGATGTTGCGAGTTGGGACAGCTATCCGTTGGGGTTCATGTGGGACCGGATGGAGCTGAGTGATGCGCATCGGGCGCGGTATCTGCGGCAAGGTGATCCGGACATGCAGGCGTTTCACCATGACCTCTACCGCGCTGTCGGAAAGGGCCGCTGGTGGATCATGGAGCAGCAACCGGGGCCGGTGAACTGGGCGCCATATAATCCCGCGCCTTTGCCGGGCATGGTCGCGCTCTGGTCGCTGGAGGCCGTGGCGCATGGCGCGGAGGTTGTGAGCTACTTCCGCTGGCGTCAGGCACCGTTTGGACAAGAGCAACATCACGCAGGGCTGCAAACGCCAGACGGGCGGGATGCACCGGGGTTGGGGGAGGCGTCAAAAGTGGCGCAAATCCTTACCCAGCTCGGCGAGGTTCAGACCCTGCAATCCGAGGTCGCGATTGTGTTTGATTACCCGTCTGATTGGGCATGGAACACACAGCCACAGGGCGCAGATTTCAACTACTTTAGGCTGGTGTTTTCGGCTTACCGAGCCCTTCGGCGCGCCGGATTGTCCGTCGATATCGTGAACTCGAAATCTCGTGACTTTTCAGGGTATAAGGCGGTGTTGGCACCAGGGTTGGCAACGTTGGAGCCTAGTCTCGTCGAGGCGATTTCGCAGGCGGGGGCTTTGGCTGTACTAGGCCCACGCACCGGCGCGATAACAGAAGAGTTTTCGATCCCTCAATCAGGGCGTCCAAGCGTGCCGCATTTGGACGTGATGGTCGATTTGGTCGAGACCCTACCACCCAATGCAGGCAGGGCTGTGAAAGACGGTGGAAAAGTGGATTTCTGGCTGGAAAAACTGTCAGGATCTGCGCCTGTTTTACTAGCCCTCGAGGATGGCTCTCCGGTGCTGATGGGGCAGGGGGATCGTTGGTATTTAGGGGGCTTTGCGGATGACACAGCATGGGATCGGATCGTGATGAAAATAGCGCTTCAGGCGGGGTTGGCAACCTGTGTCATGCCCGGTGGTTTGCGGCGTCGGATGCTGGGCGATCTTGAGGTTTTGATCAACTATGAGGCGGAGCCAATGCAGCTGGGAGAGCAACAGATTGCAGGCTGTGGTATTGTGATCCGCCGAGGCGATGAGGTCATCGCCGAAAGTGATTTTTCCACCGCCTAGCGCGTGTCAAATCCAGCGAAAATGGCTGTCTGTATTGCGTCGGTATCACGTCGGTATTGCGACGGTGTCAGAATCCATCATTTTTGGCGTGTTTTGGGCCTCTAAAAGTGCGATTCGCTGACAAAATTGTCGTCAGAGTCACAGGCGCGCGTTAGGCTGTGGATATGACACAATTGAACTATGCATTAATCCTTGCGTTGTTTGCCGGTTTGGCGATGCCCCTTGGTGGGCTGTTGGCGCGGCTTGAAACCATGTCGGCCACGCGAATGGGGCCACGGATGCTCAAAAGCATCACCGCATTTGGTGGCGGTGCGTTGCTTTCGGCGGTTGCGCTGGTGCTGGTGCCCCGCGGGGCCGAAGCCCTACCTGTGACATGGGCGGTGCCGCTGTTATTGGCGGGGGGCTTGTCGTTTGGACTGGTGGATCGCGCATTGGCTAAATCCGGCAGCAGCGGGGCGCTGTTGTTGGCGATGCTGCTGGATTTTTTACCTGAGGCCATGGCGCTGGGCGCGTTGTTGGTCACTGAGGCGGCTACGGCAAAATTGCTGGCGGCGATGATGTTTTTGCAGAACCTGCCAGAAGGCTTTGCGGCGTTCCGTGAAATCTGGTTGGCTGGGAAAAATCCCGGCTGGGTCATTTTGGTGGTGTTTATTGGATTGGCGGCCCTGGGGCCGGTCTGTGCGGGTGTGGGATTTGTGTTTCTGGCAGATGATCCCGAAATCCTTGGGGCGATCATGATCTTTGCGGCCGGTGGGATATTGTACCTGCTGTTTCAGGACATCGCGCCCGAAGCTCACGAAGATGATGTGTATGTGCCTGCATTGGGCGCGGTCGCAGGTTTTGCATTGGGTCTTGCAGGTGAGATGATCATGGTCTGACCTTGGACGGTCCCTTTTTTTCGTAAACGTCGATTCTGGTTGGGAGATGAGTGGAATTATTCCGGCTCTTTTTGAGGGATGTTCCATCTTTTGGTCAGGTAGCGCAGAAACAGGGAAATGAATTTGGGAATTGGCGCGAAATGCTGACGAATAGTGACCTGATGGAATTGACGGAATTTCGCCGGTCTCTGCATCGTTATCCAGAGGTTTCCGGCGAAGAGGCGCAAACTGCGAAAACCATTGTGGCCGCATTAATGAAAATGTCGCCGACACGGATCGTGACGGGTCTTGGTGGCCATGGTGTGGCGGCAACTTTTGATAGCGGGCAAGATGGTCCGACGGTGTTGTTTCGCGCGGAATTGGATGCATTGCCAATTGAGGAGCGCAATGATGCGATTGCGTGGTCTTCGGAGATTGCCGGCAAAAGCCACGTGTGCGGTCATGATGGTCATATGACCATGCTGCTTGCTTTGGGGCGCATGATTTCGCGCAGCCCCATAGCGCGCGGGCGCGTTATCCTGATGTTCCAGCCTGCCGAGGAAGATGGCAGCGGTGCAAAGGCTGTGGTCGCGGATCCGGCTTATCAAGAAATCAAGGCTGATTGGGCGTTTGCCATTCATGTCGAACCGGGAAGCCCGTTTGGCTTTGTGTCGACCCGCGTGGGGCTGATGAATTGCGCCTCGCTGGGGCTCAAGGTCAAGCTGAGCGGCAAAACCGCCCATGCGGCGGACCCACAGGATGGAGTGTCGCCAGCGTTGGCGGTTGCCAAGCTGATCCCTGCGCTGGATGCGTTGGGCAATGGAGAGGGCGGACCCCTCAATGACGATTTTCGATTGGTGACAATTACCCATGCCAACATCGGAGAGCCAACATTTGGCATAGCACCGGGCGAGGCCGAAGTGTTTGCGACCCTGCGCACAGCGGGGGATGCTGGAATGGCGGCTCTGGAAGCGACAGCACGTGGTCTGGCGCGGGACGTGGCGGCGGAGTTTGGGCTGTCTGTGCAATTTGAAGTGCACGATAATTTTGCGGCATCCGTGAATGATCCGGAGGCTTATGAAGTTGCGACACAAGCGATGGAGGCCATCGGTGTCCCGTATGGGCAAGAGAATGTCCCTATGCGGGCTTCGGAAGATTTTGGGGTCTTTGGATGGGGGGCGAAGGCCGCGATGTTGTGTTTGGGGCCCGGCGAGGGGTATGCGGCGTTGCACAATCCCGACTACGATTTTCCCGATGATCTGATCCCGATTGGTAGCGCGATTTTTGAGCGCATCGCACGTGATTTGTTAGGATAATGATCCGTGCGCTGCCAATGCAGCAGCTGCGCTTTGTCGTCTTTCCGATTTGACGCAAAAACGCCGCCGAAACTGAATTCGGCGGCGTTTTGTGTCCTGCCTTAGCGCAGGTTGAATGTTTGTCGTCGTGCCGCCTTAGGCGAGGTCTTTGTAGGAAATCTCGCGTGCATCGGCACCTTCGCCCATACGGCCACGGCGCACGAGAAGACGGTTCAGCGCGTGGATGTAAGCCTTGGCCGAAGCGACAACCGTGTCGGTGTTGGCCGACTGACCTGTGGCGATGTTGCCGTCTTCCTCCAGACGCACAGAGACGGTGGCCTGCGCATCGGTGCCTTCGGTGACGGCGTGCACCTGATAGATTTCCAGATGGGCGTTGGTCGGATGCAGCGCGCGAATGGCCTTGAAGCTGGCATCCACCGGACCGTCGCCCTGAGCTGTGGCAGTCACGTCTTTGCCGTCAATCTCCATCTCGACCGTGCTTTCAGCGGGACCGCCTGTGCCGCAGACGACTTTCATCGAGACCAGTTTCAGCGCGTCGTTCTCGGCGTCCTCGCCGACGCGCACCAATGCGATGATGTCGTCATCAAAGACTTCTTTTTTGCGATCGGCCAGTTCTTTGAAGCGTACAAAGATATCCTTGAGCTGGTTGTCTCCAACCTCAAAGCCCAGATGCTCCAGTTTGTCGCGCAGCGCGGCACGCCCTGAGTGTTTGCCCAGCGGCAGCGAGGTGCCCGACAGGCCCACATCTTCGGGGCGCATGATCTCGAAGTTCTCGCGGTTCTTCAGCATGCCGTCCTGGTGGATGCCGCTTTCATGCGCAAAGGCGTTTTTGCCGACGATGGCTTTGTTGAACTGCACAGGGAAGCCGGACACGGTGGCGACACGGCGCGAAATGGCCATGATCTTGGTTGTGTCGATGCCTGTGGTCCATGGCATGATGTCGTTGCGGGTCTTGAGCGCCATGACAACTTCTTCAAGTGCTGTATTGCCTGCGCGCTCGCCCAGACCGTTGATGGTGCATTCAATCTGGCGCGCGCCGCCTGCGACAGCGGCCAGCGAGTTGGCGGTCGCCATGCCCAGATCGTTGTGGCAGTGGGTGGCAAAGATCACCTCATCCGCGCCGGGCACTGTTTCGATCAGGCGTTTGATCAGATCTGCGCTCTCAGCCGGGGCGGTGTAGCCCACGGTGTCGGGAATGTTGATGGTGCTGGCGCCCGCCTTGATGGCGATTTCCACAACGCGGCAGAGGTACTCCCATTCGGTGCGGGTGGCATCCATCGGCGACCACTGCACATTGTCACACAGGTTGCGCGCATGGCTGACGGTTTCGTGGATTTTGTCGGCCATCTCATCCATGGTCAGGTTGGGAATGGCGCGGTGCAGGGGGGATGTTCCGATAAAGGTGTGGATGCGGTTTTTGCCCGCATGCTTCACCGCTTCCCAACAGCGGTCGATGTCGGTGAAATTGGCGCGGGCCAGTCCACAAATGCGGCTGTTGACGCTGTTTTTGGCAATCTCGCTGACCGCGCGAAAATCACCTTCGGAGGCGATCGGAAAGCCGGCCTCGATGATGTCGACACCCATCTCGTCCAGCATTGCGGCGATCTCGAGCTTTTCATCATGGGTCATGGTCGCGCCGGGGGATTGCTCGCCATCGCGCAGTGTCGTGTCAAAAATGACAACGCGGTCTTGTTTGGTCTCAGTCATGTCAGATCTCTTTTCTTCTTCTCCAGGGCCAGGGCGCGAAATGGCTATCCTCTGAGCGGTCGCGCCAAGGATGGCACGCTCAGAGGCGGGCTAGGAGAAGCAATAGGTCAGCAGAAATCGCCGCGCGGTCGCGCGAAGTCAAAGGGGCGATATGAGCTGTCGTTGTCATGAGGCGGATTTATACATGCCGCGCGGTAAATGAAAAGTCTAAATTCGCAGGGCTGATGTCTGGAAGTGATCCAAAGCGCGACTGTGGCAGTACATTAAAGGCATTGCTTAGTATGCATTGCACAAGGAGGGCGGTTCTGGAACGGGCTTTGATCATTGGGGATAGCGGAGGTATCGGCGCCAAGCTGTCGACCACGCTCGCAGCGCGTGGTGTTGATATCACGGGGCTGTCGCGGTCTCGTGACGCCTTTGATTTTGCGCACCCCGAAAGTGTCGAGTCCCGCTTGGCAGCACTGGAGCCGCCCTTTGATCTGATTTTAGTCGCAAGCGGTCAGCTGTGCAGCTCGCGCGATGCGCCGGAAAAATCCCTACGCGAACTGTCTGCGACCGAAATGGCGTCGCAGTTTGCAGTGAATACAATTGGTCCGGCGCTGGTATTGCGGCATGCGCCGCGACTTATGCCGCGCAGGTCGCGCTCCGTCTTTGCAGCATTGTCCGCTCGGGTTGGATCGATCTCAGATAACCGCGCTGGAGGATGGTATTCTTACCGAGCCTCCAAGGCCGCACTCAACCAGATTGTTCACACCGGTGCCATCGAGTTGGCGCGCACTCACAAACAGGCGACCTGTGTGGCGCTGCATCCCGGCACGGTGGCAACGTCATTTACCAGAAACTATCCTGGCCATCAAAAAGTGACACCAAACCGCGCTGCTTTTAATTTGCTGTCAGTGATTGACGCTCTGCACCCGGATCAAACGGGCGGCTTTTTTGAGGCAACCGGAGCTGAAGTGGCATGGTAGCCCATTGGTTCTTCTCTGCATAAATACTTTAAAACCGCGCCATTGGCGCGGCTTCATTTTATCGCTTTAGAGTTGGATCAGCCGTCGGTCTGCAGAGCGCCGTCTTCCCAGTTTCCGGTGGCTTCTTCACCGCCCGCATAGCGCATGGTGCCTTCGCCCTGACGCTTGCCTGCTTTGAAAGTGCCCTCGTAGATGTCGCCGTTGGCATAGGTCGCCACGCCAGCGCCATCAATCTCGCCAGATTTCCACTCACCGGCATATTTAAACCCGTCCGGCATCAAGATTTCGCCGATGCCTTCGCGCTGGCCGGAAACGAACTGGCCTGTGTAGATGGTGCCGTCCGCATAGGTCGCGGTGCCCATGCCGGAGCGTTGGCCATCCAGCCAATCCCCCTCATAGCGGTAGCCGTCTGCATAGGTCATCACACCTTTGCCGTGGTTTCGCGCGTTTTTGAATTCGCCTTCATAGATCAAGCCGTTGATGTAGGTCGCAATGCCTTCACCCTCGATTACGCCGTTGGCCCAATCACCTTCGTAGGTGGACCCATCTGTATAGGTGATCTTGCCAATGCCTTGGGCCAGATCGTCTTGGAACTGACCAACATAGACCGAGCCGTCAGGATAGGTGACTTCACCTTGGCCTTCGATACGCCCTGAGACCCAGCTGCCGACATAACGATAGCCGTCTGCGCCGGTAAAGTCGCCTTGGCCGTGGCGCTGGTCGGCTTCAAACGTGCCTTCATAGATATCGCCATTGGCGTAAACCACACGACCTTGGCCCTGACGTTGGCCGCCGACAAGTTGACCTGTGTAAACGTCGCCGTTGGGTTGGGTCAGGGTGCCGTCGCCTTCGATTTGACCCGCGGCCCAGTTGCCCTCATAGACCAGACCTCCAGGCATGGTCAGCATGCCGTGGCCTGCGCGTTCGCCAGCAACGATCTGGCCTTGGTAGAGCGTGCCGTCCGCATAGGTGATCGCGCCGGTGCCTTCTTTAACACCTTTGACCCAATCGCCGTCATAGCGATAGCCACCGGGGCTTTCCATGACACCTTGGCCGTGGTGCATGGCGTCTTCAAAGCCACCTTCATAGCGCACACCGTTGGCGTATTGTGCGACACCTGTACCGCTGATTTTGCCTTCGACCCATTCGCCTTCATAGGTGCCGCCGTCGGTAAAGGTGATTTTGCCCAAACCGTGCGGTTTGCCTTTGGCAAACGCGCCCTCATAGACCGACCCATTGGGGAAACGGGCAGTGCCGTTGCCGACAATTTCGCCTGCGACCCAGTCGCCTGTGTATTCATATCCATTTGGCAAGCGATACGTGCCCGTGCCGTCCTGCAGCCCACCTTTGAAGGTGCCTTCATAGACGCCGCCGTCATCGTATTGCTTGGTCAGAACCTGGCTGTCCTGTGCAACTGCCGGGGCGGCAGCCAGTAGGATGGCTAAGGTAAGTGCCTGAGTTCTGCTCATGTTTTTGGTCCCCATGGGTTGTCCCCTGCCGTTGTGCGGCTTTTGCCGGATTTTAGGGCAAGCGCTAATCTGGGGCAACGGGTTTTCGGCGAAGTTGCATAACGTCAACGTTAAGATGCCCATTTCGCGTCGCTTTGCACTTTCCCTCGCGCAATCTTCTGGTAATTCTCACCGCTGAAAGATGCGACGGGAGAGTTCCGATGTCTGACACATTCCGCCTGACTATGGCGCAGGCCAATCCGACGATGGGTGATTTGGACGGTAATGCGGCCAAAGCGCGAGAGATCTGGGCGCAGGCCAAGGCGGCGGGCTCGGATATGGTCGCATTCCCCGAGATGTTTATCGTCGGCTATAATGCGCAGGATTTGATTAAGAAGCCCGCGTTGCAGCAAGCGGCGATGGCGGTGATTGAGCAATTGGCAGTGGATTGTGCTGACGGGCCTGCGCTGGCCGTTGGTGGGCCTTATGCCGATGGTGAAAAACTGTTCAACGCCTACTTTGTTTTGAAAGGCGGCAAGGTCGCGCATCGTCAGCTCAAACACCATTTGCCCAATTATACCGTGTTTGACGAAGAGCGTCTGTTTGATCACGGGCCGATGGGGGGGCCGTATGATGTCAACGGCGTGCGCATCGGTTCGCCGATTTGCGAAGATGCATGGTTTGAAGATGTGCCGGAAACGATGGAGGAGACCGGTGCGGAAATTCTGATCGTGCCCAATGGGTCGCCCTATTATCGCGACAAGTTTGATCGGCGCATGAACCACATGGTGGCACGGGTGATCGAAACAGGTTTGCCGCTGGTTTACCTTAATATGGTAGGTGGTCAGGACGATCAGGTGTTTGACGGCGGCTCATTTGTGCTCAATCCCGGTGGTGAATTGGCGATGCAACTGCCGGTGTTTGATGAGGTGGTCACGCATGTTGATTTCACGCGCACCGACCGTGGCTGGCGTTGTGGTGAGGCCGAAAGGGCCTTGCTGCCCGCTGGAGAAGAGCAGGATTACCGCGTCTGCGTGGAAGCCTTGCGCGACTACATGGGCAAGACGGGTTTCAAGAAGGTGTTGTTGGGCTTGTCTGGCGGGATCGACAGCGCGCTGGTGGCGACGATTGCTGTGGATGCCTTGGGGCCTGAAAATGTCCGCTGTGTGATGTTGCCTTCGGAATATACCAGCCAAGAGTCGTTGGATGATGCAAAGGACATCGCTGAGCGGTTGGGCGTGCGCTATGATTTTGTGCCGATTGCCGAAGGGCGTGCGGCGATCACCAACACATTGGCACCGCTGTTTGAGGGAACCGAGCCGGGGTTGACGGAGGAGAACATTCAGTCTCGGCTGCGTGGGCTATTGTTGATGGCACTGTCCAATAAGTTCAACGAAATGGTGCTGACCACGGGCAATAAATCCGAGGTGGCTGTGGGTTATGCCACGATCTATGGCGACATGGCGGGGGGCTATAACCCGATCAAAGACATGTACAAAACACGCGTGTTTGAAACATCGCGTTGGCGCAATGAGGTGCATCGCGATTGGATGGGCGGCCCCGCGGGCGAGGTCATTCCGGTCAACATTATTGATAAACCACCAAGTGCCGAATTGCGTCCGGATCAGAAAGACGAAGACAGCCTGCCGCCCTATGATGTGTTGGACGCGATTTTATTGATGTTGGTGGATCAGGAAAAATCTGTCGCGGACTGTGTCGAGGCAGGCTTTGATCGCGAGACAGTGAAACGGGTTGAGCATCTGGTTTATATCAGTGAATACAAACGCTTCCAATCCGCCCCCGGCGCGCGGCTGTCTAAGAAAGCCTTTTGGCTGGATCGGCGCTATCCGATTGTGAACCGCTTTCGCGACCCTAGTTGAGAATGAAACACAGTTTCGCGGTTGTCAGCCGCGAAAGGCTTTCTTATATCGGCGCTGACGGTGGGCGACTCCTGTGTTGCGTGCGGTCCCAACGCCGCCGGTCGTCCCGTCCGGCATCCCTAAATGAGAATTTGTCCCTGCCAGCTAGGCGTATAGTTAAACCGATCCCTTTGTGACGTTTTAAGTTGCAATCTTTTTGTCAGGGGGACGAGCTTCGCAAGTAGCCTGTGATGCACAAGGCAGGAATTGATTTGAGCTGATATTACCGAGGCGGCGGAGCGGTTTCGGGGAAGCGAGGTGGACATGCCAAACACCACTCTGGTTTGGATGGACGACACAACCGAAGACGGCGACCGCAACAACCGTGCGGTGCTGCGCCAAGTCGACGGGATGATCGATGCAGGCGAGCGCGAAGAGCTGTTGCAAAGTCTCAGTGGCTGGAGCGCCACTGAAACCATGTCCTGTCTGCTAAGTTTGCGCACCCATCGCGCTCAAAAGATGTTCCGCTGGTTGCCCGATCAGCTGAGTCTCAAGGTTCTGGTCGAACTGGATGACGATCTGCACGCGGTTCTGTTCAGTGATGCGTCGGTTGAGAAATTCCGCAAGCTGGTCGCGCAGATGTCGGCCGATGAAGCTGTGGATACGTTGCTGGAGTTGCCCGAAGATCTGGTTGAGCAGGTGATCGGCCCGCGCGAAGATGCAGGCGTGATCCGCGCGGTTCTGAATGCGCGCGAGGACAGTGTTGCGACCGTGATGCGGCTGGGAGCTTTGTCTGTGCCGCGCGATTGGACAATCGCACAGCTGACCGACGATTTACGCGCCCGCACCAATGAGATCGAAAAGATCGACATGATGTTCGTGGTCGATGCGCAGAACCATCCTGTGGGGTATCTGCGGTTTCGTGAGGTTCTTCTGGCGCGTCCCGAAACCTCGATTACCAGCCTAGTACATGAAGACGTGGTGGTGGTGAGTGCGGACACCGATCGGGAAGAAGTGCTGCAAATGGCGGAGGCGCGGAGCCTGCATGCCATCGGTGTCGTGGATGCGCAGGGGCGCTTGGTGGGGGGGGTTGCGCCAACCGAATTGGGCGAGATCCGTCGCGACGAAGCTGAAGAAGATTTGTTGAAACTCGGGGGGGTATCGCCTGAGTCGACACAGTTTGACGGGCCTTTGGAAATCCTGAAGCGGCGTTTGCCGTGGCTGATTGTTGGCCTATGTGGCGCCTCGGCGGCGGCAGTTGTGGTTGTGGCCTATGAGGAAGCGCTGGCACAGGCTGCCATTCTGGCCAGCTTTATTCCGGTTGTTATGGCGATGGCGGGGAATGCGGGCATTCAGGCGTCAACCGTGTCGGTGCAAACGATCACGTCAGGTGTGAACTGGCGCGGTGATTTTGGGGCGCGGATTTTGCGTGAGCTGATGGGGGCCACGTTAAATGGTTTGTTTATCGGCTCCGCTGCCGCCGCGCTGGTGATGTTTGCCAGCTTGTTTGTGGCGATTGCCGATCCTGGTTGGCTGGCGCTGACGTCTGTCATGGCGTTGACACTAGTGACGATGCTGGCGGGCACAGTGGGGGCGGTGATCCCCTTTGCGCTCAAGGCGCTCAAGCTGGATCCGGCTGTGGCAACGGGGATTTTCATTACCACAACCAATGACGTGTTTGGGGTCTTAATCTTCTTTATGGTGGCAAGCGGGCTGTATCTGTAGAGCGTCTTGTTTGCGAAGATTGATTTGATCCCAGCGCCGCAAGTTCTACCTTGGTCGGCGCGCTTTAATCACATGTTCGACGAAAGCATTTTGAGCGTGCAGCAGGTAAGCCTTTGCTGATGTTGCACGACAAAGAGGGTGGCGCATCGCATCTGCTGTAACTTCTTCCCCCCGTGTCACTGGCGGACAAGGGATGAAGAGAACATCGGGGCGGCAACGTTCAAGCAAGGCTGTATCGATGCGGTAAGACGCCAGCAGGTCTTTCAGACCCCGACTTGGCTCAGATGGCCAACAGTCTGTAATGATCAGATCGGCATCTTCAATAGCGCGAAGGTCAGAGGTCACACTTTGGCGCGCGCCACATAACTCAGCCGAAAAGAGTAAGTCTGGCGGGGCGACTTGAACTACGTCAATCGGAAGAACATCCGCCGCTTCAAACCATGATTTGGCTATGTTGCCGGTCGGTCCAACCATTGCCACACGTAGATCGTGCCATGACCCGCGCTCTGCGAGCACAAAACTGAGATCACCGAGAATCTCGCATGGATGATTGTCGTTTGTGCGAAGATTCATGACAGGCGCATCAAAACTGTCCGCGAAGGTGCGGAGGCGAGACAGGCTTGGTGTCCTGATCGCCATGAGATCAAACCAATTGTTCAAGTAACCCGCCAAATCTTCGAGGGGTTCAGAGCCTTCTAGCTTGGCCGTTACATTCACACAATTGCCACCCATTGCGGCCACACCTAATGCAAGCGCGGTTGGGTTGCGCCATCCAGGCAACTCGGCGATTGAGCCTACACGTCGGCCGCTCAGGGACTGAGGCATCGTTCTTTCGTCCCAGCACTGCCCCAAAGCGATAGCTCGGACTGCAAGCTGTTCTATGGTGCTCGGTGGTAGGTCAGAAAGTGCAAGTAAATCGTTCTTTTTCATTTTGTATTACACAGTCCAGGGGGGTAATTTTCGCATCGTGAGTATTCTTTGAGGATGGTGCGGACTTAGTAAAGCGGACCTTTCTTACGCAACACGATTTTTCCTTCTGGGCTTTTGTAATTTTTTGTACATGCGAAATGGTAACCCCAAGTCCGTCGGTGGCGAATGTGTCGCCACAAAAAACGCCGCCGAAGTTATCGGCAGCGTTGCTTGGTTTTTAGCCTTTGAATGATTTGGCGCGGCTGCCTTAACCCAGCATCAATTGATAGCTGGCGGGCGAATAGCGGTAAGCGCCATCATGGGTTTCGACATAGCCGACTGCAGGCCATGGCATGTGATAGCCGATGAAGGGCACTTTGTCCGCGGACAGCATGTCGAGCATTGTTTTGCGCGTTGCGGCAGCCGCCGATTTGTCCATGTCAAATTTGACTTCCCAATCAGGGTGCGCCAGCGACCACACATAGTGGTTGGCAAAGTCCGCCGCGATGACCAGCTGTTTGCCGTCGCTTTCCAGCATATAGGCCATGTGGCCGGGTGTGTGACCAAAGGCGGCCATAGAGGTGATGCCGGACACCACAGAGGCGCCATCATCGAGCATCTCGATACGCTCGGCATTGGGGCGCACTTTGGCTTCAAACGCCTTGTTGCCATCAGTTTTGGCCCAAGAGTCAAATTCCACCGATCCGGTGACGTGGCGCGCATTGGCGAATGTCACGCCTGCTTCGCCAGCCATTCCGCCAACGTGGTCGCCGTGCATGTGGGTGAGAACCACAACATCGATCTGGTCAGGGCTGTAGCCAGCGGCGGCCAGCGCTGCGGTGATGCCTTCTGGGTTCAGGCCGGTGTCAAACAGTACAAGCTCGCTTCCGGTGTTGACCACGGTGGGCGTAAAGAAGAATTGCGCGGCATCTGTGGGGATATTGGCAGCTGCAGAGGCGGCAGCGAAATCCTCGGCGCTTGCGTTCATGCCAAAGATGTTCTGAGGGCCTTCCACTGTGCGGGTGCCGGCCAGCAAGGTGGTGACTTCAAAGCCGCCAAGTTTCATGCGGTTAAAGCGTGTCGCGCCGATGCCCATCATGTCGGCGGCGGCGCTGGCGGTGGAGGCGGTTGTGGCGGCGAGCGGCAGAGCAGCCGCGCCCAAGAGCGCGTTGCGGCGCGAGATCAGTGGAGATTTTAACATTTGGTCCCTCTCAGGTTGATTGGATAAAATCGATATTTTCCTTATATCCGGTAATTACGACGCCCCAATGACTTTGGATCGCTTTTCACGAGGATTTGTTTGGGTGACCAATCTTTTGGAGATTTTTTAGACGTTTTGGTGGTGCGTGAGAGACCTGTGGGCCTTGACGCGTAGGTGTTTTGCGAGGGCGGGGCAGTGGACAATTGTGCCAACATGTGGAAAGGGACAGCGCAACAGGAGAATCCCATGACGACCACGCGTTTTGCACCATCCCCCACCGGCTATATCCATGTCGGCAACCTGCGCACCGCGCTGATGAACCACCTGATCGCCCGCAAGGCTGGCGGCACGTTTATCTTGCGGATCGATGATACGGATCCAGAGCGGTCCAAGCAGGAATATGTGGATGCCATCCAGCAGGATCTGGAATGGCTGGGCCTCACGTGGGATCGGATAGAACGTCAATCCGACCGTCTGGAGCGGTATGAAGAGGCTGCGCAGCAGTTGCGTGACATGGGGCGGTTCTATGAGTGTTTTGAGACACCGGTTGAGCTGGACCTGAAGCGCAAGAAACAGCTGAACATGGGCAAACCACCGGTCTATGACCGCGCGGCTTTGGCGCTGAGCGAGGACGACAAGGCCAAGCTGCGGGAAGAACGCGGCAACGGGCACTGGCGCTTTAAGCTTGATCATGAGCGGATCGAATGGACTGACGGCATTCTGGGCGATCGCTCGATTGATGCGGCGAGCGTGTCCGATCCGGTTCTGATCCGCGCGGATGGCCAATTCCTCTACACTTTGGCATCTGTCTGTGACGACATCGATTATGGCGTGACCGACGTGGTGCGCGGCTCGGACCATGTGACCAATACGGCAACCCAAATCCAGATCATCCAAGCTTTGGGGGGAGAGGTGCCGAATTTTGCACATCACTCGCTGCTGACGGGGCCTCAGGGCGAAGCGCTTTCCAAACGTCTGGGCACGCTTGCATTGCGGGATCTGCGCGAAGCGGGCATCGAGCCTATGGCGTTGCTGAGCCTGATGGCACGATTGGGTTCGAGCGATCCGGTGGAACTGCAAGCCTCTGTTGAGGACATCGCTGAAAGCTTTGATATTGGCAAATTCGGTGCATCACCAACCAAGTTTGACGAGAATGATCTCTACCCGCTGACAGCACGCATCCTGCACGAAACGCCTTTGTCGGATATGGCTGAGGATATCGCCGCTGCCGGTGTGCCGGATGCGTTGGCGGAGCGGTTCTGGAACGTGACCCGCGAAAACATCACAACGCGCAAGGATATTGCAACGTGGTGGGATTTGTTCGCCAATGGCGCAGAGCCGGCAATTGATGACGAAGACCAAGAGTTCATCGCGCAGGCGATGTCTATGCTGCCAGAAGGGCCGTTTGATGACGCAACTTGGGGTGCTTGGACGGCTGATGTGAAGGCCGCCACGGGCCGAAAAGGGCGCGGTCTGTTTATGCCGCTGCGCAAGGCTCTGACAGGGCAAGCGCATGGGCCTGACATGTCAGCGGTTATGCCACTATTGCAAGTTATCAAAGCCCGCAGCTGATTTGCTGGTAAGGACAACGGGCGTCCCTGTGGGGCGCTCAGTATGTGTCGTTAACGGCCTTCTGCCGTTGCCTCCGATATGGTCTCTGTTTCAAATGTTCATGTAAAACACAGTCTTTTTGGTGCCGGAAATACCTCGGGGGAGCCTCGGTTGACCGAGGCGGGGCTGGCCCCTGCTGGCTCGCCCTGGGCGAGCCACGCCCAACATTTTGTACGCCCGCAGCATAGCTGCGGTTGTACAAAATGGCGGGAGGATCTGGGGTAATCGCGACTTGATATGCTCGGCTTATGATTCAGTTTGGCGGATTTCTCTTTGAGAAAAACCGTCGCGATAATCGAAATACAATTTTCGACACATGAGTTGGGTGTATTGAGCAATAATCCGCTAGAAGAAAACGTATTTCGCCATAGTGGTGAGGGAGATTTTTGATTTGCTCTCTTGAGTTGAATATCGAGTAAATTCAAATCATTATATCGATATTCATCATGTGTGTTTTTGTGGCGTATGGGGCGGCGGTGGGTGTCATATTTTCAGTGCGGCGGTCAATTGCCGATGTAGAGCTCTGTTGATTTAGGTCAATATAGCGATCTCACGAATTCGTCATATCTAAGTTACCTTATCAGCTTCAATCAGGCGGACTCAAAATGCGTATTACAAAAAGAACCAACATTGCGATCCGTGTGCTGATGTTTTGCGCCGCTAATCCCGGGCGGCTGGTGACGAAGCATGAAATTGCGGACTGTTGCAATGCGTCCGAGAACCACCTTGCTCAGGTGATCAATCAGCTGGCTCAAATTGGGATAATCAACACGCAACGTGGCCGCAATGGTGGTATGGAGCTTGCACAGTCCCCAGCAGAGGTCGAAATCGGGTCTGTCTTCCGTGCAATAGAAGCACCGATGCCCTTGACCGAATGTTTTGCGGCTGAGAGTGACACATGTCCGTTGATTGAAGGCTGCCGGCTCCGTCCTGCCCTCGAGGCGGCCGCAGAGGCGTTTTATGCACGGTTGGATCAAGTTACGCTGGATGAGTTGGTCTGTGACAATGATGCGTTGCTCAGTGTGCTCGCGCCAGCGAACTGTCGTAAGCAACCCGTCGCCGCCGCTGAGTGAAAGAGGGTTGCCAGAGGGCGGCTTGGGCATTAGCTTCCGGTTTCAAAGGTGACTCGGGAGAACCGAATTTATTCGGTGCCGAAGGAGCAACCGCCCCGGAAACTCTCAGGCCTCAGGGACCGAGACACCTCAACTAAACACTCTGGAGAGTGGTGCCGATAAAGGTGCCCGCCGAAGGGATAACGATCTCAGGCCAAAGGACAGAGGGGGCATCGCACACGCGCATTGGCGCGTGAATATGGGATGCCGGATCACGCCATGTAGTGGATGCGCCGGACAGTAAGAGGGCGCAAGCCATGGATGAGCTGAAGCATACTCCGTTGACTGAGCTGCACGTTGAATTGGGCGCCAAGATGGTGCCTTTTGCGGGCTATGATATGCCGGTGCAATACAAGCTGGGCGTGATGAAAGAACACCTGCATACGCGCGCTGCCGCGGGGCTGTTTGATGTCAGCCACATGGGGCAGGTTTTGTTGCAGGGGGAAAGCTATGAAGCGGTTGCGGCTGCCTTTGAAGCTTTGGTGCCGATGGATGTGCTGGGGCTGGCTGAAGGGCGACAACGCTATGGTCTGTTCACCAATGAGAACGGCGGCATCGAGGATGATCTGATGTTTGCCAATCGGGGTGATCATTTGTTTGTTGTCGTTAATGCTGCCTGTAAAGACGCCGATATCGCGCGAATGAAGGCGGCTCTTGAGCCTGCTGTGAAAGTTACACCGATCACCGATCGCGCGCTGATTGCTTTGCAAGGACCAGCAGCCGAGGCCGCTTTGGCGCGGATCAATCCTGCGGTTGCTGACATGCGGTTTATGGATGTCGTCACGTTAGATTTGGCGGGTGCAGCGTGCTGGATCAGCCGTTCGGGTTATTCCGGTGAAGACGGCTATGAAATTTCGGTGCCCGAAGCGGCGGCGGAAGGTCTGGCCAAAGCTTTGTTGGACATGGACGAGGTTGAAGCCATTGGCCTTGGCGCGCGCGACAGCTTGCGGCTTGAAGCGGGTCTGTGCCTCTATGGAAATGACATCGATACAGAAACCTCGCCAGTATCTGCAGGATTGACTTGGGCGATCCAGAAGGCACGTCGCGCAGGCGGCGCGCGCGCGGGTGGATTTCCCGGTGTGGATCGCATCTTTGGGGATCTGGCCGAAGGTGTTGCCCAGAAACGGGTGGGGCTTGTACCACAGGGGCGTGCGCCGATGCGGGCAGGGACCCCGATTTTTGCCGCCGCCGAGGGCGGAGATCCAATTGGCGAAGTCACCTCTGGCGGCTTTGGTCCAACATTCAATGGCCCCGTGGCCATGGGATATGTCGGCACCGCACAAGCGGTGCCGGAAACGGAACTTTATGGCGAGGTGCGCGGCAAACGCATGCCCGTAACAGTGGCCAAGATGCCGCTGGTGCCCGCCAATTTCAAACGCTGAGAAACAGGAGACATTGCAATGAAATTCACAGAAGAACACGAATGGCTGCGCGTCGAAGACGATCTGGTTGTTGTGGGCATCACCGAGCACGCCAGCGAGCAATTGGGCGATGTGGTGTTTGTGGAACTGCCCGACACCGGCACAGAAGTCACCAAAGACGAAGAAGTCTGTGTGATTGAAAGTGTGAAAGCTGCTTCGGACATTCTGTCTCCGATTGATGGTGAGATCGTTGAAGTGAACGAAGCGCTGGTCGATGAGCCGGGCAAAGTGAATGACGATCCAATTGGCGATGCTTGGTTCTTTAAGATCAAGCCAGCAGACCTGAGCCAGATGGACGACTACATGGACGAAGCCGCGTACAAAAAGTTCATCGGCTAAGCAGTTGCGGGCGTGCCGTGATCGGCGCGCCGTAAATTGCAAGACCATTTGGTCAAGAGCCACGCGGTCGCGTGCATAGAGAGATTTTGCCTATTTCCGGCTTGGGTCGGGCATGGGTTGCGCCTGAAACAAGGGCTTTGCCTGCTTCCAAACCGCATTCTGCGCCCTTGGAAGGTTTTTTGAATTTGCCTGTGGTTGGCTTTGTTTGCCGCCGCTGATCGAAAAGGAGGATCTCATGCCTTTTGAGCCGACTGACTATCTGCCGTATGATTTTGCCAACCGCCGCCACATCGGACCATCTCCCGATGAGATGGCCGCGATGCTTGAGGTTGTTGGGGCCAGCGACCTTGAAGACCTGATGCAGCAAACCCTGCCGGACAGTATCCGCCAGAAAGAGCCTCTGGACTTTGGACGTCCTTTCTCCGAGCGCGAAATGATGCGTCACATGCGCGAAGTGGCAGCCAAGAACAAAGTGCTGACCAGCCTGATCGGCCAAGGCTATTACGGCACGGTGACGCCGCCAGCGATTCAGCGCAACATTCTGGAAAATCCGGCTTGGTACACGGCCTATACGCCCTATCAGCCCGAGATTTCCCAAGGCCGCTTAGAAGCATTGTTGAACTTTCAAACCATGGTCAGCGATCTGACCGGTCTTGAGATTGCCAACGCCTCTCTGTTGGACGAAGCAACCGCCTGTGCCGAAGCGATGACAATGGCGCAGCGTGTGTCAAAATCCAAAGCAAAGGCGTTTTTTGTTGATGAGAACTGCCACCCGCAAAACATCGCCTTGATCCAGACCCGCGCCGCGCCGTTGGATATTGAAGTTATCGTCGGCAATCCCGACGACCTTGAGGCCGACAAAGTATATGGCGCGTTGTTCCAGTACCCTGGCACCTACGGCCACCTGCGTGATTTTACTGCCGAGATGGACAAGCTGCACGCCGCCAAAGCGATTGGCGTTGTTGCGGCGGATCCGCTGGCTTTGACCCTGCTCAAAGAGCCTGGCGCTATGGGCGCTGATATCGCCGTTGGCAGCACGCAACGCTTTGGTGTGCCTGTGGGTTATGGTGGTCCACACGCGGCCTATATGGCCACCAAAGACGCTTATAAGCGCGCGATGCCGGGACGTTTGGTGGGTGTCTCCGTGGACAGCCACGGCAACCGCGCCTACCGTCTGTCGCTACAAACCCGCGAACAGCATATTCGCCGTGAAAAGGCGACATCTAACGTTTGTACCGCGCAGGCTTTGTTGGCCGTCATGGCCTCGATGTATGCAGTGTTTCATGGTCCCAAAGGCCTGAAGGCGATTGCGCAACGTATTCACCGCAAGACTGTACGTTTGGCCAAAGGCCTGCAGGATGCGGGCTTTAAGGTTGAGCCTGACACCTTTTTTGACACCATCACAGTGGATGTGGGGTTGTTGCAGCGCGGCGTGTTGCAGCATGCGGTTCAAGAAGGCATTAACCTGCGTAAAGTGGGCAAGACAAAGGTTGGCATTTCGCTGGACGAGGCCTCGCGCCCGCAAACTGTGGAAGCGGTTTGGCGTGCCTTTGGTATTGAACGCCGCGACGATGATTTCGCGCCCGAGTACCAAATGCCCGAAGAGCTGGTGCGTGAGAGCGGCTATCTGAGCCATCCTATTTTCCACATGAACCGCGCCGAGACCGAGATGATGCGCTATATGCGCCGTCTTGCGGATCGTGATCTGGCGCTGGACCGCGCGATGATCCCTCTGGGATCTTGCACTATGAAGCTAAATGCGGCCGTGGAAATGATGCCGGTGAGTTGGCGTGAATTCTCGCTGATGCATCCCTTTGCGCCCAAGGATCAGGCGGAAGGCTATCAAATTCTGATCGACGATCTCAGCGACAAGCTGTGTCAGGTCACAGGCTATGATGCGATTTCTATGCAGCCGAACTCAGGCGCGCAGGGTGAATATGCGGGTCTTTTGACAATCGCAGCCTATCACCGCTCAAAGGGGGAAGGTCACCGCAACGTCTGTCTGATCCCGATGAGCGCACATGGCACCAATCCGGCGTCGGCACAGATGGTGGGCTGGAAAGTTGTACCGGTGAAATCGGCAGACAATGGCGACATTGATTTGGACGATTTCCGCGCCAAAGCCGAGAAGCACAAAGACGAGCTTGCCGGTTGCATGATCACCTATCCGTCGACCCATGGCGTGTTTGAAAAAACCGTGCATGAGGTCTGTGGCATCACCCATGAATTTGGGGGGCAGGTCTATATCGACGGCGCCAATATGAACGCCATGGTGGGTCTGTCTCGTCCCGGCGATCTGGGTGGGGATGTGAGCCACCTTAATCTGCACAAAACCTTCTGCATTCCGCATGGCGGCGGCGGCCCCGGCATGGGTCCGATTGGCGTTAAAGAGCATCTGACTCCGTTCTTGCCAGGCCATCCGGAAACCGGCGGAACCGAAGGTCCTGTTTCGGCAGCCCCCTTTGGGTCACCATCACTGCTCCCGATCAGCTGGGCATATGTGCTGTTGATGGGTGGCGAGGGGCTCACGCAAGCGACGCGCGTGGCGATTTTGAATGCCAATTACATCGCCAAACGTCTCGAAGGGGCGTTTGATGTGCTTTACAAAGGCCCAACAGGGCGCGTGGCACATGAATGCATTCTGGACACACGCCCGTTTGCCGACAGTGCGGATATCAGCGTTGATGATATCGCCAAACGTCTGATCGATAACGGATTTCACGCACCAACCATGAGCTGGCCAGTGGCCGGAACCTTGATGGTGGAACCCACGGAGTCTGAAACCAAGGCTGAGCTGGATCGCTTCTGCGATGCGATGCTGGCGATCCGAGATGAGATCCGTGATATTGAGGACGGCAAGATAGACGGGGCGGTGAACCCGCTGAAGATGGCGCCGCACACGATGGAAGATCTAGTCAAAGATTGGGACCGTCCCTATTCCCGCGAACAAGGCTGTTTCCCGCCCGGTGCGTTCCGTGTCGACAAATACTGGCCGCCCGTTAACCGTGTGGACAACGCTTGGGGGGATCGTCATCTGGTATGCACATGCCCGCCCATGGAAGACTATGCCGAAGCGGCTGAATAAAGGGGCGCTGCCCCTCTGACTACCGTTGGTGGTCATTCACCCCGAGGTATTTGGCGCACCAAAAAGTCTGGCGTAGCAAGCTGCTTTTTGGTGCTGAAAATACCTCGGGGGGACCTCGGCTTGCCGAGGTGGGGGCTGGCCCCCTTAGCCTCCTGTTTTTGGAGGCCCGTTATTTCAGTCTCTGGCGCGCAAAATGCGGGCGGGGCGAGTTTTGAGGGCGGGCAGTGAGAAAGCAAGGCTTGCCATCAAGTTTGTCATCAATCCTGCCATGACGATTGCGATCGCATTTCGCCAGACAATCACAAAGTCGCTTTCCATAACAAAAACCATGACCGCCCAAGCGCCGGAGATGCCAACGGCAAGCGCAATTAGCCCTGCGGTGACGCCGAGAAGCGCTGCACGTAGGGCGAAGCTGGCGAGGATTTGGGACCGCAGCGCGCCAAGTGTTTTGAGGATTGCGGCTTCGTGAATACGGGTCTGCTGTCCGGCGGCTGCGGCGCCGATGATCACCAAAAGACCCGTCAGTAAAATTGCGCTTGCGCCGTAGGTGGTTGCGTTGGCCAATTGCGCCACCAGATCGGAGACACGCCCGACGGCTTCGCGGATATGGATGGCCGTGATGTTTGGATAGGTCGCTGACAGGTCTCGTAGAATATCAGCTTCGGCATCCTCAGAGGCATAGACCGTGGAGATGAAAGTATGCGGCGCGCCTGCGAGGGTGGCGGGGGGCATGGCGATGACAAACCCCATTCCGGCGGTGGAAAAGTCGACTTCCCGAAAGCTGGTTACGGTGGCGGTGATGTCGCGGCCAAGCACATTGACGGTCATTGTGTCGCCAAGCTTGAGCCCCATCTCAAGCGCTTCTTCATCAGCAAAGCTGATTTGAGGCGCGCCATCATAGCCGTCAGGCCACCACTCCCCTGCGGTGAGCGTGGTATTGTCGGGCTGCGTGTCAGAATAGGTGATGCCACGGTCGCCGCGAATGACCCAGTGATCGCCTGCAACTTCGCGCGCAGGGCTGCCGTTGATGCGGGTGATCACTCCGCGCAGCATCGGGGCGCTCTCGATTTTGGAAACTGCGGAGTTTGCATTCAACTTGTCCAAAAATTCGGGCATCTGGTCGCGTTGGATATCCACGAAGAAGAAAGACGGCGCCACCTCGGGCAAGTCATTGGCGATGGCGTTGCGCAGATTGCCATCAACCTGTCCCACTGTTGCAAGCACCGCGAGGCCCAGCCCAAGCGAGAGTACCACAGGGGTGGTTGCTTCGCCGGAGCGGCCAATGGCGCGCAGTGCCCAGGTGATTGGCGCAGCGCCGCTTGTGCGTTTGGCTAAGGCTTTTACAAGCAATCTCAGCAGGAATGCGGCCAGAGACAGTAGCGCCATCGCAGCGACGGTTCCAGCGGCGAACCACAAGGTGAGCCTTGCTGAGCCAGACAGAAAGGCAGCAGAGCCGATCAGGGCAGAAAGCAATGCAGCGGACCCGAGAAGATATTTGGGAGCAGGCAAGTGGTGGCGTGCGCCCAAGGCGTCGCGGAATAAGGTTGACGGGCGCACATCCTCTATGCGTGCCAGTGGCCAGAGGGTGAACAGGGCTGCCGCCAAGGCACCATAGAGGGCGGCCTCAGCGAGCTGGATTGGGTAAAGGGTGAAAACTGCGGGAAATGGCAGGACTGACAGGATGAGCGGGGCGAGGAGGATCGGGAGGAGTGCACCAAGCAAGAGCCCCGCAGTAATACCAATGGCTGCCACTGCGCCGATTTGTAGAAAGTAGGTCGCAAAGATGGTGCGTCGCGTGGCGCCAAGGCTGCGCAGGATTGCGATGGCTTCGGTTTTGCGCGCCAGATAGGCGCGAATGGCTGTGGACACGCCGACGCCACCAACGGCCAGTCCTGCGAGGCCAACAAGGATCAGGAAAGCGCCGAAGCGGTCAACAAAACGGCTTAGGCCCGGTGCGCCGTTGCGGCTGTCGCGCCAGCGCAGGCCGGTGCTTTCAAATTGGTCGCGGGCGTCTTGGGAGAGCTGTGTGAGGTCCGCACCATCAGGAAAAGTCACGCGGTAGTGCGAGGTGAACAATGTGCCGGGCGCGAGCAGTCCCGAGTTTGCAAGCCCTTCGGTTGTCACGATGAGACGTGGCGCAAGGCCAAAGCCACCCGAGCTGTCGGGCTCGCGCAAAAGCTGGGCCATGAAGACAAAATCCTGCTCACCGAGGCGAAAGATGTCTCCGGGGGTCAGCTCCAGCCGATCCGCCAGAAGCGGCTGCATCACAGCACCAGGCAGGTTGTTTTCTCCAGCCAAAGCTTGGGGCAAGGAGATGTCGGGCGACAAAAGAGTGGTGCCGATTAGCGGGTAAGCGGTGTCGACGGCTTTGACTTGTGCAAGGGCGCGGTCGGTTTCGCCGTCGCGTGTGACCACGGCCATGGAGCGGAAGTCGACAATCTCAGAGACTGCGACCGCGTTAAGCGCCATCCAGTCGCGTTCGGCCTCGCTGGCGAAGCGGTAGGTGAAGCTGAGTTCCGCATCACCGCCCAAAAGGGCCGCACCTTCGGCGGACAGCCCGGCCTCGATTGCGGCGCGCACCGAGCCTATGGCGGCGATGGTGGCCACGCCCAGCATGAGGCAGGCGAGAAACACGCTAAAGCCGCGCAATCCCCCGCGGATATCCCGCCGCGCAAGGCGGGCGGCTTGGCGCAGACTCATGTGGGGCTCTCCGCATCTTGCGCGATTGTGCCATCGCGCAGACGGATGACGCGGCTGCATCGTTCTGCCAGTGCGTTGGAATGGGTGACCAGCACCAGCGTGGTGCCGCGTTGTGCATGGAGGTCAAACAGCAAATCCATGATCAGCGTGCCGGTGGTTTGATCAAGGTTTCCAGTTGGCTCATCCGCCAGCAGGATCTGCGGTGCGGGGGCCGAGGCGCGGGCGAGGGCGACACGCTGCTGCTCGCCACCGGAGAGCTGATTGGGATAGTGGTCAGCGCGATGGGATAGACCAACGGCGTCAAGTTCGGCAGCTGCGCGCGCCATGGCATCGCGGTGCCCTGCCAGTTCCAGCGGAGTTGCGACGTTCTCAAGTGCGGTCATCGTCGGGATCAGGTGAAAGTTCTGAAACACGATGCCCATGTTGGCGCGGCGAAAGCGGGCAAGGTCATCCTCGCTCATCGTTGAGAGATCATGCTCCAGCGCCGTGATCTGGCCGCCTGTGGCGCGTTCTAAGCCGCCCATGACCATCAAAAGAGACGATTTGCCCGAGCCTGAGGGGCCAACAAGGGCCAAGGTCTCGCCTTTGTGAACATCAAATGAAATGCCGCGCAGAATTTCGATGCGTCCGGCATTGCCATCCAGCGCCAAAGCGGCATCATTCAGGGAAAGAACAGTTGTCATTAGGAGGTCACCTGTTGGAACGGGTCACTAAACTATATCGACAGATTAAAACATTCAGCAAGGCGCTGTTTTTCAGCGTTTTTGTCACGTTGCCGTTGCGAGCCGAGCCGGTTGTGGTCGCGGCACTGGGCGATAGTCTGACACATGGCTACGGTTTGGCGCTTGAGGACGGGTTTGTGCCCCAGCTTGAGGCTTGGCTGCGCGCGCAAGGCCATGATGTGATCCTGCGCAATGCAGGGGTGTCCGGTGACACAACACAGGGCGGGTTGGCGCGGGTTGACTGGACGCTGGACTCTGAGGTTGAGGCGATGATTGTCGCATTGGGGGGCAATGACATGTTGCGCGGCATTGATCCGGCGGTCAGCCATGCCAACCTTGCCGGCATTCTTAAGGCCGCGCAGGCGAAGAATGTTGAGGTCCTGCTTGTCGGCATGAGTGCACCTTTGAACTATGGGGCTGACTATAAGACGGCATTTGAGGCGATGTATGTCTCTCTTGCTCAGGACTACGATGTTGCGCTGGCACCGGATTTCTTTGAGGGCTTGCAAAGCGTGGCACCCAATGAGTTGGGGCGGGTTATGCAAGGGGATGGCATTCATCCTAACAGGGAAGGTGTGACGCTGATTGTCGCGGCGCTGGGTCCGTATGTTGCGGATTTGGTGGCACAGGCGCAGTAGGTGCGTTTGGCCGGAATGAATGTGCTTGGCTGAAACAAAAAACGCGCCTGATTTGGCGCGGATTGGGATAGGTGTTTTAGGGCAGTCGGGGCCCTAATAAGGCCCCGGCTTAATCTGAGTTAGAGTAGCGCGAGATCTACTGCGCTTTCACGGCCATCGCGGCCGGGCTGCATTTCGTAGCTGACTTTCTGGTTGTCAGCGAGGCCTGTGAGGCCGGAACGTTCTACAGCTGAAATATGTACAAAAACGTCATTTCCGCCATCATCAGGCGCAATAAAACCAAAACCTTTAGTGGTGTTAAACCACTTGACGGTGCCCGTAGCCATCGTCTCTCTCCTGTTTACTTTCTGCCCGCGACATGCGGCAGCACGGCTTCGTCACTTATCGAAAGACTGAGCCGGTAGCAGCAGGTGGTCGATAATAGAAACTTCGCAATTTCCATCTGACCGCCTCCAGCGCGCATTTCAAGAAAATTCTGCCACAGATTGCATGTTTGATGTGATTTTCGTGATGAATTCATGAGCGTTTTCAATATCTGTCGTATTTTTGGTGATTGAATTCTTTTTACCAGTTGATAAAAAAATGGACCTGTGCCAGCCTCAATGCAATAGCCAAAACAAGGTGTATGGGGAGGGAACATGTCCAACACACCGTTCAGCGAAGGCATTGCAGCGGGACGTTTGAAGCCTGAAGCGCTTGCCGAGAACTTTGGGGATTTGCATCCCCGTCTTGACGATCACGAAGCGCTTGTCGCTGCGGATCGTTGTTATTTCTGCCATGACGCGCCGTGTATGACGGCCTGTCCGACAGACATCGACATTCCACTGTTTATTCGCCAGATCGCGACAGGAACGCCAGAGGCGGCCGCACGCACGATTTTCTCGCAGAATATTCTGGGAGGGATGTGCGCGCGGGTTTGTCCGACCGAGACACTTTGCGAAGAAGTCTGCGTTCGTGAAACCGCCGAAGGTAAGCCGGTTGAAATCGGTCGCCTGCAGCGTTTTGCGACAGACACTTTGGTTGATACTGGCGTGCATCCGTTTGAACGTGATGCGGCGACCGGCAAGAAGATCGCCGTTGTTGGCGCGGGGCCTGCGGGTCTGTCTGCAGCGCACAGGCTGGCGGGATATGGCCATGACGTGACGGTGTTTGATGCACGCGCCAAAGCGGGTGGCCTGAACGAATTCGGGATCGCAGCGTATAAGTCGGTCGATAGCTTTGCAGAGCGTGAAGTGGATTGGCTGCTCAAGATTGGTGGCATTACCGTTGAGACCGGCAAATCGCTGGGCGATGGCATTACACTTGATGGATTGAAAGCCGAATTTGACGCAGTGTTCCTTGGTATTGGTCTTGGTGGTGTGAATGCGTTGGGCCTTGAAGGCGAAGACAAAGCCGGTATCGAGGCAGCCACGGATTTCATCGCGGATTTGCGTCAGGCAGACGATCTGGCGAAATTGCCGATTGGGCGCGACGTTGTTGTCATCGGCGGTGGTATGACGGCTGTGGATGCGGCGGTGCAGGCCAAATTGCTGGGCGCGCTGAATGTGTCGCTGGTTTATCGTCGTGGCAAAGACCGTATGAATGCGTCGGTGTTTGAACAAGATCTGGCGACCTCCAAAGGCGTGCACATCATCACCAATGCGTCCCCCAAAGCAGTGATTGGCAATGGGGCGGTACGCGAGATCGAGTTTGAATATACCGACGATGATCTGAACCCTACCGGCCAGACTGTGCGGTTGGCGGCGGATCAGGTGTTCAAGGCAATTGGTCAGACGTTGCAAGGTAGCGATCTGCCTGAACTTGAGTGGGGCAAGATCAAAGTCGATGACACCGGACGCTCCAGCGTGGATGGCGTTTGGGCTGGGGGCGATTGTGCCACTGGTGGCGACGATCTGACCGTGACGGCAGTGGCGGAAGGCCGCGATGCTGCTGAAGATATTCACGCCACGTTGATGGCGTAAGAAGGGAGATAAGCACATGGCCAATCTCACAAGTGAATTCGTCGGGATCAAATCCCCAAACCCGTTCTGGCTGGCATCTGCCCCTCCAACGGACAAGGAATACAACGTCCGTCGCGCTTTTGAAGCAGGCTGGGGCGGCGTTGTCTGGAAGACTTTGGGCGAAGAAGGCCCGCCGGTTGTGAACGTGAACGGGCCGCGTTACGGCGCGATTTTTGGCGCCGACCGCCGCCTTTTGGGGCTAAACAACATCGAGCTGATCACCGATCGCCCGCTGCAGCAGAACCTGCGTGAGATCAAATCGGTGAAGCAGGATTATCCGGATCGCGCCGTGGTGGTGTCGCTGATGGTGCCTTGCGAGGAAGATGCGTGGAAAGCTATTCTGCCTGTGGTCGAAGAGACCGGCGCAGACGGGATCGAGCTGAACTTTGGCTGTCCGCATGGGATGGCCGAGCGCGGCATGGGCGCAGCCGTTGGCCAGGTGCCGGATTACATCGAAATGGTGACGCGCTGGTGCAAGGCCAACACGCGTATGCCCGTGATTGTGAAGCTGACGCCCAACATCACCAACATCGTTTATCCTGCCGAAGCCGCGCTGCGCGGGGGCGCGGATGCGGTCAGCCTGATCAACACGATCAACTCGATCACCGGTGTTAATCTGGACATGATGAGCCCCGAGCCGATGATTGATGGCAAAGGCACACACGGCGGCTATTGCGGCCCTGCGGTGAAGCCGATTGCGTTGAACATGGTGGCCGAAATTGCCCGCAATCCTGAAACCGCAAATCTGCCGATTTCCGGTATCGGTGGCGTGACCACATGGCGTGATGCGGCCGAGTTCATGGCGCTGGGCGCGGGCAACGTGCAGGTGTGTACGGCTGTGATGACCTATGGCTTCAAGATCGTTCAAGAGATGATCTCGGGGTTGAGCCAGTGGATGGATGAAAAAGGTCACACCAGCACCGCGGACTTTGTCGGAATGGCAACGCCGAATGTAACCGATTGGCAGTATCTCAACCTTAACCATGTCACCAAAGCGGTGATCAATGAGGATGACTGTATCAAGTGCGGCCGTTGCTATGCAGCTTGTGAAGACACCAGCCATCAGGCCATTGCGATGTCTGAGGATCGTGTGTTCACGGTGAAGGAAGACGAATGCGTCGCCTGTAACCTGTGTGTGAATGTCTGTCCGGTGGAAAATTGTATCACCATGCGCACGCTAGAGGCGGGCGAGATGGATGAGCGCACTGAACAGCCGGTTTCTGCGGATTATGGCAATTGGTTGGGGCATCCCAACAATCCTATGCCAGCCGCCGCTGAATAATTCGGGGTGAGTTCGCACCTGTTTCAGAGGACCTCCCGCCTCTGAAAACCCCGCCGAGGATAAGCATCGCCTCGGCGGGTTTTTTATTTGAAATAGCAGACTTGGGGGCGCTGCCCCCGCCGGCGCAAGCGCCGCCACCCCCGAGGTATTTGGGGCACCAAAAAGTCGCAGAAGCACAAACTAAATCAGGGTGCGAGCAATTTTCGAAACAGGGTGTCGAGGTAGGTGTCAGCGCCGTCCAGAACGCCTTTTTCACCGTCCATGAGCACGCGGACTTGTGCGTCGAAATCGGCGTAATGTTGTGTGGTGGACCAGATCGAGAAGATCAGGTGGCGCGGATCGATCGAGGCGATTTTTCCACCGTCTATCCAGCTTTGGATCAAGGTCGTTTTGCGCATGAAAAGCGGCTTTAAGCCGGATTCCAGATGCGGCGCCATTCGGGGTGCTCCGTGTAGAATTTCATTGGCAAACAAGCGGCTTTCCCGTGGGAATGCACGGCTCATTTCCAGTTTGTGATGCATGTAGGCGAGGATTTCCTCAACCGGCTCGCCCTCTGGGTCCATGTGGTCGAGCGGATCAAGCCATGTCTCCATCAGCTGATTGAGCAACGTGACATGGATCGCCTCTTTGCCGTCGAAATAATACAGAATATTGGGTTTTGACAGGCCTGCCTCGTCAGCGATTTGATCCAGCGTGGCACCGCGAAACCCATGTCGGGAAAACACTTCCAGAGCAGCGTCCAGAATGCGTTTGCGATTGCGCAGCTGAATGCGGCTGGGTTTGCGGGCGGGGGCGTCGGGCATGCATAAGGTTCCGTGGCTAATAGATATTCAAGCTATTTCAGCGATTTCCTTGCGTCTATAGATTGTTTCAATCGCGTGCGCCTATTCCGCGCGAAATAATGCGTTTGATATTTTCTTTGGCCTCTTGCCACTGTGCGTCGGTCAATTCGGTACTACCATTGAGCGTTGCGATTTGATGGCCAAAGTCGGCGTAATGCTGGGTGGTCGCCCAGAGCATATAGAGCAAATGACGCGGGTCGATTGCGTCCATGCGGCCTTCGGCAATCCAACGTTCAATCACGGCAATCCGCCCATCGGTCCACTCCTTTAGAGTGGTTTCGAGATAATCCTGAATGACAGGTGCGCCGTGCATAACCTCGGAGGCCCAAACTTTGGAGCCTTCGGGGTGGCGGCGCGAGATTTCCATCTTGGCGTCGATGTAAGCCCCGATTCCCTCAGCTGGACCATCGGCGTGGTCAAACACATCCGCCGCCTTGAGCCAGTCCAGAAAGATCTTTTGCACCACTTGGCGATAGAGCGATTCTTTGGTTGGAAAGTAGTAGTGCAGGTTGGCTTTGGGCAGGCCGGCGACATCTGCAATCAATTGCATGGTGGCACCGCCAAAGCCTGCTTCTGAAAAGACTTTTTCTGCTGCTGACAAAATAAGCGCCTCGGCCTCTTGGCGACGCATTTTTTTGCTGTTGCTCTTGGGCGGACTGTTGGAACTCTCGGGCATAAAAATCGCTCTGCGGAAAAATCTTGACCGATTGGTCAGGGTGTGGTCGTCTGAACTTGACCATACGGTCAGGATGATCGTGAAAGCAAGAGGCCAGCCAAATACGGCGCGGGCCAGAGCCAGAAGATGGGGATGAGATCATGGGTGCACCCGGCGAAAACCTGAAGGTGAACGCGGACCGTTTGTGGGACAGTCTGATGGAGATGGCCAAGATCGGCCCTGGCGTCGCGGGTGGTAACAATCGCCAGACTGTGACCGATGAAGATGGTGAGGGCCGCGCGCTGTTTCAGAGCTGGTGTGAGGCTGTGGGCTGCGACATGGGTTTGGATCAGATGGGCAACATGTTTGCCACCTATCCTGGCACTGATCCTGAAGCGTTGCCGGTCTATGTCGGATCACACTTGGATACCCAACCGACGGGCGGCAAGTATGATGGCGTCTTAGGTGTACTGGGCGGGCTGGAGCTGCTGCGCACGATGAAAGATCTGGGCATCAAGACCAAACATCCGATTGTCGTGACCAACTGGACCAATGAAGAAGGCACACGTTATGCGCCTGCGATGCTGGCGTCAGGTGTGTTCGCGGGTATTCACACCCAAGAGTGGGCCTATGACATTGAAGATGCCGAAGGTAAGAAATTTGGCGACGAGCTAAAGCGCATTGGCTGGCGCGGCGAGGAAGAGGTTGGCGCGCGCAAGATGCACGCTTTCTTTGAGCTACACATCGAGCAGGGGCCGATTCTGGAAGCTGAGAACAAAGATATTGGCGTCGTCACACACGGACAGGGGTTGTCTTGGACGCAGGTGACGATTGAGGGCAAAGACGCGCATACCGGCTCGACTCCGATGCCAATGCGCAAGAATGCCGGTCTGGGTATGGCGAAAATTCTGGAGAAAGTGGATGAGATTGCGTGGAGCCATGCACCGCATGCGGTGGGGGCTGCGGGTCATATCGATGTGTATCCAAATTCGCGTAACGTGATCCCCGGCAAAGTGGTGTTTACCGTTGATTTCCGCTCGCCCGAATTGTCGGTGATTGAAGACATGGAGACCCGCCTGCGACTGGATGGATCGCGGATTGCCGAAGAGATGGGGCTGACGATTTCCTTTGAGAAGGTGGGCGGCTTTGATCCGGTGAAATTTGATGAGGCTTGCGTGAGTGCTGTGCGCGGTGCTGCGGAGCGGTTGGGTTATAGCCACCGTGATCTGATTTCCGGGGCAGGCCATGATGCCTGCTGGATCAATCAAGTGGCACCGACAGCGATGGTGATGTGTCCCTGTGTGGATGGGCTAAGCCACAATGAGGCGGAAGAGATTTCCAAAGAATGGGCGGCGGCTGGCGCAGATGTGTTGCTGCATGCGGTTTTGGAGACGGCTGAAATCGTAGGGTGAGCGTTACAAGCTTAAGCCAAAAGACACGGTGGTTAACTCCAGACGAAGATCAACGTGGGGGGTAACCGCCACACACAGACTAAGTTGGGGGCCAGCCCCCAAACCCCCGGGATATTTCCCGCAAGAGGAAGCGGGGGCCGGAAAGATAAGAGCGCTAATGGCGCGCAGAATTCAGGGAGTGGATTGATGTCGACCAAGGTTATTAAGAACGGAACCATTGTTACGGCGGATCTGACCTATAAGGCGGATGTGTTGATTGAAGGCGGGGTGATTACCGAGATTGGACAGAACCTGTCCGGCGATGAGCAGTTGGACGCCACCGGCTGTTATGTGATGCCGGGCGGGATTGATCCGCACACGCACCTTGAGATGCCGTTCATGGGCACCTATTCCAGCGATGATTTTGAGAGCGGCACACGCGCGGGTCTGGCCGGCGGCACCACGATGGTGGTGGATTTTGCCCTGCCAAGCCCCGGTGAAAGCCTGCTGGATGCGCTGAAGCGCTGGGACAATAAATCGACCCGCGCGAACTGTGACTATTCCTTCCACATGGCGGTGACATGGTGGGGGGAGCAGGTCTTTAATGATATGAAGACCGTGATTGAGACGCGCGGGATCAACACCTTCAAACACTTCCTCGCCTATAAAGGCGCGCTGATGGTGAATGATGACGAGCTTTATGCATCGTTTAACCGTCTGGCCGAATTGGGCGGCATTGCCATGGTGCATGCCGAGAATGGCGATGTGGTGGCGGAATTGTCTGCAAAGCTGTTGGCTGAGGGCAACAATGGGCCTGAGGCGCATGCCTATTCGCGTCCGCCACAGGTTGAAGGCGAAGCGACCAACCGTGCGATCATGATTGCTGATATGGCAGGGGTGCCGCTCTACGTGGTGCACACGTCCTGTGAGGACAGTCACGAGGCCATTCGGCGTGCGCGCATGCAAGGTAAGCGCGTTTGGGGCGAGCCGCTGATCCAGCATCTGACGCTGGATGAGAGCGAGTATTTCAACAAAGACTGGGATCATGCAGCGCGGCGCGTGATGAGCCCGCCGTTCCGCAACAAGCAGCATCAGGATAGCCTGTGGGCGGGGTTGCAGTCGGGGAGTTTGAGCGTTGTGGCGACGGATCACTGTGCGTTTACAACAGAGCAGAAACGCTATGGCGTGGGCGACTTTACCAAGATCCCCAACGGCACCGGCGGGCTTGAGGATCGCATGCCGATGCTGTGGACGCATGGCGTCGCAACAGGTCGGTTGACTATGAATGAGTTTGTCGCAGTGACCAGCACCAACATTGCCAAAATCCTGAACTGCTACCCGAAAAAGGGCGCGGTTTTGGTCGGCGCGGATGCGGATCTGGTCGTTTGGGATCCGGAGAAGTCGAAGACCATTTCGGCGGGTAGTCAGCAGTCGGCAATTGATTACAACGTCTTTGAAGGCAAAGAGGTTAAAGGCCTGCCACGCTTTACGCTCACACGCGGTCAAGTGGCGGTGCATGACGGCGAAATCCGCACACAAGAAGGCCACGGCAAGTTTGTCGAGCGTGAAGCCAATGCGACGGTGAACAAGGCGCTTTCCACATGGAAAGAGCTGAGCGCGCCGCAGCCGGTGAAGCGTTCAGGCATTCCGGCGACGGGTGTATAAAGGATGCGGTTATTGCGGCACCAAGTTTTCCAGCTCGGGCAGAAGCTTCACGCTTTCCTGCTCGTGCGGATCGGTGCGCGCGATGACCGCAACGGCCTCGACGTTGCCCGTGTTCATCGGCAGATGCGGCATGCCGGCGGGGATGTAGATCAGATCGCCAGCGTTGGTTTCCATCAGGTGTTCAAGCTGGTCGCCCCAATACATGATCGCGGCCCCTTCGAGTACGTAAATCGCCGTTTCATGGCTTTCGTGCATATGCGCCTTGGCGCGTCCGCCGGGCGGGATGCGCAGAAGGTGCATGCAGATCGACTGAGATCCGGTGGTCTCGCGCGCGATACCTTCGAAGTAATTGAAACCTTGTTTCCCCGCATATGTGCTTTCGGGGCGCAGTTTCTGGCAGGTTTTCGGCATTTCACCGGACACTTTGGCAGGCATAAAAATCTACTCCCTTTGGGGACACTAAAAATATGACTATGCAAGAGGGAGTGCGCCTGTGTCGACAGTGATCAGCGCCAAAAATCTAAGCCTGACGTTTGAGACCAATGATGGTCCGGTGCATGCGCTTAAGGATGTGAACCTAGAGATCAACCGCGGCGACTTCGTCAGCTTTATCGGACCGTCAGGCTGTGGCAAGACCACGTTTTTGCGGGTGATGGCCGATCTTGAAACGCCCACGGCCGGTGAGATTACCGTAAATGGCGTGAGTGCGGCTGAGGCGCGCAAAGCGCGGGCCTATGGCTATGTTTTTCAGCATGCGGGCCTGTATCCGTGGCGCACAATTGGCGGCAACATCCGCCTGCCGCTAGAGATCATGGGGGTGGATAAAGCCACACAGGATCAGCGGGTGAACGAAGTGCTGGAGCTGGTGCATCTGGAAGGGTTTGACAAAAAGTACCCGTGGCAGTTGTCCGGTGGGATGCAGCAACGGGCGTCAATTGCGCGGGCTTTGGCATTTCAGGCTGATATATTGTTGATGGATGAGCCGTTTGGAGCATTGGATGAAATTGTGCGCGACCATTTGAACGAGCAATTGCTGGACTTGTGGGCACGTACCAACAAAACCATCGGCTTTGTGACGCATTCGATCCCCGAGGCGGTGTATCTATCGACCAAGATTGTGGTGATGAGCCCGCGTCCGGGACGGATTACCGATGTTATCGAAAGCACGCTGCCCAAAGAGCGTCCCCTGGATATTCGCGACAGTCCCGAGTTCATCGAGATTGCCCATCGCGTGCGTGATGGATTGCGGGCGGGGCACGCTGATGACTGATTTGACCATCAGACGCGCCGGCACAGAGGACGCGCCTGCGATGGCGCGTATCGTGTGCGATTGGGAAGCAGAGACAGGCTGGATGCCGTCGATTTATACACCCGAAGAGATTGCCGGATTTATTCGTGATGCGTTGCCGGATCGGGAGATCTGGGTGATTGGCGCACCTGTCGCGGGCTATTTGTCATATGACCCTGCCGAGCGCCGCGTGGGGGGGCTGTATTGTGCCCGCTCCGGCGCGGGCTTGGGTAAAGCACTGATGGATAAGGTCAAGGAAGGGCGCGATTTTATCTGGCTGCGCACCCATGAGCCCAATGAGGGCGCGCAGCGGTTTTACAAGCGCGAAGGTTTTGTCGAGGTCTCTCGCCATGAGGCCGAGCCGCCAAATACGGTGCGCGAAATTCGCATGGAGTGGGTGCAATGAAGGGGTTTTGGTTTCGCATAGGGCCGATCATCACCGTGGTCATCGCCATTTTTGTGCTGTGGTATGCTGGCGCTGTGGCGCTGAATTCCGCATGGGCGCAGGATAAGGCCAAGCGCGCGGATGTGACGTTGAGCTTCTCGGAGTTGGTCACAGATACATTGAGTCAGGAAAAACCCAAGCTGCCAGCGCCCCATCAAGTGGGGCAGGAGATTTGGAAAACCACGGGGCAGAAAGTGATCGAGGGGCGTGCGTTTTCCAAGCGCTCGCTGATCTATCATAGCTGGATTACGCTAAGTTCGACCTTGCTGGGCTTTGCGATGGGCACGGCGCTGGGCATCGCGCTAGCGGTGGGGATTGTGTATAATCGGACCATGGACAAGAGCGTGATGCCGTGGGTGATTGCGTCACAAACCATTCCCATTCTGGCGATTGCGCCGATGATCATTGTTGTGCTGAACGCGATCGGGATTTCGGGGCTTTTGCCCAAAGCTGTGATTTCAATGTATCTGAGCTTTTTCCCTGTGGTCGTCGGCATGGTCAAAGGGCTGCGCAGTCCCGGGCGGATGCAGCTGGACCAGATGAAAACCTGGAACGCGAGCGGCGCGCAGGAATTTTGGAAGTTGCGCCTACCGTCATCAATGCCGTTTCTGTTTACCTCGCTCAAGGTGGCGATGGCAGCGTCTCTGGTTGGTGCGATCGTGGGTGAATTGCCGACGGGCGCTGTTGCCGGTCTGGGCGCGCGATTGTTGGCGGGAAGCTATTATGGCCAAACCATCCAGATTTGGAGCGCGTTGATTACGGCGGCGGCGCTGGCTGCGGCTTTGGTCGGCATCATAGGAATGATCCAAAAACTGGTTCTAAAACGCATGGGGATGGCACAATGATCTGGCTTGTCTTGGCGGTCTCTTCATGGGTGATCGGGATGGTGTTGAATGTGTGGCTGTCGAAGCGACCCACAACGCGTTTCACATCGTTGGCGGTGCCTACTATTTTTGGTCTGACCTTGGTGATCATTTGGGAATGTGTGGTGCGCGGGTTTGAAATCAGCCCCGTTTTGCTCCCGCCTCCGTCCGCGATTGCGGTCCGTTTTGCGACCTCGACGCCAATCCTGTGGCAGGATTTTGTGCAGACCGGTCTAAAGGGCGCGCTGTCGGGCTATATCATGGGCTGTGGCGCGGCGTTCTTGCTGGCCATTGTGATTGACCGCTTTCCGTTTTTGCAGCGCGGTCTGCTGCCAGTGGGCAATTTCGTGGCCGCACTGCCGATCATCGGCATGGCGCCAATTATGGTGATGTGGTTCGGGTTTGACTGGCAATCCAAAGCAGCTGTGGTGGTCATCATGGTGTTCTTCCCGATGTTGGTGAACACAGTGCAGGGATTGCAGGCGACAGATGCGATGCAGCGTGATTTGATGCGAACCTATGCGTCAACCTATATGCAGACATTGATCAAACTACGTCTGCCTGCGGCGATGCCATTTATCTTTAACGGCCTCAAAATTGCGACCACCTTAGCGCTGATCGGCGCCATTGTTGCCGAGTTTTTTGGCAGTCCGATCAAAGGCATGGGCTTTCGCATCTCAACTGAGGTCGGACGCCTTGCGCTTGACATGGTCTGGGCCGAGATTGTCGTAGCCGCCATTGTGGGGTCGGCGTTTTATGGGAGTGTCGCGTTGCTGGAAAAATCAGTGACGTTTTGGCACCCGTCGCAGAGAAAAGGGTAAGTCCAGAGCATGCAGCACACAGCGATCTTTGACCAAATCGGGGTGTTTGAACGCTACCTTGGCCAGATCGCTGTGCTGACGCACAAAGCGTCTCCTCAGCAGTTAGAGGCGCGTTTGAGTGATGATGGTTTCAGTGCGCTTGAGCATTTTGCGATTGCGCAGGGCTATGTGTTACGCGCGCTGTGGCCGGTGATGGGACGTGAGCTGCCACACCTGGAGGATGTCACAGATGGCGCAAGCCTAACGGAGTGCGGCGCGGCGGTTTTGTCGTTGCTCAGTGGGCTGTCCGAAGCAGATTTTGCTGGACAGGAGAGCCGCGAAATCCGCCATGTGGCAGGGGAGGCGCAGCTGACGCAATCTGCCTCAGAGTTTTTTCATGAGTATGCAGGACCAAATTTCTTTTTCCATATGTCGCAAGGATACGCCATTCTGCGCAGCAAGGGTGCAGAGATCGGCAAAGGAGATTTTGACGGGTTTCACAGCTACCCCAAGGGGTTCAGCTTTGTCACAAGCGCCGCGGAGACGGTGTAGAAAACAAACAAAAGCCAATACCAACAAGGAGTATAAGCAAATGAAAACAATTATGAAAACAATCGGTGCGGCCGCATTGGGTCTCAGCGCCAGCATGGTGCAGGCGGCTGATGATGTGACGCTGCAACTGAAGTGGGTCACGCAAGCCCAGTTCGCTGGCTACTATGTGGCGCAAGACAAAGGCTTTTACGGTGAAGAAGACCTGAACGTCACCATCAAACCCGGTGGTCCTGATATTGCCCCCGCCCAGGTGATCGCCGGTGGCGGTGCCGACGTGGTTTTGGATTGGATGCCTTCCGCTTTGGCGAGCCGTGAAAAAGGTTTGGCACTTGTGAATATCGCCCAGCCGTTCAAAAGCTCGGGCATGATGCTGACATGTCGCAAGGATGCTGGTGTGGAGAGCCCCGAAGATTTCGCCGGTAAAACGCTGGGTGTTTGGTTCTACGGCAACGAGTATCCATTCCTGAGCTGGATGAGCAAACTGGGGCTGGCGACAGATGGATCAGAGGGTGGAGTGACCGTTCTAAAGCAGGGCTTTAACGTGGATCCAATCCTGCAAGGTCAGGCGGCCTGTGTGTCGACCATGACATATAACGAATACTGGCAGGTGATTGATGCGGGTCTGACACCAGATGATCTGGTGGTGTTCAAATACGAAGAGCAGGGCGTCGCCACATTGGAAGACGGCATGTATGTGCTGGAAGAAAACCTTGCTGATCCTGCCTTTGAAGACAAAATGGTGCGCTTTGTGCGTGCGTCTATGAAGGGCTGGAAGTGGGCTGAAGAAAACCCAGATGAAGCCGCCATGATTGTTCTGGATAACGACGCGTCCGGTGCACAGACCGAAGAGCACCAGAAACGTATGATGGGCGAAATCGCCAAGCTGACCGCTGGTAGCAATGGCGCATTGGACCCAGCCGACTTTGACCGCACGGTTGAAAGCCTGATGTCAGGCGGTTCTGACCCTGTGATCACCAAAATGCCGGAAGGCGCGTGGACACATGCGATTTCAGACAAAGCTCTGAACTGATTGGGTTCATCTAAGATTTGATGTTACGGAAGGCCGGGGCAAACCTCGGCCTTTTGTTTGCGTAAACCCTGAAAGGGTTCACATTGCAAAGGTCGTACATATATTAATTCCAAATGCGGAATGTGATGGAGCGTCGTCGTGAGTGGCAAGAAATTAACCTGTTTTGACTGTGGCCAGCTGAATCGTGTGCCGTTTGATAAGCTGTCGGCGAAACCTAAATGCGGCACTTGCGGCGCGCTTTTGGTGGGCGGCAAAGTGACCGACGTCGATTTGGCGACGCTGGAAAAGGCAATGCGCAATGATGATTTGCCAATCGTGGTCGATTTTTGGGCGCCGTGGTGTGGTCCGTGCCGTCAAATGGCTCCGCAGTTTCAGGCCGCGTCAGATATCCTTGCGGGGCAGACGCGGTTGGTGAAGCTCAATACCGAGGCGCATCCCAATGCGGGGGCGAAATATCGCATCAAGGGAATTCCGACGATGGCGGCCTTTGCGAACGGCAAAGAGCGCGACCGACATTCAGGGGTTACCCCCACCGCGGCGATCATAAAATGGGTCAAGACGAGCGTCTGAACCCGTTCAAAATATAGCGCGGCAGACGCGTCAGGACCGAGCGCGCCAATTCGGGGTATTCCATCTCTCCTGCCAACAGGCGCATGTACATCATACGCACGGTGCCAGAGCGGCGGAAGGTTTGGATAAAGGCTTGCTGCCAACGCGCAGAAAACACAATACGGCGTAGAGCGCGGGCAATGCGCAAGTTGCGGTGCATGTCTTTGAGGCCGGTTTGGTAGCGTTTGAGGGCTGTGTTCTCAGTCCCATCTTTTAGGGCTTCGCTGGCGGCTTGGGCTGCGATCTGACCGCTCTTCATGGCGAATGCGATACCTTCACCAGTGATCGGATCCACAAGTCCTGCAGCATCCCCTGCGAGCAAAATATGGCCCTGCCCGGGTGTGCGGCGGAAGTCGCCAAAAGGCAGGTAGTGACCTTTGAATTTTATCTCGGAAGGTTTCATTCCCAACGTTTTAAGGTAGGTCGAGAAGTGGCTCTTCATGTCGGAATTGCGTGCATGTACTCCGCCGATGCCCACGGTTGTTGAATGCTGTTTGGGAAAGCTCCAACCATAGCCCCAATCTGCTGCGGCAAAATCGATGCGTAAAGGCAAAGCTTGGGGGGGCAAAGTGGTTTCGGGGACTTCGATCTCAAGACCAAAGCCAATGGTTGTGGGGTCAAACGCGGTGCCAAAGAGATGCCGTGCGACGATGGAATTCACCCCGTCCGCGCCGACTATAATTTTGGCACTTAGTGTTTCGCCGTCGCGAAAAGTAACCGTGTTATTTGATAGTTGAGAGATGGGACGCCCGGTGAAATCAACCGCTCCGGCGAAAATGGCGTGTCGGTACAACGTGTCGTCGAGATCAAGGCGCATCACCAGATGCAGGGGCGGGACACCTTGCAGTTTGGATAATTCTTGCCCGCCATAGAAGAAGCTGATGTCGCGGCGGGTCACGGCACGCGACAGGTCAAAGTCCTGCCCGAAAATCTCGGTGTAATAGGCGCGGCTGCGTTCTGTAAAGAGCCCGCCGCAAAGCTTGTTGCGTGGAAATGTGGCCTTGTCGATCAAGGCCACCGAGTGACCCAGTTTGGCGGCCCAAGTTGCCGCCGCACTGCCCGCGGGTCCTGCGCCGATCACGATGATGTCAAACTGGCGCATCTGTGCCTTTCCTTGCTTAGGGGTTTCTACCAGCTTTCCACCACATGGCCAGAGGGTTACGTTAGGTTAGCCAGTGAAAGGATCCGCCATGAGCCTCCCAGATGAAAAACGCCCCGAGGGCGAAGCAACCCTACGCGTGTCGGCCATGCCCAAGGATGTGAACATCAACGGCGATATTTTTGGCGGGTGGGTTCTCAGCCAGATGGATAGCGCCAGCGGCATCGTTGCCGGTCAGCGTGCCAAGGGGCGGGTTGCGACTGTTGCGGTGGACGCGATGAAATTCATACGTCCCGTGAAAGTCGGTAATATTCTATGCGTCTGGGCGTGGGTGGAACGGGTCGGGCGCAGCTCGATGGCGGTACGGATTGAAGCCTGGGCGTTTCGTCACCGTCGCGGGATTTACGAAAAAGTCACGGAAGCCGTGTTCACTTATGTCGCGATTGACGAGGACGGAGGGCCGCGGCCTGTGCCGTCTGAGGACACGCCTTGGCCGGGAATTTAAGCGCCAAAATCGCTGTCTGTATCACGTCGGTATTGCGTCGGTATCACGACGGTGCGGTTTTGCGGCCATTTTAGCGGAATTCGGGCCTGCTCAATAGGGACGGAGGTCGGCGCAAAATCTTGTAAAATTTTGAAAGGGCACCGCCAAGACGGTGCCAAGACGGCGCTTGTGGCACTAGCCTTCGACGCGGGCGCGCAGCTCTTCTGCTTCGCGGCGCGCATCGCGCAGACCTTCCATGGCTGCGGAGAGTTCAGCTTCGGTTTGAGTCAGCTGATTGGTTAGCTCGGCTTCCCGCTGTTGCAGGTAGGTAATCGCCTGATCGCGGGTTTCTTCGGCTTCGTGCAGCTCTTGGCCCATGCGCTCAAGCTCATCTACGTCCGCTTGGGCGACGCGGGTAAAGCGGTGGACCAGCCAATTGGCAAACCATCCCATGCAAAAGGCGACGAACAGGATGACCGCGATGGCAAAAATAAACTCAGTTCGTGTCATTGGTCGTGTTCTCCCCGCCATCTTCAGCTGTGGTGTCTACTGCTGCGGCGTCTTCGGTTGGCGTCTCAGGTTGTGTGTCTTGGGCGGGTTCTGTGGTCGTGGTGGCTTCGGCATCATCAGATGCGTCTGCTGGGGCTTCGTCTGAGGAAGGTTCGGCCTCTGCGTCAGCTGTTTCAGTCTCACCGGATTCGGCTGGTGCCTGCTCTGAAGTCTGTTGCTCTGTCTCTCCATTGGCGTCAGCAGAATTGGCATCTTGTGCTTCAGGTGCCTCTGTGGGGGCGTCCTCAGCCTCAGCCTCAGCCTCAGCCTCAGCCTCAGCCTCAGTATCAGCTCCGCCTTCGGATGTGGCTTCCGCCTCATCCGCAGCTGCTTCACCCTCTGAGCTGGCCTCGTGGCCTTCGGTCGCCGCCTCGTCCTCAGTTTCCGGTTCCACCAAAACAAATTCGATCCGGCGATTGGCTTCGCGGCCTTCGGCGGTGTCGTTGTCAGCGATGGGCATGCTTTCACCATAGCCTTGCGCGGTGAAACCCGACGTGAGAATGCGGCGGTCCTGAAGGGCATTGAGCACCGATTGGGCGCGGGTTTGGCTGAGCGCGAGGTTCATGGACTCGCGACCCTGACTGTCAGTGTGGCCTTGAATTTCCAGAGACAGGTCCGGACATTCGTTCAGATGCGCGGCAATTTCATTGATGGTTTTCGCAGCGCTCTCGTCAAGGTCGCCGGACCCCGGCTCGAAGGCGATTTTCTGGTCTTTTAGGACGCTACGGATATTGGCGACGCATTCTTCCGGTGTGGGGAGTGCTGCCAACGGGTCAAGTTCTTCCAAATAGGTGACATCGATTGAGAACTGATCTGTCGGAGAGAGCTTTTCAGCCAAGATCAGCGCGATGGTCGCATTGGCGTCGGGATTTCCGGTGCGGCCCATGACTGTCACGCTGTCCAAGGTGACCGAAAGCGTGCCGTTGTGCAGGAGTGAGAGCGCATCCATGCCTGCCATTACGCGAAACGGCCAACTGACCGGCAGGTTTTCATCGAGTCGAGCGGCCATATAGATTTGGTCGCTGCCAAAGCGCGCCTTGGCATAGCTGTGGGTGGTTTCACGCGAAATCTCGTTGGCGAGGCGGCCACGCAGTTGCACCAAGCCTTCGGGGCTGAGTGTGGCGGTGAACTCCGGCGCAACGGTGATGAGGTTGTCATCGTCCTGCTTGGGCAGTTCGGAATGCAGCGCAAAGATATCGGGCAGATTGCCTTCGAGCTCTCCAATGACGCGGTCAAACACGACCTGTTCGGTGCCCATCGCAGCTGTCAGTGTTATGTCGGCATCCGAGAAGGTCACAGTGCCGCCACCAATGTCCGCGAGACCGGCGATGGCGCGCTCGACGGCGCGGCCCCATGTTGGTGTCGGGACACCCAAACCAATTTTACAATCCGACATTCCTGTCATGCCTGCGCTGCGGGCTGCGGTCAGAATGCGTGTGCGCGCGGCGTCGCTGTCTGCGGAGCAGGCATCAAAACGTGCGCTTTCCTCATCAATCACAAAGCGCAGTGTAAATGGCGTAATCACAGGGCGGGGTGCGGAGATGTCCAGATTAACGACAACGTCGTTTGGAGCACGACGCAATAGGTCACTCTCAAGGCCGACGCGGCGTTCGGCACTATCTGTCATTGCAGTTATGGTGACTTCGCCTGCTTCGATCGAGATCTTTGAACGGGGCAATTGGCGCAGAGCGGCCAGCGCATAGCGCGTGGCCTCGTCCCAGCCTGAGGGCGCGTCATACGCGGCGGCTTCCAGCAAATCGGTGACCATGTCCTCGCCGACCAGTTTGTGCAGGTTCGCCACGATGGTGTCGCGATTTGAACCTTCGGGAATAAGACCAATCAGGGATATGCCCGTGTCGTTGCGCAGGATTTCAACCGAAAAGCGTGGAGGGGCGATGTCGGCTGTCGCTTCAATCAGCATGTTGTCGATCACACGGCTTGCATCAACAATACGTCCGGCGGCGGAAATCGCCTGAAAGCGCGCCGCTTCGGAGGGGGCGACGCCTGCCAGATAGACCTCTAGTCCTTCGGCATAGACTTCGGCCCAATCGAGGCCTTGCACGGTAAACTCGTGCTCAATGGAGGATTTAGAGCTCTCTTCGACGAGGTCGGCTGAGAAGCTTGCGGCCACCAATGACAGCAGGGCAGCTGTGGCAAAAGTGGAAAAGACGATGAGCAGTGAAGAAAGGCGCATTCATTCGATCAGTTTAGAGTGGGTGGCGGTGTGATACGATGCTTAAACGTCGCATGCAATCACAGGAAAAAGGCGATCGCAAAAAACAGCAGCGGAATAAGGCCGGTATCGCGGTTGGCGCGAAACAACATGAGTAGCCTTTCGGGGTCATCCGTTTTGAGCATTCGGAGCTGCCATTGCATGTGCCAGCCCATAGCCAGTGGGCCCAACAGTGCTACGGCCAGAGACACGGGACCGCGATCCAAAGCGCTGAGGATCACGGCAAGCGCGAGCAGGCTGACGGTGGTGATCAAAAAGAATTGAAGCCACTGCGGGGTTTTTTCGGCAAATAAACGCGCGGTGGATTTCACACCAATCAATGCGTCGTCCTCGGTGTCTTGGTGGGCATAGATCGTGTCGTAGAACAAGGTCCAGCTGATTCCCGCGACATAGAGGACGATGGCTGGTGCGTTCAGCGTGCCTGTATGGGCGGTCCAGGCCAGCAGCGCGCCCCAGTTAAAGGCCAGACCCAGAAACACTTGGGGCCACCACGTAAAGCGTTTGGCAAAGGGGTAAACGGCGACAGGCAAGAGCGACAGCACGCCCAACAAGATCGCGTTGCGGTTAAAAGTGAGCAGAATTGCAAAGGCGATCAGCGCCTGCAGGATCATCCAGACAGCGGCCTGTTTGGCGCTGACTTGGCCTGAGGGGATTGGGCGTGATCGGGTGCGTTCGACCTGACCGTCAAACTCTCGATCAGTAATGTCGTTCCATGTGCAGCCTGCGCCGCGCATCAGAAAAGCCCCCAATGCACAGCCGATGAAAATCCACAAATCCTGCAGGCTGGCTTGGCCGTCCCACAATATCGCCAGTCCGAGCCCCATCCAGCAGGGCAAAAGCAGCAGCCATGTGCCAATCGGGCGGTCCGCGCGTGACAGGCGTAGGTAGGGGCGCGTCCAAGCTGGCGCGAGATGATCCACCCAATTGCCGCGCACGGCGTCTGAAACCTGATCCTGAGGCTCTGGCGTTGCGGGCGGAGTGGCCATATGAATGTCCCCATGAAAAATGCAAAAGTCAGACTGTATGTAGATCACCCGCTAGGGGAAGGGCAAACCATTCCTCTGGAGCGCGATCAGGCGAATTACCTGTTTGCGGTAATGCGCCTAAGCGTGGGCGATGTGGTGTCGCTGTTTAACGGGCGCGACGGAGAATGGCGGGCCGAAGTGGTGGTCGCCAACAAACGCAATGGCGTGCTGATTTGTGTGCAGCAGACCCAGCCGTTGCAGATGCCGCCGGATTTGTGGCTGTGTTTTGCGCCGATCAAAAAGGCGCGCACGGATTTCATCGTTGAGAAGGCCGCCGAGATGGGCGCCTGCCGGATCGTGCCGGTGCAGACCGAATACACAAATTCGGACCGGATGCGTCAGGATCGTTTGCAGGCCCATGCGGTTGAGGCGGCGGAGCAATGTGGCGGCACCTATGTGCCTGAAGTCACCGAATTGACCAAATTGGACAAGCTGCTTGAGGACTGGCCGGTGGGACGTCAGCTGATGTTCTGTGATGAGGCCGAGGTTGGCAGCGCCAAGCAGTTGGCGGCATCAGAGGGTGGCCCCTGGGCGATCCTGATCGGGCCGGAAGGCGGGTTCTCTCCGCCTGAGCGGGAGCGCTTACGTGCTTTGCCCTTTGCGCATGTGGTAAGTTTGGGACCACGTATTTTACGGGCGGATACGGCTGCCGTGGCGGCGATGACGCTTTGGCAGCAAGCCCTTGGAGATTGGCAGTGAGTTTTATCCGACCAGAAGCCGGCGCCGCTGTGATGCGGTGGCGGGATGCGCTGATTGGCGTGGCTGTTGTGTTGCTTGGCCTATGGTGGGCCAGCGGATTCGGTGTCTTGAAATGGCTGGGCATTGCCGTGGTCATCGTGGGGGCCGTTCTGGTGTATAGTGGTGTGCAGCGGGCGCGGTTTCGCGGGGACAGCGGTGGACAGGGCGTCGTGCAGGTCGATGAAGGCGAGGTCATGTATTTTGGCCCGCTCAGTGGCGGCACCGTTGCGATGGCAGATATGATGCGGCTGACGTTGGACGGGGGATCTACGCCAACGGTTTGGATCTTGTGGCAGCCGGGGGCGTCGCCGTTGCATATTCCTGTGGATGCGGAAGGGGCTGAGAAGCTGTTTGACGCATTTGCCACTCTACCCGGGCTACGCATGGAACATATGTTGCAACAGATGCAGTCCGCGCCTGATCACCCTGTTGTGATTTGGCAGAAAGACAGCCGCGCATTGAACTGAGCTGGATTGACACTGGCGCCAAATCACAGCACCACTGAGCGAACTTGTGTATTTCAAAGGACGGAGAAGTCCCATGTCCATTCCACAGTCCGGCGGCGGGCCGATTGAACACCACGACCAGCTGGCCGAATATCTGGAGAGCGGCTGTAAACCGCGCGAGGATTGGCGCATCGGGACCGAACACGAGAAGTTTGGCTATTGCAAAGACACGCTTAAGCCGCTGCCTTTTGAGGGCAAACGCTCTATTCTGGCAGTGCTGCAAGGGCTGCGCGACGGCCATGGCTGGTCGCCGGTGGAAGAAGGCGGCAAACTGATCGGGCTTGAGAAAGACGGCGCCAATGTGAGTCTTGAGCCGGGCGGGCAGTTGGAGCTGTCTGGTGCCCCATTGGAGAGCATTCATCAGACCTGTGATGAGGTGAACCAGCACCTTTCTGATGTGAAAGACATTGCTGACAAGATCGGTGTGGGCTTTATCGGTCTGGGCGCGGCCCCGATCTGGAAGCATGAAGATATGCCTCTCATGCCCAAAGGGCGTTACAAGTTGATGGACAGCTATATGGGCAAGGTTGGCACCATGGGCACCACCATGATGCGGCGCACCTGCACGGTGCAGGTGAACCTTGATTTCGCCTCTGAGGCCGACATGGTGCAAAAGCTGCGTGTGGCCTTGGCATTGCAGCCGGTGGCGACAGCTTTGTTTGCGAATTCGCCGTTTCTGGACGGCAAACCCAATGGGCACAAAAGCTGGCGCTCGCGCGTGTGGCGCGATCTGGATGCGTCGCGCACCGGCATGTTGCCGTTTGTTTTTGAGGACGGTTTTGGCTTTGAAGCCTATGTGCAATATGCACTCGATGTGCCGATGTATTTTGTGTACCGCGACGGAAAATATATTAACGCGCTGGGCATGTCGTTCCGTGACTTTCTGAAGGGCGAGCTGCCCGCTCTGCCCGGTGAAGTGCCAACGCTCAGCGACTGGGCGGATCACTTGACCACCGCCTTCCCCGAAGCGCGGATCAAGAAATATATGGAAATGCGCGGCGCGGATGGTGGCCCTTGGCGCAGGCTCTGTGCCTTGCCTGCGTTCTGGGTTGGGTTGATGTATGATCAGGCATCGTTGGATGCGGCTTGGGATTTGGCTAAGAATTGGGACGCTGAGACCCGCGAGGCGCTGCGCGTCGCAGCGAGCGAGCAGGGCTTGCAGGCGCAGGTCGGTAGCGTGAAAATGCATGACTTGGCGCGCCAAGTGCTGGAAATTTCTGAGGCTGGCTTGATCGCGCGTGCCAAAGAGGGCGCGGGTGGGCTGGTGCCGAATGAAACCCACTTCCTGAACGCGTTGAAAGAAAGCATCGAGAGCGGCAAAGTGCCCGCTGATGAATTGCTGGACTGCTATCACGGCGAATGGAATGGCGATTTAACGCAAATTTACAGCGACTTTAGCTATTGAGCCGCAAATCCAAATGAAGACGGGCTGTGTAACCAGCCCGCTTCAGTCTAAGTCGTGGTCTTTTCGCCAAACTGATTTGGGCCGTCCGTTCCGGGCTGGATGAGCCAGTAGATCACAATCAGCTGGCCTATAAGCGGGATCATCGCCAATAGGAGCCACCAGCCAGAACGGTCCTGATCATGCAACCGTCGTGCGGCGACGGCGATGGTGGGCAGTAAAGTGGCCAAAGCAAAGAGCCATGAAATTGGCTGCCCCTGCATGTTGGCAAACAGGACACTGTCCAAGAGGCGGAATATAGCATTTCCAATTATGCAAAATAGGATCCAGAACCAGTATTCCGAACGGATCGCGCGGCCTTGGAAATGTGCGTATTTTGATAGCACCGTTTTGACGGCGGTTTGAAAATCCATCTTGTTTCTCCCTCGCGGGAGGCGTTCATCGCCACCGCTATGGGGTACGATAAGTGGACGTTTGCGACGTTGGCAACACTCAAGTCAACGTGATGCGCACGCTCATCTCAGCCTTTTGCGCCGATTTTTGGCTCAGTTCCTGCACGCAAACGGCGGATATTGTCGCGGTGGCGCCAGAACACGATAAGCGTCAGGGCGATCCCCATGAAAAACGCGGAGGGGTGGCCCAAGAGTATCATCCAGAATGTGCTGGAGGCCGCGGCGACAAGGGCGGACAGGGAAGAAATGCGGCTGAGCGCGGCAGTCGCCAGCCAGGTTAAACAGCATGCAATGCCGACGGGCCATGCGAGAACAAGCATAAGACCAAGGAAAGTCGCGACTCCTTTGCCGCCTTTGAACTTAAGCCAGACCGGATAACAGTGTCCGAGGAACGCCATAAGACCTGCAAGCTGGGCCGCGTCCTCAGCGACGAGCGCGCGGGCGAGCAAAACCGCAACAGCGCCTTTGGCTCCGTCCAACAGCAGCGTGGCCGCAGCGGCTTTCTTGGAACCGGTGCGCAACACATTGGTGGCGCCAATGTTGCCTGACCCGATCTCGCGCAGGTTTCCAAGCCCCATGAATTTGGACAAGACCATGCCAAACGGAATTGAACCCAGTAGATAGCCAATCACGGCCCAGAGCATCAGGAGGGGCAGGGCTGTTTCGATGGCGGGCATAAAGTGGTCCTGTGATTATCGCGTTGCGGGCATCATTGCCGGATGGCGGGATAGTGTGCCAGAAAAATCTTGTCCAGAGGCGTTGAAGCAATCGGTCAAAAGGCTGTGTTGCAGGCCCCTCGGGCGCGATTGTGCCATCGGTATCCTTTACGTTGTCGCCTACCTTTTGCAGCGGGCCATGATCCTGGATGGGGCAGAATTTTGGCTTGTGCCTTAGTTAGGACTTCAAGCGATTAGTGTTGAGCGGGGTTTGGCGAAACTAGACCTAAATTCAGTCAAAATGTCGCGTCGTTGCAGGTTGTTGAATTGGCAGATCTGGCGCATGTTGCATAGAGTGCTGGGGCAATTTATCTTGCCTAGGAAGAGAGCTAACATTCTGAAGATCGTCGTAAATGAAAGTTCGGCAGTATGAAATCAGCCATAGCTATGCTCGGTATGGTGTTGTCTCTCTCTCTTTTACCAGCCGCGTTGATTGCTCAGACAAGTGACAATGATTTGCCAAGCGCGTTCCTTGCCTTTGGTTTCGGCGCGGGGCCGGAGTATCAAGGGGCTGACGATGTTGTGTGGGCAATAGCACCAATTGGCTTTGGCGAAATTGGAACTGTTGGGTTCACACTTGCTGGCAATTATCTGTCAGTTGATCTCTTGGATGATCCAAAGTGGGCGTTTGGACCCGCTGGTATTTTACGGTTGGGCCGCTCAGACGTTTCTGATCAGCAGGTTGCTGGCTTGCCGGACATCAACATGACAGTTGACCTGGGTTTCAATTTGGCGCGCAAGTGGAACGATCGTGATTATCAAAGACGCGCCACAGTTGGATTTTCGGTGCTCCATGATGTTGGCGGTGTACATGATGGATGGGTCCTTACCGCCAGCGCAAGTAAGTGGTTTCCTGTCGGGCAATACGGTGCGCTCTTGGTTGGCGTTGGTACGGTTCATGGCTCAGATGACTACGCGCAGACCTATTTTGGTGTGGACGCAAAAGGCTCTGCTGCGAGTGGTTTGCCAATGTTCCAAGCGTCAGGCGGTGCGCGCGATGTCAGTGCTTTCGCCGGAATTGCCCAGCCGATTTCGCGCAATTGGGCCGTGGGCGGCGGTTTGATGTATTCGCGGCTGCTGGGGGATGCGGCCGACAGTCCGGTGACGAAATCGAGAGACCAGCTTTATGCGGGAATTGGGGTTGGATATTTGTTTTGATCCCAATTGGAGCTTGCGAGAGCTGCCCACGCGTTTTTGACCGAGTGCCCTCTAGTCATTCGCAGTGTCCACGATTTTATCCGCTGCCGCCAAACAGAGTTGCTTGAGCGTGTGCAATTGCGCAAGAAGATGCTTCCTATCACGGGCTGTATGGCCTGCTGATTTGGCGGATCTCTGCAAAAAGTCGGAAAGCGTAGCGGGGGTAAGGTCGACCTTTGCAAATGCGGCGCGATGGGGCGTAAGAATACGTTCCAGCACGATCCGGAACTTTTCTGCTGAGACCTGCTGTTCTTCCATTCCCGCGCAATTGAACCCGTCGATCAAGTCTTGGGCGTTCGGGGTCGTTTCAACCAGATCGAAACCGGCCACCGTCATCTTGTCAAAAACGATGTCGAGTTGATGGTCCAACGTGCGTGCGCCGTGAAGCGCAACCTCGATTTCGCATAAAGTGTTGTCCGTAAAAAAGCGGATCAGCGCTTTGAGCACATCATCTTTGTTTTTGTAGGTGTTGTAGAGCGTTTGACGGCTCACACTGGCCTCTTTTGCCAAATCGCCCATGCTGGTGCGCTTGACGCCGTAGCGTGAAAACATCCGCACAGCGGCGTCGAGAATGTCTTTTTCAGTATTTGTCATGTTCGACATGTTGACATTAGGCGAATGAATGTCAAATTTACAAACATACAAAAATTGTCCAAAGGTTAGTTTTATGCCCCTTGTTAGCGAAAAGACCCGCATCGTTCTTAAATTATTTACCCCCCAACGCCGCAAACCAGATCCACGTCATGCGATCCCTGAGACAGACAAAGACCTGTCGGACAAAACGATTGTGTTTACTGGTGGGACAGACGGGATGGGGCGCCTTGCGGTTGGCATGCTCTATGATATGGGCGCACATGTCGTCATTCTTGGACGCAACGCGCGCAAAGGTGCCGAGCTTGTCGGGGAGCTAGAGAAACGTGGCGGGCGTGGCTCTGCCAGTTTTCAGTTATGCGATCTGACGTCCATGCAGAGTGTCAAAGACTGCGCCGGGCGTATTCTTGTCGCGCATCCCAAGATCGATGTGCTGGTCAATTGCGCGGGTGTGAACGCCATGAGCGAAACGCCGACCGGAGATGGCTTTGCAATGAATTGGTCGGTGAACTTTCTTGCGCCGGTTCTGCTCACCCGCCTGTTGCTTGATCGGCTGCGCGCCTCTGCGCCCGCTCGCATTGTCAATCTGACAACCGACACAGCCTATCTGGACAAGATCGACCTCGACTCGATGGAGATGTCCGCAGACCTTGGATTGCAAGACAGCTATGCGGCTTCCAAGCTTGCGCTTGAAATGATCTCTGTTGATCTTGCGGAGAATCTGGCGGGCAGCGGAGTTACCGTCAATCTGCAGCATCCGGGCTACATTCGTTCGAACCTTCTGCGCAATCTGCGCGGGGCGGAACGGGTGATGCAAGGCGTGATGCGGGTGATGGCGTCTCCAACCGAAGTGGGTGCTGATCGCATCGTGCGACTTGTTGCGTCTTCAAAGCTGAACGATGTCTCGGGTGTGCTCTTTGCCGAAGACGATCGGAAACCACACCATCCAGAAATGGGAGACGTTGCCAAGCGGGAGCGGCTGGCCGCGATCACTGACAAGATTTTGTCGCCGTGGATGTGATTTAAGGACGGCAGGAGAAGCACATTCATGAATGGCCGCCATAAAAAAGGGCCGGAGCGTCAAACGCTCCGGCCCGATGTGTTTATCTGATGTGGTGATCAGGAATAGACGGCTTTGCCTGCAACGAAAGTGGCCAGCACCTTGCCCTGCATTTTGGCGCCATCAAACGGTGTGTTTTTGGATTTTGACTTCAGGGCAAAACGATCCAGCACAAAGGGAGCGTCTGCATCAAACAGAACCAGATCAGCAGGCGCGCCTTCTTCCAGACGACCAGAAGGCAGACCTAGGCGGTTGGCCGGGTTCAGTGCCATGGCGCGGAACAGCTCTGGCAGGGTCAGGTCACCGTTTTGATAGAGCTGGATAGCTGCGGGTAGCAGGGTTTCCAGAGCCACGGCACCAGAGGCGGCTTCTTCAAACGGCAGGCGTTTGCTTTCTTCATCCTGAGGTGTGTGCATCGACGAGATAATGTCGATCAGGCCGGATTTCACGGCGGCAACCATGGCTTGGCGATCGGTTTCCGGACGCAGCGGCGGTTTGATCTTGAAGAAGGTGCGATAGCCGGACGTGTCGAGTTCGTTCAGCGTCAGGTGGTGGATGGACGTGCCTGCGGTGACATCCAGACCGTTGGCCTTGGCACGCTCAAGGGCGGGCAGGGCGCGGGCGGCTGTGACTTGGTCAGCGTGGTATTTCACACCAGTGGTTTCCACCAGCGCCATGTCACGATCCAGCCCCATACGTTCGGCCATCGGGGACACAGCCGGCAGGCCATAAAGCGTGGCGTATTTGCCTGACGTGGCACAGGCGCCTTTGGAGAGGCCAGGATCTTGGGGGTGAGCGATGACCAGCGCATCAAGGCTGCGGGCATAGGTCATGGCGCGGGTCAGGACTTTGTTGTCGGTGACAACGTGGTCGCAATCGGTGAAGGCAATTGCGCCGGCATCCATCAGAAATCCGATTTCGGTCATTTCCTTGCCTTCGCGGCCTTTGGTCAGCGCAGCCATCGGCATCACGTTGACAGGTGCGGCTTCGTTGGCGCGACGCTCAACAAATTCCAGAACTTCGGGCGTGTCGATAGCGGGCAGCGTGTCGGGGCGGGTAACGATGGTTGTCACACCACCGGCGGCGGCGGACAGGCCTGCGCTCTTGTAGCTTTCTTTATGGCGCTCACCGGGTTCGCAAACTTTGACGCCGATATCGACAATCCCGGGGGCAAGGCATTTGCCGCCGCAATCGATCACCTCTGCATCTTCAGGCGCGGTGACGTCCGCGCCCATGGCGGCGATCACGCCGTCCTGCACAAGCAGGCTGCCGATTTCGTCGGTCAGCTTGGAGGGGTCAATCAGACGGGCATTGGTAAAGAGAGTGGTCATGCAGGGAACCTTTCTGTCACGGCGCGAACGGGTTGGGCTGTTCGGATGGGATGAGTAGAGCGGCACAAGGGCTGGCGCGTTTGTGGTCGCAAATGAGAGCTATTGAGGTCAGTCATGCGCCCCCACCCGCGCGAACGCGTTCGATTGTGGAGACGGTGTGTTTTGGGTTGGGCTGGTACTTGATCAAATGTTTGTCCCCCGAGAGGGTGATGATCTGGGTAACATTGCCCAATGTGTTGAATTTTGCGATGTCCTCAAGGCGGATGACGCGATCCATGGGACCAAGCAGGCGCATATTGGTCAGATCCCAGCGCACAGCCATTTCTTCGCTGCGCATATAAAAAGCGCGCAGCGCAATGGCCGCCAGTCCGCCCACGGCTCCGGTCCAGATGTCAGGATTGCCTACCAGCCATAGAACAAACATCCCCGCTGCCATAGCAGCTGCAGCCAGCCAGGTATTGGCGCGCAGATAGGTGGCTTTATCTGCTTGAAAGCTGTGCAGAACGGTCTCGCCATCCTGAAGCGGGGTTTGTGGGGTCAGATTGCTCTTCATCGCAGTATCCAAAGAACCATGAGGCCAATCAGCAGCGCCACCAACGGAAGGGCGAGCAGCGCTAGCAAAAGTGTTTTATGTGGCGACCTTGCCACCGGTGTTTGAGGTGCGGTGCCCGTCAGGCCGTTGGCGGCCTTAGCGGGCAGGGTTTCAAACTGAACCGGTGCGCGCGCTTCGTGATAGGCCCCTATGAACGTCACTCCAGCGCTGGGCAGCAGAGTGGCAGGGTTGGGGCCAAAGGCGCGCGAGTAAAGGATCAGCACCGGATCATCGATGGCATCAAGGCGAACGGCATCTGTGGCAAGGGCGGCGATATCCACGCCGCCCCCATCAACCAGATAGCCACTGAGCCCCAAATCACCCAGCACGGATGGCTCAAATATTTCAAAACCACCTTCGGTTAGCCAATCAAGCCCAACCAGCATTGCCACGGAGGCTTGCGGGTTGGGATCATGTTTATCGGGTTCGGTCAAACGCTGAAGATCACGATCAGGCATGTGCAGTGTGAACACGCGGATCACACCAACTTCACCTGCTTTGATCGCGAGATCGCTCATCCGCCAACCCAGATTACAAGGCCAACTAATGCAAACATGACAATCAAAGCGACCGTGGCCACTTTGCCTGACATGCGGGGATCTTTGGGGTCGTCCACCGGATCAGACCTCGGCTGTTTCCGGCGCGCGGGCTGCACGCAGGTTACGGGCGAGAAGATCCATGGCGGCGGCACGTACAGCCACACCCATTTCGACCTGTTCCTGAATGACCGAGCGGTTGATGTCGTCAGCGATTTCGCCGTCGATTTCAACGCCGCGGTTCATCGGGCCGGGGTGCATGACAATGGCGTCGGGCTTGGCGTGGGCCAGTTTGTCGGCGTCCAGTCCGTAGCGGTGATAGTATTCACGCTCCGAAGGAATAAAGCCGCCATCCATGCGTTCTTTCTGAAGGCGCAGCATCATCACGACGTCGACGTCTTTGAGGCCTTCTTCCATGTCGTCATAGATTTCACAGCCCATGTCCGCGAAGTGACCAGGCACCAGTGTGGGCGGGCCGATCAGGCGGACGCGGTTTTCCATCTTGTTGAGAAGGATCACGTTTGAGCGTGCCACGCGAGAGTGGGCAACGTCGCCGCAGATGGCGATGTTCAGGCGCTGAATGCGGCCTTTGGCGCGGCGGATTGTAAGGGCATCCAATAGCGCCTGTGTCGGGTGCTCGTGGCGGCCGTCACCTGCGTTTAGCACGGCGCAGTTCACTTTCTGGGACAACAGGTCGACTGCGCCGGAATGTGGGTGACGCACGACCAGAAGATCGGGGTGCATGGCGTTAAGTGTCATGGCGGTGTCGATCAGGGTCTCGCCCTTTTTGATCGAGCTTGCCTGCATGGACATGTTCATCACGTCCGCGCCCAGCCGTTTGCCGGCCAGTTCGAAACTGGCTTGGGTACGGGTGGAATTTTCGAAGAACATATTGACCTGGGTGAGACCGGTCAGAGCGTCCGAGTGTTTTACATCGCGGCGGCTCAGGTCGACATACTCGTCGGCGAGATCCAGAACGGAAGTAATTTCTTCGGGGCGCAGCTGCTCGATGCCCAGAAGGTGTTTTTGGGTGAATGTCATAACCCGACTCCTTGGCTGATGCTGGATGCCTTATATGTAAGGCGATCCGCGTCCACAAGACGTCGTCGTAGCGGAAATGCTCCGCGCAAATCGACGCAGATGGCCATTTTTTGCTGAGTTTCAAGCATTGGCCATAGAGTTGGTCGACATTTCCCCGCTTTTGGCCACAATTGATGGGAGTCCCGACGCAACAGCGGTGTCTACGCTTGTCTGTTTCCATCACATCACTAGCGCGATAGCTTAGCGGCATGGAATCGGCACTAGACTATTATTCTGCGCGCGCGCTGCTGGATTGGCAGATTGAACTGGGGGCGACCGAGGCCATTCTGGATGCGCCGGTCAACCGCTATGAAACACCTGCCGAGAAACCCAAAATAAAGGCGATAGCGCGGCAAGCCGACGCGCCTGTTCCCCCCGCTCCCGAGGTTGTTCCTGTCGATGAAGCGCGCGCGTCTTTGCAAGGGGTTGCTGATCTTGAGGGAGTGCGTGCCGCATTGGCGGCGTTTGAGCATTGCGAATTAAAACGTGGGGCGCGCAAGTTTGTGTTTGCGGATGGCAATCCCGCAGCGCGCGTCATGATCATCGGCGAGGCACCGAGCCGGGAGGATGATCGCGAAGGCAAGCCTTTTGTCGGGCGTGCGGGGCAGTTGTTGGACCGTATGTTTGCCGCTATTGATATGGGACGCGATGTGGCTCTGTCCAAAGATGCGATCTATGTGACCAATGTGCTGCCGTGGCGACCACCGCAGAATCGCGACCCACAGCCTGAAGAAATCGCCATGTTGCGCCCGTTTCTGGAGCGCCATATCGAGATTGTCGCGCCAGACGTTATTGTCGTGATGGGCAATCTCAGCTGCGAGGCTGTTTTAGGGCGACGTGGGATTTCGCGGATGCGTGGAAACTGGCAGGAAGGGTTTGGCAAGCCGGTTTTGCCGATGCTGCACCCCGAAGCTTTGTTAAAACAGCCCTTTGCCAAACGGGATGCTTGGGCGGATCTGTTGTCGCTGAAGGCCAAATTGGAGAGCCTGTCGTGAAAATACTGGCGTTTTCGGATCTGCATCGCGCAGCCCCTGCGGCACGCAAATTGGTGGCCGCGAGCCAAGAGGCCGATCTGGTGATTGCGGCGGGAGATTTCACAAATCATCGCCAAGATCTGAGCGGGGCAATGGCGCTGCTTGAGGGGATCACTGCGCCGATTGTCATGGTGCCAGGGAATAATGAGAGCGAAGATGAGTTGCGCGCGGTGGCCCCGCGCAATGCTGTGGTGTTGCATGGGCAGCAGGGTGAGATTGACGGACTAAAAGTCTTTGGGCTGGGTTACGCCGTTCCGGTGACACCTTTTACAGATTGGTCATGTGATCTGGGCGAAGAGGACGCGTCGCAAATGCTAGCTGCCTGCGGGGATGTGGATATCCTGATCAGCCACTCGCCCGCCAAAGGCGTGGCGGATGTGACGTCGCAGGGCGTGTCGCTGGGCTCGGTTGCGGTGCGTGAGGCGGTAGAGCGGGTGCAACCGCAGTTGATGGTCTGTGGACATATTCACGACAGCTGGGGTCAAAGCGCGATGATTGGAAACACCCGCGTGGTGAACCTTGGGCCGACGGCCAACTGGTTTGAAATAGAGCCTGCTTTGAAAATGAGCCAGCGGGCTAGTTGAGACATTAGGACGTAGAGATGAGCCGGATTGACGAAAGTAAAGACTTTATCCCCGTGCGGATTGCGGTTTTGACCGTAAGCGACACACGTTCGCTGGCTGAGGATCGCTCGGGCGACACGTTGGTGGGGCGGATCGAGGGCGCAGGTCATACTCTGGTGGATCGCAAAATCATCCGCGATGAGCGCGCTGAGATTGCTGCGCAGCTACGCGCATGGTGCGCAAGTGACACGGTGGATGTGATCATTTCAACAGGTGGCACCGGATTGACCGGACGGGATGTGACCGTTGAAGCCCATCGTGATGTCTATGAGAAAGAAATCGAAGCTTTTGGCACCGTGTTCACGATGGTGTCGATGCAAAAGATTGGCACAAGTGCTGTGCAAAGCCGCGCCACGGGTGGTGTCGCGTTGGGCACCTATTTGTTTGCTTTGCCCGGCAGCACCGGCGCGTGCAAAGATGCATGGGATGAGATTTTGAAGTGGCAGTTGGATTACCGCCACAAACCCTGCAATTTCGTTGAGATCATGCCGCGACTGGATGAGCATTTGCGCCGCAAATAGCGGGTTTTCGGCGCATCCCGTGGTATCGGTTGCGTCGAACACAGAGGCTTGTTCCGCGTTGGATGCCAAAAAATTTATCTGAGACGTCACTTTTTTTCGACGGAATGACACCTGCGCGGCGTATTAAACGCGTGGTGGCTTGGCATTCCGGCATGTCCGCTGCATCATAACAGCCCGAAAAGGGTGGAAAAATTGCCCACACCGGGCGCAGGGAGACACGCGCAAATGAGATTTTTGCGACAGAGTTTGACGGGGTTATTCCTTGTATCGGTCACGGCTGCGCTGTTGTTGTATGCGGGGCAAATGATCCAAGGTGCGATTGCGGACCGCATGGCGCGCGACAGTCGCGGACCGGAAGCCCGCGAGCGGGTATTCGCGGTCAATGTGGTTGAGGCAGTTCCCGATAGCGTGGTGCCCGAGTTGATCGCCTTTGGGGAGTTGCGCTCGCGCCGTTCGCTTGAAATTCGCGCCTCCTCTGCTGGGACCATTGTCCGCTTGGCGGAAGGATTTGAAGACGGCGGGGATGTGCGGGCTGGTGATATCCTTGTGGAAGTGGATCCGACTAAAGCGCGCTATGCGCTGGACCGGATTGCCAATGATTTGCTGGATGGAGAGGCTGAGCAGCGCGACGCCATTCGCACGCTAGAGCTCGCACGCGATGAATTGCTATCGGCCCAAGCGCAACTGGATTTGCGTGAAAAAGCATATGTGCGGCAGTTGGATCTACAAGAGCGCGGGGTGGGCACGACGCCGGCAGTGGAAACCGCCGAACTGGCCTTTGCAGGGGCGCGGCAGGCAGTTTTGTCCAATCGCCGCGCAGTGGCACAGGCCGAGGCGCGGGTGGATCAGGCTGAAACGCGCCTTGAGCGTGAGCGTATCGCGTTGGCCGAGGCTGAGACCGATTTGGACGACACGTTGATCCGCGCTGATTTTGCCGGAACCCTGTCTGAGGTTTCTGCCGTGCAGGGCGGTTTGGTGTCGATGAACGAAAAGCTGGCATTGTTGATTGACGCAGATGCGCTGGAAGTGGCGTTTCGGGTGTCCACCCCGCAATATGCCCGGCTGTTGGACGCGAACGATGATTTACAGGCGTCGGAAGTGACGGTGTCGCTGGACGTGATGGGGGCGGATTTGACCGCCACGGGTGTGATTACCCGCGATGCGGCTGTGGTGGAACAGGGCCAGACAGGGCGGGTGCTCTATGCACGGCTGGATGGTGCGCGTGGCTTTAAGCCCGGTGATTTTGTCACCGTGCGGGTGCGTGAGCCTGAGTTGGACAATGTTGTGCGATTACCGGCCACGGCTTTGGATGGCGCAAGTCGCGTTCTGGTGTTGGGCGAGGGCAATCGCCTAGAGGCGCTGGAGGTGACTTTGGTGCGTCGCCAAGGCGATGAAGTCTTGTTGCGCGGGCGCGGATTAGCTGGACGTCAGGTGGTGGCGCGACGCACGCCTTTGCTGGGCGAAGGCATTGCGGTAAAGCCGCTGACCAATACCGGTGGCGTGCCGACAGCCCCCGAAATGGTGGCGCTCAGCGATGAAGAACGTGCCAAGATGGTGGCTGCTGTTGAAGCAAACCAACGCATGCCTGATGAGGCCAAAACACGGATTCTGGATGCCTTGAGCAAGCCGGAAGTGCCCGCCCCAATGGTGGCGCGGCTGCGCGAACGGATGGGGGGATAACCCATGCGGGAATTGTCTGGCCGTGCCGGTGGCATTTTAAGCTACTTTACCCGCCACGCCACGGCGGCAAATCTGTTGCTGGTGGTGTTGATCATTGCGGGACTGGCGGCCGTGCCGCGCATGCGCGCGCAGTTTTTCCCTGATGTGATTGTCGAGAACGTCACGGTCACAGTGACGTGGGACGGGGCTGGTGCCGAAGATGTGGACGCCGCCATTGTCCAGGTGATGGAGCCTGCGATGTTGTCGGTGGAAGGCGTGGAGAGCACAAGTGCGCGCTCAACCGAAGGCCGTGCGCGGATCACTTTGGATTTTGAGCCCGGCTGGGATATGGCGCGGGCGACCGACGATGTGCAGGTTGCTGTGGATGCTGTGACAACGTTGCCGGATGAAGCTGAGGACGCGGTCGTGCGGCGCGGCGTTTGGCGGGATCGGGTCACAGATGTGGTGATCACCGGCCCTGTTGAGGTCAGCCAAATTGCCCGGTTCGCCGATGAATTTGTCGCGCGGCTCTATACCGAAGGTGTGACGCGGACGACTATTCGCGGCTTGGCCGAACGTCAGACCATTATCGAAGTCTCCTCCATTGATTTGATCACCCATGATATTTCGCTGCTCCAGATTTCCGATGCCATAGCGGAAGAGGTCAATGCCGATCCGGCTGGGGATGTTAGTGGAGCGTTTGCGCGGGTACGCACGGGGGTCGAAAAGCGCGCACCGGATGAGATTGCCGCGATTGTTTTGCGCTCAAATCCGGATGGCACCAAGCTGACAGTAGAAGATGTGGCCACTATTCGCGTCGAAGGCGTGGACAGAAATCGCAGCTATTTTGTTGGGGATGATCCGGCGATTTCCATTCGGGTGGATCGTTCGGACGGGGGCGATGCGATTGGCATTCAGGCCTCGGTCGAAGAGGTGGCCGCCGAGATGCAGGCCACGTTGCCGCAAGGGGTTGAGTTGCAGCTGATCCGCACGCGGGCCGAGGCCATTACGGGACGTTTGAACATCCTTGTGGACAACGGTGCCATGGGATTGCTGTTGGTGGTGACGTTGCTGTTTTTGTTCCTGAACGCGCGCACGGCCATTTGGGTGGCAGCGGGTATTCCCACGGCGATGTTGGCGGCGGTGGCGCTGATGTATGTGGCTGGTTTGACGATCAATATGATCTCGCTGTTTGCGCTGATTATTACGTTGGGCATTGTGGTGGATGACGCCATCGTGGTGGGCGAGCATGCCGATGCGCGGGCGCGCCGATTGGGAGAGCCACCGTTGGTGGCCGCAGAAAACGCGGCGCGGCGCATGTCGATGCCGGTGTTCTCCTCAACTCTGACAACGATCATTGCGTTTTTTGGCCTGACCGCCATTTCGGGGCGGTTTGGTGATTTGATCGGGGACATTCCGTTCACCGTGATTGTGGTGCTGATTGCTTCGTTGGTGGAGTGCTTTCTGATCCTGCCAAACCATATGGCACATGCGCTAAAACATTCGGCCAAAGACCACTGGTATGACTTCCCTAGTCGTGTGGTGAACCGCGGATTTCGCTGGTTTCGCGACAAGATTTTCCGCCGTTTGGTGAGCTTGGTGATTTGGGCGCGCTATCCGGTGATGGGGGGGGCGATTGTGATTTTGGCAACACAGGCCGTGCTGTTCATCGATGGGGATGTGAAATGGCGGTTTTTCAACGCACCTGAACGTGGCTCGGTGACGGGAAACTTTGCGATGTTGCCCAGTGCAACACGCGAAGATGCGCTGGATATGATGCGGGAGATGCAGCGCGCCACCGAGGATTTGGGGCGCGAATACGAGGAACGGCACGGGCTGAACCCGCTGGACTATGTGATTGCTGAAATTGGCGGCAATTCGGGGCGATCGCTGCCCGGAGCGGACACATTAGACCCTGATTTGTTAGGCGGCATTTCGATTGAGCTGATTGATGCGGACCTGCGGCCCTATTCTAGCTTTGCATTTGTGGGCGAGCTGCAAGATCGCGTGGCACGGCATCCTTTGGTGGAAACGGTGAGCTTTCGTGGCTGGCGGTCCGGACCCGGTGGCGATGCGCTGGATGTCGAGTTTTACGGGGCCGACAGTGACACGCTCAAGGCTGCGAGTGAGGCATTGAAAACTGCGCTGGCGGAGTTTGGCGAGGTCTCGGCCGTTGAGGACAACCTAAGTTATGACAAGGAAGAGCTGATCCTTGAGCTGACGCCGCAGGGGCATGCGCTTGGGTTTTCGATTGATACATTGGGGCGGGTGCTGCGCCATCGTTTGAACGGCATTGAGGCGGCGACCTATCCTGATGGGCCACGCAGCGCGACAATCCGTGTCGAATTGCCCCAAGGCGAGCTGACCGCAGATTTCCTTGAAGGCAGTCTCATGCGCACTGCGGCGGGACAATATGTGCCGCTGGCGGATTTGGTCACGGTGCAGAGCCGGACAGGGTTTTCGACGGTGCGGCGGGAGAATGGCGTGCGTCTGATCAATGTGACTGGAGACATCTCTGAGGATGATCCGGCACGCGCGGAAGAAATCATGGACCAGTTGCGCAGTGATATTCTGCCCACTATTGCCAGCGAAAAACAGGTGGAGTGGGCGCTGGCCGGATTGGCTGAGCAAGAGGGCGATTTCCTGAGCGACGCGCGCACAGGGCTGATCCTGTGTTTGGCGGGCATTTATCTGGTGCTGGCTTGGGTGTTCTCAAGTTGGACGCGGCCCATGGTGGTCATGGCGATCATTCCGTTTGGATTGGTGGGGACAATTTACGGTCACTATCTGCACGATGTGCCACTGAGTATGTTCACAGTTGTCGGGATGCTGGGGATGACAGGGATTATCATCAACGATTCCATCGTCTTGGTGACCACGATTGACGACTACGCGCTGGATCGCGGGCTTATTCCGTCGATTATTGATGGTGTGGCGGATCGCCTGAGGCCGGTGTTTTTGACCACAGCGACTACCGTTCTGGGACTGGCACCGCTGTTGTTTGAGCGCAGCCAGCAGGCGCAGTTTCTCAAGCCGACGGTGATTACGCTGGTCTATGGTTTGGGCTTTGGCATGGTGCTGGTGCTGATTGTGGTGCCATCGCTTATGGCGATGCAGGCAGACGTGGGGCGTCAGATGACAGCACTGCGCCGTGGGCTGCGCATGCGCGGGGCATCGGTGTTGTTGGGATTGGCCAGCCTAAGCGTCGCGCTCTGGATGGCGGTGACACTGGGCTGGATGGTTCTCAAGGGCAGCCTGATGCCAAGCCTTGTGGCGTCGGTGCCCGCATTGAGCGGCGTTCAAAGCGGCTTTATGGCGCTGGCGGTTTTCATCGCGGGCGCGGCTGTTATCTCGTTTTTGGGATTTGTCGCAGGGGGTGTGCTGTTGAGGTTCGGCCGCCGTCGCGCTGTCTCCTCCTAAGCGCGGTGTCAGCTAGAGCAGCCTTCGATATCCACTGCGTGATTGCTGCCGAGCACTGTGATGCGCAGGGCGGAGCGATCTAAAATAAAAGGTGCGCCTTCAACGTGCATCATTTCGGTATGCGTCTCAATAACGTTGCCATTGCGGTGTGTTTCACCCTCGGCCACCCAGATTTTTGGGTCACCGGTTTCGATGACGGCGATCTCTTTGCCGCCTGCGCTGGGCATGGTAATTCGGGCGGAGATGCCGATGCCATGCGCGGTTGGGCGAACAGAACAGGTCACCTTGCCAACTTGGGCCTCACTGGCGGTCAGTGGTCGGTCTGCAAGTGCGGCGGCGATACGGGCGTCGCGTGTCCCTGACGTGGGTAACTCGGCCTTCACCTTGAGCGTTTGCGGCACACAGATGTCGCGGCATACGCCAATCTCAAGTTCGGCATTTAAGCGCATGTCCTGACCATCACGGCGCGGCATGATCCGTACTGGAAGGATCAGCTCTTCGTCATAGCCAATTGAGCGTAATCCGTTTTGAGAAAAAACCTCGGGGGTTGGCCATGTGATGTCGACCTGCGACAAATTGCGCGAACCGTCCCATGTAATGGTCGGTGGAATCCCGGAATCTCCTGGCGCGCGCCAATAGGTTTTCCAACCTGGATTAAGCGTAATCCGAAGCGCAGCCGTGTGGCTGCCGTCGGCATTGCGCCACCCCGTTAGAACCTCGGCTTGCACAACCTGATCAAAGGATTGCGCGGTTGCAGGGGCTATGAGGCCAAGTGCCGCCAGTGCTGTATATAAAAATTTCACGACCATGGTACACACATGGGGCAAACATGTTTCAATGCCAACTCACATATTGGCGAGCAAAGGTGTGAGGATTGTAACACATCGGATTTCCTTTGGGTTTTCACTTGCAGCTTGGAGAAGATGTTTCCATTGTGAAAAAGTGGCTGAAATCTCAGGAGAGGCTGGATTGAGCGAGACGCAAGGCGATGGATTGGAATTGACCGGACGGCTGTTGATCGCAATGCCGGGCATGGGAGATCCGCGATTTTCCCATTCAGTGGTTTTCATGTGCGCCCATTCAAATGACGGCGCGATGGGCTTGATCATAAACAAGGCGTTAGAAGAGGTGCAGTTGGCGGATTTATTGCGTCAGCTCTCTATTTCGGTGCCCGATAAAGGTTGCGAAGGTGACCTTTACTATGGTGGGCCGGTCGAAGGCGGGCGTGGATTTGTGTTGCACGCACCGGACTATGAATCGGCACTACAAACATTGCAGGTCTCCGACGCATTTTCGATGACTGCCACGCAGGATGTCTTGGAAGATATGGCAAGCAATAGTGGTCCATCCCGCAGTCTGGTGGCGTTAGGCTACAGCGGTTGGGGGCCTGGTCAGTTGGAAGGCGAGATCACGCAAAACGGGTGGTTGATCTGTGATGCGTCCGAGGCCTTGGTGTTTGACACAGCTAACGCGGACAAATGGGCGGCAGCGCTGCAAAGCTTGGGCATTGATCCGTTGACGTTATCGGCGACTGCTGGACACGCGTGACCCGAAATACCTTGACTTACTGATCGCGTGGCGCGGCGGCGCGGCTCAGACGGTCGTTGATGGCGCGGCCGAGGCCGATGTCGGGAATTGGCGACACAGCAATGGTTGATGGACCCATGGCATCCAAAGCATGCAAGCAATGAAACAGATTGGCGGCAGCTTCGGTCAGATCGCCCGCAATAGAGAGGTTCGCGGCTGCATTTTCAACAGAGCCGAAGCCGAGAAGGATTTCGCCGGCTCGAAGGTCAGTTGCGTTTAACCGGATAGTTGCCCCAGGCGCATAATGAGAGCGCATTTGTCCCGGTGCGGTCAGCGTGTCGCCTTCCGAAAACTGGTGCAGAGGCCCTCCGAGGGCTGCTTGCAATGCTTCCTGTGGCAATCCCCCTTGGCGCAGGATGGTGGGCGTCTCAGCCAGACCTAGAATTGTGGATTCCACACCGACGTCGCAATTTCCGCCGTTCAGAATGGCGTCGATTCGACCCGATAGCCCGTTGGAAACATGCTCAGCGCTGGTCGGGCTGATCCGCCCAGAGGGGTTGGCAGAAGGCGCGGCCACTGGGCCGGCAAACGTTGTCAGCAATGCTCGGGCAACTGGATGTTCCGGCATGCGGATGGCAAGGGTGGGCAAATCTGCGGTTACCAAAGGAGAAAGGCCGGAATTTGGCTTGAGTGGTAGCACGAGGGTCAAAGGACCGGGCCAGAAGGTCGAGGCCAGACGGTCAGCGGTATCGCTCCACTCAACATAGGTTTTCGCGGCTTCAATGCTGGCGACGTGTACGATCAGAGGATTGAAACGGGGGCGTTGCTTGGCCTCAAAGATCTTGGCAACTGCCAGATCGTTACGTGCATCAGCCCCAAGCCCGTAGACTGTCTCTGTCGGAAATGCGACCAGCCCGCCGTCATAGAAAATCGCGGCCGCACGATCAAAGCCAGTTTGGTCAGCCGTTAAGATTTCTGTTTTCACGGGGAGGCTCCAGTGACGCTGCGTTCTTCTTTGATGAGGCCGCTCAGCCCCTTATCGTGAGGTGCAAAGCTGCATACAAGCACCAGCACGTAAAGCCAACCCTTTGGGAGTAGCTCATGCCATTTCGAGCCCCTGTCACCGATTTTCAATTCATTTTTGACCACGTCGTGGATTTTGCCCGCGTTCTGGACACCGAGCGATTTGCCGAAGCGGATCGGGACGTTACCGAGGCGATCCTGACCGAAGCCGGGCGCATGTGCGAAGAGGTCATGTATCCTGTGCAGCGCAACGGTGATTTACATCCTGCAGTTTTGGAAAACGGTGTGGTGCGCACGAGCCCCGGCTATGGCGATGCTTATGCCAAAGTGGCTGAAGGTGGGTGGATTTCCACCAGCGCGTCGCCTGAGTTTGGCGGCATGGGCCTGCCGCATTCGATCACCACGGCGGTCAATGAGATGATGGCAGCCTCCTGTCTGAGCCTGCAGTTGAACCCATTGATGACACAGGGCCAGATCGAGGCGCTGGAACATCATGCTAGTGACGAGATGAAGGCGTTGTATCTGCCCAAGTTGATTTCAGGTGAATGGGCCGGAACCATGAACCTGACAGAACCTGCGGCAGGGTCGGACGTGGGCGCGCTGAGTTCCAAGGCTGTGCCAAATGGCGATGGCAGCTATGCGGTGTCGGGTCAGAAGATTTATATCAGTTGGGGCGACAATGATTTCACCCAGAATGTATGCCACTTGGTTTTGGCGCGCTTGCCTGGCGGCGTGGCTGGCACCAAAGGCATCAGCCTGTTTATGGTGCCTAAGTTGATCCCTGATGCGGATGGCGCCCCCGGTGTGGCCAACAGCCTGCGTGTGGTGAGCCTTGAGCATAAAATGGGTCTGCATGGCTCGCCAACGGCGGTGATGGAGTTTGACGGTGCGCAGGGTTGGCTGGTGGGCAATGCCCATGACGGCATGAAGTGCATGTTCACGATGATGAACAACGCGCGGCTTGGCGTGGGCGGTCAGGGTATCGGGGCGGCAGAAGGTGCGTATCAACACGCGCTGGCCTATGCGATGGACCGCAAGCAAGGGCGCAGCCCCATAGAGGGCGGCACTGGCAGCATCATGGACCATGCTGATGTGCGCCGGATGTTGACGTCGATGCGGGCAGATATCTTTGCAGCGCGTGCGATTGAAATGGCCTGCGCTGTGGCAATTGATATGGGCACAGCGACAGGTGAGGCGGATTGGAAAGCACGTGCGGCCTTCCTGACGCCGATTTCCAAAGCCTTTGGGACCGAAGTGGGTATTGATGTGGCCGAGCAGGGCCTGCAGGTGCATGGCGGTATGGGCTTTATCGAAGAAACCGGTGCAGCACAGTATTGCCGCGATGTTCGGGTGACGGCGATCTATGAGGGCACCAACGGCATTCAAGCGATGGACCTTGTGGCGCGTAAACTGATGGACGGTGGTGATGCGGCCTATGCGTTGCTCGACGAGATCGAAGACTTGGCCGAGAGCGTGCGCGAGAGCATGGCGGATCTGGCCGAGCCTTTGTGGCAAGCCTCGGAGACGTTGCGCGAAGCCAGCGAATGGATGGTTGCGCAGAGCAATCTGAACGATCGCTTTGCAGGCTCGGTGCCGTTTTTGAACGGATTTGCCCGTGTATTGGGCGGATATTTCCATCTGAAGGCGGCGATTGCCGAAGGTGGCGCGGGGCCGCGCAGTAAATTGGCGCGTTTCTACATCACACGCCTGTTGCCGGAACATGCCGGATTGCTGGCTCATGCCACTCAAGGTTCCGATGATCTCTATGCGCTTAGCCCACAAGAATTGGGCGCTGCGTAATGGCGGATGGCGCGGTAGGCATCCGCTATCCTTGGGATACACCTCCGGCAGAGGGCGAGGCCATCGAGGTTGCCAAAGGTGTTTTGTGGATGCGCCTACCGTTGCCGATGAAGCTCGATCACGTCAACGTCTATGCGTTTGATGAAGGCGATCACTGGACCATCATCGACACGGGGTTTGATAGCAAACGCAGTCGCGCAATCTGGCGCAAGCTTTTGGATGGACCGCTGGTCGCGAAACCCGTTGGGCGGGTGATTGTTACCCATCACCATCCCGATCATGTTGGGCTGGCGGGCTGGTTTCAATCTGAGCATGGCGCAAGCCTGTGGACGACCCGCACCGCATGGTTGTTTGCACGGATGTTGCAACTGGACGAACAGGCCGTGCCGCGTCAGGAAACGCTAGATTTCTATCGCAGCTGTGGCATGGACGAAGCCGTTTTTGAAAAACGCGCCAGTGAGCGACCGTTCAATTTTGCCGATGTCGTCGCGCCTATGCCGCTTGGGTTTCGGCGCATCAAGCAAGATGATGTGATCGAGATCGGCGGACGTGCGTGGGATGTGCACATCGGCAATGGCCATGCGCCGGAACATGCGACTTTCTGGAGCAGAGATGACAATCTCGTGCTGGCAGGGGATCAAATCCTGCCCTCGATCAGCTCAAACATTGGGGTTTATGCGACCGAGCCGGACGCCGATCCTGTTGCGGATTGGCTGGAAAGTTGTGAGCGTTTGTCAGGGTATGCGCGTGCGGATCAATTGATTTTAGGTGGCCACAAGTTGCCGTTTACAGGTGTGCCGACGCGGATGCGTCAGTTGATCGAGAATCATCATGGGGCGTTGCGGCGCCTAAAAGAGTATTTGGACACGCCCAAAACCGCTGCGGAATGCTTTTTGCCGCTGTTCAAGCGTCAGATTGACGGCGATGCCTATGGGTTGGCTTTGGTTGAGGCGCTTGCTCATCTCAACCATCTCTTCCATGTTGGGGAGGTGAGCCGCAGTTTGCGCGAAGATGGTGCGTATTTGTGGCAAAGGATCGACTGAGCAAGGAACGTTCAATGCCCCAAGACATCAAGACCACCGCCGAAGCGGTTGAGGCGGCAGCGCTGCCTCGACGTCACGAGGTTCATGCGGATCCGTCGGTGACCCCGGGCGAAGTGCCCGCTTCGGTGGCCAAGCAGCCTGTGGGTGACAAAAGTCCCGCGCAATGGGCCTATGAGCGGTTGATTCTCTATATTCAGAATTTTGAAGAACAGTTGGACAACAAACATGAGGTCGCCATGGGGTTTACAGGTGGGGATGCGGGTGTTTTGCGCATCGAAGGGATGGGATATTTTGACCCCGATATCGTCACCTTTTATGGCTCAGATAACAGCGGAATCAAAACCCAGTTGGTACAGCACGTTAGCCAGTTGAGTGTTATGCTGCGGGCCCTGCCTAAACCAACCGAGAGCGCAGCACCTTCGCGCATCGGGTTTCGGTTGGCGCAGGACCTGGAAAATTCTTGAGCCGCATCGCCACATTGACGTGGTGACAGGTTTGCGCCAATAGGCTAACTAACAATAAAACACGAACAGGGGGACGCGAAATGGCGGATCATGAACACGGATCAATGAACATCGAAGTTCAGGAAAAAACATTTGAAGGTTTCATCAAATGGTCAACTTGGGTCGCGGTTGCTTCAGTTGTAATTCTGCTTTTCGCAGCATTGGTAAACGGCTGAATTCGTCAACCGATGGGCGTATCCATGAAAACCACATTTCGTCTGATCGCGGCCATTGCGGTGGCCGCGTCTGTGTCTGCTTGTGCCGTGCGCAATCCGGTTGAGAGCAACTCGCCTGATAGCGAAGTTGCGCAGGCACGTTATGTGCATGATGGACCGCCCAGTTTGACGCTCTATACGATGATTTCCAATGACACTGGCGGCGGGGGGCATACGTCGCTCTTGATCAATGCCAGCGAGCGCGTTGCATTTGATCCGGCAGGATCCTTTCGCACCGAGGGGATCACCGCCAAAAATGACGTGGTCTATGGCATGACGCCCTATTTGACCGACCAGTACACACGGTTCCATGCACGCGAGACGTATCATGTCGTGTTGCAGGAAATCCAAGTCAGCCCAGCGGTCGCTGAAATGGCGCTGCGAAAGGCGCAGGCGGCAGGGCCTGTTCTGGAGGCGCAATGTGCGCTGAGTACGTCACAGATTTTGCAGAGCCTGCCAGGTTTTGAAGACGCGCCACGGACTTATTACCCCGTTAAGCTCTCGGAATACTTCGCCAAAAAAGGCGCGAGCTATGATCGGCTGTTTGAGTATGACGAGGATGACAAGACCAAGGTTCTTAAGGCATTTGTGCCTGAATATGAACTAAACTAGCCAATCAGATATAGACCGAGATAGAGCACTGCTGCGCCCGCAAAGATCGCGGCGAGTATGTTTTTTGTGATGTAGCCCACCACCAGTGTGACCAAAGCGGCGCTCAGACGGGCAGAATCGGTTTGGCCGCCGGTTGCAGCAGGCCACATGACCAAAGGGGCCACCAGACCGGGGAGAACAGCCACCGCCGTGTAGCGCAAATGGCGCAGCACCCATGGCGGCAGATCGCGATCGCCGATCAGGCCGAGAAACAGAAAACGTAGTCCAAAGCTGCCGACACCCATGGCGGCAATGACGATCCAGATAGTGGTGGACGATATCATGGCGTGCCCTTTCGTTCGGTCCACAATTCAACCTGAGCGCCCGTCATCATGCCCGCAATGCCTGCGATAATCAGACCGAGGTTCCAGGGGATAAACGCAAACAAAATTGCGCATGTGACCGAGACAAAGGCAGCAGCGACATGTGCAGGCGTGCGCAGCATCGGGCCAATCATGGCCAAAAAGGTGATTGGTACGGCGAAATCCAGTGCCAGCTGAGGCGGGATTGCCTGCCCGACCAGCGCCCCTACAAGGGTCCAGAGATACCAGTTCGGCGCGACCAGAGAAATTGTGCCAAAGAAGTACGAGGTCTTTTGGCCCAGCGTCATATCGGGGCGTTTTTCATATTCTAACGCGCTTAGCGCATAGCTTTGATCGACGAGAAAATAGGCTGCAAAGGCACGTTTCCAAAAAGGCAGCGCCCCCAAGTGGGGCGTCAGAGATGCGGAATACATAGCCATGCGTAAATTGACGGCGAGGGCGGAGGCGATCACCACAATGGTTGGGGCGTTCTCGCTCATTAGCTGAATAGCGGTGAACTGCGCCGCTCCGGCGATCACCAGAATGCTGAAGGTCATGACTTCGACCAACGACAGCCCTGCTTCGGTGGCAAGAACCCCGAACAATAGCGCGAAAGGCCCCACCACAAGGATAAACGGCGCGCCATCACGCATGCCGCGTAAGAAATCTGACCTGTCAAATTGAGACGACATTCGCATTCCTCCGGCGCGTCACGTCCGCCCGCCCTAGCGAGGTCTGGAAGGGGATGCAATCAGATGTCGTCAAAGTCGCGGTAGTTATGTGGCGTGAGATGCGGCAGCGGAGATGATTCCATGGTGGTAAATTGGGTCAATCGGCCTTAGTTTTGCATCGGTTCACCAGTGAGGAGCGCCTAGTGCCAAGTGATGAATTCCTATCGGAATATGTGATTGCACCAAACCCAAGTGCCGCCCGATTGACACGGCTGGTAGAGGGGCTGGATCAGAACGGTATTGCCTCCGAAATTTCGGTGGTCGAGGAACGCCCTTTGACGATTTACCTCAACCGCCAAGAAATCGTGACGGCGATGACAATTGGCGATCATCCCAAATACCTCGCGCTTGGCTTTTTGCTCAACCAAGGCATGTTGAGTGCGCAAGATCAGGTGACAGGGGTAGATTATGACGAAGAGCTCGACGTGGTGGTTGTGCGCACGGCGGTTGAGACCAATCACGAAGATAAGCTGAAGAAAAAGACCCGCACGTCAGGCTGTGCTGTTGGGACAGTGTTTGGCGATATGATGGAAGGGCTTGAGGGGGTGCTTCTGCCTGATTTGAAGGTCAGAACCTCAGATCTCTATGCGCTGGCCCATAAGATCAACCGAACCCCGTCGCTTTATCTGGAAGCTGGTGCCATCCATGGCACGGTGCTGTGTCAGGGCGATCGCCCGCTTGTCTATATGGAAGACGTGGGGCGCCATAATGCCGTCGACAAGATTGCGGGCTGGATGTTTGACACAGGTGAGACTGCTACGGACAAGGTGGTCTACACAACGGGGCGGCTGACCTCAGAGATGGTGATCAAGACGGCGATGATGGGGGTGCCGGTGCTGGCGTCGCGCTCCGGCTTTACCGCTTGGGGTGTTGAAATTGCGCGCCAAGTTGGATTGACGTTGATCGGGCGGATGCGGGGCCAGAGATTCATCTGTCTGAGTGGCGAGGCGCGGTTGCTACGCGATGCCGATCCAGCCAGCGTGGCACAGGAAGATACAAAACACCGTCGTAAGGGGCGCGAAGCATGAAGCAGCCGCTGGGAGTCATTTTGGCAGGTGGGCTGGCCAGCCGGATGGGTGGGGGCGACAAGACCCTGCTGGATCTGGACGGGCGCAGCATTTTGCGACATGTGCTGGCGCGGCTCGAGCCGCAGGTAGGTGCCGTGGCGCTAAATGCAAACGGAGCAGCGGATCGATTTGCGGGGTTTGGCTTGCCGGTGCTACCCGACAGTATCGGTGGTCATGTTGGCCCGTTGGCCGGAGTGTTGGCCGGATTGGATTGGGCGGCAGAGCAGGGGGCGGATACAATTGTGACAGCCGCAGCTGACACGCCGTTTTTTCCCTGTGATCTGGTGCCGCGGTTGCTGTTGGCGACTGAAGACATGGAATATCCCCTTGCGCTTGCCGCCACAGCGCGCAAGGCGGGCGAAGTTACCAAGTCGATGTCGAAATCAGGTTTGATCCGGCATCCAACTTTTGGCATCTGGCCGGTTGATTTGCGTGATGACTTGCGTGCTGCGCTGAGTAATGGATTGCGCAAAGTGGTTTTGTGGAGTGATCCGCACGGCGGCAAACTGGTTGAGTTTCCAACAGGGGAGATGGACCCGTTTTTTAATGTGAATACGCCTGAGGATCTGATCTCGGCGCGTGAAATGATAGCAAGGACGTAAATATGCGCATTTATGGCGTGGTGGGGTGGAAGAACGCGGGTAAAACGGGGCTGATGGAGCGGTTGGTGGCTGAGATTACCGGTCGCGGATTTAGCGTGTCCACCGTGAAACATGCTCATCATCGGTTTGATGTCGATCACGCAGGCAAAGATAGTTATCGCCACCGCGAAGCTGGCGCGCGCGAGGTTCTGTTGGCATCTGGTGCGCGGTGGGCATTGATGCATGAGTTGCGCGACGAGGAAGAACCGCCCCTTGAGGCGCTGTTGGCAAAGCTGTCCCCTGTCGATTTGGTGTTGGTGGAAGGTTATAAACGCGACAGCCATCCCAAAGTGGAAGCGCATCGCGCGGAAACGGGTAATCCGTTGATCGCTCCAAATGACGCCACCGTCCGCGCGATTGCATCGGACGTGCCTTTGGACAGTGATCGGGTGGTGTTTGATTTAAACGATACTGTCGCGATTGCCGATTTTGTGTTGGACGAAGTGGGGTTGAAGAATGTCTGAAGCCTTGACGCCACCACCGCTGAAAAACGACTGCTTTGCGTTGCCACCGGGGACGCATTGGACGCCAGTGGGGGACGCATTTGAAAGCCTGCGCACACGGTTGGGACCTGTGGTGGACTGCGAAACTGTGCCGTTGAGTGAGGCCTTGGGGCGTGTGTTGGCGCAGGATTTGAATGCCAATCGCTCAAACCCGCCACAGCCCAACAGCGCGGTGGATGGCTACGGTTTGCGCCACGCAGATCTGGTGGACGGGCCGCAAGTGTTGCCGTTGATGGACGGACGTTCGGCGGCAGGCGTTCCGTTTGAAGGTGCACTGGGCGCGGGGCATGCTATTCGCATTTTGACAGGGGCGACGTTGCCGGACGGTGTCGATACGGTCATCTTGCAAGAGGATGTCAGCGCGAGTGATCAGGAAATCGCGTTTCATGGCCCTCTAAAGCGGGGTGCCAATACGCGTAAAGCGGGGGAAGATGTTGCGGCGGGCGATGTGATCTTGCCAGCCGGGCGGCGGATAACGCCTGCGGATATGGCTTTGATGGCCGCGACGGGACTGGGGGAAGTCTCCGTGCGTAAGAAATTGCGGGTCGGGGTGCTCTCTACAGGAGACGAGTTGGCCGAGGCGGGCGCTGTGGCGCGGGAGGATCAGATATTTGATGCCAATCGCCCGATGTTGCTGGCGATGCTGCAACGGTTTGGATTTGAGGCTCATGATTTGGGGCGCGCGCCGGATGATCGGCCTGCGCTGCGTGGCATGCTGGATGCTGCGTCTGCGCGGGTGGATGTCATTTTGACCTCTGGGGGTGCCTCGGCGGGCGATGAAGATCATATGTCTGCGCTGCTCAATGAAAGCGGCGCAATGGCGATGTGGCGATTGGCGATCAAGCCCGGGCGTCCGTTGGCCTTGGGGATCTGGCAGGGGACACCGGTGTTTGGTTTGCCCGGAAATCCTGTGGCTGCAATGGTTTGTGCATTGGTTTTCGCGCGCCCAGCGATGGGTTTGATGGCGGGGGAAGGTTGGAAATTGCCTGAGCCGCTGATGCTGCCTGCGGCTTTTGCGAAGTCTAAAAAGGCAGGGCGACGCGAATATCAGCGTGCGCGCATTCGAGGCGGACAGGTTGAGGTATTCAAGTCAGAAGGCTCGGGGCGCATTAGTGGATTGAGTTGGGCGGAAGGCTTGGTCGAGTTACCCGATGAGGCTTGTGACGTCACCCAAGGCACGCCAGTGGCGTTTTATCCGTTTAGCGCCTTTGGTTTGTGACCTCGGTCGATAAGTCAGTCAAAAGTCCCCGCAACGCGACCCAGCAACATAAAGGCGCGCGCGGTGCGGGTTTCTGACAAAGCCGCAATTTCAGCGTCTGAGGCGGTTTCTTCAAACTCGACAAAGCTCTTGTCAAAACGACGCAAAAAATGATGCGCAGCGTCGCGAAAAATCGGGTCTTGCTTCATGCGGCCGGCGGTTAGCGCCAAAGAGCTACGGTCTCGAATGCCGCCCAGAGCGGCAATGGCACGGCCCCGCTCACCCGCTGCAAAGCTGCGCCAGATATCAGGGTGCACCATATCAGGGCGCAGATCATCCATGTAGATACCATCTTGGCTGAGCAGGGTTAGAATGTCCTGACTCGCCTGAATAAGATGCGCGGATTGCCGATCCTTGAGCGCTTTGCGCAAGGCTGCAAACCCTTCTTTGTCCTCGGTGTTTTCGGGGAAGTTGAGCGCTGACAAAAAGTCATCACGCGAAAGAGGCGGTGAAAGCTCTTCGCTTGGAGTGCCCAATGCAAGCAGACCTTGGTCTTCGCCATTGTTGGCTGCCGGAGCAGGCTCGGCGGGCTTGCGGATAGCGGTGTCTCGATCACGGGTGGTTGAGAACGTTGCTAGGGCTGTCTCGGTTTTGCGTGTGGCAGCGGCGATCTCATCCAGTCTACGGGAGACTGACGGTTCGACCGACATGCGGGTTTGTGCGCCTTGGGATTGCGCAACATAAGTGCGTCGCATCGCGTCTATGGTGGCCTGCAAGCGCGCACTTTCTTCGCGCATGATCCGCGAAGAACGGGCAGCGGTGGCCGCCACCCAGATCATACCAACAGGCATAAACACGGCCATCATGGTCATCAGAAAGCGAAGGTTGTCCGTCCCTTTAGAAACCTCGGGAGCAAGCACTAGAAAGAACAACACTGTGCCAGCCAGCCAAACAAAACTAAGGGCCACGGCAATCACTTCGATTGCCGTCACCTTGGCCGCTTGCGGTTTCTCATAAAGACCCAACGGGGTGGAATTGCCTTCGTTTTCGTCTGCCATGCGTTCCACACTTGTTGATTGAGACCTGCCTACTTGATTGCCCGCTACTTGAAGGCGATTTCAAGCACTTCGTAGCTGCGAACACCGCCTGGGGTGCGCACTTCGACACTATCGCCTTCATCTTTGCCAATCAGCGCCCGCGCAATAGGCGATTTGATGTTAAGCAAACCTGCTTCGACATTGGCCTGGTGTTCGCCCACAATCTGCCAGGTTTTCTCTTCGTCGGTGTCTTCGTCCACCAGCGTCACAGTGGCGCCAAACTTGATGGCACCGGAGAGCGTTGTTGGGTCAATCACATCGGCAAGGCCAATGGCACCCTCGAGTTCCTTGATACGGCCTTCGATGAAACCCTGTTTTTCACGCGCCGAGTGATATTCGGCATTTTCTTTCAGGTCGCCAAGTTCGCGTGCGGTGGCGATGGCCTCGATGATGGCCGGACGCTCTACCGTTTTGAGCTGTTTCAATTCTGTTTCAAGCGCCAGATATCCGGCGCGGGTCATTGGTAGCTTTTCCATGGGTATTGTCCCGTCGGTCTTTGCCGCCCTCATGCGAAGGCGACATACGTTTTGTCCATTCGTTGCAAGAGTGCCCCGAGGGTTCTGTCAAAAGCAAGTACGTAGAAGATTTGCAAGCTTTAATATGTGGTTTGTCCGCGCAGATTGCACATTTGGGCGAATTGTCGTCGGGTTCCGATTGACGCAATGTTGCATGTCGCGCTAGCAGAAAAGCAAGAAATTTACGCACGGATCCGGGAAGGGAAGCAGATGTCGGAAATTGAACGCGAAGCGATGGAGTATGACGTTGTCATCGTGGGTGCTGGCCCTGCCGGTTTGAGCGCTGCCATTCGTTTGAAACAGCTGGACGCTGATCTGAACGTTGTGGTTCTGGAAAAAGGCTCGGAAGTGGGCGCGCATATCCTGTCTGGTGCGGTGCTTGATCCCTGCGGTCTGGATGCGCTGATCCCTGATTGGAAAGAAAAGGGTGCGCCGCTCAACACGCCTGTGAAGGAAGACAAGTTTTACATGCTGGGTGAGGCCGGTGGAATTCGCATTCCGAATTTTCCGATGCCCCCGCTTATGAACAACCATGGCAAATATATTGTCTCGATGGGCAATGTCTGCCGCTGGATGGCAGAGCAGGCCGAAGAGCTGGGTGTTGAAATTTTCCCCGGCATGGCGTGTTCCGAACTGGTTTACGGCGAGAACGGTGAAGTCAAAGGCGTGGTGGCCGGTGTCTTTGGTTTGGAAGAAGACGGAACCTATGGCCCTAACACAGAGCCGGGCATGGAGTTGCATGGCAAATATGTGTTCTTGTCTGAGGGCGTGCGCGGGTCACTGGCCAAAGAGGTGATTGCCAAATACGATCTGTCCGCCGGAAAAGAGCCTCAGAAATTTGGCCTTGGCATGAAGGAAATCTGGGAAATTGATCCCGCCAAGCACAAAGAGGGTTCTGTCACGCACACGATGGGTTGGCCCTTGGGCAGCAAAGCGGGCGGCGGATCGTTCATCTATCACCTTGAAAATAATCAGGTCTATGTCGGGTTTGTGGTTCACTTGAACTATAAGAACCCGCATGTATTCCCTTACATGGAATTTCAGCAGTTCAAGCATCACCCGATGGTCGCCGAACTACTGGAAGGCGGAAAGCGTGTCGCTTATGGCGCACGCGCAATTAGCGAAGGCGGCTATCAGTCGATGCCTAAGATGGTTGCGCCAGGTGTCGCGCTGTTGGGCTGCTCGGTCGGTATGGTCAATGTACCGCGCATCAAGGGCAACCATAACGCAATGCTGTCAGGCAAGGCTGCTGCAGAAGCCGCATTTGGGGCTATCAAAGCTGAGCGCAGCGGCGATGAGCTGAGCGCCTATGAGAACGAAGTCCGTACCGGCGCGATTGGCAAAGACCTGAAAAAAGTGCGCAACGTCAAACCGATGTGGTCAAAATGGGGTATGTTGCCAAGCCTTGCGTTGGGTGGGTTGGACATGTGGACCAACACCGCCGGTTTCTCGCTATTCGGCACATTGGGGCACGGCAAAACCGACGCGGCGGCCACCGAAGACGCCAGCAAACATAAGCCGATTGATTATCCAAAACCCGATGGCAAGTTGAGCTTTGATCGATTGACCAATGTCAGCTTTGCGATGACCAACCATGAAGAAAGTCAGCCGTGCCACTTGCAACTGGCCGATCCCGATCTGCCAATCAATGTAAACCTGCCCAAATATGCCGAGCCGGCACAGCGCTATTGCCCGGCAGGCGTTTATGAGGTGGTCGAGGAAGAAGGCAAAGACGCCCGTTTCGTGGTCAACTTCCAGAACTGCGTCCATTGCAAAACTTGCGACATCAAAGATCCAAGCCAGAACATCAATTGGGTGACGCCTCAGGGTGGCGACGGGCCGAACTACCCGAACATGTGATCGCGACTAGCGCAGATTTGAGCAAAAACATGGGGCGGCCAGTGGGTCGCCCCATTGCGTGTCCGTGGCGGGACCTTTAGGTTTTTTTTGAGATTTGCACAGAGGAGCCTCGCGTGGCCACTTCCCTAATTCGTACTGTGACGCTGAGTTTACTATTGGCGGCAACGGCCCAAAGCGGTCTAGCACAAGGCCTTGCAGGGCCTTATTTAGCTGCCCGCCAAGCAAACTATGCCAGCGATTATGCAGAGGCTGCGCGCTACTATAGTGAAGCCTTGACGCGGGATCCATCTAATCCCGCGCTTCTGGAAAACGCCGTGCTGGCCTATCTGTCACTGGGCGAAGTCGCCCGCGCCATGCCTGTTGCGCGTAAAATGCAGGCAGAAGGCCTTACAAGCCAGCTAGGACAAATGGTCACGACCGCCGGGCTGATTGAGGACGGCAATTACGATGAGCTACTAGAGCGACTGGAGGCTGGCGAAGGTGCTGGTCCTTTGGTGGATGGGCTGATGGGGGCTTGGGCTCATATTGGGCGTGGGGCGATGTCTGAAGCTCTTGCCGCTTTTGATGCGGTGTCCGCAGAACCGGGTCTTGGTGGGTTTGCTGCCTATCACAAGGCACTCGCGCTGGCTTCGGTGGGCGATTTCGAGGGTGCGCAAGAAATTTATGCTGATGGAGCCAACAACGGGATCCATTTGACCCGACGCGGCGTGATGGCTGAGGTCGAAGTTCTCAGTCAATTGGATAAGGGTGACGAAGCTATCGCGCGCATAGACAGCGTTTTTGGCGCCGAGCTTGATCCTGCATTGAGCGCGATGCGCGATCAGCTTGAGGCAGGAGAGCGACTGCCGTTTACGCATGTTTCAAATGCCGCCGATGGTATTGCCGAGGTTTACTACACAATTGGTAGTGCGCTGCAGAGCGAAGCCAATGCTGATTATACGCTGCTCTACTCCCGCATTGCCGTGTATCTACGCCCTGATCACACTGACGCTTTGTTGCAGTCCGCAGAGCTTCTCGAAATGCTTGGGCGGTTTGAATTGGCGTCCAAAACCTATGAACGGGTGCCAGCCGATCACCCAGAGTTTCACGCCGCCGAAATGGGCCGCGCAGAAGCTCTTCGGGAAAGTGGTAAAGTCGAGGCTGCAATAGAGGTGATGCAGCATTTGGCGCGTAGTCATTCACAATTGCCTCTGGTCCACACGTCGCTGGGCGACTTGATGCGACAGGAGAATGATTTTGACGCTGCAATAGAGGCTTATGACACCGCGTTGTCGTTGTTTGATGAGGAAGAACCACGTCAGTGGTTTATCTTCTATGCACGTGGCATCAGCCACGAAAGGCTTGGGAATTGGGAAAAGTCCGAGGCTGATTTTCGGCGTGCGCTTGAGCTTAATCCTGAACAGCCGCAGGTGTTGAATTACCTTGGCTATTCAATGGTTGAGAAAAAAGTCAATCTGGATGAAGCGTTAGATATGATTCAGCGGGCCGTCGATGCGCGCCCTGACAGCGGCTATATCGTTGATAGCCTTGGATGGGTTCTGTTCCGGCTTGGGCGCTATGAAGATGCTGTTGAGCATATGGAGCGCGCGGCAGAGCTTATCCCTGTGGATCCAGTGGTCAACGATCACCTTGGAGATGTCTACTGGGCAGTCGGACGGACGCTTGAGGCACAATTCCAATGGCGCCGCGCGCTGAGCTTTGTGGATATGGAAACCGAAGAAGAAGCAGACCCAGATCGTATCCGCCGCAAACTGGAAGTTGGGCTTGATGTGGTCTTGGAAGAAGAAGGATCGGACCCGTTGAGAATCGCTGATGGCGATTGAGGCTTTTGCGCCGGCCAAGATCAATCTGACACTGCATGTGACCGGCCAAAGGGATGACGGGTATCACCTGCTGGACTCGCTGGTGATGTTTGTCGATGTGGGGGACCACCTGTGCGTTGAGCAGGCCGAGACCACATCCCTCACTGTGACAGGCCCCTTGGCGGCAGGCGTGCCGACGGATCGTCGCAACCTCGTGATACAGGCTGCAGAGATGATGGGTGTGAATGCCAAGATCACGCTCACCAAGTCTCTGCCTGCCGCAGCTGGCATCGGTGGTGGATCTTCTGATGCGGCGGCGACGGTACGCGCCTTAAAATCCCTCTATGGGGCTCCGGACCTCGAAATGGCGCAAGCTCTGGCCTTGGGGGCTGATGTTCCGGTGTGTTTGCACGGTGGCTGGAGCCGCATGCATGGGATTGGCGAACAGGTTCAAGACTTGGGCACTGGGCCGGATTGGCCGATGATTTTGATAAATCCCCGTGTTTCTGTGCCCACAGGCGCCGTCTTTCAGGCACTCCCTAGCAAAAATAATGCTGCAATGCCTGATGATTACCCGGATTGGCGCGATTGGCAGGCGGCAATTGGCTTTTTGGCGGCACAACGCAATGATCTAGAGGCACCGGCGGTGGCTTCTCAGCCTGTGATCGGTCAAGTCTTGCGGGAAGTTCAGCAAAGCTCTGGCTGTGCGCTTGCGCGCATGTCTGGTTCGGGCGCAACGTGTTTTGGCATTTTTCTGGATGTTGAGAAGCGGGATCAGGCGGTACAGACTATGCGGCAGGCGCACCCAGACTGGTGGATTGAGCCCACAAGAATCACCACCTAGAAACTTGTGTCACCAAAGCTCTTTTTGGTGCTGAAAATACCGCGGGGGTGTGCCCCAAAGCGTGCTTTGGGGCGAGGGGGCTGGCCCCCTGACCGTTTTAGGTTAAGCGCGCGACAACATAATCCGCGATGTCTGCCAACAGATCACGGATTTCATGTTGGGGCAGTGTGGCGATCGCGACTTTCGCTTTATCAGCCCATTCCAGCGCGTCTTGGCGGGTCGCGTCCAGCGTTTGGTATTTATCCATGATGGCCAAGGCTTGCTCGAGGTCACCTTCGACCTGTTTGCCTTTTTCGATGGTGCGCACCCAAAAGGCGCGTTCTTCATCTGTGGCTTGAGCCACGGCCTTGATCACCGGCAAAGTCAGTTTGCGTTCGCGGAAATCGTCGCCGACATTCTTACCAGTTTGTGCGGTGCTGCCTTGATAATCGAGCAAATCATCTGCGATTTGGAAGGCGATTCCCAGCGCATCCCCATAGTCATAGAGCGCTTTCACATGTTCTTCCTCGGCATCCGCGATGACGCCGCCAACTTCGGTTGCCGCCGAGAACAGGGCGGCTGTTTTACCGCGCACCACCTGAAGGTAGATGCCTTCGTTTGTGGCCAGATCCGTCGCTGCGGTCAGCTGCAGCACTTCACCTTCAGCAATCGTCGCCGAAGCGTTGGACAGAATTCGCAATACATCAAGTGAGCCGGTTTCCGTCATCAATTGAAAACTGCGCGAAAACAGATAATCGCCGACCAGAACCGAGCTTTTGTTGTCCCACAACAGGTTTGCGGTGGGGCGCCCGCGGCGCTGAGCGCTTTCATCCACCACGTCATCATGCAGCAGAGTTGCGGTGTGAATAAATTCAACGGTGGCAGCCAGATGCACGTGATACGGGCCAGTATATCCGCACAGGCGCGCGGCCGCCAACGTCAGCATCGGGCGCAAGCGTTTCCCGCCTGCACCAACCAAATGTGCCGTCACTTCTGGAATACGCGGTGCATGCTCTGAGGCCATGCGATCACGGATCAATGCATTGACCGCGTCCATGTCTGCGCTCAGCAGCGCATTTAGGGCTTCGTGGGGTTTTGTTGCCGCCGCATCAAGGCTCATTATCAAGTTCCTGTCAGAAGGCTCGACTTTCGGTCGTGCCTGCACTTACATCGCCAGTATGAAAGAACTTTTGCGTAGCAACGACCCGACGATCATCGCCTTTGCTTCAGCCCTACTTCGGGGTGAGGGTATAGACTGCTTTGAAATGGACGTAAATATGAGCGTTCTTGAAGGCTCCATTGGCATATTGCCGCGCCGTTTGATGGTGCGCAGTGTTGACCTAAATAGCGCGGAACGCGTGATGCTGGACAATGAGATCGCGTTGGGCAGGCCCGCGTGATCAGTGAAACGACAATAAATGCTTATCTAAATGGACGTTTGAACATTGAGCAGCCGTCACGGGGGTACCGTGCTGGCGTAGACCCTGTGTTGCTTGCAGCCGCAGTGCCTGCGCAGCCTGGTGAGCACGTTCTTGAGTTGGGGTGTGGAGTCGGTACGGCGCTTTTCTGCTTAGGTGTGCGTGTTGCTGCCCTAAAGCTATGTGGCGTGGAAATACAGAGTACTTATGCGGCTCTGGCGCGCCGGAACGCAGCGGCTAACAATCTGCAGGCTGATATTGTGTCAGCGGATCTAAATTCTCTCCCGGATGAGATACGTCAGCACCAATTCAGCCATGTGTTTGCAAATCCCCCGTATTTTGATCGTAGCGCAAGCACACGTGCGATGGAGCGTGGACGGGAAGTTGCGATGGGAGAGGGAACACCCTTGACCTCGTGGGTGGAGGTGGCCGCGCGACGATTGGCTCCCAAAGGCACGGCGACCTTTATTCATCGCGCAGAGCGATTGCCTGATCTTTTATCTGCGATGTCGGGGCAACTGGGGTCAATTCAAGTGCTTCCCTTGCAGGCCCGCGTGGGGCGAGATGCCGGGCTGGTTCTTGTGCGTGGGCGCAAAGCCGGAAAGGCGGATTTCCGTCTTCATGCTCCTGTTTTGATGCATGTTGGCGCCGTGCACGATGGGGACCGGGAAAGCTATACGACTCAGATTCGTGACGTGTTGCGTCATGGAGCTCCCTTGGCTTTTTCGAGATGACACAATTTCGGTCAGTTCGGTGCCGGAATTCTCAGTTTTCTTGGGCATTATGCGAAATTCTAGTGAATTCTGGTAGTTGCATGCAATGCAGAGGCTTTTACTCAGCCATTCATCTGCGACGCTTTGCCTAATGCAGTGCAAGAACGCCAATTCAGAGCAATCTGCGCGTGACAGTTCTATGAAATTATGCTGCACTGTTGGTGTTTCTATTCACTTTGAGAGGAGTACAACGATGAGCGTAAGCGCGCACCTGGAAGAACTAAAGCGAAAGCATGAAGCCCTCTCCGAGCAAGTTGCTCACGAACAACGTTCCCCGGGATCGAGCGATATAGACATCGCTGAAATGAAGAAGCAAAAGCTAAAGCTCAAGGAAGAAATAACGCGATTATCAGTGTGATCATGCGTTAAGGCTCGCGCGTGCTGCAAGTACAGCGCCACCTGTGATCAACAACGTCGCTGCGCCAAGAGACCAGCTTGGAGCAGCGATGCCGAAGGCTACAAGAACAAGGGTTGATAGCAACGGGGCCGCATATGATGCGGTGCCTAAAAGCTGTATGTCTCCACGTTTGACGCCAACATCCCAGACATAAAACGCCAAGCCCACAGGCCCGAGGCCAAGCGCGATTGCGCTGCCCCAGCCAGTGATACCTTGGGGCCAGACCGTGTCTTCCAGCATGAGATGGGTTATGGCGGACAGCACAGCCGTTGCCACACAAAACACGGCAACAGACGCGGTTGGTACATTGCCAAAACGGCGCGAGAGCACGGAGTAGCTTGACCAAGTCAACGCGCAGGCCAGCGCCAACAAATACCCCGATAGGTTTTCTTGATTAAAGCCTGTGCCGCCACCCGCGATGATGAGAGCCGCACCACCAAAACCGCATAGGGCACCTAGCAAATGCCCCGCGCGCAGGGTCTCACCGGGGAGGAGCCCGGAAAGCAGAACGATCAGCAAGGGCCAGAGGTAGGCGATCAAACCGGCCTCTGCCGCGGGCGCAAGGCGAAGTGCGCTGAAATACAGCGCATGATAGCCAAAGAGCCCGATCGTCCCTAAGACATAGACATACCACGGCACTTGTTTCAGTAGCTTCAACCCACCTGTACGTGCGGTCCATACAAGACCAATGGCGCCACCAATGGTGAAACAGATCGCGTTTAACAAGAGCGGCGGGGTAGGCGCGGTTCCGACGGTAAACAGCGCGAGCAGTGCCCACAAAAGAACGGCGACAAATCCGATTGCCGTGGCATTGTTACGAGTCATTTGTCGGGGATGTCCTCAATATGTGTCAGGGTTAGTGCTTCGGTAACAGACGCCGTTCTTTCGATCTCTGCAAGGATCCATTTCCGCAGGGCCAAGATGCTTGGACGGTTTTCGGCTCCTGCTAGACACAGGAACCGAAAACCGGCTTGTAGCCAGATGCCGGTTCCGTAGGGGGCGACCAAGCGGCCGTCGTGCAGGTCTTTGACGACAAGCGCTCGGCGCCCAAGGGCAACGCCCGCACCAGCGAGCGCAGCATCGATGGCATGATCCGCTCCGGAAAAGCGGGGGCCGTGGCTGGTGTCGACATCTACCTGCATCATACGACACCATGCCGCCCAATCGGCGCGGGGAGTCAGGAACTCGATGGATTCGTCGTGGATCAGTGTTGCATTGCATAGGCTTTCTGGCGTCGGGTATCGGTCTGCAAGTTCCGGTAGCATGACGGGTGTTACCCATTCCATCGACAGGGGGTGCGACCACAGTCCTGGGTCTTGTTTGTTCACCCCAAAGCGCACCGCCACATCCACTTCGTCCCGGGTAAAATCTAGCGCTCGAAGAGAGGCTGAGAAGCGCAGGTCAATTTCGGGGTGCGCGCGCGCAAATTCGTAGAAACGAGGGGCCATCCATTTTGCGGTAAAGGCCGGACCTGCGGTGACGGTCAGCGTGTTGGAATTGGTCTGCCGCACTGCGTTTTTCCAGGCCGCGTTTAGGGCATCAAAGCCGTCGTGCATGCCGGGTGCGAGGGACTTTCCTGATGCGGTAAGGCTGACAGCACGGTTTAGGCGATGAAACAAAGGTGTGCCGAGCTGCTCTTCAAGCGACTTTATTTGAAAAGAAAGGGCGGCTGGGGTGACGAATAACTCTGCCGCCGCCTTGGCAAAGGACATATGTCGCGCGGCAGCTTCAAAGGCGCGCAATGCAGTGAGCGGGGGGAGGCGATCTGTCATTTCACTTAAGTACAGCTTAATTGAACTTGTGAAAAGTCTCGTTTGTAGCTTTAATTTATTCGCATCATATTGGAGACAGTTCAAATTTACTTGGTATTTATCCAAAGAGGTGCGTCATGATCGAAACTGCTCACAACCCGAGAATTGCGCAGGCTTTTGCCGATGCACATGCCGAACGCGGCCGCGCCTTTGCCAAGGCTTGGAAATGGATTACCGGTAAGAAAGACGTTCCGCTGCACCATTTGGGACTTACGGAACAGTCCCGCTGCGCCTGAGCCTTCAAGCACTTACGGGACTAAAGCAAAAGGGCCAGTCAAAGCGACCGGCCCTTTTAGTTTTTCTGCGGTCAATAATTAGACGAAGAACTGCGCACCGTTCGCCGAAATTGTCGAGCCGTTGATGAAGCCCGCATCGTCAGAAGCAAGGAATTTCACGCAACGTGCGATTTCGCTAGGCTCGCCCAAACGGCCAGCAGGGATACCTGCTACGATCTTGTCACGCACCGCTTCTGGGATGGCCATGACCATTTCAGTTGCAATGTAGCCGGGGCAAATCGCGTTGGCGGTGATGCCGGCGCGCGCGCCTTCTTGAGCCAATGATTTTACAATGCCCAGATCACCGGCTTTGGTAGCGGCATAGTTTACCTGTGCAAACTGACCCTTTTGACCGTTGATCGAAGAGATCACGATAATACGGCCAAACTTGCGCTCGCGCATGCCAGGCCAGACCGGATGTACGGTGTTAAAAACACCTGTGAGGTTGGTGTCGATGACTTCGTTCCACTGACCCGGGGTCATTTTGTGAAATGGAGCATCGCGGGTGATGCCGGCGTTTGCCACAACTACATCGATTGGACCAAGGTCTGCCTCAACTTGGGCAATACCCGCGGCCGATGCTTCATAATCCGCGACGTTCCATTTGTATGTCTTGATGCCGGTTTCAGCTGTGAAAGCCGCCGCCTTTTCATCGTTTCCGGCATAGGTTGCAGCAACTTCAAAGCCGTCGGCTTTGAGTTCCTTAGAAATTGCTTCCCCGATGCCGCGGCTACCGCCAGTGACGAGCGCTACTCTTGCCATGATTTCCTCCAATTCCACAAGTTGTGTTGGTAACTCTGTTACGCAATTAAGTGATGATGCGCAATATTGTTGCGCTAATAAATTTCTGCATTGCAGCTTTCTTTGCAGCTTTTGCTGAAAATCTCCCTGAAAAAAAGGGCGCCTAATTCGGCGCCCTAGATCGTCTCTATACGAGGGCGCAGGGTTTATGGGCGCTCAAGGCACATGGCCACACCCATTCCACCACCGATGCAAAGCGTTGCGAGACCCTTCTTGGCGTCGCGACGTTTCATTTCAAAGAGCAGCGTATTCAGGATACGCGCGCCTGATGCGCCGATCGGGTGGCCGATGGCAATTGCGCCGCCGTTCACGTTGACGATAGATGGGTCCCAACCCATGTCTTTGTTCACGGCACATGCTTGGGCGGCAAATGCTTCGTTGGCTTCAACGAGGTCCAAGTCGCCCACGGCCCAGCCAGCTTTGTCCAATGCTTTGCGAGAGGCATAGATCGGGCCAACACCCATGATGGATGGGTCCAAACCGGCTGTGGCATAAGATGCGATTCGTGCCAGTGGCTCAATGCCACGTTTCTCGGCGTCATCCGCGCTCATCAACAGTACACCAGCGGCACCGTCGTTTAGGCCTGACGCGTTGGCGGCCGTCACAGAGCCACCGTCACGCACGAAGGCCGGGCGCAGCTTTTGCATGGCGTCCATGGTTGCGCCATGGCGGATGTATTCATCTTTGTCGACAACAATGTCGCCCTTGCGGGTTTTGATGGTGTAGGCAAAGACCTCATCATCAAATTTCCCAGCTTTTTGAGCAGCTTCTGCTTTGTTCTGAGAGGCGACGGCGAACTCATCCTGCATGTCGCGGCTGATCTGCCACTGGTTGGCAACGTTTTCAGCCGTCTGGCCCATGTGGTAACCGTTGAAGGCATCCCAAAGACCGTCGCGGATCATCGAGTCGATGTATTTGACGTCGCCCATTTTTGTGCCAGCGCGCAGATGTGCGACATGGGGGCTAAGAGACATGTTTTCTTGGCCACCCGCGGCGACGATCGACGCATCGCCAAGTTGAATATGTTGCGCAGCCAAAGCCACAGCACGCAATCCCGAGCCACAGACCTGATTGATACCCCAAGCGGCGCTTTCAATGGGAAGCCCAGCGTTGATGTGGGCTTGGCGCGCGGGGTTTTGACCCTGACCAGCGCTCAGCACTTGGCCGAGAATGGTTTCGGAAACTTCAGACTTCTCAATGCCTGCGCGTGCGACGATGGCTTCCAGCATTGCGGCGCCAAGATCGTGGGCAGGTGTATTGGCGAACGAACCGCTGAAACTTCCGACGGCGGTACGGGCTGCAGATGCGATAACTACGTTGGTCATATAATGGATCCTCTACCAGATGACTGGCCAAATATTTCCCGCTTTTGCCGCGGGCGGCAAGGCGAAAGGCTACGCTTCCGTAGGGTCAATACCGTATTTGCCGCACTGCGGCAATGGGGAGGGTGTTTCTACCTATGATTGGGGGAACACAATCAGGCTGCGAAGGTCTTTTTGGTTTTCTTTTTCCAAGGCGGGGTGATCGTTGGTGCGCCGCAAGCGAACCCTTGAAGGCAGTCAAAACCAAGGTCGGTGAGGACCTTGGCATCCGCGGGGCTTTCGACCCGACTGGCAACTGTGTGCATCTCAAATCGGTGGGCAATCGCGGCAACCGCGCTGGCCAAGACCTGATTTGCAGCATCTGATGCGATGTCTTGGCTAAAACTGCCGTGAAGCTTGACGATGTCAAAGTCGAAATCGCGAAAGACGCTGAGCGAGCTTAGGCCTGAACCATAGTCATCCAGAGCAAAAGAGATCCCTTCGATTTGAAACTCTTCCATGAATCCGCGCACAATATCAGGCACTTGCATCACAGATTTCTCCGAAATCTCAAGTATTAAGCGGTCGGTGATGTTGTCGCTGGAAGCAAGGCCACGTCTGAGGGCGTTGAGCCATGGAGCATAGCCGATAGAGCGCGCGGACATATTAAGAGACAGGCGAAGGTTCTTTTGTTTTGCGAGTGTTTCGAGGCCCAGCTCAAGGGAAAGGCAGTCAAGCTCGCGCCCCAGTTCGTTGTCTTCGACAGCTGACATAAAATCCTTGGCGGGAATAATGCGCCCTGTTTCATCTAGAACTCGAATAAGCCCTTCGTAAAATGCAGGATGTTGTGCGCCTGTGGCTTGCACAACCGGTTGATATGCCAACATAACCTGCTTGTGCGAAATGGCTTCGCGCACCATGTCCAGAGTTGCTGAATCTCGACGGTCCAGTGCATAGGTAAGAGGGGTGCGCTGTTCGCGGGGGGATCCGACCTTGCGATTCTTTTTGCGTACGTTTTTCATGTTTGATCCGGCGATAGTCCAACTTGCCATGCAAGCATAAGAGCATCACGGTGAATCAAAGCTTAATCACATGTGTGATAGTAAATAACAGTGCGTTTCCAAATGTTTGGAAGAATTACATTTTACGCATGTGACGACGTGCTTGGGAATCGCAATTTTTCACACAAATTGCCTGACGTTCGTGTCGCGGAGTGATGGCGAACAAAACCGATCCCGCTGCGACAGAGAAAGCCAACATCGCCCAAAGTGTTGAAATTTGGAGTAAAACAACAGCCAAGGCGGTGCTTACGACGCTCGCCAGAAAGGCGTGATTTGGACGAATAAGGTGCATTGGAAACCTCCTTTGCGTATCTCTATGACTAAGAGGTAAGCACGCCGCGCGTGCTTTCAACCTCTTCCGTAAAGTCAAAAAGAGGGTTTCTGTAACGCGTCGGTATTACGTCGGTATCGCGACGGTGGCGATTTCGGGGTTTTGGATTAGTTAAAACCGGCGGCTCCGCGGTCTTCCGGATGGTCCCGCAGATGCTCTTGCTTGATTTGGTCAGAGGTTTGCCGACTCGAATCGTGGCTCCATCCGGGCGGGGCGAGGGCATACATCAACCTCTCTCGCAGGCTGAGACCAGGTTGGGACATGTCTTTGAATATGCCAGCCCATTCATGAAAGGCGACCCGCAGCGGATTAAAGGTGCCAAGATTGTGCACCAGTCCAAAGTCGACCTTCTCTTCGTCCTGTTCTGGCACAAAGGTACCAAACATCTTGTCCCAGACAATAAAGACGCCCGCGTAGTTGCAATCCAGATACCGTGCGTTGCGGCCATGATGGACGCGATGATGGCTGGGTGTGTTCATCACGGCTTCAAACCAGCGCGGCAATTTACCAATCGCCTCAGTATGGATCCAGAATTGATAGATCAGGTTGAGCCCACCAACAAACAGCACCATGGCCGGATGGAACCCCAAAAGGATCAAAGGTGCCCGCACCACCATCATAAAGGTGAAGGTGCCGGTCCATGTCTGGCGCAGGGCGGTGGTCAGGTTGTAATGCTGAGAGGAGTGGTGGTTGACATGGCTGGCCCAGACCCAGCGGATGCGATGGCCAAAGCGATGCACCCAATAATAGCGCAAATCATCCAGTACAAAACAGAGCGCGACAATCCACCACGAGTTGCCAAGGTCCAGCGGTGTGATGCGCCACAGAAGCATAAAAAAGCCCCAAGCGATGAATCCGAGCACAATGCCCGAGGCGACATTGCCTGCCCCCATGATCAGGGATGTGACCGCATCGCGGGTTTCATAGCGCCCGCCACGCCCTTTGATGACAATCCACGCGAGTTCAAGCGCGATGGCGGCGATGAAAAGCGGGACGGCATAGCTGACAACGTCAGGGTAGGAGAGGTGTTGCATCATGAAATCCCTAGTGTGTTGTGCCAGATCTCTCGGTCTTGATCCGATAAATTCACCTTTGCCTGTGGCGCACCCATGTCTGAAAACCGAATGATGAGCGCATCCGGTGTGTTGTGGTAGGTTGCGTCGCCAAGGGGACGTGCCACCGTGTCTGCACCAAAGCACCACACCAAACCAAACCCGTCCGAAAGAGCGATCAAAGCGGCCTGGTTATCTGTCGAAAGAACCGCATCGCGGGCAGACGACTGCGGGGCCTCTCGCAGCCAAGCTTGGATCGCTTGGTCGGTGTCAGCAAAGCGGCGCGGTTTGGATAAGCCAAGCAGATGCAGCGCCATAGCGATGGCGCCGATGCCAACAACCACAAGTGGCAGCAATACCTGCAACGGCATGATCTCTGTCCTCCCCACCCCAAGTGAACGGGAGACAGGCACGCGATGTCAAAGGTGGCGTTGCGTCAATTAGGGTGTCTGATGCACAAGGCGGCAGCCTTGTTTGTTGGGCAAACTCACAACCGGCTCGAGAATATCGGGTGTCTTGCGCAGCAATTTCCGTGCTGATTTTGCACAGCGTTTCAACGCCTCATCTTCAGCCCAACCGGGTGAGGCTTCCGCCCAGGAAAATCCTACGGCTCCATTGTCGTTGACAGCAAATGCGCCAAATCGGTCGGTATTTTGCAGGCGGGAGTATTCGCGAAACTCTTTGGTGCTGATGCGCGACAGGGGGATTTTGTCACTCATTGGGTCGAAGTTTTTGGGCACAACCCGCGCATAGAGCACGCAGCCATCAGGGTTTTCGGATTTAACGCGGCACGCGGCCCGCGCATTTTCTTCGGCCACCGCAAGCAGATTGGCACTCCAAAAGGCGCCTGCGATGTCTTCAGTTAAATTTATGTAGATTGCGCCAAAGAAGTCAGCCTTGCGGCGAAAGGCTTTGAACTCGGATTTTGCCGTGTCGCGCAACTCTGTGGTGGATGTCGCTTGCAGGATATTGCGGGTGGTTTCAGCGGCCACATCCTGAGCGCGGGCCACCGAGGCTGATATGAGGCAAACTGCCAAAAGAGCCGCCGACATGCGGATCATAAATGCGTCCCGTTTTAATAGTCGGCAGCCTTATTTTAGTCGGCTGTCTGGTCAATCACTGCTTGAATGATAGCACGGGCATTTTCACTCGACCAGTCTGCATCTCCTTGAAGTCGCGCGATTTCTCGACCTTGGGGGTCTAGAATTAGCGTCGCTGGCAAGCCAAGAACTGCCATTTCACGAGACAGTTTTTGTTTGGGGTCGCGATGCAGTGGCAGGTTGTCCACTTCAATTTCGGCAAAGAATTTTTCCATGGCGGGTACCATGTTGCGCCCCGTCGCCAGTGTAACAACCTCAAAATCATCGCCGCCTAGCATGGTTTGCAACTCGGAAAGCTGAGGCATCTCGTGACGACATGGGGCACACCATGTCGCCCAGAAGTTCAGCAAAACAACCTTGCCGTGGTAGTCCGCAAGATAGCCTTCGCCGCCGTCCTCAGAAATGAAGTCGTTTTCAGAGACTTTTTTAGGGCTGGAGTGGAAGTTCAGCTTGCGCATGTCGTCTTGGCGCATGTCCATCAAGGGCGCGACATCCACCATGTGCTCGAGTGTGGTGTCCGCTTTATCCGCCGCGGCGGGGCCACTGGTTGTGATAAATCCAAGCGCTGCAATTGCGCAGACGGTCAAGGCTGTATAGACCGACGCCGACAGATTTCGTTTCATTTTCCCTCCGAAGGGCTCGTCATGACCAAAGATACCTCAAACCAAATGTGGGGCGGCCGTTTTGCCGCCGGACCGGATGCGATCATGGAGGCAATCAACGCCTCGATCGGATTTGACCGACGTATGGCAGCACAGGACATTGCTGGTTCAAGGGCCCACGCGGCGATGCTCGCCAAATCGGGCATCATCACAGATAGCGATGCTGAGGCCATTCGGGAAGGGCTGCTCACAGTCTTGTCAGAGATTGAAAGCGGTGACTTTGAATTTTCTACCGCGCTGGAAGACATCCACATGAATGTCGAAGCCCGTCTGAAAGACCTGATTGGCGAGCCTGCGGGGCGTTTACACACTGGTCGGAGCCGAAATGATCAGGTTGCGACTGATTTCAAGCTTTGGGTGCGCGATCAGATGGATGCGGCCATTGGCGGCATCGAGGCGCTGATGCGCGCGCTTCTGTCACAGGCTGAGGCTGGTGCGGAATGGGTGATGCCGGGGTTCACTCATCTGCAAACGGCACAGCCCGTAACATGGGGTCACCATATGATGGCCTATGTCGAGATGTTTGCGCGGGATAAATCGCGTTTTGAAGATGCACGTCGCCGGATGAACGAATCGCCACTGGGCGCTGCGGCCTTGGCGGGCACATCTTTCCCAATCGATCGCCAGATGACAGCCGAAGCGCTCGGCTTTGATCGTCCTGCAGCCAATTCGCTGGATGCGGTGTCGGACCGTGATTTTGCATTGGAGTTTCTCGCCGCCAGCAGCATTTGCGCCATGCACCTAAGCCGGATGGCGGAAGAACTGGTGATCTGGTCGTCTGCGCAATTCCGGTTTGTCACGCTATCAGATCGTTTCTCGACGGGCTCATCGATCATGCCACAGAAGAAAAACCCTGATGCGGCTGAGTTGATCCGCGCCAAGATCGGCCGGATTTTTGGTGCAAACACGGCGCTGTTGATGGTCATGAAAGGCCTGCCGCTGGCCTATTCCAAAGACATGCAGGAAGACAAAGAGCAGGTGTTTGATGCCGCCGACAACCTGATGCTGGCCTTAGCGGCGATGGAAGGCATGGTCAAAGACATGAACGCCAACCGCGACAGCCTTGAGGCCGCAGCAGGGAGTGGCTTCTCAACAGCCACAGATCTCGCCGATTGGCTCGTGCGGGCGCTCAACATGCCGTTTCGCGATGCGCACCATGTGACAGGATCCCTTGTGGCGATGGCAGAATCCCGTGGATGTGACCTGCCGGATTTGTCGCTTGAAGACTTGCAATCGGTGCATGGCGATATCACCTCGGAGGTGTTCGGTGTTCTGGGCGTGCACAACTCTGTTGCGTCACGTGTGTCCTACGGTGGGACAGCACCAACGCAGGTGCGTGCACAAGTTGCGCGCTGGAAGGATATGCTTTGATACGACCCATTCTTGCGATGACGGCTTTGGTCATGTTGGCGGCATGTGAGCCGCAACCCTACCGACCCAGCACGCCAGAGCCTGCGACCCAACCCCAAAATGGCGTGTCCGTTTCAGGCTATGGCCGTGTTGGCGTCGTCTATCGCGGCAAATAACTGCGGCGCGGCCTTGGGGCCGCGCAGTTTTGCCAAGCCTGTGGAATTGAAGTAAACTCTACACCCACCAAAAGGAGAGCCACCGTGCTACGAGTCGTTTCTATTGTTCTGTGTCTTGGATTTCTCGCCAGCTGCGGCGTGGATGGAGAACCAGTGACACCTACGATGACTGCGACTGTTGGTGTGGGCTCGGGCGGTGTACACACATCTGGCCGCGTCGGCGTGACCAAAGGCCCGCTCAGCATCTCGGTGGGCGGCGGTTGTTCACACTACAATTGTTGGTAGTGCAGAAAACGCATTCCTGTTTTTTTGTGAGGGCTTGATCCCAAAGCGTCCGCGCGGCGTAATGTGAAGAGACCCTTTCATTAAAAAGGCAATGCGATGTCACCTTTGCGTTTGTTGTTTCTGGCGATGGCCCTCTGGGGGGCCATTCACCCGATGAGCCATTTTATTCCTTGGTTGCTTGAAAACGGCATGGAGCTGCCCGCCCTTGTGGCGGCATGGAAAATCTCCTCGGCCACCACAGGTCTTTATTGGGATCTTGTTATTGCGGCCTGTGCATTGACGGTTTGGATCATTGCAGAAGTGTCGGTGCGCAAAAACGGGTTGGCGCTGATCGCAATTCCCGCCACGTTTTTAATTGGCGTCAGCTGCGGATTGCCACTTTACCTGTTCCTGCGTTCAAAACCGATTTAGACCTTACAGGGCCTGCATGGCCCCCTTTGGCTTTTTGGTGCCCAAAATACCTCGGGGGAGTCGCCTTGGCGACGGGGGCAGCGCCCCCTATCTGCATAAGATCATCAAAGTGGAATTGAATGGGCGCGCTGTCCTGTCTATGAGAGGCTGAGATGTGAACAAACACAATGCAACAGGGACCGGACATGGACCATTTTCTTTATCGTGATGGCACGCTTTTTGCCGAGGACGTGCCGGTTTCTGAAATCGCAGCCCAAGTTGGCACGCCTTTCTATCTTTATTCCACCGCCACGTTTGAGCGCCACTTTCGGCTGTTTGACGAAGCTTTGGAAGGCACAGACCATCTTGTCTGTTTCGCCATGAAGGCCGCCTCAAATCAGGCGATTTTACAAACATTAGCCGCCTTGGGCGCCGGTATGGATGTGGTCTCGGGCGGCGAATATGCCCGTGCGCGCGCTGCAGGCGTTCCCGGGGAGCGGATTGTGTTTTCCGGTGTTGGCAAAACCAAGGTTGAAATCGCAGAAGCGTTAAATGGCGGCATTCGCCAGTTCAACGTTGAGTCTGAACCGGAAATGGAAGCGATCAACGAAGTCGCCGTGTCCTTGGGCAAGGTGGCTCCGATCACAGTGCGTATCAATCCGGATGTGGACGCGAAAACCCATGCCAAGATTGCAACCGGCAAATCGGAAAACAAATTTGGCATCCCGATCAGCCGTGCGCGCGAGGTCTACGCGCTTGCTGCGTCATTGCCGGGTCTTGAGGTGATTGGCATTGATGTGCACATCGGCAGCCAGCTCACCCAGCTCGAACCGTTTGAGCAGGCCTACACCAAGGTGGCAGAGTTGACCGAAGCTTTGCGGGCCGATGGGCATAAAATTCGCCGTCTTGATCTCGGTGGTGGATTAGGCATTCCATACGAGCGTTCAAACAGCGCGCCGCCGCTGCCGGTAGAATATGGCGCGATGGTCAAACGCGTTTTGGGCCATTTAGAGTGTGAGCTGGAAATCGAACCGGGCCGATTGATTGCGGGCAATGCTGGGATCATGGTCAGCAAGGTGATCTATGTGAAATCCGGCGAGGATCGTGACTTTCTGATCGTGGACGGTGCGATGAATGATCTGATTCGTCCTGCCATGTATGAGGCGCATCACGACATTATCCCGGTCCAAGAAGCCGAACCCGGGCAAGAGCCCGCGCGCTATGATATCGTGGGGCCGGTCTGTGAAAGTGGGGACACTTTTGCCAAAGGGCGCGATATGACGGCGCTGAAAGCGGGGGATTTGATCGCGTTTCGCAGTGCCGGCGCCTATGGAGCCGTGATGTCGAGCGAATATAACTCGCGGCCATTGATCCCCGAAGTGCTTGTGAAAAACGATCAATTTGCGGTTATCCGTGAACGTCCCACCTATGAAGACATGATAAACCGCGATAGCATTCCTGCGTGGCTCTAGGACATCCTGTCCTGAGTTTTGCAGATTGGACGTGCCGTGGCGGATCTGGAACCTGCTGAGTCTGCTTTGAAAAAGCTAAGTTGGGTCATAGGCGTGACCCGACTGGGGTTGTTTGCACAATCCGTGACCCGTGCCTTTTGGCCGGTCTGGTCGCTGGCATTTGTGGTGCTGGCCGCTCTGATGATGGGGCTGCAGGATCATATCCCGTTAGAGCTGGTCTGGATATTGGCGGTTGCTGCGGGTTTGGCTTTGCTGGTCGCTGTGTTTTTCGGTGCGCGGCGGTTTCATTTCCCGACTCGGCAGGATGCATTGCTTAGGCTGGATGCGACCTTGCCGGGGCGTCCGATACAGGCATTGATGGATCGTCCTGCAATTGGCGCAGGAGATGAAGCCTCGGCGCATATTTGGAAAGTCCACCAAGACCGCATGGCGGCGCAGGCGGCACAAGCGCGTGCGGTGAAACCTGATTTGCGGGTGTCCCGACTTGATCCGTTTGGGTTGCGCTATATTGCGACGCTCGCGATTGTTGTGGCGATCCTGTTTGGCTCGGTGTCGCGTGTTGGCAGTTTAAGTGACATGGCCCCCGGTGCGGGAAATGCGCTTGCAATGGGCCCCACGTGGGAGGGCTGGGTTGAGCCGCCGTCTTACACAGGGAAGCCTGCGCTCTATCTGAATGATCAACCCGCAGGTCGTTTGGAATTGCCCGAAGGCAGTCGCATTTTGTTGCGTCTTTATGGCGAAGTTGGCGCGTTGACGGTTGCGGAAACAGTTTCCGGGCGTACAGATGCGGTGCCAAGCGCAGCGGATGCGGATCAGATATTTGAAGTCAGACAATCCGGAAAGCTGGAAATTTCCGGTCTTGGGGGACAGATCTGGGACGTTGAAATGCTGGCGGACAGTCGCCCCAAAGTGTCGATTTTGGGCACAGGTGAGGTGTCGGCGCGCGGTGAGATGGCGATGCCGTTTGCTGCGACAGATGATTATGGGGTGATCGGTGGGCATGCGCGTATCGCTCTGGATTTGCCGTCTGTGACGCGCAAATATGGTCTGGTTCATCCCCCTGAACCTCGTGAGGAAGTTGTGGTTGAGCTGCCGCTGCCCATTTCGGGGGATCGGGCTGAATTTGAAGAGGTTTTGATCGAAGACTTCTCCAAGCACGTTTGGGCGCATTTACCAGTCATGATCACCGTCACTGCATTTGATGCGGCTGGGCAGGAAGGCCACTCTGAGCCGTTCTCCATGGCTTTGCCGGCGCGCCGGTTCTTTGATCCGCTGGCGGTTGTGATGATTGAGTTTCGTCGTGACCTGTTGTGGTCGCGTGACAATGCCGGGCGTGTGGCACAGCTCATGCGCGCGGTGACGCATCGGCCGGAAGACGGCGTCTTTACGCGGGAAACCAATTATTTGCGCCTCAGAACGATTTTGCGTCGGCTGGAAGCCTATGACCGGATCGGGCTGACCGAAGAGAAACGAGACGAATTGGTAGAGGCACTTTGGGATCTGGCACTTGAGTTGGAAGAGGGCAATCTGGGGGATGTGCTCGAGCGGATGCGCCGTGCGCAAGAACGTCTGGCGGAGGCCATGAAAAATGGCGCAAGCGACGCTGAGATTGCTGAATTGATGAAGGAGCTGCGTGAGGCCACCGAGGATTACATGCGTGAATTGGCGCGCCGCGACCAACAACAGGGTGAGCAGGGACAGGATCAGCAGCTTTCCGAGAATTCAATGCAGATGGACCAGAGCGATTTGCAACGCATGATGGATCGCATTCAAGAGTTGATGGAACAAGGCCGAATGGCAGAAGCCCAGCAAGCTTTGGAAGAATTGCAACGGCTCATGGAAAACATGCGCGTCACCCAAGGGCAGGGGCAGCAACAGCCCGGTGAGCAGGCGATGGAAGGGCTGGCCGACACGCTGCGTGAACAGCAGGGCCTGACAGATGAGGCTTTCCGCGATCTGCAGGAGCAATTCAACCCGAACGCGCAAACCGGACAATCCAGCGAGAACCAAGGGTCTAGCGGCGGCGAGGGGCGTGGACAGTCCCATGATGGCACAGGACAGGGCAGCGGCGAAGGTCAAGAGGGCCAGAGCGGCCAGCAGAGCGGTGAACAAGAGGGCCAGCAGCCCGGACAGCAACAGCCCGGCGCGGGAACACTTGAAGACCGTCAGCGGGCTTTGCGACAGGAATTGAACCGCCAAGCGCAAAACCTGCCGGGACAAGGATCGGCAGAGGGGGACGCTGCGCGCGAAGCGCTTGGGCGGGCTGATGAAGCCATGGAAGGCGCAGAAGATGCGCTGCGCCAAGATGATCTGGCCAGCGCGATCGACAAGCAGGCCGAAGCTATGGAAGCGCTGCGCGAAGGCATGCGCAATCTTGGCGAAGCCATGGCGCAGCAGCAACAAGATGGTCAAGAAGGCACGGCCGAGAACCAAGGCAGTGCGCAGGATCCGTTGGGACGCAGTGCGGGAAGCCGTGGTCCTGCGGGCACCGAGGAGGGGCTCTTGCAGGGAGAAGATGTGTATCGCCAAGCGCGACGCTTGCTCGATGAAATCCGCCGCCGTGCAGGTGAGGCGGATCGCCCCGATGAGGAGCGCAACTATCTAGAGCGCTTGCTGGATCGCTTTTAGGTCTGGGTGAGGTGGCAAATAGCCAACCCGCTGGACTTGGCTATTCGGACCCTGATGCAATCTCATTAAGTTTGAGAAACAGCGTCGTCACCTGAGTGTCCAGCCAAACACGCGCCGAGTTTGCCGACGTCACAAAGCTGTCCAGATATGGGGCCGCGGCGGGGTATGTTTCGGCCAGTTCTTGATCGGAATTATACGCAAACACGCCAAAAGCGGCCAGCATGACGATCAGCGCGAAACCCAGCCGGAAGCCGCGTCGTTTCTTTTCACCGCTGGAACGTGCGCTTTCAGTGTCCGGCGCGGCAACGCTTTCTCCGCCTGCACGTAGGCTTGAGTTTATTTCTTCGATGTCCGGTAAAAGATCGCGACGAGAGTCGGTCTGTCCTTGGGCCGATATTTCGGGCGATGTCTGACCTTCGGGCAATCCGCGGAGGCGCCGCATGCGCGCCTGGGCTTCTAACGCGCGTCGGTCTGGTGCTTCGGCCTCGCTCTCCAGCCCCAATTCGGTTTGGGTCTCGATGCTTTCGCTGGCCCGTACGCGCGCTTCGTGTTCCGCTTCTTGGCGCAGAACTTCAGCGACGGAGGGCGCTAGGGCGCGTGGTGCGCCAGGTTTTGTGTCGTCATTTTGATCTTCGTCGTCGTCCTGCGCGTCATCTTGGTCATGTGCTGCATCTTGGGACGCCTGATCATCATCGTCCCAATCGTCTTGGTCTTGGGACCAATCGTCATCATCATCGGGATGGTCGTCTGCGTCCCAGTCGTCAAACGCGCTCTCGCGGGCTTCGGGCTCACTCGGGTCTTCCGGATCGGAATCGTCGCTCTCCTGTTGCTCACCAATCGTAAGTTCAGGAGGTTCGATTTCTTCAAAAGCCTGCGTCGGCGTGTCCTGGACTTGGGTTTGGGCTTCGGGTGCAGGAGGCTCTTGGCTTTCGCTCTCTTCAGAAGCGTTGGCCTCTTGCGGGGTATCTTTTTCTGGAATGCTCTCTTCTGGGGCAGCTTGAAACCATGTGTCACCACAATTAGAGCATTGCACATCGCGTCCGCTTGGCGGAATCACGTCGTCTGGCACCTCGTATTGAGCGCCGCAATTTGGGCAAGTCAGCCGCATGATTGTCCCCCGATGTCCCCAAGACGTATCATTTTGAACCCAACATATTCGCAAATGGGCGTTCGGGAAAGTGCAAAGCCTTGGCAAGATGGATTGAATCCGCGGCGATGCTCGTGCACAACAAGTCGACACAGAGGGCCAAGTCGTGATCGAGTTAGACAATATTGCCTATAGCTATGGCGGCGGCGAGCTGCTGAGCGAGATATCCCTAAAGCTTGCACCGGGATCTTTTCACTTTTTGACCGGCCCATCGGGATCGGGAAAAACCACGTTTCTCAAGCTGTGCTATGGCGCGCTGGTGCCCACGGCGGGCACGGTGCAGCTGTTTGGCAAGGATGTACGTGATATGGATCGCGATGACCATGCTATGGCGCGGCGGCGCATTGGCGTGGTGCATCAGGATTGTCAGTTTTTGGACCATCTGCCGCTGCGCGAAAACGTGTCTTTGCCGCTGACAGTCTCGGGGCGGGATTCGCTTGAGCAGAATACGAACCTTAAAGAATTGTTGCATTGGGTCGGTCTGGGCAATCGTGCCAGCGCTTTGCCGCCGGAATTGTCCGGAGGTGAGCGGCAACGCGCGGCCCTAGCGCGGGCGGTGATTATGTCACCCGAGGTGGTTTTGGCAGATGAACCCACCGGCAACGTGGATTGGGAAATGTCGCAGCGGCTTTTGCAGTTGTTGGTGGAGCTGAACCGAATGGGGAAGACAATTGTGATTGCGACCCATGACATGAACCTGATCCGCTCGGCGAAAAACCACGTTCAGACACGGGTGTTGCGGATTTCAAACCGCAAGTTGCAATTGGCGGGGGCGGATCTTTGAAGGTGTTGTCCTCTTTCATGTCGGTCTTTGTCGGTGACGCACAGGCAGACCGTGTGGTGCCGCCGACGGGGTTCACCGCGCGGCTGACTTTGTTTGCCGCTGGGGCGATGGCGTTTTTGACAGTTTTTGCTTTGGCGCTGTCACTTGCCAGTGGACGTCTGGCTGTGCGGTGGGGCGATGAGTTGGCACAAAGTTCGACCTTGCGTATATCGGCCCCAAGCGAACAGTTGCAGGCGCAGACAATTTTGGCGTTGCGGGTGTTGGAGAGCACTCCGGGGATCGCCTCGGCGCGCGCATTGAGTGCGGAGGAGCAGCGTGGTTTGCTTGCCCCATGGTTTGGGCCGGATTTGCCGGTGGAGACCCTGCCTATTCCGCAGCTGGTGGAAATCCTTGAAACCGAGGAAGGGTATGATGCCGCTGGCTTGCGATTGCGACTGGCTGCCGAAGTGCCCGGGGCGGTGCTGGATGACCATGCACGGTGGCGTGAGCCGTTGGAGCGCGCCGCAGGGCGGTTGCGCCTTTTGGGCTGGGTGTCGATTGCCTTGATCGGCGCCACTACGGCCGCGATGATCACGCTTGCGGCGAACGCGGCTCTTGCGGCCAACGCACAGGTGATTTCAGTGCTGCGTCTGATCGGGGCGCAGGATGGCTATATCGCGCGCGCTTTTGTGCGCCGCTTTACGGTGCGTGCCTTTTTGGGCGCGGCCATTGGGACGTTTTTGGGAGCAGGTGCTATCTATTTGTTGCCGGAAGCTCAGGATGAAGCTGGGTTTTTGACCGGGCTTGGGTTTGTTGGGGCAGGGTGGTTCTTGCCGGTCCTGATCCCGCCAATTGCCGGATTTGTTGCTTATGCCGCCACGGGGGCGGCTGCACGGCGTACACTAAGGGGGCTGTCGTGATGCGCTATGCTGTGCAGTGGGTGATGTCGTTGTTGTTCATCATCCAGATGTATGTGGCGATGTTGATCATCGGGCTACTGTTTTTCCCATGGGCTGTGTTCAGTCGCTCGGGGGCTTATGGGGCTTGTAAATCCTATTGTGTCTGGGTGCGTTGGACGGCGCGGGTGATGATCGGTTTGAAGATGGAAGTGCGCGGCACGCCCCCAACCGATGAGGTGATGATTGCCGCCAAACACCAATCCTTTCTGGACATCATGCTGATCTTTGCCTCGGTGCCTCGGGGCAAATTCATCATGAAACGCGAGCTGATGTGGGCGCCAATTTTGGGGCAATATGCTTTGCGATTGGGGTGTGTGCCCGTTAATCGCGGCAAGCGCGGCGCCGCAATTAAAAAGATGATCGCTGATGTGGCGTCGGGTGCGCAGGATCCAGGGCAGTTGATCATTTACAGTCAAGGAACGCGTGTCGCGCCCGGAGCGAAGCGGCCTTATAAGGTGGGGACCTTTGCGCTCTATGACCAGCTAGATCAGCCCTGTGTGCCTGTGTCCACCAACGTGGGCGTGTTCTGGCCCCGTCATGGAATTTATCGCAAACCGGGAACTGCGGTTGTGGAGTTTTTGGACCCAATCCCGCAAGGGATGGCTCAGAAAGACTTCATGGCGCACCTGGAACGGGTTGTCGAAGACAGTTCTGACACGTTGATGCGGGAAGCGGGGTTTGAACCGGATGAAGTACGTCAGTGACATAGCTGAGCTGGAAGAACTCTACGGCACGCCCGGTGTGGCCAGCCTGCGCAAGATGGCCCAGAAGATGACGCCGCTCTATCGACAGTGGATCATGGCATCACGGTTCTGTGTGGTCTCTACTGTCGGAGCAGAGGGCACAGATGGCAGTCCGCGCGGCGACGACGGACCGGTTGTGCGCGAGCTGGACGCGCAGACTTTGGCGATGCCAGATTGGCGCGGCAACAACCGTATGGATACGCTGCGCAACATTGTGGCGGACGGGCGTGTGTCGCTGATGTTTATGGTGGCTGGCTCAAACACCATTGTGCGGGTGAATGGATTTGGACGGGTCACGACCGATGTTGAGATGTGCCAAAGTTTTGAGGTCAAAGGGCGTCATCCACGTTCGGTCATTGTGATCCGCATTGGCGAAATCTACACCCAATGTGCGCGTGCGCCGATGCGGGCGGGGCTATGGACAGAAGGCGATCAAAGTGAAGGGCTGCCCACGGCTGGAGAGATTCTTGCAGAGATGACAGCGGGCGAAGAAGGCGGTGTGCCTTATGATGACGCATGGTTGGCGCGTGCCCAAAAGACAATGTGGTAAGAGGCGGTCGGTTCTTAACGGGGCGCTTGCTTCAGATCAAGCTGCGCACATGGTCCATACGTTTTGCGAACTCTGCATGAAAATCGTGCTGCCGCGCAAAGGTCAGCGCGTTCTCAGAAGCTTTGATAATGCTTTGGCGATCTTTTGAACGCTCAGCAAGACAGGCCACTAACGCGCCTACATCCCCCAAATGCACTGCCCAGCCAGCTTTTGAGCGCGCACAGAGGTCAGACCACATCCGGTTGCCGTAGCCCACAACCGCCAATCCACATCCCATGTTTTCCAGATAGGTGCAGGAGGGATCGGATTGTTTGTGGCAGCATAGATAGATGTCGGCATTCTCGCTCGCCCAAGGCACAAGTTCGGTTGCAAAATCGACCGGTGCGTGCAGCGTGACCTGATCTTGGAGGCCGGTTTCGTCAATTTGCGCCCGTAGTGTGTCTTCAAGAATGCCCGTCCCAAAGATGTCCAACGTAAATGGGATGCCTTTTGCGCGCAGACCTGCGGCGACAGGCACCAGATCCTGTGCGCCTTTCATCGGATCAAGGCGGCCTGAAAACAACAGTCTAAGCGGAGCGTCAGATTGCAATCGGGCGGCGCGATTGGCCATGTTTTCGGCGTCGCAATAGAGATCAGCCGTCATTCGGTTGTCCAGATAGACCATGCTGTCAGCCGCGAGCGCCTTATAGGCGGTGTCTGCGGGATAGCCGTTGCTTTGCAGGGCATCCGCCAGTCTGATTGCTTTCTTGCGGCGGCGTTCTTGTGAGTAGTTCCATAGAATTGAGCGCAGGCGGCGGGGCAGGCTGCGGGATGTGTCGAGCCAGTTGATTTGCAGCCGCGTTTCCAGAATGTATTCGATCACATAGACGGATTTGATGCCTGCCGCGCGCGCAAGGGCGGAGATGTGCAGATTTGTGTGGTCATCCGCGCTGCACATGACGATGTCTTGTTCAGTTAGGGTCTCGGCATCAATGGTCTGTTCCGGATCAATAATCCGCAGGTTAAAGGGCAGTTGGTCGCGTGGTTTTTCGACTTTGAACACAATGTCCTGCGCGCCGCGGCGCAATAGGCAGGTGACCTGTCCGGGCCACAAATCACAATGCTGGCGCATGCCTTCATAGAACTTGATGTCCAGAACCACGCCTGTCGGTGTTTCGATGACCGGAGCGGGCGCGACGATAAGAAGGCGGGGTGCGGTCACGGGCAATGTTCCTGACAATCAGTGTCGCGCCGAAATATGGGCAACCGTTGGCGATACTATGGAAGCGTCGCAATTGTTAGGCAAGCCCGAGGCGCTCAATGAAACGATGAGAACGAGCCCTTGTGAGGCAGAGCTGGCGCGTGGTTGCACGACACCACTGAGCATGTCTATCGACATTTTTGCGGAAGGCATTTGAACAATTTTAGGAGTATTTCTCCTAAATAATTAACTGAATTGTTGATGTTGGTTCACTTGTGAACAATAAGTTGCGCACTGATTTAAATTGGAAAAATGATGAAAAAAATTGCAACTTCGATGTTGTGTTTATCAGTTGTATTTGTTTCCGCATGTGCTCAAAAAAGCCACAATATTACAGCCTCGTATGTGTCTCCTCTGACCTATCAAAGCTATAGCTGTAGGCAGATTGAAAGCGAAGCCCGAAGGGTCAGCAGCCGCGCAGCACAGATTATGGGTATTCAAGACAAGAATGCGACAAATGACGCCGTCGCAACTGGCGTGGCACTGGTGTTGTTTTGGCCTGCTGTTTTCTTTGTTGGAGGCAACAAAGAGAATGCTTCTGAGGTGGCCCGTTTGAAAGGCGAATTGGAAACTTTGGAACAGGTTTCAATTCAGAAGAACTGTGGAATTCAATTCCAACGTGTTGAGCCGAAAAAAGTGGATACAACGCCGGACGAAGCTTGATGCAGGCAATGGAGCTTGGAGCTTCGTGAAGCAATTTGAAAAGGCGGGGCAATGCCCCGCCTTTGTTTGTTTAGCTGTGGATTGGACCGTCACCACAAGCCAGCGCGGCTTCGCGGATGGCCTCGGAATAGGTCGGGTGCGCGTGACAGGTCAGCGCGATGTCCTGCGCTGAGGCGCCAAATTCCATGGCCACACACAGCTCGTGGATCATATCGCCTGCCGCCGGACCAATAATGGCCGCGCCAAGAATACGGTCGGTTTCTTTGTCCACGATGATTTTCGCAAAAGCGCCTTCGGCTTGATGCACAGCTTTGGCGCGCGCATTGCCCATGAACATGAACTTGCCCACTTTGATCTTGCGACCTTCGGCTTTGAGTGCTGCCTCGGTTGCGCCCACAGTAGCCACTTCGGGGGTGGTGTAGACCACGCCGGGGATGACGCCATAGTTCACGTGGCCATGTTTGCCGGCCATGACTTCGGCGACGGCCATGCCTTCGTCTTCAGCTTTGTGGGCCAACATCGGCCCTTCGATCACATCGCCAATGGCAAAGATACCGGGCACATTGGTGCGCCATTGTGCATCGGTGGCGATCTGGCCGCGCTCGGTCATTTTGATGCCCAAAGCGTCCAGTCCTAGACCTTCGGCAAATGGCTTGCGGCCAGTGGCGACCAGCACGACATCGGCGTCGAGTGTTTCCACGTCATCAGGTTTTTTCTTCAGGGCGTATTTGACCTTGGCTTTGGTCTTGGTGGCGTCCACGCCGGACACGGCCGCGCCCATGATGAACTTCAAGCCTTGCTTCTCAAGGATGCGCTTGAAACTGCGCCGCACATCGGCGTCCATGCCGGGGCAGACGGCGTCCATGTATTCGACCACGGTGACTTCAGAGCCGAGGCGCGCATAAACCGAGCCAAGCTCCAGCCCTATGACGCCCGCGCCGATTACAGTCATTTTCTTGGGCACTTTGGGCAGGTCCAGCGCACCGGTGCTGTCCACGACGATGCCTTTGTCATTGTCCACGATAACGCCGGGCAGCGAAGAGGGGACAGAGCCTGAGGCGATCACGATATTCTTGGTTTCATAGGTGGTGTCACCCACAGTGACCTTGCCCGCCGCAGGGATTGAGCCGTAACCTTTGATCCAGTCGATCTTGTTCTTTTTGAACAGGAACTCGATGCCGCCTGTGTTCTGTCCCACGACGTCGGTTTTGTAGGATTTCATCTGGTTCCAGTCCACCGACTGGGTCTTGCCCTTCAGGCCCATGGTGGCAAAGTTATGCTCGGCCTCATGCAGCATGTGCGTGGCGTGCAGCAATGCTTTGGACGGGATACAGCCCACGTTCAGGCAGGTGCCGCCAAGTGTGTCGCGGCCTTCGACCACAGCAGTTTTCAGGCCCAGTTGGGCACAGCGGATGGCAGAGACATAGCCGCCGGGTCCAGCGCCGATGATGATGACGTCATATTGGGACATGGGTCATTTTCCTTTGAATTGAAACGCGACGGGGAGGTCGGTGTTGCGTCAGTATTATTGTGGTTTTGCGATGGTGTCTAATTTCGGAATGGAGTGTGCGGCATGAGATTTGCGCGGCTTTGCCGTACAGCGGCTCTCGCTTGAGCGGGCGCGTCTCGCCACCCGGCGGTTGTGCGCTTTGGAAACAGGGGTAGGAACGTTTTCATTGAATAGCCTCGAACCGGGCAATCATGTCGTTTGCCTTCGCAATCTCCGCCGCACTCCAGTTTTTTAAATGGTCATCCAAACACTGTTTGATGACATGGTAGTCGTCTTCGGAGTGTAGCGTGTCGTGTGCCATAATCGTCTGAACCAAACGGTCAGGGTCGCCTATGTCGGCAAAGAAGTTTCGGCCTGAGGCGCGGCGATAGAAGGCGACAAAGTCCTGAGCGGTTTGTTCTCCGTGTTTAAGGCCGTTTGAAAAGCCAACAGCCATTGATTTGAGTTCGGCTTTCAAACCAGACAAATGTTCACTGGCTGTCCCGGGGCCGTTTTCAAATCTCTCCAACAGTTCGGCACTTGTCGGTATCAAACTTTCTTCGCCTTCTTGGCCGGCTTCAAAAGCTTGCTGAGCAAAGAAACCGCGGACATGCGGCCAGATGTCGAGCAGTTTCAAAAACTCCTCGCGCAATTCAGCCCGTGTCCGTCGTTTTGCCATGTCAGTTTCCATCCTGCGTCGCTTGCGTCACGGGCAGCGCCCGACCCTCCCCACGGGAGAGCGCTTTACGCACTCCCAGGGCCGTGCGCGGCCCCTTGTGGAGAAGATCGGCCATCAGATCACAGATCCATCAACAGACGACGCGGATCTTCCAGCGCTTCTTTGACGCGCACGAGGAAGGTCACAGCGCCTTTGCCGTCCACGATGCGGTGGTCATAAGACAGCGCCAGATACATCATCGGGCGGATCACAACTTCGCCGTTAATCGCCATCGGGCGATCTTGGATTTTATGCATGCCAAGGATACCTGACTGTGGCGGGTTCAGGATCGGGCTGGACATCAGCGAGCCATAGACGCCGCCGTTGGACAGTGTGAATGTACCGCCCTGCATTTCCGCCATGGAGAGCTTGCCGTCGCGCGCGCGGCGGCCTTTTTCGGCAATTGCTTTTTCGATCTCAGCAAACGACATCGCATCGGCATCACGGATCACCGGAACCACCAGACCTGTTGGTGTGCCCGCGGCCACGCCCATGTGGACAAAGTTCTTATAGACGATGTCTGTGCCGTCGATTTCGGCATTCACCTCAGGCACCTCTTTAAGCGCATGCACACAGGCTTTGGTGAAGAAGGACATAAAGCCCAGACGCACACCGTGCTTCTTCTCAAACTCCCCCTTGTACTGGTTGCGCAGGGCCATGACCTCGCCCATGTCGACCTCGTTATAGGTGGTCAGCATGGCGGCGGTGTTCTGGCTGTCTTTCAGACGGCGTGCGATGGTCTGGCGCAGACGGGTCATCTTGACCCGCTCTTCGCGGCTGGCATCTTCGGCAGCTACTGGCGCACGTGGGGTGGGCGCGGTCGGCGCAGCCGCCGGGGCGACCGCTGCGGGCGCGATGGCTGCTTTGAGAACATCTTCTTTCATGATGCGACCATCGCGGCCTGTGCCGGTGACAGAAGCCGCATCAATGCCTTTTTCCGCCATCAGTTTGTTGGCAGAGGGCGCATTCTCAACGTCTGATGCAGCCGCAGGAGCGGCAACTGCTGCGGGCGCTGCCGTTGGCGCGGCTGCCACCGCGCCGCCGATCACGGCGAGCTTGGCTGTGGCGTCCACAGTGGTGCCTTCGGCGGCGATGATTTCGCTCAGAACACCGGCGGCTGGGGCGGGCACTTCGACAGACACTTTGTCGGTTTCCAGCTCACAGAGCATTTCGTCCTGTGCGACTGTGTCACCCACAGCTTTAAACCAGGTTGAGACTGTCGCTTCCGTGACGCTTTCGCCCAAGGTGGGCACCATCACATCAACGGCGTTGCCACCTGCAGGGGCCGCAGCGGGCGCGGCTTCGGCGGCTGGGGCAGGGGCTGCACCTTCGCCAGCCACGATGGTGGCGAGCAGGGCATCAACCCCCACAGTGGCGCCTTCGGCAGCCACGATTTCACCAAGCACACCAGCCACAGCAGCGGGCACTTCGACGGTTACCTTGTCGGTTTCCAGCTCACAGAGCATTTCATCAACAGCGACGGCATCACCCGGTTTCTTAAACCATGTCGCCACGGTTGCTTCGGTGACGCTTTCGCCAAGTGTCGGGACGCGAACCTCGGTCATCGATCAGTTTCCTTCCATGGAGAGCGCGGCATCTACCAGCGCTGCTTGTTGTGCTTTGTGTTGGCTTGCCAGACCTGTTGCCGGTGATGCCGAAGCGGCGCGACCTGCATAGGCTGGGCGGGTGTGTTTGGCTTTGATCCGAGTCAGAGCCCATTCAATGTTGGGTTCGATAAAGGACCAGGCCCCCTGGTTCTTAGGCTCTTCCTGACACCAGACCATTTCGGCGCCCTTGAAACGTTCGAGTTCTTTGGTCAGCGAATGTGCAGGGAACGGATAGAACTGTTCGATCCGCAGCAGGTAGACATCATCGATCCCACGCGCGTCACGTTCTTCCAGCAGGTCATAGTAGACTTTGCCAGAACACATCACCACGCGCTTGATGTCTTTGTCGGCCTTCAGTTTGGTGTCTGAGTGACCTTTTTCCGCATCATCCCACAGCACACGGTGGAAGCTTGAGCCATCCACAAAATCTTCGGTGTCCGAGATGCAGAGCTTGTGCCGCAGAAGCGATTTAGGTGTCATCAGAATGAGCGGCTTGCGGAAGGTGCGATGCAGCTGACGGCGCAGGATGTGGAAGTAGTTTGCCGGAGTGGAGCAATTCGCCACAATCCAGTTGTCACCACCACACATCTGCAAGAACCGCTCAAGACGGGCCGAGCTGTGCTCGGGGCCTTGGCCTTCAAAGCCATGCGGCAGCAGAACCGTCAGGCCCGACATGCGCAGCCATTTGCTTTCGCCTGAGCTGATGAACTGGTCAAACATGATCTGCGCACCGTTGGCAAAGTCGCCAAACTGCGCTTCCCACAGGGTCAGGGCGTTTGGTTCCGCCAGCGAGTAGCCATATTCAAAGCCCAGAACCGCGTATTCCGACAGGGCTGAGTCGATCACCTCATACTGCGACTGACCGTTGCGAATGTTGTTGAGCGGGTAATACCGCTCTTCGGTGTCTTGGTTGATGATACCCGAGTGGCGCTGCGAGAATGTCCCGCGGGTTGCGTCCTGCCCAGACAGGCGCACCGGATAGCCTTCGGTCAAAAGCGAGCCAAAGGCCATGGCTTCGGCTGTGGCCCAGTCATAGCCTGTGCCAGACGAGAACATCTTGCCACGTGTTTCCAGAAGACGCCCGACGGTTTTATGCAGCGGAAAACCTTCTGGAACAGAGGACAAGGATTTGCCGATGTCCTGAAGGGTCTCTTCACTGATCGAGGTGGCACCGCGATCATAGTCTTCTTTTTGCTTGTCCAGATGTGACCAGCGCCCGTCCAGCCAGTCAGCTTTGTTGGGTTTATAGTCTTTTCCGATGTCAAATTCGGTATTTAGGTGGGCTTGGAAAGAGGCTTTCATATCCTCAATCTCGCCTTCTGGGATCAGGCCGTCGTTGACCAGACGTTCGGTATAAAGCGTCAGTGTGGTTTTGTGCTTTTTGATGTTCTTATACATGACCGGATTGGTGAACATGGGCTCATCGCCCTCGTTGTGACCAAAGCGGCGGTAGCAGAACATATCGATGACCACGTCTTTGCCAAATTTCTGGCGGAACTCGGTGGCGACTTTGGCAGCATGCACAACGGCTTCGGGATCGTCGCCGTTCACGTGGAAAATCGGGGCTTCCACTACAAGCGCATTGTCCGTTGGATAAGGTGAAGAGCGGCTGAAGTGTGGGGCTGTGGTAAAGCCGATCTGGTTGTTGACCACAATGTGCATGGTGCCGCCGGTGCGGTGACCGCGCAGGCCGGAAAGGGCAAAACATTCTGCGACTACACCTTGGCCTGCAAAGGCCGCATCCCCGTGCAGCAGGATGGACATCACACTGGAACGTGACGCGTCTTTAAACTGATCCTGTTTGGCGCGTACTTTGCCGAGCACAACCGGATTAACCGCCTCAAGGTGGGACGGGTTAGCCGTGAGAGACAAGTGAACATTGTTGCCGTTAAATTCACGATCCGAGGAGGCCCCAAGGTGATATTTCACATCGCCTGAACCATCGACATCTTCGGGCTTAAAGCTGCCGCCCTGAAACTCATTAAAAATCGCGCGGTAGGGTTTTGCCATCACATTGGCCAAAACCGACAGACGGCCGCGGTGGGGCATGCCGATGACGATTTCTTTGACGCCTAAGCTGCCGCCGCGTTTGATCACTTGCTCCATCGCCGGAATGAGGCTTTCGCCGCCATCCAGACCAAAGCGTTTGGTGCCCATGTATTTCACATGCAGGAATTTCTCAAATCCCTCGGCCTCGACCAGCTTGTTGAGGATCGCTTTGCGACCCTCGCGGGTGAAGGTGATTTCTTTGTCGTACCCTTCGATGCGCTCTTTCAGCCAGCCCGCTTCTTCGGGGTTGGAGATATGCATGTACTGCAGCGCGAAGGTGCCGCAATAGGTGCGCTTCACGATGCCCATGATCTGACGCATGGTGGCAATATCAAGCCCCAGAACCTTGTCGATAAAGATCGGGCGATCCATGTCAGCGTCGGTGAAACCGTAAGATTTTGGATCAAGCTCGGGGTGGGCAGACGCATCACGCATGCCAAGTGGGTCAAGATCAGCAGCGAGGTGGCCGCGAATGCGGTAGGCGCGGATGATCATCAGAGCGCGGATACTGTCCAGAACCGCGCGTTTGATAGCCTCGTCTGAGACCTCGACGCCTGTTTCGGCGGCTTTGGCTTTGATTTTCTTGCCGGCAGCTTTGGCTTCGACGGGTTGTTCAACCCATTCGCCCGTCAGCGATTGGGTCAAATCGTCAACCGGCTGTGGTGGCCAATCGGTGCGCGCCCAGCTCGGGCCAGTGGCCTCGGCTTTGACGTCCATGTCGGCATCACCAAGCTGGCGGAAGAATTCCTGCCAGACCTCATCGACCGCATTGGGGTCTGAAGCATAGCGAGCATACATCTGCTCGAGGTATTCCGCATTGTGCCCCTGCATGAAAGAGGAGGCGTGGAAGATGTCGTTCGGGCTTTGATCTGTCATTGTTTTGACCCCTGGGTTGGGATGGGCTGATGCAGTTGGGTTTGGGCGACTGGCCGCATCACGTTGTCGGCAGGTTCGGTTTGATCGGGTGAAGGCGCATAGCCAAACCGCTCGAAACTCCAGTCATAATTGCGAAGCACCGCGTCGACAGCACGGGGCGTAAAGAAATCCGCTAGCGCAAAGTCCCCTCGAGCAGTGCCGGTCGCTTTGGTGCGGGGCAGCGAGGTGTTTGCGGTCTCGATATTATGAGTGTCGCATAGGGCGGCAAGATCACTTTCGAGATGTTCGTAGCGAAGGCACTGATCCGGCACAAAAGTACCGTTGTCGAAGAAAATATCACGGTCGTCGGGGAAGTCGCTGTGGAGGACAAAGTCCTCTACGGCGGCGCGCAGCTCGGGCAGGGCGGTCGGTGCTTGGCGATCTGCCTTGCGCAGACGCCAGTAAAACCCAGAGAGCATCCGGTCAAAGGGATTGCGCACGGTTGTTACTTTGCAGCCGTTTTGCCAGCGGGGCTCGCCCAGATAGGCACGCATTTGGGAGGCAGATAGGTGGTTTTGCCACTTGTTACGCCACCAAAGCAGGTTGGGGCGGGCGTTTTTGCGACGCCCGACAATGCCGCGTCGATTGACAACGGCGGCCGTTTTTTCAGAAGGCTGGCCTTGGGTGATACCACAAACCTGTTGCAGGAACATCTCGACGGATGTTCCTGCTGTTTTCCTCGATTTGAGGAAAATAAGGTTATGGGTATGAGAGACCAGCATCGATGCTTTAGCCCAGCTCGATTGCCTTGAGAACGGCTTCACCCAAACCGGCAGGGCTGTCAGCGACAACGATACCGGCTTCTTTCATGGCTGCGATCTTGTCGTCCGCGCCACCTTTGCCGCCAGCAACAATCGCGCCAGCGTGACCCATGCGACGGCCGGGAGGGGCTGTGCGACCGGCAATAAAGCCAGCAGTTGGTTTCCAGCGGCCTTTCTTGCGCTCGTTAGCTAGGAACTCAGCGGCTTCTTCTTCTGCAGAGCCACCGATTTCACCGATCATGATGATCGATTGGGTTTCTTCGTCGTCGAGGAACATGTCCAGAATGTCGATGTGCTCGGTGCCTTTGATCGGGTCACCACCGATGCCTACAGCTGTGGACTGGCCCAGACCGATATCAGCCGTCTGTTTGACGGCCTCATATGTCAAGGTGCCGGAGCGGGACACAACGCCAACCGAGCCACGTTTGTGAATGTGGCCGGGCATGATGCCGATTTTGCAAGCGTCCGGTGTAATAACACCGGGGCAGTTTGGACCGATCAGGCGGCTTGCGCTGCCTTCCAGTGCGCGCTGAACCTTCATCATGTCCAGCACAGGGATGCCTTCGGTGATGCAAACGATCAGTTCCATTTCCGCGTCAATCGCTTCGAGGATCGAGTCCGCCGCGAAAGGCGGGGGCACATAGATCACCGAGGCATTGGCTTCGGTTTTGGCGCGGGCTTCGTGCACCGAGTTAAAGACAGGTAGGCCGAGGTGGTCGATACCGCCTTTGCCGGGGGTTACGCCGCCAACCATTTTTGTGCCATATGCGATGGCTTGTTCAGAGTGGAAGGTGCCCTGAGAGCCGGTGAAGCCCTGACAGATCACTTTGGTGTTTTCGTCTACGAGAATGGCCATGTTTTAGCTCCAGTCTTCGGGATTAATGTGTCTGAGCCGTCGCGGCGGGAGCTGCGTCGGCGGTGATTGGTTGCGGTGCTGCGTTCTTTGATGATGAGAACAGCACCGGACGGTCTGGAAAGTATTTTGTGCGGAAAGCTTCGTTGGTGCTTGCGTTTTTGGAACGCAGAGTTTGCATCAGCTCTTCCGGCATTCTTACGGGGGCGCCGCCTCGGAATAAATTGGCGATACGGCGCTTCATGCGACGATGGCGGCCCGGATTGAAACCAAGTTTTCTTTGCAGCTGGCTCATTGCAATGAAGGCATCAACCTGACGCTGACTTAGCGCTTCATTAGCGCGTTCAGTTGAGGTCAGCGACGATGTGTCTATTCCGCAAACGTCGGCAAAATCGGCGATGGCGTCGCCATTTTTCATGAAACCGCGATCATAGAGGCGCACGACAAGTTTTTCGGATCCGATTTGGCGAGACCACATGTCAGCCAAGTGCAGGTAGTCGAATTCGCCTATCTTGTCGGCCAGTTCTTCCATCGACAGAAGGTTGCCAGACTTGCACGCCTGAATATAGGCGCTCAGCAGCCAATCGGATTGCTCACGAACATAGAGAACGTAGGTGATTTTATCGAAGTACTTCTCAAAAACGCGTTTGATGCCGTCTATGCGATCGGCCGGTGGGAGCCAGCCTCCCAGATGTTCGGACGACAAGATTACGGTCTTGCCTTGTGCCTCGGTCACCGATTTCTGGAATGTGGCCTCAACCCGCTTGAACACTTGTTCCTGCGAAGCAATATCCGTTATGCCAAGTCGGCGGCGCAAGCGCTTTGAAGGTATCAGGATGCCTTGGGGCGTGTAGGTCAAAATACCCAGTGCAGTGAGTTGTTGTACCGGAATTTCTGATCGGTTGACGAAGTTGTCGTAGTGAAAACCCTGAGTGGCCAATTGAGCAGCATTCAGCGCCAGCCATTTCTGAATGGCGGTTGAGCCCGTCTTGTTCAACCCCAGATGCACAATGGCATTGGGCCGCTGCGAAGCGGTAAGGTTTGACTGATCAAGAGGAGGGCGCGCGTCGGTCATGCAGCTTCTCTAGCGAGATTTGGTGAGTCAGGAGCCACGCCGCTAACCACTTTGATGCGTGATGCAATTGCTTGCTCAGAGTGGAATGTACCGTGCGAACCGATGAAGCCCTGACAGATCACTTTAGTGTTTTCGTTCACGAGAATGGCCATGATACGTGGCTCCATTTTCAGTTTTTGCCATAGTCCGCGCAGCCTTGCCGCGCGGCTATTTTGATTTCAGTTCATTCCAGTGATTACATATGTCCCGCCATCGGCGTCTACTATTCTACGGTCGATGTAGTTAAGTTTGACCGCTGCACCTGGAACGTTTGGGAACAGGTCAGAAACGCTGAAGGCCACATTGCGTTGTGGATCGTAAGGGCCAGTTGGCCACGATTTATATGCTGCAATGAAAACCGTATGTTCGAGTCCGACTTTGTTTTCAAATTTTCTCCAAGCACCTGCGACTTGTTCGGCTGAGCCGTCGCCATGAGCAGAATTGGAGTGAGCTTTAAATTTGCTGACCCAGTGCTGTGCCAACTCAACCGATTGTCCCGGAGTCATACCCACAACGCCGACATAGCAATTGTTTCCATGAACAAGCACTGAAACGTTTTCATTGGGCGCTTTGACCAGCATTCGCTCGGTTTCCCGGCCATTGGAAAGTGCGACTGGCTGTTTTGAGACCTGAAACCCTGCTTGTTTGAACGATCTAGAAACGCCATCTTCGTCAGGCAGCGAAGCGCAAGCTTTGACGGCTTGTTGAGCGATCGCTAAACTACTAGCGTCTGCGGGGATTTCGCTAATCATAGCTTCATCGAACTGCGAAGATACGCACGCCGACAGAGCCACAGCAGCAATCGCGATATATGCACTGGGTCGCAACATTAACCCTTAACCGCTTTCACGATTTTGTCGGCACCGTCGCTGAGGTTGTCCGCAGCGATTACGTCAAGGCCGGAATTGTTGATGATGGCTTTGCCTTCTTCAACGTTTGTGCCTTCCAGACGCACAACCAGCGGAACTTGCAGGCCGACCTCTTTGACTGCGGCCACAACGCCCTCTGCGATCACATCACAGCGCATGATGCCGCCGAAGATGTTCACGAGGATGCCTTTGACCTGTGGGTCCGAGGTGATGATTTTGAAGGCTTCGGTCACTTTCTCTTTGGTCGCACCGCCGCCCACGTCGAGGAAGTTGGCAGGTTCAGCACCGTAGAGTTTGATGATGTCCATGGTGGCCATCGCGAGACCCGCGCCGTTCACCATGCAGCCGATTTCACCGTCCAGAGCGATGTAGTTGAGGTCATACTTGGACGCCTCAAGCTCTTTGGGGTCTTCTTCGGTTTCATCACGCAGCTCGGACACGGCAGGTTGGCGATACATGGCGTTGCCGTCAAAACCAACTTTGGCATCGAGCACTTTCAGATCACCAGAGCCTTCCAGAACGATCAGCGGGTTGATCTCAAGCATCTCCATGTCTTTTTCGACGAAGGCTTGGTAGAGCTGACCCATCAGTTTCACACATTGCTTGACCTGCGCGCCTTTGAGGCCGAGGGAGAAGGCGATGCGACGACCGTGGTAGGCTTGGTAACCTGTGGCCGGATCAACCGAGAAAGACAGGATCTTCTCAGGGGTGCTAGCCGCAACCTCTTCGATGTCCATGCCGCCTTCGGTGGAGCAGACAAACGAGATGCGCGATGTGACGCGATCTACCAGCAGAGCAAGGTAGAGTTCGTTTTCAATGTCGGAGCCATCTTCGATATAGATGCGGTTGACCTGTTTGCCCGCTGGGCCGGTCTGGTGGGTCACAAGGGTGCGGCCCAGCATCTTTTTGGCTTGCTCGGCTGCTTCTTCAACTGAAAAGGCAAGACGGACACCGCCCTTTTCGCCTGCGTCAGCTTCTTTGAAGGTGCCTTTGCCGCGTCCACCTGCGTGGATTTGCGCTTTGACAACCCAGAGGGGGCCATCAAGTTCGCCGGCGGCGGATTTTGCGTCTTCTGCTTTCAGAACGACGCGGCCTTCCGAAACCGGGGCGCCATACGTGCGAAGCAGGGCTTTCGCCTGATATTCGTGGATGTTCATGGAACTGTCCCATCTTGCTGCGATTAGAGCAGTTCTGACACAGCAAAGCCTTAGTGCTAAGCGTTTTTTGCGATCTTGGTAGAATTATCGCGTTTTGTGATCACACTTTAAAAACGTGTGATCACAAAATGAATTCCGCTATCACAATGTTACCGCCCACATGCAATTTTCAGCGCGGGTAAAGCTTAAGAAGGGGTGAGTCGACAATTGTATCTAAAACATAACTTCGATCTTGGGGCGGCAACGTTTCATAGCTTGTAGCGCGGGCGCGGTCTTTGAAATCCTCGATAGAGTTTGTTTGCCCCAGTCGCCACCAAGGCTTTTTGCGTTTGCTGGCAAAATGGCGCGGATCAGTCTGTGGAAGATTGAGGTTTGACGCGATTTGGGGAAAGCCGATTTCGCTCAGAACGGTGGTTGGATTTTGAATGAGATCCTCATAGCGGATGAGGCTGCTGTTTTCATAAGAGTCGAGCAGGTCGCAATAAGACGACATTTTGTCCATGAACATCGCCAGGACGGATGGGTACAAACGTTTGGCCAAGCTGTCACGCTCCATGGTCAGCCATTCCTGACGCAGGAAAGTGGAAAAATCTTTTTGTTTGGGCATGACCGAATGGAACGGGTTGCGGTGCATCGACATGAGCCAGCTTGCGGGGTGGCGTACGATAATAAGAACGGCGGGTCGCGTCGGGTTCAAGAATTTGGTGACAAATTGTTGCGATGGGGCGGCATGTTTCCACCCGCCAGACTGAGGCAGTTGGGACAAGTGCATATGGTCGATCATCGCTTCATGCGCGGCGACGTAACTGAGATGGGAAAGCGGTGCCTGAGAGTAAGCGGGCACGTCCCGTCGTCTAAGAATTGGAATGCTGGGATGAATTTCAAGATCGTTTGCCCCACGCAGCATTTGTTCGACGACATTTGTGCCAGAATTGCGCTCGCCTAAAAGTTTAAGGCCGTTCGTCAGATCTAATTTGCGATTAAGACCAATCATGAGGTGCCTGTGTCTTTGTGCGAACTGTGCAATGGCGACCATAAGGGCGGATGATCGTAAGGCAAAGAAAAAGCCCGCCTAAAAGCGGGCTTTCTCAGAATGGGTAGGAGGCGATTAAACCAAAGAGCTGTCGATGCCTTTGCAAGCGTCAACCAGACCCTGAACAGCCTTGACAGACGTGTCGAACATTTCCTGCTCTTCTTTGTTGAGCTTGATGTTGACGATTTTTTCGATGCCGCCAGCACCGATCACGGTTGGCACACCGACATACATGTCTTTGACGCCCAGATCGCCGTCGCAATAGGCGGCACAAGGCAGAACGCGTTTCTGGTCTTTCAGGTAAGCTTCGGCCATTTCGATGGCAGAGGCTGCTGGTGCATAGAACGCGGAGCCAGTTTTCAGCAGACCAACGATTTCAGCGCCACCGTCGCGGGTACGTTGAACCATTGCGTCCAGTTTCTCCTGAGTGGTCCAACCCATCGAGATGAGGTCGGGCAGAGGAATACCGGCAACAGTCGAGTAACGCACCGAAGGCACCATTGTGTCGCCGTGACCGCCCAGAACGAAGGCTGTGACGTCGCGCATGGAGACGTTGAATTCTTCGGCGAGGAAGTGGCGGAAGCGTGCGCTGTCCAGAACACCGGCCATGCCGCATACTTTGTTTGCTGGCAGGCCCGAGAATTTCTGCAGGGCCCAAACCATCGCGTCCAGCGGGTTGGTGATGCAGATCACAAATGCGTCTGGTGCGTTGGCGGCGATGCCTTCGCCAACGGACTTCATTACTTTGAGGTTGATGCCCAGCAGGTCATCACGGCTCATGCCCGGTTTACGTGCGACACCAGCGGTCACGATGCAGACGTCTGCACCTGCGATCGCAGCGTAGTCGCTGGAGCCTGACATCGCAGCGTCAATTTTCTCGACAGGGCCAGATTCGGCGATGTCGAGAGCCTTGCCCTGAGGTAGTCCGTCAGCGATGTCAAAAAGAACAACGTCGCCAAGTTCTTTGATGGCTGCGAGGTGGGCGAGCGTGCCGCCGATGTTGCCTGCGCCGATAAGGGCAATCTTGGGTCTGGCCATGGGATCAGTCTCCGGTCGGATTGAAAAATCTGGCGGATGGGTAGAGCGGAATTCACCATTAAGCAAGGTTTTTGCGCCGCAGTGCAGCGGCCTTGGCGATTTGCGGGGCGGGGTTTCTGTCGGCTGAGGGCGCTAACAAGTCAGTTTTATAGGGGCCTCACCGTTTGGGCGACCTATTTGTCTTTTTCAGAGAATTGAAACTGAAAATGGGAATTCGCCGCCCAAGTTGGGCGGCAAAGGCGCATCAGAGATGACGCGATTCTTTTGAAAGTGACGCATCTAGTGCGTGATCGCCAGTCTAAGCGCCGTCTCCCTTGGGGGGCAGTGCTTCGGCAATTTGCTCATATGCGTGACCGCTTGCAACGAGGCAAGTTGCCCCATTCGGGAAGGTCACAGTGATTGTCCAGCTGCCGGAGGCATCTGAAGCAAAAACTTCGACAACAGCACCTTGAGTGCCCAAACCGATCGCCTGCCGTGTTTCGTCAAACCTCTCTGCAAGGCGCTCAAGAACAACGGCGCGCGGCGCACAGTTTTGGGCGGTTTCTGCGTCTGCCATCTGGGCGCCCAGCGTCAGCATTCCCAAGGCGCAAGTCATTTTGAAAAAGTCGCGGTACATGTGGTTGGGTCCTTTTCTATTGTCCGGATTTCCCGCGTTCGAGGGGGTTAGCATGATAGTGCCGCGCAAAATCGATGTTAATTCCCCGCACGGTCAGCCATGACGCAATGGATTTTTCTGCATTGCGGCATTTTCCTCTTGAATTTTTCAGAAAAAGATGCCCCTAGTTTGCGCAACAAAATTGCGGAGAGAGTCATGGATCAGCGCGCGCGCCCCTTTAGGTCAGTTCTTTATATTCCTGGATCCAAGGATCGGGCTTTGGAAAAGGCACGGGGATTGCCGGTGGATGCGGTCATCTTCGATCTTGAAGACGCTGTGTCCCCTGACGAGAAAGAAAATGCGCGCAACACTCTTAAGGCGGCTCTGGCCCAAGGTGGATATGGCAGCCGGATGCGGGTTGTGCGGATCAACGGGTTGGACACGCAATGGGGCGCGGATGATGCACGCGCGGCGGCGGAAATGGATTGTGACGCTGTTTTGCTGCCCAAGGTTGAGACAACGGGTCAGTTGGATGCCTTGGCTGAGTTGATTGGCGATAAACCTATTTGGGCGATGATGGAAACGCCGCGCGCCATGTTGAACGCCGCCGAAATTGCCGCCTATCCGCAATTGAGGGGATTTGTCATGGGCACCAATGATCTGGCCAAAGAACTGCAAACCCGGTTTCGCGCCGACCGTTTGCCGATGATGGCCGGGCTAGGATTGTGCCTGTTGGCGGCGAAAGCCGAGGGGCTGGTCATCGTTGACGGGGTTTATAATGCATTTAAGGACGTCGAAGGGCTTAAAGTCGAGTGTGACCAAGGCCGCGATATGGGCTTTGACGGCAAGACGTTGATTCATCCCGCCCAGATTGACGTCGCAAATTCAGCTTTTGCGCCATCAGACGATGAGATCGATTTGGCCCGCCGCCAGATTGCAGCCTTCCAAGATACAGAATCCGCAGGGCAGGGAATTGCGGTTGTGGATGGCAAGATCGTGGAAAACTTACATGTTGTCACGGCGCGTGAAATTCTTGCCAAAGCGGATGCAATTGCGGCGCTGGACGCGTAACGTCCCCTTATATCCAATCACTCAGCGAGGCATGAGATGACACTATTGGTTCTTGGGGTACTTCTGTGGGCTGCGGCTCATTTCTTTAAACGAGCGATGCCGGATGTGCGCGCCAATATGGGGGACAAGGGCAAGGGTGTGGTGGCTCTTGCGCTCGTGGCCAGCATTGTCTTGATGGTTCTAGGCTATCGGGCCATGAATGGCGCCGTGCTTTGGGCGTTGCCAAGCTTTGCCTTCCACCTCAACAATCTGTTGGTGCTGATTGCCATCTTTATGATGAGCCCTGCACCGCGCAAAGGTAAGCTGCTCAACGGCATGCGCCACCCGATGTTAGTTGGGTTTTCGATCTGGGCGGTGGCGCATTTGCTGGTCAATGGCAATGTTGAATCGCTGATCTTGTTTGGTGGCTTGCTGGCGTGGGCCTTGATCGAAATGGCTGTGATCAACAAAGCCGAAGGTCCATGGCAGCCGACAGAAACGGGCACTTTGGCCAAAGACGGAATGTTCCTGGGCGCCTCGGTTGTGCTGATGGGGCTCATTGGATTTATCCATGGTTTGCTCGGTCCATCTCCGTTCGGAGGAGGATAAGTTTATGAAACTGTACCGTTTTTTATCTGAAGAAGACACATCGGCGTTTTGTCACAAAGTGACGGACGCGTTAAATAAGGGGTGGGAGCTGCATGGCTCCCCGACCCAGACCTTCTGTCAAGCGAGCGGCGTGATGCGCTGTGGTCAGGCTGTCGTGAAGGAAGTGGACGGCACCTATACCCCGGAGACCAAACTGGGAGAACACTAGATGGCAAAGACCAATTCCGGCCGCTTTTTTGAAGATTATAAGCTAGGGCAAGTGATCGAGCATGCTGTGCCGCGCACGGTTGGGGCTGGTGAGCGCGCGCTCTATCATGCGCTCTATCCGGCGCGCCATGCGCTGTATTCCTCGGATGAATTTGCCCGCACCTCTGGGCTGGCGCAATCTCCACTGGATGATCTGGCGGCCTTTCATGTGGTCTTTGGGAAAACCGTGCCGGATGTGTCTCTGAATGCGGTGGCAAACTTGGGGTATGGCGAGGGACGGTGGCTTACGCCCGTCTATGCAGGTGATACGCTGCGGTCTTCGTCAGAGGTGATTGGTCTAAAACAGAACTCCAACGGTAAAACCGGTGTGGTTTATGTGCGCACCCGCGGCATGAACCAGCGCGATGATGTGGTCATGGAATATGTGCGCTGGGTGATGGTGCGTAAACGGGATGTGGATGCGCCCGCACCAGAAACTGTTGTGCCGCAATTGGCCAAGGTGATCGATCCGGCTGATCTGGTGATCCCCGATGGGTTGGACTTTACTGGCTATAACTTTGCGCAGGCGGGCGAGGCGCATCGTTGGGGTGACTATGACATCGGCGAGAAGATTGACCATGTGGACGGCGTCACGCTGGAAGAAGCTGAGCATATGATGGCGACGCGGTTGTGGCAAAACACTGCCAAGGTGCATTTTGATGCCACGTTCCGACCCGACGGGCAGCGTTTGATCTATGGTGGGCATATCATTTCGTTGGCGCGGGCACTGAGTTTTAACGGGCTGGCCAATGCGCAGATGATTGTGGGTTTAAACGCCGGGGCACACGCCAATCCCGCATTTTCAGGCCTCACAGTCAAAGCGTGGTCCGAAGTTTTGGACAAGGCTGAGACTGCTGCGCCCGGTGTTGGCGCGATCCGATTGCGGTTGGTGGCGACCAAAGGCGGCGCCCCTTTTGAGCTGAGGGGAGCAGACGGGAAGTATCTGCCGGATGTGTTACTTGATCTTGACTATTGGGCCTTGATGCCCGTTTGATCGGGGAATGTTACGTATCGGTTTGCTTGTTTTAACGGTTGTTCACGCCTGTCCTGCACAGGCCGAGTTTCGGTTTGAAGATGCGACTGATGAACAGGTGGCTTTTGTAGAGAGCAATCTGTTGGGAATATTCTATCATGAATTGGGCCATGCGCTGATTGATCTGCTGGACTTGCCAATCTTTGGGCAAGAGGAAGATGCGGCTGACGTGTTGTCCGTATTCTTGATCGATGCATTTTATGAAGAAGACGCGGCAGTCAGTATGGCCTATGACACCGCGTTTGGGTTTCTAGGCGAAGCTGAGAATGCAGGTGATATTGCCTTTTGGGATGTGCACGGACCTGATTTGCAACGCTACTACAATTTGGTTTGTTTGTTTTACGGGGCAAATCCGGATGACCGAAGCGATGTTGCAGATGATTTAGGGTTGCCGCAAGATCGTGCCGAGTGGTGCCCCGATGAATATGATCAGGCGGCGCATAGTTGGGGCGGGGCGCTGGATCAGATCACTCAAGTCGGGGGTGGCCAGAGCTTTTTGATCGGGGAAGTTGAAGTGGACAGCGATGGCGGAGAGTTGGCCGCCGAGGTTATCCGTTTCGAGTTGGAGGCGCTAAACGACGAGTTTCGCCTGCCTGAGCCTTTGTTGGTGTCGATTGTGCCCTGTGGCGAGGCCAACGCGTTTTACGATGCCGAATATGCCGAGATTACGATGTGTGCAGAGTTCGTCGATACTTTGGATGACATGTCAGTGGATTTTTGACACTTGATTGTGAAGAACGGTCTTGCTGATGTGCGCTAGGCTGATCCGATGTGGATGCGCGCGTTGTGTTTGTTTGGAGTTTTTAGCGGTACGTCAGTCGAAGCGTGCGAGACTGCGCTGCTTTTGGCCGTGGATGTGTCTGGCAGTATTGACGCCAAAGAATACCGTATTCAAATGGATGGTCTGGCAGCGGCGTTGCGCGACAATTTGGTTGTACAAGCGCTGGTCGACGGGAAAAACTCAGTGGCAGTGATGCAGTGGACAGGTGAAAACCGCCAAGAGCTGTCAGTACCTTGGAGGCAAGTGTCATCAAGTTATGACGTCGAAGCGTTAGCCCTAGCCGTTGAGCAGATGCCGCGCGCCTGGAACCAGTATTCAACTGCGATTGGGGATGCGTTGATTTTTGCGCAGAGCGTTTTGAAAAAGGGGCCCGCGTGCCGCCGTAAGGTGGTCGATGTGTCCGGAGATGGCGTGTCAAATGAGGGCGTTGTGCCGGAGCAGGGACGTGAGATTTTGAGACTGGAAGGGGTGACCGTCAACGCATTGGTCATCGAAACGGATGATCTCGACCTTACTGGATATTTCTGGGAAAATGTTATCACAGGGGATGCAGCCTTTGTTGCAACGGCGCAGGGTTTTGAAGAATATCCGCTTAGAATCCGTCAAAAGTTAATCCGAGAGTTGGCCAGACAGACGGTGTTATTGGAATAATTCCAAGTTTGTGATCACAAAAACTTCCACCCCCTCTGTGAGCGCAAACAGGATGACTTGTTTAAGTTGCTCAAGGAAACTTGGTTTGAGTGTCTGTAATCGCGCGGATTCTCTCGAGAAAAACAGTCAGGTAGTCGTTTGTGATCACGTAGAAAAACTAGTGATCACAAAAATGCGTAAATCTGTCAACTTGCACCAAAAAACCGCTGCATTTAATCTTTGCCCACCGTGACAGAGCGAAAAAAACGTTTAGTAAGGTAGCAACGGAACCGGAAAGGATTCAGTATGGCTGACGCGAAAAGGGTTGAACGCCCGCTTTCTCCTCACCTGACGATCTATCGCCCGCAGCTGACATCTATGTCGTCAATTCTGACACGGGTGACAGGCAACGCGTTGATCGTCTCTGCTCTCATGATTGTTTGGTGGCTGCTGGCCGCTGCGACAGGCCCTGAGTATTTTGAAGTGGTCAACGGATTTGCGACCTCGTTCATCGGGGATGTCATCTTTGGCTTCTCCCTGTTGGGCATTTGGTATCATTACCTTGCTGGCCTTCGGCATCTGATCTTTGATGCTGGTCGCGGGTTGGAAATCGAGACTGCCGAGAAACTAGGCTGGGCTTGCATCATCGGATCGGTCGTTTTGACCGTCCTGACAATCATCATCATCTGAGGAGGCGAGACATGCGTTTTTTAACTGACCGCAAACGCGCCGTGGGTCGTGGAGCTGCAGGCTCTGGGGCAGAGCATCATTGGTATATGATTGTCAGCGCCGTTGGCTTGGCGGTGATCGTGCCGATTTTCATCTATATCTTCGGAAGCACGCTTGGCGGCAGCTACGAAGAGGTAGTGGCAACCTTCAGCCGTCCGGTTCCCGCAATCCTGACGGCTTTGGTTTTGATCTTCGGAATGCAGCACTTTTCGAAAGGTGCGCAGATGATGATCGAAGACTACACCCGTAAATCCACTCGGAAAATTCTGATCATCTCGGTGATTATTCTGAGCTATGGCCTGACGGCCTTCGGCCTGTTCGCGCTGGCCAAACTCGCGCTGTAAGGACATCAGACATGGCTGCATACGAATACGAAACACATGAATATGACGTGGTTGTGGTTGGCGCTGGCGGCGCTGGGCTGCGGGCCACATTGGGGATGGCAGAGCAAGGCTTGCGCACTGCTTGTGTCACCAAAGTCTTCCCGACCCGTTCACACACTGTGGCGGCTCAGGGCGGTATTGCGGCGTCCCTGTCCAACATGGGGCCTGATAACTGGCAGTGGCATATGTATGACACGGTCAAAGGTTCTGACTGGTTGGGTGACACGGACGCGATGGAATACCTTGCCCGTGAAGCGCCCAAGGCGGTTTACGAGCTTGAGCACTACGGCGTGCCGTTCTCGCGCACCGAAGAAGGCAAGATTTACCAGCGTCCGTTTGGTGGCCACACCACCGAATTTGGTGAAGGCCCTGCGGTTCAGCGGACTTGTGCGGCAGCGGACCGGACCGGTCACGCGATTTTGCACACGCTTTACGGCCAGTCGGTCAAAAACAACGCTGAGTTCTACGTTGAGTACTTCGCGATCGACCTGATCATGTCCGAAGATGGACAGTGTCAGGGCGTTGTTTGCTGGAAGCTCGACGATGGCACAATGCATGTGTTCAACGCCAAGATGGTTGTGCTGGCGACGGGCGGCTATGGCCGTGCCTACTTTAGCGCGACATCTGCCCACACCTGTACCGGTGATGGTGGCGGGATGGTGGCCCGTGCGGGTCTGCCGCTGCAGGATATGGAATTTGTGCAATTCCACCCAACCGGTATTTACGGATCGGGCTGCCTGATCACCGAAGGTGCACGCGGCGAAGGTGGCTATCTCACCAACTCCGAAGGCGAGCGGTTTATGGAGCGTTATGCGCCTCAGTACAAAGACCTCGCGCCTCGTGACTATGTGTCTCGTTCGATGACCATGGAAATCCGCGAAGGTCGCGGTGTTGGTGAAAACGGCGACCATATCCACCTGAACCTAAGCCACTTGCCTGCCGAAGCCTTGGCCGAACGCCTGCCGGGTATTTCGGAAAGCGCCAAGATTTTCGCCGGTGTGGATGTGAACAAAGAGCCGATCCCGGTTCTGCCGACAGTGCACTACAACATGGGTGGTATCCCGACCAACTATTGGGGTGAAGTGCTTAACCCAACAGCCGAAGATCCAACTGGCGTAGTGCCTGGCCTGATGGCCGTGGGTGAAGCTGGCTGTGCTTCGGTGCATGGTGCGAACCGTCTGGGGTCCAACTCGTTGATTGACCTCGTGGTCTTTGGCCGTGCGGCTGCGATCCGCGCTGGTAAAGTTGTGGATGCTGACAGCGCAAACCCAGTGTTGAACCAAGCGTCTGTGGATGCGGCGTTTGATCGTCTGGATGGCCTGCGTCATGCCAAAGGCGGTGTTCCAACGGCTGAGCTGCGTTTGGAAATGCAGCGCACCATGCAAGAGGACGCTGCTGTGTTCCGCACCGACAAGACCCTGAAAGAGGGTGTCGAGAAGATGACAGCGATTGCCGCGAAGATGGACGATTTGCATGTCACGGACCGTTCGTTGGTCTGGAACAGTGACCTGATGGAAACGCTTGAGCTGGGCAACCTGATGCCAAACGCTTTGGCGACAATCCACGGTGCGGAAGCTCGCAAGGAAAGCCGCGGCGCCCATGCGCATGAGGATTACGCCGAGCGAGACGACAAAGCATGGCGGGTCCACACGGTGAGCCGCGTTGATGGTACCAATGTCGATCTGAGCTATCGTCCAGTTGTTACCGACCCTCTGACAACAGAGGCAGAAGGCGGCATTAGCCTGAAGAAAATCGCACCGAAAGCGCGGACCTTCTGATGAAACAGATCGTGGTTGCCTTGTCTCTGGTTATTATACCCTTGCCCGGACTGGCGGTTGCCGGGTCCGCGCTGGACGAGGCGACCATGCAGTGTTTGTTTGAGCCGGAATATGCGGGCCTAATAGAAGTCAACATGAGCCGGCACAAAGGTCAGGAGACTTTGAACGTCACAAACATGGCAACAGGTCGATCGCAAGGCGACCCTGTTGTGGATGATTTTATGGCCTGTGTGAACCGGCAGCTCGCAGGAACACCGGTTCGCAATGCTCCAAAGGGGGCTGTTGCACAGGTGAGCAGCTCTGGACACGCTAGTGAGCATTCTCTGGTAAGCCATACACGTCAATGCATGCGTCAGGCGCGGGTGCCGGGCAGCTATGCTGTGTCCATCAATCGTGCGATACCCGATGTAATCCCTGATCTCGGGGGCACAGAAAGTGGCGCGCATCGTGTCGAAGATTGTCTGCATGATCGGCTGGCCGTTCAATATCCACCGCTCAATGAAGGCGCGGTGGAAAATGCGGACAGTGTCCGGACTGCCGGTACAGTTTCATTTTGCCCAAAGAGAGCTGGCTTCATCTACGGAGGCAGCCAGTATTGTCGCCTGTAAGTCAAATATGTGCAGTGCACCTCTTGGGGCGGGAGATCGTTGAATGACAACGAGCTCACCTTCAAGACGTGTGATTGTTCATATTGGCGCCCAAAAAACGGGGTCAACGTCGCTGCACAAGTTCCTTGCTCGCAATCGGGACGCGCTGGCGTCGCGTTTTGATATTCGTGTGCCTGAGCGCGGCACGCTGACCCGCGAGCTAGGCAAAACCTGCGCGCTTTACAGCTTACGACCGAAGAAACAGGAAGCTTCTCTGGTGAGCTTGTTACAAGAGTTGCGCCGCGATTTGGAAGGTGATGATCGGGTCTGCATCATTAGCCATGAAAACATCATTGGCGCGATGATGGGGCGTGGATCTGAGCGGGATGTTTACCCAGAGGTTGCTCGAATTATAGCTCATTTTGAGACCCATCTTGCTCCGTTTAAGCCAGACTATGTGCTCTACACGCGCAAAATAGCTGCTTGGAAAGTTAGCGTGCACAATCAGGCGGTTAAATCTGACGGCTACACTGGCAGTTTTGCTGCTTTTGAGGATGAGACCGCAGATAGTCGTGACTGGGTGGATGTGCGACGTGATATGGAAGCAACGGTCGGTAAAGACCGCGTTCGGGTATTTGCACTCGAAGACGGAAGTTCGCCGGAACGTCCCGGCCGTCAGTTGTTGCGATTTGCCGGGCTGTCTGATGATGAAATCGATACGCTGACGCCCCTTGAAGGCCTCAGCAATCAGAGCCTGAACGCAGGTTCGCTTGAATTTATGCGCCAGCTCAACAAGCTTGGGGTAAATCAGCCTGCCCGCAAGGCAATGGCTGAGCTTATTAAAAACAATCAATCGCTTTTTGTTGCTGGCTTCGCGTCAGATCGGAAAGCCTGAACAGGACAACGGGCTGTGTGCCCAATGTGATCGAAAAGGAGAGACCATGGTCGAATTTGCGCTCCCGAAGAACAGCCGGATCACCACCGGCAAGACCTGGCCCAAGCCGGAAGGTGCCACCAATGTCCGTAAGTTCCAGATTTATCGCTGGAATCCGGATGATGGGAAAAACCCAAGCGTTGACACATATTTTCTGGACATGGACAAATGTGGTCCCATGGTTCTGGATGCGCTGATCAAGATCAAAAACGAGATTGATCCAACGCTGACGTTCCGCCGCTCATGCCGCGAAGGCATCTGCGGATCCTGCTCGATGAACATCGACGGGATCAACACGCTGGCCTGTATTTATGGTCTGGACGAAGTGAAGGGCGATGTGAAAATCTACCCATTGCCCCACATGCCAGTGGTCAAAGATTTGATCCCTGACTTGACGCATTTTTATGCGCAGCACGCGTCGATCATGCCGTGGCTCGAAACCAAGACCAATCGTCCCGCCAAAGAATGGCGTCAGTCGATTGAGGATCGCAAGAAACTTGATGGTCTGTATGAATGTGTGATGTGCGCAAGCTGCTCAACGTCTTGCCCCAGCTATTGGTGGAACAGCGACCGCTATCTTGGGCCAGCTGCGCTGCTGCATGCGTATCGCTGGATTATCGACAGCCGCGACGAGGCCACCGGCGAGCGTTTGGATGAGCTGGAAGATCCGTTCAAGCTGTATCGTTGCCACACCATCATGAACTGCACCAAGACCTGCCCCAAAGGGTTGAACCCCGCCAAGGCGATTGCCGAGATTAAGAAGATGCTGATTGAGCGTCACGTCTGATTTTAGGTGTTCCGAACTCTAGAGGAAAATCAAAATGGCGCCGAAGTTTAGCGTGGTCCTGGTGGACTACGAAGGAGCGGCATCTCGCGATGAATTTCGTCGCGCTATGCAGTGCTTTGCTGACCAAACGTGCAAGGATTTTGAAATTCTTGTCTATCACGATGGCGCTAAGGCCACATCTTATGAAGAGGACCTTGCGGGTGTCGATGGATTGCCCGCTGTCCGCTTTTTCATTTCTTCTGAACGTGAGAATGATTGGGGGCATAGTAATCGGGATCGGGGGATCAAGGCGGCTGTTGGTGAATGGATCGTCATGACAAATGCCGATAATGTTTTTTACCCTAACGCCATCGAGGAATTGAAAGCGGCGGTTGAAAGGCCTTATCGACCAATGTTTGAAGTGCGCACGGGGAACGCGTTTCAGAAGCTTCTATACAAGAAGCGGTTGCTAAAATTTGTTGAAAAAGAGCGTGCGGATATTCTTGTGTTCCCCATAATTTCGAAAGGGTGCGCGGGCGTTAGCAACGGCATTCGGAGATTTCGTGGAACAGAGAATGTACATGAAGTTGTGTTGTCCGGAATTCCTGTGAGAGAAGGGAATATTGATGCAATGCAATTTGTCATGCGGCGTGAATGTTGGCTGTCTGAAGGTGGATGGCGGGACAAGCATGAGCGCAGTGATGGACGGCAATATGAGAAATTTGCCAGAAAATATGGAATTCAGGCAATCACCAAAGTTCTGGGAGAACACTGGTAGGAAACTCGGAGCTCAGAGCCACTGTGGCTCCCTGGTTCCTAATCTTTCGCGATTGGGAATCTATCATGACGCTCGAGTAGAAAAATATTTGGCTTTTTAACTTTACGAACATTTTTTTTGACAAAACCGTGCCTATATTGCGGCCAGAGGGAGGAGTTCTGACACATTTAGGAGAAACCCAATGTCGAACTCTGATAAATACGAAGAGACACCTGAGAATTTCGCGGATCGTGCTTTGGAACTGCTTGAGCAGGCCTATGCATATTACGATCAGCCACTGCGCACGGTTGCGACCGGGGACAATGTCAGTCAAAGCGAAGAAACCTATTACGAGTATGTAAAAGCCGCTTGATTTGCGAGCTTCGGTGCGACTGACGTCAGGTCGTGCTTGGTCTAAGGGGCTGTCATGATAGCCTTTCCGCAAGGGAGGGTTTCACATGGCAGACGTGATCATTATTGGCGCAGGCTTGGCGGGGCTTGTGGCGGCTAATGAAGCCGCCAGTCGCGGACGTAAAGTGTTGCTGCTGGATCAAGAGGGCGAGCAGTCCCTTGGCGGGCAGGCCTTTTGGAGCCTTGGTGGGCTCTTTATGGTGGACACTCCGGAACAGCGTCGCATGGGCATAAAAGACAGCCCCGAGTTGGCGCTGTGTGATTGGATGGGCTCCGCTCAATTTGACCGTCCAGAAGATGAAAATCCCCGCAAAGTGGCAAAAGCCTATTTGGAGTTTGCTGCTGGTGAAATGCACGGTTGGCTCAAATCCATCGGCATGCGTTGGTTTCCTGTGGTCGGTTGGGCCGAGCGCGGCGGCGAGATGGCACATGGGCACGGGAATTCAGTGCCAAGATTTCATGTCACTTGGGGGACAGGGCCCGGAGTAGTTGCTCCATTTGAACGGCTGGTGCGACAGGCGGCATCTGAGGGTAAAATCGAATTTGGTTTTCGCCACAAAGTCACGAATTTAATCATTGAAAACAATGTTGTTGTCGGGGTTCGAGGCGAGATACTGGCTCCGGCGGGGCAGGAGCGCGGACAATCCACCAGTCGAGAAACCGTTGGTGAGTTCGAACATCGCGCGAGCGCCGTGGTGATCACAACAGGCGGCATCGGGGGTGATCATGATATGGTGCGGCAGTACTGGCCCGAGGATCGCCTTGGCAAAGTGCCAACACGGATGGTGGCTGGCGTGCCCGACTATGTGGATGGGCAAATGCAGCGGGTCGCGGAAACTGCGGGCGCAGGGCTGATCAATGGTGACCGGATGTGGCACTATACCGAAGGCTTGGCCAATTGGGATCCGATATGGCCCAATCACGGTATTCGAATTCTGCCTGGCCCGTCTTCAATGTGGTTTGATGCACTGGGGGAGCGGATGGAAGCGCCCTATCTGCCGGGGTTTGATACGTTAGGAACGCTGCGTCGGATCCTGTCCACTGGGCAGGAACATAGTTGGTTTATTCTCACCCAAAAGATCATCGAAAAAGAGTTCGCTCTGTCGGGTTCTGAGCAGAATCCTGATCTGACATCGGGCAAATGGTCTTCGGTCCTTAAAGCTCGGATTCTGGGCAAGGGAGCGCCTGCGCCAGTAGAGGCTTTCAAACGCGAAGGTGAAGATTTTGTCGTTGCTGACACGCTTGAACAACTGGTGGCAGGAATGAATGCTCTGACTCCGCAAGCTACAGTGAATATTGACAAAATTCGTGACCAAATCTTGGCGCGGGACGCGCAGATTGACAATCCATTTGCCAAAGATGTGCAGGTGACAGCCATCCGTGGTGCGCGGGCCTATCGAGGCGACAGATTGATCCGAACAGCCAAGCCACATCGCATATTGGACCCTCAAAATGGCCCGCTGATCGCTGTGCGTCTGAACATTTTGACGCGCAAATCTTTGGGGGGATTGCACACGGATGTCACAGGGCAAGTCCTCAGGCCAGACGGGCGTGCGTTTGAAGGGCTTTTTGCCGCCGGTGAGGTCGCGGGCTTCGGTGGCGGTGGGTACCATGGGTATAACGCCCTTGAGGGGACCTTTTTGGGCGGTTGTATCTTCTCAGGTCGTATGGCCGGCCGGTCCGTTTAATCGCGATAGGTGTGACGCTGAAGCGATGTTAGACTGGCCTGACGATTTGTAGTTCAGGAGACGAGTTTATGCGCAAAATTATTGCTATTTCCGCGATTTTGGCAGCGTCACATGCTTTTGCGGGCGATACGCCATCGCCGGACGGAGCCTCTGTGTATTTTATTGATATTGAAGATGGCGCAACTGTCACGGGCCCTGTTACGGTTCGGTTTGGCCTGTCTGGCATGGGGGTGGCACCATCGGGTGTTGAGAAGGAAAACACTGGGCACCACCATCTGTTTGTGGACCGCGCGCCTTTGGGCGAGGGGGCTGCCGATGCAGAGTTGATGGAGATTGGCATCCCAAGTGACGCAAATCACCGCCATTTTGGTGGTGGGCAGACCGAAGTCACATTGGAATTGTCACCCGGTGAACACAGCCTGCAACTGGTCTTGGCAGATGAGTTCCATGTGCCACATGATCCACCAGTGGCCAGTCAGCAGATTACCGTTTTGGTGAAATAAGCTAGACGCTTAGCGCTAGATTCACGTTGCAAGTTCATCTGGGCTTGGGCAGGATTTGTATATGACCCATTTTGCTTTACCCCCAGAGGATGCAGAGGTGCGCCGAGCTGTGAAGCCGGTGATTTGCTATCCCAACGATACTTTGCCTGAGCCACAATTGGCGCTCTACCAAGATGCGATGAAAACGGCCGAAAAAGTGAGCGAGGTGCTTGTTGCGCCGCGTGACGCCGCCTGTTTTCATGCCAAAGCGGGAGAGTTCTTCCGGATTAGCAGTGTCGACGGGGCGCAAGTTGGCGACCTAAACCTGTGGAACGCCAATAATCTGAGCGAGCGGTTCTATTCGGGCAAAACACGCGCGCTCCATGGCACCCATCTCACAACAGGGGAAAGGATGTGGTCTTCCTTTCCCACACTACGCCCGATGGCGACCATTACAGCGGACACATTGGGATGGTACGGCATTGATGAACACGGCGGGTCTGTGCATGACGTGATTGGAACGCGCTGTGATCCTTATACATCCAACCTGTTGAATTCAAACCAGTATCATCATTGCTGCCATTCTAACCTCACCCGCGCTTTCGCGGATGAAACCGGAATGACGCTGATTGAGGCCGAGGCGCATGTCCATGATGTGCTGAACGTCTTCATGTGTACTGGGTTTAGCCGCAACACGGGTCAGTATTTCATGAAGGCCAGCCCGGTACGCCCGGGTGACTACCTTGAATTCTTTGCGGAAATCGACTTGCTTGGCGCGCTCAGTGCCTGTCCGGGCGGCGATTGCTCAGCCCAACATAGCTCTGATACAGCACAATGCCACCCATTGTTGATCGAGGTTTTTCAGCCAAGCAAGGCCGCCCTAAAAGACTGGGTGCCGCCGCAATCAAACGGGTATGATCGCAGCCACGGGCGCTAGAGGAAAACGCGAATTTCAGCTGTCTGTATCGCGGCGGTATTACGTCGGTATTGCGACAGTGTCATTTTCGACTTTTTGGTGCTCTAAATACCTCCTTTTTGCCCCGCGCCTTGGCGCGGGGCCTGGCCCAACGGCTGATGGATCAGCTTTGCTGATCTGATCAGCGGACGGGAGGATTTGGCTGATGGATGAAATGCAGCCTGTCAAATTTTGCACGCCACAGGGCCGTATCTGGCGCAAGCGCCTGCGGATCGTTGGCGCGCAAGGCTGTTGTGATACGGGCGGCGAGCTCCGCAGCATCCTGTTGTGTCATCCCCCAACGCACCAACTCGGGAGTTCCGATGCGCAAACCGTTTAGATCTGCCGCCACAGGCGCCACAGGCAGGCCAATGCCGCAAGCCAGAAACCCCGCTTTGCGCAACTTACGAGATGCGGTCTGCCCGCCTCCAAAGGGTGCTGCGACAAGAGCAAGTTGATGAGATTGGGTTGGGCCGTCGTTGGTTTCAAAAACCTCAATCCCTTCGGCCTTAAAAGCCTGCGCCAAGCTTTGCGCCATTGCGATCATTTCGCGCGCATAAGCCGCGCCGAAATCGCGCCAATCCAGCATCGACATCGCCAGTGCGGCGGATTTGGCGGCGTCAAAGTTCGCAGTCATACCGGGAAATGCGATCGCATCCAGCCGCTGTGCGATCTCGGCCTCATTGGTCACAATCAATCCAGAAGGTGGGCCGCCCAGAGATTTATAGGTCGACATGGTCATCATGTGCGCCCCTTCGCTCAGGGGGTTTTTCCATGCCTTGCCCGCAATGATCCCGCATTGATGGGCTGCGTCAAACAGCACATTGGCCCCAACGCTATCGGCAATTGCGCGAATCTCTGCGACCGGATGTTCTGCCAAATTCAGCGAGCCGCCAATGGTGATGAGCTTGGGTTTCACCCGCGTGGCCAAATCTTGCAACCCTGCCAGATCCACGGTGTAGCCGTCCGCATTGACGGGGGCTGCGTGGTTTTGCAGCCCGTAGAGCCCCGCGCATCCGGCGGCGTGGTGGGTCACATGGCCGCCGATCTCGGCGGGCGGGGTGATGATCACATCTCCGGGTTTTGTCAGCGCCATAAACCCATAGAGGTTGGCCATGGCACCGGAGGCCACACGAATTTCGGCAAAACGCGCCTCAAAGACTTCAGCCGCGAGCTCAGCGGCGATGACCTCGATTTCTTCGATCGCCTCAAGGCCCATTTCGTATTTGTCCCCCGGATAGCCCAGCGAAGGACGGCTGCCCAAACCGCTGGCCAAGAGCGCCTCAGCGGCGGGGTTCATCACATTCGTGGCAGGGTTCAGATTAAAGCAATCGTGCTCGTGGATCTGGCGGTTTTGCTGCGCCAGCGACTGTAGGCGCGCGCTGAGTGTATCGCTTGTGCTGTGCGCGGTGTCATGGGCGATGCGCTGGACAAGAGCCTCGCTGGTGGCGGGCACCCATGCACGTTTGGCAAGGTGGTGGTCGATTAGGTTGGACATTTTTAGCTCCTGATGGCTTGGGGGCATTGGAGCCTGCAAATGCGTGGTGACGCAAATCAGTTATAATGATATCTAGGCATAGAAAAACTAAGGCTGGATTCATGAGTGTGACACCACCCCGCCCGAAAGGGCCTCCGATGAATGCATTGCGCGCATTTGAAGCTGCGGCGCGCCTTGGTGGGTTTGCGCGTGCGGGGGACGAGCTATGCGTGACTCCCGGTGCGGTGGCGCAGCAGGTGAAAGCTTTGGAAGCTTGGTGTGGCGCGCCTTTGTTTGAGCGTCACGCGCAAGGCGTGGTGCTGAGCCGTGTTGGCGCACAAGTGTTGCCAGAGTTGAGCACGGCATTTGATGCGATGGGAGCAGCGGTGAATGTCTTGCGACAGGCGGCAGGACCAAACCGGCTGCATGTTGCGGCGTTGCCGGCCGTGGCACAGCTCTGGCTGTCCCCCTTATTGCCGGAGATTCGTGTGGCTTTGCCTGAGGTCGAAGTGTCGATCACAGCGTTGGAACAGCCGCCGAACATGGCGCGCGAGCCATTTGATTTGAACGTGTTTTATGGCGCAGGTGACGGCGTGCGGATTGCGCAGGATCGCATTTTTCCGGTCTGTGCGCCTGATGTGGCTGCGCGGCTGCAGGACGTTAGTGATCTTGCCTTGGTGCCTTGTTTGTCAGACGCGGTTTGGGATCAGGACTGGGCCATTTGGCTCACCGCGCAGGGGCAAGCACCGCGGATTAGCGGGGCGGTCTATTCGCTTTATGCGCTGGCTGTTGAAGAAGCTGTGCACGGGGCGGGGGTGTTAATGGGGCACCAAGCGTTGGTGCAGCGCCATCTGGATCGTGGAGCCCTAGTGGCGCCGTTTGGCGTTCAGGGCGTCGCGTTGCCACGGTGGTTGCAAATGGCGGTGAAGGGCGGCGCAGCGTCGCCACCCTTGCAAGCTTTGTCGCGTTTACTTGCCCGCGAAGGCGGCCTCTAGCGAGATTTCGACCATATCCCCAAAGGATTTTTCACGATCCTCAGACGGAAGGGCTTCGCCGGTGAGCAGGTGATCAGACACGGTCAGTACCGCCAAGGCGCGGCGGCCGTGTCGGGCGGCGAGATTGTAGAGCTCGGCCGCTTCCATTTCGACGCCAAGGATGCCGTGACGCACCATCTGTTCATTTAGATCGGGGCGTTCGTCATAAAACACGTCCGAGGAATAGATGCCGCCAACATGCGTAGGCGTGCCGCGCGCTTCTGCGGCGTCGGCTGCGGCACGCAGCAGGCCATAGTCGGCGCAAGGTGCAAAGTTCATCTCTCTGAAGATGCCGCGTGAGGGTGTCGAGAGTGTGGTCGCGGTCATGGCAATGATCACGTCGCGGACTTTCACAGCGTCCTGCATCCCGCCACAGGAGCCAATACGGATCAGGGTTTGTGCGCCGTAATCTTTGATCAGCTCATTGGCATAGATCGACAGCGATGGCATGCCCATGCCTGAGCCGTGAATGGTGACGCGATTGCCCCGCCATGTGCCAGTAAAGCCCAGCATGCCGCGGACTTCGTTGATGCAGACTGCATCTTCCAAAAAGGTTTCGGCGGCCCATTTGGCGCGATAGGGATCGCCCGGCAACAGAACGGTTTCAGCGATATCGCCAGGTTTGGCGCCAATATGAACGGTCATGGATGATCCCTCGGACTAGGTAAAGTGAATGGTGAGTGGCACATGCGCTTGTTGGGCGCTGGTTTCAAGGAAGCCAGCTATCTTGAAATGGAAAAATCAGCAAATTCTGATGGCGTGGCTTTGTAGGACTGTACGTCGCGCACGGAGGCTGCTGCTGGGCCGGACCATAAATCGGTCAACATTTGATCCACATCGCGCGCGTCACCTTGCAAATGCGTTGTTACCGACCCGCTTGCATCATTGCGTACCCAACCGGTTAAGCCCAACTTGCGGGCGCGGCTGCGTGTCCACGTGCGAAAGGCCACGCCTTGGACGTGGCCGGTTACTTTGGCTTCAATGGTTTTTGTCTGGGACATGGCGGCACCCTTGTGTGTAACAAGTGTGCCGCAGTGCCCGAGTCGGTGCAAGAAGGCGATGAAGTCAGCTTAAAGCTGCAGGAACGTGCTAGATTTCCATTTGATCAGGCGCAATTCCAGCGGCAAGGGCTTCGTCAAACCATTTGGGTTTGCGGCCTTTGCCGGTCCAGGTTTTGGTCTTATCATCAGGGTGCGCGTATTTCGGAACGCCTTTCATCAGGCCTCCCTTGCGTTTGCCGCCAGCCTGCTGTGCTGCCAATTCATCAAAAGAGAAGCCGTATTTCTCGGCGGCTTCTGCCACTGCTTTTAAGGCATCGTGCTTGCGCTGTGCCTCAACTTTTTCAAGTTGGATGTCGATTTCGGCCTTGAGTTCAAGGAGTTCGTCGCGCGTCATTCCGTCCAGTTTCATACTGATGACCTACCATTAAAATAAACTGATTTGAATATATCGCAGAAAGAGAAAGGAAAAGACAAGAGTTCAATTTGTGTCAAATCCGTCCAAAATTGGGCGGATTACTCAATTTTTTGGGCAATTCACATCGCAATTAGTCAGCGTGCCATTTTAAATTGAAGATGCGGCATAACTACTCTGCTGCTACTTGTTCCCTATCAGCTAAGAATACTATGTCTTTCATAATTGTATTCAGTTCGAAATCTTTTGGGGTATAGACGCGGGCGACACCCATGGCGCGAAGGTGTTCGGCGTCATCGTCAGGAATAATGCCGCCAACGATCACCGGTGTGTCGCCAAGTCCGGCTTGGCGCATCTGCGTGATTAGGTCCTGCACCAAAGGAATGTGGCTGCCAGACAGGATCGATAGTCCGACAACATGTGCCTGGTCTTCCAGTGCTTTGGCGACAATCTCGTCGGGCGTCAAACGGATGCCTTCATATGTAATGTCCATGCCACAGTCGCGCGCGCGAAATGCGATTTGCTCCGCGCCGTTTGAGTGGCCGTCCAAACCCGGTTTGCCAATGATGAATTTGAGACGACGTCCCAAACGGTCCGAAACCGCATCAACAGCTTCGCGGATTTCCTCAAGGCCTTCTGTCTTATTGGATGGGGCGCCGGAAACACCGGTTGGCCCGCGATATTCGCCATGCACAGCGCGCATTTGCGCGGCCCATTCACCTGTGGTGACGCCAGCTTTGGCGGCGGCGATAGATGCGGGCATGACGTTGTCACCGTTGGCTGCCGCAGCTCTTAGATCAGCCAGTGCTTTTTCAACCGCCGTTGTGTCGCGGCTTTCACGCCACTGGGCAAGAGCGTCGATCTGGTCTTGCTCGACTGCGGGATCAACAACCATGATTCCGCCGTCACCGGTCATAAGGGGGGATGCTTCGCCTTGTTGGTACTTGTTCACGCCCACAACGACGGTTTCACCAGCTTCGATGCGGTTTAAGCGTTCGGCATTTGAATCCACGAGGCGTGACTTCATATAGTCGATGGCCCCGATGGCCCCGCCCATGCTGTCGAGATTGGCCAATTCATGACGTGCGCCGTCTTTGAGCGCTTCGACCTTGCGATCCACCGCAGGGTTGCCGTCAAACAGGTCGTCAAATTCCAACAGGTCTGTTTCATAGGCCATGATCTGCTGCATGCGCATCGACCATTGCTGATCCCAGGGACGCGGTAGGCCAAGGGCTTCGTTCCATGCTGGCAATTGCACAGCGCGGGCGCGGGCCTTTTTGGATAAGGTGACAGCCAGCATTTCAATCAAAATACGGTAGACGTTGTTTTCCGGTTGCTGCTCGGTCAGGCCCAAGCTGTTGACCTGGACCCCGTAACGGAAGCGGCGGAATTTTGGATCTTGAACGCCGTAGCGGTTTTCAAGGATCTCATCCCATAGATCGACAAAGGCGCGCATCTTGCACATCTCGGTGACAAAGCGGATGCCGGCGTTTACGAAAAATGAAATACGACCTGCCAGGGCGGGGAAATCTTCGGCTGGAACGCGAGGCTTAAGTGCGTCCAAAACGGCGATTGCAGTGGCTAGAGCAAAGGCCAGCTCCTGTTCCGGCGTCGCGCCTGCCTCTTGCAGGTGATAGGAACAGACGTTCATCGGGTTCCATTTGGGCACGTTGGTGTAGCAGTATTCTGCGACATCCGCGATCATCTTGAGCGATGGCTCGGGCGGACAGATGTAAGTGCCGCGTGACAGATATTCTTTGATCAAGTCGTTTTGCACGGTGCCTTGTAGTTTTGAGACATCTGCACCCTGTTCTTCGGCCACCGCTATATAAAGAGAGAGCAACCAAGGCGCGGTCGCATTGATCGTCATTGAGGTGTTCATCTGCTCCAATGGGATCTGGTCAAACAAAGCGCGCATGTCGCCCAGGTGACACACAGGCACGCCAACTTTGCCAACTTCGCCGCGCGACAGGATGTGATCGCTGTCATATCCGGTTTGGGTCGGCAGATCGAAAGCCACCGACAGGCCGGTTTGGCCTTTGGCAAGGTTGGATTTGTAAAGCGCGTTGGACGCGCTGGCGGTCGAGTGGCCGGCATAGGTGCGGATCAGCCACGGACGGTCAGGCTGGCGTTCTTTCTGCGGTTGCGACATGTGACCTCCACGTGAATCATCTTGGGTAATAATGTTTCACCAGACCGTATCTAGACGAAAGATCATGTGCAAGAGAATTCGCTGCGTTGCGGCGAAAAGCGACGCCACGTGAAAAAAGGGCGCAGATGTGGTCGTGTTTTTGCCGATTGGGTCGATTTGGTGCGCTGGGTTGGGAATTGCCATATTTTTTACGGTTTACCTGCTGGGCGTGGCTTGTAAGAGTCCCTTAATGAACGCGACTGTTGAACTTCCTGTTTGGTTATTCATTCTGATTATGCTGTTTGCAGTGGTGACTGCGGCCAGCCATTTTTTGTTTCCATCCGTGCGCTGGTTTTTTCGTCGCCGCATGGAAAAAGCGGTCACGCAGCTGAATACCAAACTGCAACGACCAATTGAGCCATTCCGGCTGGCGCGGCGCTATGACATGATCCAGCGCCTGATATATCAGCCAGATGTGGCGCAGGCGGTATCGGACCATGCGGCAGAAAAAGGCATCCCCGAAAACGTGGCGTTTGAGCAGGCCAAACGATATGCGCGTGAGATTGTTCCGTCGTTTTCGGCCTCGATGTATTTTGGCTTTGCTATCCGGTTAACCCGGTTTGTCAGCACGTCGCTCTATCGCGTGCGTTTGGGTTATTTTGACGAAAAGGCGCTGAATCAGATCGATAAAGATGCCGCTGTGGTCTTTGTGATGAACCACCGCAGTAACATGGATTATATGTTGGTGACCTATTTGGCCGCAGAGCGTTCAGCGTTGGCATATGCGGTGGGGGAATGGGCGCGGGTTTGGCCGCTGAGCCGGTTGATCCGTGCTATGGGCGCCTATTTTATTCGCCGTAAATCGCAAAATGCCCTGTATCGCAAGGTATTGGCGGCTTATGTGCGGCTGGCCACGCAGGGCGGTGTCACGCAGGCGATGTTCCCCGAGGGGCGGCTTAGTCTGGATGGGGCACCTCAGGACCCAAAGCGAGGCCTGCTTAAGTACATTACAGATGGCGCGGATCCGGAAGGGCGTGACGTGGTCTTTGTGCCGGTTGCACTAAACTATGACCGAGTTCTGGAAGATCGTATTTTACTGGAGGCGTTGTCGCGGGGCGGGCGCGGGTTTCGCGCGCGGTTGGGCGTTGTTTCCAAATTCTTTCTGAAACATTTTTGGCTCAGGCTGCGCGGCAAGTATCACAAGTTCGGCTATGCGGCGGTCAGCTTTGGGCATCCGTTGTCTTTGAGTACGTTTCTGCAGCATCCGCATGAGGAAGTGTCTGATGCGCTTGCCAACGAATTGATGGGGCGGATCAATGATGTTGTTCCGGTGTTGCCAGTGCCCATGGTGGCCGCGATTATTCAAGACGCTGATGAGGCCATGAGCCGTGCCGCAATCGAAGCGGCATATGCGACGTGGGTGATGAAATTAGATCAGGCGCATGTACATTTGCCGCGCGATGATCTGAGCTATGCGGTTGAGACAGGGCTGCGTGCGTTGGAAGAACGCAACATTATTCTGAAAGACGGCGGGTGTTATCACGCAAACCCAGAGGAGGCGGATACATTGGCGTTTTATGCCAACTCGATCCGGCACCTTCTGAAATGACATGAGATATTTTGCAGCTGCAGCACGTTTTTCTGCACTTGCTGGGTCATAAAATTACAAAATTGCATCAATTGAGGTTGCTTTGTTGCTTTGCCGTCGATATTCCAGTCTTAGGGAACGCGATTCTGCATCGCGGCAATTGATTGGGAAGTGGAGGCACACATGGCTCTGGATACGGAATGCGGCATTGCGCCTTATGAGGCGCCACAAAAAGATCTTTATGAACTCGGGGAAATGCCCCCTTTGGGTTATGTCCCGAAAAAGATGTATTCATGGGCGATCCGTCGCGAACGCCATGGCGAGCCGGACAAGTCTTTTCAAGTTGAGGTCGTAGATACGTGGCAGGTTGATAGCCATGAAGTTCTGGTTTTGGTGATGGCTGCGGGCGTGAATTATAACGGTGTTTGGGCGGGCCTTGGCCAACCGATTAGCCCGTTTGATGTTCACAAACAGGACTTCCATATTGCGGGCTCTGATGCGTCGGGCATCGTTTGGGCCGTGGGCGACAAAGTGAAGAACTGGAAAGTCGGCGACGAAGTTGTCATTCACTGTAACCAAGACGACGGTGATGATGAGGAATGTAATGGCGGCGATCCGATGTTCTCGCCTACACAGCGCATTTGGGGCTATGAGACTGGGGATGGTTCGTTTTCGCAGTTCACCCGCGTCCAAGCGCAACAGTTGATGCCGCGTCCCAAGCACCTGACTTGGGAAGAGAGCGCCTGTTACACGCTGACACTGGCAACTGCGTATCGGATGTTGTTTGGTCACCATCCACACGAGTTGAAACCCGGTCAGAATGTTCTGGTTTGGGGCGCGTCAGGTGGTTTGGGATCATATGCGATCCAGCTTGCTAACACTGCAGGGGCCAATGCCATTGGTGTGATTTCGGACGAGAGCAAACGCCAGTTTGTGCTGGATCAGGGCGCCAAGGGTGTGATCAATCGCAAGGACTTTAAATGCTGGGGTCAATTGCCGATCGTGAACAGCCCCGAGTATAACGAGTGGCTGAAAGAAGCGCGTAAATTTGGCAAGGCGATCTGGGATATCACCGGCAAAGGCGTAAGCGTTGACATGGTGTTTGAACACCCGGGCGAGGCGACTTTCCCAGTGTCGACACTGGTTGTGAAAAAAGGCGGCATGGTTGTGATCTGTGCGGGCACCAGCGGTTTTAACACAACGTTTGATGTTCGCTACATGTGGATGCATCAGAAGCGTTTGCAAGGCTCACACTTTGCTAACCTTAAACAGGCTGCGTCTGCGAACCGTTTGATGGTTGAGCGTCGACTGGATCCTTGTATGTCGGAAGTGTTTGCATGGGATGAAATTCCCGAAGCGCACATGAAGATGCTGCGCAACGAGCATAAGCCAGGCAATATGGCAGTGCTGGTGCAGGCGCCCAAGACGGGCCTGCGCACATTGGAAGACGTTTTAGAAGCTGGCCGCTAAAGCGAAACGCTCTGGTTGAGTGAAATTCGATCCCTCGAATTAGAATCCCCCCTGCTTCAAAAAAATTGAGGCAGGGGGGATTTTGCGTAATATTGCTCAAACGTGACAAGTTTTTAGCGGTTTAGCTGTCGTCCGTCTTGGTTTCGTGTATGTGGTCGTCCCGAAGGTCGCTTGTGGCCGCTCGTTCTAAACCGAAGCTGTTCGCGGATGTGAGTAGCGTGAAAGTTGAGTATGAAAAACGCTTGGATATTAGACGTTCTGACAGATTTACAAACATTTGCGCGGGCAAATGGTCTTGTGAGCTTGGCCAACCAACTGGATACGACAAAACATGTGGCTGCGGGTGAACTCGTCGGGCAACTAGGTGGTGCCCAAACGCCGTGTGATGAGGCCACAAGTGGCCTATTGCGCGGGACAGGTTCTGGATCTTGAACTCTGGTCATCTCGGCTAAGCGTACTTCCGAAGGCGGACGCTAAGGTACAAGAGTAGAGCGATGTTTCGAGATTTTGTATCTGGGCGTGCATGGCATCTGGTGCCTTACGCACGCAGGCGATAGGGTCGCGCCATGAACACACCTGCGATTACTTTTAGCCACGATCAGGCTGCAGCCTTTGACACGATTTCCGAGCTATTGCGCGGTGTTGGGGTCAATCTTGATGACACACTTTTGACACCGCAAAGTGATGGCAAACAGGTGGTGGCGGCGGTCACCGGCAAGGCTGGATCAGGGAAAACACTGCTGTTGGCAGAGCTGGTCAAGACGTTGGAGGAGGCCGGAGTCGACATTGTCTCCGGTGACTATGAGGGCAAAAAGCGTAAAGATCGTCGCACGTTGGCGGTGTTGGCGCCGACCAACAAAGCGGCGAGCGTTTTGCGTATGCGCGGGGTGCCTGCGACGACGATCCACCGGATTATTTATACACCAGTCTATGATCCTGAGTATGAAAAGATTGCCGAGTGGCTGGCCGATAATGGCGAGCGGCCCCAAATCGAGGGCCTGACTGACGAGGCTCTGGATCGCGCGGCTGAATTTTTTAAGCTGCATAAATCTGTGCCGGGAGCATTGGCCGCTGCGGGGCTGCGCGGGTCGGATTTCATCACCGGATGGAAGCGGCGCGATGATCCACTTGATATCGGGTTTGTCGATGAAAGCTCGATGCTGGATGACAAGCAGTTTGAGGATCTGAAGGAGATCTTCTCGACCCTCGTGTTGTTTGGCGATCCCGCTCAGTTGGCGCCGGTAAACCAGTCCGGCACGATGGTGTTTGATAAGTTGCCAGAGCCGTCCGTGTTGGCACTTGAGCGGATACACCGTCAGGATGCCGATAATCCGATCTTGGATTTGGCGCATGCTTTGGCTGACCCTCAGCTGGAATTCCAAGACTTTGAACGCATGGTCGAAGAGGCCGCTCGTAAAGACGATCGCGTTGTCATGGCGCAGCGGGTGGAAGTGGATTTGATGGCGCGCTCGCCCGTTTTGGTGTGGCGCAACGCAACCCGCATCCGTCTGATCAATGCGTTTCGCGCAGTGCATGGCGCGCCGGAAGACGAGTTGATGGAAGGCGAACCGCTAATCTGCGATGGGATCGAGTTGCCGATTAAGCACCGCAAAAAGCGGCTGGATCTTGAGGCGCGTGGACTGATCAAGGGTGCGCAAGTGATCTATCTTGGACCCGGCCGCAAACCTGGATTTTCGCGATTGCATGTAATGGGTGCAGAAGATCCGCGTGTGTCTGCCGCCTCGATTGTGAAAATTGAGAAGCCGGATGAAGAAGAGCCGTTCATTCCTTTTGCCGCGCGAATGGGGGCGACGTTTTTGCATGGCGCAGCTGTCACCATTCACAAGGCGCAGGGCTCGCAGTGGGAAAATGTACAGGTGTTTGCGCCGGATTTGTTTGTCGCCGCACGTATGGGGCGGGTTGAGGCCGGTCAGCCATTGTGGAAGCGTCTGGCCTATGTGGCGATCACGCGGGCGAGCGAGCGGCTGCATTGGGTGGTACGCAATCGTTTGGCCAAGCCCACCGGACCATTGGTGATAGATGATTTGCAGGCTGCGCCCGCACCGCTAACGCTTGAGGTGCAAGACGAGATGTCGTGATTTAGAGCGGTGCGTTTTGCGCAATTAGCTTTGGCGCAGAAGTTGGAAGGCGGCAGATGCCCCCCATCCGGCGGCAATGGCAATCGCCAGCGACATCAAACCGTACAGCAGGGGTTTCTGGCGGGACATGTCATAGAGCCAACGCTCAAGTCCTACTTTGTCGACGTCAATTACGGTTTCGAACTGCGAGACGACCTGACCATCTCGGGTTAGGAAAATGCGGGTGGGGTATTCGCCTTCGGTTAGGTTGGCAGGCATTTGGATCGACGTGCGAAACAGGGTTTGCTCGTCGATCTGCACCGAGTTCTCCAGCAGTTGATACAGCCCTTCATTGGTGCGAATGCGGACCACCGCTTCGGTAAAGCTCTGGGCGTCCGTAATATTCATCGGCGCGCCCACGGAGCGGATCGCGCGGGGGATGGAAACGCGGTGGCGTTGGTCTTCGACGTTGCTCATCACTTGGCTGAAGGGGCCGGAGCTGGCCACGGCATAAAAGCTCGGAGCGGCGTCAACTTGTACTGCGTCGGTATTGACCCAGATGCCGAGGCGGCGCGCTTTGCGCCAGACGGTGACGGGGTGGTCGGGACCAGAGACGGTTATCACCACTTCGAGCGGGGAGCCTTGCGGAATGGCTTGCTCACGCTTGACCGCGCCAAAAATCAGGATTTCTGAACCTTCAAAGGTGGCGGTGATGGCAACGCGATCTTGGCTTAAGCCTAGCACAACTTCTTCGGCGCGCGCAGGCAAGGAGATTAGGGTGAGCAATAAAAGCAGGGAGCGTAAGATCATTTAGTGCCCTCCTGCGCCAAGCAGATAAAGCTCGGACGGCTGAATAAGCAAGTCCAGTGCAAGTTTGCCGCAGACGATGATTACGAGAAGAGCCAGCAAGATGCGGAGTTGCTCTGCCTTGAGGTAAGTTCCCAGTCGGGTGCCGATTTGGGCACCAATAACACCACCAATCAGCAGCAGCACAGCCAGCGCGATATCCACAGTGTAGTTGGTGGTGGCATGTAGTAGCGTGGTGAAGCTTGTGACAAAAATGATCTGAAAGAGGGAGGTTCCGACCACAACTTTGGTTGGCATGCCTAACAGATAGATCATCGCAGGCACCATGATGAAGCCACCTCCGACCCCCATGATGGCCGCAAGAACACCAACCAGAACACCTACGATGAGCGGTGGGATAACCGAAATATAGAGGCCCGAGACACGGAAGCGCATTTTGAAAGGTAGACCGTGAATCCAGTTGTGTTTCTTGCGCGTCGGGACACGGCCGCCTTTACGCGATTTTCGTAGCGCGTTCAGACTCTCAATGAACATCAAGCTGCCAATGATGCCCAAGAACACCACATAACAGAGCTGGACAAGCAACTCGACTTGCCCCAGCGATTTTAAGTAGTTGAACAGCACCACGCCGAGGGCTGCGCCAAACAGGCCGCCGATGAGCAGCACGGTGCCCATTTTGAGGTCAACCGTGCGCCGTTTTAGATGCGCTAGGACACCGGAAAAAGATGAGGCGACAATTTGGTTGGCCTCAGTGGCGACCGCTACGGCGGGCGGGATGCCAATAAAAAACAAAAGCGGCGTCATTAAGAAACCGCCGCCAACACCAAACATGCCCGATAAGATGCCCACCATTCCGCCCAAGCCTAAGAGGAGAAAGGCGTTCACAGAGACTTCGGCAATCGGAAGGTAGATCAGCATGTTTTTTTGTACGTTATGCGGACGCAGAAAAGCAACCTGCCAGCACGACTAAATGCTGGCAGGACTGAAGTAGGTCATCAAACTGGACTTATTGCTACCGTTCTTTGACGTATGCCTCACCGCCCGCACGCGGTCCGATTGCCTTGCCGACAAAGCCTGCAAGAATAACAACCGTCAGGATATAGGGCAGTGCGTCGAGCAATTGCACCGGAATATCAACGCGGGTCAATATCTTGACCGCGTCTGGGCGTAGCGACAGGGCCTGCAAGAAGCCAAAGAGCAAACAGGCTCCAAGGGCATGCCATGGACGCCATTTTGCAAAGATCAACGCCGCCAAAGCGATAAAACCGCGACCTGCGGACATGTCTTTAACAAAACCTGCCTGAAGGCCGGTGGCAAGATATGCACCAGCGAGGCCACAGAGCAGACCACAGATCAAAACTGCGGAGTAGCGTAAACCGATAACCGAGACGCCTGCGGTGTCCACCGCTGCAGGGTTTTCGCCCACAGCACGCAGACGCAGCCCATAGCGGGTGCGGTACAAAATCCACCAAGTGGCCGGAACCGCCAGAAGGGCGATGTAGACCAAGAACGAATGACCTGAGATCAGCTCGGAATAGATCGGGCCAACGACAGGCACATCGGCAAGCGCCGCTGCGCCCGGGAATTCAATTGGGCCAAAACGTGCGTCGCCCTGAAGCGAGGGGGTACGCCCGCCCTGTTTAAACCAGTCCTGTGCAACAAGCACGGTCATACCCGCCGCCAAGAAGTTGATCGCCACTCCTGAAATCAGTTGATTGCCGCGGAACGTGATTGAGGCCAACCCGTGGATCAGCGACAGCGCAATGGAGGCAGCGATGCCTGCCAGCATGCCCAGCCAAACGTTGCCGGACGTATAGGCAATGGCCGCCGAGAAAAACGCTGCTGCCAGCATTTTGCCTTCGAGGCCAATGTCAAATACACCTGCACGTTCAGAGAACAGACCGGCGAGACAGGCAAACAACAGTGGTGTTGCCAGTCGCATGGTGGAATCCAAAATCGGAAGCAGAATTGTAACGAGATCCATCATGCTTTCCTCCGACGCAGGGCAAGGAACATCTTCTCAAGCGGCATGCGCACCATATTATCCAGAGCACCGGTAAAGAGGATCACCAAGGCTTGGATGACCACGATCAACTCGCGCGGGATGCTGGTCCAGAGTGCCAGTTCGGCGCCGCCCTGATAGAGGAAGCCAAACAGAATGGCGGCCAAGAAGACGCCAAAGGGATGAGAGCGTCCCATCAGGGCCACAGCGATACCAATAAAGCCCGCACCTTCGGTGGCGTTCAGGATCAGGCGTTCGCTTTCGCCCATGGTGGTGTTCACTGCCATCATCCCAGCCAGCGCGCCCGAGATCAGCATGGCGATCACGGTAATGCGTACGGGGCTGATACCTGCGTATTTCGCGCCGGATTCAGAATGGCCAAAGGCACGCAATTCATAACCCAACCGTGTGCGCCAGATCAGGAACCAGACCAACACACAGGCCGCAATGGCCAGAAAGAATGTCACGTTGGCCGGTGAGCCGCGAAACAGGATGTTGTCAGCTGTTGAGAACATGTCGCGGAATGTGGGCAGGTGTGTGCCAGAGGGGAACTTGGCGCTGGCTGGATCCATTGCACCGACGGGGCGCAGAAGATTGACCAGTACATAGTTCAAAAGCGCAGCCGCAATAAAGTTGAACATGATCGTGGTGATCACGATGTGGCTGCCGCGTTTGGCCTGAAGGTAGGCAGGGATAAGCGCCCAAGCGGCGCCAAAGATCGCAGCCCCCGCAGAGGCTCCAAGAATGGCCAGCGACCAATGAGGCCAAGGGATGTAGAGGCAGACAAGCGCAACACCCAAGCCGCCAATCATTGCCTGACCTTCGCCGCCGATGTTGAACATGCGGGCATGAAAGGCGACAGAGACGGCAAGGCCTGTGAACATGAAGTTGGTGGCGTAATAGAGCGTATAGCCCCAGCCTGCCGAACGCATCAGTGCGCCTTCGACCATCAGCGTGAAGGCCGCAACCGGACTTTCACCGATGGCGAGGATCACCAAGGCCGAGAAGAAAGCTGCGAGGATCAACGAAATGATCGGGATTAGGACGATGTCCGCCCAATGAGGCATCTTATCCATTGGTTTGCGCCTCCGTGCCTTTCGTGTCGGTAATTCCAGCCATCATCAGGCCCAATTCTTTTTCATCGGTTTGCGCGGGATCGCGCTCTCCCATGATGTGACCATCAAACATCACGGCAATGCGATCTGACAGCGACATGATTTCGTCGAGCTCAACAGAGACCAACAGGATGGCTTTGCCTTGATCGCGCAGATTGACGATTTGCTGGTGGATGAACTCGATGGCACCGATGTCAACGCCACGTGTCGGTTGGCCAATCAACAAAAGATCAGGATTTCGCTCAATCTCGCGTGCCAGAACGATTTTCTGCTGGTTGCCACCTGAGAAGTTCTTGGCTGCCAGTCTGGGATCGGGGGGGCGCACGTCAAAGCGGTCCATCTTGGCCTGCGCTTCGGTCTGGATGCCCGAATTGTCCATCAACATGCCGGATTGGTATTCAGGCGCGTGGTGATAGCCGAACACGGTGTTTTCCCATGCGGAGTACTCCATGATCAGACCTTCGCGTTGGCGGTCTTCAGGCACATGTGCAATGCCTGCCGCGCGTCGCGCCTGTCCGTCGGCACCATGACCCGTCAGTGGGATCTGCTTACCGTTGACCGTAATTGTGCCGGTGCCGTCGGCAAAACCGCCAAGCACTTCGAGTAATTCTGACTGCCCGTTGCCAGCCACGCCTGCGATGCCCACGATTTCGCCAGCCCGCACAGTCAAATCGATACCTTTGACGCGCTCCACGCCTTTGTCATCGATCACCCGCAGGCTTTGGACATCCAGTACAGTGGATGTCGGCTCGGCTGGCTTTTTGTCGACGCGCAGAAGTACTTTGCGGCCGACCATCAGTTCGGCAAGCTCTTCCGGGCTGGTTTCGGCGGTTTTCACAGTGGCCGTCATCTCGCCACGGCGCATCACCGACACGGTGTTGGTGATATCCATGATCTCGCGCAGCTTGTGGGTGATCAGGATGATGGTTTTGCCTTCGTCGCGCAAACGATCGAGGATGCGAAACAACTGATCCGCTTCGGCAGGGGTCAAAACGCCAGTGGGTTCATCCAAAATCAGGATGTCGGCCTGACGGTATAGTGCCTTGAGGATTTCCACGCGCTGCTGATGACCTACCGAGAGGTTTTCAATTAGAGCATCGGGATCAACGTTCAGGCCGTATTCTTCGGCCAGATGTTTGAGCTGTTTGCGGGCCTTGCCCAGTGAACTGTTCAGCATCGCGCCTTCTTCAGCGCCAAGGATGATGTTTTCCAAAACCGTAAAGTTTTCGACCAGCTTGAAGTGCTGGAACACCATGCCGATGCCAGCCTTGATGGCGTGCAAACTGTCAGGGATCTGGGTTTTCTCACCCTTGATATAGATCTCGCCAGCGTCAGCTTTGTAAAACCCGTAGAGAATCGACATCAGCGTGGATTTCCCCGCGCCGTTTTCGCCGATGATTCCATGAATGGTCCCGGGTTGAACCGAGATTGAGATGTCCTTGTTGGCCTGGACAGGGCCAAAGGCTTTGGAAATGCCTTTTAATTCAATTGCCGGTGCGGTCATTCAGGCACTCCTGAGCCTGCAAAGCCAACCAGCCGCGCGGCGCGGGACTGGTCGTCAAGTGTAATGAAATACTGGCCCAACTGGGCAGTGCCGTCGGGCATGCCAAATTCGACAGTCGCGCGGAAATGCCCTGAAGTTTCGGAAAGGTCAACCACCTTGGCCGTCGCTCCCGGCGCATATTGAGAAAACATGCCTACATAACCTATCAATTCATCCAAGTCAGAGATTGGCTCGGGGGTGCGGGGGTCAAGATAGGTGAGATCGGTGGGCAGACAGTTGCACAGCGTGGTCGCGCGGCTGTCGGCGTCGGTGTCCCCCCATGCGGCAAAGAATTGTTCTATCGCGTGCATCATCAAGGCCCTTTTTGTTCAAAAGGCCGCGCCGCAAGGGCACGGCCAGTTTTTACGTCCGACCAAAAAAGCCGGAGCGTGCCTGTCTTATTCGACTGGGCAGGTGTTGTCGGTCATGTAGTCGTGCACTTCCAGCTCGCCAGACGCGATTTTCAGCTTGGCCGCGTCTACAGCTGCTTTCATCTCGTCAGAAACCAGATCGGCGTTGTGCTCATCCATTGCATAGTCGATGCCGCCATTGGCAACGCCCATGATGTTAAAGCCCATTTCCAGATCCATGCCCGCAGTCATGGCATCATACACCGCGTTGTCGACACGTTTCATCATAGATGTCAGGACTTTGCCCGAGTGCAGGTGGTTTTGGTTGCTGTCTACGCCAACTGACAGAATGCCTTCGTCGGCAGCAGTTTGCAGAACACCAACACCGGTGCCGCCAGCGGCGGCATACACAACGTCAGCACCTTGAGCGATCTGAGCTTTGGTCAACTCGGAGCCTTTTACCGGGTCGTTCCATGCTGCAGGTGTGGTGCCTGTCATGTTCTGGATCACAGTGGCGTCTGCATCGACGGATTTGACACCCTGAACGTAGCCACATGCAAACTTGCGGATCAGCGGGATGTCCATACCGCCGATAAAGCCAACGGTGTCGGTTTCAGACGCCATCGCAGCCATCATGCCAACAAGGTAGGAGCCTTCGTGCTCGTTAAACACCACGGAGCGTACGTTTGGCGCATCCACAACCATGTCGATGATGGCAAATTTAGTGTCAGGATAATCAGGTGCCACTTCGGTCAGTACGTTGCCAAAAGCAAAACCGGTCATGATGATCGGGTTGGCGCCAGCTTCTGCGAAACGGCGCAGGGCCTGTTCGCGCTGTGCTTCGGATTGAAGCTCGATCTCGCGGAATGATCCGCCAGTCTCTTCAGCCCAGCGGGTCGCACCGCCAAAAGCAGCTTCGTTGAAGGATTTGTCGAACTTACCACCGAGGTCAAAAATCAGGGCTGGTTCGGCCATTGCCGCACCAGCGGTCAGGGCCATGGCGGCAGCAGCGCCCATGAATTTGTGCATCAGGCTCATAAAAGTCGTCTCCCATTTGGTACACACGCTGATCGTTTCCAGTCCTGTCAGCGCAGAAAAATTTGAAATCCTAAAGGATCGCTCACTAAGTAAGGCGACAGGAACCCGAAGGGTCAACCTGTTTTTGACCAAATGGCCGAGATTGGCCCGTGGTAAATGGCTGCAGATTAGATGAGAGGCTTGTCCATCAGGCAGGCATCTACCTGTGTGCCATCGTTTCGGGTGTAATAGTTGGGGCGATGCCCGCAAACCGCGTAAGTTTGCGTAGCGTAAAGCGCGATAGCGGCCGCATTATCTGCGGCGACTTCGAGAAAAACCCGTGTTGCACCGCGGGTTTGCGATTCGCGTTCAAAGGATTTCAGCAGGGTTTTCCCCAAACCCTGACGGCGCTGGTTGGGCTGCACTGCAATGGTGAGAAGTTCGGCTTCATCCGCGATGGCGCGGCCTAGAGCAAAGCCGCCGTGCTGGGCGATGACAAAAACAAAGGGCGAGCTGAGCAGGTCGGAAAACTCCTTAGCGCTCCAGCTGCGGCTGTCGCTAAACGCAGCCGCATGGAGTGTCGCGAGGTCTTCGGGCCTCAAGGCAGGATCACCGGTGCCGGATCGCGCGGCGGAGCTGCGTCGGCGGGTTTGACATAGAGCGGTGCGGGGCGCGAGGGGGTATCGGTGTGCCGGCGATGTGCCACAAGTGCAATTTTCTCAACCAACTGAGCTGGAGCTTGCGGCAGAACGAGTTCGGTTGTGAACGGCGTGGCCGCAGGGAGCAGCGCTGGCGTCTCGTAGCCCTGACCGAAGACATATAATTGATCCCTAGGTGCGGGAACCGCCGCGATATGAGGGGCGGTTCGACCAAACGAAATAGTGTCAAAGGTTGAGACGCCCACAGCCGGAATATCCAGACCGAGAGCAAGGCCACGGGCGGTGGACACAGAAATGCGAATGCCAGTGAAATTTCCGGGGCCGACACCGACTCCAATCGCTGTCAGATTTTGCCAACTGACATCCGCGTCCTCAAGCAGTTGGGTCAGCATCGGCATCAAATGCTCGGCCTGTCCGCGTTTCATTTCATCCACTTGGGTTTGAACAATTTCGCCGTCACGGAGCAGAGCAGCAGCACAATAGGGACCGGAAGTGTCAAAGCCTAGGATCAAACTCATGTGTGCTTTCCTGTAGAGCGGGCGTTAAGGGCATCGCGAGCAGACCCTGATGCATGTTCTAGATCGTTGCCAAGATGTATCCAAGGGAGGGCGGCATCTGTGTGACACTGAATTCGCGGCGGCAAGTCTGCGGCCTGATCGATCAGGCCAAGCGGTACATAGACCTGGTCGGGGAGATATTCAAACCGCGCCATCAGGGGCGATCCGCAGGTTGCACAATTCCATCGGGTGACGTTCGCAGAATGGGATTTGCCGCGACCTTGGTTCGGAGTGAACGTGAGGGCCGTTGGGATGAAGGCGGCAAAAGCCGGAAGCGGTGAGCCGGTCCAGCGGCGGCAATCATCGCAATGGCAATAAACCACGGTGACGGGCGCCGCGTCTGAACGCAAAGAGACGGCGCCACAATAGCACCGCCCCGTAAATTGTTGGCTCTGTTCGCCGTTAGACGGCAACAGGCCGCACTTCGGTCACTTCGGGAATGTAGTGGCGCAGAAGGTTTTCGATGCCCATTTTTAGCGTCAGTGTCGAAGACGGACAACCGGCGCAGGCGCCTTGCATGTGCAGATAGACCACGCCGCGATCAAAGCCGTGGAAGGTGATGTCGCCGCCATCCTGTGCCACGGCGGGACGTACACGCGTATCCAGCAGATCTTTGATCTGATCCACGATCTGGCCATCTTCGCCGGTGTGTTCTGCGTGGCCTGATGGGGCTGTTGCTTCGCCTGCCATGACAGGTTGGCCGGACTGGAAATGCTCCATGATCGCGCCAAGGATGGCTGGCTTGATGTGATCCCACTCAACCGTCTCAGCTTTGGTGACGGTGACAAAGTCATTGCCAAAGAACACGCCAGACACACCGCTAACGGCAAACACGCGCGACGCCAGTGGAGAGGCTGAGGCACCTTCGGCGGTTGGAAAGTCAGCTGTCCCAACTTCTAAAACGGTCTGGCCGGGCAGAAATTTCAGAGTGGCAGGGTTTGGAGTGGATTCAGTTTGGATGAACATCGTGCAATACCTTATCTGGCTTGTCGGATATATGTGCCTGTCAAAGGCCACTGTCAAGGTTTAGAATTATTCTAAACTTGTCAGGTGACCGCTTCAAGTTGTTCTTTTGACAGATCGCCAGGCACGATGGTGATCGGAATTGGCAAGGACCCCAAATTGCGCGAAAGTTGGCTCACCAAGGGGCCGGGGCCTTTGCGCCCAGTGCCTGCGCCTAGCACAAGTACGCCAATTTCGGTGTCCTCTTTGATTTCTGCTAGAATTTCGGAGACGCCTTCGCCTTCGCGGATTTTTAGCTCGGGGTCGACGTTTTGTCGGTCGCGCATCCATTTGGCGAAAACTTCGAAATGCACTTCAATCCGTTCACGTGCTTCTTCACGCATGATGTCGCCAACGCCAATCCAGTGGTTGAACTCTTCCGGAGCAATGATCGACAAGATTTTTACGCCGCCGCCCGTATTGGAGGCGCGCATCGCAGCAAACCGCATTGCGTTCAGGCATTCACGGCTGTCATCCAGCACGACCAAAAACTTACGCATCAAAGCTCCCCTTTTGCGGGATCATGACGTCAACAGGGACCGCGCGCAACATATCTTTGTTTAGACGCCAGAGGCGGCCCAGTCCCAATACATCTCACGCGCGCGACGTGTGATCGGACCAATTTGATATTGGCAATCTTCAAAGGCAGATACAGGCGTGACCTTGTTCATGTTGCCGGACATGAAGATTTCGTCGGCTTCTTCAAAGTCTGTATAAGTCAATACGGTCTCATGGACTTGCACGCCATCGGCCCGCAGGTTTTTCATGTGGCGCGCGCGGGTGATGCCAGCCAGGAAGGTTCCATTGGAGACAGGTGTAAAGACCTCGCCATCACGTACCATAAAGATATTGGCTGTGGCGGTTTCGGCAACGTTGCCCATGGCGTCCGTCACCAAGGCGTTGGAAAAGCCTTTGGAACGGGCTTCGGCCAGCATACGCGCGTTGTTGGGATAAAGGCACCCAGCTTTGGCGTTGACCACTGCGCTCTCCAAAACCGGGCGGCGGAACCGTGTTTTCGTCAGCGTGACCGAGGCGGTTTCAGGTGCCATTGGGACTTCTTCAAGACAGAGAGCAAAGCCTGTGGTGTCAGCACTTGGGACAATCGCGCTGGGATCACCGTCGATGCCCCAATACATTGGCCGGATATAGACGGCGCTGTCATTTGTGAAACCTTTGAGGCCCTCGAGGGCAATTTCCACCATATCTTCGGCTGTGACGGTTGGCGTCATCATCAAGGCACTTGCCGAGCGGTTTGTGCGCGCACAGTGTTTGTCCAGATCAGGAGTGAGGCCGTCAAAGAAACGGGCTCCGTCAAATACGGTCGAGCCCACCCAAGCGCCATGATCCGCTGCGCGCATGATCGGGACGTTGCCGTCATGCCAGCTGCCGTTGAAATAGGTCCGGATGTTGCCGCCAATTGCCATAGTACTACGCCTTTTGTTGATCGGCGCGAGACTAGGGCGGGCTTGGCGCTGCGTCCATAGGGAAAGGAAAACCCCTCGGCGAAAAATACACCGAGGGGCGAAAGGTTTGGTCATGGAAAAGGGACTTAAGGGGTAACAGGTCGTCGGTCTTAAACCATCGAAAATACGACAGTCCTTAGTTCACGGATGAGGCTAAAGGCGATTTGCAACAGTGCTGTGACAGAATGTCCGCATCTGCAAAAAGGGTAGCTCAAGGAAATACGGCACCGCAAATCTGCGATGCCGTATTGTGAGTGCCTCAAGTTCTACGAGATTACTTGCCAGCGCCAACCATGCCGACGATTTCGTAGGTGCGCGCCAAAATTGGCGAGGCAATTTCGCGAGCTTGCTGTGCGCCATGAGCCAAAATGCGGTCGATTTCGGATGTGTCCTGCATCAAGCGGGCCATTTCGGTTGAAATTGGCGCAAGCTTTTCAACAGCAACATCCGCGAGCATCGGTTTGAATTCCGAGAATTGTTTGCCACCCACGTCCGCGAGTACTTGATCCACAGTTTTATCTGCGAGGGCCGCGTAGATATTCACAAGGTTGCGGGCTTCCGGTCTCTCTTCCAAGCCTTTGGCCTCAGACGGCAACCCGTCAGGATCGGTTTTGGCTTTGCGGATTTTCTTGGCAATCGTGTCGGCGTCATCGGTCATATTGATGCGGCTGGCATCTGACGGATCAGATTTGGACATCTTCTTGGAGCCATCACGGAACGACATTACCCGTGTGGCAGCCCCTTCGATCACCGGTTCGGTGATCGGGAAGAAATCCACACCATAGTCGTGATTGAATTTGGTGGCGATATCACGGGTTAGCTCGAGGTGCTGTTTCTGGTCTTCGCCCACAGGAACCTGCGTGGCGTGATAGATCAAGATGTCAGCGGCCATCAGGGCAGGGTAGGCAAACAGGCCCAGCGAAGCGTTTTGCTGGTTCTTACCGGCTTTGTCTTTCCATTGGGTCATACGCTGCATCCAACCCATGCGGGCGACGCAATTAAACACCCATGCCAATTGTGCATGTTCTGGCACTTGCGACTGGTTGAACAAAATGGATTTTGCGGGATCAAGGCCGGCGGCAATGAAACCGGCACAGAGTTCGCGCGTGGCTTGTTGCAGATCCGCGGGGTTTTGCCAGACGGTGATCGCGTGCATGTCGACCATGCAATAAAGCGTCTGAAGCTCATCACTTTGCATGTCTACAAAGCGCTTGAGCGCGCCAAGATAGTTGCCCAAATGCAGGTTGCCCGAGGGTTGGATACCCGAGAAGACCCGCGGGGTGAAAGTAGAGGACGTTTGGACCGCCTCGTTCATGGGAATACTCCGTCTGGATTTATTGGTGAGCTTGCCTTACCCATGCGACAAAACCCCGTCAAGGAGCGTAGGCATGAGCAGCCCCGACCATCAACCTCAAGAACCGTCCGCCGTGAACCCTTTGCCACCCGTGGTGGTGGCTCTGTTCTTGGTGATTGTCGGCATCGAAGCTGCTTTCTGGCTTGGCGCACAAGGCGTGGTCGGCGGGCCTGACGCGTTGGGCTGGCGGTTGGCTGCTATCCAAAAATATGCGTTTTCAGCTGATATTTTTGATTGGATGATGTCGCGCGGACAATGGCCGAGCGAACATATGATCCGCTTTGTGACTTACCTGTTTGTGCATGTGAACTTTACCCACACTCTGTTTGGGGGTGTTTTGCTGCTGGCGATTGGAAAAATGGTCGGAGAAGTGTTTTCCGGCTGGGCCACATTGGTTGTCTTTGTTGGCTCGGGCATCGTTGGCGCGCTGGGCTATGCGCTAATCTTGGATACGTCGACGCCACTGATAGGATCATATCCCGGTGTGTACGGGTTGATCGGGGCATTTACGTTTTTGATGTGGATCCGTCTTGGGCTGGTTGGAGCACCACAAGCTCGGGCGTTTTCACTGATCGGTATGTTGGTTGCGATCCAGCTGGGCTTTGGGCTGTTGTTTGGCGGCAACCCTGACTGGGTGGCGGATGTGATTGGATTTGCAACCGGCTTTGCCTTGTCGTTTTTGTTGGTGCCGGGCGGCTGGCGCCGGATCCTTGAGCGAATCCGGCGCGAGTGATGTCGTCGCGATTAGGCGTTGCGAGTCGACATGCCCATGGCAATCGCGCTGACGCCATTTGAGATTAGTTCGACTGACAGCAAGATGCCGAGAACAACGGTGGCTGACTGTGGGAAATTTGACAGCACCATTGCGCCCAGCACAATTGAGATGATGCCGGAAAACAGCAGCGCCATGCGGAAGGGACCCTCTGCATGAGCAAAGCCGATCCAGGCCTTAAATATACCAGATACTAGAAAACTGATCCCAGCGATGAAGGTAAGCGCGACAAGGCCCTGTAGTGGTTCACCCACCAAATTGACGCCAATGACCAAGGCTACAAGTCCCAAGAGTGCCCCCAGTATTTTGCTGCTTGTGCCTTCGGCGCGCAGCCCTGCCCAGACTTGGAGCACACCAAGTATGACAAAACTCCACCCCGCCAGAAGTGTGGCGGTGATCGATGCTGCAAACGGATTCATCAGCGCGAAGATCCCAGCGAGCAGTGATAGAACGCCGACGATTACCATAATTACCCAATTAGACATTTCGTTCCCTCTCCCGAACATGATGTTCGTGGGGATGTAACGCCAAAAAACGGTCCTACGGCAATAGTTTATTGGATATTTGGGTTACTGACTTCTTTTTGCGGCGTTTCGGATGTCTGAAAACCGAAATGCTCCGGTAACGCTTGAGGCCGCGAAATAGACGATGACTCCGATGCCAATCAGAATAAGTAAGGCGATATAGCGCCAGCCTGCCAAGCCGAACCACGGACCGATTATGAGTGCGGTTGCATAGAGCGCTGCTGCCATTAACGCGGCCGACAGGCAGATGCGCCAAACCCGGCTGCGCAAGCGGGCGTCAAAGCGGGCAACTTCACCATAGCGGCGCGCACCGATGGCCAGTTGCAACACCATGATCCAAGCCGCAACCGAGGCAGCGACTGCAGGCGCCAACCATTCGATGTAAGGCTCAAGACCAAAAGCAAGAGCGGCGTTCACGACCATTGCAACCATGGCATATCGAAACGGGCTTTTGGTGTCTTCGCGCGCAAAGAACAGCGGCTGCAGAAGTTTCTGCAACACAAAAGCGGGGAGACCCAAACCATAGATCGCCAGAGCCACAGCGATCGCCGCGGAATCGTCGGCGGTGGTCGCGCCGCGCTCATAAAGGACAGAGACCATCGGCAAGGGGATCACGAGAAAGGCGACTGCGCAGGGCAATGTTAGGAAAAGAGAAAACTCACCCGCGCGTGAAAACGCATGACGCGCCCCGTCGTTGTCGCCAGCCTTAAGGCGGCGCGACAGATCCGGCAAAAGTACAATGCCCACGGCGATGCCGACCACGCCAAGCGGTAGTTGATAGAGGCGATCTGCAGCAAAGAGCCAGCTGACCGCGCCGGGCGTAGATGAGGCCACGATCTGTCCAACCACGAGGTTGATCTGCATGACACCCGAGGCCAGAGCGGCAGGAACCGCAATGCGCAACATGCGGCTCATGTCTGGCGTCCAACGCGGTAGGCTGGGGCGGATAGTGATACCAGCGCGCACCGTGGCCACCCACACCAGTGTCAGTTGAGCGACACCGGCAATGGGAATGGTCCAAAGCAGCCACATCACTACGTCGCCACCGACCGCGGCGCCGATGATCAGCGCGGGAACGGCGATAATATTGAGTAGAACTGGAGCTGCAGCGGCAACTGCAAAACGGCCTGTTGCGTTGAGCACACCCGAAAATAGCGCGGCGAGAGACATGAATAGAATGTAGGGAAAGACGATGCGGCCAAAGCCGACGGTCATGTCAAACCGTTCATCTCCGGAAAATCCTTCGGCGGTGGCCCATACGAGGGCAGGCATAAAGATCATCGCCAAAGCGGTGAGACCTAGTACGGATGCCGCGAGCAAGTTAAAGGCGTCGTTTGCGAATTTCTGAGCAGCGTCGTCTGCTTCATATTTCTTGGAAAACATCGGCACAAAGGCGGCGTTAAAGGCACCTTCGGCAAAGAAGCGGCGAAACATATTAGGCAAGCGAAACGCAGCGACAAATGCGTCCAGCGTGCTGCCCGGTCCAATGTAGTTCAGGATCAGTATTTCACGCACAAATCCTAGAATACGGCTGGCCAAAGTCCAAAAGCCAACCGTCAGGAAACCGCGTATTAGGCGGATAGGCTTCAAGTCTTGGCCCTCGCCGCGCCTTGTTCAATCGCCTCGCGCAGGCGTTTTTCCAAGGTCTTTTGCTTGGATGCCGCATGGAACTTTAAGCCAAACATGTCTTTGACGTAAAAGCTGTCGACCACTTGCTCGCCAAAGGTCGCGATCACGGCAGAGGCAATATACACATTGCTATTGGCCAAGGTGCGGGTGAGGTCAAAAAGGAGGCCCGGCCGGTCACGGGTGTCGACTTCGATAATCGTGTAGATTTCGGAGCCATCATTGTCAAAGGTGATGGTTGTCGGCACTTTGAAGGCGCGTTCGCGCTTTTTGATCACGTCACGAGACCGGATGGCTTCGGTGGTGACCACTTCGCCGCCAAGAGTTTTTTCGATCATCTGGCGTAGGCGCGGCAGGCGAGACGCTTCATAAGGGCTGCCTTCGGCGTCTTGAATCCAGAAGGCCGCGGTGGCGTACCCATCCTTGGAGGTGAAGGTGCGCGCATCCACAATGTTGGCGCCGACCAATGCAAGGGCTCCGCACATGCGGCTGAAGATGCCTGGATGGTCGGCCATGGCAAAGCAGGCGCGGGTCGCGTCGCGATCTTCGTCGGGATGCAAATCAATGCGGACTTCGTCGTTGCCAATATCACGCAGCAGTTCGGCAAAAACTGTGTGCGCGGTGACATGCAAACCCTGCCAATAAGGTTCGTAGTGACGCGCTGTTTCGCGTTTGAGATCCTTGCTAGCCCATTCAGAAAGCTCGGCACGCAGTTTCTTTTTCGCTTCAGTGCCGCGATTCTCGCGCGTGATGCTCTCCATGCCGTCTTCCAACACCAGTTTTGTCTGGCGGTAGAGGGCGCGGATGAGAACCGCTTTCCAGTTGTTCCATGTTTCAGGCGCAACGCCACGAATGTCACAGACGGTTAGCACCGTGAGTAAATTCAACCGTTCGACTGTCTTCACCGCTTTTGCAAAATCGCGCACGGTGCGCGGGTCTGCAATGTCGCGTTTCTGGGCCATGTCCGACATCAAGAGGTGATAGCGTACCAGCCATTCGACGGTGTCCGCTTCGGCTTTGGATAGTCCCAACTGCGGCGCAACCTTGCGCGAAATCTGTGCCCCAAGAACAGAGTGGTCGATTTCGCGCCCTTTGCCGATGTCGTGCAATAACATGGCGACCATCAGAACCTTGCGGTTGACGCCGGATTTCAGGATCGAGCTCGCCACAGGAAGCTCGTCTTCCAGTTCTTTATGCTCGATTTGGGTGAAGTTCGAAATCACCTGAATGGTGTGCTCATCGACCGTGTAGGCATGATACATGTTGAACTGCATCATCGCCACAATGGGTTCAAATTCGGGGATAAACGCGGCCAGAACACCAAGTTCGTTCATGCGACGCAGGGCGCGTTCGGGATTGCCGTGTTTGAGTAATAGATCAAGAAATATGCGCTGAGCTTCTTTGTTCGCGCGCATTTCATCGTCGATCAAATGCAAGTTTGCCGTGATGAGACGCATTGCGTCGGGATGGATCAACATACCGGTGCGCAGGCCTTCCTCAAAGATGCGCAGCAAGTTGACCTTGTCGGCAAGAAAGCCGTCTTCATCTGCGATCGCAAGGCGGTTGTGAATGACCTTGTAGGCGGCTTTTACGCGCGGCTTGCGGCGGAATAGCCGCTCCATCAAAGGCGCTGCTTTGGCGTGGATTGCTTCGAGGTTGGTCAAGAGGATGCGGGTAAGATCGCCCACCGAGGTGGCATGCCGGAAATAGTCCTGCATGAAATGCTCAACCGCGCGACGCCCGCCTTTGTCCGCGTAGCCCATGCGATCGGCAACTTCGACTTGGGTGTCAAAGCTGAGTAGCTCAACGGGACGGTTTGAAATCAAGTGTAGATGTCCACGCACCGCCCACAGGAAATTCTCGGCCTCGATAAAGCGCACAAGCTCGTCTTGGCGCAGTACGTCCATCGCCACCAGTTCGGAGACCTCGGTCACATGGTAGACGTATTTGGCGATCCAGAAGAGTGATTGAAGATCGCGCAGGCCACCTTTGCCTTCTTTCACATTTGGCTCAACTACATAGCGCTCGCCTTGTTTCAGGTGGCGCGCATCGCGCTCTTCCAGTTTGGCGTCAATAAATTCGCGTTCTGTGCCCTTGAAAAGATCTTCGTTCAGCCGTGTCGAGAGCTCGTCTGCCAAGGGGGCATGGCCGCGTAAAAAACGGTGTTCCAGCAGGGCGGTGCGAATTGTGTAGTCTTCACGCCCCAGTCGCACACAGTCTTTGACAGTGCGCGAGGCGTGGCCAACTTTGAGACGTAAATCCCAAAGGATATAGAGCATGGATTCAATCACACTCTCGGCCCATGGGGTGATTTTGTAAGGTGTAAGAAACAGCAGGTCGACGTCAGAGTGTGGCGCCATTTCTCCTCTGCCATAACCCCCTACAGCAAACAGCGCGATGCGCTCTGCTTCGGTGGGATTTGCCAGCGGATAGAACCGCGAGGTGGCTACATAATAAGCGCAGCTCACAAGACAATCTGTCAGCCATGTGTACGAACGCGTCATTTCGCGTGCGGCAAAAGGTTTCTCGCCAAACGCTTGCGCAATTCTGTCCATGCCTGCTTTGCGCCGCGCCAGAAGTTCTTTGACAATGTCACCACGCAGGGAGCGTTCGTCCGCCTTTTGTGCGCAAATCTCATCCAACCGCGCCGTCACGGTGGCGCGGTCAAAGATGTCGTCTGGAGGGCAGATGAGATCTGCGTGGGGGAGGTCTGTTGTAGAGGGGCGGGCCTTAGAAGCCAGCTCCGCCAAATCGTGAGGGGGCAGGGTCAATGATTACAACCTTCCTGTCGCGCACTGTGGCCACAGCCAACCCGCGCTCGTTAGTTCCGTCCGAGCGCAGTCGGAAAATGCCGTTTACGCCCTGAAAGCCAGCACCTTGTGTCAGTGCATTTGTTGTGAGTGCATCAGATTTACCCGCTTTGACCAGTGCGCCGATTGCCGCGATCCCATCATATGCCAAGCCGCCGATTGGATGCGGGAGGCCGCCGTATGTGCTGGCATAACGTGTCTGAAACTGTTGCGTCAGCGAAGGATCAGGCATAGCGAACCAGCCGCCCTGTATACCCGGGAGTTCGAGCGTTTGCGCAGGGATGTCCCAACGGGTGAGGCCAAGATACTGAATGGCTGCGGGGCTAAGACCAGCTTCGGGCAGCAGCTGGGTCATCAGCGGCAACGCGCCTGAGGTGTCAGACGTCAAAAACAGCGCGTCTGCACCATTGGTTTCGGCAGTCAGTTTGATCTGTGAGGTGGCCGCGATCACACCTTCTTGGGAGAATTCATAGCTGACTGTTCCCGCTTCCTGTGCGCGTTGGTTGGCGATGGCCGCCAGAATGGCATTGCGTCCAATTTGCCCCGAGACGTTGTCGGCATGCGCAACCAAGACGTTTTCTTTACCGTTGGCCTTGGCGTAGCCCACCAAACGATCAGCGGTGTTCTCAAATGTTGGCCCAAGCACAAACAGGTTTCCACCAGCAATTGTGGTGTTGTTGGAGAAGGCCAGGACATTCACATTGCGGTTGGCGACTGCTTTTGCTGCGGCGTTTGCAGCTTCGGCAAAGACTGGACCGAGAATAATTTTAGCACCTTCATTGACCGCCTGAATGGCTGCAGCATGGGCCGTTTCAGCGTTGCCGCTAGTTGAATAGACGCGCAGATCAATTTGCACGCCATCCAGATCGGCGATTGCAAGGCGGGCTGCATTCTCAAGGCTTTGCGCCAAAAGGGCGTCGCCGGAATTACCAGAATCCTTTGGGACCAGAAGCGCAACAGGCACTGGGGCGCTGGTCGAAATGCTGGGGCCTGAGCTACTCACCGTGTCACAAGCAACCAAAGCAAAGCCTGACAAGGCCAATGCGGCCCCTTTCAGAATTCTGCGGGCAGGTTTAAGAAAAGAAAACATCACTCAAGCTCCAATTTCATTTGGGGTCGCGTCCGCGTTTCCAATCCGGCCGCCCGTTGGTGCCAGATCATAAACGCTAAGAAGGGCGGGTCCAGAGGTGAATCACAAGATAGAGAAATTGCAGCCCGGGTTGTATTTTGTAGCCACACCGATTGGCACGGCCCGCGACATTACCCTGCGTGCGCTTGATTTGTTGGCTTCGGCAGATGTGCTGGCGGCAGAAGATACACGATCCATGAAACGATTGCTGGAAATTCATGGGGTTCCACTGGGCGATAGACCGCTGATTTCGTACCACGATCACTCTGGCGCAGGCGCGCGGGCTAAGTTGTTGGCACATTTAGAGGCAGGGCGCTCAGTGGCCTATGCATCTGAGGCTGGCACGCCATTGATTGCGGACCCTGGATACCATCTGTCCAAAGACGCCGCCGAAGCGGGCTATCTTGTGACATCAGCGCCAGGACCGTCGGCAATTGTGACGGCTTTGACGCTGGCGGGCTTGCCGACGGATGCGTTTTTCTTTGCCGGATTTCTGCCGAATGCACACAAAGCGCGCCTTTCGGCGCTGCAAGCACTGGCGGAAGTGCCCGGAACCTTGGTGTTTTACGAATCACCTCGGCGAATCGCGGACATGCTGGAAGATGCTGCGACGGCGTTGGGTGGAACACGTCAGGCAGCGGTCGCGCGGGAGTTGACCAAGAAGTTTGAAGAAGTCTTGCGAGGGTCGTTGAGCGAGCTGCACACGGTCGCACAGGACCGCACGTTCAAAGGGGAATGTGTGGTGCTGGTGGATCGCGCCCGTGGCGAGGCGGCGGGTGAAGACGATTTGCAGGCGGCATTGAGCCAAGCGCTGGAAAGCATGAGTGTGCGCGATGCTGCGGAAACTGTGGCGAAGGCCTATGGCGTGAATAAACGTAAAATTTATGGAATGGCTCTTAAACTGCAGGACAAGTAATGTGCTGTTTGGGCGAGTTTTATGCCAAAGGAAAATCAAAGACAGAATCGTGGACATCTCGGATATTTGGCGGGGCAAGCCGCCGAGGAAAGCGTTGCGCGTTTTTACGAAGCTGCAGGCGGGAAAATACTGCAACAGCGTTGGCGTGGACAGGCTGGTGAGATCGACCTGATCGTTTCGGCTGACGATGAAATAGTTTTTGTGGAAGTCAAGAAAAGCCGTGATTTTGCGCGTGCCGCCGCGGCGTTGAGGCCAGCGCAGATGGCGCGATTGAGGGGCGCAGGCGAAGAGTATTTGGGACGGCTACCCAATGGGTTGCTGACAAATGCACGTTTTGATGTCGCGCTGGTAGATGTTCACGGTGCCGTGAAAATTTTGGAAAACGCGTTGATGGAAGCCTAGGGTGGCATTGCAACGCTGTCTATGTTGCGCCATGTAATGGGGGCATAAACAGAGGTTGCCCCTATGAAAATCGCATTTCAGATGGATCCCATTCAGTCGGTGGATATCAATGCCGACAGCTCTTTTCGTTTAGCTGAAGAAGCACAGGCGCGTGGGCATGAATTGTTTTTCTACTCGCCTGACAAGTTGGCCTATGAAGAAGGCGTGATCACTGCGCGTGGACAGACGATGACTGTGCGGCGCGAGCAGGGCAATCATGTTGACCTAGGGCCGGAAGAGCGTGTGGAGTTGCGCGATTTTGATGTGGTTTGGCTACGTCAAGACCCGCCATTTGACATGCACTACATTACGGCCACCCATTTGTTGGATCGATTGATGCCTGAGACGTTGGTGGTCAATGATCCGTTTTGGGTGCGCAATTATCCCGAAAAACTCTTGGTATTGGATTTTCCAGATCTCACTCCGCCGACAACTGTTGCGCGAGATCTGGACACTATCAAAGCTTTTAAGGCCAAGCACAAAGACGTCATTCTGAAGCCGCTTTATGGCAATGGAGGCGCGGGCGTCTTCCGGCTTGATGCGAATGACAGAAATCTGACCTCGCTGCACGAGCTGTTCTCAAGTTTTAGCCGTGAGCCGTTGATTGTGCAGAAGTTTTTGCCTGATGTCAGCAATGGTGACAAACGTGTGATTCTTGTGGATGGCGAGCCTGTTGGGGCGATCAACCGCGTTCCTGCTGCTGGAGAAACGCGCAGCAATATGCACGTTGGCGGGCGACCCGAAAAGATCGAGCTGAGTGCGCGGGATCGTGAGATTTGTGAAGCCATTGGCCCGCTGTTGCGTGAAAAAGGGCAGGTATTTGTCGGCATCGATGTGATTGGTGACTATCTGACTGAAATCAACGTGACGTCGCCGACGGGTATTCAAGAGCTTGAGCGATTTGACGGGATTAATGTGGCCGAAAAGATCTGGGAAGTGATCGAAGCCAAGCGCGCTGCAATCTGAGCTGGGCACGCCGGCTTATGGGACTGAAACGGCGATCTTTGCAAGATTGGGGAAGCTTATGCCTCCCCGATCAAGTCCCTTAGCTGCGTGAGGGGTAAATGCCCTCAAGGCACATGCAGTAGGATACGGCCAGATAAGGTTGCATGTTGTCATGCGCTTGATTTCCTCCGGCGGATGTGGTGGGGAACATAACGCCGTCAGCTGACGTCTGATAAAGCTTGTGAACAGCGTTCGTTTCGTCTGCTGGGACGGCATTGGCGGGAAGCTGTTGATTGCCGGGTTGGTCGCTGCATTGGGGATTGTGCGAGTGGCTGGGCATTTCGGCCGGAGTGAGCTGCACCATCTCCATTCCACTTTTTTGCCCTTGGCGATAGTCACGGAGGCCGGGCCCTTGACCTTTGTGAAGCGGCACGCGACCACGCAAATCCGGTAGCGCAAAGGTACTTCGTCCGTCTCCGCCATAAGTTGTTCCGATCAGTGAAAATAATGCGGTATGTTGCGAGACCGAAAGCAGGGTTCCGTCGCAAAAGGCCCAATCGACCGGCGCAAAAGTGAAGCCGAAAAGGCGAATTTCTCCGATGTAGGCTATGTCAGTCATGTGTACCTCACTAAAGTTGAAGGGTTTTTCTTATTTCCCCTTTAAGATGTTTTTCAAAATAACCTTTAGATTGAATTTGTCTAACAAAAACTGCTCTTAGTTGCTATTGCGAGTCGGCAGGCGAAAGCTGATCGCTTCGGCGATGTGTGGCTTGAGCACAGCATCGCTCTGGTCAAGGTCGGCAATTGTTCGAGCGACCCGTAAAACCCTGTGATAGGCGCGCGCCGAAAGACTGAACCGTTTCGCGGCTTTGGCAAAAAATTCGCGGCCCTCCGGATCCGGCGTCGCAATCTCTTCTAGAATTTGGCCTTGCGCATCGGCATTGACGCGCAACAGCGGGTTCTGTTCAAAACGTTTTTGCTGGATGTCTCGAGCGTTGGCGACGCGCGCGGCAATATCGGATGAACTTGCGCCGTTTGCTGGCAGTTCTAAATCGCTAAAGCTGACGGGGGGGACTTCGATCCTTAGGTCTAGCCTGTCGAGTAAAGGCCCAGATAGGCGGCCGAGATAGTCCTCACCACAATCCGGCACGCGCGCGCAGGCGCGCTCGGGGTCAAACATGTGGCCGCATCGACAGGGATTGGCTGCAGCCACCAGCATGAATTTACTAGGATATGTGACATGCGCATTTGCGCGCGCAATCATGACTTCACCAGACTCAATGGGCTGGCGCAAGGTTTCCAATACAGCCCGGGAGAATTCGGGTAATTCATCCATGAACAGGACACCGTTATGGGCCAGCGATATTTCACCCGGCATGGCGCGGCGTCCACCTCCGACAATTGCTGCCATTGACGCCGTGTGATGGGGTTCGCGAAACGGGCGCACCCGAGAAATTCCACCCTGATCCATTAATCCGGCAACGGAATGTATCATAGAGGTTTCCAAGGCCTCGGTGGGGCTGAGCGGTGGAAGTATGGACGGCAGACGCGCCGCGAGCATGGATTTGCCCGACCCCGGCGCGCCGATCATAAAAAGATGATGTCGACCGGCCGCCGCGATTTCCAAAGCGCGTTTGGCCCGCTCTTGACCTTTCACATCGCGCAAGTCCAGACCGCTGCTTTCGCCCGTAACTTCGCCGGGTTCTGACGGTGCGAGCGGGGATTGGCCGGAATAGTGGCGCACCACGTCCGCAAGACAATCGGCTCCAATCACTTGCGTCGCAGCGACCCAAGCAGCTTCGGCCCCTGAGGCGCGCGGGCACAGGAGGCTGCGGTCGTCTTGAGCGGCGGACATCGCCGCCGGCAATGCGCCGGTGACTGGAATGAGGGAGCCATCAAGGGAGAGCTCTCCTAAGCTGACGGTGCTTTCGGCGGCATCTTCGGGGATTGTACCAAGTGCCGCCAAAAGCGCCACGGCGATGGGCAAATCAAAGTGGCTGCCTTCCTTTGGCAGATCAGCAGGAGACAAATTGATTGTGATCCGCTTGGAGGGAAGAGCGATGGCCATTGCCGCCAGAGCAGAGCGTACGCGGTCGCGTGCCTCGGACACAGCTTTGTCTGGCAGGCCTACAATCGAGAAAGCAGGCAGTCCCGGAGTGACCGCGCATTGGACCTCGACCTGATGGGCCTGCACGCCTTCGAAGGCAACCGTATATGCGCGCGATACCATCGCCAAAACCTCCACCAGACCGAATTAGCCTAGGTGGAAGTTGGTTAGCGAAAGGTAAACGCGATCTACATCAGCGCCATGAAGGCAGGCCATGCTTCTGGATCAGCGACGGTTTTGTCGCGGCAAAATGGATTGCAAAAGCCAAATGTTCGGCCGTCTATTTCCATCAGATCAGTCGCGGGTTTGCCGGAGTAAGGACAGTTGTCGTTCTCTGGAACACCATCATGCACGGCCATTGCTGTGCGCAGTGTCGGTCCAGGCCATGGGCGCGTGGCAAAATCCTTGGCGTACCAAGGCAGAGTTGCCCCATGGACAAGTCCCATGGCGCGCCAACGACGAAAGGCAGGATCGGCAAGGTGAGCGACCACGTATGCTTGGGCTTCGCTGGCCATTGGCAGATCATATCCTGCAATGCGTGCCGCAATTGGTGCATAGAACACATCGGCAATGGAATAGGTGCCGCAAAGCCATGGCCCTTGGGAGTTGCAGGCTTCCCGAGCATGCCGCCAAATGGCCTCGAGCCTGTCGAGATCGGCGCGCACCGCGTCAGACGGCTCAGTGTCGACATAGCTGAGCCGCAAGTTCATTGGACAGTCTGTTCGCAATGCACCAAATCCGGAATGCATCTCTGCCGCCAAGCTACGCGCAATAGAACGGGCCTTTGGATCGACCGGCCAGAGGCCTGCGTCCGGATGGCGGGTTGCGAGCTCTTCGCCAATCGCAAGACTGTCTGACACCACGGCGCCTTCGGGTGTAATCATAGTGGGGACGGTTTTTGCGGGGGCATACCGTTGTAATTGTTGTGCAACCGAGCGGTCGGAAAAGTCGACCATTTCGGATTTGAAAGGGATGTTAAAACGTTCAAATAATAGCCAGCCGCGTAGCGACCAAGATGAATAGGCGTAATCGCCAAGAAGAAGATGATAGGTCATGCGGATCAGGCTAGCGCGAGAATGCCCGTCGCCAAAGTCAAAGGTTTTGCGCTAGCCCATCACGGATTGTGATTGATGTGATTTAGTGACCACGGCGATGGGGCAATTCGAATGGAGGTTACGGAGAGATTGTCGATCCGGTGCGCAAAGGTTTGGGATGCGGTGAGTTGCTCTGCACGCTGTACTTGGGTGAGGATCACGCCAAAATGGGCAACAATGATAATGTTACGGTTTCGATGTGCCGCAATCAGGCGATCAATGGCACCGCTGACACGATTTGAAACCTCGTTCCAGCTCTCGCCGCCGGGGGGGCGCACGTCACCGGGCGTGTCCCAATAGGCTCGAATGCGATCGGGGTCGGTGGCGTCGATTTCACGCCAGCTCTTGAGTTCCCAATCGCCAAAATGGATTTCACGCAACTCGCGATCATGGGCCAGCCGGGGGCGGCTGCCTTGGATCGCGTCCGCAGTCGCGCTTGCGCGGCTCAGGTCGGAGCTAATGACCACCGCATCATTTGGAAGAAATTCTTCGAGGCGCTTGATCGCGGCTGTGTCGGACAGGTCGGCAGGCAAATCGGACCAACCGACCATGGTTTTTGCGTGTGTCGGCCCGTGGCGCACCAAATACAGGCTGGTCATGGCATCACGCCCTTTAAGACCATCGGCAGTCCAGCGACGACAAGCGCTGCAAAATCGGCTTGAGCCGCAATGCTTTGATTTAACTTGCCTTGGGCATCGCGGAATTGGCGTGCCAATGCATTGTCGGGCACGACGTCCAAGCCAACTTCGTTGGACACGACAACAACCCGCGCTTTGCAGTTGGATAAGGCCAGTAACAGTTGAGACGTCTCGTGCGCCAAGTCGCTTTCCGCCAGAAGGTGATTTGATAACCACATGGTTGCACAGTCCAGCAAGACCACTTCTTCGGCAGAGATTGCTTTCAGAGCTTGTGCAGCTGTTAAGGGTGTTTCAAGGGTGCGCCAGTCAGAGCCACGCATTCTTAGATGCGCGGCGATCTTGGTGCGCATCTCGTCATCAAACGCCTGCGCTGTCGCCAGATAAACCCTTGGAGCTTCGCTTTGTACCACAAGCGATTCCGCAAATGCCGATTTTCCGGAGGAAGCCCCGCCAAGGATGAGGGAAAGTTTCGGCAGCATAACGTTTTCCTTTGCACCCGTTGAGGCGTAATTTGCTCAATCGCAGGCAATAAGACAAGTCACGTGATGGTGTTTTGTTTCGTGTTGCAAGGTCTTGCCTGTGCTGGAAAGTGGTGGCATTTCAAGCTTATGAAAAGACTCCTATCAAGCCTGCTGATCGTGGCGTCCCCGCTTGGGGCCGCTGAAATCTCACCCGCTGATGTTCAGAACATGGCATCTGTTGACGTGGTGTTTCTTGGCGAGGTGCATGATAATCCGCACCATCACGCCAATCAGACCGAAATGTTAAAGGAACTTGCCCCTGCTGCGGTGGTGTTTGAAATGCTGACCCCTGAGCAAGGCGAGATTGTCACACCTGCCTTGTTGCAGGACAAGGCTGCGCTTGAAGCCGCTTTGGATTGGGCGAATGGCGGTTGGCCGGATTTTGCGATGTATTATCCGATATTCGCCGCCGCTGAAGGGACCAAGATATTTGGTGCGCAGGTCACTCGCGAAGCCGCCCGCGCGGCGATCATGGATGGTGACATTCCGGGCCTGTTTGGCGAAGATGCCACGCGCTTTGGTTTGACAGCGGACCTGCCACAAGAGCAGCAACAGACGCGCGAAGCCAAACAAATGGAAGCGCATTGCAATGCTTTGCCGGAATCGATGCTCTCGGGAATGGTTTTAGTGCAGCGTTTGCGTGATGCGACTTTGGCACGGGCTATTGTGCAGGCGCATGAGGCGACGGATGGTCCTGTTGTGGTTATAACTGGCAATGGTCACGCACGTATGGATTGGGGCGCGCCAGCTTTGCTGCCTGATGAGCTGCGGGTCTTGACGGTTGCGCAATTCGAAAGCGCGTCAGAGGGCGATGAGCCCTTTGATTATTGGATTGTCACAGATCCGGTTGAGCGCGAAGACCCCTGTAAGGCTTTTGAATAACGTCTCAAGTGTTCTCAAGCTTGTGCGCAGCGGCACCGCGGCCTAAGTTTGAAGCGATTTGCTTAAAGAGGGTCTTATGATGCTGACAGACAAGCGCATTCTGCTGATCATTGCTGGCGGGATTGCCGCGTTCAAGTCTCTGGACCTGATCCGGCGGTTGCGCGAACGTGGGGCGACTGTGACGCCTGTTCTGACCCGTGCAGGTGCCGAGTTTGTAACTCCGTTGTCAGTGTCCGCCTTGGCGGGCGAAAAGGTGTTTCAAGACCTTTTCGATCTCACCGATGAGGCCGAAATGGGCCATATCGAGTTGTCGCGCTCGGCTGATCTGATCGTGGTCGCGCCCGGGACGGCAGATTTATTGGCCAAGATGGCACAGGGGCATGCCAATGATCTGGCCTCAACATTGTTGTTGGCGACGGACACACCGGTTTTGGTTGCACCCGCGATGAATGTGCGCATGTGGGAGCATCCTGCGACGCAGCGCAATTTGGAAACCCTTCGTAAGGATGGTGTATTGTTCGTTGGCCCCAACGAAGGAGACATGGCCTGTGGTGAATATGGCCCGGGCCGGATGTCTGAACCTATGGAGATCGTGGCCGCGATTTCTTCCGCGCTGGCCGAAGGTCCGTTGAGCGGGCGGCGTATTTTGGTGACCTCTGGGCCGACGCATGAACCCATTGATCCTGTTCGATATATAGCCAATCGATCCTCTGGCGCGCAGGGCACCGCAATTGCACGGGCGTTAAATGCGCTGGGCGCGGAAGTTGTGTTTGTCACCGGACCTGCTGACGCTGCGCGGCCGGAAGGGGCGCATGTGGTTGAAGTTCAAACTGCTGCCGAAATGTTAGGTGCGGTGCAGGCGGTTTTGCCTGTGGATGCGGCGGTATTTTCGGCAGCGGTGGCAGATTGGCGGGTCGCAAGTGCCTCGGGAAGTAAGATCAAGAAAACCAAAGATGGATTGCCGACGCTGGAATTTGCGGAAAACCCCGATATTCTGGCGACCGTGAGCCAAATGGCGCAGGGGCGGCCCGAGCTTGTGGTTGGGTTTGCTGCAGAAACAGATGATGTGATTGAGAACGCAACATCCAAGCGACTACGTAAAGGATGTGATTGGATTTTGGCCAATGATGTGAGCCCCGAAACGGGTATTATGGGCGGCGCAGAAAACGCGGTGACATTGATTTTCGAAGATGGATCAGAGACTTGGCCTCGCATGGGCAAAGATGAAGTAGCGCAACAGCTTGCGGCTCGTATTGCCGAAACATTGGGCTAGAATTTGCACGGATTAATGACGGGTTTTGGAGCAAGTGACAGCATGAGCGCGGTATCCATCAAAGTAAGCTGGCTGGACGACGCAGATCAGGACATAGCGTTGCCTGCCTATGCCACTGCGGGTGCTGCGGGGGCAGATGTGCGCGCGAATTTTCAGCAAGATCAACGAGATGGATTAGTCTTGCAACCCGGTGCGCGCGCGTTGGTGCCGACCGGGCTTCGATTGGAAATACCGGATGGGTTTGAAGTGCAGGTGCGGCCGCGAAGTGGCTTGGCGCTAAAGCATGGGATCACATTGCCCAACAGCCCAGGCACAATTGACAGCGACTATCGGGGACCGCTTGGGGTGATTGTGATAAATGCCGGACAGGAGCCGTTTCACATCACGCATGGCATGCGGATCGCGCAGTTGGTTGTCGCACCTGTTACGCGCGGGGATTTTTGCATCGAAGACAGTCTTTCACAGTCAGAGCGTGGTGATGGCGGCTTTGGGTCTACCGGAGTAAGCTGATGTTATTGTTTATTTTCATGGCGTCAGTCCTGTGGGGGACCGGTGTTCTTATGGGTGCGCCGCGTCGGGCGCGCTGGATCATGATCCTGATCCTTTATTTCGCGATGCTGGGCGCGCAGTTTTTGCCGGAAGGTAATCCTGTGCGCGTGGCGACGGGGGACAGCCGGGAGATGTGGCTGCTTGTTGGTGGCGGTGTTGCCATGGTGTTGATTTACAGCTCGGTTTTGGGCGCAATCCGACGTCGCGTGCAGGCCAAAGGGGCTCAGGATGACGCCGAGAGCGCGCCGCAGGTGAGCTTTAGTGACACTGAATTGAACCGCTACGCGCGCCATGTGGTGCTGCGTGAAATTGGTGGGTTGGGGCAGAAAAAACTTAAAGATGCCAGAGTGTTGGTCATTGGGGCTGGGGGCTTGGGCTCGCCTGTGCTGCTCTATCTGGCGGCGGCTGGCGTGGGCACAATTGGGGTGGTGGATGACGATGAAGTCGACAACTCGAACCTCCAGAGGCAAGTGATCCACCGCGATGCGTCTATTGGCACGCCCAAGGTGTTTTCCGCCCAAGAAGCCATGGTGGCGCAGAACCCCTTTGTGAATGTGCTGCCGTATGAACGGCGGTTGAGCGAAGAAGACTCAAGTGAATTGATCGCCGACTATGATCTGGTTCTGGATGGAACCGATAACTTTGACACGCGGTATTTGGTCAATGAAGTCTGTGTGCAGCAGGGTAAGCCGCTGATTTCCGGGGCATTATCACAATGGGAAGGTCAGTTGAGTGTGTTTGATCCCGCCCAAGGTGCGCCGTGTTATCAATGTATTTTCCCCGAAGCGCCACAAGACGGATTAGCTCCTAGCTGCGCCGAGGCCGGGGTGATTGGACCGCTGCCCGGTGTGATTGGCACCATGATGGCGGTGGAGGCGATTAAGGTCATAACAGGAGCGGGTGCCGTGTTGCGCGGCGAGATGATGATCTATGACGCGCTGTGGGGTGAGACCCGAAAAATCGGCCTGAAACCGAGGCTGGATTGCCCGATTTGTGGTGCTGCAAAAGGCTGAAAATGCCTGTCTGTATCGCGTCGGTATTGCGTCGGTAACACGACGGTGCGGATTTGGCGGGATTTTGCGCGCAAATGTGAGCGCAAGTTGGATTGCGAGCGGCTGTTTGCGGGCATAGGGTGGCGTCAAAAGGAGACACGCGCCCATGACCAATCCGCTTCTATCGCACTGGAATACACCGTTTGAGTTGGCCCCGTTTGATACCATCACGGACGAGGATTTTGAGCCAGCATTTGAGCAGGCGCTGAGCGCCCATAAGGCCGAGATTGACGCCATTGCGCAATCTGGCGAGCCCGCGAGTTTTGCCAACACCATCGAAGCGCTGGAGCAGGCGGGCGTAGGGTTGGACAAGGTGCTGTCGGTGTTTTTCACCGTGGCTGGTGCGGACAGCAATCCGGCGCGTGAGGCGTTGCAACGGGCATTCTCTCCTAAACTGGCTGCGCATTCGGCTGAGATTTCGTCTAACAAAGACCTGTTTGAGCGCATTGCGTCGGTCTGGGCCGCGCGGGATAGCTTGGGGTTAAGCCAAGAGCAGCAACGCGTGTTGATGTTAACACATCGCGGGTTTGTGCGTGGCGGCGCGGCGCTGGAAGGGGCGCAAGATGCGCGGATGAAAGACATCAAAGGCCGCTTGGCCGTGTTGGGCACCGATTTCACGCAGAACCTTTTGGCGGATGAGCGCGCATGGTTCATGGAGCTGTCTGAGTCTGATCTGGAAGGATTGCCAGCGTTTGCGGTGGACGCCGCGCGGGCTGCTGGCGAGGAAAAAGGCGCGGCAGGTCCGGTTGTGACTCTGTCGCGCTCAATCATCGTGCCGTTTTTGCAGTTTTCACCCCGTCGCGATTTGCGTGAAACCGCGTTTCGCGCATGGGAGGCACGTGGTGCTAACGGCGGCGAAACAGACAACCGCGCAATTGCGGGTGAGATTTTGGCGCTGCGCGAGGAGCGCGCCAAATTGCTGGGCTACGACAGCTTTGCAGCCTTTAAGCTTGAGACAGAGATGGCCAAAACACCCGAAGCGGTGCGCGATCTGTTGATGGCTGTTTGGGCTCCGGCCAAGGCGCAAGCAGAGAGCGATGCAGAGGTTCTGGTCCAGATGATGCAGGCCGATGGCGTGAACGGGCCGCTTGAGCCTTGGGATTGGCGCTATTATGCGGAGAAGCGACGCAAGGCTGAGCATGATCTCGATGAGGCGGCGTTAAAACCCTACTTGCAGCTGGATCGGATGATCGAGGCCAGCTTTGCTTGTGCCACACGGCTTTTTGGCTTGCAGTTCAAGGCGTTGGATGTGCCGCTGTATCATGAGGATTGTCGCGCATGGGAAGTGACGCGGGATGGTCAGCATGTTGCAGTGTTTATTGGCGATTATTTTGCGCGTGGTTCCAAACGCTCTGGTGCGTGGTGTTCGGCGATGCGCAGTCAGGCGAAATTTCCAGAGGTGCAAGCGCCTGTTGTGATTAATGTATGCAATTTTGCAAAGGGTGAGCCCGCTCTGCTAAGCTATGATGATGCGCGCACGCTGTTTCACGAGTTTGGTCATGCGCTGCATCAGATGTTGTCAAATGTGACTTATGAGAGCATTTCGGGCACTTCGGTGGCGCGGGATTTTGTAGAGTTGCCGAGCCAGCTGTATGAGCACTGGCTGGAAGTGCCGGAGGTGTTGGCGGAATTTGCCACCCATGCTGAGACTGGCGCGGCGATGCCGGCGGCAATGCTGGAAAAGGTTCTGGGCGCGGCTAATTTTGATCAGGGGTTTGCGACCGTGGAATATGTGGCGTCTGCCCTTGTTGATTTGGCGTTTCACGATGGTGTGGCGCCTGCCGATCCGATGGTGAAACAGGCTGAGGTTTTGGCGCAATTGGGGATGCCGCGGGCGATCCGGATGCGCCATGCTACGCCGCAGTTTGCGCATGTCTTTGCAGGTGATGGTTATTCGTCGGGCTATTACAGCTATATGTGGTCCGAGGTTATGGATGCGGACGCTTTTGCCGCCTTTGAAGAGGCCGGAGGCGCGTTTGATCCGGAAATGGCCAAGGCGTTGGAGGAGAATATCCTCTCCTCAGGCGGTTCTGTGGACGCAGAGGAGCTTTACCTGCGGTTTCGGGGGCGACTGCCTGGTGTTGAGGCGCTTTTGAAGGGGCGCGGTTTGGTTGCAGTCTGAGGAGAGCTTAGGACGCGATCTCTTTGAACTCGATCTGGCTGTATAGATAGAGTTTTCCTTTCGTGAACCGCCCGCCAATCAGGTGGGCGGGCTCTTTCACTTCGGGAAAGTCATTGGCCCAGTCACGGTAGCGGTCATTTGTGACAACCCCCGCAGATAGATCACGTGCAGCCCGCAATATATATTCGTCTGCTATTGTGCCTTTGGGGACGACAAAGCATTGGTCACCAGGCAGGCCGAGCAATTGGGCAAACTCAGCGTCATCGACATAGCGACTGAAAAGAACATGGCCTGCCGAGGCGTCAAAGATAACCCCGACCCGAAAGCCTTTGGTGCGAAGTTCTTCCAGAAGTATGCGCACTGTGTCCAGATTTGGCGTTTTGTCTTGCCAGAACATGACATTGGAGCCATCGACAACGAGCATTTCGCCCGCTTCCGGCTCTTTCGGCTGTGTTTTGGCGCGGTGCGCGCTTCTGAGCCCAAGCAGTCCGCTGATTGCAGCTGCGGATGCGGCGATGGGCAGTAAGTCAGCGAATTGTGGCAAGACGACTGCGGCGGCAAAGCCTGCCGCAGAGATCAAAAACACAAGAATCCAAAGAGTACGCATAGGCGAGTTCTGTTTGTCCTAGATCGTTTGGTCGTAATCCCCGACGCCCGGCTCGGTGCGAATAACTTCGTTGAGCGCATCAAAGATAGCGCGCATCTCTTCTTCGCTTTGTGCGCTCTCACAGACCACCACGAGGTTAGGCGTATTGGAGGAGGCGCGCACAAGACCCCACGAGCCGTTGTCCAGAATGACGCGGGCGCCATTCACGGTGACGACCTCTTTGATCGCGCGTCCGGCAAAGCTCTCGCCGGCGTCAAATTTAGCAACCAGTTTGGCCACGAGACGCTCAAGAATATCGTATTTCTCGGTGTCTGCGGCATAGGGTGACATGGTGGGGGTCGACCATGTTTTGGGCAGCGCTTTGCGCAGGTCAGACATGGATTTGTCCGCGTTGCGGTCCAGCATTTTGCAGACTTCTACCGCGACGCGCATGCCGCAGTCATAGCCGCGACCAATCGGCTCGGCGAGGAAGTAGTGGCCGGACTTCTCAAAGCCTGCCAGTGCGCCAATTTCCTTGACGCGGCGCTTCATGTGACTGTGGCCGGTTTTCCAGTAGTCCGCCGTCACGCCATTGGCCTGCAACTCGGGGTCGGCGGCGAACAATCCGGTGGATTTCACATCGGCGACAAAAGTCGCATTGGGGTAAATTTTGGACAAGTCGCGCGCCATGATGACGCCAACCTTATCGGCGAAAATCTCTTCGCCTTCGTCGTCCACAACACCACAGCGATCGCCGTCGCCATCAAACCCGAGCGCCAGATCGGCACCGGAGGCGCGCACTGAATCCGCCATGTCATGCAGCATCAGCATGTCTTCGGGGTTGGGGTTGTAGTTGGGGAAGGTGTAGTCAAGCTCGGTGTGGCTGGGCACAACTTCGACGCCGATGCGCTCGAAGATTTCCGGAGCAAAGGCGGCGGCTGTGCCGTTGCCGGTTGCACAGACAACCTTGAGCGGGCGTGACATTTTGAAGTCACCCACAAGGTCGTCGATGTAGGCCTCTTTAACGCCACTGACAAATTCGTATTTGCCGCCCTCGGTCTCGTCAAAATCACCGTTGAGAACGATGTCGCGTAGCTCGGCCATCTCATCGGGGCCATGCGTCAGAGGTTTCTCAAAGCCCATCTTCACACCGGTCCAGCCATTTGGATTATGGCTGGCAGTGATCATGGCCACAGCAGGCGTGTTGAGGTGGAATTGCGAGAAATAGGCCATCGGCGAGACCGCCGGACCGATATCCTTGACGTGAATGCCAGCCCGCATCAGTCCCAAAATCACAGCGTGTTTGATTGCCAGAGAATAGTCTCGATAGTCATTGGCAACCGAAATCACCGGCTCGATACCCCGACGCTGCATTTGTGTGCCAAGACCAAAGCCCAGAGCGGTCATGCCAACGAGGTTGATCTCATCGGGATATTTCCAACGTGCGTCATATTCACGAAAGCCGGTTGGCTTGATCATCGGGTCGCGCAGAAATTCCCAAGTATTCGGGCGCACGTCGGGCATTGGTTTAGTCATGAAAAATCTCTTAAATCATCAAATATTAATAGGATCGGCTTTCGCCAGTTTGTCGAAACTCATCAAGGAGTCAACCAGCGCGGGCATACGTTGCAAATGTATCATGTTTGGCCCGTCGGATGGGGCATTGTCCGGGTCTTCATGAGTCTCAATGAAGACGGCTGCCACGCCGATGGCCACCGCTGCGCGCGCCATAACAGGGGCAAACTCGCGCTGACCTCCAGAGCTGCCGCCTTGACCTCCGGGTTGTTGCACCGAATGTGTGGCATCCATCACGACAGGGTAGCCGGTTTTGGCCATCCGTGGCAGAGCGCGCATATCAGCTACCAAGGTGTTGTAGCCAAAAGATGTGCCGCGCTCGGTCAACATGATCTTGTCGTTGCCGGTGCTGGCGATTTTGGCGACAACATTGTCCATATCCCAAGGCGCTAAAAACTGGCCTTTTTTGACGTTCACAACAGCACCAGTTTGGCCCGCCGCCAGCAACATATCAGTTTGGCGGCACAGAAAGGCAGGGATTTGAAGGATGTCGACGGCGTCCGCCGCAGGTGCGCATTGCGCCTCAGTGTGCACATCCGTCAGGGTTGGGATGTCCATTGTGGTGCGAATGTCGCTGAGCACCTTGAGGCCAGCATCCATGCCAAGGCCACGTACACCGGACAAAGATGTTCGGTTGGCTTTGTCATAGCTGGCTTTGAACACATATTGGGCGCCCGCTGCCTCGCAGGCTTCTTTCATTGTGCCAGCAATCATCTGTGCGTGGTCTGCACTCTCGAGCTGGCAAGGACCGGCGATGATGGTCAGGGGGCAGTTATTGCCAATGGTGAGGCCAGCGACATCAATGGTTTTCATCTAGGAAGATACCTGTTCTCTGAGAATGGACGCGGTAAGCGAGATCATCAGATAGATGCCTGAAAAGATCAGAAAGGCCAAGATCGTGTTTTCAAAGCTGCGCGGATATGAGGCGTCCTCAGAAGCGACCGGCTCAACACTTGTGGTTAGGTAACGCACCTGACGGCTGGCTTCTAATTCGGTTTGTTTCAGGGTTTGGAGCGTAGATTGCATCAACAAATCGGCGGTTGCCAAATCGGCCTGTGCCATCTGGATCTGAGAAGTCTTCTGCGCCAGAGAATCCTCTCCTTCGGTGGCGGCGTTCATGTTGGTCTCAAGGCGCAATAGCAGCCCCTGAAGGCGGCGAATGTCACCTTTTACACCCTCAACACGGGCTTGGTTCGGACGCGTGTTGTCTTCATATGCGGCCAACTGCAGCTCTTTTTCCTGAAGTTGGATTTGCACGTTGGAAATCTGCTGACGCAAAGAAGCGATGAGACCTTCGGGGTCAAGAACGCTGCTTTCTTGAAGCTCCACAAGGGTGGCTTGGGCTTCGCGTCGCTCGGCTTTGGCTTTTTCCAGACTTGCACGGGCGTCGCGAAGTTGGTCTTCGCGTTTGCGCCGAGACAATTCGTCAACCCGCGTTTCAGCGTAGCCGATTAAGGCACGGGAGAAACTTGTCGCGATGAGAGGGTCCGCTGCAATGACTTCCATGCGAATTGACCCTTCGGTCGGATCATATCCGATTTTGACGTTTTTCTTATAAAGCTTGAACGCCTCTTCGTTGGAAGGGGTTGCGCTAAGTCGTTGAACTGGATCGATTGCTTGATCCGAGAAATGCGATTTGAAACCAACATCATTGTCGAGACGGATCATGGCGTCTTTGGACGTCAGATAGTCCTGAACCGCAATAGCATCCTGATTGGCATTTAGCTGGGACGGTAGCAGAGCCCCGAGGCCTGTGCCGCCGCTGCCGTCTGCTTGTTGTACAAAGAAGGCAGACTTGGTTGCGTACATGGGTGTGGCGACAGAGTAGAAATACCATGCTGCAAACAGAGTTGGAAGGAACACAAACACCGAAAGGCGGGCCAGCAAGAGCGCGGTGCGGCGGCGACGGCGACGGGCGATGTCACGCTGAATCTCGCCGATTTCCATGGCCCGCATCTCGGACGGAGAGCGGGTCTCTGTTGATGGCAGATTTGTCTTGTCCACTTTCATCGTCTGTGGAAGCTGAATGCGGCCAGAAGAGGCTTTGGCCGGTACGTTGTCCGCCCCCGAGCTGCCCTCGTTGCGCGGGACAAGATCCAACATATTGGTGCGTTGGAAGGGATCCACACCGGAGGCGCGCAGCAGGCGCACCGCATCATAATCCGATGTTGCGGCCAAACCGTTCTTTTGAGCCATTCGGCGCGCAAGTCGTAATTGACGGCCGGTCAGGCCTTCACGTTTGATCTCATCTATTTCCTGCTCGGCCGGCTTAACCTGACCGGGCGCAGGTGGTTTGCCAGTTGGTTTGCCTGTAGCGGTCTCTTGTGCTGGCGGTGTTGGTGCGGGCTGTGGTCGTTTCGTTGTTCGCGGCAAATCGGCCGCGGCTGGCGCAGGGCTGGCCGTGCCTGCGGTGTTTGCGGCAGTGTTCGCAGCTGTGGGCGCTGCGCTTTGCTCAGGCGCAGGTGTGCGGCGAATGCGAAATTTCTTAGCCTTGGGTTTGGTAGTCATAAAGCTGCTTTGCCTCTTCCAAGGTGTCAAACATATAGAGTTTCCCGTTTAGCAGCACAGCTGCAGAACGGGCAAATTTTTCAAGCACTTCGGGCTTGTGTGACACAATTACGATTGTTGTTGTGCGTAGGCGTTCGCGTAGGACTTCGCCTGCTTTTTTGTTGAACTCGACATCGGTTGACGAGGGCATGCCCTCGTCGATCAGATACATGTCAAAATCCAGTGCCAGCATGAGCGCAAAGGTGAAGCGTGCGCGCATGCCGGAGGAATAGGTGCCAAGGGGCTGCTCAAAGTATTCGCCAAGATTGCAGAGCCAGCGGCAGAAGGCCTCGACGTAGTCAGGGTCAAGCCCGTATAGGCGGGCGATGTAGCGGCTGTTCTCAACGGCGGAGTGTTTGCCAACAACGCCCCCCATGAAACCAAGTGGGAAAGAAATCCGACAATCGCGTCGGATGATGCCCTCGTCAGGTTTCTCTAGGCCGGCCATCATATTGATCAGGGTGGTCTTGCCTGTGCCATTGGGGGCGAGAATTCCTACGGAATTGCCCAATTCCACGCGAAACGACACGCGGTCAAGGATCACCTTGCGCTGTGTGCCTGTCCAAAAGGACTTACTCACGTTATCGAATTCGAGCATCGACTGCTCCCAGCCTGTATTTCTCAACCTTATAACATGTTGATTAACGCTCTGTCGGCGTTTTGTCACAATATGTCGGATTACCCCCGTGGATAGCAACGGTCTGGGGCAACAATAGGGCGGAAATGTCCTCTTATTTGGTGAAAAAACCCAGAAACGCGCATCACGTCGGGTCAATCAAAAGATATTTGGGACACGCGAAACATGGATGAACGCGATAAAACCGAGGCGTTGATCGCGCCTCGGTTGCGTGTTTGTGCGTGGAGTGTGGGGTTAAGCGATGGCCTGCCACGCCATTCCCGCAATCATTGCGCCCAGCATGGCGTAACCGATATAGGCAAAGAAAACGCGTGGTTTTACCAATGCCCATACCGCAATTGCGGCCGGAATACAGCTGACGCCGCCCGCGATCACAAAGCTCATCGCAGCACCATTGGCCATACCTTGATCCAAGAGGCCAGCCACCAAAGGCACGGCAGCATAGCCGTTTAGATAAGCAGGTGCGCCGACCAATGCGCCGAGCAGGATTGGCTTGAAGCCTTCACCGCCGAGAACATTTGCGATCATTTCGGCAGGGACGTAATGGATCATGAGGGCTTCGAGAACATAGGCTAGAGCCAACCATTTGAGCAGGAACAAACCATTTTCCAAAGAGGCCGTCCGAAAGGTGTCGCGACGATCAGAGTCAGTCCAGAATTTCCAGACTGGTTTGTTTGAGAAAGGTTTCTTGACCCCGCAGCAGCCGCCGGCCTGTGGTTTTTCACGCAGAGGGTTGGCAAAAACGGGGGTGGATTTCAAAAGCATAGTACCAAATCCGCCCAGCATGCCCAAACCAATGGCCGCGACAGCTTTGGCAACTGCGAATTCAAATCCAAGTGTGCCTGAGGTTATGGCGAACATCGCCGGATCCATCAGCGGCGAGGCCAGCCAGAACGCCATGACCGCAGAGAGCGGGGCGCCTACTGCCAGAAGGGCCGCGATAAAGGGGATGACTTCGCATGAACAGAAAGGCGAGAGCCCTCCCAAGAGCGCTGCAAACACGATCATGCGGGTTTCACGCCCTTCAAAGGCTTTGGCCAAAACATTCTCGGCGCCTGTGGCCTTGAGGTAGCCAATGGCAAATACCGCAAACAGGATAAAGGGCGCTGTGTGCAGCAAGGCGCCACTGGCAAATTCGATTGTCGGGATGAATTGCGGTGTGTCCAGTATCGCGACCGCAAGCAAGATCAGCGCAAAGGCGAGCCATGCTTTGTCAATGCGCGCCAGTCTGGCCCCAAGGGGGGAGGGCGATTGCGTTGTATCAGCCATGAGAGTGGTCCTTGTGAGGTGTTGTGCTGTCCGCGCAACATTCTTTCAGCAGGAAGGAAGACAATTGTTTGACCGCGTCAAAAGCGACGGCGGCGCAGATGATCGAGCGCCCCTTGCGCTCTTGGACAACAAGCCCTGCTTGCGCGAGAATCTTCATATGATGGGTTAGGGTCGAACCGGTCACGCCGCTACGTTTTCCAAGCTCGCCAATCGAAAGCCCGTCGGCACCCGCGCGTACAAGGCAGCGCAAAACCGAGAGGCGTTGCTCTGAGCCGAGGGCTGCAAAAGTTGACGCGGCCACTTCGAGAGAGATGTCTGTAATGGAATCATGTTTCATATTTCTAGAAATATAGAAATGAAAGATGTTTGCAAGCGTTATTTCGAACTTTGTCGAAATGAAAGTCGCAAGCTATACCGTGCGGATGGAGTTGATCAAAGATATTTCGGCCTGTCAGGCTTGTGCTGCGCGTTTTGCGGCGACGGCTTCGCGTCATGTGCCACGTCCGGTTGTCTGGTTTCGGTCAAATGCTAGAATCTTGATTGCCGGACAGGCCCCCGGTGCGCGGGTGCATGAGAGCGGGCGGCCGTTTACCGATCCGTCTGGCGATCGGTTGCGCGACTGGACCGGACTTGATGACCAAGTGTTTTATGACCGAGATCAGGTGGCCATTCTGCCAATGGCGTTTTGCTTTCCCGGATATGATGCCAAGGGGAGTGATCTGCCGCCTCCTAAGGAGTGCGCGAAGTTGTGGCGCCAACCGGCGGTGGCGTCCTTGGGTGAGGTGAGGTTGACCTTATTGGTTGGAGGCTATGCGCAGAAGTGGCATTTGAACACCAAGGCGGGCGTGACCGAGACCGTTGCACGCTGGCGGGAATATGCGCCGGACGTGTTCCCCTTGCCTCATCCGTCGTGGCGCAATACTGCGTGGGTCAGGAAAAATCCGTGGTTTGAGGCCGAGCTGTTGCCCGAGCTGCGCACCCGCATCAAGGACGTGCTGACATGAGCGAGACAAGCCAGACCGCAACCCCTTTGGACAAAGCCCACGCGACTATGGAAGCGGCCCCGAGTGATGACGCGGCGCGGATGCGGTTTTATGAACGGCTGGCCGATGCTGAGCTGTTCATTTTGCTGGAGAAAGAACCCGAAGGGGAGCGTATCGCGCCGGAGATTTTTGAGACTTCTGATGCGTCGTTTATCCTGGTGTTTGATACCGAAGAACGGCTGGCAAAGTTTGTGGGTAGGGTTGCGCCTTATGCGGCTCTATCAGGGCGCGCAATTGCAGGCATGCTGGCAGGGCAAGGCATTGGGTTGGCTGTGAACCCCGAAGTGGCTCCGTCCTCAATTTTGATCCCGTCTGAGGCCGTAGGTTGGCTGGCTGAAACTCTGACCCATGCGCCGGATGAAGTTGAGGCGCGCGCGCAGAGCTTTACCTCGCCCGCCGGATTGCCAGAGTCTCTCATTACTGCCTTGGACGTGAAACTTGCCACTGCGGCGGGGTTTGCCAAATCTGCTTATTTGGTTGGTGTGACCTATGAGGGAGGGGCGCAGTCGCATTTGTTGGGTTTTGTCGATGCATTGGAGCAGGCGCAGGGGGCGCTGGCCAAGGCGGTCAACGAAGCGCTGACATTCTCGGGCATCGAGGCGGGTGCGCTGGATGTGGGGTTCTTTGCCGCGTCTGATCCGGTTGCTGCGCAATTAGCGCGGGCCGGGTTGCGGTTTGATCTGCCTGAGCCTGAAAAACCCAGTGAATATGTGCCGATCATGCCGGGTAGCGATCCAGATAATCCCCCAAAGCTTCGCTAGATATTGCGTGCCTATTTGGTTGCAAATCCGAAGACTTCGCGCGACGCTAACGGCCAAGAGCGACCTGATTTAGGCCGCGTGGAACGGGGGCGTAGAGCATGCAAGTCACACTGGATGAAATTGAAGAAAAAAGCCGCGCGGCGTTGATTGCGCATGGGGCGGGGGAATGGCAAGCGGGCGAAGTGGCCCGCGCCGTGCGTCGTGCAGAAGAGACCGGCAACGTTATTTGCGGGCTCTACTATCTGGAAAGCTACTGTCTGCAGCTCACTTCGGGGCGCGTCAAAGGATTGGCAGCACCGGATGTCACGCATTCACGCCCCGGGGCTGTGACGGTGGATGCCAAGTTTGGCTTTGCCCAGCCAGCGTTTTTGCATGCTTTGCCTGAGGCGGTGAAAGCGGCGCGGGCCAATGGGATTGCGTCGCTGGCGGTGGCGCATTCGCACACCTGCACGTCGCTTGGGTATTTCACCGAGCAAATTGCGGCGGCGGGTTTGATCGGCATCGGTGCAACCAATGCTTCGGCAATTGTCGCGCCTCCGGGTGGCAAGCAGCCTGTTTTGGGAACCAATCCGATTGCGATGACCATACCCGGCGATGGCGCGCCTCTGATGCATGCGGATTTCTCAACGGCTGCGGTGGCGCTGGGCAAGATCACCATGGCCAAAGCTGCCGGTGAAAAGATTCCACTGGGCTGGGCCGTGGATGCCGACGGGCAGCCGACAACTGATCCTGAGGCCGCTTTGGGTGGGGCTTTGGTGTCTGCTGCCGAGCATAAGGGGTGGGCTTTGGGGCTGTTGGTGGAAGCTCTGGCGGCGGGGCTGACAGGCTCGGTCAACTCTGTGGATGTGAAGGGGCTTAAGCTTGCCGAGGGGGCGCCGCATGATTTGGGGCAGTTCTATATTTTGATTGATCCCGGGGCCCATGGCGGAGCGTTGGAGGCGCGCTTTGAGCGGGTTTCACAGATAGTCGCAGAGGATTCAGGTGCCCGCATTCCCGGCACGCCGCGGCGGCATTTGGATCCGGTGGAGGTGCCGGATACGCTTTGGGCAACAGTGCAAGAACTGGGCCAAAAGCTTACATGATGCTGTGCTCAAGCAGGGCATTTTTGCAGACACTAAGAGCCGGTGGATGACCGTAAAAATGTGAAGCTGACGCCGGGCGTGAATGGTGGGAGGTACGGATAGGTTTTCTGCGTTCGCCCTGCGATCGGTCAGTGTCGCTCTCTGTGGCTTAGTGGCTTAGAGACTCCAAAAGTAAACGTATTAATCCACGTTTTGGCGCGTTGGCGGGCCAATCGGCATAGACGTCTACTGCCTCTAGTGTCCATTCCGGGAGGACGTGAACCATGTCCCCTGACGCGAGATGGTGCTCGGCCAGAAAGTCGGGAACCACTGCAACGCCTGCTCCGGCCCGAGTAAGTCTAAAAAGGGCCTGCGCGTCGTTTGTCGAAAGCTGGGCATTCGGCTTGAACGCGCTTGTCTCACCCGCAACGCCAAAAAACTTCAGCGGCTTGCTATGAACTTGCTTTAGAACGGACCAATCCCAGTTTTGCACCTGCTTTGGATGTGTTGGGTGTGATTTTGTTGCCATGTATTCAGCTGAGGCCACAAGGATGCGTTGCACGGAAAAAAGAAGGCGCGATGTCGTTGAATTTACGCCTCCTGGCGTCATCCGGATGGCGAGATCAAAACCGTCGTCGATCAAATCCTTGCGCGAGTCCGTAAAATCCAGAGACAGTCGAATGCGTGGGTATCGTCGGGCAAAGGCCGCGATCTTGTCGGGCAATTGAGAAAGCGACAACACAGAAGGGGCGGTGATGCGTAACTCGCCGCTAGGCTCGCGCGCTGAAAGTGAAAGTTCGACAAGATCCTGCTCAACGGCTTCCATCATCTTGTGAGCGGCTGCCAGTAGTTTCTCGCCTTCCCGCGTTAAGGATAGTTTGCGTGTTGAGCGATAGATTAACGCGACACCCAGATGGTCTTCGAGTTGGGAAATGTGGTGGCTGACGACGGAAGGGGATAAATTCAACTCGTGCGCAGCGCCGCGAAAGGATCCGTGGTTTATCACTTTCGCAAAGATGGCCATCTGACGGAGGCGATCAATCATTCATCCATCCAATCGAACAGTTAATTTTTATAATCGTAGCTTATGCTCTAATTGAATTTGGTCAATGCTGTGTGTGCCTCCCGAAGTTCGGTATGGGGGTCTGGTTTTGTAGAAGGAAATTTTGAATGACCAAATTTTCGTGTTTAGTTATGGCAGCCGCAGTGGCATCAACCTTTGCAAACGTCGCGGTTGCTGATGAGAAAGAAGCTGTGGCAGCGTTTTATGATCTGCTCAGCAATCCAGGCGCTCAGGCGCAAACAGAAGCTTTTCTCAAATCAACTTCCGAGGATTGGGAAAGCATCGGGAACTATTCAGGCAAGAACAAAACGCGCGATGCATTTCTCGGACAAATGGGGGGCTTTGGCCAACTTGTCCCCGATTTGACCTGGGCCATTCAGGACATTCATCAAGATGGCAATGTCTTTACCGTCCGCAGCCGCGCCACCGGCACTCCGGTTGCACCGATGTTTGGTGTTGATGGCGAAGGGCGCAGTTTTGACATTCTGACAATCGACATTCACGAAACAGAAGACGGCAAGGTTGTGCGGACCTACCACGTCGAAGACTGGGCCGGTGCTCTGCGCCAGCTCTCTGGTAAATAGTTAAATGGTGCAACTCGTCAGATCTTCCTGCACAGGGCAGGTCTGCTTTGAGTGGGAGACTGAAGATGAACCGAAGAAAAGCTCTGAAATTTGGTGCGGCCTCATTGGTTGGCCTAACTGCGGCCAAAGTGGTGATTGCGCAAACCAGTGGTGACGAAAGCCAAGCTTCGTTTGACACTGTGATGGTATTCATGGGCGCTATGGGATCTGGTGATATGGACGCTATGTCGGCGTTAATGGCGCAAGACATGGTTTGGATGAACGATGGTGATACCAGTCTTCCTTGGATCGGAACGTGGTCTGGAAAAGATGAAGTGTTCGAATTCCTTGGTGTGTTTTCCTCAAACTTTCAGGCGACCTTGTGGGAAAACACGGACGCTTTTGCGTCGGGCGATACTGTTGCCGTGTTTGGGCGGATGAAAGGCATCACCGCAAAGTCAGGTCAAGAAACGCCGGAATTCAGCTTTGGCTTGCGTGCCAAAGTGCGCGATGGGCAAGTGGTCTTGTGGAATTGGTTCGAAGACAGTTTCGCTGTGAGCCAAGCTTACCACGCCTGAAGCCAAGTCGTCTGCGGGACGATGATGCCAAAAAGGACTGGTCTTTGCTGACAAGTTCAGCCTACTTTTCAACCCAGCGCGCCAGTGGCTGTTTGCAACAGATTTGCGCGCATTTCGGGCATAGAGTTCCACGGGAATTCACTGCGGGCATGGACGAAATAACCCTGCTATTTGATGCGCCTCGCATTTGGCGACGCGTTGGAGGTGACGGGGCAGTAAAACGCCTGAAGGTCATCTTGGAAAAGGAACCAATCTGATGACAATTGCAGTGACTGCCGTTTCAGGACAGCTTGGCCGCGAAATTGCCAAGGCCCTTTTGGAGCTGAATGTGAACCAGCCGATTATCGGGTTAGCGCGCACACCGAAGAACGCACAGGATTTGGGTATCGAAGTTCGCCCCGGAGACTACTCCGAGCCCGAGCAACTTAGGGCGTCGCTGGAGGGGGTAGACACATTGTTGCTGGTGTCCGGTATGGACGCGCCTGACGCCCGGATCCCTCAGCACCGCAATGTAATTGAGGCGGCGCGCCAAGCTGGCGTCCAGAAAATCGTTTATACCAGTGTTCAAGGTCCGGAAGTGGATGCGGGTTTTTCGCCCATTGTGCAAAGCAATCGTCAAACCGAAGCAGATGTGCGCGATAGCGGATTGGACTGGGTGATTGGGCGCAATGGGATCTATATTGAGCCGGACGTCGCATATATCGAAACTTACAAAGAGCTTGGCGAGATCATCAATTGTGCTGATCACGGCAAATGTGGCTATGTAACACGTCCGGAACTGGCCTATGCCTATGCGCAATTGCTGACCAGCGATGTCAATAACGGCAAAACCTTTAACTTGCATGGTGAGGCCATAACCCAAGCGCAGTTGGCAGAGCATCTAAATGCCGCCTTTGGAACCTCTCTGATCTATCGCGCGAGCACGGTTGAAGCCTTTCGCAACAGAAGCGTCACAGAGTTGGGCGACTTTATCGGAAATGTTGTCACAGGTATTTACGAAGGCATCCGCAAAGGCGCTTTTGACAATGTCAGCGATTATGAAGACGCTGCTGGTCGCCAACACCAAAGTTGGGAAAACTACTTTGAAACGGTGCGCCAGTAACCTTTAGCTGTCACTGGCGTGCACGGGGGGCGCCATAATTTTCGAGCAGACATACTCAGGGAAAACAACTCTGAAACAAAGGCTGACTTTAGCGCTGACGTCAGGTCCTTGAAGCAAAGAGGTGGCCATGGACCAAGGACACACTCCTTGCCTTAAGTGGACCGTCGCCTATTCATCCGGTTGGACAACGCCACCGCAATTTGCGCGGTTGTTTGTGTTAGTATCCGGCATTCCGGTTCACGAGATGTAGGAAGGGCTCGCCCGTTTCCCCGCGCAGGATGTTTTCCGCTATAACCCGCGTGGCCGTTTTCGCGCGGGTTTCTGATGCGATGTGTGGCGTCACTGTGACGTGGGGGTGCGCCCAAAAGGGATGTTCGGGCGGCAGGGGCTCAACACGAAACACATCCAATGTGGCGTGTGCGATCTGGCCGCTGTTGAGCGCGGCAAGAAGTGCTCCGTCGTCGATAAGTGGGCCGCGCCCCGGGTTCACGATAAACGCGCCGTGCGGCATGAGCGCCAATGTTTCTGCGTTCAGCGTGTTTTCGGTCGCTGCGGTTTGCGGCAGCAGCAGAACAAGGATATCGGCGCGGGAAAGCGCTTCGCCAAGCCCGTCTTGGCCATGGAGGCAGGTCATGCCGTTGATGGACTTGGGATTGCGGCTCCAGCCTGTGACCGGGAAACCCAAGTGAGAAAGAGTTCGTGCACAAGCAGTGCCCAGCTCCCCAAGGCCAAGTATGGTCACGCGGCGATCTTCTGCAAGCGGGGGCACATGGCTTTCCCAGGTGCCGTTTTGTCCAAGAATATGGCGGTCCATACCAAGATGGTGGCGCATGACATGGCCGCTCACCCATTCGACCATACCGCGGGTCATGCCGGGGTCTACCATCCGCGCCAAGGGTTGTGTGAGAGTCGGGTTTTGAACGACATTCTCCACACCTGCCCATAGGTTTAAGACGGCTTTGCACCCTGTGTAGGGTGTAAAATCTTGCACGGCGCTATTGGGGGCATAAACGATGTAGTCCACTTGTTCAGGTGCAAATTCGGTTTGCAGATTGACGTGCAAATTCAACGCGGCAAAGGCGACCTGTAAATGCGGTGCATAACGCTCCCAATTCTCGGGTGTGGCGGCAAAAAGTACGTTGATCATTCCCAGCGCTCCGGATTTTGGGGTCGTGGCGACAGTCAGGTCATAGACGTTGTCAAAATACAAGCCATGCGTACTACAAGAGTCCGCTGAATTTATGCGATGTTCAGGCTCAGCTTTGCTGAGCTTGGCCCAACGGGAGGCGTCGCATCTGTGATGCGGCGGCGACGGGCGGGAGGATTTGGCGTGCGTACTGTTTTTCTAACGGGGACGGTGGACGTGGGCACTTTGAATAAGGCCAAAGGCCAGCATCAACACCAGCATGGCGGAGCCGCCGTAGCTGACCAAAGGAAGCGGCACGCCAACCACGGGGGCGAGCCCCATGACCATGGACATGTTTACGGCAAAAAACAGGAAGAAGGTTCCGGTGATACCGAGCGTGAGCAGAGAGGAAAAACGGTCTTTGTTGGCGAGAGCCGCTGCGACGCAGAACACGATCAACAGGGTGTAAAGCGAGAGCAGGGAAATGCCGCCGATATAGCCAAATTCTTCCGCCAATGTGGTAAAGATAAAATCGGTGTGTTTCTCGGGCAGAAAATTCAATCGGCTTTGGGTGCCTTGCATAAATCCCCGTCCGGTCCAGCCGCCCGATCCTAGCGCGATTTTGGATTGGGTGATGTGATAGCCCGCACCTAATGGGTCAGAAGCCGGATCCAGAAAGGTATCGATGCGGCGGAATTGATAATCTTTGAGCAATTGCCATGTTGTTCCACGCGATTGAAACACAGCGACAATAATACCGGTGACCATCCCAAACACCGCCGCGAAATAAGCCCAGTGCACGCCGGCCAAGAACATCACCATTGCACCGCCAGCCAGCAGCAGAATTGAGGTGCCAAGGTCAGGTTGGCGCAGCACCAGAGCCGTTGGTAGAAGGATCAGAAGGACCGGCAATAAAACCCACAGTGGTCGTGAGGTTTTCTTGGCAGGCAGCCAGTCATAATAGGCTGCAAGGCACATCACCAGCGTGATTTTCATCAACTCTGAGGGTTGCAGGCGCATAAATCCAAGGTCGATCCAGCGCTGCGCGCCCATGCCGACGCTGCCCATGATTTCAACAAGAACCAATAGAATGAGGCTAACGAGATAGGCCGCACCAGATACAGAGCGCCAAAACCAGATCGGTACCATCGCAACGATCAACATCACCCCGAGGCCCAAAGCGTAGCGCTTCATTTGTGGTTCGGCCCAAGGTGAGTAAGATCCCCCCGCGACCGAATACAGCATAAGAAAGCCAACGCCGCTGACGGCGCTGAGCAGCAAGATAATCGGCCAGTTTAGGTGCAGAACCTTTCGAATTCCGGTGGGGACATATTTAATGTGATATTCAAGATAACTCATGGCCGCCCCCCTTATGCCCGATCGCTGCGCGTTAAATTGCGGCTGGGAACGAGTTTACGTAACTCTTCCTGTTGCTCTTGGATACGCTTGCGGTCCTTAGATGGATACGCCTCTAGCGGAGGGTCCCCTTTGTAGAGCGCTTGCAAGGTGATGTCGCGCGCAATTGGGGCTGCAACAGCGGAGCCGCCGCCGCCATGCTCTACAATTACAGCTACGGCGATGCGAGGGTTTTCGACAGGAGCGTAATTCACAAATAGCGCGTGATCGCGTCGATTCCACGGCAGATCCTCGTTGCGAAACACGCCCTGCGCGCGTTCGGCAGCCGTAATATTGCGCACCTGACTGGTGCCGGTCTTACCGGCCAAGCGGTAGCCATCTTCAATGATCCGGCTACCATAAGCCGTGCCGCGTCGGTTGTTGGACACGGTGTTCATACCTCGTCGGACTTCGGCGAGATGGGCGGGGTTGATATCAAGTGCTTCTGCGACTGCCACGGGTCGTTCAACGCCATCAACGGATTTCACCAATCGTGGCTGAATCGCTTTGCCGCTGGCGATGCGGGCGGTCATCACGGCTAATTGCAGCGGTGAGGCCAGCACGAAGCCTTGGCCAATCGAGACGTTCACCGTGTCTCCGGGCAGCCACGACTGCCCGCGCACAGCCTGTTTCCATTCGCGTGTCGGATTAAGACCCTGTGCGACGCCAGACATCGGCAAATCAAATCGGTGCCCTAGCCCAAGGCGTTCCGCCATTGCCGAGATTTTGTCGATCCCAACCTGCAAGGCCACGTCGTAGAAATAGACGTCACAGCTTTGGGCGAGCGCTTGTTCAAGGTTCATATGGCCGTGCCCGCCGCGTTTCCAGCAATGGAAACGCCGGTTGGAAACCTCCATGTGCCCCGGGCACCAAACAGTGTTGTCCGACGAGATAATGCCTTCTTCCATCGCCGCCAGCGCTGTGACCATTTTAAAGGTAGAGCCGGGCGGGTAGGTGCCCTGAACCGATTTGGTCGCCAGAGGGCGGTGATCGTTTTCGGTCAGGCGTCTGTAGTTGGCAACCGAGATGCCTTCGACAAACAGGTTTGGGTCAAAACTAGGGGCGGAGACCACCGAAAGGAGATCACCATTTTGGCAGTCGATCACCACCGCTGCCGCGCTTTCATCGCCAAGTCGGGCTTGGGTGTAGGACTGAAGTTTTTGGTCTACTGTGAGCTGAATATCTTCGCCTTGCTGCCCGTCGCGGCGATCTAGCTCACGCATAACGCGGCCCACGGCGTTCACTTCGACGCGTTTGGTGCCAGCGACACCACGCAGATTGTCTTCCAAGCGGCCTTCTAGGCCAACTTTGCCGATTTGAAAGCGTGGGATGCGCAACAATTGATCGGGGTCGTCGATTTTGGAGAGATCATAGTCTGATACTGGTCCGACATAGCCGATGACATGCGCAAAATCGCTGCGCAACGGGTAGAACCGCGACAGTCCCACCTCGGGGGTGATACCGGGCAGGGCGGGTGCATTGACAGCCACGCGGCTCATTTCTTCCCAGCTGATCCGGTCCGCAATGGTGACAGGCAGGAAGGGAGGTGAGCGCCGCATTTCGGTCATCGCCCGTTCAAGTTCGACTTCATCTAGTTTTACGAGCTTGGAGAGACGATCAATGACTTGGTCCACATCGCCTGCATCCTCCCGCACCATGATGATACGATAGGAGGGCTCATTTCGGGCAATGGCCACGCCGTTGCGGTCAAAAATTTCGCCACGCGCAGGTGCAATGAGGCGAATATTGACGCGGTTTTCTTCGGCCAAAAGACGGTATTGATCCGCTTGATCCAGTTGCAAAAACCGCATGCGCATACCCAGTCCGGCAACCAATGCAAGCTGGGCACCGCCCAACAGAAGTGTGCGTCGGGAGAGTTTGACGTGGCTGTCGTTAACTTCGGTCTGGGATTTTCTCATGAAGATGCCCCCATTCCTGCGTCACGCGCCCTGGCGCGGCCGACACCAAAAATCAATTTTGAGAGCGCCACAACCAGGGGGAACACAGCGATATTCATCATCGCTTGCATCAAGGTGAGCCCCAGAGAGCTGCGCTCGACCATAAAAATAATGAGCAACAGGCGATAACCGACGGCAATAAATATCAACATTGCGGCGGCGGTCATCCATTCGGCGACATAAGTTGCATCCCGCAACGATAAAGCGCGATTGCGCAGAACCTCACTGGCGAGAACCATCAAAGCGGCCATCAGACCCGGAGGTCTCATCAACAGGAAATCTGCCAGCAAAAATATCGCCGCGACGAGTAGCGGTGGCACATAGGCAGGCTGGCGTCCCGCCCAAGCCAATGTCAGCACTACCAGAAAGTCAGGACCAGCCCAGCGTCTCGGAGTGGTTTCCAATGGTAAAAGCTGCAAGAACAACATCACAAGACATGTCCCGACAAAGGCGATCCGCATCAGCCATTTATGTGGAATCAGGCTCTCACCCATCGCCGAGGTCTCTTAGTCGCGGGGTGGGGTTAGGGCCATATGGGGTTACCAATTCCCCGTGTGTATTGATGTTTTCGCGGCCGTGGTGGCGCAAAACACGCAGGAATTCCAAGCGTTCATAGTCGGCAGAGAGGCGCACACGCAGGCGACCGCTGGGGTCCGAGGTCACCTGCCCGATCAGCAAGCCACCGGGCAGCACGCCGCCGTCGCCCGAGGTTACCACCCGATCTCCGGGGCGTACTAAATCAGGTGTTTCGACAAAATCAATCAGCGGGGCAATGGTGTTGTCGCCAACAATTAATGCCGTTTGTCCAGAGGGTTGGATAAGTGCGGGAACCCGGCTTGAGTTGTCGGTCAGCAGCATTGTGCGCGAAGATGTTTCGCCGACGCCGGAAATACGCCCGACAAGGCCGATGCCGTCCATCGCTGCCCAACCATCAAGGATCCCGTCACGCGCGCCGACGTTCAGCAGCACGGATTGGCGAAACGGTGAGCCGCTGTCGGCAAGCACAACGCCGGTGACATAAGTGAGGCGGGGATCAAGGCGAACATTATTAAGGTCCAGAAGACGCGCGTTTTCTTGCTCCAATTGCAGCGCGGCCTCTTTCCAGGCCTTCATTTGCTGAAGCTCGCGGCGGAGCTCGCGGTTTTGGTCCACGATGCGTTGATAGCTTTGGAAATCGCGGATCAGGTGAACCGCGCCGGTGACGGGCGCCATGGCCCAGTCAAAATTGGGCACCATTACATCGGTGATTTGAGCGCGAAAACGTTCAACGCGTGGGCTGTCGATTCGCCACACCAGAAAAATCCCGATCAGGATCAGGAGCACAACGCCCAGCAATAAACGCTTGAGCGGGCCTGAATAGTCGTCACCCTGATTGCGGTCTTTGGCCATCTTGCCCTCGGTCGTGTGGTCTTAGGGTTAGATGTAGCACGCGCCCGATGAAGAGAGAAACCACGGGCGCGTTACAGAAGATTAGCTGTCGTAATCGATGGCGTGACGCAGCTGTTTTTCATACTCAAGCGCTTTGCCTGTGCCCATGGCCACACAGTTCAGGCTTTCGTCTGCGATAGAGACTGCCAGACCGGTTTGCTCGCGCAGAGCCAAGTCCAGATCACCCAGCAATGCGCCACCACCGGTGAGCATAACGCCGCGATCAACAATGTCGGCGGCCAGATCAGGCGGGGTCGCTTCCAGCGCAACCATGACAGATTCGCAAATCTGCTGCACCGGCTCGGCCAGAGCTTCGGCAACTTGTGCCTGACTGATCTCGGTTTCTTTGGGAACACCGTTAAGAAGGTCGCGACCGCGAATCATCATCGAGGTGCCGCGGCCATCGTCGGGCATACGCGCAGTGCCGATCGAGGTTTTGATACGCTCAGCGGTCGCTTCGCCAACCAAAAGGTTCTGTTGGCGGCGCAAATAGTTGATGACGGCTTCATCCATGCGGTCGCCACCAACACGCACAGAGCGTGCATAGACGATGTCGCCCAAAGACAGAACCGCAACTTCGGTGGTGCCGCCACCGATGTCTACGACCATCGATCCGGTTGGGTCAGTGATTGGCATGCCTGCCCCAATCGCCGCTGCGATAGGTTCTGCGATCAGGCCGGCGCGACGGGCGCCTGCTGAGAGAACTGACTGGCGGATGGCGCGTTTTTCAACGGGGGTTGCCCCGTGCGGTACGCAGACGATTATTTTGGGTTTTGAGAAGGTTGAGCGTTTGTGCACCTTGCGAATGAAATGTTTGATCATTTCTTCGGCGGTATCAAAGTCAGCAATCACACCATCGCGCATCGGGCGGATGGCTTCGATTGAGCCGGGTGTCCGGCCGAGCATCAGCTTGGCGTCTTCTCCAACAGCCAGAACCTTTTTCACGCCATCTTTGACATGATAGGCAACAACGGAAGGCTCGCTGAGAATAACGCCTTTGCCTTTTACATAGACCAGCGTGTTCGCGGTCCCGAGGTCAATGGCCATGTCAGATGTGAACAGGCCGCCCAGATTTCCCAGCATATGAATTTTTCCCAAAAGTATCACACGACCCGCGACTCCTTGTCTCGGGACGTTGTTCTTATATGGAGGGAAAGCGGAATGGGAAAGCCCCGAGGCGACAGCTTAGCGTGATTTCGCTGTGAAAAGCGGCCCGATTGGGCCGCTACAGGAGGCAAATGCTTCAAAAGTTAGTGAAGCGATCAGAAGGCGACGCTCACCGAACCAACCCAACCTTCGTTTTTGTCGTCCGAGCCATGGTAGCCTAGGTTCAGCGCCATGTTCTCGTTCAAAGCAAGGCTTCCGCCGAGTTCGAAGAATTGATTGTCATAGCCATCAGACCAACCGTAAAGAGCTTTGCCGGAGATCATTGGGGTAAAACTCATGTCAAATGCGACGGATTTGGTCCAGTCAGAGGCTTTAGGGTCATATGCCAAGTGGCCGATAAGGTCGGCATTGGGTAGAATTGCATAGCTGAGTGTGCCAAGGAATTCGCCGCAGCAATCGCCGGTGTAGTCGTACATGTAGCGCGCATAGCCGATGTCAAATGTCATCGCATAGCCCAGCTCGCCGCGGTAGCCGCCGTAAAAATCGATTTCGACGTTGTCTTTACCCATGCTCACGCTTGACGCCCAAGTCCCGAAATAGAAGCCGTTGTTTTCCATTTCTGCCCAAGCTTGAAGCGCGCCTTTGCCATCGCTTTGGCTAACGCCGTTCAGCACATAGTTGGACGTGAATTCCGTTCCCCAAGACAGTGTCCAATAGTTTGCCGAAGCGACGTTTGCCATTGCCAAGGGGGCACAAAGTGCAAGGATGCCTGCGGTTGCGCGAAGTTTCATGGGTCGATCCCTCATTTTATTGATAATTTCATCATGTTGTGCGGATTTTCTAAGGTGAAATTCCGCGTTTCTCTGCTCGGTTTGGGTTTGCATTGATATTGTTTGAGGGTCTAGGAGATGTTGCGACAAAGCGTTTGGTGCGCGAATTTGCGCCTGTGAAAACGCCGCAGCAAACGACTGTCTTCGGCATCTCAGATTGTATGTTGAGGGATAGGTAGGTTAGGTTCGCAAAATGCTGTCTTACCAACATATATTTCACGCCGGAAATCTGGCCGATGTTCAAAAACATGCGCTTTTGGCGATGATGCTAGAGTATATGGTGCGCAAGCCCAAACCGATGACCTATATTGAAACCCATTCCGGGCGCGGCTTGTATCAACTTGATGCCGAAGAAGCGGTGAAGACGGGAGAGGCTGATGCAGGCATCGGCATCGCGCAAGATTGGTTTGAACAGGATCACCCTTACGCGCGCGCTCTAAACAAACTTCGCACCCAAAGAGGGGAGGCGTCATATCCGGGATCACCCGCAGTAGCGGCAACGGTTTTGCGGCGAGACGATAAGATGCATCTTGCCGAATTACACCCACAGGAAGCTGTCGCTTTGCGTCAGAATATGCGCGGCAGCGGGGCGAAAATTTATCAACAAGATGGTTTTGAATTGGCCATGGGGCTGTGTCCGCCAACGCCGCGGCGCGGCTTGCTGCTGATTGATCCGAGTTATGAGATCAAGGATGATTACGCGTCGATCCCGCGCTTCATTGAGCAAGTGCATCGTAAATGGAATGTTGGCGTCATCGCGTTGTGGTATCCGATTCTCACGGAAGCCCGTCATACAGAGATGGTGGAAGCCTTGAAGGCGTTGAATCTGCCGAAAGTGTTGCGCCATGAGGTTTCTTTCGCGGCTGCGCGGGAAGGGCATCGGATGATTGGGTCGGGCATGTTCATTGTGAATGCTCCCTATGGTACTGAGGATGAGGCATCACGATTGGATGGTCTCTTCTCCGAGCATTTTTCGAAGCGTCGCTAAACAATTCAGCTTTGAGTGATGGCCAACGTTTGGTGGTCAGAAATGCAACGCAATTCCATGAGGCGATTGCGACCGCTTGGTGGTGGAAAAATGCCATTTATTACAGCCCAATTGACGCCGATGGAATGGCGCGAAAATAATGCCGGAATAAATATCGATATTTCTTGACTGATGGAGTAATAATCGTCATCTTTCCAGTAACGGCGGGTTTTGTTACCACCGATTGGGGTTTGTTGGCGGATTGACGTTGGCGCTCCAAGGCAGTGGTGCGGCGCGCGTGACTATGAATTAGAGGCACGGAGAAATAGATGTCTGGACTAAGCGGAGCAGAATTGGACGCGGCGCGCGCTGAAGCTCAAGAGGCGGTACGCGCATTGCGGTCTCGCCGCACGACTTTGGATGAGGCATCCATTGATGTGATCTTGGGCGACGCACGTTCGCATTACGCGTGGCAGGATCGCCCCGTGTCGGACGAGTTGCTGCACCAGCTCTACACTATCACAGCCGCAGGCCCGACCAGTATGAATACCTGTCCTGCGCGGTTTATTTTTGTCACCTCCGAGGCGGGCAAGGATCGTTTGGCCAAGTCGTTGAAAGCAAAAAACATTGATAAAATGCGCGCGGCACCAGTGACAGCGATTATTGCGCATGATCTTGAGTTTTGGCGCGACCTGCCGTTCCTGTTTCCACATGAAGACCGTCGCCCGCATTTTGAAGGTAAGCCTGAGCATTCCGAGGAAACTGCCTTTCGCAATGGAACATTGCAGGGTGGTTACTTCATGATCGCGGCGCGGGCCTTGGGGTTGGATGTTGGTGCGATGAGCGGGTTTGACAATGCCATCGTAGATGAAGAGTTTTTCAGCGGCACAACGTTGAAATCAAACTTCTTGTGCAACCTTGGATATGCCGACGAAAGTGCGCTGTTTCAGAAATTGCCCAGATTTGAATTCGACCAAGTTTGTTCATTTGTGTGAGGAGATGCGCTGATGGCTATTCGTCAAAAATCAGTCATTCAAGTAAAAATGAGCGGAAGCGCTGACAGTCATTCACATTGTGTTGTGGCCACACGAGATCTGACTTTGACAATTGACGAGCCAGTGGAACGGGGCGGAACCAATCTGGGATTTTCGCCGACTGAGACCGCTTTTGCTGCTCTGGTAGGGTGTACCAATACCATTGGTCACAAATGTGCGGCCAAGCTGGGCATCGACATTGGCAATCTGAGTTTTGACATGACGATTGACTTTGATCGCCGAGGTGTTTTGTTGATGGAAGAGGTCGAGGTGCCGTTTAAAGCGATCCGGCTTCAAGTCACATCAGATGGGCCGGCGACGCAATCGCAACTTGTGGAGGTTGCGGCCGAGACCGAAAAATACTGTGCTGTATCAAAGCTATACAAAAACGCAGGCACAGACGTGGAGGTTCACTGGGGTTTGAAGTGAGCTTTGAATTTAGCATCTAGGGAGGAGAAGATGACTATGTTTAATAAAGGACTAGCGCTTGCGGCGCTGATGGCTGGGGTTGCTGCGGCACCGGCTTTTGCAACGGAAACCATCAAGGCAGTTGTGATTGACGGCTATCCGGCGCGCGCGCTTTGGGTGAAGGAATTCACAAATTTCTTTATTCCTGAAGTTGATAAGAAGTTGGCGGAAACCGGCAACTACGCAATGGACTGGCAAGAGAGCTATGGCGGTGCCATCGTTAAACCAAAGGGTGTCCTGGAGGGCGTCAAGTTGGGCTTGGGCGATATCGGTATCGTCACCACAATTTTCCACAGCTCGAAACTGCCAAGTCAGGCGATTTCTGCGGTAACGCCGTTTGTAGCAACCGATGCTGTGGCCGTGGCCAAGGCCGTGGATGAAATCGCCAAAGAATTCCCGACCATGCAGGACGAATTTGCTGCACAGAACCAGGTTTATTTGGCGACCGGCGTTGTGCTGGATACCTATCAGGTGTTCTCGAAAGACCCGATCACATCGATCAAGGACATTGAAGGCGCCAAAGTGGCGGGTGCGGGTATGAACCTGCGCTATCTGGAAGGCATTGACGGCGCGGCTGGTGTGCGTGGTGGTCTAACCGATTTCTACAACATGCTCGATACCGGACTGGTGGACAAAGCCATGCTGTGGCCAGAAGCGGCTAAGACCTTCAAGATCGCCGAAGTTGCTCCGCATATGTATGCGGCGGATCTGGGCGCGGTGAACTCTAAGACAGTGACTGTGAATGCTGACTATTGGGCCAGCCTGCCGGGCGAAGTTCAGGAAGCGCTGCAGGAAGTGGCTGTCATGTACCGCGATCACATCGCTGGACTGGCGATGGGGCGTGCGGCTGAAAGCCGTGAAGCCTATGTGGCCGCAGGTGGCACTATCACCGAAGCCAGCGCAGAAGATCGCGCAGCTTGGGCAGCTGCGATGCCAAACATCGCTGCGGAATGGGTCAAGACTCTGAACGACAAAGGCGCGCCAGGTACAGAAATGCTGGAAGCCTACTTGGGCAAGCTGGAAGCGGCCGGATACACCGGTGTTCGTGACTGGACTGCCGAATAATTCACCAACTAGGGTCTCCGCACAGTGCAATTTGTGCGGAGACAACAGATAGAGAAAGGGCCATAACGTGTTCCTGACGACTTTACGGAAAGCGGTTTTGGCCCTTTCACAACTTGGCAACGGGGTGGCGATTGGCGCCAATGCGATTGGCACACTTGTCGTGCTCGGCCTCGTGCTGGTGGTTAACTTTGATGTGGTGGCCCGCGGCGTGTTCAACGCGCCATTTTTAGGCGCCGTCGAAGTTGTACAATTCTCCATGGTTTTGATCGTATTTTTGCAGTTGCCCGACGTGGTGCGTGTCAGCCGCTTGACCCGATCGGACGGCTTTTTGGTGGTGATCGGCACACGGTATCCACGTTTTGCAGCAGGTCTGCGCCACGTGATTGATACGATCTCGGCAATCTTTATGGCGCTGGTTGCGGTGGCAATCTGGCCCGAGTTTGTTGAGATGTGGCACACCAAAGACTATTTCGGCGTGCCGGGCGTATTTACCGCCCCTTGGTGGCCGATCAAGCTGGTGATCTTTGCCAGCACCGCGCTGTGCACCGCGTTGTTTGTCCTCAAAGTGCTCAGCCCCGCGCCCAAACCCGAATTGGTGCGCACTCCAGAACATGACAATACAGATAAGAAAGACACCGCATGAGCCCGCTTGAACTTGGTATGGCCTCTGTTGGGGCCATCGTCGTCCTGATCTATCTGGGCGTCTACATTCCGATCGCCCTGGGCATGGTCAGTTTCGTGTCGATCTGGCTGATGCGTGACAATTTTGATCTGTCGATGAACCTGCTCAAAGTGGCGGTCAGCGACAGTGTGATGGAATACACTTTTGCCACGGTACCACTGTTTACCTTTATGGGGCTGGTGGTAAGTAAGGCGGGGTTAGGCCGCGACGTTTATGACGTGATGAGCTCGGGCTTCCGGCAAGTCAAAGGGGGCATCGGCATGGCCACTGTGGGCGCCAATGCGGTGTTTGCGGCAGTGACCGGCAGCTCGATTGCCTCGGCCTCGGTGTTTTCCAAAGTCTCTGTGCCGCAGATGCTGCGCTATGACTATAACCCGCGATTTGCAGTGGGCGTGGTTGCCGGTTCGTCCGTTTTGGGCATGATTATTCCACCGTCCGCGATGTTGATCATCTACTCATTCGTGGCTGAGCAATCAGTCGGCGAGATGTTCCTTGCCGGTGTTGTCCCGGGCTTGATGCTGGCTGCTGCCTATATTGGTGCGATCTGGGTTATGGGGCGGTTTTTCCCCAAGTTTGTCGGTGGACGTTCCGCGGATGAATATGAGCTGATGCCTTGGAAGACCATCGCCTCCAAAACCCTGCCCACGCTGAGTTTGATCGTAGTGGTTCTGGGCGGGATCTACACCGGCTGGCTGACCCCAGTGGAAGCGGGCGCGACAGGGGCGTTGGTGGCTCTGGGCATCGCCTTGGCGCGCCGTCAGATCACCCTGAAGGGATTTTGGGAAGCACTGCTTGAGACCGGCCATATCACCGCCTCGATCCTGTTTCTGATCACCGCTGCCTCGATCTACTCGCGGATGCTGGGCCTTGCGGGCTTGCCCAACCAGCTGGGCGATATTCTGGCGGACAGTCAGGCCAGCTTTTTCATGATTATGTTCCTGTATGTCCTCCTGATGCTGTTTTTGGGCACGCTTCTGGACACGGCGTCGATCATCCTGATCGTTGTGCCCCTGTTCTTGCCACTGGTTGAACCGATGGGCCTGAGCCTTGTGTGGTTTGGCATCATCACAGTGGTGGGGGCCGAGATCGGCTTGCTGACACCGCCATTAGGCATCAGTTGTTTCGTGATCAAAGCCACGCTCAATGATGACCGCATCTCGCTAAAGGACGTTTTCTTGGGCGCGCTGCCTTTCGCCGGTGTGATGCTCATCGTGCTGATCCTGCTGATCCGGTTCCCCGGCCTCAGCCTTGCTATTTTGAACTAGGAGACCCGTCATGCGCAATGTGACCAAAGACAATATCACCGATGTCTTCACCGCCTATCTGGGCGATGACACAGATCCGCGGGTGCGTGAAGTTCTGGGCGCCTTGGCGCGCCACATCCACGACTTTGCCCGTGAAGTGAACCTGACCCACGAAGAGTGGCAGGTAGGTATCGAGTTCTTGACCCGCGCTGGAGAAATCACCACTCCGGAGCGACAGGAGTTTGTGCTGCTCTCAGATGTGATGGGGCTGAGCTCGTTGGTGGATATGCTGCACTCAAAACCCGAGGCGACATCTTCGTCGGTCTTGGGGCCGTTCCATGTGTCAAACCCACCGCCTCTGGCCATCGGGGGCGATATGAAGCGCGACTTTGAGGGCGAAGTCTTGCTGGTAGAAGGCGTGGTGCGTGACAGCGATGGTGCACCGATCCCGCACGCGGAGATTGACATTTGGCAGACCGCGCCCAACGGGCTTTACTCAAGTCAGGATGAAGAGCAGGACATCCATTCGTTCCACGGGCTGATGACGACGGATGAAAACGGGCGATATGCTTTCACCACGGTGCGTCCGGTGAGTTACACGGTGCCCTCTGACGGCCCCGTTGGCGACATCCTAAATGCCGCTGGCCGTCATCCTTGGCGCCCGTCGCACCTTCACTACATCGTCTCGGCTGAAGGGTATCGCAATCTGGTGACTGAAGTCTTCCCAGATGATGATCCGTATTTGGATCAAGACACTGTGTTTGGTGTGCGCGACGATTTGGTTATGACATATGTGCCCCAAGCTGCAGGCACATTCCCCGAGGGTTTTGAGATCTCGGGTTCGGTCGATGATGCCTATTCAAAGGTCAGCTTCGATCTGATCCTCGCCAAAGGCTAGGATCAGCGCCGCGCGCGGCCTTCATCGTCAAGCAGGTCTTTGAGAAAATCACCTGTTTGGCGATAGTGACTGATCAGGCGCTCGGTGGCCAAATCGGCGTTTTTCTCAACGACCGCGTCTAGGATTTCAGCATGTTCCTGAGACACATCGCGGCTGCCATAGCCTAGGGCGCCGCCTGCGATGTAGCGATAGCGGATGTTAAGATCGTAAAGCTGGTTGCAAAACTTCAGCAAGATCGGCGAGTCACAGTTGGCCAAGAGCGCCATGTGAAAGGCTTTGTGGTGGACTTCAAAGTGTTCGGTATCTGAACCAACCGCGCGTAGCATTCGGTGATGAGCAAGCACGAGGTCTTCTTCCCAGTCTGCTGAGGCCCGCGCAATGCTTTGGCGCAGCGCCATATCTTCGAGCGCGCAACGAAGTCGCAAAATTTCTTCAAAGTTCGCTTTGGATGTGGGGGCTGCACGAAATCCACGTTGATCAAACCGCTCGACCAGTTGGTCAGAGGTCAGCAAGCTAAGCGCCTCGCGCACGGGAGACGCGCCGGTGTCCAAACGCTTGCGTAGGGTTTCGATCTTAAGCTTTTCCGCGGGAGCAAGCTCGCCTGTCAAAATCATTTGGCGCAACTCAAGATAGGCCTGTTGGGTGGCTGACGCGGGATTTGCGGGGGCTGGCGGGGTCAAAGGCGACTGAGAACGATACATCGTTTAATCGTATCCGTATTTTTGGCGCTGGCAACGCATGAGATGGCTTTATGTCAGAGAAATTTCGGAAACGCTAGGTTTGGGCGGGGCCGCAGCTTTCGCGCACAACCAAGTCTCCGTGCAGCAACTCTGCGTCGGTTGCAGTGGGCGTGGCTTCCAGTCTGTCCAGCAACCGATCCATTGCGCGTTCCCCGATTTGACTGCGCGGTTGGCGAATTGTGGTCAAGGCCGGAGTGATATTGGAGGCAAAAGGAATGTCATCAAAGCCAATGACCGAGAAATCCTGCGGCACGCGATACCCGCGAAGACGTAGGGCCGCAATGACGCCAATGGCGGTATTGTCGTTAAAGCAGAAAAACGCCGTTGGAAGTGTGTCTTTAATAAAGAGCCGCTCGACGGCAGCGCGGCCACTCTCTGAGCTGCCATCTCCTTCAAGCCGCCAATCTTGGAGTGGTGCAGCGCATTCCGCGAGGCCGTTCAAATAACCTTGGTGGCGTAGGTCAGAGAGAACATCGCCGGGGCCGCCGGAGATGTAAGCGATGCGGCGGTGCCCCAGTGAGACAAGGTATTCGGTGGCCATTTTTGAAGCGGCCACATCATCCACGCCCACATAGGGCAGGGTGGTGGCCTCGACGGGTCGCCCAACTGTGACGGTTGCGGGCAGGGAATTGGGCGAGCCGGGCTGCCCTGCGACAGGGACGTGGCCAGTTAACAGGATCAAACCGTCTGCCATGCCGGTGGAGAGGAAGCGCATATAGGTTTCCTCAAGGGGGATGGCGCCGTCGGTATTTCCAATCAACACGCCATAGCCCCGAGCGTTGGCGACTTTTTCAAGGCCAATCAATATGCCTGGAAAATTGGGGTCGGCAATTGATGGGGCGAGCACGAGCACCATCTTTGAGCGCCGCATGCGCAGGTTCTGCGCCATGGCATTTGCGGTGTAGCCCGTACGCGCGATCGCAGTTGTGACTTTCTTACGGGTGCTCTCGGCGACCTTTTCGGGGTTGCGAATCGCGCGGCTGACCGTGGCGATTGAGACGCCTGCAAGCTTGGCGACGTCTTCGATTGTAGCAGGTTTTTTGCTGGGTTCGCTCACGTTGCTCGGGCCTGACAGTGTGTTTGAAAAAGAGAAGCTTTTTGAAGCTCTTAGTAGGCTTATAGCGGTCAAAGTGATCTGTGAAAAGGTTTTCATTGAGTTATGTAAAGGTTTACATGATTGATGAAAAGGTTTACATCGATATTCGGAGGGGCCTTGGCAACGGGGTCAAATAAGGGGAGGAGACGCTGTGCCTGATGGCCAGTCCATAAATGCATCCGTGCTAGCGGCAGAAGGTGTGAGCAAATCATTTGGCTCAGTCCCGGTGCTGTTTTCGATCAGTATGGATATCCGTGCTGGCGAAGTGCACGCGCTGATCGGTGAAAATGGTGCCGGTAAATCGACGTTGATGAAAATCTTGTCGGGATTTTTGCAGCCAACATCCGGACATATCAGTCTGGATGGCGCAGAGATTTCATTGCCGCCTAACGGGCAATCCGAAGCGTTAGGCGTGGTGTTGATTCACCAAGAGCTAAACCTTGCAGAACAGATGACCGTTGAAGAAAACGTCTTTTTGGGGCGCGAGCTGCGCAAAGGGGCGACGCTGGATCGTGCCAGAATGCGTGACACTGTTGCGGGATACCTTGAGGATATCGGGTTGGAGATTTCGCCTGACAGTCGGATTTCGGACCTGTCGATTGCGCAAAAGCAGATGGTTGAAATTGTGAAAGCAATCAGTCGTGATGCGCGGGTCCTGATTATGGATGAGCCGACTGCTGCCTTGACTGAGGCGGAGACAGCCTTGTTCTTCTCACAGATTGAACGGTTGCGCGACAAAGGTGTTGGAATTGTGTTTGTCAGCCACAAGTTGGCCGAGGTGAGCGCTATTGCGGATCGCGTGACTGTGTTGCGTGACGGGCAGTGGATTGCGACCCAAAAGGCGAGCGATCTGCCACCCGATGCGATGGCGCAAATGATGGTCGGGCGGGAGTTGTCCGATCTGTATCCGCCGCTGAATGAGGTGGATGTGGATGCCGAGAAAGTTTTGCAAGTTCAGGGCTTGGTCGCACCCGCAGTCAAAGGCATCAGTTTCGATTTGAAGCGGGGCGAAATTCTCGGGTTTTCGGGATTGATCGGCTCGGGACGTACAGCTGTGTTTGAGGCGATTTGCGGCCTTGCGCCAATTGAGGCCGGAACGGTGTCGGCGTTTGGCCAAGAGGGCGGGTTCCGCTCAGTTGCGGCGGCGCGCGACGCAGGGGTGGTCTACCTGACCAAAGACCGAAAAGAAAAAGGTCTGTTGCTGGCGCAAAAGATGCGGCCGAATCTGACACTGTTTGCTTTGCCGAAATTCCTGCGGGGCATGCGCATTGACGGTAAGGCCGAAGATGCGGCGCTGGAACGTGCGATCCGTCGCTTTGACATTCGCGCGCGAGATCCGAACGTGGATGTGGGCGACATGTCCGGCGGAAATCAACAAAAGTTGCTTTTGGCCAAGGTCATGGAGTGTGACCCCAAAATATTGATCATCGATGAGCCAACGCGCGGTATCGATGTGGGCACCAAACAGCAGATTTACCATTTCATCGCAGCGATTGCCGCCGAAGGCGTCTCGGTTGTGGTGATCTCATCAGAGATGCCCGAAGTCATCGGGCTGAGCCACCGTGTGGTGGTGATGCGCGAAGGTGAAATTACCGGGATTCTGTCAGGTGACGAAATTAACGAGAATGAAATCGTGCGCTACGCCGCGGGATTGAAGCGTGGGGAGCACTAGCAATGACCGAGGCAACCATGACACCAACCAAGCCAAACCGTTTCGGCGGGTTTGATTTCAAAACCGCCGGACCTGCGATTGCACTGTTGATCCTGTGTGGGATCGGGTTTGCGCTAAACCCTGCCTTTCTGAGTGAAGGCAATATTTCGAACCTCCTGACGCGATCGGCCTTTATTGGCATCATTGCGGTGGGGGCGACGTTTGTGATCACCGCCGGAGGTATTGACCTGTCCGTTGGGTCGATGGCGGCAGTGATCGCAGGTGTAATGATTATCGTGATGAACGGGGCAGTGGACACCTTTGGGACAGGTGTCACAACGGTGCTTATTGGCTGTGGGTGTTCCATCATCCTTGGGATTGGCGCGGGCTGGGTGAATGGAGTTTTGACCACCAAAGGCAAAATCGAAGCCTTTATCGTGACGCTCGGCACCATGGGGATTTACCGTAGTCTGGTGACCTATTTCGCAGATGGCGGGACGCTATCACTGAACTATGACATTCGCGGTGTTTATCGCCCCGTATACTATGACAGCTTTGGTGGTCTGCCGATCCCTGTGTGGGTGTTTATCGTGGTGTCGATCTGCGGCTGGTTGCTGCTCAATCGTACTGCCTTTGGACGCTATTGTACCGCCATTGGCTCAAACGAAAGCGTGGCGCAGTATTCGGCTATCAAGGTCGATCGCATCAAGACCATGACTTATGTGATCCAAGGTCTGTGTGTGTCGCTCGCCACCATCATCTATGTGCCAAGATTAGGCTCCGCCAGTTCCAGCACAGGGGTTCTGTGGGAGCTTGAAGCAATCGCGGCGGTAATCATTGGCGGCACGGTTCTAAAAGGTGGATATGGGCGGATCGGGGGTACCATATTGGGGGCGCTGATCCTGACCACGATTGGCAACATTTTGAACTTTACCGACATGATTTCAAACTATCTGAACGGCACCATGCAAGGCTTGATCATCATCATCGCCGTGTGGCTGCAGCGCGGTGACTGGGGCCGCAAGACCAAGACCGACTAAGGACAAGAATTTAAAGTTTCTCGCGAGAGTATGCGTGAAAGAACCGGGCGCCACCGGAGGAGTGAGGTGCGTCCAAAAACTGGGAGGAAGACATGAAGAAATTTAGTAAAATCAGTGTGATGGCATTGGCAGGTCTGGCGTTTGCCGGAGTGGCCGCAGCCGAAACTATCAAGATCGGGGTGAGCTATCCAACGCCTACCCACGCGTGGGCGGCTGGTATGAACTGGCACGCGGAGCAGGCTGAAAAGCGTCTGGAAGCGCTCTATCCTGATGTGGACCTGGTGTTGATCAACTCGCCTGATCCAAGTGCGCAGGCAAGTGCGCTGGAAGATCTTGTGTCGGTGCATGGCATTGACGCGCTAGTGGTGCTGCCGTTTGAAAGTGAGCCGCTGACCGATCCGGTGCTGAACGTCAAGAAATCTGGAGCTTTGATTACAGTTGTGGATCGCGGTTTGAGCCAGCCAGGGATCGAAGACATTTATGTGGCAGGCAACAACCCCGAGCTGGGTCGCGTGTCGGCGCAATACATGAAGACGCGCTTAAAAGATGGCGACAACATCGTGGTTCTGCGCGGTATTCCCACGCTGATCGATAACGAGCGTTTCGATGCCTTTATGGCGGAAATGGAAGGCTCGGGTGTCAACATTCTGGATCACAAACACGCCAACTGGAACCGTGATGACGGCTTTGAAGTGATGCAGGATTTCCTGAGCCGCTTCCCCGACATCGACGCGGTTTGGGCGCAGGATGACGACATCGCGATTGGTGTTGTGGCAGCCCTTAAGCAGGCAGGCCGTGATGGCGACGGTATGTTTGTTGTTGGCGGCGCTGGCATGAAAGAAACCATCAAGGCGATTATGGACGGCGAGACACTGGTGCCTGTCGATGTGCTTTATCCACCGTCGATGATTGCAACAGCGATGGATGTGACTGTGGCGGCGTTCAAATCAAACGGTCCGGTTGCCGGTCGCTATATTTTGGGTGCGACGCTGATCACGCCTGAAAACGCAGCCTCGTTCTATTTCCCGGATTCGCCTTTCTAATTGGGTTTACGGGAAACAACGGAAGAGGGCCCACTCCCAATGGCCCTCTTCCTCTAACATCAGGAGAGAGACGATGAAGACGATCAAAGGACCCGCATTGTTTCTGGCCCAGTTCGCAGGCGATGAAGCGCCGTTCAATTCCTGGGACAGTATTACGAAATGGGCGGCTGAGTGCGGCTATAAAGGCGTGCAAGTGCCAAGCTGGGATGGTCGTTTGTTCGATCTGGCTAAAGCGGCAAGTTCGCGCAGCTACTGTGACGAGCTGGTGGGCGTGGCCCGCGAAAACGGCGTTGAAATTACCGAACTATCAACTCATTTGCAGGGGCAGCTGGTGGCGGTGCATCCGGCATATGATGAAGCATTTGATGGCTTTGCAGTGCCTGAAGTGCGCGGCAATCCTGCAGCGCGTCAGGCTTGGGCGGTGGATCAGGTCAAACTGGCGATTACCGCAAGTTATAATTTGGGCATCAAGCAGCATGTGAGTTTTTCCGGCGCCTTGGCGTGGCCGTTTGTCTATCCTTGGCCGCAACGTCCCGCGGGATTGGTTGAAGCTGCCTTTGATGAGCTGGCGGCCCGTTGGCGACCTATTCTGGATCATGCGGATCAGATGGATGTGGATATCTGTTATGAAATCCATCCCGGTGAAGATTTGCATGATGGTGTCACGTTTGAGATGTTTCTGGAGCGGGTGAACAATCATCCCCGTGCCAACATGCTCTATGATCCCAGCCATTATGTGCTGCAGTGTTTGGACTATATAGACAACCTCGACATCTATGCGGATCGCATCAAAATGTTTCACGTTAAAGATGCCGAGTTCAATCCGACAGGTCGTCAGGGGGTTTATTCAGGCTATCAGCCTTGGGTGGACCGCGCTGGACGTTTCCGCAGCCTTGGCGACGGGCAGGTCGATTTTGGTGCGGTGTTCTCAAAACTGGCCGCGATGGATTTTGACGGCTGGGCCGTTGTGGAATGGGAGTGTTGTCTGAAACACCCCGAAGATGGAGCCCGCGAAGGCGCGGCCTTTGTGCGCGATCATATCATTCGGGTCACTGAAACTGCTTTTGATGATTTCGCAGGCGGCGAAGCGGACGCAGCCGCAAACCGGCGTATGTTGGGATTGTGAGCCTTTATCGAGAACCAAGGTTTTAGCCCTAGGTTCGGGAGCCTCCGGCGGAGGTATTTTTAGCACCAAAAAATCAGGCGCGGGCCGCGTCGTGGAGGGGTAATGGAACGTATTAAGTTAGGTATGGTCGGGGGCGGCAATGATGCCTTTATTGGTGGGGTGCACCGGATCGCATCACGGATCGATGGGCAGTTTGAATTGGTCGCAGGGGCGTTGTCTTCAATGCCTGAAAAGGCGCAAGCAAGCGGGGCGGCATTGGGGCTAGCGCCTGATCGGACCTATGATGATTTCAAAGCGATGGCGATCCGCGAGGCGCGGCTGAAGGACGGGATCGACGCTGTTGCGATTGTCACTCCAAATCACATGCATTTCCCTGCGGCACGGGAGTTTCTGAAGCGCGGTATCCATGTGATTTGCGATAAGCCGCTGACCTCGACAATGGCGGATGCCAAGAAGATGGCGCAAGTGGTTGAGAAATCTGAGGCGCTGTTCATCCTGACGCATAACTACACCGGCTACCCTTTGGTGCGGCAGGCGAGGGCGATGATTGAACGCGGTGATTTGGGCGACATTCGTGTGGTGCAGGTTGAGTATCCGCAGGACTGGCTGACGGTAGATGAGGAAAGTCAGGACAACAAGCAAGCCGAGTGGCGCACCGATCCCGCGCGGTCTGGTTTAGGCGGGGCAACAGGGGATATTGGCACGCATGCCTATAACCTTGCCTGCTTTGTCTCAGGGTTAAAGGCGGAGAGATTGAGCGCGGATTTACAGAGCTTTGTTGATGGGCGTCGCGTGGATGACAATGCGCATGTGATGTTGAGATTTGAAGGCGGTGCTCGAGGTATGCTTTGGTGCTCACAAGTGGCTCCGGGCAATGAAAATGCGTTACGATTGCGGGTCTATGGCGCAAAAGGCGGGCTGGAATGGTCGCAGGAAAGCCCCAATGAAATGTGGTTCACTGAGTTCGGCAAACCCAAGACGCTTTTGACGCGGGCAGGAACGGGCGCGATGGGGCTTCAGGATGGGCTGACGCGGACGCCCGGAGGGCATCCAGAGGGGTATTTGGAAGCCTTTGCAAACCTTTATTCGGAGGCCGCGGCGCAGATCAGGGCGTTTCCGGACATGCAAGCCAACTTACTGCCTGGAATCGACGCCGGAATGTCCGGGATGCACTTTGTGGATGCTTGTGTGCGCTCATCTGCGCGAGATGCCGCTTGGGTGACGTTAGGATAGTCTCGGTACTTAAGCAGGCGCACAGATTTCCCAAATTCCAATGTTAAATTGGTTTGGTGATGTTCGAAGTGCCAAAGCACATGGCAGTTATGACTAATTTTTTGCGTTTCCCCTCGTCAAACTATTTGACAGAGGGCTGTCAACTAGACAGCCTATAGATGTAGGGAACTATACGAATTCGTTAATATTTTTGAACGAATTCACCTTATTGTTCGTAGCATTGACGTACAAATAGTTTGGGAGCGTATTGTGAGACATTTATCGAAATCCTTGGCTGTATTGGCCGCAGGCGTGACTTTTGCAGTCACCGGCGCGGCTTGGGCTCAAGATAAGCCAAATATTTTGGTGATTTGGGGCGATGATATTGGGCAGTCCAATATCTCGGCCTACACCATGGGTCTGATGGGATATCAAACCCCGAATATCGACCGTGTTGCCAATGAAGGCATGATTTTCACGGATTATTATGGAGAGCAGTCCTGTACAGCTGGGCGGTCGTCATTCATCACCGGCCAGTCTGTATTCCGTACCGGCCTGTCCAAAGTGGGCATGCCAGGCGCAACAGAAGGCATGCAGATCGAAGACCCAACCATTGCCGGGCTGCTCAAGGCGCAGGGGTATAACACCGGTCAATTTGGCAAAAACCACCTCGGGGATCGCGACGAAATGTTGCCATCCAACCATGGCTTTGACGAGTTCTTTGGCAATCTCTATCACCTCAATGCTGAAGAAGAGCCGGAACTGGAAGACTATCCGAAAGATCCATCTTTCCGCGAGCGCTTTGGCCCGCGTGGCGTTATCAAATCCAGCGCCGACGGCACCATTGAAGACACCGGACCGCTGACCAAGAAACGTATGGAAACCGTGGACGATGAGACCGTTGCTGCGGCAATCGATTTTATCAAACGTCAGGAAGAACAAGACGTTCCGTGGTTTGTCTGGTGGTCTGGAACGCGGATGCACTTCCGTACGCACGTCAAGGACGAGCTGCGCGGAATTTCCGGACAAGATGAATATGCAGACGGTATGGTCGAGCATGACATGCATATCGGTCAGTTCCTTGATCTGCTGGACGAGCTGGGCATCGCGGATGAGACTTTTGTGTTTTATTCCACCGACAATGGCCCGCATATGAACAGCTGGCCTGATGCTGCTATGACACCGTTCCGTGGTGAGAAAAACACCAACTGGGAAGGCGGCTGGCGTGTGCCTGCAATGGTGCGTTGGCCTGGTCAAGTTGAGGCTGGCTCGATCTCTAACGAGATCATGCACCACATGGACTGGCTGCCAACCTTCCTTGCAATGGCGGGCGTGCCCGACATTAAGGAACAGTTGAAAGAAGGTGGCGTTGAAGCTATCGGGCGTGAATATAAAGTCCATCTGGATGGTTACAACTCTCTGGATTACCTGACTGGAGCTGAGGAAACATCGCCTCGTAACGAAGTGTTCTACTTCTCTGATGATGGTGATTTGACCGCTCTGCGCTATAACGACTGGAAGGTCATCTTCCTTGAGCATCGTTATCCGCAAACCCTGCGGGCGTGGGCCGAGCCTTGGACCGAACTGCGTATTCCATTGCTGTTCAACCTGCGCCGCGACCCTTATGAGCGCTCCAATATCACGTCCAACACCTATTGGGACTGGTATCTGGATCACGTCTTCCTGCTGCTTCCAGCAGCGGATTATGTCGGTCAATTCCTGGCCACGTTCGAAGCTTTCCCACCACGTCAAAAACCGGGTAGCTTTACGATCGGAGATGCCAAGGACAAAATCTTTAGCCAGATTGGCTCTAAGTAACTTGGTCTGAAAAAACTCAACCTCCCAGCCGGCTGTGCTGGGGGGTGTTTTTAAAGGGAACGCGTGTTTCCCACCCTATTTTCAAGGTCCCCCATGCATTTTTCTAAAGCCATTAAACAGGCTGTTTTTTCTCTGAGTTTTGTCGGTGCGGCGACGGTTGGGTTTGCTGACCCATTGCCTTCGTGGAACAGTGGCGGCACCAAATCTGCAATTATTGATTTCGTTGAGGCGGTCACCGACCCGGCCTCCGAAGACTATGTCACACCCGCTGACCGCATCGCGGTGTTTGATAACGACGGCACACTTTGGGCAGAGCAGCCCGCCTATTTTCAACTGTTTTTTGCGATCGACCAAGTGGCAAAGATGGCCGAGGCGGATCCGTCGATCTTGACCTCTGATGCTTTGAAGGCTGCTGCGGCCGGAGATGTTGAAGGCATTGTTGCCAGCGGCAAGGAAGGCTTGCTGCAGGTGCTTGGTGCTGCTCATTCCGGCATGAGCGTTTCAGAATTTAAAGCCAATGTTGCGGCTTGGCTGGCAGAAGCGCGACATCCGACAACCGATCGGCCATATGACGAGATGGTGTATCAGCCAATGTTGGAACTGCTGCGCTATTTGCGGGACGAAGGCTTTGCGACCTATATCGTTTCTGGCGGTGGCATCGACTTTATTCGGGTGCTGTCCGAAGACGCATATGGCATTGCTGTAAACCAAGTTGTGGGCTCATCGCTTGTTTCTGAATACGTGGTCGGCGAAGGGGCCCCTATGTTGATGAAACAGCCGGATTTATTCTTTAACGATGACAAGGGGGGCAAGCCTGTCGCGATTAATCATCACATTGGCAAACGCCCGATTTTCGCCGGCGGCAATTCAGACGGTGATTTCGAAATGCTGGAGTGGACGTCGGCCGGTGATGGTCCGTCTTTTGGGCTGTATGTGCATCACACAGATGCCGAGCGCGAGTGGGCCTATGATCGCGAAGGGCATATTGGCGTATTGAAGCGTGGGCTGGACGAAGGCGCAGATCGGGGTTGGTTCTTTGCTGACATGGCTCAGGATTGGGCTGTGATTTATCCAAACACGGCTGAATAAGCGCATTTTTCTCGACAGAGGCGATGCGCCTCTGTCGTTGAACGCAGAACGACATGGGAGGTCCGCGATGACCGCATTAGACAACATCAACGCGCTGCGCGACCGCATGGGGCAGGCCATCATCGGCCAACGTGACGTGGTAGATCGGTTATTGATTGGCTTGGTCGCCAACGGCAACCTGTTGATCGAGGGCATGCCCGGTTTGGCCAAGACCCGTGCAATCAAGGCTTTGGCGCGCAATCTGGAGTGTGACTTTAGCCGCATCCAGTTCACGCCGGATTTGTTGCCCGCAGATGTGACCGGCACCGAGATGTATTTGCAAGGCAGCGAAGGTGCGCAGTTTGAGTTTCAGCCGGGGCCGATCTTTGCCAATATCGTTCTGGCGGATGAAATCAACCGTGCGCCCGCCAAGGTGCAGGCGGCCTTGCTGGAAGCGATGGAAGAGCGTCAGGTAACTGTGGCAGGCACCACCCATAAAATGGAACCGCTTTTTATGGTCATGGCGACCCAGAATCCGGTCGAGCAAGAGGGCACATACCCATTGCCCGAAGCGCAGATGGATCGATTTCTGATGCATGTGTCGATCGGCTACCCCCCTCTGGAGGATGAGATCGAAGTGATCCGTTTGGTGCGCGCGGAAGAACAGGCAGCAAGCGCAGCTGAAAATGCTGAAACACCCAAAATAGTACCCATTCCGCAAGAGGCCGTGTTTGAAGCACGTCGCGAGATCGCGGCGATACACTGCGCACCTGCGATGGAAACCTACATGGCGACGTTGGTGCAGGCCACACGCAATCCTGCCGACTATTCCGAGACATTAGGGCGCTGGCTAGAGCTAGGCGCAAGTCCTCGGGCCTCGCTCGCGTTGGATCGATGTGCGCGAAGCCACGCGTGGCTGAAGGGGCGGGATTATGTTGATCCGGAAGACGTGCGCGCCATTGCGGGAGATGTTTTCCGCCACCGTATCACGCTAACCTATGAAGCACAGGGCGAAGGTGTTTCCGCAGATCAGGTCATTGGCGAGCTGCTGACCTGTGTTGCAGTGCCGTAAGGCATGTGATGGATCGACGCGCCGCTATATTACGTACCCGTCCTTTGGCTGCTTTGGGGACAGCGGGTCACGACCCGCGCATTCAGGTCTCTATGGCCAGCTTGCGCGCGCTCGATCCATTGTCGCGCGGGATTTCGTTTTTACCCAATCAACCGGCGCGCTCGGTGTTAAACGGGCGCCATGCGTCGCGCATCCGCGGGCGCGGACTCGATTTTGAAGATCTACGCGAATACCAGCCTTCAGATGATGTGCGCTCGATTGACTGGAAAGTGACGGCGCGCAGCGGCAAGCCTTATGTTCGTGTCTATAGTGAAGAGCGTGAGCGTCCGGCTCTGATCGTTGTGGATCAGAGGATGTCGATGTTTTTTGGCACCAAACTAAATACCAAGGCAGTGACGGCCGCAGAATGCGCGGCCGTCGTCGGGTTTCGCATTCTGGATCAAGGAGATCGCGTCGGGGGGATCGTCTTTGGTGATGACCATATTGCTGAAATTCGCCCGAAGCGCAGCCGTGCCGTTCTGACGAGGCTGTTGGGTCGCATTTGTGATGCGAACGCCCTGTTGCATGCAAATGCGCCAGACAAGACACCAATGGCGATCAATACTGTCCTGCAGTCGGTCCAACGGATCGCATCGCGGGATTTTTTGGTGATTGTGATAAGTGATTTTGACGCCGTTGACGCGCGCACCCGATATCTTATGCGTGCGATTTCACAGCGAAATGACTTGGTGCTTGGGCTCGTCACAGACCCTGCTGCGCAGGAATTCCCAAAGGGGGAACTGTTGACCGCATCAGATGGGGTTATGCAGGCTCAACTGGATTTAAGTGACGAAAAAACGCATCACCAAGTACAGACGATGACGCGGGGACGTGTCGCTCAGGTTCTCGATTATCAGAACCACATGCGGGTCTCGATATTGCCACTGAGTACTGCGGAGGAAACACTTCCGCAAATGCAACGTCTGCTGGGGTGTGTTAGGCCATGACCGAGAGCACTGTGTCGCCGAATGCGCCGCCAGAAAACTTAGTTGATTTGATTAACAAGCTGGCCGAAGTGCCTGATCCACCTACCGTATCAATGATGCCGCAGACAGCTGGATGGGGGATATTGGCTGCGGTGCTCGTTTTGGCGCTCGGCGTTTTTGCTTATCGCTGCTACCTACGCTGGCACGCGGCGGCTTATCGGCGCGCAGGGCTGGCAGAGTTGGCGCTTGTTGGCGAAGACGTCGCGCAGATTTCTTCGATTCTAAAGCGGGTAGCCTTTTGTGCATATCCTAGGGCTGATGTTGCACCGCTTTCAGGCGAAACTTGGCTCGCGTTTTTGGAAGGCAAGAGTTCTGAGGTCTTTCGGCAGGGACCCGGAGCGGCGCTTGCGGTGGGGTGTTATTCAAAAGAGAAGCCTGCGGTAGATGGGTTAAATGATTTGGCATGTCGGTGGGTGCGTGGTCACTATACGGAGCGCGCGTCATGATCGATTGGGCCTTGCCGTGGGCGTTTGTGATTTTGCCGCTCCCGCTTTTGGTGAATCGCCTACTGCCGCCGATGCGGCAGCGTGATCATGCATTGAGGGTGCCATTCTTTCGCCAATTGACCAACGCTGCTGGTGTTGATGTTCGGGCGGCGGCCAGCGTCGTTGAACGCTCGCGCTGGGTCATGTTGAGCGCGTCGGTTGTCTGGATATTGGTGGTGGTCGCATTGGCAGGGCCAGCACGGCTTGGACCACCGCAGGAGATCACCCGCTCTAAGCGGGATGTTGTCTTGGCAATTGATATCTCGGGATCGATGGACACCAAAGATTTCCCAGCAAGCGACGGGACACGGCAACAGAGATTTGCAGCAGTCCAAGTGGTTGTCGATCAGTTTGTGCAGTCCCGTCAAGGAGACCGCGTGGCGTTGATTATCTTTGGCAGCAACGCATATGTGCAGGCACCTTTGACAGAAGATCTGGCCACTGTCGCAGCCCTGCTGGCACAGACCGAGGTGGGTATGGCAGGGCCACACACGGCGTTAGGCGATGCTATCGGGCTGGCGATAAAGACCTTTGAAGCGAGTGATATAGAACAACGCATGCTGATCCTGCTGTCGGACGGTAATGATACTGCAAGCCGGATGAGCCCTCTGAATGCGGCCGAGATTGCACGTGACAAGGGCGTACGGTTGTTCGCCATCGGTGTTGGAGACCCTAAGGCCAGTGGCGAAGATAAATTGGATATGGCTTTGCTTGGCGATCTCGCACAGCGCACAGGTGGGCAGAGCTACTTTGCAGGTGATTCCGCGGCGTTAGGCGCGGTTTATACCGAGATTGACGCCCTTAATCCGCGTGATGTGGAAACCCTGTCGTGGCGTCCGCGCACCGACCTATTCTTTATTCCGTTGGGCTTGGCCGTACTGCTAGCTGGGGCAACCTGGCTACTAGCTGGCGCGCGCAATATGCGAAGGCGACAGGTATGAGTGGTGTCAGTGTATTTCTGGAGGCGTTCCACCTGCTCAGACCTTGGGCACTTTTGATGTTGGCGCCAATTTTGTGGTTGTGGTGGTTACGACGCAAGGGGAGCACGAGAAAACTGCCCCAAATCGAGGGGATTGCTCCACATTTGGCGCATGCCTTGACTGTTGGCGAGGCGCAAAAAGTTCGACTGGTGCCGGTTGATTACGTGGCACTGGTTTTGGTTTTGCTGACTTTCGCAGTGTCCGGCCCGACATGGTCGCGCGAAAGTAACCCATTTGCGGCGCAATCCGTACCGCTGGTTGTTGTACTGCAAGTGACCGCCTCGATGGAAGAGATTGATATTGCGCCAAGCCGATTGGCGCGCGCAAAGCAAAAGGTCGGCGATTTGTTGGAGTTGCGTTCAGGTGCGCGTACAGCATTGGTGGCCTTCGCAGGCTCGGCCCATACGGTTGTTCCTATGACAGAAGACCCCGGCGTGATGCAGCCCTATCTGGAAGGGCTTGCACCTGATGTATTGCCAAAAGAAGGCTTTGATATTGCGGCCGCACAAAATGTTGCCTTGCAGCTTTTGCAGAGTGAAGGGCAGGTGGCAGTGCTGTATGTGCTGGATGGTTTGTCGCCATCGGATGCTAGCATTTTGGCGAACGGCGCAGGTTCAGACGCGGAGGGTACATCCGTTTCCGCTTTGCCTGACATGTTTTTGTTTTTACAACCTCCGGGATCGGCGCTTCCTGCGGTGACAGAGGGCGCATTGGCGCTCGCGGTCAGCGCCGACGATCGTGATGTTGCCCAAATCGAGCGGCGGCTTGCAGCGGCACACGCGCGTGCGCAAATTCAGGACGGGGATCAGCCGTGGAAAGATCGCGGACTTTGGTTTGCGTGGCCCGCTGCGTTGTTGTTGCTGTTCTGGTTCCGCCGTGGCGTGGCGATGCGCGGATTTGCACTCTTTTTGGCTGCCTTAGTCCTCCAAGGCGAAGGCGCGCAGGCCGAGGGCTGGCGGAACTGGTTTTTGACACCGGATCAGCAAGGGTGGCGGGCCTATCAGTCCAAAGATTTCGCCCGTGCAGCAGAAGTTTCTGAAGATCCGTTTCTGCGTGGGATATCCCAGTATAAGGTTGGGCAATACGAGGCTGCGGCAGACACACTCTCGCGGATCGACACAGCAGAGGCTGCTTTTGCAGAAGGAATGGCGCATATCAAATCGCGTGGATACCGCGACGGAGTACGGGCTTTTGAGCGGGCCTTGACGCTTGATCCTGAACATGCGGATGCCAAGGCGAATTTGGAAGTAGCTGAAGAGATCGTCGCTTATGTAGAGCGGGTCCGTGAGCAATCGGACACAGGCGAAGACAGCGGCATTGGTGCCGATGATGAGGTTTATGACAATGAGGCGGGACGGGGCGTTGAGACAGAGCGCGCCGCCCCTGTGGAAGATGCGCCCCAGCATTTGTCGACCGAGCAGTGGATGAACACTGTGGACACAAGGACGGGTGATTTTCTGCGCCAGAGGTTCCGTCTGGAGGCGTCTCAGAAAACAACCAAGGACAGCCAACAGGGGGGCGAAAATTGAAACGTCTTTGGCTGATTTTGGTTCTTTGTGTCGCGCCGATCACGCTGATGGCGCAGGAATTGGAACCGCGTCTGAATGTGGAGTTTGAAACGACCGAAGCTATTCCTGGGCAGTTTTTAACGCTGCGCCTGAGTGTGCTTGTGCCGACGCATATGCCGACACCACCGGACTGGCCCAGCTTTGAAGCGCCAAACATTGTTGTGCGGCTTCCAGAACGCGCCAGCTCACCGATTAGCGAGCGTATAGACGGTAAAACTTGGGCTGGGATCAGTCGGCGTTATCAAATTGCGCCAATTGTTGCTGGGGAGTTTGCCATTAAGGACGCAGTCGTTCGGGTGACGTATGCTGATCCCGAAGGCGGTGAAGCGATTGTGAGTGAATTGGCATTGCCGGAGATCTCTTTTACTGGCGTCATTCCGGAAAACGCCCGGGATCTGGACCCCTTTGTAGCGGCCAAGTCGCTGACACTTGAACAAACCGTAGAAGGTGAAAGTGAGACGATGGAGGCTGGGGGCAGCTTTAGTCGGGTTCTGACAATCAAGGCCGAAGGCCTCGCGTCGATGTTTCTGCCGGTTTTGACACCAGAAACGGTGCCGGACGGGTTGCGGGGCTATCCCGAAACACCAGTGCTGCAAGACAGTGATAACCGTGGGGAAACCACAGGGACGCGGATTGAGACCTCGGTGTTTGTGGCGCAAGGCGCGGTAAATGGCTCACTCCCCGAAGTGAAGCTCCGCTGGTTTAATGTGGAGAGCGAAACGATTGAGGAAGTCTCGGTGCCTGCCATCGAGGTCCAAGCCAAAGCCCCTGTGGGAAGTGGGCCACTTGTCGGTGCACGCGGCTCAAACAGGGGGCTCGGAGCCGTGCTGCAGTTCGCAGGCGTTGTGATTTTTGCCCTTTTATTGGGAGGGGCCGCGTGGCGATGGTGGCCGCGATGGCAGGCATGGCGATCTCGACGCCGGGCGGAATATGAGGCCGGAGAACAATATGCGTGGAAAGTTCTATTGCGTGCTCAAAAATGTCGCGATCTGGAAGCATGCCGCAGTGCCTATGATGTATGGCTTGTACGGCTCGGGCCCATCAATACGCAGCATCGCGAGAAGATTTCACAGTGCTTTGTCACATTGGGGAGCTCGCGGTTTTCAAACAACTCACAAGATCAACAATCGCTACCTTGGACTGAATTGGCGACTACCTTGCGCCAAGCACGATCTGCACGGCATGATCGACAACAAAACAGGTCAACTTTGCCGCCTTTGAATCCAACGGCCCACACTTAGAGTCACTCAATATGAGTAGAAAGAAACTGCCAGAATGCTACGAATTCAACTGATTATTGTGTGTTTGCTGAGCTGTATGATAAATGCGGGCGCGACCGCCGAGGTTCCGGCCTATCTGGGCTCGGCAGCTTGCGTTGATTGCCATGAAAGCGCCACGGAGCAGTGGCAAGGGTCCCATCACGCCGAGGCATGGAGGCAGCCGGATGCAGGGCTATTCCTAAACGGATTTGAAGGCGAAGAGTTCACCCATGACGGCATGACCGCAACTTTTTGGCGCGAAGGTGCGGTTTTGCGGGTGGATGTCGTTGAGAAAGACGGATCGGAGGCGCAATACACAGTGCATTCGGTTGGGGGTACAGATCCGCTGTTGCATCTGATCCTTGAGACTGAACCGGGGCGCCTACAAAGCTTTGATGTGGCTTGGGATGTGGAAAATCAAAGCTGGTATCATCTATATCCCGATCAGGACTTGCCGCCAGAGGATGGGTACCACTGGTCTGGAAGCTACAAAAACTGGAATGGACGCTGTGCCGAATGCCACGCGACCGGATTTGAGAAAAACTATGACTTCCAAAGCCGAAGTTATAGCTCTTCACAGGTAGAGATTGGTGTGGGTTGCGAAGCTTGCCATGGTCCGGGAGAGGCACATGTTGCGCTTCAATCTGATGTGGCGCTGAAGCAATACTCTGTAGAGCTAACCCAAGATGGGTTCACGATAGATATGTCTCAGCCACAAGCCGCTATGGAGCAATGCGCGGGCTGCCACGCCCGTCGCGAGGCTTTTGAGAACGGCAATCCATTGCCAGGGACGGCTTTCGCGGATGCTTATAGTTTGGCGCTGCTCCGGCCCGGAACCTATCACGCGGATGGACAAATTCTGGATGAGGTCTACGTTTACGGATCCTTTTTGCAATCCAAGATGCATCAACGCGGGGTGACCTGCGCCAATTGCCACACAGCTCATGCGGCGGACACTATAGCCGAGGGCAATGCGATTTGTACGCAGTGCCATTCGCCTGCGGGCAATCCGGACTTTCCAACGTTAACGGCAGTGCAATACGACAGTCCAGCGCATCATTTTCATCCCGCCGATGGTGAGGCGGCGCAATGTGTGAACTGTCATATGGCCGAGCAGACCTATATGGGCATCGATGGACGGCGAGATCATTCCTTTAGAGTGCCGCGACCAGATATGGTTTGGACAACATCTGCGCCGGATGCATGCACCAACTGTCATGATGACCGCACAAGTTCATGGGCCGCCGATCGGGTGGCCGAGTGGTATCCAGACGGGCGCTGGCAAGAGCCACATTATGGGGCGATCCTTTCAAGCGGGCGAGATAACCCTCAAAACGCGGCACCCGCGCTCTTGGCTCTGGCGGCTGATATTGAGCAGCCAAACCTTGTGCGGGCAACGGCGCTTTGGTTGTTGGGAACCGGTGCTGACAGCCTATCGATCCAAGAAATCGGTGCGTTTTTAGAGGATGGCGACCCGCTAGTGCGCGGCGGGGCTGTGTCGGCCTTGCGCCAGAGAGCCCCTTTGGTTTCAGCGCCTTACCTGATCAAAGCCCTTAATGACGATACACGATCTGTGCGTGTGGCGGCCGCGCGGGCGATACTGACGCATACACCGGATCGGCTAACGCCGGAATTGCAATCTCAAGTAGGGGTGGCCTATCGGGAACTCGGATCTGTAATCGCCAATCAATTCGATTTTGCCGAGGCACATCTACAACTCGGCGGATATGCGCTGATCGCGCGTAATTACCCTGCGGCGATGCAAGCCTTGTCCGAGGCGGTGCGAATTGATCCGCAAAATGCGCAGGCTTGGGCGACCCTTGTGCGTACAACCGAAGCGGTGAATGGGCGGGAAGCCGCCCGAGGCGTCCTGAAAGAAGGGCTTGCACGCAATCCAAACGATCCTAGATTGTTGGAACTGGCTCGGATTTTTCGAGGCTGAGTGTATGTGTTAGGTGTATCTGATCCGGCAAAGGCTACCGGCACAGCAGGGGTTGTCTAAAAGGCTATGCACATGACATGTTTTCGAAAGCTTGTGCCATCAGCAGTGCAGCAGTATCAGGGCGGACAATTGAAATTGAGAAGAACACATTCGCGGGGCGAGCATGAGTGACGGCGGCAGCTTATTGGCGGTTATTGCCATCCTTCCATTTATCGGCGCACTTGTCCCTGGTGTGATGATCCGCGCAGGTCGCAATGCCTGTGCAACATTTACGGCTGTACCGACGCTTTTGGCGCTAATCCTGTTGGGGTTGCATGTGCCCGGTGTCATGGCCGGAGAAGTCTTTCAAACGACAATCACGTGGTTGCCACAGCTAGGTCTGACAGCAAGTTTCTTCCTTGATGGGCTTGGATTGCTGTTTGCGGGGATGATCCTAGGCGTCGGGCTGTTGATCATTCTCTATGCACGCTTCTACCTGTCCGGTGATGACCCGATGGGTCAATTTTATACCTATCTACTCCTGTTCCAAGGCGCGATGTTGGGCATTGTTCTGTCTGACAACATTCTGCTTTTGCTTATTTTCTGGGAGTTGACCAGCCTGTCGTCCTTCCTGTTGATTGGCTATTGGAAGCACCTCCCCGAAGGCCGCCAGGGCGCGCGAATGGCGCTGACCGTGACGGGTGCTGGCGGGTTGGCAATGATCGGCGGGATGCTGATCCTCGGCAATATTGCGGGAAGCTATAACTTGACCGAGATCTTGCAGCATGGTGATGCGATCCGGGCATCCGAATGGTATCTGCCTGCGCTGATCCTCATCTTGCTGGGGGCGTTCACCAAATCTGCCCAGTTCCCGTTCCATTTCTGGCTGCCGCATGCCATGGCCGCGCCCACGCCTGTGTCGGCCTATCTGCACTCGGCCACGATGGTGAAGGCCGGTATCTTCCTGATGGCGCGCATGTGGCCGGTACTGTCAGGCACCGATGCATGGTTCCATATTGTGGCGACCACCGGTTTGGTGACGATGGTTCTGGGCGCGTTGATTGCGCTCTTCAAAGACGACCTCAAAGCACTATTGGCGTTTTCGACGGTAAGTCACCTTGGCCTGCTCACCATGCTTTTGGGCTTTGGGACCAAAGCTGCGGCAATTGCGGCGGTGTTTCACATTATCAACCACCTGACCTTCAAGGCCGCGCTGTTTATGACGGCGGGGATTGTGGATCATGAGACCCACACCCGTGATATCAAAAAACTGGGCGGTTTGGCCTCATTGATGCCAATCACAGCCACAATCGGCACAATCACTGCGTTGTCGATGGCGGGGATTATTCCGTTTAACGGCTTTATTTCTAAAGAAATGATGCTGGAAGAGGCAGCCCATACCGTGTGGTATCAAAACCCTTGGATTGTGCCTGCTTTGGCCACATTGGGCGCCTGCCTGTCGGTAGCTTATTCGCTTCGGTTTATCTTCCATGTATTTGCAGGCCCGGTGCGCGAAGATTATCCGAGTCATCCGCATGATCCGCCGTTTGGGCTCTATGCTTCGCCTGCATTCCTGACTGTTCTGGTTGTGTTGATTGGCTTGATGCCGCATCTGGCAGAACCTTTGGTGACCGTCGCGGCAAATGCCGTAACAGGCGCGGATTTGCATCCGCATCTGGCTCTGTGGCACGGCTTTAACACGGCGCTTTATATGTCGATTGTTGCCATTGTCGCCGGTGTTGTCCTGCTGCTTTTGCATGGCGGGTTGAACCGCAGCTGGCTGGCGATGCCGCGTCCCGAAGCTAAGGCCATCTTTGATACCGTCATGGAAGGCTGCGCCAGCGCGGCGCGGCGCTTTACGGAGACCGTACACAATGGCGCGATCAGCCGGTATTTGGCGATCTTTGTTATGTCAACGGTTGTGTTGGGCGTGATCGCCTGGATGGGGGGGGATATGGCCCCTCGGACACGCGAGCTGTTGCCGATACCAGCGGTTGTCGCCGTTGGCTGGATTGGCTTGGTTGGTGCGACCTTCATGATCGTTACAAGCCATCACAATCGTTTCCGTGCTTTGGTGTTGATTGGCATTATTGGCCTCACGATCTCAGGCGGGTTTGTGTACCTGTCAGCACCTGATCTGGCCCTAACCCAGATCTCGGTGGAAACCGTGACTGTGATGTTGTTGCTTCTGGCGCTTTATTTCCTGCCAAAACACACACCGCGTGAAAGCAGCACTGGTTTGCGTCTGCGCGATGGTGCAATTGCGGTGACCGCCGGTGGCGCGGTCGCTGCTCTGGCGATGGTCTTCCTAACGCGGGATGTCAGCTCGATTTCAGCCTTCCACCTGGCGAATTCTTACACCGGCGGCGGCGGGACCAATGTGGTCAACGTGATCTTGGTCGATTTCCGGGGTTATGACACCTATGGCGAGATTATCGTGCTGGGTATCGCAGGTCTGACGATCTATGCCCTGATGGATGCATTGTTGCGTGGCCCTGCGGCCAAACGCCTGCGCAACCGTGATTATTCTCAGGATCGCTCGCGCGATCGTCACCCGTTGATGATGGTGGTTGCGACGCGCGCAATGTTCCCAATCGCCCTGATGGTCGGGGTTTACATCTTTCTGCGCGGTCATAATGAGCCCGGCGGTGGCTTTGTTGCGGGCCTTGTGGTGTCGATTGCGCTGCTCATGCAGTATATGGCGTCCGGTTTTGCCTGGACCCAGCTGCGCCAGCGTATCGAATACCATTCTCTGATCGGATGGGGCGTGCTTATCGCCGGCCTAACCGGAGTCGGCGCATGGCTGGCAGGCAAACCGTTCCTGACCAGTGCATTTGGCTATCTGGACTGGCCCTTTATCGAAGAGTTTGAATGGGCCACTGCAATGGCCTTTGATTTGGGCGTTTTCCTTGCCGTGCTTGGTGCGGTGATGTTGATGCTCTACAGCCTGTCGCGGATCGCGCGCTATGCAGGCGAGACCGTGAATATCGAGCCGATGGATTACGATCCATCAGCTCAGGAAGAAGACACTCCAAAAGACGTCAAAGCGCAGGAGGCCGACTGAGATGGAATTCGTAGTAGCTAGTTCAATCGGTGTTCTGACAGCGGGCGGGGTTTATATGATGCTGCGCCTGCGCGCCTTTCCGGTGATTGTCGGTCTGGCCCTGCTGTCATATGCAGTGAATGTTTTCTTGTTTGCCACAGGCCGTCTGGCTGTTCACGCGCCGCCCGTGTTGGACAAATACGGCGACCAGATCTATTCCGACCCGCTGCCGCAGGCTTTGGTTCTAACGGCGATTGTGATCTCGTTCGGGATGACAGCCGTGCTGGTGATGATCGCATTGGCGTCTTATCTGGAAGCCGATAGCGACACGATAAATCTGGACGATTCCGATGCGGCCGCCGAGGCGCTGGATCAGGAGGGCGGTCAATGACCCATTGGATTATCGCCCCAGTTATTCTCCCGGCGTTGTTGGCCCCAATCCTGTCGTATGTGATGCGTCACGATATTACGCTGGCACGTATTGCGTCAGTTGTTGGCACCGCTTTGTTGGCCGTTATCGCGGTTGGTCTGATAGTGATGGCCGCAGATGGCGAGACACATGTCTACCGTTTGGGTAACTGGGATGCACCGTTTGGTATCGTTCTGGTATTGGACCGGCTTTCGGCCCTGATGCTGATGATCACAGCGATACTTGCCAACATTGTTCTCATCCACGCGATTTCTACTGGTTGGGATGATCGCGGACGCCATTTTCATGCGTTGTTTCAGTTTCAGCTGATGGGTATCAGTGGCGCGTTTCTGACGGGCGATGCCTTTAACCTGTTTGTGTTCTTCGAAGTTCTGCTGATTGCCAGCTATGGCCTAATGATCCATTCCGGCGGGCGTGCGCGCATGAAGGCGGGCCTGCAATATGTGGTCATGAACCTTGGTGGTTCGACCCTATTTCTGTTCGCTCTGGGTGCGCTTTACGCGGCAACCGGCACACTTAATATTGCAGACTTGGCCGTAAAAGTGCGTGAGCTTCCTCTGGAAGAGGCAGCGCTTGTGCGCGTTGCGGCCATGCTGTTGATGATTGTCTTTGCCATTAAAGCGGCGTTGTTTCCGGTGCAGTTTTGGTTGCCACACACCTACGCCAATGCCCCCGCGCCGGTGGCGGCGCTGTTTGCGATCATGACCAAAGTGGGTGCCTATTCTATAATCCGGATCTACACCGTTGTGTTCGGTCCCGATGTGGCCGCTACAGAAGGCTTGATTGGTACATGGTTGATGCCTGCGGCGATTGTCACGATTGCAGTTGGTGCGGTAGGGGTGTTGGGCGCGCGACGCTTGATGCCGATGTTGTCGTTTGCCGTTGTGGGCTCAATGGGGACATTGATGCTCGCGGTGTCTGCTTTCACGCCTTATGCGACCACCACGGCGCTTTACTACCTTGTACATTCCACCTTCTCGGCCGCAGCTCTGTTCCTTTTGGCCGATCTTGTGGTGTCGCGTCGTGGCAATGATGGCTTATTCGCTCAAAAGCCCACGATCCAGAATGGTTTGTTTGCTGCTCTGTTCTTTGGCAGTGCCATTGCTATGGCGGGAATGCCGCCGCTGAGCGGGTTCTTGGGCAAGCTATTGGTGTTGGATGCGCTGCGACCGATGTCATGGATGGCGCTTGGATGGACTGCGATCCTGATCAGCTCGTTGGTGACAATCGTGGGCTTTGCGCGTGCCGGCAGCAATCTGTTCTGGAAGTCAACTTCTATGGTTCCCGCGGTTGCGGATGATAGTGACGAGTCGGATGTATCCGAGGTCGCCTCTCAGAATACACAACACCCTGCAACAGCTTGGCAAATTGCCCCGACGATAATGGCTCTTGCTGTGCTGGTTCTGCTGGCGGCCTTTGCTGGTCGCGCAACCGAGTTTTTCCAAGGTGCGTCTGATCAACTGTACAACAACTCAGGCTACATTGATGCTGTGCTGGCTCCCGGAGGGGACGACGTGCCAGCGTCTGCAGAAAACGACTTGCATACAGAGGAGACCGGACATTGAGACAGCGTTTCTTACCTCACCCTCTCCTGAGTCTGGTATTGGTGATTGTCTGGCTGATGCTGGTCAACAAAATCACGAGCGGCAACATTCTGTTGGGTGTGATCTTGGGTATTCTTATTCCTAAAATTACTGCCCCCTATTGGCCGGGGAGTCCCACAATCAAAAGCTTTCCCCGCGTGATCGAATATTGCTTTGTTGTATTGTGGGACATTGTTGTAGCCAACTTTCAAGTGGCCGCAATCATCCTGTTTAAGCGCAATGCAGATATCCACTCGCGTTGGGTCTGTGTGCCAATAGAGTTGACGTCGCCAGAGGCGATCACGGTGTTGGCTGGAACTATTACGATGACACCGGGCACTGTGTCGTCGATGTTGGCCGCCGACAGCAGCAGCATTCTGGTGCACTGTCTGCACTCAGATGATCCCGAAGCAATTCGTGACGATATCAAACACCGCTATGAGCGCCGCTTGAAGGAGATCTTCGAATGATATCTTTTGCGATCCTGTTTGCTTTGGCCTGTTTTGGCTTGGGGCTACTTCTGAACCTGTGGCGGATATTTATAGGGCCCACATCGGCGGACCGTATTTTGGCGCTTGATACGATGGTGATTAACATTATCGCCTTGCTAATCGTCTACGGTATTTATCAAGGCACCGCTGTCTACTACGAAGCCTCAATGCTGATCGCGATGGTCGGATTTGTCTCAACCGTTGCCTATTGCCGCTTTGTTTTGCGCGGCGACATCATTGAGTGAGGGCTGGATATGACATTTGTTTTTGAAGTCATCGTGTCGATCTGTTTGGTGATCGGCGGTATCTTTGGCCTTGTTGGCTCAATGGGGCTGATCAAGCTCAAGGAAACCATGCAGCGGCTGCATGCGCCGACCAAGGCAACGACGCTTGGGGTTGGGGGGGTGATGATCGGGTCAATGCTGTATTTCATTCTGATCGAAGGTCAGTTCACGTTCCATGAATTTCTGATCAGCATTTTCCTGTTTCTAACGGCTCCAATCAGCGCACATTTCATCGCCAAAACGTATATTCAGGCCAAGGTGAAAGTGGATGAGCTGCCTAAGACTGAGACAGAGTATGGTTGGGCGGTTTATGATGATGCGCCGCCGTACTATGATGAGGACTGAGATTGGGCCTTGCTGCTTGGAAGCGCTGTCTTGCACCACACCCCATAGCTGAGGTTTCCGGCTTTCGTTAGGTAAGATGGAGCATTTGATTCAGGTTGCAGAGTTGGGGCGGGAACAGGGTCCTAGTTTCCAATTGCGCATATTTTCAATGTGATGCGCGAGTGTGGGTGGAGGAAAATGAAGAAATTTTTCCACTAATTTGCACGGCGAAAAACGGCCTAATTCTGCGCCTTGTCGGCATCTTTTGACCGCTCCTGGGGAGTCGAAGGGAGCGTTCGCAACCTTAAACTTGTCATGCCTCTCGGTATCTTGGCAGGAACTCCTATCTAGAGCGTTCTGGGAACCTAACTCTTGTGTCGCGTGCTTGTTCATGCGGCCTGTACGTGGTTGAATGGCCAAGATTTCAGGGTCCGACGGCATCATTCGGTCCGGATAGGTGCGAAGTATAAAATGTGGGAAAGTGGCGATGAGCATTTCAAACTATAGATTGGGCTGGGTGATCGCGCTATGTGCGTCGATGGCCGGGTCTTCCGTGATCGGACAAGACGCAGAGCCGCCAAAAGTGTCGGTTGCGGCGGCCTATTCGGATGAGCTGATCCAAGGGCTTGATTTTATTGGCCGCGGCGAGGCTGTGGACAAGGTCAATATCATGGCGCGTGTTAGCGGATTCGTGGATGAAATGTTGGTCGCAGATGGTGCCGAAGTTGAGCAGGGCGAGTTGTTGTTCAAAATCGAGCCCGAAGTCTATGAAGCTGCCTTATCAGCCAAAAAAGCAGATCTAGCGCAGGCCGAGGCGAACCTCAACCTCTCCGAGGTCGAGTTGGCGCGGAAGACCGAATTGTTTGACCGTGATGTCGGAACAGAAGCGGATCGCGATGTTGCTTTTGCAAACAACCAAGTGGCGGCGGCACAGGTCGCGATCGCCAAGGCTGCAATTGAACAGGCCGAGCTGGAGCTGAGCTACACGCAAATTCTGGCACCTTTTGAAGGGCGTTTGGGGCGGTCTCAAGTAAGTGTTGGAGAGCTTGTTGGTCCAACGTCAGTGGCTTTGATCAATCTGGTTCGTACGGCACCGATGTACGTGGAGTTTTCCCTGACCGAAAGACAACTTGTTACTCTAATTGAGCAGTACGCCGTCGAGATGCACGAGCTGACAGACAAGAACAAGTCGCCGAAAGTTTACGCCATTCTTCCAAACGGAAAGGAGCTTGAAGAGGTCGGGGAGATAGTTTTCTCCGAGAACCGGATCAATCCGGCAACCGGAACCATTACCGTACGGGCTGAGTTTGAAAATGCCAAAGGTTTGATTTTGGATGGTGGGTTCTTAACCCTGCGCATAGAAGACGTGGAGCCGACAAAGGTTCTGCTTATCCCGCAAGCAGCAGTTCAACGCGATCAACGCGGCGATTTTGTATTGGTCGTTGGCAAGCAACAGACCGTTGAGCAGCGCTACGTTACTTTGGGCGTTCAGGTCGAATCGGCAGTTGTGGTCTCTGAAGGTTTGATTGAAGGCGAAGCCGTAATTGTTGAGGGTTTGCAAAGGGTTCGGCCAGGGGTTCCCGTAGATTCGGTACTTGCCGGTACTCCGGTAGAGGAGCAGTAGCCCGTGTTTTCTGACATTTTTATTCGACGTCCTAAAACGTCGTTTGTTGTCTCCATTGTGCTTACGCTCATGGGGGTTTTGGGGTTCATTTCGCTGCCTGTTGAGCAGTTTCCAGAGATCGCGCCGCCGGTCGTTAAAGTCTCTACAAGTTACACGGGTGCAAACGCGGAAACCGTAGAGAATACCGTTGCCGCAGTGATCGAAGAACAGGTCAATGGCGTCGACGAGATGATTTACATGTCGTCAGACAGCACTGACGAGGGGAGCTATTCCTTAACTGTCACCTTCGAATTTGACGCCGACGCGGATATCGCGGCTGTCAATGTGCAGAATCTTGTGGCATCGGCTTTGCCGCGACTGCCCTCAGAGGTGACAAATTCGGGCGTGGTGACCAAAAAGTCGTCCACCAACATGTTGATGGTTGCGACAATTTCATCACCCAAGGGCACCTACGACGAGGTGTTTCTTTCAAACTACGCCAATATTAATCTTCGGGATGCTCTGGCGCGTGTAAACGGTGTGGGCGACGCGAGCGTTTTAACCGATTTTCGGTACGCTATGCGGATTTGGCTGGATCCAGACCGAATGGCTGGTCTCGGCTTGACACCGACAGATGTTATCACCGCAGTTCGTGAGCAGAACGCAGAGGTCTCCGCTGGTCAAGTCGGAACACCGCCCGTCGCGAGTGGACAGCAATTTCAGTATACTATCACGGCGCGCGGGCGATTGACGTCGGTTGATGAGTTTCAGAATATCGTGCTTCGTACAGGTGAGGCGGGATCGATTGTCCGACTGGGTGACGTGGCCAAGATCGAGTTGGGATCGAGCTATTATAACGCTTCGGGGCGTGCGAGCGGCTCTCCGGCAACCGTTTTGGCTATCTATCAGGCACCTGGTGAAAACGCGTTGGCCGTTGCCACAGGTGTTAAGGCTGAACTTGAGCGACTGGCGCGCGCCTTCCCCGACGACATCGTTTATGACATCCCTTTTGACACAACGGACTACGTTGAGCAGTCCCTCAAGGATGTTATCTCGACACTGATCCTGACCTTCGTCCTTGTGATCGCTGTTGTTTATGTCTTCCTTGGAAGTTTTCGGGCGACATTAATTCCAGCGGTGGCCATTCCGGTTTCGTTGATCGGCGCTTTTGCCTTTCTGTTGCTGTTTGGTATGTCGCTCAACACCATTTCGCTTTTTGCCTTGGTGCTGGCCATCGGGATCGTGGTGGATGACGCGATCGTTGTCGTGGAAAACGTTGAACGGATTATTGCCGACGAAGGGCTTGATCCCAAGGAGGCAACCCGTAAGGCGATGGGCCAGATCACTGGACCGATTATTGCAACTACGCTGGTTCTCTTGGCGGTGTTTGTGCCGGTGACCTTTATGCCCGGGATCACCGGGCGGCTTTACACCGAATTTGCCGTGACAATTTCAACGGCCGTTGTGATTTCGTCGATCAATGCGCTGACCCTGTCGCCGACGCTTTGTTCGATGGTTCTGAAGGCGCGTTCCGGTCCGCCGCGTGGCATGCTTGCCGTGTTTGAAAAAGGCGTCGGGGGCGCACGAAATGTCTATGTCGGCGTTGTTGGTAAAATGATGCGCTTGCCGATCATCGCTTTGGCAATTGTCGTTGCGATGGGGATCAGCTCGGGCAGTCTGATGCGCGCCCTTCCAGCAGGCTTTGTTCCTCTGGAAGACAGCGGGGCACTGTTTGTGGATGTTCAATTGCCTGACGCGGCCTCGCTTGAGCGCACCGAAGTTGTGACCCAACGTGTGACTGAAAAAATTCTGCAAATTCCCGGTGTCAAGGGAACAACCGGTGTGAACGGCTTTAGCTTGATGAACGGCACCGGCTCAAATGGTGGAATGATCATTGTCAATCTCGAACCATGGGATGATCGCCAATCTCCCGAGTTGGCAGCGAACGGTGTTCTTCAGCAGATTTATGCAATCGCCAATCAGGAAATTGCAGCCAGTGTCATCGCCTTTAATCCGCCCCCGATTCCGGGTCTTGGGTTGAGTGAGGGGGTCGAAATGAAGCTGCAACAAACTGGTGGTGGCGAAGCACAGGACCTTGCCGCGGCGGTTGGGTCGCTGGTGTATGCGGCCAATCAACGTCCTGAAATTGCACAGGCGTATTCGACCTTCCGCGCAAATGTTCCAAAGGTTTTCGTTGATCTGGATCGCGAAAAAGCCAAGTCCCTTAACGTTTCTGTCGCGGATATTTTCGCGACGCTGCAAACTTATATGGGGTCGGTCTACATCAACGATTTCAACCTGTTCAGCCGCACTTTCAGGGTGATTGCTCAAGCAGACGGAGAATTCCGTAATCAGGTCGAAGACCTTGAGAAGCTATATGTTCGTTCTCAAACCGGTGACATGGTTCCGTTGGGCACTTTGGTCACCATCGAGCAGGAGCTTGGGCCAACGGCGTATAACCGGTTCAACCTTTTCCGGGCCGCCACGATTACAGCGGTGCCTGCAGAAGGGTATGCGACGGGTGACGCCATCAGGGTGCTGGAGGAAGAGTCGCTGACCGCGCTCCCGCCTGGGTATGCTTATGAGTGGACAGGAACGGCCTTCCAACAACAGGAAGCAGCGGGCGTTGTGATCATCATTCTGATGCTGGCAATCCTGTTCGCCTATCTGTTCCTTGTTGCGCAATACGAGAGTTGGACCATGCCTGTGGCGATTTTGCTAACTGTGACGGTTGCGCTGTTTGGGGCGCTGGCTGCGGTTGGGGCCTCTGGTGGGGACGTCAATATTTATACGCAGATCGGGATGATCATGCTTGTGGGGCTTGCGTCCAAGAACGCTATTTTGATTGTCGAGTTTGCTATGGAGCAAAGAGCGAATGGGATGACGGTCTTTGAAGCGGGTATGGAGGCTGCACGTCAACGTTTCCGCGCCGTGATGATGACCGCTCTGTCTTTTCTTTTGGGTGTTGTTCCCTTGATGGCGGCTTCAGGCGCCGGGGCGGCCAGCCAAAAGGCGATCGGGGTCGCTGTTTTTGGCGGTATGCTGGCGGCGACGGTTATTGGCGTTGCGCTTGTGCCGCTGCTTTATGTTCTGGTGCAACGGATGCGGGAATGGACCAAAGCCAGAGTTGGCGTGCAGGCTAAGTCTGAGACCTAGGTCGAAAACCACAAAAAAGAGGGGCGCCGTGAGGCGCCCTTTTTTTTGGTGTTGCGTCCAAGAGCGGAATTTGTGAATGCGCCTAAAGGCGAAAATGGCCTGTCTGCAACGCGTCGGTATTGCGTGGGTTTCGCGACAGTGGGGATTCTGTGAGCCGATTTAGGGCTGCTAAAGGTTATGCCAACGTGCGTTGCAGCGTTTTAGGCGCTGCGGTCGGGGGGCAGATTTTGGTCTATGGCGTCTTCGCGCAGGGTTTTGCCCACGTCTTGGACCAGATCCGCCAGTTGCATCAGTTGATCCCCCAGCGGGCTGGTTTTGCGCCAGACCATGCCAATGCTGCGGCTGGGCTGCGGCGCGGGGAAGAGGGCCACGGAAACGGCAGCGGATCGGGTTTCCACCGGCACCGCCATTTCTGGAATGAGGGTCACACCGAGACCGGCCCCAACCATTTGCACCAGAGTTGACAGCGAACTGCCGTCCAAGCCTTCGTGGGGGCGGGTTGTGGGCATTGAGCAGAATGTCAGCGCCTGATCGCGAAAACAGTGGCCTTCTTCCAGAAGCAGAAGACGTTCGCGGTCCAGATGTTCAGCGGCCGGCACCGGCATTGCGGCTTCGCTGTCGGGGCGCACAAAGACGAAGGATTCATCAAACAGGGGCACCTCAATCAGGGAGGGGTCCGAAATGGGCAGCGCCAGAATGGCGGTGTCCAGACGCCCTTCGCTAAGTTCATTTAACAGCTTGGAGGTCAGGGTCTCACGCACATGCACATTCAGATCGGGAAACCGCGCGTTCAAATGGCGTAGCAAGGTGGGTAACAGGTAGGGCGCAATTGTCGGGATGACCCCAATGCGTAGCCGTCCAGCGATGCCAGAGCGGGCCACGCGCACCATATCGCCCAACTCATCCACACCGCGTAGGATGTCGCGCACGCGGGTGGCGAAATCTTCGCCAAAGGCGGTCAGGCGGATTTGGCGGGCGCTGCGTTCAAACAGCGGGACACCAGTGGAGTCCTCCAGTTCTTTGATCTGAACGGACAAGGCTGGTTGGGAAATAGAACACGCATCCGCCGCTCGACCAAAATGGCCGTGGCGGGTGAGGGCTTCGAAATATCTGAGTTGGCGCAGAGTGAGGCTGTTCATAGCTTTTTCTTATCAAATCGATATGAAAATGCAACTTCATCTAATCGACATTTCGCCGTTATTATAGGCGTAGAGAATCATTCCAATCCTATTCCCAAGGAGAACATCATGGACGGCGATATGAAAAGCGGTGGTTGCCCGGTAATGCATGGCGCGGTTTCGCAAGGTGCGAAGTCGAACCGAGACTGGTGGCCAAATCAGTTGAATTTGCGCATTCTGCACCAGAATTCAGCCAAGTCCGATCCTATGGGAGAAGACTTTGATTATGCGGATGAATTTAAGAAACTTGACCTTAAAGCGCTCAAAGATGATCTCTATGCCCTGATGACCGACAGCCAAGATTGGTGGCCTGCAGACTATGGTCACTATGGCGGTTTGTTCATCCGTATGGCGTGGCACAGCGCGGGGACTTACCGGACCGCTGATGGTCGCGGGGGCGGCGGTACAGGTCAGCAGCGTTTTGCACCGCTGAACTCTTGGCCGGACAATGGCAACCTCGATAAAGCGCGCCGTTTGCTGTGGCCTGTTAAGCAGAAGTACGGCAACCAGATCAGCTGGGCGGATTTGTTCATTCTGGCAGGCAACTGCGCCATCGAAAGCATGGGCGGCACTACATTTGGCTTTGCCGGTGGTCGCGCCGACGTTTGGGAGCCGGAAGAAGACGTTTACTGGGGTCGCGAAAACGAGTGGCTCGAAGAGTCCGGTGGTGAAAACAGCCGCTACTCGGGCGATCGCGATCTGGAAAACCCGCTGGCCGCTGTGCAGATGGGTCTGATCTATGTGAATCCAGAAGGTCCAGACGGGCAGCCGGATGCTTTGGCGTCTGGTCGTGACATCCGCGATACTTTTGCGCGTATGGCGATGAACGACGAAGAAACTGTTGCGCTGGTGGCTGGTGGTCACACCTTTGGTAAAGCGCATGGTGCTGGTGATCCGGCGCTGGTCGGCCCCGAGCCGGAAGCGGCAGGCATCGAAGAAATGGGTCTTGGCTGGATCAATGCGCTTGGCACAGGTCATGGTGGTGACACCACGACGTCCGGCGTTGAAGGTGCTTGGACCGCTAACCCGACACAATGGGACAACGGCTATTTCGATCTGTTGTTTGGCTATGACTGGAACCTGACCAAGAGCCCCTCGGGCGCATGGATCTGGGAGCCGGTGAACGTCAAAGAAGAAGACATGGCCCCTGCGGCGCATGATGCCAGCCAAAAAGTCAAAACCATGATGACCACCGCCGATATGGCGATGCGTATGGACCCGATCTATGGCCCGATCTCCAAGCGGTTCCACGAGAATCCTGAAGAGTTCAAGGACGCCTTTGCGCGCGCCTGGTTCAAGCTGACCCACCGCGATATGGGCCCACGGGCGCGTTATTTGGGTGACGAAGTGCCAGCAGAAGAGCTGATCTGGCAGGATGTTGTTCCAGCAAGCGAAACCGACCTGTCTGACGGTGATGTGGCTGATCTGAAAGCGGCTGTATTGGCTTCGGGCCTGTCGGTCAGTGCCTTGGTGAAAACCGCTTGGGCGTCGGCTTCGAGCTTCCGTGGATCGGACATGCGTGGCGGTGCAAATGGGGCACGTGTACGTCTGGCGCCAATGAACGGTTGGGAAGCCAACGAGCCGGAAGCTCTGGCGGCAACTCTGGCCAAGCTGGAAGAGGTCAAGGCGGCCTTTGGCAAGCCAGTGAGCATGGCCGATCTGATTGTGGTCGGTGGTGCGGCTGCGGTTGAGAAAGCGGCAGCAGATGCGGGGCAGGCGGTAGACGTACCGGTGGCTCTGGGTCGTGGTGATGCAACTCAGGACATGACGGACGTAGAAAGCGTTGGCGTGCTTGAGCCTGCAGTAGACGGCTTCCGCAACTTTGCCAAAGCGGCCTATTCGGTGTCGCCCGAAGAGCTGTTGGTGGACAAAGCACAACTTCTGACGCTGACCGCGCCTGAGATGACCGTTCTTGTTGGTGGTCTGCGTGTGCTGGGGGCCAACCATGGTGGGGCGTCACATGGCGTGTTCACCGACCGTGTTGGTCAGCTGAGCAACGACTTCTTTGCCAATATCGTCGACATGTCCACCAAGTGGTCTGATGCGGGCGAAGGTGTCTATGAAGGCAAAGACCGCGCCACAGGTGAGGTCAAGTGGACCGCAACCCGCGTGGATCTGGTGTTTGGCTCCAACTCGCAACTGCGCGCGATCAGCGAAGTCTATGCACAGGCCGATGCCAGTGCACGGTTTGTGAAGGACTTTGTTGCGGCTTGGACCAAGGTCATGAACGCGGATCGCTTTGATCTGGTCTGATCCAGCGTGACACCTAAGGTAAAGGGCGCGGAGGTTTCCGCGCCCTTTTTCGTCTATGTTGCGGTATCATTCGGCCCGATCTGATGTGTCCCAAAATTCACGGTCCATAATCGGTTCTGAGGCCATAGATGTGCCGCCAACCTCGACCATTGCACCGGGGATGATTTCACGCATTTTCCAAGCGTCCATGCGGGTGACCAGCCTGTGATGTGGTGGCAAAACCTTGGTTGGGCCAAACCCGTTTGACGCATAATAGCCGGGGTGACCCAACACAAAGATGGCCTCGACACCCATGGAGCTCAGGTGCGCCACGCCGCCTTCGATCAAGTCTCGACCAACGCCTTGGCCCTGAAACGCAGGCAATACGCCGACAGGGGCCATCAGGTAGCAGGATTTGTCGGGATGATCCGTCAGTCTTAGAGGTGAAAACATGATGTTGCCCACCACGCGTTCCTGACGGATCACATCAAGAGAGATGATGTCAGGATGCGCGAGAAACGCGCCGGATAAGGCGTGAATAATGGGGCCTTCGTCATCGCCGAATGCATGCAGGTGAAGGTTTTGAATAGCGGGTGTGTCGGTTGTTTTGGTGATCATCTTAAGAGTTCCTTTGAGAGGTGTGCGGTGTGCTCATCGTTGGTTCATTTGGGCGCGCACAGAAGTGACGCCCAGCCGTGTGATGCGGTAGGGTTTGCTGTTTCTTGAGCTGACCAGACGCTTTTTCTTAAGGCGCTGGAACACATCAGGTGTGCAGTTGCTTAGAACGTACCCGTCGCGGGTAAAGCAGGTGGTTTCATAAATTTTGCCATTGTCGCTGCGCAGGAAGTGAATCTCTCCGCCCAACGCCAGTTCATGCAAAACACGCTGCTCGTGCTTTGAAATATTCAACGGTGTGTCTCGATTTTACAGAGTCTACAAAAACAGGGCCACACAGCGTCACGCGTGCGGGTCCTTGGTGTTTGTAAAAGGTCACGTCATCCTAGTGGATTAGGACCCTGCGACTGTCCGGGGCTCTGACATAAAATCTCCATTGCTCGAGAGCACATGTCTCGAGTTATGGTGGATTTAAGGAGGCAGAGCGCAGTCTACAAGGGGAGGTGCGCCAGTTTTTTACTGAGTGTCGTTTGCCCGACAGACGTCATGGAAGGGGCAAGGCTCTTGAGGAGGCTACGACGTTCGCAGCGCGTATTGATCAAGGATGTCCAGCCGCACGATATCGAGAGCGCGTTGGTGGGTGGCGTCAAGGCGCACAAAAGGCGCGCAGCCTTCGTCGTGGGCTTGTAAAAACCGCGCGGCACAGAGACACCACTGATCGCCCGGTTTCAATCCGGCAAAGCCAAATTCGGGTCGGGGCGTGGACAGATCGTTGCCGACGTATTTGGAGTAGGCCAGAAATTCGGCGGTCATGACGGCGCAGACGGTGTGGCTGCCTTGATCCTCTGCACAGGTGTTGCAATGGCCGTCGCGAAAGTAGCCGGTGAGCGGGTCACGCGAGCAGGGCTGTAGGTCGGTGCCCAAAACGTTGAGTGAGGCGTCCTTCTGGATCATGGCCCAACGATGCCATGCGCAGTTGGCTCACGCAACAGGGCTTGTGGTTGAGAGGTTAAAGTTGTGACAGTGCCTTGGTGATGGCGCGGAACTGGGCAACATTGCTGGGGTGGGCTTCTTCGTCGCGGAAGGCGCGGTCGGCAGCGGTTGAGACAATCACAACATTTTCGGATTGATCGATGTAGATATATTGCCCGTAGACGCCGCGTGCGAGGAACTCACCGGGTTTTGCGCCAATCGGAACCCACCATTGATAGCCATAGCCAATGTCGCCCTCGGCGGTGGGGGCGGAGGCGGTGGTGCTTTCGGCAATCCAGTTGGCGGGCACAATCTGGGTGCCTTGCCAGACGCCATTCTGCGCGATCATCTGGCCAAAGCGGGCATAATCGCGGCTGCGGATGTTCAGCCCGCCCAGCACAAAGGCCACGCCTTCACCGTCGGTGACATAGTAGGGTTCGGCCTCAAGCCCCAGTTTAGACATGATTTTCTCAGATAGCAGAGTTGGCACGTCCTGACCGGTTGCGCCGCGGATCACCATGCCCAAAACATGTGTGTCGATGGAGACATATTGCCATTGCGCACCGGGGGCGACGAAGGTCTCGGTAAGCCCTGCGGCAAAGCCATCCATGGTGCCGCCCAAGGCCAGCACGCGGCCCATGCGATTGATGTCAGAGGATTTATCGAGATAATCCTCGTCAAAGGTCACACCAGAGGACATCTGCAGCACGTTTTGAAGCGTCGCGCCATCATAGGCGGTGCCTTTCAGAGCAGGGGCGTATTTGGTGACCGGATCCTGAAGGCTGGCGATGGTGCCGTCTTCCAGCAGGATGCCGAACAGGGCCGAGAGGTAGGATTTGGCCATCGACCATGAGATGCGCAGGTCTTCCGGCGTTGTGCCTTGGTAGTAATCCTCATGCACGATGGCGCCGTCTTTAAGTACCACCAGCGAGGTCAGCGCGCGCTGCGTGATCCATGCATCGGTGCCTGCGGGCAGGGTGGCGGTTGGGCCGATGGGTAGCTCAGTGGGTGTGCTGTCGCCCAAGGGTACAGGGCGGTTCAGGAACAGCTGATCCATGTTGGAGAAGTTCCACACGATGCGATCTTGGGCAAACAGGCTGTTCACGGCCATCAGGCGGGTGATTTCCTCGCGCTTCCAGATGAAGACCACGGCGGCGGCCAGCACCAACATGACTAGAATGCGTGCGGCCCACTTAAGCGTCGTTTTCATAATACGTCCTCTCCCTTTGGCGCGGAGTTGACCACTTGGGTCCTTGTGGGGGCAAGTGTGACGTCAGGGCAGTTGCGTCGGGCCAAGCCAGTTGAGCCACCGCCCATGGAAATCTACGCGCGCCAACAACACGTCAATGTCATCAGGCCAGAGACGCAGGCGCAGAGCCGCACCGGGGGATGCGCCATCCGCTTCCATAGACAGCCATGCCAGCGGGGTGGTTTTCGTGGCGGTTTTACCTGCCGCCTTGATCAGTGCTGCTCCGCGGGCTTGGTGGTCGGGCGGGAAATATTGCCATGCTATGGTGTGGTAGACCAGATGCAGCTGGCTGGAAATGTGGGGCAAGCGTGTGGTAAGCCAGTCAATTGCATCGCCCTTTTGGACAGGTGCGTTTTGCAATTTGATGGCGGCGCGGGTGCGGGATAGTCGCTCTGGCTGATCCGGCCAGAGGTAGGCCTGCAAGCGCAACCTGTCTTGGGCGTTTGAACTGTCCAGCGGGTTCAGGTCCACACCGCGCCGTTCGACGATCTCAAGAGATGCGGTGGATGGGGCCGAGCCCTGCCAGTCAGGAGTTAGCTGGACCGCGCTTTTGGGGCCGTATGCAACCGGTGCTTGAAGGTTGAAGTGATCAAACATCAGGTTCAAACCTCCCGAGGCGCCCAACTCGCTAAGCCGGAGGGGCAAAGCGTATTTTTTTGCCAGCATGTGGGCGGCGGGGATCAGAGCAGCGGCGCGGCGCACTTCGTTGGTTTGAGGGGCCTGTTTGATCCAGTTGCAGAGAAAGGTATCGTGTTGATGGAGTGCTGCGTTCACAGCCTGCCAAAGCTGCGCATCTGTAGATGGGTTTGGCGGGTAAGCTGCTGTAAGGTCGTGATCTTTGCGCTGCAATACCAGCGCATGCAGCCCTCCTGCGATGCGCAAGGGCAGGCTGGTCCCTATCGGGCCAATGTCGCCGTCAAAAGTATCGCATGTGGCCGCAAGCTGCGTGCCGCGCGGCCAATGTGCTGCCAGCAAGCGCAAAAGTCGCCCCATAAAAGGGCTGTCTAGGCCATCGCAGTGGCCTGCTTGTTCTTCAAATGTCTGCCGTAGTAGGGTCGTCATTTGAATTTGTCCAACAGCTTTTGCAGGCCCGAGCGGGTATCGGGCGCGGGCTCTGGTGCGGGCTGGGTTTCGGAGGTTTTGGTAGCCGGCGCCTTTGGTTTTGCGGCTTCGGCTGCAGGCTTGTTTGCAGGTTGCGATTTGGAGGAGCGAGGCGGGTTCACCCGCAGCGCAACCGCGTTCATGAACTTGCCACCATCACCTGCGGCCAGATGCGGGGCCCCGTCTGCGATGCCACGCAACAGGTCATCGAGCCAATCCTGATCTGCTTTGGAGAAATCGCGCAGCACATAGCCCGAGACAGCGTTTTTGTTGCCTGGATGACCGATGCCCAGACGCACGCGGTCATAATGCGGGCTGATGTGCTGATGGATTGAGCGCAACCCGTTGTGACCGGCATGACCGCCACCTGCCTTGACGCGGCACTTGCCTGGTGCGAGGTCCAATTCATCATGAAATACAGTGACATCCGTGCTGTCGAGTTTGTAAAACCGCATCGCTTCGCCAACTGATTGACCCGACAGGTTCATGAAAGTTTGCGGCTTGAGCAGAACCACTTTTTCGCTGCCGAATTTACCTTCGGAGACTTCGGCCTGAAACTTGCCGCGCCATGGGCCAAAACCGTGATCAGAGGCGATGTGATCCAGCGCCATGAAGCCGATGTTGTGGCGGTTGCCCGCATATTTGGGACCCGGATTGCCCAGACCTACAAACAATTTCATATCGCGTCTCCGTGTTTACGCCTGACATTTCTATAGCGGCATGGGGGCAGGGACTCAATCTCGTGCAATGATGGGCCCCAGTCTATAAAACCTTTGGGCGCCACAAAAAAACGGCGCCCCGAAAGGACGCCGTTTCGCAATTTCGATCTGAAACAGATCTTATTCTTCAGCAGCTGCTTCTTCAGTTGCTTCTGCAGCGTCTTCTTCGCCGTCGTCAGAAGAGCGCAGGCTTGATGGTGCAGAGATGTTGGCGATGACGAAGTCACGCTCAACAGTTGGCTTTGCGCCGTCGGGCAGGGTCACGTCAGAGATGTGTACGATGTCGCCAACGTTCATGCCTGCGAGATCAACAACGATGCTCTCAGGAATGTCGCCTGCAGTTACGTTCAGCTCAACTTCGGGGCGTACAATAGTCAGAACGCCGCCTTTTTTGATGCCGGGTGCTTCTTCTTCGTTGATGAAGTCAACGTGGATGAAGAGGCTGATTTTCGAGGTGCGGCGCAGACGCAGCAGGTCGATGTGTGTCGGAAGGTCTTTGACCACGTCGCGCTGAACGCCACGGCAGATCACACGTACATCTTCCTCGCCTTCAACCTTGAGGTTGAAAAGAGTCGAAAGGAAGCGGCCCGCTTTCAGTTTCTTCAGCAGAACATTGAAAGGGATTTTGATCGCCAGTGGATCGGCGTCGCCACCGTATACAACACCAGGTACAAAGCCGTCACGACGTGCTTGACGAGCGGCGCCCTTGCCTGTCCCCGTGCGTGCTTCGGCGATAAGATCAGGAATCTGACCAGCCATAGTAAATACTCCATAAGTAAGGGCGGGGATCCTCCAAGGCTGTGTCCCCGCGTGAAGCCGCGTCCTTACAGCGAAATCGTGGGAATGCAAAGGGGGGAGGCGTGTTTTTTTGCGACTCTTCAGAGCGTGTCGGAGCGCCCCCATCGCAATCGGGGACGCATCGGTCTTTTGCGCCTTGATAAGGCTATGTTTTTAGCCTTGCCAGCGGCCGCCGAAATCTTCCGGCACCAACAGAATATCGCGGGTTAGCTCGTCGATCTTGCGACGCCCGCACAGTGCCATAGTAATGTCGAGTTCATTGTGAATGACCTCGAGTGCCTTGGTGACGCCGGCTTCGCCCATGGCGCCAAGCCCGTACACAAAGGCACGTCCGATATAGGTGCCGCTGGCCCCCATCGCCAAGGCTTTGAGAACGTCCTGACCGGAGCGGATACCGCTGTCCAGATGCACTTCGATCTGGTCCCCAACGGCGTCCAGAATTGAGGGCAGGGCGCGGATCGAGCTGATGGCGCCGTCAAGCTGGCGGCCACCGTGGTTGGAGACAATGATGGCGTCCGCACCAACCTGAAGCGCCATTTTGGCATCTTCGGCATCCAGGATACCCTTGAGAATGACAGGCCCGCCCCATTCCTCTTTGATTTTGGCAACCTTGGCCCAATCAAGGGAGTGATCAAAGCTCTCCTTGGTCCAGGTCGCAAGATCGGAGTTGTCGGAAATGCCCTGCACGTGGCCGACGATGTTGCCAAAGTTACGCCGCTTGGCGCCCAGCATCTCTATGCCCCAGCTCCATTTGGTCATCAGGTTGGCAATGGTGGCAGGGGTGAGCTTGGGGGGGGCGGAGAGGCCGTTTTTCAGGTCCTTGTGACGTTGGCCAAGGATTTGCAGGTCCAACGTGATGACAAGGGCCGAGCACTTGGCGTCTTTGGCGCGCTGAATCAGGCGGCTGACATAATCGGTGTCGCGCATGGTGTAGAGTTGAAACCAGAAAGGTTTGGTTGTCGCTTCGGCGACTTCTTCGATCGAGTTGATTGACATGGTGGACAATGTAAAGGGGACGCCAAATTTCTCCGCGGCCCGCGCGGCTTTGATTTCACCATCTGCACTTTGCATGCCGGTCAAGCCAACCGGCGCCAAAGCCACCGGCATGGCGACGTCCTGGCCGATCATCTGGGTGGCGGTTGAGCGGCCTGTCATGTCTACCGCAACCCGTTGGCGCAGGTAGATGTCGTCAAAATCGGAACTGTTTTCGCGGAAGGTCTGCTCGGTCCAGCTGCCCGACTCGGCATAGTCATAAAACATGCGCGGAACGCGCCGATGGTAGATCTGTTTAAGGTCTTCGATACAAGTAATGACCGGCATTTTGGCTCCAACTCCCTCGTATTGGTAAGGCTTTGTTACCAATGCGACGCAAACTAAGCAACTGCCATGTGTTCCATTAGGGGCATGTTTACCACCGCGTTCTAACGTTGACGGTGACCGTTAGCGGAGGGTCGGATGAAAGGTATCGTGTTTGTTGAGTTAATTCGTATGGCGGAATCTGTGATGGGCGAAGATGTTGTCGATGACATTCTGGACGAGGTCAGTCTGGAAGGGGACGCAGCTTTTACATCGGTGGGGAATTATCCCTGTGCGGAGTTGTTAAATTTAGTTGATGCATTCGGGCGCCATTTGAACGCGCCAACAGACGTGTTGCAGGTCAAATTTGGACATTGGATGTTTGGACGGTTCGCCGAAGGATATCCGGTGTTTTTTGAAGGCAAAAATGACGCTTTTGATATGTTGGAATCGATCGAAAATGACGTGCACATCGAGGTTCGAAAACTGTATCCCGAAGCGGAGCTTCCAACTTTTGCCACCGAACGACTGGCGCCCGACCAGCTAAAAATGACCTATATTTCCGAGCGTCCATTAAACAATTTTTGCCTTGGCCTGATACAGGCATGTATGGAACATTTTGGCCAAAAATCTGAGGTCTCCATGCAAGAGGTCACGCGTAACGACCGCTTTGCCGCTGAGTTCGTTATAGACAAGGTGGCCTGATCCCGATGGACAAACACGTTGATGCTACGCCAGACCATGTCTCGCGGCGCCGATATAACCGTGAGCGCGCCGCGCGGTTGGAAGCGGAACAGTTGTTGGAAAACAAAAGCCGAGAATTGTTTGAAACCAATCGCAGGTTGCAAGGATTGGCGGAGTCGCTTGAGGTGGCTGTTCAAGAGCGCACTGCCGAATTGGATGCGGCGCGCATTGCGGCGGAATCGGCAAATGAAGCGAAATCGGTGTTTTTGGCCTCGATGAGCCATGAAATTAGAACGCCCTTGAATGGCGTGTTGGGCATGAGTTTGGCGCTGTCCGAAAGCGATTTGGATATTGAACAGCGACGGCAGGTGGCGATGCTCAGGGACAGCGGAAGCCTGTTGTTGGCAATCATAAACGACATTTTGGATATTTCGAAAATCGAGGCCGGAAAATTCGAACTCGAAATGCTGCCCTGTGCAATTGCCGAACTGGCTCTCTCTATGCGCCAGCAGTACCAGTTCAAGGCTCAGGAAAAAGGCCTGGAGTTTGAAGTTGCCATCACCGAGCGTGCTCAAATCTGGGCATATGTGGACCCAACGCGTTTGCGACAGGTTGCAGGCAACCTGCTTTCCAATGCGATCAAATTTACCGAGCGCGGCAAGGTAAAGCTGTCGATTGACGCCGAACCTGCGGGTCACGGCGAGTTGCGTCTTATCCTGACGGTCAAAGACACAGGGCCCGGCATCCCAAAAGAACGCCAAAGCCGCATGTTCCAGCGGTTTTATCAGGCGCACGCCAGCGTGACCCGTATGCATGGCGGCACGGGGCTGGGTTTGGCGATCTCAAAGCGGATCTGTGAGCTTATGGGTGGCACAATAACGTTGGAAAGCGAGACGGGCAAAGGGGCGGAGTTTCGCGCCACGGCGCTTGTGAAAACCTGTCAGGCGCCATTGAACGGAGCTATGCCGCGAGATCAGGAACTCGAAGAAAGGAGCTTGTCGGGGCTGCGGATTTTGGCGGCCGAGGATAATAGAACCAATCAAATGGTTCTGCGCCATATGTTGAAAAAGATCGACCTGACGCTGGAGATTGTCAGTGACGGGGCGCAGGCGGTTGAGCGGTGGCGCGAGGGGCATTGGGACATGATTTTGATGGATGTGAATATGCCGGTCATGGATGGATTGGCCGCGACACAGAAAATTCGCGACGAGGAGTATGACAAAGCGCTTTCTGCAACGCCGATCATTGCGGTTTCAGCAAATGCGATGGCGCATCAGGTTGCCGGATATCTCGCACACGGCATGTCAGGGCATGTGCCAAAGCCTGTGAGCCGTACAGATTTGGTGCGCACGATGGCCTCGGCATTGGTCGCCGAGGCGCCATAGCTTGGCCTAAATTTGGTCGACGGTGCCGCGATAGACTTCGACAATATGCTTATCGGCCGCGTATGACAGAGCGGCGATTTCCTGTAATTGCACATCATCGAGCACAGATTTGTCTTTGTTGTCCTCGATCGCTGACAAAGCCTGATCGCGCGCGACTTCAAATGCACCGCGACGCTCAGCTGCTTCGTAATCGTCGCGTCCGACCCGTTGAAACACGCTTGGGGTAAATTGCGCGCGGCAGGTGGTGACCGTATGATCGCTGTCCAAGAAATGCCCCCCGACAGGGACACGCATCATCTCATCAAAGTTCAGGGCTTGGTCGCTGATGTCAGGCACGTTGATGAACCGGCGCATCATGGCACCGATTTCATTGTCCAGCACCGCCTGCACCGGACTAAAGACGGTTGCGCATTCCAGCTGTCCGATGCCGCCCAGAATATCCGCGCCAGACAGAGCCACATTCTGCATCAGTAATGCACGCTCGGCCATGGATTGGTGATCCGCATCCGGCGTGTCGGAGCCCGAGCCATAGGTGTGTGACATCAGGCCAAAGCCATGTTTGACCAGCTGAATTGACATGGAGGCGGCTTGTTGGGCTTCGACCGAAGACTGCAGGGCGCTGCCGGTGCGCATGTCGAGTGCAAACATTAGCGGCGTTGCGATGATCGGCAAGCCAGGCGAGAGAATATGCGCCATGGTGACCATGCCAAGGATTTCGGCAACCGCCATCAAGGCCAGTGCGGGTGCGGACAGCGGTGCAGTGCCCCCCGCGCTGGGCAGAGAGCAGGCATGCACCGGAACGCCGTATTTGCCACAGGCGATGATCACCTCGGTGTCCATATATTTGAACTCGAGCGGAGAAAAAGAGCAGGTGATCGTGCTGGTTGTTGGGCGTGCGCGCAATGCGTCTTCGCCCCCCGCCGCAATGGCGGCGATCTTTAGAAGATAGTCGATGTTTTCTTTTTGATAAGGCTGCATCCAGACGTGTTTGGATGTCTTTGAGGTGATTTTGGCAAATGCGTGAATGTCGGCGGTGACTTCAGGCACGCCATGCACAAACGGGTGGGCGATAAAGCCAACCTGATCCAAGCTATCCGCCACGGCAGCAATTTCTCCAGCGGCGGTAAGGTCCATGTTGCGATAGCTGGCATCACGGGGGTCGACATAGCCATGTGCGCCGGTGCCGGTGCGCAGGATAAACCCTTTGTCCAAACGTGGAATGTGCATGTCCAGCGCGGGGATCTTGCCCGCTAAAGTGGTGGATTTCGGGGTTTCGCGCAGGGCTTGTTGAACCAGCTCGCGTGGCATGCGCAGGCGTCCGGCGTCCGATCCCTCGCGCGCACCTGCCTTTAGCAGGGCAGCCTTGGCGTCGGGATGCACAATCATCATGCCGTAGTCTTCGAGCAGGCGAAAGCAGCGCTCTTTGAGAAACTCGAGGCGGGTGGCGTCGAGAAACCCAAAACCGGCGCGTGGGGAAATCACATGATCCAGCGTGAAGGCATCGGCGCTGGCGCGGCTAACGGGTGGGTTATTGCGGCCACGGCGTTTGCGGCTGGGTTTTTCTCGAAGGGTGTCGGGACTCATGTCTCTCTCTTGTCTTGCGCGGCGCAAGATCAACGGGCGCGCTGCAGGCGCTGCCCAAGACATCTATTTCGGCAAGGCCAGCAGCGGCAACTGGGTAAAGTAAACCTTAGGCGGAATGGGCTCCGTCAGATAGGGATTTCACAAAGGCCAGCACCTCTGACACCGGCTTGCCCGCGCCGATCTGGCTGACAATGGCAGAGCCGACAACTGCGCCGTCGGCAACAGATGCAATCGCGCGGGATTTTTCGGGCGAGTTGATGCCAAAGCCGACGATGACCGGCAGATCAGTGCTGGCTTTAATGCGCGCGACTTCGGGGCCGACGTTTGTGGCCTCGGCTTCGGCAGCGCCAGTGATGCCGGTGATTGACACGTAATACACAAAGCCCGAGGTGTTTTGCAGCACTTTGGGCAGGCGTTTGTCGTCGGTAGTGGGTGTGGCAAGGCGGATAAAGTTCAGACCCGCCTTTTGTGCAGGTATGCAGAGCTCGTCGTCTTCTTCGGGCGGCAGGTCGACAACAATCAGCCCGTCGATGCCTGCGGTTTGTGCATCAACCAGAAAACGATCAACGCCGCGGCTATAAATCGGGTTGTAATAGCCCATCAGCACGATGGGAGTGGTGTTGTCGGTGCGGCGAAACTCGGTTGCCAAATCCAGCGTCGATTGCAAGGTCATGCCCGATTCCAAAGCACGCTGACCTGCCAGCTGAATGGTTGGCCCGTCCGCCATCGGATCGGTGAAGGGCAGGCCGAGTTCGATCACATCGACGCCTGCTGCGGGCAGACCTTTGACGATTTCCAGCGAGGTATCGTAGTCTGGATCGCCTGCCATGACATAGGCCACAAAGGCTTTCTTCCCTGCGGCTTGAAGCTCTGCGAATTTGGCGTCGATACGTGTCATGCGGGCACCCTCTGAAAATTGCTGGGGCAGGGATGCCTGTTTCAGAGCGGAAAATCAATGCCAGTTAAGACGCGTCGTCTTCTGGATGCACGCCAATCATCCAGCTTGTGCCAAATCTGTCGCGCACCATGCCAAATCCGGGGGCAAAAAACGTCGGCTCAAAGGCCATGGTGATGGTGCCCTGATGCGCCAACGCTTCAAAGACAGCCTGTCCCGTGGCCAGATCGGGCACAGGATAATGCACCGAGACCGACTCTTGCGGGGGCTGGGTCAGACCAGGAGGCGAATCCGAGGCCATCAGACATTTGTCCCCGATCATGATGTGGGAATACATGACGCGATCGGACTGGGGCAGGCCTTCTTCTTCGGGAGCATCAGAAAAGCGCATGATCTGCACTTCGTCGGCCCCAAAAACTTCGGCATAAAATTGAATTGCTTCGGCGCATTGGCCATCAAAATTTAGGTAAGGGATAAAACTCATTAAAACTTCCTCCTATATGCAGCCTAACACGTTGCTTGCGTTGGGCTCAAACAGCCCATAGAAGCACGTCGATACTGTAACAGGAGGCCGATATGGGCTTTAAAATGGGGATCGTGGGACTGCCGAACGTTGGCAAGTCGACACTGTTCAACGCGCTGACCAAAACGGCCGCTGCGCAGGCTGCGAATTTTCCGTTCTGCACCATCGAGCCGAATGTCGGCGACGTAGGCGTGCCGGACGCGCGGCTGGACGCGCTGGCTGCCATCGCAGGGTCTAAGCAGATCATTCCGACGCGGATGACCTTTGTGGACATTGCTGGTCTGGTAAAAGGCGCATCCAAAGGCGAAGGTCTGGGCAACCAGTTTCTGGCCAACATTCGCGAAACCGATGCGATTGCACATGTGCTGCGCTGTTTTGAAGATGGCGACGTGACCCATGTGGATGGCCGTGTTGATCCGGTAGCGGATGCCGAAACGATTGAAACCGAGCTGATGCTGGCGGATATCGAAAGCATCGAGAAACGCATGCAGGGTCTGGTGCGCAAAGTGCGCGGTGGCGACAAAGAGGCCGTGCAGCAGGAACGTTTGCTGAAAGACGCTTTGGCTGTGCTGGAAAACGGTCAGCCCGCGCGTGTGGTTGAAGTTGATGCGGAAGACGCCAAGGCGTGGAAAATGCTGCAGCTTTTGACCACCAAGCCGGTGCTGTATGTCTGTAACGTGGGCGAGAGCGAAGCCGCAGAGGGCAATGAATTCTCCGCGAAAGTGGCCGAGATGGCCGCGTCGCAAGGCAACTCGCATGTGGTGATCTCCGCCCAGATCGAAGAAGAAATCAGTCAGCTTGAAGAAGATGAAGCTGAGATGTTCCTTAGTGAAATGGGTCTGGATGAGGCTGGCCTGGACCGCTTGATCCGCGCGGGCTATGAATTGTTGCATCTGGAAACCTACTTTACCGTGGGCCCCAAAGAGGCGCGCGCCTGGACCATCCGTCAGGGCACGTTGGCACCGCAAGCTGCCGGTGTGATCCATGGCGATTTTGAGCGCGGATTTATTCGCGCCGAGACGATCGCCTATCAGGACTATGTGGACTGCAACGGCGAGCAGGGTTCCAAAGAAGCGGGTAAAATGCGTGCAGAGGGCAAGAGCTATCTGGTCAAAGATGGCGACGTGATGCACTTCCTCTTCAACACTTAAACCAGAGGTTGATCCGACGCTGTTTTCCTAGCGAGTTAGGACTTGATTCTTTTCGGATTGACCTTTCATATGCCCTCAAATTGATGTTGGGGGCAGCTTGAGTACTATCTTTAAAGCAATTGATCTGGCGCGTTTTCGCGCCGGAATTGCTGCCAACCTTAAAAAAAAGCTATTCTCTTTCACAGACACGCTTCCTGAGCTTCGAGTAGAGACATCCCTTGAAGTCCCATTTGCTCAAGATGTTGTTATTGTGCGGCGCAAGCAGGGGCTGGATCTTCTGATTTCGGAGGCGATGCAGCATCGCCGAGCGGAGTTGTCTTGGTTGCTGGGAGGCCGTTTGGCGGCCATGGTTTACTGGCAACTTCAAGCACAAGCTGAAGTTGAGAGAATGACCGTTCATCTTAGTGACGGGGATCACGCTAGCAACGCTGGCTTTTTCTTCTCAACAAACCTGCAAAACCGGACGCCGGTGCCTGATGTGTATTTTTTTCGAAAACGCGGGTTTGCCGATCTTCGGGAGGCGATTGGCACTCTTGATGTCCCTTGGGCGCAGAGAAGCCGTGAATTTGTTTGGCGTGGCGGAGCAAATGGTAACGGTTTTTTCAATTTTGTACCCGAGTTGGCGCAGCATCCGGCAACATGTCAGCGGGTTAGGATGGCTTGGGCCTGTCAGGAGAGCGAAGTGGACTTTGGATTTGTGCCCCCCGTAACAGGGCCAAGATACGCAGCCATTCGGAAGGCAGGATTTTTGCGAGACAGAGTTGCTGCAGAAACTTGGTTTGGGCGCAAGTACGCAATCGACATCGACGGATTTTCCAATACTTGGGACAACCTGTTTCACCGCATGTTGATGGGGTGCTGTGTCTTAAAAGTCGAAAGCGAATTCGGGTTTCGGCAATGGTATTATGACCGGCTTGTTCCTTGGTGCCATTTCGTGCCGGTCAAGGCGGATTTATCGGATTTGCATGAGAAGATTGCTTGGGTGAAGGACAACGACAGGCAAGCAGAGGAGATTGCGCGCGCGGCGCGTGCGCTAGCCTTGTCGCTGGATTTTGGCAGCGTGGCCCATGAGGCTGGACAATTGATTGAGAAAAACTGGGAGCGGCACTTGTGAATTGGCAGGACCAACATGTGATTGTCGCCGGTGGTGCCGGTTTTGTCGGCGGACATCTTGTGCGCGCAGTGCTGCAACGCGGCGCGCGGGTCACCGTATTGGACAACTTTCACACCGGAATGCGTGACCGCTTTGCCGGAGTTTCAAATGCGCGCCTAAAAATCGTTGAGCATGATGTGTGCGCACCGATTGATCTGAGCTGTGATCTGATTATCAATTTGGCTTGCCCCGCATCCCCCAAGAAGTATCAGGCAGCGCCGCTGGAAACCTGGCGCACGTCTATTTTTGGGGCTGTCCATTTGTCAGAGCTTGCACTGCGACAGGGGGCACGATTTGTTCAGGCTTCAACCAGTGAAGTGTATGGTGATCCTTTAGAGCATCCCCAAAGGGAAAGTTATTGCGGTAATGTGAGCTTTACCGGACCGAGGGCGTGTTATGACGAAGGCAAGCGGGCGGCTGAGACTTACTTGATGGATTTGCATCGTGAAGTTGGATTGGATCTGCGCATTGCACGTATTTTCAACACATATGGGCCAGGCATGGCCCTTGACGACGGGCGGGTCGTCTCAAATTTCGTGGTACAGGCGCTGAGTGGTCGCGTGCTTACGATCTATGGGGATGGTCTGCAAACACGGTCCTTTTGTTATGTCTCTGACACAGTGGACGGTCTTTTGGCGCTGGCCGAAACTGATGATTGTGCTGATAAGATTTTCAATATCGGCAACCCAAAGGAGCAGAGTGTTTTGGATCTCGCCAACTTGGTGGCAGAGATGACCAAACAGGATCTTTCGGTTCAAAATGGTCCGGCTGCAGGCGATGATCCTCGTAGGCGATGCCCCGATATTTCACGTGCCCGGGCCATTTTGGGCTGGTCTCCAAAAGTCTCTCTTGAAGAGGGATTGCGCAGCACGCTTGCAGAATTTCGCGGTCGGTTGAGCTAAATGAGCCCCCCCGTAGTGATCGTTGGCTGAAATGTGCCAAAAGTCCTGCTCTAGGTTCATTTTTGCTCTTGTTCTTGAGGGGAAAGCCCTGATAGACGGGTCAACGGAGACGTGGCCGAGTGGTCGAAGGCGCTCCCCTGCTAAGGGAGTAAACGGGGAACCGTTTCGAGGGTTCGAATCCCTTCGTCTCCGCCATCACACTGAAATGTAAAGATAATTTATTTACTGTTTCAGTGTTGTGGCGTTCAGCAGACTCCCTTTCTGGAAAAATCGGTGAAAATGTAAGGATTTTTTGTTAATTAAAAACAATCACTTAATTTTTTGTGGAAAAAAGTCGTGCAAAATCCGTGCACGAAAACGGAGCTTAGTAAAGAGTTGTAAATGCGCGAACCACAGCAACTCTGGAACCAAGCAAGCAGACTAAAGCACATGATCTCCTAGTGGTGCAGACTACGGCTGTAAGCATTATCAGAAACGTCTGGCTAAACATCGGGATTGAGGCTCCCTAGTATTCTCTGGAATATCGTCTGTTTCGTACAGTAAGTTGACGGAAATCTTGAGGGGAATCGGCTTGCAATTACTCCACTTTGACGAGACTAACCTTGAGGAGAAGGCTGGCGACTTCTTGATCTATGGTGGAATAATGATCGATGGCACAACGGCCTAAGAATTCTCCGCGGCCATTGATGAACTGCGAGACCGGCACGGCGTACCTCGCGTCTATAAACTCAAATTCAATCCCGGCCCTGAAGGCTTCTCCCTCGATCAATGCCCACACTCGAGAAACAGATCGTTTTCTTCTCAGTGCGAAAACGCTCCTTGGCCTTGTTGAACCATTGTTTTGGCGACAGGAAGCCGGTGGAGACATTCCTGAAAATGGGCTCCACTTTAGTCCTAAGGTGGTTAGGTCTCCGAGTTACAGGCGTAAGTATCTCAATTTGAAGGAGTTCCTAAAAAGTGCTGGCGTGAGTACTCTTCAAGACCTAAATATTGGCGCAAGCCGGTAGCTTTAACTTTTCGCAACATTCAAAAGTATTTCTTGCAACGTCGCAGCAGATTCATTTGATAGGCGTTCCACTAATCTAGCCGCTTCTATTTTCTGATCTGAATACGCCTCAGGCTGATGTACGAGTGCTATAGGTACTGAAAGAACATCGCAGACCTTGAGCATATTTGAATAGCTAAGTGTCGTGCGCCCGTTGATAAACTGCCCAAGCCCGTTTCTTGACATCCCCGCCTGTCGGGATACTACCGACAAGTTGAGGCGTCTCTTAGCTGCAAGCATACGAAGGTTTTCCCGAGCGATTTGTATTCTAGGATCTACATTGTCTTGCTCGGCCATAATGCTTCGCTCCCATATTGTGCATTTGGACTCAGGTGTAACGTCGCTATTTCTTCCGATCAACAAGACGCGAGAGTGTAAACATACTTTCTTGCATTAAAAACTTCTCATTTGCACGTTGTTGTGGTCGTAAAGCGTGCAAAAATCGTGCAAGTGACTTTTTTTGTTGTAAAAAATGCTCCAAATTCAGCATCTTATGTGTGAGCGTACTGCCACTGCTAAGGGAGTATACCGGGAACGGTATCGAGGGTTCGAATCCCTTCGTCTCCGCCATAAACACCAACTATGGCTTTGTTTTTAAGGAAAAATCAGCAAATGATTTTTCTCAGCCCCACATTCAGCCCCACACAGTTTAGTTGTCGATCAATTGCCGGATATCGGTTCATTGACCCAGCTGTCGCAATCAGTCTGTTATAGGGATATTCCGTAAGGATGGCTTCGCGAAGACGCGGGCCGCATACTAAAATAGTTTCTGGATGAACGATTTGTCTTCGAAACACTCTAACCGAGAGTGCTCGATATGTCGAAATACATCCGGCCGTCTAATGACACCCCTGATCTGTTTGATTTTGAAGACAAACCTACCAAAGAAAACACGCGAAAAAGAAAAGCCAAATCAAGAAATGAACTGCTCGGTGAGGTTTGTAATCCCCTAGGCGTTCAAATCACCGAGGCGACGTCTGTGTCTCTTTCCCCCGCCGACCAACGCTACCTGTCGGATCGGCAGGTAGGTGAACGCTTCAATGTTTCGCGCAAAACCATCTGGAAATGGGTAAAGCAAAGGGAAGGCTTTCCCGCGCCGTTAAGGGTCTCTCCAGGTACGACTCGGTGGCAAGATGAAAAGGATCTGATGTTGGATTATTACCAATACAGGCTTACGCCAGGGACGGAGAGGTTCAGGCTGGCCAAAGAGTTGGCAAAGAAGCGTGAGGCTGCTGTAGAGAGCTTTGAGGTAATTGAGTAGGTCCGGTAAATTGAGGTTTGACCGCCGCGTTAACGCGAGAGCGAATTTCAGATCTGCTGATTACATGTCAGTTGATCGAATGTCAGCTTCCTCGGGCTTTAGTGGAAGTGGCGCGTTCGCAGCGAATGTCCACTTTCCGCCCTTAATGAAGATCTGAAATGTCTGGTTAGACTGCAAATTTCCGAAGCAAAATGCAAAAATTATTCTTCACATTCCAGACGCTCTCCACGACGCCATTTCTCCGGTGTAACAAACTTACCCTGCCATATCCCTCGTCTGCCATTTTTGGCTTCCTGCTGAACTTCCAGGTACGTTTCTCGCATATCGGCGGGCAAATAGCGCTCATAAACTACTGCATAGCCTGAGCGGACCATTTCGAGATTTATGTCTTTATTGCCGATGAAAATTGTCGCGACCGGGCGTCCATATGTAGAATCCCCCGTAAAATGGTAGGTAGCCTCTCCCACCAAAAACCCAGAAAGAACGCGCGTTGCCCTTTGCCCGCAGGGATAGCAACTGCCAGACCGACTTTCGCACAATTGCGCTTTCTCCGGAGTGTCTATTCCAAACATCCGTATTTCAATCGAAGGCGTATCCCCATCCTGAATGTAGCTGGCTTCGACACCCTCCAAAAAAGACTTGTATGGCTCAGCATTGACACCCAGTGGTATTAGTCCTGCGGCCATACATAACAAAAAGCGTGTCAACCAACTTCCAGCCATCCTATTTTCGTCCTTCTTTTGTAGCCGTTTTGAGCGTTTGATCACTTTTCCAGTTCACAAAATGGAACACTCGTTACTGCCGTGGCGGAACGATTACACGTAGGCTTTTCTGAATTGAAAGCTCCGGTGCATCCAACAAACCTGCACTTTCTTTTTCTCTTGTTGCCGAAGCACATTGTTGACGATTGTAAAAACCCGCGGAACGGCAGATCTGAGGGGTTTCCCCTTCTAGATCACCTGCCTGGCAGGCCCGACACATCCGAAACGTCGCGGCATCTAATTGAAGCGAATAATCAAGCACGGATCTAGCAGGTTCTTCCGGTGTAAAGAGCTGCGAACCACTTCGATTGGTGAACCAAGTGTCGACATGCTCCATAACTTTTTCAGGATCAAGAATGTCGGTTTCCATGTTGAAGCGTGATCCAAGCAAACCACGGCTGGAACGGGGAACGCGGGCCGCAGAGTGGCATGAGATGCAGGACGATCTGATGTTGTCTGCAGGGCCGTTGGCGCGACCTTTAAAGCCTAACGTGAACCGTTCTGGCCAACCGTACATTACGCCCTCCAAAGATGGGTTTATCCAGCTCTCAACTATGTCGGTATTATAAACTCCCGGGTCATCTCCCCACTGAAGTGAAACGGGAACCAGATTGTCAAACAAACCATCACCGGTTTGTGGCCCCACCCACCCAAACGTGCCGAATACCCAACCAGTTTCGGCTGCGCGCCGGTCCTTGACAGCAATATCGACCTGAAGCAATCGAACGGCGCGCTCTACCCGGTCCTCCGGATCACCATTGGAGGCCGTCGGATCAATCAGTGCTTTGAATTCAGGCCCGCCCTGCAAATAGGTGACTTCCGAAGGCTCCGCATCGGTAAAAAGAAACTTGATTGAGACCGTTTCACGTGGGAACCGCACCTGAACCGGCAGTGAAGCGCTGCACGGATTCTCAAAGATTTCACCCAGGGTTGCTGCACCCGCTCGGTTGTAAAATCCCACGGCCCAGACCTGATATCCGGGTGGGCTATCCGGTGCGAGGTCGCTTTGCCTCGGCCCTCTCTCTTTAGTCAAGCCCATCCTACGTTCACGACCGGATGTTCCGTAGTCCATCCAAAGCGAAATCCACCAGTCTTCGCCGCCAGTGCCAACTAAACGGTCACCATCAATCTTAAATCCGGCTTGGATTTGAGAAAGAACAGCATTCATGTAATCCTTCGGGTCCGCTTCAAAATCGACTGATAGCCATGGTGATGCGGAAACTGATGGGTTCGATGGATAGTCCGTCCGCCAGGAAGCCTTTGGCCCATTACCTGAATTCATGGTGCTACCAGTGAAATTTTCGCAAGATTCAGCTGAAACTACCGGTGCGGCCACGGTGCCTAAACAGACAAGTAAGAAAAAAACCCAACTTCGCATTTCGACCTCCAAATTTACTCATGGTAGATCTTTGACTGATTTCAATCAACTCTTGGATTAATCGCGGCAGGAATGATATTGTCTGTGGTTGAGAATGTTTTGGCAATTGGAACGGCTAGTATCCACGAAAAGGAAGATAGAATGGCGAAAATCCAAGTGGACATGTTCGCTGTCGAGCTTGGTCTCGCGGTTTTACTTCAGTTCAATACGAATGACGACAGTATCTGCGTCTTAGCGGATGCCGGAAGCAAAAAATACAAAATTAACGATCGCCTTCCCAAGGCGATGTCTCCACAGGTAGGTGACCGTCGGCGGATTGATCTAGTGATCGGCACCCATTACGACGGCGACCACCTGAACGGTCTGGTGGACATCATAGAAAACCCAAATATCGAAATCGGTGAAGCATGGATGCCTCCCGTGGCAAATGACGCACAACCACCCGAGCTAAACTTCGCACTCGAAAACGAAAACCTACTGGGGATCCAATTCGCAGCAGAAGATGGAGCTGAAGTTCTAGAAGATTACCTGCACTTCAAAGCCAATATGTGCGAAAGCTGTTTCGAAAAGGAACAGGTCGATTACGAAGCATGGGGACAAGTTCGCAAGTCTGTTCGGACGTCTCTAATAATGGAAGCGGCAACGCTTCGAAGGTTAGGACAAAAGGACAAGTCAGAGTTCGAATGGCAAAGTTTCTTTGAAGCCCATCTTGAGGACGCCCGCGAGGCCCTTGGCGCAAAAAGTACAGGACATGCCGACCACGAAATCCGAGGGGTAAACGAGGTTTCTGCGGAAGAGGAGGCATCATTTGCGCGCCTTCGCCAAACGAGGCTTCAAAAAAATGGCAGCTTACTCCTGGACCCGTATCCCTATCTTGAACCGTACGATTTCCCGGAGAACTTTAGCGACCCGAAACCTCTCGCCCATATGCGCGCAGCCGCCGCCGAAGACGCCATCAACGCCAAAGCGCTTGCGAAAGTCGTCAAAGCGCTAAAGGCCAGAAACATTCCAATCCGTTATGCCACTATTGATGACGGACACCCGAGAAAATTTTTCTGGAATGCAAATAACCGAAGATTTGAGCCCCGACACAACGCTGCGGAAAGTTCCTTAAGCTTCACTCTGCTCGGCCCATCAAAGGGCTTGGTCAAAAAGCATTGGAAAAGTCTGCCGGTCGGCGCCTACACCTACGCATCGTTTTTAAAATCAGTTCCAATTGAGAAGATCACTCCAAGCAACGAACTAAGTTACATTGGCGTGTTCGAGTGCTTCGATCAGCGCATTCTGATCAGCGGCGATGCTGGCTGCGTGGATTTCAAGTCCGCAAAAAACAAGCCATTCCATCCCGACCTTATCGCCGAGCTCGGAAAATTGGACATCGTTCAGATTGCGCATCATGCTGGCCACAATGCGTATTTCTACAACAGCCTCCTTGCGAGTCCTTTTGTCGACCAGACCAACACGGCGTACTTTTTGTTGTCACATGGAACAGAAGACAAGTACCGACCCTCAGCGGTGTTCGGAGAATTCATCGAAAAGCTTCAAAAGAACAATGATACAGTTCAACTGCTGTTTTCTTCAAAACCGCGAGAACCGAAAGTGCGTGATTTTACAGACCTTTTTGCGCCGACAGTAGGCACAAAAGCTGAAAGCGGTGACGTGCGGTTGGTTTATGAGGATAACGCCTGGAAAGTCATTTCTCACAACATATCAATGAAGTAGATTTCGCTTCAAAAGCTAAAACTTTAACCGGTGACCGGAAATTTTTTGGTAATTGATCGAGAACGACAAAGTAGCATTTGCGGAACTCGATGAGGATCGTTTCAAAATGCTGTTTGAACCTTTCAATGAACGGTTCGTCGAAAGACCTAATTTCGTTGGGTCAGTAGCGATTTGGACAGAACGGGTAACTTTCGGTCACTCAATAACAGTTTGATACGTGAACACAGCAAGCGGAAGTTTCGCAGTGCGGTTGGACAATCGCGATGCGGCTTAGTACTCAACGTGCATTGTTGATTTGATTTTGCCAGATATGCAAAGAGAAACTTTCTACGCATCGCGGACATCGAGAGCGTTCCGCAGAGAAAGTCCGCATTCCGCCCTCAATTGCTGAATCAACCAATTTCAAAGACACTTAAATCGCTACAACCTAACGCCGCTTACCTCATTTAATCCGCACTGCTCCAGATACCGGAAAGTTTCGTCATAGTAAGACGAAGGCCGCGTCGGATCGGTATCGTCCCCCTGGGGAACAAAAATCACAAACCCTTGGCGAGCCCTCGTCAACAAGACGCGATACGCATTCAGTAGATACGTTCGATTCGTATCACTACGGACATTTTGCCACTTTGTCCCTTTGAACGCATGAAACTGCCACTCGTCTCCGGTGCGCCGTAGATCAGCATCCCAGCACACACCAGCCCAGTCCAGTTCCAGCCCCTGAATGTCAAACTGAGTGGCCACATCCTCCAGGTAGTATGAAGAACGGACATCTGATTTGTCGTTCAGAAACCAACTTGCTGGGTCGATACTCGATTTCACGTGAATGCCTTCAGGTCTGAGCCGAAGTGCTCCAGAAGATGCGACTAGTCCAAAACGTTCGCTCCCCCGGGCGTGGTGCTTGAGCCACGATCTTGCCAGGTCCAGATCACGTGTGACTGCGATAGGATATCGGTCGCTGAGTTGATCCAAAGTTGCGCGGGCGCCGCTTGGGTTGCCATCCAATACATCGCTGACAAAAGCCGAAAGCTGTTCTGCTCGAAACGATCGCATGGAAACTGACAGGTGAAGGTCTTCGTGTTTCCGGATGTGCGGTGCTGCAAGCATGTCCACGGCCTCTTGGGAGGCTGTGTAGTGACGATCTTCGAGCAGATCTGAGGCATTCACTTGCCAGTCCGGGAACTTCTGTTGGAGCGCCATCAACCATTCTGCGAGACCGGCTTCGCCAGTATTTATCTCTTGGCCACCGCCAATCAGGCACACAATCGTGCACCAATCTTCGTGCCGATCCATCACGCTTATGAGAAACTCGGGTTCCGACATGTCAAAGTCAGTTTGGCCGCGCTTGGTCTGCATGAACTTAGATGCCTGATCACTAGTCCATGCGCGTTGAGCTTCGTCGAAGACAACAACCTTCTCGAAAGGAACTTCTGTGGACCCAACGTAGTGATCCCGGAAATGGTGAATGTTCTGAATGAAACGCCTAACAGAGCGAAGGGCATCACCCTTTTTGACCTTTTCTCGGGTTACCTGATCCCGGGCCAAGGCTTCTCGCAATACGTCAACCAATGGTCCGTTGCCTGACAGAAAAACAGCATGCTCATCTTGGTGGCGCTCGGCGCGTTTGGCAGCGATGTTCAGGCCAGCCAGAGTTTTTCCAGCACCAGGCACACCAGTGATAAAGCAAATGGATTTTTGACTGTCCCGCTTCGAGGCTTCAATGATTTCCGCAATACGATCCGATGTGGCTTTGAGGTTTTTTGCACCTGCATCCGAGCGAGAAATCTCTTCTACGGCGTGACTGCGATAGAGCGCCTGTGCAGCTTCGATGATTGTTGGTGTAGGGCGGTAACCTGCGGCACACCAAGCACCTACCTCCATGTCGTCCTGGCTGGCCATCTGTGGCCCACCCAGCGCCAATGCGGCTGTGAGGCTGCGTGCCCCCGCCAACACCGGCGCAGCCACCAGGTCGTCCGCCCAGCGCGCCGTTGTTGGCGTTGTCTCCGCTCGAGTCGCAACGAGTACTGGCAGAATCGGCAGTGTGTGGCACCCTTGGTGAAAATTCTTTAAGTCGAGCGCATAATCGTGAACCTGATCGATTGCGTAGCTGTCAAAGCTCGAAGAGCCCACTTTGAACTCGACTACGAAGACCATTCCGTCGCGGAGTATCAAAACGTCGGCTCGTTTACCCATTCGGGGAATTGAGAATTCAAAAAAGATGTGGCCGCTCGTGTCTTGTGCCAGCTGGTCTTTCAAAATGGTGATCTGCCCTAGCCAGGCATTTCGTTGCTCGTGTTCGAGTGCGTGATGATGAGCGCGAGTAAGCTCGCCTAAAACTGCGTCATCTGATGTTGCCAGAAATTCAATAATTGAAGCTGAATAGTATGCGTTTTTCATAGCTCAGATACTCTGCGCATAGGGGCAAGAAGGCAAGTTACGACAACAACTTAAAGGTTATCAGTTCGGGTGCTGTGCGATAGCAGGATGTCTTTGGTCGGGTTCAGAGGGAAGCAAGAATTAGGAGTATTCGCAACGTTGCCCGAGATGTGCGCTTTGAAGTGACCAGAGTTGCTTTGCCCCGGCGGCTGGCTGCAAACCTGGTAAACCCGTCAAACCCGGGCGCGAATTCATGCTCTAGGTTTGACAGCATTTTGAGGTGAACGACCCTGTTGATCAGAACGGAAATTCCATGTCAGCCCCCATGTCATCGGGTACATCCGGAACATGGCTGCCAACAAATTCTACGCGATAACGTTTTGATCCCTTTGAATCGGCATAGCTGCGCAGTACTCGATGGCCAACAATTCGATCCTTGTGCTTCAACAGCAACCGGCCAATGCTCTTGGTGTTGAACTGGCCATTTCGCGTCATGGCAACAAGAGCCCCGTAGAGTTCTTTGATCTCAGGAGAACTGGCCTCCTCCGCCATTGCACCGATTTCAGCGAGGCCATATTCGCGATCGCCCAGCGCCGCGACCCAAGCATCCAAAAGGCCAGCAAGCTCGGATTTCATAGGATCATCCAACATGATTCTCTCACGCGTCACCGCTGGATCAGGCAAACCCAACCAGAGCAACGCGTCTCTCACCAGGTTCCATTCCCGAAACGACCCGATAGGTGTAGACTGTTTGGGGCGACCCGCTGCTATGTAGGCGCGAAGAACAGTCAGACCTGCTGCCACCAGTTGTGTTCGGTTTTCTGCGGCTTCCTCCCGTGGGTCAAAGTCATGTTCAACAAGGTCAGGCCGTTCTGTTTGCGGGTCCAGGCGGCACACCAGGGTGCGCCGCCCCATGTCTCCGGCCACTTCAAGGTTGTTTCCGGTGGCCATGAACAATGCGTTGGTAGGGGTTTTAGCAACTTCGGATTTCCCGAGGATGAAGCCATCGGCGTCCAATATGATCGCCACGGCGGCACCTGTTATTTTGACGAAATTAGATTGTGAATAATATGCTTCATGCTTCATGCTTCTGGCGGGAACGAAAACTTCTCGCCAGGTACGGTAAACCGGGAGCACAGGTTACGCTGGTTGCGCCGAGAGCCGTCGATGGGGGTGGGGTCAGCCTTGCGGAAAGCGTCGCGCCTGTTGACTGCTGGATACGAAGTGCAAACAAGAATAAATTTTTGAGAAGTTGAGCCATGGCAGAACAAGATAACAATCGTCTATTTGAAACCATCGGTAAGATGGAGACACATGAAAGCCTCGAACGGCTTGAAGCAAATATTCGTAGACTTGGCGCCCTGAATGATGATGTCGAGCAAGCTCTACAGGACCAATACAAAGTCATAGGGCGCGCACTCGTAGCCGCTAGAACTGGTTTGGATTTGTCCGACCTGTCCGAGCCAGAAGAAAAGATTGTACTAGCTGTCAGCGAGTATGTTGGTCTTCAAAAACGCGCGGGGAAGAACTCGCCGCGAACACTTGAACAGTTGAAAAACCGGGGTCTACTGGGCGCTGCAGAAGTATCGGTCATGAAACCAAAGGCGACACAAGGCTTCGAAGTTTTGCATGACGCCGATAAAGATGAGCTGTCGTATGAACAGATTATCATTGACCATCCAGACTACTTCACTCCTCGAGCCCTTTGGTACGCCCGCAAGAGACTGGAACTTGGCAATCCAACCGAAAAGCCTCCGGCAGCATCAGACAATCCAACGCAAGGCCGATGCGAACTCCTGCTTGAATGGCTATCCGAGCGCAGCATTCCAACCGGTTGGAGAATTACACCATTCAGCAATTTAGAAGCTGCTGCGGCTATTGGCATGGAGGACATGCAGAGGTTTGGGCGAGTTCAAGGAAACATCCAGTCCCGCATAGATTTTGCTTGCTATGCGAGCGGGCTTCCACCCTTGGGGCTGACTGCTGAACATCCTTTCCCAGATGCCTGGAGCCAACAAGAACGCACGTGGGCTTTTCCAATTGCCGAGATGCAGAAGGCAGCGCGGAAAAAACAATGGAAGAAATCAGATTTTGACAGGATTTTGGACAAGACACTTGAGCTCCCAGCTGGAGCCAGCGGGGTCTGGAAACAAGAATTAGCGGAAAACGAACAAGGCGTTCGCGACTGGGCATTCAGCCTTGCCGACGGCGTGACCATTAGTGATCAGGATGTGGAAACACCCGGCGTCAGTATTGAATCACCGTATTGGATTTTTGTCTGTAACCCCAAGAAGTGGGCCATTGATGCATTCCTGGAACAAAGGATTGAAGTGGATTCCTGGGGAGTGCGTGATGCGGACGTAAGAAGGATTGCGCCCGGACAACTGGGCTTTATCCGCGTGGGAGTGGACCGCAGGACGGAAGCTGAACGTGACGGGCGCCCGAAGTTGGAAGCAGGAATCTATGCGCTATGCGAAGTCATTTCTAAGGCTTATGAAGCAGCGGGGGCCGATGCTGGTTTCTGGACAAAAGGAGAAGAACCAAAATTTGGTCGGCCAACTGTCAGAATCCGGTATCTCGAAACCTACCCACACTCCCCTTTGACAATAGATGAACTGCGCATGCATGTGCCGGAAATTTCAAAGCTGGTTCTGGACGGTTTTCAGGCCAGGTCGTTTCCAATCTCATCCGAAGATTTCCATAAAATCGCTGATCTCTTAAGAACCGATGGAGTTGATATCGATGATGTGTCCGTGCCCAAAGATGACCTCAACACGGATGTTCAGGATCTTGAGAAGCGGTATCTCAATGGGGCACCCGAGGTAAAAGAAAGAACAAGCCGGTATATCGAACGCGGTACGGTTGGCGCGAGCGTGAAGAAAGTCAACGGATACAGGTGTCAAGTTTGCGAGGCTTTGGGAGATGAACCGCTTGGATTTCGGAAGCCGAACGGTGATCCATATGTGGAAGCCCATCACGTTATGCCGGTATCGAGATTGCAAATCGGCTCGTTGGCCGCATCAAACATTATGACTGTCTGCGCAAACCATCATCGTCAACTGCACTATGGAGGCGTGGAGGTGGCGATTACGGATGCAAATTTTGAACTCGAGCTAGATGGGATTCATATCGAGATTCCTCGACCTCAGGTATAAGAAGCTTGCTTCAGCTTATTCCCGGAGTTTTGGACATCGGGCAAATACACTGTCCAAAGCCGCCACAACTCCGCCTAGTTCCTCCTCGAGTTCGTCGTCTCTTACCCCGTTGCGCAACTCGCGATTGAGATCAAAGCACTTCGATTGAAGGGTCTCGGTGTGTTCGGCAGATTTATAAGAGCGAAGGGCAGCTCTCTCTTCTTGGCTAAGGTCTGGAAGCTGCAAGTAGCTCAGCACAGTGTCTCCCGCCCCTTTCTCGAAGTTGATATAAGGGCAGGAGAGCAAACGCGCTTGCAAAGGTCAACATAATGGACCTTACGGGCGCTTATGGCGCTAGACAGCATCGGCACGTCAACTAAGCTCCAGAAATGAGCTTACCACGCGATTTTATCGATGAAGTGCGAGCCCGCACGTCTCTGGTGCAATTAGCCGGACGAAGGGTGGTTTGGGACGCCAAAAAGTCGAATCCGAAAAAAGGCGACATGTGGTCACCATGCCCGTTCCATGAAGAAAGCTCTGCGAGCTTTCATGTCGATGACCAAAAGGGATACTACTATTGCTTTAGCTGCAAAGCCAAGGGCGACGTCTTTAGTTTTGTCCGTGAAACAGAAAACGTCGATTTTGTGGAAGCAGTTCGCATTCTTGCTCTTGCGGCTGAGATACCAATGCCAGAGAGTAAGCAACCGGCAGAAACGACGTTGGCTTTCATAACTTGCGAGTGTTCCTGCGGGAAGACTTCGCAAGTTTCCGCGGATAGACTCGAACCATATCTAGGGAAAAAACTGACTTCCACAAATGCACTATCCTTGATTCCAAAACTTCGATGCACCGAGTGCCAAGACACGCCCAGCTACGTCTTCGATGACAAGAAGAAGCAACTTTTTGGTCCGTTGAAGCATTAACGAAGAGCCGCTCAGGAAAACTCCTCAAAAACCATCTCAGGTATGACTATTTCCCAATTGTCGCGCCTGATCGTGTAATGAAAGGCTTCATCGGCATATTCTTTACGCCATCGAAGGATCGCGGCGACTTCTCCGCGGACAAAGCTCGTGTTTGAGGGAGGTGCAAAACTCTTCGACATTCGCCCAAGACTTCGGCCGCTTAAGTCCTTTAAATGCCAGCGATCATGCTCGCGGATCAGAGTTATTGGGTCACCGATGCGAGCTTCTGCTATGGCGCTGAGAGCAGGATGGCTTTGCCCTTGGCGGCCAGCGAAAGACAGGTCCACCATGCGCGCTTCAGCAGACTGGAAGTACCTCCTAGGGCCTGGGAGAGACGCGAGATCTGGCGTCACGTGCCGGGTGATGACGGCGGGAGATTGGGTCGGCAAGTACTCGTGGTTGTCGTTGCTCATCACAATTAGATTTCGCCTGGCACGGGTCATAGCCACATAAAACAGCCGCCTTGGCGCGTCTTGATCTTCATTACGTGAAGGGCGCTCCCAGCCACCGTCTAAGATCACAACGTCGTCGAACTCAAGCCCTTTAGCGCGATGTGCTGTTAAGAGTTTTAAACCTCGCTGCGCGCCCCAGGCTTCTCGTGCCCACTCCGCAAACCATTCGACAATATCTGCTGCGGGAAGGCTTCGTCCGTCGATTTCCCGTGCGAGCAACCCTAAACCTTCACCGATGCGATCAGTCCAACGAGAGGACGGTATTGAATTCAGTATCGCAGCCAAATCAGACAAAGAAACCATCCGGCTATGATCCGCGCGCAGTGTCTCAATGAACATCTGCATTTCCCGCATTCGCCATAGACCTGGGAGTTGTTCGTTGGCGATCTCAACTGGGATACCTAAAGCCTCAGCAAAGTCACGAACTGGTGTCAGCTTTCGCCAGTCTCGTGAAATAATCGCAACGCGGGACCAAGTCCAATCAGGGATTAGGTGCGACAGTCGAATAAGCTCGTCGAGAGCCGCCATTGCCTGAGCTTTATCGCCAGAAGGACAACCAAGAATCTGCACACGGCCGTGCACCACCGGGTCAAGCGAAGCCATGATTCCTCCGGGAGCTTCCTTTAGTCGCGCGCGGTCAACAGTGATGTCATGACCGATCTTCATCCTTTCCGCTGCTTCATCGATGACAGCATTCGCGGCGGTGATTATGTTTCCGGCTGATCTGTAGTTCTCTGTGAGGAAAACAGGTTTTGCAGCGTAATCTTTTTCGAACTGCCGAATGTGCCGGATAGAAGCTCCAGCAAAGGAATAAATGTTTTGATCATCATCTCCCACTGCGAAAAGACTTATACGCAAGTCGGGATCGTCTAAGCTTCTGCCCGCCACTGCGGAAATCAGTGCATATTCCTCGGGCCCAATATCCTGGTACTCGTCGACCAGCAGCCAGCGGTAGCCTCGAGTTAGGGTATCACGCAGTGCTTCGGCAGCATTCTTGTCCAAACCATCACCACTCAGCAGCCGAACTGCGTCCATTAGCAAGCTATCAAAATCTTGCCGTTCTGCTGCCGGGCCGTCGGCAAAGCTGGCACCCACAAGGCGCATTGCAAGTGCGTGAATAGTAGAAACAGTGACAAATCGTGCGTCGTCTCCAATTAGGCGGCGTAGGCGTTCGCGGATTTCAGCGGCGGCGTGGCGATTGTATGCGAGAACTAGAATTCCGCTTGGGTCTTCGCGTTTGACTTTCACCAGATAGGCAATGCGATGTACCAACACGCGGGTTTTTCCAGACCCTGGACCCGCAAGAACAAGAACATTCGTCTGCTCGCGATCGTCACGCACGATATGTTCCTGCGTACTATTGCCCAGTGAGTCTACAATTTCCGACCACGCCTGACCTGTCGTTTGTCTTCGAAATTCGGTGCCTCGGCCCGGCATCCATCGGCGCATGAAAGCGTCCCGCTCCAATACAAAGTAGTCAGCTGCCAGCCTTTCGGCCTCTTCTATTCCTTCAAGGCCTTTTTCTGCATAGGCGGCCATCACATGGGTTTGGATTGTCTGTTCGGTATAGTGCTCTTCCAGCGGGGTGAAATTCTGGACTGAGAAGATGCCGCCCCTTGGGTCAAGGTGAACGGTTATTGCAGGACGGAAGACCGACAAACCTTTGCCAAGCGTGACAACTTGCTGTTCGTGAAGCCACAGTAGGGCTCGATCCATCAGCTTGTTAGGGTCGTTGACGGCTACTCGTAGTTCTGCATCACCATTGATTGCTGCGACCAAGCCTCCCAACGTCGTTTCGATTGGAATGTCTTTTCCGCGCGTTCCCTTTGGTGCCCGATTTAGAAGATGGGACAAAAGTCGTTCAGCCCCAAGCCTGCGTAACTTTGCAGTTTGTTCTACAGTTGACCAGGAACGTTGCAAGCGAACGAAAAGGCTACCCCGCGAAGCTTTGCGGAGATGTAGGTTACCGCGCCCACCCTCCATGTCACGCCCATCTTGCGCCATGCCACGTAGAAGACCTTCTACAATATCTGGGCGTACGGAGGTGTGGCCTATCTCTCGCAACACCTGGCAAGTGGCGGCAAGATTAAATGGTGTCGGCTCACCATTGTCTGCGTCAGGTGCGCCTTCTCGCAATTGCGCAATCAGGTCAGCTTCAAGTCGCGCCGTAGCTTCAAGCCGCGCCCTGGAGGCGTTTTCAACTCCCACATGCAGGAAAATAGTGATGTTGGTGTCATCGTTGGCAATACCTAAAGCTTCTAGGTCAGTGAGAGCCTTACGCAACGCCGGTCCGGTCAGACCACTCGCACCTCCTAGAACATCTGTCGAGATGCCCTCTTCCGCCGGCGCGTTGATTATGTGTCGGATGATACTCATAAGTTGGCGCCGCCTTGTGCCAGTGACTTCTGCACGATTGAGTATCTTTTTCACTTGGCCGAGGTCGCGCACGAGGAGTGAGGCGGGAAATACCTGAACTCGGTTTTCCTCGCGTCTTAGGAGCTTCGCTTCTTCCAGCCAGGCTACGGCGGTTTTTACTCTAGTATCGTCCGTCGTGCTATCACGCTGAAAATCATGGTCTTTTTCCTCTTTTACAATTTCACCTGACGTGGCCACGACCTCGCCGTTCTTTCGCGTCCGGCTATCGAGCCGACGGAGGGCTTTTAGGATCGCACTGATTTCGTGGCGAGCAAGACGAGACCGAGCGCTCAGGCTAAACTGACGATCCACGTCCTCTGTATTGAACAAAAGGACGCATTGTGCCGGGTCTCGATCACGTCCAGCTCGCCCCGCTTCCTGTAGATAGTTTTCCAGGGAGCCGGGCACATCCCCATGGATGACAAGGCGGATGTCGGGCTTGTCGATCCCCATACCGAAAGCATTTGTTGCCGCGATAATCCGTAAATCACCTATCCGGAATGCTTCTTGAATGTCGCGCTTTTCCTCGGCGCTGAGACCCGCGTGGTAGCGTTCGGCGGCAAGGCCTTGTTGCTTCAGAAACTCTGCCACTCGCTCGGTTGCACTGCGTGTAGCGCAATAAACAACAGCGCCAGAGGCACCAGACTGGGGCAGATCTGATTCCAATGCATCAAGGATGTCAGCCAATTTGGTTGCTCGCTGGGTCGGGAGCACTTTGAAACTTAGGTTGGTTCGCGATGCCCCACCGTCTAGCAAGGTCAAGTCGAGGCCGAGACGCTCTTTGAAATGCCCACGAATGTCCTGAATCACATCAGGCTTTGCCGTAGCGGTCAGGCAGAGAACCGGCGCGATTTCGTCGCCAGAGCTTTCCTTTATGAAACGGCCAACATAGCGATAGTCGGGCCGGAAATCGTGCCCCCATTTCGAGACGCAATGGGCCTCGTCTAGAACCCATAAGCCAACTTCGCGCTGCGCCAGCACGGTGCGAACTGAGCTACTTCGCAACTGTTCGGGCGAAATCAAAAGGATCGCGGCATCACCGAGCCGAACTTTGTCCAAAGCATCATGGCGCTCAGGTAGCGACAACAACCCGTTGATCGTAACTGCCGAAGCGATACCGGCCCGGGCCAACCCTTGCACTTGATCTGCCATAAGCGCCACCAAGGGCGAGATGACAACCGTCAAGGCCCCGGTTTTGTCGAAGCGAGACAGCGCAGGAATCTGGTAGCAGATGGATTTTCCGGTGCCTGTGGGCAGGATGCCAAGCACACTTTCTCCGTCCAATGCGCTTTCAACGATCCGTTCCTGGAGCGGACGCCCGAACTCATCGATAGGTTCAGGGCGAAAACTCTCGAACCCGAACCAGCGGGTCAGAGCCTGTTTGGGGTCACTATTGGTGCGGCAATAGCTGCACTCGCTGTCGCGACAATTCGTGTCGCGTAGGTCTCTCACAATGCGCCCTGCCTCCCGGAACTGAGCGCGTACCCAAGGTGGCATAACCGAATCTCCGCCTGCCACCGATATCCACGAAAGTGCATAGGCCATTGGCCAACCGAGACTGGTGTCATCAAGCCGCCGGAAGATGCGCTCGATCATTGTAGAGCACCCAGCGTCGTCGAGCAGATTACGGATCGCATCATGCGCTTCGTCTCGATCAGGCTTTGATGCTCCTCGAATGAGTGTAAAAAGCTGATCGAATCCGCCGTTCTGCAGCTCACGGCAACACAAATAGTGGTAAGCGGTCAAAGCGTCTGGCGATTGTCTATTCAGCGCTGAAAAGGCATGTATTTGGTTCTCCAGTACCTCGAAAACGAGCCGGGCGTCATACTCCGGATCATTTACATGCCCAGTCTGAAGACGACCGTCATGGTAGTGTTTGACGAGGTGGTGGTACGGATTTCGCGGAAACGCCAGAGGATTGAGCCAAAGCGTATCGATGGGCGAATTTGCCAAAGCATCGAACCTCGGCGAGGCAGCTGCCAGATGGGGCAGGTCATGGCGCAGAACATTGTGGCCAATGACGTGGTCAAAACCTTGGCAGAAAGAGTCGAGTCGCGGCAAATTGGCTTCGACGTTTGCGTTTACAACTAAGCTTGGTTCCTCGGCATTCTGCACAACCGCCGCGAACGCGAAGATGCGCGCCCTTTCAGGATCAACCTCGAGATCGATGGAAACACAGCGTCGCAGAATGTCCGACGTATTTATATCTGCAACCTTGTTCATTTCCGAATTACCAACTGCTTCTCTACAAGCCTTTGAGGATAATTAATTTTTAGCCAGGAATATGGCGCACTTGGCTGCCATTAGTCCAGAATGCCATGCAACTTTACTTAGAGATGCAGCATAGTGGCCATGCGCGACCACATGGCAATGCTAGAAAACTGACTCCTGTCAGGTTGGCCTTGAAGGGTAGAACAGTTGACATGCTGTTAGATATGAGTGGTCGTCGAAGGGCTCCAATTCCTTCAGGGCGGGATAGTCGAAAATGGGCTTATCAAGGGTTTGCTTCGCGATGGTTTCGAGGCAGAGGCGCCTTTATTTACATCTGATGCGAAACTTGACGATCACTTGGAACCATCTGACATTTTTCACGTAGTGGATGCAGATGCATCGCAAACGAAAGTTATCGAAGAAGTTCGCTCTGGGCGAAATCTCGTCGTTCAAGGTCCTCCAGGAACTGGAAAGTCCCAGACGATCACCAACATTCTGGCTGCCGCCGTTCGCGACGGAAAATCAGTTTTGTTTGTAGCGGAAAAAATGGCAGCGCTTTCCGTAGTTCATAACAGAATGGTCAAAACCGGGCTCAAAGATACATGCTTGGAACTGCATTCTAGATCTGCGAACAAGAAAGCATTCCTTCAGGAGTTGGCTCAGACACTGGCCAAGCCGCGTCTACTGAGTGATAATGGGTCCAGTTACGTCTCAGGCGACCTTACTGAATGGCTACAGGACAAAGGTATGAAGCACTCACGAGGCGCGCCGTATCATCCTCAGACACAAGGTAAAATCGAGCGACGGCATCAAACCCTGAAGAACAGGATTCTGCTGGAAAACTACTTCTTACCGGGAGATCTCGAAGCCCAAATCGAAGCCTTCGTCGATCACTACAATCACAAGCGCTACCACGAGAGCCTGAACAACGTCACACCCGCTGACGTCTACTTCGGGCGTGACCAAGCCATTCTGGAACAACGAGAAAGGATCAAACAGAAGACACTCGAAGCGCGACGCTTGCATCACAGCAAACGCGCCGCATAATCACACCAACCAGATGAGCCAAACACTCTCTTAGTTTAAGCTAACATTGGTTCCAAAAACTCTGACGACGGACAGATTAACCTGCCGAAATGGTTGCTGAAGCGGAACAACTCTCCGCAAAGCATGAACCGGAAATAGCATCTCGGATTGCGGTAGCCTTCTTTTCTGTGGGAGCTGGCGAACATTGATAGCGTCGAGGTTGCTCTCCAAGTCTATCGAAGCGGGACACGCAGTTTGGCTGAACGTCTCAAGACCCGTCGATGGGGTGGGGTCATTAGTAGGGGATTAGTAGGGGATGTACGTCAAACTTTCTCCGACGTTGTCGTGTGCTGTCAAAGGGGTGTTCTAAAGATAATCAATTGATCGTAAGGTGTTATCCGACAATTGGAAGGTAATCCCCCCAGAGGCCGAGTTAACATAAGGGCGCATATTGGCCACTCTCCTTCGTAAAAAGCTGGACGTTAGCAACTTCGATGATACTGTCCAGCGTAAGGAACCTGTTTCAATTGTTGATTGACCTGAAGGTGCTATGTCTTTCTTTGACCTAAGACGACGTTCAGTCGAACCTGGAAGTTGGGAGGGCATGAAGCCTCCTCCATTCAATCCCGTCTCGATATTTGAAGACTTACGTTGGCATTACGCTCTCTACAAAAGCGACCAATTGCCAACTGGAAGAATAATTGGTTTTTTATTCCTACGGGTCGTCCAACTCTATGAATACAAACGAGGCTGGCGAGAGGGTGACAAGGGTGCCTGAATCAACAAGCCTTCAAGATGCCAATGCATTTTCATTGGACAGACGAAACTTTGATATTTTGGACGATCATTCAGCGCGAATCTGGCGTGCGGAATTCTTGAGATGTAAGCGATCAAGACGGCTCCCGCCAACACGGCTCATCATTGAGATACTTAACTCATGTAATCTGGACTGCCCAATGTGTCGCGTTGGTCAACACGGTGTCGACCTCAAGCGACGAATGGAGTTACAAGACTTTCGAAGTGTATTGGACCAGTGCTACAATCTTAAGTCTGTACGCCTAAATGGGTTGGGTGAAAGCACTCTAGTGCCAAACTTTTTGGACTATATTAACGAGCTACAACAAAGATCCATCGAAATCGAACTCATAACAAACGGAACCGCAACTGACCAAACATATGAGAGAATTCTCGATTTCGGAGGTAAGATTTTTTTCTCTTGGGATGCCGCAAGTCCAATCCTATTCGAAAAGCTTCGAAGGCCCGCTTCTTGGACAAGTTGCCTCAGTGCAGTAACACGAGCCTCTGCCTACAAGAATGCTTCGAAAAAAGGACTCGTCGGGTTGCTCTTCACACTACAAAAGGCAAACATTTCTGAAATTGCAGATGTGATGAAACTGGCTGTTGATATCGGTGTGGACAGTGTCCAGCTGAACGTGATGAAGGGCGGATCGCTCCGCTGGATAGAAACTGAATTTCCCGAGATTCTGAACCAAATTGCCAGCGCCTCTGAACTGGCACGTGACAGCGACGTTGCAATTCTCGTACCCGATCAAATCAACGGACAAAAGATTGATGGGGATGTGCAGGTTACTTCGGGGACACGCTGCACTGTACCAAATACAGAAGCCGTCGTTAGGTGGAATGGGGATATTCAGGTCTGTAACATGTTCAATCCGTATACGATTGGAAACGTATTCAGTCAGGGTCTCCAGCCAGCTTGGGATAGTACTTTCGCTCGAGTGTTCCTAAAGAAACTCAACACCTCTGAACGGCATCCGTACTGTAAGAACTGTGCTTACATTCCGAAAGCATATGACTGATCGTGCGCTTGTCGTTATTGTTTGTGGTGCACCGGGAACGGGCAAGAGTACTCTTGCTAGACAACTCATGTTGCATTGGGGGCGTGGAGCCACCGTGGAGGTTGATGACCTAAGGGGAATGATCAACCAAATTGACTGGACCTCTCATCAGCAGCACTTCGACGGTATCGTAGCTGCAGCAACGGTTTGTAAATATTATATACACTCCGGCTATCGTCCGGTCGTATTGGTCGATACGTTTGGGTATGGCAGTCTTAAGTTCGCCACTGATGAGCTACATGATGTTCATAAGATTTCAGTATCCTTAACTAGCAGCGCCGCAGCCATAAAGTGGCGCCTCATTCGTAGGATTGGCGGTTACCGAGATTGGCGCAACGCACAAAAATTCAATACACATATGCTAGATAGCTTGGAGGAATATGATCTGACTTTCGACACCTCTCGAAAGACGGTCAAAGAAATAGCCAACAGTGTCTTCGCTCACGCAGAGCTGAAAAGCTGATGAGGTTAGCAGCGCCTGAAACACTGTTCGTTGAGATCACATCTGAATGCAACTCGCGCTGCAAATATTGCCACATGTGGTCCTTGGAGGACGAGCCTGCCGGCCTCCCAACTAGTGAAAAGCTAAAAATTGTCAGCGAGTTCGCTAGTTGGAATCCAAACGGTGAAGTGGTGCTAACCGGAGGAGAGCCATTTCTAAAGGTAGATGAGGTATTTCAAGTTTTCGATTTGTGCCGAGAGCTACGAATAACGTGCTCCGTAAATACGAATGGGTCGATCATAACCGGCGAATTGATTGACCGAATTATTAGTCACGGACCACGATATCTTGTTATTTCGCTCGATTCACATGAACCAGAAGTGCACGATTTTCATCGGGGAGTTCCCGGTGGATTTGAAAAAACAGAAGCGCTATTACGGGCCCTTGTGAATCAAAGATGTGAGCAGCGAAAGCTAAAAACTGAATTCATAGTGAATACTGTAATTACAAATCTAAACATTGAACATATCGATGAAACCATGAGATTTTCAGAAAGTATTGGCGTTGACGGTATTACTCTGCAAATGCTCAGTCCAACGTTCTACAGAATTGGTCGATACGACAAATTTTTTGAGAACCATTTCTTCAGCGACAAGCCTGCAGCTATCAATTCGATACAAAGAATAATAGATCAGAAAGATAAATTCCCAATTTTGAGAACTACTTCCTCAGACCTATTCTGGATGCAAAAGTACATCATCAATCCACTTCACACCGTTGACCCGATCTGCAATTCGCATGAACGTAACATTGTTATCGATCACATTGGAAACGCGCGTTTATGCTTCAACATGTCAAAGATTATGAACGGAGAAATATTGGGGAATGTTCGTGGGCATTCTCTTAGTGAACTTTGGTATGGAGATGTATCTGAGAGAGCCCGAAACTTGATGGAAGACTGCCGTTTATCTTGCGGTATGCTAAACTGTCATCGCCGAAAGCAGCTCTAGTCTCCTTTGTGTGTGTAAATAGTCCCAAAACCGTTCAGGATCATGCGCTGCTTGTGCGCTCGTACTTGATGCCACGCTTGTCAAGGAAATCCAGCAAATAGTGTTCTCGTGAAACGACAGCTTTCCCGATGCATTGAGAGAATTCCTCTTCTGCTATGTCCCCAATACTTGAAACGTTCGTGGGCTCTATCCCGGTAGCAGCCATTGCGATTTCGTCGCCGACCCACGGGAGGAGAGACGAGTACAAGTCAATAGCTAAATTCTCCTGACGGTGAAATGTGATGTCTGGTATGAGTTCATCCATGAGGTCAAGACTGAACCGTCCAGCTTTTGCTTCATCGAATGCAAATTTCGGCGATCTGGAGAACATTGTCACGAAGTGGCCAGTAAAGTATCCGATACCTTGCGTTTCTCTTGAGATTCCCCAACGCTGTAGCATTGTGGACTCCTGATAGTCGAGAAAGCCCAATGGACTAGTATCTATACCACTTATCTTGCCTCCTTTGCTCTCTGCTAACCGACTGATCCACAGTCCTAGCTTGAATGTGGACTTAGCCAAAGAAATGGGATGCCTTATGCTGCTCAAAATTGGATGGTTTGAAGCATAGTCTGGGATCTGCGACACTGTGCAATGATGATCTTTGCTGGCGCCAACGATCCCGCGAGTGTTAGGCAACAAGATTTCATTCATTGTTATGTCGTCGCCAATTTCGCGTCTTTGCGAGAGCCGAAACGCGTTTCTGATGACTCTTCGCGAGAAAGTACTGCCACACCTGGGATTTGCTATATGAACAAATCTATTTGTAATAATCATGAAGTTGCTCCGGGGTTGGTCGCGGTGCGATCTTCGACGTCGTGTGTTGAAACTCTGCGCCGCATGACCCAAGGCAATGTCTACAAGATGAAATGGGCTCATCACGAAATAGGAAGCCTCTCACTTCGTGTTGAAAGTCAACGGAATCGGAAATTTGGATACTATCCTGTCTTTCATCCGCTCTCGAAGTATGCACTGCGTTCACGCTGATTGAACATCTGTAGAGGCGATCTCCAGAGACCGAAACCGTGAAGTCTTTGAACCGGCATTTCTCAAATACAAAACTGGTTATTCGGTCACTTGCGGTACGCCCAGGCTTTGAAATGTAATTGAAATGTGTCCAATTGCGAAATTCAATTTCAGTACCAAATCGCATTGCTTCCGATTCAAGTGCCACTCGACGTTTCTCTAATGTGGTTTTTGTCGAAGGATATACAGAAACGATGACCTTGGATGCATTTGTCCAAAACTCTGGTGGCATCCTATGAAGCAAAAGCCCATTCGTTTTGACTACAACCCTCTGGCTCAACGAAGAAGCGCTACATAGTCGCATGGCGTCCAATAGCTTTGGATGCAACAAGGGCTCTCCGCCCAGAATCTGTAGCTTAGAACACGAAACCGCGCTCGCTAACCTATCTAGGTTGATTTCCAGCTGTCCGATGTCTTGCAGCCTCTTGTCCATAAGCGGGCTGCTCTGAGAGCAACCCTTGCACGTAATATTGCAATGCGAAGTTAGGTGAATTTCTAAGCAATATACACGTACCGGTGAGCTAGGAGTCGTCTTCATAAGTATGATTCTCTAAGCCAGCGAAGTTAGAGTTTGTTACAAAATCCTGCGGCTTAAAGTGCTTGCGAAACTGGCCAGCACAACCTTTTCCGTAACGTCGGAATGTTCTCCTAAAAGATGAAAGTGTCGGATCATATTGGTGTCGCACAATTGCTGTTTCACAATAGCCAATTTTGTAGCCAGCATTCTGCATCTTAAAGCATATTCCAGGATCTTCCCCTCCGGCCCCAGGAACAGATTCGTCGAACCCATCCACAAGTGAAAAGATATTCTTACGGAAGATAGCATTTGCCGTCGTCAAATAGTAATACTTGCCGCGGAAGAACCACGGATCGAGCGTTTTATGATAGTCATAATACGCGGAGAAGATATCCGACCCATAAGCTACTACTTTCCCACCAACACATGCCACGGACACAGGGGATTTTACCATTGCATCATGCAGTTGGACCAGCCAGTTCTGGTCTACAAGGCAGTCATTATCTGTAAAGGCAATCAAAGGATGTTTGGCAATACGTGCGCCTACATTTCTTGAAAAGGCTGCTCCTGAATTTCTGCTGTTTCGAATGTATCGAATATCTAGATCGAAGAATTTATCGGTAACTTCCGAAAGCGGTTCGGGGCTGAAATCATCTACTAGAATTATTTCACATCTGAAGTTTGCCCGCCTGATCGACTCCAACATGTCATGTGTTTGGCTCGATCTTCCGTAACACGGTAGTATCAACGAAACGTCGAGGTAGGTGTACGATTCTGCTGAAGAATTATTCGTTGTCGTTTCTTGAGGCATCATATAGCCCAACCTGGAAAAAGCTGTCGATAGTACTCGATGGTCTTGTTTAAGCCCTCATCTAATTGCAATCTTGGCGCCCAACTCAATACTTCTTTTGCAAGACCAATATTTGGACACCTCTGTTTGGGATCGTCTTCGGGTAATGTCTCCCATATTATGTCGGACTTTGAGCCAGTTAGAGCAAGCGTTCGCTCGGCTAAACTTCTGATGGTATACTCCACCGGGTTTCCGAGATTTATCGGACCTGTTTCTGTTTCATCTGTCTCCATGAAACGTATCAGTCCGTCCACCATATCCTGTACGTAACAGAAAGACCGTGTCTGCTGGCCGTCACCGTAAACAGTTAAGGGAGCGCCTTTGAGAGCCTGCACAATAAAGTTCGATACGACGCGTCCATCCGCATGGTGCATCCTTGGCCCGAAGGTGTTGAAAATCCGCGCTACTTTGATCTCTAGACCATGTTGACGTCGATAGTCGAAGAACAGAGTTTCTGCGCAACGTTTTCCTTCATCATAGCAGGACCGCGCACCAATGGGATTTACGTTGCCCCAATAGCTCTCGGGCTGCGGGTGCAGTATGGGGTCGCCATAAACTTCGCTGGTAGATGCCTGCAAAATTTTGCATCTAAGGCGCTTCGCTAGTCCGAGCATGTTAATTGCGCCCTGGACGGAAGTCTTCGTGGTTTGCACTGGGTCATGCTGGTAGTGCACTGGTGAAGCTGGGCAGGCTAAATTGTAAATTTCGTCCACTTCTACGTAGAGCGGGATGGTTACATCGTGTCGAATGAATTCAAATCTGGCGTTGTTGTGATGGTGTTCAATGTTGCGTTTTGCGCCAGTGAAAAGGTTGTCCACACAGAGAACTTCGTTTCCCTGTTGGAGCAACGAGTCTATGAGGTGGGAACCGATGAAGCCGGCTCCGCCGGTAACCAGAACTCGTTTTCGTAGATTGTAGGCTCTCGGCACGTTTGCGCTCCTGGTTCATCAATACGCCAACAGTCGAAGCCCTTAATTGCGATCCGAAAACCAAGCGTCGTTTAAGATTGCATCCAGGGGCAAGAAGTTTCAATACTCTGGAGAAGCGCGTCCCGCTCCAATCTTGTAGGGCTGAAGGTTTTCTAGGTTGGCAACATCGCTAGTAGGGGATTAGTAGGGAATGTACGTCAAACGTTCTCTGGCTTGGCCCGGCACTGCCCAAGAGCGCTAATCAAAATAGTGGTTTAACCTTAATGAGTTATACGGCCTCAGGTGGTGCTGTCCGGTCATGTCCATCACATGGACGGCAAAATTCGTAATTTTCGGGTTTGCTGAGGTTTGAGGCCACCTTAAGGTCAGCAAACGGGAGGGGCGCATCATGAACCGCTCCTATAAAAACGTAAAACCCAAAATCCACCGCGTATATTCTGTGGACGACGTCCTTTCTCTTTATGGGATTTGCCGTAACACCCTGTCAAATTGGGAACGCTTCGGATTGAGGAGCACTGGGGGCAAGGGGCCGCGCCTGTATAGAGGGGCAGAGCTCAAACGGTTTCACGATGCGCGCAAGCTGCGAGTGAAGGGAGAATTGAAACTTGGTGAGTTCAAATGTCTTGGCTGTGGTGCTGCGGTCTGTCCCCACTCGGCACGCCATTGTCTGGCGGCGCTGGGCGACCGCTTGTGCCGTAGCAAGGAAGAGGAAAAGGCTTGGTCGCTTAATCTTGGACACGAAAAGGTGGCCACAACCGAAGCACACTACGGCAAGATGACTGATGAAAACCGCAGGGCCGTCATGTTGGAGTTACATAGAGGTACGCGGTGTTGGACACCTGCTTTCATGCGGTCTGCCGGGATAGTCCATATCCGTGTTTTGAAGTTGATTTCATCCCAGGTTGCGCCACGTACCTCGCCGGAGCGGGCAGCGGTCAATATCAGGAACAAGAGAGCCTGCCGCCCCACGCTTTGACGCGGTGCGCCAAATAGCTTCTCGCACACTTCTGGCAACTCGCGCCAAGGCACGGATGGAAAATGTGCTACCCGATCTCGTTTGCTTTTTTGTTTGGGCAGCAATGCGTCGACCGCCGAAACCGGATTGCTCGTAGATAAGCCGGACACAACTCTGAATTTGTTTTTCACAGCATCAGAAAGACTGTGGCGACGCTGCTTGAGAATGCCGGAGTACCGGAAGGCGTCTCTGCCGACATATTAGGGCATGAAAAGCAGACGATGACTTATGGGCTGTACTCCGGCGGGTCAGGAATACCTTTGATGAATGAGGCCATTCAAAAATTACAGTATGCCAATGCGCCGAAAACACCGTTGATCGCGCAGCCAGCCTAAAAATTCCGGTATCCATCTCGTTGGTGGCAACTTGAAGGCTAATTGCGGCCATTTGAAACGGAACGAGTTGGCGGCTGCAATGCGGGACAAAGCCGCCATTTACAAAAATCAGTAGGTATCGGCCGTTTACGCAAAGTACTGAATCGTTTGGACCGCCAAAGATGTAGTTTCACGAAGGCGAGCTTGCGGCTGTGTCCAACGACAGCTCGCCCTGCAGTTCCAATAGTGGAGGGTCATTTTTCTACTGAGACATTCCACCTTCCTTGGAAGTTTGTTCCTCTACGTGGCTCTGATTTGCTACCGGTCGTCCTCGCGGCGGGAAGTCTTGGAAGGTCACCAAGTGCGATTGCACAATGCGTGCGGCAGGCCCGAACGCCCACATTTTTTCTCCCATCCAACGGACATACATGCCACTTTCATCAGCTGCTTTCTCATACGGGTCTCTGCGCAAGTTATAGAGCAGTGGTGCTACCAACTCCTCTTTTGGGCCAGACCAACCATGGTTTTGAACAACGAAATGAGCCTTCCAATCATTATAGCGTACGGCTTGAAGGTCCGTTCCCTGGTAGTAGAGCAGTTCCCGACGGCTGCTCTCTTCCGCTTCTCCGCTCAGATAAGGAAGTTGATTGTAGCCATCAACGTGCACTTTGAAGCCTTCATAACCTTCTAACAGCTTCTCTTTGAGGTCTGCCGGACCACCCGCAGCAGCAACAAATGTTGGCATCCAGTCCAAGCCGCTGAAAATACCATTCAACACCTGCCCTTCGGGTATCTTGCCGGGCCACCTGATGATCGCCGGGACACGGAAACCGCCCTCCCAAGTTGTTCCTTTCTCGCCATGAAAGGGTGTCGTACCCCCATCGGGCCACGTCAGCGTCTCTGGACCATTGTCCGCCGTGAACATGACGATGGTATTGTCGGACACTCCAAGGTCGTCCAGATGAGCCAAGACTTTCCCGACATTGTCATCCAGTTCTTTCATGATGACATCTTGCAGCCCGCGACCATCACCAAGCATCGCCTCATACTTGGGGCTTAGATGTGTCCAGACATGAGCCCGTGCCGGAGCCATCCATACGAAGAATGGGGTATCAGTTTCTACTGCGCGAGAAATGAAGTCTTTGGTGTGATTTGTCACTTCATCGTCCAAGGTCGCCTGCCGTTCTGGTGGGGCGGGCCCATCATCGACAATGCGTTGTTTTCCAACTTTACCAAAACGAGGGTCGATCGTTTCGTCTTCTTCTTCGGTAGCGTACGAATGGATGATGTTACGCGGACCGAACAGCGCCTCGAATTCCGGGTCATCGGGCCAGTCCGGGTCACTTGTGTATTCCATTGCGTTCAAATGATACAACCAACCCCAATACTCGTCGAAGCCCTTGGTGGTAGGCAAAAACTCGTTCAGGTCTCCCAAATGATTTTTGCCAAACTGACCCGTGGTATAGCCCAATTTCTTCAAAAACATTGGCAGCGTGGGATCATCGGGGTGCAACCCAACTGGATCGCCCGGGAGACCAACAGTGTGCATACCTGTTCGAATAGGCATTTGTCCTGTCATGAATGCCGACCGACCCGCCGTACAACTGGGTTCGGCGTAGTAATCCGTCAGGCGCACACCTTCGGATGCAAGCAGGTCGAGGTTTGGGGTCTCGATGCTCTTGATACCCCCATGGTAAACGCCAAGGCTTGCCCATCCTACGTCGTCAGCCATAATCACGAGTATGTTTGGGCGCTCACTTTCGTCACTCCAAACGCTAGACCCTACGATACACATCCCAAGTGTCATTGCTGCTAATGTTTTCATTTGTCCCTCCGCCATGTTTCCTTTCCGCAGCCTATCCGCAGCGCGGCTAGGTGAACACACTACATCTCAATAATCTATACTTCTGAATGGGAAACTATCCTATATATCTTTGGAGGCGGGTGTCATTCGAGGTTAGTAGGCGACGCTCCAACAACATCGAAACCATGGGAACTGTATCATGACGGAACGCTTGTTATTGATCCTGGCTGCCTTGGGCCTTGTACCCATAGCCTTGTCTTACGGCCTCATACCGTCGGCTTCCGTCACCTACCTGTTGGGTTTTCCCGTCGAAGGCGTAAACCAAACGCATGTCTTCCGTGCCATCATGGGCCTCTATCTGGCGAATGCACTGTTTTGGTTGGTTGCATCGACAAAGCCGAAGTTGCAGCGGTCCGCGCTGTGGGTGCTTTTTCTGTTTATGGCAGGGCTTGCTGGCGGCCGAGTTTTGAGCATCCTGTTGGATGGTCTGCCGGGGGCAATACTTGTATTTTATCTAATAGCCGAACTGGTTTTTGCTGTTCTGTCACTGATGCTCTTGCTCAAGAATAGGGAAAGCAAATGAAAGACCTGAAAAATCTAATCCATCACTTTAAATGTAGTCTCGTTGCAGCATCTCTGGTGCTGACCGGAGGGTCCAAGGCATATGCGTCCTCAGCCGAGGCGGCTGTGGACAACAACTTTGCTGCCATTGAGCGCGCAGTGGATGACGCCGGGTTCAAATCAATTGTGTCAATCGATCATGCGCGGTTAGCAGCAGCGGAAAGCGTTGAGATGCCGCCGTCGCGGGTTCAAATATTTTCGGACCCGAGTATCAACATATCGATCCTGAGCGACAATATTAGAGCGGGCTTAGACCTGCCGTTTCGGGCGTTGTCCTTTGCGCAGGATGGAACCGCCAAGGACATTTATACGAATGCAGAATTTTTGAAGATCCGGCATTCTTTAGACAACCAGCAATCACTCAATAACTTTGTGATCCGACTTAACGCGGTAATGGATAGTGCAGGCGCGAAACCGGCGCCTACAAATGGTTTGACCCCAGACTTCGGCATTATCGAACTGACTTCCCCACTCAGCGTCGCTGAAGCTGTATCAAACCTGACCGGAATTGTGACGGCACAGGACGATACGGTCTGGTTCGGTGAAATCGATTTCGCCAAGGAAGCCTCCAAGCAAGGCGTCGCGCTACCCGACGCTGTCTTGCTTCTCTTTGGAGGTCCAGCGCCGGGTGGCGTTGCAATGGCGGATTTCCCCGCGATTGGTCTCGATGCATTTTGCCAGAAACTTCTCGTGTATGCAGGCGAAAATGGAGGGTCTGTGGTGATATTTAACGACATCGCCGCGTTGGCAGAATTACACTACGGTTCATCTGCTAAACCTCACCACGCGTTGAACGAGCGGCTTACAGCCACATTCAAAAAAGCACTGGAAAAGTAGAGTTTGGCTGTAACCAACGACTGAAAGTGGCAAGTAACAGAATTGATTTGCGTCGATTTGCAAAGGCTGCTTTGGGCTCGAAACGGCAGTTCGCCGCGAAGTGCACCAAAGACCGCTTTGAAACAAAACGCAGCTAGGCGGACAAAAACTTTGACGCAGGGTTTACGTCCGCCTGAACGTGGAGGGAGGCACAGAAGCCCGAAATTCAAAGAAATTTACCCTCCGAAAGCTTGTATTACGCTTCAGAGTTACCCCTAAGAACCTTTCTTTGGATAGCTTACCCGTTGGCAGTAGCTGTTTAGTATTAGAGATCTAAGGATAGCCCCTATAGATAGCTAACGTAATAAGCCGTGACCCTAAATCGCCACAGACTCCCCAAGTCGATCCGTCACCTTGAGTTGCGGAGTGAAGCCTAATCTTTGCTGATAAGCCTCCCTTAGTACGGAAGCGGCAAAATCGGCGTCAGTGTGGCGCACGATCAAACTATCATGCACAGGAAGACAGGGCACCCAAGCCACCAGCAATTTCCTCATGGTTTCCGCGAAACATTCCGCCTCCTCGTATTGCAAAACAGCCCAGTCAAGCTTTCCCGCTTTCAGCTGAAACAGGAGCGGATGTGCCTCTTCCAGCTGATCAAGGACGTGCTTTATGCCTGTATCCGGTCGGTTGGCGAGTTATCTTTCGAACCAATTGACTGGGGCCGTTCAAGTAAAAGCCAAAAGTCCGTTCCTTTAGGCCGCCTCTGATCATACGCTCAAAAGGCTATGCTTCTTGAGAAGATCGACGATCATTTTTTTGGCTGTCTGACGGTGTGCACGGTGAACTGACGCCGCACGTTTTGCATCTCCAGAGCTGATCGCTTCAAACACTTCGCGGTGGTCTTCGTTAGATTTCACCGGAGCAGGGCGCATGAACAAGGTCACCTTGCGCGCTCTGCGGACTTGATCATTCATCATTTCAAAGATCGAAATTACACGGGAATTGCCGCTAAGGCGCACAAGTTCTCGATGGTAGCGATCGTCGGCATTGGCCCAGCCCTCCAAGTCGTTTGCTTCCAGTGCGCATTCCATATCGTCGATTGCTCTTGCCAACTGACCGAGTTGAGCATCCTTCAAACTTAGTTCGGCCGCTCGTTTTGCAGCAAAACTCTCGAGCTCAGTCAGGACGTCATAAATCTCGGCCATATCTTGTGGCGAAACAGGAAGAATGCGCACGCCTTTGCGAGGACGCAGCTCTAACAACCCTTGGCTTTCAAGCATCAAGGCTGCCTCGCGTACAGGCGTTCGTGACACGCCTAGCTTTTGAGCTAACTCACTTTCAAGGTGATCCGATCCTGGCGGCAATTGGCCAGAGAAAATCATGTCACGAAGCGCGTAAAAGGTACGCTGCATGTTTGAAAGAGGTTTGGGCTGAACGGTTGTCAATTCTGTTCCAACTTGAGTTTCCGACCGGTTTCGGCGGAGGCATAAATGGCGTTTTCTATCTCGATGACCTTCAGATAGCTCTGGGCCTCGTTTTCGAAAGGGTGTTTGTCAAGAAGGCCAGAAACGACGTGAAACTGCAAGTGGTGGACGCAATCTCCGCCAAAGCCACCCCAAGTGTTCGGCTGGAATACACAGTTTTCCTGCCGTGATCCAAACTGTCGCAGCCACAGAGAGCCATCTCCCCGCAAGGCCAGTGAGCCCTTGGTTCCTTCCAAAAGGCCTTCTCCCATAGTGCAGCGATGATTGTCGGCGCTGTGATCAAGGGTTCTATTGCCATCAAAAAGTGCACGAACACCGCCGGGGTGTTCACTTAGAATGTACCCCGCATCTTCGCCTGAAATGACGGGGTTCACTTGTCGCAAATCGGCATAGACTGAGGAGGGGTCCCCAAGCAGGTAGCGAAAGGTGTCGACCCAGTGCACAGCGGTTTCGTGCACCAGAAACCTTTGCATGTCGCGAAAATAAGGTTGGCGCTCCAAATAGGCGTCCGCCCCCTGGCCGTCGCCGGGGCGTAGGCGAAAGGTAAGCTGTTGCACTTGCCCAACATCGCCACGTTCCACGAGACGTTTCATCTCACGATACCACGGCTGAAATCGAAAGTTCTCGTGTACGATAATCTTGGCGCCAATCTCTTCTGCCAATGCAACCATTTCCCTGGCTTCTTCCAAAGACTGGCAGAATGGTTTTTGGCAAATCAACGTCTTCACACCGGATTGAAGCGCCGTGCGGATGCTGTTGGCATGCGCAACGGGTGGCAGGATGATGTCGAGTATATCTGGAGTTGTTTCACTCAGCATTTGCTCGAGGTTTTCGTAGGCTGGCAGCCCGGTTGCCCGCGCTTTCTCAATATCTCGATTGCAAGAGCCGACCAGCAACACATTATCAATTCGCGACCAGCTCCCGTAGTGGAATTGACTAAAATATCCGGCACCGACACACGCAACTTTCACCGGAACAGGAGCAGGCATCGTTACGACTCCTCCCGGTGCAATTGAGCCTCCACCGCGGCAGCGGCTTCCTGTGTTCCTGCGGTTCCGCCCAAATCTTGAGTTAGAACGCGGCCCGAGGCCACGACATTTTCAACGGCTTCGCGCAATCGCTCACCATCTGCCCGCATTTCTGAATTATTGTTTTGCAGTCCCAGCCAATCCAGCATCATGGCGGCGGAGAGGATCATTGCAAACGGGTTGGCAATGCCTTGTCCGGCTATATCTGGCGCGGACCCATGACAAGGTTGAAACACAGCATGCTCCAAACCAATGTCGGCAGATGGAGCCAGACCAAGGCCTCCCATGAGACCTGCACCAAGGTCGGATAGAATATCACCAAACATATTTTCGGTGACGAGCACGTCAAAATCCCAAGGCTTTTGCACCATCCAAAGCGCGGTTGCATCTACATATGCATGGTCTGCTGTAAGGCTTGGATGCTTTGCGGCCTCGGCATTAAACATTTCACGGAAAAAGGCAAAGGCACGGAACACATTGGCTTTGTCGACGCATGTCACGCGTCCTGGACCACGCCCAGATTTCTTACGTTGGTGTGCGAGATCAAAGGTGAAACGGAACAATTTTTCCGAGATGTCGCGCGTAATCAGCAGCGTTTCTCGAGCCTCGTTATCAGTGACTTCGCCGCAACCCTGCGTATGGAACAGGCCCTCGGTGCTCTCACGCACGAGAACAAAGTCTATCTCTTTACCTTCAGGGATGTTCAGCGGCGTTTTCTGATCTGCACGGACGGTGACTGGACGCAAACCTGCAAACAGAGTGAGAAGCTTTCGCAGCTCAATTTGCGGCGAGATTTCGGTCCCATCGGGATAACGCACATTAGGGAGACCCATCGCAGAAAGGAGAATCGCGTCAGCTCGTCGAGCAGCCTCAAGCGACGCCGCGGGAAGAGATTCGCCTGTCTTCTGATAGTGGGCTGCTCCTGCTGGAGCGTCGGTGAAAGTGAGTGCGTAGCTCGACGCACGATCCGAAAGGTTCTGTAAGATTTTCACTGTAGGATCAGTGATTTCCGGACCAATTCCGTCGCCTGAGAACACTGCGATCTCGATCTTTTTTACCATGGTTACGCGTTCCTTCCTCTGGCCTCTTTGGCAGATTTCCCTGCTTCGGGCCATCTAAAAATTTGACAACGCATTAATTAATGCATACGCAAATAGATGCAACAACAAACGCATTGAGTCTGGGAGGACATAGAATGAAACTCAACTTTGTAAAGCTTGCCGGTATTGCCGTATTGGCGACGGGAGCCACCGGGCTTTTCGCTGGCTCATCATTCGCGCAGGACTATCCTTACCGCGACATCACTACAGCCGTAGTTTGGGGCGCCGGAGGCGGCACTGACACGATCAACCGAATGATCATGGCAGAGATGGAAAAGCACCTTCCTGTGTCGATCAACGTGATCAATCAAACCGGTGGCGTCGCAGGATCCAACGGCATGGTCTACGTGATGAACCAACCAGACGACGGTTACACTCTGGTCGGCTTGTCAGAATCCAATGTAACCGCCGCGGTTCAGGGCGGATGGGACAAGAAGTTTGACTTCTGGTACCCATTTATCGTCGGTGGCTCACCAGATCTGATTTCGGTCCCTGCAGATAGCCCTTATAACACGTTGGAAGCACTCGTAGATGCCGCCAAGGCCGCTCCGGGAAGCATTCCAGCTGCCGCTTCAGGCGCGGGGTCCATTCACCACCTGAACTTACTTGCCATCGAAAATGGGGCCGGTGTTGAATTCAAGTTTGTGCCCTACAAAGGGTCTGCTCCTGGTCAGGAAGCGGCAATGGCCGGTGAAGTTGCACTGGTTGTGACGTCGCTGGCAGAGCAAGCCGCCTTGATTGAGGGGGGCAAGCTGAAACCTCTGGCGATGCTGACGGCAGACGATGCCGAAATTGCGGGCATGACTGTTCCATCCGCCTTTAGCATCTACGATGGTCTGGACAAGTATTTGCCGCTGAAGCAAGCGATTGGCTTTGCGGTCCACAATTCTGTGGGGGACGACGTGAAGAGCGCGTTGGGAACGGCTTTTGAACAGGCGATTGCAGGTGACGCCGTCGCCGAATGGGCCGCCGCAAACAAATACGATGTGGGCGGTCAATATGGTCCAGAAGCCAGCAAGATCTTTGAAACTCTGGAGGCCAATTTTGCCTACACGATGAAAGATCTTGGCGCGACCACTGTTGATCCAGCCTCTCTTGGGATCGAAAAACCCTGATCGGAACTGGATCACACTGAATAGGGGGTGGGATTTTCCTGCCCCCTCTTGGCCCGCAAAGGCATTCCATCGGAGGCAACATTGACTTCTTCTGACGATATCGCGGTCCTGCGCGCACGGGACTTCTGGGGAGCGATTGTGCTTGGTACACTGTCGATTTTCTTTCTCTGGCGCACGTCCTTCATTCCGCTGTTCGGAGAAAACCGCGCCGGTGTGAGCGGCGGCGATTGGTACAATTCAGCCGCTCTTGTGCCTCTGGGGCTTTTCTCGGGCCTGTTGGTGCTGTCTTTAATTCTACTGGGAATTTCGATCAAGAGCGGCGGGGCGAAAATGGCTTTTTCTGCCCTAGGTTTGGGGTGGGACAAGGCAGAGGCAATACGCTTTACAACACTTGGGCTAATCCTGTTTTTCTATATTGTCGGATTGGTGCCACGGGTAGATTTTATCTTGTGTTCTGGGTTGTTGATCACCGCTTTGATTTTTGGCTATCATGGCGGCCACCAAAACCGAATGATGACGTCTTGCGCCAGCGTTGTTGCGGCGGGCGGGTATGCAATGTTCGCGCATTTGCCGCGCAGCGAATGGGCCTTGCTTTCTGATGATTGGATCACGCTGGTTCTCTGGGCATTATTGACGGTTGTCGCGGTCTCGGCTAGCCCAAGGGAGCGCGTTGCGCGCATCACTCCCATTCTGGCGCTATTGTTACCGCTGGTGCTGGTCCTCGCGATGGCCTTTGGCTTTCGCCAGAACGTTCCAAATCGCGGAGGCCTGATCTTCAAACAGATCGAATACCATTACTATGTGACCCTAAAACCGCTGTGGAGCCGCTGAGATGGAATTTGTTTTCTCACAACTGATGGGCTTCGGCAGCGCCTTTGTTGCGCTGGTCGCTGACCCGCTCACCTACGCCTACTTAATTGTCTCAGTCTTTCTTGGGATAACCTTTGGGGCCTTGCCGGGTCTAACGGCCACATTGGCTGTGACCATTCTGACAGGTTTTTTTGGCAACAAAATACCTCTCGATTATTCTCTGATAGCTCTGCTTGGGGCTTATGTCGGCGCAATTTATGGCGGATCTTACCCCTCAATTTTGCTAAACATTCCTGGCACCGCGGCAAGTGCAGCTACGGCGATGGACGGGCATCCTCTGGCCAAAGCTGGTCGTGGTGGAGAGGCATTGGGTCTGATCACCACTGCAAGCTTCATTGGAACACTGATCGGCACGGCCGCATTGCTGATTTTTGTTTGGGTCTTGCTGCTGGTGTCGCAAAACATCGCCAGCCCTGAAAAAGCTCTGCTGGCTCTCTTCGGAATCTTGTTGTCAGGCACTCTGATGAGTGAGGATCTGGTGATTAAGGGATGGATTTCCGGCCTGATCGGGTTGGCCATGGCAATGGTTGGTCTGGATCCGCTTTTGTCGGAACCACGTTATACATTTGGCTGGTCCTACATGTTGTCCGGATTTCAAGTGGTGCCAGTTCTGATGGGCGCGTTTGCCGTTCCCCAAATTATGGAGGGGCTAAAACACGCCGAGGTCGGCAAGATGGTTGCTTTGCAGGGACGTATCTTACCCAATATGAAGACAATTCGCCGCTACATGCCCACAATCACGCGCTCGGGGGTCATCGGCACTGGAGTTGGGGCACTCCCCGGTGTTGGCGAGGATGTCGCGGGATGGGTTTCTTATGGCGTCAGCAAGTCCGTGTCCAAGGAAGCCGATCAATTTGGAAAGGGCTCTGTTGATGGTTTGCTGTCGTCAGAAACAGCCAATAATGCCTGCATAGGTGGCGCGTTGATCCCGTTGCTGGTTCTGGGTATTCCCGGATCGCCCCCTGCCGCGGCCTTGATGGGGGCATTCAAAATCAACAACGTGATACCGGGTCCTACCATTGATCCCGCGATCATTTTGCGGGTTGTCGCCATCCTTGTTTTAGCGTCGTTGACCATGTTCATTCTGGGTCTGTTTACCGCACGAATTTTTGTGAAAATCCTGCGCATTCCCAAAACCGTCTTTTTGCCGGTGGTCATGGTGCTAACGACAATTGGGTCTTTTAGTGTTGGTGGTGGGATCAACGATCTCTACCTTATGCTCGGCGTTGGGTTTGTTGCCTATTTCATGAATTTGATGCGCTATCCGATTGCTCCGCTGGTCATTGGTGTCATTTTAGGCAGCATGTTTGACGAGACGCTGCGCAGGTCTCTTTTCCTATCAGACGGCAGTTTGGGCGTCTTTGTATCCCGACCCGGTGCGGCTGTGTTATTGATGCTCAACATTACGTTGATTGCAGCGCAGATACCGGCGCTACGCCGCCGCCTGTCGCGCAACTCTCGAAAGGAAGCCTGATGTATGCAGTTGTTGTGAATTTCCGCATCAAGCCGAACCAAATCAATGATTTCCTACCTTTGATGCGCGACAATGCAGCGACGTCTTTGAAAGAAGAAACGGGCTGCCGAACTTTCGACATTTGGCGCAATGGCACAGATGTGTTCCTGTATGAAATCTACGATGATGCCGCTGCTTTTCAGGATCACTTGGGATCGGATCATTTCAAGACATTCGATGCCGCTGTTGCCGAGATGATCGCACAAAAAGAGGTGCGAATTTATGAGGAGGTTGTTCAATGAGCGCAGCCTCGGGAATGTGGCAGGTCCACGCAGTAAAATATGCCGACCGTAACGCCCGAACACGGGCAGACAGCTTTATCTTGGATGACAATCACGACGCCCCGCACGCCATGGATTACTTCATGTGGATTTTGCGGGACGGCAATCGAGTGATCCTAGTGGACACCGGGTATGACCACAAAGAGGCGCAGATGCGCGGTCGCCCGATCCGTCTGGACCCCGGTGAGGCACTGGCGCCATTTGGGCTAAAGCCCGAGGATATAACCGAAATCATCGTCACCCACCTACACTATGACCACGCTGGCGGTCTGGCCTTGTTCCCCAATGCCCACCTGCATCTGCAGGCGGCTGAAATGGCTTTTGCGACCGGCCCCTGCATGTGTCACGATACGTTGCGCGCGCCTTTTACTGCGGGGCATGTTTGTGAAGCGGTCACGCGACTTTATCGTGGCAAGCTGACCTTTCACGAAGGTGATAGCGAGATTGCGGATGGGGTCACCGTGCACTGTATCGGCGGTCATTCGCGTGGCTTGCAGGCGGTTCGAGTTCGCACACAAGCAGGATGGATAGTTCTGGCCTCAGATGCTGCGCATTATTACGAGAATTTTCAGGCACGAAAGCCTTTCCCAATCGTGGTGGACCTACAAAACATGCTCGACGGTTTCGATCGACTGTATCAATTGGCCTCGCGACCGGAACTAATCATTCCCGGTCACGATCCAATGGTGCGGGAACTGTTTCCCCAAGACATGGCCAGCCATATATTCCGGCTAGATCTCGGCCCGATGAAGGAGCTGAAAAGATGAAGCTTGGCGTGATTGCGGATGATTTCACCGGTGCCAGCGACATTGCCTTAACGCTGGCCGAAGCTGGCATGTCGGTGACGCAGTTCATTGGCATTCCGGATAAAAAGGCGGATGCCCAATTGGATGCTGGCGTTGTCGCGCTCAAATCGCGTACCGCACCTGTTGCTGAGGCCGTGGCTGATAGTCTGGGCGCTTGCGACTGGCTATTGGCCCAAGGTGCGGAGCAGATCGTGCTAAAAGTCTGCTCTACATTTGACAGCACGTCCGAAGGCAATATCGGGCCCGTTCTGGAGGCTTTGGCCAAACGCACCGGTGCGCAACACATCCTGACATCTCCAGCCTTTCCGGAAAACGGGCGCAGTGTCTATCAAGGACATCTTTTTGTGCAGGACGTACTATTGAACGAAAGCGGCATGCAGGATCATCCTTTGACCCCAATGCGCGACCCCGATCTACGTCGGGTGCTTGGGGCGCAGACCGATTGGCCAATTGCACATATTTCGGCACAGACCGTGGCGCAAGGTCCGCAACACATAAATGATGCGCTACCAACGAGCCCCGCAATGGTGATCGTCGATGCCATTCATGATGCGGACCTGTTGGCAATCGGCAAAGCCGCAAATGGCCAGGCATTGGTGTGCGGCGGGTCAGGTATCGCGCTCGGTCTACCTGCAAATTTCGGCGCGCGCCCCAGCGTTCCTAAATGGCAGGCGGTAGACGGGCCTTGCGTGGTTATCTCAGGCTCATGTTCGCGCGCAACGCGGGTCCAGGTGGCACTACATCGACAAAATAATCCTGCGTATGAAGTCAGCGCCGAGGCTGCTATCGACAGCGATGTCACCGCGACCAGCCTCGCGGATTGGGTGCTGGAGCAAGACAAGATACCATTGGTGTATTCATCTGCTGACCCAGACGTGGTTCGCACAGCTCAGCAGCGATACGGTTCCGATCGAGCGGCGCATTCGATTGAGACTTTGTTCACCGAATTAGCGGCCGTCTTGGCGGCGCGAGGCGTCACACGGATGGTTGTGGCCGGAGGCGAAACCTCGGGCGCTGTGGTGAAGGGACTAAATGCAAAGGCCCTGAGTATCGGCCCACGTATCGCGCCCGGCGTGCCGGTTGTTAGAGTTACAGATCGACCGCTTGCACTTGCGTTAAAGTCAGGAAACTTTGGAGCAGAGGATTTCTTCTCAGCAGCTCTAAAAATGATGGAGGCCCCCGCATGAGCGAAGAGGCAAAGGCACGTGAAGACATTTGCCTGATCGCCAAGTCTATGTTTGATCGCGGCCTCACCTGCGGCGCTTCGGGGAATATCTCGGTTCGATTGAGCGATGATCGACTGCTTGTGACCCCTACAGGCAGTTCGATGGGGTTTCTCGATCCGGCCAAGATCAGCCTGTTGGACAAAGAGTTTCGCCATCTCAGCGGTGACAAGCCAACCAAAGAGGTACCATTGCATTCCGCCCTTTATGACACCCGCAGCGGGACAGGGGCGGTGGTCCATCTACATTCCAGCCACTCAGTCGCTTTGTCGATGCTACCAGACACCGATCCGGACAATGTCCTACCGCCACTCACACCTTATGGCATCATGCGATTGGGCAAAGTGAAGCTTTTGCCCTTCTTCCTGCCGGGAGATGCAGCAATGGGAGAGGCTGTTCGTGGATTGGCAGGTAAACGATCTGCCATTTTGCTGGCGAACCACGGCCCGGTTGTGGCTGGCAAAGACCTTTGGGCGGCGACATTTGCAATGGAAGAGCTCGAAGAAACTGCCAAATTGGCGCTTCTCACTCGAGAAATGCACCCCCGCCAATTGTCCGAAGCAGAAGTACGCACGGTGGTGTCTCGTTTTGACATCGACTGGTAACTGCGTCGTGGTAGATAATTTGTTCTAATTCTGCCTAGAGCCGAGCATCCAGCCTACTCAGGTGTAGGCTGTGTATGCATTAGAACCAGTCATGAAAGAGGGATCGCCTGAGACTAGTGGCGACTTTCTCCCACAGATCAACCGCCTTTAGATCCGAGTGGAAACCGATGCTAAAAACGCATCGTGGACAAAATGACTTCCTGCAGAAGGCGGCGGTGCATGACCGAGATTTAGCGGAACATGACTAAGCCCTGAAAGGCTCTGCTCGTCCACTTGACTTAACCGCACAACAGTCATTAGCAAGCACAAAAATGCCTATCACTTGGGGTGGTACCGTTGGGCCATTTTAGGTGTCGACCCCATCTCGCTACCAAGTTGACAAGGCACGGGATTCGGCGGATACAGTCGAAAGAAGAGCGGGCCGTTAGCTCAGCTGGATTAGAGCAGGGAACTTCTAATTCTCAGGTCGGGGGTTCGAGTCCTCCACGGCTCGCCAAGTCTCCCGCGATGTTGCCAGGGAAGCGTTGATCACTTGTCTTCAATGAACCCTGAAAATGTGCATTTGTGACCGCCTTTTTAGTGGGATCGTCTGGGTTGCCGTAATTTTCTCCGCAAACTTCTTGGCTGCAATTGTCACTCATGGGGACTAAGTCCTGAGCCAAGGGAAACGTGACGGCCTGAAAGTTTTGGATGGCACATAAAGTGTTCCCTAACTCCAGACAGGGAAATTACAAAATAGTGATTTGGTGATTTTCGCGTTGTAAGATCATCGGCACTTACGAGCGAAAATTTCGACGCGGCGATTATAAAGCGAGCTCGATGCGAACCCAGAAAGTGAACGTGCTTCGCCTTCAGCAGCAACCTCAATAGTGCGGACTGACGAAGAAAGCGCATTCTTAAGAATTCTGGCAATCAGATTTGCCCGCTCCATAGAAAGTTCAAGGTTTCGCGCTTGAGAGCCGCTCGAATCCGAGTGACCTACGAGCAAAAGACAAGCGTCCGCCATTAAGCCCGTGCTAAGCGCACCAACAAGCGCATCAATCTGCTTGCGTTCCCCATCTCCAAGAGAAGTTCCCCCTTTGAGGAAAAAAATGTGGTTTTCCATCACTTTATTGGAAATTTCGGGTGGAGGGGGAATTTTGGTTGGTTCGGAGCAGGATGGTAATGATACATCCAATTGTCCGAAACTATCAGTACACATTTCCTGACCTGACATTTGAGCTAAAGCAACGTTGCAAACTAGAAGCCCTAGAAAAAAGCTGAGGGAACGAAGTGAAAAGTACATCATTGGCGGCTCCAAAATTTGAAAACTAAACCAACAGCCACAACAATGTTTGAATGGACATGAAGATTCGCCGTAAGTTTGAGGTCAATTTATTTACGAATTTTTGATAATGATCCCGCAAAGTAAGTTCATTTGGACGTAGTAAAAGGATTTTTGCACAACCCTGATATATAATTAAGGTGAAGAACTGATTGGTATCAGCCAAAACATTGGCCGAAAATTAGAAGGATGCGTTCAGGATTATAGAAAACGAACTCACTTAAATGGCGAAAACTACATATAATGCCTGCATAAGCTTGCCGTTAGAGCAATAAGTTGGGTGAAAATGCCTCCCCCTCCTTTTCGCATACCCAAAACGAAAAGAAAATCAATGAAAATTGGAGGAAGGATGTGTTGAAAAAAATCATGTCAATATTTTCAGAGGGTTAGTAAGTTCTAAATGTAGGTTTATTTGGAGTGCGTGGACTTATAGTAGGCGCAATCAGGTAAAAGATAATCACCCATTTTTGACGAAATCGGTTAAAGGTATTCTTATCACAATGTTCACTGACTTTATATAAGTTTTTTCAGGTAATTAAAAATTCTCTGCAGAAATCTAATGTCGATATCAATGCGCGTCACACTAATGCAATGAAAAAAACAAACATGATATTGAGTTGATCAGGAAATTATACGGCCTAGAACGTAGATGCAGACGAAGGTGGGCCGCCAAAAACAAAATATGTAAGTAAAGTTGTGTAAGGGAAGCTGAGCTGCAAAGCAAGTTCAGTGGATGAGGCCGACATATCTCGATGAAAACTTAGTGTTCGTGAAGGAAGTGGAAAGGAAGTAACGTTAGTGTAGGGCCAGCTAGATGAGAGCACGCATTACAGTGAGGAAAAATAATTTCAGAGGGATATAGATGATCCTAAGTTTTGATGAAATCGGCAAAATTCTTGTCATAAAAGTTAAGTGCAGCTATTTGTGCGCGCCGGATATAATGTCTCTGGAGCAGGAAATAAACAGAGTGTCGAGGTGGGGGGGAGGATGTGTTATAATCGACATACTAAGCGTGGAGCAAATTAGTTATAGTGGTGTAGCAGCTCTAATAGAGCTTCGTTCCGTATTACGTAGGCAGGTTGAAATATTTGTGGTTTGCTTGGATAAACAATTTGCAACAGAAGAGAAAATGAAGCTGAAAAGCTTGTTGAGATCTTTTAGTTCTGTTGAGGTGGCCCTGAAGGATGAATACTTAAAGCAAGTTACTCTATGTGGCGTTAAGGCTGTCATTCTTTGTAATGATCTAGAAGATTATTCATTCAGCTCGTTGTTTCCAAGCAAATGTTCGTCTCTTCTCGACTGCGTTGGTGAACCTCTGATTGCCAGAGTCGTAAACAACCTTACTAAATACGGAATTCGAGATTTTATTCTAAATCCTGGTGCCTCGTCTCAGGAAGTTCAATATTGCGTTCCTCATTCTTCTAGAAAATCGATGACCTTTTTGAATGAAGGAGGAAATCTTTCATCTAAAGGATGGACAAGTCAAAATCTAGGAAGCGGAGGAGCTTTGATAAATATATGTCAAGTTTTGAACGCATTTCAAGAGGATTTTGTCGTTACGTCGGGAAACGTATTTTTCAACATCGATTTTGTGGATGCATTGCAGCGTCACAAACAAATAAAAGCTGACGTTACTATAATAGGAAATGAAAATGAGATTGCTGTCGAAGGATCTTCAAAAAAAATTCAACTAATTGCACGTAACGTTGATTCGGTTCCCACCGTATCAACTTTTCAAAAGTACACTTCTGGAAAAGCAATTGCATATGTTTTTTCTCCCCGTTCTTTAAAAGAGTGTAACCTCACGGCAAGTGCAGATATAGAAAGTGACCTTATCCCTCACATAGTTTCGCAAGGAGGAAAAGTTCAATTTTTGACCGCCAAGGAATCCTATCGACCAACAGACTCACCCTTACAATACTATAATTTCCTACGTTTAGCTCTGTCTAAATTGCTTCCCTGGTTTGAATTGGACGGACTTATAAACATTAATGAAACATGGGCATGTAAGACTTCCAAAATTTCGGCGAGTTCATCGTTTCTGGGAACAAATTATTTAGCAGATCACAGTATTGTGGGGGCGGAAGCTATTTTGGAGGATTGTTGCGTTATGGAAGGGGGGAGAATTTCCCAGAATGCTACAATTAAGCGCTCTCTTATAATGCCCGGAGCAGTAGTGCGTCCCGGAAAACAGTTCAGCAATGTCGTAGTCTTTAAGAATGGGGTTTATCCAATGACATCACAGATTCTGTGGAACCAGGGGCAGCGCCAAAAGGAAGGTAATATATCCTATACAGAGACTGGGGGCCAAATTCTTCAAAAAAAATGGCAATTTGTTCTTCCTTAACACACAGATACTGGTTGTCATATTCTAGAGAAATACTGTGATCTTCTTGTGTTGTTGGTCTAACTAGGTGCCTTCCTCCATGTTTTTTGGTTATGTCAATACAAAGTACGAGTGTAATGGGTCTAATTGAAAATTTACAACTAAATGAGTCAACCAGCTCTCGCGTAATTGATCCAGATAATGGACCATATTTTCTTGAATTTGAAGGCCGCAACCCTCCGATGTTCAGGCCACTAAGTATGAAAGAGAGGTTGTTTTGGCACTTTTTCGCAGGAGCTTCTGTAGCGGCAAGCATTAGATACCTCTATTGGCGTTGGGCCGAATCGATGAACCCAGAAGCCATTTTGTTTTCGTTCATGGTAGCATTGGCGGAAACATTGACGATATTTGGCACAATATTGTTCTACTTTGATATCTGGGATGAGGGCGACACACCTTGGTCGCCGCCGATGAAAAGTCAAAATAATGACCCTCTTGATCAAATTGGTGAAATTCTTGTCGATATATTTATTACGACGGTAGATGAAGACGAGCACATGCTTGAAGCGACTGTCGAGGCAGCCCGAAATGTAATTTGGCCAATAAATACTGAAGTGAGAGTTTACATCCTCGACGACGGAAATCGTAGTGGGATCGAACTGCTCGCGAGCCGGCAGTCAGTGTCCTACATAGCAAGAAGTGCTCGAGAAGGATTCAAGGGAGGGAATTTAAGCAATGCGCTATTCAGAACTAAAGGCGACTTCGTTGTAATTTGTGACGCCGATACCCGTCTTTTTCCCACCTTTTTGAAAAATACACTTGGATACTTCTCAAAAGATGATGTGGCGTGGGTGCAAACACCGCATTGGTTCTATGACCTTCCATGTCGCGAAAGGTGGGGTAAACGTTTGGCGCGAGTTTTAAAGCTTCATTCAATTCGTATGCCGATTGTTGCTGGCTTGTTTTCGGGACCAAACCATGGTGAGTTTGACCCGTTCTTTTCGGATCCTTCTGTGTTCTTTGACATAATTCAAAGGAGACGAAATCGAAATGCTTCTTCTTTTTGTTGCGGGGCGGCATCTATTCACAGAAGGGAAGCAATTTTCTCCAGCGCGCTGGGAAAAAAATTAGTTGATTCAGTAAAGATTATGAAGGTCGGAGGTCTCTCAAATTTGACTGAAGCTGCTGAGTGCGTTCCTCTGGAGCCATTTCGCTTTCACGTTTCGGAAGATCTATATTCTTCTATTTTGGCCCATGGTAGCTCAGGCAAACAATGGGAATCCGTCTATCATCCGAAAGTGGAGGCCCGGATGCTTTCGCCATGGAGCGTGCAAGCCTGGGCATCGCAGCGAGTAAAATACGCACGTGGCACTTTTGATATCGCCTTCCGAAGTGGGTCTATTTTTGGGAATAAGATGAGTTGGAAGACAAAGCTACACTATCTTTCCACGTTTTGGTCTTATGCGTCTTCTCTTTGGGTTCCCATCTTGATTTTCGCTCCAGCGTATTCTTTGGTGTCAGGCTACTCGGCAGTGAAGTCTTTTTCTTCAGAATTTTTTTGGTACTTTGTTCCCATGGTTGTTTTTGGAGAGCTGGCCCTTATGTCTACCAGTAAAAATCTTCCCCTTTCAAAAGGGCGCGTTTTAAATGCTGCCTGCATGTTCATTAACCTTAGGGCGTTTTTTTTTGTTGTTTCAGGTAGAAGGCCTGGATTTAATCCAACGACGAAGATACCCTCTTCTGGTGGGGCATTTAGGTATATTTTGCCCAATGTTGCAGCAATGTTTATTTTGGCATTTTCTGGTCTTTTCTCGTTGTTGTCGTTCTGGTGTGGATGGTCTTCTCCAGATTATCCAGCAGTTTATGTCAATTTGTTTTGGTTGAGTTGCAATTTCATTCTAATGGGGCAAATTTTTAGATTCATTTTTTGGAACCCGGCTGCGGCGTTAAGAGTTGAAAATTAATCACAGGTAGGTGGATGTTTATTTGATGGTGTTTTTTAAAGCGCATTTTTCTAGATTGATTTTTCTCTCTGGAATTTGCTCGGTTGTGCTGGCGGCACAATATGTAGAGGGTTCTTTGTCTGTGGGTTTGAGAAATGGAAGTGGAGACGTCTATCGTGAAACAGCAATTGCAGTGGCGCCTGTTCGTGATCTATCCGTGCACGACATTGAAAATGGTCGAGTTGCTTGGATGTATTTCGAAACCCATTTTCGGTCTGAAACCGGCTTAGTTGATTCCGTCGCTGGTTTTCCGTCAACGACACTATGGGATCAAGGTGGGTACTTGTTCGCCCTGCTATCCGCAAGGGATTTGGACCTGATTTCCAGTGCTACCTTTGATTTGCGGGTTAAACTATTGCTTGAGGCACTTGGGAAGATGAAATTGTTTGATCGCGATCTTCCTAATAAAGTTTACAATACGAAGACGTTGGAAATGGTTGACTATGACAACACGCCTGTTCCTGTGGGGGTTGGTTGGTCAGCTTTGGATGTTATGCGATTACTGTCTTCACTCAAGGCATTACGAAACCGCCATTCCGAATATTCTAACGGTATCGATCGAATTATCTCAGAATGGAATTTGTCTGCAATTGCGCAAGAAGGGGTTATGATTGGAACTTCTCGCCGTGAATCAGAAATTGTGTATTTGCAGGAGGGCCGGTTGGGCTATGAGCAATATGGAGCTCGGATTGGCGCGCTCTATGGGTTGGACACGTTCGTGGCAGCCAGTACAAAAGATGTTCTTGATTGGACAAACGTCAATGAGGTTTCTGTTCCTATTGACAGGCGGAAATTTGAATCTCTTGACGCAATCACTCCCATTGTTAGTGAACCTTTTTTTCTCCAAGTTATTGAGCTTGGATTCAATTCGGAGAACACTGTACTCGCGGCCCAAGTTTACTTGGCCCAAGAAGCAAGGTTTCATGAAAAGGGCATTGCAACTATGGTCTCCGAAGACCATATTGATCGGGAACCTTTCTTTTTGTATTCGTCTGTTACCGATGGTCAAACTGATTGGGCCGTCATATCCGAGGATGGCGTTCATTATCCTAATTATCGTACTATTAGTTTAAAAGCGGCCTTTGCTTGGGACGCTATATATGATCGAGATTATACTCATGGTATATTGTCCATTTTGAAACCGCTAGCCGGAGAAGATGGGTGGAAAGCCGGAATTTACGAGGAAGATAGTAGTGTCAATAGTGTGGTTACGTTGAACACCAATGCTGTTGTCTTAGAGGCCTTGAGCTTTAAGAAAAGTGGGCCGCTATTATGGCAGAATCCCAGTTTCCAGTGAAGTGAAATTTTGTCGATGAGCGCACGAGGTAAATAATTTTGCTAAATTTCGGTTCAAGGGTTCTCTGATTTTTATAAAGTGTTAAATCCGTGATGCGTAAAGTATTTGCTGGTTGTATCGGTGCGCGTGATGTTTTTTATTAATAATGTGGCTCGCCATCTAGGTGTTTTAATTTTTTGCCTTGGCCTATCTGGATGCATTGGGCCAGATCCGCGTTTCGCTCCGGCAATAGCTGAACCGAATACAAGGCCCGCGAGAAATATAACGTCTTTTTCCTATGCGCTGGATTGTATGGACAAGCTACTTTCCCAATCGAGGGGGGCTTCTCGCCTTATATCTTCGTCTGGGTTTCCCGACAATACTGATGACATTGATGTTGGAGCCGACGACATGTTGATCAATGCAATCAATCAGATGAACCGCAGCAATGGGCGCTATATATTTCTGGACCAAGCTAGGATATCGGGTTTCGGACAGCTTGAGTTGGTTACAACACGAAAAAAGGGTGAGTTGAAACCGCAGCTATACATCAGGGGTTCAATTAGCCAAGTTGATGAGAAAACATCTGATACCGCCCTAACAGTTGGCATAACTCGAGATGGCACGAACGGTGTGACTGATAGTTTTGCACGAGGGACACGGAACCTTTCAATCGTAAGTGTAGACATGCATCTTGTGGAGTACCCCAGCCGTCGTGTGCTAGCTGGCGGTTCAGTTGCAAATTCTATGGTTGTTAAACAAAAGCGCTTTGAGGCCGGAGCAACTGGTTTTATCGCTGTTGGTTCGCTGGGCGTACCCTTTCGAATTGAACGAATTGAAAGTCAAAGCCAGGCGGTTCGCAATCTCATTGAGGTTGGTGCAATCGAATTGATTGGGCGCCATGCCAGCGTCCCTTATTGGACATGCCTAGGTAACCCTACTACCGATCCGAAGAATAACGAACGGCTTGAGCGAGCTCATAGGCATGAAGCGAATGTGTCTACGATTACGTCAGCGCAATCGAAGCTCGTGCAACTGGGGTTTTTGCAGTCACATCAAAAGGGTGTTCTGGATGACGCAACTCGGAAGGCAATAAGCAGTTTCCAAGACTCGCAAAACCTGCTGCCAAATGGTGTTTTGGATTTCGATACGCTTCGAGCTTTAAACACTTCGCCAGGTTTCTCAACGTTACCTGCTCCAGTGCCCGTTCAAACCAATCGTGAAAGCTCTTCGGCAAATCCTAAGGGGTCGAAAGTGGACGCGCCCGCGAAGGATCCTGAGTGTGTCGAAAGTGGCGACTGCTCTGAAGTTTACAAAAACCTATACCACTTCTTGAAGGAGAAGGGGGCCGCGGCACGTTGAAATGCACGCATTTTTCCGATCTTCTGCTAAGAGAAATAGGGTGTTGTGCGATGCAATTGAAAGCAATTGGAAGCCTCGCTAATGGGAGCGGTTCTGCTAGATTGCTAGACTACACGGCGCGCGCAATGGATAGCCCCGTTACGAAGCCCATAGAGGTAAGCTGTAGTCGACTCTCTAGTGTCCCGTCGGTCTGCCTAGGTTGCGCCTGAGCAGGCGTCACCTGCGTGGTACACTTGGCGCACGTGATGAGCGTTTTTGTGCGGCGGTGCGGTAGGGTGCGTTAGATGTTCCATAGCAATTAAACGCGCCACGGCGTTCTACGATCTCAAAGAAAAAGCCGTCACTGTGTGGGCGACTGTAAAGCTGCAAGTAAGCTCCGGTTTCATCTTCGTCATAAAAAGCGTTCGCGGCTTTTAGAGCGGCGAGGAACTCGGGTTCGAGATCGAAACGTGTGACGAGATCAGAGTAGTAGTTATTTGGCACCTTAAGTGCTTCAAAGCCGTTCGATGTCAACTTCTTGGCAGTGTTGAGCAGGTCGTCGGTGGCGAATGCAAGGTGCTGCACTGATGAGCCAAAGCTATCTGCCACAAAACGTCCAGCAAGCGTTCGGTGGGTTTCAGCGCCGTTCAGTGTGAGGCGAAAATTGCCGTCACGTGATTGGATCGCGCGACTGTGTACAAGTCCACTGGGGTCGGCAACATCAACCATTGGTGATTTTTCAACATCAAAAATCGCGTCGTAGAACAGCGTCCAAGTTTGCATTTCTTCAAAATTGGTAACCTGCGCGATGTGGTCGATGCGTGTTAGTCCGGTTTCATGATTTTGCGTGTTATTTGTAAGCGCTTGAAACTCGCTGTCCCAGACTTCGGCAAGGTCGGAAACTTTGTCCAGGAAGTGTAACACAGAGCCGCTAACACCACGTACCGCAGGAATGTCGAGCTCTGCCTCGCCACGTTTTTGAGAGAACAGGCTTGCCCCTAAAACGCGCGCCCGATCGACTGCCGCGCCGGCGTTTTCAACCATTAGACCGATGTCGCAGACCGAAAGTCCATGCATGATATAGGCCGAATGGGCAAAGCCGTCTTTGTCAGCATTTATCACCAGATTGATGTCGCCTTGGCGCCAAAGTGTGACGTCTTTCAATTTGTGTTTGGCTATTGCGTTAAAGCCTAGTGTTGCAAGGGTGGTTTCCAAGCCCGCGATGTCTTTGTCACTGGCAGTAAATTCGATAAATTCGACGCCTTCCACCGGTACCCGGGGTGGCATTGGCGGTGGGGTTAATTCAGTCGTGACATCGGAAGCTGTCCGGCGGACTTGATCCATCAAGAACAACAGAGACCGTTTGCCATCGACTGCGATCACACGTGGGCTGCCAGCACGAAACTGATCGTTGAGTATTTCAAGCGAAAGCGGGCCTGCATAGCCAGTCGTCGCCACCGCAGACATGAAATCCACTAGCGGAAGATCACCTTCACCGGGCATGGTGCGGAAGTGGCGGGATAAATATTCGAGGTTCATCTCGATCTTGGGCGCATCAGCCAATTGGACGTGAAAGATGCGATCTCCGGGAATCGAGCGGATTGGATTTAGATCAGAACCGCGCGCCAGCGTGTGGAAGCTGTCAAGGATTAGACCCACGCAGCGGTGGTCGGCGCGGCGGACGACTTCCCATGCGTCGCGGTAGTCGTTGACATGCTTGCCCCAAGCGCGAGCCTCATAGCCAATGCGCAGGTTGCGGCTTGCGGCGCGCTCGCCGAGTTCATGAAAATCGCTCGACATTCGGTCTATTCCGCCAAGCGCTTTGGGATGATTGGTGGAGCTAACCAGAAGGAGATCGCAGTCAAGCTCTTGCATTAGGTCAAATTTGCGCTCGATCCTGTCAAAAGCACGGCGGCGTAGATCTTCGGGAAGTCCTTCGAAGTCGCGCAAAGGTTGGAAGAGATCAATGGTCAGCCCATGATCGCGCACCATTTTGCCAACGTCAGCTGGGGAGCCGTCAAAGGCGATGAAATCCTGTTCAAAAATCTCAATGCCATCGAATCCGGCGGCGGCGATTGCGGCGAGTTTTTCGCTCAGGTCTCCGGCGATTGTGACAGTAGAGATTGAGGTTTTCATCACGAGAATCCTTGGTGTTAAGAAGGGCGGGGCGCAAACCGAAAGTGTATGCGCCCCGCCGAGTGGGTACTTAATCTGTGCTTACGTGCCCGACCCCGCCTTCGGGCGAGTAGATGTCGAGGATGTTCCAGTGGCCAGAGGTCGGCGTCGGGTTGTTGATCATCGCGACGTCGATCACAGTTGGACGCCCACTTGCGATGGCAACTTCCAATGCGGGTTTGAACTCGGCGGCGGACGCGACGCGGATGCCTTCACATCCATATGCGCGCGCAATCGTTGCATAGTCAGGTGTCTGCTCCAGCGGACTGGCTGCCTTGGGGAACAGCGTGCCGTAGTTCAGGTCGTAATGCGCTTTCTGCAGACCTGCGATGGTGCCAAAGGCGTTGTTGTTCATCACAACCCAGATCACACCCAGCTCCATTTCTGCAGCAGTTGCCAATACGGCGGGGTTTTGACCAAAGCCGCCATCCCCTACCAGAGAGATCACCACACGATCAGGTGCGGCCACCTTGGCGCCAAGTGCGGCGGGGGGACCAAAGCCCATAGTGGCAAAGCCACCGGGGATCAGGATTGTACCCGGAGTGAGGATGTCAAACTGTTGTGCCACGCCATTCTTGTTCCAACCAACGTCAGAGGTCAGATAGGCGTTTTCCGGCATCGCCGCACGCAGATCGGCAAGAATGCGCTCAGGCATCATCGGGAAGGCATCAGATTGCTGCATCTCGGTGTTGGACGCGGCAAATTCCACGCGGAAGTCTGCAATGGCTTTGACCAATGCGGGGCGCTGGATGCCTTCTGGCAGCATTTCCTTGGCGACGCGAACCAGCACCTTGAGCGCGGCTTTCAAATCAGCCACAGCACCGATTTCAACCGGATAATTACGTCCGATTTCCTGTGGTTCGATGTCAATCTGAACCAGCTTGCTGGCGCCATCACCGATATGGAAAGTATATTCCGGATACCAAGAGGAACAATCAGCTTCCTTAAAGCGTGTACCAAGGCCCAAAATCCAATCCGCCTTGAGTGTTTGCTGATTGGTGAACTTGGTGCCCCAAAAACCGGTCATGCCCAGAACCAGCGGATGGTCATCTGCAATGCAACCTTTGCCCATCAGGGAATGGGCCACTGGCAGCGACAGGTGATCAACCAGTTCTTTCAGCTCGTCCCACGCTTTGGACAGGGCCACGCCGCCGCCTGCATAGATTACGGGATCTTTGGCATCGATCAGCTTGGCGACGATTTCACGCGCGGTGTCGTCGTCCAGTGACGGCGCGCGCAGCGTCTTGGCGTTGCTGGATTGCTTTTCCCAGAGTGCATCTTCGATCTCAGCAGAAAAGTAATCCATCGGCACGTTGACCAGAACTGGACCCGGTTGGCCGCTTTCTGCCAAGGTGAAAGCTTTCTCCATGATCTCAGGCAGCAGCTCTGGGGTGTCCACACGCCATGCGCGCTTCACAAACGGACGATAGATTTCATACTGCGATGCATCGGCGTGCAGGTTAACTTCCTGATGCGGGTGTTTGCCGTAGTAGTAGGACGGGATGTCACCGGCGATCACCACCATTGGGATACAGTCCAGCGCCGCGTTAGCAACGCCGGTGGCCGCATTGGTTAGGCCAGGGGAAAGGTGGCTGAGAACCACCGATGCTTTGCCTTTGACGCGTGCGTAACCGTCAGCGGCATGCGCGCTGATCTGTTCATGGCGCACGTTGACAAAGTCGAGGTTGCTTTCAGACATGGCCGCCAGAACGGCGATGTTTGTGTGCCCGCAAAGACCGAACACATGTTCGATCCCGCGGTTTTCAAGATACCGGCACAGCTGGTGTGCGATTTCGCCCTTAGCCATTACATGGTCTCCGTGTTGTAGAATTCGCCAAACAGCTCTTCGTCCGACGGGCGATCCATGGCGATGGGGCGCGCAACCCAAGTGACGTTCATATAGTGCTTGAGCGAGACATTTTCGTTAGTGATGTTGCCACCCCAGATGCCGCAACCCAGCGATGAGGTCATCGGCATGCCATTGTCAAAGCTACCGGCGTTAGCTTTGGATTGTGGCTGACGGACCATGACACGGCTCACAGGCGCATTGGCTGCATGGCGCAGAATGCGTTCCTCGTCAAATGAGTAGATGCCGCAAGAATGGCCAACGCCGCCGACGCTGTAGATGTCACGTACGCGCGCCAGTCCATGGTCAAAGTCTTTGAACTTATAGAGAGCCATGACAACGCAAAGTTTTTCACCAGAGAACTTGTGTTCTTTGCCGATCTCATCCTGCTCAACCATGATGAATTTGCGGTCTTCTGGAATAGTGAAGCCAGCAAATTCAGCAATTTTCTGAGCTGAGATTGCCACCGTTTCCACGCGGCGGCCGCCATCGTCTTTCCAAAGGGCTTTTTCGATCAGGGCTTTTTCATCTGCATTACACAGATAGCCGCCTTCGGCCTCCAGAGCGTCGCGCATGTCGGTGTAGACCTGTTCGGCGATCAGAAGGTTACCGTCCGCCGAGCAGCCCGATCCAAAGTCCGAAGTTTTGGAGATGCGCGAGTTCATCGCGGCTTCTTTGATGTCGGCGGTTTCGTCAATCAGCATGGTCGAGTTGCCAGCACCAACACCATAGGCGGGTTTGCCGGCAGAATAGGCTGCCTGAACCATCGGCTTGCCGCCGGTGGCCAGCGTGAGATCGCACTCTGACATCAATTCGTTGGTCATCGGGATCGAAGGCTGGGTAACGCACTGGAACAGATCTTCAGGTGCGCCCAACTTTTTGCAGGTTTCGCGCATCACACGCACCATTTCAGCCGTGGTCGCTTTAGCACGTGGATGGGGGGAGAAGATCACTGCGTTTTTGCATTTGATCGCGTAGATGCCAGTGACTGGAGGTGTCAATTCGGGGTTTGTGGTAGGGATCAACGAGGCAATAACGCCAGCGGGTTTTGCGATCTTGGTCAGGCCTTTAACGCTGTCTTCTTCAATCACGCCGACAGATTTCTGACGCAGGGCGTCGCGCAGCACACCGAGGATTTTAAAGCGCTTGCCTGCACGGCCAGCACGGTCGCCAATGCCGCTTTCGTCAACGCCCATCTGAGCGATGCGCACAAATGTGCTCTCGTTGCCGCAAGCCCAGCCAAGGGCGCGGGCCAGGCGGTCAACCTGATCTTGGTCGTAGTCTTTGATCTGATCCATCGCCACGCGGGCGCGGGCGATCATGTCCGCCACGGTTTGTTTTTCGTCGCTTGTCAATTCGCGGGCCATTTTAAACTCCTTTGAAGGTGTGGATGGCGGGGCGTTAGCCCCACATGCGTTGTCGTGTGTCTGCAACTGGTTCAAAAACTGCTTGGGCAGCTTCAAGACAGTTGCGGGCATGCTGTTCGTGACCAACCTCGGCTGAGCGCGCTGCATTGGGCAGCTCAAGCGCCAGTGGATGGTTGGGGAAAAGATCGTTGATTGCTGAGAAATCAATTGCGCCTTCGCCGGGGTACAGTCGTGCGTCGCGTGCGATTTGGATCATGCCTTCTTTGGTGAAAACCAGATCGGCCGCATCGCAGATATGGAAGAAATTGATCCAATGCGCCGGAACGCGCTCAAGTGCGTACAGAGGCGCTTTGTTGAAGTGCATATAGAGCGTGTCGACCAAAACACCTTGGTTTACGCAGTTTGACAGTTCCAGAACATCAAGCACATCTTCCAGCACCGTCAAGCGCGAGAAGGCGGGGAACTCGAGATTAACGGTCAAACCTAACGGGCGGGCCAGCTCGCAAATTTCGCTAAAACGGTCGACTACAAAGCGACGGTCATTGCGCACGTCGGTCCAAGCTGAACAGATGACTTGTTTGGCACCGAGCTCGGCGCCCGCCTCAAACGCGGCACGAAAGCTCTCTGGATCGATGTCTCGGTGAATGCGTGCCAACTCGACATCGAAACATTTGACGCCGGTTGCATCCATCGCACTTTTGGTATCCCGCAGGATTTGGGGGTCTGTCGGGTCAATGTCCGGCTCGCCAGCGACATTCAAATGAATGAAGCGAAAGCTTGCGTGGCTATAGCCTGCGCGCGCGGCAATTTCGACCTGCTCTGGCGGTGTGACACCTGGAATGGTCAGGTAAGACAGGGAATAGTCACGCATGTGCGGTCTCCTGCGCTGTCAGCCAAGGGGGAGGCGCGACATGCCCCATCCGCCCTGGGAGCGTGCGCTCTAAAAGGGTTTCTGCCTGAGCAACAACTCCGCTCAGGGCTTGCCAATCGATGCCGGTTTCAAGGCCCATTTCCGAGCAAGTGAACACCGCGTCTTCCGTTGAGATGTTGCCAGTGGCTTTGGGGATAAATGGACAGCCGCCAAGCCCGCCAAGGGCTGTGTCAAACACCCGCACTCCTGCTTGCAGGCCAGCTACCATGTTGGCGATACCCATGCCGCGGGTGTCGTGCAGGTGTAGGGATAACTGCGGGGCAACGTTGTCTGCCAGCAAGGCGCAAAGATCATAGACCTGACGGGGGTTTGCCAAACCGGCGGTATCCGCGATGTTCAGCTCTTGTACGCCCATGGCTGCAAAGAATTGTGCAATGTTCAAGACACGAACGGGATCAATCCTACCTTCAAAGCCGCAGCCAAGTGCCGACTGAATGCCTGCTCTTACGGTGATACCTTCAGACAGGGCTCTTTCAATGACAGGTGCGATTGCAGCACGGCCTTCGTCGACGCTGCGATTTGTATTTTTTTGCGAATGTGTTTCGCTGGCTGAAATTGAAATCGACAGATGCTTGGCCCCAACATTGAGCGCGCGTTCCAAGCCAGCTTTGTTGAGCACCAATCCAGTGTATGTCACGCCATCACGTGGAGATATGGCATCAAACAATGCGTCAGTGTCGGCCATTTGCGGCACCCATTTGGGGTGCACAAACGAGCCGAGTTGGATGCGTGAGACACCAGCGGCTTCAAGCGCCGAAACAAAGGATAGTTTTTCTTCCATAGAAAAAGCGCGGGCTTCGTTCTGCAACCCATCGCGCAAGAATTCGTCTTCGATCACAACGGCGTCTGAAAAAGAGTACATACTGCCTCCGAGGAAAGTTGAGGCACATCTAAAGTAAGAAAAAACTTAACTCGAATACCCTGTTTGACCATTTAGCAAACGTCATGTTAATTTTTGCCAGAAGGGATAAGTTATGCTGACACTGCGCCAAATCGAGGTCATTCGTGCTATTACCGTGGCAGGCACTGTTAAGGGAGCTGCCGAATTGTTGGGAGTGTCCGCACCAGGCATTAGTCGCGTGATGAAGCACACCGAGAGCCAATTGGGCATCCGTCTGTTTTCGCGTACTCACGGCCGCTACGCACCGACTGAAGAAGCACATGATATTTTTGCGCAGGTTTCAGGTGTATTTCAATCTGTTGAAAATCTTCAATATTCTATAGAGCAATTGAAAGCTGGCGCTTCGCGTAGCGTCGGCCTTGCTGCAGTACCTTCGGTTGCACATCATGTGTTCCCAAGCGCCATTTCGCGTCTGCGAAAGAACTTTCCTGCGCTGCGCATGACCCTAAATACTATCAAGATTGAAGAGGCGATTGACTACCTTTTATTGCGCAAAGGTGAAGTGGCGGCGTTGAGTTACAAACTGGATCATCCTGGCTTGACCATGCAGCCATTGTACAGCGGCAGATTGATGGCGATTTTACCTGAGGATCATCCGTTGGCCGAATCAAGATCAGTTTCGTTGACGGAATTGGTGTGTGAAACTCTGATCGGTATTGTCCCTGATGACCCTTACGGGCGCATTCTTGCCGAGCCGTTTCGCCAGTACGGCCTGGATTTTAATTTCTCGATTGAGGCGCGCACCGGCGCCATTGTGGCCGTTTTGGTCGGGCAAGGGCAGGGCGTTGCAATAATGGACGAACTGTCACTGGCAGGGCCCATCCGCTATCCGGGAATAGTGGTGCGTCCAATCAGTGAACCTACGTTGTTTCGCACATATGCCGCGTTTAATGCAGATCATCCAAGATCGATTTTTGCAGAGGGATTTGTGGATTTGCTGCGTGACGAGATGCGCCGGGTCGCGACGATGGGTGTGCAATATTAACAACATGTTTGCCGTTTGGCCGAAATCGGCACTCGAAGGTAATTCCTTTCTGGCTTAGATTTGGCCTGAAACAACCTGTGAAAGACGGACGCAATGAGCAAAACAGTTTTCATTCTGAATGGCCCGAACCTAAATTTGTTGGGGAAGCGTCAGCCAGAGATATATGGCAGCGATACGCTGGATGATGTGACGTCAAATTGTGCGGCTGTGGCTGCTGAATTTGGTTTGGAAATAGACTTGCGTCAATCCAATCACGAAGGTGAGCTGATCGACTGGATCCACGAAGCACGTGAAAATGCAGTCGGAATCGTGATGAACCCAGCCGCTTTTACGCACACTTCGGTGGCTATCTTGGACGCGTTGAACACATTCGAAGGACCGGTTTTTGAAGTCCACATTAGCCAGGTCCACAAACGCGAATCTTTCCGACACCATTCTTATGTCAGTATGCGCGCCGATGGTGTGATGGCTGGTTTTGGAATTGAAGGCTATGCTCTCGCGATGCGACGTATGGGAGCACTCGTCGGGAACTGATCAGGGTTGATCGATAATCGAAAAATCCGTCACGACTGTTCTCAAGATGGTCGTGACAATTTGATCCCTAAGTTGGGATTGGCCTGCCGCTGAATGGAGTCCAGCGCCAAAGCCCGCTTCAAATGTGCTCTTGTTCGAAACGTTGTAAAAGCACAATGCAGACATCATCCAGTGGAGTTGTAAAGCATTGGACGCGTCGTGGAACAGACCTTGTTCGATGCCCGCATTGTATATTTCTTCTACTATTTTTACAATTTTTGAGTTGAGGTCTCGGATCACCTCAGAGGTTTTCAAGTACGCGGCGTTGTGGATATTCTCGATCGCAATCATCCGGACAAAATTCGGGTTGCACCTGTGATAATCATAGGTGTACTCGGTTATGTGTCGCATGGCTTGAATTGGATTTAGTCCCTCAAGATTCAGTTCGGTCTCGCTGGCCCTGACGCGTTGATATTCCGACTCCAACGCAGCTTGATAGAGACCTTCTTTGTCGGAAAAATAATAGTAAATCATCCGTTTTGATGACGCAGTCTGGCGTGCGATTTCATCGACCCTCGCTCCGGCGAGGCCGTGTTGGGCGAATTGCTCTACTGCAACTTTTAGGATGTTGGCTTTGACCGCTTCGGGGTCCTGCTTCCAGTTTTTCTTTCGCAAAATCTTGTCCATGTGTCTCCTCCGTCACGGCGCCTCGGCGAGAAATAGCACAAATTGTACAGAATGGTACAAATTAAATTGACAAATGTACCGACTTGTACATTTTGTGTATGCATTCGTCGACCAGGAGGGGGTTGGCGATCACTCAAACGGGAGGTTGATATGACCCGCAAGATTCTAGGCGCAGCTGTAGCTGCGGTTTTGACTGCAACGCCTGTGTTGGCAGATTTTCCAGCTAAAGACATGCAAGGCATTATTATGTGGGGCGCTGGTGGCGGCACGGACGTCATAATGCGAGCGGTAACTCCCCATGCCGAAAAGGCAATGGGCGCCAAAGTGGTGATGCAGAACATGTCAGGCGGTGTGGGGGCTATTTCAGTGAAATACACCTATGCCCAGAAAGCCGATGGCTACACGCTTCTTATGGGCGCGGAAAACCCACAGCTCTACAAAGTGATGGGTCTTGGTGACGTCGACTATGCGGACTTTATTCCGATCAGCATGCTTGCGCGTGGTGTGCCCGTGATCGTTGCGCAATCGGACGCTCCGTTTGATAACTTCCGTGAAATGGTTGACTACATCGAAGCGAACCCGAAGACGGTAAAGTTCGGTTCCACAGGTCCGGGTGGCCTACCTTCTGTTGTGAATGCGATGCTGGGCAGCCAAGTGAATTTGGACGTAACAACAGTACCTTATAATGGTGACGGTCCCGCAATGACTGCATTGCAAGGCGGCGCGATTGATGTGTTCCCTGTGGTGATCGGTGCTGCATTGGATCATATTAATGCTGGCCGTATGAAGGCCATTGCTGTTGTGGATACTGAGGCCAACCCCGCTCTTCCTGGTGTTCAGCCGATCGTTGAGGACTATGCTGAGTATGCCACTTACTTGCCGTGGGGACCGTTCTTTGGCATTTGGGTGAAAAAAGACACTCCCGAGGAGGCGGTGACAACACTTCAAGCCGCCTATGCTGACGCATTGGATGCCCCTGAATTCCAAGCTTTCCTTGATCAGCGTGGCTTTACTCCGATGAATATCGCCGGCGACGAAGCCCAAGAGTATTTGGATCGTTGGCAGTCGGTCTCATCATGGCTTGTCTATGAATCAGGCCTTGCCAAACATTCTCCGGAGAAGTTTGACATTCCACGTCCCTAAATCACCCTAACAAAACGGCACCGCCTTGGTCGCCAAGGCGGTGCCCTTCCTTCTTTTCTGGTAAGGGCACCAAATGACTGAGGATCAGACACGAAAACCCGGTGAAGCTTTCTTTGCAGTGTTATTGTCAGTTGGCAGTATTGCAGCGGTTTGGAACGCCTATGGCATTTCCGGTTTTGAAAGCCTCAGTTCTCCAGGTGCTTTTCCTATGGCCGTTGCTGCGACAATGGCAATCACCTCGATCATCATTGCAGTGAGAACTCTTCAAAAGCCTGCAGATCGTCATGCAACCTTTTGGGTTGACGTTCTCCCAATACCAGCAGCGATAATCACCGTTTTTATCGTTCTATATGCGATTGCGTTGCGCCCGCTCGGCTTTTTGCCCACGTCTCTGATCTTTCTGTTTGTGACTATACTGTTGCTCTCGCGGAAGGGGATTATCTTTTCTGCCAGCGTGTCGGTAATCAGCCTTTTCTTCATCTACATTGTGTTCCGCCTCGTGTTTTCGGTCCTGATGCCTGAGGGCGTCGTGCCTGAACGGGAAATTTTGGCCTTCTTCGGCAATCTTTTTGGAGGATTTACGAAATGATGGACGCTTTTCTGAACTTTATTATTCCGTGGACAGATCCGAAACTTCTGATGCTCGTCGCGTTGGGCACTTTTTCAGGCATCTATGTTGGCGCTATTCCTGGCCTGTCCGTCACGATGGCGGTATCGATCTTGATTTCCTTCACTTTCAGTTGGGAAGTCTATGAAGCGCTGTGCTTGATGGTCGGGATCTACATGGGGGGCGTCTACGGAGGCTCGCGCACGGCTGTGTTGCTAAATATTCCTGGTGCGCCATCTGCGATTGCTACGTCTTTTGACGGCTATCCGCTAGCTCAAAAAGGCGAGGCGGGTGAGGCGATTGGACTATCCACAACAATGTCCTTTGTGGGCGGCTTTATTGGGATCGCGGTCTTGGCAGTTGCTGCCCCTATGGTCAGTGAATTTGCACTGCGGTTCCAACCGCGCGACTATATGTTACTGGCAATATTAGGGATTCTGCTCGTCGGCTCGTTGTCTGGGGACAGCTTGGTGAAGGGGATTTTTGCTGGGTCTCTCGGACTGTTGATCGGTTGTGTCGGGCTTGATCCCTTAACCGCCCAAGAACGCTTTACATTTGGCATGATTGATCTGTGGGGCGGCATTAGCTTTGTGGCCGCTATGATTGGCATGTTTGGTGTGGCCGAAGCGCTGATCCAGTTGCGCTACGTCGACAAGACTGCCGTCAAACAAAAGCTGACGCGCATTGTCCCCTCGCTTAAGTCGGTTCGAAAATACCTCCCTCTTTCTCTGCAAACTTCCAGTATTGGTGTGATCATTGGTGCGCTTCCGGGAACGGGAGGCGACATTGCCGCTTTGATGGCGTATGATCACGCCAAGCGGGTTACAAAGGATCCCAAGGTTCCTTTTGGACAAGGTGCCAAGGAAGGTCTTGTGGCTCCGGAAACAGCTAACAACGCCGCTGTGGGCGGCGCCTTTATTCCGATGATCACTTTGGGTATTCCCGGCGATGCAGTTACGGCGATTATCATTGGGGCGCTTTTTGTGCATGGCTTGAACCCTGGTCCGATGCTGATGATCGAACAACCTCAGATGTTCTGGTTCATTGTGGGCTGTTTAACCTTGGCCAACGTGTTCATGTTGATCTTTGGACTGACTGGTGTGCGCATCTTTACCAAGATCGTTGAGATGCCACGTACCGTGATGATCCCGCTCATTCTGATGTTGTCGATTGTGGGGGCCTTTGCGGTTAACAACTCGATCACTGATGTATATTGGATGCTTGGATTTGGGGTGCTGGGCTACTTTATGAAGCTGTATGGTTATCAAGTGGGGCCTGTCATTCTGGGCGTCATCCTGAGCACCTTGATTGATGAGAACTGGCGTCGTGCGATCATCTCTGAGCAGGAAAGCCTGCCAAAGCTTTTAGGCGGGATTTTGACCAGTCCGCTGTCTTTGGTACTATTCTTAGCAGTTGTCTTTATCTTCGTGTCCCAAACGCCATTGTGGGCGCGGTTCAAGGCGCGCCGTAAGGCTTGAGTGTCAGGACAAAACCAGAGCATTAACTTAGACTGTTGGTTCGCTGGGGTCATAACTGACGGCTCTCGACTGATTGGGTGAGGGCATGAAAAAATCGAAACTATGGGGGCATCATGCCTGATCTTCACTTGGGTCTCATCGGAGACAATATTTCGGCATCATCCTCACCGCGCTTGCATCGGCTGGCGGGGGCACAAAATCGTATGGCTGTTCAATACGACAGTTTGATCCCCGCTGAGCAAGGCAAACCCTTTGAAGAGCTTTTCAAGCACTGCCGACAATCGGGATATGATGGGCTGAATATTACCTATCCCTATAAAGAGACGGTCATACGATATGTAACAGTACAAGACCCGCAAGTGGCTCGGATTGGCGCGGTGAACACAGTTGTTTTTTCATCCGACGGTCCGCTTGGTTTCAATACCGACTATTCAGGTTTTCTATCGTCATACCAAAAAGAACGCGGCACTTCGGATCCAGGGCCGGTTTTGTTGGTCGGAACGGGTGGGGTCGGTCGCGCTATCGCCTTTGCTCTTTTGACATTGGGGGCTCGCGACATTCGCTTGTCTGATTGTAGCCTAGAACGTGCCTATGCGCTGGCGGCGGATTTGCGTGCAGCTGTGTCCGATCCTATTACCGTGACGGTTGGACGGACGGTTTCCGAACTTGCTGAAGGTGTCAAAGGTTTGCTGAATTGCACGCCACTTGGGATGGTTGGGCGCTCTGGCACGGCGATTCCTGCCGAGGATATTCCTGGCGCGGAATGGGTGTTTGACGCGGTATACACACCCGTGGACACTCAGTTCTTGCAAGATGCGGCAAAAGCTCGAGCGCAGATTATCTCGGGTTATGAGTTGTTTTTCTATCAGGGGGTGAATGCTTGGACATTTTTCTCCAGACGCCCTTTGAACGAGGCGCAGCTGCGCCGATCCCTCTTGGAAAACGAAGATACTCTTAGCGCTGCGTGAGGCAGCGCATCGAAGCCAGCAAGCTGTCATCAATGTCGATTTAGTGGCGCATCTTGCCAAGCGCGCCTAGGTGAATTTTCGGAAAAGCCGCGTCTGATCAAACATTTGCTCAAGCTCTTCCGCACGATCTTTGGTATCCCCCCAGCATAGGTTTTGTGTAGTCGAGATCATCGCTTCAACCAGCAAAAGTGTCGTGGCCATGCTGTCCCATGCCGAGGGAACGACAATTTTGCCGCTAAAACTAATATCTGCATAGCGATGCACTGGAGAGCGCCATTGATCCGTAAACAGGATCAGTTTTGCGCCTTTCTTGTGCGCGATTTCGGCCAATTTGAGTGTGTTGTTCTCATAGCGACGCATGTCAAAAATCACGAAGACATCGCCTTCTTTGACGTCCAGCAAATAGTGGGGCCAAGCATTGGAGGTTGATTGGATATGCACCACCTCTGGCCGGATGACTTGCATGTGTAAAAACAGGTATTCGGCCATCGTGTGGGTGATACGCCCGCCGACGATGTACATGCGCGGGCCAGATTTGGCGATCATGCTGCAAGCTTGATCAAAGAGGTCGGGATCAATCGGCCCAAGCGTATTACGGATATTGTCGATTACTGCATCCGTAAAACGATTGAGCATATGGCCGGAAGGCACACCTTCAGCCCAAGCGTCGTGTTTGGCGATTGGGCCTTTGACCTTTGCTTTGAGTTCTTCGCGCAGCTCTGCCTGAAAGTCGGGATAACCCTTGAAGCCTAATTTCTGAACCATTCGAGCAACTGTCGGGACCGAAACGCCGGCGTCTTTTGCCAAAGCTGTCAGCGGGCCTAGTCCGGAAGCCGGGTAATTTTCAAGAATGGAATCAGCAAGTTGGCGCTCGGCGCGGGTCAAATCATCCAGCTTACTTTGGATGCGGTCCGAAATTGTAAGCACTGCTTCTGACATGATGACCTCTTTTTGATCGATAATATTACAAAGCTAACCTATTAGGTAAATATTTTACAGAAAGAGATTGACAGAATCCACCACGAACCCTCAGTTTGTGCCTCAAGAGGGACCAATGACTGAAAACCAAATGACAAAAACCCACCAAGTGGCCGCCTCCAATGCAGTTCAAGTTGTGAACTTGCACGGGCGTTCTTCGGTTGTATTGGTTTGCGAGCATGCCAGTGCTGTCATTCCGCAAGAGTTTGATGGTTTAGGGTTGGCTGAAGATGTTCGCCAAAGCCATATTGCGTGGGACCCCGGCGCTATGCCTGTTGCAAAACGGCTAGCTCAAGTGCTGGACGCACGTTTGGTCGCAGGTGGAGTTTCGCGTCTCATCTATGATTGCAATCGCCCGCCTAGCGCGGTGGATGCGATGCCTGAGCGCAGTGAAATCTTTGATATTCCCGGGAACAAAGGCCTTTCGCCAAAGGCACGTGATTCCCGTGTTCATACCTATTACGAGCCGTTTCGACAGACTTTACATCAGGTCATTTCAAGTGCAGACGCGCCCATCGTAGTGACGGTTCACAGTTTCACCCCAACTTATCACGGTCAAAAACGCGCAGTTGAAATTGGTATCTTACACGACAGCGACAGCAGGTTGGCGGACGCGATGCTAACCACCGCAGTTGCACACACAGATTTTCGCGTTGAGCGCAACGAACCCTACGGTCCAGAACACGGTGTGACACATACTTTGCGTGAACATGCGCTCGCACATGGGAATTTAAATGTGATGCTGGAAATAAGAAATGACCTGATCCGGACGACGGCCCAACAAATTGAGATGGCGGATATGGTTGCGCGTTGGTTGGTGGATGCCAGCGCTCGGATTTCCGCTAAGGGGACGGTTCAATGCGCAATCTAATGTACGCATATATCGGGATCGTTGATGCCGTGAATTTACGCATCGGGCGGTTGGTGATGTATGGTATTTTTGTGCTGATGGGGATCTTGCTGTGGTCGTCAATTAGCAAAACGTTTTTCCTGCCATCGCTTTGGACTTTGGAAATGGCCCAGTTTGTGATGGTGGGATATTACATTCTTGGCGGGCCATATTCGATTCAATTGGGCTCAAACGTACGAATGGATTTGCTTTATGGTGAATGGAGTGTGCGTAAGAAAGCTTGGGTTGATCTGGCCACCGTCCTTCTGTTGATTTTTTATCTATGCGTGTTGCTATATGGTGCGGTCAGCTCAACCGCCTATTCATTGGGATATTGGGGATCAGAGCCGTTTTCATTCCTCGCGGGCATCGTAACTGGTGCCGAAGAGGTTGGACGCCTTGAGCGGTCTCCGACTGCGTGGCGGCCCTATATCTGGCCGATTAAGATAGTGATGATAATCGGGATGTTCCTCATGATCCTGCAGTGTTTTTCGGAATTTTTGAAAGACGTACTGCGTCTGAAGGGTGAAGACATCTGATGTCCTATGAATTGATCGCCACATTGATGTTTTCCACCATGATGCTGATGTTGCTGACTGGGCAGCGGGTGTTTGGTGCGATTGGCTTTGTTGCCGTCGTCGCGGCTCTTTTACTCTGGGGCGACAAGGGCGGGTTCGATATCGGCTTTTCTGCCGCTATGAAGCTGATGAAGTGGTATCCTCTGTTGACGCTGCCAATGTTCATTTTCATGGGCTACGTGCTGTCGGAAAGCAAAATTGCGGATGACCTCTATAAGATGTTTCACGTCTGGATGGGTGGGCTACGGGGTGGTCTGGCGATTGGTACCATTGGTTTGATGGTGCTTATTTCCGCGATGAATGGGCTAAGTGTGGCGGGGATGGCCATCGGTTCTACTATTGCGCTGCCAGAGCTTCTAAAGCGTGGGTATGACAAAAGGATGGTGACGGGCGTTATTCAGGCGGGATCAAGCCTGGGGATATTGGTGCCGCCCTCTGTCGTGCTCGTGCTTTATGCAATGATTGCGCGTCAACCAGTCGGGCAGTTGTGGCTCGCTGGGGTTGTGCCCGGGTTGATGATGGCGGCATTGTTTATCGCCTACATTGTGATCCGCTGTCGTATGAACCCGTCGTTGGGGCCGGTGCTCTCTCCGGAAGAACGCGATATGCCACGGGCGGAAAAGTTGCGATTGCTGCGTGGTGGTCTTCTGCCTATCGTCATTTTTGCGACGATGATGGTGCCGTTTGTGAACGGCTGGACCTCTCTGGTGGAAAGTTCGGCTATTGGGGCATTGGCGGCCTTTACCGCGGCTGTACTGAAAGGTCGGATGACCCGCGAAGTTTTTGAAAACTCCGTGCGAAACACATTGGGCATCACCTGTATGTTCATGTGGATCATCTTGGCGGCATTGGCCTTTGGCGCGGTGTTTGACGGCCTTGGTGCGGTCAAAGCAATTGAGAGCCTCTTTACAGATCGTCTTAGCCTCAGCCCATGGATGATCCTGATCCTGATGCAGCTCAGCTTTATCCTCATGGGCACGTTTCTTGATGATACGGCGATGCTTGTGATCGTGGCGCCGCTCTATGTGCCGCTTGTGGGTGCGCTGGGTTTCGATCTGATATGGTATGGTATCCTTTATACGATCACCACCCAGATCGCCTATATGACCCCGCCGTTTGGCTATAACCTGTTTTTGATGCGCGCCATGGCCCCGCCTGAGATCAAACTGCGTGATATCTACGGCTCGATCACCCCATTTGTTTTAGTGATGGTGCTGGCCCTGATTTTGGTGATGGTCTTCCCCGGCATCGCAACTTGGCTGCCTGAGTATGTTTACAACAAACCCTAGAAGAGCTGCAAAAAAGCGGCCGTATTTCCAATCAAGGAGAGAAGTTATGACGACAAGACGTAAGTTTATCCAAGGGGCTGCGGTTGCGGCTCCGGCGGCTCTGGCCACTCCGGCTTTGGCGCAAAGCACGATTAAATGGCGCATGCAGACCTATGCTGGCGCAGCACTCGCTGAGCATGTGATCGTGCCCGCAGTTGAGATGTTTAACAAAATTGCAGGCGACCGGATGCAGATCGAGCTGTTCTTTGCCGATCAGCTAGTGCCAACTGGCGAGCTATTCCAAGCCATGCAACGCGGCACAATTGATGCCGTTCAGTCTGACGATGACTCTATGGCGTCGCCCACTGAAGTCACCGTTTTCGGCGGATACTTCCCGTTTGCCTCGCGCTACTCTTTGGACGTGCCTGTGTTGTTTAACAAATACGGCCTGAACGAGATCTGGGACGAAGAGTATTCCAAAGTTGGTGTAAAGCACATCAGTGCTGGTTCTTGGGACCCTTGCCACTTTGCCACCAAAGACCCGATCCGCAGCCTTGCCGATCTCAAAGGCAAGCGCGTCTTCACCTTCCCAACGGCAGGCCGCTTCCTTAGCCAATTCGGCGTGATCCCGGTAAACCTGCCATGGGAAGACATCGAAGTCGCCATGCAAACTGGCGAGCTGGATGGCATCGCATGGTCAGGCATTACCGAAGATTACACTGTGGGTTGGGCTGATGTGACCAACTATTTCCTGACCAACAACATTTCTGGGGCTTGGGCCGGATCGTTCTTTGCCAACATGGAGCGCTGGAACGAGTTGCCAGAAGACCTGCAGACACTGTTCCGTGTTTGCTGTGATCAATCGCACTACTACCGTCAGTGGTGGTATTGGGGCGGTGAAGCTGATCTGCGCGTCAATGGTCCAAAAATGGAACTTACGTCTATTCCGGACGATGAATGGGCTACAGTTGAAGCCAAGGCTTTTGAATTCTGGGAAGAGATTGCTGCTGAATCCGACACGAAACGTCGGGTGGTGGACATCATCAAAAAATACAATGCGGATATGGTCAAAGCTGGCCGTCCTTACCGCTATACCTAAACTCAATCTGGGGGCGGCGAATGCTGCCCCCGAACCTCTCAATAAGTGGACAAGACATGCCCGGCATCTTGACGTTTGACGATCTAAAATCCCGTGTCACAGAGGGCACAATTGATACTGTTTTGGTGTGCTTGGTGGACATGCAAGGCCGCCTGATGGGCAAGCGGTTTCATGCAGTTAATTTTGTTGAGACATCGTATAACGAAACACATTGCTGCAACTATTTGTTGGCCACGGATCTGGAGATGGCGACGCCGGATGGCTATGCTTCAACCAGCTGGGAGACCGGATATGGCGACTATGTGATGAAGCCGGATCTGGACACAATCCGTCTTGTGCCGTGGCTGGAGGGGACTGCGATGGTGCTGTGTGATGTGTTAGATCATCATACCCACAACCCGGTGCCGCATTCGCCGCGGGCCATTTTGAAAAAGCAAATTTCGCGGTTGGAAGCACTAGGTTTTGAGGCCAAAATGGCAACTGAACTCGAGTTTTTTCTGTTTGAAAAGAGCTTTGAAGACATCCGCAAGGCCGACTTTAAAAACCTCCAACCGATCAGTGGATACAACGAAGACTATCATATTTTCCAGACCACCAAAGAAGAGAGCGTGATGCGGCCGATCCGCAACCATCTCTATGCGGCGGGTCTCCCGATTGAGAATTCAAAAGGCGAAGCCGAAAGTGGTCAGGAAGAACTTAATATTCGCTATGATGCCGCGCTAAATTGTGCGGACAACCACACGATTGCAAAACACGCGATCAAGGAAATCGCATGGCAGCACGGCCATGCGGCGACGTTTTTGCCCAAGTGGCACCATGACCGTGTTGGCTCATCCTCGCATGTGCATCAGTCGCTGTGGAAAGATGGCGTGCCGGTGTTTTATGACAGTAATGACAAACTGGGCCAATCCGAGTTGATGCGCCACTACATGGCTGGACTGATCGCCTATTCTCCGGATTACACCTATTTCCTTGCACCTTACGTAAACAGCTACAAACGCTTTGCCAAAGGCACCTTCGCCCCCACCAAAGCAGTCTGGTCCGTGGACAACCGTACGGCGGGTTTCCGGCTGTGTGGGGACGGCACCAAAGGCGTGCGGGTTGAATGTCGGATCGGTGGATCGGACTTGAATCCATACCTTGCTCAAGCGGCCATGTTGGCGGCAGGGATCAAGGGTATCGAAGACAAGATGGAGTTGGCTGCGGCCACATCCGGTGACGTTTATGAAGACGCCAAAGCACAAGATATTCCACAAACACTTCGCCATGCTACGGAAGCACTGCGCAAGTCTGCTTTCCTACGCGAAGCGATGGGAGAGGATGTGGTGGACCACTATACCCGTGCTGCCGAGTGGGAGCAGGAAGAATTTGATCGCGTCGTAACCGATTGGGAAATCGCACGCGGTTTTGAAAGGGCCTAAATAATGACAATCACTTGTATTTCCCCGATAGATGGATCGGTCTACGCCACTCGTGAACCCATGTCGGCGTCACGGGCTCAAGTGGCTGCAGCCCGCGCCAAGGCGGCGCAAGGCGCATGGGCAGCGCGCACATTGGATGAACGGATCGCATTGGTTCAGGCAGGCGTTGCCCGCGTGGGTGAGATGAACGACGAAATCGTTCCGGAAATTGCTTGGCAGATGGGACGCCCAGTGCGCTACGGCGGTGAATTTGGCGGATTCAACGAACGTGCGAGCCATATGGCAAGCATCGCCGCAGATGCGCTGGCACCCATCGAAGTTGAGGACAGTGATAGCTTTCGCCGTGTTATCAAACGCGTACCGCATGGTGTGGTGTTTGTCGTGGCCCCCTGGAATTACCCTTATATGACAGCGATCAATACTGTCGCACCTGCATTGATTGCAGGGAATGCGGTTGTGTTGAAGCATGCGTCGCAAACACTGCTGGTGGGCGAGAGAATGGCCAAGGCATTCCATGAGGCAGGCATTCCACAGGATGTATTTCAGAATGTGTTTTTGGATCACGCCACAACCTCTGATCTGATTGCCGCACGGGCGTTTGACTTTGTCAATTTCACAGGCTCTGTCGGCGGCGGCAAAGCGATGGAAGCGGCCGCGAGCGGCACCTTTACGGGGCTCGGTTTGGAGCTTGGCGGTAAAGATCCGGGCTATGTGATGGAGGACGCCGATCTGGATACGGCGGTGGACACGCTGATTGACGGCGCGATGTTCAATTCGGGCCAATGTTGCTGTGGGATTGAGCGGATTTATGTGGCAGAAAGCCTGTTTGTTCCGTTCGTCGAAAAGGCCGTGGCGATCGTCAACGGCTACAAGCTTGGCAATCCGCTGGAGGCAGACACGACTATGGGCCCGATGGCGCATGTGCGGTTTGCGGAAGAGGTGCGCGGTCAGGTGGCCGAAGCAGTGGCTGCAGGGGCGACGGCCCATGTCGATCCAGCCAATTTCCCAGAGGACGGTGGCGCATATCTGATGCCGCAAATCCTCACCAATGTAAGTCATGACATGCGCGTGATGCGCGAAGAGAGCTTTGGTCCCGTTGTGGGCATCATGCCGGTCAAGGATGACGCGGAAGCCATCGCGCTGATGAATGACAGCGACTTTGGTCTGACAGCGTCACTCTGGACCCGCGACGCTGGACGGGCGGAGGCGATTGCCGATCAAATTGAAACAGGTACGGTGTTTATGAACCGTGCGGACTATCTTGACCCCGGACTGTGTTGGACTGGCTGCAAAGACACTGGTCGTGGCGGCGGCTTGTCCGTCATTGGCTATCATAACCTGACACGTCCCAAATCCTACCATCTAAAGAAGGCCTGATCCCATGTCTCTTACTGCAAACTGGTCTTACCCCACATCCATTCGGTTTGGCGCTGGGCGCATTTCTGAAATCGCTGATGCTTGCGCGACCGCCGGTATCAAAAAGCCTTTGCTAATCACCGATCGTGGCTTGGCAAATATGGATATCACCATCAAGACTCTGGACCTGCTTGACGCTGCCGGTTTGGGGCGAGCTATTTTTGCCGATGTGGATCCTAACCCTAATGAGAAAAACGCTGAAGCCGGTGTGAGGGCGTTTAACGAAGGTGGTCACGACGGCGTGGTTGCATTTGGCGGTGGATCTGGATTGGATTTGGGCAAGCTGGTGGCGTTCTTGGCGGGCCAAACGCGACCACTTTGGGATTTTGAGGATATTGGAGATTGGTGGACCCGCGCAGACGCAGACGCGATTGCCCCGATTGTGGCGGTGCCAACCACTGCAGGGACCGGATCAGAAGTGGGACGTGCCTCGGTCATCACCAACTCGGTAACCGAAGAGAAAAAGATAATCTTCCACCCGAAATTTTTGCCATCTGTCGTTATTTGTGATCCTGAACTGACAGTGGGTATGCCGCAATTTATTACCGCGGGCACAGGACTTGATGCCTTCGCTCATTGCGTTGAGGCTTTTTGTTCACCACATTATCACCCGATGTCGCAAGGCATGGCCTTGGAAGGTATGCGATTGGTCAAAGAATACCTGCCGCGCGCTTATGCCGACGGAACCGATATAGAAGCGCGTGCGCACATGATGTCTGCTGCCGCAATGGGTGCTACGGCGTTTCAAAAAGGCTTGGGTGCCATTCACGCCTTATCCCATCCGATTGGCGCGATTTATCACACACACCATGGAACAACGAATGCGGTCTGCATGCCGGCAGTGTTGCAGTTTAACAAACCTGCGGCTCAAGGTGTTCTGGTTCAGGCGGCAAATTACCTAGGCATAGAAGGCGGCTTTGATGGGTTCTGCGCATATGTTGATGATCTGAATGCATCTTTGAAGATCCCGACTTCGCTTCGCGGGTTGGGGATCGAGACACCGGATATTGATCGGATAGTTAAAGGCGCATTGAGTGATCCAAGCACGGGTGGGAATCCAATTGAAATGACCGAGGAAAACACTCGTGAGCTTTTGCTGAAAATCATCTAAATTCGTCGCTTGGCAGCAGGGTAAGTAAAATTATTATTTTTTGCCAAGTGCATAGCTGTGTCACATATTCTTCGCGCGGGGCTGGTATCCGCGTTTGTGGCGGAAAGATACGAAACCGAACGCAGAAACGTTGTTACCTTCTTCTGATCTTTTCGAACTCTTTGGGGGACGTTTGACAACTATGAAGTTTGACCAAAGAGTAAATTTCAACCAGACTGGCGTCTTAGCCAAACACAAAAAGGCCCAAACGGGGGAACGAACTATGACAAAACAATCTTTGGCACTTTCAACCGCAGTATCGGTTGTATTGATCGGCGGTGTGTCCGCTGCAAATGCAGACACATTGCGCTTGTTGACTTGGGGCGGATACGCACCTGAAGAAGTTGTCGCAAAATTTGAAGCGGAGACGGGCCACACTGTTCAAGTGACCAAGTCCAACAATGAAGAAATGATTGCGAAACTGCGCGCAACCGGCGGTGGTGGTTTTGATCTGGCCCAACCTAGCCAAGACCGTATCGCAGGCCCACAGGAAGAGTTCGGCATCTACAAGCCAATGGACATGTCCAAGATCAACATGGACCTCTTCATTCCTTCGATGATGGAAGCAACAAAAGGCAACACGACTGTTGGCGCTGATGTTTATGGCGTTCCGCACGTTTGGGGCACCAGTGGCCTTGTTCTTGACACAGCCAATGCGGCGATGGTCAAAGATTATACGGACCTGTGTAGCGATGATGTTGCGGGTAAAGTTTCTTACCGCCTAAAACGTCCAACACTGATCGGTTTTGCCTTCTCAATGGGGCTGGACCCGTTCGCGGCCTATGGTGACGAAGCTGCTTACACTGAGATTATGTCTCAAGTCGAAGCCAAGCTGATCGAATGTAAGCCTGGTGTGAAAACCTACTGGGGCGGCGGTGATGAACTGATGGGCTTGCTGCGCTCGGGTGAAGTTGTGGCATCCATGGCTTGGGATACAGGCGGATGGAAGCTGAACGAAGACAATGCTGACATTACTTTTGTGGCGCCAGCGGCAGGCGCTTTGGGGTGGGTCGATACATTTGTCCTCCCAGCCAAAGGCAAGGCGGACGACGCGGCCTACGCTTGGATTAACTTCGTCATGCAGCCTGAGATCGCAGCAATGATCACAGAAGCTGCGGGCAACTTCACGGCCTCGCAAGGCGCGGATGAATTCGCTGCGGCCGATCTGAAAGCTAAATATCAGGCGAGCTTCCCGCAAGAAGCCATCGACAACATCAAGTGGTACCCGCCAGTTCCTGCCGGTCTGGAAGCCATCGAAGGTGGCGTTCTTGACCGTGTAAAAGCCGCTAACTAAAAGAGAAACTATCGAAAGAGCGCCTGCTGATCCGGTAGGCGCTCATTCTCATTCTGGAGGTCGCGCGTGACTGCTGATCTTGATTGCATTGACCTGACAAAACAGTTTTCAGGTGTTACCGCCGTTGACCAAGTATCTTTCTCGGTTCCGCCGGGATCGTTCTTTTCCATCCTCGGACCGTCAGGCTGTGGCAAGACGACAATTATGCGCATGATCGCTGGGTTTCTTGAGCCGACGGATGGTGACATTCTGATCAAAGGGAAATCGGTTCTAAATGTGCCGCCGAATAAACGCCCGGTAAATATGGTGTTCCAACATCTAGCGCTATTCCCGATGATGAATATTGCCGATAACATTGGCTATGGTTTGCGACGGGCTGGCATGGGCAAAACTGAGATTGCCTATAAAGTTGACGAAGCGCTGGAGCGCATTGGTTTGCCCGGAATCGGTGCGCGCAAGGTAGACGAGCTTTCAGGCGGGCAGAAGCAGCGTGTCGCCATTGCCCGCTGTATGGTTCTTGAGCCGGATGTTCTCTTGCTGGACGAGCCGCTCGGGGCGCTTGACCTCAAACTGCGCGAACGCATGAAGGTCGAGCTAAAATCTCTGCAAGCAGCTTTTGACACGACGTTCGTTTACATTACTCACGATCAATCCGAAGCGCTTGTCATGTCCGACAAAATTGCCGTCATGAACAATGGCAGTTTTGAACAAGTCGGAACTGCACGTGATTTGTACTATCGCCCTGATACGGCCTTTGTGGCGGGTTTTGTCGGCGACAGTAACCGCTGGCGTGGCCAAGTTACTAAAACCGAGGGGCATTGTCTCGAGCTGCGTACAGAAACTGGCATGACGTTGCGCGGGGTCGCAAACGGCCGCGCTCTTTCAGTTGGTGAGCAAGTCGATGTGTTTGTCCGCCCAGAAGCTGTTCGCATTGCGCATGAACAGGCAGAGCTGAGCCGTTTTGACAATCAGATTTCCGGCAAGGTGACTTCCCTGTTGTTTAATGGAGCCGCCAGTAGAGTAATTGTTTCCAGCGACGCTGGGCTTGGTGAGGTCGAAGTTAATCTACCGCAGTCAGGTGAATTTGCGGATCTTGTCAAAGGCTCGGACGTACATATCGGCTGGTCAAGCGACCAAGGCAACTGTTTTGCGGCGAGGGAGAGCTAGATGCGCACCGAGGCCAAACTGGGGTTTGCACTTTTGCTGACGCCACTGTTGCTGTGGCTGTCGCTGCTGATATTTGTCCCACATGTCGACATCTTCCTTGTGTCGCTTCGCGAGCGTATCGGGGTGGGACAGTACCAGACCAGTTTGGCAAACTATCTGACGTTTTTTCAGGAACCATTGTATTTGTGGACATTTTTGCGAACTGCGGTGATGTCATCGGTGGCGACATTGATCACGCTCGTAATCGCATTTCCGGTGTCTTACTACATTGCCAAAATGATCAAAGGTCGTGCCCAGTCTGCCTTGTTTTTATTGTGCCTTGTACCGTTTTGGGTGTCGGAACTCGTTCGAACCTTTGGCTGGATGATCCTGCTGCGTGAAACCGGCGTGTTTTCTAATGTCTTGCAATACCTCGGCTTAGTCGATGGACCGGTTGAGATGCTCTACAATGATGGCGCAATCATGGTTGGATTGGTTTATACCTCGATGTTGTTCATGGTGGTGCCGCTGGTAACAACTCTGGAAAGCTTGCCTGATGAAATCATTGAAGCTGGATACGACCTTGGTGGTAACGGTATCAGTGTTCTGCGAGAAATCATCATCCCACACGCCATGCCCGGGATCGTGTCCGGCTGTATTGTTGTGTTCATGCTCAGCCTTGGGAATTACCTGACCCCAACAATGTTGGGTGGCAAGGAAAGCCTGTGGTTCACCGAGTTGATCTATTCGCAGTTCATTGTGCGGTTTAATTGGGAGCTTGGCGCAGCCTTTGGTTTTATGCTGCTTATATTATCCTCTGCGATCGTCTGGGGCATGCTCAAGCTGACCGGACAATCGCTCGAAAAGACGATGGGATAGCGGAGAGCCAAGATGATCCCTTCAATTCCACAATCCAGATTTCTGACAACGGCTTATGCGGCCTACGTCACTTTGTTTTTTGTCTTCTTGGCGCTGCCTTTGGTCGTTGTCGCGGCGTTTGCCTTTAACGATAGCCAGTTCCCATCGCTGCCGTGGGAAGGCTTTACGTTGCAATGGTTCTTTGGATCCGAGCGGCCAATGATCGGCGTTTTTCACGAACGATCGATTCTGCGAGCCATTGGCACGTCGGTGTTCGTCGCTTTATTGGTGTCAGCGCTTTCGGTCCTTGTGGGCATGACCAATGCGTTTCTGTTCAACCGCTACAAGTTTCGCGGGCAGGGAATTCTATACGTCTTTATGCTGCTGCCGCTTGTGATCCCCGGAATTGTGTTGGGGATTTCAATTTTAGTATTTTCCAGCCGGGTCGCCAACGGCTTGTGGGACAGCTATCAAATCGATTTGGAGATTCTGCGGCCCGGATTATGGTTGGTGGTACTCGGTCAATTCTCTTTCATCACAACTATTGCGACTTTGGTCATTGGCGCGCGTTTGAAAAAATTTGACCAAACACTGGAAGAGGCGGCGCTTAATTTAGGGGCAGGGCGGCTCACGGCCATTCGCACGGTTACTTTGCCGTACCTTGCGCCCGCTATGATCGGGGCGTTTGTCGTGGCGTTTTTGATGAGCTTTGAAAACTTCAACACCACGTTGATGTTGGTAGGATCAGATGCTCCGTTGACGATCGCTATGTTTGATCGCTTGAAGGAAGGTTCAACGCCACTGCTCAACGCGGTTTCACTTCTTTTGATGATCGGTAGTTCGTGCCTTGCTCTCGTGATGATCGCTTTTCAGCGTAAATCTTAGTCTCTGGGCTGGTTGCTTCGTCACGCCTCGCTTGCCTAAATTTTATTGGAAAGGTCCAATACTCGTGACCAAAATGCGTTTTGGTCATTTGAGGCATCAAGGCGGTTGTTCCCAAACTGCGTTCCGTTAAGTGAATTCACTAAAAAGGCTGAGCGTTAAAGCGCGTTTTAAATTAATCTGGTTTTAGGCGTCGTACGTACTTGTTTTAGTGGTAATTTTGAGGCCCAATTGACCAATTATTTTTAGCGTAGTTTCGGCGTCGACGAGAGAGCGATGCAGAGTATTGAAAAGGAATATGTCCTTGGTTTTTCGCACTCGTTTTCCTTTCGTGGCTTTGACCTTGATTTTGGCCCCAATCGTTTGCTTCGCCCAGGCGACTGAACCGCCTCTGCCTGGGGTCATTGTTTCGCCTGTAACATCAGATACGCTGGCTTATGAACAGGCGTTCACTGGCCGAGTAACGGCAGTACAGCACATTGATCTCCGCGCGCGTATTTCCGGATTTGTAACGGCTGTTGATTTTGAGGAAGGCGTCGAAGTTGACGAAGGCGCGGTCCTTTTCGAAGTCGAGCCTGAGGCGTATGAGGCTGCGGTGACGCAGGTTCAGGGGCAAATCATGTCCGCCGAAGCTGAAAAGAAATTGGCTGACATAGAATTGGCGCGCCAAACCGAACTGGTTGCAAAAGATGTCGCGGCTGAGACGACCGCGCAGCAGGCTGAGGCGAACGTCGGCAATGTTCTTGGTAAGCTGCAACAGCTGCAAGGTGAACTTCAGCAAGCGCAACTTAATTTGTCCTACACTAAGGTTATCGCTCCCTTCGCGGGGCGGATTGGATTTACTGACATTGACGTAGGGGCCTTTGTCAGCCCGGAAATTGGTGTCTTGGCGTCCTTGTCCAGTATTGACCCGATTTACGTAACTTTGCCGATATCTGAATCTCTGCTTTTTGAAGTTCATAAGCGGCTTGAAGGCCAAGAAGAGAAAGACGAAGTAAGCGCCTATCTAACTCTTTCGAATGGTGCGCGATACGAACATGCGGGCGTTGTTGCTGTGGTCGATACGACTGTTCAAACCGGAACAGATACTATTTTGCTCAGGGTCCGGTTTGATAATCCCGAAGGTTTACTGAGGGATGGGCAGTTGGTGACGGTGGCTCTTACCGAAGATAGCAACGACGCGGTACTCACAATTCCAATTAAGGCTCTGCAGCGAGATCAGGCTGGCTACTTCGTTATGACTGTGGACAGCGATGGTGTGGTGTCTAAAGCCCCAATTGAAGTTGCCCGAATTTCCGGAATGAAAGTGGCGATCGCTTCGGGTTTGGAGGAAGGCCAGGCGGTCATTACAGACGGCGTGCAAAAGGTGAGAGAGGGCATGAAGGTCAACCCCAGCACCTCTGACCAAGGTGATCTGTCGCAAACACCAGCAGTTTCCGAGTAGTCAGATGCTGTCTCAGGTTTTCATCTCACGCCCCCGCCTCGCGCTTGTCATTTCCATTGTTCTGACCCTGACAGGGCTCATAGCGCTGACGCGCATGCCGGTCGCTCAGCTCCCCGATGTTGTGCCGCCACAGGTTTCGGTCTCCGCATACTATCCTGGTGCAAGTGCTGAAGTTGTGGAAGCAACTGTTGCGCAACCGATTGAACAGCAAATGGTCGGTGTGAGCGATATGCTTTACATGAAGTCGACCAGCGGATCAGATGGGAGCTATACATTAACGGTGACTTTCGCGACTGGAACGGATCCGGATATCAATACAGTCAACGTCCAGAACCGGGTCGCACTGGCAGAAAGCGCATTGCCCGAAGAAGTTACGCGTTCGGGAATTTCTACCAAGAAAAAGTCGACAGCCATGTTGATGGTGATCACCGTGGGTTCTGATGACCCTGAACATGACTCGTTGTTTCTGTCGAACTTCACTACGATCAACATTCTGGATTCAGTGAAGCGAACAGTCGGAGTTGGGGATGCCTTGCTCTTTGGGGCACATGATTATGCCATGCGGATCTGGATGGATTTGGATCGCATGACTTCGCTTGAACTTGTGCCAGACGACATTATCGCCGCAGTTCAATCGCAAAACAACCAAGCTGCGGCTGGTCGCATAGGGGCGCAACCGCTGACTACTGATCCGACGCTTCAGCTAACAGTGCAGGCGCAGGGACGGCTTGAGACAGCAGAGCAATTTGAAAACATCGTCGTGCGCGCAGAAAACGATGGTGGGCTAGTCCGCATCCGTGACATTGCGCGGGTTGAGCTGGCATCCAAGACCTCGGATTCCGAAGCGCGTTTTAACGGAAGCCCAACCGCCATGGTCGGCGTTTATCTTGCTCCTGGCGCTAACGCATTGGAAACAGCAAATTCGATAGAGGCGATGCTTGAGCGCCTTGAGGGCACATTCCCGGACGGTGTGAAATGGGAAATTCCCTACAACTCGGTTACTTTTGTCGAAGCCAGTATTGAAGAGGTCCTCAAAACTCTGGTCGAGGCATTCATCCTCGTGATCATTGTGGTCTACCTGTTTCTCGGCAGCGCACGTATGACGTTGATTCCGCTTATTGCTGTACCTGTCTCGCTGATCGGTGCGATCAGCTTCATGCTGATGTTTGGGTTGTCGTTGAACACCGTCTCGATGTTGGCCTTGGTGCTTGCAATTGGAATTGTTGTCGATGACGCAATTGTGGTGATCGAGAACGTCGAAAAGGTTATGGATGAGCGCCCTGAGCTTTCAGTTGCCGAGGCAACTAGCGAAGCGATGAAAGAGATCACCGCGCCGATCATCGCGATCACTTTGGTGCTTCTCTCTGTATTTGTTCCAACCGCGTTTATTCCCGGCATAACAGGCACGATGTTTCAGCAATTTGCAGTTGCCGTCTCGTTCTCCATGCTGATCTCGGCAGTAAATGCATTGACACTTAGCCCCGCTCTTTGTGCGCTTCTGCTAAAGCGGCATACGGGTCCTAAACGCGGCCCGCTAGGGTGGGTTTCGCGGCAAATTGATAAGGTTAGGGATGGATACGGTGCCGTTGTGGGAGTGATCACACGGCGTGCAATCTTGGGTTTGGTTTTGTTGGGGTTTGGACTCTTTTCATCCGTGACACTCATGAAAAGCACACCTTCAGGATTTCTACCAGTTGAGGATCAGGGAGTGTTCTTTGCAGAAGTAGCACTGCCTGAAGGTGCGTCGGTCAACCGTACTGACGCCGTGATGGAAAAAGTGTCGGAAATACTTGCGGCGACTCCCGGGGTGGAAAATGTTTCAACGGTAACAGGATTCAGCTTTATTGACGGTTTAGCTAAGTCCAGCAGCGGGTTTGCGATCGCGATGATGGCGCCCTTTGAAGAGCGTACTACCCCGGAAACATCAGTCGACGCGGCCATCGCTCATGCAGGAGCTCGATTGGCGGCAATTCCCGAAGCTATCGGTTTTCCATTCAACCTGCCGCCAATTATTGGCCTTGGCACAGGGGCAGGCTTTGAGATGCAAATGCTTGATCTGGAAGGTGGGGATCCTGTTGAGCTTGGAGCAACCGCACGCGGTTTTGTGACTGCCGCAAATAGCGATGAACGTATCAGCGGTACAAACACAACTTTCAGCGCCAACACACCGCAGATTTTCCTGGATGTCGATCGCGAAAAACTACAAATCCTTGGAGTAGATCTAAGCAGCCTGTTTTTGTCATTACAGTCCAATTTGGGTGGCTATTATATCAACGACATCAACCTGTTTGGCCGTACTTGGCAAGTGAACGTCGAAGCCGAAGGCCGCTTTCGCGACAATGTTGAAGACATTGGTCGCCTTCATGTTCGCAATGCACAAGGAGAAATGGTTCCTGTTCGGGCAATTGCGACACCGGAACTCAAACTTGGGCCACAAGCGATGGTGCGTTACAACAACTATCGCTCTGTCACGATTTCCGGTACCCCGTCTGAAGGGACTTCATCCGGAGAAGCAATTGAAGTCATGGAGGGCATCGCGGCAGAAAGCCTTCCTGAGGGCTATAGCTATGAATGGACAGGCACGGCTGCTCAAGAAAAGGAAGCAGCTGGAACAACTCAGATCGTGCTCGCTTTGGCGGTGCTGTTTGCCTATCTGTTCCTCGTCGCTCTTTATGAAAGCTGGACCATTCCGCTGGCCGTGCTGTTGTCTGTGACATTTGCGGTCACCGGATCAATGCTAGGTTTGCGCATGGCTGGGTTAGAAAACAACCTTTATGCCCAGATTGGACTGGTCGTCCTGATTGCCTTAGCCGCCAAAAACGCGATTCTGATAGTCGAATTCGCTATGGATCGCCGTAAAAAAGGAATGCCCGTTGTCCAAGCGGCCATCGAAGGCGCAACGGCGCGTTTTCGCGCGGTCATGATGACGAGCCTTGCCTTTATTGCTGGTCTTTACCCGCTTGTCACAGCTGAAGGCGCGTCCGAGTTGGCGCGCCGCGGGGTCGGTACACCCGTGTTTGCCGGAATGATTGCAGCTGCGCTTGTAGGTATTTTCGTGATTCCGTCTCTGTATGTCGTCGCACAAAAAGGGCGCGAGTTTGTACATGGCTTGGGCCGCTAATTTGTAGTGTTCGATCAGCGAGAATCTGTCTGACGTCATCGCTTATCGACCAGCACAATCGCACCGTTCGAGGCGAATGGCTGGGGCAATACATCTTTGAAACCATTGAGGAGGCGCAGAACCAGGCCACAGAATGGTTCTGGACTTACAACAACGAGCGATCCAACATGGGAATAGGCGGCATCACATCCGCCATGAAACTGAAAATGGCAGCGTGATTTTTACGGCTGGACCCGACTAAAAATGAGGGGACTACCAAGGCAGAGGAAAAGTCATAACAAAGACGGTGACGGCGTCTATGAAAGTGGTCTGCTGTCTAAGTTGAGACCAGTTCGAGTCCGACTGACATCACCCTTTACCTTCTTTCGGATTCGAATTCGGTTAAATTGTTAGACTTTAATGGACGAGCAAAAATTGACACAGTTTAGGTGGGCGTAGGACAGTGTGCCATAAGGTCAAGCTGGCTTTTTAACGTTACACATTTCGATTACCTGTTGGATGCAACGGTCAATCGGTCTTCGTAAATTTCAGTCGAGATGAATTTTGTGCGCCGTTCGCAGTTTTCCGCCGAGATGAAGGTCAACTTTTCCCAATAAATTCAACAAATTTGATTGTCTGGATGGTCGGGCACGCGGATTTCCACCCACAGTTAGCACCTTTCTTGTTCGTATGTTTCTATGCCCATAACATCACCGAAGTTGTCGGCGAGGTTTCGAGCAGCGTCGCACGCCCCTTGGAGCTTCTTGATGTTCGAACACACGGTTGTTTTGTCTGACTTCACAATTTTTTTTCGGGCCAAGCGACGGCCACGTGCCGAGGTCGCGGAGCCGATCCCGCCTAAACAGCTGGCTGCCGGTTGGCTTGGTCTGGTCGTGAAGGGCGCTTGTGATGTCGCTGCCTGAAACTCGGTATCCAGAGATTTATGCCCAAGCGGCCGTATCCACCAATACACACAAACCCGCAGGCTCTTCTTTCCGCTCTTTCCAAGTTGGGGCCGCCGATCTGCACACCATCAAAAAACGGGACTGGAGCAAGGGCGTGGAAGAAAAGAAATACCGGCTTTGCTGCACCGGCACGCCGGTTTTGGATCTATCGGACCAGCCAACTGCTGCGGTTTCCGTAGTGAGAGCCCTTAGCTTCCTGCCCAAAGATCCGATGGAGCAGCTGGATCCCAAAGTGCTTGCCTCGGCCGACGTTTTTGCCGCTGCGCTTGCAAAGAAAGGACTTTGATTATGGCACACCTTCTGGCTCTGGACTGGGGAACGTCAAGCATGCGTGCGTTCCTGATGGACAACGGCGCGGTTATCGAAAGTAGACAGAGCCCGCACGGCATTCAAAAGCTTCCAGCGCCTGGCGGTGTTGCCGGTTTTCAGGCGGCATTTTCAGAGCTGTGCGGTGAATGGTTGGCTGCTGATCGCAACCTTCCGATTGTGACCGGCGGCATGGTGGGAAGCGCGAACGGTTGGGTCGAGGCCCCCTATGTGAGATGCCCTGCCGCAATCGGGGATCTGGTCAAACAGGCCGGTGTGATCCGAACCGCCGAAGGGGCAACGATCAGCGTGGTTCCCGGTGTTCTGCTCGACGATCCAGAGCTTACCCCTGACGTTATTCGTGGTGAGGAAATCCAGATCATGGGTGCGCTACATGAAGCGCCTGAGCTTGGCGAAGCCTGCACCGTTGTGCTGCCTGGGACCCATTCCAAATGGGTGTCGCTGCGTAATGAAACTGTGACCGGCTTTCGCACATATATGACCGGTGAGATATTTGACGTGCTTTGCGCCAACTCGATCCTCGGCCGGCTGATGGTGGCGGATGCCGCGTTTTCAGATGCGGGTTTTGAGGCTGGTCTTACGCTGGCAGGCAAAGCTGGCAGCGGAGACCTTACGGCTCAGCTTTTCAGCACCCGCTCCATGGCGCTTGCCGGCAGGCTTTCCAATGATGTGCTCAAATCTTACTTGTCGGGGCTTCTTATCGGCCATGAACTGGTTTCTGCGCGTCGCGATCATGGCGGATCGGACCTGCCGATCATCATGATCGGAGAGGGCGCGCTGTGCGATCTCTATGCCAAGGCCATGCGGCTAATGGGTCTGCGCCTTACATCAAACTATGCAAACACCGCGCCTGCCGGCCTTTGGAGATTTGCCGAAGCCAGAGGGTTGGTGCGGGGCGCTGTCGAACCGGCAGCAGCCTAATATCAAGGAGAGCAGTAATGAAAGCCCTGATCTATACGGGACCAAAAGCGGTCGAGGTTCAGGATGTTTCCGCGCCTCAGGCACGCCCCGGTGCAGCGGAAATTGAGATGACATATTGCGGTGTCTGCGGCACCGATATCGGTATTTTTTCGGGCAAGCATCCGCGCGCCACGGCACCGCTTGTGCTTGGTCACGAATTCGTGGGGACAATCAAGACTCCGGCGAGCGATAAGTTTGCAGCTGGCGACCGGGTTGTTGCCTATCCGCTGCTCAGTTGCGGAGAGTGTCATGCCTGTCGCAATGGTGCCCCGCATGTCTGTGCCTCGCTTCGTCTGATCGGAATTGACCAAGATGGCGGCATGGCTGAGACCCTCTGGGTTGATGAGGATGTTCTGTTCAAGCTACCCGACACACTCGGCGACCGCATCGGCGCTTTGGTTGAGCCGTTGGCGGTTGTCCTGCGCACGCTGCATCGGGCAAATTTTGAGACCATGCAGAGTGCTGTGGTCATGGGTGCCGGCCCAATCGGCATCTTGACCGCAATCGTGCTGCGCCATTCTGGCGCGTCCAACGTCCTGATCTCGGATGTTGACGAAGCGCGACTAAAACTGTGTCGCGAGATGGGTTTCGATGCGGTGGATGTGAAATCCGAAGACCTAATCCAGCGCACTTTGGAAGCTACCAATGGTGATGGCGCGGACGTCGTCTTTGAATGCTCTGGCGTTGCGTCCGCCGCGATGGACATGACGAAACTTGTTCGCGTGGGCGGAACTATTTGTCTGACGTCAACTCACAAGGTTCCGCACGAGGTTGCCTTGATCGATGTGAACTTCAAGGAAATCTCGGTAATCGGATCGCGGGTCTATACCAAGACCGAGTTCGGCGACGCGGTGACGCTGGCCGAGCAATTGTCGGGCGAGCTGGAGAAAACGATCACACAGATTGTGCCGCTGTCCAGTGCTGACAAGGTCTTTGAAATGATCGCTGACCCCTCCTTGAATACCGTCAAAATATTAGTGGATTGCAAAGCATGAGCATGTTCGAACTTTCAGGCCGCAAGGCCATTCTCACTGGTGGTACCCGAGGTCTGGGCCTGTCTATGGCGCAAGGGCTTCTGGAGGCGGGCGTTGAGACAGTCATCATGGGTTCCAACGAAAAGGTACATGAGGTTGCAAAAACGCTTTCAGTGTATGGCAACTGCCACGGGCTAGCTGTGGACCTGTCGGATGCCGATGCGCGGGGTAAGGGCTTTGACGAAGCACTGAATTTACTGGGCGGCGAGCTCGACCTTCTCGTGAATGCGGCAGGTGTTCAGAGTCGCCACAAGTCCGAAGAGTTCCCTGCTGAGGACTGGAACTGGGTGATGGAAGTGAACCTGAACGCGGTGTTTGACTATTGTCAGCGTGCTGCTCAGGTCATGCTACCCAAAGGGCAGGGCAAGATTGTCAACATCGCCTCACTGCTTTCGTTCTTTGGTGGCTTCACCGTACCTGCGTACGCGGCCAGTAAGGGTGGCGTTATGCAGATGACCAAGGCGCTCTCAAATGAGTGGGCGTCTCAAGGCATCAATGTGAACGCAATTGCTCCTGGCTATATGGCGACCGATATGAACACCGCATTGCTCGCTGATGAGGGCCGTAACGCCGAGATCACAGCGCGTATCCCAGCCAAAAGGTGGGGGCAGGGGCCCGACATGATCGGCCCGCTTCTGTTCCTTGCATCTGACGCATCCAACTATGTCCACGGCACTGTGCTGCCGGTTGATGGCGGCTATCTGGGCCGTTGAAGGAAAATCCAATGAAAATAGTTTACTCTGATCTTGATCACACCAGTCATGACATTGAGGACAAGATCTTCGCTGAGGCAGGCACATCGGCAGAAATGTTTGATTGCAAGACCGAAGATGACATGATCGCGCAGCTTGGCGATGCCGAGATTGTGCTGAACCAATATGGTCCATTCACCAAGCGAGTGTTTGACGCCTTACCAAAGGTAAAGCAGATCATTCGCTACGGCGTGGGTGTGAATAATGTTGACCTCGATGCGGCGGCTGAAGCCGGTGTTCAGGTTTGCAACGTGCCTGACTACGGCATGAACGAAGTTTCTGACCACTCTGTTGCCCTGTCGCTTACTCTGGTTCGCAAGATTGTTACGATGAACAATTCCTGCCAGTCCGGCACATGGAACTATGCCGCGGCCATTCCGGTACGTCGGCAATCGGAAATGACAGTTGGCGTGATCGGTCTTGGCCGGATCGGACGCCTTTATGCGCAAAAAATGAATGCTCTGGGATTCACTGTGCTTGGCTATGACAAGTTTTACAAACCCAATGCAGAAGACGGGACCGAGTATATCACTGCTGCGAGCGTCGACACGATCTGCCAGACTTCTGATGTTTTGGCCTTCTTCTGCCCGCTGACGGACGAAACACGTCACATGATCAATGCCGATACAATCGCGACGATGAAAGACAACGCGGTGATCGTGAACACTGCGCGTGGCGGCATTATAGACGAAATCTCGCTGGCTGAGGCGCTCAAATCCGGCAAGCTCGCCGGAGCTGGTCTGGACACAACAGAGATCGAGCCACTGCCCCAGAAAAGCCCGCTATGGGGGATCGAGACATGTCTCATTACCCCGCACATGGCTTGGTATTCCGAAGATGCAGCGGAAGAACTGAAACGCAAGGTCGCCGAAGAAGCCGTGCGCTTTGCGAATAACCAGCCGGTCAATTGGCCGGTCAATACGCCTGAACCACTCAAGCAGGCTTCTTAACTCCTAGAGGAGACATTTATGTTTCACAAAACAATCCGCTACACCGCTCTTGCGGCCTCTCTTGCTCTGGCCCCGGCTCTTGCCAGCGCCGACACACTGCGCTTTGCGAACGTGACGTCGACTTCGGCCAAGGAAGCTGGTGTTGAGTTCAAGAATGCCCTTGAAGCCGCGACAGACGGTGCTGTGAAGGTCAACCTGTTCAATGACAACCAGCTTGGTGATGACCGTGTTGCCACCGAAAGCACAATCTTTGGTGACATTGATATCGGTGTGTCCTCGACATCACCTTTGGCGTCGCTGTTCCCGGATTTCTATCTGTTTGACGCGCCATTCCTGTTCCTGAGCTCCGAGCAAACCTATGCCGCACTTGACGGTGAAGTTGGTCAGGCGATCCTCAAGTCCATGGAAAAGAAAGGCCTCAAAGGTCTGGGCTTCTGGGAAAACGGATTCCGTAACTTCACCAACAACGGCAAAGTTGTGGCTCTGCCAGGCGATCTGTCGGGCATGAAAGTGCGGACCATGGAGAACGAAGTGCACCTCGCCGCGTGGCGTGCCTTTGGTGCCAACCCGACTCCGATGGCGTTCACCGAGCTGTTCACAGCACTTCAGCAGGGCACTGTTGACGCACAAGAGAACCCTCTGGGCATCATCGATGGCAACCGGTTCCAGGAAGTTCAAGATCACGTAACGCTGACGCAGCACGTGTATACGCCTTATGTTGTCTTCATGAACTTGGACAAGTTCAACAGCCTGTCCGAAGAGAACCAGGTCGCGTTGATGGACGCGATGGATATGGCCAAGGAATTCCAGCGCAACCGTTCGCAAGAACTTGAATCCGAGATCATTGGCGGCATTCGCGGCGAAGGCGTGGTTGTAACCGAATTGACCGAAGAACAGAAAGCTGCGTGGCAGGGTGCTGTTGTTGACGCCAAAATCTATGACGTCGTGAAATCGAACATGGATCAGCCAGACTACGTTGATCAGGTTCTGTCCAAGTAAACAGTCCAAAGGTGGCGGCGCGCGGATAAATATCTGGCGCGCCGCCATTTCACGTTTCCCAGAGAGGTGATCGCATGAAGCGGGAAGGAATTAGTATGAAAACTCTGCGCTTGATCGACGAGTATTTCGAAATAAGTATCAGCGTTTTCCTAATGTCGCTCATGACCGTCATTCTCGGCATTCAGGTCTTTATGCGCTACGTCATGGGGGCGTCCTTGTCGTGGTCCGAAGAGCTGGCACGCTATGCCTTTATCTGGCTGATCTATTTGTCGATCAGTTATGGCGCCAAGCAGATGCGGCACATCAAGATTGATGCGGCGCTAAAGCTGTTTCCTGACAGCTGGCGTGGCTATGTCGTCCTGCTTGCGGATGTCATCTTCCTTGTTTTCGCCCTCTATGTGGTCTGGACCTCATGGGCTGTGATCGAACGTCAACTGATGTTGGGTCAGACATCTCCAGCCATGCGTATGCCGATGTGGATTGTCTATGCAGCACCGTGTGTCGGCTTCTTTATGACGGGGATACGCCAGATCCAGACAATCATTTTCCGGATCAAGAACCCCAATTCCTGGCGCCAAGAAGAGGAGATCTAAGCCATGGTAGCGACCACCCTCTTTGCGAGCCTTATTATCCTGCTCATCCTGAACGTTCCGGTGGGTATCGCCATCGGCGTGGCCAGCATGCTCACGATCGTAGTGTCGGGGACATTGTCGGAGCTCTATCTCGCGCAGACACTTGTGTCTGCGACCGACAGTTTCCCGCTTATGGCGATCCCTCTTTTCATTCTTGCCGGCGACCTGATGGGCGCAGGCGGTGTGTCCAAACGAATTCTCGCAGTCGCGCAAGTATTCTTCGGGCGCGTCACCGGAGGTTTGGGCATTGTGACCGTTGTGGTCTGCATGTTCTTTGCCGCAGTTTCGGGCTCCGGTCCGGCCACAGTTGCTGCAGTTGGCACGATGGTTCTGCCGACGATGCTGCAGGCGGGGTACTCAAAATCCTTCTCACTGGCCCTTATCGCCACTGCGGGCAGTATCGGGGTCATCATTCCGCCCTCGATCCCGATGGTGTTGTTTGGGGTTTCAACCGGAACATCGATCACCAATCTGTTCCTCGCCGGCATTGTGCCCGGGTTGATGATCGGTTTTGTGCTGATCCTCTTTGTCTATTTCTATTCGCGCAAAATGGGTTGGTCGGGTGATCCGACGCCATTTTGTTGGCGCCGTGCTTCGACTGTAACATGGGAAGCAAAATGGGCCCTGATGAACCCAGTCATCATTCTGGGAGGTATCTATGCGGGGATCTTCACCCCAACCGAAGCGGCCGCTGTTGCGGCGATCTACGCCTTTGTTTGCGGAGTCTTTATCCACCGCGAACTTGCTCTGAAGGACATCTTCAAAACGATCGCAAGCGCCTGTGCCACAACCGGTACGGTTATGGTGATCCTTGGCTGTGCGTCGACCTTCGCACGCATCCTGACGATCGAGCAGATCCCGGGCATGATCGCAAGCGGCATGCTTGACCTGTCGTCTAATCCGATTGTCATCCTGTTGATCATCAACGTTCTGCTGATCCTGGTTGGCTGCGTCATGGACACAACACCGGCAATTCTGGTGCTGTCGCCGATCTTGTTCCCTGTTGCAACGTCGCTGGGAATCGATCCGGTACACTTTGGCATCATCATGGTTGTGAACCTTGCTATCGGCTTCATTACACCACCGTTGGGGATTAACCTGTTTGTCGCGGCCAGGGTGGGGAACACGACCCTAGGCCACGTCGTTCAGGGGATGCTGCCCTTCCTGGTTGCGATGATCTCGTCCTTGCTCATCATCACCTATGTCCCGTCGGTTTCGATCGGCCTGCTTTCGCTGACCGGACGCTAACAAGGAACCATCCATGCGATTTGAAAAATCTTTGGAAACCTGTGGCCTCGTCGCGATCCTTCGCGGCGTCAGGCCACAGGAGGCGGTCGAAATCGGCAGTGCTCTTGTCGATGCTGGCTTTACGCTGATCGAAGTGCCGCTGAATTCGCCTGATCCACTAGAGTCGATTGCGCGCATGTCAGAGGCACTCGGAGATCGGGCGATCATCGGTGCAGGGACGGTGCTTTCGCCGGAAGCTGTCGACGATGTGGTGAATGCAGGTGGCCGACTAGTGGTCACCCCCTGCGCCAATACAGAAGTGATCCGTCGGGCAAAACAGCACGGCGCGATCTGTGTTCCCGGCGTCATGACCCCGACCGAGGCCTTTGCCGCGCTTGAGGCTGGTGCTGACGCGCTCAAGCTGTTTCCGGCTGAAGCCATCCCACCTCAAGTGGTCAAGGCCTTCCGTGCGGTGCTGCCGAGCGACACCCGACTATTGGCCGTGAGCGGCATTACACCTGACTCCATGCAGCCTTACCTTGATGCCGGTGTCGCGGGCTTCGGCCTAGGCGGTGCGCTTTACAAACCCGGTCTGACGGCCGACGACGTGAGACATCGCGCCGAGCGTTTTGTCACCAGCCTGAAAGGAGCCGCGTAATGCGTTTTCTGTCCATTGGGGAATGTATGCTTGAGCTATCCCCGTCCGGAGGTGATGATCTCTGGTCCCTGAATATTGCGGGCGATACATTTAACACCGCCTGGTATGTGCGCCGCCTTGTTCCTGAAGAGATCCGGGTCGGCTATTTCACCGCAGTCGGCCAGGATGCGTCTTCTTCGCGGATGGTCGATTTCATCGCTGCCTCCGGCCTTGAGACCGACAGTATCCTGCGCCACCCGACCCGCACCGTCGGGCTTTACATGATCTCGCTGAGTGAAGGTGAGCGCACCTTCTCGTATTGGCGAAATGAATCTGCGGCGCGCACGCTGGCTGATGACGAAGCGGCGCTGGCGCGGGCCATTGATACGGCGGACATGGTGTATTTTTCCGGAATTACCGTGGCAATCCTGAACGGCGAGGCGCGCAGCCGGTTCTTTGCCGCCATTCGCGCCGCGCGCGAGGCCGGAAAGACCATTGTGTTTGATTCCAATATCCGGCCCCAGCTCTGGGCTTCGCAAGAGGCGCTTCGGGCGGGCATCATGGAGGCGGCTGCGCTCGCGGACATCATGCTGCCGAGCTATGACGACGAAGCCGAGTACTTTGGCGACGCCACCCCCGAAGACACGGCGCGCCGCTATCTTGGGGCGGGTGCGAAAGAGGTTGTGGTCAAAAACGGTGCTGGCTCTGTTCTCTATGCGGATGGCGAGATGATGAAGACCATCGACACCGACGCTGTGAGCAAGCCGCTTGATACCACCGGAGCTGGCGACAGTTTCAATGGCGGTTATCTTGGTGCGCGGATGCGGGGGCAGACCCCGCTTGACGCGGTTGGGGCTGGTCAAGCGACCGCACGCAAGGTTGTTATGGAGCACGGCGCTCTAATCAAGTCGACGGAGATTGTCCTTTGATTTGACTTTTGACTCTGACACGGGGCACAGGCCGTCACAAAGATTTAGCCGGGACCAAAGGAAAGGTCGCGCTCTCAAAGTGCGATCTTCCGATTATGTGACGCACTTGAAGTTTTTCTTCAGAATAGTTCCGCAGGAATTTCGTGTAGTTTGGGGCAAAGCCTTCCCGCGCAATCATCACGTGAACGCGCTGGCAACTAATTTGTCTCTAAACGAGCACGTGGGGCGGCACAAAAGCGTGACTGGTCCAACCGCAACCGATCACATGTTCAAACCGTTGATGTTTTCTCTATTACCATAGCGGACTTCCACAACATGCCCCGCCGTTGACACTTGGTCAAAGCCTCGCCGTTGTCTGATATCTGTACTTATGAGGAGGCTTATTCAGACAATCAGATAAGTGTGTTTCCGGTTCATCATATCCACAGAGGAGCGTATGTCGGAAATCCACCAGAAGATCGTCATCGACACTTAGCGAACGCCTTGACCTGCTCTTCAAAAACAAGTCATTTAGTCGGCCGCCAAGCGTCTGACATACTTTTCACCAGTGGCCAGTCTCAGGTATTCGCGTGCTACACCCAGTTGACCAGACGATTTGAGATTTCCAAAATTTCGATAGTGAATCGTATATATTTCGCGATCCGTTGGTAGAAGCTGTCCTCTCAACTTGCCGCCAAGTATGAAGTGCTGCTCTTCAGGGAGGATGTTCCATTTTAGCCCTGCGCGAAGAATTGAAGCAGGCAGTGTCATTTGATCCAAATAGGGTCTTCGTCGCTCAAGGGTTTCAATTCGATCAACGATACCGGCCGTCTCATACCAGACGTCTGGGAACCTGCCGTTTCCTGTGTCGTGTTCTGGAAAAACAACAAGTCCAGAACTGAAATACGGGATGACCGGACCTTTGCTTCGCCGCATGAGCGGGTATCGTTCGGGTGGGATGTCCATATTTAGAGCGCCATAAATCACATCCCATACGGATTGATCCGCCCAAAGCATAGAGGCTGCCATTGAACAGGAAACATACCCGGGTTGGGCGATGTTTTCGACGAGATTGTCGCGAATGAACAGTACGTCTGAATCGACAAACATCGAATAGGTGGTGTCGCGCTTTTCCAGCGAAGCCAGGATCTTATTTCCATGCGGGTAGGCTGGGTCAAATCGCCCCCCTACATTAAACGTGCGAATTTCGGCGTTCATCAGCTCATGTGCTCTGTGCACAGCCGGATGAATTTCATCAAATCGATGAGCGGGGCAATAGCCAATAGCCTTCACGCTTGGCGGAAAATGCTGACGAATTGACGCAAGAAGATTGCACGCCATAATTTCGTATTCCGGAGGTTCGACGATGTAGAAAATTGTTAAATCATTGGTCTCCGACACCACATTCATCCTTCTTTTACTTCAAGGCCAATGATGGATCGATCTCGACCTGTTTGCACATTCTGTCGGCATAAGAACCTTCTAGCGGGACGTTCTTGCGCCACCAGGGTTTGGTTCCGTTAGTATAGAGGTGAACCGAGAGAGTGTTGTCGGTGAAATGCCCTTCGACACGACCATGGGGATCATAAAAGATATCATTGAGCTGAAAGGGGACCGGATAGAGATAATCCGGACTTAGGGCTTTTTCGTAGTCACCGGACTGCTGCGCGAAGTAAGTGAATGCTTGCGGGCCAAATGCTGTGCGCTCAGCCTTGTAAATCCGCACCGCGTGAGGTTCGTCTTTGTACCGGTCAAGTTTGCGCAATTGGTTTTTGTTAAACCAAGGCGGCGCGTCCGGTAGGTTTTCATAGTAGTCCAAAAGTGAATCAATAAGGTCGCCCTGAGGGGGGATATAGACCACGCCACAATTCAAAGCTCCGCGAAAGCCGTGCCCCGCATAAATGTGCTGCATCTCGTCGGGAAAAGGTTTGTGGCAAAACGCATCGCAGTCAATCCAAATCGCATCGGTTTTCTTTATCATCTTGTATCGAAAGACATTTGATAAGAACGAGGCGCTAGTTTGGTCAACGATGGACATGTCGATGTCCATGATCTCGGACGCAGGTCTAATCTCTACACCCTCGGGTGCGTTTTGCACGTCGTCAGTACAATACAGCGTAGTCGGATGACCCGCGAGGATGTGAGATTTTAAGCAAATCTGGTTGAGGTAATGTAGGCTCTCGCCGATCCAAAGCGAAGCGACTGGACGTCTGTTCAGCTCTACCATGTAATTCTCTCCTGTCCTGCTTCGGTTATTGACGCGAAAACGTTGACCGATCCAATTTTTAGCCCAAGAGATGAACTGTATTTTTAGACCTGTCCAGAGGCTTGATGATAATGTTGGGCAAGGGGAGGGGACGTAGCTACCATTTTTGAAAGTGATGTGTCATTTTAGATTCAGATAACAAAATTAATAACTGCTGGGTGAGGCAGAGCGAGTATGAACAACAAGAGCGCACGAGGTCGCAAGCCTGTAGTCTCTGATATCTTTAACACGGTAGATTTTCCTCTTTGCGCAAACGTTAGCCCGCATGGTCGCGTGACCGCGGTTTCGATGATGAAGGACGAGGGGCCTTTTGTTTTAGAGTGGGTGGCGCATCATTTGGCGCTTGGGTTTACCGATCTGCTGGTTTTCACCAACGATTGTTCAGATGGGACCGATGATATGCTGATCCGCTTGGAAGAGCTGGGTTTGACGCACCATCGCCGGAATGTCATTGCCGAGGGCATACGGCCTCAGCCTTCGGCCTTGAAGCATGCGCAAATGGACCCTTTGGTGCGCGCTAGCGACTGGCTTATGGTATTTGATGCGGATGAATTTCTCTGCATTCGCCATGGCGATGGAACAATTGACGGAATGATTTCTTCTGCCGAGGAAGTCGGGGCCAATGGCATCGTGATCACTTGGCGGATATTTGGGTCTGGTGGGGTGCATGATTGGTCGCGTGCGCCTGTGACCGAACAATATCTCTATGCCGCGCCGCCCATGTGGAACAAAGGGTGGGGGGTAAAGACGCTTTTCAAGTTTGATCCTGAATACTGGAAGTTGGGAATTCATCGGCCCAAGATTAAGAACAAACATTTGGAAACCGGATTTCCAGACGAAGTGAAATGGCTGAACGGATCAGGTCACCCCATGGAGGACTATTTTAAATTTCGTGGGTGGAGATCGATTGTGCGCACAGTCGGGTACGATTGGGCGCAGCTAAATCACTATGCGGTTAAGTCAATTGACAGTTACGCCATTAGGAAATTTCGAGGCAATGTGAATTTAAAGAAGGATAAGTATAATTCCGACTACTGGGCGCTTCAGGATCGCAACGAAATTTACGATGACGCGGTGTTGCGACATGCGTCCCGCCGCAAAGAGATTTTTGATATCCTCTTGACCGACCCTGTTCTAAGTGAGCTTCACATCGCCGCGACGGAGCGTGCTGAAAGTCGGCTGATGGAATTCAAAGAAACCCCAGCCTATGAAGACCTAGTTGCGGGGTTAAAGGAAGCCTCAAAAGTTCCGATCTCGGAAGTGGATGCTAAGCCTCCCAAGGCGCGAGATCCCGCAAAAATTGCGGCATTGATGTCAGAGGTCGAGAAGAAAGCCAACAAGAGCGCAAAGCGCGAGAGGAAGGATGCCCCTCCGCCAGCATGGGGAACCTTTGGCGATCTATATGAACAAGGCCCAATTGATTTAAGCGGTACAACATCTGTACAGCTGTTTGAGAACCGAGGTTTGAAGATCCCAGCGGATCCGCGCATCTTTACGCCAATTGCATTGCAACTTGTCGTGGATGGTAAGCTCGAGCGCAACGCTTCACGACGCATTTCACGACTTGTGGGGCCCAACGCCTGTTATCTTGAAATTGGTGCCGGAGTTGGATTCCTGGCGGGAGTCGTGGCTATGGAGGTTCCATCTGCCACTGTCGTGGCCCATGAAGAAGAGCCTGCGCTAGTAGAAACTGCAAAAAAGGTGCTGAGTTCTAGCGGGCTTTTGAAATCTGGACGCCTCAAGGTGCTGTCGCAAGCATTGTTTCATTCCGATGAGGGGGCTGAGCGTGCGATCGGGTTGAACGAATTGTTTGGCGAGGTGCCCGCGGACGTGTTGGTCGTCAACGATCGTCGCGTGACGGCTGACATGATCGCACGAGCATTGGAACAACACTCAAAAAAGCTCCCAAAAACGGTTGTTGTCGGCGCACGGGCATTTTGCGGAGAGATGCGAGAGCAAGAGATGACCAAGCGATTGCAGGATCTTGGCTATCGATTGGAAGTTGAGGCCCCCTTATCGACGGCTTTGTTGTTTCACAAATAGGGTGTTGAACGAGGCGCCTGAAGAGTTTGGCTAGAACTTAATCAGCTAAGCTCGTCGTGCCAGCCGCAAGGGGGACAACATGCTTCTTGGCGGCTGGCTTGGTATTGTGACGCGCGTTGTTAGTGGGCGTTTGTCTCAATGTGTTTCTTCGGATGGTCGCGAAACAGCAAAGACTGCGTATCAGCAAAAATGTGGATGTGCTCGGGCGCCGCTTTGAGGTTGACTGTTTTTCCGCGCAACTCGCGGTGGGTGCCTTGAAGCTTGGCGACAACTGGTGCTTGGTCATCTTTGGCCTCAAAATAGAGCAGCGTTACTTCTCCTAAAGCCTCAGTAATGCTGACTTTTCCGCTGAAAACAATTGGACCATCCGTGGTTTGAAAATCTTCGGGGCGCACGCCAATATTGACTTGGCGTCCCATGTCTTCGGGTAAGCTCGGGATGTCGGAAAGGGCTTCGCCGCCGGCGTCAAGAGACACTGTTGTAACATCACCAGTCGCGGTGATTTTTCCCGGCAATAGGTTCATAGACGGCGAGCCGATGAACTGTGCCACAAACTCATTTTCTGGACGTTCATAGAGATCTAGCGGCGTGCCAACTTGTGCAATTCCGCCCCCCGCTAGGACAACGATCCGCGAGGCTAGTGTCATCGCCTCGACCTGATCATGAGTGACATAGACCATGGTGCTATCTGGCATGCTTTCTTTGAGCTGCGCGATCTCGATACGTGTCGCGACCCGTAGAGCCGCGTCGAGATTGGAAAGTGGCTCGTCAAACAGATAGACTTTGGGGTCACGCACGATGGAGCGTCCGATCGCGACTCGTTGACGCTGCCCACCGGAAAGTTCCTTGGGCAATCGATCCAGAAGGTTGTGCAACTGCAAGGTCTTGGCTGCGCGTTCGACCCGCTCGGAAATTTCGCTGCCGCTGAGTTTCGCAATCTTTAACGCAAACGACATGTTTTCGCGTACGGTCAGGTGCGGGTAAAGCGCGTAAGATTGAAACACCATCGCAATGCCCCGTTCGGACGGCGGTACATCGTTGACGCGTTGACCGTCGATTTCCATGGTGCCAGCTGAAATCTGTTCGAGGCCTGCAATCATGCGTAGCAGGGTGGATTTCCCACAGCCGGATGGGCCGACGAAGACGATTAATTCGCCTTTTTCGATCTCTAGATTGATGTCCTCAAGCACGGACACTTCGCCATAAAGTTTGGAGATGCCTTTCAGTGAAAGATCAGCCATTGGGGGTATCTCCTTTGGTCATGTTGTTGCAGGCAAAGGCCGCCTGCCATGGTGCCAAGCGCAATGTTGCGCCTTCTTGAGAGCTAACAAACGGTGCCATGGTGTCTATTTCCCAAGACGTCGAGGGAAGCTCGAATTCTTGCGGCTCGTCTGAGAGGTTGAAGGCACACAATGTGGCGGTGTTTCCGCTGGTTCTAATGAAACGGATGTGTTTCTCGGAGGCTTCCAGTAGCTCAAAACTGCCGTCCGTTAAGGCCGGATGAGTTTTGCGAAACGAGATCAGGCTCCGGTAGAAATTGAGCATTGATCCTTGTTGGGCGTCTTGGGATTGGACGCTTAGTGCAAGGTGCTCGACCGGTACAGGAAGCCACGGAGCAGCTTGGGAGAAGCCGCCATTCTGGTTGTCAGATTGCCAAACTTGTGGCGTCCGACAGCCGTCGCGGCCCTTGAACTTTGGCCAGAAACGTTTGCCATAAGGGTCTTGCAGCGCTTCAAAAGGCACGTCTGCTTCGGGTAAGCCCAATTCTTCGCCTTGATAGAGACAGACTGAGCCACGCAGGGACAGCAGTACTGCAGCATAGGCGCGCTGTGCGGCGTCAGAGAGCGACCAGCGGGATCCGTGGCGCACGACGTCGTGGTTGGAATAGGCCCAGCATGCCCAGCTGTCTTCGCCAAAAGAATTCGCCACTGCCATAGTGTCGGCAAGGTGGGTGCCCGTCGGGTATTCGTTTGACAGCAACGCGAAATCATAGGCCATGTGCAGTTTATCCCCGCCAGAGGTGTATTCCGCCTGGACCTGTGGGCCGCGCTGTCCTTCACCAACTTCGCCAACGGTTGTTGTGCCAGGGAACTCATTCAATACCAAACGCAAGCGTTTAATAAATTCAAGGTTTTCTGGCTGGGTTTTGTCGAACAGGTGGTCTTGCCAATTGTACGGGTTCACAGCTGGTGCGGTTTTATCGTTGCGCTCCTCGACGGGCAATGGAGGGTTGTTGCGGAGCTGCTGGTCGTGGGCGTAAAAGTTCACCGTATCGAGGCGGAAGCCGTCGACACCACGTTCGAGCCAAAAGCGCGCCACATCAAGGAGTTCTTGCTGAACATCCATGTTGTGGAAATTTAGGTCGGGTTGTGAGGTTAGGAAGTTGTGCATGTAATACTGCATGCGGGTTCCGTCCCACTCCCATGCTGAACCGCCAAAGATTGACAGCCAATTGTTAGGAGGGGAGCCGTCAAGGTTGGCGTCTGCCCAGACGTACCAATCAGATTTTGCGTTGTCCCGCGAGCTGCGACTTTCTTTGAACCAGGGGTGTTGTTCAGAGGAATGCGATAGCACGAGATCAATGATGATCTTGATGCCCAACTCATGCGCTCGCGCAATCAGTGCGTCGAAATCAGACAAGGTGCCAAACATGGGGTCAACGTCGCGGTAATCAGATACATCGTAGCCGAAGTCTAACATTGGCGAGGTGAAAAATGGCGACAACCAGATCGCGTCTACACCGAGTGAAGCGACATATTCAAGGCGCTTGCGGATGCCGTTTAGGTCGCCAATGCCATCGCCGTTGCTATCTTGAAAGCTGCGCGGGTAGATTTGATAGATGACCGCGCCGCGCCACCAATCTGCGTTGGTTTCGGAGGTTGTGTCGGTTTTGGGGTCGGTATAGCTCATCTTGAGAACCTATTTCACGGAGCCGGCCAACAGGCCGCGCACCAAGTAACGTTGCATAGCGAAGAAAACACCGAGCGGGACGGCGATTGAGACAAAAGCGGCGGTGGCCAAGATTTCCCAATTGCCGCCGCGTGTGCCCAGAAGCTCGACAATTTGGTTTGTCATCACGGTGGTTTCGCCCGAGGCGTCGATCAAAAAGACTTTGGCCACGAGAAGATCATTCCATGTCCAAAGGAATTGAAAGATTGCAAAGCTGGCGAGGGCAGGGAAAGACAGCGGCAGGATGATCTTGGTAAAGATCTGAAAGTCCGTCGCGCCGTCCACTTTGGCGTTCTCGATGATGTCGCTGGGCAGCCCAACCATGTAGTTACGCAGAAGGTAGATCGCCAGCGGCAGTCCAAAACCGGTATGCGCTAGCCACACCCCCAAGTAGCCTTTGCCGATGCCAATCCCGAGGTGCAATTTCAGAAGCGGAATGAGCGCGAGTTGGAGTGGGACAACCAGAAGCGCGACCACAGCAGCCACGAGCAAAGCACGCCCTGGGAAGTTCATCCATGCCAGTGCATAGGCAGCAAAGGCGGCGATCACAATCGGGATGACCGTGGCTGGAATTGTCACAGTCAGCGTATTGAAAAACGCCTTGGCCATGCTGTCGGTGCGATTGCCCGAAATCAGAACTTGCTTGTAGTTGGCTAGTGTGAATTTCGGCGGCACGGTCGCGGTTGCGAATATCCTCTGGCCGCGTGATTTCAATTCATCCACTGAGGTAAAACGATAGGTGCCGTCAGCCTCCATCGTAAAGGTTTTCTTGTCATTGGCGAAAGTCGCTGTCTCGCCGATGGCGTAAGCGTCTACTTCGCGTGAAGACACCCCAAAACGGGTTAAATTGACGTCTGCTCCGGGGCTTGTCTCATCGTCCAAAAGCAGATTTCCGGTGACAACCCATACATCGTTTTCCTGAACAGCAGCGTCTGCACCGCCCGTACGCATCTGTACGATTTGCTCAGATGGGAAAATCGACTTCCACCAGCCTGAGCTTGAAATTTGATCTGCCGTGCGGAACGAGGATACCAACAGGCCGACCGTCGGAAACAGCCACAGCGCGACCAGCGCGACAACCGAAATGTGTACTGCCCAAGTGAGGCTGGATTTTCTTCCTGCGATGTATTCCATGACAGCCCCTCAGCGCATTTCTTTACGGGCCTGCACCACGTTCCAAATGAGGATCGGGGAGACAAGCAACATGATGACAATTGCAGCGGCGGAGCCAACGCCCCAATCGTTGGCTCGGAACAGTTTGTCAAACATATAGTTGGCAAGAACTTGTGTTTCCCACTGACCATTGGTCATGGCAAACACGATGTCGAAAACCTTGAGTACAACCAAGGTGATTGTTGTCCAGACCACGACAATAGTGGGCATGATTTGTGGGACTTTAATTTTGAAAAAGACCTGAAACGGGTTGGCTCCATCCACGATCGCAGCCTCGATAGTTTCTTCTGGGATGCCGCGTAAGGCTGCCGACAATATTACCATGGCAAAACCTGTTTGAATCCACACCAACACAACCATCAAAAAGAAGCTGTTATAAAACGGAATTGTCAGCCATGTCTGCGGCTCACCATAGGGCAGAGAGGCTGCAATGATGCCAAAGCCGGTGCGAATGGACAAGAAAACGCCCCACAATCCGAGCAGCGCTGCAGAAGCGCGGAGAAGCTTGAGGCCCCAGCCTTCTGTGCTGTTTTTCAGTGGGCTTGCTAGCAGCCAAACCACAAAACCTACCAAAAGCGCGAAACTTGCAAGAATGATAATCGGCAGCAGTTTGAGAAACACCAGGGAGCCTGCGCCGCCTTCGAACTGCATCCAAATCGCATTTAGAATGCCAATCTGTTCTTTGCCAGCAGGACGTGCATCATAAACGAGCTTGAAGATAACTGAGGCGCCGACAAAGGAAATTGCCATCGGCATAAAGATCAGCGATTTGGCGATGTTGCCCCAGCGGATGCGGTCAGTAAGTTGTGCGGCCAACAAGCCAAAAGCAGTCGAGGCGGCAGGCACTACGATCAGCCATAACATATTGTTTCGCATGGCTTCCCAAAACTTGGGCTCGCTGATCATTTGCGAGTAGTTTGCAAAGCCAACAAATGCACCGCCTTGTGAGCGGTCGGTCAGCGAGAGACGCAAAGTCTCAATCACCGGATATCCGAGGTAGACAGCAAGCGCGAGCACTGCGGGGCCGAGAAATAGCCAAGGACGGATGATGTTTGCGCGATTGATGTTGCGCCCAGCGTTGGGGCCGCGCGGCGGGCAGAGTACTTTGTCCAAAAGCAGATTGGAGAAGTAGAAGTAGGCCAGACAGCCGCCTACGCCAATCGCGATGGTCACAAGACCAAGCAGAGCCGGAGACATGACGCACCTCCTTTAATAATAGGCGCTGCCCCTGCGGATACAGGGGCAGAGCGTTACCTTTGAGCTTACTTCAGTGCGTCCCAGCTGTCCTGAATTTCTTTGGCGACGGTTGCGGCATCTTTGCCGCCTGCATAATCAACCATGCCTGTCCAGAAAGAGCCGGCACCAACACCGCCCGGCATCAGGTCGGATGCATCAAAGCGGAAGGTCGTCGCGCCCAGCAGGATTTCATTCATCTTGCGCAGGGTTGGATCTCCAAACACATCGGGATTTACGCCCTTGTGCGGTGTCAGGAAGCCTTCAAGCGCCATCCAGATTTCATGCGCTTCGGGTTCTTGCAGGTATGCCATCAGATCGTGGGCGGCCTGATTTTCGTTGGTGATCGCCCAAACAGTACCGGCGCCCAAAACTGGGGTGCCAAGGTCTTTCTCTGCATATGCAGGGAAATAGAAGAAGTCAGCGTCTTCTCCAACGGCAACGTCTTCTGGGAAGAAGGCGGGGATGAAGGAGGCTTGGCGATGCATGTAGCACTGAGGAGGGTTGTCAAATAGCCCCTTGGGACTGTCACGGAAATCTGCCGAAGCCACGGCTCCCGCTCCACCGGCGACATACTCGTCGTTACGTGCAAAGGCACCAAATTCTTCGATGGCAGCCACAACGGCAGGGTCTGTGAAAGGCATCTCGTTGCTGACCCACTGGTCATAAACTGCGGGTTCTTGCGTGCGCAGCATCATGTCTTCAACCCAGTCGGTTGCTGGCCAGCCTGTCGCGCCACCGGAACCTAGACCGATACACCAAGGGGTTTCGCCGTCGGCAACAATCTGGTCGCTCAGCGCCTTGAGATCTTCCATGCTTTCAGGAATGTCATAGCCAGCGTCTTCAAAGTTCTCCGGCACGTACCAAACCAATGACTTCAGGTCGACTTTGTAGAAGAAGCCATACAGCGCATCACCATCAGGACCAGTATATGTGCCCAGATCGACCCAAGATTGACCCGCAGCGTAATTGTCGCGCACCCAATCGGCGGTGCCATCTTTAAGCGGAGTCAGAAAGCCGCGACTGGCCATCGCGGCAGCAAGGCCAGGCTGTGGGAAGACGGCGACGTTTGGTGCAGAGCCTGCTTCAGCATCGATCATGATTTGCTGCTCAAAGCTGTCTGAGCCGACGTAGCTCACATCATGGCCGGTTTTGGCAGCAAAATCGGCCAGAACCGTTTCGACGTTTGCTTGGTCTGGCCCGAGCCATGGGCCGAATACTGTCAATTGCTCGGCGTGTGCCAAGTTTGCGCAAAGCGCAGCTGTGGCGACACCCGTAAAAAGGGTCTTAGTCATGGTGTTCCTCCCAGATCAAATCCTGGTCTGTGTTTATCAAAGCGCTTTGAATAAATCAACGCGCAAGTTGGCGCAGGGACGGGATCTGCCGAAAATACATTAAAATTGCACTTTTATGCGCTGTTTGACGCCCTGTGGCTGGAGGTGTAGGTTACTTAAGAGCTCAAAGCGCTTTGGGAAGGGATCGTTTGCCATGAACTTAAAAGACCTTTCGAATATACTCGGGTTGTCTCAAACCACGGTGAGTCGTGCATTGAATGGCTACCCTGAGGTAAGCGAAGCAACCCGCTTGAAAGTTCAGGAAGTGGCACGCGCACACAATTATTCTCCCAATGCCCGAGCCAAAAGGCTGGCGACCGGACGGTCGATGACCATCGGGCATATTTTACCTGTGAGCAAAAAGCATGAGATGGTAAACCCAGTGTTTGCCGACTTTATCGCTGGGGCAGGAGAGGTCTATTCCGAAAATGGTTATGATCTGCTGCTGTCTGTGGTAGATGATGAAAATGAAGCGGAAAGCTATCGCAGCCTTGCCATGCGCGGCGCGGTGGATGGCATTGTTGTGCATGGTCCCAAAGTCGACGATGCCCGAATAGCGCTGCTCCAGGATTTGGACATGCCGTTTGTTGTGCATGGTCGCTCAAGTCATGTGAAGTCTGACTACAGTTGGGTTGATGTGAATAACCGCCGGGCTTTTGAGCGCGCAACGGGATTTTTGATGGATCTTGGGCATAACCGTATTGCAATGCTCAATGGCCTCGCCGACATGGATTTTGCGGTGCGGCGGACCATTGGATATGAGGCGGCGCTAAAGGCTGGCAATATTGTGCCTGATCCCGAGTTGATGTGCTTTGGCGAGATGACGGAAAACTATGGGTTTGAGGTGTGTCGCAAGCTTCTAGAGCTGCCCGATCCGCCAACCGCAATGGTTGTGTCCTCGATTATTCCGGCCATTGGCGTTCGCCGGGCGCTGGGCGGGGCGGGCCTGAAAATTGGCCGTGATATGTCGGTTGTGTCGCATGACGATGACTTGTCCTACTTCCGCAACACGGGCGATTTTCCGGCCTTCACCGCCGTGCGTTCATCTGTACGAGAAGCAGGCCGTCGCGTCGCCAGCGCGTTGATAAACATGATTACAGGCCGGGAGGAAGGTCCGCATCAAGAGATGTTGGAAGTTGAATTGACAGTTGGCCAGTCTACTGGTCCGGCTCCGGCAATGCGCCGAGCCATGCAGCAGAGGTAAAGTAGTATGAAAATTTCGCGCAGCGCCTTCCCTGAGGGTTTTTTGTTTGGCGTGGCCACGTCCAGTTATCAGATAGAAGGGCATTCTTTTGGCGGCGCGGGGCGCACGCATTGGGATGATTTCGCGCAGACCCCTGGAAATGTGGCGCGTGCCGAAAACGGTGATTTTGGTTGTGATCATTTCAACCGACTTGAAAGTGATCTTGATCTGATCAAAGACCTTGGTGTGGACGTCTATCGCTTTTCCACCAGCTGGGCGCGGGTGCTGCCAGAAGGCCGCGGTCAGGTAAATCATCAGGGACTAGATTTTTACGAGCGTCTGGTTGATGGGCTGTTAGAGCGCGGCATCAAGCCGGCGGCCACGCTTTACCACTGGGAATTGCCGTCGCCGCTCGCCGATCTAGGCGGATGGCGAAACCGGGATATCGCAAGCTGGTTTGGAGATTTTACTGATGTTTTGATGGACCGGATCGGAGACCGAGTCTGGTCTGTTGCGCCGATCAACGAGCCTTGGTGCGTGGGTTGGCTGAGCCATTTTATGGGCCATCATGCGCCAGGTTTACGCGACGTGCGTGCTACCGCGCGGGCGATGCATCATGTGCTTCTGGCGCATGGCACGGCGATCCAAGTGATGCGGTCTAAAGGCATGGAAAACCTTGGAGCGGTATGTAATTTCGAATGGGCTACCCCAGTTGATAATCGTCCTGAAAACGTTGAGGCCGCAGCGCGATATGACGCCATTTACAATCGCTTCTTTATGGAGGGGATTTTCAAGGGCTCTTACCCTGACCGTGTATTGGCCGGGCTTGAGCCACACCTACCGCAGAGTTGGCAGGATGATTTTTCCACAATTTCCACACCAGTCGATTGGTGTGGCTTGAACTACTATACCCGTAAGGTGGTCGCGGATGCGCCAAATGAGCAGTGGCCACACTACAGCGAACATGTCGGGGAATTGCCGCAAACCTCCATGGGCTGGGAAATCTACCCCGAAGGATTGAGTGAATTCATCAAGCGAGCGGCTGCTGAATATACAGGTGATTTGCCCCTGTATGTGACTGAAAACGGTATGTCTGCACCTGACGTGATCGACGGTGGTGTCGTAAACGATCCACATCGCACTGCTTATCTTGACCAGCATTTGGCGCAGGTCAAAGATGTGATCGATGCGGGTGTACCTCTCAAAGGCTATTACATCTGGTCCTTGATGGATAACTACGAATGGGCCTTGGGCTACGAAAAACGGTTTGGGTTGGTGCACGTGGACTTCGATACGTTTGAGCGCACACCCAAAGAGTCGTTCAAAGGTCTTGCAGAGGCGTTGCGTCGGTAATTGAAACCACGAGTTTATAGTGCTTCGGTCGCCTGAGAGGGCGGCCGTCAGCGTTTTAGGGCACGTAGATAGCGGCATAGGACGCGCACAATGACCGGATAGAACTGAAATTCGGTTTTTGCAGCGATGACCCGCGCCTCAAAACTGTCGATCCATGGCGCAAAGCTGTCGTTGACGAAGTTTCCGGCGACTTGGCCTGATGGGTCCGCCTCCAAAAGCCTGCCAAGGTAGTCGAGCATGAATGCGATGTGGTCGGCAGGCTCATTCGCCTCAAGTGCTTGGCTCAGGCCCGCGTCCGCGAGGCGAGCAATCATGTCTTGGTGCGGCGCGCCAAACATTGTGCCATTCTCGCCTATGTAAAGCGAGGCATAAGGCAGCGCGCTCGTCGGGCCGTCCAGCAGGAACAGGGCCGCAAAGTCAGCAGCCAAGGAGCGTAGCTGTGGTGTGGCCTCACCCTTTACCTCCAACAGCGTGCCGGAAAACGAGACGCGTTCTGCAGAAACGTCGCAAAGCGTCTGTAACTGCTCAAATAGCGGATCAGCGGCACCCGATAGATAGGCATCAAACTGGGTTTGGTTGATTTCACGGACCAAAAGACCCGCAAACCAATGACAGATTTGCCGGTGACCGATTTCCAAAACGTCATTCATTCAGAGCGTCACTTCCACCGGACCGCCAAAGGAGGTCACCGCAGGTGCGTCGCCTTCGAATTTTTCGATTTGGACCAGACAGGTGTTCGCGCTGGTGGCCTGCGCCAACTTGGAAGAGCCGACATCCAAAGTGAGCGTGTTGGGGTCGCCATAAGTGTCCAGCGCGCCGATGCTGGCATCGACTGGACCGTACCAAGCGCCTTCGTAAATGCGCACGACACCGGGTGCGTAATCGTCCGAGACTTTGGCCCCGGCCAACAGTTGTCCACGATCATTGAATACGCGCACGATGTCGCCATCTTCAATACCGCGTTCGGCTGCGTCTTGCGGGCTAATCCACGCGGGTTCACGTCCTGCGACGGCATAGCTTTCACGGTAGTCATCAGATTCACACATCTGCGAATGCAGACGTTGATCGGGGTGACAAGATTGCAGCCAGATCGGGAACTTGTCCGATTTTGGGCCGCCATGAGAGCGTTCGATTTTCTCCATCCATTTGGGATGTGCGCCGCAGTCGTCATAGCCAAATTTTTCGATGGTTCGACTGGATATCTCGATGAAGCCAGACGGCGTGCCAAGGGCGTTAAGCTCGGGATCTTCGCGGAAGTCGGCATGACGTACCCAGTCAGTACCACGGCCAAACCGCACCAGACCTTCTTCCCAGAAATCGGCAAATGCGGGCATCTCAAAGTTCCCAGTATTTGAGGCGCGCGTATCTTCATACATTTGCTCGACCCACTGCATTTCAGTCATGCCGCGCGAATATTCCTTGGCGCGGCCAAACCGATCACACAGAGCTGTGAAAATCTCAAAGTCGGTTTTGGAATGATACAGCGGATCGACCAGTTTGCGCATCGCGATCACACCTGTGTTGGAATAAGCGCCATAGGTGTCGATGTCATTTCGTTCAAACTGCGTACAGGCAGGCAGCACCAGATCGGAATGGCGGCAGGTGGCGTTCCAAGAGTAATCAACTGTGATCACCGTTTCGAGGCTTTGGAAAGCTTTGCGCATTTTGTTGCGGTCTTGGTGGTGATGCCAAGGGTTGCAGCCGGTGAATACACACATACGCACGTCAGGGAAAGTTACTTCGTGCCCGTTATGCTGAATTTTGCCACCGGGATTGAGTAGCATATCGACCCAGCGTGCTACTGGAATAACCGAGCTTGCGCCATTAAAGTTGCTGCTGTCATGCTCCGGAACTTTGCCCAGATCAAGGTTGAGCGGGAAGGCACCCGGCATGTTGGCTCCTGTTTGGGGAACCCCCACGCCGCTGTAGTGATGCGAATAGCTGATCCCGCCGCCGGGCAAGCCAACCTGACCGGTCATGGTAGCAATGATCGCGCCCATCCAATACGGCTGTTCGCCATGTTGCTGGCGCTGAACCGACCAACCAAACACAAGTTGGGTGCGTTCAGAGGCAATCATGCGAGCGAAATCACGGATTTGATCTGCACTGATCCCGCAAATTTCGGCGGCCCACTCTGGTGTCTTTTCGATGCTGTCCTCGCCTTTGCCCATCACATATGCGATGAACTGGTCAAAGCCGAGCGCGTAAACATCGATGAATTCTTTGTCGTGCAAGTCCTCAGAATAGAGCGTGTGTGCTATGCCTAGCATGAACGCCACATCGGTCATCGGGTTGATGTAAAGCTGATCGCCGCCAATGTGTTTCTGGGTCTTAGTCCGGACGGGATCGACGCTAATCGCGTTAATCTCACCAGCGGCGATCTTGTCGCGCAACTCATCAAAATAGGGCAGCGATTCATGGGTTTCACATGTCCAGCCAACTTGAAGGTTTTTGACCGGATCAGAGGCCCAGAAGACCACGTTCTTGCTGTTCTCCAGAATGACGGGCCATGAGGTGCCTTGCGAATAAACCTCAGTTGAGCCCAAGACATAGGGCAAGATGGTTTGCCCCGCTCCGGTAGAATAGTCGCCAGCTTTTTTGACGTAGTTGCCATGCATGCTGACAGCGCGGTTCATGTGATTGATACAGCTGTGAAACTGACCAGTTTGCCGCCAACCTGTAGCACCGGCAAACAGTCCTGATGGTCCATAGGTGGTCTGAACACGTTCCAATTCTTCGTGAAACAGGTCCAGCGCCTCATCCCAAGTAACGCGAACAAAGCGGTTGTCTCCGCGCGTGGTCCGGTCCGCGTTTTCACGCTTGTCCAACCAATCCGCGCGGGCCATCGGGTATTTGATGCGCGACGGGTTATAGATCAAGCCTTTGATGCCTTTAACCATGTCTGTGGGGCGTGGGTCATCCTCAAGCGGTTTGACTTCGACCACTTTGCCGCCTTTGACAAGCGCTTTGACTGCGCCCCAGTGCGAGCCAGTGATGTGCCATGTGCCTTCGGATGAGGTGGCAGCTTGAGCTGCGCGGGTCAGTACGGAGGGACCAAGCAGCGAGGCGGTGGCGCTGGCGGCGAGCCCTTTTAAAACGGAACGGCGGGTTGTCATTGCAGCCTCCTTAATGCGCGTCACTGTGGTCGGAAGAATGGTTCTGTAAATAAGTCAGCACCAGCTCCTGCTCGATCGGGTCCATATTGGTGAACCCGACCATGCCCGAAAAGAGCGCGGGCCAAGCATTGGTTGAAAAATGATCTGGATCGGGTTGCGCGTGACAGCCTGAACAGCTTTCAGCATAAGAGGCTTCCGCGACTTCCCAAAGCTGACTTGGATCAGCAACAAAACCTGATTTGGGCGCCCAGAGGCTTAGTTTAACCTCTGACCAGTCTAGGCCGGTATTATCATCCATTTGCGGTGTACCAGCGGTCACAATCTCTTCATCTTGCGCGGTTTCACGTTCCAATACGGCGACACGGGTGTTCATGCCGAAATCATCATAAAGTACTCGGCCATAGCCTTTGTTTTTGCGCCATGCCGTCATGGTGAATTCAACCATGTCACCACTTGCTTGTGTGACTTCAATTTTGGCCGCTAGATTGAGTGTTCCCGCTGGCGTGCTCATGTCTGAGTTTTCGTATATTTTAACTGGTTTATAGGCAAAATAGTCCTCGCCGCCTTTCAGGCTGCTAGCCGCGCGTCCGTCCAGCTGGGCGATAATGTGGCTTGTGCCCGGTTCGCGCTCGGGCAGGTGGTGAGCAATACCTTTGTGGCATTCAATGCAGCCTACATTACGTTCTGCTGCTGGCTGCATATAAAACACGGCTTCATCAGACATCGCATCCCAGTCCATGCTGTCGTAGTCGTGGCAGTTGCGGCATTCCAGAGAGTTGTTAGCCTCAAGGCGAGCCCATTCATGGCGGGCGAGCTCTTCGCGTTTTTCAAGAAATTTCTCACGTGTGTTTATGGTGCCGAAAACCTTGCCCCAAACTTCTTTTGAGGCTTGCATCTTGCGCGCGATTTTATTGTCCCATTCGTGCGGCACATGGCAATCGGGGCAAGTGGCGCGGACGCCGGTGCGGTTTGACCAATGCACGGTTTCCTGAAGCTCGAGGTAGACATTGTCGGCCATTTCGTGACAGGAAATGCAGAACTTTTCTGTGTTTGTGACCTCCAGAGCAGTATTGAACCCACCCCAAAAAATGATCCCAGTGATAAACCCGCCAATCGAAATAACGCCAAGGCTGATTGTGGCCGGTGGGGTTCTAAGTGTGTCCCAAAAGGACAGAATGAGAGATTTAATACTCATGAAAATGCTCCGAAATCGTTCTGCGCCAAGGCTAGCTGCTTTAGAAGTCTACGGTGGGTGGGCCGTTTATCACTTGGCTCATCCAGAGAACAAAGCCATAGCCGCCTACAAAAGCCACCGCCAAGGCTGGCAGAACAATCAAGGTAAGCACGAGAAAGGTTGTCCACTCGCGGCGCCGGCTTCCAACGCTGTTTCCTGAAGTCGTGGAAGGCATGATGATCCCTCAAAGCTATAAACTAAATACATGTTCAATAGTGCAATGGGCTATACCGTTTGGTCAAGAAATTCGCGAAGTTAGAATTGGCTTACCTTGTGTCAGCTAAATCTTGAGCAAAAAGTGGTTTCTTTGCTCAACATGCTCCCCTACCGTGACGGAACGCAGGCGGGCGAGTTGGATTTTGGTGGGGTATTAAATGCGTGTGTTGGTTTATCAGGCTCATCCAGGTCAGCATCATTCCCATGCAAATCACCAAATGTCTGCCGCCGTTTCGGATGTGGCAGATATTGAGTTTTGTGATCTGTACGCCTTGTATCCGCGCCACGATATTGATGTTTCTGCAGAACAAGCCCGTTTGCTAAAGCACGATGTCATCGTGTTTCAGGTCCCGTTTTTTTGGTATTCGACGCCCTCAATTGTCAAAGAGTGGCAAGACGTGGTGCTGGAGCATGGGTTTGCTTATGGATCGGGCGGAAATAAACTCAAAGGCAAAATTTGGGCGATGGCACTAACCTGTGGCGCGCCGGAAAGCGCCTACCGCTCAAGCGGTTATAACTCGTTTCCGTTGCGCAGTTTGCTAACGCCACTAGAGCAAACGGCGCGGCTTTGTCAGATGCGCTTTATAGCGCCCTATGTCCTCTATGGCGCGTTGGCCAAACGTAAGACTGAAGCAACGCAGGCGCATGCCCAGGGGTGGCGAGAATGGCTTATTGGCCTGCGCGATCAGAAGCTTAACCTCGCTGCGGCGGATGCACTGGGGGTTGTGCAGGCCAAAGACATCGCGGGGTTGGTGCAATGACCGAATTTCTAATGCTTGCAACGATTTTGTTGGTGTCCGGCGTGATTGCTGTACCTCTGGCGTCCAGATTGGGGTTAGGCTCGGTTCTGGGATATTTGATCGCAGGAATTGCGATTTCGCCTGTGTTGCATCTGTTGGACGTGGACGTCATCGCGATCCAGCATTTTGCGGAATTTGGCGTTGTTATGATGCTGTTTCTCGTGGGGCTTGAGCTTGAGCCTAAGATGCTGTGGCAAATGCGACATCGCTTGTTGGGGCTCGGTGGCCTTCAGGTGTCAGTGACAACGCTTTTGGTTGCTGCAATCTGTATGGGATTGGGGCTCTATTGGACGATTTCTTTGGCGCTGGGCATGGTTTTTGCACTCTCCTCTACTGCAATCGTTTTACAGACCCTCAACGAGAAAGGCTTGATGCGGTCTGGCGGCGGGCAAGCATCGTTTTCGGTTTTGCTCTTTCAGGACATCGCTGTCATCCCGATGCTGGCCTTTGTGCCGCTATTGGCGATGCCGGACCTGATGGGGCATGGCGCGGCACATGGTGATGACCACCACGAAGCCGCGATGAGTTTGGTCGCAGGACGGGCTGGGTGGCAAGTGGCGCTGATCACAGTGGCTGCGATTGCGTGTGTAGGATTTATCGGCACATATCTCACGCGCCCTCTGTTCCGGTTTGTCGCTATGGCCAATCTGCGCGAGTTGTTTGTGGCAACGGCTTTAGCGCTTGTGGTTGGGATTGCCTTGTTGATGACTCTGGTGGGGCTCTCTCCGGCTCTCGGGACATTTTTGGCAGGTGTTGTGTTGGCCAATAGCGAATATCGCCACGAATTGGAAAGTGACATCGATCCATTCAGGGGCCTTTTGTTGGGGCTGTTTTTTATGACCGTTGGCGCGGCCATCGACTTTGGTCTGCTTGCATCAAATGCTGGAATTGTGGTCGCTGCCACGGTGGGGTTGATGTCTTTGAAGGCAGGAGTGCTCTACGTCTTGTCGAGGGTTTTCCGGCTTGAAGGTGCAGATCGGTGGCTGTTTACGCTTGGGCTGGCGCAGGCTGGCGAGTTCGGTTTCGTCTTGCTAAGCTTCACGGTAGTCAATCAGGTGATCCCGCGCGAAGTCGCGGATGTGGCTTTGCTAGCGGTCGCGATGTCGATGTTGCTGACGCCTTTGTTGTTTATCTTTTATGATCGAGTGATTGTATCAAAAATGGCTCAAAATCAAATGGTTGAGGCTGATGAAATTGATCACAAAGGCAATATTCTGATCGCGGGAAATGGACGGTTTGGTGGAGTTGTGGCCCGCATGATGCGCCAGATTGGGGAGCAGCCAACAGTTGTCGACTATTCTTCCGCACAGCTTGAGATGCTGCGTAAGTTTGGCACCAAAGTTTATTTTGGGGACGCCACGCGGCCAGACCTTTTGCACGCTGCAGGCATCGAAGATGCACGTCTGTTGATTGTCTGTATTGATGGCAAAGACAGCATCACGCAGTTGGTCACACATGTCGCCCAGCACCATCCGCATGTGCACATCATCGCCCGCGCTATTGATCGCCAACATGTTTATGACCTCTATCAGGCGGGCGCGAGTGATATTATCCGTGAAACCTTTGACAGCGCGGTGCGCACTGGGCGGTCCGCCTATCAGGCCTTGGGGATTCATCCATACCAATCCGAGCGTTTGGCGCGCAAATTCACGCGCTCTGATCGTGCTTTGTTGTTGGCGACCGCAAATGCGCACAAACCCGGCGTGCCACTTCATGAAAATGAAGAGTTCGTCTCGCTGGCGCGCGAGTTGTTTGAGCAGCAACGAGAAGAACTTGAAAGTCAAAGCGACGGGTTCGATTTGCAGTCTGACAAAGCATGGACGCCGCCGCCGGAAAATCTTCGGATCAATTCTGGCGACAAAGGATAAAACTTGGCTGAAGCGGTCTTTCTTAAAGGGTCTTTGATGCGCCATGTTGCGGTGATGTCTTTCACCGCGTCGGTTGGATTGATGGCGATCTTCGCCGTTGATTTTGTCGACATGGTGTTCATTTCCATGCTTGGAAACAAGGCATTGGCCGCGGCTGTTGGGTATGCAGGAACGCTGCTGTTTTTCACAAACTCCATCAACATCGGGTTTTCCATCGCAGCGGGGTCTTTGGTGGCGCGTGCTTTGGGCGCGGGAGAGAGCGCGCTTGCTCGTGAAATTGCAACGGCGGTTGCGATCCTTGGTGCGCTGATCGGGGTTGTGGTCCCGATTGGGATATTTACGCAAATGGATTTTGTTTTGGGTCTTGTTGGAGCAAGTGGCGAAGAGCTTGAACTCGCGCGCCGCTATGTCTCGATCATTTTGCCGACGATGCCAGTCATGGCAGTGGCCATGACAACGATGGCGGTCCTGCGTGCCTATGGTGATGCGCGCCGCTCGATGTTTGCCACGCTTGCCGGCGGGGTCACCAATGCCGCCCTTGATCCAATTCTGATCTTTGCGGTTGGGCTAGGGTTGGATGGGGCTGCAATTGCCTCAGTCATTGCTCGCATCGTGATGGCCGGATATGGCATGAAACACTCGATACATGCGCACAATGGCTTTGCGCGGCCTCAGATTGGGTTCTTAACGCGTTATGCCGGCGCAATTGGAGGGATCGCCGGACCAGCCGTTCTCACCAATGTCGCAACGCCGGTGGGCAATGCCATAGTCATGCGTGAAGTCTCGGGGTTTGGCACGGATGCAGTGGCCGCCATCGCGGTGATTGGGCGTTTGATGCCTGTGGCCTTCTCAGTTGTGTTTGCGTTGTCCGGTGCAATTGGACCCATCATTGGGCAGAACTTCGGCGCGGGACAATTTGCGCGGGTGCGGACTGCCCTGCTGGATGGGTTGAAGTTTCTGGCGATCTACACCGTTATGGTCGCTGTGTTGCTGTTTGTTTTGCGTGCCATCATTGCCGATGCGTTTGATGCCCAAGGCGAGATGCGTCGCCTGATCTACTTGTTTTGTGGCCCATTGGCGTTGATGCAGTTTTTTAACGGCGTGATTTTTGTCTGTAACGCCAGTTTTAACAACTTAGGACATCCAATCTATTCCTCAGCGATCAATTGGGGCAGGCACACGATCGGTACCTTGCCCTTTGTTCTGATCGGGGCGGCATTGGCCGGGGCATCCGGTGTGCTTATTGGACAAGCCATTGGCGGGGCTATTTTTGCGACCATTGCCTTGGTCATGGCGCGACGCTTAGTCACAAACCTGAACAAACCTGAGCTTGTGGATCCGTTCGCATCAGAAACAGCGCTCCACCAGCATAGCTCGCGCAAAGGCTGGTAGAGCTGTTTGTTTTAGTTAGGCTTTCAGAGCGGCCGCATCACGTGCCAGTGCTTCAATTTCATCCCAAGCGCCTGCTTCGACAAGTTTAGATGGGGCGACCCAGCTGCCACCTGCACAAATCACATTGGCCAGCTTGAGATAGTCCATCGCGTTGGAGGGGCTGACGCCGCCTGTTGGGCAGAAGCTGATCTGTGGCAGTGGGCTGGCAAGAGAACCGATGAACTTGGCGCCGCCCGCAGCTTCGGCTGGGAAGAATTTTTGTGTGGTATATCCGCGTTCAAGAAGGCGCATCGCTTCGCTAGCGGAGGCGGCACCGGGCAGCAAGGGCAGGCCTTCAGCTTCACATGCATCCAGCAGAGTATCGGTCGCCCCAGGGGAAACACCAAACGTGGCCCCCGCGTCTTTAGCGGCCTTCACGTCGTCAGGAGTGATCAGGGTTCCCGCACCAACGATGCCACCGGGTACATCGGCCATGGCGCGGATCACATCCAGCGCAGCGGGTGTGCGCAGGGTCACTTCCAGTGCAGGCAATCCGCCCGCCACAAGAGCTTCGGCCAAAGGCCGCGCTTGGGCCGCGTCATGCACAACAAGCACTGGCACAATAGGAGCGGCTTGACAGATTTCACGCGCCCGCAGGCTGGCGTCTTGAGGAGTTATGCTCATTGGGAGAACCTTTTTAGAAGATCGATGCGCCGGAGGTTGCTGGTCCGACCACATTGCGGAAATTGACAAATAGCTCACGCCCCATGCCTGCGCCATAGGCAGTTAGGTCGGCTTTGACAGGTTCGCGTGCCTCCACACCTTCTGTCAAAATTTCGAGCGATCCGGCTTCAGCATCCACGCGCACGATGTCGCCGTCGCGCAGTTTTGCAATTGTGCCTCCGTCCAGCGCTTCGGGGCTAACGTGGATCGCGGCAGGGATTTTGCCCGAGGCACCGGACATACGTCCATCCGTGACCAAAGCGACCTTTAGACCTTTGCCTTGCATGATGCCCATCATCGGTGTGAGGCTGTGTAATTCTGGCATGCCGTTTGCTTTGGGGCCTTGGAACCGCACCACAATCACAGTGTCTTCGGTGAGCTCACCTGCTTTGAAAGCAGCCTTAACTTCGTCCTGATCGTGAAACACGCGTGCTGGGGCCTCTACAAACCGATGCTCCGATGCAACGGCAGAGATTTTCATAACGGCTGTACCGAGATTTCCTGTCAGGCGCTTTAGACCGCCGTTTCCTTGGAAGGCATCATTGGCAGGACGCAGGATTTTGTCATTCAACGAGGTCTTGGTGCCTGGCTGCCAAGATAGATCGCCGTCTACTAGTTTGGGCTCTTGGGTGTAGTTTTCCAGACCGTCGCCCGCCACAGTTTTGGTGTCGGGATGCAGCATTCCGGCACCGAGCAGTTCGCCGATCATATAGCCCAACCCACCGGCTGCGTGGAAATGGTTCACATCTGCCAGTCCGTTAGGGTAGACACGTGCCAAAAGCGGTGTGATGTCGGAAAGGTCTGAGAAGTCTTCCCAATCCAGAACAATGCCACCTGCACGTGCCATCGCAATCAAGTGGATGAGCAAGTTGGTTGAGCCGCCAGTTGCATTCAGCCCGACAATGCCGTTCACAAAGGCTTTTTCATCCAAGATATCGCAGGTGGGTGTGTAGTGATTGCCCAGAGCCGAGAGCGACAGTGCACGGCGTGCACCCTCTTCGGTCAAAGCATCACGCAAGCCTGTGTTTGGTGTCACAAAACTGGACCCAGGAAGGTGCAAGCCCATGAATTCCATCAACATCTGGTTAGTGTTGGCCGTTCCGTAGAAAGTGCAGGTGCCGGGGCCATGATAGGCGGCCATTTCAGCTTCCATCAATGCGTCGCGGCCAACTTCGCCCGCTGCAAACTTCTGGCGCACCTTGGCTTTTTCATCATTAGGCAAGCCGCTCGTCATTGGACCAGCAGGCAGAAACACTGTGGGTAGATGGCCGAAACTCTGCGCCGCGATCACCAAACCTGGAACGATTTTGTCGCAAACACCAAGAAACACGGCGGCGTCAAATGTGTTGTGGCTCAATGCAACGCTCGCAGACAGCGCGATAACATCGCGCGAAAACAAGCTGAGTTCCATACCGGCCTCACCTTGAGTGACACCATCGCACATGGCTGGAACGCCGCCTGCAACCTGTGCTGTTCCGCCGGCTTTGCGGGCGGCGGCGCGTATCAATTCAGGGTAGCGCTCAAATGGCTGATGCGCTGACAACATGTCGTTATATGCGGTGACAATCCCAAGATTTCCAGCTGTGCCCGCGCCGAGTGCTTGTTGATCTTCGCCCGCTCCTGCAAAGGCGTGGGCTTGATTTGAACAGCTGAGATGCGCTCGCGCAGGGCCCGCGCTATGCGCCGCGCCCATTCGTTCTAAATAGGCAGACCGTGTTGGCGCGCTGCGTTCGATAATGCGATCAGTCACTCTGCGCAATGTGTCATGAAGCGGCATATCAGCCATCCTTCCAGAAAAACTTTGATTATTCGGTCTTATTCGCCAGTTTTAGTCGCCTACCGGACGCCATCGCCGACCATCTTTATGCAGCAACATCAGGGCTTCTTCCGGTCCGGAGCTGCCGACGTCATAGGGCACAGGTTTGTGCCCTGCCTCTTGCCATGCGGAAATGAGTGGATCTGCCCAAGCCCAAGCGGCTTCGACTTCGTCCCCCCGCATAAATAACGTCTGATCCCCCCGTATGACGTCCATGACCAGTCGTTCATAGGCGTCTTGAGAATTCAAGTCACTTCCCAAGGCGTCGGCAAAGGTCATGTCCATGTCAACTTCGGTGAGGCGCATGCCGCCGGGGCCGGGTTCTTTTATGGTTGTGCGCAGCGTAATGCCTTCGTCTGGCTGCAGGCGTATGATTAATGCGTTGCCTTTGCGACCTTCCATTTTTGGGAAAATCATATGTGGCGGGTCGCGGAAAACAACCGTGATTTCCGAGGATCTAGCCCGCATCCGTTTGCCGGTACGTAGATAAAACGGCGTGCCTGCCCACCGCCAGTTGGCCACCGCGAGCTTCATCGCGATAAAGCTTTCTGTGGTGCTGTCGGGGTTTTCTACATCGGCGTGATAGCCGGGCACATCCCGCCAAGCGCGGTATTGGCCGCGAACCAAGTCTTGAGGTGAAACGGGGTCTAAAGCCTCAATCACTTTCACCTTTTCATCTCGCACCGCGTTGGGTGCGAATTTCGAGGGCGGTTCCATCGCAATTAGACACATCAGCTGCATCAAGTGGTTTTGCACCATGTCGCGCATTGCGCCGGACTGATCGTAATATCCGCCGCGTCCCGCCACACCGAGCTTCTCTGCAACAGTGATTTGAACGTGATCGATGTGGGTAGAGTTCCAGAGCGGCTCAAATAATGAATTTGCAAACCGCAAAGCCATCAGGTTTTGAACCGTCTCTTTTCCGAGATAATGGTCGATCCGGTAAATCTGACGCTCTGTAAAGTATTCTAGCAGCTCGGCGTTCAAAGCCTTTGCTGAGGCCAGATCGTGCCCAAAGGGTTTTTCCACAACAATCCGGCTGTCTTCTGTTGCGATACCACGGGTGCTGAGGCGCTCGGCAATTGGGCCAAACAAGCTCGGCGAAACTGACAAATAGAACGTCCGCGTCGTGTCATCGCGTAGAGTATCCTTTAGCTCCTGCCAGCCAGCATCTCCGGTTGCATCGATGTGCACGTAATCAAGCTGGTCGAGAAAAGCGTCCAATTTTTCTTGAGGGCGCAATTCCTTGTCGACGAATTCTTTCAAGGCATGGTGAATGAGCTCGCGAAACTCGGCTTTGTCAAAATTGGAGCGCGCGGATCCAATGATGCGCGCATCCGCAGGCATTTGCCCGGCCCGAAAACGGGAAAATAGACCGGGCAGGATTTTGCGACGGGCCAAGTCGCCCGTTGCACCAAAAATAACCAGATCAAACGGTGCAACGGGGATAACGCGAGCAACCATCGACCTTATCCAGCCAGTTCAGCCAGTTGAGATTCGTGCAATAGCGCAGCCATTTTTCGGCCATTATCCAGCATGCGATTTGAGAAACCCCATTCGTTGTCATACCAGCTCACGATGCGCACCATGCCTTCGCCCGTCACTTTGGTTTGTGCGGGCGCGAAGATGGAAGAGTTCGCATCGTGGTTAAAGTCGATCGAAACAAGCGGGTCTTCCTCATAGCCCAGAACGCCTGCGAGCTCATTTTCCGCGGCGGCTTTAAGCGCTGCGTTGATTTCCTCGGCGGTGGCGATTTTGGTGGGCATAAAGGTCAGATCAACCATCGACACGTTGGGCGTTGGGACACGTACGGCCGAGCCTTCCAGTTTTCCGGCCAGCTGTGGTAGGACCAAAGAAATAGCCCGTGCTGCCCCTGTAGACGTTGGGATCATTGAAACCGCCGCAGCGCGGGCGCGGTACAGATCTTTGTGGTTTGTATCGTGGCTTGGCTGATCGCCCGTATAGGCGTGAATGGTGGTCATATAGCCAGTCTTGATGCCAAAATGCTCGTCCAGAACCTTGGCAACCGGTGCCAAGCAGTTAGTGGTGCATGAGGCGTTAGAAACGATGATGTCGTCCTTGGTTAGATCGGCATCATTGACCCCAAAGACCACGGTGCGATCCACATCTGTACCAGGCGCCGAGATTAAAACGCGTTTTGAACCGTTTTTAAGGTGGCGTCCGGCGGTTTCACGAGATGTGAAAATTCCTGTGCATTCAAAGGTGATGTCGACGTCAGACCATTCGAGGTCTTCAGGAGCCCGAACCGCGGAGAGACGGATGGTTTGGCCCGCGACACGCATGACGTCGGCGTCCAGTTCGACTTTGTGGCCCAGACGGCCATGAACGCTGTCGTACTTGAGCAGGTGCACAAGGTGATCCGCAGGTGCCAGATCGTTTATGGCAACAACTTCAAGGTCCTTGGCGCCACTCTCTATTAGAGCCCGTAGCACACCACGCCCGATACGTCCGAAACCGTTAATTGCAATACGCGTTGTCATGTCTTTTCTCCCGAAAGGTGGCTTTGCCACTTGGTATCGCTACCGTTAGCGCTATCATTACAGGGAATCGAGGTCAAAATCAAGAGGCGGCGAATGCTTGCCGGCACACTTTGTGACTTGCGAATAACGCGGATGTATTGGACGATTATCTCATGGGAAAAAAGCTGCTGCTGAAAGATGTTGCCCGCCTCGCCGGTGTAAGCGAAATGACCGCGTCGCGCGCGATGCGGGGGGCGCCGGATGTGTCGGAACGTACGCGACAAAAAGTGGAAGAGATCGCGCGAGAGAACGGCTATGTGCCGAATCGTATCGCCGGAGCCTTGGCCTCCAACAAGGTGAATCTCGTCGGAGTTGTGGTTCCGAGCCTGAACAGTTCGGTTTTTCCAGAGGTGCTTTCAGGGATTTCTTCCACTCTAAAAACAACGCCACTGAAGCCCGTCATCGGTGTGACCGGATATGATCTGAACGAAGAGTATGAGGTCATTCGAGAAATGCTTAGCTGGCAACCTAGCGGGTTGGTTGTGGCGGGGTTAGAGCACTCTGAGGCGTCGCGCAAAATGCTAGCGGCGGCGGACTGCCCCGTGGTTGAGGTGATGGATGTGGATGGCGATCCGGTGGTGCATTGCGTCGGTATCTCACATCTGGAGGCAGGGCGAGACATGGCGAACATGATCCTGTCGTCGGGCTATCAACGTATTGGTTTTATTGGCACAAAAATGCCTCAGGATTACCGTGCCGAAAAACGGTTCAATGGGTTTTTGCAGGCGCTAGAGGCGCAAGGCGTCGCGCTAGCTGATAAGGAATTGTACTCGGGGGCATCGTCAATTGAGACTGGACGCATGCTGACGGCAAAGCTGTTGGAGCGCTCGCCGGATTTGGACTGTATTTACTTCTCAAGCGACGTGATGAGCGTGGGGGCCTATATGCATTGTCTGGTGAGTGGTGTTTCCGTGCCTGACGATCTGGCCTTGGCGGGGTTCAATAACCTAGAGTTGCTTAAAGGCTTGCCGATGCAGTTAGCCACAACAGATGCACATCGGTTTGAAATTGGTCAGAGTGCCGCGGCGATCATATTGGATGCGCATGGTGGGCCCACGGCGCAAAAGATCATCAAGCTTGAGCCTAAGAGCGTCAAAGGAGAGTCCCTCTGATCCGTAAGTCTCTTTATTTGTTGAGTATTTCTTCGGCTGCGAGCTTTGGGATTATGTCGTGAGTTCCCAATGGTTGCAACAGGATTCCTGAAAAATTCACGGCGTCCAGAGCTTCGGGGATGTCTTCACGGCAGTGGTCACCTTCCAGGGCAAAGAAGGGGAGGCATAGGGTCTGTGGTGGTAGCTTTTTAGCGGCGTCTTTGACAAATGGCGCTTGCTCGATGAAGCCAACTTCGATTGGAATTTGTGGAATGTATTCTGAGAGTTGGCTGGCAAATTGATAAGCTGCCTCTGCCGCTTTTGGACCCTTGGCCGATCCATGTGCGGCAAGCAGAATACGCGTTTCGGAGGTGGCCCAGCCTTCGGTTTTGATGCGCGACGTTAGAATGTCCGCAGCGATTTCAGGCAGTTTCGTCAAAAAGCCCAGTGGCGTCAAAATGCGCAGCGGTGCGCCGTTCAAGCGCTTGGGTAAAACGCGAGAAACGAACCAGCCATCTGACATGAACATCGGAAAAATAAACGAATTATCAGGCATTTGCACGACTTGTTCTTCGAGAGCGTCTGGCATGGCTAGAGTTGCTGAACGCACTGTCCAGCCGGGCAAATGGTCCGCTGTTTTGGCGGCGAAGGCCATCAACCACAGCTCAGGTGGGACCGGAGCTGAGGGCTGACCGTGGGCGACGATCAGCGCTTCTTTGGTGGGCAGGTTCACGCTGCATCCCGAATGGCGGCGGCAAGGTCGTCTGGCAGGTCAAATTCTTCAAGCGCCTGCGCCCGCGCAGAGGTTGACATTTTGCGCGCCGTTTTGGCGACGATGTCGAGGATTTTTTCAGGTGAATGCTTGGCTGCAAAAGGCGCAAAGTACCATTTCATGAAGACGAAACATATAACATCTTCAAGGGCTTGTACGTCCTCATTGCGCTTGATGCCTTCTTTGCGCAGCATGCCGCCAACGGTGGTGATGTCCAAAGCGTCATAGCCCGCATCCGCCATGATTTCACCCACACGAGAGGCATGGTGGGCGGCCAGATCGCGGCGCCATTTCAGATAACCCGCGCGGCCTTCGGGATAGTCAGCCCGCTTAAGGATCCAGCGCTCGATATGCTGACCCCGTGCTGCGATGCGTAACACCTTGGAAGCATTGGGAAAAAGGCGATCACATTCGGCGGTCATACGTTGCCCATAGAGCAGCGCTTCGGGCTGTCCTTCGTCCAAACGAGGGTCTAACGCGTTGGCGGTATCAATGGCGGTCAGGACGGTTTGAAGGCGGGACATGAGATGGCTCCGGTCGATTGAATTTAGTCGCAAACCTATGCCGCAAAACAAGTGTTAACAAGCGCCACAAGGTCGCAAAAACGCGGGCTGTATCGCGTTGGTATTACGTCGGTATTACGACGGTGTCATTTTGGGCCATCAGATCGCGGGATTTGTTAAGACTTTCGCGCAATTCTTGAGGTTGGATGGGTTTGGTTAAGAGTGTGGCACCGATCCGCGCGCACTCTTGCGGAAGGGACGGCGCACGGTTGGCGGTGATAACACAGCTCGGTAGCTGACCATATCGAGCGTGCAGCTGACGTATCAGATCGGTGCCAAGGGCTCCGTCATCGAGATGATAGTCAACCAAAGCCAAATCCGGCGCGATGTCGATTTCCTTGAGCAGGGCAAGCGCCTCTTGTGCGCCACTACAGGCGATGACGTCGGCTCCCCAGTTCTCGAGTGTTAATGTGAGGGCATTGCGCAAGTCGGGGTCATTTTCGACCAGCAAGATGATGCGCTGGCTGATGGTGTCGGGCGCGGGGGCGGGATTGGCAGCATGAAGCGTGGGGTGTGCCGTGGAGCGGGGCAGATCGACGCGAAAAATTGTGCCAGATTTGGCGTTTGAGGTCATCTGCAAGGGATGTCCCAACAGACGACAGGCGCGATCCACGATGGCAAGCCCCAGACCCAGCCCTTCGGCGGGGCTGGCTGCGGCGTTGACGCGGTGAAACTCGTCAAATATTTTGTCGTGCTGTTCTTCGGGGATGCCCGGGCCTGTGTCGCGGATTTCAACTGAGACGCTGTTGCCACGGCGACGTACCCCCATCAATACGCGGCCAGCATCGGTGTAGCGCAAGGCGTTAGAGAGTAGGTTTTGCAAAATGCGGCGCAGGTAGGTGGCGTCACTTTGCACAGTGATGTTGCTGGGGATCACCCGCAAATCCAAACCTTTGTCGTGCGCCATCGGGGCGAGTTCGTCGCGCAGTTGGGACAACAGAGCACCAAGAGGAATGTCGGTGATGTGGACGGCAGCGCGGCCTGAATCCAGACGGGAAATGTCCAGAAGTGCGCCAAGGATATGCTCGACGCTGTGCAGCGCATTGCCCGCCTTGGCCAGACGTTCCTGTTGATCGGGATCGCTGAGATCGCTTTCCAGCGAGGTGAGGTAGAGTTTGGCCGCCGACAGGGGTTGTAACAAATCATGGCTGGCGGCGGCCACAAAACGGGACTTTGAGGCATTGGCGCGTTCTGCTTCGGCCAGCGCATCCTGGAGTTCGAGCGTGCGTTCGGTGACACGTTGTTCCAGCGTTTCGTTGACCTGAGAAATGGCACGGATGGCGGCGCGTTCGGCGGAGACATCGGTAAAGCTGATCACAAAGCCGCCGTCAGGCATGTGCTGTGCAAAGACGGCCAGCGTACGGTCGCGATCCAGCTCAAGTTCAAAAGACAGCGGCGCGCGCGGGCCGTTGCGGGCTGTCCAGTTGGTGAGGGCCGTGGCATCCGAGCTGTTGGCAAAGGCGACTTTGCGGCTGAGTTGTTCAAAGATGGTAGAGAAGGGCAGGCCAAGGTGAAAGCGGCCCAGCGGGATGGACAGCAGCTCGCCCACGCGGCGGTTCCATCCGACCAAGCGGGCGGTGTTGTCAAAAATACAGACGCCTTGGTTCAGATGTTCGAGCGTGGCTTTGATCAGGCGGGCCTGATCGTCCAGCAGGCGGTCGCGTTCCTGGCGTTCCAACAGCATCATGTCGGTGACGTCGGTTTGCAAAACCACCGTGCCGCCGTCGCGGGTGCGGTGTTCGCTGACCTGTAGCCAGCGGTCGCCCGCCATGCGGGCATTAAACACCACATGCTGTTCTTTGTGACGTGCCATCCGGCGCGCGGCCCATTGCGCGGCGGTGTCGCCTTCGGGCAGCTCAAGATGCGGACTGGTGGAGACTATGCGCACATAGTCGGCAAAGGGCAGGCCGGGTTTGAACTCTGCGTGCACGTCGCGCATGTGTTTGCCAAAGCGGCTGTTGCAGAGCACCAGATTTTCGTCAGCATCAAACAGCGCAAAGCCTTCCTGCACGGTTTCAATTGCGTTGGCGAGGTTGGCACGGGCGGCTTCGGCTTGGGCTGTGGCATCGGCAAGGCGGGCGTTGGAGGTGTTGAGCAGATCCAGCGCATGTTCCAGCTCGCGCGTGCGGGTGCGTACCTCTTCTTCCAGCAGGGCGGCGCGTTCGAATTGGGCATAGGCCACGCCCGAGGTGTCGGGGCTTTGCTCGGCGCGTTGCATCAGGGTTTGCACAATCTTGAGCAGCTTCTGGTTTTGCCGCGCCAAGCTGTCGGAGGGGTTCATCAGCCCGTGGGTCATCAGCTAGCGCTCCGTGGGCGGATAAATCGCCACGCCGGTCAGGGTATGGTTCACATGCATCGAGTTGACCTGTTCGCCATAGGTGGAGAACCCGATGACACGGTGTTTTTGCAGCAGCTTGGAGATTGGCGAGGTGACTTGTTTTTCGGTCGCTTCAACACGGCGGAACAGGCAGTCACAGCCAAGGATCATGTCTGGCGTTGCGGACTGGGACAGCGCGCTTAGCTCGCGGTCCAGATGGGCGACCATGTCTTCGGGTTCAGCCAATGTCAGCACCACGCCTTCGTCGATGGCGGAGAAGAACACCAGATCTTTGTCGTCGGTCACCTGTTGGATGGCGCGCACATGGGTTTGGTCGCCAATGCGCACCACAACCGGATGGGCGGCAAAGGTGAAGGTTGAGAGCTGTTCGGGGTCTTTGCCAAGCAGGCGGGCATATTCGCGTGCGGCGGGTTCGGCGTTGATTTCATATACAATGCGGCGCGCCGGATCAGCGCCTGTGACCACCATACGTTGCTCGGTGGGTTGCAAATGGTCGGTTTTGAAAACCTTGATCGGGCAATTGCTGCGGATTTGCACAAGCACGGCGGCATTTGTGCGAAAGGTACCGTGATGCAGCACATAGGTTGCGCCAAACTCTTCGCCATCCCCTGCGGAGCCGCCAAATAATGGCACAGGACCAAGGCCCACGGCCAGTTCTGCCGCCAGCGCGTCTTCGCGGGTGGAGAGACCGTCGACCATCAGAAAGGCACATTCCGAGGACCAGTCGGGTTTTGCTTGTGCCAAAGCGTTGCGGTTGTGGATCATGCGTGCGATCAGCTGCGACGGGTTTAGGTCGTGTAGATCATCGATCAGCATTGTGCTGGCGGCAAAATGCGCAGCCGGTAGGCCAAGGGCGACAATATCGCCTTCACTATAGCCGTTGGGGCCAATTTCGCCCGCCGTGGTACAGCCGACAACAAGGGTGTGATCAAACCGCGCGGGCAGGGCTTGGGAGAGGGCGGCGAGGTCGGTCTTGGGGGATAAGAACAGGATGATCACCGCCATTTCGGACGGGCCAAGCGCGTCGGCCAACTGATCCATCGCATCGGGCGCATCGCAGGCGACAAACCCTGTGCGCACGATGCTATGCTCTTGTGCCCGATCCAAAGGGGGCAGCTTTAGGCCAGCGTCCATGAATATCCTCCCAAGCGGCCTCCTCCTGACCGCGCAACAGCTTAGGCAGGTGGTGCGGTGCCGCGCAAGGGGCTGTCAAAGCCGACCTGTTTGGCAATCAACACCGCTTGGGTGCGGCTGTGCACGCCCAGTTTGCGCATAATGGCTGTGACATGGGCTTTGACGGTGGTTTCGGCAATCGAAACCTCAAAGGCGATTTGTTTGTTCAATTTGCCTTCGCAGATCAAATCCAGAATACGCGCCTGTTGTGCGGTGAGTGACGCCAGTTTGCTGAGCGCATCCTGTTCGGAGTCATCGGGGGTGTCGCTGACAACGTGGTCAGCAGGCAAAAAGGTGCCGCCTGTGGCCAGCATTTCCAAGGCACGGCGAAACACATCGCGGGGGCTGTGTTTGGGCACAAATCCGGCAGCCCCTGCGCGCATGGCGGCGTCGATGGTGTGGGTGTCCGCCATTGAGGAGACCACAAGGATTTTGCCACGCGCCGCATGGCGCAGGCGCAGCAGGCCGTCAAACCCGTCAACATCGGGCAGGTTCAAATCCAGCACAATCAAATCCGCAGTTGGGCTGGCCTCAAGGCGTCGCAGAGCGTCGCCCAAACTGGCTGCTGTGGTGATCGTCTCGATGCGCGAGATCGCCCGCAGGGTCATCACCAAAGCATCACAAAACAGCGGATGATCATCCACCACAAGGGCAGAGCGAAAAAAGAGCGGTTTGGGTTGTGGATCAGCAGAGGACATGAAGGTGCGCACCTTGTTGTTTGAGCTAACTCTAGCAAAGCAAATATGAATTCCAAATGCTCATAAAGTCGTAGGTGCTGCGCAATGACACGCGATATGACGCTGTCGTGACCACGGGCTGGTTGAAACGACATTTGGGGTTGTTAGATTTGTGGCCAACACGCATTGCTTTGAAAGGCGCCGCTATGTCCTTTGTTAAATTTCTTTCAACCTCTGTTCTGGCTTTGGGTTTGGGCGCTGCCGCGCTGCCTGCTGCGGCGGAAATCCAAGACCTTGAGGGCAGTGTCGCGTACCGCGAGCGCATGGCTTTGCCGGCCAACGCTTTGGTGGAGGTGCAGCTTTTGGATGTCTCATTGGCGGATGCTGCAGCGCAGACCTTGGGCGCTGTCACAGTGAAGGCGGAAACGCAGGTGCCGATCAGTTATCGTCTGACCTATGATGACGCGATGGTGGTTGAGAGTGGGCGCTATGCAGTGGCGGCCAAGATTGTGGTGGATGGCAAAGTGTTGTTTCGCACAACCCAGCATTTTTCGGCATTGACCCAAGATGCGCCTGAAGCGGTCAATGTGATGGTGGAAAAGATGACATTTGCGGATGATGATATTGCCGCCAATCTGGTTGGGACTAGCTGGCGCGCGGTGGCCATTGGCGAGAGCCGCGTCGAAGCCGAAGCCGCACCCGAGTTGAGCTTTGAGGCCGATGGGCGGGTGTCAGGACGTGGCGGATGCAATGGCTTGCATGGCGCAATGGCGTTGGAAGATGGTGTCGTGAATATGGGCCCGTTTGCGAGCACCAAAATGAGCTGTGGTGAAGAATTGGATCTTCAGGAAATGGCGTTTTTCCAAGCACTGGAAGCAACACGCCACATCGAGATGGCCAATGGTGTGCTCAGCCTAATGGATGCGCAAGGCATGCGATTGGTGGCGATGATCCCGCAGTAATTTCCTGCGGTATTTTGTACACTGGATGATCTAAATCAAAGATACATGTCGGTGGTGGAATATGTTCTCCGGGTATTGAGCGACCCGGAGGCATTTCATGTATCGTTTGGCCCTTATTTTACACGTCTTTATTGGATCAACCCTGTCGGGCAGCGCGGTGATTGCTGCGCTGGTGATGGGACAGGATACGTTGGGTCCGATCCTGATCGCCGCCGCGCTGGGATTTGTTGTGGCATTCCCCGTCAGCTGGGGGGTGGCGCGCAAGCTTTATGAGACCGGCGCGTGATCCAGCCAAGCGGCCACTGAGGTGATGAATTCGCGCGGTTTTTCTGCATGTAACCAATGGCCTGCGCCAGTGATTTTGGCAAAGCGGGCCTTGGGGAAATGCGCGCGAATGGTGGGGCGGTGCTGAGGCAGCACATAGTCTGAATTCGCGCCAGACAGAAACAGCGTCGGGCGCGCGAATTCACCTGACACTTCTGGGAACGACAGGATTTTGGGCATATTCGCCTCAAGCGCGTCCAGATTAAGCCGCCAGCGTTGTTCTTTAAGATCCAGAGATTGGGTGAAGAAGCTCTGCAACGTCGTGTCGTCCACGGTTTTGGCAAGCTGCGCCATGGCGTCAGAGCGTTTGTTTACTTGGGTCAAATCCACCGCGCGCATCGATTGGATGTGCTGGGATTGATCATGTTCATAAGCGACAGGGGCAATGTCGGCCACGATCAGGCGGTTGACCAGATCGGGGTTTTGCAGCGCCAGAACCATCGCGGCTTTGCCGCCCATTGAGTGGCCCAGAACATCCATCGGTGCGCCTTGGGCGGTGATGACCTCGGCCAGATCGGCGGCCATATCTTCATAGGAATGGCTGGCATGCCACGGGCTTTGGCCATGGTTGCGCTGATCCACAGAAATCACGCGGCGGCCTTGGGCCAGCCGTTTGGCCACAGCCCCCCAATTGCGGCCCGAGCCATAGAGGCCATGCACAATGAGCAGATCAGGTTGGTCGGTGGCGGCGCCGTATTCTAGGATATTTAACATGTGGCTGTGATAGCGCGCCAAGGTCGGGGGTTCCAGAGTTGAGTGTCGCGTGGGGCGTGGTTAAGGTGCGCGCATGATTGATGTTGTAAAGATTGACCGAGACACGGAACAGCTGTTGGCGTTGGCGCGCAAAAAGTTCGGTGTGCGCACGCGCAGTTTAGATAAAGCGATGCGCAAGATCGGGCGTCGGGTGCCGTCGCGGCTGCATGATCAGGCCAAGGTGATTTCCGAGGCGCGCGCATTGGCGGGGCATCCCAAGCTGATGCTGCAAGCCGACAGTCAAGCGGTCCAGAAAGCCTTTGACGAGATCACGGCGCATTTGAAAACCATAGATGTGACGGACCGGCGTAAGGGTGCGGTTCTGGACGTGTTGGGATCAATCAGTCTGAACCTGATTGGCCTGTTTTTGCTGCTGGTCGCGTTTTTGCTGTGGAAAGGCTACCTCTAAGCGGCGGCTTAGGGCGGCGGCGAGGGCGTTGCCCCGCATTGCCAGTTGATCTGCGGCGTGTCGCAAAAGCGCCCCATGCGCGCGAGTTCCGCTTCAAGTTTGGAGGCGCGCGCGTCCGTCCAGCGCACCCCTGATTCAGCCCAGAGTTTGAGGACGGTCAACACACCTGCGCGCCGGTCGGCTTTGGCCTCAATGCGGCCCACCAGACGGTCACCCTCAAGCAGAGGATAGACATAATAGCCCCATTTACGCTTGGCCGCGGGCACAAAGATCTCGATGCGATAGTCAAACCCAAACAGGCGGCTGAGACGGTCACGATCGCGGATGGCGGGGTCAAATGGGCTTAGGATGCGCAGGCGGGATGTCGGAGGCGGGGCATTGGCAAGCTGGTCGGCTATGTCAGGGCGGGCCAAGGCCGGCACCCAGTCGCGCGTGGCAGTTTGCACTTTAACGGGGATCAGGTCTCCGGTGCCGATCCAGTCGCGCACCTCGGCACTGCTGGCCGCATCCCAAAACCGCTGAATGTCCCCCGCTGTGGCAAAGCCAAGGCGCTCCATGGCGGCATGACACAACCAGTCAAGCTGGGCGGCATCGCCCATTTGCTTGTCGAGAAAGGCGTCGGGAATAACTCTTTCGGTGAGATTGTAAAACTTGCGGAAATTCTCGCGGTAACAGGTCGCCAGATCCCCCGCATACCACATGTAATCCAGTGCCAATTTATGCGGCGGACGTTTCCACATCTCCTTTGGACCGTCGATTTTTGTGTCAAACGCCTGTGTCGACAGGGCGCCCTCACGGCGGATGCGCTCGATAATCTCGGCGCGCGCGGCTGCATCTGGCAGCCCCTTGAACCATCCGGCGCGCCCCATTTGCTCAGCTTTGCGCCGGAACTGGCGCCGCCAAACGGGATAGGTTTCCACAGGTAGAATAGAGGCATCATGGGTGAAATGCTCAAACACGCTGCGATCGTGCGACAGCATCTTATCCAGCATCGGCTCGCGGTAATTTTGGTTGCGTGTCCACAGGATGTGATGATGCGCGCGGGCCAGAACCTGAATGCTGTCCAGCTGCACAAATCCAAGACGTCGGACCACCTCCAAAGGGTCGGCAGGTCCGGTGGGCGCCTCTGATAAACCCTGCTTAAACAGCCACAAGCGGCGGGCATCGCGATTTGAAATCTGTAAGGTCATTTTGACACGCTATCCAAAGCTTGGGAACGAAGGAAGAACATTCTTCTTCTCTGCCAAAATACTTCAGGGAGTCCCAAGCGTGGCTTGGGACGGGGCAGCGCCCCTCAGGCTCAGCTTGCTGAGCGCGGCCCAACGCTTTGCGGCGCAGCTTGTCTGCGTCGCAAAAGAGGTGGGAGCGTTTGGCTTGTGATTGGGTGGTGCTTTCGCATAATGTGAACGTGGTTCAAAAAGGCAAAGGTACGCAATGGCAGGCAAAGTGGCGGCGCGGCGCGCGCAGGTGCGCATCAAGCTGATTGATGCGGCACAAGCGCAGATCGAAGCGGGGGGGCTGGGGGCGCTCAAGGCGCGCGATTTGGCGCGTGAGGCAGGCTGTGCGCTGGGCGCGATCTACAATGTCTTTGACGATCTGCAGGATCTGGTGCTTGAGGTGAACGGGCGCACGTTCAAGAAACTCGGCGCAGCTGTGTCGGCTTCTTATGACGGGAGTGAGCCACCGAGGGCGCGGCTTATTCAGATGTCCAATGCCTATCTCGACTTTGCGGCTGCGCACCCAAACCTGTGGCGCGCGCTTTTTGATGTGCAGATGCCATCGGACGGCCCTGCGCCGGACTGGTATCTGACGTCGCTTGCGGGGCTGTTTGCCAATATTCGCGCGCCGCTATCAGAGCTCTATCCTGAAATGGATGAGACCGCCTTGGGGCTGATGACACGTGCGATGTTTTCGGCAGTGCATGGTATCGTGCTGTTGGGGTTGGAAAACCGTATCTCGGGCGTGCCCTCTGATCACATCCGCACCATGATTGCGCAGGTGTTGCTGCGTATCGGGGAACCGCAAGACGGGTAAGGTTTTCCTGAACGTTGTTCAAAAAATACTTGAACAACGTTCAGGAATCGTCTATCTCTCCATTTGTGAACGTTGTTCATGAATGGAGAAGCTTATGTTTGGAACTTTGAAAACCCTTATTGCCGGCAGCAACGCCCGAGCAGAAGACCGTGTGCGAGATGTCTATGCGATTGAATTGATTGACCAGAAGGTCCGTGAAGCCAGCGATAATCTGAGGGCGGCCAAGATGGGGCTTGCCAGTTTGATCCAGCGCGAGCGCAACGAGACGCGCCAGATCGAAAGCCTTCAGGCGCGGATCAGCGATTTGATGCATCGCGCCAGCGAAGCCCTAACTGGCGGGCGCGAGGATTTGGCGCAACAGGCCGCCCAAGCGGTGGCGGATCTGGAAAACGAAGTGGCCGCGCGCCAGCTAACCCAATCCAAGATGCAGACCCGTATCTTGCGGCTGCGCGCCTCTGTGGACACCGCGCATCGCCGGATCATTGATCTGCGCCAAGGTGCTGCCAGTGCGCGCGCAATGCGGCGCGAACACGGGCTTCAGCGCAAAATGAACAGGGACTTGGCGGGCGACAGCCCGTTTGAAGAGGCCGAAGCGCTGATTGCGCGGGTGATGGGGGAAGATGACCCGTTTGAGCAGGGTGAAATCCTGCGCGAGATCGATGACGGGTTGGGCCATTCTGATGTGGCTGCCCGCATGGCGGATGCCGGATTTGGTGCATCTGACAAGTCCACAGCAGCCCAAGTGCTGGACCGCTTGAAACCAAAGAACTGAACAATCGCCCTGATGGGCATTCACCTAAGACCAACACCTTCGGGAGAGATAAAATGACTGACCGTAACGACAATTCCATGATCATTCTCATCAATATGGGCGGCGTTGCGCTGGCCTATGGGTTGCTTGCCGTTTCACTGTGGCTGTCCGTCGATGTGCCGCTGTCCACCAAGGGATATTGGGGCATGGGGATTGTGCTGTTGACCATCAGCCTGATCAATGTGGTGAAATATCGTTTTGACACGCAGCTGCGCGATGATCGCATTCGCCGCATCGAAGAGGTGCGGGACGAAAAACTTCTGGAAGAGGCACTGAAGGACCCGACGTCAACTGTGTAATTTGTCTTAAAGGATTGTTAGGAGGCAGCCCGGGTTTCGACCCGGGCTAATTTTGACTCGCGTAGCCAAGCTGCGTGGTTGCCTCCGATCAAGCCAGATCCAGCCAAACCGTGCAGCTCTCATTTGCGCGGCTAGCCACATTTTTGCTGCATCGGTCAATCTTGAAAGGTGAAGAAAACAATGGAAGAGATTTTGTACATTGCTGAAACTGATGAAAGAGGCGCGCTAAGCTGCGTCTGGGTTCAACCCGCACATCAGAGAACAGCGCGTGTATTTGATCCATCCACGGACAAGTTCAGTCCTGAACAGGCAGCCAATTATTCGGGTGCAAGCTCGGATGAGATTATTGATTGGCTCATGGCGCGATCCGCCTAAGTTTGACGCAGAGCTAAAGAGTACGCCAAGGCAGAATTGGCTGTCTCTTTGGGTTTCTCTCAGCATCGCTCATACAAATAAGGCCGCCGCGGGAACTCCTGCGACGGCCTTTTGTTTTTCAAACCCAGAAACTTACAGGTTCGGGTACATCGGGAAGCGTGCGCACAGAGTGGCGACTTTGGCTTTCACAGCCTCTTCCACGGCGGCATTGCCTTCTTCGCCATTGGCGGCCAGACCGTCGACCACTTCGACAATCATGTCCGCGATTTCACGGAATTCCGCTTCGCCAAAGCCACGTGTGGTGCCCGCAGGGGTGCCAAGGCGGATGCCAGAGGTGACCATTGGCTTTTCAGGGTCAAACGGGATGCCGTTTTTGTTGCAGGTGATAAAGGCGCGGCCCAATGCTTTTTCAGTCGCGTTGCCTTTCACGCCTTTGGGGCGCAGATCGACCAGCATGACATGGGTATCCGTGCCGCCTGTGACGATGTCCAACCCACCTTTGATCAACTGGTCTGCCAGAGCCACAGCATTGGCGCGGACTTGCTTTTGATAGTCTTTGAACTCGGGACGCAGGGCTTCACCAAAGGCAACCGCTTTGGCTGCGATCACATGCATCAAGGGGCCGCCTTGGATGCCAGGGAAGATCGCGGAGTTCACTTTCTTGGCAATCGCGGCATCGTTGGTCAGGATCATGCCGCCGCGTGGGCCGCGCAGGGTTTTATGGGTGGTTGTGGTGGCCACATCTGCATAGGGGAAGGGCGAGGGGTGCTCGCCAGCCGCCACGAGGCCAGCAAAGTGGGCCATGTCGACCATCAGGTAGGCGCCAACGCTGTCAGCGATTTCGCGGAACTTGGCAAAGTCGATCTGACGCGGGATGGCTGAGCCGCCTGCGATAATCAGCTTGGGCTGATGCTCGGTGGCCAGTGCCTGAACCTGATCATAGTCGATGCGGTTGTCGTCTTCGCGTACGCCGTACTGAATGGCATTGAACCATTTGCCCGACTGGTTGGGGGCCGCACCGTGGGTGAGGTGGCCGCCAGAGGCAAGGTTCATCCCCAAAATAGTATCACCGGGCTGGATCAGCGCCTGAAACGAGCCTTGGTTGGCTTGTGAGCCGGAGTTTGGCTGCACGTTGGCGAATTCACAACCAAACAATTCTTTGGCGCGCTCAATGGCGAGGTTTTCGGCCACGTCCACATATTGGCAGCCGCCATAGTAACGGCGTCCCGGATAGCCTTCGGCGTATTTGTTGGTCATCACCGAGCCCTGCGCTTCCATCACGGCGGCAGAAACGATGTTTTCGGACGCAATCAGTTCGATCTCGTCGCGCTGGCGGCCGAGCTCGTTGGTGATCGAGCCGAACAGTTCGGGGTCACGGGAGGCAAGGGTTTCGGTGAAAAAGCCGGCATCACGGGAGGCGGTCATACGCATCACTCCAAGGTAAATTGTTCACGTTGGAAGCGTTCCTAATGGAAAGGGGCATGGGATAAAAGGTCTCAAAACGACACAACGGCTTGCCTGAACGCCGCTGATGGTGCAGGTCATAAACATATGCCCCGATCGGAAACATTCGATGGGGGCGGGAAACAGATCAGAGGCCGCCATGCCCAAGAGAATCGCCTTTCTGGCCAGTCGCGCTCCGGTGGCGCAAACGGCGCGTGAAACACTGGTTGCGCGATATGGTGATTGTGCGCCTGAGGTGGCGGAGGTGATCGTCGCGTTGGGCGGTGATGGCTTTATGTTGCAGACCCTGCATGGGACGCAGCATCTGGACGCGCCAGTCTATGGTATGAACCGTGGCACGGTCGGGTTTTTGATGAACACCTACTCTGAGGACGATCTGATTGCGCGGCTGGTGGCGGCGGAAGAAGAAGTGGTGAACCCGCTGGCGATGCGGGCAACCTGTGTGGATGGCACAATGCATGAAGCGCTGGCGATTAATGAGGTGTCTCTGTTGCGCGCGGGGCCTCAGGCGGCGCGGTTGCGTATCACCATTGACGGCAAGCTGCGGCTGGAAGAGCTGGTCTGTGACGGGGCTTTGGTCAGCACGCCCGCAGGATCCACGGCCTATAATTATTCCGCGCATGGGCCCATTCTGCCAATTGGCTCAGATGTCTTGGCCCTGACCGCGATTGCGCCCTTTCGCCCACGCCGCTGGCGTGGCGCGTTATTGCCGAAGACGGCTGTGGTGCGGTTTGACGTTTTGGAAGCTGCCAAACGTCCGGTGATGGCGGATGCCGATAGCCGCTCGGTTGAGAATGTTGCGTCGGTAGAGATCCGCTCGGATGCGTCGGTATCACATAATATTCTGTTTGATCCGGGGCACGGGCTGCAGGAACGGCTTATTCGCGAGCAGTTTGTCTAAGGGCAGCTTGGCAAAATGAGCGCCTTGCGGCGCACAGGATGACTTTGATGCTGATCTTCGATCCACATCAAAGCAGGGCCTCCGGCGGAGGTATTTGGTGCACCAAAAAGCTTGGGACCCGCAAGGGGGGGGAGCCCGCCGCGAGGAGCGGCAGGTATTTGTGTATTTAGGCGGCGGCTTCGGATTTTGCGTAACCCAAAGTCTGTAGCGCCACTTTGATCTCATCCAGAATTTCCGGATCATCAATCGTGGCTGGCATTTTCCACGGGGTGCCGTCGGCGATATTGACCATGGTGCCACGCAAGATTTTGCCTGAGCGGGTTTTGGGCAGCCGGTCCACCACGATAGCCAGCTTGAAAGCCGCGACAGGACCGATTTTTTCGCGCACCATTTTGACAACTTCACGCACCACTTCGGCGTGATCGCGGTTGGCGCCTGTATTGAGGCACAAGAACCCCAGTGGCATCTGGCCTTTTAGTGTGTCTGAAACACCAATCACGGCGCATTCAGCCACGTCCGGATGGGCGGAGAGCACTTCTTCCATGCCACCTGTGGAGAGACGGTGGCCCGCCACGTTAATCACGTCATCGGTGCGCGCCATGATGTAGAGGTAGCCGTCTTCATCCATCATGCCGGCATCACCGGTTTCATAGTAGCCGGGGAATTGCGACAGATAAGATTTGCGGAAACGGTCTTCGGCATTCCACAGGTTCGGTAAAGTGCCCGGAGGCAGGGGCAATTTGACGGCGATGGCACCAAGCGTGTTGGGCTCGACCTTGTGACCACCCTCATCAAGAATTTCGACCTGATAGCCGGGCATGGGCACGGCAGGGGAGCCAACTTTGGTGGGCAGCTCTTCGATGCCAATCGGGTTGGCCGCAATCGACCAGCCGGTTTCGGTTTGCCACCAATGGTCAATCACAGGCACACCAAAGTGTTTGTGCGCCCATTCAATGGTGTCGGGGTCGGCGCGTTCGCCTGCGAGGAAGATCGCCTGAAGGTCGTGTTTTGCGTAGCGGTCGATCCATTGGCCTTCGGGGTCTTCGCGTTTGATCGCTCGCAGGGCTGTGGGCGCGGTGAAGAAGCTTTTGATGCGGTTGTTCTGAATGATGCGCCAGAACACACCGGGGTGGGGCGTGCCGATGGGTTTGCCTTCAAACACCACGGTGGTGCCGCCTGCAAGAAGCGGGCCGTAGCAGATATAGCTGTGGCCCACGACCCAACCCACATCGGAGGCGGCCCAGAAGCGATCACCGGCTTCGATCTTGTAGATGTTTTTCATCGACCATTGCAGCGCCACCAAATGACCACCTGTGTGGCGAATGACGCCTTTGGGCTGACCAGTGGTGCCGGAGGTATAGAGGATATAGACGGGGTGGTTGCCTTCGACCGGCACACATTCGGCGGGTTTCACGCCGTATTGGAACCCGTGCCATGAGAAATCACGGCCCTCAACAAGTTTGGCAACCTCTTGTTCACGCTGAAAGATCACGCAGAATTCAGGTTTGTGCTCGGCGATCTCGATGGCGTCATCCAGCAGGGGTTTATAGTGCACCACGCGGTTTGGCTCGAGCCCGCAGGAGGCGGCAATGATGGCTTTGGGTTTGCAGTCATCAATACGCACGGCCAGCTCGTTTGCTGCGAAGCCGCCAAACACCACCGAATGGATTGCGCCGAGACGCGCGCAGGCCAGCATCGCTTCGAGGGCTTCGGGGATCATCGGCATGTAGATGATGACGCGGTCGCCTTTTTCCACACCGCGCATGCGCAGCGCACCCGCCAGAGAAGCGACACGGTCTTGGAGTTCTTTGTAGGTGATGCCTTTGGTGGAGTGTGTGATCGGGCTCTCGTGCTGGATAGCGATCTGATCGCCGCGACCGGCCTCGACGTGGCGATCCACCGCGTTCCAACAGGTGTTGACCATGCCATCAGAGAACCATTCGTAAAGGTCGTCGCCTTTGTCAAAAAGGGCTTTGGAAGGGGCGGTGTCCCAATCGATGGCCTGTGATGCGTCCATCCAGAATCCTTCGGGGTCAGTGATCGACCGTTCGTAGACCTCTTTATAAGAATTGTAAGACATGCGGTGCTCCTCCTTGCCATTGTGTATTTGTTAAGGGAGGGGTGGGTCTGGCGGCAAGTCTCCGCTTGTGGGGCGTGGCAGATTATCGCAGAAAATTTGCATAATCTTTCCATTTTGAACTGCAAATTTTGCAAAATGCTTTGGTTTAGGGTTTTTGCATTTGCGCGACTTCATGTTTTGCAAAGTTGCAAAGTTTGCGCGGGTGTATGCCGAGTCTCCCCGCAGGTTGATTCGACGCGGTTCTGTTGCCGCGTGGATCGTGGGCGAACTTGTCGGGTCTGCCACCCGAACCTGCGTCGGGGATGCGCATCAGTGTGCGGTTGAAACAGAGATTTCATACACCTTGGAAGGTCTAACGCTTGCTTTGGCAAGCTTCTGGTTGACGCATTAAAAGCACGCGGCATCCTTTGGACAATCAAATGTGTATTTATGACTGATCTTCCTCTCGACACGAGGCCGCAGCGGGGCGGCATAATAAACCGGATTTTCACGATCAACTGGGTGTTTAGTGCACGGCGGGATCTGATGTTCCTGATCGGATCGGTTCTGGCGGGCTGGGCCATTTTCGGGGTCTATATGTTGTTGGGGTGGAACATGGTTCTGGTCTGGTTCATCTGGGTGATCGTTCTGGACACGCCGCATTTCTTTGCCACCTACAGCCGGACATATCTGGATCGCGAGGCGCGACAACAGATGAAGCCTTTGTTGATTGTATCGCTGGGGATATTCCTGGTCGGGCCATTGTCGGCCATTCTGGCCTATACGCTGCATGCAATGGGGGCCGAGTTTTGGCGCACGCCTTGGTGGTTGTTTCTGGTCGGGGTCAGCCTGTGGGCCTATTGGCATGTGACCCGCCAGCATTACGGGATTTTGCGGCTGTATCACCGCAAGAGTAATGAGTGGGGGACCATTGACGCCAAGATCGACAGCTGGGTGCTCTATGGCTGTCTGTTGGTGCCGTTTCTGGCGTTTTTGGCGCGCCACAAAGGGTCACGTCGGCGCGTAGGGCCGTCTGAATCGGTGCCGTGGTTGCCGGAGCGGGAAGTTGGGCAGTCGTGGTTGGGCTATATACTCGATCTGCGCTGGGAGCATCATGTGGTGCTGATGATGTTGCTTGTCGTCGGCGCGCTGTTGGCGGTGTTTTTTGCGCGGCAGATCCAAAAGATCGCGCTGGGCGAGAAGATTTTACTGCCTAAAATTTTGTTTCTGAGTGCGGTGCTGCCGCTGCATTTGTACATGTGTTATTCGCAGCATTTGCTCGGTGTCGGTCTGCTGACATTTACGATGATCGTGACGATCTATCACGATTGTCAGTATCTCGCGATCGTTTGGTTTTATAATGAAAAACGCTATGAAGGGGATCCGCAAAAGGCGGAGAAACGCTTTGGGCTGGCGGCCAAGATATCGCGCAATTTTATTTTGTATCTGGTGTTTGCAATCGCGGCGATTTCGTTGCCGATTTGGGGGTTGGGCTGTTTGATCAACCGCATTCCGGTATGCCGCACGGGGGACCCGTGGGGCGAGGCGACGTTATTGGGGTCGGATTCATGGATTGTGTTCTACATCATGCTGACGGCTGGATTTCAGATGCATCACTATATTCTGGATCAGTATATCTGGCGGCCCAGCAAAGACAAAAAACTACGTGAAGATCTGAGTATGGAAGAGGCCAAGGACACAGCATAAGTTGGTCGCATCGCATGAAAAAAGCCCGCCAGAGGATGGCGGGCTTTTTGCTTTTGGGGTTGTTATCCGTAGAGCGTGACCGGCGTGCCGGCGATGGCTGACATGTTCAGCAGACCGCGCGAGGTGATCGATTGGCTGACGATGTGTGCACGGTTGCCCATGCCCATCAGAATGGGGCCAACTTCGAGACCATCAGAGCGCATTTTCAGGATGTTGCGCACACCCGACGCCGCATCCGCGTTGGAGAAGATCAACACGTTGGCGTCGCCTTTGAGGCGGGAGCGCGGGAAAATCCGCGCGCGCAGGGCGGGATCGAGCGCGGTGTCGACGTTCATCTCACCTTCGTAGATGAAATCGCGGGGTCGTTCATCGAGCAGAGCCATGGCTTCGCGCAGGCGTTTACCTGCGCCTTGACGGTGGTTGCCAAACTGCGATTGAGAGCAGAAGGCGATTTGCGGCTCAAGCCCAAAGCGGCGCACATGGCGCGCGGCCCCTTCGGCGATGCGCGCCAAGTTTTCCGGTGTCGGGATCTCATGCACTTGGGTGTCGGCGATGAAAAGCGGCCCATCTTCGAGGATCATCAAGGAGAGCGCGCCGTGCGGCTGCAGGGTTTTGCTGCCCAACACCTGATTGACGTAATTCAGGTGCCAGCGGTATTCGCCAAAGGTGCCACAGATCATGCTGTCAGCCTCTTCGCGGTGTACCATGATCGCTCCAATGGCGGTGGTGTTGGTGCGCATAATGGCTTTGGCAAGGTCAGGGGTAACGCCTTCACGCTCCATCAACTCGTGGTAGGAGTTCCAGTAGTCATAATAGCGTGGATCGTTTTCGGGGTTCACCAAGTCAAAATCACGGCCCGGACGGATGGTCAGGCCCAGTCGTTCACAGCGTGTCTCGATCACTTCGGGGCGGCCGATAAGGATCGGTGTTTCAGTGGTTTCTTCCAGCAGCGCTTGGGCAGCGCGCAACACGCGCTCATCCTCGCCTTCGGCAAAAACAATCCGGCGCGCGGCCTTGTTAGCGGATTCAAATACAGGCCGCATCAATAGCGCGGATTTGAACACCGACTGGTTGAGTTTGTGAGTGTAAGCATCAAGGTCAGCAATCGGGCGTTTTGCAACGCCGCTGTCCATTGCCGCCTTGGCCACGGCGGCAGAAACGACACCAACCAGACGTGGGTCAAACGGTTTGGGGATCAGGTAATCCGCCCCAAAGGTGAGTTGCTCACCTTTATACGCGGCGGCGGCTTCGGCCGAGGTTGTCGCGCGCGCGAGTTCCGCAATGCCTGCGACACAGGCCAGTGACATGTCGTCGTTGATTTCAGTGGCGCCGACATCGAGCGCGCCACGGAAGATAAACGGGAAACACAGCACGTTGTTGACTTGGTTCGGAAAATCGCTGCGTCCCGTGGCGATGATCGCATCAGGGGCCACTTTGCGCGCCTCGTCAGGCATGATTTCCGGTGTCGGGTTGGCCAGAGCAAAAATGATCGGGCGACCGGCCATTTTGGCAACCATTTCCGGTTTGAGTACGCCAGGACCTGAAAGGCCGAGGAACATGTCGGCGTCTTGGATGACGTCGTCCAAGCTGCGCAGATCGCTGGTTTGGGCATATTCCGCCTTTTGTGGGGTCATGTCCGAAGTGCGGCCCTCATAGACCAGACCTTCGATATCACAGAGCCAAACGTTTTCACGCTTAACACCCAGCTTGAGCAACATGTTGAGGCAGGCAATGCCTGCTGCGCCGCCGCCGGTGGAAACAATTTTGATGTCTTCGAATTTCTTTCCGGCCACTTCCAGCGCGTTGGTCGCCGCAGCGCCAACCACAATCGCAGTGCCGTGTTGGTCATCGTGGAACACCGGAATATTCATCCGCTCGCGACAGATTTTTTCGACGATAAAACAATCCGGTGCCTTGATGTCCTCAAGGTTGATCGCGCCAAACGTCGGGCCAAGCGAACAGACGATATCGGCCAGTTTCTCAGGGTCGCTCTCGTCCACTTCGATGTCAAAGCAATCGATATTGGCGAACTTCTTGAATAGAACCGCTTTGCCTTCCATCACCGGCTTGGAGGCCAATGCGCCGATGTTGCCAAGGCCTAGAACTGCGGTGCCGTTGGATACGACGCCAACCAAATTTTGACGCGCTGTGTAAAGCGCGGCGTCATCAGGGTCTGCTTTGATCTCAAGACAGGCCTCGGCCACACCGGGGGAATAGGCGCGTGAAAGGTCGCGACCGTTGGCCAAAGGTTTGGTTGCGCGGATTTCAAGCTTACCGGGTTTGGGATTGGCGTGATAAAACAGCGCTGCTTGGCGCAATGTCTGGTTGCTGTTGTCGGACATGAAAACCTCGGAAAAACCTTCGGGTGAGAATTTGGTTGAGCATTAAACTATTTTTTCAGAAGACGAAACGGCCAATCTTTACGCCGCGACACCCCCTTGCAAAAGATCTAGGCGCGGCTCAGAGTTTTGAGCGACGCGAATGCGGTGTTTATAGCCGATTTTGCCAGAAAGTGTGAAGGATCGCATAATATGCGAGCCCCAGTTTAGAGAGCGATCAAGATATGAGTGTAGAAAACTCGATGGAAAAAGCGGCCTTTGCCGTGCGTGAAAATGCCCATGCACCCTATTCGAACTTCAAAGTGGGCGCTGCGGTGCGCTCGGTTGAGGGTGCTATTTATGCCGGATGCAATGTCGAGAATATTTCTTATCCCGAAGGTACATGTGCCGAAGCTGGCGCGATTGCGGCGATGGTGGCGGCAGGGGAAACACGTATCAGTGAGGTGTTTGTGGTCGCAGATAGCAAGCAGCCGGTGTCGCCTTGCGGTGGGTGTCGTCAGAAGCTGGCGGAATTTGGAGCCGGCGATGTTGTGGTGACTTTGGCAAACCTGAATGGCGTGCGGGTGCGCATGACGTTGGCCGAGCTTTTGCCGGGCGCGTTTAGCACAAACCATATGGATCTTGATCACAAGGATAGCGATTAAGATGGACGCCCGTGCCATTATCGCCCAGCTGCGGCGTGGCGAGACGCCAGAGCGCGCGGCTTTGTCGTGGTTTGCCCGCGGGCTAGCAGATGGCACGGTCAGCGACGCTCAGGCCGGTGCCTTTGCGATGGGGGTTTGCCTGAACGGGCTAGGCGAAGAAGGTCGCGTGGCCTTGACCCTGGCGATGCGCGACAGCGGTGATCGGCTGGCGTGGGATTTGCCAGGCCCTGTGCTGGACAAACATTCCACCGGCGGGGTTGGCGATTGTGTGTCGCTGGTCTTGGCGCCTGCGTTGGCCGCATGCGGGGCCTATGTTCCGATGATTTCGGGGCGGGGTCTGGGCCACACCGGCGGGACGCTGGACAAGCTTGAAGCGATACCGGGACTAAAGACCGCTGTCAGCGAGGCGCAGTTTCGGGCCGTGGTGCGGGATGCAGGCTGTGCCATTGTCAGCGCCACGGCGGAGATAGCGCCTGCAGACCGGCGGCTCTATGCGGTGCGTGATGTGACAGCGACGGTAGAGAGTCTTGATCTGATCACGGCATCGATCCTGTCCAAGAAGCTTGCGGCGGGGCTTGAGGGGCTGGTGCTTGACGTCAAAGTCGGCTCGGGCGCGTTTATGAAGACTGTGGAAGAGGCTGCGGAACTGGCAGACGCTTTGGTGAGCACCGCCAATCTGGCAGGCTGTCCGACCAGTGCGATTCTCTCGGAAATGAACCAACCGCTTGCCTCAAGTCTTGGCAATGCTTTGGAAGTCGCAGAGGTCATGCGGGTCTTGTGTGACGGCGCGGGGGGACCATTGGCAGAGTTGTCGGTGTCGTTGGGTGGCGTGCTGTTGGCCAATGCGGGCATGGTTGAAGATGCTGAGCAGGGCGTGGCGCGGATGTTGGCGGTTTTGGAAAACGGCGAGGCGGGCGTGCGGTTTGGGCAAATGGTGGCGGCCATGGGTGGTCCGGTGCAGTTCACACAGTCTTGGCGACGGTTTTTACCCGAAGCGACAGTGATTTACGAAGTCTTGGCCCCAAGGACGGGCTATGTGGCGCAGATTGATGGCGAAGCGCTTGGGCTGGCGGTTGTTGCGCTGGGCGGGGGGCGTCAGGTGGAAAGTGATCAGATTGATCCGGCTGTGGGTCTGTCCGAGGTTGTGCGTCTGGGTCAAAAGGTAGACAAGGGCCAGCCGTTGCTGCGCGTGCATGCGGCGCGGGAAGATGCTGCACAGGCCGCACAGCAGGCCGTTTTGGCGGCTATCGTGATTTCGGAGGAGGGCCCTGCGGCCTTGCCCCTTGTGTATGAAAGGAGCCGCTGATGGCGCGGGCTTTTTTGGTTGTGATGGATAGCGTGGGCTGCGGTGGCGCACCCGATGCGGATCGGTTTTTCAATGGCGATGTGGCTGACACAGGCGCGAACACGCTAGCCCATATTGCACAGGCCTGTGCGGCGGGGCAGGCCGAAGATGGGCGCAGTGGTCCGTTGATGTTGCCCAATCTGGACGCGTTGGGGCTGGGGGCCGCGACGCGGATGTCATCTGGTGACGACGTGCCCGGTCTGGAGGCTGAGCCAACTGGTCTGTGGGGGGCGGCCACCGAGCATTCGCCAGGTAAAGACACGCCTTCGGGGCATTGGGAATTGGCCGGACTGCCTGTGCCGTGGGATTGGACCTATTTTCCTAAGACAGTGCCAAGTTTTCCGGCCGAGCTAACGCAACAGGTGTGCGAGCTGGCCGGTGTGGATGGTATTCTTGGCGACTGTCACGCGTCGGGCACGGTGATCATTGATGAGTTGGCCGAAGAGCACATCAAGAGCGGCAAACCGATCTGTTATACCTCGGCGGACAGCGTCTATCAGATTGCCGCGCATGAAGAGCATTTCGGGCTGGAGCGGCTGTTAAAGCTGTGTCGCGATCTGGCGCCGACGTTGCACGCGATGAAAATCGGCCGCGTCATAGCGCGCCCGTTTGTGGGTAATGTCGAAAGCGGATACCGCCGCACCACCAACCGGCGCGATTATGCGATTATGCCGCCCGAGCCTCTGCTGACCAACTGGGTGCAAGCGGGGGGCGGCACGGTGCATGGGGTTGGCAAAATTGGCGATATTTTCTCGATGACCGGAATAGATGACTGCGTCAAAGGCAGCGATGCCGAGCTGATGGGGCATTTGCACCGATTGGGCAGCGAGGCGCCGGATCATAGTCTGACCTTTGCAAATTTTGTGGAGTTTGACAGCCTATACGGCCACCGCCGCGATATCTCGGGTTATGCGCGGGCATTGGAATGGTTTGATGCGGGCATTGGCCAATTCATGGCGCAGATGGGGGACGGCGATCTGTTGGTGCTGACCGCGGATCATGGCAACGACCCCAGCTGGGTTGGTACAGATCACACCCGCGAGCGGGTGCCGGTGCTTGTCGCCGGAGGTGGCGGTGGAGATTTTGGCATCGTGGATTTTGTTGATGTGGCGGCTTCGGTTGCGGATCACCTTGGAATAAAAGCCCCACGCGGGAGGAGTTTTCTGTGAGCGAAGCAGATTTACCAAAAGTCGAATTACACCTGCACCACGAAGGCGCGGCCCCGCCGGAGTTCATTCGACAACTGGCATATGAGAAGAAAGTCGATCTGAGCCGGGTGTTCACGCCGGACGGCGGCTATGCCTTTGAGAATTTTGTGCATTTTCTTGAGGTTTATGAGGCTGCGACCAGTGTGTTGCAGACGCCGGAAGATTTTGCGCGGCTGACCAAGGCAATTCTGGAAGAGAGTGCCGACAATGGTGTGGTCTACACAGAGAGCTTTATCAGCCCTGATTTCTGTGGCGGCGGTGACGTAGGCGCGTGGCGCGAGTATCTGCATGCAATCCGCGAAGCGGCAGAGGCGGTCGAGGCGTCGCGCGGCATTACCTTGCGCGGGATTGCGACTCCGATCCGTCACTTTGGTCCCGAAAAGGCCAAGCGCGCGGCGCTCTGTGCGGCGGAAACGGCAGGCGATTGGCTGGTGGGGCTGGGCATGGGCGGCGACGAAGGGCAGGGGCATCAAGGTGATTTTGCCTATTCCTTTGATATGGCGCGCGAGGCTGGATTGAAGCTGACCACACATGCAGGTGAATTTGGCGGGCCGGAAAGTGTCTGGGAAGCGATCCGTGATCTCAACGTCGAGCGCATCGGCCATGGCGTGCGCAGTATTGAAGATCCTGCCTTGGTGGCCGAGCTTGTTGCGCGCCAGATCACGCTTGAGGTCTGTCCTGGATCTAATGTGGTTTTGGGTGTGTATGACAGCTTTGAGGCCCATCCGATTGCGCGGCTGCGCGATGCAGGGGTGAACGTGACCGTCTCAACCGATGATCCGCCGTTTTTTCACACCACGATGCGGCGCGAATATGAGATGCTGGCGCAGGCTTTTGGCTGGAAAGAAGATGATTTTCGCGCCATGAATGACACGGCGCTGAAGGCTGCCTTTTGTGATGATGCGACCCGTGCGCGGGTCAAGGAAAGACTGGAGAGACCATGAAAGATCACCTGACAATTGTTGATCACCCGCTGGTGCAGCACAAGTTGACATTGATGCGCCGCACTAAAACGTCGACCAGTGAGTTCCGCCGCCTGCTGCGTGAGATCAGCCAGTTTCTGGCCTATGAGGTCACGCGCGAGTTGCCGATGACCACCAAGCACATCGAAACACCGATGATGGATCTGGATGCGCCGGTTTTGGCGGGGCGCAAGCTGGCGTTGGTGTCGATCTTGCGGGCTGGAAATGGCTTGTTGGATGGGATGCTTGAGCTGATCCCCTCGGCCAAAGTGGGCTTTGTCGGGCTGTATCGTGATGAGGAAACGCTTGAGCCGGTGCAGTATTATTTCAAGGTGCCCTCAGAGCTTGACGAGCGTCTGGTGATTGCGGTGGATCCGATGTTGGCTACGGGCAATAGCTCGGTGGCGGCGATTGACCTGCTCAAGAAGGCTGGCGCGACCAATATCCGGTTCCTGTGCCTTCTGGCGGCTCCCGAAGGTGTGGCGCGCATGAAAGAAGCCCATCCCGATGTGCCGATTGTAACGGCATCGCTGGATGAGTGTCTGAACGAAAAGGGATATATTCTGCCTGGCCTGGGCGATGCAGGGGACCGGATGTTCGGGACGAAATAAAGCAAATTACAGGATATCAATGGTTTACTCATATAGATGTTTGAGTCTAAGATTCATCTACATCTTGTGGGGGCAATATGAGAGTGACCAGAGCACTCGCGATCAGTGTGATCGCGGCATCTTTGGGATTAGGCGCTGTGAACGCCCAGTCCTATAATCCAAAAGACTCGCCGGCCGAATTTCCTCCGGCGAGTTACAAAGGCAAGCAGTATGTGGACAGCCGAGGCTGTGTTTACATTCGTGCCGGAGTTGACGGAAATGTAACCTGGGTGCCGCGCGTGACGCGTGATCGCAAGGTTATCTGCGGGTTTAAATCGACATTTGATACGCCGGTTGCCGGTGTCGCCGCACCACCGAAGTTGGACAAGAATGTTGTTCAAATTCAGCCTGCTGCTGTGCCCAAATCAACCGCGCCAGCAGCGGCGGCAACGACGAGCACGGCCAAGGCAGTGGCGCCCGCGCCAGTTAAAAAGCCCACCAAGACTGTTGTAAAGGCTGCGCCATCGCCGGCCCCAAAGCCTACAACGTTTAATTCATCCTCACCCGGTGAGCCGCTGTACACAACGCCAACCGCCGCCAAGCCCCAGACTGTTGCGCCGGCAAAGACAGCACCTCCGACAACCACAACCGCTGCGCCGCGCCGCACCTCGACGCAACCTGCGCGCACTTCGGGACAATTGTCACCCTGTCGTGACGGGGTGAGCACTCATAAGGGCATGGCGGTGCGCTGTGGTCCGCAAAGCGAGTTGCCTTATACGCCCGGATCTGGGTCGCCAACGGCTGCGCCTCCGAAAATCCGGTTTGAACAGCAAGGCTCGCTGCGCCGTGGGGTTCCCGGTGAGATCGTTCGGGTAGGCGATGTGCATCCCGATACCCGGGTTTTGCCGCGCCACATTTATGAAGAGCGTCTCACCAGCGGCGTAGATAGCGATGTGCCGGAAGGCTATCGCCGTGTGTTCGATGACGGGCGGTTTAATCCGCGCCGTGCTGAGATGACCTTTACGGGCGATGCACAGATGAACCGTCTCTGGTCACTCAAACACCCCAAAAACCTGTTGCCGCAAGATGCGTCGCAAACGTCAGCTGTTGTTGTGTCCTCCAAGTCTGCACCAGAGCCTGCAGTAGTTGCCACAAGCACGCGGGCGACTGTTTCGACACGATCGGCCCCTGCAGACAAGACATTGCGATTGGCGGGCACGCCGTATGTCCAAGTGGGCACCTATAGTGACGCGCAGGCCGCGCAATCTGCCGCGCTCAAGGTCCAGCGGATGGGCGTGCCGGTTCGGATCGGCAAATATGAACGCGCTGGCGCAACCCAACGTATCGTTCTGGCGGGGCCGTTTACAAGCGCAGGAGATGCCGAGGCTGCTTTGGGCAAGGCTCAGGGTGCAGGGTTCTCTGGTGCATTTTTGCGAAAATAAGTTATATGTCGCGGTAATTTAGCCGCCACATATTCCCTGAAGAGCAACCCAGTCCCCGTCGCCGAGGACAGGTTCGGGGGTGGTTGTGAAGGGATCTGCTTCGATCAAAGACAGCGTTTCTTCGCCTGTGGGGTCAATTGCGTAGGCATAGGGGCTGATGCGCAGGCGGTTCTCTTCAAAGGCGGCGATCAGGGCGTCGTCCTCGGGGCGGGGGATTTGGGCTAGAACCATGTCTTCGGCATGATGGCGCAGTTGGTCCTCGGGGATGATCCCGGTGGTTAAGAGACGGAAATTGGCCGCCATTCCAAGGCTTTCTAAAACGCGCTCAAGCGGGTCGCCGGTTTGGAGAAGGGCGGCGACAACAAAGCCTGCCAGAACGTCAGGTTCTTCAAAATCCTCAACGATATTGCGGCTGACCAAGACAATTTTTCCAGGCAGCACAACCGCGTGGCGCACACCGCTGGGCACCACGACCAGACGGTCAATTCCAAGGCGGGTTTCAAGCTTGCGCAACGCCGTTGAACCCAGCAATCCGCCGCAAGGGTGACCTGTGACACGCACTGCATGGGTTTGCAGTGCCGTGCCAATATCGTCGCGGGTGGCGTCGGGCACCACTTTGAGCGTGTGGGCCATCATGACGCCGGGCAACCAGAACACCGCCAGCAAGGCCACCGTTGTCAGCGAGGCCAGCAAAGCCACAAACCGAAGCCTGCCGGGACGGGGTTGCTTGCGGGTAACAGCGGCGCGCAGTTTTTCAATGGCCTCTACCATTTGGGTTTCGTCTTTACCAATTTCCAGCGTTTCGCCGGGATCACCGTCAGGGTAATAGATTGCGGGAAATGTACCGGGATTGAGCCTGCGTACCGCTGGGATGGACCAATGCGTCAAAGCTTGATCGCGCATGTCGCTGATGACAAGCGTGGCATCTCCGATGGAGACAATCGTGTCCCGTCGCTGATCCTCGGGCGTGGCGCGCCAGAGGGCCGTGGCTTCGAGCCGCTGATATTTGTCTAGTGCGGTGCTCATTTAAGGCCTGCTCTGCCTCTTGTTTGCGCAGAGCCTAGCATGACGGGCTTAACAACGGCAATGCGCCCCAATGCGGTCAGCAGACAGGAATTGGCTTAAATCTGTTTTGCGAGTTGCCGCAGTGCAAATTTTTGGATTTTCCCGGTCGACGTCTTAGGAAGCTCGCGGAAAATCACCCGTTTGGGGGTTTTAAAGCCGGCAAGGTTTTCACGCACAAAAGCAATGACTTGCGTTTCATCTGCTGTGGCGCCTTCGATGAGTTCGACAAAGGCGCAGGGAACCTCGCCCCATTTGTCGTCCGGTTTGGCCACAACGGCCGCCAAGCTGATGGCAGGGTGGTGCATGAGCGCGCCTTCGACTTCGACCGAGCTGACGTTTTCGCCACCTGAGATGATGATGTCTTTTGCGCGGTCGGTGATCTGTACATAGCTGTCGGGGTGTTGAATGGCGATATCGCCTGAGTGGAAGTACCCGCCCGCAAAGGCCTCTTCGGTGGCTTTGGGGTTTTTGAAATAGCCTTTCATCACGCCGTTGCCGCGGATCATGATTTCTCCTGTGGCATCACCGTCCATTGGAATTTGGCCCATGGTGTCGTCCATCACAGTGACATGTTCGATAAAGGGCATGGCCACGCCTTGGCGGGCTTTGATTGCAGCGCGATCACCGCTTTCCAGATTGTCCCAGCGTTTGTGATCCCATGTGCATTCGGTGGCGGGGCCGTAGACTTCGGTGAGGCCGTAAACTTGGGTGACGTGAAAACCCATCGGCTCGATCTGGGCGAGGGTGGCAGCAGCAGGCGGTGCGCCTGCGGTAAAGACTTCGACGGTGTGCTCAAAGCTGCGGCGCTGCTCTTGGGGGGCGTTGATCAAAGTGTTGAGCACAATCGGGGCGCCGCCCAAATGGGTGACGTGCTCATCCGCAATAGCGTCAAAAATTGCGGGGGCCGTGATGTCGCGACAGCATACAATGGTCCCGCCGACCATCGGCATTAGCCACGTGTGGCACCAGCCGTTGCAGTGAAACAGCGGGACAATTGTCAGGTAGACGGGATGTAAGGTGATGCGCCAGCTGATGACTTGGCCCATGGCATTCAGATATGCGCCGCGATGGTGGTACACCACGCCTTTGGGATGGCCCGTGGTGCCGGAGGTGTAATTCAGTGCGAGGCTTTCCCATTCGTCCTGTGGCATGACCCAGTCGAAATTTGGATCGGCCCGGTCCAAGAGAGCCTCATATTCCAGATAGTTGCCGGAGGCGGTAAAGCCATTCTCCGGTGCGGACACTTCGATGATCTGCGGTGGTTTCGAGGACATGGCGTCGCAAGCGGCTTCGGCCAGTGGCAGGAATTCTGTGTCTACCAGAACCGCTTTGGCCCCGCCGTGATCAAAAATATAGGCGACGGTCGCAACGTCTAGCCGTGTGTTGATTGCATTGAGCACCGCACCGCAGGCGGGCACCCCAAAATGCGCCTCAACGGCAGCCGGAACATTGGGCAGGATGGTGGCGACTACGTCGCCTGAGGCAATACCGATATCTGACAAAGCCGCGGCCAGTCTGGTGCAGCGCTCATGGTATTGCGCATAGCTGCGCCGGACCTTGCCGTGCACCAAAGCTGTGTGGTCGGCAAAAACCACCGCTGCGCGACGCAGTCCCGACAATGGTGTCAGGGGTACATAATTGGCCGCACATTTTCCCAGCCCGGTCTCATCCGCCATCCAGCCCATCGGGCGCCTCCCAAAAATCTCCAACTCCGGCAGGGAGTGTGCGGTGCAAAGGTGCATTTGGGAAGAGGGAATGATGCGAAAAGTAACCTTTGGCATGTGTCTTTTGGCCATCGGTTGGTTTTTGCGAAAGCGCGGCCTGTGGATGGCGTGGAAAAGATGTATTCGACGTGCGGAAAATAGTTAAAATTTGCGACGATGTGGCGTGTTTCTGAGGGATTGTTTCGGGTCGTAGAACAGTGTCTTGAAAGAACCTTAATTAAGGCTGGAAGAGTCCATTATCGCTATGCCAGATGTACTTAAAAGATCGTGAATTCAATAGGTCCGCTGCCCCATGTTCGCCACTTGCTCCAAATCGGTTCAAACCAAGCCTTTGCTATCAATGCAGGGCGGGGCTGTGCCTATGGCTCAGACGTCTGCGGGGACGGGATTTGTGACGGGGACAAAGATTGCGACAGCCAAGGGCTGGAAGCGTGTCGAAAACTTGTGTCGTGGCGATGAAGCGCTGACGTTTGATGCCGGATTTCAGAAAGTCATCGCGCTTGAGAGTGATCAGGTTTTTGGCCCCCAGATGTTATGCCCCAAAGCTTTGTGGCCGCTGAAGGTGTCTGCAGGTGTTTTGGGCAACCGGCATGACATTGAAATTCTGCCACACCAGGGTGTGCTGGTGGAATGTGATGATGCCTCTGACCCTTGGGGCGACCCCTATGTCATGGTGCCCGGGGCGGCGCTTGAAGGGCTTGCTGGAGTGAGCCGCCATGCGCCGGAGCGTGCGGCGCGCGCGTTTTTCCCAATATTTGGCGAAGATCAGATTGTGTTTGCCAACGGCGGTGCCTTGCTGTTTTCCCAAGCTCATTGGGGCGCGAGGGCAGGGATTTTGCCGCGATCTAAGATGGCATGCAATTACAACATGTTGCCTATCGCTGCGGCCAAGGTTCTGTTGGAAGCGCATTTCGAAACAGATACAGACTAACACGGCATTTGCCGTCCGCGTGTCGGGTACAGATCAAACGAAAACCACCCGCAAACGTTCTGTTTGCGGGTGGTTTGGTTTCGACGGGAGGAAAGTCGAAACGATTAGGCTGCGGTTTTAGCAGCCGGACCAAAGCGACCATAGAAGGTCTGATTTTTCGCGGCCATTTCACGCAGAAGCGGTGGGCAGGTGAAGCGCTCGCCGAATTTCTCGGTCAGCTTGTCACATTGTTCTGCAGCCCATGGTGCACCAACGATATCCAGCCAGCTAAACGGGCCACCGGACCACGGCATGAAGCCCCAACCCAAGATCGCGCCCACGTCACCTTCGCGGATGTCTTCCAGAACATTGGCTTCCAGCGCGCGCACCGCTTCCAGAACCTGTGGGAAGATCAGGCGATGCTGGACTTCGGTCAGCTCTGGCTGTTCGTCAAGCTGTGGGAACTTGTCGCCAAAGCCTTTCCAATACCCCAGACGTTTGCCGGCCTCATCATAGTTAAAGAAGCCAGCCTTGGCCTTGCGCCCCAAACGGCCTTCGTCCACCATCCAGAAGGTCACATCGTCCGCGACCGATTTAGGATAGGCGTCCCCCATGGCTTCCATCGTGGCCTTGGCAATCTTGGCGCCCAGATCCAGCGATGTTTCATCCACCAGCTGGATTGGTCCCACAGGGAAGCCCAAGAGCTGTGCGGCGTGGTCCAGAAGTTGCGGTGCAACCCCTTCGCCAGCCATCATCACACCTTCGTTGATGTAGGGGATGATGCAGCGGTTGGCATAGAAGAAGCGCTCGTCGTTCACCACAATCGGTGTCTTCTTGATCTGACGCACATAATCCAGCGCCTTGGCAACAGCCCGCGGTCCGGTTTCGTTGCCTTTGATGATTTCTACCAACATCATCTTCTCAACAGGTGAGAAGAAGTGAATGCCGATGAACTGTTCGCGGCGTACCGACGCCTGTGCCAAGCCGGTGATCGGCAGGGTCGAGGTGTTGGACGCAAAGATCGCATCCTCAGGAATGATCGCCTCAACCTTTTTGGTCATCTCGGCTTTGACACCGGGATCTTCAAAGACGGCTTCGATGATCAGATCCACATCAGACAGAGCATTCAGGTCAGTGGTGGCGTTGATCTTTGCCAGCATTGCCTCTTTTTGCTCGGGCGTGGCCTTCTTACGCTTGATGCCTTTGTCCATGAAGGTTTCAGAGTAGGCTTTGCCGCGATCTGCAGCGTCTTGGTTGGTGTCGATCAGGACAACATCCATGCCAGCCTTGGCTGAGACCAGCGCGATGCCTGCGCCCATCATGCCTGCGCCCAGAACCCCGACCTTTTTCACGCGCTGATCAGGCACGTCAGGACGGTTGGCACCTTTTTCCAGAGCTTCCTTGTTGATGAACAAAGACTGGATCATGGCCGAAGACGACGGGTTCATCAGAACGTTCACAAACCAGCGCGCTTCGATTTTCAGCGCAGTGTCAAATGGCACCATCGCGCCTTCATAGACAGCCGACAGCAGGGCCTTGGCCGCGGGATAAACACCCCAAGTGTTGCCGTTGACCATGGCGTTGGCACCGACAAAAGTCATAAAGCCAGCGGGGTGATAAGGCTCACCACCGGGCATTTTGTACCCTTTGGCATCCCATGGTTTCAGAATGTCTTTGTCAGTCGCGCTCAGCACCCATTCGCGGGCGGCGGCAACCGGATCATCGACCACTTCGTCAATGATGCCAGCCATTTTGGCTTTCTTGGGATCCACCAGCTTGCCTTGCAGCAAGAAGGGGCTTGCGCCCATGGCACCCATTTTGCGCACAAAGCGCGTGGTGCCGCCCATGCCGGGGAAGATGCCAACCATGATTTCCGGTAGGCCGATTTTGGCCTTGGGGTTGTCTGCCGCAAAGATGCGGTGCGTGGCCAGTGGCAGCTCCAGACCAATACCCAGTGCTGTGCCGGGTAGGGCAGAGGCAATTGGCTTGCCGCCTTTGTTGGTTTTCGGGTCCATGCCGGCGCGCTCGATTTTGCGCAGGAAATTATGGCCGTTCATGGTGAAGTCAAACAGCGCTTGGGCGGGCTCATCGCCAGCTTCTTCGCGGATCGAGCCCAATACGTTGAGGTCCATACCACCGGCAAAGCTGTCTTTGCCTGAAGTGATCACAGCGCCTTTGATGGCGTCATTGGAGAGCACTTCGTCGATGCAGGCGTCCAGTTCGGCAAAAGCCGAAACGCGCAGCACGTTCATGGATTTGTCGGCCACGTCCCAAGTGATGATGGCAACACCGTCGTCGCCCACGTTCATTGTGAAATCAGTCATTTGTCTTGTCCTGTTTATGGCGGATTACACGCGTTCGATGATGGTGGCTGCGCCCATGCCCGAGGCAATACACAGCGTGGCAAGGCCAACTTCTTTGTCAGAGCGTTCTAGCTCGTCCAGAAGCGTGCCTATGATGATCGCACCTGTCGCGCCCAGCGGGTGGCCCATAGCGATCGAGCCGCCGTTGACGTTGACCAGTTCGGGGTCGACATCAAACGCCTGCTGGAAGCGCATGACAACAGAGGCAAAAGCTTCGTTGACCTCAAACAGATCAATGTCGGAAATCGCCATGCCGCTGTCAGCCAAGATTTTCTGGGTGGCTGGCACAGGGCCTGTCAGCATGATCGTGGGATCGGTGCCGATTTTACAGGTCTGCCGGATGCGCGCGCGTGGTTTCAGCCCATATTTGATGCCGAACTCTTTGTTGCCGATCAGAACACCGGCAGAACCGTCCACAATGCCCGAGCTGTTGCCCGCGTGGTGGATGTGGTTGATCTCTTCCAGATGCGGGTATTTCATCAGCGCGATTTTATCAAAGCCGGGCATGACTTTGCCCATCTCTTCAAAGGACGCCTTGAGCGCACCAAGGCTCTGCATGTCTGTGCCCGGACGCATGTATTCGTCGTGCGCCAGAATAGGCAGACCATTGATGTCGTTGACTGAGATGACCGATTTGGCAAAGCGGTTGTCATCCCACGCGGCTTTGGCGCGGCGCTGGGATTCTACCGCCAGTGCGTCCGCCTGATCACGGGTGAAGCCATATTCAGTGGCGATAATATCGGCCGAGATGCCTTGGGGCACAAAGTAGCGCTCCATCGCAACGGTTGGATCAACCGCCACAGCGGCCCCGTCTGACCCCATAGGAATACGCCCCATCATCTCAACGCCGCCTGCGATATAGGCATCGCCTGCGCCGCCTTTGACCTGATTGGCGGCCAGGTTCACAGCTTCCATGCCCGAGGCGCAGAAACGGTTGATGGCGAGACCTGGAATGGACTCGTGCAAATCAGAGGCCAGAACCGCGGTTCGCGCAAGGCAGCCACCCTGTTCTTTGACTTGGGTCACGTTGCCCCAGATCACGTCTTCCACGGCGTGTCCGTCCAGACCGTTGCGGTCTTTGAGGCTGTTGAGAACAGTGGCCGAGAGGCGCACCGAGGTTACTTCGTGAAGGGATCCGTCCTTGCGGCCCTTGCCGCGCGGTGTACGGACCGCGTCATAGATATAAGCTTCGGTCATTTTGGTCTCCTAATCAGGCACAAGTCAGGCACGGTCCGCAGGGGAGCCGGGCATAAGGTCATAGGGATGCTTCCACCCCGGTGTTTGAGAAATATTGGTCAGCCAACGGTCAATGTTGGGCCAATCAGCGCGCACAAACCCAAAAGGTTCGTCATAAAACAGATAGCCGCAGCAGGTCAGATCGGCATTGGTGATCCCGTCGCCGACGATCCAATCGCGGCCCTCGAGGTGTTTGTTCAAAATATCATAAGCGCCTTTGAGGCGACCTTGGTTGAACGCGATCACCTCTTTGGGTTGCTTGTCCTCCGGCAGGAAGTTCATCATGAACCGCGTTGGGCCGGAGACGGCGGAAAACTTGTTGTTGTCCCACAGCACCCAGCGGAAAATGTCATAGTTTTCGTCGCGGTTTTTTCCGCCGAACTTGCCGGTTTTCTCAGTAATATAGGCCTGAATTGCACCGGATTGGCTGGTTTTGAAATCGCCGTCCACGAGAACAGGCGCTTCGCCCATTTCGTTGACTTCGGCGCGATACTCAGCTGAGCGGGTTTCGCCACCAAAGAAGTCGACTTTGATTGGCTCCCACGCGAGGCCGGACAGCTCTAACGCCAGCGCGGCTTTGTATGAATGGCCGGATTCTCCAAAGCAATAGAGTTTGATTGTCATGCTGCCCTCCCAACGGCAAATGTTTCGGTGGGGGTTTTGAACCCCCACACCCCCGCAAAGTATTTCTTCAGAGAAGAAGAGGGGGCGCGTTTACTTAAAGTTAAAGTCAATTGTGATTTGTTGATCCTGCGGTACAGGCTGAAGAGCCGATGGCCGTCAGAGGAGAAGCCCTGTTGTTCCGCTGTCGTCTTGGTGGTCGGACGACGGGGTGGACCCCTTTGGTCTTCTTCTCTGCAGAAATACTTTCGCCGAAGGCACTCCGGCGTTTTGGCAAGACCTGCGGTTGGCGCTTGAGAATATGGATTGATCCCAATCACCGTTTGCGCGCCTCAAGTTCGGAATTGAAGGTGCGCAGACGTTGACCAAGTTGGTCCGTGTCCGTCACAGCATCGAAGTTCTCAAACAGAAAAGACAAGGCTTCACCTTCGTCCAATCCAGCATCAGCTGCAAAAGACTTAAGTTTGCGATAGCCGTCTTCGGTCATGGCGACCGGAAAACGGCGGGTCAGGCGGAAACGTTTTGGCATCGGTCCTCCTCCTAGATACCGGCACAGGGTCATTCGGGCGGGGGGATCCCCGCCCGGCTGCTTTTAAAAGGCTTCTGCGCTGAGCCCCATAACAGTTTCGCCGCCGGACTGGATGCGCGCGAGGTGCATGCCGGTCGCAGGCAAGCGACGTGCCATATAGTAGCGTCCGGTGATGAGTTTGTTTTCATAAAACGCCGTATCTGACGCACCGTTTTTCAGGGCTATATTGGCCGCTTTGGCCATTTGCGCCCACATCAGACCCAAACAGACGTGGCCAAACATGTGCATAAAGTCGTTGGAGCCGGACAGGGCGTCATTGGGGTTTTTCATGCCAGCTTGCATGAAGTACATGCCTGCGGCCTGCAAATCCTTAGACGCTGCTTTGAGCGGATCTACGAAGTCTTTGAGAGATTCATCATCGCCGTTCTCTTTGCAGAAGGTTTTCACCAGATCAAAGAAGGCCATGACGTGTTTGCCACCGTCCTGCGCCAGTTTGCGGCCCACCAGATCAAGAGCCTGAACACCGTTTGCGCCTTCATAAATCATAGCGATACGGGCGTCGCGGGTGAACTGGCTCATGCCGTGTTCTTCAATATAGCCGTGGCCGCCATAGATTTGCTGGGCTTTGACGGTCATGTCATAGCCTTCGTCGGTCAAGAAGCCTTTGATAACCGGCGTGATTAGTGACACAAGCCCGTCGGCGTCCTTGTCTTGGCTGCGGTGCGCCTGATCGATCATTTGCGCGCCCCAAAGGGTGAATGCGCGCGCCCCCTCGCAGAAGGATTTCTGATCCATCAGCGAGCGGCGGATGTCAGGATGCACGATCAGCGGATCGGCGGGACCTTCGGGGTTTTGAGCGCCAGTAACGGCGCGGCCTTGCAGACGGTCTTTGGCGTAGTCCACGGCGTTCTGATAAGCCACTTCGGCAGCTGACAGACCCTGTACACCCACACCCAGACGGGCTTCGTTCATCATGGTGAACATGGCGCGCATGCCTTTGTTGAGATCGCCCAACAAATAGCCTTCGGCCTCGTCATAGTTCAGCACACAGGTCGAGTTGCCGTGAATGCCCATTTTCTCTTCAAGGCTACCGACAGAAACGCCATTGCGTGCGCCGATGGTGCCGTTGTCGTCCACAAGGAACTTGGGCACGATGAAGAGCGACACACCTTTGATGCCCTCGGGGCCGCCGGGCACTTTGGCGAGAACCAAGTGTACGATGTTTTCAGCCAGATCGTGATCCCCTGCCGAGATAAAGATCTTCTGGCCGGTGATTTTGTAGCTGCCGTTGGCCTGAGGCTCAGCCTTGGTACGCATCAGGCCCAGATCGGTGCCGCAGTGCGGTTCGGTCAGGTTCATGGTGCCGGTCCATTCACAAGACACCATGTTGGGCAGCCATTTGTTTTTCTGCTCATCGGTGCCGTGCGCTAAAATAGCAGAAGCCGCGCCGTGGGTCAGACCCTGATACATGGTGAAGGCTTGGTTGGCCGAAGACAGCATTTCCATCACGGAGGTCGCCATCACATATGGCATGTTCTGACCGCCATATTGCTCGGGCATATCAAGGCCGGTCCAGCCGCCTTCTTTGACCTGTTCAAAGGCTGCTTTGAAGCCGGTTGGCGTGTAAACCACACCGTTTTCCAAACGACAGCCTTCCTGATCGCCAACAACATTCAGGGGCGCGAGGACTTCGCCTGTAATTTTGCCGGCTTCCTCAAATACGGCATTGGTAAAGTCTGCTTCCAGCTCGTCATAGCCGGGGATGCCGGAGGAGGTGACGTTCAAAACGTCGTGCAGCACAAATTGCAGGTCTTTTACGGGGGCTGTGTATGTTGGCATGAATCTCTTCCCTAGGATTTCACGGCAGATTTACTCTGCGGCTTTTTTCTCATCAGTGAGTGAGGCGATGATTTGTTCACCCCATTTGAGCTGTTCGCGCAGATCGTCGATCGCTTCGTTGAGCTCTTCACGTTGTTCTTCCATGTCCGCGAGGCGTTTTTGGGCGATCAGGTAGGTGCGCTGAATTTGCGTCGCCTGTTGGTCGCCCATGTCATAGAGGTCGAGAAGCTGACGGATTTCTTCCAGCGAGAAGCCAAAGCGCTTGCCACGCAGAATGAGCTTGAGCCGCGCGCGGTCGCGCTTGGTGAACAGCCGTTTCTGGCCTTCGCGGTTTGGAAAAAGAAGTTCCTTTGATTCGTAGAATCGCAGGGTGCGCGGTGTGACGTCATAAGCGTCGCACATCTCGCGGATCGTCATCATAGCTTCTGTCATCGCCTCATCCTCGTTTGATTTGGTTTCGGACAAATTGGTTGTGGTCCTAGGAATACATGATGAGTTTACGTTGACGTAAGGTGGACGTCACGTCACTTTCTTGTGTGACGTGACGGCGAAATGAATTTATAAATTTATATGCTTTAGTATATTTATTTAAAACAATGACTTATCTGGATTTCTAGAAATGACATAATTGTCATTATTTTGCCGATCACGGGGGAGTAACCCCGAAGCAGAATAGCTAAATCGGCTCAAAAGCCGGATTCAGAAGATTAGTAATTACGGCAAAAGAGGGGTTTGGCCGCCTCAGGCGCGCGCGTTTTCCAGTAAAGCTGCGGTCTCGTCGCGCAGTTCTTTAAGCTCGTCCATGGCAAGATCAAGCTGAGCGCGCTGTTCTTCCAATTCGGCATATTGGCGGTCAGCCATTTCGATAAAGGCGCGCATTTGGGCTGAGGTGCCTTCGTGCTCGTAGATCAACAACCATTGGCGGATGTCTTCGAGTTTGATGCCGAATCGACGGCCACGCATAATGAGAATCATGCGTGCAATTTCGCGTGGCCCAAAGTAGCGGGACCTGCCTTCGCGTTCGGGCTGGAGCAGCTCGATGTATTCATAATACCGCAACGTCCGTGGCGTCACGTCAAAACGCGCACACATTTCCTTGAAAGACAGGCGGGTGTCGGTCATTTGGCAGTTCTCCCTTACGCCAAAACCTAAATGTCATCGGCAAGGAGGGCAACCGCCCCCTTGCTCATAATTGGTATTGGCGATCATAAAGGAGGCTGACAATACGGAGTGGCCCATGACCAAACGGAAAGCCGAGATTGCGGAGCATTTTATAAATGCCATTCCGCACTGCAAAGCGCTGAACATGCGACTGACCAGTATCGCAAATGGGGTGGCGGAAATGGAACTGCCCTATGATCTGCGTATTGTAGGCGATCCTGATACGGGTGTTTTGCATGGTGGCGCTGTCTCGGCTCTTATGGATACCTGTTGCGGGGCGGCTGCAATGAGCCATCCGGCGTCGCCCTCCGGTACAGCGACAATTGACTTGCGAATTGATTATATGCGCGCGGCCACGCCGGGGCAGGCGGTGCGCACGCGTGCCGAATGTTACCGCATCACGAAATCAGTGGCTTTTGTGCGGGCAACAGCGGTGGATGATGACGACGACAATCCGGTGGCGACGGCGACCGGTGCCTTCACTGTGGAGGGGCTCTGAGATGGCGCGTAAACGTCCTGATCCCGTACAGGTGGTGAAACAACGGCGCGATGCTACGCTCAGCGCATTGGTGCATGGGGTGCCTTATATTCAGTTTTTGGGCATCGAGTTTGAGCGGCGCGGTGATGAGCTGACGGCGATTCTGCCATTTGATGACAAGCTGATTGGCAATCCGATGCTGCCGGCCATTCATGGCGGTGTCACTGCCGGATTTCTTGAAACAACCGCCGTGATCGGGCTGGCGTGGTCAGTGCTCTGGGATGATGTAGAAAGCGGGCGCATTGATATGGACGAGTTGACCTCGGGAAAATTGCCGAGGTTGCCTAAGACCATCGATTTCACCGTGGATTATCTGCGCTCTGGGCTGCCGCGAGATGCCTATGCGCGCGCAAGGGTCAACCGGTCAGGGCGGCGCTATGCCAGCGTGCATGTCGAAGCTTGGCAGGATCAGCGCAGCGTATTGTTTGCACAAGCCACAGGTCATTTCCTAATGCCGCAGCGCGAAAGCTGACTTCGTGTCCCAAGCAGCGCCTGAAGCCATCACGCACCGCCGCATCCTGAAAACGGCGCTGCCAATTGTATTGGCCAATGCGACCGTGCCGATCTTGGGCGCGGTGGACACCGGTGTTGTCGGGCAAATGGGGGCTGCGGTCCCGATTGGCGCGGTGGGCATAGGCGCGGTGATCCTGTCAGGATTGTATTGGATCTTTGGCTTTTTGCGCATGGGCACGACGGGACTCACCAGCCAAGCCTATGGGGCGGGCCGGCAAGGCGAAGTTGCGGCTATGTTGACCCGCGCGGTGATGATTGGTCTGGCCGCAGGCCTGTTTATGATTGCCGCACAGGGGATGTTGTTTAACGCTGCCTTCTTAGTCTCGCCCGCCTCAGGCGAAGTAGAGGCAATGGCGCGCGACTATTTGGGTATTCGCGTTTGGTCGGCGCCTGCGGCAATTGCGCTTTACGGGCTCACAGGCTGGTTGATCGCACTTGAGCGCACGCGGGCTATTTTGATCATTCAGCTGTGGATGAACGGGCTGAATATCGGTCTGGATCTATGGTTTGTGCTGGGCCTCGGCTGGGGTGTTGAGGGCGTTGCTTTTGCGACGTTTCTGGCAGAGTGGAGTGGGTTTGGGCTTGCTCTTTGGATGTGTCGGGATGTGTTTGGGCAACCGGCCTGGAGAGACTGGGTTCGGGTGTTTGATCGTGCGCGCCTAAAGGAGATGGCATCAGTCAACGGAGATATTCTGTTGCGCTCTTTGATGCTGCAGGGAATTTTCATCTCCTTCCTGTTTTTGGGTGCGGATTTTGGCGACGTGACGCTGGCGGCAAATCAGGTGCTCATGCAATTTTTGCAAATCACGGCTTATGCGCTGGACGGGTTTGCCTTTGCGGTTGAAGCCTTGGTGGGGCAAGCGCTGGGCGCGAGGAACCGGTTGGGACTGCGGCGCGCGTCAATGTTGAGTAGCATGTGGGGTATCCTCTGTGTGGCGGGATTAACCGTTATCTTTGCTCTGACAGGCGGCTGGATTATCGATTTGATGGCCACATCACCCGACGTGCGCATGGATGCGCGGGTGTATCTGCCATGGATGGTTGCCGCGCCTCTAATGGGCGTGGCGGCATGGATGTTGGACGGGATTTTCATTGGTGCCACGCAGAGTCGTGATATGCGAAATATGATGTTTGTGTCCCTGCTGGTGTATATTGGCGCAGTGTTTGTCTTGCTTCCCATATGGGGAAACCACGGATTGTGGGCGGCTTTGCTGATCAGTTTTGTGGCGCGCGGTGTGACTTTGGCAGTGCGGTATCCAAACCTTGAAAGATTGGCGTCGGCCCCGCAAACCTAAGCCTTTTGTTGCTTGAATTGTGTTCCAGTCGGGGAATGTATTGAACCGGGAAGTCGGGGTGATACCGTGGGGCAAAGAACTTTGGTGAAAGGTATCTGCCATGCGACTCCTGCGCATTCTGTTGACAGCCATTGCGGCCCTTATTCTGGGCGCAATTGGGCTGGTGCTGATCTTGCCGGGTGAGAAGATCGCCAAGCTGGTGGCGGATCAGGTTGAAACGCAGACCGGTCGTGAATTGGTGTTTGAGGGGGACGTTGGCTTTAGCTGGTTTCCGGTGTTGGGCATTTCCACGGGGCCTGTGACATTTGCAAACGCGGATTGGTCTGCGGCAGGCCCGATGTTCTCGGCCCAAGGCACGCGCATTGGCGTGGACGTGATGGCTGCGATTGGCGGTGACATTCGCTTAACGACAGTTGAGTTGGAGCAGCCTGATATCCTGTTGGAAAAGAAAGCCGACGGGCAGGGAAACTGGGAATTGTTTGCACAAAGCGCCCCCGCTGCGCCAACCGGGGCAACTTCCAGTTCTGACGGTCAAGGGAGCGCGATCGCTGGGTTTAGCTTGGACAATCTAAAAATTTCCGGCGCTCAGCTCAGGTTTGTGGACCATGCGGGCGAAAGCTTTGAAGTCTCGGATTTGGGGATCGAGATGACGCTACCGGGGGTGGATCTTCCGGCGGATGTGATTTTGAGCGCGACGCCTGCATCAGAAGAGATCAGAGTGAGCGCAAATATCGAAAGCTTTGCGGATTTGCTGGCGGGGGATATTTCCAAACTGGCTGCTCAGGTGTCTGTGGCAAGTGGTTCGGTGAGTTTTGAGGGGCGCGCGGGGATTGCGCCCGAGCTTGCGGGGGCTGTGGTGGTTGATCTGCCTGATGCGGCAGCGTTTTTTGAAGCGCTTGGGCAGCCTGCGGCAATCGCGGGACCGGTGCGGGTTGAGGGCGACATCACTTTGACGCGCGATATGGCGTTTAGTCTGCGCAAAGGCGTTGTGCGCGCAATGGGCAATACGGTGAATGCCGAAGCGGATATGGCGCTGGGCGGGGCGAAACCTGTCGTGACAGCACAGATTTCTGCCGGAGACCTCGATTTTAGAAATATGGCGTCTGGCGGCGAAAACGGTGGTGGGGCTGAAACCCAAGCGGCGGCAAGCGGATGGTCAAAAGCGGCAATCGACGCCAGCGCGCTAGATTTGATTGACGGCAGCGTGACCTTTGCGGCCGAGGCGATTGACTTGGGTGAATTCAAGGTCGGGCGCACGCGGGCGTTGATTGAAATTGATAATGCGCGCGCTGTGGCGACGGTCAGCGAATTGGCGGCCTATGAGGGAAGTGTCACCGGCAGCTTTGTTGCCAACAATCGCAGCGGGCTTTCTGTGCGTGGTAATCTGGGGGTGTCCCAAATCGCGATGCAGCCGCTTTTGGACGCCACCGCAGGATTGGATCGCTTTACCGGATCAGCGAATATGACACTGAATTTTCTGGGGTCAGGCGGCACGCTATATGACATCATGAATTCCTTGTCCGGTGACGGGTCCATCAGCGTAGGGCGCGGCACCATTGAAGGGATCAATCTGGATGAGATGTTTCGCGGCGATGCCAGTGGCGGCACCACTGTGTTTGACAGCATGGGGGCTAGTTGGACCATTGAGAAAGGCGTGTTGCGCAATGAAGACTTACTCATGGAGTTGCCGCGCATTATCGCCAAAGGGAAAGGCACCATCGGGCTGGGACAGCAGGTGATCAACTATACATTCACCCCTCAATTGCGGCGCGAAGACGGACAGGGGATTGCGGTGCCCGTGAAAATCAAAGGCAGTTGGGATGATCCAAGTATAGCACCCGATATGGACGCACTGCTCAAACAGAACTTTGACGCAGAGCGTAAGAAGCTTGAGGAAGATGCTGTCAAAGCTTTGGAAAAAGAGCTGGGTGTGACCAAAGAGGACGGCCAATCCACTGAAGATGCAGTCAAAAAGAAGCTCGAAGAGGAAGCCACCAAAGGTCTGCTGAAGCTACTGGGCAAGAACTGAGATCCGTGACAGAAGGGAGCTATGTTAAGGACATCCCCCTCTATTCGCACGCCCCCCAGCCTGACCACCTTGGTTTTGCTGACCGCGCTGTCGGTGCTGTCGCTGAATATGTATCTGCCGTCGCTGGCCCATATCGCGGCTGATTTTGAGGTCGACTATGGCCTCGCGAACATGTCTATCGCGGGCTATCTGGCGGTGACGGCTGTGTTGCAAGTCATCATGGGGCCGCTGTCGGACCGATATGGGCGCAGACCCGTTATTCTGGCCGGCTTGATCATGTTTTGTGTCGCTTCGGTTGGCTGTTATCTTGCGCAAGACATCTGGGTCTTTTTGACCTTTCGCCTATTTCAGGGCGCAATCATTACCGGCATGGCGTTGAGCCGTGCGGTGGTGCGTGACATGCATGGTCCACAAGAGGCGGCAAGCCTGTTGGGCTATATCTCGATGGTGATGGCGATTGCCCCGATGACGGGGCCGATGGTCGGAGGCTTTCTGGACGAGCTGCTTGGCTGGCGATCCAACTTCCTGTTCTTTGTTATCGCCGGTGTGGGCATGTTGGTGCTGTGTTGGCGTGATTTGGGCGAGACCAACCTAGAACCGTCTGAAACCATTGGGGCGCAGTTTAAAACCTATCCTGATCTTTTGCAGTCGCGACGCTTCTGGGGCTATTCGATCTGTCTGACGTTCTCGCTGGGTGCGTTTTATATCTATATCACAGGGGCGGCTTTGATCGGCGCCTCGGTATTTGGGCTTACCCCGTCGATCATTGGTTTGACGGTTGGCGGCATCACGATGGGGTTTGCGGTTGGCTCTTTCCTGTCGGGGCGCTTATCACGTCGCTATCCATTGTGGGTCATGGTGATCTCGGGGCGCATCGTTGCGGCCATCGGGCTTTGCATTGGATTGGGTTTGGTTCTGATGGGGCTTTTGCATCCGGTCACCTACGTGGGCTCAGTAATGTTTGTCGGCATGGGGAACGGTTTGACGATCCCTTCAGCCAATAGCGGTGTGATGTCGGTGCGCCCCCGGCTGGCGGGCAGCGCATCGGGGTTATCAGGTGCGATGAGTGTCGCCGGAGGGGCTGTACTTACCAGTGTAACAGGCGCGATGTTGACGCCACAAAACGGCGCAGTGGTGCTGATGATCCTGATGTTGGTCTCGGTCGCGATATCATTGCTGGCCGCGATCTATGTGCGTTGGGTTGATTTGCGCGACCCGCTTCCGGCTTGACCGGTGTGATTGAACGTGTCATCTGATATGCCATGACACGTAACTGCCTCACCTTTTGTGTTTATTATCCCCTGACCACATAGTGGCGGGGCTCTTAGCATGTTCAATCGCCGCCAAGCCGGGGATTGAAACAAGAGGCACTTTTCAAACCATTTAATCCACGGCGATGCGGCCCAATATTTAGGGACCCGTCATGGGACAGACATCTTTACCGAAACTTGGCCTAATCGGCTTTGGCGCCTTTGGGCGTTTAGTGGCACGCGAATTGGACGCGTTTTTTGAAATCTTTGTATGTGATCCGACTTACGCCGCTGCACGGCTGCCGGATGGGCGGCAGTTTCGCACTGTTGGTCTATCACAGGTGGCGGCCTGCGACGTGGTTGTGCTGGCCGTACCCGTGGCGCGTATGCCGCATTTGTGCCGCGAGCTTGCGCCGCTGTTGCGGCCCGGTACATTGGTGCTGGACGTGGGCTCTGTCAAAATTGCGCCCATTCAGACAATGCTGTCAGAGCTGCCGGAGCATGTAGAGATCGTCGGCACGCATCCGTTGTTTGGACCGCAGAGCGCGCCACAAGGGGTGCAGGGCCGCAAGATAGTGATTTGCCCTGTGCGTGGCACGCGCTGGCGTAATATCGCGGCGTTGGCGCGTCGTTTGGGCATGACGGTTATCAAGTCTACGGCTGAGGACCACGACCGCGAGGCGGCGACGGTGCAGGGGTTGACCCATTTGATCGCCAAAGTGCTGAGTGACATGGGGCCGATGCCGCAGCATATGACCACCGCGAGCTTTGATTTGCTGCGCCAAGCCGTTGGGATGGTGCAAAATGATCCGCCGACAGTTTTACATGCCATTGAAACAGCCAACCCGTTTGCCGCCGAGGTGCGGGCGGCGTTTTTTGAGCGCGCGGAAGGGCTGCGTCAGAAGTTCGAGGCTGTGCCTGCTGAATAAGCGGGTACGAAAAGAAAAACCCCCGACGATTAGGTCGGGGGTTTTCCAATTCAGAATGTGTGGTGATCAGCGCTTGCGATCGCGGCGAGTGCTCATTGGTTGGAAGGCGACGCCAACATGGGCTTCGCAATAAGGTTTACCAGCTTGTACGGGCAGACCGCAAAACCAGAAGTCCGGTGTCGCAGGGTCACCAACGGGCCATTTACAGGTGCGCTCGGTCAGCTCCATCAAGGTGAGCTTTTTGGCGGTCTTTTCAACTTCGTTGACCTTGGCCAGAGCTTCCGGGCTGATCTCGTTGGCGGACGGCTGCGGTGGCAGTGGTTGTCCGGCCGGAATGATCTGCTTGCGCAGCGACGTTGCCGTACGCGGGGCAACGGCTGGCTCGGTTTTCGGCTCAGGCTTGGCTTCGACCTTGGGCTTAGGCGGAGCCTTGGGCTTGGGCGCGGGTTTTGGCTTGGCGTCTACCTTGGGTTTGGCATCAGCCTTGGCACCACCGGTTGTGCGGTTTGACAGGCCGAGGCGGTGCACCTTGCCGATCACAGCGTTGCGGGTCACACCGCCAAGCTCTTTGGCGATCTGGCTGGCAGATTGGCCTTCGCCCCACATTTTTTTCAACAGCTCTACGCGTTCGTCGGTCCACGACATGGATGCATTCCTCAGCTCAAAAAGCGGCCCTCGGGGGACCGCCTCTGCAATTCTTGGTCAGGGACCTATTCTAATCACCACAGCCCGAGTTACAAGGCAGAGAATCAGTATCAGACAGAATCAGTAGACGGAGCGCGGGCATGGATCAGCTGGAAATGGGTGTAAGGCGGTTTGGGCATGTGAATTGGCTGGGTTTGCGCACGCTGGCCTTGCGAGAAATCCTGCGATTCTCTGTGGTTTGGACGCAGACACTGCTGGCGCCTTTGGTGACAGCGGGTTTGTTTTTGCTCATTTTCTCGATCGCGGTAGGGCCGGGGCGCGGCGACGTGATGGGATTGCCGTTTATGGTGTTTCTTGCGCCGGGCATTTTGATGATGACAGTGATCCAGAATGCCTTTGCCAATACCTCTTCTTCGCTGGTGATCTCAAAGGTTCAGGGCAATATCGTTGACACGCTGATGCCACCCTTGTCGCCATTGGAACTGGTTCTGGGATATCTGGCTGGGGCGGTTGCAAGGGGTTTGGCAATTTCGCTGGTTCTGGGGATTGCGCTGTTTGCTGTGCTGGGCATCGGCATTGCGCATCCGCTCTGGACGCTGGTGTTTGTGATTTTGGGCGGTGCGCTTATGGGGGCGATTGGTATTCTGGCAGGCGTTGTTGCCAATAAGTTTGACCAGATGGCGGCCATTACCAATTTTATCGTGACCCCATTGGCGTTTCTCTCAGGCACGTTCTATTCGGTAGAGGCATTGCCTCCGGTTTTGCAGAAAATCACCCATGTGAACCCGATCTTTTATCTGATCGACGGAGCGCGGTTTGGGATTCTGGGGGTTTCCGATAGCGCCCCCGCATTAGGTCTGGCCGTGGTTCTGGCCGCTTTGGGGGCGATTATCGCTCTGACATGGTGGATGTTTCGCACTGGCTATCGATTGAAAAGCTAGAGCGTTTTCTGGGCTGTGATAGCGACGGGGGGCTTAGGTGCACGGCGTGGAGGCTAGCGCCAGAAGGCAACCCATTCCACCAATTCAAAGAACTTTTTAGCCAATAAAAGAACGGCTTCGCCGTCATTAAAGATCATGTCCGCACCAAGACCCGCGAGGATCAGCACAGCTAGGAAAACGGCAATAGGGTTGGTCATGACGCATTGCGCCCCCGGATGGTGGTCATCGACATAGATATGCCTGACGACGTCCGAGGGCGCAAGTTAAGTCGTTGGTAAGTCACCTAAGATCGATCAGATGCGACCCATCAAAGCGGCCATGTCTGCCATGCGGGCCGAAAAGCCCCATTCGTTGTCATACCATGCCAAAACACGCACCAGACGACCGCCGATAACTTTGGTCTGGTCTGCGGCAAAGATCGAGCTTTCGGTGGTGTGGTTGAAATCAACCGACACCAGCGGCGCGTCGCTATACCCGAGAACACCTTTGAGCGAACCTGCGGCAGCTTCGGCCATGGCGGCGTTCACTTCAGCTTCGGTCACATCACGGCTGGCGGTGAAGGTCAGATCAACAGCCGACACATTTGGGGTGGGCACGCGAATGGCAGAACCGTCCAATTTACCTTTGAGTTCGGGGAGAACTTCTCCGAGTGCTTTTGCCGCCCCCGTGGAAGTCGGGATCATCGACATCGCGGCGGCGCGGGCGCGGTAAAGATCGTTGTGACGACGGTCCAGAGTGGGTTGATCACCAGTATAGGCGTGGATCGTGGTCATGATGCCTTGCTCGATACCAAAGGTGTTGTTGAGAACCTTTGCCACTGGTGCGAGGCAGTTTGTGGTGCACGACCCGTTTGAGATCATATTGTCATTGGCTTCCAGACGATTGTCGTTCACGCCAAACACGATGGTTTTCTGAACGTTCTTCGCAGGGGCCGAGATCAGCACTTTCTTGGCACCTTGCTCAAGGTGCTTGGCAGCTTTTTCGCCATCGTTGAAATTGCCGGTACATTCCAGAACCACATCCACACCGCTCCAGTCGAGCTCGTCCATGTTATAGGTCGAGAACATGCGGATCGGGCCTTGGCCGACGTCCAACGTGCCGTTGCCAGCAATCACTTCGTTTTTGAAGCGGCCATGTATGCTGTCATACCGGATCAAATGCGCCGCGGTTTCCAGCGGGCCGGTTGCGTTGACTTTGACGACGCGGACGTCGTCGCGGGCTTCTTCTGCAATATGCATAAGGGTACAACGGCCGATGCGGCCAAACCCGTTGATGCCAACTGTGACAGTCATGGTGATCTCCTGACTCGCGAAAATTGGTTCGTATTTGATGTTTCCTATAGGCGACAGGCGGCTTCAACGGAACCCGAAAGGCCGTTGTAAATGAAAGTGTTAGCGATAAACGTGGCAAGGTTGCCCTTGGTGGCGCTAACGATTTTTCGGGGTTAGCGCTGACAGGCGGCTCGTAGCGCGAATCGTTGTTCTTTCCGGAGTGTGCAAGGGGTCGTTTCTTGGGCTGCAATCGGTCGCCACCTTCGCGTTCTGGCGAGTTCACGATCTGGTGACGCAACGTGCATGAAGATTGGCGCGATCTGCAAGGATCGAGCGGTTTGTAGGGCGTAGTGTTGTAGAGCAGTTACAGGAGGCGCGAATGCAACTGGTCGTAGACGGTAAGTCGCATGTGGTGGATGTCGAAGAGGACATGCCGCTATTGTGGGTTTTAAGAGATGAGCTTGGTATCAAGGGCGTCAAATATGGATGCGGTGTCGCAGCTTGCGGCGCGTGCACTGTGCATATCGACGGTGTTGCTGTGCGGTCCTGCCAAACCTTTGTCAGCGATGTGGATGGCCCAGTGACCACAATCAACGGCTTGGGCACACCAGACGCAATGCACGCGGTGCAGGAAGCTTGGGTGGAACATCAGGTTGCGCAATGTGGCTACTGTCAGTCAGGCCAGATTATGCAGGCGGCCTCGCTGCTGGCAGAAACTCCCGCGCCAACGGATGGCGATATTGACGATGCGATGATGGGCAACCTGTGTCGTTGCGGGACCTATCCGCGCATTCGGGCAGCGGTAAAGACCGCCGCGCAGAAACTCAAGGAGGCCTGAGGCATGGCAAGTCTTGGAAAAATCGCGCGTCGTACGTTTTTGGTTGGCGCAGCAGCGGTTGCTGGCGGCGTGGCGTTTGGCGTTTACAAAGTGCGCACACCTTATGACAATCCGCTGGAAGCCGATCTGGCAGATGGGGCCGCGACCTTTAACCCTTGGGTCTTGATTGACGCTGACAAAATCACGCTGATTGGACCGCATGGCGATAAAGGGCAGGGGATTATGCACACCCAAGCTGCGTTGATTGCTGAAGAGATGGATATCCAACTGGATCAGTTTGAAACGTCTTTTGGCAAGCCGGACAAAGCCTATTGGAACACCGCTATGGCGGATGATGGTGTGCCGTTTATGTTCACCGACCGCAGCTTTCCGGCGGAATCCATGCGCACCATTATGGGTGGCGCGCTCAAGCTGTTGGGACTACAGGGCACGGGCGGCTCAAGTGCGGTGCCCGATAGTTTCGTGAAACTGCGCGAAGCAGGCGCGATGGCGCGTGAAACGCTTAAACTGGCAGCGTCTAACCGTTCGGGTATACCCGTAGCACAGCTTAAAACAGCGCGTGCCGCAGTGCAGCTGCCGGACGGGCGTGAGATCAAATACACCGAATTGGCAGCGGATGCAGCCAGCCTTACGCCGGTTACTGATGTGGTTTTACGCGATCCAAGTGAGTGGCGTTTGCTGGGCAAGTCGATGCCACGGCTGGACATGGTGGCAAAGTCCACAGGGACGCTCGAGTATGGCATAGATGTAGAGGTCGAAGGCGCGTTGAACGCGACGGTGGTGTGCAATCCCCGTCAGGGCGGAGCGCTAAACAGCTATGACGCCTCTGCTGCCGAAACCATGCGGGGCGTTAAAAAGATTGTTGAGGTCACCGGCGGTGTCGCTGTGGTTGCGGATAACACTTGGCGCGCTATTCAGGCCGCTTTGATGATCGACTTTGACTGGGGCGAAGCACCGTATCCTGCGGAGCAAGACGGTCATTGGCAGGTTATTTCACAGTCGTTTAAGGACGACCATCTCGACAAAGAATGGCGCAACGATGGGGATGTGGCCGCGGCGATGGCCGAAGGATCAGCGGTTGAGGCTGAATACCGTGTGCCATACGTCGCACATGCTCCGCTTGAGCCATTGAATGCAACGGTTTTGGTTGAAGACGATAAAGTGACTGTTTGGACTGGCCATCAAATGCCACGCATGTTGCAACAACAGGTTGCTGCTGTGACAGGCCACAAGCCGGATCAGGTTGATTTCCGCAATCACTATATGGGCGGCAGCTTTGGTCACAGGTTGGAATTCGGGCACGTCACGTTGGCCGCCGAGGTGGCCAACCAGATGCGCGGAACGCCGATCAAATTGACCTATAGCCGCGAAGAAGACTTTGCCCATGATTACCCGCGCCATATCGGCATGGCCCGTGGTGGCGGCGCGGTCAAAGACGGGAAGGTTGTGGCGATGGATCTAGGTGTCGCAATGCCATCGGTGATCAATTCGCAAATGGGACGAGCAGGCATTTCGGTGCCTGGACCGGACACACAAATCTCGGCAGGGGCGTGGAACAATCCCTATTCGCTGGAGAATTTCCGTATGCGCGCCTATCGCGTGCCGGAATTGGCACCTACATCGTCTTGGCGCTCGGTTGGGGCCTCGGCGGGGGGCTTTTTCTTTGACAGCCTGCTGGATGAGCTGATCCATGCCGCCGGCGCTGATCCGTTGGAAGAACGGATTCGGTTGATGCAGCACGATGTCAGTCGCAAGGTTCTGGAAGCCGTTGGCGAGATGTCAAACTGGGGTAGCCCGTTGGCGTCGGGCAAAGGGCGTGGCGTGGCATTTGTCGAAAGCTTTGGTGTGCCGACTGCCGAAGTGATCGAAGTGACCAACTCGGAAGACGGTATTCGGATCGATAAGGTCTGGGTCGCGGCAGATGTGGGGCAGGTGGTTGATCCTGTAAACTTTGAAAACCTTGTGCAGGGCGGCGTCGTCTTTGGGCTAGGGCATGCGATGAATAGTGAAATCACCTATTCAGACGGTATGGCAGAGCAAGCCAATTACTTTGATGCGGAAGGTATGCGGATGAACCAATGCCCGGAGATTTTTGTCAAAGGGCTTGAAAACAACCCCGAGGTGCGTGGAATTGGCGAGCCGCCAGTGCCTCCAGCCGCTCCGGCTTTGGCAAATGCAATCTTTGCAGCCACCGGACAACGCATCCGTGAATTGCCGCTCTATAACCACATTGGTTTTGCGTAATGTGATTAAGGGAGATCGCGGAATTGGGGCGGACGTTTTGCAAAAAACGCCGCCCTGCCTTCTTGCGCGTTTGCACTTTGCATAAGGTCAGGCTGGCGATCCCGCTCGTAATCAAGCGCGGTATCTAGTCTGCCGCTGTCAAATGCTTTAATCGCGCGCAGGGCATCTGGCGACAGCGTTTGGATGTGTTCGGCCAGCCCCAAAGCGCTTTGCAGCGCGCTGCCATCGTCGCAAATCTGATCAATAAGCCCCATGTCCAGCGCATCTTGGGCCGCGACGGGACGTGCATAAAGCATGATCTGCCGCGCGCGCGCCTGCCCGATGCGCATCGGTAAAGAGGCGAGGAGGCCATAGTCTGGCATCAAGCCAATTTTTGGAAAGGCTGACATGAAACGTGCTGATTTTGCTGCAATAACAGTGTCACAAAGCGCCGCCAGCCCCAGCCCCGCACCTGCGGCCCATCCTTCGACAGCTGCAATCACCGGTACAGACGCGCCGGTGATCTGGTTGGCCAAAAGCTTGACCTGTTCAAAGTTGATGCGCTTGGCGCGCTGCGGAGCGTCCATCGCCTTGATGTCGCCTCCTGAGCAAAAGTTGCTGTCTGCGCCTGTTAGAATGATCGCGCGCAGTGACGTATCTGCCTCGGCTTCCTGCAAAGTCGCGCTGAGTGCTGCGCGCATTTCGGCGCTGATCGGGTTTAAACGATCCGGATCATTCAGGGTCACTATCAGGGCCGGACCTTTGCGTTCTTGCAAAACGGGGGGCGATTTCATAAGGGGGGCTCCTGATCAAAATACGACTGCCACTTTATGATGCAAATGCGCAAATCCAAGCCAATTTTCGCAAAATGAACGTGACGTAGCAATGGAAGATCGCCGCTATTTGGCATCAAGGTGTCACAAATCAGCAACTGGCAATTTCAGGTTGCGCTGAATAAGGTGACCTTAGGTCAATGAGCCGATGGGGAAAGATGACTGAAATCAGAAAGATCCTGCACGTCGAAGACGATGAGGATATCCGCGAAATAGCGCTGCTATCATTGGCAGAGCTGGGTGGATTTGAAGTATTGCAATGCGCCAGCGGGCAAGATGCGCTCCGAAAAGCAGAAGCTTTTGGGCCGGATGTTTTCCTATTAGATATGATGATGCCTGGTATGACGGGCATCGAAACGCTGTATGCGCTGCGCGAAATCGCATCCCTTTCCGCAACACCTGCTATTTTTATGACGTCAAAAAATGTGGCCAAGGAACATCAGGATGTGATTCAGAGTCAAGCGGTGGGAGCGATTCAAAAGCCGTTTGATCCCATGGCGCTGGCAGAGCAAATTCGCAACATCGCGGCGGAAGTCGCATCATGATCTGGCGGAGGCCTGCCGTAGTTTTTCAGTGAGCAGGTCAGTCGCAACCAGCAGTTCGTTAATGTGCTTTTCGCTCAATGTTTCAGCGCGTCGTTTGTCAAGTTGTGAGGAAATTGCTTCAGCCAATTGCCCAATTCCGTGCAACCCATAGGTGCCGCTTATACCCGCAAGTTTGTGGGTCTCAAAATAGAGAGCCTCAAGCGTTGTTGCGCAGGCTCCGTTCATCATCAGGTTGCTCACCAGCTCTTCAAGCTCGGCCTCCCGTTTGGGAAGGCCGGCGATGAAATGACCGCGCAGTTTTTCAAATTTAGTTTGGTGTTCTGAGGGAAACACAGGTTCGTACTCCTAAAAAACGTGGACTTAGTCGGGAGGGTCTAAAATGTCCGGAAACGTTGCGAAAAAACGTGTTCCAACTCCGAGTGTGCTTTGGAAGTCGATTTCCGCGGCGTGATCATGAATGATTTGTTGTACAATGGATAACCCAAGGCCTGTGCCTTCAAAGCTTCGGCGATCTGAGTTGTCGACTTGGGTGAATTTGCCGAAGACCAAGTCATGAGCGTCGGCGGGAATGCCAATGCCGTAATCGCGCACCTCCAGAATTGCAGCGTCCCCAATTCGACTTGCGCTGATTTCCACGCGCGTCTCAGGATCTGAAAACTTTACGGCGTTGGACAGAAGATTGTCCAAAACTTGCATCATGCGTTCATAATCAGCTTGGACGCAAAGCGGTTCTTCGGTGTTTTGAACCACGATTTGGACGTTAAATTTGTCGGCAAAAGGAGCAATGGATTGTGCGGCATCTTGAATAAGATCCTGAAGCACAAGAGGCGCAAAATCATATGACATCTTGTCTGCTTCCATCTTTTGGATGTCCAAAAGATCGTTAATCAGTTTGCTCAGCCGATTGCTGTTTTTGTGCGCAATGTCCAGCATTCTGGCGGCGCTTTGCGGGTTTTCCGATAAGTCGGCATCGCGCAGCAACGTCAGGGCTCCGGTGATTGACGTTAGGGGGGTGCGCAACTCATGACTGACGACCGACACAAACTGTGATTTCATTTCGTTAGATGCGCGCGCCTTGTCACGTTCGGTTCGCAGTTCTTCAAGTTGATCCAGACCGCGCTGATAGAGGCGCAAGAAGATCATTGAGCACTCCAAAACAAAGTAGAGCACGAACAGTGCAGTCGCGAAATGCATCCACATTTTGGAAGTATATGGCGGGTTTTCAGCCCAGATATCGCTGGCGGGAATGTAAATAAACAAAGTGCCGTAAATCACCAAACGCACGGTTAAAACTTGGGGCAGTTGGTGGTTGTTGACGGCGGCAAACAATCCAGCTGCAAACAAGAAAAAGAGCGAGGTAAAGTGGTTTGCGGGCCCTTCAAGATTGGCCACCAGCAAAGTGAAGGTCGCAACAGATAGAGAACTGAGTGTGTTGGACAAAAACAGCATCTTAAAGAGGTGCCGGGTGTGTCGAAGGGAATTGTCCTTGCGATTGACGACCTTCAAAGAGACCGAGCTGTCAAAGATGTCGGTCAGTTGGCAAAATAGATAACACAGGGCTGCAATTGGCACAGAGAAATACGCACCACAAAGCACAGCCGCACCTGCATAAATACCCTGGCGCTGCCAAAACAGGGCGAGGCCTCCGCTGGCAAAATCATGCAGCTGTTTGCGCGATCGGCGCGCTTGTTCGACTGTCGGTTTGGCGTGCGGCAGCACCCGAGCCAAAAGACGATAGAACACCGCTGACAACATTGCCCAACGATTGGGTTTGTTTGACAGATCGGTGTGCATGTCATGGTTCCTTTTTGGTGTGCGCCACGAATGAGGTTCGCTGGCAATCTGTATTTAGGTCGGCAAACGGGCTTTTGGTGGTACCGCTAAGGGCCGCTAATTGATCCAAGCGGGCGCGGGCAGTTGATATATGCGCCCTGCATGGTTGAGGTCTTTTAAGGCGCGATGGGGGCGTTCGAAGCTCACCATTTTAAAGGTGGTGTCGATTTGAGAAGTTTTGTGAGGGATGTAGTTTGATTGGATGAACGTCCCCTTGGCTTCGACGACTTCTCCAATTTTGACTTCGTCCAGAAAGCGATCGATCAACCATTCGCACTCAAGCGTAAATGAAACGCGGTTGGGATATCTAAACCCCGGGGCTTTGGCATCCGCGGCGGGGGTAGGGGAGATATCAACCAGCAGTTTAAACTCGGGTTCACGAATTAAGAGTCGCGCCGCGACTTCGCCTTTGACGTGAAAATTCATAAAGTAGTCTTGCATAGTCTTCCGCCGAGTTGAGGCTGTTTTGGACGGAATGCGCCCGCAGCTTTAGAGATTGTCTTCAAGGTGCTCAAACAAGGTGGCGAAACCATGGTAATGCTGCGGTCTTGGTGCGGAAATTCGACCAAAAATCGGCAAAGCCATTGCGCGATACCCTTCACGTGGTCCGGCAAGCTGCGGATTTGAAATGAAAACATAGGATGCTGAAAAATGCGCCGTTTTGTTTGACGTTTGTGTCACATTGTCTCTGTGTGAAAAATTTTTCCAATTTAGGGGGTGGATAAATTTTTGAACATATGGCTAAATTTTTAAAAAACGTTGAGGTAGGTGGTTAAGGAATTAGAAAGGATAATCTTCGGGCGTATGGAGTTCTAAGGTGCCCTCGCTTTCTGAGTGTTTTGAGATCCTCTGATCTTAGAGCTACTTAGTCAGAAAAGGGGAGACAAACTCTACTTAGGGTGTTTTTGGTTTGGTTATGTTTTGGCTTTGGCGGCGCTGAATGTATCAGTGTTGTCGAGTGCCGCTGGTGTCAGTGAAATCATACATATTGGGGCAACAATATATCCGGAGATAAATTGGATATGCTGACGACAACCTTGTCATTTGAGAACATGCATGAGCATGGGGCTTTGATGGTGAACCTGCTGCGCGCGCGCAAACAGTCGTTCATTGTACAAAATAATTGGGATCTGCCTGAAGCGGCGGGCATGGAGTATGATCAATACGACACGCCTGCAAGCCGATGGATTGCAGTCCATGAAGGCGAAAAAGTTCTGGCGGGGATCCGTCTTACACCAACGACGGCAAAATGCGGAATGTATACGTATATGATCCGCGACGCACAAAAAGGAATGCTGGAGTCGATCCCGTCCAACCTTTTGAATTTCGAGGCTCCGGTTGATCCGGACATTTGGGAATCAAGTCGGGTTTTCGTCTCTCACGACGTTCCGGCCAATCAACGAACTCGTGTTCAGGCGCAGATGATGCAACAGTTGATTGTTTCGGCAAAAGAATTGGGTGCGCGTCAGGTTCTGGGGCTTGTGCCGGCTGTTTGGTCACGATGGATCGGGCGTTTGGGCTTGGTCGCCGAGCCAGGCGGACCCGTCATGGTGATCGAGGGGGATCGGGTGCAGGTGGCGGTTATGGATTTGGCCAGCGTGCACCACTAATCAAAGCGATTTACCCAAAAATCGGTGCATTTTCCGCGGGGTCTTCTTCGCGGATCGCATCCTGCAACAAGACCTCGTAGGCACGTCGCTCCATCTCGTTCTGAAACCCTGAGCGGCGATGAACACGCATCCCTTTGCGCAACACGCTCAAGACGTCGCTTTGCGCCTTTTCCCGCAATTCAACGGAGGCGCCAGCTTTCTGCAAGGAGAACAACGCGCCAGCGCGGGTCAGAGTACGCATACTATAGGTTTCCCCGGCGCAGGCCCTGATCCGTATTCCCTCGATATGAAGTGGGGGAGAAAACTCAAGGCGACTGTTAAGTTCGACCTCAAACTTTTGATTTGAGAAACCGTTTCTGCGTGGCATCAAGCATAAAAACACGCCATTCCCACGATAGGTGGCCATTGCGTCATTGTCCGCCAGAACGGACATGATTTCTCCGGACACGTCCGAAAGCATGTGTCTGAAGGCGATGGAATTGACGTGGTTAAACACCTTTTCCACACCGGATAGCTTGACGGCAAAGACCGAGCTGCGCAGCAGTTTGCCACGCGAAAGCTGCATGATATAATTTTCAAAGGCTACATAGCCGATCACCTGCGTGACGTCGGTGATTTCGACGGGTTCGTTCAGGCTTAGGGCGGTGTTATAAATCAGATCACGTTTGAGCGTGGACATTTCGGATGAGCTATCAGTGACGCGCTGTTGTTCATGCACCAACTTTCCGGCCACAGAAATCCGGCTGAACAGTTCAAGAAAGTCAAATGGTTTGGTAACGTAGTCCGTCGCGCCTGCTGAAAATGCCGCATCGATATATTTCTTCTGCGACATGGCTGTCAGCATGATGATGGGCGTTCGGGCATAGGCTTTGATCTTGCGAATTTTGCTTGCCAGCGTGATGCCGTCCATAATCGGCATTTGAATGTCGAGCAGGAAGCAGTCAAACGGCGTTTTGCTTTTGGCCAAGATACGCACCGCCTCGGGGCCAGAGGGGGCCGTGACCAAAGTATGAGAGGTGCGCGCCGAGACCGCTTCAGAAAGCAGGTCACGGATGTTTTCATCGTCATCAACCGCCAGAATTCTCATTTTCTGCCCTTTCGTGCGACTGCCCAGCATCGGACATCCCTTTACGATTCAGCGTATTTGCGAGTCGTTTTGGGATCGCTCATTAACCTATGGGAAACCTTGTCTGTAGATTGCGACGAGAACGGGGCAAAAGCTGGACCTAAGTGGAATTCCTTGATTTTGCCCAATTTTCGTCAAGAGTTGACGCGACATCGCATCAGAATTCCGGATTGTGTTCGAAGAACTAAAGTCGACGCTTGAGCAAATAGATGTCCATAATCCATCCGTTTTCCGCACGAGCCAGAGCGCGCGTCTTGATAATCGTGGGGCCTACTTCATTTAATGGGCCGTTCAAAAGGATTTGCTGGGGCATGCCGACATAGGCACCCCACCAAATGTCGACCCCATCGGTGGGGAGACTTTGAAACGAGCATTTGCCGTCAAGCATCACCGCCACGGTTGGTACGCTCTCAGGCCATCCTTCGTCGGCCAGCTTGCGCCCTGTGGTGATATGAACAGCGCCCCCCAAACTGTTTAGAGGAATGGCATGAGCGGCCGTCAGCATTTGCAAAGATGTGATGCCGGGGACAACCGAGATCTGTAGCTCTATCCCACGGGTGCGCAAACGCTCCGCGATCCTGAGCGTGCTGTCGTAAAGTGACGGGTCGCCCCAGACCATGAGCGCAACGTGACCGTCACTTGGGGCATGGTCTTGGATCAAGTGCTGCCAAATATCCGCCAGCGCGTCGTGCCATGTATTCACGCCATCCAGATATTTTGGCGTTTCGGCATCGCGGAGCGGATAGTCAAACTCGACGATCTTGGGGCTGGTTTGCAGCATTTCAGTTGAAATCATGCGGCGCAACTCTGCAAGTTCCGTTTTCTCTTCGCCTTTGCGCGGCAATAAGATCACGTCCGCAGCTTCTAAGGTGTGGAGGGCTTGGCGCGTCAGATGGTCGGGATTGCCCGATCCGATACCAACAAGGGAGAGTGTGATCATGTCTGTTCTCCGGGCTTGAGCGAAGGGATTGCGGTACGTCTGGGAGCCTCCGGCGGAGGTATTTGGGGCACCAAAAAGCTAGGGGCTGTTTGCCAATTCTCCAAACAGGATAATGCCGGGAGCCAAGGAGATATCTTGGGACAGGGTATGTGCGAGCTGTTCCATCGTGGTGCGGTGCAGGCTTTGATCAGGATGGGAGACGTTTTCCGCCAACAGGGCTGGGCAGTCGCGGCGCAGACCTGCGGCAAAGAGTTTTTCCGCCAGTTCCGGGAAGGTGCGTTTGGGCATGAACAGCACTGTTGTCGCCCCCGGATCTGCGAGGGCGGCGAGATTTAGGTCGCCGGGAAGCGCGCCCGCCACATCATGTCCAGTCACGAACTGGACCCGGCGTGCCACGAGGCGGCGGGTGAGGGGGATGTGGGCGGCGGCGGCGGCGGCGCTGGCGGATGTGACGCCGGGGATGATTTCAAAGTCGATGCCAGCGTCTTGGAGAGCGCTGATTTCTTCTTCGAGGCGGCCGAAGATGCCGCAATCGCCAGATTTAAGGCGCACGACATGGGCGCCGGATTTGGCGTAGTCCACCAAGAGTTGGCTCACGTGGTCCTGTTTTGGGGAGGGGCGGCCCGCGCGTTTGCCAACGCCGACAAGGTCGGCATCTTTGTGGGCATGTTCAAGGATCGGGCCGGAGGAAAGGTCGTCAAACAATACGGCTTCGGCCTTGCTGAGGCGATCAACTGCTTTGAGGGTTAAGAGTTCGGGGTCGCCGGGACCTGAGCCAACAAAACTAACGAAACCGCTCATGTGGTTGCCTCTGCGATCATGTGAAAGAAGGTTCCTGTGGTGTTGTGGCGGATAGATCCGGTTTCAGGCACCGGATTGCCATCTGCATCGCCGACCTGCGCAAGTGGCGCGTCGGGTTCTTCGAGGATAGTGGAATAGTGGAATTCATGGCCGCGCAGTTTGCTGCCTGTGGCAAAGCCAGGCATCGGGGCCTGAAGGGTGGCTTGACGATACCCGAGGTGAAACTTGCGCTTTTCATAAGAGGTGACGAGCCCCAGCAGGCCAGCCATTTGGTGGCGCGTGCCATCCTTGTCAATCAAGGCCTCTCCGAGGGCCATGTAGCCTCCGCATTCGCCATGCACTGGTTTGATGGCTGCGTGGCTGCGCAGGCCTTTGAGGTAGGTCTGGTTTGCCGCCAGCTTGCCTGCGTGCAGCTCCGGATAACCGCCGGGAAGCCAGACAAGATCAGCATCGGTAGCCGGCGCTTCGTCGGCAAGGGGGGAGAAGGGCACTATCTCGGCACCAGCGTCGCGCCAGCCGCTCAGCAAATGCGGATAAGTGAAGCTAAAGGCGGCATCGCGTGCCAGTGCAATGCGTTGAGCAGGTGGATTAGGGAGGGAACCTGTGCGCGCAGCGCCCGCTTGGGCCACTGCCTTGATGGCATCAAGGTCGACGTTTTCGCGCAAAAAGCTGGCATAGCCTGCGATGGCGGCTTCTAGATCGGGGTGCTCAACGGCTTGGATCAGGCCCAGATGCCGTTCCGGCAAGGTGAGATCGCCGCGCCGCGGCAGCACGCCAAGAACGTTGATGCCCGCCTGATCCATACCCAACCGCGCCAGCCGTTCGTGCCGTGGGGAGGCGCAGCGGTTCAGGATGACACCTGCGAAGGGTAGCTCAGGGTTATAGGTTTTAAACCCAAGCGCTGTTGCGGCAGCAGATTGCGCCTGCCCGCCGACGTCAATGACCAACACCACAGGCCAGCCCATCATCAGAGCGGTTTCTGCCGAGGATCCAAAGCCTGACTCACCCCGGGTGGCAACGCCATCAAACAGTCCCATAGAGCCTTCGGCGATCACAATGTCAGCCCCTGCGGCCTGTTGCGCAATGCCACCGATCAGCTCTGAATGCATCGCCCAGCTGTCCAGATTAAAGGCGGGTCGGCGCGCGGCGGCGTGATGAAACGCGGGATCAATATAGTCCGGCCCAGATTTGAAGGGCTGTACGTTCAGGCCGTCCTCGACAAGCGCGCGCAAAAGACCCAGCATCACCGTGGTCTTGCCGGTGCCAGATGATGGCGCAGAAATCAAAAGGCCTTTGGGCATGGTCATGTCAGTCGTCTCCGTGTTGCCAGCTGGACCACGGGCTGTCCGCGGTTTGCGGGCGATAGCGGCGGTCATATTCGCTGGCATATAGACAGCTCTCGTCAAAATCCCCCTCGCCCAAGGCAGGGCCAACGAGGATTAAGGCGGTGCGGGTGATATTGTCGTGCATATCCGCTTTGAGGGCGCCAAGCGTCGTGCGGATGATCTGTTGATCCGGCCAGCTGGCACGATAGACAACAGCGACAGGGCACTTTGCGCCATACGCGGGAGTGAGGTCCGCGATCACTTGATCAAGATTACCAATGGAGAGGTGAATGGCAAGCGTGGCACCTGTGGTGGCAAAATTTGTGAGTGTTTCACCTTGGGGCATCGAGGACGCGCGTCCAGGAGTTCGGGTGAGGATCACGGATTGTGCCAAACCGGGTAGGGTGAGCTCGGTTTCCAACGCAGCCGCAGCGGCCGCAAAGCTGGGCACGCCCGGGGTAACTGAAACCTCAATACCTTCGGCACGCAAGCGGCGGAGTTGTTCCCCCATGGCAGACCAGACCGACAGGTCGCCAGAATGTAGCCTTGCGACATCCTGACCTGCCTGTTGAGCCGCCTTGCATTCGGTAATAATCGCGTCGAGATCCAGAGCGGCGGTATTGATGATGCGCGCATCAGGCGGGCAATGGGACAAGATTTCATCCGGCACCAATGAGCCCGCGTAAAGGCACACCGGGCTGGCCGCAATCAGGTCACGTCCGCGCAGGGTCAAAAGGTCGGCGGCTCCGGGGCCAGCTCCGATAAAATGGACAGTCAAGTGTCGGCTCCTTGGGCAATGGCACAGGTGGCCATCTTGTCTGGTGACACAAACCGTGGGGCTTGCAATGTAGCATTTGTACCGGCTGCGGCCAAAGCGCAGGCTTCAGCGACCGAGCCTGTGCCGCGTTTGGCAAGGACCTTGGCGGATTTGGTGGCGGTCTTTTCGGTTTGCATCGCTGGTGGTGTGATGCAGTGCACTGGCACGCCGAGTTGACGTGCCAAGGCTGCAAAAGCAGGTGTGATGGCTTTGTCAGCGGGGGTGGCGATCGCGTCAACCTGAGTGACGCCAGTGGCAATTAAAGCTGCACGCAAACTGTCAGTGGTGGCTGCCGCGCGAAATCCGAACCCCGCAACAATCATTTGGTGACACTCCACTGCACGATTGGATAACTGGACTTCCAGCCTCGCTTTTTTCCAAGCGGTTGAGCTTGGGCCAATTCGAGGCGCATCAAGTCTCCGCCTTTGGTCGCGTGCCAGTTGGCTAAAAGAACCTCACCTTCGAGCGTTACGGCATTTGCGACAACGCGTGTACCTTCGGGAATAGCGTTCCAAAGCGTTTCGAGTAATTCCGAGCTGATACCGCCGCCAATAAACACCGCATCAGGTGGGGCAAGCCCCTCCAAGGCGCTTGGGGCTGCGCCAGTCACAACCTTGAGGCGGTCTCCTCCAAGCGCGTCAGCGTTGGCGCGTATACGACCGGCGCGGGTTGCGTCAATTTCGATAGCGCTTGCTTGGGTGCGGGGGTGCGCCAGCAGCCATTCTATGGCGATGGATCCTGAGCCGCCGCCGATGTCCCAGAGGTGTTCTCCGGCTTTTGGCGCTAGTGCTGAAAGTGTCATGGCCCGTATTGGGCGTTTGGTGATTTGACCGTCATGATCAAAGAAATCGTCCGGGCGTCCCGAGGTTTGCGGCAAAGCCGCGCCATCGCCGATCACTTCCAACCCTAGGCAAACGGGGTGCGAGATGTCTTGCAGATGCATGCCGTCGGCTGTCGTGGTGCGGATACGTTCTCGGGGCCCGCCCATGGCCTCCATGACATGCAACTGTGAAGCGCCAAAGCCGAGCTGGGTGAGCCACATCGCAAAGTCGCCGACTGCCGCGCCATCGCGCAGCGTGACAATGGCGCGTTCGCCGATCGCCAAATGTGGTCGAAGCCGGCCAAAGGGGGCCGCGTGTAGACCCATGGTGATGGTTTGCTCTAAGGGCCAGCCAAGCGCGGCGGCGGCCAAAGAGAGTGTCGATGGCGCGGGGAGCGTTCGATATTCGGCGCGTTCCAAGTGGCGGGCCAATGTGGCGCCTGCGCCGTGCCAGAACGGATCGCCTGAGGCCAAAATAACAGTTTTTTGCCCGCGCAGGTCCAGTAGTCGGGGAATGCCATCCGCAAATGGCACTGGCCACTCCAAGGTTTTCGCGGTGAGATCCGGCAAAAGCGCGATATGTCGCGCAGCCCCCATCACGATCTCGGCCTGATCCAGCGCTTCACGGCTTGCAGGCGGTAGCCCTTGTGGTCCATCTTCGCCCAAACCGACAATTGTCAGCCATTGATCCGCAGAGTTGGAAACCTCAGACATGGGCACAAAACTCCTCATACTTGGAGGCACAACCGAGGCCAGCCAGTTGGCACAAGCCGTCAGCGAGTGCGCCACCCCAGCGGTGTTTTCTTATGCTGGCCGCGTTGCCTCGCCCAAAGCCCAGCCCTTGCCTGTGCGTGTCGGGGGCTTTGGCGGGGTCGATGGGCTGATCCACTATATCCGGCAGCATAGCATTAGCCATGTGATTGATGCCACACATCCTTTTGCTGCCCAGATGAGTTGGAATGCCTATCACGCCTGCCAACAGACAGGGGTGGAATTGTGCGCGCTGAGCCGAGCGCCATGGCGCGCTCAGAGCGGAGATACTTGGCAGCATGTGCCTGATGTCGAAGGCGCGGTTGCTGCTCTGGATGGGGCGCCGCGCCGTGTGATGTTGGCCTTGGGCAAGCTCAATGTGCCGGCTTTTGCGGCCCAACCGCAACATCACTATGTATTGCGCTTGGTGGATGATCCTGACGTGAAACCGCCGTTGCCTCATAACTCTATTGTGCTGGACCGCGGGCCGTTTGACGTTGCCGCGGACAAGGCCTTGTTTGAGGCGCATCAGATTGATGTGATTGTTTGCAAGAACGCTGGCGGCGTAGGTGCGCGGGCCAAATTGGCCGCGGCGCGCGAACTGGGCCTGCCAGTGATCATGATCGACAGGCCGGAGCTGCCGCCACGGGCGGAGGTGGCGACGGCTGAGGCGGCTCTGAGCTGGGTTCAAGGCCAGAAGAGCTGATTTAGTGCCGCGCTGTATCATCCTGCCACCGATCTCGGTGTGTAGACGAATGGCGCGCCGTCGCGTGTAATAATCCGTGTTTGGCTTGACCCCAACAAAACCACGGTGCGCATATCAGCCATATCTGGTGTGGTGTCCTGAAGGGGCACAATCTTGATGGTTTGATCTGGTCGGGACACATTGCGTGCAAAGATCATCGGGCGGTTGTCGCCGCAGGCCGCCTTTAATGTCTTGAGCGCTTTTGCAAAACCTTCGGGGCGGGATTTTGAACGTGGATTGTAAAACGCCATGGCAAAGTCGGCCTCGGCGGCCAGTTGCAAACGTTTTTCAATCACCGCCCAAGGTTTGAGATTATCGCTGAGATTAATGGCGCAAAAATCATGGCCAAACGGCGCGCCACAAGCTGCCGAAGCGGCGAGCATCGCGGTTATTCCTGGCAAGACGCGTATGTCCAGATTGCGCCATGCGGGATCACCATTTTCCACGGCTTCAAACACCGCGGCCGCCATTGCAAAGACGCCGGGATCACCTGAGGAAACAACCACAACACGGCGGCCTTGAACCGCCATTTTAAGCGCATGCCGAGAGCGGTCGATCTCCACGCGATTGTCAGAAGGGTGTAAAGTCAGGCCCGTGTTTGCAGCAACGCGCCCGACATATGGAATGTATCCCACTGCGTCTGTGGCCTGCGCCAAGACGTCCTGAACTTGAGGTGTGATCAACGCGTCATCACCCGGGCCGATGCCAACGATCTGGACCCAACCTTGGGACGCATTCGTCATGGTCTGCGCCCCTGTCCATGCACCACGATGATCGAGAAGTAAGGGGTCACGTCATCGGTCATTTCCGAGAGTTTGGTAACGGTCTGCTTGGACATCGTTGCGTATTGCACGATCCAAGCGTCGTCAAACCGCCCGCCAGACTTCAGAGCCTCAATCACTTTGGCAAAATTGCTTCCGATCTTCATGATCACCAAGGCATCCGTGCGTTTGATGTAATCGGACAAGGTGGCCTCAGGAAGCGTACCCATCAGCACGGTCAGAACGTCATCACCCCAAGTGATCGGGGTTTCAGTGGCCGTCCACGCGCCGGACATGCCGGTGATTGCAGGCACAACTTTGACCGGAACAACGTCACGCAGGCGGGCGTAAAGGTGCATGAACGAGCCGTAGAAAAAGGGGTCGCCCTCACAAAGAACCACCACATCCTTGCCCGATTGCGCAAGGTCCATCAGGTGCTGTGTCACCTGCTCATAAAACTGCGATAGCACTTCGTTATAGCGCGGATCAGACAGTGGGATTTCCGTGGTCACCGGATATTCCATCGGGAATTCCATGACGGTTTCGGGCAATATGTCCTCAACGATCTGTCGTGCTTGTCCCTTGCGCCCCGCCTTGCGGAAAAACGCCACATGGGTCGCATTGGTAATCAACCGATGCGCGCGCACGCTCATCAAATCTGGATCGCCAGGGCCGAGACCCACGCCGTGAATAGTGCCTGTTTGGGTCATTCTTTACAGCTCGCGATAGCGTTGATGGCGGCAACTGTCATGGCCGAGCCACCAAGGCGACCCTCAACAATCATGCATGGAACGGGTTGATCTGCCCAAAGCGCATCTTTGCTCTCGCGCGCGCCAACAAAACCGACGGGACAGCCGATGATGGCGGCGGGGCGCGGGCAGCTGGGGTCTTGCAGCATGTTCAGCAAGTGAAACAACGCGGTGGGGGCGTTGCCGATTGCCACAATGGCGCCGCCCAGACGATCGCGCCAATGCTCTAGGGCTGCCGCCGAGCGGGTATTGCCGATCTCGCGTGCCAGCTCGTGAATGCCGTCAGCATGCAGTGTGCAAATGACTTCGTTATCTGCGGGCAGGCGTGGACGGGTCACCCCGCCTGAGACCATGCGCACATCACAAAAGATCGGCGCGCCATCCTCCATGGCCTTGCGCGCGCTGGCGACCATGCCGGCGCTGAATTTGACATGCTCTTCCAAGCCAACCATTCCAGCGGCGTGGATCATGCGCACAACAACCTGTTCTTCGTCAGCATCAAAGGTTGCCAAATCGGCTTCGCGGCGAATGGTGGCAAAGCTCTCGTCATAGATGGCTTGACCATTTTTTTCGTATTCGTAAGGCACTAAAGCGCTCCCCCGACTTTAATGAGGTTTTCCGGCGTGAGGCCGGTTTTTTCTGGGTCACCCCATGGGGTTCCGTTGCGGATAAGATCAAATTGCCCGTCTCGACCAACCAATGTCATGCTGCAAGCGCGCGGACGGGCACAGCCTTTGGCACATCCCGAAATGTGCAGCGCGCCGCGCACCTGTGGCGCAAGCGCGCGTGCAAGGTTGCGGGTTTCGACGCTTGCAGAGCTGCACAGCGGCGCACCCGGGCAGGCATCAATGCTGAGCAGCGGGTCGTTGGGTTTTGTGATGAAGTGCTCGCTGAGCACGTCTTGAACGCCTTCAAGCAATATCAGACGCCAAGGTGTGACGCGGATCGCGTGGGCATCGGTCACTGTGACCAATCGTTCAAGCTGTGTCGCGTCTATCTGTCCGAACGCTGCGCCTACAAATGATCCCAAGGCGTTGACGCTCGGAACAGAGGGGCGCGCGGCTGCGGCTGGGAGGCTGGCCTGCCACGCTGCGGGTGGTGGTGTCAAAGCGACATGTGCAGCCATGCGGCGGCGCGCGATACCTCCGGTTTCTTTAAACCATTCGGCAAACTCAAGCGCGGCATCTACGGCGGTATCCAATGTCACCGGCCGGCCGCGTGACATGCCGTCTGCGCGCAGCATAAGACCGCCGTCAGCCGTACACTCAAACCGGATATCAGCTGAGTTTTGAGTGAATTGCGGCGCGGAGCTCAGGTCGATGGCAAAGCCCATCTTGGCAGGCAACTCGGGGAACTCTGCAAGGCGTGCTGTCAAGTTTTTGGCCACCTGAGTGGTCGCGTCGCCAGCCTCCCAAAGTGGCGCAACGAGAATGTTACGACGGCTCTCAAGCTCGGGGTCATCCGGGAGAAGGCCCACCTCATTCAGCCGTTCAAGCAGGGCCTTATGATCTGCCTCTGATACGCCGCGAATTTGCAAATTTGCGCGGCTGGTCAGGTCAATCAGTCCTGAGCCGAATGTCTGTGCCGCGTCACACAGCTCTAAGATTTGTGTGCGGTTTAAGCGGGCCAAGCCCGGACGCACGCGCACAACCAGCCCGTCGCCGGAGATCATGGGCTTATAGGCCCCCGGGCACCAGCCTTTGGCCTCTGGTCGCACGCTCATAACTGCTCCAGCTCAGCTAGAATTGAATTCCGACGTGTCACCCAAAGCCCCGCCTCATGCAAGGCTGCGAAACGGTCGCGCATCGCCGCCAATGCCTGTGGATTTTCACGTTCCAAAAAGGCTAACACATCGGCGTTGCCTAGCGTGGCATCGTGATAGGCATCAAACAATTGCGGAGGCACTGCGCCCGCAAGATGGGCAAATGCTCCCATATGATCCAGCGTCGCGGCGATCTCGGCACCGCCGCGAAACCCGTGCCGCATCATACCTGCCAGCCAGTCGGGATTGCTGGCGCGTGCATGTACAACGCGGGCAATCTCTTCGGTCAACCCGCGCGCACGTGGCTTGGCGGGATCGGCGTTGTCCATATGGTAGAGCGCGGCTTTGCCACCGGTGATCTTCTGGGCGGCGGCAAAACCCGCTTCGTGGGCAGCATAATCTGCGGCCAGCAGCAGATCGGTTTCCGGCAAGTCCTGCAAATGCACAAAACTGTCCGCGACTTTTACGCGGTCACGGATGCCGTCGCTGTCCTGAGCGATTGGGCCGCTATCAAGCACCCAGCTTGAGGCGTTTAACCACGCCTCACCGGCAGACGCGCGGGCCTCTTGGGTGTAGATATCCAGATCATGGCCCATGCCCAGCCCGTAGCTGCCCGGTGCGGGGCCGTAAACGCGTGGGGTTGTGATGCGGCCAGCGAACGGGTTCCAATCGGCAGCCTCATCGCGGCCACTCAACGCCTGAACGGCTTGACCAAAGAGCGTGGACAGGGTTGGAAACACATCACGAAACAGGCCCGAAACACGCAAAGTAACGTCAATGCGTGGGCGCTCTAGTAAGGCAATGGGGAGAATTTCAATACCGCTGACACGCTCGCTGCCGTCGTCCCATTCAGGTTTTGCCCCCAACAGGTGCAGTGCCATGGCAAACTCTTCGCCCGCCGTGCGCATGGTGGCAGACCCCCAGAGATCGACGATCAGATTGCGGGGGTAGTCCCCTTCGTCCTGCAAGTGTTTGCGCACCAGCTCTTCAGCCAATCGCACGCCCTGCGCATAGGCCGCGCGCGTGGGCACAGATCGCGGATCTGTGGTGAAAAGGTTCCGCCCCGTGGGCAGCACGTCGTCGCGTCCACGATAGGGCGAGCCTGAAGGGCCAGCTTCGATGCGTTTGCCTTGCAAGGCATTCAGCAGTACGGTTTTTTCTGAGTGGGCAGAGGGGGTGGCATCAAACGTCCCCACGACCTGTGGTGCGCGCCCAAAGACATGCAGCCCGTCGCCAAACTGGCTCTCCTTGATGTCGCACACAAAGGTGTCGATGCGGGTGATCACTTCGGCCAAAGAGGCGGCTGAAACAAGGCCAAGTTCTTCAGCTAGTCCAAGGCCTTGGGCCTCGTCGCGAATATCGGCTTGGAGCCGGTCTCGGCGTTTTGGATCCAGCCCGTCAGCATTGGAAAACTCATCCAGCAGGCTTTCTAGGCGCGCAAAACGTTGCGGTGTGGCGGATATTTTTAGGGGCGGTGGCACATGGCCAAGGGTCAACGCCCCGATACGGCGTTTGGCCTGCGCGGCTTCGCCGGGATCATTGACAATAAACGGATAGATGACTGGCGTGCCGCCAATCAATGCTTCGGGCCAGCAGCTATCTGACAAAGCCACTGATTTTCCGGGGAGCCATTCCAGCGTGCCATGTGCGCCAACGTGGATCAGGGCGTCGCTGTGTTTGGCGCCGCGCAGCCACAGATAAAAGGCGACATAAGAATGGCGCGGAGTGCGCGACAAGTCGTGATATTCGTCGTCGCGCAATTGATCGCTGCCGCGCTCGGGTTGCAGCGCGATCAGCACTTTGCCGCGTTGTGTGGCGCGAAATTGAAACGCGCCGTTTAGGCAGCAGGGATCGTTTTCTGGGTCTCCCCATACGGAAAACAGATCATCGCGCAGGGCATGCGGCAGCGTCGCCAAGGCTGCTTGATAATCAGACAACGGCCAAGTCAGGCGCAGCTTTGATAGGGCAATGGTAAGTGGCGCGTGCTCTTCATCGCACACAGCGTCAAAGCCATCCGCCGCAAAGTCCTCAAGCATTGCCTCAACGCTTGCCAGTGGGTCAAGACCCACCGCATGCGCCATGTTCCAGTCCTTGCCCGGGTAAGTTGACAGCACCACGGCCAGCTGTTTGTCGCAATTGGGTTTTTGCGCCAGTTTCACCCAGCCTTCGACCTTGTCAGCGAGGGCCTTGATCCGATCACCCTCGGCGCGATGGGCGAAACGGGAATACTCCAGCTCAGTATCTTTGCGCCCCGGTTCTTTGAAAGAAACCACCGAACTGAACAGTCGCCCGTCAACTTCGGGCAACACCACATGCATGGCGAGATCGGCAGGGGACAAGCCGCGCTCAGCTTCATCCCATGCTTTGCGGCGCGACGTTGACAGAGCGACCTGAAATACCGGCGCCTCGGTGGCATCCAGCGGTGAGACGCCGCTGTCGCCCTTGCCGGAAAACGCGGTGGCATTGACGATGGCGACTGGACGCAGTGCGCGCAGCTTGTCCTCCATCCAGGCCGCCGCATCGGGCGCTTTCAGAGAGGGCGCAAAGAGACCGATTACATCATAGCCTCGTGCGCGAAATTCCGTAAACATCGCCTCAATCGGCGCTGTATCGGCCGCGCTGACATAGGCGCGATAAAACGTGATGGCGATCAGCGGGCGTTGTGGTGTGAAGTCTTTGACCAACCCGTCTTCCGGCGTCCACAGACCTGTGTCAGGCAAAGCCTTGGAGCCTAGGACAGGCTTGGCGTATAGTCCGGCCGCCAAAGCGAGTTGTGCCAAAGCAGCCTGCGCGGCAATCGCGCCACCCGTATCACAAAGATGCGTGAGACGATGCAGAGTGGACACGGGCAGGGTGGAAACTTCATCCAAACGCGCATCCGGCCGCCCGTCCGCGGGCAGCACGGCCAAAGCTATGCCCTTTTCAGCCGCCAAAGCCTCGAGCTGTTGAATGCCGTATTGCCAGTAAGACACGCCACCAATCAGTCGGATCAGGATTGCTTTGGCGCCGCTCAGGGTCTGCTCGATGTAGGTGTCGACAGAGAGCGGGTGTTTCAATGCTGTCAGATTGGCCAGTCGCAGCGACGGCAAATCCCCGTTGCTGCGATGCCAGCCAGCCGCGAAAGCCCCAAGGTCGCTGTCAGAGAACGACAGCACCACAAGATCGGCCGGGGATTGCCCCAGATCGATTGGTGTGTCGGCCTCATCAAGGCCGTGGCTTTCGCGAAAAACAACGTGCATAGCGCTTAGTCTACCAGAGCGGCCCGGATCGCATCGACATTTACGTCGTCATGTTCGGCAATCACGACCATACGGCCTTGGCGCGCCTCTTCTGGCTTCCATGGGCGATCGAATTGGTGGCGCACGCGCGCGCCAACAGCTTGAACCAACAGGCGCATGGGTTTACCTGCAACAGCCGCGTAGCCTTTGACGCGTAAGATGTTCTGATCTTTCGCCATTTTTTCGATTTTGGCGGCGAATGCGGCGGGATCGCTTTGCTCGGGGATATCAATCACAACGCTTTCAAAATCATCGTGTTCGTGATCGTGGTGGCCGTCATGGTGCGATGGGCGGGCTTCCATGTCGTCTTCGGCGGCGGCCTCAAGACCGAGAATCACGCGCGGGTCGACTTCGCCTTCGGCCATTTCGACAATGGGGAGCGGTCGCGGCGCTTCCTTAAGGACGATTTCGCGGGCCTTGGCCACGCCTTCTGGACCGGCCAGATCGGGTTTGGTCAGCAACACAATGTCGGCGCAAGCCACTTGGTCTTCAAAGACTTCCGACAGCGGTGTTTCATGATCCAGACCTTCGTCTGCTTCGCGCTGGGCATCTACGGCAGCCACATTGGGAGCAAACCGCCCATCTGCGACTGCTTCTGCATCGGCCAGAGCAATCACGCCATCCACAGTGATTTTGCTGCGAATATCGGGCCAGTCGAATGCTTTTAGCAGTGGCTTTGGCAGCGCCAGACCAGATGTTTCGATTAGGATATGCTCGGGGCGCGGCTCAAGCTGCATCAGCGCTTCGATCGTGGGGATGAAATCATCCGCCACGGTGCAGCAGATACAGCCGTTGGCCAGCTCGAGTATGTTTTCGGCAGGGCAGTCTGGGATGGCGCAGGACTTTAGAATTTCACCATCCACGCCGACGTCGCCAAACTCGTTCACGATTACAGCGAGGCGTTTGCCTTGCGGGTTTTGGATCAGGTTGCGCACCAATGTGGTTTTGCCAGACCCCAGAAAGCCGGTGATGACCGTGACGGGAAGTTTTTCAAGCGTGCTCATTGCGGGATCTCCAGAGGTGGGATGCGGGCGATACAGTTTTTGCGAAAATGGGTGGAGCGTTCGCGCCATGGCACAAGGCCGTCACCAGTGGCGGCGTATTTTGTGACGCCGTCTGCGACCAGTTCGGCGTCGTCGGCTCCTGTGAAGTTGCCGTAGACATACGTCCAGCGCTCGTCACCTCCGCGGATGGTGACCGAGCAGCCAAAATCGCAATTGGAAAAACACTCGACCCCGCGCAGGGTCACGTTGGACGGCAACTCTGCCGCACCTAATGCGTCAAACAACGCAGTGCCGGGGCGAGGGCCTTCGGCATCGGTTGGTTGGCCTGCACGACAGGTGGTGCAAACCAGCAATTCAACGGGCGCGTTCTCTGGCGCTTGTGCGTCAGCCATATTCTCATCCCATGTCAGGGACGGGGATATGCGGGAAGTCTTTGGACAGCCCGACACCGAAACACCCCGTCCGGTTATTGTCTTTTCTTGGCTGGCAGGTCTCCCGGCTTGCGGATGTCAGAACCTTTGGTTCTGGCGGTCATCCTTCCTTCCCGGATTTCTCCAGTGGTAACGGATGACCTCTCCGGTCACGGTCGCGGGGGCGGCTGCATTTAGGGGGTTGCACTTAACCCTCTTTCACATTCCCTTTTCACCTGCTCTAAGAACAGGAACCAGCGCCATCCCGAATGGGCAATCATGGCGTCAGAGTCAAGCGTGAACGGAGGGGTAGCGATGGATGAAAACGAACGCCACGCGGCAAAAATGGCGAAAATCAAGGCGGCCCGCGACCGGATGATGGCCACCAAGACCGAAGAAAAAGGTCTGATCATGGTGCACACCGGTCCCGGCAAAGGCAAAAGCTCGTCCGGTTTTGGCATGGTGATGCGCTGCATCGCGCATGGGATGCCCGTGGCGGTGGTGCAGTTCATCAAAGGCAACTGGGCGACAGGTGAACGGGCCTTCTTGGAGGAGCACTTCAAGGACGAAGTGAAATTTCATGTTTCAGGGGAGGGATTTACGTGGGAAACTCAAGATCGCGAACGTGATATCGCCAAGGCTGAGGCCGGTTGGGAGTTGGCCAAACAGTTGATCCGCGATCCGGCCAATCGCTTTGTCATGCTGGATGAGATCAATATCGCTCTGCGCAATGATTATCTGAACATCGATGATGTGGTGGAGTTTTTGCTGAGCGAGAAGCCTGAAATGACGCATGTATTGTTGACTGGTCGCAACGCCAAAGAAGAGTTGATTGAAGCAGCAGATTTGGTGACCGAAATGACACTGCTGAAGCATCCGTTTCGTGACGGGATCAAGGCGCAGGCTGGGGTGGAATTTTGATCTCATGCTAATCGCGCATTTGCCTGCCGGATATTTGGCCGCCAAGGGCGCGAAAGCGGCAGGTGTGTCCCAGACCGTGTTTTGGGGCATCCTGTTGGGGAGCATCGTTCCAGATTTTGACATGTTGTGGTTCCATTTCGTGGACCACGGCAACACTCACCACCACGAATACCTCACGCACCGCCCCTTGGTCTGGGCGGTTGTTCTTGGCGTCGGGCTGGTGTTCCGACAATTGTTCATTGTGGGCATTGGGGTGGGCGCGATCTTTCATCTGATGCTGGACAGTATCGCAGGTAAGGTGACTTGGGGGTGGCCGTTTTTCGATCAGGCGACAACATTGGTGGTGGTGCAGCCGACCCATGACCACTGGGTAAAATCCTTTCTCACGCATTGGACTTTTAAGGTCGAAATTGCGGTTGTTGCGTTCGCAGTTTTCGTTTTCATCCGCTCAATTTTTCGGAGACAACAGAGTGAATAAACGCCTTCTCACAGAGTTCGGCATGGGCTCGTCCCTGCGCCGTCAGGATTATACTGAAGCCGCAAGCCGCGCGGTAAAAGATGCGTTGTGGCACAATTCGATCAATCTGGCCGAGCTGTTTGGTAAAGACAAATCCGAGATGATCATCACGGTCGAAGTGGCCGTGCAGCAGCCCGACCAGATCGACAACGACGCAATTGCGGCAATCTTCCCCTATGGGCAGGTGACTGTGGTTCCGGTGCGAGGCGGGCTGGATGTGCCGCGTCCCGATGGCAATCCCACGGTTATTGCTAACGTAGCGATTTCGGTGGCTTTGGATGTGGAGGCCGCGGCATGAGTGATCAACGTTTTATTATCGAGATGGGAATGGGCAACGATCAGTACGGCCAAGACTATACCAAGGCAGCTGCGCGTGCGATTGAAGATGCTATTCGCCATTCCTCGATCCCGATGTTTGCCGCGCTGGGCAAAGACCCCAGTGAGATGCGCGTACAAGTGACCGTCGGCGTGCAGGACCCCGACAAGGTCGATTGCGCCGCCTTGAGTGCAAAACTGCCGCGCGGACGGGCCGAAGTGAAGGCTGTGTTTGGCGGCATGAATGTCACAAATCCCGATGACGGTAACGTGCTGGTCATTGCCTCTGCAGCAGTAGAAGCTTTTTTACCTAAGCAAGGATAGACCATGGCCAAGGCAGTGATGATCCAAGGCACAGGCTCTAACGTCGGTAAATCGATGTTGGTTGCGGGACTATGCCGTGCGGCTGCCCGTCGGGGGCTTTCGGTGGCGCCGTTTAAGCCACAAAACATGTCCAACAATGCAGCTGTGACCAGTGATGGCGGTGAAATTGGTCGCGCACAGGCACTGCAGGCGATGGCCTGCGGCAAGCCGTTGGTGGTCGATATGAACCCCGTTTTGCTGAAACCCGAAACAGACGTGGGCGCGCAGGTTGTGGTTCAGGGCAAGCGGCTGACCACTGCAAAGGCCAGAGACTATGCAAAGCTGAAACCACAACTCATGTTGTCGGTGTTGGAGAGCTTTAACCGATTGAAATCGCAAAATGATCTGGTGATTGTCGAAGGCGCGGGCAGCCCCGCAGAGGTCAATTTGCGTCAGGGTGATATTGCCAACATGGGCTTTGCACGCGCAGCGGATGTGCCGGTGATTTTGGCCGGTGACATTGATCGCGGCGGGGTGATCGCGCAAATCGTAGGCACACAGGCGGTGATCGATGATGAGGACGCGGCACTTGTGGCAGGCTTTCTGATCAATAAGTTCCGCGGTGATCCAAGTCTGTTTGACGATGGCTATGCGATGATCTCGCAAACAACGGGTTGGTCCGGGTTTGGCGTGCTGCCTTATTTTGATGAAGCGTGGAAGCTGCCCGCTGAAGATGCGCTTGATATCAAAAGTGCTCAGAAAGACGGCGGCCTAAAAGTGGTCTGCCTTGGTCTGTCACGCATTGCCAATTTTGATGACCTTGATCCGCTGGCGCAAGAACCTGGTGTGAGTTTGATCATGTTACGCGCTGGCGAACCTATCCCTGGAGATGCTGATGTGGTGATTATTCCCGGTAGCAAATCCACGCGCGGCGATTTGGCCTTTCTGCGCGAACAGGGCTGGGACATTGATCTGCAAGCCCACGTGCGACGTGGTGGCCATGTGCTGGGGATTTGTGGCGGATATCAGATGCTTGGGAAAACAGTGCAGGATCCAAATGGGGTCGAAGGCGCGGCGGGGGACACGCAGGGGCTGGGTTTGCTGGATGTCGATACGGTAATGTCGCCGGACAAACGTCTGCGCGAAGTCCAAGCCGAACATGTTGCCTCTGCGCAGTCCTTTCGCGGCTATGAAATCCACATCGGTCGCACCGAAGGTGCGGATACCAGCCGACCGTTTGCCACCGTGGCGGGCCAAAACGAAGGCGCGGTCCGCGCGGACGGGCGCGTGTGTGGCAGCTATCTACATGGCATGTTCTGCGATGACGGATTTCGCAAAAGCTGGCTGGAAAGTCTGGGCGCACAGAGCGGTGCGGCAGGTTATGACGCAACCGTTGAAGCTGTGCTTGATCTGCTGGCGGATCATGTTGAGGCCCATTTGGATATAGACGCAATTCTGGCTGCTGCGCGTTAAGGTTGAACGATGCGCGGCGCTCAAATTGGGGATGCCTCCGGCGGGGATATTTAAAGCAAGAGGAAGACCTATCGGTGTTTTCTGCGACAATCGCGCACACTATGACCATGGCGGGATTTGAAAGCGCGTGCAAAGCTTGCCGGTGAGGAAAAGCCGGTGGCAATCGCAATGTCCAGAACCGGAAGCGATGTGTCGGTGGCAAGGCGCAGAGCTTCGTCGAGGCGAATTTGCAAATAGGTGCTCTTGGGGGATTGGTCGAGGTGGGTCTTAAAACGTATTTCCAAAGCGCGCGGCGAGAGGCCGACGTGGGCGGCGATCTGAGCAATTGCGAGCGGCGTATCGATGGTTTCTTCCATGCGTTCCAGCGCACGCGCCAAAAGAGGGTTGCGGCGCACATCACGCGGCGCGGAAGAGGGGCTTTGGCGATGGGCCGATTCCGGATCATATAGAAACGCGCTGCTGACGCGGCGGGCGAGGTCGGCGCCAAAGCGGCTGCGGATCAGATGTAACATCATGTCGATACAGGGGGCTGCGCCGCCGGATGTGGCAAATTTCCCCGAGATGCAAAAACGGTCACGCCGCGTGTTAACATGGGGAAAACGTGTGGCAAAATCCTCAAGATCCTCCCAGTGGGTGGTGGCGATTTGCCCGTCCAACAGGCCTGCACGCGCCAATAGCCACGGGCCGCCGTCAATGCCTGCAAGCGTGGTTCCCTGAGAGGCGATGCGGCGTAGGCTGGACAGAAGACGCGGTGTGGCGTGTTCTTCGAGTCGAAAGCCTGCGATGACCATGAGCAAATCGCAGTGCTCTAGCTTGGAAATTGGTGGTCCATCAATTGTCAGGCCGCTGGTCAGTTGGGCAGAGGCACCGGTTGCGGTGAAGAAGCTCCATTTAAATAGGGCTTGACCTGCGCGTCGGTTGGCGGCGCGCATGGGGTCGACGGCGGCGGCAAAGCTGAGCGTGTTGCAGTCGTCCAGAACCAAAAGCGCCGTGTTCAGCGGTGCAGGGTTTGGGGAAAAGATGTCGATTTCAGCGTTTTTCATCAAATATCCTTCGTATATTGAAAGGTTGAGGTTGGCAAGATTGATAGACTGGCTGAAATCTGAAGAGGAATCGTCATGCCGTTGGAAATGAACAAAGAGGTGTTTATCACCTGTGCTGTCACTGGATCGGGGGGGACGCAGGATCGTAGTCCGCATGTGCCGCGCTCACCTGAGCAGATCGCAGATAGCGCGATTGCGGCGGCCAAAGCGGGGGCTGCCGTGGTGCATTGCCATGTGCGCGATCCTGAGACCGGCGCGCCAAGCCGCGATCTGGGCCTGTATCGTGAAGTGACCGACCGCATTCGCGACAGCGAGACCGATATGGTGCTGAACCTGACCGCAGGCATGGGCGGCGATATCGTGTTTGGCGGCGTGGAAAGCCCGCTGCCAGCTGTGGCTGGCACAGACATGGTGGGCGCGACCGAGCGTGTGGCGCATGTGGCGGAATGTCTGCCGGAGATTTGCACGTTGGACTGTGGCACGATGAACTTTGCCGAGGCCGATTACGTGATGACCAACACACCCGGCATGCTGCGCGCGATGGGAAAAATGATGACAGATCTAGGGGTTAAGCCCGAGATCGAAGCCTTTGACACGGGTCATCTCTGGTTTGCCAAGCAGCTGGTCAAAGAGGGCGTGCTAGAAGCGGATGCGTTGGTGCAGCTGTGCATGGGGGTGCCGTGGGGCGCGCCGGATGATCTCAATACCTTTATGGCGATGGTCAATAATGTGCCTGATGACTGGACGTTCTCGGCCTTTGGATTGGGGCGCAACCAGATGGCTTATGTGGCCGCATCCGTGCTGGCGGGCGGTAATGTGCGTGTGGGTCTTGAGGACAATCTCTGGCTTGAAAAAGGTGTGCTGGCCGAAAACTGTCAGCTGGTGGAACGGGCAGGGACCATCATCGAAAATATGGGCGCACGGGTGATTGGGCCGGAAGAAGTGCGCGCCAAATTGGGGCTGACCAAGCGCGCTCCAAAAGGGTGAAACAGTGAAAGGTTAACGAGGTGAAACAGCTGATTTTGGCATGTCTGCAACGCGTCGGTATTGCGTCGGTATTGCGACGGTGCGGTTTTATGGGGTGTTTGCTGTCGTTAACCATTCCCGTTTGGGCAGATACTGCTCCTGAATGGGAGGGGTATTGGAGTGCCAATGCAGGCTGGTGCGCACGAGCTGGTGATGTCGGGGATGAAACCCCGACATGGTACGGGCGCGACGGATTTTTCGGGATTGAATGGAGTTGTGAGATCACAGCGCTGCGTTCCACGGGGATGGCGGATAGCTGGGCGATCAATACGACCTGTTTTGATGCCGGTTTTGAATACGAGCAGTCGCAGATTTTCCTTCTGACCTATGAAGACCGGCTGCTAATTTTGGATGAGACAGGCGTGACCGAAAATCTGGTGCGCTGTGAATAAAGGAAAGAGCGGCATGGCAATTGCGGCGATTATTGGTGGTGGAGTTATCGGCGGTGGCTGGGCGGCACGTTTTTTGCTCAATGGCTGGGATGTGCGGGTGTTTGATCCTGACCCAGAAGCACAGCGCAAAATCGGCGAGGTGCTGGACAATGCGCGCCGTAGCCTGCCCGGATTAAGCGACACAGCAATGCCGCAAGAAGGCAAGCTGAGCTATCACGAGAACATGTCAGAGGCCGTGAAAGGCGCGAGCTGGATTCAGGAAAGCGTGCCTGAGCGCTTAGAGCTCAAACAGAAAGTCTATCAGACCCTGCAGGAGCATTGTGATCCCGAGGCGATTTTGGGCAGTTCGACCAGCGGGTTCAAACCCAGCGAATTGCAGGGCTGCGCAAGCCGTCCCGAACAGATCGTGGTGACCCATCCGTTCAATCCGGTCTATCTGATGCCCTTGGTGGAATTGGTGCCAACTGCGAAAAACACACCCGCGCTGGTGGCGCGCGCCAAAGAGGTGCTGAGCGGCCTAGGCATGTTCCCGTTGCATGTGCGCAAGGAAATTGATGCGCATATCGCGGATCGCTTTCTGGAAGCTGTGTGGCGCGAGGCGCTGTGGCTGGTCAAAGACGGCGTGGCCACCACAGAAGAGATTGATGAGGCCATTCGCATGGGCTTTGGCATTCGCTGGGCGCAGATGGGTCTGTTTGACACCTATCGTGTGGCGGGCGGCGAAGCGGGTATGAAGCATTTCATGGCGCAGTTTGGCCCTTGTCTGAAATGGCCTTGGACCAAGCTGATGGATGTGCCTGAGTTCACAGATGAGTTGGTCGATCTGATTGCTGGACAGTCCGATGATCAGTCCGGCCACATGAGCATCCGCGAGATGGAACGTATTCGCGACGATAATGTGGTTTCGATGATGCGCGCTCTGAAGGCGCAGAATTTTGCCAGCGGTGCGGTGCTGAACGCCCATGATGCCAAGCTGTCCTCTGATGCGGGCATGGTGCGTAATACCAGCGAGATCGCTGACCCAAGCCTGCCCATCGTGACCCAACGCCGCGCGGTGCCTGTGGATTGGCTGGATTACAACGGCCACATGACCGAAAGCCGCTATCTGCAAGCCTTTGCCGATGCCTCCGACCGGTTGATGGAAATCATCGGCTGTGATCAGGAATACATTGCGACGGGCGGGTCGTTCTTTACGGCGGAAACCCATATCCGCCACATTGACGAAACCCATCTGGGCAGTGTGATCGAGGTGAAAACCCGCGTTTTGCTGGCCGAGGGCAAGAAAATGCACCTGTGGCACGAGATGTATGCGGGTGACAAATTGCTGGCCACAGGAGAGCATATCCTGATCCACGTTAGTCTTGAGACCCGCCGTCCGGCACCGTTTAGCCCCGAGATCGCGGCAAATTTGAAGCTGATTTCCGAAGCGCAGGCCGGTTTGGCGGCACCTGAGGGCGCAGGGCGCTATGTCGGGCAGCCGCGATGAAGCGGGTTCTGATCACAGCAGGGGCTTCGGGTGTTGGTTATGCAATGGCCGAGGTCTTTGATCGCGAGGGCTGGCAGGTCTGGATTGCCGATCTGGACGGCGAGGCGGTTGCTGCCGCCCCCGCACATTGGCAGCGCAGCACGGTGAATGTCGCGGATGAGGCAGCGGTGGCTGGTTTGTTTGCCGAGATTGACACAGCTTGGGGGGGCTTGGATGCGCTTTGCGCAAATGCGGGTGTCGCAGGGCCTACGGCGGCGATTGAAGATGTATCCTTGCAGGATTGGCAGTCTTGCGTGGCGGTCAATCTGGAAGGCGCATTTCTTGCGGCGAAATATGCCGCGCCGATGATGAAGGCGGCCACACAGGGCGCGATTGTGGTCACATCTTCAACGGCGGGGCAGTATGGCTATCCATACCGCGCGCCCTATTCGGCGGCCAAATGGGCGGTCATCGGTCTGACCAAAACACTGGCGATGGAGTTGGGGCCGCATGGCGTGCGCGCCAATGTGATCTGTCCCGGAGCCGTGGAAGGCCCGCGCATGGAAGGCGTTTTGGCACGCGAAGCTGCGGCCAAGGGCATGAGCCGCGACGCAGTCTATGACGGCTATGCCAGCGGCACCGCGATGGGATCGTTTATTGAAGGGCGTGACGTGGCCGAGATGGCGGCGTTTCTGGCGTCAGACGCGGCACGGCTGGTCAGCGGACAGGTGATCGCGGTGGACGGGTTTACGGTCAACCCCGACCCCAAGGTTGGCTAGGCCTACAGGCCAGCCAACGCATGATCCAGTCCATTGGCTATATGCTGCTCAAGAATTCTGGCGGCTTTCTCACTGTCCCGTGCGAGAGCCGCTTCAAACATGGCCTGATGCTCGTCGATGGCGGCTTCGCCGCGATTATTGAGCACCAGCATTTGGTAGCGCAGGTATTTGTCAAACAGGCTGGTATGTAGGTCCAACAGGTTGCGTGAGTTGCACGCGTGAATCAGAGCCTGATGGAATTCCCAGTCATAGCGTTTCCATGTTTCGATGACGGTCTGGTCACCCTCCTGCAGGCGTGTCTCCATCAGGTGTAGTTTGTGATGAGCGGCCACCAGATTGCCTTCCCATTCGGTGTCGCCGTTTTCGATGGATTGCTTGAGTGCATGGCATTCCAAAAGGATACGCAGATCGGCGATTTCGATGAGATCTTCTTTGGACACCTGGGTCACAAAGAAACCGCGTTGCTCTTCGGCGGCGACGAATCCTTCGCTGGCGAGACGGTTCAGAGTTTCGCGCAGGGTGGAGACGCTGGCCGCATAACGCTGGCGTAAATCACTGAGCTTGAGCTTAGCGCCGGGGGCCAGATCCCCATAAATAATGTCGCGCTTGATCTGCTCGTGCGTGGAATAGGCGACTGTTTGCTGCGGCTGGGCCATAGATGGATTTTTGCCTAAATACTGGAAGTTTGAGCCTTTTTATCATCGCAATGGACAATCCTCAATAACTGAGATTGTATGTAAATCATAAAAATATCATATATTATTGATTTTGTATGCGAAGGTATGTAGCGTCCTTCGGAGCGTCACTGAGATGATTCCGCGCTGCCTCAAAAGAGGGGGCGCTCACACGGACCTTTGAGGAGAGAGCACGTATGAATCTGTCGACTATGGGACAACAAGCTGCAAGCGGCCGCACAACACTTCGGCTGGTTATTGCCGGTTTGGGATTGGTTGGCAGGCGGCACGCAAAGGTGATCAACGCAATGGCAGGGGCCGAGCTGGTGGCGATCGTCGATCCCAGCGCAGACGCCAAAGACTATGCCGCACAACACGGCATCGCATTGTTTGACAATGTGCCTGACATGCTGGCGCAGATTACACCAGACGGGGTTGTGCTGGCCACGCCAACGCTACTGCACGTTCAACAGGGCTTTGACTGTGTGAATGCCGGTGTGCCGGTTCTGATTGAAAAGCCGCTGGCAGACAGTGTCGAGAAAGCCGGGCCGCTGGTCGCGGCTGCCGAGGCGGCCGGCGTGCCCATTCTGGTCGGTCACCACCGTCGGCACAATCCTCTGATCCGCAAGGCTCACGATTTGATCTCACAAGGTCATATTGGGGATGTGCGGGCCGTGCATTCGACCTGTTGGTTCTACAAGCCTGACAGCTATTTTGAAGAAGCCGAATGGCGCAAGCAAAAGGGCGCGGGCCCGATTTCGGTCAATCTGGTGCATGATGTGGACCTGATCCGCCATCTGTGTGGCGAAGTGATCAGCGTTCAGGCGCAGGCAGCCCCTTCAGTGCGCGGTTTTGACAATGAAGATGTGGGCGCGGCGGTGATGAAATTTGCCAACGGCGCGATTGGCACGATCACCGTATCCGACAGCATCGTGTCACCGTGGAGCTGGGAGCTGACGTCGCGGGAATACCCGATTTATCCCGCCACACCCGAGAGTTGCTATAAGATCGGCGGTAGCGAAGGGGCATTGTCGGTGCCTGACCTGACGGTCTGGAATCACAAGGATCAACGCAACTGGTGGACGCCAATTTCCGGCACCTCTGTACCTTGCGAGGGCTCGGACCCTCTGATCAATCAAATGGAGCATTTTGCGGCCGTTATCCAAGGCCTTGAGCAGCCCTTGGTGTCAGGAGCGGAAGGGCTGAAAACGCTAGCCGTGGTTGAGGCCATCCAAACCGCCGCCAGCACCGGAGAAACTGTACGCCTTGATCCCAAAGCTTAGGAGAGCTTTGGGCATGCGGCTCATCTCATGGCTGCGCGCCGCCCCATGTCCGCGGGCGCATGACAGTTCGTAAATGTTGGACGTGTAGTGCCAATTTTTAAACCCTCGGCACGCTTTTGTGCCCTTTTCAGATCTAGGGAGGAACCTAATGATCACTAAATTCTCACGTCGGACTGCAATGTCCATTCTGTTCGCTGCTGGTGTTGTCGCCGGAGCAGCCGCGCCGAGCTATGCAGCTGACAAAATCGTACTCCGCTTGGCCACATCCGGCTCTGAGTCCGACATTCGCTCGATCTCGATGCTGGAAGGTTTTGCGCCGCTGGTCGAGGATTTTGCCGACTACAAGCCTAGCTACAACGGCACGATCTTTGCCCAAAACACCGAGCTGGACGCGATTTCACGCGGCAACCTTGAGATGTCGATCGCTTCGGCTCAGGAGCTGACGCAGTTCTTCCCAGAGTTCTCGGTCTTTGCCGCCGGATACGTGCATCAGGACGCTGCCCATCAGGTGGCCGTGTTTAACGCACCACTGATGGATCAGTACAAAGAGATGGCCGAAGAGCAGCTGGGCATTAAGCTGTTGGAGGTGTTCTATCTGGGCAACCGCCACGTCAACCTGCGCCAGTCCAAAGACGAGCTAACCGTGACCACGCCTGCGGATTTGGCGGGTGTGAACCTGCGGATGCCTGGCACCGACAGCTGGCAGTTCCTTGGCGCGTCGCTGGGCGCATCGCCAACACCGTTGGCGTTTGCCGAAGTATACACGGGGCTTTCTACGGGCGCTGTAGATGGTCAAGACAACCCGCTGCCCACGACTGTGGATAAGAAATTCTATGAGGTGACCAAACAGGTTGTGCTGACCTCACACCTTGTGGATCTGAACTATGTGGTGATCGGCAAAGCTGTCTGGGACGGTCTTACACCCGAGCAGCAGGACGCCGTGCAAGAAGGTCTCAAGGCCGCTGCCGCGATCAACATGGAAAAGCAGATCGAGCAGGAAACCAGCCTTGTCTCGTTCTTGGAAAGCGAAGGTCTGGATGTGTATGAGCCTGATCTGACAGCCTTCCGCGCGCATGTGCAGCAGCAATATGTTGGCTCGGAATTTGCGCAGGCCTGGCCCGAGGGCATTCTGGAGCAAATCAACGCTGTTGGAAACTAAGCCAAGCTAAAGGAGCCACAGGAGAATGGGAATGAAACGAATAGCAATCTTATTCACCCGTGGCGCCGAAGGTGTCGCCGCGGCCATGCTCGCGGCGATGTTCATTACATTTCTGCTACAGATTTTCTCGCGTTACGTTTTGCAAACGCCGTTTAACTGGACGATTGAGCTGTGTTTGATCCTTTGGGTTTGGATCGTATTTTTTGGCTGTGCCTTTGTGGTGCGCGACCGCGATCACGTCACCTTTGATATCTTTTATCTGGCAGCGCCTGCCAAAATCCGCCGCATTCTGGCTCTTATTTCGGCCTTGGCGATTGTGGCGGCGATGGTGTGGTCGTTTTTGCCCACATGGGACTACATCGACTGGATGAAAATCCGCAAGACGGCCTCGGTGCGCAACCCGCTGGACGGGCAGAAAATCCCGCTACGCACGATCTTCTCGATTTACGCGGTGTTCATGGTGGCGGTGGTGTTGCGTTATGCGTGGAGGTTTGTCGATACGTTGCGCAATGGGCCGCACGATGAGGATCACGAAAAGATCAATCACGAGAAAGAAAACCCTGCAATCCGGCATGGAGATGACGTCGTATGAGCCTTGAACTATCCCTGATGCTGATCACGCTGTTTGGCCTTGCCGGTATCGGCACGCCAGTTGGCTATGCGATCATTATTTCCTGTCTGGTCTATCTTGGATTGGGTGGCTTTGACATTGCGTTGGCGGGCGAAAAGATCATCCAAGGCCTGTTTGGCAACTTTATCCTATTGGCGGTTCCTCTGTTTATTGTGGCCGCTAACATCATGAATGCAGGCACAATTTCGGATCGCTTGCTGAACTTCTGCGTCGCCGTTGTGGGCCGTTTCAAAGGTGGTTTGGGCCATGTGAACGTGGTCGCTTCGCTGATCTTTTCGGGCATGTCAGGCTCGGCGGTGGCGGATGCGGCGGGGATCGGCAAGATCATCATCCAGATGATGACCAAAGACGGGCGCTACACGCCCGGGTATGCCGCCGCGCTGACGGCAGCAACCGCCACCATTGGGCCGATCATTCCGCCCTCTATCCCGATGGTGCTTTATGCGGTGGTGTCAGATCAGTCGATTGGTTCGCTGTTTCTGGCAGGCATTGTGCCAGGCCTTTTGATGGGGGCGGTGCTGATGGCGATGAACGGCTATCTGGCGCGCAAACGCGGGTTTGCCATGGAAGCTCCAGTGCCATTGCGCGCGCTGCCACGCGTGACCGCAAACGCGTTCCCAGCGTTGTTGATGCCGGTGATCCTGCTCTATGGCATCTATGGCGGGGTGACGACACCCACCGAGGCGGCGGCGGTCGCAGCGCTCTATGCGCTGATCCTTGCAGGGCTGTTTTACCGCGCTCTCAGCCTCAAGGCGCTGTACACCATCTTTGTCGAAAGTGCTCGGTCTTCGGCGGCGGTCGGTTTGGTGATTGGCGGCGCACTGATCCTGAACTTTGTGGTGATCAGCGAAGGCATTCCCGCCAAATTGTCCGCGTTTCTGGCCGCATATGAGATGTCGCCGATCATGTTCCTATTGGGCGTCAACCTGCTGGTTCTGCTGCTGGGGTGTGTGCTGGATTCAACCACCATCATTTTGGTGATTATCCCGTTGTTCATTCCGGCCTGTCAGGACATGGGGATTGATCTGATCCACTTTGGTGTGCTGGTAGTGGTAAATTCGATGATCGGTTTGATAACCCCGCCTTATGGGATCTTGCTGTTTGTGATCAATGCGGTGACCGATATCCCGCTCAGGGAAATCATTCGCGAGGTCTGGGTCTTCCTGCTGGTGTTGTTGGGGGCGCTGCTGTTGATGGTGTTCCAGCCAGGCATCGTGCTGTGGCTGCCACGCATGTTTGGCTATGGCGGCTGATCAGGGCATATTACGACACGGTAAAGGGGGCTGCGGCCCCCTTTTGCTTGGGGGGCCTTCAGATGTCGCCGAAGGTCTCGCGAACCTGATCCCATGCGTCCCGGAGGTGTTTTCTGAGTGCCGCTTCAGCAGCATCGGGATCACGCATCAGAATGGCGTCACATATCGCCTTGTGAGATTGATGGTTGATGGCATTGCGCGCAGGCAAGCGCGGCATGCGTGACCATTGCGGGGCCAACCATTCGGTATAGGCTCTGTGGATCGCAGGCAGCACCGGATTGTGTGGGATGTCATAAAGGATCGCGTGAAACGCCATATCGGTCTCATAAAACCGACGGCTGTCCTCAATCGCTTTGCCGTTGGCCTCAAGGGCGCTCAACAGGGCGGCGATGTCGTCCTTGCTGGCGTCTTGGGCGGCTTGTCGTACCAAAGAGGCTTCGACCATGGTGCGAGTGTCAAACAGGTTTTTGATCCCGTCGGGCTGACCAAGCAGACGACCAACCACACTATCGAGGGTCTCCATCGCGGTATCAAAGCTGGGTTTTTGCACAACGGGACGAAAGCGCGGCTTGGCGTCCACCAGACCTTTGGCGGCCAGTGCGAGCACAGTTTCACGCACCACTGTGCGGCTCACGCCATAGGTCTGCACAATCTCGCGCTCCGGTGGCAGGGTGTCACCTTCCTTGAGGTCTCCGCGACGGATCATACCTTCAAAGACGCGAAACAGACCGTCTGCGGCGCGTTCTGAAGGCTTAGGGGCTGTCGCCTTGTCAGGCGTGGATGATGTCATCGAAGCTTCCAAATCGGTCTTGCCATTTCATGGCTGTGGTACGCCTCACGGCGCGAGGCGCAAGTGAGGCGTCGCGTCGCGTGGAGATTCTTTTAAGTTGACAACATTCAAAATCTGCGGTGTTTCTGAATGTGTTTGGTCATACCAAAACAGGTTTTGGCGCGGTTTTCAAGCTTTCGGCACAAAACGCGCCGCTTTGATGAGTCTTGGGGGAGATGTATGAGCACTATTGCGAAAATTTCGGTGCGCGTGTTTGACGTGCCGCTGGCTGAAGTTTTGACGGACGCAAAGCACGGCGATCACACGCATTTTGAATTGATCACCGCGACGGTTCAGCTGGCTGATGGGCGCGAAGGAACCGGATACACCTATACGGGCGGCAAAGGCGGACGCGCGATTGCGGCGATGATCGAACATGATCTCACGCCGTTTTTGGTCGGACAAGACGGCGCCGAGGTTGAAGCCTTATATGAGGCGATGCAGTGGCATGTGCACTATGTGGCACGCGGCGGGATCGCCTCATTTGCTATATCGGCGATAGATATTGCGCTGTGGGATCTGCGCTGTCGCGCCGCAAATCAACCGCTTTGGGAGATGGTTGGCGGGGCATCAGATCGCTGCAAAGCCTATGCCGGTGGCATTGATCTAAACTTTGATTTACCCAAACTCTTGCGCTCGATCCAAGGCTATTTGGATCGCGGACACAACGGGGTTAAAATCAAGATTGGCCAACCCACGTTGGCCCAAGACGTCGAGCGCATCGCCGCAGTACGTGCGTTGATCGGGCCGGATGTGGCCTTTATGGTCGACGCAAACTATTCGATGAGCGTGCCGCAAGCGATAGAGGCCGCCGAAGCCTTCAAACCTTACGACATCCTGTGGTTTGAAGAGCCGACGATCCCCGAACACTACAAAGGATTTGGCGAGATCGCCCGTGCCACAGGTATGCCATTGGCGATGGGGGAGAACCTGCACACCCTACATGAATTTGAATATGCCTTTGAGGATGCCGCGCTCAGCTTCATTCAACCGGATGCCAGCAATTGCGGCGGTATCACCGGATGGATGCAGGTGGCTGAGTTGTCGCGCCAGCATGACATTCCGGTTTGCAGCCACGGCATGCAGGAGCTGCACGTCAGCCTTGTGTCAGCCCAGCCCAACGGCGGCTGGCTCGAGGTGCATTCTTTTCCAATTGATGACTACACAAAACGGCCTTTGGTGATCGAGGATCACATGGCTGTCGCGCCCAATACCCCCGGCATCGGGGTCGAGTTTGATTGGGCCAAACTCCAATCCGCACATGAGGACATGCACAGATGAGTACCCAGACGATTACCGCCGCCTTTTATCGCGGCGACAAGAACTTTGCCGTTGAAACCACCGAAGCGGCTGCGCCCAAGGCGGGCGAGGCGCGCATCCGCATTGCCTATTGCGGAATTTGCGGCACCGACATGCATGTCTATCACGGCAATATGGACGCGCGGGTTGGGCTAAACCGCGTTGTCGGCCACGAGATGTCCGGCGTGGTTGAAAGCGTTGGCGACGGCGTCGGCAATGTGTCGGTTGGTCAAAAGGTTGTGGTGCGTCCGCTGGATCACTGCGGCGATTGTCCCGCCTGCAATCGCGGGCATCAGCATATTTGCCAGAACCTGAAATTCCTTGGGTTGGACACCGATGGCGCCATGCAAGAGCTGTGGACCGTGCCCGCCCATACGCTGCATGTGCTGGATGATAATCTGCGTATGGATCATGCGGCTTTGATCGAACCTGTGGCTGTGGCGTGTCACGATGTGCGCCTGTCCGGTCTGACCAAAGGCGAGGATGTGGTTGTCATCGGTGGTGGCCCGATTGGGGTGCTTGTCGCCATGGTGGCGCGCGATGCGGGTGGCAATGTGGTGATTTCCGAGGTCAATCCAAACCGCCTGGCGATTGCGCAAAAACTCGGTTTTGACACGGTGAACCCTGCTGACGAAGATTTGGCGGCGGTGATTAACGCGCGCACCGGCGACAAGGGCGCGGATGTGGTGTTTGAAGTCTCGGGTACTCAGCCCGGCGTGGATGCCATGACAGCCGTGGCCGCCACGCGCGCGCGCATTGTGATGGTCGCCATTCACGCCACCAAACCGCAGATTGATCTGTTTCAGTTTTTCTGGCGCGAACTCAAACTAATTGGTGCGCGGGTCTATGAGCCGGAAGATTACGAAAAGGCGATTGCGGTGATTGCTTCGGGGGGCGTGGATGCCGACACGATGATTACGGATGTCAGCCCGCTGTCGGACATTCAGGCCGCTTTTGAAGCGCTGGATCGCAGCCCGACCGCCATGAAGAGCTTGATTAAAGTAGGAAAAGACCAATGAGCATTTTACAGAGCTTTGATCTGAGTGGAAAAACCGCCCTTGTGACCGGATGTAAACGCGGCATCGGGCGCGGCATTGCCGAGGCGCTGGCCTCAGCGGGAGCAGACATCGTTGGCGTGTCTGCATCGCTTGAGTTGGAAGGCTCAGACGTCGGGCAGGCGGTGACGGCGATGGGGCGTGGTTTTCGCGCCTATCAATGTGATTTCTCCGACCGTGCCGCCTTGCTGGCCTTTATTGCCCAGCTTGAGGCCGATGGCGTGGCACCGGATATTCTGGTGAACAACGCAGGTACCATCAGACGGCATCCGGCGGCAGAGCATCCGGATGAGTGGTGGGACGAAGTCATCGAGGTCAACCTGTCGGCGCAATTTGTGCTCAGCCGCGAGATCGGCCGTCAGATGGTGGCACGCGGTTCGGGCAAGATCATTTTTACTGCCTCGTTGCTGACCTTTCAGGGCGGTATCACTGTGCCGGGCTATGCGGCCTCCAAAGGTGGCGTTGGGCAGTTGACCAAAGCGCTGGCCAATGAGTGGGCAGGCAAGGGTGTCAATGTGAACGCCATCGCGCCGGGATATATCGCAACCGACAACACGCAGGCGTTGCAGGATGATCCGGCGCGCTCCAAGTCTATCTTGGAACGAATCCCGGCTGGACGCTGGGGGACACCTGCGGATTTCGGCGGCCCAGCGGTGTTCTTGGCGTCAGACGCTGCGGCCTATGTGAACGGTGAAATTCTGGTTGTGGACGGTGGCTGGATGGGGCGCTAAGGCGCGTCCCACCCCTTGCTGTAGACTCGTCTAAAGCAGGCCTGCACATTCCGGAACAGCGGTAATCACTGTGCCATCTTTCTGATATTGCAGCAGGTTGTCTGCTGCCAGCTGCGCCATGGCGATGCGGGTTTCCACCGTGGCGCTGCCGATATGGGGCGTGAGCACCGTATTGGGCATGGCGCGCAGGGCTTCGGGGATGTTTGGCTCGTCTTCAAAAACGTCCAGTCCCGCCGATCCCAATCGACCATCTTGTAAGGCGGCAATTAGCGCGACCTCATCTACGACAGAACCACGGCCTACGTTCACCAAAACGCCGTCCGGCCCAAGCGCGTTGAGCACATCGGTGCTGATCAGATGGTGCGTCGCCGCGCCACCGGGCGCGACGGAAATCAGCGCATCACAGTCCGCCGCCATTTTGGTCAGATCATCGTAATAGGTGAAACCTACATCGCGCGGATTACGCCCATGATAGAGGATACGCGCATTAAACGGCGCGAGCTTTTCAGCAATGGCCATGCCAATGCGGCCCAGCCCCAGAATACCGATGGTGCGGTTGTCCACACTGCGCCCTAGCGGCAGGCCGCCACTCTTGGCCCAGCCGCCAGAATGGGCATTCTCCACCTCGGCGCGAAAGTTGCGATAGCAGGCGATCAGCAGCATCAGCGCGGTGGTCGCCACTTCGGCACTCAGAACGGCAGGGGTGTGGGTGACAAGCACGCCGCGCGCGACGGCAGCGTCTGTGTCTATGGCGTCATAGCCTACACCGTTGGAGCTGATCAGCTTGAGGTCGGGCAGGGCTGCAAAATAGTCCGCTTGCAGCCCGTAGTGACCATCAGTGAGCACATATTCAATGCCCGCCCCATTTTGCGCCAGCCAAGTCAACGGGTCGTCCATGTTGGCAACTTCATGCAGGGTGAAGCTGTCGGTCAACGCGGCGCGCATGGTGTCGTTTGGCGTGGTGACGCAAAATAGATCGGTCATGGCTGCTTCCTCTAGTGGTTGTCGCGCGGCGTGTGTTTGGCGGCAATGTCGCGGTAGTTGGGCGCATCGCGCAGGGTCATACCCTGATCGAACGGCTGCACCATTTCACGGAAGTACTGCTGCCAAGGCGACTGGTTCTCAGGCATGGCAAAACCGCCTTGAGCCACCCAGACCGCACGCCGTTGCTCCAGTTCCGCCTCGTCCACCAACATATTGGCCGAACAGGCTTTGAGATCGATGCGGATGGTGTCACCGGTTTGTAGCAATGCCAAGCCGCCGCCATCCGCAGCCTCGGGCGAGGCGTTCAGAATGGATGGCGACCCTGACGTGCCGGACTGGCGGCCATCACCAATGCACGGCAGCGCCTCGACGCCACGTTTCAGCAAATAGCCAGGTGCGCGCATGTTTACCACTTCGGCGCCGCCAGGATAGCCCTTGGGACCTGCGCCGCGCATCACCATGATGCAGTTTTCGTCAATGTTTTCCGCCGGATCATCGATGCGGTGGTGATAATCTTCGGGACCGTCAAACACCACGGCACGGCCTTCAAAGGCGTCGGGGTCCTCGGGGTTGGACAGATAGCGCGTGCGGAATTCTTCGCCAATCACGCTGGTTTTCATGATGGCACTGTCAAACAGGTTGCCCTTGAGGTTGATAAAGCCCGCCGCCGCCATCAGCGGATCGGACACAGGCCGGATCACATCGGTGTTGGTGCTGCGACACTCGCCATAGGTCTCGCCCATGGTCTTGCCGTTCACACACAGCGCGTCAGGGTGCGGCAGCAGGCCAGCAGCCAGCAATTCGCCCACCACAGCGGGTACGCCACCGGCGCGGTGATAGTCTTCGCCCAGATACTCTCCGGCGGGCTGTAGGTTCACGATCAACGGCACCTGATGGCCCAAGTTTTGCCAGTCGTCGTTGTTCAGCGGTACCCCCAAATGACGGGCAATCCCGTTCAGATGGATTGGTGCATTGGTCGACCCACCAATGGCCGAGTTGATCACAATCGCATTCTCAAAAGCTTCGCGCGTCATCACGCGGGCGGGCCGCAGATCGTCCCAAACCATATCAACCACGCGCTTGCCGGCCTCATAGCTGATTTGACCACGTTCACGGTATGGCGCAGGAATAGCCGCAGAGCCGGGCATCTGCATGCCCAAAGCTTCGGCCAAGGAATTCATCGTGGTGGCCGTGCCCATGGTGTTGCAATAGCCAACCGAGGGCGCAGACGCGGCGGCGATTTCCATAAAGGTCGCATCGTCAATTTCGCCAGCAGCCAGCTGTTCGCGCGCTTTCCAGATCACAGTGCCCGAGCCTGCGCGCTTGCCTTCGTGCCAGCCGTTCAGCATTGGCCCAACCGACAGCGCCAGTGCGGGAATGCCTACGGTGGCGGCGGCCATCAGCAGGGCCGGTGTGGTCTTGTCACAGCCAATGGTTAGCACAACGCCATCAATGGGATAGCCGTACAGCGCCTCAACCAGCCCAAGATAGGCAAGGTTGCGATCCAACATTGCGGTGGGGCGTTTGCCGGTTTCCTGAATGGGATGCACAGGTACTTCGATCGGGGTGCCGCCAGCTGCCAAGATGCCGTCGCGGACCCGTTTGGCCAATTCCAGATGGTGGCGGTTGCACGGGCTCAGATCGCTGCCGGTCTGGGCAATCGCAATAATCGGTTTGCCCGATTGCAGCTCTTCGCGCGTCAGGCCATAGTTGAGGTAACGCTCAAGGTAGAGCGCGGTCATCTCAGGATCATCAGGATTGTTAAACCATTTGCGCGAACGGAGATCTTGGGGGCGTATTTTGGTCACTTGCTTTCCTTACCGAGATTGCTTTGTATTCAACATGCGTATGAGTTTGTTCATACCAAACATCATCTGACACAAATGCGGAAGTGCTAAATCGCACTATTTGTTATCGCTCACACACCCATAGGGGGAAGCCATGCCTTCAAACAATCGTATAACATTTCTTGGCACCGGATTGATGGGATTTCCGATGGCGCGCAATCTGACCCAAGCAGGTGAGAAAGTCTGTGTCTGGAACCGCAGCGCAGATAAGGCCGCCGGATTGGCCAACCACGGAGCCAACGTCGCCAAATCCGTGCCGGAGGCCGTGGCGGATGCAGATATTGTAATCAGCATGGTCACCGATGGTGCAACGTTACACGGGCTAATTGATATGGCGTTAGGGGCCGAGGCCCTCAAGGCCGGTGCCGTTTGGGTGGATATGTCGAGCACCAAACCACAAGAGGCCCGCACAGCCAGCGCGACCTTGGCCGAAGCGGGTGTCGCGTTTCTGGACGCGCCAGTGTCCGGCGGCACCAAAGGCGCAGATGCGGCGACGCTGGCGATCATGGCCGGAGGCGATGGTGCGGCGTTTGATCGTGTCAGCCCGGTCTTGTCCGCAATGGGGCGTCCGGTCTTGGTGGGACCAAATGGGGCGGGGCAGTTGGCCAAGCTGGCCAATCAGGCCATTGTTGCGGTGACAATTGGCGCTGTGGCAGAAGCTATGCTGTTGTTGGAACGTGGTGGTGCCGATCCGGCGGCCGTACGCACCGCACTCAAGGGCGGTTTTGCCGATAGCACGATTTTGCAACAACATGGCGCGCGCATGACTGAGCGTGATTTTGAACCCGGTGGGCTGTCGCGCTTGCAGCTCAAAGACTTGGACAATGTATTGGGAGAAGCGTCGGGCGCTGGGTTAAGCCTGCCTATGGTGCAGGACGTGCGCGATCGTTTTTCGCATTATATCAATGAAATGGATGGTGGCGAGCGCGATCATTCCGGGCTGTTTGAGGAGCTTTTGGCGCGCAATGACCTGTTAAACACCTAACTGTTGGTGGGGGCTTTTTTTGGCAGCGGGTGCATTAAATTGCGTGACAGGTGGGTGTGAATACGGGTGCGGATCAAGTCCTCATCATGCGCCAAAGCGGCCTCAAGAATACCTTGGTGCTGCACGACGTTTTCCGGCACAAAGGCAAATTGGCGGTCTGTGCTGATGAACTGCTGGCGGAACTGGCGATAGACATTCACATGGGTTTGCTTGAGTAAATCTGACCCGCAGGCGTCAATCAATGTTTGGTGAAAGGTCAATTCGGCACCCGTCCACAACGTCAACAGATCGCTTGTGACATTGCCGTCACGCACTTTGGTTTCGATGTGCGACATCATGTGATGCGCCGCTGACAGCCGCGCCTCCCATGCGACACCGCCGAGACGAATCGACAGGCACGCACCTTCGCTTTCCAGCATGATGCGGAAATGCGTAAGGTCGTGCTGTAACTCTTTGGAATGCGCAGGCAAGCGAAAGCCACGTTGTTCCTGAAAATCGACAAGCCCGACGGTGGAAAGGCGAAACAGAATCTCGCGCAAGGTAGATGCCGAGCAGGTGTAATCACTGCGCAGCTTTTCCGGCCTAAGTCTTTGTCCGGGCGTAAATTCTCCGTTCACAACCCGGTCGCGCATATCCTCATATATTGTTTCGCTGGCGGGCATTTGCGGATCCGATGACTCAAAGATTTAAAGAATTTCGTGATTTCCATAAAATCTCAATAAAAATAGAAATTCAATAAATTTGTTGCCGGAACTTAAAGCTGAGGCTAGTTTGATCATACCAAAAGTGAGGAGTTGCGGAAATCCGACATGAAGCGGGCCGCAAATTTTTGGAGTTAGGGAGGACGAAAATGAAACTATTTAAGACACTTACCACAGCTGCGTCCGCAGCCGCGATTGTGGCCAGCACCGCGTTTACGGCGTCTGCTGAAACCACAAATCTGCGCATTCAGACGCATTTCTCGCCAGAAACCCTGTCGGGTAAAATGGCGGCTGAATTCATCGAAGACGTCACCGCGATGTCCAATGGCGAAATCGCGATTGAGATGTTTTATTCATCATCCGTGGTGAAATCTGCCGAAACTTTTGATGCGGCAGCCACAGGTATTCTGGACTGCGACATGACTGGTGGTGCCTACCAAACTGGCAAAAACCCAGCATTTCAGTTCGCTGGTGATTTGAACGGCGGCTATGCCAATCCGTATCAGCAGTACGCATGGTTGCTGCACGGTGGCGGCTATGACGCGCTCAATGAACTCTATAATGCGCACAACATGGAATTTGTCGGCTGGTGGATCCCGGGTCCTGAATCGCTCAGCTCGACCAGCCCGATCCGCGGCGTGGACGACTTCAAAGACTGGAAGTTCCGCTCGCCCCCCGGCATCATCACTATGATCTTTAAAAACCTCGGTGCATCACCCATCGTGATGGACTTTAACGAGATCTTTACAGCGCTGGAAACCGGTATCATCGACGGTGCAGATGCGGCCAACCTGACCAACAACATCGGTCTGGGTCTTTATGACATCGCCAAACACACCAACTATCCTGGGTTCCACTCGATGCCAGCTGACCACCTCGCATGTCGCAAGGACGTGTGGGACGGTATGCCTGCGCATCACCAAGCGATCCTGAAAGTTGGCATGCAGGCGCTGGGTCTGAAGAACACCTCGATCAACGAAGTTCAGAACGCCAAGAACTCGGTCAAACTGGCTGAAGAAGGCCTGAATATGTACGAATGGTCTCCAGAAGAAATGGGCAAATACCGTGCAGCGGTTCAGACAGCTTGGGTTGAATTTGCAACCACACCAGAGTCCAAGGCTCTGCTGGAAAGCCACCTGACCTTCCTGCGTGGCATGGGCGCAATGGAATAAGTCACTATTTGGCTAAGAACTTTGCGGCGGGGTCAACTGATCCCGCCGCTTTTCCCTAATCAAACTGAATTTCGGCGGACTGACGGCGTCATGAAGATTACCAAGATCACCAGTCATGTCCTGCAATACGACCTCCCAGAGCAGTTGGGCTACTCGCAGCAGTATTACGCCAAGCGCAGCGCGCATCTGGTTGAGGTTGAAACCGACGAGGGCATCACCGGATGGGGCGAATGCTTCGGTCCCGGACATATCGCTCTGGCCAACAAGGCCATCGTCGAACAGGTGATCCAGCCAATGATCCTTGGCGCTGATCCGATGGATCGCGATGTGATCTGGCACAAAGTTTACAATCTGATGCGCGATCACGGCCAAAAGGGCATGCCGATGCAGGCGCTCTCCGGCGTGGATATCGCGCTGTGGGATATCGCCGGAAAGGTTGCCAACCTTCCTGTGCACAAGCTGATTGGTGGCGCGCACCGCGATCACGTGACCGTCTATGGCTATGGCATGATGCTGCGCCCCGAACCTGTTGCTGACTTGGCCGCGCGGTTTGTCGATGAAGCCGCAGAAATCCGCGACATGGGCTTTGCCGCCACCAAGATGAAGGTCGGCTTGGGTCCCAAGGATGATGTGACCTTGGCGCAGGCCGTGCGCCGTGGCGTGGGCGAAGATTTCCGTTTTATGGTGGATGCCAACCACTGCTACACCACCTCGGATGCGTTTTACGTCGGCCGCGCTCTGGAAGAGCTTGAGGCCTATTGGTTTGAAGAACCGGTCGCGCCCGAAGACCATGACGGCTATCGCGAGTTGCGCGCGGGGCTCAAGGTCAACATTTCCGGCGGTGAAGCAGAATTTGGCCGCTGGGGCTGGCGTCAGATACTTGAGAACCGTGGTCTGGACATTGCCCAGCCCGAAGTCTGCGCATTGGGCGGAATATCGGAATACCTGCGCGTTCTGGCGCTGTGTCATGCGCATTTCACACCGGTGATCAATCACGTCTGGGGCAGCGCGATCGCGGTGGCCACCAACTTGCAGCTGCTGGCGGCCATGCCGCCCATGCCTGGCGGGCTACACCCGTGGGAGCCGATGCTGGAGTTTGACACCACCGACAATAAATTTCGCGATGATCTGTTAGTCGAGCCGCTGAATATTCAGCGGCAGGTCAAGCAAAGTGGCGGCATGGTCGCAATCCCGCAGGGCGCGGGATTGGGGGTAGAGCCTGATCGTGCCGTCATTGACCACTATAAAATAGCATAAGGGGAGGGGAGCCCATGAAATCGCAGACCGGAGGATTTTGGGAATGGGTTGTGCCATTTGCCTTTTTGACCTGTATGGGCTGGACGATCTGGCACGCACCGGCGTTTATTCTGGATTTTGTGCCCCACACAAATGAGAGCATGTTCTCACAAGTCAGCGAGCTGCACGAACGCAAAGACGTCACCCCCAACATGAGCGGGCTGTTTGGCGGCTATGCGGATTTGATCGATTGGCTGGCGCTGATTGGCATCCCGATCACGTTTATTATCGGGGCGATGGGCGTCAAGGTTGCAGGTATGGAATACCCGCATTGGCGCAGTGTGGATCGCGCCGCGCTGTTTGTGGGGCGCGCCACAATGATGATGATCCTGTCGATGACATCGATCATGCTGTTTGAAGTCTTTATGCGTTATGCCGTTGAAAATCCGACACTTTGGGCCAACGAAATGACGCTGTGGCTGGCGGGCTTTGTGTTTCTGTGCTCGGGGTTTTACGCGATGCAGCAACGCTGTCACATCCGCATTTTCCTGCTCTATGACATGGTGCCGCGTTGGATGCAGCATGCCTTTGATGTGATCAGCGCCTTTCTGGTCTGTGTGTTTGCCTTCTTCATGGTGTTTGGCAGCTACAAACAGGTGTTCATTAACAAATTCTACAAATGGGAGATGTTTGGTACGGCGTTTGATCCGCCCATTCCCGCCACGATCCAGCCGATGATTTTGATCATCATCGTGCTGATCGCCATTCAGGCAGTGATCAACGTGATCTCGGACTGGAATCTGGAGCCAGAGGTGCACACCGCCGCTGACGACATCGACGAAGAAGAGCTTGCAGCAATCAAGCGTAGCGTGGGAGCAGACTGATGGATGTCGGCACGATTTCAATTGTTTTAGTTCTTGGGCTGGTTGTCCTGTTGGGCATTGGTATGCCGCTTGGGTTTGCTTCGGCTGTTCTGGCGCTACTGGTGCTGGTGATGAAGTTTGAACCCAACCTTCTGCTGGACCCGATGACCTTTGGCGAAGGCATGTTGACCGGACGGCCAGGCACCGGCGCGCTCTATATTCTGACGCAGAAGATATTCGATCTGATGACCGAATATGTGCTTATATCTGTGCCGCTGTTTATCTTTATGGCCGCGCTTCTGGAACGCTCGGGCATTGCCAAAGAGATGTATAACTCGCTGAACTACTGGCTTAGCCGTGTGCGCGGCGGCATCGCCATTGTGACCTCGCTGATGGCGGTGATCATGGCGGCGATGTCAGGCATTATCGGTGGCGAAGTGGTGCTGTTGGGGCTGATCGCGCTGCCACAGATGTTGCGGCTGGGCTATAACCAGAACCTTGCCATCGGCACCATCTGTGCCAGCGGCTCGCTGGGCACGATGATCCCGCCGTCGATTGTGTTGATCATCTATGGCCTTATCACCGAAACCTCGATCAAAGCACTGTTCACAGGCGCCTTTGTTCCCGGTTTCATGCTGGCAAGTTTCATCATCATCTACATCATCATCCGTACGCAATTGCGCCCCGAAGATGCGCCGCTGCCTGATCCGCAACCGGGAGATCCGACCGGTCTGCAAAAGCTGGGGTATTTCGGCGCATTTATGTCCATCCTGATGGCGGGCTTTGCGGTGGTGCTGTTCCTGCGCACGGTGTTTTTCACCGTCACCGGCCAGAACGCCAACATCGAAGAAGGTGTTGAGCCGATCACTTTGGGTATGCCGCATCATTTGCCATACTTGGGCGGCGCGGTTGTCTTGGGCGTTGTGCTGGCCTTGTTTGTCTTTGGTCGTGAGCGCAGCAAGGCAGGCTGGGAACATGGCAAAGGTCTGGTGCCGCCCTTTGTGGTCATCGGCGTTGTTTTGGGCTCCATTTATGGCGGGATTACCGGCATCACCGAAGCCGCCGGTATGGGCGCATTGGCGGTGTTTGTGATCGCAATGTTTCGCGGCGAAGCCTCGATTGATCTGATCTGGGAAAGCCTGATGCGCACGTTGCGTTCCACCGGCACCATTATCTGGGTCACGGTAGGGGCTGCAGCACTTGCAGGGGCATATACGCTGGCGGGCGGACCAAATTATATCGCTAACCTGATTGTGGGCAGTGAGATGCCGACCATGCTGGTGCTGCTGACCATGATGTTGATCCTGTTGTTCATGGGCGCGTTCATGGACTGGGTTGGTATTGTTCTGCTGATCATTCCGGTGTTCTTACCCATCGTGAAGCGCCTTCCGATTGAGGAAATCGGCTTTATCGGTGAACTCTCCCCGCAGCATGTGTCGATTTGGTTCGGGGTATTGTTCTGTATGAACATGCAAGTCAGTTTCCTGTCGCCACCCTTTGGACCTGCCGCGTTCTATCTCAAATCCGTGGCGCCGCCGCATATTTCACTGACCGATATCTTCAAGGGCTTCTTGCCGTTTATTGGCATTCAGTTGCTGGCGATTGCGGTACTTCTGAGCTGGCCCAATATCGTGACGCTGCTGCTGTAAGGGAGCGGTGGCATGCTGATCCTAAGGCAAATCAAAACCTTTGAACCTCAGGGGTTTTGATTGTCGAGGATGGTCTTGGGCCCGAGTGTGCGTAAACAGACAGAAAAAGGAGCGCCGGTGGGATTTCTTCGGCTGGATACAACCGACAACGTGGCAACTGCACTGGAAAACCTGTCCGCAGGGCAAACAGTGGAGGGTGTCACTTTGGTGGATGATATCGCGCGTGGTCATAAACTGGCGCTCTCTGCCGTCCCCCAAGGTGCGGCCTTGCGCAAATATGCGCAGATCATCGGCTATGCGGCTGCTCCGATTGTGGCGGGCAGTCATGTACACACGCATAATGTTGAATTTCGCGCCACCGAGGCAGCTTATGAGTTTGGCACAGATCTGCGGCCTGTTCCGCAGGTCGCAGACACAAAACGCGATAGCTTTATGGGCTATCGGCGCGACAACGGTCAGATCGGAACCCGCAACTATATCGCAGTGCTGACCTCGGTGAATTGTTCCGCCAGCGCGGCGCGGCGTATCGCGGCCCATTTCACCCCCGAGAGGTTGGCCGACTATCCCAATGTTGACGGGGTTGTCGCCTATGTGCACGGCACCGGCTGCGGCATGGCAGGGGACGGGGAAGGCTTTGAAGCCCTCCAGAGAGTGATGTGGGGATTTGCGCGTCATCCCAACCACGGCGGTGTGCTGATGGTCGGCTTGGGCTGTGAGATGAACCAGATTGATTGGCTGCTGGAGGCTTGGGGGCTGAAACACGGACCGCTGTTTCAAACTATGAACATCCAGAACGTCGCGGGTTTTGCGCGCACGGTTGAGGCTGGGATCGAAAAAGTAACCGCGATGCTGCCGCTGGCAAATCAGGCACGGCGCGAACCCTGTCCTGTCTCCGCCATCACGCTCGCCTTGCAATGTGGCGGCTCGGATGCGTGGTCCGGCGTCACCGCCAATCCTGCACTGGGTTACGCCTGTGATTTGCTCGTGGCCCAAGGTGGCACGGGGGTCTTGGCGGAAACGCCCGAAATCTATGGCGCCGAGCATTTGTTGACACGCCGCGCCGCGGATCGCGATACCGGCGAGCGTTTGATCGGTCTGATCAACTGGTGGGATGCCTATACCGCGCGCAGCGGGGGCAGCATGGACAATAACCCCAGCCCGGGCAACAAGGCGGGGGGGCTGACTACCATACTTGAAAAGTCGCTAGGCGCTGCGGCCAAAGGCGGCACAACACCTTTGGTGGATGTGTTGAAGTATGGCGAACCTGTGCGCAAAGCCGGATTCAACTTTATGGACAGTCCCGGCTATGACCCTGCCAGTGTCACAGGACAAATGGCGTCGGGCTGTAATATGGTGGTGTTTACCACAGGGCGCGGCTCGGCTTATGGCTCAAAACCGGCGCCCACCATCAAAGTTGCCACCAACACAAGGTTGGCCGAACGTATGCCGGACGACATGGATGTGAACGCGGGCACAATTCTGGACGGCGCCGCGACGGTCGAGGAAAAAGGCCGCGAGATCTATGAGATGGTTTTGCGCGTCGCCAGCGGACAAGCGTCCAAGTCCGAAGCGCAATTGTTGGGGGACGATGAGTTTGTGCCTTGGCAAATCGGCGCCGTGATGTGACGTAGATACAGAAATATTGAGCGCCCTAAAGCCTAGAACGGGCAGGGTCTGCTCGGGAACACTATGATTTTGAGAGGATATACAATGGACAAGCCGACAATCGGATTTATTGGTCTGGGCCTGATGGGCGCCGCGATGGTGAGCCGTCTTCTGGACAAAGGGTATTCCGTGACCGTGATGGCCAACCGCTCGCGGCCCAATGTGGACGCAGCCGTGGCACGCGGCGCAGTGGAAGTTGGCACAGCACACGATGTGGCTGCTGCCAGCGACATTGTTATGCTGTGTATGGACACCTCCGCCAGCGTCGAAGGCCGTATGCGCGGTGACGACGGTGTTATTGCGGGGCTGAAAGCGGGAGCTGTGGTGATTGACTTTGGCACCTCTCTGCCGGCCAGCACGCAGGCGCTGGGCGCTGAAGTGGCCGCCGCTGGTGGCGCCTATCTGGACGCGCCGTTGGGACGCACGCCAACCCATGCGCTGGATGGCCAGCTCAACATCATGGCGGCAGGCGATGAGGCTGCCTTTGCCAAAGTGAAGCCTGTTTTGGACGATCTGGGCGAGAATGTCTTCCATCTTGGTGCGCTGGGATCAGGCCACACCATCAAGCTGATCAACAACTTCTTTGGCATGACGGTGGCGAATTCGATGGCCGAAGCCTTTGCCATGGCTGATGTGGCCGGCGTGGATCGCGAGAAGCTTTACAATGTGATGTCTGCAGGTCCGCTGCATTCGGGCATGATGGATTTTGTCAAAGGCTACGGTGTGGATGGTGATCCATCGCAACTGGCCTTTGCGATCAAAAACGCTGCCAAAGACGTGGGTTACTATAGCCAGATGGCGCAAGACGCTGGTGTGAGCTCGCAAATGGCAGGCGGCGCGCTGGGCGCATTGCAGGATGCCTGTGAGGACGGGCGCGGCGATGACATGGTCAGCCAGATGGTCGACTTCTACGCCGACAAGTTCAAAGGCTAGCGGCGGTGCAAGCGGCCAGCCACACAACCGACAGAGTGTCGCTGGCCATTGCCATGATGTTGGTGGCCTATTTTCTGTTTGCCACCTTAGATACATCGATCAAGTGGTTGTTGGGGCTGGGATTCTCGGCCCTGCAACTGGCGTTTTTGCGCTATGCGGGACATTTTGTAGTCAGTCTTGGTGAGGCCGCGCTGAAAGGTGGCGCACAGGCTGTGCGCGTGCCGCAAGGCTACTTCGGTTTGGTTGTCTTGCGTGGCAGCCTGTTGGCATCGGCCACTGTGGGCAACTTTATTGTTTTGAAGTTTTTGCCGCTGACGACGACCTCTGCCATCATGTTTTCCGCCCCTATCATTGTTTGCCTCTTGGCGGGGCCAATGCTGTCGGAACGTGTCGGCCCTTGGCGGCTGTTGGCCATTCTGATCGGGTTCGGCGGGGTTCTGGTGGTGATGCAGCCCTTTGGCGAAGAATTCCATTGGGCGGCTGTGCTGGCGGTGTTCAACGCTTTGGGCATGGCGCTTTATTCTATCCTGACACGCAAATTGGCGGGGCATGTGCGCGCTGGGACCATGCAGTTTTATACAGGGGCAGTGGGCACCTTTGCTTTGGCACCTTTTGCGTGGTTCAGTTGGGTGCCAAGTACAGATATTTTTGTCTGGTCGCTTTGGGCCGGATTGGGGGTGTTCGGCTGGGCGGGGCATGAACTTTTGACCCGCGCACACGCCTACGCACCGGCCAGCACATTGATGCCGTTTTCCTATTCCTTCCTGATCTATTTGATCGGCTACAGCTATGTGATCTTTGCCCATATCCCGAGCGCATCCACTCTTGCTGGTGCGTCGATCATCGTGCTCTCCGGCTTGATCATCTGGAAACGCGAACAGGTGGTCGCTGCCCGCAAAGGCGCGCAAATCTAGACCAACTTTTTCAAACCCGCCACAAAATCGGGGATTTGCCGCGCGGTGACATCAGCCTGCCGCACAAGGCTATCAAAATGGCCGGTAAACCCTGTGACCCGCTCGCGGTCGCGAAACGCCAGATAGTTGCGCCCCAGATAGAGCACCGCCAACAGCGGACCAAAAACGGTGATCGGGCTGGAGTACAGCCGATGCGCGTCAAACAGATAAAGGCGCAAGCTGGGGTAAAGCTGTTCGCTCAACTCGGCAAACATATCCAGCTGGCGGCGGCGAATGTCTGCGGGCAGGCCGCTGTAATACCCATGTCCGCGCGCAAAACTTTCAAGCTCGTGGCGGGGAAGGGCGATCTCATAATCAGACTGAGCCGAGCGCATCCAGTGCAGCCGATCTCGTGAGGCATTGATCGCCTGTTCGGTGGTGCGCCCCAGGTGCGGAGAATACTCCCAGACCAGCATTTCGTCGGATTTCAGCATATCCGGCAAACCCGCTGGAACGTGGCGGATTTTGTAGCCTGCGGATTCCATGTGCCAATTGAAAATCTGTTCATCCACCAACGCGCGCGGCGCGGCTGTCACGGTCAGGGAATTGGCCATGATCGCGGCGGCGTTTTCAGGATGATCGGTGAGCGACAACAGCCAGTCCGCCGAGACTCCAAGCGCGGCCGCGCATTCGCCCACCACCTGCGCATTGGGCAGACGGGCGCCGTCGCCTTTGAGAAGCTGCGAAATGGTGGATCGATCCACGCCAATGCGACGCGCCAGCGCACTTTGCGTCATGGCCTGTTCCTGCATTGCCGTCCCAAGACGTTGGCGAAACCTGTCCGCGCGCAGACGTTTGTCGATAATTTCACTCATAAGGTGACAATTATCACAGATGTAGAGTTTTGTTAATCACATTCAGAATTCCGCGACAGCACTCTGCTGGGTAACAGTTTTGTGAGTACAGGCAAAACCCCACAAGGAGAGCTCATGGAAACCCGAACGCGATCGGTTGTGAAGGCAATGATCTGGAACATGATCGGGCTGGCGATGATGGCCCTTGTCGGGTTGATGGCCACCGGATCACTGGCGCTGGGCGGCAAGATGGCTCTGGTCAACGCCGCGCTCGGGCTGAGCATGTATCTGGTGTACGAGCGGATTTGGGCGCGTATCTCATGGGGGCGCGCAAATGTCTGAGGTTTGGGTGCGGCGTGACAAGACGGTTGAATGGCCCACCTTGGGGCTGGTTGTCCTCTGCTACGGGCTGTTTGCCGTTGGCACCACATGGGCCGCCGCGCTCTGGGTGCCTTTGGGCATGGGGCTGACCATATTGGCCTTGGCGTTGCACTCCTCGCTCAGTCACGAAGTGCTGCACGGCCACCCGTTCCGCTCCAAAATCGTCAGCGAGGCCTTGGTGTTTCCCGCCCTTGGGCTGTTCATCCCCTATGTGCGGTTTCGCGACACGCATCTGGCGCATCATTTGGACTCGATCCTGACCGATCCCTATGACGATCCGGAATCCAACTATTTTGACCCCGCCGTTTGGCAGGCTTTGCCGCGCTGGCGGCGTGCCCTGCATGAGGTCAACAACACGCTGTTGGGCCGCCTGCTTGTGGGGCCGGCTCTGGGGCAGGTGGCGTTCATGCACAAAGACTGGCAGGCCATTCGCATGGGTGACAGGCAGGTTCTCAAAGGTTGGCTCTTGCATCTCCCCGCGCTGGCACTCGTGGCGCTGTGGCTGATCAGCGTGGCCCAGATGCCGTTATGGGCCTACCTCCTCTCGGCTTACGCTGCCCTGTCGATCCTCAAAATCCGCACCTTTCTGGAGCATCAGGCCCATGAACGGGCGCGTGGTCGAACCGTAATTATCGAAGACCGCGGCCCGCTGTCGTGGATCTTTCTCAACAACAACCTGCATGTTGTGCACCACATGCATCCCCGCATGCCGTGGTACCGCCTTCCCAGACTGTTTGCCGAAAACCGAGCACGCTATCTATCCCGCAACGAGGGCTATTATTTCCCGTCTTATGCCACGGTCTTTCGGCGCTATTTTTGGCACAGAAAAGATCCGCTACCACATCCGCTCTGGCCAAAACGTTAAGCGGCAGGCACTAACTCCGCATGGAATTCTGGATTGTCGCCTCGGTCGCGGCCGCGCTGTTTCAAACCGTGCGGTTCATGCTGCAAAAACATCTCGCCCAAGTGTCGCTGTCCGCAGCGGGCGCGACCTTTGCGCGTTTTGTCTACTCGGCCCCGATTGCGCTGGCGATTTTGGGCGTGGTCTTATGGAGCGCACGGCCTGACGTTGCACTCAACGGTGCGGCCTTCTGGATCTACGGTGCCATTGGCGGCGTGGCGCAAATCACCGCAACCGTCTGCACCGTCATGCTGTTTGGACGGCGCAATCTGGCGGTGGGTATAACTTTCATCAAAACCGAAGTCCTGATGACGGTGCTAATCGGCTTGGTGATACTGGGTGAGGCCGTATCGGGCATGGGCCTGCTGGCAATCCTGATAGGGATCATCGGTGTGCTGGTGATGTCCGGCCCGCTCGAAGGCGGACGCGGGTGGCGACGATTTCTAAGCCCCTCAGCAGCTCTGGGTCTCGGCGCGGGCGCATTGTTTGGGGTCTCTGCCGTCTGTTATCGCGGCGCGTCACTAGAGGTGGCAAGCGATGCGGCCTTGATGCGCGCACTGGTGACTTTGGCAGCGACGACGTCGATGCAGATGGTCGGCATGTGGATTTGGCTCATGCTGCGCGAGCCGCAAGAAGTAGGTCGCGTGTTGGCCGCGTGGAAAACCGCAGGTTTCATTGGCCTGACCAGCATGGCAGGCACATTTTGTTGGTTCACAGCCTTCACGTTGCAAAACGCGGCTTATGTCAAAGCCGTCGGCCAGATCGAATTGGTGTTTGGCGTATTGGGCACCGTGTTGATTTTCCGCGAACGCATCAGCACACGCGAATATGGCGGCATCGCCTTGTTGGCTGTGTCGATCCTGATCCTGGTTTTGTTAGCCTGACCTAGTCGTCAGCCGCAACCGGCGCGCGGCCCTTGAGGCGCATAAATAGGCTTTCCTCATCGCCATTTTTGAAGAACGGTACGGATTGCGGCGGTTGCGGATCGCGCACGCGGCCTTCGACTTCGGCCAAAACAACTTCGGTGATAAACGGCAAGTCAAACTCGCGCGCTTTGCGCAGCGGGATCCATTGCAGGTGGGAAAGCTCGTCACAGGCGGCCGAGAAATCATCCAGATCGCTGGCAATTTCCGCCGCATCCAACAGGAAAAACCGTGCATCAAATCGGCGCGGCCGCCCCGGAGGGGTGATGGCGCGAAACACAAATTGCAGCCCATGTGCCGCTGGCACATGTCCGGTGGCCGCATAGCTTTGCCAATCCGGCGGAGGGGTGGCGGCCCAGCTGCCTGCCGTGCCAAGGATCAGGCCAGTTTCTTCCCAGAGTTCACGAATGCAGGCCACGCCTATGGGATGCACAAGGCTGGCATCGGCATCCTCACACAGCCTGTCGCGACAGACAGCGGGCATTTGGCTGGCCAAGGTGATGTCAGCATCCGCCGCATCCACCGCTCCACCGGGGAACACAAACTTGTTGGGCATAAACGCCGCCTTGGCGCCCCGCTGCCCCATCAGGATATGCGGGTCACTGTCGCGATCGCGCAGCACAATCACAGTGGCAGCGTTGCGAATGGCGGTTTTGTCTTCACTCATGTCTGTGTCCTTACCGGTCTCGGTAAGGGAGCGCGCGGGGTTAGACAGATCCGAACCCGTTCATCCGCCGCGCCCATTGGTACGCGACGATCACCCCCTTAAGTCTTGGGAGAAGGTAGAGCGAGAGGGCGACACAGCCAACCGAAAAAATGGTAAAAAGGATCAAAGGATCGGGCCGCCAATGGACAAAGGCGATGTGCAGCATCGGCGCCATAAGATGTCCCACAAGCAGGATCGTCAAATAGGCCGGACCGTCATCTGCGCGATGATGGTGAAATTCCTCTTTGCAGACGGAACAGTTGTCGCGCACTTTCAGATACCCTTTGAGCATCGGCCCGGAGCCACAATTGGGGCACCGTCGGCGCCAGCCACGCAAGAGCGCAGGCTTAAGCGGACGGTCGTCCGCAATTTGGGTAATCTCAGTCATTTGGTCCCTCACTGTTCGCGCTCACAAAATGAGGTCGATGAGCAAGTTTTTAAAGGGTGCAAATCGCCTTGCGTCCCGATGTCGCAAAACAACTCAAAAATAATTTGGGTCTTTGCGACGGAAACCCGTGGGGCGGGCGTTTGATTAGTATTCAACAGGCAAGACGCCGGCGCGGCAACGCGTTTCGAACAGGAGTTAAAGAATATGAAAAGCACCTATGTTATCACAGCAGTTCTTGCAGCTGCCCTAAGTGTTACCGCGGTTGGAGCATCCGCTCAAAGCGGGATGAAGGGCCACAAAATGATGGGGGCCAAAGCCTCTGGTGGTCAGATGATGGGCGGCTTGATGCATGGTGGATCCATGCGTGGCGGCATGTCATTTGAAGATCTGGATACTGATGGTGACGGGTTCCTCACCTCCGAAGAGCTTCAAGCCCCGATGATGGAGCGTTTCGCAGCGATTGATGCTGATGGGGATGGCTTTGTCACTCTGGAAGAACTGCAAGCACATGTAGCCTCAAACAACTACTCAGGCCGGAATGTGAACGTCGAGCAGATGTTCACCAAACTGGACGCGGACGAAGACGGTAAGCTGAGCGTGGAAGAAATGCATCCGCGTAGTGATCGTCATGCCGATATGTTCGCGCTGATGGACGTCGATGGCGACGGCAAGATTTCGGCAGAAGAATTTGCCAACCGCCGTCAAACTATGCGTGCGGCGTATCAAAGCGAGCGTGCTCAGCGCAGCTTTGAAGCCTTTGACGCGGATGGCGACGGAGTGATCTCGCAAGAGGAATTCGAAGCGGGTTTTGCCAAGCTGTCGCAATCTGAGCGTGGTGGTAAAGAGATACGTCACGGCAAGTCCATGAAGAGTGGCAAAGACATGCGTGGTGCAAAAAACATGCGCGGCAATGGCGGCTGCGAAATGATGAGTAAACGTAGCCGCTAATTGGCAATAACTGACTTGTCGGGCGGGAATGATCTCGCCCGACATTGAACAATAACCCTCAACGCGCTAGCCATCGGGATTATGAGCATGCCCTATGACCAGCAGGACGATATCCCGGACGACGCGCTGTTAGTGCTGTTTGCAAACGGGGATCAGTCTGCCGCACGAATATTGACGCTGCGTTTGACACCTCGGGTGTTTTCGCAGGCATTTCGGATGTTGGGGGACAAGGCCGAGGCAGAAGACGTCGCACAGGAAGCAATGATCCGGTTGTGGAAAATTGCGCCTGAGTGGCGTCAGGGCGAGGCCAAGGTCACAACCTGGTTGTATCGTGTTGTGGCCAACCTGTGTACGGATCGATTGCGCAAGACGCGCGGCGTGGCGCTGGACGCTATCGCGGAGCCCGAAGATGGCGCCAAACCGGCCGCAGAAGTGATGCAGGAAGATGCCCGCATGAGCGCGCTTCAGGCTGCATTGGCGCAATTGCCGGAACGTCAAAGACAGGCGGTGGTATTGCGCCACATAGAAGGTTTGGGCAATCCTGAGATTGCCGAAATAGTAGGTATTAGCGTCGAGGCGGTCGAAAGCCTGACGGCGCGTGGGAAACGGGCGTTGACCAAAATATTGGCGGATCAACGCGAAGCTCTGGGGTATTCCGATGGGTGATGACAAACTTGACGACATGATGTTGGACGATCTGTTTGCGACAGCGGCGCGCGAAATGGAAGAAGCTGTCTCATCCGATTTGTTGGCGCGGGTCATGGCGGATGCCTTGGCGGTTCAGGCTGAACAGCAACAGCAGCCCGAACCGGAAAAAGCGCCCAAACTGACGATGTTCCAGGTCGTTGTGAAAGTGCTCGGCGGTTGGCAATCCATGGGTGGTTTGGCTGCGGCAACGGTCGCTGGTGTTTGGATCGGTGTGGCAGCAGGTCCGGAAATGATGCAATCTGACTGGGCTGGTAGCCTGTTGACAACAAATGCCGAGAGCTATCTCTCGGATCTTGATAACAGCTACGCCTTTGTGCTGGACTGATGGGGGTGGGGATGTCTGAGGACAAGAATAAAACATCAAGACGCTCGCGGCTGACGCGGGTGTTATTGGTGGGGTCGCTGGCCTTGAACCTGATTATCCTTGGGATTGTCGGCGGGGCTGCATTTGTGGCCAAAGACGAGATGGAGCGTCGCAAGTCCTCCGATCGCGTCGTGTCCCCGCATGTAGCGGCGTTGAGCCGCGATGACCGTCGGGCTGTTGGGCAGGCAATTCGCGATGCCTATCGCTCCTCAGAAATCGAGTATTCCAATGATCGCAAGGCGATGGCGCGAGCAATTGAGATTTTGCGCGCAGATACTTTCGATGCAGAGGCGCTGCGGGATGTGATCGAGAATCTCGACGCGATTGGTGACATACGGCGCAAAGTTGCGAATGACGTGATGCTTGAGAGAATTGGTTCGATGTCTGCTGAAGAGCTCGAGGCATATACCCAGCGTCTGGAGGGCATTTTACAACATTCCCACGACCGTAGCAGGTATTCCCACGAGCAAGAGAAAGATCACAAAGACCGCTCAAAGAATTGGGAAAAGAAGCGCTCTGAGTAAGCCAGCGCGAACCAAAATCATCTCAACACGTCAAGAAACAGTTTTCAATCGGCATGCGGTGTCTGGCAAACGGCGCAGCGCGCGTATCGCTACGCTGCCGGACGGCATAGGGTAAACTGATCGCGCCCTTCGGCTTTGGCGCCATAGAGGGCTTGGTCGGCAAGGTCGATCAACCGAGTGGCGGTTGCACATTCGTCTGAGCAAAGCGCCATTTGATGCAGCCTTTCATCCGCCAATGAAAGGTGATTTGGCGCTGCCATGGCGACGCCTATGCTGATTGTGACTGGGATCTGGATGTCGCGGTCCCGAATGTAAACAGGGTCCTTGCGCACAATTTCACAGAGCCGGGCCGCAACCTCTTCGGCTTTTCTAGGCGATGTGCGCTGTAGCACAACAAGGAATTCTTCCCCCCCAATGCGCGCAATCAAATCGGCCTCGCCGAGCGCTGCGCGCAGGCGGCGGGCCACCTCGGAGAGAACGATGTCTCCGGAGGTGTGTCCGTATTTGTCATTGACGGATTTGAAGTGGTCCAGATCCGCCACCATCACCGCAAACTCTTCGCCCAATTGTCCCGATTGTTGGGCAATCCGGCTCAGTTTGGGCAAAGCATACCGTCGGTTGTACAGTCCCGTGAGTGAATCCGTGACGGCGGCGCTTAGCCCGGCCTCTACCGATTGGCGCAGCCTGTCGGTAAGGCGTTTGCGTTGAATGATCGCATCTAGCCGGAGGGCCGCTTCTTCAGAATCAAACGGTCCGGACATGACATCATTGGCCCCAAGGTCCAGCGCATTTATGCTTGTGAGGTCATCATCGTGGTCCAGCACCACCAGCACTGCCGCATGACGGGTTTTCCGGCGCGACCGCAGCTCGGCCAGAAAGCGGAGCCCAACCTCAGGACAAGAAATGCAGACTGCGACAACAAAGGCGTCAGGCGTGGGGTATTGGGACATGTCACGGATGGCATCTTCAACAGTTGTCTTGCGCAGCCGGTAGGGGACGCGGGGTCCCAACATGGCACGCCAGTGTTGTCCCTGTTTGCCGGTTTGTGCTGCTAAAACCACCGCGGCAGGCACTTCAAAACCTGCTCTGGGATCGGCCAAACCCGGCATATGTGCAATGCTGTCGCGCAATCTCATCTCTACAAGACTGTCACGCGCGCGCATCAGGCTGCGGATGCGGGCCAAAAGCCCGTCATCTGCCACGGGTTTTGTAAGAAACTCGTCTGCGCCTGCGCGTAATGTGTCCAGCCGTGTTTGACGTTTTGGGTCATCACTCACAACAATGAGTGGAATTTGAGACGTTCTTTCACAGGCCTTAAGCCGTCGGCACATGTCCAGAACGCTCATATCCGGCATGTTACCCCCCAGAATAATAATGTCGGGCAGGTTGATCTGGAGGCGCGCGATCGCCTGCGCCGCAGTGCTGGCCTGTTCGACCTTTAAGAAGGCGCTGGCGAGCTTTACCTTCAGCACAATGCGATTCGTGGCGACGGTGTCGACGATCAAAATTTGGCCTGACATTGTGGTACCCGCGAACTTACTAAGTGTTAACTAAACTTGTATCGGTATTGGTTAAGAAAACATTTCCATGATGGTGAAAAATGTCCCTATCCACTGAAGCGGCGGAAACGCTGGGGCTGCGTGTGTTGGCGTGGTTGGTTGCAAATGACGATTTATTGCCGGTTTTTCTGGGCGCTAGTGGCGCCAGCTCTGGCGAGTTGGCACAGCGCGCGGCCGAGCCTGAGTTTCTGGGGTCGGTGCTTGAATTTCTGACCATGGATGACGCTTGGGTTGTGGCGTTTTGTGACGCCAATGGCGAAGCTTATGAAACGCCTATGATGGCCGCGCAGGTTCTGTTGGGGGCGTCGCGTATGCACTGGACCTGATGGGCGCGCGCAAGGCACTTGTGTGATTGTCAAAGGCGGGGCATGGTCGCGTCAAGATGAGGTTGTCAGCCTGACCAGATTTCCCGAAAGGACATAGAATGCGCGCAGATGGGCTTTTGTTTGATAAAGATGGCACGCTGTTTGATTTTGCCGGCACGTGGAACGTCTGGGCACATCAGTCTATTTTGGGGTTTGCGAAAGGTGATCCGGATTTGGCGCTGCGCATTGCCAATGCACTGGAATATGATCTCGATGCGCGCAGCTTTCTGCCGCAAAGCTTTGTAATCGCTGGGACAAACCGCGAAGCCGCAGAAGCGGTGGCCAGCGCCATAGAAGGCGCGGATGTTGATGCCATCGAAGAAAAAATGATGCAGGATGCTGCCCAAGCGCCGCTGGTGCCGGCGGTGCCTCTTGCGCCTTTGTTGGATGGGTTTGCACAGTCAGGTTTGCGCCTCGGGGTGATGACCAATGACACCGAATTTGCTGCGCGCGCGCATCTGGATTGGGCTGGCGTGGTCGGGATGTTTGACTTTATTGCAGGCTTTGACAGCGGCTTTGGCGCCAAGCCTGACCCGCAGCCTTTGCTGGCTTTCGCAGATCAGATGAAACTTGATCCTGCGCGTGTGGTGATGGTGGGCGACAGCACCCATGATTTGATCGCTGGGCGTCGGGCAGGGATGCAGACTGTGGCTGTGCTCACAGGTATGGCAGGGACCAAAGAGTTGGCACCTCATGCCGATGTGGTTCTGCAAGACATTGGACATATTCCGGCGTGGTTGGCTGCCTAAAAGGCGCCGACGCTGCCAATCCTCTGCTATCAGAGGGCGCGGTAAAATAGCCTGCCATGACCGAGCGCAGGCGGCTACCAAAATGCGAACCGCCATCAAACCTGGCGTGCACTAGGCACTCCAGGTTTGAAGCAGAAAGCCTGAGTGCGCAGGCTTCGGTTGGAAAGGGGCAACCTCTCCGGCTGTTGTAGGATTATTAGCGTTTTTTGCCTTTGTTGTGTTTTGACCCGTGATCCCGTTTGTCGTTTTTGTCGTTTTTGTCGATGGCGCCGCTGATGGCACCAGCTGCGGCACCGATTGCGGCGCCTTGTTTGGCATCTCCACCGGCGATTTCAGAGACCACGGCCCCTGCAATTGCGCCTTTGAGGGCGCGGTCGCCAATTTTGCCAGCCGATGCGCTGGCCGGGATGCTTAGGGCCATGGCTACAGTTGCGGCGGCGATTGTGGTGTTCTTGAAAAAATGTGTCATGGGTTCCAACCTTTCTGATCAAAGCATCCTTTGTGGCTGCCTTCTGATAAGATATTTAGGAGGTTGGAAATCGATCACTTGCCTATAGCGGACAGGAAGTTTTGTCTGCCTGCCAAAGGCGATTTGATTGCTAAATACCTGCGAAATACTTTGTCACATGCGCCCGTCACCCAGTGGGCTTTGCTGCTGAAGCTCAGGTAACTCACTGAACACATAGTCACGCATATGCGCACTAAACGCCGCCAGCAGCGGGCTCTCCAATCGGTTTTGCGGTGTCACCATCCCAACGGACATTGCAGAGGCGCCAATATGAATGGGCAGGGGTGCGAGACTGTCTTTTGCCGCGCTGTGTCGTAGCGCGTAGCGGGGCAAAACCGTGAGGAAATCTGTGTTGCGCAACATCTCTAAAATGGCGCCAGCGGATTCACTTTGAAAGGCAAACTTCAACGTGCTGACCCCAAGAGAAGTCAAGAGCGCGGCCATGTCCGACTGCAACATGCTGTGCTCCGAGTGGCTGATCCAAGTGGCGCGCTCAAGATCACGTGCGGTGATTTCGCTCTTCTGTGACAGCCAGTGATCTGCGCGCCCCACAATGACATGGTCGTCGCGAAACAGCGGCTCAACCGACAGATCGTTTTTGGATGACGTGAGCAGTCGAAGAGGGCAGATAACGACATCCAGTTGGTTTAACAAAACACGTCGTTCCAATTGGGGGAAATACTCGGCGATGAGCTTTATTTCGGTGTCGGGCCGTGGCTGCAGAAAACTGGAAATTGCATCCCCAACAAGGCGTTCGCACAAAAACGGTGGCGCGCCAATCTTAAGCTGACCGCTCATGCCGCCCAAAACGATCTGCACATCTTCCAGCGCCCTTTGGCGGGTCAATTTGATGGTACGTCCGTGGTTGGCCAGCTTTTTGCCAACTTCGGTCGGGATCAGCGGGCGGGTGCTGCGCTCAAACAGCTGCACGCCCATTCGGGTTTCTAGATTTGTGATCATGCGGCTGAGCGCGGGTTGGGATGTGCCCAACCGTTTGGCCGCCTCGTTCAAAGTGCCAAACTCAACGATCGCCGCCAGCTGTTCCAAATGCCTAGGGTCAATGTTCATATCAAAAACGCAAGTTACTGTGTCACATCTTTATTGGACGGATATGTTGTGAGCGTCAACTATTGCAGGCAGGTGATTACGTCTAACCAACTGTAAGAGTGATATGGCGCAGAAAAACGTACTATTTATTATGGCTGACCAGCTGCGGTGGGACTACCTAAGCTGTTATGGTGCCACCCACATCGACACGCCGCATTTGGATTGGTTGGCCGCGCAGGGTTTGCGGTTTAACAAAACCTATGTGCAATCGCCGATATGCGGCCCAAGCCGGATGAGCTTTTATACGGGGCGTTATGTGCGCTCTCACGGGTCAACTTGGAATGGTTTTCCATTGCGTATTGGTGAGCCGACCTTGGGTGATCATCTGCGCGAGATTGGTGCAAAATGTTCGCTGGTTGGCAAAACCCACATGACGCCAGACCGCGAAGGTATGAAGCGACTAGGGATATCGCCCGAAAGCACCATTGGTGCTTTGGTGTCTGAATGCGGCTTTGATGTCAGTGTGCGTGACGACGGGACCAACCATAGCGATTACCCCAATCGCCACGCCGAAGATTATGATCAATACCTGCGCGATCATGGCATGGATGGTGACAATCCTTGGGAAGAATGGGCCAACACAGCAATTGGGCCGGATGGCGAGATGCGCTCTGGTTGGCTATTGGACAACGCTCCGTTGGCCGCACGGGTGCCCAAAGAGCATTCTGAAACTGCGTGGCTGACCACGCGTGGTATCGAATATATCGAGGCGCAAGGTGTTCAGCCGTGGCTGTGTCACCTCAGCTATATCAAACCGCATTGGCCCTATCTGGCGCCCGCGCCCTACAACGACATGTATAGCGCGCAAGACGTGCCGCCAGTTAACCGCAACGTCCAAGAACGTCAGGCTGAACATCCCTTGATGCAGGCTTGGATGGATATGCGGGTGTGTCAGAGCATGTCACGCGAAGATGTGCGCGATTTGGTGGCCCCTTGCTATATGGGGCTGATCAAAGAGCTGGATGATCAGATGGGGCGGCTGTTTGCCATCCTGCGTGACAGCGGTCGCATGGACGACACCATGATTGTGTTTTGCTCGGACCATGGCGACAACATGGGCGATCACTGGCTGGGTGAAAAAGACCTGTTTTATGACTGTTCCGCCCGTATTCCCCTGTTGGTCTATGATCCGCGACCCGAAGCGGACGCCACCCGCGGCAGCCATACAGATGCCTTGGTTGAGGCGATCGATCTGGTGCCGACATTCCTAGATTTCATGGGTGCTGAGGCTAAGCCGCATATTCTAGAGGGTCGGTCTCTGTCACCTCTGCTCCATGGGCAGGACACGGAGTGGCGCAGTTTTGCAGTGTCAGAATACGACTACGCCACCCGCGACGCGCGTCAGGACGTGGGCGTTGATCAGGCGGATGCGCGTCTGACCATGATCTTTGATGGTCGGTGGAAATACACCTACGTGGAAAAAATGCGCCCGTTGTTGTTTGATCTGAAAAACGATCCAAACGAGCTGCGCGATCTGGGAGGGGACCCTGATTATGCGTCTGAGCGAGAGCGGCTTCAGGGGCTGCACTTTGAATGGACGCGCCGCCATCACAACCGAATTACACGCTCCGCGGCTGCTGTTGAGAAAATGGCGGCGGGCAAAGAACCACCAGGTATTCTAATCGGATATCGGGACCGAAACGAATTGGAGAACGACGGTCGGGCACTGCCAGACCATACAATTGGGTAAAGACAAGGACGGGAGGAAACCATGTCTAAACTTATAAAAACAGCCGGGGTCATTGCGGCGGTCGCGGTGGGATCTGCAGCGCATGCGCAGGCGAACCTCACGGGGGAAACCACCCCCCCAACTGAAATTGCGGCGCAAACGATGCTGGGGGTTGCAGAATTGGCGGCAACTTCAGGGCTTGCCAACATCCAAGTGGCCGCTGGCCAAACGCTGACCAACTCGGTGCAAAACGTGGCTGAAGGCAAAACCGATATTGCCGCCGCGCCTTTCATTTTGCCTTTCCTGATGTCCAAAGGGGCAGGGCCTTATGCCAGCCTTGGGGCTGACAAGGGCGCGGAGCTCACGGCAAACCTGTCGGTTCTTTATACTTACCGGTTCGCGGTCTTTGGTCTCTCGTCTTATGAGAGCAAGAACTTTGGCGGTTGGGACGCGCTGGAAGGCGCAACCGTCTACAACGGACCTCCGCGGGGGGCAGCACTGAACAAAGCGCGCGCGATGGCGCGGTTGGCCACGGGTATGGATGAAGGCAAAGGTTACACAGGTGTGCAGGTGAACTGGGGTCAGGCTGTTGCCACCATCACCGACGGATCAGCGGATGCGCATATCCTGCCGATGAACTTTCCGGATGCGCGCCATTCACAAGCGGCAGCTTCCGGCGGGATGGTCGTGCATTCGTTCCCAAAGGCCGCATTTGAGGGCGAACCGGGCACGAAATTTGGCAAAGCTCCCGGGAGTGCAGCAGTTGTGCAGCCCATCGAGGATGAGCTGTTTGGTCCCAATATTCGCGTCGTGTCCGAGGATGAATTCTTCCGTGGCTACGCCGATATTGGCGGCGATGTCGTGAGTGTCTCAATGGATGAAGAGCTGGCCTATGCGCTGACCAAAACCTTCCTTGACGGGATGGACAAGATCACCATGCGCACACCCAGCATGCCCAAAGGCTGGCTTGGTGAAACCGATCCGGCCATGACCGGAATGTGTGGTCCCAACCCGATAAAGTACCACCCCGGTGCGGTGCGCGCTTGGGAAGAGGCAGGCTATACTTTGCCAGATTGTGCCAAGCCTTAAGGTCCATGGTCTGAGGGCGGCCTTAACAGCTGCCCTCTGCCAATTATCTTTGCGAGACACGCTATGAACCAGACGCCTGAGCCAGAGTTCGACGCCTTTAAGCAGCCTCGTGGAGGTCTGTTTTGGCTGTCGCTTTTCATTGTCATCGCAGGTTTGATGAACGCCATACCCGGCGTGCCGGGGTTGGACACAGGGCTGCGCAATTTGACGGGGCTTGAGTGGCTTAAGATCCGACGTTTTCCCACCGAATGGTTCTACCCACTGGCGTTCGCGCTGATGATGCTTTGCGTTGTGCTCAAACACTCGGCTTGGAAATCGTGGAAAGACGCACCCATTGGCAAACGCCGCTGGGGGTTGGTGCTTGATCTGGCGATGATCGCTGCCGCTTTTACAGTTTCGATCACCTATGTCGTTGAAATCGAATCCATCTGTTTGATTGATCAGGTCACAGGCGAGCGTGCCCGCCTGATTGCCGAGGCGCTCAGGATCGAAACCGAAATTGCCGACACAATGGGTCTGCCTGCGCCCACCACAGTGGAAGACCCCAGCTGTGTTGCCAATACGGGGGGCTGGCTGGTGCTGATTGTGGGTCTCACAGTGATGGTTTTTCTGACCTACAATATCCGCGTTTGGGGGGTGGCCTTGGTTATGGTCGCCTTGGTGGTGGCGCTCTACACCATGATCACGGTCTTGGTGTGGTATTTTCACGGTCCCGAGGACATCAACAAATACCTGATGACCAAACTGGCCGGCGAGCCGCGCATGCTCTCAGATGGGCGGCCTCGTGTGCATGATATTTTGGTCAACAATGCCTCGGGTCTGTTGGGGCGGTTCATGGACATCATGCTAAATACGATCTTTCCCTATCTGGTGCTGGGGTCGCTGTTTGGCGCCTCGGCTGGCGGGCAGTCGTTGATAAAACTGGCGTTTCGCTGGACCCGTAAGCTGCGCGGCGGTCCGGCCCATGCGGCAATTGTTTCCTCTGCACTGTTTGGCACCATTTCAGGTGGGCCAATCGTCAACGTGTTATCCACTGGCGTTTTGACAATCCCGATGATGCTCAAGCGTGGATTTTCCAAGGTCTTTGCAGGCGGTGTCGAAGCCGCGGCTTCCTCAGGTGGGTCGATCATGCCGCCGGTGATGGGGGTTGCGGCCTTTGTTTTGGCTTCGCTGACGGTGGTGCCCTATTCTCAGGTGATCATTGCCGCAATCATTCCGGCTGTGGCCTATTTCTTTTGTCTGTTTCTGTCGGTGGTGTTTCAGACCCGCAAGCAGAATATCAAGGCCATCGGTGAGTTGACTGATGATATGCTGATGTCACGCCAGGACATCCTCAACTTGGCGATGATCTTTGGCCCAATTTTGCTGATCCTGGTTTTGTTGCTCACGACCAAGGAAATGGTCGGCTGTGGCCTGCTCGGCGGGGTCTTGGGGGCTGAGCGCAGCTTTGTGGATGGCGCTTGTGTTGTGCACAATCTGTCGTGGTTTCAGCAGGCGGTCCAAAACGCAGCTGGGGACGCAGGGAGCGCGGGGTGGTGGGCGGTGATGCTGTTGATCGCGCTGTTGTTTGTCGATCCCGAGGTGCGGCGTGCACCGGGTAAAATAGTGGATGCGCTGTCGGATGCGGGCATTTTGGTCTCAACCCTGTATCTGATGTTTCTGGCCGTCTCGATCATCGATTTCTGCCTGCAATTCACCGGCCTGCCAAACTTTATCTCACTTGATGTTTTGGGCTGGTTGAACACGCTCAACCTTGGTCAGGACGGATCTGTTGGGTTTCAGCTGATCGCGCTGATGGTCACCATGTTTATCGCCATCCTGCTGGGTATGGGGATGCCCGCCGTGCCGGCTTATATCAACGTTGCCTTGCTGATGGGGCCGGTGCTGGCGGGGCTTGGGATTGCGACATTCACTGCGCATATGTTCATATTCTATTTTGCCGTTGCCAGCGCGATCACTCCACCGATCGCATTGGCGGCGTTTGCGGCCGCCTCGATCACGCGGGCCAATCCTATGGCGACCGGTTTCTCGGCGGTCAAATCAGGTGTCGTGATGTTTGTGATCCCGTTCATTTTCGCGCTGTATCCGGAAATTCTATTGATTGAAGACGCTGTCATCGATCCTGCCCAAACCAGCAGCGGAATGGATGTGTTCTTGCCTGGTTATGATGGGGCGGTGGATTGGTCAGCCCTGTCGTTAGTGCTGTGCCGCATTGCGCTATCACTGTATTTGCTCGCCAGCGCGCTGGCAGGGTTTGATCGCTATAAGCTGGCCAAATGGGAGATTGGTTTGCGCTTGGGCTTTGCTGTGGGCATTCTCTCTTTCAACCCGATACTGCAAGTGGTGAGCATTGTCGGCGCGATTGTTATGCTCGCGCTGCAGGCGTTCTTGGATAAGACGTCACAGGTGGGGGCGGAACCTTAGGGGGCGCTGCCCCCGTCGCCAAGGCGACTCCCCCGAGGTATTTTCAGCACCAAAAAGTCGTAAGGTCACGTTGTTGATTGGCGATTGCCGTTTTGGAGGCGGGCTTCTAAGTTCGCAAAACGAATTTTGGGGAGGCGAGTTTTGGGCCATATTCTTGCGATTGATCAAGGTACGACATCCAGTCGGGCAATTTTGTTTGACGAGGCCATTCGACCGGTTGCCAGCGCGCAGTTGGAGTTTGAGCAGCATTTTCCGCAGTCCGGTTGGGTCGAGCATGATCCTACCGATATTTGGGTGAGCACAATTGAGGCCTGTAGCGGCGCTTTGGCGCGTGCAGGCAAAGGCGCGCGCGAAGTGTCCGCCATCGGGATCACCAACCAGCGTGAAACGACGCTGATTTGGGATCGCACCACGGGTGAGGCCATTCATAACGCGATTGTCTGGCAGGACCGGCGCACGGCCGCGATTTGTGATGCATTGCGTGAGGGTGGTCATGAGGACATGGTGCGCGCGCAAACCGGCCTGTTGTTGGATCCGTATTTTTCGGGCACCAAGGTCAAATGGCTGTTGGACAACGTCGAGGGCGCGCGCGCGCGGGCAGAGGCGGGCGAGTTGCTGTTTGGCACGGTCGACAGCTATCTGATCTGGCGTCTGACGGGCGGCAAAGTACATGCTACTGATGCCACCAATGCTGCGCGCACCTTGATGTATGACATCCACAAAGGCGCGTGGTCTGAAGACATTTGCGCATTGCTGGGCGTCCCCATGGCGATGCTGCCCGAGGTGCGCAACTGTGCTGACGATTTTGGCGAGACAGATGCCGACCTGTTTGGTGTCGCGATCCCTATTCGTGGCGTGGCAGGCGATCAGCAGGCGGCCACCATCGGGCAGGCCTGTTTTGCGCCGGGTATGTTGAAATCGACCTATGGCACGGGATGTTTTGCGCTGCTCAACACGGGGCTGACCCCAGTGACATCACAAAACCGCCTGTTAACCACCATTGCCTATCAGCTGGACGGGCAGCCGACCTATGCGCTGGAAGGGGCGATTTTCATCGCCGGGGCTGTGGTGCAGTGGCTGCGCGACGGTATGGGGGTGATCCGCACCGCCGCTGATACCGCTGCTTTGGTTGAGAAAGCGGACCCGGGTCACGAGTTGATTTTGGTGCCAGCCTTCACCGGTCTTGGCGCGCCCTATTGGGTGCCGGAAGCGCGCGGCGCGGTGTTTGGTCTGACGCGCAACTCGGGACCTGCCGAGTTTGCCCGCGCCGCCCTTGAGAGTGTGGGGTTTCAGACGCGGGATTTACTCGAAGCGATGCATGCGGATTTTGATTTTGGCGGCGATACGGTCTTGCGCGTTGATGGCGGCATGAGCGGCAATGACTGGGCGATGCAGTTTCTCTCAGACATCCTTGGGGCACCTGTGGATCGCCCCGTGGTGGCCGAAAGCACCGCCAAAGGCGCGGCCTGGCTGGCGGGCATGCAGATCGGGCTTTACCCGGGTATGGACGAGTTTGCCGAGACTTGGGAAATGCAGCATCAGTTTCACCCCAATCGGGATGAAACCTGGCGCGCAAGCCGTTATGAAGGCTGGCGCAAAGCCATTTCTGCAACCCTGTCGATGACGGACTAATCTGTGGACCGCTGGCGCTTAGGTTTGAAGCGCCAGCGCCAAATCCATCACATTGGTGCCGGTCGGTCCCGAGGTGAACAGCGCCCCCTTTGAACGCAAAAACCGACCACTGTCCGCAGCTTTCAACGCGTCGGTTGCGTGCGGCTCCCATGTGGCCCCATCCACCAGCCCGCCGGCCGCAGCAGTCGGACCGTCCGTGCCATCCGTGCCCGCCACCAGCACATGCAGATCCGCGCGCCCCTGTATTTCGCGCGCAATCTCTAGCGCCAGTGCTTGATTGCGCCCACCTTCGCCCGGATTGGACGGTAAAATCACCGTCGGCTCGCCACCCCAGATGCGCAGCCCGACAGCATCGCCGCGCAAAGTCACCCCCAAACGCGAAGCAAGTGCGCTGACATCCTCATAGAGTGTTTCTTGGTTGGACAGCACATTTAACCCCAAGGCCGCCGCACGCGCTGCGCAGGCCGCGCGGGCAATGGCGTTTGAGGCAATGATATGAGGCGCAAAGTCAAAATCCGGCGGGGTAGGCGCATCACCAATGCCTGAGCCGATAACCGATAAATCATCGCCCTCAACATCCGAAAGTGCCAGCGTACTCACTCTTGTCCCGCCAAAACGCGCCAGCAACTTGCCGCCCTTGATGCGCGACAGGGTCTTGCGCTGAGCATTCATTGCATGGATGTCCAATCCCTGCGCCAACAGGCGCGCGTTTTCTGCCTGCAGTGCCGCCAGATCAAAACCCTCTTCCGGAAATTCCGCCAGCGATGACGCCCCGCCAGACACCAGCATCAACAGATGGCTGTCCGCCGCCATGGCCTCCACGGCCTTAGCCAGGGCCGCACCGCCCTTTAGGCTGTTTTCATCCGGCACAGGATGAGCCGCCTCAATCACCTCAGCCCCCACAAGCCCTTCGGCATGACCGTATTTGGTCACCACTAGGGTTGGCACATCGGTGCCAAAATGCGCTTGCGTCGCACGCGCCATTGCCGCGGCGGCCTTGCCCACCGCGACAATGCGATCAGGACGCGCAATCTTGTGCTGCACCAGCGCCGCCGCTGTGGCGGTGTCCCCGCGCACAGCCTCCACACCAGCTTGCCAAATGTCTTCCAACAGCTGCGCCGCATCACCCGCCATGTCTACTCTCCCAATTTTGGCGCAGAATGGCCGCAAGCCGCCACTTGTGCCAGCCCTTTTGCCATGGACCTGCGCCGGATTTGTCGCCATAGAGGCCGCAAATCAATTCAGGAGTGCCAGATGGCCAATGTTTGTGCGCTATGCAGCGCGAGCGGCGAGACCGCAGATATCCCCGTGGCACCACGCGATGACGTGCTTGCGCTGTGCCAAACCTGCCAAAACGGTGTGGAAAACGGCCCCAAAGATGGCCCGCATTGGCAATGCCTGCACGACGCAATCTGGAGCCCCGAGGCGGCGGTGCAGGTTGTGGCATGGCGTCAACTGCAGCAGCTCACCGAGAGCCCTTGGGCGCGCGATCTTCTGGACATCGCCTATCTTGAACCGGACGTGCTGGCTTGGGCCGAAGCGGGCTTGCCGGCCGCAGATGCGGTTGAACATCGCGACAGCAATGGCGCGCTGCTGACTGCAGGCGACGCAGTTGTGCTGATTAAGGATCTGCCGGTCAAAGGCGCAGGCTTTACTGCCAAACGCGGCACGGCTGTACGCAACATTTCTTTGGTGGCGGACAATGCCGAGCACATCGAAGGCCGCGTCGAAGGTCAACGCATCGTCATTCTGACCAAATTTGTGAAGAAGTCCTAAGGTAGCTCAGAACTCCATCCAGATGGTGATCGGGCCGTCGTTGAGCAGCCGCACTTTCATGTCGGCTGCAAAACGCCCCTTTTGGACTGGCACGCCCTCATCCGCCAGCTTTTGGGCGAAATACTCATACAATCGCTCACCGTCCTTCGGCGCGGCGGCCGTGGAAAATCCCGGACGATTGCCGCTGCGCGTATCTGCGGCAAGCGTGAATTGGGAGACCACCAAAGCGCTGCCGCCGATATCGGTGACCGATCGGTTCATCTTGCCCGCGTCGTCGTCAAAAATACGACAGCGCGCCACTTTGGCGGCCATCTTGTCGGCCTGCGCCTCGGTGTCGCCTTGCATGGCGCAGATCAGCACCAGCAATCCATTGCTGATTTCGCCGACAATCTCGCCATCCACCGTGACAGAGGCTTCGGTGACGCGTTGAAGAAGTGCTCTCATAACGGGGCCCTTTGATTGAGGTGTTCAGCACGCGCAACCACCGCGCGCATCTGCTCCTGTGATGCTTTAGCCAAGGCTTGCGGGTTTATCAATTTGACTGCGTATAGAGCCTGCATCAGAGCCGCCAGAATGTCGTCTCTGCCTTGCGCAGAATGTGCATCAATGCGCCCGTAACGTGTCCAGAACACCGTCCGGTCGGGGCCAAGCTGTGTAACAACCAAACTGGTGCGCCCACTTAGAAGATGCTGCGCCGCGTTGGCTGACATGTTGGGGGCATCCGCGGCAGGTTGCACAATGACATCGGCCAACTGCATCAGCCGCTTTTGCCGCGCGCAGGCCTCGGGCGGGCAGGGCGACGCTATCTCAAGAACTGTCAATCGATCCGCGCCTGCGCTCTGCAGGCAGGCCTCAAACAGTCCCGCTGCGCGCGACTGCAAAACGGTGCGTCCACCACAGATCACAAGAGCGCTGACAGAACTCAGATCAGGCAGATCGGCAAAGCTAAGCTGTTCTCGCGTGGCGACCCGCTCGGTGTCCACACCCGTGCGCGCCATCAACGCCCAAAGATCGCGGAATTCCGGCGTATCTGGCAGCGCAGCAAACAGGCTCGTCGGCACGCAACTCTCTGCCAGAACACTTGCGAGATGCAGCGCATTTGCGCCCGCATCAGCGCCGCTTTCACAAGTGGCCAGCCCGCACACCAAAATCATCTGCTGGCCCCTTTTCCCAAACAATGACACCGCCGCGCCAATTTGGCCGCGGCTTTGGTCAAACACAAGGGTTGCCAAACGCTGACACAGCCAACACCGTCATCCGGCTTCTTCTCTGTCTCAAATACTTCGGGGAGTCCCAAGCCTGCTTGGGACGGGGCAGCGCCCCACAGGCTCAGCTTTGCTGAGCCATGCCCAACGGCTGTGCGCCCAACGGGCAGCGCAGCAGGCGGGAGCGCTACGCCTTTGGGTGCGGCCCATCCATGATGATGCAAGTGGTTGATCCGGTTGCATAAAGCTTGCCATCCTCAACCCCTCGGATTTCACCATCCGCAATGCCGGTTGAGCGTCCCGCATGATGCACGCGGCCAATTGCATGCACCGTGCTGCCAATCGGGATCGGGCGGATAATGTTAATTTTGTATTCCAGCGTGGTGTAAATTTGCCCCGCCTTCAATGTGGTCTGCACCGCACAGGCCATACAGCTGTCCAGAATAGTCCCGTACCAGCCGCCGTGCACGGTTCCGATCGGGTTCATCACGTGAAATTCAGGGGTGCCCTCAAAGACGATATGGCCCTCATTGGCCTCGATCGGGCGAAAGCCCAGCGTCTGGCCTATCGGAGGACCGGGCAGGCGTCCTTCCACGATGTCGCGCATAAATTCCAACCCCGAACGGGACAGGATTGTCTGCATATCGGCAAGCTCGTCGCGGCTTTGGGCATAGTGGTGCTGACTCAAGGGAGGCCTCCAAATCTCGTAACATCAGGAGGCCGCAAATTGCGTCATGAGGCAAGCGCACAGCGTGGCTTTAAGTGTCAAATTACGCCACGTTTTCCAGTGTCACTTTTGGCGTGATCCCCAGCGCGTGACACACATCCCGTGTCAACTCGGGGCGGTTAAGCGTGTAAAAATGCAGCGCCTCCACGCCTTCATCCAGCAAGTCCGAGCACAACTCTGTGCAGACCGCCGTCGCCAAGAGGTCCTCGCGTCCGTCACGCGCAGCTTTCTCAAAGGCATCTTCCAGCCAGACAGGCACATCGGTGCCACAGCGGCGGGCAAAATTACGCGCGCCTTTCCAATTCTCGATCGGCAGGATGCCGGGCACGATCGGCGCGGTGATCCCTGCATCCGCACAGGCATCGCGGAAGCGCAAAAATGTGTCCGCCTCAAAGAAGAACTGCGTCAATGCTTCATCCGCCCCCGCGTCAATCTTGCGCTTGAGCCATTCGACATTGGCAGCCATATCTGCGGCCTCAGGATGCTTCTCTGGATAGGCACCCACCCGAATGGTGAACTGGCCTTTAGCGGCAAGCGCCTCAATCAGCTCCAGCGAATTGGCGAACCCCTCGGGATGCGCCACAAACCCATTGCTGCCTTTGGGCGGATCGCCGCGCAGAGCGACAATCTCGTTCACCCCAGCGGCCGCAAAATCATCTGCGATCTTCAGGGTTTCCGCCTTGGAAGCATCCACACAGGTCAGATGCGCCGCCACATTCAAGCCGCTGGATTTATTGAGTGTCGCTACGGCATCGCGGGTCAGGTCACGCGTCGTGCCGCCTGCGCCATAGGTGACCGAAACAAAGCGCGGATCAAGTGGCGCCAAAGACTGCACCGTGTCCCAAAGCCGAAATGACGCCTCAAGATTTTGGGGCGGGAAGAATTCGAAGGAAACTTGAGGTGCAGTCATTTTTTTCGGGTCCAATCTTGTGGTTGTCCTCATGTCTCACACATGGCATCTTTACGCAAATTCATAAAACTCAAGAAGGTTATGAATCTGATATGAAGATGCATCTCGAATTTCGCCACCTGCGCACCGTGCGGGCCATTCACGAATGTGGCGGTTTGGCGCGTGCTGCGGAACAACTCAATATTACGCAATCTGCCTTGTCACACCAAGTTAAGGGCCTCGAAGCGCAGGCGGGTGTCGAGCTGTTTGTGCGTCGCTCCAAGCCGATGACTTTATCAGCCGCAGGCATGCGTTTGCTGCGTTTGGCCAATCAGGTTTTGCCCGAAGTCGAAGCCCTTGAGGCCGAGTTCAACGGGCTGCGCGATGGCAGCTCGGGGCGCTTGCACATCGCAATTGAATGCCATGCCTGTTTTGAGTGGCTGTTTCCAGTGCTTGAGAAATTCCGCAAAGCTTGGCCTGACGTAGATGTCGATATCCGCCCTGGTCTGGCGTTTGAGGCGATGCCGGCCCTGCAAAAAGAAGAGGTTGATCTGGTGGTGTCCTCAGATCCTGAAGACCTCTCGGGGATTTCCTTCTCTCATCTGTTTGACTATTCGCCGGTTTTTGTGGCCTCGGCCCAGCATCCTCTGGCCCAGAAGCCCTTTGTGGATGCCACAGATTTTGCCACGGAAACCCTGATCACCTATCCCGTGGACCGAGCGCGGCTTGATATCTTCTCACAACTTCTCACGCCAGCCAAAGTCGAACCCGCTGCGTTGCGCCAAGCGGAACTCACCGCCGTTATTCTATTGCTGGTCGCCTCTAATCGCGGTGTGGCGGTGTTGCCTGACTGGGTGGTGCGCGAAGTGAAATACAGCAGTGATTATGTCACCCGTCCGATCACAGCAAACGGCCTCTCCCGCGCGCTGTTTGCCGCGACCCGCGATGATGATCTGGCCAAGCCCTATATGCAGGATTTACTGCGGTGGGCGGGACAGGAAGCGCGTAAACTTCAATCCTCGTAACCAATTGGTGGGACCTTTCCCTTATTTCTCCCCCTAATCAAACGGGCTGCGCATGCGCATCTTAAGCCTGTGAGTATTCCTGTGGGGGCAGGGCACTCTTCCCCAACTTCTTCGGAATGGGGGGCGTGCGACTGTCGAGTGATTTATGCCGACGACGTTTAATGCCATATCGCTTGGCCAATTGGCCGACATTGACACCAATGAGGGCAACACGCGTGCCGAAAGCGCCTCGGCTCTCGTTGGGCAGAGTTTCGGGTCCGCGGGGGATCCGTTGGTCAATGACTTTGTCGAAATCTCCGCCGTCGGAAATGTCGGCGGCACCTATGACATGGATAACAATCCCAACGATCAGTTTACTGTCGATGGCGGTGCGGCGCAGACCTTTGATGGCACGTCGGTCTATAGCGCGACAATCACCTATTTTGATGGCACGACTGCCACAATATCGGCCGTCGTCTTTCAGGACACAAACGGCAACAGCTATCTTGCCCCCGAATTTTCCGCCAATGCGGATCAGGCCGCTCTGGAAGCTGGCCCCATTCAGTCGCTTAGCCTCGATAGCCTGATTGGCAATCGCTATGCTGGCATGACGGCCAACCGTCAGGAATGGGATTTTGTCCCCTGTTTTGTCGCCGGAACGTTGATTGTGACGCAACACGGCGAAAAAGCTGTCGAACAACTCGAGGTGGGCGACATGATCCTGACCATGGATCATGGCTTTCAGCCGTTGCGCTGGATCGGGTCGCGCACAGTGTCCGGCCGCGGACGGATGGCGCCGGTGCGCTTTCGTGCAGGCGCGATGAAAAACGACATCGCGCTGTGGGTGTCGCCGCAGCACCGGATGCTGGTCAGCGGCTGGCAGGTGCAGATGCACTTTGGCGAAAGCGAAGTCTTGGTGCCTGCCATCAATCTGGTAAATGACGATGCCGTGCGTCAGATCGAGCGCGACAGCGTCACCTATTTACACATCCTGTTTGACCGCCACGAGATTGTCTATGCAGCCGGTATCCCCAGCGAGAGCTTCATGCCCGGCGAACAGGGTCTCAGCACCATGGCACAGGCCACTCAGGACGAAATTTACGAGCTCTTTCCCGAATTGCGTAGTGGTGATCCAACGGTCTTTGGTCTGGATGCGCGCCCCAGCTTGAAAGCACGCGAGGCGGGACTGCTCACACTCTGATCCCGAAAGGGTGGCGGAACAGGCCAGCCTTTGCATCCCAGCCCACCCGTTGCGGATGTCTGGTCTGTTCCGTCCTTTGTGTTACTGCGACAGATCGCCAAATGACGCCGTCGCAATACCGACGTGATACCGACGCGATGCAGACAGCAAAAACCAGCGTTTCACACGCCTTAATCTTTGCTGTCTTTTTGGCTGTCTCAGATCACTTTTACCAGCTGCTTGCCTTTGTTCCCGCCGCTCAGCAGCGCGCGAAACGCAGCTGGGGCGCTTTCAATCCCTTCGGCAATATCTTCGACAAAAGCAATTTTTCCAGCCGCGATTTGCGGGCCGACATCACGCAGGAAATCTGGGTAGCGATCAAAGTGATTTGAGATGATAAAACCGTTTACCGACAGGAAGTTAACCAGAATGGTGCGCCACAGGCGCGGTCCGGTGATGGCCTCCGTGGCGGCATCCGCGCCTAATCCTCCCGCGTTGTACCATGCGATCATGCCGCACAACGGAATACGTCCAAAGGGGTTCATCATCGGTAGAACCGCATCCAGAACTTTGCCGCCGACGTTTTCAAAGTAGATATCAATGCCTTTTGGGCAATGCTCTTTTAGCGCTGCACGTAAGTCCCGCGCGCTCTCAAAGGCGCGGTGATCGACACAGGCATCAAACCCGTAAACATCTGTTGCCATTGCACATTTATCTGCACCTCCGGCAATTCCGACAACATTTAGTCCATGCAGTTTGGCCACTTGGCCCACCATCGAGCCGACCGGCCCCGTAGCTGCCGCAACCACAAGTGTCTCGCCCGCCTTGGGCTTGCCCAGTTCCGTAAGTCCATACCAGCCCGTAAACCCGGGCATGCCCAACACACCCAAGGCCGTTGTGATTGGTGCAATATTGGGGTCGAGTTTGCGCAGCTCATGGGCCTTGGCTTTGCCATGTGTCGACCACCCCAGCATGCCAAAGACAAAGTCTCCTGTGGCAAAAGCTGGGCTATTGGACGCAATGACTTCCCCCACAGCGCCGCCTTCCATGGTGCCGCCAATCGGGACGGGGGCCGCATAGGATTTGGCGTCATCCATGCGCCCGCGCATGTAGGGATCAAGCGACATATAGTGGTTGCGCACCAATACCTCGCCGTCGCCGATTTCGGGCAAGTCACTTGTTTCTAAACGGAAGTTTTCGTCATTTGGCGCGCCGGTGGGGCGGCTGGCCAGCACGATGTGGCGCATTTGCTCAGGCATCTTCGGGCTCCTATGGTTGCTGGAGTTTAGCTTGAGGATTAGGGCGCACTCTGGCAAGCCTGACGCGCAAGTTGAGCGGTTTCGTGACGTGGCGTTGTGCTACGGCACGGATGCGGTATTAGCTATGCAATCAAGGCCCTTGGCAAACAGCGCAGCAAGGCGTATACGCGCGCTCTTAGCCAAAAGGAGCCGTGCCATGCCGGGCAGCGCAAATCTTAACATCATGATGAAGGCCGCCCGTAAAGCAGGGCGTTCGCTGGTCAAAGACTTCCGCGAAGTCGAAAACCTGCAGGTGTCGATGAAAGGCGCGGGCGACTTTGTCAGCCGGGCCGATATTGCTGCTGAGGCAATCCTGAAAGAAGAACTTCTGGGCGCACGTCCCACCTATGGCTGGCTGGCTGAAGAAAGCGCCGAAATTCCCGGCGCCGATCCGACCCGCCGCTGGATTGTTGATCCTCTGGATGGCACGACTAACTTTCTGCATGGCCTGCCACATTGGGCGATTTCGATTGCACTTGAGCACAAAGGCCAGATTGTGGCTGGGGTGATTTTTGACGCTGCCAAAGAAGAAATGTTTTACGCCGAAAAAGGCGAGGGAGCTTGGTTGAACGACAGCCAACGTCTGCGCGTTTCTGGCCGTCACCGCATGATTGAATCTGTGTTCTCGACAGGTCTTCCTTTTGGTGGGCGTGCCGATTTACCTGAGACTTTGCAAGATCTTGCGCGGATTTTGCCAGCTACAGCCGGTGTGCGTCGCTGGGGCGCTGCCTCGCTGGATATGGCCTATGTCGCCGCCGGCCGTTACGAAGGTTTCTGGGAGCGTTCGCTACAGCCTTGGGATTTGGCTGCGGGCGTTATTCTGGTCAAAGAAGCTGGTGGCTTGATCGAGCCGATTAACCCAGAAGGTGACATTGTCGAAGACGGCGAAGTTGTCTGCGCGAACGAGCCGATTTTCTCGACCTTTGCCAAAGTTGTGCGCAACGGCTAACGCGTTTTGTCGCGATGATTTTTTGAGACGCCCTGCTGGTTTTTGGCAGGGCGTTTTTTTGTGGCGTGCCGATTATTGACTGTGCAGGCGTGTTTACCCGTTGCTTATGTTAGCTTTTCCGGTCTGACGGATGGTTTACTCCGTCCGCCCAAGGGATGTCGCCGAGCATGCTGGGGTTCACGCCTTCCAGTGCGCCAAGATTAACGCCGTATTCATTCGGGTTTGAGCGACGTTGATGGTGGGTGTAAATCCCGCAAGTCTTGCAAAAATAATGCTTTGCAGTGTTGGTGTTGAATTGATACTGCGTGAGGTGATCCGCGCCTTTTACAATTTCGATCCCATCCAGCGGGGCGCTTACCGCAGCGGCCCCCCTACGGCGGCAAAACGAACAATCACAACGCCTAGCCGTGTTTAAGCCATCGCTTAGCGTGACACGCAGTTCCACCGCGCCGCAGTGACATGTAAGTTTGTGGGTCATTTGCGTCTCCTGACAGTTGGGATGGTGCTTTTAATGGGCGGCGTGGCGGCGTTTGGTTTCTGGCTGCCCCATGGCGAACGTTTTTCTGTAGTGTCATCCTCAGAAGACTGCGGACCGTCGCGGCGCACGGTGGGTACTGTGCTCTTGCTGAGCCGATAGCGTGCTTCGGGATGTGGAGGGTGGCCTTGTGTCGCACTCCAGAACCGGCTGCCTCCGCGTTTGATCCATAGAGGAAGGGTTAGGATTGCTCCTGCGATAAAACCTCCTGCGTGGGCCCAATGGGCGACGCCGCCGCCTGAGCTGTCAAAAGAAAGGCCATTGAAAAGTTGAAGACCAAACCACAGTCCGAGCATCAACCATGCAGGCACAGTGAAGATGCGAAAAATGATGATAATAATCACTAGAATATCGACACGCGCTTTCGGGAACAGCAACAGATAGCCCCCCATCACGCCGGCAATTGCACCAGAAGCGCCGACCATGGGGACTGTGCTGGTGGAGTCCGCCGCAAATTGCGCGAGACCTGCTCCAAGACCTGCGGCGAGATAGAAGATGAGAAAGCCAATGTGGCCCATCTCGTCTTCCATGTTGTCGCCAAAAATCCATAGAAACAGCATGTTACCGGCGAGGTGCATAAAACCACCATGCAGAAACATTGAGGTGAGCAGGCCGTGTAGTTGCTGACCCTCGCTGATTGCGCGCGGTGTCAGCGCCCAGTCGTAGAAGAACATCGAAATCTTGTAGCCATCGTCCAATATGGACCAATAGCTGAAAAAGATCCCGATGTTCAGGATCATCAGGGCGTAGACAACATATGGTGTGCGCCCTGATGGGTTATGGTCACGTATTGGAAACATGCGCGCAGGCTGCGCGCAAACGATTAAAGCGTCAAGCCGCCCCGCCCAAAAGTGCCGCATTTCCGCCGGCAGCTGTGGTGTCCACGCAGACGTGACGCTCTCCCAGAACCCGTGCGGTGTCGGGTAGGCCTGTAAGCAGTGGCAGGATCGGGCCGGTGCGTTGTGCCAAGGCCTGTTCAAATCCGCGCGCGGTGTCTGTATCCCCCCACCACAACACACCTGAGAAGCCTGTGAGTTGTGCTAAAGCGTGCGGAGCGAGTGTTCCGGTGGCAGTGACTGCAACGCCACCCATGGCGCGCACAACCCGCGCCTGTTCGGATGCGATTTCCGCGCCAGGACCAAAGCAGAGCAGAGGTGGGCGGGCAAAGGTGGTCAGGCGATTGGATTCCCCAGTTGGCCCGGGGAGTGACACGGTTTCTTGGGTTTGCCCAGCCTCAGTTGTGTCGATAAGCGATTGCAGAACCGACGCGGACATTTCGGTGTCCCATGTCCCACCGGCGCATGCCGCGACATGGGCAAAGCGCGGCAGGTAGTTTGGGCCGCCTGCTTTGGGGCCGGTGCCTGAAAGCCCTTCGCCACCAAAGGGTTGCGAGCCGACAATGGCACCAATTTGGTTGCGGTTTACATAGATGTTGCCGGCATGAATGGAGTCCGACACATGTTGTACCCGATCATCAATGCGTGTTTGCAGGCCAAAGGTGAGACCATATCCGGTGCTGTTGATGTCGTCGATCACTTGATCAAGCTCGTTTGATCTAAAGGTTGCGACGTGCAGCACGGGACCAAATATTTCGCGTTCTAGGTCGCCAATGCCGTTAATTTTGATCAGCGTTGGCGCAATAAATGTTCCGGTCTGTGGTGTCGCCAGTTGAAACAGAACTCGTTCTTCGGCCTGAGCCTGGGCGATATGGTCTGCAATGCCGCGCCGCGCTGTCTCGTCAATCACCGGGCCGCTGTCGGTAGACAACAGCCACGGATCGCCAAGGGATAGTTCCTTCATCGCGCCTTGCAACATCTCAAGCAGCGTATCGGCGATGTCTTCCTGAACATAGAGACAGCGCAGCGCCGAGCAGCGTTGACCTGCGGATTGGAAAGCGCTCTCGACAATGGCAGTCACAGCTTGCTCGGGTAGGGCCGTGCTATCCACGATCATGGCGTTTAGGCCGCCGGTTTCCGCAATCAACGGTGTGCCGGGCGCGAGAGTGTCGGCCATAGTGGCACGAATGCGTTGTGCGGTCGCAGTGGAGCCTGTGAATGCCACGCCATTGATGCGCGGATCGGATGTCAGTGCGGCCCCAACGGTAGCGCCTGAGCCGGGAAGGTATTGCAGCGCGCTGCGTGGCACGCCAGCCTCATGCAAAAGCTTGACCGCGACATAGGAGATTAGGGGCGTTTGATCTGCGGGTTTGGCTAGGACAGCGTTACCTGCTGCCAATGCGGCGGCAACTTGACCCGTGAAAATCGCTAATGGGAAGTTCCATGGGCTGATGCAGGTGAAGATGCCGGCAGGGGGCGTTTCTGGAGCGTTGGCAGCATAGTAGCGCAGAAAATCGACTGCTTCGCGCAGCTCAGCCACTGAATCCATCGGCGTTTTACCAGCTTCGCGCGCCAAAAGCGCAAAGAGTTCAGCGAAGTTCTCTTCGTAAAGATCAGCGGCTTTGGAGAGAATGGCACCGCGTTCCGTTGCGCTGGCCGCCCATTGCGAGGCGCCATCGAGCGCCGTTTTAATGTCAGCCGCGCTGGCCGTGGCCACTGTGCCCGGTGCGTCTGTTGGCAGATAGGGGTTCTCTACCTGCTCGGCCGCTTCTGGGGCGGCCTCAGTTGCCAGCAAAGGGGCGGCATGCCATTGGCTGTGGCGGAAGGGCGATCGGGCGCTGTCAATGTCGCTCAGAGTTGGCACATCTGCAAGATCGAAGCCTTTTGAGTTTATTCGCTCGGGTTGGAATAGCTCTGGGCCACGTGGCAGTTTCAGGATTTGGTCATCGACGGCTTCAAACGGATCGCGTGCAACGGTTTCGGCAGGGACATCTTCGTCCACGATCTGGTTCACAAACGAGCTGTTGGCGCCGTTTTCCAGCAGGCGTCGCACCAGATAGGCGAGCAGGTCGCGGTGTGCCCCAACTGGCGCATAGATGCGCGCACGGGTGCCATGCCCTTTGAGGACTAACTCATGCAAAGCCTCACCCATGCCGTGCAGCAATTGGAATTCAAAAGCGGTTTTGTCGGTCGCCATATGCAACACGGCGGCCACGGTATGGGCATTGTGAGTGGCGAATTGCGGGAAAATGCGGTCGGTCATGCTCAACAGCTTGCGCGCGTTGGCGATGTAGGAAATGTCAGTAGCTGGTTTGGATGCGAAGACGGGGAAGCCGTCGATGCCTTCTACCTGCGCGCGCTTGATCTCGGTGTCCCAATAGGCACCTTTGACCAGTCGCACCATGATTTTGCGGTCATACCGCGTGGCCAGCTCGTAGAGGTAATCCAGTGTGACACCGGCGCGTTTGCCGTAGGCCTGAACGACAACGCCAAATCCGTGCCATCCCGCCAAAGCTGGTTCGCTCAGCACAGCTTCGATCACATCAACCGAAATTGAGAGGCGGTCCATCTCTTCGGCATCAATGTTAAGCCCCATGCCTGCGGATTTTGCCAAGAGCGCCAGTGAGCGCAGGCGCGGGACCAGCTCATCCATGACGCGGTCGCGCTGGGCGACTTCATAACGTGGATGGAGTGCGGAGAGTTTGACCGAGATACCGGGGTTGTCGCGGATATCGTCGTTTGTGCAGGCCGTTGCGATCGCGGTAATCGCGCGACTGTAGGCGAGGTGGTAGCGCATCGCGTCAGCATCGGTCTTGGCCGCTTCACCGAGCATGTCATAGGAGTAGGAGTACCCCTTCTTTTCCATGCCTGCAGCGCGCTTCATCGCGTTGACAATGGTTTCGCCCAGAACAAATTGGCGACCCATCTCCTTCATTGCCTGACCTACGGCGGTGCGGATCACCGGCTCGCCCAGACGTTTGACTGCATTGCGCAATGTCCCAATCAGGCCTGGGTCTGGATCCTCAAGGAATTTACCGGTCAGCATTAATCCCCAAGTCGATGCGTTCACCAGAGAAGAGGCTGATTTACCGAGGTGTTTGCCCCAATCCGAAGGTGCAATTTTATCCTCAATCAGCGTGTCGATGGTCTCAGCATCGGGCACCCGCAACAACGCCTCAGCCAGACACATCAACGCAATACCCTCGTCGGTTGAGAGGCCGTATTCCGCTAAAAACACTTCCATAAGGCCCGGCTTGGTCTCTTCGCGAATTTGGCGCACAAGTTCGGCGCCTTGGGCGCAGATGGCGGCACGGTCTTCACTGGACAGACTCGCTTGTGTGATCAGCTCTTGAATGAGATCGGTCTCGCGGCGGTATGTGGCTGTGTCTATCAAGCGACGGGGGGCGTTTGCAGTCATATGGTACTCCTTCGTATGCCAATATAAGGTGTCAACGGCAGAACAATTGACTGAATGCGTGGATTATGGTTTTCGAATGTCCTGAATTGGCGGGGAATACTATGCAAAGTGAAAAGACGGCATTGGATCGGTTTGATCGTAGAATATTGGAAATTTTGGCGCGGGATGGGCGAATATCGATTACGGATCTTGCACGTGATGTCGGGCTTTCCAAAAGCCCGACACAGGCACGGCTTCGGCGTTTGGAGAGTGCTGGTGTGATCAAAGGATATCGTGCGTTGCTGGACCCGATTCAGTTGGGGCTCGATCATGTGGCATTTGTTGAAGTTAAGCTGTCAGACACGCGTGAAAAGGTGTTGCAGGCTTTTAATCGGGCTGTGGCGGCGGTGCCTGAAATTGAACAGGCACATATGATTGCCAGTCATTTTGACTATCTTTTGAAAGTGCGCACGACAAACATGGCGGCCTATCGCGCTGTTTTAGGAGAAAAAATTTCGGCCCTTCCTCATGTGGCCAGTACATCAACCTATGTCGCGATGGAGGCCGTCAAAGAGGTGGGTCTCGCAGAGATGTGACTTTGTCGAGAGGGGGACGTCGTGTCAGGCTGATCTCATGAAACACATTTTCGCTTCCGTTTTTCTTCTATCCCCTTCGTTGGTGTTGGCTTGTCCTGCGCCGCCGGACCATTCGGCTTCGACTGATGCGTTGATAGCCGAGATTCAGTCCGCACAGAACGAAGGAGAGGCGCAAGTCGTTGCAAACCAGCTTTGGGAGTTTTGGGCTGATGCGCCGGATGACACGGCGCAAGAGATTCTGGATCGTGGAATGCGCAAACGTGCGGCTTGGGATTTGCTGGGCGCACTGGAAGACTTTGACGCTCTGGTGGCCTATTGTCCGAATTATGCCGAAGGGTACAATCAGCGCGCTTTCGTAAACTTTCTGCGGCAGGATTTCGCCGCTGCTTTGCCAGACTTAGAGCAGGCGATTGAGTTGTCACCCCGTCACGTCGGCGCTTTGTCCGGGCGCGCGTTGTCCTTGATTGGATTGGGGCGTGAAGCCGAGTCTCAAGACGCTTTGGCGCAAGCATTAGAACTAAATCCATGGCTGCCTGAGCGCGGCTTGCTGAAACCACCCAGGCCTAAAGAGAAGCCGGGCAAAGATCTCTGACTTTGAGGTCTTTACACCCGCGCAACAGCCGCTATTGTCGCGCGGCTGATCCTAGGATTGGCAGCTAAGGTGCCCGCGTGGTGGAATGGTAGACACAAGAGACTTAAAATCTCTGGGCCGGAAGGCCGTGCCGGTTCGAGCCCGGCCGCGGGTACCAAGTTTAATGTTAAAGCATGATGTTAAAACAGGGCCTTAAGGCCCTGTATCTCATGTATTTATTGCTCACGATTTCCCGCAAATTTTGACGACCACTCTTCGCGCTCGTCATCTGTGATTTTGCGGAAAGTGACATCCGGCACCGTGAAAGTGTGACCAGGCTTCAAGGCCGACAGCGCTTCATCCAGATTGTCCGGCCAGCTGTCGTCTTCGGTTTGCATCGCTGCCATCAACGCCGCGCTGGCGTCTGGGACAAAGGGCGACGAAATAACTGCATAAATCCGGATCAGGTTGAGTGCGAGGCGGATTTGCGCTGCGGCTTGTTCAGGGTCTTCTTTGAACGTTGACCAGGGCGCGGCGTTCTGCAGGTATTCATTTCCCGCCACCCAAATGGCGCGCAGTTCTTGCGAGGATTTGCGGACTTCCATTGCGGCCATGTGGCCCTCATAGGCACGCATGCGCGTTGTGAGTTCTGCGATCAGCGCGTTTTCCGTGTCGCCGAATGTTCCTCCGGAAGGGACTTCTTCGCCAAACTTGGCACGACAGAATTTGGTGACACGGCTAACAAAATTGCCAAGAACGTCCGCGAGATCTTTGTTCACGGATTGTTGGAAATTCTCCCAAGTGAACTCGCTATCACTGCTTTCTGGAGCGTGGCTGAGCAACCACCAGCGCCAGTAGTCAGCAGGGAGAATTTCAAGCGCCTGATCCATGAAGACGCCGCGGCCACGCGATGTGGAAAACTGCCCACCGTCATAGTTCAAGTAGTTGAAAGATTTGATGTAATCCACGGCCTTCCAGGGCTCTTCGGACCCCAAAATGGTGGCGGGGAAAGAGAGGGTGTGGAACGGTACGTTGTCCTTGCCCATGAACTGGGTATAGGTCACATCATCAGCACCTTTGTCGGTGCGCCACCAGCGTTCCCAATCAGCACCTTTGCCAGCTTCGACCCACTCTTGGGAGCAGGCGATATATTCGATGGGGGCGTCAAACCAGACGTAGAAGACTTTGCCTTCCATGCCGGGCCAGTCTTCGCCACCCTTTTTAACTGCGACGCCCCAGTCCAGATCTCGGGTGATACCGCGGTCCTGAAGGCCGTCGCCATCGTTGAGCCATTTGTTGGCAATCGACGTTGTCAGCACGGGCCAGTCGGTCTTGCTGTCAATCCAGGCCTGTAGTTTTTCGCGCATTTGCGATTGGCACAGGAACAGGTGTTTTGTCTCGCGCTCTTCAAGATCGGTGGAGCCGGAAATGGTCGAGTAGGGGTTGATCAAATCGGTGGGATCAAGTTGTTTCGTGCAGTTGTCACATTGGTCGCCGCGCGCACTTTCAAAGCCGCAATTGGGGCAGGTGCCTTCGATGTAGCGATCCGGCAAGAAGCGCCCGTCAGCATTGGAATACACCATCTTTTCAGTGACTTCACGGATCAATCCCATATCCGCCAAACGCCCTGCAAAATGCTGGGTGAGGGCGTGGTTCTGTGGGCTGGAACTGCGGCCATAATGATCAAAGCTAAGGCGGAAACCATCCGCGATCTTAGCCTGTACGGCATGCATTTCGCTGCAATAGTCTGCGACGTCTTTGCCGGCTTTGGCGGCGGCCAATTCGGCTGGTGTGCCATGCTCATCAGTGGCGCACAGAAACAGAACCTCGTTGCCACGTGCTCGCATGTAGCGTGCGAACAGGTCAGCCGGAAGCTGGCTGCCCACAAGGTTTCCGAGGTGTTTAATGCCGTTGATATACGGCAGTGCCGAGGTGATCAGATGACGCGCCATGTCCGGTGTCCCACATACTAGTTTGGACCCCATCTAGCCCAATCCGCTCGGCAGTGCCAGAGGGCGAAAACAGCTGTCTGTATTGCGTCGGTATCACGACGGTTTTGCGTCGGTATCATTTTCCGCCTCATCCGTGCGTGTCGGCTTCTCTCGTTGGCGCCGATTGATGCGCCCAATCGTGAAGGATGTGCGTGGTGCATAGACGTAGCGGGTGCGCCGCAGCGCGATGCGACCAACCCGCATTCGGCTGAGTCCGAAGAGGATCAAAACGACATGGCCAATGGCGATCATTGAAAAAAGTGCACTTGGGCCAAAGCGCTCGATCAGACCAGATGCTATCAGTGGTGCACCAATGGCACCAACAGCAAAAAAGAACATTAACGCGGCGGACAGTTCGACCCGCTCTTCTGATGTGGCAAAGTCATTTGCGTGGGCGGCAGCCACAGAATAGATCGGAAAGGCTGTGAAGCCAAAGAAACCTGCGTTGAGCATGATCACCGCGGTGCTGCCGTCGATCATGATTGTGGTGATACAGGACAGGACCGCTGCCGCGGACAGCCAGATCAACACCCAGCGGCGGTCAAACTTATCTGCGAGCCAACCAATCGGATATTGAGCAAGTGCGCCACCCAGAACAAAGGCGGCCAGAAACCACGCGATCTGGCCTGTGGGCAGGCCAACTTCGGAGCCATAAACCGGACCAACCATTCGAAAGCTGGCGGAACTGAGCGCCGCAACAATTACGCCTGCGACTGCAAGAGGTGAGAGGCGCCAGGCAAGTTTGGGGCGCAGGCGTGGTGCTGAGGGGGTTTGGGGTTGGGCGGATCGGGTCAGGGTGATCGGGAGCAGCGCGGCGCAGCAGATCAGCGCCAAGAGGTTGTAGGAGACATATTCGGCTGGCGCGAGCACGCTGATTACCAGCTGCGCGGCCAGTGAGGCGCCCATGTCGACCACGCGATAGGTGCCCATGGCGCGGCCGCGGTTTTCGTTTGTGACCTTGGATTGCAGCCATGCCTCAACCACGGTGAAACAACCGGCCACACAGAGCCCTGAGGCGATGCGCATCACGGCCCAAGCTGTGGGGTCTACGATGATGAAATGTCCAAGAATACCGATGGCTCCAGAGGCGGTGAAGGCCGCGAAGGCGCGCGAATGCCCGACAGAGCCCATCAGGCGTGGCGCCCACCAGCAGCCGACAAAGAAGCCAAGAAAATGGGCCGAGCCCAACAGGCCAATTTGTGCCGTGCTAAAGCCCAGCGTGATGCCTGAGAGCGCATCCAGCGGACCTAGCCCTCCAGAGCTGAGCTGAAGAAGGATCACCGATAGAAAGAGGGCAGAGAAGGAAATGATCATGCGCATGGGAACACCATCGTGCATCACAGCAGGATAGCTAGGAAATAATCGACCTTGCCAATGTCGTTTTTGTCGAAATTTACGCAAACCGGTTGTGATGCAGGGTTAAGCGCTGGCTGTCTTGTTTGCTGAGGCTGGTTGCAGAACTGGTGCCTCTGGCAGGCCGGTCACCTGCCAGCTTTGCGGCGGTTGGGTGCGTGCCCGCAGTCGTGTGAGTAGCCATGCGTCGCGCTGTGGTGTGTGATCAGGCATCATATGCCAGCGGCTCTCAACCCCTTGTGCGCCGCCCATGTCGGGCGTCAGGATCAAGCCGAGCGGCTTTTGTCCGGTTTCTGCCGCGCCGGTTTCGGCGGCCAGATGCAGGCGGCGCACCGGAGTGAGACTGGGCAGGCCGGGGAGATCCGCCACCACCAGCGGGACAATGCCAGCCCGCAGCACTTCCTCCATGCACCACAACAGATCCTCCGCACGATTGGGGCTGACAAAGGTAAAGCGGCCAGGATGGGTAAACTGCGCCATACCATCAGGATTGAGCGGGGCGGAGGTCCAGCTTGGGGCAATCCAGAAGACCGGCCCTTGGGTTGCGCGCGCCAGCCACAACGCAAAGCTGTAGCGCGCAGTCCCGCAAGCCTCATGCAGTCGTGTGAGGGTCAGCGAGACTTCGGGTGTGAGGTCCAACGTGGAGACGGTGCGTTTGGGCGCGCGTTTAAGGAGATGAGTCGTCATTCTTGGAAACGTAACATGTTCTGTCTTTGTTCTCAAATCCTGTCTCTTTACCGAGGCGTCCAAATCGGTCAGTTTGGCAAAAACGCGGGGACGTAGATATGGCAGAACACGGTTACGAAGGCGGCAGGCTCAATCTGCCATTTGTGGGCATATCGACATTTGGCAAACGGCCTTATGTCGAGGATTGGGCGGCAATTGACGCGGATGTCGCGGTCATGGGCGCACCGTTTGATTTTGGCACGCAATGGCGCAGTGGCGCGCGGTTTGGACCGCGCGGGGTGCGCGAGGCCTCTACTTTGTTCAGCTTTGGTCATGCGGGGGCTTATGATCACGAAGATGATGCCACCTATTTACCCAGTAGCGTGCGGATTGTGGATATAGGTGATGCGGACATCGTGCACACCGACACCCACCGCAGCCACGACAATATCGAGGCCGGCGTGCGCGCCATGCTGCGGGCCGCCGCTTTGCCCGTGGTCATCGGCGGGGATCATTCGATCAATATTCCCTGCATCAATGCCTTTGATGATCAGGACGACATTCACATCCTGCAAATTGATGCGCATCTGGATTTTGTCGACGAACGCCATGGGGTGCGCTTTGGGCATGGCAATCCGATGCGGCGCGCCGCAGAAAAACCTTATGTGACGGGATTGACCCAAGTCGGCATTCGCAACGTCAGCTCCACCGCACGGGAAGGCTATGAAGATGCACGTGCGATGGGCAGCGACATCCTGAGTGTGCGTCAGGCCCGAAAACTTGGACCCAAAGCGGTGATTGCGCGCATTCCGGCCGGATCCCGTGTCTATGTCACCATCGACATTGATGCTTTCTGCCCTTCGATTGCGCCAGGTACGGGCACGCCCAGCCATGGCGGGTTTCTCTATTACGATGTGCTTGAGATGCTCCAACATTTGGCCAACACGCATGAGGTGGTTGGGATTGATCTGGTCGAAGTAGCTCCTGACTATGATAGCACGGGGTCCACGTCTGTTTTGGCAGCCCAGCTTTTGCTTAATTTTCTGGGTTTTATTTTCCATGCGCGCAGCGTCGGATAAATCCACATTCATCGGCGCTTTTTGGTGCGAAAAATACCTCGGGGGGGCTTGAGCCCCTTTTGGGGCCCAAGTGGGGGGCTGGCCCCCCTTGATCTCTGGCGATCAAAGCTTAGGGTGCGGCTAAACGCGAGGCAGACAGGAAACCGATGATGAAAATGAACCCGCTTGGCCGTACCGGCATTGAAGTTTCAGAGTTTTGCCTTGGCACGATGACCTTTGGCACACAGACTGATCAGCCCGAAGCCTTTGCGCAGATCGACATGAGCTTGGATGCGGGCATCAATCTCGTGGATGCGGCTGAGATGTATCCTGTGAACCCGATGGGGCCGGAAACTCAGGGGCGGACAGAAGAAATTATTGGCAATTGGTTTGAAACGACAGGCCGGCGCGCGGATATGGTGCTTGCCACCAAACATTCTGGTGCGGGGCTGGCGCATGTGCGTAATGGCGCGCCAATCTCGTCCCAAACAATTCCAGAGGCTATCGAAGGCTCGCTCAAGCGGCTCAAAACCGACTATATCGACCTATATCAATTCCACTGGCCCAACCGTGGGTCGTATATGTTCCGCCAAAACTGGCGCTTTGATCCGTCCAAACAAAACCGAGCCGAAACCATTGCCCACATGGAAGACGCGCTTGGTGCGTTGCAGCTCGAAGTTGAGAAGGGGCGCATTCGCGCCTTTGGCCTGTCCAACGACAGTGCTTGGGGGACTGCGCAGTGGCTGCAAATTGCCGAGGCTGAAGGCGGCCCAAGGGTGGCTTCGGTGCAAAATGAATACTCGCTGCTGTGCCGTCTCTATGACACAGATATGGCTGAGATGAGTATGAATGAAGAGGTTGGACTTCTGGCGTTTTCACCGCTGGCGGCGGGGCTATTGACCGGAAAATACCAAGATGGTGCCATACCTGCCGGCTCGCGCCGCTCAATCGTGGACAATCTTGGCGGGCGCGTGAACCCGCGCACATTTGCGGCTGTGGATGCTTATCTGGCGATTGCGCGCAAACATGATCTGGACCCGATCCATATGGCCATGGCCTTTACCGTGCAGCGGCCATTTATGTGTAGCTCTATTTTTGGCGCAACCCGTCTGGCCCAGCTTGAGCATATCCTGAATGGTGCTGATCTACGTCTGAGCGATGACGTTCTGGCGGAAATCGATGCGGCCCATCAAGCGCATCCAATGCCGTTCTAAAAGACGCCCAAATACCCCATCTCCGGAGAGACCCCATGAGCGAAACCCCACTTGCGATCGTCGCCGCCACTGGCCCCCGCCGCTGGTTTGGCATTTCCACATTGGCCGTCTTGGGGGCGCTGTTGGTGTATTTAGCCTTCAGCACGACACCCTCGCTGAGTTGGCAGCTGTTTTTGTTGGTGGTTGGTGCTGCGGCGTTATGGTTGGCGGAAAAAACGCGACGGGCGACAGAAAACCACATCATTCTCACAGCAGAAGGGATTTTTTCCAGCGCTGGAGAGGAAATTGCGACCCTTGATAATGTAGAAGCGGTCAAACGCGGCACGTTTGACCTTAAGCCGTCCAATGGCTTTACGGTGATCTTGAAAGAGCGTCGTACGCGACGCTGGCAACCGGGGTTATGGTGGACACTAGGCCGTCATGTTGGCATTGGCGGCGTGACACCGGGATCACAATCCAAGGTCATGGCGCAGATGCTTGAAGGGATGCTGGCGGGGCAGATGCCGGATCTGGATTAAGCGTCTTCCCACACCAGTTGCGGTGCAAAGCGGGGACGGGTGAAGACAAAGGTGTTCATTTCAACCGTGCCGATGCCCACATCAACAAGTGGTGTGTATTCGGCAAATGTTTCCACCACGATCATACGCTCGCCCGGAACCAATTGCGGCAAGCGTGCAATCATGCTTTCAAACTGTTCTGTGGTCAGCCCCTGAACCATTCCTGTTGAGTGCGACCAATCCAGCGCATAATCACCGTCGTCTTCATCTCCTGCCCAAGTGACAACACTCACCCGTAGCGGATCGACCGAATTCAGATAGGAGATCGTTTCAAACAACGATTCCGCACCGCGCATGTAATCCATATTGACTGCGGCGGTTTCACGGGAAAACATATCAGAGATTGCGAAAGCCGCTTTTTCGGTAGTGGTTCGTGCGCGATACATATCGAAAAAAACAGCCATGGCGAGAAATGCCCAAAACAGAATGGGTATGAGAATCACGGCTTCAATGGCTACGGTTCCGCGCGTATCAGCGCGAAACTTTTGCAGGAGATCTTTAAGTCGTTGTTTGATCATCGATTACCTTGGCTCCTGTACGAAGGCGTTGCTCACCATCAGTGATAAGTCACCTGCAGCATCTTTTTCAAAGGCGGCACCAAGGCCTGTTGTGGGAAACAACGGCTTCATTTTTACGCAAGCTCGCAACACCATAAGTTCGTTTTCAGCACCTGGCTGGAAATTTTCATCGGTTACAGCTTCCGCCTCTTCTGCACGATTTGTGCATAGGCGACTATCTGGCATTGCTTGCCAATTGCGCACGTCTCGAGTGCGCATTTCCAGCCGGAGGTTATTCGCACAATCGGGAATGATTGCGGCCTGTTCGCAAATTGCGTCTCGCAATGTGTCATGATCCGGGGTTGCGCCGGTGTTTAGGCGAACATCACGCACCACGACATCCAGGGACCGCTCAAGAAACGCATACCGCAAAGTCATGATCCCCAGTTCCACTGCTGAGACCATAATAATCATAAAAATCGGGAAGATGAGTACAAATTCAATCGTGACGTGACCTTTGTCGTCACGTTTGAAGACTTTGAGAACGCTGGATTTCGCCTTTTTCATTGTGTCAGCTTCAACTTGCGGATTGAGGTGGCGATTGAGGCGAAGGCATCGGAGATTTCCTTGCCGCCAACATCAAAATAGTGCCCGTCCGAACTGGCGCAGTCTTTGAGGACGGCTTTACCTGCATCTGGTGCTTCAAAACCGATTGTAAAGACGGTGATGCCTTCTGCTTTGGCGGCTTCGCATATTGTGCGGCTGCGGCTGTCTTTGGTGGTCGTGCCGTTGCTTCCCTGAACACCGTCGTCCCAATCGGCACGCGCAGCATCTTTGCCCATCCAAGGGGCGTACAGCTGATCGGCAACCCATCGCGGCGTCGTGTAGCCCCAAAGGTCGGGGTAAGTGACGCGAATGGCTGTGCCGTCTTCTTCCACTTCTTCGACGCTGGTCGCAACTTCTTTATATTTTTTGCACTTACCGTTTTTGCGCCAGGACGTGCATTCATATTCATAGTTTGTTTTTTCAAATACACCTTCGCCATAAGCGTGGTCGTACCAACCGGCGTCAACCCAATCTCCGGATTTATCATAGTGGCCCGGCCAATAAAAAAGAGGTTCTTCGGTTATGCCGTCGTTGTCTTCGTCGTATTCATCAATGCCGACATAGACGGAATAGACGTCTACTTCGGAGTTCCACCAGATATTGCTATCGCCTTCGCGGTAGCCTTCTTCGATATAGTATTGGCTAGTATTCTGTCCGTCGGTCATAAGAACAACAACTTTGACCGCCTCGCCGCTGGAATAGCCAAAAGGACGCCCTTCGAAACCTTCCGGTAAATCGTCCGACGCAATTAAGGATGTGACGACCGGCTGAAGGGTAGGATCAAGAAGCGCGGTGCCCCATTTCATGCCGATGTCGATCGACGTATTGCCGTCTGCCACGAAGGCATCGATGTAGTTTTTCAGCGCAGTTGTGTCTTCAGACCAAAGCAACATCTCGCGAGAAGCCTTGGCTTCGCAGACCGGATAGGAGGAGACGGATGAATCATAATAGGTATCTTCGGAGGCTTCATCGCGACCGTCGGTTTCGCTCCACGGATCGAAATGCATTGTACGCTCAAAATAGGTGCTTGTGGAAATGCCGGTATCTTCGAAGTCGCTGGAGTCGAAATTCAAGCAGTTTGAGAAGTTAACGTGACTAAGATTCAACAGGTCAAGATTAAGAACAAGGTTTCCATCGTCATCATATTCCGGCTCAGCTTCGGCAAAATTTCGGTCACGGTATCGGAAGAACTCGTTGTTGGGCGTTACATTCAAATGCGCAAACAACTCGTCAGGAGCCGAGACCTGTGTGGCATAGGGTACAATGGAAATCGACAAAGTGCCGTCTTCGGTATTGTCATCCATTGTCTGGACGAATTCCTTGGCGGCACTTTTAAGGTTGGTCAGGCGTGAGTTGCTGTTCATAGAGCCGGAGACGTCTAGAACGAGCGAGATCTCGATGTTCTCGATACGCTCCATCGCAACACCTGAGGCCGGAACGCTGAGTTCATCAACGCCAACCATTTTCATGAACATTGTTTGGTGTACGGTTTTGGCTGAGGCACTCACTTGGCGATAGTTGAGACCGTCCTCAACGAGAACTTCGGTCAGATAGTCGGTCATACCGGCTTTATCGAAGTAGTCTTCTACAACGGCTTTGGGATCGCGTGTTTGATCTAAATCTGCTGCCGCCAGAATGGCGCGATCAATTGTGTGTTGCAGTTTGGTGCGCTTCATCTCGGAATGCATGACATCGACGCCGATGCCACCAATCATGAGAATGATTAGGAACAGGAAAATCGCGAAACCTACGACCACTCCGTTCTCGTCGGCATAAAACCGACGTAACATTGTGAGTGGACGGGCCGCTCTCATCCCTTTGGATTTTGACCCGCAATCGGTCTTGTTTTTGTCCATCACTCCATACCCCGCGGCTGCGCGCAAATACTTCAGAAGCCCAATGATGACCTTGGTCCGGGCGTTCTGCTCCATCCTCTTTGTGGCAGCTTAATCAGGCGAAATTGAGGCGATTAAATGGGGAATTTTGGGTCTAATGGGCTGATTTTCTGAGCATTGACAACGCGCTGAGAACAATTGGGGTAATTGAGGTGTATATTTTGCGGCATGCCGAAGCATACGCGAAAACTAGCCTGTTATTTAATCATCGCTCGTCTTCGTTGAGCAAAAGTGATTACTGTGGGGGGATCACAGGCTGTGGCAGTGAGTCGCAGTGTGTTGCTTGTCAGGAGGTAAAAGATGAGCACGATCAAGGAGCCGAGTTTTCGCGAAAGTGTGGACTTGATGTTCAACCGAGCGGTGGCACTAATGGACTTGCCACCCGGGTTGGAAGAAAAGATCCGAGTGTGTAATGCGACGTATACGGTGCGGTTTGGGGTACGGCTTCGGGGTGAAATTCAAACCTTCACCGGATATCGGTCTGTTCACTCAGAACATATGGAACCTGTCAAAGGCGGGATACGGTTTGCTCCGTCTGTCAATCAAGACGAGGTGGAAGCGCTTGCCGCATTGATGACCTATAAATGCGCGCTGGTCGAAGCGCCGTTTGGGGGGTCCAAGGGTGGGCTTTGCATCAACCCGTGGGAATATGAAGAGCATGAATTAGAGTTGGTGACGCGCCGCTTTGCCTATGAGCTGGCCAAACGTGACCTGATCAACCCTAGCCAAAACGTTCCAGCCCCGGATATGGGGACAGGTGAGCGTGAGATGGCGTGGATTGCCGACCAATATGCGCGTATGAACACCACTGACATTAACGCGCGGGCCTGTGTGACGGGCAAGCCGCTAAACGCTGGTGGGATTTCCGGGCGTGTCGAGGCGACAGGTCGCGGCGTTCAGTACGCGCTTAAGGAATTTTTCCGCGATCCGCGTGATGTCGAAAAGGCAGGGCTTGCGGGTTCGTTGGATGGTAAGCGTATCATCGTGCAGGGGCTGGGCAATGTAGGGTATCACGCTGCCAAGTTCCTGAGCCAAGAGAATGGCGCGGTGATCATTGGGATTATTGAACGAGATGGCGGGCTCTTTAACGCCAGCGGGCTGGACGTGGATGCGGTGCATCAGTGGTTGGCCAAACACGGTGGGATCTCTGGTTATCCAGACGCAACACATTCCGAAAACGGCGCGGCCTTGTTGGAGGAAGAATGTGACATTCTGATCCCCGCCGCGCTTGAGGGTGTGATCAATCTGACCAACGCTGAGCGTATCAAGGCGCCGCTGATCATTGAGGCCGCGAATGGTCCAGTGACAGCGGGAGCAGATGACATCCTGCGCAAAAAGGGCACGGTGATCATTCCGGATATGTATGCCAATGCAGGTGGTGTAACGGTGTCCTACTTTGAGTGGGTCAAAAACCTGAGCCACATCCGGTTTGGTCGCATGCAACGTCGTCAGGAAGAGGCGCGTCACCAACTGGTGGTGGACCAGCTGGAAAGCCTGAGCGATGCGATGGGCAAAACCTGGTCGCCAAGTCCGGACTTTAAGCAGAAGTATCTGCGCGGCGCGGATGAGTTGGAGCTGGTTCGTTCGGGTCTGGATGATACAATGCGTATTGCCTATCAGTCTATGCGCGAGGTCTGGCATGATCGGGCGGATGTAAACGATCTGCGCACTGCGGCCTATCTGGTGTCGATTAACAAGGTGGCCGCAAGCTACCGGGCCAAGGGGTTGTGAACCGATGGCAGGCCAAGATTTAACCGTGGCCTGCCGTTGCGGTGCCTTTGAAGCCATTATTAAGGATGCGAGCCCCAAATCGGGCTCGCATTTGCTTTGTTACTGCAAAGATTGTCAGGCCGAAGCTCATTATCTGGGCGCGACGGATTACCTTGAGACTGGTGGCGCGACCGACATCTATCAGACCACACCGGATCGGATTGCGTTTGTGAAAGGTGTCGAGCGCCTTGCATGTTTGCGCTTGTCTCCCAAAGGTTTGTTGCGTTGGTACTGTGATTGTTGCAATACGCCCATGTTTAATACACTGGCTTCGCCAAAGTTGGCCTTTGTTGGCGTGTTTACAAAAACCTTACAGGGCAGCGAAGCCTCCGACGCAATTGGACCGCTGATTGGTGTTGCCAATGTTGATGGAGTGTCGCACGACATGGCGCCCCCCAAACGTCGTGGAGAGATCCGCGCTTTTGCCAAAGTGTTATTGCGACAAGGGCGCGCGATGTTGCGTGGTACGGTAGGTCAGACACCGTTTTTTGATACTGCAGGCCAGCCAGTTGTGACGCCCAAAATTCTGACTTTGGACGAGCGAAAAGCCGCAACGCCATAAAAGTTAAAAGTTTTTTGGAAATAGTATGATCTTAATTGGGATTTACGGCGTAAGCTCGTAGCAACGTCACCGCAAGGTGATTCACAGGGGAAGGACCGCGTCGTGGCCAAAACTACAGCCTTTTCATGCTTCGCTATTGTCTGCGCCTCTGTGGCATCGGCGCAAGAGCAGACTTTGATCCCTGGTGTGGGGCTGAGTGTTGAAGGCGCTTGGGTAAATCAGCAAAGCTCAGATCTGTCGGGCGGCGGTAGTTTCTCGGTGGATCGAGTGTACGGCCGCGCGGGCGGGTTTAAACGGTTGGACAATGGTTTGGGGCTAGGGCTTTTCGCAAGTTATGGCAATTCAGACTATGACTTTAGCGGAGCTGCGCCTTGGGGGGAGGTCCGTGAGAGTGCAATTTCGACAGCATTTAGCGGTAAGCTGAACAACGGCGCGCAGTATTTCATCGCTCCGTCGGTGCGTACCCGATATGAGCGGGGGGCGTCGGCATCAGATGGTCGCACGGCCGGTGTGTTTGCCGGCATCAGCTGGCAGGTGAGTGACAATTTGAAGATCGGCCCCGCCTTTGGTGCCTTTGAGGGGCTGGGCGATGACGATGTGGAAGTCTTTCCGGCGCTGTTATTGGACTGGAAGATGTCAGATCGTTTGAGTCTAAGCACAGGTCCCACAATTGGCGCGTCTCGCGGGCCGGGGCTGTCGTTGAGATATGCAATGAGCAACGACTGGTCCGTGACGTTGTCAGCGCGATCGGAGAAAAACCGATTTGCCCTGAGTGATAGTGGATCAACGCCAAACGGCGTGGGACAGGATCGTAGTGTGCCAGTCGTCGTTAGTTTAGGATATGCGCCCAATCCGGCAATGTCATTTTCGGTTTTTGCCGGTGCCGAAGTGGATGGACAGTTGCGTCTTGAAGATGCCACTGGGTCTGTTGTCGGCCGCCAGAGCTATGATGCCGCTCCAATTGCGGGGTTGGCCTTTTCTCTCGCCTTCTGAGGCGGGGTTTGCTTTCATGCTATTTGCGACCCAGCTTGTCGCTGAGGGGCTATTAGACGCTCTTGGGCCCCGATAGGCTTACCCAAAGGGGTTGCATGAACCAAGGCTGCGGTCTTGGGCGTGAAAGGAATGTAGTATGCGGTTTTCCGGCCTTCGGGTTTTGAAAGAAGGGCTGAGTGGCAACAAAGGCTGGGGCGCGCATTGGCGCGACGCGCAGCCCAAGCCGGAATACGACATGGTCATTATTGGCGGCGGCGGGCACGGATTGTCGACGGCGTATTATCTGGCCAAGAACCATGGCATGACCAATATTGCGGTGCTGGAGAAAGGCTATCTGGGCGGTGGGAATGTGGGGCGCAATACAACGATTGTGCGCGCAAATTACTTTCTGCAGGGCAATTCCGAGTTCTATTCCCATTCTTTGAAGCTGTGGGAAGGGCTTGAGGAAGATCTGAACTATAACGTCATGCATTCGCAGCGTGGGTTGATAAATTTGTTCCACTCAGACGGGCAGCGCGATGCCTTTGCACGGCGCGGCAACATGATGGTCAATCAGGGTGATGATGCCATTCTGCTGGACCGCGAAGGCGTGCGCAAACATCTGCCTTATCTGGACTTTGAACAGACGCGATTTCCGATTTACGGCGGGTTGTATCATCCACGTGGCGGCACGGCACGCCATGATGCGGTGGCTTGGGGCTATGCCCGCGCGGCGTCAGATCGCGGTGTTGATCTGGTGCAAAACTGTGAGGTCACCGGCATCGACATCGAGGGCGGTGTCGTGAAAGGCGTGCAGACCAGTCGCGGTGCGATCCGTGCCAAGAAAGTTGGGATCATTGTGGCGGGACGGTCCGGTCAGGTGGCTGCTATGGCGGGGCGGCGTTTGCCTGTTGAAAGCCATGTCTTGCAAGCCTTTGTCACGGAGGGGCTGAAACCGGTGATTGATCATGTGGTCAGTTTTGGCATGGGGCATTTTTATATCAGCCAGTCCGACAAAGGGGGCTTGGTGTTTGGCGGCGATCTGGACTTCTATGCCTCTTATGCACAGCGCGGCAACCTGCCGATGAAAGAGCACGTCATGGAGGCAGGCATGACTTTGATGCCAATGATCGGCAAGGCGCGGGTGTTGCGCAGTTGGGGGGGGATCATGGACATGACGCCGGATGGTAGCCCTGTGATTGACAAGATGGAGGGCATTGACGGGCTCTACATTGACTGCGGCTGGAACTACGGCGGTTTCAAAGCTGTGCCCGCATCTGGCTGGTGTATGGCACATTTGATGGCGACCGACACCTCCCATGAGGTGGCGGCCAAGTTTCGGCTGGACCGGTTCCGTACGGGGCATGGGATTATGGATGAAGAGGGCACGGGCTCTCAACACAATCTGCATTGAGGATGTGATGGTGCGGTTTAAGTATTTTTGCAGAGAAGAAGCTGGGACGGTGGGATGCGGTTGAAATGTCCTGTTTGCGGAGAGCGTGATCGGCGCGAGTTTTACTATATGGGGGATGCGGTCGCGTTGCAGCGCCCCGACCCTGAGGCGAGCGATGGTGTGTGGGATGATTACGTGCACAATCGTGACAATCCGGCAGGGGTGACGCGAGACCTTTGGTATCACGAAGGTGGATGTGCCGCTTGGGTTGTGGTGACGCGCAACACGGTCACCCATGAGATTTTAAAGACCGAGTTGGCGGCGCATGCGCCGAAGGTCGCGTCATGAGGGTGGATGGCAAAGGGTTGGTGGACCGCACGACGCCTGTGAGCTTCCGCTTTGATGGGCGCGCGTTTCTAGGGTATCGCGGGGATACATTGGCGTCGGCTTTGTTGGCCAATGAGGTTAAGCTTGTCGGGCGCTCGTTTAAATACCATCGCCCGCGCGGCGTGATGGGCGCAGGCAGCGAAGAGGCCAATGCTTTGGTCACCGTGGGGCGCGGGGCAGCGCAGGATCCGAATGTTCGTGCAACCGTCCAGGAGGTTTTTGAAGGACTTGAGGCGCGCTCGCAAAACCGCTGGCCATCGTTGGATTTTGACCTATTGGCAGTAAATGATCTGGCAGCGCCGTTTTTGGGGGCTGGCTTCTATTACAAAACATTTATGTGGCCCAAGGCGTTTTGGGAGAAAATATATGAGCCAGTCATTCGGCGCGCGGCAGGTTTGGGGGCGCTGAGTGAAGAGCATAATCCGGATATTTACGAGAAGGCCTATGGGTTTTGTGATCTGCTGGTGATTGGGGCAGGGCCTGCGGGGCTCATGGCGGCGTTGGTGGCGGCACGCGCCGGTGCGGATGTGATTTTGGCGGATGAAGACAGCCTTATGGGCGGACGGCTGAACAGCGAAGTTGAAGACGTCGATGGGATGTCTGGTGCGGATTGGGCGGCGCAAGCCGTAGCAGAATTGGACATGTTGCCAAATGTGCGGCTGATGACGCGCACGACGGTGACGGGGGCATATGATCAGGGCACTTATGGGGCGCTGGAGCGGGTCAGCCATCATTTAAGTGATCCCCAAGGGCGGCCAAAGGAATGTTTCTGGCGCATCGTTGCCAAGCGGGCGATCCTTTGTGCCGGTGCGATTGAGCGCCCTGTGGCGTTTCGCAACAATGACAGACCCGGTATTATGACTGCCAGCGCGCTGCGCACCTATCTGAACCGATATGGCGTTGCACCGGGGCGGCGGGTGGCCGTGTTTGCCAATAATGATGATGCCCATCGCACGGCGCGCGATCTGGTGGCAGCTGGCGTGCACGTGGGGGCGGTGTTGGACCGTCGCCGAGATGCACCCAGCAGCGATCTGTTTGAGGTGATCAAAGGAGCAGAGGTTTGCAATACTGCGGGCCGCAAAGGCTTGGAGAATGTGACCTATCGCACGTTGGCAGGTGAGGACAAAATCGAGACCGATTGTCTGGCCATGTCTGGCGGGTGGAACCCAACGGTGCATCTGACCTGTCATATGAATGGCAGACCGGTTTGGAGTGAGGCGATCCAGTCGTTTGTGCCCGTTGAGGGAATGGTGCCCGGTCTGCGGGTCGCTGGCGCGTGCAATGGGGTGTTTTCCACACAGGGCGCGCTGAGCGAGGGTGCTGCGCAAGCGGTGGCCGCATTGCAAGACCTTGGCATGACGGCTGTGGCTTGTGACGTGCCTGAGGCGCAAGATGCGCCCTATCGGATGGCGCCGCTTTGGGCGGTTGCCGGCGGTGGGCGGGCATGGCTGGATTTTCAGAACGATGTGACCGTCAAAGATGTCAAACAAGCCGCGCAGGAGAATTTCCGCAGCGTGGAGCATATGAAACGTTACACCACACAGGGCATGTCGCCCGATCAGGGTAAGAATTCCAATGTGGGCGCATTGGCGATTTTGGCAGACGCAACTGGGCGTGGCATTCCAGAGACGGGAACAACCACCTTTCGCCCACCGTTTGTCCCAGTGTCGATCGCTGCCATTGGGGCAGGGGCGCAGGGAGCGGGGTTTGCACCACAGAGGTTTACCACCAGCCACAAAGCCAGCGTTGCGCGGGCGGCGCCGATGATCGAAGCGGGACTGTGGTATCGCCCGAGCTATTTCCCAACACACGGCGAAACCACTTGGCGGCAAAGCTGTGATCGCGAAGTGACTATGGTGCGCGAGGCCGTCGGTGTTTGTGATGTGTCTACATTGGGCAAGATCGATATTCAGGGTGCAGATGCGGCCACGTTTCTGGACTTTGTCTACTGCAACATGTTTTCGACCCTTAAAGTGGGGCGCACGCGCTATGGGCTGATGTTGCGAGAGGACGGCACGGTGATGGACGATGGCACCACCGCGTGTCTGGGAGCGCAGCATTTTGTGATGACCACAACGACGGCCGCGGCGGGCAATGTGATGCGCCATCTGGAATATGTGCATCAATGCCTGCGGCCTGAGCTGGATGTGCAGATGATCTCGGTGACAGAGCAATGGGCGCAATTCGCCGTTGCGGGACCCAAGGCACGTGCGTTGCTGAACGGTCTGCTGGAAGACGAAATCGATAATGACAGCTGGCCGTTTATGGCCTGTGGTGAGGTGCAACTGCTGGGCGTCTCGGGACGGATGTTCAGGATCAGCTTTAGCGGCGAGCATGCCTATGAAATTGCGGTGCCTGCGCGCTATGGCGAGAGCCTGTTCCGGCTCTTAGTTGAACGGGCCGAGGCGCTGGGCGGGGGAGCCTATGGCATGGAGGCGCTGAACGTTTTGCGCATCGAAAAGGGCTTTATCACGCACGCGGAAATACACGGACGCACCACCGCGTTTGATATTGGCATGGGGCGCATGGTGAGTGCCAAGAAAGACTGTATCGGTAAGACGATGAGCGAGCGGCCGGGCCTGCATGGGGCAGAACGTGAGCAGTTGATAGGGCTAAAACCTATTGGCGATGTCAAACAGCTGACAGCGGGCGCACATCTGTTTGAAGTTGGTGCAGACCCTATACGTGAAAACGAGCAAGGCTATACCACCTCGGTTGGGTTCTCACCCACAATGGAGAGCTTTTTGGGCTTGGCATTTTTGCGAAACGGGCGTGCGAGACATGGTGAGGAGGTCGTGATGGTGGATCATCTGCGCGGCGTAACGGCGCGGTGTATCGTGAGCGATCCGGTGTTCTTTGACCCTGAAGGAGGGCGTGTGCGTGGGTGAGTTGGTCACAAAATCTGCTTGTGAAGAACTACTGCCGTTGCAGATTGGCGGGGTTCAATTGAGTGAACTTACACAAACACGCATGACGTCTTTGGCGCCCAAGCGCGGGCAAGAGGACGCTTTGTCAGATGTGTTGAAGGGCGCGCATGGTATGGCGCTGCCCGCAGTGAACCGTGCTACTGGACGTGAAGGTGCACGGGCTATTTGGTTTGGGATGGGGCAGGTGATGTTAATCGGGCCAATGCCTGACGTCGCGCTGGGCGCATTTGCGGCCATGACGGATCAATCAGACGCTTGGGCTGTGGTGCGGCTGGAAGGGACTGGGGCAGAAGATGTTCTGGCGCGGCTGGTGCCGTTGGACTTGCGATCCGGGAGCTTCAAACGCGGTCATACTGCGCGCAGTCAGTTGCAACATATGACCGTGTCGGTGACGCGCGTTGGGGAGCAGGCTTTCCAAATCATGGCATTCAGATCCATGGCGCAAACATTGGTTCACGAATTGGAGACTGCGATGAAAAGGGTTGCGGCACGTAGCGCATCCTGACATTTACGAAGGCACCACTTGATGATGAGGTCCCAAATGCGCCTGCTGCCAATTCTGTCCATTGTTGCACTGTCTGTTTCCGCTGTCCCCGCGTTTGCAGATCAAAAGGATGAATGCGAGCAACAGGCTGCCGTTGTGACACGCGCAGCCGAGCTGCGGTTGGAAGGCAAAAATCAGAAGAAAACAGTTGAGCAATTGCAGGCTGGCGATCCGGCGGTGACAGAAAAATATGTGCCAGCTGTGCCCCATATTGTGGATTGGATTTATACACTTAAGCGCAAAGAGGTCCGTCAAGACCCCGGGGCGGCCTATCTGGCAAGCTGTCTGGCGCAATAGCGCTTATAGACTCTGCCCCTGACGCCTTCGTATACTGCTGCTTATGAGCCTGCCTCCTGGATTTCTGGATGAATTGCGCAGCCGCACCAGCCTGTCTCAGGTGGTGGGGCGTAAAGTCATGTGGGATGCGCGCAAGTCCAATCAGGGCAAAGGCGACATGTGGGCGCCATGCCCGTTTCATCATGAAAAATCTGCGTCTTTTCACGTGGATGACCGCAAAGGTTATTATTATTGCTTTGGCTGTCAGGCCAAAGGCGATGCAATTACCTTTGTGCGTGAGACCGAGAATGTCGAGTTCATGGAAGCGGTCCGTATACTCGCAGAAGAATCCGGCATGCAGATGCCCGAACGTGACCCGCAAGCACAACAGAAAGCCGATAAGCGCACGCAACTGGCTGACGTTATGGAAATGGCGGTGCAGCACTATCGGCTGATGTTGCACGCGGGCGCCGGGACTATGGCGCGGGCCTATTTGGATCATCGTGGTTTGAACGAGGCGGGCCGTGAGAGATTTGAGATCGGCTTTGCACCGGAAGGCTGGCAGGGGCTGTGGGATCATTTGGTGGGCAAAGGCGTTGCGCCAGAATTGATCATCGGCGCGGGGCTGGCCAAACCGTCCAGTCGCGGCGGCAAACCCTATGACACGTTTCGCAATCGCATCATGTTTCCAATCCGCGACGCGCGAGGGAAATGCATCGCGTTTGGCGGGCGGGCTATGGACCCCGATGATAACGCAAAATACCTCAATAGCCCTGAAACGGAGTTGTTTGATAAAGGTCGTAGCCTGTACAACCATGGTCCGGCTCGCGAGGCCACTGGACGTGGTCAGGCCTTGATTGTGGCCGAGGGCTATATGGATGTGATAGCGCTGGAGCGCGCGGGGTTTGAAGCATCTGTTGCGCCGTTAGGGACAGCGATCACCGAAAGCCAGTTGCAATTGATGTGGCGCATCGCGGATGAGCCGATCATTGCGCTAGATGGTGACAAAGCTGGCTTGCGGGCAGCAATGCGGGTGATCGATACGGCTTTGCCGCTGCTTGAAGCTGGGAAATCGCTGCGTTTTGCGATCATGCCGGAAGGTCTGGATCCTGATGATTTGATCCGCGCCAAAGGCCCTGGCGGCGTTCAAAAGGTGCTCGATCAGGCGATGCCGATGGTGGATTTGCTGTGGCAGCGCGAAATTGAAGGGCGGGTTTTTGACAGCCCTGAACGTAAAGCGGCGCTGGACAAAGCGTTGCGCGAAAAAATTAAACAGATCAAAGATCCGTCAATTCGCACACACTACGGTCAGGCGATCAAAGACATGCGCTGGCAATTGTTTCGCCCGCAGCGCAACTCAAAGCCGTTCCAAAAAGGCAAAGGCGGCTGGAACGCGAAACCGCAAGTGCAGACCCGTACCAAGACAACGATGCTGGCTGCCAACGACGGCGGGATTGAGCACCAGCTGCGCGAAGCAGTGGTGTTGAGCATCGCATTGGTGACACCCGAAGTGCTGGATGATTTTGAATATGCGCTGGAAGGCATGGTCTGTGTTGACGACATGAACGCGCTGGTGCGCGATACATTGTTGCGTTTTGCACACGATCCTGATCCGCGGGGGGCTGTGGAAAACGCTCTTGGCCCTGATGTCGTTGAAAAACTGCTGATGCATCCCTATGTGGCGATTACGCCTGCGGTACGCGATCCAGGGAACACTGAGATCGCCCGGCAGACGCTGGCTGCAGAATTGGCCAAACTCAAAACCGAACGCGGCCTAAGTGCTGAGATTGCTGAAGCCGAAGAAGACCTTCTTGGGTTGGCTGATGAGGCGATGACGTGGCGTTTGGGACAAGCCGCCGAGGCCCGCAATAATGCGATGCGCAGTCAACAGGAAGAGGGCGGTGATTATGAGATGGGCCCCAACGGAGCACCAATTGACAAAGACGAACGCGCAGCGTTGGATGCGTTGAGAGATAACATAGATTTCACCAGAGGTGGCAAACCGCCACGCACTTAGTGCGCTTTGGTGAGGCACTGGTAAAGAAAACGGGATAAACAGGGTTGCGAATCACCCACCCGCGGGTTTGATTCGTTTTACGCGAATCACCCTAGCCGAACTTGCAGGAGCAATGCATGGCCGCCAAAGATAACGACGACCAGAAGCCCGCCGATCAGGACGCAGAAATTTCCTTGGATATGAGCCAAGCTGCCGTCAAGAAGATGATCGCTGAGGCACGGGAAAAAGGGTACATCACCTACGATCAGCTGAACCAGGTTTTGCCACCTGATCAGGTTAGCTCGGAACAGATCGAAGATGTGATGTCGATGCTCTCGGAAATGGGCATCAATATTATTGAAGACGAAGAAGCTGAAGAAGAAGAGCAGAAGTCCACGGCTGTTGTTGACACATCGTCGGCAGCTCGCGGTGTTGCGCTGTCTTCCGGTGCGAGCGAAAAGTTGGACCGCACCGACGATCCGGTGCGGATGTATCTGCGCGAGATGGGCAGTGTTGAACTGCTGAGCCGTGAAGGCGAGATCGCGATTGCCAAGCGCATCGAGGCCGGTCGCAACACGATGATCTTGGGCCTGTGTGAAAGCCCGCTGACGTTCCAAGCGATCACCATTTGGCGTGACGAACTTTTGTCCGAAGATATTCTGCTGCGTGACGTGATCGATCTTGAGACCACGTTTGGCGATCAGATGGGCGAGGAAGAGGGCGAAGGAGCCCCTGTTGCCGAAGCTGCTAATGTTGCCTCCGCGCCCAAAAAAGAAGCAGAGCAAGAGTTGGATGCTGATGGCAACCCAATTGCCAAAGACGACGATGATGACGAAGACGAACAGGCGAACATGTCGCTTGCCGCGATGGAAGCTGCGCTAAAGCCGCGTGTTCTGGAAACGCTTGACATCATCGCACGCGACTTTGCTCAACTGTCGGATATGCAGGATGCGCGTATCTCGGCGACTCTGAACGAAGATGGCACCTTCTCGGGCAAGGACGAAGAAATCTATCAAAAACTGCGCTCGGAAATTGTTGAGTTGGTGAATGAATTGCATCTGCACAACAACCGTATCGAGGCGTTGATCGACCAGCTTTATGGTATCAACCGCCGCGTAATGCAGATTGATGGCGCCGTGGTGAAGTTGGCTGACCAAGCCCGCATCAACCGTCGCGAATTCATCGAAGCCTATCGTGGGCGTGAGCTTGACCCGAACTGGATGGACGACATGGCCACCAAGTCCGGCCGTGGCTGGCAGATGTTCATGGAACGCTCGGCTGACAAAGTGAACGAGCTGCGCAACGACATGGCGCAAGTTGGTCAGTACGTCGGTCTGGATATCAGCGAATTCCGCCGCATCGTTCAGCAGGTTCAGAAAGGCGAAAAAGAAGCCCGTCAAGCCAAGAAGGAAATGGTCGAAGCCAACCTGCGTTTGGTGATTTCGATTGCCAAGAAGTACACGAACCGCGGCCTGCAGTTCCTTGATCTTATTCAAGAAGGTAACATCGGCCTGATGAAGGCGGTGGATAAGTTTGAATATCGCCGTGGGTATAAGTTCTCGACTTATGCAACATGGTGGATTCGTCAGGCGATCACCCGCTCGATCGCAGACCAAGCCCGCACCATCCGAATTCCGGTGCACATGATCGAAACGATCAACAAACTGGTCCGCACCGGTCGTCAGATGCTGCACGAAATTGGTCGCGAACCGACGCCAGAAGAATTGGCCGAAAAGCTGCAAATGCCGCTTGAGAAGGTTCGTAAGGTGATGAAGATCGCCAAAGAGCCTATCTCGCTGGAGACCCCAATTGGTGATGAAGAAGACAGCCAACTGGGTGATTTCATTGAGGATAAGAATGCTGTGTTGCCCCTGGACAGCGCCATTCAGGAAAACCTCAAAGAAACCACAACGCGGGTTCTTGCATCGCTTACTCCACGTGAAGAGCGAGTGTTGCGGATGCGCTTTGGGATCGGAATGAACACCGACCATACGCTGGAAGAAGTGGGCCAACAGTTTAGCGTGACCCGCGAGCGGATTCGTCAGATTGAAGCCAAGGCGCTGCGGAAACTGAAGCACCCAAGCCGGAGCCGAAAACTGCGCAGTTTCCTTGATCAATAAGCGGAATTAACAAAAATTTGAACAGAGCGTCCTCCTTGGGCGCTCTTTTCTTTTGGGTAGATAGGTCTAAGCTGAGGGAATATTATGGATTCCCTTTTAGATTGCGAGGCCGACCATGAAAGCTGCGCCATTTTTCCTAATTCTATTTGCCGCCGCCTGTACCGAAACAGGAACAGGCGGTTTTGTAACCTCCAGCGGCGTGCGTGTGAACGCGGTCAACGAGCAGGTTTTTGAAGTTATCCCGCAAGCGGGTGCGCAGAGGGCGCAGTTCTGGTGCGGTGCCGGGGATTATGCAAGTCGTACCTTGGGAGCGTCGTCTCGAGATCGGGTCTATGTTGTCAGCGAAATTGGACCGGGTGTGACGCGCGAAACGCGCGAAGCGATGCAGTTTTCCATGAGTCCCCCAGCGTCGGTCAGCGGTGCTGCAGGCAACGTGTCCCATTGGGGTCCCAAAATTGGCGATGATCGATTTGTCGGAGACGCGCGCATGAGTTGTAGCACTGGCATCAACCGGTTTGACCCCTAATGGCCGACAGAAGATGGTTTAATTTAACGAAGCATGGAGATGTCATGAAACGCCTGATGACCCTTTCAACGTTGTTTCTCGTAGCCGCATGTGACACCAGCGACGGGCAGGGAGCCTCTACCTCGGGGTTTGTCACAAACACCGGAGTAAGAGTGAACCCGGTGAATGCCAATGTGTTTGAAGTTGTGCCTAAAGCGGGCGCCCGTGGATCCTCTCCATTTTGGTGTGGAGCGGGGCAATACGCACGACGTGCGCTGGGAGCGCAAGATAACGCACGAGTCCATGTGGTAGGGGGTGTCGGGCCTGGGGTGACAAGCACCAGCCCGGATACAGCACAGTTTTCGTTGTTGCCGGCAGGTCAAGCTGAAGGTGCCACTGGACGTACGGGCAGTTGGGGGCCAAGCTTGGGAGCCAGCAAAACAGTGATCTCCGCGCGTTCTGGATGCAGCCGGTCGTCTGATCGCGATCTTCGGTGAGCCTATTTATCCACGTGCGTCATGCCTGCGACCCTAAAAACGTATTCGTTGCTAAAGGGTGTGTTTTAACCGCTTGGTTTTTGGTAGTTTCGATTTTCTGCGAAATTCACAATTGAATAGGACGAAAAGTGAAGCGCTCTGGCCCGCCGGTGTTCTTTTTTGAGCTAGGTATGGATATTCGGAGCGGTTTGCGTTGTTTAGTGCTATGGGCGATCTCCAATGATCACGCTAGCGGAATATGAACCAGCTTGCGCGAGCACATGTCTGTCGAGAGTTCTGTTTTCCTAGACAAAAACCTTCTGGTCGGCGTAATCTCGCTGTGTGTCACTGTGACGCGGATGTGAGTTTGTTTGAATTTTTCGGATCTTACAGTGCGTCTATAAAAGAATAACTTTGTTTGGTGCGGTGCTAGTTTTTTGGTTTCAATCTAGTCAATTAATTGGGAATTGAAAAAATGAAACGATTTGTCGTTTTAGGTTCGGTGATGTTGGCGGCTTGTAGCGTGAGCGCGTCGGAAGGCTACCGGATGATAAATGGAATAGATGTCAACGCAGTCAACTCTGAAGTTTTTGAGGTCGTGGCGCGCACTGGGGGGCCCATCGCGGATTTTTGGTGCGGTGCGAGCAATTTTGCCCGCGATGAACTGGGCGCGAGCTGGCAAGACTATTTATACGTGGTCGGAGGTGCAGGCGTCGGCGTAACAAGCGCCAGTCCAAGCACTGTGCAATTTGCTATGGCTCCAAGTTCTGAGATATCCGGTGCCTCCGGCCGCGATAGCCATTGGGGGCCGGAACTTGGGGATAAGATGAAAATTCAGGCTGCCGATGTCGAATGTCAATTCAGCAACTCTATGGAGTGATTGCGACTTTGACCGCTGCCTTCTAAGCATCGGTTGGCAGGGCGCGTAAAATGTGAGGAAGTTGCGCGCTTAGGCAATTTGGGGAGGGGTGAAATGTTCAAACTAAGTGCCGCAATAGGTTTAGGTGTAGCTTTAGCTTTAGCTTTACCACAAATGGCATCCGCAAATTTTAGGGCGGTAAATGGTGCTCATGTTGTTCCTTTGAATGACTATGAAATTGAAACCATCGGACGACCGGGATCGCGAAAAGACGACTATTGGTGTGCCATTGGTGACTACTTGCGACGCAGCAAAACACCGTGGAACACTCGTATCTATGTGTTGAGCGGTATCGGGCAGAGTCGTATTAGTGACTCAACCATAGCTGTATCATTCACGCTTAATCCCGACGCCTCGGGCATCGAAATCTACACGAACAACGTAATTACAGACGTATTGACTGTCGGTTACGGGCGCAGTGTTTCGACAGCTTGGGGGGAGTGTTCGAGGAGGCTGCCGCAGTTTTTCTGATCGGAACTGAAGACGATGGTGACTATGAGGCAGAGTGAGATATCTGTGCAGACCACGGGCGCTGGACTATATGAAATCACCAATCAGATACGCCAATGGGTGAGCGTGTCGCCGCAGAGTGGCTTGCTCACGCTTTTTGTGCGCCACACGTCCTGCAGCCTGTTGATACAGGAAAACGCGGACCCCGAAGTTCAGACTGATTTGCAAAACTTCTTTCATCGTCTAGTTCCTCCGACCTCTGATCCCTCAATGCAGTATTTGACCCATACCTATGAAGGGCCGGATGATATGCCCGCGCATATCAAAGCGGCAATGATGCCGGTATCTTTGCCAATTCCGGTGACCGATGGAAGGTTGGCTTTGGGGATGTGGCAAGGAATTTATCTCTTTGAACACAGAAATGCGCCGCACACGAGACGTGTAGCGGCGCACCTTGCATGAATAGGCTTGGAGGGCCTTCCTGAATATATAGGGAGTCATCTAAGGTTTGAGAATATGGGAGTTTTGCACATATTTTCCCCCGGCCATTTTCCGCTGACATCTGTATGTTGGGGCAGTTGATTTGTCTCTACCCAAACAGTTGTAGCTGTCCTATAGTGCCTGTGGATAACTGGCGGTTCGCCCCTACAGGCGGTAAACAGAAACCAAGAATAAACGGGGGGGAAGGCCAATGCGCTGTCCGTTTTGCGGAAATATTGACACTCAGGTGAAGGATTCACGTCCGGCCGAAGATCATGTTTCAATTCGACGTCGGCGGTTTTGCCCTGCCTGCGGTGGGCGGTTTACGACTTATGAACGCGTTCAGTTGCGAGACCTTGTGGTCGTGAAATCCAATGGGCGTCGCGAAGACTTTGACCGCGACAAGCTGGAACGTTCAATCCGAATTTCGATGCAAAAGCGCCCTGTTGAACCTGAGCGCATTGATCAGATGATTTCAGGTATTGTGCGTCGTTTGGAGAGCATGGGAGAGACCGATATCTCGTCAAAGACTATTGGCGAAATAGTCATGGAAGCTTTGGCGCGCATCGACACGGTGGCATATGTCCGCTTTGCCAGCGTCTACAAGAACTTTCAGGCCGCCGATGACTTTGATAAGTTCGTGAGTGAACTCCGTCCCGATCATCCTCCTGAGGAATAAACTTGTCTGACATACGCTTCATGGCGCTGGCCTTATCGTTGGGGCGGCGTGGTCAAGGTTTGAGCTGGCCCAACCCTGCTGTGGGGTGTGTCATTGTGAAAGACGGCCGCATCGTTGGCCGCGGCTGGACACAGCCTGGTGGTCGACCGCATGCAGAGCCTGTGGCTTTGGCGCAAGCTGGCGATGCAGCAGCGGGTGCGACCGCGTATGTCACACTCGAACCCTGTGCACATTACGGTCAGACGCCCCCATGTGCCGAGGCACTGATTGCGGCTAAAGTCGCGCGCGTTGTCGTCGCGATAGAAGACAGCGACGCGCGTGTCGCGGGCAAAGGTCTAGAGATGTTGCGCGCTGCTGGCATTGAGGTTGAAACCGGTGTTTTGGAAGAAGAAGCGGCCCGTGATTTGCAGGGGTTCTTTCGCAAAACGGATTTGGGTCGTCCATTTCTGACGTTGAAGCTGGCGACCAGTCTGGATGGCCGTATTGCAACCGCCACAGGTGAGAGCCAGTGGATCACGGGATCAGCGGCGCGCCGCGAGGTACACGCCATGCGCATGCGGCATGACGCCGTCATGGTAGGCGGAGGGACAGCCCGTGCGGATGATCCTTCTCTTACGGTGCGTGATATGGGGGTACAGAAACAACCCGTGCGGGTGGTTGTGTCACGTCGGCTGGATTTGCCCTTGATGGGCGTCTTGGCGCGCACGGCTCAAGACATACCGGTCTGGATCACTCATGGGAGCGACGCAGATCCAAACCTACAAAGCGTTTGGCGTGATCTCGGGGCGGAGTTGCTGCCTTGCGCTTTGGAAGGAACACATGTGTCACCGGTGGCGGCGCTTGAGGCCTTGGGGCGCAAAGGTCTGACGCGGGTTTTCTGCGAAGGTGGGGGGGCTTTGGCCGCGTCATTGCTGACTGCAGATTTGGTCGACGAACTCGTGGTTTTCTCCGCGGGGCTGGCTCTCGGAGCGGAAGCTTTTCCCGCAATTGGCGCTATGGGTATTGAGCGGCTGGCTGCGGCCCCGAGATTTGAGCGCATTGAGGCGCGTGGGGTTGGCGCTGATGTGTTGACCGTTTGGCGTAGAACTCAAATTGGCTAAGTCATTCCCGCGGAGGGGCCGTTTTATCCGGCCCGCCAGCGCGGGCGCGCGCGATCCATCGCTTAGCGCCAGAGCGAATGGTAGCTGGCAAGTTTGCCCTGCACTTTTGAAATTAGTCGGTTGGCAATACCAGGATGGGGAATGTTGCCTGTGGCAAGTCGCTCGAGCACGGTTTCAACGGCGCAAGGTAAGCCGCTGATTGGATCGCGGTAGCGCGGATAATCTATCAAGGTGGCATGTACGAGGCCGCTTATATCCGGCCGCGCTGTGCGTCGCGTGGGCACTGCGCCACGGTCTTTTGTTAATCCCCATCCAGCGTAAAACGGCGCGCCAAAAGTCACGACAGATACGTCACGGATGAGGGCTTCAAAGCCTGTGAGAGAGGTCATCGTCCAGACCTCGTCGACTTGTTCCAATAACTGCGCCATGTCTGCGTATTGTAAGACCATGTCGGCCAGATTGGCGGCGTTTGATACTGCCCCCGTTCGCAGACCTGCTTCGACGTCGGGATGTGGTTTGTACAACACGATGGCGTCAGGGTTTTCGGATCGCACGAGTTCCAACAACGCTTGGTTGGTCTTGATGGTGTCGCAGCCGGTTACAATTGAGGCGTCATCCTCGACTTGTCCCGGCACAAGGATCAGGCGGCCTTGGGGCAGGGGGGGCGTCGCCCCGCCAAGGTTGTATTTGCTAAGCCCCAGTGTACGCAGATCACGGATCAGTTTTTCGGCGCGGTGCTGTTGATCGGGGCGTAAGCTGCTGCGGAGCGCAATCAGGCGCTCAAGGCGGCTTTCGCTGTTGGGGTCATAGTAAATGCCAAGGTCGTCAGTGACGAGCGAAAGAGGCGGCACAAGTTCAGCCCCCAGGCCGCGAGAGCGTAGAAACCCGTCCTCTACGCGAATGGCACCTTTAGGCCCGAGTTTGTTCGCCCAAACCATGGATGGGCGGTCTGCACGTTCTTTGTCAAAAGTCAGCGGTTTTATGGTGCCAAAGAAGCGCTGCAATGGTTTGCGTTTCCATAAGCGCATGCCAAAGGCCGCCCAGCCGTGGCGGTCGGCGCGCCAGGCACGGGCTTGGGCTTCTAGTTGATCAATGACATCTTCGAGCTGGCATAGCTGGTCCGAACAGGGGTTGTACCATCGCGGATAGAGGATCATGGCAGCGGCAAATAGCTGAGCGCGGGTTAGAATGCGTTGGCGGCGCGGGACAGGGAATTCATCGGTAGTCAGGCCCCAGCCCGCATAAAAAGGTTGGCCAAAGACGCGGGGTTTATGACCTGCAAAGATCGCTTCGAACCCCATTTGAGACGACAGTGTATAAACGCCTACAGCGCCTTCAAATAAAACCCAAGGGCTGTAGGCCTCGGTACACAGGCTGACCCGAGCTGTGACATCATCCGGTCCGTAAAAACCGTCTCGTTTGCCGTGTGCGGTTTCCGGATGGGTCTTGATCAGGACTGGACAGCCTGGGTGCTCTTCTTGGGCCATGACCAGCATTTCGCGAAATCGCGCGTCTGTGCCCCCAGAGGCTTTGACTGAGGCATCGCCACGTGTTTGGTCGATGACCAAAACATATCCAGGGGCAGGTGGCGGCAAGTCCGGTTCCACTGCGGCATATTTGGTGAGGTGCGCCTCCTGCAGTCGCGCGATGGCGGCGCGCGCACGGTTTAGCAGCGCTGAGTCGTCCAATGGATGTGTGACGAGCAGGTCTTCTAAGTCAGACGGAATGCTTGGATCAAAATGCGGCGATTCTTGATCAATCAATAGTCCGATAGGTGGTTCACCAGCGACGCGACCCGGATGAAGGGAGCGCAGCAGGGCATCTTCAATGAAGAGTTTTTTCGCATTTGTACGATCGGAAACCGAATGTCCACGATGGGCTGTCGGACTTTGTCCCCATATGGCGATTTGGTCCTCGGAATTAGGCCAGCCTAGGCGAAGATCGTATCCTGCAAGCTTGAGAATGCGGCGCAGTCTCTTTTGGCGATAAAACCCACCGTTGAATGCAAAAAGCCGCCGAGAGCTTGAGCTTTCGGCGGCTTGAGTGCGTGGATCGTGGTTCACAGTCAGAGGCTGCCCAAACCGCTGAGCGTGTCAGCCGAGGTCAGTGTACCCGTGATAGCTGCGATAGTTTTGTTCCATGTGGTGATCGGTGCTTCGGTCACATAGAGCGTGTCGCTGTCGCGGATGACAAAATCGCGCGCCATGAACATGCCGTTGGGTTTGGTGAGGTCCAGAACGTAGACCATGCGCTGTGCGCCGATCAGATCAGAGCGGCCCAAAACGTCATTAGCTATGGTGTCCGCTTCGTTGCGGAAGACAAAAACGCCGGTTGGATCGCCTGTCGTGGGGGTGAGCCCGCCGACCTGCGCCAATGCCTCAATGGCTGACAGGTCCTTGGTGAAGAAGTTCACGCGGCTTTGGGTGCCGGTGGCGCCCATCGCGGTAAAGGCGCGGGTGTCTTCTTCGACCAAAATGCGATCTCCGCCACGCAGAGCGATGTCGAGTTCTGGGTTTTCATACAAATCCTGGAACCAGATTTTCCCCGAGGTATTACCTCGGAGAACTGTGATCTGGGCAATTTCCGGAACGATGGTTACACCGCCGGCATTGGCCAGCATGGTCGAAAGCGTACGTGTCGGACGCTCGATCGGGTAAACGCCTTGTGCGCCCACGGTGCCGACCAGAGAAACCGTTGCGCCATCCCCCGCAGCACGGCGAACTTCGACTTGGGGGTCGGGGGTTTGCTCTTCGAGTTTGGCCGAAATGATGCGGCGGATGCTTTCAGGCGTGTTGCCTGCGGCCCGGATGCGACCAGCATAAGGTACAAAGATAAAGCCTGCGCCATCAACCTGGACTTCTTCCAGCACGGCGGCAACTTGGCCTTCGGGGCCAAGTAGGGGTTTGTCTACGTTTTCCCAAATGGTCAGTGCCAGAATGTCGCCAGGACGAATTGTGTCTGAGCCAAGCTGTCCGGCGCTTTGGAAAGCACTGTCAAAGCCCAATGCGGGCACCACAGCGGTGCTGCGCGTTACCCTGTCGTTGACCGAAACAATGAAGGCATCGCCTTCACGTTGTACGGAGCCAGCGTAGATTTCGCGCTTGTTCGGGCCGGGGCGTGGGATCAATGTGCATGACGAAACAAATGCCGCCAAAGTCACGATTGCGACGCACTTCGCCCATCGAGTTTCTAAGGGTTTCACTGCTCGGTCTCCTCGACCTGTTATTATTCTGCCTCAACTTTTTCAGACAAGGTATCGGAATCCGTAAGAAAAATCTAGCGCTAGACCTAGTGTTGTTTACTTCACCAGACGCAACTGTTGCCTTGGAGCCGCTGTTCCGGTTTCCAATGCGTCGTATGGATCATCCGCAGCAAGCATCATATCGACGACATGGCGCATCAATTGGCGGCGACCGCGGGCGGAATAAAAGCCGCCAGCAACCTGACTGGTTTCAAGCAGATAGCGGCGATAGGTCTTATACGCGCGGTTGTCAGGGCGATTGGCGGCGGCAAAAAAATCGCTCAAAGGCTGGGTGCTGACAAACTCGGGTTGGTTGAACACGGCATTGCCAAAAGCCTTGAGCGGAATGCCGCGCCAAAGTACTTGTTGAGCTGCAGTAGAGTTCACAGTGACAGCTGTGCGGGCATCGTTGAGCAGCTGCGCCAACTTACCGCCGCGCACGTAGTGGATGCGGTCGCGCACGCCGTGTTTCTCGGCCAGCCGGTATATTTCGCGGCGCAGCGGCACGCGGCCATCTTCTAGAGGATGGGCCTTGAATACGAGGTGATGATGGCGTGGTGCGCCTGCGGCAAACCCTTCGATTACCACGGCGAGAAAATCGGTCATACTGTCAAACGGCGAATGCATCTGGAAGCTGCTGTCATGTTCGAGTTGCAGCAGAGCAAGATGATAGGGGAAGCCGCCGTATTTGATCCGCAGCGTGGCAATGCGTCGCCCGATTGCCAGGAAAGGCATCAACAGAAGACGTTGTATATAAAGCTGAAATTCGCGGGTCACCGGCAGAGACCGGTGCGGTTTGAAATTGCGATACTTGCGGTTGGCGAACATCACAAACCAATGATAGAGCGCGCCGTAAAACACATGTTGGCGCATGTCCCCCCAATGGCCTGGGGGCAGAGGCGCCTCCATGTCTGACCCTTCCAATGCCTTGTCCATGTCGCAGATGCTCATGTCCATCAGGCGAGAATGCCCGTTGGAGCCACCACGTTCGTATGTCACCCAATAGGGGCGCAAATAGCCCTCTTCAAAGACGTGAATGCGCAGACCTGCGGCGCGGGCGATTTCGACGGCTTGGGCGTGTATCGGACGGGTGTCACCATAGAGCACAATATCGCTGATTTCTTTGTCTTTGAGCTGGGACGCGAAGAAGTCTGGCCATGTTTCGGGGATGTCCAAAAACGGGATATAGCTTGAACGTTCCGGCCAAAATGCGCGATCACCGGCGTTAAAGCCAATGCGCCATGTCCGGGCGCCAGAGCGACGAAGCATACGAGAAAGTCCTGCAAATACAGGGCCGTGTGGCCCTTGCAGGAACAAGAATTTTCTGTTTTCTCCGCTCGGCATGGTCATTTCAATCCAAGTTATACGCAACAACTTTTAGAGACGTTAGTCTTTCCTTGAGGCGGAAATATGGTCGCAGTTTGCCAAACTCTGGCACTTGTCTGCAAAGGCGCGGAAGGATAGGTCTGTGGCGTTCATAAAACGGGGACAGATATGTTCACAGGCATCGTTACAGATTTGGGTGAAATTCGTGCGCTGGAGAAGCGCGGAGATTTGCGCGCGCGGATTGCGACATCGTATGACACGGCGGGCATTGATATTGGTGCCTCGATTGCCAGTGACGGCGTTTGCTTGACAGTGATCGAACTTGGAAGCGATTGGTATGATGTGGAAATTTCCGCTGAAACCGTTTCAAAAACCAATCTGGGAGCTTGGGCCGAAGGGCGCAAAGTGAACCTTGAGCGGTCTTTGAAAGTGGGTGACGAGCTGGGAGGTCATATCGTGTCGGGCCATGTGGATGGTGTGGCAGAAATCGTCGAAATGCGTGACGAAGGTGACAGTACACGCTTTACGTTCCGCGCGCCTGAGGCGCTGGCAAAATTTATCGCGCCTAAGGGATCTGTTGCGTTGAACGGCACCTCATTGACCGTGAATGAAGTGGATAATTGTGATTTTGGCATCAATATTATTCCGCACACCAAAGAGGTCACGACTTGGGGTTCTGCCCAAGTTGGCGACATGGTGAATTTGGAAATCGATACGCTGGCACGCTATGTGGCACGACTTGCCGAGATGAATGGTTAACGGCGCAAAACACTGAAAAATCCACGTCGGTATTACGTCGGTATCGCGACGGTATTGCGACGGTGGCGTTTTTTGGCAAATTACGACGTTAACGAGTGGACTCAAGTCGGACCAAAACCGGACGCGTGGCGGCCGGGGCTTGACGTTCTGGGTGGGCTTTCCCACGTTTTGGGCCTGTCGCAGTGAGGATGCCCGCCATGCAATTAGATAAGATTTGGGATCAGTATCGCGATGCTTTGCGCGGATTTCTACGCAAGCGCGTGGATGACGAAGATGATGTCGAAGACCTGTTGCAAGAGGTGCTGATCAAAACCCATGCCAATATAGCTGGTCTGCGCGATGCGGGCGCGCTGCGCGGATGGCTGTTTCAGGTGGCCCGCAATGCGGTGATGGATTTTTACCGCCGCAAGGGGCGGGCACAGGATGTCGCGGTTGAGGATCCTTGGTATGGCGACGGTCCGGATGAGAGCGTGCATCGCGACCTTGAGGGCTGTGTGCAGCCGTTTTTGAATGCGTTGCCTGCGGCGGATGCGGATTTGCTGCGCGCGGTTGATTTGGGCGGGCAGTCGCAGAAATCATATGCGGCGGAACATGACCTGAGCTATTCGACCCTGAAAAGCCGTGTTCAGGCCGCGCGCGCCAAGCTGGCGGCGCAATACCAGAGCTGTTGTCGTTTTGAGTTGAACGCGCGTGGCGAGCTGGTTCAATTCCAGCGTCGGGATGGGCCGTGCGACGGCTGCTGATCCTGCCTTGACGCAGTGGATATGATGCATATATCGCCGTCACACCGATGAAGGATATTTATGCGCAGAAAACACATGCTGACTGTTTTGGTATCGTAACGCCGCTCTTGTGGAGGGGTGAAATTATCTGTGGCGCACTGCTTCTGTGGCGGACTGCGTCAAATCGGGAGTTCACAATGGAACACTCAAATTTTTCAATCCGGGGCTATAAGGCTGCGGACAATACTCCGCTGACGGATATCTGGTTCGCGGCCTCTCAAATCGCGCATGGTTTTTTGGGCGCGGAAACTTTGCTGGCGCATAAACAGCTGGTGTCCGACATCTATCTGCCGCAGGCCGAAACATGGGTTGCGGAGCTGAACGGGAAACCCGTCGGGTTTCTTGGGTTACTAGAAAACCATATCGGCGGGATTTTTGTCGATCCGGCCTGTCAGGGGCAGGGCATCGGGCGCAAATTGATCGCGCATGGTTTGTCGATCCGTTCAGAATTGACGCTGGATGTTTATGCGCGCAACGCGGCCACACATGAGTTCTATCGCAAGTTGGGGTTCGTTGAGACATCGCGGCGCGATCAGGACGCTCAAGGATTGCCGTTTGAAGAAATCTCGATGCTTCTGAAAAAGTAAGAGATCGGAGCGGTGCGGTTGCGCCGCTCTTTTTTTGCGAAATCTGCAGAAATTTTTCGTCCTTTTTTGTGGCCAAGCGTCTTGGGGGCAAAGAGATCAAAAGGACATTCAAAATGATCAAAATCATCAGTTTCAAAATCTGCCCCTTTGTGCAGCGGGTGGCGGCCATGTTGGAAGCCAAGGGGCTGGACTATCAGGTCGACTTTATTTCGCTGAGCGATAAGCCACAGTGGTTTCTGGACATCTCGCCCAATGGGCAGGTGCCGGTGATGGTGGCTGAAAGTGGCGCGGCGATTTTTGAGAGCGAAGCCATCGTTGAGTATATTCAGGACGCCTATGGCCCGCTTGAGGTCGGGCTGACGCTTGAGCAAAAGGCGATGCAGCGCGCATGGGGCTATCTGGGCGCGAAAACCTATATGCCGCAATGTGGCGCGATGCGCAGTCCGACGGCTGAGGTTCTAGAAGACAAGGCTGCCAAATTGGGAGAGGCTTTTGATAAGGTTGAGAAAGCTTTGGAGCAGGGGCCGTATTTTGGTGGCGCAGATTTGGGCTGGGTCGATATTGCTTGGCTGCCGCTGTTGCACCGCACCCAGATCATCAAGGATCACACCGGATATGATTTCCTACAAGGGCGCGCCAATGTGCAGGCATGGCGCGCAGCCCTCAAAGAGACCGGATTGTTTGATAAATCTGTGGCGGCGGATTTTGAGGAGACGTTTGTCGATTTTTACCTGTCTGAGCAGACGTATCTTGGGTGTTGCAAGCGTGACTGTGCGCCCAAAGAACGCGCGAGCTGTTGCGGAACCAGCGGCTGCTGCGGGTGATTGGAAATGCGGGGCATGGCTTGGCAGTGCCCCGTTCTATTCACCACATATCGCCCACGGTGTAGCCTTGGGGGAAGGGATCGGTGGGGTCGAGCGTGTAGTTGGACATGCCGTAAATCCAGCCTTGGCCGGATAATGTGGGCACGATGGCTTTGTACGGACCAACGGTGGTTTCTTTGACAATCCGTCCGGTAAAGGTCGTGCCCAACGGGCCTGCATTCACATAGTCCTGCCCAACAGCCAGCAGTCCACGCGCATGCAGCACTGCCATTTTGGCGCAGGTGCCCGTGCCACAGGGCGAGCGGTCCAGAATGCCGCTGGCGGCTTGGGGGTTTTGCGGATCAAATGCGCCGGTCGAGATGGTGATCGCACCGCGCCCGTGCGTGGCCGGATCAATGGGCGGACCCCAGAGGTTGGTGATTGTCGGCCCTGTGATGTCGGGGTTTTGCGGATGTACGACCGCCAGCTGCTCGGCGGCTGCGTGGCGAATGGCTTCGCTGACGCGCAGGATTTCCCCACCATTTTCCGCCGCAAGATCGACGTTCAACTTAGCGGCCTCAGCCAGCACAAAGAACATCCCGCCCCATGCCACATCCACGTTGACGGTCCCAAGCCCAGTCACTTCGATTGGCGCATCCAGATGCATCACAAAGGCGGGTACATTGCGCAAGCTGACCGAGGTGACTTTGCCGCTCTGACAGCGCGCGCGCACCTTGACCAATCCGGCAGGCGCCTCAAGCATGAGCTCGGTCACAGGTTCCACCATCGGCAAGATGCCTGTCTCCAGCAACACAGTGGCCACACAGATGGTATTAGAACCTGACATCGGCGGGTATTCCATCTGCTCCATGATGATAAACCCCATGTCGGCGCGCGGATCACAGGGCGGCACAATCGCGTTGCAACACAGCCCGGGATTGCCGCGCGGCTCACGCAGCATCATCAGGCGGATGTGGTCATGATCGCGCGCAAAACTTTGCATCTTCTCAAACACTGAATTGCCCGCAAGATGGGGCAGACCTGCGGTGATAACCCGCCCCGGTTCCCCCTCGGCATGGGCTTCTACAGCAGTGATAAGACGATCCGTGCGCATGGGGCTACTCCTTTGGGTCTATCCTAAACGCATCGCTGTTGTACCGACCAGAGCATTTCACCCGATCTTTTTGGTGCCATAAATACCTCTGGGGGCCGCTTCGGCGGCGGGGCAGCGCCCCTCAGGCTCAGCTTTGCTGAGCCATGCCCAAACCGGCGGCGGCGCCCGTCAGGGCGGCAACGGCGGGCGGGAGGCCACCCAAGGTGAGTTCCGTCGCGTTTGACAACAGGCTTGACGCTTGTAGCACTGGTCTTTGGGCGATCCATGGGCTATCTGGGCGGCAACAATTTCGGAGAATATTATGTCCTTTGAGAATCCGGGCCCCGTTGAGCAAAGCCTGAGTGCCGCAATCAGCCCCATTGAAGAAATCATCGAGGACGCTCGCCAAGGGCGAATGTATATTCTCGTGGATCACGAAGACCGTGAAAACGAGGGTGATTTCATCATCCCCGCAGAATTTGCCGATGCGGCTGCGATCAACTTTATGGCCACACACGGACGTGGTCTGGTCTGCCTGCCGATGACAGCTGAGCGTATTGACCGACTGGACTTGCCGATGATGGCGGTGAATAATTCGTCCCGTCACGAAACCGCCTTTACGGTTTCCATCGAAGCTCGCGAAGGGGTTTCCACCGGTATTTCCGCAGGTGATCGCGCGCTGACCATTGCCACAGCCATCAACGAGCAAAACACGATGGCCAGCCTTGCCACACCCGGACATGTTTTCCCGCTACGTGCCAAACGTGGTGGCGTGTTGGTGCGCGCAGGTCATACCGAAGCCTCGGTGGACATCTCGCGCTTGGCCGGTTTGAATCCATCAGCCGTGATCTGTGAGATCATGAACGAAGACGGCACCATGGCGCGTCTGCCCGAGTTGGTTGAGATTGCCAAGAAACACGGCATGAAGATCGGTACGATCAGCGATCTGATTGCTTACCGGTCGCGCAATGACAATGAGGTTGTTCAAACCTCTCGCGAAACCGTGACGTCCGAATATGGCGGCGACTGGGACATGCGCATTTTCACTGACCAGATTCATGGCGTGGAGCATGTGGTGATGATCAAAGGCGACATCAGCACGCCCGAGCCTGTGTTGGTGCGCACCCATGCGCTGCATGAAGCCAGCGATGTTTTGGGGCTGGGTCCCAAGTCGGTCAGCGAAGTGCCAAATGCGATGAAGAAGATCGCCGCCGAGGGGCGTGGCGCAATTTGTCTGTTCCGCGAGCCGCGCCACAGCCTTTATGCCGATGAGGACGAAGGGCCGCGCACGGTCAAACGCACCGGTCTTGGCGCACAAATCCTGTCCAATCTGGGCTGTCGCGAATTGATCCTGCTGACAGACAGTCCGCAGACACGCTATCTTGGTTTGGACGCCTATGGGCTGAGCATTGTGGGCACGCGCCCGATCCTGTCGGAGGAAAACTAAATGGCCACTGCAGAACAGCATTATATTTTGCCCCGCGCCGAGTTTGATAAACCGGTCAAGATTTTGATCGTGCGTGCGCCGTATTACAAAGATATCGGCGACAATCTGCTAAAAGGCGCGATTGCCGAGATCGAAGCCGCAGGCGGCACCCATGAGGTGGTTGATGTGCCCGGCGCGCTGGAAGTGCCCACGGCCATCGGCATCGCAGAACGCATGAGCAACTTTGACGGATATGTCGCGCTAGGCTGTGTTATTCGTGGCGAAACAACGCATTACGAGACTGTTTGCAATGACAGCAGCCGCGCGATCCAACTGCTGGGCCTGCAGGGTCTGTGCATTGGCAATGGCATCCTGACCGTGGAAAACCGCAAGCAGGCCGAAGTGCGCGCGGACGTGGCCGATCAGAACAAAGGTGGCGGCGCTGCGGCTGCGGCCTTGCATCTTGTGGCGCTCAGCCGTAAGTGGGGCGGTCAGCGCAAGGGCGTCGGATTTTTGCCCGAAGCTGATGAGATCAAACTCGCAGGCGAATTGAAGGACAACCCTACGGCATGACCCTTTCCGGCAACCAGAAACGCAAGATGAAATCAGCCTCGCGGCTCTATGCGGTGCAGGCGCTGTTTCAGATGGAAACCTCCGGGCAAACTGTGGATCAGGTGCGCGTTGAGTTTCTGGATTTCCGCTTTGGCGCTGCGGTGGATGACACTGCCGATATGATTGAAGGCGATGCCGAGTTGTTTGAGAAAACGCTCAGCGACGCGGTCAACAATCAGGGCACCATTGACCAGATGACCGATCGAGCACTGGTGGCGAAATGGCCGATTGCGCGCATCGATCCCACTCTGCGGGCCCTGTTTCGTGCCGCCGGAGCCGAGCTTTTGCAGTCAGAAACACCGCCCAAAGTGGTGATCAGCGAATATGTCGCAGTGGCTTTGGCGTTCTTTCCAGAGGGCAAAGAGTCCAAATTTGTCAACGCGGTGCTGGACCACATGGCCCGCGAAGCGCGCCCCGAAGCCTTCTAAGGCTGTTAGGTCACAAAGACCTGACTTGCCAACAAAAGCTATAGGCGTATCGTTGAGACCTCTTTTGAGGAGGTCTCGCAATGCCCAAGCTCATCAAGCTCTATATCACACAGGTTATCATTGGCTTTGGCCTCTCAGCCGCTTTTGTGGCGCTGCTGTTGTGGTTCAATGTTGCCAATCTGTGGCATTTGGTGAGCCACACCGATGGCGGCGTGCTGGCGGTTGTGATTTTGTGGGTGTTCAATGGTATCGTGTTTGCCGGTGTTCAGTTCAGCATCGCCATTATGCGGCTTGCGCGCGATGCGGACGATCATGGCGGCGGTGGTCGTCGCAATGCGATCCCGGTTGCTCTGGCTGAACCCGTTCCTGTGCGGGTGCGCAAAGGCGGCGCATAAAATCCGCAGTGACCAGTCAATACCCAGAGACGTTGAAAGGGCCGCAGCAGCCGAAGCAAGCGGTGCAATTTTGAAGGTGTGTCAGTCTGTACCGGAGTTTGGCGTTCCATCGTCGTCATAAACAACGTCGTCAAATTCGCACCCCGGTCCGCCTTTGGTGAACTCCTCGATAAGCTTTGGATGGAAGTTGGTGCACCGCAAAATGTCGTCAGCTTTTTCGCCTCGAGGGCGGGCGTGGAAGATTATGTCGACCAATTCATCGTTTTTGTTCACCACCGGAAACGCGCGCCCAATCCTTTCGTAGTTCTTTGAGCTACCTTTCACGAAAAACCGAACATCGTTTTTGTCGTCTCGCATGATTTTGCGGCACATACCGTTCGGGTTTTTACAAACTGCAATAAAACCCCCGTAGAGATCTGTGTCCTCGTAGTCGCCGCTCGAGTAGAAAATGTAGTATTTGTCGTTTGGGGATTTCCATGCCCAGGCTCCTTCCAGCAGGCCGCCACCATCTTCAAAGCGGACTTCGGACGGGAAAGGGGTGTTGCGGTCCCAACCGGATTTGTCCGTGTCTCTTTCCACTTTCTGGCCTGGACAGAGCAGAAATCGTGGCTTCTTCAGGTCCAGCGATCGGGACATGCCCTGGACGCGGATGCAGGTAGTGTTGAGGGTTTTGTCATTGCGCACGTCGGCGTACATGAACAAGCCGTCTTCGTCTGCATCAAAGATGCTGCCGTTATAAATGTCCATGAGCAAGGGGTCGTTGCTTCTGAGCTTCCAGTCCAGAGGAAATCCGGAGGCGGTTGTGCGACCGTGTTTGAGTTGGACAAAGACATAGGTGCTGCGCCGCCCGGCGGTTTTGCGCAAGTCGGTGTCGAAGTCGTCGACTGACGGCAGTGATGCGATCATGATCAAGCCGTTTGCGCTTTGGAAAAACTTTTTCTCCCATTCCCAGAACCCGTCGGCGCGCAGTTTTCGTTTGCCATTGGGGGAGAACAATCTCACCAAATTCGGCGCGCCATCGTCGTCTTCAAATGAACCGGCCTCAAGGCTTTGGTATTCCAGAACATGTGATTGGGTGCCGGTCATAATATAGGTGCCCGCGTCCGTGCCAAAAATGTTGGGATCGCGTAGCCATTTTTCTTCATCCGCTTGCCAGACCAGAGGGTAGTCATTGGCAAGGGCTACGGGGGCGTTGACCGGTAGAAGGTAAACAATGACAGCGGTAAGAGCGAAAGCCATGACCGCGCCGGTTTTTTTGAAAATCGTTGGCGCTGTTCGCGAAATCAATCGACAGTTTTGTTCAACGTAAAGGCGCATTCAATTTCCCCTTCGGGTCTTGATCAAAACGCAAGATTTGCTCCACTGAAAATGCCGTCGGACCAAATCTAAACCATGAAAATACATATTTCAGGGTAGGGGAATAGGGTGCGGTCAATCAACTGTCGTATTCATTTTGGGCGCAGTTTTAACGCAGATGACACCAAAGCATTCAAGAAGATATGCCAAAGGGGAGGCGGCACAGCTTGACCAGCCTCCCTTGTCTGCCCCGCTCTACCTCTCGCGGGGCGTAGACGTGCTTCAAGGCCTGTGGTTGTGCGGAATAGGAAAAGTGGCAGGCTGGGGCCATCCTTGAGGAGATCTGATCTGACCCTATGTGCCGCTTTCCCCCCAAAGACCACGGACATCACGTCATGTCGTGCAGATTGGATAGGAAGCCGTGCCAGCCTTTATCAAGCGCAAGAACCAGCCCGTAGCCATCGGCGTTGTCCGGTAGGCCTGAGTGCTCAAGTGTGAGCCGTGTGCCGCCGGCTGTAGGTGTGAGATACCACTCGACCGTGCTCATCACGCCCGCCATGGGGCCCACAGTAAAGGACCAGCGCATAAATTCATGCGGGCGCATGTCCTCGACGGTGCCCCAGCACATCCGGTCCCCGTCTTTTTGTGATGTTAGAAGATAGTCTTCACCAGCGGCGAGATCTTTTTCGGCGGGGTGGAACCATTTGCCGAGCAGATCGGCCTTGGTGAGAAACTCCCAGACACGCTCGGGGGAGGTGGGTAGGTAGACGGATTTGCGGATGGTTGTGTCAGTCATGGTTGTGTCCAGTGTCATTTGAAATATCCTTTTCGATCGCAATTTGCAGGGCCGCCAGACGGTCTTCCCAGAATTGGTCAAACCAGCCCAGCCAATCAAAGGCCGGTTTCAGGGCTGCGGCGTTGAGGGAATTAATGGTTTCACGTCCACGGCGTTCGACATGAATGAGACCACCATCCGAGAGCATCACCAGATGCTTTTTCACGGCAGCGCGGGTCATGTCGAATTGGTCAGAAACTTGCGCAACGGTCATGGGTTCCTGTCCCAGCATGCGCAGGATGTCTCGTCGGGTTGGATCGCCAAGAGCGCGAAACACGGGTTGTAAGTTTGGGGGCATGGCAGCTCCTTTTGTCGGTCAATAGGGGGTTAGCGGGTTTCGGGGGCGGGTGTGCCGCCTGAGAGGTGATTGCGCAGGCTGTGTTCAAAGAAATGTTGCCAACCGCGGCTACAGACATCGAGACAGGCGAGCGATGCATTTAAGCCTTGGTGAACGAGAGTGATGTCGCAGCCGGATTTTGTCGGTGTAATGTGCCAGTGCAACTGTGTGCCGGTCCACTCAGTCGGGTCATAGTCGTTGATGATCATGTGGGCGTCGGTGCAATGCCAGATCAGAGCGTCCTGCGCATCAAAGGCAAAGCTGGCATGGCTGTTGTTGAACCGCACCGTGACGCCATTGGGCGTGCGTTCGGCGCGCCGGGTCCACCACAGGTGTATGTCGTCAAAAATCGCAGCACGGGCGGCTGTCGGGGCTGAAGGCACCGAAATGGTGGCGCGGTAATTGGCTTGGGTATTCTGGGTGTCGAGCGACATTTTGGGCTCCTTAAGAAGTACCATTTGGTATCCCTTTATGTGATACTAAATGGTATTATGTCAATGGGCTGTGGGGCGCTCGGGGTGCTGTAGAATTCTTTTTTGATGGGTGAACTCTGGGGGTGGTGTCTTAGCCTATTGAAAGCAATGCGATATTTCGTGGCGCGCGCGGATTTTGTTTCTGCACTGAAACCGCTTGGGACTATGAGGGAGAGATCAGATGGGCGCGAATTTTGCCGCTGTGACGACTGCGGTCGCAGCTGTTTGGCACCGGTTATGGTCTGGCGAGGCCTGTCGGTGCGCACCTCCCGCTGAACGGGGCAGGCCGCTAAAGCGCGGGACAGGTCAAAGGGTGTCTCTGGCCATTTTAGCGCCGAATGCGGTGCGTCAAATGGGGGGGAGGCGGATCACACTGTGGGCGGCATGCACATTTATGCCGCGTCGCGTGAAGACACGCCTAAATTCGATCCCGCGTTTCATGTGAACTGGAAGGATAAGCTGCCTTGGTTGCAGATGGAAGATGAGCTGACAAAGGAGGGCACCACGTTGCTGTCTGCGCCTGAAGTATCAAGAGTCGTTGCGACAAGGTTCCGCTTGGGAAGAATGGCGCGACAGGAGCAAAGGCTTATCAGCTCGGAGACCGCACAAATCGTAGGGCTGAGAAGCCTTGTGAGAGATGGAAAGTAGACCTTGGGGCAGGGCGCAGCTAACGGCGGCTGAGAGCCCATTTTGACCGATGCTGCAGTAGGCTCAGATGGCGGCTATTCGCAGTTAGTGAGCTTTTCAAGGCCACGCGAACGGCCCTGAGCAGACCTTGATCAAACAACACAATGCAGCGATGCAGTTTCCCTAAAACTGCCGTTGGCGCTTTTGTGCAGCAATTTGGCAGGTCGCCGGCCTGCTGCAAAAAAACTTAGAGTTTTTGTAGATCAACTGGATCACCCTGAACTAAGAGGCGATTCAAATACTCTTTGGCCGGACCCGGGTTATGAAATTCGACGTTGTTCACGACGTATTTTCCATTCTTCAGTGGGATGACGTATCCGCGATGTTTAAGGCCATGGCCGGAGTAGCCGGTGTCATGAGTTTGGCCAACTGGTTCAAAACTTTCAGTCGAAGCATGTTCGTAACTTTTGGGTTTGTGAAGCAATTTAGGGGCACTAGAAACAAAAGACTTGGCCACGTACCATTCAATGGTTTTGGTGGCGGCGGCGGAGTCAAAGTGCGCCTTCAGAAAAGTCGAAATCGCAATTAATAGGACGCCTTGAATGCCGAGGGCAAACGCACCAGTTATCCCAGCCCAGTTGAGTGGGTTATGGCGGTCCACGGAGAACACGAACGCCAGAATTGCAAACGCTCCAGCTGCAATCGTGACCCAACCTAATACTACCATAATCCCGGAAAATCTGTAGCCAAAATCATAGTTTGAATGAAAGTGAGGTGGTGACATGTTGCGCTCCTAGAAAAGATTGTCGCAACGAATATGGGGTTTACGGCTTTGGTGTCCTTGTCGGGATACGTCAAAGTTCTTGTATATCTCGCCAATCAGGGGTGACGACTAAGTTGGCCAAGATTGAATTTAATCCGGATCAGCATTGGAAACAAAATGCCACGCCCTGAAATTCAGCCGTCCATCGACATTGTAGCGGATACTCTCCTGCGCAGGAACATCGCCCAACCCGTCGCGGTCATGTTGCCAGACAAATAAGAGGATTGGGTCATTCTCACTCCCGCAGCCCTCGCCCCCAAGCACTTACAAAACACGTCACCATATCAGAGGAATAGCAAGCGCAGATTCTGACGGAATTAACGATCGAAATGGAAGTCTCGTAAGCGGGCTTCAACAACACTCACACAACATAATTGAGAGGAACCCTATGGCCCCAACTGGTTGTAGATCTCTTGAATGTCGGCTTTGAGGAACGTTAGACTTACAGACTGCAGTTGCAGCCTCCTCGCTCCAAGTCCCTTCTAATTGGACGCTTTGGTCTGAGACCGACGTCGCGGCGCGATAAAACAACAGTAGCTTTGTCCGCAAACGGGCCTCGGGCGCGCGCAGGCAATCAGCAGCATAGCCTCAAAGGGGAACCATTAAGAAGGAAAAGTGGCGGGCCCGCAAACGCAGCCGTAGGGTTATCTCATTCCCGAGGACCTGTATGTACAGGTGGGCGCCAGGTAATCAGGCCAGGGCCAGAACAGAGCCAGCTCCCTCGGAATTGCTTAAGGCCACCGGAATGCAACCGTATTACGAGAAGGGCAGAACCCGCCACGCTCCTATGTAGGCGCGTCGGCGGGTTCTGACAAGGGTCTGCGCGGCGACATAATCGCCGCGCAGTATGTTGTTGAGGGACTTACTTCGACAGGGTCGAGAGGTAAGCGCCGATTGCGCGGCGTTCTTCTTCAGAGATGTCGTCAGCAATGAAGTCCATTTGCGGAACAACACCGTTCAGAGCTTCGTTCAGAAGCGAGTAGCCGATGCCGCGGATATCCGGGCCAATCGCGCCACCAGCGTCCATGCTGTGACATGGGGCACAACCGTGGTCAGCCGCTTTGGTTTCAAAGAGCTCTTTACCCATTGCGATTTGCTCTGGAGTTGCTGGAACGTGCTCTTCCTCTTCAGGAGCGAGACGGGCCAGAACGTGCTCTTCGACTTTGGCGATCATGTTGTGAGAACGTGGTCCGCCTTGGTCGGCCATCAGCTCACCAGACCAGTCGGCTTCGTAACGTACGAAGGCACCAGAGTGTGTGTCGCCGCCGTATGGGGTTGCCACATAGTCTTTTACCTCAAGAGTGTTGAGGTCGACGATGATGGTTTCCCAGCCGTTCATGGACGAAACCCAAAGTTCGTTCACTTCTGGATCGGGGTGCAGGATTGCGTGGTCAACCGAGGAGGCCGAGCCGCCCAAGTGGATTGGCATCTGCATTTTGCCGCGGAATGGTGCAAAGCGCTCAGCGTCAACAACACCGAGGTTCATGCCCACGTTGTGTGTGCCTTCGCCTTTACCAACCGAGAACAGCAGGCTTTCGTCCCAGTTCATCGCAACGCCGTAGGGGCCGCCTACGCCAGCAGATGTCCAAGCGATCACGCTGTTGGAGTCATTGTCGATTTTGTAGACATAGCTGCCTTGGCCATCGATGACATAAGTGTGTTTGTCATCATAGCTGTGGGTGATGCCGATGGGGTGGTAACCAGTGCCCATCACGTTGTTCACGATACCTGTGTTCAGGTCGAGCTTGGCAACACCTGCGGTTGGAACATAGTTCTGACGGTGCTCAGCGGAGCCGATCGAGATGTAAGCAGTGTTACAGTCGCGCGACGGGCTAACAAATGGGTGACCCATTGTCTGAACGTCATCATAGTTGATGGCGCGCGCTACACGGTTGTCATCATCAGGATCCAGAACAAAGTGTGGTCCACCGGAGGCGCCAAAGCCGAACTGTGCAATCACGCGCTGTGTGCCATCTTCGGTAGCACAAGCCATGATGTGGTGAGGCGCTTGCGAGCGAGGCGCACCACGGTAGTGGCTTTCCTGACGCAGCAGCTTGTCGAGTTTCAGCGTGCGCATGTTCACCACGGCGATGTAGCCGGATGTACGTGTTATGCTACCGTCCTGCTCGTTCCAGCCAACATAAGCCCATTTCCCATCAGGGGAGACGACCATGCCGTGTGGGCCGCGCGCGATGCGGTTGCCGGTTTCGTGGTGGTTCACGATCACGTCAGTGATGACTTCTTTGGTGTAGGCGTCAACCAGGTGGAAACCTGCGTAGCTGCCGTCCAGAAGACGATCGGTGTTGTAGTTCTGGTGAGATTCACTGGTCACGTAGACCAATGGGTGTTTTTCAACATCCCAGGCATCAGGGCCGCTTGAATCAAACTGAGCCACGAGCTCTAGGCCGCCGCGAATTGATTCATCTGTATCCCAGTCCATTTCGGCTGCCTTGGCGACAGCTTCGTCATAACCTGGGATGGCTGTTTGCTGTGCATATACTGCAGGGGCCATCAGCAATGCTGAGAGGCCGACAATCATGGGCAGCGGAGCTTTGAATTTTTTCATTTTTTCTCCATTTCGGTACGCGCTTGGTACCTAGTGGCAATCTATCCAGTGCCACAGGATCGTGAATATGAATGCGCAAGTCATCTTTGGTGGGGCGAAATTTAGCTAGTTATTGGCGTTGGGGCGGCGGGCTGTTGCTCGGAATTTTTTACTTGTGTCAGGATGTCATATTGCCGATGGGAGCCTGTTTTGCGTTAAAAATTCGCCCTTCCTCACACACCTCAAAAGTGTTCCGGGAGCGGTGGTTTTCCGTCAAAATGCGCTTTTGAAATTTCCGATGAAATTTAAACCTCAAAAAAGAAAGCCCCACTCAGCTTGTGCTGAATGGGGCGCTTTTTAGGCTGCTGTCAGGGACCCCTGAAGCGGCTTGACCTCTTAGTGGCTGAAGGTCGACAGGTATGCCGCGATAGCCTGACGGTCTTCTTGAGAGATTTCATCACGGATGAATTCCATCTGAAGAACGCGACCCAGAGCTTCGTCTACCAGAGCAAAGTCAGCACCTTGGATGCCTGGAGCAGACATGCCGTTGGCGTCTGGACCGTGGCAGGAAGCACAGCCTACGCCGCCAGCAGTTTCTTGGAAGATCACGCGACCTTCTTCGATTTGCTCGGCGGTGTAGACAACTTCTTCGCCAGTGCCCAAGCGGGCTTCGGTGATGGCTTTAACTTTTGCCAGCATCGTTGCGCCTTTTGGTCCACCTTGGTCCACGAGCAACTCACCGTTCCAGTCAGCATCGTAACGTACGAAACCGCCAGAGTGCGTGTCACCACCGTTTGGAGTCGCGATGTAGTCTTTCACCTCAAGTGTGTTGAGGTCGACAACCATGGTTTCCCAGCCGTTCATGTTGGAAACCCACATCTCGTTCACTTCGGGATCGGGGTGCAGGATGTTGTGATCAACCGAGGAGGCCGAGCCGCCCAGAATGATTGGCATCTGGTGTTTGCCACGGTACGGCGTGATGCGGTCTGCATCAAGGATACCCAGCGATTGGCCGACGTTGTGTGTGCCTTCGCCTTTACCCACTGTGAAGGCCAGGCTTTCGTCCCAGTTCAACGCGATGCCGTATGGGCCTGCTACACCGGCGGATGTCCAGCCAACAACGCGGTTGGCGGCATTGTCGATTTTGTAGACAAAGCTACCGTGTCCATCGACGACAAAGGTGAACGCGTCGTCATGGGTGTGGGTGATGCCGATGGGGTGATAGCCTGTGCCCATCACGTTGGTGACGATGCCGCTGTCGATGTCCATCTTGGCGATGCCGCCACCGGGTGCATAGGCGTGACGCAGTTCAGGTGAGCCGATCGATACAAATGCGGTTTTACAATCGCGTGACGCAGTGATGAACGGGTGGCCCATCTGCTGAATGTCATCATATGTGATCGCACGCTCAACGCTGTTGTCGGCGCCCGGGTCCAGAATGAAGTGTGGGCCACCGGATGCACCAAAGCCGAACTGTACGAATACGCGCTGCTGGCCTTCAGGTGTTTCGCAAGCTTGGAAGTGGTGGACTTCCTGTGAGCGAGGCGCGCCGCGATACATGCTTTCCTGACGCATGATCTTGTCGACCTTGAGGGTCTGCATGTTGACAACTGCAACGTAGCCGGAGCCACGTGTTGCTGTGCGGTCTTGCTCGGACCAGCCGACGTAGGCCCATTTGCCATCAGGCGAAATGATTGTGCCATGTGGCCCGCGTGTGATGGCGTTGCCTTCGGGGTGGTGAGACACGATTTTCTGAGCGATGACTTCTTTGGAATAGCCGTCGATCAGGTGGAAACCTGCGAAGCTGCCTTCCAATGTGCGGTCAGGGTTCGGGTTCTGGTGGGACTCAGATGTGACGTAGATCAGCGGGTGCTTTTCCACATCCCAAGCGATGTCGCCTGAGCTGTCAAATTGCGCCACCAGGTGCAGACCGCCGCGAATGGACTCGTCTGTCGCCCAATCGGAGTCTGCTGCTGCGGCTACGGCGTCGTCGTAGCCTGGAATTTCGGTTTGTTGGGCGGTGGCTGCGGTGGTCAGCAAAACTGCTGAGGTCCCCATCGCCATGGCCAGTGTTGTGAATGGTTTTTTCACTGTGTTTTTCTCCGTTATCGATACGCTTGGAACGCATTTGCTATGTGAGTGTTGATCGAGGTTTTGTGAAGGACAGTTTCGCTGAGCACTTCGCAACCGGCGTCTTTGGGCCATTTGTGGCTGAAGGGGTCGGCTGAGAGTCGCCTATGGCGACAGGGGTGGCGCATTTTGTCACATGGTGTGCCAGCTGCCAATTAAGGTAAAATGCGCGCTAACATTTCCGAACTGCGTCACGTACAACAACTATTGTGGCGGACAAAAGTGCTTCGCTGGCTGCCTTGCCCAGCCTGCCCGAACCCAGCCTGCCCGAAAAATCACCTGAATTCAGGACAGCCATTAGAGCGTCAACAATACGTGGCTGTTAGCGGCTCATGGCGGCTTGGCGACCGCCAAACCTGCAGGAGGTTTTAACGCCTTCACATCCGGATTGCCTCGCGAACACTTGCTATTTGTTCATGAATTGTTCACCATTCGGAGATGGATGAGAATTTGCAACCCGGACAACTTCTGGCACGTGGCGTTGGGCGTCATTTGCGTGGCCATGGCTTTGTGTCAATTGAGGAATTTGTGCCGGCGCGTGGTCTGCGTGTGGACGTTATGGCACTAGGTCCAAAAGGCGAGTTTTGGGTGATTGAATGCAAGTCCAGCCGGATGGATTTTCAGTCCGATCAAAAGTGGCAGGGCTATCTGGACTGGTGTGACCGGTATTTTTGGGCGGTCGATACTGACTTTCCGACCGACCTGTTGCCGCCGGACACTGGGCTGATCATCGCAGATGCGTATGATGCGGAAATCATTCGCATGGCGCCCGAGGACAAGCTGGCAGCTGCGCGGCGCAAGAAATTGATCCAGAAGTTCGCCACTGATGCCGCGCGCCGGCTTCAGAGATTTCGTGATCCGCGCCTCCCTGCTTTGCCTGATGACACTGAGTGACGCTCAGGCATCGCAAGTTCAGACCCTGACAGCCGCTTTTTGGTGCCTAAAATACCTCGGGGGAGGCGCGGCTTGCCGCGACGGGGGCAGCGCCCCCTGATCCGATAAGTCTAGTTGCCGACCTGCTGAGCGGCCGCGGCCGCCGCGCGGATTTCCTCGGCAATTTCCTCAGCTTCCTCTGGCGAGAAATCCATTGGAATTTCGGCATCGCCAGCTTGAATGAAAATCCGCACGAATCCCTGGTCCGTAGGGCCTATCTGAAGGTTGGCCTCGATGTCACGTTCGGTATTAATGCCCATTGCGGTTCTCCTGATTGAATAAATCGACTAGCCCGAAAGGCGCGTTAAGGCAAGACATGCAAGGATTTGAAGCTCTGAGAGGACAATTGGCAGTTTGGTGCCGAGACATACATATAATCTTCAAAAATCCTGTTTTAGGCGCTTGCATTCATCCGCGCAGGAGGCTAAATCGCCCTTGTTGCCGCCTTAGCTCAGTTGGTTAGAGCACTGGTTTGTGGAACCAGGGGTCCCCCGTTCAAGCCGGGGAGGCGGTACCACCCCCCCCCTCTACATTGATGACTTATTGCGCGGTTCTGCTTGCGCGTTTTGCGACCTGTCTGACCCGTGTCCGTCAATGCACGAGCTGCTTTTTCTGTGACTTCCAATAAAAAAGGCGGGACCCTCCTCTGGAGAGACCCGCCTATGTTCGTCTTTGTGTGAAGCGTCGCCTAGTGGCAGTAGTTGTTGGTCTTTGCCATGGAGATCTGTTCTGGGTTCGATATCACATTCTTGATACGTGCGGTGATTGTGCGGCTGAATGTATCAAACACAACCACATCCCCGGTTTCCTGTATCGTGACGTAGATACGTCGGCCATCTGCGTCCCCTACAGGCGCGCTGGGGGTGCCGCCCAAGTCGACTTCGCCATAGCTTTCCATGCTCTCCAAATCGAGCACAACGGCCTTGTTCTCTGAATCACTTGCCAGGAAGGCCAGAGTTTCAAAGAAGCCAGTGGAAATACCCGCCAGTGAATTGACGCCGGGCAGGGTCCCAACCGTTTCGAAGTGCTCGGTTGAAATGACTGTTGTGGTCGCGTTGCCGGTGTTGGCTACGACAACAAAGCGTCCGTCAGCTGTGATGTATGGGCGCTGCGGCTCGCTGCCGACGGGGAGGGTGTCAACCTGGTTCCAATTGGTGAAGTTGACCATCGGCATGCGGCCAGTATTCTGGTCCACAAGTATGCCATAGAGGCCATTAGGTGTCCGGGTCATCAAGGAATAAGCAGCTGAATTGGAACCATTTTCCATTGAGAGTTCAATAGGGTCCATTATCGAGCCCATGATTGCGCTGACGACCTGAACTTCCTGAGTGTCCCCATTGGGAACAAACAAATACTCAGAGTCGTCTGAGTAGCTCATTGAGAGTGGATTTTCCACGCCCTCGATCACGTCAAGAATTTCGGCATCACTCAGCGATATGCTGACGATCGTCTTGTCATCTTGGTTCACAACCGAAGCTTCAAACCCGTTTGGTGCTATGTTCAGAGCGTCAGGAACAATAGGCAAGTCGATGACAATGTCGTCGCTGTCCTGAATGTCCATGATGGTCAGCGTTTGGTTTTCCCGGTTTGCATAGACGATCCGGCTCATTGAGGCAGAAATCGCCATGTAGTCAGGATGAACTGGCAGGCGGATTTTACCCGCCAGTTCATCCACGCGGATATCGATCATGGCAAGTTCTGCCACGTCGGCACTTTTGACCACGGCATAGTGCTCAAGTGCAGAATATTCGCGGTCCCAGTAACGGTCATATCCCCACCAGGATACCCCGCCCACCGCAACAACAGCGGCCATAGAGAGTAGTAATTTTTTCATCTATAGAGACTCCTTACCGTAGTCCCGGATCAGCTAAGACCGAGCAGAGGATAAATTAGGTCACTGACCGTGTGGAATTGGTCAAACACGAGGATGAGGCCAAAGCCGATGATGATCAGCATGCTAATGAGGCCGATTTGCGGGGTGTATTTGGACACCCAGTTCATCACCGACATTGTGCGCGACAAGAAGAAGGCGGCCGCCAGGAACGGGATTGCAACCCCCATCGAGAAGATGAACAGGATCAGCCCGCCCAGCCATGCGCTGCCCAGATAGCCAACATAGACAAACAGCAATGTCAGAATGGAACCCGAGAAGCAGACCATACAGCCGAGCGAAAAACCAACAGCCATCAGAGCCGAGCGCACATAGGCACCTTTACCTGAGACTTCGTTGCTTGGTTTCATGGGCAAGCGGCACACCAGTGGGGCGCGGGTCTGGATACCCATCCAAATTCCCATGGCGATGACCAGAATGCCCGATCCTACGGCCAGCTGTTTAGAATAGGATTCAAACAGGAACTGAGCGGACTTACCCGCAAATCCAATTGCGGCCCCTGCGGCGGTATAAAACACTGTGACGCCGACAATAAAGGCGATCGCAATCATCATGACACGGCGGCGCACATCCTTGGGTAGAGTGTCTCCCTTGCGCAGCTGTTCTGCCGACATACCGGTTATGGTTGCCATGAACACAACGACCAGCTGGATCAGGCAAGGTGTTAGAACCGATGACAAAATCCCCGCGGACAGCGCAAAGACGATCATTGGCGAACTAAGCCCCTGACCTTCTTCGGGGTATTCAATTGGCAGTTGCCACGACATTGTGTAGCTGCCCTGACGTTCATCCCAATTGTGGCTCAAAGTCAGCTCAAGAAGTTCGGAATCAGGTTGGATTATGTCGTTGCCATTTGCATCAAAGCGCGGGAACCAGAATGTTGCGTTGCGGTGATGGTCAGCATCCTCAGCGCCTTCTGCACGCGCAATCGGGTAATCCACACCGTCAACAGTCATGATTGCAACAGGTAGCCCGTCGGGCAGGGTGCCGGTGTGCACGCTTTCGGTTGTGGTAAAGACGTAGTGGTCTTTGGTGTCGTATTGCGCGGCGATGCGCGCAGTTGCGGTCCGCTTGAAATACTCTTCGGTTGAAAACACAGCGGCCAGCGAAGACTGATCCGGCGTTTCTACACCACGTGCCAAGACAGTACTCAGGGTACGATGGGCCGTGTTGCGACCGGTGCGGATTTCGGTACCCGCATCTTTCATAAGTTTCTGGCCTTCAACCATGTAAGGGAAGACCAGCCATGCGGAGGAGAGTAATAGCGTAATGACGAGCGTAAGTATAAAGGCGAGTAGCCCGTGTTTTTTTAACCCTTTCGGTGCGTCGACGCCGGCCGAGGAAGTTTCGTCAGACATTTGCATGTCTCCTTGCTTGGTGTTGTTCGCTTGGTCCCGGGATCCGCATGTCAGCCGATTGGCCGCTGCGATCTTTTTGATTTGCTAGGGTCCCAAGGCGGGATAGTTGTGTTGCTCGGTTGAGGACCGTTTCCGAAGTTCCAAATGCTGTTTGTGTTGTGCATCGAGTAGGTTTTTGTGGACGAAAATGATCGGGTTTCGAATGAAATGATATTTCAATCGGACGGTCGAAATCGGCCTGTTTTATATGTGTTCGAGCGCAAGCCAAAGATTAGCATTCTTGTTTTTTGGGATGCTTTGAGTGACGCGGGCGCAGCGAGTTCTTGGTCGCCGCGCCCTGCCGAAATTGATTTATCTTTGAGGCATGTGAAGGGGGTACGCTTAGCCGTTCACTTCCCAGAGGTAGTCCAGGTACGCTTCGATGGCTTGCAGCTCATCGGCGCTAAGGTCGAAGAAGGTCATTACTGGTACAGCGCCGTTCACGGCGTTCTGGATTTGAGCCATGCGTGCACCTTGAATGAAGACACCGCCCATTTCCGAGCTACCTTCGGCTTCCATGCCGTGACAGATGGCACAGCCCATGTCACCGGCGTCGGTTTCAAAAAGAACTTTACCCTGTGCGACGAGCGGGTCGTCTAGGCTTGGCGCGGCGAGTACTGGAGCGGCGCTGAATGCGAGTGTTGAAGCTAGGATAACTCCGAGAAATTGCTTGGTCGTCTTCATTTTATTTCCTCTGTCACGTGATTTTTCACGCTTTCTTGGGTGCAGTTGTGCTTGGATCGGCGGCGGCGCTCTTATGTCGGCGCCGTTCGCCATTTTTCCTGTTTATTCGGCGAGTATTTAGACTGATATAGGGTGTTGTTCTGCATTTTCTTTGGGCTCGGCGAACTTTCGCCCAAAACTGCATGCGCGTGGAACGACGGAAGACTTCACTCATTACAAAGAGACTAAAATAACCCCAAGTGAGTGCTCCCGCCCCTCAGTCATATGATCAAAGCTGTTCGATCCAAGCGCCGATAGCTTTGACTTCTGGTCCATTCATTGCCATGTATGAGCGGAGGAATTGCATTTCCATAACTGACTGGAATGCTGCTGTGATATCGAGGTCATCAAGGCCGCGAATGTCTGGACCAACGTCACCACTTCCATCGATTGAATGGCAAGCGGCACAGCCCATTTCACCCGCGGTTTCTTCAAACAAGAGTTTGCCCATTGCGAGCTGATCTTCGTCCGCAGATACCGTTGTTGCCATACCAAGTAGGAGGGCAGAAGCAAGAGATGAAGTGATGGATGATTTCGTGAGTTTCATTTTGGTTTCTCCTTTTGCACGAAGTTAGGGTTCGTGAAAACTATTGGTGCGTTGAAGAGGACTGGGGCGTTAGCCAAGAGATTCGATATAGGCGCCAACAGCCTTCATTTTTCTGCTGCCTGGTCCAATGTCTCCGCGCAGGAACTGCATTTCGAACACCGAGTTGAACGCGGCACTTACGTCGAGATCGTCATAACCACGGATATCCGGTCCGATATCACCGGATCCGTCCATTCCGTGGCACGAGGCACAGCCTACGCCGCCTGCGGTTTCCTCAAAGATGATTTTGCCTTCTGCAATGAGATCTTCATTGGCTGAAACCGAGGTTGTCGACATGGTCAGGGCAAGGCCTACAGTCGCAGCGAAAGCAAAAGTCGAAGTCAAAATTTTTGACATATTGGTATTCCTTATTCGGCATGAGACATGCGACGCCTAAGGCGTCGCATGCTTTCCAATCGGATTAGAGTTTAGTTGCCTTTACGCTCTGCAACTTTTGCACGCACCAGGTCCTGCATTTCGTGGGATACCGGACCGCCTTGGTCAAACAGCAGCTCGCCGTTCCAGTCAGCGTCGTAGCGAACAAAGCCACCGGAGTGAGTGTCACCACCGTTTGGTGTAGCGATGTAAGCTTTTGGCTCAAAGGTGTTCAGGTCCAAAACGATTGTTTCCCAACCCTTCATGGAAGAGATCCACAGTTCGTTTTTCTCGGGGTTTGGGTGCAGGATGGCGTGGTCAACTGAAGAAGCAGAACCGCCCAGGAAGATTGGCTGCTGAAGGAGGCCAGCGTAAGGCGTCATGTTGTCGGCGCTAACCAGACCAACAGTTTGACCGACGTTGTGGATGCCTTCACCTTTACCAACTGTGAACAGGATGCTTTCGTCCCAGTTCAATGTACCGCCGTATGGGCCAGCAACGCCGGAACCCGTGTGGCCAACAACTTGGTTGGTTTCGTTGTCGATTTTGTAAACATGGCTTCCGTGTCCATCAACTACGAAGGTTGACTTGCCGTCCATAGAGTGAGTCACACCAATTGGGTGGTGGCCTACGCCCATGACGTTGGTAACGGCGCCAGTTTCAAGATCAAGTTTCGCCATGCCCGCTGCGCCTGCATTTGCGCCACGGATTTCTGGAGACCCGATCGAAACATACATGGTGTTACAGTCAGGCGATGGTGTCGTGTAAGGGTGCCCCATCAGCTGAACATCTTCATATGTTACAGCACGATCTACACGGTTGTCATCGTCTGGGTTAAGAACAAAGTGTGGACCGCCGTCAGCACTAAAGCCGAACTGCAGGAAAACCCGCTGTTTGCCTTCAGCAGTAGTACAGGCCTGCACGTGGTGGATCGCTTGGGAACGCTGGGCGCCCCGGAAACGGCTCTGCTGTTTGAACAGCTTGTCAATTTTCATAGTGCGCATGTTTACGACAGCCACGAAACCGGTTTGGCGAATGTCGCCGGAGGTCCGTTCTACCCATCCGACATATGCCCATTTCCCGTCAGGGGATGTGGCAACACCATGTGGGCCACGGGCGATTTGTGTGCCGCGCTCGGCGTTTGAGCCGATATACTGAGCGACGATCTCATGGGTGTCGGCATCCACCAGATGGAACCCGGCAAAGGAGCCGCTGAGGCTACGATCTGGGTTGTTGTTTTGGTGAGATTCTGACGTGATGTAGACAAGCGGGTGCTTGGCCGGATCCCATGCATCGGGACCGCTGGAGTCGTATTGAGCAACCAGGTGCAGACCGCCACGAATGGATTCATCGTTGGCCCAGTCGGATGCTTCAGCTGCAGCAACCGCTGCTTCAAACTCTGGAGCTTCTAGGATTGAAGTTGTTGCGATCGATGCGGATGCGGTCGACGCTGTGGCGATCGCCAGCGCGATAGCTGAGATGCCGCCGATTGTGGCGCGCTTGGATTTTGTCATTTGTTTTCTCCGTATTTAGTTCTTGGCAGGTTTGGTTCCTGTTTTCCAAGATCAGATTCGGTGACCTGATGGAGATTTTATTTCACTTCAAAAATTACAGTTATTTGATCTGGATCAGAAACCCTTTTTGCCCGAAATGGTGATTTCTTCCGAAGTTAGCCTCTGCGTTTCCAATTATTGCGAGGGCGAATCTGTCTTTCGGGTAACCGTATGAAGGGTAGAAAACTATCAGTTTATTTTCGAAAGGTTTGGTTGGGAAATCTCTTTTTATTTTTCGGCGGATAATGGCTTTTTGGTATCTTCTGCGGCAGTTATCTGCTTGCTGTGGAAGAGTTCAGGTAGTGATAGTTTTATATAATTTGCAAAGATATCTGGGTAATTCATTGTTTTTGTTGGAAATACTTGTTTTTTGATTTTGATTTCTTATTCTCTATTTGATTTAGGGCGGATTGTCGCGGCTGAATGAAGTATTTTAATTAGTTGAGCAAGCTCGTTGGTGATTTTATTTTCGGTAATAGTGTTGCTGCCACGTTTCTTCGGCGAGATGCTGCTTGAATTCGGCGGTAATTCACCAGAACTCAATGAAGTGGTGGAGAGATTTTGGACTGAATAGGCATTTGAAGGGGGGCACCTGCAAAAGCTTATGCCTTATTATCTTTGTCCTTGGGTATTTTTGGTGCTTTTGATCGATTTCGTATCCCCTGTTTGATTGATCTATATCGCGAGGGCTGGCGATGTGTTTGGTGGCTTTTACCAAAGATTGACCCGACCTAGGCGAGTTACGCCAAGGAGATGTGGGTAATTCTCAAATTTTGAGCAGGTTAAGGTGCTGGGGTGGATGTCGTTGTTTTTAGGGCCTTCAACAGTTGGGCGCGCAAAGGGGGCCACGAGGCCTCGTCGCTGCCTTCCAATTGGGACAGTGTTTGCCATTGGGCCTGGAGGCCAAGGACAGCCGCAGAACCGTAAAGCGCATGAGCTTGGGCGCGCGCGGCTGGGGTTGGGTGCTCGGCCAATTGGAGCAGCGTAGCAAAAGCGTCCATTTCAATGTGAAATTGATCCAAAGCGGCCTGATAGCGTTCGCGCCCGAGTATCTTGATCGCCTGGGTCTTTGCATCGGATGAATGCGCCCGATCTTGGTCACCGATATCATTGGGCACGGGAGTCATCGGGGTGTCCAAAAGCTGAGTGATGCTCTGGCGCGAAAGGGGCTTGGTAATTATCTGGCGAAACCCGGCGCTTTTGATGCGTTCTTGGTCTTCGGTGGCGGCATGTGCGGTCAGCGCGACAATACGTGTGGCTTTGTTTGGACCGGCGCCGGCACGGATGGATTGTAGTGCTTCGATCCCGTCCACACCGGGCATGCTGATGTCCATCAAAATCAAATCATAGGCTTGTGCCTCAGCCATTTGAATTGCGCTTTGGCCGCCGTGGGCTTCATCGACGGTGAAGCCACGATTGCGCAACATTTCAGCGGCAATCAGGCGGTTGATCTCATTATCGTCCACCACCAGCGCATTGGTTGTTCCGGCAGGCGATATGGATGCCTTTGTTTGTACAACAGGTTTTGGAAGACTGGGCGCTTGTGTGGGCGGCAGTGGCAGGCGCATGGTAAAGAGGCTGCCTTCACCTTCTATGCTGTCGGCCTCAAGTTCACCTCCCATAGCTGTGATCAATTGCTGGGTAATCGCGAGACCAAGGCCGGTGCCTGAAAACTCGCGTGAATAGCCCGTGTCTATGGTGACAAAGGCCTCAAAAATTCGGCTTAGGTCTTCTTCCGCGATGCCCACGCCAGTGTCTGAAATCCGGAATTCAACCAAATCCCCTTCCGCGAGTCTTTCGACCTCCAGCGTTACGGTGCCGTTTGTTGTAAACTTTGTGGCGTTGCCGAGCAGATTGATCAGGCACTGTTTCAAACGGTTTTCATCACCAATGACGCTGCCGATGTCCTCGGGGATCAGGTGAATGCTAATCGTGTTGTTCTGCACCTCGCTCAGAGCGATTTGGCTTTTGACCACATTGTTCACCAAATCGGGCAATGAAACGGTTTGTGTTTTGGGAGTGATGGCGGTGGCATCGTTGCGCGATAGGTCCAACACATTATTGACGTGGCTTAAGAGCAGGTCACCGGATAGCCCAATCGCGTCCAGATAGCGGGTCTGCCCGGGCTTCAGGCTATCGCGGTCGATCAGTTCAAGCGAGCCGAGGATGCCATTGAGCGGCGTGCGCATCTCGTGGCTCATCACAGTGAGCAGCTCAGCTTTGGCTTTCTCTCCGGCTTGTGCTTCGTCACGCGCGCGCACCAGCTCTTCCTCATCGGCGACCTGTTGGGAGATGTCGCGCAAGAAAGAGACAAAGACGGTTTGGTCACCGTTGTTTGCCACATCGATCGACAATTCGGTGGGGAACACGTGGCCGGATTTGTGCAGTGCTTCCAGCCGTACGCGGCCCGCTCCAATGACACGTTTCTCGCCGCTCTCCAGAAACCGTTTCATGCCAGCAACATGGGCCGCGCGCAAATGTTCAGGCACAATCAAATCGCTCATGTTTTGCCCAAGGACGTCGGCCTGTTTGTGACCAAAGACCTGTTCTGCAGCGCCGTTGAACGCGATGATATTACCATCGGTGTCGATGACCAGAATGGCATCCAGCGACGAGTTGACCATGGCTTCAAAGCGGGTGCGCATCAACTCGTTTTCCTGCGAAACAGTGCGAATTCGGGTGTACATACGTAGAAGGAACACGATGGTCGCAGCCAGAATTGTGATCAGGGCAAGGGCGGAGAGCCCGAGTTTGAGCAAGGTTTGAGAGATGTCGCCGCGCGTGATCTCGTCACTGTCGGCAAAGAGCCCGATCCCGTCCAAGGCAAGACCGCGAATGTCAGGGTGTAGATGTTCGGTCCGTGCGCGCAAATTGGGGACTTGATCCAGCAATGCTTGGTCGCTGCCATCAATGAACGGAACAGCCAGGTCGAGAAATCGTTTGAAATGCGCGATCCGTTCGGGGATGCCGGGTTGGGTGCGAAACTCGGCGTAAACCGGGCTGTCTGCGATGATGGCATATCGGCTGTAGAAAATGTCAAACCGGCGGCGCAGTTGTTCAAGCTCTTCAGGGCCGTCAATTACCACCCGATCCATCGTGTTCTGAAGTCGCAGCAGGTCCACTTCGATCTGGGCCAATGTCCATTCGACATTGTCGGTTGAGGCCGTGGCCAGCCGCTGCATCTGGTTCAAAACGACCCGACCCAGAACAACGCTTTGCGCTAGAAGAACCAAAAGCACGAGGCTCAGAACAGCCGTTCTGAGCCACGGGGTTTGCCAGAATGCACGCGCTGTCTTGATGAGACTTCTCCGTTTAGTCTTGCAACACTTCAATCTGGCTTAGCTGCCAGATGCTACGAGAATAATAAGACTCTGTTTTATAGCTCTCGTCGATATCAAAGGGGTAAATTATCCATAGCGGACCCTTATCGCGTACAGACATTTCTTCGCCGTTGCGAAGATAGGCCACAATCGGGCCACCTTGGACTGCGTCAGACAAAGGAATTTCCACCGCGTAGTCATTTACAGCTACCGCACGCAGAGTGTCGCCCTGCATCCCCAAAGTTTGGGTGAGATCATATAGGGATACGCCAACGAATTGTTGCGGCCCCTCCGTCCAGATGGTGGTGGTTTCAAAAGAGACGGGATCAAATGCTTGGAGCATGTCCATGTCAAAGGTTGCACCATCTGGTCCGTTTTTCGTGTCGATGTCACCACTCACCGTCAAGATGACGGCACCGCTGGGCGTTGCGAGATCAGAGGCCAGTATGGGCGACGAGAGAACAACCGTGCCGACAATGGCTGCAGCGAGTGTTTTGAGAAACATTATTGAACTCCTGAAATGGGACGCATCGACGTCGATTTCGGTGGAGTATAGGGATGTTTGTCTCAGGCGCATGTGAGCAAAGGGTCAGCCAACTATCCTTTCGTATAGGTGGCATAGACCGTTGCGCCCCAGTCGCAGCCGAAAGGGAGCAAAACTCAACCAACAGGTGTCATTATAGTGAATCCTCAGGGTGGTGCAGTTTTGAGGAAAAGAAGATGCAACAAAGTGATGTATATAAATTTCACAACGCTGGCGTGCAGCCGCAGTCGATTGTAAGCTCGGGATCTATTAGAGAAGTGACAGGTGATTTGAGCATGCGAGTATTGATTGCTGACGATCATGAAATGGTGCGCGATACGATCGCGGCGTTTCTGTCGTCTGAAGGGGATGTCGAGGTTGTCGCCGTTTCCGACCACAGCGCGGCGATGGCGGCGCTGGATGAAATGCGACGATTTGATCTGGTGCTGCTGGATTTCAATATGCCGGGCATGAATGGTCTGGACGGGTTGCAGCGCAGCCTGCAGAAATACCCCAATCAGAATTTTGCCATTCTCAGCGGCACGGCTCCCAACAGTATTGCCCAAGAGGCAGTCGAGATTGGCGCCTGTGGATTTGTGCCCAAAACGCTGGGCGCGAAATCTCTGCTGAATGCGATCCGGTTTATGGCCTCTGGCGAAGTTTACATTCCGGCCGCTTTGATGCGGGAAGAAGCGGCGCGCGAGCCGCATCCTCTGGAAAAGAGTCTGAGCAGTCGCGAATTGCAAGTGCTGGATGGGCTGTGCCGAGGACAATCCAACAAGGAAATTGCGCGCGAATTGGATTTGCAGGAAGTCACGATCAAGCTGCATGTGCGCACCCTGTGCCGCAAGCTTGACGCCAAGAACCGCACCCAAGCCGCGATGATTGCCAAAGAGGCCGGTCTGTTCTGACCGGCCCCGAGGCGTTTGCTTTTCTTTAGAAGAGAATAGCATCGGACAATGTTTCGGTTGTGTTGCCGGTGCTGTCATACCAATTTTCAAGCGTGAGCGTTGTGCTGCCCAGTGTCAGAACGGCATCTGAGCCGGACTGGGTCAGGTTGGCAGAGAACCAGGCGACTTCTTCGGCGTCGCCATCGGCGAAGTTGAGTTGGCGCAGATCCAGCGTGTCGCCTTGGAGGGCGGAAAAGTCGGTGATGATGTCACTGGCCCCGTCCACATCTTCGCTGCGAAAGACAAAGCGATCATCGCCCAATCCGCCGGTCGCTATGTCATTGCCAGCGCCCATGTAGATTTTGTCGCGCCCGTCGCCGCCATCAAGCGTATCGTCGCCCGAGCCGGCGTTGATATAGTCTTTGCCCGCGCCGCCGAGGATGGCGTCGCTGCCAGAGCCGCCTTTGATATAGTCGGCATCGTCGCCGCCCGAGATCACATCGTTGCCGGATCCCCCATCGAGCCGGTCGGCGCCTGCATTCCCGTTAAGCGTGTCATCGTGTGAGCTGCCGGAAAGGCTGTCATCGCCATCTCCGCCCGACATGAGATCGTTGCCGGTGCCGCCGGACAACACATCGTTGCCTGCGCTACCGTCCAGCACGTCGTTGTCGCTGCCACCTTCCAGAGTGTCGTCGCCCGCGCCGCCAACCAGTTGGTCGTCGCCTGAGCCGCCCTGAAGCAGATCCACGCCATCATTACCTGCCAGAACGTCGTCGCCTGATCCACCTTCAAGGGTGTCATCGCCCGTGTCACCTGACAGTTGGTCGTCATGACCTCCGCCCAGCAAGATATCGTTGCCGTCACCGCCAAACAGAACGTCATGGCCCGAGCCACCTTCGAGGCTGTCCTGACCGATGTCGCCGTTGAGCGTGTCGTGCCCTGCTGAGCCAGAAATCAGATCGTCGCCGTCGCCGCCAGAGAGCCAGTCGTCTTCTTCGCCCAAAGGATTGCCAAACTGGTCAAATCGCGCGCCGGTCTCGTCATAATGCGAGATGATCTCGTCACCGGAGGGGTTGGGACCATTGCCGCCATAAAGGCTGTCGTTGCCGGACCCACCCATCAAGGTGTCGCCGCTGCTGCCGCCCAAAAGCGTGTCGCTGCCAAGGCCGCCCTGCATGGTGTCCGCTCCGCCGCCGCCGGACAGGCTGTCATCCCAAGACAACTCACCTTCGTCGGTTGCGACCAGTACGATGTCGCGGATCAAAATGTTGCCGTTTAGGTCAACTTCGGCAAAGGGGCTCAGGGCGGTTGGATCACCCGCACCGTCGTTTGAGCTGGATCTTGGGGCGGTTGCGACCAGTTCGAGTGTGGCAGTGTTTGTGATTGGATCAATGATTACGCGATAGATGCCGCCAGCTGAGGCGGTGCTATCGTTCATGTCGTGATCACCGGAGTTGCCGCCGACGTAAAGGTTGCCGTCGCCATCATAAAGCGCCGCGCCGAAGGTCATGGCTGGGACACCGCCCAGAGTTTGGCCATCTATGACAGTTTCCACCACGGGGATGCTTGCGAACACAGGTTCGCCGGAGGAAATGTCGATGGTGAGGAGGGTGGTGTTTTGACCTTCGGCGGGCGGTCGTGTCATGCCTGCAAAAGTTTGGGTGTCGGCATCAAATGCCATGTCGTAAAACCGCTGACCGACGAGGTCTTTGGGCAGTTTATAGACGCTTACAAGGGGATCGCCTTGCGCGTCAAACTGATCGACGTCGATGACTGAGATCCGATCCATGCTTGAATCAAAAGACCAGAGGTTGCCCTGGTCGTCAAAATCGCCGGTCCACGAACGGTATGGCGTCGCCCCGATGCGATAGCTGGCGCCGTCGGCGTCCATCATCACAAGATCACTGCTTGAAACGGCATTGCCCAGACTGTCCACACCATTGCTAACGGCAATTGCGTAGAGCAAATTGTCTTGCGCGTTAAAGCCCATGGAGTTGACGTTGACGGTACCGGTTGCGCCTGCCAGTTCGTAGGTCTGGGTTTCAGTGTCAAAGACATGCAAGGTGCCGTTGAGCACTTGATAGAGGTTGGCCTGACCTTCGGCAAAAGTGGCAACCGTGGTTGGCGTGCCATTGATGACCATTTCGTGGTCGTAGGAAAAAATCGCGCCGCTGGTGTCGATCACGGGACCGCTGCCCTCGACGTCGATCGAGCGGATGGTCAAGACCGATTGAGCGCTATCTGCTGTAAAGGTCAGATCATGCGCGCCAAATCCGCCGCTCTCAGACGTCAGCGTGGCGACCACAACACCGTCAACAAGGATTTCAACACCCGCGCTAGTGACGCCGGCGGCAAAGTTTGACGCGATCTCAAGCGACATCGTGTAAACGCCGCCCGCTTCGGTGGCGACAGATTGCGTCATCGACTGATGACCGCCCTCAAGGTTGGTGACTGTCCAAGCGCCCGATGACTGGTAGTCGGCAAAGCTTTGGTTGTTGTCGGTGCCTTCGGCGAGGTTGTCGGTTGCGTAGTCACCAAACAGTTGGTCGCCATTGGCGAGGCCATTTATGGTGTCATCTCCAGCACCACCAATGATGCTGTCAGAGGCGCTGGACCCGTCCAGAAAGTCCGAGAGGCCCGTGCCGTTTAGGGCGGTGTTATCGACTGACATGTCGTGTCTCCAAGGAATGTATATTTATTTGTTTCAAGGGGTTACCAGCCGATACCTTCGAGGAGGCAATCGTTGGGGGCGTCTTTGAACAGGCGCACCAGATCAATCGCTGGCGTCTGGCTGTTGTGCAGGCAATCGCGGTAGATGTCCTTGGCGTGGCTGACGATCAGCAGGTCACAGTCTTGCGCCATCTCCTCGGCATCGTCGCGCAGCATCGAGGGGAGATCATCGGCGAGATCTGCCAGGCCGGGGTTGCCGTGGCGCACATAGGCCAGCTGACCCGCGATGGGGGTATCTGCCGAGATGGCGCAGTCATGAGCGACCAATTCGACCCCGTCGGCGCGCAACTGTGCCATCACCTCGAGCACAGGGCTTTCGCGCAGATCATCAGTGTCGGGTTTGAAGGCAAGCCCGAGTACGCCCACACGCTTGGCCCCTGTGGCACGCACCATACGCACGGCTTCGTCGATTTGAGCTTTGTTGGAGCGGTCCAGATTGCTGATCATCGGCAGATCAACACCCGCCTTGTCGGCCAGATAGGTCACGGCACGCACTTCCTTGGGCAGGCAAGAGCCGCCATAGGCAAAGCCGGGACGCAGATAGTAGGGCGACAGGTTCAGTTTGGTGTCTTGAACAAAGATGTTCATCACGTCGTGGCTGTCGATGCCCATTGGCTTGCACAAGCGTCCGATTTCATTGGCAAAACAGACTTTGGTCGCGTGCCAGACGTTGTCGACATATTTGACCATTTCTGCCGCCTCGATCGAAGTCAGAATCGGGTTGGCATCAACGGGTTCGTAAATCCGTTTCATGATGTCGGCCGTGCGTAGGTCTGTGGTGCCGATCACGGTTTTTGGTGGGTTGTGGAAGTCGTCAATCGCCACGCCTTCGCGCAAAAATTCCGGATTGAAGCAGATGCCAAAGTCACGACCCAGAACCTTGCCGGAGAAATCCTCAAGGATGGGCGCCATGATCTTCATTGTCGTGCCGGGGGGGATGGAGCAACGCATGGCAAAGACATGAAAACCGGATTTGTCGCGCAAGCCACGGCCCATATTGCGCGCAGCAGCTTCGATATAGCCGACATCACAGCCACCATCCGCAGCAGTGGGTGTGCCGACAGAAATGAAGGTCACATCCGTATCGCGTACGGCCTGGGACAGATCGTCGGTGGTTGAAATCAAGCCTTCGTCAACACCGTGGGTCAAGTAACGCTCAAGGTCTTTTTCATGGATTGGGCTTTCACCCCGGGCTACGGCTTCGGTCTTGGACGGGTCTAGATCGACACCGATAACCTCGTGTCCTAACCACGAAAGACAGGCTGTGGACACAGCGCCGACATAGCCCAGTCCGACAACGCTGATCGCTGGTTTTGCGTCGCTAAGCGGGGCAACTGCTTGGGCGCGGGCAAAGTCAATTTTGTTGAATTCCATAACGTTTCCTCCGTGGTTGGAATGAACTTAAGGTATTGAATTTTATGATGTAACTGTGGGGAAGGTTATGTCGTGGTCGCGAAGGATGCGCGTTTCTAACCCAAAGGATAGCCCTCGCGCATTTGAGCAAATCGCTGCAAAAATGGCCCGCAGATATCTCTGCGGGCCAGTGTGCCGAGGGGCGATAATAGGGACAGCCTCTCGGTGGGGATTAGATAACTGGAAGGTCGATCAAACCGGCGTAGATCATGAGGACCATCAGGAATGTTGCGACGGCGGTGAATAGTTGAAACTTGGCAAAACCGTTCTTGAGACGATCTAGCCATCCCTGACCGCCGCCTGAACTCTGGTTGCCGCGGTTGGACCATTTTTGTTTGGACAAATGAAAGATCATATAGATTTTGACCGAGGCATTGATGACTTGGTTCAGATACAAGATGAATGGCCACGTCATATCGGCGCGGCGCGAGTATCCGAACAAGAACAAGCTGAGCACGCAGCGTGAAAATAGCACCCAGATGATGCAGTTCCAAAAATAGCCAGGCGCAAGCGACGAGGCGAGAACGGCCATTACCGGGCTTACCATCATGGTCCACATCGCGATGCGTTGATCGACAATACACCACCAGATGAAAAACGGCATTGCAGTCGGACCAAGCGCGATTGCGCGGGTGCCATTACGCAGCATATTGCCCGACCAGCGGCGGAAGTTTTGCACCATGCGGCCAAGGCCGTTTTCTTTGATGACTTCGATTGTGTAAACCGTGGCGTCCGGCACATAGGTCATTTTTGCGCCCAAGCTGAGCAAGCGATACCAACTGGATTTGTCGTCGCCGGACAAAAACCGAAAGCGTCCCCAGAGCCAATGATCCAGATGGTCAGCCTCAATTGTACGGATAAAGCTTTCGGTCAGAACGTGTTTGCCACGAAACACGCTCATTCGACCAGTGAGCGTGAGAACACGACCGGATAGGGCGTGGCTTTGCATGGCGAGGCGGCGCTGGGCAAAGCGCATCTCAAGCCAGTTGGAAATCCACTTGGGGCCGTAGCAGATGACTTCTTCGTCTGTGGTGAGCGCTTGCAGCTCGGGATCGGCACCAAACATTGGCAAGCATTTGCGCAGCACATCATCGCCAAACAACGCATCCCCATCCATAAAGATCAGCAGATCATCGGGGTGGGGCATGGCGCGGCAGATGGCGCGCAGCACCAGACCAATGGCCATGCGTTTGCCGGGCTGGTTCTGGCGAATGAATACCAAAGAGGCGAGCTCATCGGGGATATCTTGGGCGTAGGTCTCGACAAACTGTCGAATGATCATCTCGTCATAGGCGCTTCCGGTGCCAATGTAGATCGTGGTGGGTACGCGTTCGCGGCGGATTTGGCCGAGAACAGAGCCGATCACGCGTTTGGTTATGGCGGGCTCTTCAAAGTAGGTGGTCATCTGGATGTGCAGATGACGGGGACGCCATCCTGTGGCCCAGAGCGCGTCAGCGCGCCTTCGCATGCCAGGCCACGTTGCGCGCGCATAAATCTGAGCCCGCACGGCATGGGTGAACCACCAGCCAAAGCGCCACAGACCCAACGTGCCCAGAGCCACAGTGATATGCATCACGGATGGGTTGAAAAAGCGGTTTGGGACGCTGGTGAGCAGCCACAAAAGCCCCATGATCATCAGCAGGAAACCAGCGAAATGTCCCAGCGACCATTTGGTGAAAAACGAGGGGGTGGGCCCGCGAAAGGTGCTCAGCTTGGCGGTCAGGTCTTTGTCAAAAGCATATTCGGATTGGGGTTCATACATGACTTAGCCCTCCGAATTCGGCAACCAGCCACGCAGCCAGTTCTTGGCGCGATTGGTGATTTGACGTTTGGCTTCCAGATTAACCGGCGCGCCAATGCGGAGGCGGTTGCGCGCCTCGGCCAGGTCCATGTCTGAGGGCTGTACCCAAACCAGAATACCGTATTCACCGGGGCGATCAGGATGATCGCCCGCTTGAATGTCAGAAATAACGCCATCGATCTGAGCCTTGCGGCCGGCATCGTTGAACCCGACCGAGGCTGGCATACCGATGTAGAGCGTCTCAGCAAAACGTTCAGACACCCAGCCGACGGTCTGGCGCAACTCTTCGGCTTCGAGCGAAATTGTCGCTGCGCCCGTTGTCACAAACTGGCCCTGTTGGATCAAAACCTCGCTGATGATGCCGTCGGTCGGGGCAACGATTCGGGTGGACTTTGCAATCTCGCGCCGCCCCGACCGCTCCACACGGCTGCGCCGAAGCTCGAGCGTGCGGAATTCTTGTTTTTCCAAAAGGCGTCGTCTTGTGATCTCGAAAGGGTCATGCGGATAGGCGGATGGGGCACCACGATCGTCAAGCGCAAGCCAGCGCTCGCGAATGTCTGAAAAACGGCCCTCAAGGTCATGCGCTTCATAGATGCGCTCGATACCGGCAAGGCGAATGGTTTCGTCCTGATGGCGTCCAACGCGGTCTAGCTCATCCAGCGCCACGTTGACGCGTTCCAAGGCCAGCTCAGAGGCGGCTAAAGAGGCGCGGGCTTTCTCAAGATCAGCCTCAAAGGACGGGTTTTTCACGCGTGCCAGAACGCTCCCTGCAGTGACATGATCTCCGCTGGATACAATTATTTCACTGACAGTGCCTGCTTGCGGGGCCACCAAATGGGTGGTCGGTCCAACGACGCGTCCATGTTGGATGTCGATGCGATCGAGGTTGGTGAGAATGCTCTGGCCGATCACGCCAAAAACAACACAGGCGAGGGCCACGTAAGTTGCCACACTGAACGCAACGCGCAGAGCACGCACAGTCGGAGATTTTTGGCCAACTTCCTTTTCCGAAACGGTTTCTTCCATCGGCACAAGGTCAAGAGGCGTATCGAGACTTGTGATGACATCTTCGCTACAGGCCATCTTGCCCGAAAGGAGTGAGCGATAAAAAAGCGCCAGAGTTTCGCGTTGACGACCGCTGAGATCGGAAAGGATTTGAGCGCCGGGCCGATCGGGAGACGGAGACAGGCGCACGGGGAAACGCACGTCGACACCTTGGAAAGGCACGCTGAGTGTTCCGGCTTTGGGGGCCTTGGGCGCATCTTCGGGCCAATCAAGTTCAGCCAGCGACCATTGGCGGATTGTCACAACCTGTCCATCGGGCATCTCAAACAGCAAGACGGCCTGAACCATCGGTTCAATTGCCGGAGCTGGTGGTTGATGGGTCACGCGCATAGATTGGGTCCATAATCAGGTTTTTGAGACCTTAGCGCAGCGCCTACAGGGAGTGTTTGACGCGTTAGGTGATTGGCGTGGAAATTGGTGTCTGGCGCGCGCGAAAGCCTACGGCGCGCTATCCTTTGGGATAGGCGATGGCGGCTCCTGATTTTGCGAAACGACAAGAGCGGCCTTTGTTTCAAAAGCGGCTAAAAATCGAAATTTCTTGCAAAAATGGGCGTTTTGAAGAACCATTAGGCAGTGAACAGCCAATATTTTTAAGAGTTCGTTTTGTTTAGGGGGCAGGAATGTTTTCTCCTGCGTTTGGCTATTTCGGGTCACGTCTATTGTCGTGCGGGGCCCTAACGGGGAGTTTGATCGCAGTTGTCGGTTTTGCCGCGACTGCGCAGGAGACCGTCGACCCTGATACGCTCCCATTTGAAGTGGTCCGCTATGAAGGCGAGGAAACACTGCGCGCGTTTACGGCGCGCCACCTCAAAGATCCGGACCTTTGGCCAACTGTACTGAAACTCAATCAAATGGCCTCGCCTGCAGATTTAAGGGCTGGGTCGGATCTGCAGATGCCGGTGCAACAAGTGGCCTTGGCGGATGATGCGCTGGCCACGTCCCTGCGCGCGATCCAGAAAGCCACCGCAGAAGGTGCGCGCCTGTTTGCGCCGCAAGAGATCGGAGTGGCGATTGATGATCGCGAAACTGCACAAGAGCGGCGTGTAGAAGGCGAGTGGCGCGAGGTTGTGGTCTATGCGGGATCGGCCACTGAAAAGGCAACTGAAGCTTTTGAAATTGCCGTGGCACAGCGTGATAAAGCCGCCGAGGCCCTGATCACCGACATTCATGGCAATGTGGAAGGGCGCGATCCGGCGGAACCTGCGTGGTCGGATCGGAATTTGAACGACATTCTGGTCGAATTTGAAAAAGTGCGCACCTTGTCAAATTCGACCACTCAGGTGACGTTTCGCGATCTCAGTCGGTTAAGATTGAATCCCAATTCCAATGCCACCATTCAGCGGATGCGGTCTGATCCATTGACGGGCAAGGAAGTGACCAAGGTCAGCCTGTCCAACGGAGATTTCTATGCGCTGCTCAATCAACTGTCTGACCGCGATAGTTTCGAGATCGATGTGCCAGGAATTAAGACCACCACCGAAAGTGATGATTTCTGGATCAAAAATGACGAACAGGGTGCGTTGTTTGTGAACTATGACACGGCAGCGCTGGATATCGCTTCCGGCACTGACAGGGTGTCTTTGGGGGAAAACGAAGGCGTGGTTATTGACGCCGCCGGAGTCAAGGCGCGCACAGAAGTCTTGGAAAACACGGTGCTGTCGACGCCTGAAAACCGCGCAGATGTTTATGGAACATCGGTCGATCTGGCGTGGCAGGCCTATCCCGAAGCTGCGGGGTATTGGTTTGAGGTCGCAGCCGACGCAGGGTTTAACCGGATGCTGTCGACCGAGTGGGGTGTCAAAGAGCTTGAGTATCGCGTCGAGGCGCTGCAGCCTGGTGTGCATTTTTGGCGTGTGGCGGCGCTTGATAAACTGGGATTGCCCGGAAAATGGAGTGAGGTTCGGGAGTTCGAGTTACGGGTGGATGAAACTCCGCCGTTTCTGACGCTGTTTGCGCCAGCTGAGGCAGAATTGTTTGAGCGCGACAGCATTGAGATTTTGGGCGCGTCAGAAAAGGGCGTCTTGCTCACGCTGAATGGCACGCCAGTGGATGTTGGGGCGGATGGCAGTTTCTTGACCAATTTTGCTTTAAATGCTGGATCTAACGCTCTGGTATTGATCGCAAAAGATGCTGCAGGAAATGTCTCGCAGAAGCGTCGGCAAGTGATTTATGAACCGCGACAGGATGTTTCGATTACGCTTGATGCGGGCTTGGCGCGTACGCTTGATGTGTCTGGTGAACTGCTTGTCAGTCGCAATCCTGACATGACGGTTCTGGCGCAGACCACCGCGCCGTCAGGGCTTGAGGTGGTCTTACGTGATCAAGTTGGTGCAGCAGTGGGGCAAACGCGGATTGGAGCCAAGGGCGCGTTGGCGATTACGGTACCCGTTCCCGTGTCCAAAACATCCTATGGATTGGAAATTCTGTCCGCTGCGGGCTCGGTGATCGGGCAGTCGACCTTTGCCGTTGCGCGCGATTCCGAGGCACCACAAGTGGTTTTGGATGTGCCGGCCCCACGCGCGACGGCAGATGTGAACCTTGATTTGACAGGTATGGTCGGGGATGCGGTGGCTTTGTCGCTTGGCGAAGAAACGCTTGAAATATTTGATGAAAGCTTTGTGGCTTCGGTCACGCTTGAGGCCGGTGTCAATGTGTTTGAGTTCCGTGCCGAGGACGCGGCAGGCAATGTCGGTGTGCTGCGCGTGGAAACGATGTTGGATCTCGATCCGCCCGAGATTCTGGACGCCCAGATGCGCCGCCCAAACGGCGAAGGCGGAGCCATCGAGATTTTGGTGCAGGCGCAGGATGCGTCGGGTTTGCGTCAAGCGGCCCCTTATCTGGTGGAAGTTGGAGACGCGGAATTTGAAGGCTATCTGCGCTGCGACAGTGCGGGCGGTATCTGCCGCGCCAGCCTGCCTGCACAGGCGGGTGAGATGACCCTAATTGAGGTCATCGTTGAGGATTACGCAGGAAACGAGGCGATCCGGTGATGGGGATGATGGGAGTGAAACGCGCACTGATTTGGATGGGGTTGGGCTGTATTCTGAGCCTGGGAAACACAGCAGTTGCTCAAGACATGGCGCCGCCACCCGATCAGGGATTGCTGGTGGTTTATGGCGTTTTGGCCCCGACGCGAGAAGGCGATATAGATCACAAGGAAACCATTTTCTTTAGCCTGCCCAAAGATTTGCGTGACCGCGTTTATGTGCGCATTTTTGATCCCGAGATGCGTGGCGAACATGATTTCCGCTATGGCCGCTATGGCAATACGCAGACAATCTATCGCGTTGTGGGCGGAGATGGCGCCTATTCCGGCGTCGCTGTGCCCGAGGCTGTGGCGGATGGCTATGTCCCCAAGAAAATACGTAGGGACGCAGTGATGGCCGACATGCCGGGTGAGGTGCTGCGGGAGGCCTCCTTTGTGAGCGAAGAGGAAACCGATGGTCAGTGGGTCTCGCTGGGCGCGGTGCGGGCGCGTCAGGGCGAGGTTGTCGGGGATCGGGCGTGGTTTCGATTGGATGTGTTGGGGGCTGACGGAGATGATGGCAACGGTTTTAACGTTGATGTTAGTCTTGCGCGAGATGTCCACCGCCGCCCCGAAGGCTTGGAAATGCTGGCCTATCAGCCCACTATTCGCTGGCCCGGTGGTGACATCGGCACGCGGGTAGAAGTGGTGAACCCCGGTGCGGGGCCGATTGTTGTTCAGAATTTCGATGGGGCGGCGGGTGATCTACGCTTGAACCGGATGTATTCCGACATAAAGCTGCGTGCGTCGGGGCAGAACCGATGGGCCAGCGAAGAGGTCGCACCAAGCGAAGAGCTTTTGGCGATCACCTTGCGCGGCGGGTTTGAGACGCCCAATGACATCACCCTAAGCCTGTTTGACCAAACCGGTGCGGCGATGCCGATTGTGATGCCTCCGCGCCAAGCGCCTCAACCTGAGCGCCCCGAGGCTGTGCCGCGGGCGCGGGCTTTGGCGGATTGTTCCAGCGTCGCGTTTGATGGCAGTCTTGTGGGGGGCAATCCTTTGCTGGGATACCGTTGGGATTTCGCAGATGGCAGCGCGGCAGAGGAGCCGGTGATTGTCTATTCCTATGCCGCGCCGGGGCGCTATGATGCGCGGCTGCGTGTTCTGGAGCCGGGCACCCGCGCTGCGCGTGGCAGCGAGGCCAGCCTTCCGGTGCATGTGCGCGTTGCGCCCAAGGCGATTGCTGGCGACAGCCTGACCGTGGCGCCAGGTGATGTTGTTCCGTTTGATGCCAGTGCGTCTTTGCCATCTGACAGTCCGATCACGCGCTATATGTGGGCGTTTGGGGATGGGGAAACCTCCGAGCAGCCTGTCGTGGACAAGGTGTTCTCTGAACCCGGAGCCTATCGATCGGTGCTACGGGTGTCTGATAACAGCTTGCATCCGTGTAATTTTGGCGTGGCGACGCGGATCATCAACGTGAATTTTCCACCCGTCGCAGAAGCCGGCACGGACCAAAGCACCATTGTGGGGCGTGCGGTCACGTTGGACGGGGCGGCGAGTTATGATGTGGATGGCGCGCTGCGCGACTTTGCTTGGGATATGGGCGACGGCACCACCTTGGAGGGCGCGCAGGTCACGCATGTCTATACCGAGCCCGGTGTGTATTCGGTGGCGCTGGCAGTGACGGATGACAGCGCGGTGTCTAACGCAACGCGGCAGGATCGGCTCACAATCAAGGTCAACGCCCCGCCAGTGCCTGTCATTATCGGGCCCACTGATCCGGTTGCCGCGGGCGAAGCGGTTATTCTGGATGGCAGCCAGTCCAGCGATCAGGATGGCGTCATTCTGAGCCACCTGTGGGATTTTGGGGACGGGGCAACAGGCGAAGGGCCGTTGGCGGAATACGCATGGGCCAGCCCCGGTGTCTATGAAGTTTCTTTGAGCGTGACTGATAACTCGGGCACCTCATCCGCGACCCAGACCGCGCGGTTTGAAGTGTTTATCAACACGCGCCCGATTGCCGAAGCAGGTGTGGATCAGTTTGTGACCGCATCAGATGTGCAATTTGACGGTACTGCGTCGCGAGACATTGATGGCCGCATTGCCAGCTATCTCTGGGATTTCGGCGATGGTCAGAACGGGCATGGACCGCAGCCTGTGCATTCTTACGCACGGTCCGGCACGTATGAGGTGGCGCTGACCGTGATTGATGACAGTGGTGCGCCGCAGAGTAGCCACCGTGACACGATGACGGTGACAGTGAATGCCAGCCCGATCGCAGACGCCGGACCGGCGTTGACTGTGGCACCGGGCGAGGAGTTTGTGCTGGATGCGGGGGCGTCGCTGGATCCTGACGGGCGTATTGCGCTCTATGAATGGCAGCTTGAAGACGGCAGCATCAAGTCCGGCGAGCGGGTCGCGCATGTGATCAACAGTGCCGGATTGCACCGCATCATGTTGGCTGTCACGGATGATTTTGCAGGTGGCGGTGCGCAGGATGAGGCAGAAGTGCTGATCACTGTGAATGCACAGCCTGTGGCGCAGGCGGGGCCGGATTTGCTGATCGCACCGGATGAAACCGTGCGTTTTGATGCGCGCGCATCTTTTGATCGAGACGGGCCGCTGGCGGGCTATAGCTGGGAGTTTGACGATCTGCAAAAACCGCTGGAGGCCGCGGTGATCGAACGGGCGTGGCCCACGGCTGGGGTGTTTAACGCGCGCCTTGTGGTGCGCGATGCCAGTGGGGTGTCAAATTCCACAGCCGTGGACACGGTGACGATTGCGGTGAACCACCGTCCCGAGGCGGACGCCGGACCCGTTATTGATACGGACCGACTGCTGGTGCGGCTTGATGCGGGCGGCTCCTCTGATGCGGATGGGGATACGCTGATCTATCTGTGGGACTTTGGGGATGGTTCCCCCCCGATGATGGGGCGTGAGGTGAGCCATGTCTTTGCTCGCGCCGGACGCTATCCCGTGACGTTGCGTGTGGATGATGGCACAGGCCTGAGCAATGCGCAGGACATTGATGCCACCACTGTGATTATCAATGCAAAGCCTTTGGCGGATGCTGGGGGCAACCGTGATGTGTGCTCGGGGCAATCGATCCTGTTTGATGCTTCAGGCTCTTCCGATGCGGACGGGGATTTGCTGCGCTATGCGTGGGATTTTGGCGACGGCACCGAAGCCGACATTGTGAACCCGACCAAGACTTATGAAATGCCTGGAACCTATCCGGTGACATTAAGCGTGGCGGATGAAAGCGGATCTCAGCGCGGCACGGATCGCGACAGAATTGCGGTGATCGTGCAGGAAGGGCCGATTGCCAATGCGGGGGCGGACATGACGGTCTGCGTCAATCAGGAAGTGCGCATGGATGGTAGCGCCTCCAGCGATGCGGACGGGTCGGTCAACGCCTTTGAGTGGACCTTTGGCGATGGCAGCCGCGCCAGTGGCGCAACCCCGATCAAGAGCTTTGAGCGGGCAGGACAATATGCGGTCACCCTGACAATCACCGGCGATGCCGTCGGGCAATGCAGTCCTTTGGATACCGACACAGTGAATGTGACCGTTTTGCCAGCCAAGAGCCAGTTCATTGACGCCGTGGAGCGGGCGCCGGTAAATGCGCCGGTGCAGTTTGCCGCCCGTATGGGAGATGAGCCAAACACGGGTGATGCGGTCAGCTTTGCGTGGCGCTTTTCTGACGGGGCAACTGCTGAGGGCCGTGAGGTCAGCCATAGTTTTGCTGAAGCCGGAAGCTATCTGGCGACCCTGACCACCACTTTGGCGGGCGGTCAGCAGGATTGCGGTGAATTGGTGAGCCGCCACAAAATTGTGGTTAACGCGGCACCTGTTCCACAGATTGACGGTCCAGAGACTGTGGCGGTGGGGACATTGGTGAGCTTTGATGCCAGCGCGTCGGTGGATGTGGATGGGGTGATCACGGCCTATGACTGGGACTTTGGCGATGGCACCGTGGGGGCAGGGGTTGCGGGCAACCATCGGTTTGTGACGCCGGGCGTGTATACTTTGGCGCTGTCGGTACGCGACGATGCGAATGTCGCCAATTCAGAGGTGGCGGTCACCCGTGAAATTTTGGTCAATCCTGCGCCTTTAACCGGTTTGCAGACACCTGCGCCGCTGTGCGCGGCCACCCCGCGGCTGTGGCAGGCCCGGGTGGACGAGGGGGTGTCTGTAGCCTGGGACTTTGGTGATGGACAGGTGGCCACGGGTCCCGCGTTTGAGCACAGCTATGCCAAGCCCGGACTATACCCTGTGACATTGCTCACAGATGACGGGCGCGGTTTGGGCAATTCGATAGCGCGCGAGGAAATCTATGCCCGCGTGAACGCACCGCCGGTGGCGGATGCGGGGCCGGACCGCGTGGTGTGCCCAAGCCAAGAGGTCGCGTTCAGCGCTGGGGCCTATGATCCGGATGGTGCAGTGTCGCGCGTGCTGTGGCGGTTTTCTGACGGGGTTGAGTTAGAAGGGGCAGAGGTGACGCGCAGCTTTGAAACCACGGGGCTGGTTGATGTCGAACTCAACGTGGTGGATGACAGCGGCGCAAGCTGTGACACAGGCGTGGATATGGCACAAATTCTGGTCAACGGCGCGCCCAGCGTGGATGCGGGACCTGATCGCGAAACACCCGTTGGTGCAGCGCATGATGTGCTGCGCTTTGATGCCAGCGGAGCACGTGATCCGGACGGGCAGGGTGTGGTTATCTCTTGGGACTTTGGTGATCAGTCAACTGTCGTCGGAGCTGTGGCACGCCACCGCTATGCAAATGCCGGAGACTATACCGTAACGGTCACTGCGCGGGACAGCAGCGGGTTAAGCTGTGGCATCGCAACGGACACCGCACAGGTGAGCGCGCTGGCGCGTGGGGTTATTGACTGATGCGGTTTCCACTGCCGCTTAAGTTTTTCCTGTTTGCAGCTTTGGTGGCCGTGGTGCCTTTGGCGCTGGTGGGGCAGAACCTTGTACAGATCGCACGCGACGAGCTGAAAAGCGCGGTGAACGAAGACCTGACAGGCGTTGCCGGCCAGCTGCGCAGCGAGTTTGACAATATGTATCAGGGGCGATGGCTGACGCCTTTGATGGTGATCCGCTCGGGCGTGGATAATCCGGAGCTGGATGTTGCTCAGAAGGTATCTCTGTTGACCGAAGGCATGGAGCAGCTTGCGGATGTGGTGGCGCTTCAGCTGAGTGTCGAAGGATCAGACATCCCGATGCTGGTCTCGGATCAGGGATTTGCCCAAAGACTGGCCGCTGAAGGGCTCGATCCGGTGCAAGCGCTTTCCTCAAGTGGCGATCTGTTGGCCAGTATCGAAGGCACAGGTCAGTTTGGTCGCCCTTTGATCAGCGTGATCCCTGAAACCGGCGATTGGATGGCAACGCTGGCGCTGCCGATGGAGAGCCGTCTGGCGGGGCGCAAACTCACCCTTGCGGCGCGGATAAACCTGTCGACCTTGCGGCGCAGTGTTGAGCGCCATCCGTTTAATCAACGCGGCGAAATTACCATTGTGGATCATGCGGGGCGCACGGCCTTGGTGGACAGCCCCAAGGTGATCAATCAGCGCGCAATTGTGGCCTCGGCCATGCCGTTGATTGTGGCGGGCGCACGCGCGGATGCGCTGGAAAGTTATACGCGAGTGGATGGCACGCTAATGCTGGGGGCTTATGCGTTTCCTGACTGGTTTCCTTGGGCAGTCATCACCGAGTTGAGCGAAGACAAGGCTTACGCAGTTATTTCACGGATGATGCAGCAGATATTTCTGGTCGGCGCGCTGGGCTTTGCGGCGGCCTCGGCAGCGGCGATCATATTTTCACGTGGATTGACCGGACCGATCCTGAAAATCGGGCGGGTTGCGGATGCGCTGGGCGAGGGAGATTTTGCTGCAAGGGTGCAAAACGTGCGGGCGCGGGATGAAATTGGTGATTTGGCGCGGCGGATCAACGTTATGGCGGGGCAGTTGGGCGAGCGGCTGGAGTTGATGAAATTTGTCAGCCACGAAACAATGACAGCCATTCAGGCCCGCGATGGAGATCGCATGCGGCGGGGCGGTGAACGGCGCGAGGTGAGCATGCTGTTTTCCGATATTCGTGGCTATACCGCCTTTTCGGAAACAGTGACGCCAGAAGAGGTGATCGAGGTGCTCAACCGCTATTTCGAGGTGCAATCCGAGATCGTGGAACGTCATGGCGGCGACATCGACAAATTTGTCGGGGACGAATTGATGGCGATGTTTGTCGGAGAGGACAAAGAAGAGCGCGCGGTGCGGTGCGGGGTCGAGATCAAAGAAGCGCTGGCGAAAACATTTGGCGGGCAAGACGGCGGGCACGAATTGGCCGTGGGGATCGGTGTGGCGTCCGGCGCGGTTGTTCTGGGCGCAATGGGCGCGCGCGACCGAATGGATTATACAGTTCTTGGTTCTACCGTGAACCTTGCGGCGCGGCTTTGCGCCAAGGCTGGCCCTTGGGAGGTTCTGGTGGATGTAGAAACCCAGGCTTTGGTTGCCTCAGGGATTTCTTTGGTCGAGTTGGCCCCCGTGGTTTTGAAAGGCTATGCCGACCCTGTGCCCGTATTTCTGGCCGAACATGGCAAATAATTGGCTTCATTAAGCTGTTGATCGATATATGCGTGCATGTTTTTTATGGGGGCAACTCGGTGTTCTGTTCGGCCAATAGTCAATTTAGCAGGTCGGTGAACATCATATTTTTTGTCTACGCAATTGAGTAGGACGGTTCTTGGAAACACTTAGCCCCATTGAAATAAGTGCCTTTGCAACATTCACACTGGCCATTGTTGTCTTTTTCCTGGGCGATCGCATGACGGATCGCTTTGCCATTTTGAAGGAATACAGCATCCCGGAGCCTGTCACTGGCGGGATCGTGGCAGCGTTGATCACGCTGGGGATCGTGACGTTTACGGGGCGCGCGGTTGTGTTTGATCTGGCTGTCCGTGACTTTTTGTTGGTTTATTTCTTCACAACAATTGGGTTGAACGCTCGTCTGTCTGATCTCGCCAAGGGTGGTCCGCTGCTGGTGATCATGCTGGTTCTGACTGTCGGCTATATGTTTGTGCAAAATTTTGTCGGTGTTTTGAGTGCAACGATGTGGGGCTTGCCCAAAGAAGCAGGTGTGATGCTGGGCACGGCGTCCTTGATTGGCGGACATGGGACGTCGATTGCTTGGGGTCCAATTGTTCAGGGTGATTTTAATGTTCCTGGCGCTGCTGAACTTGGGATTGCGACGGCGACTTTGGGATTGATCACCGCCAGCTTGTTGGGGGGACCAATCGCCAAGTTTCTGATTGTCCGTAACAAATTGGCGCCAGTGACCGAAGAGGTTGATGGCGAGGTTGGGGTTCAGGAGGACATGCCTGAGCAGGAGAATATCACCAGCCGTGGGTTTATGTGGGCCGTGTTCTGGATTCACATTGCAATCGTTATCGGGTTTAGCGCCCATGAATCTCTGAAAGCAGCTGGTGTGAACCTACCTCTGTTTGTGCCATGTCTGCTCAGCGGCATTTTACTGTCCAACACCGTGCCGCATGTGGCGTGGCGCGATAGCTGGCCGGCCCGTACCGCGACAATGACTCTGATCAGTGAATATAGTCTGTCGCTGTTTCTGGCGATGTCGCTGATGAGCATGGAGTTGTGGGCTTTGGCCGATAGCGCCGGTGTTCTGGCCACCACAATTGTTCTTCAGGCCGTTTTCGCCACCGCGTTTATCCTGCTTGTGGTCTATCGCGCTGTGGGAGGCGGCTACTTTGGCGCGGTCATCTCGGCGGGATTCACAGGGGTCACGCTGGGGGCGACGCCGACGGCGATTGCCAATATGAGCGCGGTTACCCATCGCTATGGCCCGTCACCGTTGGCCTTTATCGTGCTGCCGCTGATCTCGGCGTTTTTTGTCGACATTGCCAACGCCTTTATCATTCAGATGTTCCTGAACTGACGAGGTGGGGCAAGCTTAGTCGAGAGTGATTTCCTGACGCAGCGCGCCAGTAATGCGATCATGGATCAGAATGCGATCATCGGTCGTGACAATGGCGTACCAGCCGTCGCCCATTGTGACGGCTTGCGCTTGAACACCATCGGGCAGGGTCATATTTTCAGGCAGGATCGGGCCGTCGTCACGGAAGCGCATGACAATCAGCAAAACCACGGTTACAAGCCCGACAATCATTACCGTCGTTAGACCCGTCACCAGCCAGCGCAAGAAGCGCAGGTTTGCGGGTTCAATCGGCTCCGGAGTTTCAGTCATGTCAGATGCCCTTGTAACCTTTATCATCGCGGAAGACCCGCCCAAGCGCCTTGATAAGGCGCTTTCGCTGAATGTGCCAGTAGAGGCGTCGCTGTCGCGTACCCGATTGGCACGCTTGCTTGAGGCGGGCGCGGTCACGCTGAACGGTGTGGTAGTCACGGATGCCAAGGCCAAGGTGGTTGGCGGTGAAACTGTTGAAATCGCGGTGCCTCAGGCCGAGGAAAGCCACATTGGCCCCGAAGACATTCCATTGGATGTGATGTTTGAAGATGACGATCTGATCGTGATCAACAAACCCACGGGCATGGTGGTGCATCCGGCACCAGGCACGCCCAACGGCACGTTGGTAAATGCGCTGCTGCATCATTGTGGCGATAGCCTGTCCGGTGTTGGTGGCATGAAGCGTCCCGGTATTGTTCATAGAATTGATAAGGAAACCAGCGGCTTGCTGGTGGTGGCTAAATCTGATGCCGCCCATCACGGATTGGCTGAGCAATTCGCCAAACATACGGTAGAACGCTATTATCGCGCGGTGTGTTATGGGGTGCCGGATGCCAATGATCCACGGCTGCGCGGTGTGCGCGGGGTCAATTTTGAACCCGGAAATATTATGAAAATCACCACCCATCTGGCGCGTCACAAGACCGATCGCCAGCGTCAGGCGGTGTTGTTTGAGGGCGGCCGTCACGCGGTTACGCGGGTGCGCATTGTTGAGCCGTTGGGCACGCCTGCGGTGGCGGCATTGGTGGAATGCTGGCTGGAAACAGGCCGTACACACCAGATACGCGTGCATTTGACCCATGCAGGTCACAGCCTGATCGGAGATCCGGTTTATGGCGGTCGGCGCAAACTGTCGGAGAAAGCGGTTGGCGTGAACGGTGTGGTGGCTGCGCGCAATTTCGGACGTCAGGCGCTGCATGCGGCGGTGTTGGGATTTGTGCATCCTGTCAGCGGCGAGGCCATGCGATTTGAGGCGGAAACGCCGGATGATATGGCGTCATTGATCCGAGATTTGCGCAAATAGGGCGCCAAAGGTGTCGGCAAAATGTCGCTTATTCACAAATTTGAATGAGTCACTTGGCAAAATGTCATAAATCAAGCTGGCGTTTTTGCTGGCATTGATATGACAATAACGTCACAAACCGCACATCCGCGTGAGAACATTTTTTCTTTTGTGTCACGGGAACGGAATTCAACTAAGCTAACGTATGAGATTTCAAGTGCTGCGCCTTGAAAAGATGTTAGCGCTCACTAAATGAATGTTAAGTCCTTATACATTAAGGGGGAGGCAATAATATGGGCAATTACGCAAACTTACCGGCACCAACGCCGGAAGGCGGTCTAAACCGCTACATGCAGGAAATTCGCAAGTTCCCACTGTTGGAACCAGAAGAAGAGTACATGCTGGCCAAACGTTGGGTTGAAGAGCAAGACAGCAAATCCGCACATCGCATGGTAACATCGCACCTGAGATTGGCTGCCAAGATTGCTATGGGCTATCGCGGCTATGGCCTGCCGCAGGCGGAAGTGATCTCGGAGGCAAACGTAGGTCTGATGCAGGCTGTGAAACGCTTTGATCCTGAAAAAGGTTTCCGTCTGGCGACCTATGCTATGTGGTGGATCCGCGCCAGCATTCAGGAGTACATCCTGCGCAGCTGGTCTTTGGTCAAGCTGGGCACGACCAGCGCGCAAAAGAAGTTGTTCTTTAACCTGCGCAAAGCCAAAGCGCGCATTGGTGCGCTGGAAGATGGGGATCTGCGTCCGGAGAACGTGAAACGCATCGCGACGGATTTGGGTGTCACGGAAACCGAAGTGATCTCGATGAACCGCCGCCTGAGCGGTGGCGATGCGTCGCTGAACGCCCAAGTCGGATCTGAGGGCGAAGGCTCGATGCAATGGCAGGATTGGTTGGAAGATGAAGACGCCAACCAAGCCGCCGACTATGAGGCACGTGATGAGCTGACAGCCCGTCGTGAACTTTTGGCCAAGGCCATGGATGTTCTCAATGAGCGTGAGAAAGATATCCTGACACAGCGCCGTTTGATGGAATCCGCTGTGACGCTGGAAGATTTGAGCGGTCAGTATGACGTGAGCCGCGAGCGTATTCGCCAGATTGAAGTGCGTGCATTTGAAAAACTGCAGAAACGCATGCGCGAGTTGGCGGCGTCCAAAGGAATGATGGGCAGCGCGTAAGCGACATTCCCTGTTTTTGTTCACTTAGAAAAGCCCCTGCACGTTTGCGGGGGCTTTTTTGTGTCGCTGTTTATCTCTCCAGCACGAATCTCAATCCGCGAGGATGAAGTGTTGCGACCCAAGACGCGCTGCGCCTAAGCTGCCCCAAATCGATCAGAGGGGGCAGATGCGATGACTGAGAAACCAATTCGTTGGGGCATTTTGGGAGCGGCAAATTTTGCGCGCCAACACATGGGGCCAGCCATTCACGCGGCAGCAGGCGCAGAGCTGGCGGCACTGGCGACATCAAGTGCAGAGAAAGCTGCCAATTTTGCAGCCTTTGCGCCAGGACTGAAAGTGCATGACAGCTATGAGGCTCTGTTGGCAGATCCCGATATTGATGCGGTTTACGTGCCGCTGCCCAATCATTTGCATGTGGAATGGTCGATCAAGGCACTAGAGGCGGGCAAGGCTGTGCTCTGTGAAAAACCGGTTGGGATGAATGTCGCCCAGATTGATGAATTAATTGCTGCGCGCGATCGCACGGGGGGACTGGTCGCCGAAGCCTATATGATTGTGCATCACCCGCAGTGGCAACGCGCGAGGGCGTTGTTGGCAGAGGGGGCAATTGGAACACTCAAACATGTGAATGCTGTGTTTTCCTTTTATAACGATGACGGCGGCAATATCCGAAATCAGGCGGCTAAAGGCGGCGGCGGTTTGCGCGACATTGGCGTCTATGTATTGGGATCGGTGCGCTACGCCACAGGACTAGAGCCCGAAGGGCTGGACTATGCGCGCCTTCAAATGGAGAACGGTGTGGACCTGTTTGCGGACATGGGGTTTGCCTTTCCCGGCTTTACCTATCAAGGGGTTACATCGATACGAATGGCCCCGCGTCAAGAGATGCATTTCCATGGTGATCAAGGCGTGATGAGCCTGACGTGCCCGTTTAATGCCAGCGTGTTTGATCAGGCAGAGGTGAAAATTTCACGCCCTGATATGACCACTACTGTGGAACGCTTTCCGCGCGTTAATCACTATGTTGAACAGGTGGAAGCCTTTGGGCACAGCCTGCGCACGGGTGAAAACTATGCTTGGCCATTAGAGCAGGCGCGTGGGACGCAGGCGATGATTGATATGGTATTGGCCACCGCCTGATCGGCGGCGGCCATCGCATCGGATCAGTTCAGGCGAGCACGTAGAACACGCAGCATATTGTCGCCCATGACTTTGCGAATTTGTGGCTCACTTAAGCCCGCATCCATCAAGGCTTGGGTGAGGGCGGCCAACTCAGATGTATCAAAGGCTGTTGAGACCGAGCCATCAAAGTCAGAGCCCAGCGAAACGTGATCTTCGCCCACCAGATCAATGGCGGCTTTGATGGTTTTTGCCACGCCGTCGGGGCTGTCGTCACAGGTGACATCAGCCCAATAGCCGATGCCAATCACCCCGCCCGAGGCGGCAATGGCGCGCATCAGATCATCCTCGTAGTTGCGCTTGACCGGACAGTTGGAGTGCACGCCGGTGTGGCTGACCACAATGGGAATATCCGTCATGGCCAGCACGTCGCGCGCCACCTGCGGGCTGGAATGGGCGATATCAAGGATCAGGTTGCGATCGACGACGGCCTGAACCACCTCGCGGCCAAAGTCGGTGAGGCCTTGGTTGCCGGCACCATGCAGCGAGCCGCCCAATTCGTTGTCAAAGAAATGCTGAAGCGCGATGAGGCGGTAACCGGCGTCCTGAAGTTTTTGCAGGTTTTCGATTTTGCCTTCCAAAGGATGCGCGCCTTCGATGCCCAAAATGCCGCCGACAACAGTTTGACCAGCAGCGCGATCCGCCAGCAGAGCGTCGATGTCCGCGCGCGAGCGCAGCACACGCAGCTGTCCGTCCGAGGCGTCCTCGGCAGCATGCAGGCGGTGCGATTGATAAATTGCGCGCTCAAACAGCGAACTCCACGTATTCACGGGCCACATCTGGCCAACAGCCAGCAAAGTGATGTTGTCGAGCGCATCCGCTGAGTTGGCCTCATAGTTCTGGCCAGCCGGTGATTTGGTCACGGCGGCAAAGACCTGAATGGCGACGTTGCCTTCGATAAGGCGAGGCAGGTCGACCTGGCCGCGACTGGCCTTTTTGAGCGGGTCACGCTTCCACAAAAGCGTGTCGGCGTGCCAGTCACCGATGGTCATGTCGCCATGTAATGCCTGTGCGGCGGGGCTGACCGGATAGGGGGCATGCTCGGCCACACCATTGCGTCCGCTTTCCACGTAGCCTGGCGCCAGAATAAGAAAGCCTGCGACGGCGACTATTGCGAGAAGCAACAGGCGGCCCAGCCATTTTCCAAGAGTTCGCATATGTGTTGTCCCTGAAGTATTTTGTTTGAGCGCAGCCTAGGCACGCACAGGGAATTGGCAAAGCGTGACGTTGCGCGACACAGCGGGCGTGGGCCGGACTTTGGTCAACGCCCACCCGCCCGCCCGGTTGCCCAAAGTCCGGCGAGTTGGGGCAACTTGCTCGATACCATGATTTTGTTTGGTCGAAACTCTTAGGGTAGGCTGTAAGAATTGTGCAACGGTGAGTGATGATGTTTTTACGAGGAGAGTTGGGTATGCGATTTGTCTGGATGGTTGTTTTGGCGACGGTTTTGTCTTTTGGTGGTGCTGATGTGGGTGAGGCCAAAGACAAGGGAGGAAAAGCTGGCGACAAAAAAGTGAAACTCGACAAGCCGGGAAAAGGTGTGGATAAAATTCCGCCCGGACAAATTAAGCGATACACACGTGGGGCAAAGCTTCCTGGGGATTTGAAATTTGATGCGATTGATGACTTGTCGAAATGGAAATTGAAGCCGGCAGGAAAAGGTAATCGCTATATCAAGGTCGACAATGAAATCCTGGAAGTGTCTGATGATCTGTCGACGGTTGTTGATGCTGTGGGAATTGTAGACGATCTTCTGAAGTAGAAGGGCACCCCAAATCAGGCAACGTGTCGCAGCTTTTGGTCTCGGTCGTTCCGGTTTATAGTTTTTAAAAACTGGGAGTTAAAAGCATATGGCGCAGCTTTTGATCGTGTATCATTCTCGGACAGGTGGTAGCCGTCAGATGGCAGAGGCCTCGTGTCGTGGGGCAAAGCCTGAAGGTAATGTGATCCTTAAGCAAGCTGCGGATACAGGACCAGCGGATGTATTGCAGGCGGATGGGTATCTTTTCGTCGCACCGGAAAATCTGGCGACCCTATCTGGTGAGATGAAGGAATTTTTTGACCGCTGCTATTATCCGATGCTGGGCCAGATCGAAGGTCGCCCATATGCGCAGATGATTTGTGCCGGATCAGACGGAGCAGGGGCTGCCCAGCAATTGGCGCGGATTGCGACCGGATGGCGACTGAAAGAGGTTCAGCCACCATTGATTGTTTGCACCCATGCGCAAACGCCCGAGGCGATTTTGGCCGAGAAAGAGATTTGCGCAGAAGATTTAGCGCGATGTGTCGAATTGGGGGCGGCGCTGGGGGCCGGGTTGGCTATGGGGGTGTTTTAAGGACGGCAATAGATGTCGTTGCATTGGCTGCCGCGAGAACGTTCACCACAGAAAGGGTTTCCTGTCGCGACGTCTCTGTTGAGACAATGAATCAAACGGTTCTCAATTTTTAGGGTCATGCGACGGTCTTCTAAAGAACCGATGTAGATCGAGCCACGCGCTTCTTTCAACAGCTTTTCGCGAAGAGAAATGGCTTGCGGGCTTTTGTGGGTGTTTTGCCGCTGACTTTATAGCTTTGGACTTTAATCTTTGGGTCTACTTGAACAAGTAGGCCGTCTGAAAGATGCTACTTCGCGCTATGTTTTACTGTGGCCTTTACCGGTTTTCCATCCACAGTGGTTGTGATCGTTTTATCTGCTCGCAATCGCCCGTTCTTCTCTAAAATTTTCAGGGACAATATTTCTTGCCTTGCGGCGTTATCTACGCAGGACAATCGCCCCACCAGCGGTAGGGCATATACAGATGGTGCGAAAAATAGAATTAGGAAGATCGAAAATAGAACCTGTTTCATCTTACCCAAAACCATTTGGTGGTCTCGAAAACCTGACATCAATATAAATTGGTGAAAATAAGGGTGCCTCTTTGATATTGAGGCACCGCTGTTATATGCTTAGAACCCGGGAATAACCGATAGCAGGCTGCGTTTTCCAAAGGTTGCGCCGCGGGCCGCACCAAACGTATATTCAGCGCCAACAGCGACAAACGTATCGTTGCCGGAAACACCAAGCGCTTCGGTGTCCATTGCCCCGATATCAGCGGTCAAGGCAAAGCTGGGTGTTGCGCTGTAGCGCACGCCGACCGAGTAGTTCGTGACATCAGCCGCGCCGAAATTGCCACTCATGACTTCGCCGGTCACTGCAAAATTCGAGGTGAAATCGTAGTTGGCATGGAGCCCAAATACATTGTTGTCCCCGCTATTGTCAGTATCCGCCAGATAGTAGGCTTCAAACTCGATCGATTGACCTTCGATCCCAAACTCGAGCCCTGCAAAGTTTGCGTCAGACGATTCCAGCCCGTCCTGCCCGATATAAGCCCCAAAAGACGTCGTTTCGTTCATGTGAAAGATGCCGTGAAGGGCGACGTTGTGTCCGTCCAGATTTGTGGCGCCATACTTGTAAGTGCCAAGATCAACCTGCATTGCCGCGCTCTTGGTAAATCCAATTTCCGTGGCGGTGTCCAATGATGTCTTATTCAGAGTTTCCCCACCGACTTTTTCGGTGAGTTGGGAATACTCCAGATTTATTCTGCCGCCGGTAAGCTCAGCCGCCAACACAGGTGTGGAAAACAGTAAAAGGGTACCCGCACCAAATACGGTGATTGATCTGCTCATTATTTTTGCCTCAAAATTCGTAGTTTGACGTCTTGTGGTGACGCCTTGATCAATTGGGTAGTGGGAGAAAATGGTTCTGTCTATGGTTGTTTTGTCTGGAATCTTTAAACTACGGAAACCCTGACCTTTGGAGGGGTATTGAAAATTGCCTATGGAATGAAATTCAGCGAATACCAAGGTAAGGCGCGAGCATAAGGGCAATAATAGGATGTGGGGAAGTCGGGTCTTTTCTGTAAAAGCGATCTCATTGATAGGTAGCGCCTACACCCGCTGTATGCGCGCCACCTTTTCGCATATCCGTCGTTTCACGGCAGCGAAGGTCGGGGCCAGAGGCCCCGACGCATGTCTCACTCCATGGCTTCGAGCTCGTCGATCATGTCTGAGATCATTGACAGGCCTTTGTCCCAGAATTTGGGGTCAGAGGCGTCCAGTCCAAAGGGAGCCAGAAGCTCTTTGTGGTGCTTGGAGCCACCTGCCTTGAGCATGTCGAAATATTTGTCCTCAAAGCCTTCGCCACCTTCCGCATAGACCGCATAAAGCGCGTTTACGAGGCCGTCGCCAAAGGCATAGGCGTAGACATAGAATGGCGAGTGCACGAAGTGGGGAATATAGGCCCAGAAGGTTTCATAGCCGGGCATGAACTCAAAGGCTTCGCCAAGGCTCTCAGCCTGAACCGACATCCACAGCGCGTTGATATCTTCTGGTGTCAGCTCGCTTTCGCGGCGTGCCGCGTGCAGTTTACATTCAAAGTCGTAAAACGCGATCTGGCGCACGACTGTGTTGATCATATCCTCAACCTTGCCGGCCAACAGGATTTTTCGTTGCTCTTGGGTCTCAGCTCCGTCCAGCATGGCGCGGAAGGTCAGCATCTCGCCGAAAACCGACGCGGTTTCGGCCAGCGTGAGCGGGGTGGAGGAGAGCATTTCGCCTTGTTCTGCGGCCAGAACCTGATGCACGCCATGGCCCAGCTCATGCGCCAAGGTCATCACGTCACGTGGCTTGCCCAGATAGTTCAGCATCACATAGGGGTGCACATTGGTCACGGTGGGGTGGGCAAAAGCACCAGGCGCCTTGCCCGGCTTCACGCCCGCATCAATCCAGCCTTTGTCAAAAAACGGCTCAGCAATTGCACCCATACGCGGATCAAAGGCGGTGTAGGCGTCCATCACGGTTTTGCGCGCGGTGTCCCAATCAACCGTTGTAGGGTCCTCCATCGGCAGGGGCGCGTTGCGATCCCAGACCTGCATCACGTCCAGACCCAGCCATTTGCGTTTGAGTTCATAGTAGCGGTGGCTGAGTTTAGGGTAGGCGGCGACAACTGCATCGCGCAGCGCTTCGACCACTTCGGGTTCCACGTCGTTGGAGAGATGGCGGCCGGTTTGGGCGGTGGGCATATTGCGCCAGCGATCGACAACCTCTTTTTCCTTGGCGGCGGTGTTGTGCACGCGCGAGAAGATTTTGATGTTGTCGTTGAACACTCGGGCCAATTCATGTGCGGCGGCTTCGCGGTTTTCGCGCACCGGATCCGTCATGAAGTTCAGCGTGCCTTCGATGTTGTACTCTTCACCATTCACGTCAAACGTGAGCCCTGCGATGGTCTCGTCAAACAGACGCTCCCATGCGTCACCGACCACGCCGAGATCGTGCAGGAATTTTTCCAGTTCATCTGAAAGCTGGTGCGGCTTCATTGCGCGAATGCGGCGGAATACCGGTTCATAGCGCGCTAGATCAGCGTTTTCTGCAAAGGCTGCGGTCAGCACGTCGTCATCCAGACGGTTGAGTTCCAGTGTGAAAAACACCAAAGGTGTGGTGAAAATGGTGAGCTTTTCCTGAGCGTTGGCCATGAATTGCGCGCGTTCGGCATCGGTGGTCAGCTGATAGTAGCGCAGGCCGGCATAGGACATAATGCGGCCGGAGACCTGCGAGATCTTTTCATTGCGCAGCACGCAGGTGAGAAAGTCGTCTGCCGAGAGCGTGTGCAGTTTGCCTTCGTAATCGGCGGCAAAGGCAGCGCATTCCCCTTCGAGCCAGTCCAGATCGGAAGCCAGTTCAGGGGCGTCGTCTCCTGTGTACAGATCGCTCAGGTCCCATTCTGGCAAATTGCCCAGACCCTCGCTGCCGGAAGAGGCGTTGGCGTCACGGACGGGGAAGGGCAGGTGCAACATGGGATACTCCGATGGCAATTGATTTTGTGTTTGAGCTAGATAGTCAGACCGTGGCGTCAGGTTCAAGGGGGCGCACCCCTTTGTGAGCAAGAGAAGTCTGCTGTGACGGGATATGGGGACGGCAGTTTGGTCGGTTGGGGTGCGTTTGTCAGAGACGGCAGAAGGGGGCGCTGCCCCAAGGGATGAAGCGTGCTTCACCCCTTTCCCCCGAGGTATTTTAAGCACCAAAAAGTGGTTTTGGTCTGGCTGAAATTAGGCCCAGCTGAAACTAAGTCTGGGCTGAAAAATGTGCGGCGATGTCGTCAAAAACGCGGGTGCGCATATCAAGGTCTTCCATCAGCACTTCATGTTGACCGCCTTGGATCATCTCAAGCCGACCTTTGGGCCAGTTTTGCATGCGTGTGTAAATCGGGTTGTTGTCGACAATTTGCTCATCCGTGCCAAGGTAGGTCACGCAGGGTAGGTCAGGCGCTGGAAGGCGGGCCAGAGCATTGGTTTCCTTCAGCGCTTCAAACAGCCAATGCATGCTGGGGCCGCCAAGCGCGAGATCCGGATAGTTTTTCATCTGGACCTGCATGTAGAGATACATGTCTGGATCGGTTGTCAGGGAGTTGCCCGCAAATGGGGCGTCCAGCACATAGGTCGCGGGGCCGGTACCGGGCGCAAAACGGTGGCCTAGTCCGACGTAGGAGCTTGCCGAGCTTGTAATCCAAGCAATGGGCCGCATCAGCGGCGAGATTTGAATACCCCACATTGGTCCGGTAAAGGCGGCGGCAGCAACGGGCATATCGTTGTAGACCGCTCGAAGACCGATACAGCCGCCCATCGAATGCCCGATCACAAACCACGGTTTGGGTAGGTCTTTGGCCGCAGCCAAATCAAGCAAGGCGGTGACATCCAATTGGTAGTCGGAGAATTTCCCGACATGTCCAGTGCTGCGCCCTTCCATGAGGCGATCTGCAAGACCTTGCCCGCGCCAGTCAATCGATATGACGGCAAAGCCGCGATCGATGAGATCTTGGGCAGCACGGCCGTATTTTTCTACATATTCCGTGCGGCCGGGGAACATGAACACAGTTCCCCGAGCCGTTTCGTTAGGCCAGATTGCGGCGCGGATGCGCACCCCGTCTGAAGCATTTAGCCAATAGGCCTGCACATTTGAGGGGCCTTCGGCTACGTCTTGATAGAAAGGGGCGTCGCGCATTTCCATCTGGCCAACTCCTTTAAGCGAGCACCGAGCCCAGTTTCATGGCCTGACCCATGTCACCGTCTACGGACAGTTTACCAGACATGAACGCGGCTGTCGGGTTAAGCTCACCTTCGAGGATCGACTGGAAGGTGTCGACATCCGCCGTCAGCGTCACGTCGGTTTCGTCGTCTGAGGCGCGCACGCCGTCGGCGTCGATGACAATTGCACCTTCGCCTTCGATTTCAAACTTGGCGGAGCCTTCAAAACCGTCGGCGCCCAGTTTCTCGGTCAGAGCGGCCACGGCGGCCGAAACGATATCACTCATATATTTGATCCTTCAAATTCTCGTGCACGTCTTGGGTTTTTCATATGCACAGGCTACAGTCATTGACGTTATGGTCAACTTGAAGCTTCATCTCAAACCTGTCGTTGCGGCATTTTTACTCGCTTTGGCGATTTTGCAACCCCAAGCTGCATTTACACAGCAGGTTTTGGGCGACCAAGACGCGCTGGACGCGATGCTTGAAACGCTGAGCCAGGCCGAGCCTGCACAGGCTGATCGTCTTGCCGATCAGATTCGCAATGAATGGGAAAAATCGGGCTCTGCCTCGGCGGATTTCCTTTTGGATCGGGGCAAAGACGCTATGGATGATGGCGATGTCTTTGCTGCTATCGAGCATTTTACCGCTTTGGTGGATCATGCGCCAGCGTTTGCGCAGGGCTGGGCGGAACGGGCGCGGGCGTATTTTGAACTTGAACTATACGGCCCAGCGATTGGTGATCTGGAACATGCGCTGGCGCTGGAACCGCGCCATTTTGATGCGCTGACAGGTTTGGCGGTGATTCTGGACAGTATGGATAAGCCGGAGGATGCCTATGAGGCCTACCTGCAGGTCGAGGCTATACATCCCCACCAGCCGGGCCTAACAGAGGCTTTGGACCGACTCGAACCGATGATCCGAGGTCGGGAACTCTGAAGACTTAAGCGAGTAGGCGACGTAAATGGCCGCAGACCGGCAAATCACTGCGGTGCTTGGGCCCACCAACACCGGTAAAACACATTACGCGATTGAACGCATGTTGGGCTATCGCAGCGGTGTGATTGGCCTGCCGTTGCGGCTTTTGGCGCGTGAAGTTTACGACCGCATTGTTGCTGTGCGGGGGCCATCCGTGGTGGCTTTGGTCACCGGCGAAGAGCGCATTGTGCCGCCGCGCACGCAATATTGGGTCTGTACTGTTGAGGCGATGCCCGAGGGGTTGGGGCCGGATTTTCTGGCGATTGACGAGATCCAGTTGGCGGCGGACCCCGAGCGTGGGCATGTGTTTACCGACCGGTTGCTGCGCGCACGCGGCACACACGAGACGCTGTTTTTAGGCAGTGATACGATGCGTGGGATCATTGCGGAACTGGTGCCCGGTGTGCAGTTTATGCGTCGCGAACGCATGTCGACGCTCAGCTATTCGGGGCCGCGTAAGATTTCGCGCATGCAGCCGCGCTCGGCCATTGTCGGGTTTTCGGTGGACAATGTGTACGCGATTGCCGAGTTGCTGCGCCGTCAAAAAGGCGGTGCTGCTGTGGTCATGGGCGCGCTGAGCCCGCGCACACGCAACGCACAGGTCGAGCTCTATCAAAACGGCGATGTTGATTTTCTAGTGGCGACCGATGCGATTGGCATGGGGCTCAACCTTGATATCGATCACGTCGCGTTTTCCTCGACCACCAAATTTGACGGGCGGCGTATGCGCCCGCTTGCGCCTAATGAGTTGGCGCAGATTGCCGGACGGGCAGGGCGGGGGATGAGCCACGGCACCTTTGGGGTGACCGGCGAGGCCAGCGCGCTGCCTGATGAGGTGGCCGAAGCGATCATGGAGCATCGCTTTACGCCGGTGCGCAAAATCAACTGGCGCAATGCGCAGCTGGAATTTGGTGGGATCGAGGCCTTGATCGCCTCGCTGCAAGAGAATCCAAATGATCCGCTGTTGCTGAAGGCGCGCGATGCCGATGATCTCTTGGCGTTAAAATCGCTGTCGGATGTGGCGGAAGTTCGCGCGCGGGCCAGTGATGGAAAATCGGTCAAACTGTTGTGGGATGTCTGCCGCGTACCTGATTTTCGTGGCATTAGCCATGCGGAGCATGCCAGCCTGATTGAGAATATTTTCGGTTTTTTGCATGAAAAAGGCCGCGTGGCAGACGATTGGATGGCCAGACAGGTAAAAAGGCTGGATAGAACGGATGGTGATATTGACACATTGTCCAAACGTCTGGCCTATATCCGCACATGGACTTATGTCGCACAGCGTAATGGCTGGGTGCATGACGAAAACCATTGGCGCGGGGAAACGCGCGCTGTAGAAGACCGACTATCTGATGCTCTGCACGAGCGTCTGACTCAGAGATTTGTGGATCGGCGCACATCAGTGCTTTTGCGCCGGCTCAAACAGAAGGAGGCCCTTTTGGCCGAAGTGAATGACAATGGTGAGGTGACCGTCGAAGGAGAATTCGTCGGTCGTCTTGAAGGGTTCCGTTTTAGCGCGGACAAAGAAGCAACCGGACAGGAAGCCAAAACGCTGCGCCAAGCATCGTTGCAGGCTTTGGTGCCCCAGTTCCATCTGCGTGCAGATCGGTTCTACAACGCACCCGACACCGAGATCGACTATACCGAACAGGGTGGTCTGATGTGGGGCGAGCATGCGGTTGGCAAGCTTGTTGCTGGCGCTGAGCCGATGAAGCCGATGGTTGAGGTTTTCGTTGATGATGAAGCGGGCAGCGAAGTGGCGCAAAAAGTGCAGCGTCGTTTGCAGCACTTTATCGACCGCAAGGTCGCGGCGCTGTTTGAACCGCTCTTGAACCTGAGCCGCGATGAAGAGCTGAGCGGCCTTGCGCGCGGTTTTGCTTTCCGCATGGTTGAAAACCTTGGCATCATCCCGCGTGGCGATGTGGCAACCGAGGTTAAAGAGCTAGATCAAGACGCCCGTGGCGCGTTGCGCAAGCACGGTATCCGCTTTGGCCAGTTCACTATCTTTATGCCGCTGCTGCTGAAGCCTGCACCGACACGTTTGCGTCTGGTGTTGTGGTCACTGGCCAATGGTCTGCAGGAATTCCCTGAAGCACCGCCCCCCGGTTTGGTCACGGTGCCAGCCGGTCAAGGCGCGCCACGGGGCTATCACGCTATGGCGGGCTATCGTGCGGCAGGCGAGCGGGCGATCCGTATCGACATGTTGGAGCGTCTGGCAGATATGCTGCGCGCCGAAGACAGCCGTGGCGGCTTTGAAGCCAAAGCGGACATGTTGTCGATCACAGGTATGACGCTGGAGCAATTCGCAGACCTGATGCAGGGGCTGGGCTATAAAGCTGAAAAAGGCGAGCGTGACAAAGTACGTGCGGCACCAGCTGCTGCTCCTGAAGCGGAAAAGGTCGAAGACACCGCCGAAGCGGCAGCCGAAACACCAGTTGAAGCGGCAGCAGACGCTGAAGGTGCTGCTGAAACCGCCGACGCGCCTGCTGAGGCTGCGCCAGAGGCTGCTGTTGAAGCAACTCCAGAGGCAGAGGTTTCTGAAGAGGCAAAAGCTGACAGCGCACCTGAGAAGGAAGAGTTCTTTACCTTCACTTGGGCAGGTCGTCAGGGTGGCAACCGTGGCGGTCAACGCCGTGGTGCGCCTCAGGGTGGCAAAGGCCGTGGTGATCGCGGCAACCAGCCTGCGGGAGATCGCCCGCGTGGCAAGGGTGGCAAGCCTAAGGGCAAAGGTGGTCCACGTCGCGACAATGGCGCCAAACAGTTCCAGGCACGTCCGCCTAAGAAGGAAAAGGCCATCGATCCCGATAACCCCTTTGCGGCAGCGCTTATGGGGCTAAAGTCCAAGGACTAAGGGCGTGAATGCGCCCGTCTCCAAGCTTCGGCTGGACAAATGGCTCTGGCAGGCCCGGTTCTTTAAGACCCGCGGCCTGTCAGCGAAAACAATCACCGGCGGCCATGTGCGGGTGAACGGTGAAAAAGTTCACAAATCCAGCTATGGTGTTTCGGTCGGGGATGTTTTGACGTTTCCGCAGGCCAAGCGCGTGTTGATCATACGTGTTCTGGCGCTTGGTGAGCGTCGCGGTCCTGCGCCCGAAGCACAAACGCTGTATGAAGATATGACGCCGGAAGAGAAACCTGTTCCGCGCAGCCCTGGATCTGACGGAAAAGGACGTCCCACAAAGCGGGATCGTCGTAATCTCGATCTTATGCGTGCTTCGCGGCTTGAAGATTAGGGCGCTGTGATTTAGGCAGTCCCCCAAACCAGATGTGGAAGACCTGAGCCATGACCTATGTCGTCACTGAAAATTGTGTAGCCTGCAAATACACCGACTGCGTCGAAGTCTGCCCGGTGGATTGCTTCTATGAAGGCGAGAACTTTCTCGTCATTCACCCCGATGAATGCATTGACTGCGGTGTCTGTGAACCAGAATGCCCCGCTGATGCGATCCGTCCGGACACTGAGCCGGATATGGAAAAATGGGTTGAGTTTAACCGCAAGTATTCCGAAATCTGGCCGGTGATCATCACCAAGAAAGATCCGCTGCCCGAGGCCGAGGATCGTGACGGTGAAGCTGGCAAGATGGAGAAATACTTCTCCGAAGCACCCGGTGAAGGCGGCTAATATAGATGTGTTAAACGATTCGGCGTAGGGCTGCCCTATGCCGGATTTGTGTGTTTCTTACCGTTGGAAAACGCGACTAAGAGACTGAGAAAGTGTGATACATTCTCTCCGGCACCTGCTTGGGTTTCGGAGAGGCGTTTTTTGTGTTATGATTCCGTTACAAACAAAATAGTGCCTTTGAGCCATCCCTGCGCATTTCGCCATGGGTGGCTTTTTATGCCCGGTAACGACCTGTATCGGAAAACACCGGTTTTCCGTGGCAGTGCTTTTGTCTGGCAGATGGGGCTCATACTAGGAAAGAATGCATGAGCAAAGCCAAGAAGAACGAATTTCGCCCGAACGAGTTTGTAGTATATCCAGCGCATGGCGTTGGCCAGATCGTTTCTATCGAAGAGCAAGAAGTTGCAGGCATGGAGCTTGAGCTTTTTGTCATCTCCTTTGAAAAAGACAAGATGACTCTTCGGGTGCCGACCAATAAGGCGACTGAAATTGGCATGCGCAGCCTGAGCTCGCCTGATGTGATAAATCAAGCGATGAAGACACTAAAAGGCAAAGCAAAGGTCAAACGGGCCATGTGGTCGCGCCGTGCACAGGAATATGAGCAAAAGATCAACTCAGGTGATCTGATCGCGATTGCCGAAGTTGTGCGTGATTTGCACCGCACCGATGACCAGCGTGAACAGAGCTATTCCGAGCGTCAGCTCTATGAAGCCGCTCTTGAGCGTCTGACCCGCGAAGTTGCTGCCGTGGACGGGGGCGATGAAGCAGCCGCTGCCAAACGTGTGGACGATGTTCTGGTATCGCGCGCACCGCCCGCTGCTGCCTGACCTCATTAAGAGACCAAAATCAGTTCTAAAAGGGATCGTGCGCTGCACGGTCCCTTTTTCGTTTTTGACCAGAATGTTGCGAAGTTGGGGGCGCTCCTGTTTAGTGAGGAGCGGAGGTGTTTGTATGGATCAACTAAAGCAAGTTGTGGACCGGCTGTATAACGGGCACGATCCCAGCGGCGTGCGGTTTCGCTATGCTTTGATCCTGTTTGATGCCGTCACCATCGTGTTTTTTATCTCCACAGCCCATCGTCACTACGGGCCCATGTTGGAGCTGGCCAGCCGCATCACAGGAGTCCTGATCCTTTTGGACTTGTCCGCGCGCATCTGGGTGGCTGAGGATCGTCGCTTTCTTTTGGGTAAAATCTATACGTGGGCCGATATTCTGGTGATTGTCTCGCTGTTTCTGGACCCGTTGCTAGAGGGCAATCTAGCGTTCTTAAGAGTTTTGCGCGGGTTGCGTTTGATCCACTCCTACCATCTGCTTTATGATTTGCGACGCGACAGCCGGTTTTTCCGCACCCATGAAGATGCAGTGATCGCCTGTATTAACTTGTTCGTTTTTGTGATGGTGGTGTCCGCCACTTCACTGGTGTTCTTTATCGACGGCACCGCCACTCAGACACCCTTTGTGGATGCAATGTATTTTACCGTCGCAACGCTCACAACGACGGGATACGGCGACATCACCCTGTCTACGCCGGGCGGCAAGATGTTTTCGATCTTTGTCATGGTTGGCGGTGTGGCGTTGTTCGTGCGCCTTGCCCAAGCGATTTTTCAACCACAGAAAGTTCTATGCCATTGTCAAAAATGTGGATTGTCACGTCACGAACCAGATGCGGTGCACTGTAAGCACTGCGGCGATGTGGTCCATATTGAGACCAAAGGCCACTAGGCTATTGGAGCGTACATAGTGCAAAGAGCAGCGTAATTTCGCAAACCTGTTGCGTGGCCCCCAAGATGTCGCCAGTTTGCCCGCCAATTTTGGCGCGCGCAATTCTAGCGCAGGCCAAGGTCACCAGTGCGGCAAGCACCGCAAAAAGGATGCCACTCAATCCGGTCAAAAGTATGCTCAGAGCAATGGCAAGCGCCACTCCTACGCCCGCTGTCTCCCGCGAAACCGTGCCTTGCGCATGGCTCAGGCCGTTGTCGCGTGCATGGGGAAGGGCGGTCATCAAAACCGGCATTGTCGCGCGAGATAAAAGGCCAACTGCGAGAAGCGCGCCAAACCAGTTGTCCAACCCCAGCAGTACCGCAACAGCGGCCCAACGCGCCGCCAGTGACAGGCAAAGCGCGATCACCCCATAGGCCCCGATCCGGCTATCTTTCATGATCTCCAGTCGTCGTACCGGCTCCCAACCGCCCCACAACCCGTCAGCTGTGTCCGCCAGCCCGTCTTCGTGCATGGCTCCGCTCAGGATGACGTGTGCGCCAACCCACAAAATGGCAGCAAGCTGGGTGGGCAGCCCCAACCACATCGCCAGCCCGGTTGGAATCGCGGCAACCGCCGCCAAGGCCGCTCCGGCCAATGGATAGGCCCAAGAGGCACGGCCACCTCGGCTGAAATCCGCTTTGACTGGCAAGCGAGTCAAAAGGGCAATGGCCGTTGCAATATCGCCAGCTCGGATCAGCTCCGCGTCGGTTCTGGACATGGGGGTGTCTTTTCCTCTCTTGCTGGATGCCGACAATCAGGTAAACAACGCTCACCACAAGAATACAACAGGAGCTTTCCATGTCCGCAGAATTTTCCACGCTGGCGCAGTTTCGCGCAGTGCTTGAGGCGGCCCCTCAGGTCGATGAGACCGCCAAGTCGGGCGCTGAGGATCGCAACGTGCAATTGACCAAACCTGCGGGCTCCCTAGGGCAGCTTGAAGATCTTTCTGTGTGGTATGCAAGCTGGCGCGGCACGCCACGTCCAGAAATCACTTCGCCACAAGTGATTGTTTTTGCAGGAAACCACGGGATCGCCGCGCAGGGTGTGTCGGCTTTTCCGGCGGAAGTGACTGTTCAGATGTTTGCCAATTTTCAACATGATGGGGCAGCAATCAATCAGTTGAGCCGCGCTGCCGGTGCGAAACTTGATGCGATCGCGTTGTCGTTGGACACGCCCACTGCAGATTTCACCAAAGCTGCGGCCATGAGCGAAGCCGAGGTTGTGGACGCGCTATCAGTTGGCTGGAATGCGGTAGATGAAGGTTCGGACGTATTGGTTGTTGGCGAAATGGGCATCGGGAACACGACCAGCGCGGCCGCCATTGCCAATGCTCTCTTTGGGGGCGAGGCCGAAGACTGGGTTGGGCGCGGGACCGGTGTGAGCGATGAAGGATTGGTGATCAAGGCCCGCGTGGTGCGTGAAGGCATCGCCTTGCATGGTGCGGCTGAGGGCGGCCTTGAGGTCTTGCGTTGTCTTGGGGGGCGTGAGCTAGCCGCCATGGCGGGCGCGATTGCGCGCGCGCGCAACTTGCGTATTCCGGTGATTATGGATGGGTTCATTTGCACAGCGGCGGCCGCAACACTTGAGAAAGAAGTCGCAGGCGCGCTGGACCACGTTGTTGCAGGGCATGTGAGTGCCGAAGGCGCACATTCGGCGGTTTTGCAGCAGTTGGGCAAAACGCCTATTCTAAGCCTTGGGATGCGTTTGGGCGAAGGCTCTGGTGCCGCTGTCGCGATCAACATTCTGAAGTCGGCTGTGGCTTGCCATTCTGGCATGGCGACATTTGCAGAGGCTGGTGTGACCGGCGCTTGACCTAAAAACTCAGGACTCACCGATCAAACAGGCCTGAGGTTCAGGCCTGTTTATTCTTGTCTTCTTCCGCTTGTGCCAAAAGCTCGGCCTCGAGCTCGCTTTCCAGCTCGATAGCGCGTTCGATGTAAGGCTGGTTTTGCGATGTCGGCACGCCTTCGCGCCAAATTTTAGCCAATTCTCGCACGGCATAGCGGTCGTGCTTGTAGAAAATCTGCTCGGCGCGGGCAGCCTCGTATTCGTTCATTCCCATGTTTTCTAGCACATAGCGTCCCGCGCGCAGCGAGCTGTCAAACATCTCGCGCACAATATCGTCCGCACCGGCCTGATACAGGCGATAGACCTCGGCGCGGTCATGGGCACGCACGATGATGTGCAAATCCGGTCTTTCGTGGCGGGCATAGGTTGCCAATTTGACTGCCGCTTCCCGATCGTCCAGAGCAATGACCAGAACATGCGCCTCGCTGAGCCCCGCAGCATGTAGAATTTCTGGCCGCGTTGGATTGCCAAAGAAGCCTTTGACGCCAAATTTGCGCATGTTCTCAATGGTACGGATGTCGTGATCCAGAACCACGGTCTGATACCCCGCCGACCGCACGAGCCGATTGACGATCTGACCAAAGCGGCCGATGCCGGCGATGATCACTGGGCCTTTTAGGTCCACTTTGTCAGCCTCCTGATCCTTCACAGCGTCGCCACGATCGCCAAAGCGTTTGGAGAGGAAGTCGTAAAAGATAAACAGCAAGGGTGTGATCAGCATCGTCAGAGCAACCACGAGCAACAGCTTTTCACTGACGGCCCCAGGCAGAACGTTTTGCTGTTGGGAAAACGAAATCAGCACAAAGCCAAATTCGCCCGCTTGCGCCAATCCAAGGGTGAACAGCCACAAATCGCGATCGCGCAGGCCAAATGCACGTCCCAAGATGTAAAGGATTGTTGCCTTAAGAGCGATGACCCCAATCGCCAACCCCATGATCACTCCGGGTGAGTTGGCAAGAATTTCAAAATCGATCTGGGCGCCCACTGTGATGAAGAACAGGCCCAGCAACAGACCCTTAAAGGGTTCAATGTCACTTTCCAACTGGTGGCGAAATTCCGAGTTGGCCAGCAACACACCGGCCATAAAGGTTCCAAGCGCGGGGGAGAGCCCGACAAGTTCCATCAAAAAGGCAATGCCGACCACGATCAGCAACGCGAGGGCGGTAAAAAGTTCGGGCAGGCGCGCGGCATGCACAAAGCGGAACGCTGGACGCATCAGGAACATGCCAGCCAAAACGATCATCCCGACCGCGGCCAAAGTCACCAGGGTGACGCCCCATCCTGGCAGACCTTCGACCAGCGACAAGCCGTGGCCTGCATGTGCGTCTGCGCCTTTGGCAATCGACCCATCCGGCGAGATTTCGTGAATGATCGGCAAAGCAAACAACGGCAGGATCGCCAACATCGGAATGACGGCAATATCTTGGGACAATAGTACAGAGAAGGTCGAGCGCCCGCCGCCGGTTTGCATCAAGCCCTTTTCAGACAGGGTTTGCAGAACAATCGCTGTCGAGCTGAGCGCGAATATCATCCCGATTGCGATCGAAGTGCTTGGCGCAAATCCAAACAGCATCGCACCCATGGCCACCGCTGCAGTGGTCAGGGTAATTTGCAGCCCACCCAATCCAATGAGCTTGTCACGCATCGCCCAAAGCGCGCGCGGGTCCAGTTCCAGACCAATGAGAAACAGCATCATAACGACGCCGAATTCGGCATAGTGCAGCAATTCGCCCGTGGCATGGCTGCCCACCAGCCCGAACACAGGGCCGATCAGGATGCCAGCGGCAAGATAGCCCAGCACCGAGCCAAGCCCGAGACGGGCGGCGATAGGCACTGCGATGACGGCGGTCATCAAATAAATCGTGGCTTGGTAAAGTACGCTGTCCATTTAAGTCTTTCCGCGTCTTAAGTTCAGGTCGGCAGAGGGGCGTCGCGCTTGAGTTGATCCATTACAATCTGGCTTTGCACGCGGCTGACCGCCGGATGGGGCAACAAGGTTTCGTGAATCAATCGGTTGAGGGCGCTCAGGTCTTCGCAATATGTCCTCAGCAGATAGTCAGCTTCTCCGGTCAATGTCCATGCGCTGACCACTTCTGGGAGCGTTTCAATCAGTGTTGCAAAGCCTTTTGCCTGCGCGGGACCGTGGGTGCCGAGCTGCACTTGCACAAAAGCCTGCACACTTAACCCAAGCTTTTTAGGATCAAGTCGCGCAATATATGCTTCGATGAAGCCCTCAGCCTCCAAGCGTTGGCGTCTGCGACCTGCCTGACTGGGCGACAGGTTGAGAACATCGGAGAGTTCTTGTGCCGTCAGCTGGGCATTTTTCTGTAAAGCAGCGAGCAGGCGGATGTCTGTGGCGTCTAGCATTGCGGAGTTTTCGCATGAATGGTTTGAATTAGTCTAATTATACGCGAAGTTTGTGAGTTTGGCACGACAAGTTGCGCACAATACGCGCGGAAAAGCGCCTATCCTGCATGTCACGAGCAAAAAGCGAACAGATTCACAAGGAGACGCGCAATGGGACCTTTCCCGCATGATGCCCCACGGGCCGAGATTTCGGATTTCAATCCGGCTGGAACTGATGGGTTTGAGTTTGTCGAATTTGCGCATCCTGAACCAGAACAGCTGCGCGAGTTGTTCGCGCGGATGGGCTATGCGCATGTGGCCAACCACAAAACCAAGGCGGTTGAGCTGTGGCAGCAGGGGGATGTGACATATATCCTCAACAACGAGCCAAATAGTTTTGCGGCCCGCTTTGTTGAGGAACATGGTCCTTGTGCACCATCGATGGGCTGGCGCGTTGTGGATGCGCAGAAAGCTTATGAGCACGCTGTGGCACAAGGGGCGGAGCCTTATGATGCGGCTGACAAAACGCTGGAGTGGCCTGCGATCAAAGGCATTGGTGGTTCGCTGATTTATTTCACCGATCAGTATTTCGATACCTCGCCTTACAACGAAGAATTTGACTGGACGACCACCTCCAAGCCCGAAGGAGACGGGTTCTTCTATCTCGATCACCTGACCCACAACGTGTTCAAAGGCAACATGGACAAGTGGTTCAAGTTCTATGGAGATTTGTTCAATTTCCGCGAAATCCGGTTTTTTGACATCGAAGGCAAATTCACTGGCCTGCTATCGCGTGCACTGACCTCTCCCTGTGGCAAAATCCGCATTCCGATCAACGAAGACCGCGGTGAAACCGGTCAGATCGTGGCCTATCTGAAGAAATACAAAGGTGAGGGCATTCAACATATCGCCGTTGGTTCTGACGATATCTATGCGTCCACCGATGCGATTGCCGAAAAGGGCATCAAATTTATGCCCGGCCCCAACGAGGCCTATTATGATCTCTCTTATGAACGTGTGAAAGATCACGATGAGCCCAAAGACAAGATGATGAAACACGGCATCCTGATCGACGGCGAAGGTGTTCTAAACGGCGGCGAGACCAAAATCTTGTTGCAGATTTTCTCAAAAACCGTGATTGGCCCGATCTTTTTCGAATTCATTCAGCGCAAAGGTGATGACGGCTTTGGCGAGGGCAACTTCAAAGCTCTGTTTGAATCAATTGAGCGTGAGCAGATTGAAAGCGGCGAACTCACAGCCGCTGAATAGGCCGGTCCAACCGGTGGAGGGAGCGTCGCGCAAACTAGCTTTGCGCGACGTTTTTTATGGGGCTTTCTGAGACTGGCGATCAGCCCTTAGGCATTTTTAGAACGATGCTGCGCCCTGACTTGGTATAGTGCAACTCGCCTTCGCTAATCGCTGAAACTTTGCCGCCGTCGATGCGGTCTCCGACCTGAACCTTCTTGTAGCGTCCCGTCGTCAGACGCACCAAAGCGCGGCGGTTGCTGGCGGTGCCATAGACACCAATCAGATTGACCTTGCGCAGGTTAATCGCGTTTTTGATGGTGGCTTGGCGCGCCACTGAAGCCGTTGTCGGAATTTCAGGTGTAATTGTCGCGGCGGCAGGCGTCGCAACCACCACTTCGGCTGGTTTGGCACGTTGCGCCAGCTGCGCCATATTGCTTGGTCGTTGGCGCGGACGAACCGACGTGGTGACCGCGAATTCGGTTGACGCGATGTCGACATCAGCGGCGTCTTTTGCGCTTTCGGGGCGTGGCTGGGGTCGCTTCCTACCCAGCTCATCAAATGTTAGCCCGCCAAGGGCGGCACGCTGGCTGTTGGCAATCAAATCATCCGGACGTGGTTTGGGGCGGGCCAGCGCAATTCGCGCTTCGGCGGCTTCGCTGCGCGCAGCAGGATCCACAATAATCCGCTTGGGATAGGCGGCCGGAACAGCACTCGGTCGGCCTGCAAAGACCAATATGCCCGAGGGGTTGAGCGTCCCGTTTGCAGAGGCAACCACCAGCCCGCGCGCGTCGAGTTCAAATACGGTGCCTTCAGGAACCGGATTAAGCTGCGCGCGCGCCTCGGTATCAGACAGAAGGTCATCTTCCTCCGGCAGCGCGACGGCATCAAACATTTCAAGTTTTTCGTCGATTGCGGCGAGGTAAATGTCGTTGCTGTTGCCGACGCTTAGATCGTTTGGCTGCTGCGGTGCGCGCTGCCAGATCCCGCTGGCAGCGTAACGTGCTTCGGCTTCAAACTGATTGAGAACGCTGGGGCGCAGGCTGTCGAGCTCTGCTTCAATTTCTGCACTGTCTACAAAATCCGTATCGGGTTCATAGGCATCTGGCTTGATTGCATCGGGCATCACCGCAGAGGGGTGTTCGGCCACAACATAGGCTGCTGGCTGCACCAGAGAATTGGCATAAGGCGACCATCCCGCTTTATAGGCCGCCGCTGTGATCGGCGCGGATGTTTGAACAGCCGGAGAAACCATCGGTGTCGTTGTCACAGGCGTTTGGGGTGTGTCGGGCAGGGCCGCTACGTCCAACTCAGGCTCTGCAGGTTCGGAGGCAACGGGTTCAAGAACGATGACATCGGCGTCATCATCAAACCCGAACAGCCCTGCGACGCCATCTTCAGTAAAGATTGACGCCCAGATTGCCACTGCCGCCAGAAACAAAATCAAAAGGGTTGTTAGTACAACGCCCAAATAACGGGGTTTGCCCCGCACTTCGCGCTCGCGTGAACCAAACAAAGTCATCCGGCGCTTTTCGGTTTCGTCGCGTTTTGCGCGTTTGCGCTTGGATTTCTTTGGCGGTTTGATTGGCTCGTTTGTCCCGATGACATCCGGTTGTGTCGTCTTGGGCGCATTGACGGTTGGCTGGCGGCGACTTTGAACACCGCTGTCAGCGCTGCCCTGTGGATCCCTTGGCAAGGGTTTGGAAATCGGTCCGGCGTCTTGCTTAAGCCCAGCGACGACTTTGGCAGGATCAAAGCGCAGCGGTGCTTCATGACGGCTTTGCGCTTGGCGCTCGTTGGGGGGGGTATCCTCGACGTCTTTGTGCCGTGTCACACCAGAGAGCGCGCGCGGCGCGCTGTCGGAGGGGGCGCTGCGTTGCGCGCGGATGGATGAAAAAGAGACGGTTTCGTCAACGTCTACAGCTTCATCTCTTGCCGACTTGGTCTCATGGTCGGGCGCGGGCCGCTCTGACTTTGGCTCAGGTGTCTCAATCGGTGTTTCCACGGCCTCGGGCGGATCTTCTTTAACAGCGTCCGGCGCCGTCTCAGCTTCTGAGACCGGCACTGGTGCTGTGCCAAGGACTGTCAATGGCATGGTGCCAAGCATGACTGTCTCATCGGGCACTAGGTCAGCGGCTACCTCGGTGGGCCCAAAATCGGGAACACCCAAAAACTCTTCTTCTGACAGCGCGGCGGTGAATCTGGCTGGATGGAAGGCATGCTCAACAGAAAAGGCTTCCGCTTCGCTCAATGTGTCCCGTGCGACCGCTGCCACCAGCGTTTTGTCCCCAACGGAGCAGAGATCAAACGCAAGCTGGTCGAGTGTGTAAGGTGTTTCTGCTTCCAAAGACGCTGTGACAAACGCGTCGATCTCAGCCTGTGAGAGGCCTTTGGTCTCAAGCGTGAGGCATTTTATCTGATCGCGCGGCAGCACCAAAAGGGTGCGAAAGCCTTCTCCGCTGTGCGCGCGTGCCTGTTCACGCAAGGCGGCAAGGTCATTTTCCAGCGTTTCGCTGTCCAGCCCCACCTCTCCGAGTTGATGCCAACCATCAGGCACGCGAAGGAGAAGGCTGATGCCTTCAAACGATAAGGTAAGTGCAAGATCTGCTGTCATAAATCTGCCCTAGCACGCGACTTTGTTTGAGAGGAAACCTCTCGTCATTGCAGTTGGATTTATAGCAACTTATCGCCGAAGGGGAAGAAAAAGGCGCAAACTATGTAAAGCTAATCCAATGCACACTACATCAAGTGGTATCTTTGGCGCGTAAGAGGAGAGCGATATGCGTATTGGGGCAATTCTGGCGGCGGTTTTGGGGCTGTCGATGGCTGCAGGCACTGTTTGGGCTGAGGCTGGCGATAAACGCACCATCACGATCAACGGAATGGGGGTCGTCGAAAAGGCACCTGATCAGGCCGTCATCACCATTGGAGCCCGCCATCAGGCCGAGATGGCCGAAGACGCGATGGCTCAGGTCAATCAAGTTATGGCGCGGATTCTGGACCGTCTGGATGCTTCAGGAGTTGCGCCCAGCGAGATTCAAACAGGGTCTTTGTCGCTGCGCCCCATCTATCAGCAGGACCGTGAAAGTCGCGAAAACATATTGGTGGGGTATGCGGCCGAAAACATCCTGAACGTAGAGGTCACGACGATGCAGAGTGTTGGTGACATCCTTGGCGATTTGGTGGAAGTCGGAGCCAATGACATTCGAGGCATCCGCTTTGAGTTGGACGCGCCACGCGCTGCTCAGGATGAAGCGCGTGCTTTAGCGGTAGAAGACGCCCGTGCCCGTGCAGAGGTTCTCGCGACCGCAGCAGGGGTAGAGCTGGGGCAAGTCTTGCAAATCTCTGAACATGGCGGCGGACGCCCCGAAATGATGCGCATGTCAGCCGCGCCTGCGATGGCAGATCAAGTGGCAATCATGCCGGGTGAGCTATCTATTACCAGCAATGTGACCATCGTTTGGGAAATTGCCGAGGCTGAGCAATAAGCCAAAGAAAAAGCCGCGCCCAAAGTGATCGGGCGCGGCTTCTAGTTTTTGTGAAACGATTTAGGCGTGCGCGCGTTTGAGCGCTTGATCCAGATCGCTGATCAGATCGTCGCTGTTTTCAATGCCGATCGAAATCCGCACAACGTTTGGACCTGCACCCGCCGCTTCTTGTTGCTCTGGGGTGAGCTGTCGGTGCGTGGTTGAGGCCGAGTGGATCACCAGACTGCGCGCATCGCCAAGGTTGGCGACGTGGCTGAAGATCTCGAGGCTATCGACGAATTTGACGCAAGCATCATAGCCTCCCTTGAGCGCTACGGTGAACAACCCACCCGCGCCTTTGGGACAAACCCGCTCAACTCGGTCGTGATAGGGCGACGACGGCAGACCCGCATAGGTCACATAATCCACCAGATCATGGCCTTCCAACCAGCCCGCCACTGTCTTGGCGTTCTCTACATGGCGCTCCATGCGCAGGCTCAGGGTTTCGATGCCCATCAGAGTATAATGTGCTGCCTGTGGGTTCATGGTCATGCCCAGATCACGCAGACCAATGGCAATGCCGTGGAATGTAAAGGCCAGAGGACCAAAGGTCTCGTGGAACTTCAATCCGTGATAGGCTGGCTCAGGTGCGCTCATCGATGGGAATTTGTCATTGGCGGACCAGTCAAACTTGCCCGAATCCACAACGCAGCCGCCAGTGACAGTGCCGTTGCCGGTCAGGTATTTGGTGGTAGAGTGCACAACCAATGTGGCGCCAAGGCTGATCGGGTTACACAGGTACGGCGTGGCTGACGTGTTGTCCACGATCAGCGGAATGCCTGCGTTGTCAGCAATTCCTGCCAGCGCTTCGATGTCGCTGATATAGCCGCCGGGATTGGCGATGGATTCACAGAAAATCGCGCGGGTGTTTTCATCGACTGCTGCGGCAACCGCGTCCAGATCATCGGTGTCGACAAAAGTCGCTGACCAACCAAAACGTTTGATGGTCTGGCTGAACTGGGTGATCGTGCCGCCATACAGACGGGTCGAGGCCACCACATTGCAACCTGGTCCCATCAACGGGAACAGCGCCATAATCTGGGCTGCGTGACCGGACGAGCAGCACACTGCGCCAACACCACCTTCGAGCGTCGCAATGCGTTCTTGCAGAACCGCCACTGTCGGGTTGGTCAGGCGCGAATAGATGTAGCCCACTTCCTGAAGGTTAAAGAGCGCTGCCGCGTGTTCCGCGTCACGAAACACATAAGCGGTGCTTTGGTAGATCGGGGTCTGGCGTGCGCCAGTTGCCGGATCAGGCCGTGCGCCTGCGTGGATTTGCAACGTATCAAAGCCGTAGGTGGGGCCATCAGTCATAAGGTGTCCTCCTTCAGAAGTTTGGCGACAGTGTTAGGGGTTGCGCGCCGACTGCGCAATGGTTTCGGCGCGATCGGCGTAGCTCTGCTGTTTGCCACCATTCATTGCGCGCGGAACAAGGCTTGTCCCGTCGGTGTCGACTTGTGTCTGCTGATTGAGACAGGCAAAGTCGCGGCGGACTTAATTGGAGACACTTGGATGATACCGGTTCAGGGTTTTGAAGGCGCACGCGTGGCCGTGCTTGGATTGGGGCGGTCCGGTTTGGCAACCGCACGGGCATTGCGCGCGGGCAAGGCCACGCCAATTTGTTGGGACGACAATCCGGTGGCGCGCGAAACGGCCCAAGCCGAAGGGTTCGAATGTGCTGATCTGCTTAAACAGAACGCCTTTGACGACATTGCCGCGCTGATTGTCAGCCCGGGCATCCCGCATCTGTACCCATCGCCCAACCCAGTGGTCGCGGCTGCGCTTGCGGCGAGCGTGCCGGTGGACAACGACATCGGATTGTTCTTTCGCTCCTTTGCGACGCGCGACTGGGACATGCATGAGGTTTCACCACAGGTTGTGGCGGTCACGGGCTCCAACGGCAAATCCACCACCTCGGCGCTGATCCACCATGTGCTCGGCGAAGCCGGACGGCGCACACAGTTGGCGGGCAATATTGGCCGCGGTGTGCTGGACATCGAACCGGCCGAAGATGGCGAAGTCGTGGTCCTGGAGTTATCGAGCTATCAAACCGATCTGGCACGCAGTCTGACGCCGGATATTTGTGTGTTCACCAATCTGTCGCCTGACCATCTGGATCGCCATGCAGGCATGGGCGGTTATTTCGCCGCCAAACGCCGCCTGTTTGCCGAAGGCGGGCCGGATCGGGCCATCATTGGCGTGGATGAAATCGAAGGGCAGTATCTGGCGGGGCAGCTCTCAGAAGGGCCGACCGATGATCGCGTCATGCGCGTGTCGGTCGAGGAAAAACTGACCGGACCCGGCTGGAACATCTTTGCGCGCAAGGGCTTTCTGTCCGAATACCGCAAAGGCCGTCAGGCGGGATCAATTGATCTGCGCGCCATCAAGGGCCTGCCGGGTTCACATAACCATCAAAACGCCTGCGCCGCCTATGCGGTGTGTCGCACCTTGGGTCTTGCGCCGCGCGTCATCGAGGCGGCATTTGCAAGCTTTGGCGGCCTGCCGCATCGCAGCCAGATCGTCGCCGAGACAGACGGCGTGACCTTTGTAAACGACAGTAAAGCCACCAATGTCGACGCTGCTGCCAAGGCGCTTGGCGCGTTCAAGCGCATCCGCTGGATCTGTGGCGGGCTTGAGAAAGAAGGCGGGCTAGAGGGATTGCTGTCGGCCACGGGCGAAGTTGTCAAAGCCTATGTCATCGGACGAGAGGCTGCCAGTTTTGCTATGAAACTCAAAGGTGTAGAGGCCGAAGTTTGCACCACAATGGAGCAAGCGGTCGCCCGTGCGGCCGAGGAAGCTGAGGCAGGCGATGTGGTGCTTCTGGCGCCAGCTGCTGCAAGCTTTGATCAATACAATAGCTTTGAAACGCGCGGTGATGATTTTGTAAAATGGGTGCAGGCGCGGCGCGCCTAGCCGCCATGCACCCAATCTAGGGCCGCTGGCTTTGCGCTATGGCCACGCCTGCCGCCCATCCTGACGACCAAGCCCACTGAAAGTTGAACCCGCCCAGCCAGCCGGTCACATCCATAGCTTCGCCAATCACATAGAGGCCGGGCATGGTCTTGGATTCCATTGTTTTGGAATTGAGCCCGTCGGTGTCGATCCCGCCCAGCGTGACTTCGGCGGTGCGATAACCTTCGGTGCCCGAAGGTGTCAGCTGCCAGTTTTGCAATTTGTCACATAGTGCGCGCAACGCAACGTCGGACTGATCCGCAAGATTGCCCACAAGTCCCCAACGGGTGGCTTCATGCTCAACCAGTCGTGCGGGCAGCAGCGTCGCCAATTCGGTTGTCAGATTGCGGCGGCCATATTCCTGACGACGGGTGCGCAGCACCTCATAGGGGTCGCTGTCCGGAAACAGATTGACCGAAATTGGCTGGCCTTGTTGCCAGTAAGAGCTGATCTGCAAGATCGCAGGTCCAGACAGGCCGCGATGGGTGAACAACATGGCCTCTTCAAAACTGGTGCCCGAGGCGCTGACTTTGACGGGGTGGGCAAGGCCTGAAATGGCTTTGAAACGGTCGTCTGAAAAGGTGAAGGGTACAAGGCCAGCGCGCGTTTCGCTCACAGTCAGGCCAAACTGGCGCGCGATGTCATAGGCCAAACCGGTTGCGCCCATCTTGGGGATGGATTTGCCGCCTGTGGCCAAAACCAGATTGCGACAGCTGAGCGTTGCGCGCTGCCCTGCGCGCTCGGTTTCGACCTGAAACCCTGTGCCGTCGTGGCGGACCGCGATGATTGTGGTCTCAAGTTGTAAAGTTGCGCCAGCACGCGCCATTTCATGCTGCAACATCGCAATGATGTCTTTCGCACTATTGTCGCAAAACAGCTGGCCGAGGGTTTTCTCGTGATAGGCAATGCCGTGGCGGGTGATCAGATCAATGAAATCCCATTGCGTGTAGCGGCTGAGCGCGGATTTGTGGAAATGGCGGTTGGCTGAGAGGAAATTCTCGGGGCCTGCGTACATATTGGTGAAATTGCAGCGCCCGCCACCGGAGATGCGGATTTTCTCGCCCGCCGCTTTGGCATGATCCAATACCAGCGTGCGCGGACCTGCATGTGCAGCGCACATCATGCCGGCAGCGCCAGCCCCTAGGATAATTGTCTCATAAGCCATAGTGGCGCAGATGGCGGATGTGGGCGTGCGGGTCAAGGGGGGGGGGGGCAGGGGGGCAGCCCCCTGAATTGCAATTTGCAATTCTGACCCCCGGGATATTTGGGGCAAGAGGAAGCGTCAGTTAAAGAAAATGCTTTGAGCTTGGGAGCTATGCAAGAGTCCCGCGAGGTGTTAGAGTTTTCCCAGACCCAGAAAACTGGGCGTTTTGAGGCAGAGATCGGCGGTTTCCGATGACAGAGATGGTTTATGGCGTGGTCCCCACAAAGGACCGCGAACCGGTGATTCCCCGGTGG